>CAKAHO010000001.1 GCA_916439115.1 uncultured Prevotella sp.
TAATCAACGAAAATGAAGAGAAAAGTCGAAGTTGGCGTAAACCAATTGATAATGAGGAAGAAACAGAACGATTTGCATAGAAGTGCTCTTTTCTAAAAAGGGCAGGAATATGCAGATTTAGGCAAAAGTTCAGTTACCAGAGCATTACCCTGATTTTTGGGATAGGTAACGATGGAGTAATGTTCGGTAACTGAATTATTTTTCGCTCGTGTGGCTGTTGCTGTGGTCGGCAATTTTCTGCATAAGTGAGGAACGCTTTAATTCGCACTTTTGCCCATAAAAAAATTAAAGCGTATGAAACAAGAGAAAATGAAAGGTGTTGCTCTACCTCAAAAAGAGCGGTCTTGACAAGTCAGGCAAGGCTCCGATTATGGGACGTATCACACTTGGAAGGAATGTTGCCCAGTTCAGTTGTAAACTCTCCTGCAATCCAGAGTTGTGGAATTCCCGTGAGAGTAGAATGGACGGAAAGAGTCGTGAGGCGGTGGAGATAAACGGCAGGTTGGAAAAGTCTGCTGTTGTCTGTTCAGTCGGCTTTATCAAGCTCTGCTATCCAAAGGTTGCCCATTTGACGCAGCCGATGTAAAAGGAGCTGTTTCAAGGCAGCGTACAGACACGATGTATGCTTATCGAACGATTGGACATCCTCATCAGGGAGAAGAAAGAACATATTGGAATTGACATTAAGAGAGAAACAATTTCCAATTACTATACTACCCGTAATAATCTTCGGATATTTATCGAAGACAAGTACAAGGTGGAAGATTTGTCTTTCTCGCAACTTACAGAAAATTTCATTTATGATTTCAGGGACTATTACTTGAACAAATTAGGGTTTCAGGAAAGTAGTTTCTATGCAGTTGCATCCCAAATAAAGACCATATGCAAGTTGGCATACCGTGAAGGATTGGCTGACACCTTATTATTTGCTAATGTAAAGATAGCAAGAGGTGATAAGAAACTCCCAAAGGCACTTGATAGACGTTCACTTGACAAACTAATGAATACCCAGTTTGGAGAGTTGGAGGAAGAAATGGAAACGGCAAGGGATTTGTTTGTTTTTGCCTGTCATACAGGTGCAGCCTATTGTGATTTAATGGGATTAAGTAAGACACATCTTGTCCGTGATGATGAGGAAAATATTTGGATGAAGTTCAATAGGAAGAAGACAGGTGTACTTTGCCGTATTAAGTTGTTGCCCGAAGCGATTAGGATAATAGAGAAGTATCGAGGCGAAGAAAGGGAAAGACTGCTGCCACAGATGAAGTATGCCACCTATCAGTCGTATCTTAAAGCATTGCGCCTTAGAGAGGGTATAGCCTTTTCCCTTTACCACGCATACGGCAAGACACACCTTTGCCACACTTATCACGCTTGAGCAAGGAGTTCCAATAGAAACGGTGAGCAAGATGCTCGGACATAGCAACGTAAGTATGACCGAGCGTTATGCAAAGGTTACACCACAGAAACTCTTTGAGGAATTTGACCGCTTCCTTTCTTTCACCGAAGATTTACGTTTAACCATATAAAAGACGAGCATTATGAGAAGTACATTCAAGATACTGTTCTATATTAACAGACAGAAGACAAAAGCAGACGGCAACACCGCCATTCTCTGCCGTATCACCATAGACGGAAAGAGCACCGCCATTACCACAGGAGAAAAGTGTAAAGTCTCCGAGTGGAACTCCAAACAGGGTTTGACAACCAATAGGAAGACCAACCAAAGAATCAATGAGTTCAGGGAATTGATAGAAAAAACCTATCAGGGACATACTGACGATGGGAAGGAGTGGTAAGTGTGGAACTTATCAAGAACAGTTTGCAAGGCATTGCCACTAACCCCACCACGCTCCTTGCAATGAGCAAGGCGGAACTGCAAGCCGTCAAGGAAAGCGTTGGAAAGTCAAGGGCAGAGGGGACTTATCTGAACCTTTACTATTCTGATAGAAAATCTCCGATATTTTATCGATAAACAAAGGAGTACAAGACATATCTATCGCCACCATTACGGAGAGTTTATTTGAGGAATACCGTTTCTTTCCTAAAGAAGCGTGGGCTGAAAGCATCGACTGTCAATACCAATCTCTGTTGGCTGAGCCGACTGATGTTTCGTGCGGTGAGCAGCAGGATTATCCGCTGCAATCCGTTTGAGAATGCCAAGTTTGAGAAATGAGGAAAAGAAGATACGCTTTCTACAAAAGAGCGATGTGATGAAACTCATGGCAATGACGATGAACGACAAGAGAATCGGAGCTTGCTAGACTGATGTTTGTCTTTTCCTGCTTCACAGGCTATAGCTATCTCAGATATGGAGAAATTTAGAATACAAGCATATCCAAACGGCAGCAGACGGACAGATGTACATAAGAAAGGAACGTCAGAAAGACAAAGGTTGAGTTTCATCGTGCCGTTACATCCCATAGCGGAAACCATTATCAGCCATTATCGGAAATGAGCAGGAAAGAAAGCGAGGAACGGCAGACGGTGAAACAAAAAGATGACCAGCCTTGTCTTTCAACCGTCATTGCAGCCGTAGCGTGATGGGCAAGAACCTGAGCATCGTGGGCAAGGCTTGCGGTATCCGTCAAAGACTTTCGTACCACATGGCAAGACATACGTTTGGCACGATGTGTCTAAGCGCAGGTATTCCTATTGAGAGCATAGCCAAGATGATGGGGCATGCCTCCATATCAAGCACGCAGATTTATGCGCAGGTAACGGACAACAAGATTTCAGAGGATATGGACAGGCTTATAGCCAAACAATCGGTAAAGGAGAAAAGAAACTAGTGGAGAGAGAGGCTTATGAATCTTTGGGATATTGTAACCTATAAAATGGAAGAAACGGCATGAGGAGCAAACGACAACTTAAAAAGATAAGAACAAACATTGCCTATCAACGCAGTTATTTTGATTGGGGTCTGATGGAATGCAGGTCGTTCAGCAAAAGGGATACGGTGACATAGCCATGACGGAGAACGAACTCGTGAGTTTCTTCGGTGTAACATGGAGAAAACTCAATTACAGACTGCAAATATTGGTGAAGTCTTTCCAATCTACACTCCCGATGAAAGGAGTGCAGGCGAGGAAAATATTTATGCAAACAAACAACTAAAAGGTTATGCTCCGCTCTATCCGCTTCCAATCATCATTGCCATGTCTTTTCAGTTGGACAGCACAGAAGCGCATTTGTTCAGAAAGTATATTTGTCAGAAAGTTGCAGAAACCAGCATTCGTGATAACACTGATATTCCTGATAGGTAGCACGGATAACTGATAATCTAGTATTGATTTCCTTTTTCTTTCACCGATTATATCTTACTACATAACTACACTAAGTGGTAAAGCGGTGAAAGAGAAAAGAATTGTAATGTAGTCATTACTTAGTATTTCTTGCAACTACGAAATGACTACATACAACTTTTCCACTCTTTGTGGCAATCAACACATGTTTAAATAAGATTTCCTATGCAGTTATTTTTCAGGAAATCCCCGAAATATAAACGATCAAATAGGTAAATTACAATAGTAAGTATTTTTTATCAATTAAATAAAAAAATATAAAAATACTTTTCGTATCTTTGTTGCGTATTACCCATACCGAAAGCCCCAATGGGCAAAGGTGGGGTATACATACATATTGATAAAAGGCGTTTTTGTACGCTTTGGTTTTGACGAATTGGAATCTCGCAAATTCATCGACAAGTCAAGAACAAAGCAACAAAGAGACGCTTCATGGGGTGTATTATATACGTTCTCAATGTCTTCAATCGATTTTTCGGTTGTTGTCAAGAGGGCATACTATATATTTACACTGGCGTGGGGCTTTCGGCGTTGCTCGTTTCGACTTGTCGGGCAATGCGAGAGCCTCAATTCGTGAAGCGAGTGACAGAACTGGCTCCACGCTTTTTTATATGTATAGATTACGAGGATAAATTTTGTCAACAAAGGGAGTCTGTTGGCTGTGTTTGTGAACGAAATTAGAAATGAATGTTTTTAAAGAACAATCCTTACCGACTACTCGGGAGTTTACGCCAATTCTCCGACCAAAGAACGACTGGCTAACCACAATCGGATGAAAGCATTTCTGAAAGTGGGCAAGTCTGTATCTTTTTCCCTTAGATTTACCCCAATATCTTCAACCAAACAATAGGACAGATGCTTTGGTAGCTGATGCTGATGCTAAACTCGCATTACCCAAAGACCAAATGTTCTATGCGCAGTTTTGGTTTATCAAGACTACTCCGTTGGACGATATAGCTTTTTAATCACCTCATAGCAGGCGAACTCAGCAAGGCAGAAGAGATTTGGCAAAAGAAAGAAACTCTTTCATCGCTACAAAAACCGCATCGTATGCGCCTTGATGTGCGATGACTACAAACTCAAGCCCTTATCGTGCGCAGAGATATTGTATGGCAACATGCAATATGTCAATCAACTGGTGTCCAGCAGTGATTGGCACAGGTGGAAAGTGTAGACGTAACAGACTTACCTTTCGCATTCCTTGATGCGCTATGTGAAGAGACTGATGTACAGAAAATACTTCCGAACATCACAAAATAGTACTCTGGAAAAGAAATATTAGTGAGAAGGCTATCAAACCGCTAATCGATAAGATACAGGAAATGCTAGTTGCATGTTGCGAAAGAAAAATCAAGAGGAAATGGGGATAATGTGCTATTAGCAAAAAGCAAGATTGAGTGCAGGGAAGTCCTTAATGGAAAGCACAAAGGAGTGTCTTCTTCAATTAAGAAATTATCTTTCAACTTCTGATTTACAATACCAGATGATTGCAGACAAATTGGCACAGGAAATCCTACAGTGTGGAATTGATTATTTCAACAATACAAATGATGATGATGCTCCACAGCAAGCTATGTTTCTTCAGAATTACGCACTATCCATTGCTGTCGGAACATTAGTAAAACAAAGATGTAAGGAGAATGTTGATACTCTTATAGAGATTGCCCCCAATATGCAGTAAAGAATGAACTGTCACGATTAATGAAGCATATTCAAGAACTGCGAGATAGCAAAGACAATTCTTGGCTCCCTTTGGGGGTTAGCCGTTCTTTACCAGATATTCGAAAAATTATTACGGATTGCATTCCTGATCTTTTAGCGATAAAAGGGAAAATGGGTGCAAATGCAGACTTGTATATTAAGGTAGCATCTGCTGTTGTATCAGCAGCCGTTAATAGTCTGGTAGAGGTTGTCAATCTTGAACAAACCCTTGCTATGGGGAATGCTGCTAAATTGCGTGACACTATTTCATATGCTGTTTCACTAATGGATACGATTGGTAGTATAGATATGGATGCAAAGACCCGAAACTACTTCAACAATAATAGGTCAACACTGCGGAATATAAACAGTCGTTTGAATTCAAGCGATAGTGGAGCCTGCTATATCGCAACAATGGCTTATGGCAATTATAACCATCCGCAAGTTGTTGTTTTGAGACATTTTAGAGATTTGTTCCTTGCGCAAAATAGTTGGGGAAGATGGTTTATAAAGTCCTATTATAGACACTCACCCAGGCTTGTAGAACGGCTTAGGAATCACGACTTGGCAAACAAATTCATCAGAAAAGTGCTTGATGGATTCATTTTATTTATAAAACATAAGTATGAATAATTATGAAGAAAAACATTTATGATAATCCTGCTTGCAACCATGAGCTGCCAGCTAATGAGTGCGAAGTTGGCGAATGATGCCGATAAAATTAAAGTTTTTAGAAGATAAGTTCACTCTCTTGCAGAACAAGCAAGGTAATGTGGAAAATCATCTGAATAGGCTGGTAGACAAGCAAAGAGATGGCGAGCATAAAATCCAATTGCTTAGCAATGCGAATACCAGACTAACAAAGGTAATTGACAGTTTGCAGAATGCGTGCAGACAATTAGCCAACACCCAAGCAGCTGACCGAAAAAATATCAATGGGGAAATCAATAAAACAAACAGCAATGTTCAGACAAACCAAGATATGCTACGAAGCCGAACGCTTTGGATAGGCATCATGGCTGTGGCGTTGCTTATTTTTATAATAGGTGTGGCATACCAGCTTACTAAGCGCATCAAGTTGGGCAACACCTCTATCGACGAAGTACGCAAAGCGCAAGAAAGCCTTACAGTTGGCACAGACAAAGATGCAAGAAGAGTCTGTGAAACTGGATGATAAGCTGCTGGAAATGTTTGACAAGCAAATATCCACAACGCCAAAGGTTGTTGGAACTGATAAGCCTGACCATTCGCTTGCATTGAAGGTAGCAGACGAAATTGTCAGAATAGAACTCAATATGTCACGTATGGACTCTTCAATAAAGGGATACAAGCAATTGGCAAAAGCCGTGGAACGCATCAAAGATAATTTTAAAGCCAATGGCTATGAAATCATCGATATGTTAGGGAAACCATACAACGAGGGCATGAAAGTAACTGCCAACTTTGTTGCTGATGAAGAATTAGAAGAAGGAAAGCAAATCATTACAGGCATTACCAAACCGCAAATCAACTACAATGGGCAAATGATACAAGCTGCTCAGATAACCGTAAGTCAAAACATCTAAGATATTAACATCATGGCAAGAAACAAAATTGATTATGGCATAGATCTCGGAACAACCAATTCCGCCATCAGCCGCATGGAAAAAAAGGAGAACCAATTGTAATAAAGACTGACGTATTAAAAGACACTATGCCTTCCTGCATTTCTGTAAACAAGAAAGGCTCTATAAAGACAGCGATAGTGCCTACAATACAATGAAAGCAAGATAAACGCCGTGCAACAAAGTCGTGGCATAAAGGGAGCCTCAATACATATGTGGAGTTTAAACGCACAATGGCGACAGATACAAAATATTCATGTACTAACTTGAATAAAGACTTTCTCATCAGAGGAACTATCGGCAGAAATACTGAAAACTTTAAAGTCTTTCGTTACGGATGAAACATTTGGTTCTGTTGTCATTACCGTGCCAGCAAAGTTCACGGTGAACCAAAAAGACTGCAACAATGGAAGCCGCGAAGCTGGCAGGGTTCAAACATTGCGAGCTACTTCAGAGCCTATTGCTGCAGCTATGGCATATGGTGTTACTGCAGAGGAAAAGCATGGACTTTGGATGGTTTTCGACTTTGGAGGGTGGAACATTTTGATGCTGCCTTGTTGAAAGTAGAAGATGGAATCATGCAGGTTTTTTTGACACTGAGGGAGACACTATCTTGGTGGTAAGAACCTTGATTATGCCATTGTGGATAACTTGCTTATACCGTATCTTCAGAAAAATTATGCAGTAGATAGTTACTTGCAAGATGCAGAAAAAAAGGAGGTACTTCGCGATGCTATGAAAACATACGCAGAAGATGCTAAAAATCAACTTTCATTTAAAGATCATGAGGATATTATCTCCAATCTTGGCGATCTTGGAGAAGATGAGGAAGGAGAAGAAATAGAGCTTGACTTAACCTTAACCCAGGCACAGGTCTTTGATGTAATGCACCCCTACTTCCAAAAATCAGTAGACATCTGCAAGAACCTTGTAAAGCGCAATAACATTGACGGATCACAAATCAGCAAACTTATTCTTGTGGGTGGTCCAACACATAGCCCTCTCATCCGACAGATGCTGAAAGAGCAAGTTACACCTAATGTTGATACAAGTATCGACCCTATGACTGCTGTTGCAACAGGAGCGGCACTCTATGCTTCTACAATGGATGCGGAGATTACGGACGAGGACATTCAAGTGGGAACTATCAAACTCGATGTGCATTATGAATCTACAACTGTTGAAATGACAGAGTATATACCAGTTAGTTTGACTGCCGACTCTCCTTTAAGCAAAGTTTTCATTGAGCTTGTAAGAGGAGATAAGGCATGGTCAAGTGGGAAAAGTGGAAATTGATTCAAATGGTGATGTACTGGAAGTAAATCTATTAGAAGGAAAAGCTAACTCGTTCAATATTTTCTGTTATGACGATAGAGGGAAATACACTTCCTTGCTTCCCTTCAGAGATCACTATTATTCAAGGTTCTGTAGTTGGAGCTGCACCATTGCCTTATAATATTGGTATTGCCACATGGAATGAAGACAAAAGACGTGGTGTATTCCGTATGGCAAAGGGATTGGAGAAGAACAAGCCATTGCCTGCCACTGGTGTGGTAAATGATTTGAAAACTTCTAATCAACTTCGTCCTGGTTTAGAGAGTGATATGCTAACCATTCCAATTTACCAAGTAGATGACTTTACTGAAGCTGAAGGTAAGTCTGCATCACTCTATGAACATGTAGCAGATGTTGTTATCACTGGCGATGATGTTGATACACTCATTACGGAGAATAGTTTGGTGGATGTAACACTTAAAGTCGATTCTTCCGAACAAATGAAACTTGAAGTTCATTTCTTGTCAACAGATACTACTGTAGAAAAAGAGCTTGATACTAGCAAGAAGCATACCATGCTTGATGCCAGTACTGAAATAAAGAAAGGATTTACAGAAGCAGAGGACAGCCTTAAAACCTTGTTTGATAGTGGAATCAATGTAGATAGCTTGAAGGAAGAACTTGCTTCTATCCGTACAGACAATGAAAACACAACAGAGAAGAAAGAGGTACTAAACCATCTACGAGAGTTACTTAGAAAGATTGAGCAACTTGATGCAAACACAGAATGGCAGCGTGTGGAGCAAGAGTTGCGTGAAGAGTTCGACAGACTTGAAAAGGCACAGAACGATTTGGGGAATGACAACTCCGCACAATTGGTTAATCAACTCCGCACCCAGACAGATGAGACTATACGTGCAAAGAATGTGCAAGTTGGCCGTGAGCTATTGGAGCAAATCAATAGTCTATTCTTCCAACTTACCATGGTTTACCAGTGCATGGGACTTATTCAGTCTTGCAACGATCGCTTTGGCACTATACGCTGGAAAGACTCGTCGCGTGCCCGCCAACTTGTAAATCGTGGAATGGAGCAAATTAGTAACAACCCTACAACAGAGGGATTGCAGCAGATTGCAGCAGAATTGATTGAACTTATGCCACAAGATGAGGCAGCGAATGCAGGTGGACTGTTAAGATAATAATTAGAACTTATGAGTATGTAGATAGATAGAACCATCAGGTGTCCGTGACGGTAGACTTGAGAAAATGTATTTATCTACACTCATATAAATATCAGACTCTAAAGGTTGAGGCTGTATATTGTCTTTGTTGTTATTTTTAACAATCGATGTTAGTTTAATTATACTTTAAATGTAAAACTATGCATTTTAAGAAAAACGATAAAGTAGGTGCATACACAATTGCGTTTCCGCATAGGCAAGGGACTTATGCGGAAACCTATCGTGTGAAAGAGACAAACGGTAAGACTCGTTTTTTAAAACTTATCAATTATTCCAAACTCCATCATCGTCAGATAAATAATGATGGTCAAGTAACGGAAATTGAGATTACCAAGTGGTTGAATCATCATAATCTTTGTCAGTATGTTGATTCAGGTAATATGATGATAGGCGGTCATCAATATGCTTGGCTCGTAACGGAGTTTGTGAGTGGTGAAACTTTGTCTGAGCGCATCATCCGCAATAGTGTTCTCAGTGTATATGAGATAAAGACGATTGCAAAGGCTGTCTTGTTTGCTTTATCGTATCTACACTCACAGCAGGTCCCCATCATTCACAATGAAGTAACAATACAAAACATTTTGCTGAATCTCACTGGTGATTTGAAAGACTTGAAGTTGATAGATTTTTGGACATGCTCGATACTTGGGACAAGCGATAAGTAAGCCAAACTTGGATGAATTGAATCCATTTTATCTCGCACCTGAACGATTCTCCGGCGTATACTCTGTACAAACTGATTTATATTCAGTAGGAGTTATGATGTACCATTTACTTTATGGCAGGTTACCTTGGTTTATTGATATTTCTAAAAAAGATAATCAAGATGTGGTGGACTACATCTTGGCAGAACGAAACAAAAAGCTTAAACCTGTCAAAAGATAACATATATGAGCTTGATGATCAACTGCTGAATGTCATAGCCAAATCACTAAGTTATGACGCAGAGAATAGATTCCAAACAGCCCAAGAATTTATTAAGGCTATTGACGGTGAAGTCAGGGTGGAACATCAGTCTACCAAGCGGGAAATCCTATCAGGATTGCAACCGAATGAGGCTGCAATTCTACCACCAACAAAGAAAATAGGTGAAGGGTTCTCTGCTGTAGCAGGTATGGAAGAACTGAAACAGCAAATGTATGAAGAAGTGATAGAACCACTTCATCATCCAGAGGAATATCAACGTTATGGCGTTACTATTCCCAATGGAATGTTACTCTATGGACCTCCGGGTTGTGGAAAGACATTTTTTGCCAAACATTTTGCAGAGGAACTAGGTTTTAACTTTATGTGCATCACTCCCGCTACATTGAAAAGCCGTTATGTTAATGCAACACAAGAGAACATAGCAAGAATGTTCAAGGAAGCAGAAGATAATGCACCAACGGTGATTTTCATTGATGAGATGAATGAACTCGTACCTAATCGTGATAGTAACGATGTACACGAGATGTCAAGAAGTGCTGTCAATGAAATGCTCGCTCAAATGGATAAGACAGGTGAAAAAGGAGTTTTTTTCATCATTGGTGCAACTAATTACCCAAATATGATAGACCCTGCAATACTACGTGCAGGTAGATTAGATAAAAAGTTTTTACATAGGTGTACCAGATACAGAAGCAAGGGTGGCGTTATTCAGATTGTATCTTGAAAAAGCGTCCATACGACTTTGGTTTGGATTATCAACTTTTAGCAGACATGACTAAGAATTATGTGTCTGCTGATATTCAATTGATAGTCAATGATGCTTCAAGATGTGCGCTTCGACAGCATTGCAAGATAACTATGGAAATCTTAACATCTGTAATAACAAATATTCAGCCATCGCTCAGTACTAATGAGTTAAATAAATATGAACGCATTCGTGCAATGATGAATGGCGAAACACAAAGCAAAACAAAAAACAGACCTCGAATAGGTTTTAATGTATAAATGATTATGACAAAGAAAGAATTATATTTAAAAACAGTGTTCTGTTGCATAGCATGCGATGGAGACATTGCCGAAGAAGAAATCCACTTGATAAGAGAACTTGGTACCAAAGATAAACTTTTCAACGATATGGATACTGAAAAGTATATTAATGCGTGGATTAATGAAATTAATAAGCGAGGCTGTATGTTTCTACAAAACTACCTTAATGAAATTGCTACGGAAGATCTGAACGAGAAGGAGCAACTGTTGCTGGTATCACTTGCATTCAATGCTATTGAGGCAGATAACCGAGATAGAGTATTCTGAGGTGAAATTCTTCAAAAAGATACGTTCAAGATTATCTATCAGCGATGAAACAATCTTAGGGAACTTCCCTGATAAAGAGGATTTTTCTTTTTGCCCGACTTTGAAAGTTGCAGAGTTACCAATGTGGGACGAGAATACACACTTTAATCAAATAACTATACCAACTCACGGTAACTAATAACTTTCGGCTAAGTAAAATCGGAAGAGGGATAATCTACTTTTTGTGCTAAGATGTTATCTTCTGTCTGGTAGTTTACAACAATATATAATGGTGAGTACCCTCTTTTATCAAGAGGATACTTGCCACTATAACGCATTTAAAAAAACTTGATTAAATGTAGATAAAAAGATTGAGGGGCAAAATTTATATTATAATCGCTCAGTCGCTTTTTTTCTTTTTATATCTTTTTAACCTGACCTATCTTAATGGCATAGGCAACAGGTCTGTTTGCAAAATATTCACGATAGAAATCTTCACTGATTCCCGAAGCTTCATGCGTTTGTTCCCATATCCTGTCTATGTTATCATTAAGGATAGAGTCTATCTCAAATTCACCAATCACATATTGCAAAGGTGAAGAGGCATAAACAATAACTTTATCAACATCTTTATTTTTTTGAAAATACTTTTTCCTAAATTCGTATTTTTTTGTTCCGTTGAATATTTTTTCGGCAAACTCTGGTTTAATCGACAATAACACTTTCATCTACTTCTCCTTTCTCTAATATCTTATCAAACTGCTCATCGGACAATTGGAAGAATCCCCAATATTTAGGGGTGATTTTTAATTCGTCAGTCAGATATCCATTTGTTACTCGTTTTGTCAGTGCAATATTATATGTCATTTTCAACACAATGCAGTCTTTATTTTTATACCATTGTGCCAGTTCCTGTGTGTCAAAAATGCTGTAATAATTGGCGTACGCTACGAAATCTTCCACAGTTGCAAAATCTTTGTTCTTCCTAACTTCCTCTATTTGGCATATAGATGTGATTACACTGCGATAACGAGCTGGTCCTTTGTCATCCTTAGTTCTGTAAATCGCTACTAAATCACCAGGTTGCAATATCGCAGTGTCAGGCATGAAACAAAGATAAATCTTGTGAATACTGTTCGTATGGGATACATCCTTTATCAATTCATACTTGTGGTTTTCTTCATTCTGGAGAATAGAATCAGGAAAGAGTTGTGTATGGTACTTTGGATATATTGACAATAAGAACTTGCGTTTCCCCTTGATAGTTAAAAGGGGATAGTCCCTTGTTTGGTCACCAATCAATGATTTCATATTCTTCACCAAGACAAGTTCCTCACCTTTTTTACCCTCCTCATTGAAACCATATCTCTGCAGGATTTTTATAAGTCCATGATGTTTGGCGAATATAGTTACATAAATCTCATCTGCTTTCATATAGAGTGCAGCATCCATTATCTTCTTGACGAATCGTTCTCCAAGTTTTGTGTTATGAGCATCTATCTTGAAAGTTCCGACTTTTAGACGGTTGCATGCAGGACGAATTGGAATCACATCTTTCAATTCTTGTCCACTTTCATCCTTTAAATACAGGAAAGCCTGTAAATTATTGTTCAAATACTGAACATAGGCTTTACTCCCATCTTTTGATTTCTTATTAAACCAAGCCTCAAATTCAGGATAGTCCTCCTTGAGACTTGTGAAGAAAGAATCATTTAAGTCAATGTCAGCAAACTTTTTTTAATATAATAGTTTCAATCGTTTCGTTCATAATGTGAATTTTATTATTAGTACAAAGATACTCAAAAAAATCCAGTCATCAATCTTTTTAAAATAATAATTCTTATTCGCATATGATAATTCATGATTTAGATACTCTGCTAAAAAAAGGTACAGTATCTTTTTTTAACGCAAGTTGTTATTCTTATAATTCATCATTAATATCTTTTCCAAATCCGATGCTTTATAGAGTGTCTTTCCTGCAAACTGCGTGTAAGGGGAATAATCCTCCTGTCCCGATAGTCTTGCAACGTGCGCGGGCTGATATACAGCCGATTGCATACTTCCTTACCTGTGAGGAAGTGCTCACCGCCAAACAGCGGCTTTGTGTGTCTGTCCCACTTCCTTAATTCTTTTGCTTACTCCGCTGATAGCTGACAGCACCACCTGCATATCGTCAGCCTCCATGTTTCAAAGTCTCTTACCTGTTCCATATCTTTCCTATTTATTTGTTGATTTTAGTTTTATCCATTTTTTGATTTCTCTGTTTTGGTTTGGAGCAACTGTTCCACGTCCTCACGCTTGTAATAGCACTTATGCCCGATTTGGGCAAAGGGCAACACGCCCGTATCACGGTAGTGCTGCAAGGTGCGCTTGCTGATGTTGAGCAACTTGCATACATCACCGTTGTGCAGCCAATCGGTATGCTTGCTCTGTTCCCCGAACGCCTTGTGGCAGAGTCTCGGCAAGACTGAGTATCTCGTTCCTCAGCCTTGCCCAATTTGAATCCGTAATGATAAAATATCCCATAGTTTTTATTGTTATTTTGTTTGTAATTCCTTATTGTTTTTGCGTCTTACCGCACGTTTCTGCCTGCAAAAAGTAGGATGTGTTTATCCATACCTCAAAGCAGCAGGGAACAGCAGGGAAATATAGGGAACTTGAAGGAAAAGACTAAGCATATCTTATCGGTTGCCTTTTTCGCATTATTCTCTTGATTTTCTTCTTTCACCGTTTATCCTATATGATAGGATGCAATCCCAATCGGCTGCATCAAAAATACAGCATACATAGGGTCAAACACTACATATTTCTGTGCTTTGGCATGTGAGCTATCATTCCCAACTCTGTCTTTTCCACTAAAAAATCCCATTTTTCTTGCCCTGTCACGACAAAATATACATGTGAACTTTATAGCAGACAGACGCAACATTATGCAAGCACTCTCCGAATACTTGGAACTTTCCTGTTCTCTTCATAACTTCACTCTCGGAAACCAAAACCAAGCATATAATGAAAACAGAATGCAGATAAAAGGTAAATCGGAGGAGGAAAACAATATGCCCAAGCAAAAGGAAGACTTCCTCAAAAAAATGGTGAGATAGAAAGCCTATCTCTCCTCCTACTATGAGTTCAGATATAACACGATATTAGGTAGAACCGAATACCGCAGAATGAGATAGCAGCGATTTCACAAAAGGTGGGGTCGCTATGAAATCAACACGCTCCGCAGAGAGATAGACAACGACATCGGGATAATAACCTCATCGGAAAATCTATACTCTATCATCGAGAGCAGCTTCTCTCCACGCATCAACCCCATACAGGAGTATTTCAAGGGATTGCCATTGGTGGATGTGAAGTAGCAGTATCTCCCTTTTCACTGAAAGCCATTCCCCGACTTGGCAAGTTGCGTAGTCGTGCGCAACTCTGACAAAGTGGTGCCATATCTCACCAAGTGGCTCGTGGCAGTGGTTGCCAACGCAATGGACGACCGTGAGTGCCGTAACCACACCTGCCTCGTGCTCATGGGCGAGCAGGGAAAGTTCAAGACCACGTTTTTGGATTTGCTCTGCCCACCTGCATTGCATGGCTATAGCTACACAGGCAAGATATATCCGCAGGAGAAGGACACGCTCACCTATATAGGACAGAACCTCATAGTGAACATCGACGACCAGCTCAAAGCCCTCAACAAACGGGATGAGAACGAACTGAAGAACCTCATTACCTGCCCGATGGTCAAATACCGCATGCCCTACGACAAGTATGTAGAGGAGCATCCCCACTTGGCAAGCTTTGTGGCATCAGTGAACGGCAATGACTTTCTTACAGACCCTACAGGAAGCAGACGCTTCCTGCCCTTTGAAGTGCTTTCCATAGATATTGAGAGAGTAAAAGCTATCTCGATGGACAATGTCTATGCGGAAGCCAAAGCCCTGTTAAAGTCAGGCTTTCGTTATTGGTTTGATGATGATGAGATAGCCAAGCTATATAGGGAGAGTGAGGACTTTCAAGTACAGACTGCAGAGATGGAACTTTTGTTGCGTTGTTTTGAAAAGCCAACGGAGGATGAAAGTTATTCGTTAATGACCACTACGGAGATACTCACCTATTTGGGTATTTATACTCACCAACCACTTGTTGCCAAGCGTATGGGTGAAGCCTTGAAGAAAGTAGGATACATAAAGGTGAGCAAACGAAGAAACGGTAGTAGCCCCATCTATGTCTACAAGATTAGGAAAATCTTGCCATGCCCGATCCTTCAAACTTGTAGTAGCCAAATGTAGTAGAATGTGTAGTATTGCCTTATACTACAAAGTAATACTGATTATCAATTACTTATCACAAAATAGTATGTAGTAAGAAGAAAGATGAAAAAGTTTGGAGGGGAAAAACTTTGGAAAAGGTAAAACCATAAAAACAGACAAACATAAATAATTATCATTCAACCCATTAATGTATCAAAACAATGAAAGAAGAAGATTTATCACGTATCAAGCGACACCCCATCGTGGAGTATCTCGAAAGGAAAGGCATCAAGCCTGTCCGCAAGACACCGACCTATGTCATGTACCA
This sequence comes from uncultured Prevotella sp., assembly GCA_916439115.1. Classification (GTDB taxonomy): domain Bacteria; phylum Bacteroidota; class Bacteroidia; order Bacteroidales; family Bacteroidaceae; genus Prevotella. The sequence goes on from CAKAHO010000001.1 coordinate 15,922, forward strand.
CTCACCGCTCAGGGAGGAAACGCATCCGAGCTTCAAGGTGGACACAGAGAAGAACCTTTGGATAGATTATGGCGAAGGCAGGGGCGGAAGCATAATCGACCTCTGTATGCGTTTGGAGGGCTGCACGCTATCGGAAGCCATCCACCGCTTGGGGCAGACCGCTCCCGATAATACAGTATATAGTTCTCACAAAGACTTCTCACAAAACAATCTCCAACCAACGATGGCTGCAAACGAGGCAAGGAAACTGATAAGTATATCAGACACCCTGCCGCCACATTTGCAAAAATACCTCACGAAAGAACGCTGCATTGATTTGGAAAAGGCTATGCCATTCCTCAAATGTGTCAGCTATGAGGTAAGGGGCAGGCGCTATCAAGCCATTGGCTTTGCCAATCTCTCTGGCGGCTATGAGCTTCGGGACAATAAAACGTTCAAGGGAACGATAGCACCGAAGGACATTACTCCGATATTCACGGACAGAAAGCGGAGCCAGTATGTATCTTTGAGAGGCTTCATGGACTTCCTCTCCTTTCCTTTCAATGAAAGAAGAGATTACCAACCACTGCCTTGTGATGAAACTCCGTGAGCAACGTGGCAAGGACTATCCGCTATTTGAATGACCGACACCTCACCCATATCCGTGCCTTCCTTGACAATGATGAAGCAGGACGGAGGGCTGTTCAAGATTTCATAAAGGCAGGCTTCCATGTTGAGGACATGAACATACATTACAAAGACTTCAAGGATCTCAACGATTTTCATGTCAGCCGTGTCCGTGAGCAGCAGAAACGGAAAGCACAGGAACAGACACACATATCAATTACAGGACAAAACAAGAAATTAAAACATAGTTAAACTTAAAATGAAATAGAAATGGAAAAAGGAAACTATGATGAGCGACAAAGACCTTTCATGGTTCTTGGGTGTGGAAGATGAAACAGAGAACGAATCTACTTCACAAGAAGCGACTGCAGTTCCTGAAAGAGAAAGACCAACAAACAAGCAGGACACAGAGAATACCATGCACTCCGAGCCTGCACGGAATACTGAGAGTACAACTATTCAAAGACGTATCAGTGCCAAGATGAGAAAGAAAACACTCGAAGCCTACAAGCAAGCCTATCTTGTGCCGACTAAGTTAAACAACCGTAAGGCAGTCTATCTGAGTAGGGAGACACAGGAGCGTGCCGACTTCATCGTGCGCAGGCTGGGCGACAGGGGCAGCAACCTTTCAAGCTTTGTGGAGAACATCGTTCGTCAGCATCTGGAGGAATATGGTGAAGACATAGAGAAATGGAGAAGACTGTAAGCCGTAAGAAAAGGTAGACGGTTTTCTGGAAAAAGGTCTACCCTTTCTTCAAAATAGGTCTACCTTTTTTGCTAAAAGGGTCTACCTTTTCTTCTTCGGCTTAGTTCTCTATGAGAATGCCACGAATGCAGTTAGTCATAGAATGCACGGCATTCGTTTTTAAGCTATAAAACGTTTTAAGCGTAAATGGTTTGTTCGGTAGCATTGCAAGACGTCAGTTTGTACCCACAAACTGCTCTTGCTCCCCTCGTCAGACTGTCGGGGAGATTAGACCGTAATCACTCCGTTCTCATCGGTCAGCATTCAAGAATTAAGAGACAATGAATCATCTATAATGATTAACTTTCAAAGAAGCTTATATGAACAGATATAATAAAAAGACTGCCAAATGGCAGCAACAGAATAAGGAAGAGCAGAAGATGAACAAGACAGAGTTCATCAAAGTAAGATGCACCTTAGAAGAAAAAGCAGCGTATCAAGTCAAAGGCGGAAAGTGCAGGACGTAAGTTCTCCGACTACTGTCGTGAGATACTCCCTAAATGGAGAGGTGGCAGCCGTTCCCTAAGATGACAGAAAATGAAAGGGAAGCCATTTGTATACTTCAGCATACAGGACGGTTCTACGGGCAGATTTCTAACCTCATCAAAGTAAAAGATGAGAGATGGGTACATATTACACAGAACCTTTCGCTATGTGCCAAAGAGGCATTTAAGCGATTTTACGACCCCCATTTTCATGTGAACGATGAGATATATAAGGTCTTAAATCTAACAAGAGATGATAGGAAAATGTAAGGCGATAGCGCATGGCAGCACGGCTTTAGACTATATTTTCAGAGAGGGTAAACTCGGTAGTCGGCTTGCCTTCCACAATCTTTGCAGCAGGGAGCCAAAGACTATCTATGAGGAAATGAAAGTGGTCAGTGACTACAACAGCCGTTGCAGGAACAAGTTTCTCCGTATCGAAATAGGCATCGCACCGCAGGACGAGAAAAGGCTGCCTGTATCCGAGCTTATGGGAATAGCCCATCTGTTTGCCAAGCGAATGGGACTTGACAACCACCAATGGGTGGCGGTAACGCACAAGGACACCGATAATAGACACATTCACATCATTGCCAACCGCATCAGCCTGTACGGAGAGGTCTATGATACCACCTTTGTGAGCAACAAGGCAGCAAAAGTGGCGGAGGAAATAAGTAGAGAGAAAGGCTTGACCATCGCAAAGGAGGTCAAGGCGGAAAGGAAATACCAAAAGGAAAAAGTCAGCCAGACGAGAGAGCAAACCAAGAAAGAGGTGCAGCAAATCTGTTATTCCCTGCTTGACAAGTACAGAGGTACAGGCATCACGGGACACTCCATGTTCCTTTACGAGTTGAACAAAAACGGCATTATTATAGAGCGTATGAAGAACAAGCAAGGTAATGTCTATGGTTTAAAGTTCTCATACGCAGGGCAATCTTTCAAGGCATCTGAAATTGGCAGGGAATTCGGCTACCATTCCTTGCAGAAAAACTTTGAAACAACAAACAAGGAAGAATCAAGGAAACCACATCTAACAGATACAAGAGCCGACAGAAAGGAAAGAACGCCCTGATACAGGTTATCAACTCGTACCTCCAAGCCGTTTCTCTATCTCACGAGGCAATGACATTCCACAAATGCAGAATCCCATTAGTGCAGTGGCAGACACCATTGTTGGCGCAGCCGACGAACTGATGGAAGGATTGGGCGATTTGATTACACCATCCGCACAGGGCAATGACTATGCCGAAGCTGCGTGGCAGCGCAAACTCAGAAACCAAGCGAACAGAAAGAAGAAAAGAGGAAGAGGTATATAACCCACAGGCAAACAGCCAGTCAAAAAGTGCATAAACAGGAATATTTCATCAAAAACGCTTGTTATTCGGTAGCAAAGTATTATCTTTGCAAACAGAATAACAAGCGTTCTTTGTTAGGCAGAAAACAGCTTTCCTAATCTAACTTATGAATGACAGAATGTTCTTGAATAAAACAAAAGATTTATAAGATTTGAGGAATTATTAGATTAAAATTTAGCTATAGACCTCTCAAGAAACTATATTATAAAAGCAGGAATATAGTATTCATATGTCTTACTTACAGATATGTGAACTTCTTGATGAAATAAAAAGAGAATAGATGTATGGCAGTAAAAATTTCAAAAATATTATTTACAATTACTGTAACTGCACCAACTTTCTTCTCATTGGCATTAACTGGCATTGTGAAAAAAATTATGAAAGTTATTGTAATGTATGGAGGAAATTTTTTCTCAGATAAAACGTATCTTAATAGCTTTGAGTGGTTGGCTATTAATGGTAGCCTACTATTTATGTTGTTCTGCATAATAGGAGTATCACTCTATCTTAGATATAAAAGGTAAGCGTCCAAAAGAGGGAAAGACTATAACAGTTACTTCTTATACAAATATGTCGCAAAATGGAGTGGAACAAGTCCTGTCATCAGTAATTCCATGGCTCACGGTTTTTGCAGATAAATTAGATTTCAAAAATTTTATTTTTGCATTGTACTACAAGGCTGTCTTATAGCAATAACTAGTTACAATAACAGTAACTATAATATAATTTGTTCAATATTAGGCTATCGCTATTATGAGGTGCATACTGAAGAGAATACATATATACTACTTTCAAAAATGTATTAGAAATAGAAAAGAGATAAAGTCATATACAGATATAACAGATTATATGGGGTTAATCATTAAAGACAAAAGAATAAATATGAGCCAATTTTACGCTTTAATGTCAGACAACACAGTGAAGTATATTTCACTCAATGAGGATGTGGTTAATGATATTAGAAATATTTTTTTATCAGTGGTGCAGCGAGGTTGAAAACTGCGGAAATGGAAGAAGATGAATTTAATGGAGATATAATGGCAAGAAAAGGAGAAAAACATTACTTATGTAAATTTCTTCTTGCCAGATGAATTCAGTAGAATACCTGACAATCAAGCAGATATGTCTGAATATGATATAGAGGAAGATATTCCTAAAAAGTATTTTTCTGGTATGAAGAAGGGAGATACCTTTTTTTCAAGTATTCAACAAAAGAAACATATTAAAGCGTAAGACTGTCTTGAAAGTCGAATACAGGGAATTCTTTTGCAAAAATGCAAGAAAAAAAGGCGTTTGTAATTGAAGAAAAAGGTTAATGCCATATATGAAGATGGAAAGTTTTATTTTTCAGAGTTACACAAGTGCCAATCAGATTTTTTTCCTTTACTAGATTTTGTGACTGGAGCAACTAATGGAGAAATTGATTCTTTTTGGAGAAAAATGAAAAACTTAGAAGCTAATGCTGTCCGCATTAAAGATATTGCAAATGTTAAGACCAGAAGACTAATCAAAAGTATTATCATCTACAACAAATGTCTCAACATTTATAGGTAAATCCCTTCGGACAAAAGAAAGTCTCTTAAAGAAATATGGTATAAAAGCCCAGATTAATAATGAGGGAAAAACTTATCCTTCCTACTCATAATGTATCAGAACTTAATAGAACAATAGAATTTCTAAATGAAGACATTTTTTAGAGGAGTAATAACAAATAGCTTATACAAATCAAACTCTAAAAAAAGAGACCAATAACAGATTTACAATAAGTTATAGTTAGGCTCTTTATTATGAAGATGTGCTAAAAAAAGTAAATCTATAACTTTGTAATTATCAAACTATAAGTAGAATTCTTCTGAAAGCAAATAAAGACCATTTCTTTTTCTCAAAAGCAGTTATTGAAATGGTCTTTTCATATTGGTTTGTTTCAAGCTATAAGAATATCAAAAAGATATTTACATTTTTGGCATACCTACTTGCTTTTTTTATCCTTAAAAAGCGCTTGTTATTCGGTAACAAAGTATTATCTTTGTAGACAGAATAACAAGCGTTCTTTAATAGGTAGAAAAACAGCGAATCCAAGTAGCTCGCTCGTTTCCAAATCATTACCTGTTTAGTTGTACCAATAAGGTAACTTCTTTATTTTTCAATAAGTTGTATTTCAAGAATTATCTTGCATGGTAAAAAGCAATGCTATTGCAATGTAAAAGTATAGCTTTTTATTTTTTTAGTTTCATTTAGAACGTATCTCGAAGGCAAAAATAACATAGATACAGTTTCGTATAACCTCTTTGTACATCTCACAACTATTGGGTATTTGTTTTTATCGGTCGCATTTGTTACTTTAATGCCTTTTTCACTTTTTAATTTTTGTATTCAGAAATGAATGTCAAGGCGTTCATTCTCTCAATTACTATAAATGAAGAATAATCTCTTGGACATATATAAAACAATATTCGCCTTTTTAAGCTTTATCTGTTCTTTTGTTGCAGTGCATGCTCAACAAAAACGCAATTTAAACGATACTATTATATTATTGAAAGAAGTGTCGGTCAAGCCCAAATATAGTCTTACTTCTCCCGATATAATGCAGGCTTTAGCCCATCAAAGACGCATTGCAGGCAGTACATCTCTTGTAGAAATACGCCCAGATAATCAGCGTATAGCAACGATAAAAGATGCCTTAAAAATGCAACCAGGTGTTATTATACAAGAATTTTTTGGCTTAAACGATCAGCCACGCTTAAATATTAGAGGGTCAGGAATACAGAGTAATCCTCAAAGACGAGGCGTTTATCTGCTTCAAGATGGTATTCCTGTGAACTTTTCAGACGGCTCTTACGTTGTAGGTATAATGGATGCGATGACCGCTCGCTATGTAGAAGTATTTAAAGGAGCAAATGCTTTGCGATTTGGAGCAGGCACATTGGGCGGCGCATTGAATTTTGTTAGTAGAACAGCACAAACAGATAGCACCACAAGTGTAAAGCTCGAAGGAGGATCTTACGGCACAATAGGCTTAACATTCACCACAGGAAAGCGAATGGGAGCATGGGATATGTTTGTTGCTTCTACCTATAATGCTCAAAAAGGATATCGTATTTATAATGAAAACAATCGTTTAACGGCTTCTCTTAACATAGGGTGGAAAAACCAAGAACGCACCATCGAGAACCGAACCTTTATGCATTTCACACATCTTTACTTTCAAATGCCAGGTCCATTAACCCTCGATCAGCTTTTAACCAACCCCAAACAAGTGAGCGTAGGCGTTGACCTTCCCTTCTCAATGGGTCCTAATATCTTGAGAGATAAGCCTCATCGCAATGTTGATATGTTTCGTATTTCCAATCAAACAGGTGTTATTCTCAATGCAAAAAGCAATCTTTTTTAGCATCGGCCTACTATCAATATGCTGATGATAGGTTTGCTTTTCCTATAGTCGTTTCAATACCTCATTCTTTTAATAACGATATTGGTGCAACCCTTTATTATAACTATTCTACCTCAAAACTACAGCTTTCAGCAGGTATGTTGGCGTCTTTAGGGTGGATGAATCGCCGCCATTACATCAACAAAGATGGCAAAGAGTCGTTTATGTTTGCGTGGAATAAGTTACATTCTGCCAACTTTACCGCCTTTATTGGAGCCGATTATGCCTTGAATAAACAGCTACATGTGGTGTTAGATGTGCATGGAGTGCATAATATTCGTAACAGCAAAGATGTGTTTAGCGATCCAACTCTTCGCCCATGGTATAGTCACATGTCGAGAAAAATATCGCTATTTCTATTCAGAAAACAGTACACTAAATCAGCATTTCACTGCCTTTTAATCCTCGAATAGGCATGGTTTACAATCCAATTCAACAAAAAGATGTCCAGCTATTTGCTAATATTAGTAATAGTTATGAGCCTCAACATTCGACGAATTGGTAGGAACAGAGGTAACATCGAATATCAATACCAGTCCAAAGAAACTCTTTTCTATCGCTTTAAAGAAACAAACAGCCACCACATTTGAGGTAGGTAGCAAGGGACGTTTAACGCAATTGTCTTGGAATGTGGCTTTTTATAACTCGTGGGTAATCAACGAAATACTTGAAATAAAAGACTATGTGCGAGGGCTTAAAGCGTACCGAAAACTACCCAAAGACCCTTCATCAGGGCTTAGAAGTAGAGACTGGGTGGCAAGTAAGCCTCATCTCTTAGGACATAATATCGGTAGTTTCACCTTAGGAGCAGTGTATAATTATAGTCGTTTCATCTTTAAAGGTGGCAAATACGATGGAAAGTATCTCGCAGGAGTTCCACAACATTATATCAATAGCTCGCTAGATTATCAGCATTCTTGTGGTTTAAATGGTTTCTATATCATTAGAACTGAAACCAGGAAACACTCCAATCGACCACACAAACACCATGTTTCAGCCTGCTTATCATGTGTGGAACGCTCGTTTGGGCTATCAGTTTAACTCAAAATGGCATATCTATGTCGAGATGAAAAATATTGCAAACAAACGCTATTCATCAAGTTATGTCATCAGTGATGAGATACATAACCCCGCAATACCATTCCCAAACTTCACCGCAAAGCAGCTAACTTTCTTCATTCCAGGGCAACCTCGAAGCATATTTGCAGGCTTAACGTGGCGTTGGTAGAGGGCAATTGCATAACAACTAATCAATAAAAACAAACAGCAATAATCGAAACTAAAACAGAAAACCAATGGTAGAGAAACGCATGAATATGGAACAAGGTCACTGGGTGCTAGCAAAATTAGGTAAGAAAGTGTTGCGACCAGGTGGAAAAGAGTTAACTCACAAAATGCTAAAGGCAATGAATATTACTTCAGATGATGATGTAATAGAGTTCGCTCCGGGCTTAGGTTATACCGCAAAGCTTGCTCTTTCTCATCAACCTCATAGCTATGTGGCAGTAGAACTCAATGCAGAAGCAGCCAAACGAGTTGAGAATAACGTGCAAAACGATAAAATGCAGATCGTAATAGGAAATGCTTTGAAACAGGTTTGCCTGCAAATAGTGCCTCAAAGGTGTATGGAGAGGCCATGTTAACAATGCAAAGCAAACAGCAAAAGCAAGCGATTATAGCCGAAGCAGCACGTTTATTGCGCTCAGGAGGGCTTTATGGTATTCATGAAATAGGCATATATCCCGACAATACATTGCAAGAAGTGCGCAAAGAGATAGAAAGTGATCTTGTAAAAGGAATCAAAACCAATGTTCGTCCCTTAACTCTTATAGAGTGGAAAGACCTTTTAGAGGATAATGGTTTTTGACATTTCGTTTGTCGAAAGCAGACCAATGCACTTGCTAGAAGCAGGCTCGTATGATTGCAGATGAAGGCTTTTTTGGAATTTCATTCGTATTGTATTTAGAATGTTAAAGAATAGCCATGCTCGTAAAAGAGTGCAGGAAATGCGGAGCATTTTCCGTAAGCATGCCCATCACATCAATGCTATTTGCATTGTAGCACGTAAGCGATAGAACCATAAAAGAGGCATTATAATGATAATAAATAACGTTTTTAAGACAATAACCTCATTGCATTTATTAGCGAAAAGTCTTTTAATTGGGCACTCGTTTTTGCTATTGATTTCGTGCGAAAAAGAATCGTATCGTTCAGATGATTACGTACGTTCTAAAGAGTTGTTGCCTAACAAAAAAAGAGTATGTTGATGACGATTTAGGCACTCATTCGTTAGCAAAAAGCCATCGAAGGGCATTACTCTTCGAAGTTATCTATGATTTATTATGATGCCGAGACGCATCAAACCGCTTCTTTATTTCACTGCAGGTAAACATCAAGTGCATTGCACTACCAATGCAAATGGATCGTTACATCTCAGCATAAGTAAGTTTCATACCAACTTTATGCCACTTTATGTGAGTGTAGAAATGGATGTATTGCTATCTGAAGGAGTAGGAGATACCATTCGATTGCAAGGTCGTGACGGCATAGTTCGTACAACGGACGAAGGCAAACAAATAGGTATTGAATTGCCAGAGAGCGACGATGCTGAACTAGAAGGATATTTCTTGCGTTCTAAAAACGAAGTTTCTACCCTCATAGATCTTATGTTACCCGTTGCAATGAAAATGCAATGGCAAGGCACTAAGTAATGACTTGAAGACAAACAACATTATAAATTGCATTCAATAACTCAAAAAAATAAACCATAAATTAAAGATAAACAATATGTATTTAAAGACAATTCAACAATTGAAAAGTAGCGTTTTATTAATCCTTTTCATGGCTTTCATGGCTGCATCTTGTAGCAATAACAATGAAGAAACAGACGGTTCGTCTGCCGTTGGCATTGTTGTTGGAACCTATAAAAGCCACAATAACCCCTACAATGGGCACTAAACAGATGGCACAAGGACCTCATGTCGTTGTTTTAGAAGCCTTTAATAGTAATCAACAAGTACGTTTTCATTTCGAGAAGTTCAATGCTCCTATGTTCGATTCAGATGGAAAATTGAGCGCAACAGCACGCATGCCCTTTGCCGTTTCGGGTGATTTTGTGATGGATGTAAAGCGTCAAAAAGACGGAAGTGTTCAACTGCAGTCGGTAAAAGGTACATTCAAAGCAGAGCCATTTGGAGCAAAAGAGGTCGATCCTAATAAGATTCCAGAGGGAGTTTTGCCTCCCTAATCTAAAAAGGATTCGAGACCGATAGGGCACAAGCAAGCGGTGTTTTCAAAGATGGAAAGCTTGACTTAAAGGTGTCACCAAATATCCTTCCTGTTACAATTCTTATCAGAGCCGTTCGCAAGTAAATGGGTGTTAAAAGGCGAAAAGCATAGAATAACAGTGTTTTTAACTTAATAACTGAATTAAAATTTACTTTATTAATAACATGAATTTCAAGATCAAAAGACAACTAAAAAGAACATCTATTGTAACAAATAGTATGCTTGTTGCGCTGTGTTTTGTTGCCGTAAGCTGCACAAAATCAGAGCTAGATGAAAAAGAAGGAGCTTTAGTTGCAAAGCAAGAACTTGCTAATAACTTTGATAAGCTATTCGAAGAGGCATTTGAAAAGCCCGATGAAACAGAGCAAGAACTAAGAACTTTTATTTTTTCTGGTTTGGTTTCAGATGGCAAGAACTTATTAACCGACCAAGATATACGTGTTAATGAGACGCTAATAAAAATGGCTATTCGATTAAAAAAAGAAATCAAAATACATTAGAACAAGAGTTGAATAAGGGTAGCCTTTACGATGGATATGTGCGTAAAAACCATATCATTATCAATTGTAAAAGCGTGCTTCATGAGTTGCCTTATCGTGCAAGAAAAGGTGCAAAGTATGAGCGTTTGCAGGCAAAGGTAGCCGAAATAGAAGGCATGGTGGGTACCATCTTGAAGAAAAGAGAAAGTGCTTTGGGTACAATTCCTACCGAATTGTTGAATAAACAATGGAAATGGACTTTTTGATTTGGCAGGACATGAGGACGAATTTCCCGACTTATACACTGGAGATTATAAGGGATTGAAAGATTTGAGCTTTGATTTTCATTTCAATAAAAACAACACCATCACTGCAAAACGCTTTTTCCTTGCTCCTGTAATTGTAGACTATTCGATTGATTTTCGATTCTGCAGGAGACTGGAAACAAGAGCTTATGACAGAAGAAAGCATCAGTTGTTTTGTTTATAACAACAAGATTTTTCTTCCGTGTTCCAATGAAAGACAATGCCAATACCTTTACAGGTCGTGGTAATGTTGCGCACGAATGGTATTACGAATATACCTATTCTGTAAACGGTAACGAGCTAACTTTGTCAGAACCTCGCATCACATTATACGTAATGGTGAACCTACGAACATCTGATTACAACTCAGAAATGTTTGAAAATAATTATTATGCCGACTTTAAATCATTTACATTAACTGCACAATAATAATGACTTGCTTTTGTAAAACCAAAAACATTGCCTATTCTTTTTGTGTGTTGATTGCCTTGTGCAGTTGCATCAATCGAGAATTTGATAGCAATGAAGAATACACCAAAAGCGAATCTATTCCGCTCGTAGGAGATAATGATCGCCTGCTATCTCGCATCTTTATCATCAACAGTAATCATTCTTATTTGTGGTTTGATATCAACAACGAGGTGGCAAACTTTTTCAAAACCCGAACTCACTTTGCCTATGAACGAAGGTAGTGTGGCGAGCTTTCGTCGTATTCCGTTGCGTGGATTGCTCTACGAATATAATGTTTCTGAAAGTGAGATTACCTTTAAAAATATTCCAGAACAATTCGTTCAAATTAACAATGAACGACTATCTCTCACCTTTAAGCTAACCCCTGCAGATAATAAAGAAATTCTATTGCCAAATAAAAGCACTGTAATTACATCGAAAAAGCAATGCTTTTTGACCCTAAAAAGAGTGCTTTTTGATGGTGATAGCAATGCTTTTGAAATTGAAAAGAAAATAAAGCGTGGAGGAAGGACATACGAGTTCTTACCTTTCAAGGCAGAACTTACTCTTATTAACTGATGATTATGAATAACAATAGTTATATTTTAATGCTGATTTTGTCGGTTGCTGGAGGCTCAAAAGCCCATGCACAGCAAGCGAAAGTAGACACCATTAAAACCCAAAAGATAAAAGAAGTGGTTGTAACTGCCGACAAACGAAAACAAAAAGTGGGCACCATTCAACGCACTGCAGAGCAACTTAAGGTGGAAATGCCAATGGATATGAACGACTTGGTGCGTTATATTCCATCGGTAGGAGTATCTGTTTCTGGCTCAAGAGGAGGTATGCGAGGCTTCGCTATACGTGGAGTTGAGGCCAACAGAGTGGCAATTTCTATCGATGGAGTGTTGCAAACCCGAGATACAAGACAATATAGTTTTTTAGCTCGTATGGGCTTTCTAACAGCTTCAAGAATAGACTTCGACCCTTATTTTTGCATCGTCTGTTGAAATCCAAAAAGGGTGCTAACTCGTTCGTAAGTGGAACGGGAGCTTTGGGTGGAACGGTGAACTATTCTACCAAAGAAGCACGTGACTTGATTGAAGGAAACAAGCAATGGGGACTCTTAACTACCATCAATTACAATGGAAAAGAGAACCTTCGAACCTATCTTTTTGGGTGGTGCTGTACGCTTAAAGCATTTCGATGCTCTTTTTAATGGCGGCACATAGAGATGGTAATGAATTGCGAAATTTCTCGCATGGAAAGCTCACTCGCAACATCACTTCTACGCAAGTAGATCCTATGGACTTTCATCAAACAACGTGGTTGGGTAAACTTTCTTATGCACCTAATGACAATCACAAGTTCGTTTTTGTCGTTTTATGCGATGAATAGAAAGACCAATGCGGATATTTGGACATTGGAACCTATTGATGCTTTCACTGCAGATGGAAAGCCATACTATTATTCTACGACCAATCGCTATGCCGTTCGCTTTCATTTTCTTATCGATTCTTAAGCGAAAAAGGTCTTGTTCGTAAGCTAATAGCTAAATTGCACCATCAAAATTCTTATTTAGATGCCAGCTCTTGGACCGACTTTTTATCGTCCAAACTTCGACCTTGTGAATAGCGAAATGACGCTTGTTTATGAGGGAAAGCACACTAAATACAGAGGACAAGCAACGAAAGACAATCTGTTTAAGTTGGAATTAGATTCTAAAAAGTTTCAACTTGGAATGTTGGGTCAACACATTCTCAATCTATCTACAATGGCAATGCAACGAGTTAACGACACTCGTAATGTGGATGTAGAGGCTCCTTTGGCGTCAGATCCATTGACTGGATATTCTGTTAGAATGGGAAAAGTGTTTAGATATGGCGAACCTATGGGCGTATTTGCACAAACTTACTCGTTCTTAAACCCTATAACACGATTCAATTGGGGCGTTTCTTTAATGGACGATATTGCTTTTAACGAAAAGCTTACAATGAAGTTAGGTGCAAGATACGATTTGTTCTCTACTAAAGACGATAGAAAAGGCGGCGCACAAAATATGGGATACATTGACTATCTCTTGCGCAATATGCAAGGAGCAGCAATGAATTTCGACCCAATTAACGATAAAGAATCAGGCTTTTTCGTTCCTTGGTGTGGTGTCTTATGCCCACAATCAGCTTCTAAATGCATCGTATCAGCTTCTCTACAGGCTTTAGAGTTCCTAACACAGAAGAGAAGTATTTCCAGTTTTATAGCGCATGGCCATCATTCATTGTTTTATCCAATAGAGACCTAAAAAGCTGAAAAGTCGTATAATCATGAATTGGAATTCAATGGTAGAGGCAAAGGGTTTGGCTATTTGTTGAGTCTTTATTATAACCAATATTCTGACTTTATCGAGCTAAAACAAGGTACTTTAGCGGTGAAAGAACCCCTTATGCAAGCTCCAAAGAATATCGCTTATGTAAAGAATGTTAATCAAACATCGGCTCATCTCAAAGGCTTTGATGCCGCATTGCAGCTTTATCCTGGCGAATGGGTAGACCTATTGAAAGGCTTTATGGTGTCTTCTGCCTTTAGTTATGCCGAAGGAAGCTCTTCATCAGGAATGAGTATGCTGGGCATTCAACCTCTAACTGGAAACATAGGCGTTGAATATACCGATCCAAAAGCACGCTGGCAGGTGAATATAAAGGCTAATCTTTATTTCGCAAAGCCTGTTTCTCAAACCACATTTTGGGATAAAGATGCTACAGGAAAAAGAGCTAATCCGACGCTATCCCGCCTCTTTTATGAGTAATGCATACACCTTTGATGCCTATGGTTACTATAAAGTCACTCGTAAATTCACTGTAAGACTTGGTATTTACAATATTCTTAATAGCGAATATCTACGTTGGGACGACCTAAGACAATTAACAAACCCTGCTTTACTCTCTAATATTAACTACTTCTTTCAAGATGGAAAGAAATCATTAAAGTAGATTTTTCACGCCCTAAAAGATATATCTCTTTGGCGTTAGAGTATAAAATATAAAAACACAAAAAGATCAATGAAAAATATAGTAATATTAGCAAGTTTGCTTTGCAACAATTATCTTTTCGGCTTGTGATAAACGCAATGTTATTGACGTTTATGAAACAAGTAGCACCCCAGACCTAAACAATCCGGTGGTTCAAAAAGCTAACAAATGTAACGTGGTATAAGCAAGTTGGAATCGAAAATACTGTAGTTTGGACCACAACTCGATTCAAAGAGAAAAGCTTCTTCGCCCTTTGAAAGCATGCTATATATGGTGGCTTGGATGGGAATGGAATTGAGAAGAGATGGTAGTTCCACTCTTTTATTCCGCCCACCGCTAGCAGAAAGCTCTTATCTTTTTCTGTCAAGGAAAGTGGAAAGTCTCAACAACTGAAGAGAATACCATCATCATTGACTCTAAAACTCCAGTGGGATACATTAACATGAAGGTAAAAGTTAAAGACCTACAAGCTAAAGATAATGTCAGTATTCTTACGGCATTGGTAGACGTTGATGATAGAGTTTTAATGATAGACTTCTTTAATAACACCTCAATATATGGTGATGAGCCTGATGGTTACTTCCCTGGTATAAGCAAAAACTGTACGTCAAGATTGGTTTGAAACAATGCCAGTGAATCACAATAATTTGTCATTAGCCAACTATGTGAATACCTCTTGGGAGACAATCTCTTATAAAGCAGAGAACAAAGAGGCTGTAGAAGATAACTCGCAGCTGGCTATTCGCTCTTTATTTGTAGAGGACTTACTAACCAGAACACCTGCTTTCTTATATGGATTAAAGATCTCTTTGGGCGAAAATAACAAGGCTTTTATTCAATCTAAGAACCTAATGAAATCAGCATTTACGAGCTTTTCGGGTAGTTTAGATGAGAATAATTATCCCGTTGTGAATGCTTCTTGGAGTAGATGGTAATAAAATTATTATAGAAACAGATGAATTACCTCAGGTAAGCATGGGAGAAGAAGCCTTTAACCTCATCACTGACAAGTCGCAAGCAATGTTTTGAGGGCTCAAAAAAACGCCTTCAAAAGGAGTTTATACATGGCGTCATTTCTATTATATATTAGAGCTTGTGAAAGAGACAAGCAAAGGTTCTTGGTTTAGAGTTACATCTGATTTAGAGACACATTATGTGTTTATGCTCAAGACTTCGATGCCCGATACATCTCATTTTGTAGGAGTTAAAGACGCAGTTCGTGAACTTAATTAACATAAATAAAGACACATTGAATATGAAAAAGTTTATATATACCATTTTATCGCTATGTGCAGTTGTTTCATTAGCATCGTGTGAGACAGGCGATATTCTAAATCTTGTAACCCAAGACATCGACTTAAACGAGAATTCGAGCGAGTATCAAGAGTATTTAAAGGAACGAATTGATACTTATTTAGCTACTTATCGATTTGAAGAAGCTAAACGAAGTATAGCTAAAATCACAGATGCTGCAATCAAAAAGGATATCTGGTTGAAGTTTAATAGATATTATCAAGAGGCTTTTAAAAGCAAGGATGTGGCTACATATTAGAAAGCGGTGACACCCTATTTTTTTAAAAGGTAAAGAACGACGATAACATTGCTTTCTAATCAGTTAAAAGATCCTTAATGGGTTTTATGATTATGTGGGATTGAAAAGCACCAACAAAGATGTTACCTTGTGGGGATTGGCTAATTTCCCTTCATTAGAAACGCTATGGTTCCCTTCTTGCTTTGTTTCTAAGGTGCAAGACTTCGATAAATTGACCAAACTTAAAGAATTTTTCGTTTGAAGCAAACAAAGAAAAAAATACGACTGGTGGTTTACTAATAAGCCTTTTTAAACCTGTCGATATGGCGGGCTACGACTTGTCGAAAAAAACAATCAATTAGAAAAACTTTCGTTTAAAAGGAGCAAATCTAACCAACCTTAAAGTGCCTGCAACCACTCTTCAATCGCTAAGTTTAAAGAATGGAGTTTATACCAATGCTAATCTTAATAACATTCATGCAAAGGTGATAGATATCGAAAATTCGGATGCAGCCGACGAGCAATTGATTCTTAATAATAAAGCTCTTCAAGCGTTGTCGATATCAACTAATACAGCAGAAAACAAGGCTTTTAAGCTTTTAAACGTTGCCAACACCTCGTTACATAAGCTTTATGTGGTTGAAAATGCAGACAAAGAACATTCTTTGAAGAAGATTATTTTTGAACGATAAGATGAGACACTTTGACGCTAGGAGGATATCTTAATCAGATCGTAAGCTTACATGAAAGTGTTGAATTAGAGGGACTTTCAAAATTGAATAAGCTTAAATATTTTGCCTATAATCCTGATTTTAGTGCTGTAGCAACGAAAGATTTGCCAAAGAGTATAGAGTTTTTTTGGTACTTGGTGGTTCTGGAAATGTGCCTTATAAAGATAACGATTCGTTCGATTATTCGCATCTAACCAAACTAAAGACCTATTCAAATGGAAAGTTTTTATCGGCAAATATGAAGTTCCCAGAGCAGTTAGACTCTATCCATCTCTTTCCTTCTATGGCATTTGGAGATATTAAAAACATCGATTTTTCTCACACAAAGCTCACTTCAGGATATATTTATATCGGGCATTTAGAGAAAGATGGCAAGCCTATACCCATGTTTAAAAGTATAGTTTTTCCCCGCAACTCTAAAACGAATAGAATTATATAACTTGAAAACAGAAGTGCTTGATTTGAGCCGTTGCACGCAACTTGAGCATTAACCCTTGACGATACAGGTTCAGATGAGTTGCATACAAAGAAAGTTATTCTGCCAAAGAACCTCAAAAAAAGTACATTTAAAAAGAGAACCAACTGAATTTTTGGAATGGATATACCATTATCTTGAAGGATGTGAACAACGACACGGTGATTGAAAATAAACCTTCTTGGTTGGTAAGTGATGGCAATGGCAACTATATTGTGAGTGAAGATTAAACCCAATTAAACTATAAATTAACATTAAAACATTTTGATTATGAAGAAAAATTACATATAACTTTTTTTGTTGTCCTATATCTACTTATAGGCGTAATAAGTATTATTTCATGTTCTCAAAAGAAGATTTGCCTGTTGATAAGAAAAGAACCTGCAGTGCAGATGACTCTTAATGAGCAGACAAAAAAACTGCCACTATTAAGGTTAGTGGACTTGCTGCTAAAACCCATTTGCAATTGATTTATGCCACAGCTCGTGGTCAAGTGTTGGGCGAAGCCTTAGTCAATGCCGACGGAACTCAGCAATTTGAGGGTGGATCAGCTTGTGGGATTTGACCAGAATTTGAAGGTTGTTGTGAAAGAAAACAGAAACAAAAGAAAAACGCTGAAAGAGCTGAATGTGCCTGCTGCAACACAAACATTAACACAGCAACAATTGGTGAATATGCTTACAAAACACGCATGGAACTCGGTTGTTCGCACCTCTCGTGTGCTTGTTGCAAATAGCGATAACAAGCCATATGCAATGCTTGTGACTGTGGCACAGAAAACTTTTTAAGTTCAGAGCCAATAACAAATTCATCTTTACAGTAACCAGTCCGCTGAACTATACTTATGAAAATGGCTCATGGAACATTAACGATTCGGTGCTGAACATCAGTACAAGAATACCTATTGGACCATTAGAAATGAAGAATTTGCGTGTTACTAAGATTACAGATAGCGAGCTTTCGCTCTTAGTTGAGATATCAGATGGCTTGTTCTTAATAAGTTTCAGAGCACAAAAAAATAATTGAAAAATAAAGGAAGTAGATAGTGTTTTTTTCTACTTCCTTTTTCTTTTTATACCCTAAAAGGCTAAAAAAATACCTAGAAATAGGTATAGTAAAGAATTTTTAGAAGTGTGTATTTTTGCAATCATAAGTTGGAGATACACATGAAAAAACAATCTTTTTCACAACTCGAGATCGTCTGCTCTTTTTGCTGGATTAGATGCGAACAGCATTGAAAAACACTTGAGCATGATTCAATATAGTGTGAAAAAAGTGCCTGCTAAAACCATTTTTTTATCAGAAAACGAGCCTCTTTGCGAAATGGATTTTGGTGATAGAAGGGCATGTTTCTGCAGGAATGAGTACTGTAAAAAGGTAAGCATCTGATGGTAGATTATTTGAAACCAGGCACCATGTTGGCTCCTGCTTTTTGTGTATTCAGACAATTGTGAGATGCCTGTTGAGGTGAAGACGATAGAAGAAAAGCGTGTTGCTTTGTATGTCGAAAGACGATTTTTTTCGTTTTTAATTGGCTATTGTGAGCATATCCGAACCAATTTTTATTCATATTCTATCACATATCAATTTCTTTTTAATGAATAAAATTCGTATGGTGTATATGAATTCTATTAAAGAGAAAATTGCCACTTTTTTATTGCGAAGAGCCGCATCAACACATTGCGATTCGATACCTCTTAGGTTGTCGAGAAGGCAACTTGCCGATGTTTTTGGCATTCAAAAAAGCTCGTTAATACGCACACTTAACGAACTAGAACACGACAATTTAATTTTTGTTCGAGAGAAAGAGATTGTCATTCTCGACGCACATGGTTTTACAAGAGATATTGAAAGGTTAATCCATCTCATTGCTTCTGCGGTGTAAAACACGATATATTGCACGCTAAACTCTAAGCTTTTACACAATAAGCTCTTTTTTATGAATACAAAAAGTGTGTTACAGCTTTTTAAAACATATAGGTTTTAGCACAAAAAGTTAAAAGGTGACGATAAAAAAAGAACAAAAGTAAGGATTGAAAAAAAGTGCAATAGCTTAGCTTTTTTATCTATAATGTGTTTTTTTATCTACAAAAATTTAAGTGGAAAACAGTAGCTTTGAAAGCACAAAAACAGCCTTAAAAACTGTGTTATCGTCAATAATTTTAGGAGCATTTAAGGTGGTATTTGCAATAAAATTACAGACGAGTAGCACAAAAAATGATAACTTGCCTCACGCAAGCTATCATTTTGAAAACAAAAAAATTATTATTCACTCACTTATTTTTAAGTGCTTTTTCTATAAATATTTTTACATTCTTCCATTAACCATTTGGGCGTACTTGTAGCTCCACAGATGCCTACCGACTTCACATCTTTAAACCATTCTAAGTTTATTTCCTCTGCGTTTTTCAATGTGATAGCTATTGGTGTTAATGTTTTTTTACATTGGTTATAAAAGCACCTTTTCCATTGCTACTTTTTACGTCCACTAACAAACAATATAAGGTCGTGCTTTGCTGCAAAGAGTGCAATATTAGGCATTCTGTTTGCTACCTGACGACATATCGTGTCGAAACTATCAAACTTTGCATTGGGAGAAATGTGTTCTTTAATGTATTTAATGATACGTAAAAACTCGTCAAGGCTCTTCGTTGTTTTGCGAATAGAGGTAAATATCTCTATTAAAATCTAACTTAGCAGCATCTTCAAAATGCTCTATTACAATGGCTCTGCTTGCCGTTTGTCCCACTAATCCTAACACTTCAGCGTGTCCATTCTTACCAAATATAACGATTTGTGCTTGCGGATTAGCCTCAAACTGTTTGCGAATACGCTTTTTGCAATTGAAGCACAACAGGACAAGTGGCATCTATTATCTCTATATTGTTTTGTTTTGCAAGCTCGTAAGTGCTGGGTGGTTCGCCGTGAGCGCGTAGCAATACTTTCGCATTTTTTAATTGTTTAAGTTGTTCATGGTCAATAGTTGTGAGTCCACTCTTAGCCAATCGGCTCACTTCCATGCCATTATGAACGATATCTCCTAACGAATACATTTCTTCTCCACCAGCTAATTCCTCCTCAGCTTTCTTTATTGCTGTGGTAACTCCAAAGCAAAAACCGCTTCCGTTATCAATTTCTATGTGTATCATTATAGTTTTATATTTATAACAACCTTAGCTTTATTAGGGTCGTTTGTAATCATTAAAACACGAGGTTTAATCTTTGAGTTGGCAAGAACAGAGCTATCGGCAACCACTTTCAAGGTGGCTGTGTCGTTAGGTTTAAGCTTTATTTTGTTAAGGTCTACTCTTAGCCCCATTGTGAACATTTGTATTGAACCAATATCGAGCAACGATTTACCTGTGTTTTTTTAGTGTTATTTCTCCTTTTTTCTTATGCTTTCCAACCTGATGAGAAAGGTCGAGTGTGTCGGTAGATAGCTCTAAACATGGTGTTTGCTCACGTTCTGTTTTAGAAAGATTATCGAACGACCGCAAAAGCACAGCCGATAGCGTTATTTCTTTATCGTTTGACACCTTATCTCCTTGATACATTCCAACAAAAACAGATGTTTGTGTTAGTCCAAAGCTATGCAATAAGTGCGAATTTAAGGTGAGAATAAGTGTCCCACTCTGGTTAGGTGCGAGCTTAGAAGGCGACAAATCTGCCTTAATATATGGTGGAAGATGCATCATTACAGGCTCTAATGTTTTTTTAGAGGTGTTCTTTATGTGTATTTTCTCTTGTGGCATATCACCTCGATTTACATCATCAAACTCTATATTATTACGGTCTGCTTTTTAAATCTCCTATGGTGAAAGGATAAGAACCTACAAAGTCTTGTATCTCTTCTACAACTTTTCCTTTAAAAACAACCAACGCTGGACGCTCATCGGCATTGCTATACACCAATAAATACTTCTCGAAAGTGCCTAATTGGTTAGCATCAAAGGTGGCAATAATCTTGCCTTTCTGCCCCTTTTTCAATAGCTGTTTTAGGGTAAACCACCTGCGTACAGCCACAACTGGGTTCTACTTTATGAATGAAAAGAGGCTTGTTTCCTTCGTTCATCACCTCGTATTCTACCGAAACGGGCAAACGATAAGCCGTTTGTCCACAGTTTATCACCGTTCTGTTTAGGGTCATTTTTTTGCGCCTTTGCATTGCTCATAAAAAGCACAAAAGGCAAGTGTCATTAACCAATATCTATTCATTTTTTTAATTCTATTTCTTTGTTGTTATGTTATTAAGAGCAACTGTTACCACTTGTGCGCTTGTTCTTGCTGCAAAAAGAAGGTGCATAAGCACACTGCACTTTACAAGGTGCTAAGGTGTAAGTGCCTGCCTTATCTATATAATAATCGAAGGTTATAACGTGTGTTCCTTTGTTGATTGAATTGAAAAAGAAATGTGTTTTTTGTGTTATTTACGGCACAATAAGCTCCATTTCTATAACCACTTATCGCAGAAACAGGCTCAAAACAAGACGCTCTTTCATCGCTTATTTCAACAAAATGATAGTTGTTGTCTGCCACTAAGGTAAGTTTTATGGTTATTTTTATCACCCACTTTTAAGATTCTTTTTCACTCACTTCTTTACCCTCTTTCCATAGCGTTCGTGTTAATATAAAGCCGTTTTGTTCTTGCTTTATCTTATCTATGGGTTGTTCAAAGGTGGCATATAAAGCACCCCACGATGTGCCTTTGCTTTGTTTATTGATAACTACACTGCTTACATGGCTCACCTTTTCTGTTTGATTTACATAGCCTAACACCTTAGACGATGAGTTAATAACCCATGGAGTGTTGTTAATAAAGAACTGAGTGTTAAAAGGTTCGAGTTTAAAAGCATTGCTCTTGCTGTCTGTCGACAAGGCATGAGCAGTTTCTATACCCACTAATTCGTCGTAATAGCGTTGTGTTTGTCTATTCATCACTAACCATCTTTGCATTTCTTCAATAGTGGTTGTATCTTCAGGGGTAATCTCTTTCAAGGCTTCAATTGCACTTATTTGCGTTAAAACACGGTTGTCTATCCAGTTATAACCTGCTTTATACGTGTCGAAATAGCGTCCCTTGTCTGCATTAAACACGCTATATTCTTTCAAACTATTAAGCCATGTGGTGGCTTTCGATGTATATTCGCTGTTACGATGTTTGTTTTTAAATAACAATAAAGCCACTTTTGCTTTTTCATAGATAGACGAAGAAGTGGAAAGAGTTGAAAGAGTGTTTAATAAAAAAAGTGTCATTTTTCGTTCCATTTCACTTGCTCTTCATTCTGTAAAAGCGTTTTAGCATAGAGATAACGCATAGCCATATCGCTTACAAAAACCGACTTTACTCCTTTTGTTTGTTGTTTCTTTATACTTTCTACCTCGTTTTTCACCTCTTTTTCCATAAACTGTAACGCTTTATTTAATAGTAGGTGAAGGGCGGGCGACTGTTTTTCTTGTGCAAACAGAATAGCCATTTTCTCTAAAACTACGCTGGTGATGTAAGCACTCGATGGCATATTAGGGAACCAACTAAAAGCTCCGTTGGCATATTGGAGTGTTTGTAGCTTTTGAAAATCGGCTTCTTTACGAGAAACAAGTTGACTGATTAAGTCTTTACGAAGTATGTTTTTTGTTTGTTCATCTTCTTTTTCTGCCACAGAAACCCATGGAGTTTCAAAAAGAGAACTCAACTTTAAATCATCATTTTGTGCTAAAGAAGAGTTTAACTGCTTGTTTTTTAAAGCCTCATCTCTCCACACTTGCAACACCATATCAATGTTCGGAACACTTTGAAGAAGGTTTATCATCTTGTTATTGGCATAATAAGACGTTACCACTTGCAAGGCATTAGTGGCATTTTCGCTTGCCATTGTGGGTAAAGTGTTTAGCTGTAACCACACAGGATTTTGTGTATATTCTAACGTTAGTTGCTTGTTGGTGGTATCATTAGGGAACAGTTTATCTACAGAAAGCGATAGTTTTTCTGGTTTATGTTGCACAAAAGAACGCACATTTACTACCTTTTCTACATCAGAGAGTATCGAAATATAATGTTGTTCACCATCTTCTACATTCTTACCTACCACACTAAAACGAGCAATCACTAACTGCGGAAGGTTTGAAGTGTTAAGGTTAAAAGCTCACACCCTTTGTTTGTTGCGCCTCAACAGCACATTTACAAGATTGCACAAACAACACTTTTTGCGTTTGAGGGTCTATTATTTCCAACTTAGCCTCTGCTTTTTCTGTTTGTTCTGTACGATTAAATAGCATTGCAGAAAGCGTTGCTTTGTCTGTTTTACGTAAGAAACGAGGCACATTAGGCTGAACAATTAACGCCTTACTTGCCACCACTAAGGTATCTAAAAAAAGCCATAATTAAGTTGTTCATCGTGAGCCATTGCCATAAATTTCCATGTTGTTATGCTTTCTGGAAGTGTAAATTGAAGCGTGGCAATACCATCTTTTGAGGTTTCAAGATGAGGATAAAAGAAAGCTGTTTCTTGTAGATTTTCTCTTAACCACTGACGTTTCGCGCTATTGGCTTGCGTGTTTTCTGCTTTTTTAGTTGTGTTATAAGGCTCTATTGGTGTAGCGTCTGTTTCTGGTTGTCTATTCTTTTCATAAGCCATTAGTCGTATATTTCCTTCTCCGCGAGTGTTATTAAGTTTAGTTAATCCACGAGTTATGGGTGCTTCTTCCGATAAAGTGTAATCTGAAATATAAGGTTCATCGTCACCGGTAATAATATTCGGAGAAAATACGGGTGCTTCTTTCACCTCTAAAACGCCCACTCCTGTGAAATAAGCACTGGGCTTGCTACTCATAGAACAGCTCAAAGAAGGATAATAAAGAGGCATTTTGGGTGCGAAAGAAAAGGCATTTGCACTAATTGCATCTAATGTTTTTATCGTATAAAACGGCAAGTAGAGAGGCTTGTTTGGGTTTGTTCTGTGCGTCGGTAATGCACAAACTCCATGTTTCTTTACTGTTAGGTGTGAGTTTATTTCTAAACGTTTTCCACGAAACATTTAGTTTTTTCTCTGGCAAAGCCTTAGAGATGGTGGCACGATAGTAATACAATTTGCCGTCTCTTATCCACGCATAAGCCACTTCCATGCCCTCGTTTGGCACATCATTGGCTGTAAACTCTTCGGTAATCACCTCGTTGTTAAGCGTTTTAACTCCATGTTTAAACATCTTATTGCCATGTGTTATGGTGTAAAACACTTGTTGATTTGTGTTAGAAGTGCCTATTTGTATATAAGAAACAGGGTTCTTTTCGCTAATAACACTATTCGATTGATAGAACCAAGCTACACTATCAATAGGCATGGTTTTATCTTTTAAATTGAATACCACAAAAGATTGTGTTAAAAGTGTCTTTGTTACAAACAATAGAAAGCGTGTGTTTGCCCGTAGAAAGATGATTGGTTAACAATGTAACATCTACATTCGACGCTACTTTATTCCATTTTTTATCGTTATCAAAACAATAGTTTAGCTCTGTATTTATGGGTTCTTCTGCTGCATCTACATACTGAATGTAGGTTTGTATATGCTTTTTTTGTTCTACAGAATGAGGAATAAGAGCCGATAAATGGTTACTTTGATTACCTAATGCCACCGTTTTTTCTACCTCATGGCTTTCGCCTGACGCAGAAAGAGCTTGCAGGTGGAAATTACAAACATAATAAAATTCGTTGGTATCTTCTATATTTTTTTGTCCATTCGGTGGGCATTGACACGTTAAAAAGCACCATTCACATCGGTATAAAGCGTATCTACATGCGTTGCTAACGTTGTTTTTTGTCGGTTCCACCACCCTTCTTTATTTCGTTTTTATGAGTTGTGTTGTAGCAATAATGCGCACATTTGGCATAGCAAAACCTGCAAAACTTTTAGCAACACCCTTAACACTTGCTTCGCTATGGATGTTGTTTTTGGCTTCTGTGGGTAATACATTCACCTCGTAAGTGGGCAGTTTATAGTTCTCCACTCTAAAACTATAACTTGCATTTCCTACCTTTATATAAAATAAACCCGTTAATGCTGATGCTGGAAGTGTGAACGATGCACCTGCAGAACCATATTTGTTGGTGGTTATTGTTTGCTTTGCCACCTCTTTATAGTTGGCATCTCTTAAAAACAACCTCTAAGGTTTTACCCTCGTTAGGCACAATGTTAGGTGTGTTAAGAAGCGTATAGTTTAACACCGACACTTGCACTTTTTGCCCTGGTTTGTACACCTTTCGGTCTGTAAACACACTGGTATATTCTGTGTTTTTCACCCCATTATCATTATAATAATAGTAGTTAATGGGCGAATAAGGAGCAAACGCATCACCGTCTCCTACAGGTTGAACCTCAATAGTTTCTGTATTGTTAACAGTTAACAAGCAAGTGCCGTCTTGTTCACACTTAACAGTGCTTTTCTTTTCGACGTTCGAAGCGTAATTATTTCGTTTTATGTTAAGTGTTGCATAAGGAATACCCTCACCAGTGGTGGCATTTACAACCGCAACACGCACTTTGTTGTTAGGTAAGTTTTGAGCTATAAACGCCACATTGGTAACATAAACCAACTTATAAGCAGGCTTTTATGTATTTTTTTATTTGCGTTTAATTCTATTAAATATACCCCTTTTTCGAGAGATGAAAACAAACTGGGGTTGCTAAAATACTTAAAGAAAGGGCTTGTAGGGCTAAACATAGTTAACTCTTTAGACCATTTATCAGATATTAACCGCTTAGCCTTTGCTAATCCTTCGCTTGTTTCTACATCGGCAGAAAAAAAGTTCCTTGTGTTTTTTTAAAGACCATATTTTTAGCCGTAATTTTTCTCAATATTTCTACACTGCAGAGCATCTAATAGCATTTGTTCGTTAGGCCGTAACACGCTATTCTCTAACTTTACATCTAAAAAGGTAATAAAATTTGCGCTTTCTCTTCACGCAATACATTAGCTCTGGCTTGCTTTCCCCACTTATTTAGCGCATTGTTAATAAACAATAGCAAATCTTCGTCTTTTACACCGTTTATTCTTTTAGCTATATTACAACGCACAATAGCCAACTCTACACCCTCTGCTATCTCTCCATAAGCAGCTAATAACGAGTCTGCCTTTGCTAAATAGCAATTTAAACCACGTTGGGTATATTCTTCATTAGCCATATTGTCGAGTTGTTTAGCTTCTACAATACAGCAAGCCGACTTGTTTTTGCTGATTATAATAAGTATATAAGGTGTTAAACCTTGATGCCGAAAAGCCTAAAACGTGCAAAAGGTCGTTATTAAACACCACGCCATCTGCCCCTTTTTCAATGAAAGGAGCATATTTTAGCGAGTTTGTTTGCCCTAAAACATTTACATTAAAAAACGCTTTATCCCAGTGTTGTTGTTCTAAGTCACGAGCGTTATTTAGTTCGTAAGCATAAAAACGATAAGCTTGTGCTAATAAAGCATGATGCAAACTATATAAAAACAACATCTTTATTTTTTTATAGTTTTTCTGCCTTATGGTTTATTTGTTTGAGATACACCTCTACCGAATCGAGACTTAAATTGTCATAGACTTGCACCGATTTCCATTGCACTAACAACGCATCACCATAGCGATGAGCAGTTAAAGCCTTTTTGTTCTATCTGCTTTAACAAAGCCAATTGTGTT
Source organism: uncultured Prevotella sp. (assembly GCA_916439115.1). Taxonomy (GTDB): domain Bacteria; phylum Bacteroidota; class Bacteroidia; order Bacteroidales; family Bacteroidaceae; genus Prevotella. The sequence continues at coordinate 42,498 of CAKAHO010000001.1, forward strand.
TTTGGGAGCATCGTTTCGTTCTGCCACCTTCAGCTGTTTCCACAACAAATCAAAGTTTTGTGCCGATGTATATATCGTTCCTAAACACAAAAAAACAATAGGATATATGTTAGTTTTTTCATTTTCATAAGTGTTTTTATGAGTTACAAAAAAATAAGTTGTACACCTTTCTTTATTTCTGTTTAAAGCATTTTTTTCTTATCTCGTTACAAGGTGCAACTATATCTTGCAAAGATAACAAATAATGGTTGAGTTTGCTCGTCTGCAACACTTAAAAAAACATTATAATAAAAGGTAAAAAGCCATTATATACAAACATAAAGATGTATTTTTTTGCAGAAATTTAAGCATAAAGAACAAGATGAAGAAAGACACACTTAAACATTTTTTTGCTCTGCTAATGTGCATCGCTGTATTAGCGGCTGTGGCGTTAAACAGAACAGGAAAGGTGTTAGGATATGATGTAAAAAGAACAGAAAAAGCGCATTAAACAATGCAAAAAAAGATAGTGTTTTAACCTTACAACACGATGGTACGCAGGTTATTAACACCACTGTTTTTAGGCAAAAAAACATAAAAAGGTTATGGCGGAACGGTGCCTTTGAAAGTGTTTATTAAGCAGGGACGAATAACAAACATTGTAGCTCTTAAGAACCAAGAAACACCCGATTTCTTTGAAGAAGCCAGCAGTTTGTTTTTCTCAATGGATAGGAAAAAGACCTTAAAACAGCCTCAACAATGAAAGTAGATGCTGTTAGTGGTGCCACATTCTCATCGAAAGCTATTATAAACAATGTGCAATTAGCACTTAATTATGCACAAAAAAACGAACTAAAAACAGAAAACCATTCCACAACCGACTGGTCGTTACAACACATTTCAGCAATTATTGTGGTGCTTATGGCAGCCCTTATTCCGCTATTCTACAAAAAAACAAGTGGATGCGTAGAATACAGTTTGCTTTAAACATTGTGGTGTTAGGCCTGTGGAGTGGCACGTTTATATCTTATTCTTTATTAGTGAATTACGTTGAAAATGGCATCAATCCTCTCACCACCTTTGTGCCTTTTGTTATGCTTATCACAGCTTTTGTGTATCCACTGTTAGGCAAAAAGAACTATTATTGCAATCATATATGTCCTTATGGCTCGTTACAAGAGTTGGCAGGCATACCTTATAAACGCAAATGGAAGATGAATAAAAGCACTGTAAAGCGTTTAGAACAATTTAGAGAGCTACTTTGGACGGTGTTAATGATGCTGATGTTAAGCGGAATAGGCTTTGAATGGCTTAACTATGAAGTGTTTTCTGCCTTTTTATTAACAGCTGCTTCGTGGGTAGTGATTGCTATTGCGGTGGTGTTTTTTTAGTGCTTTCGGTGTTTGTTCCTCGCCCTTATTGTCGCTTTATATGTCCCACTGGAACATTGTTTAAGGTAGTTCAAAGCAGAAAGATATTTAAGAAATAAGGCGTAAAGTCATAAAACAAGGATGCTTTAAGGTTATTTGTTAACTTATAAAGCATTCTTATTTTTTTATTACATGGTGTTTCGTTACGTTTTTAGCGTTGCCTTTTTGTGAGCGTTTTTGTTACATTTTGTTTTCTCATTTTAGCGAAAAAAATAAGGATATTCACCTACCTATTAGCACCTTATTCGAGGTAGGAAAAGAGTAGAAAAAAACAAGGCTTTACGACTAAAACATATAGGTTTTACGTTTCTACAATGAGCATATTAAAAATAAAGAAAATAGCTTTTTTTGTCTGTAAAAGCTTAGAGTTTAGCGTGCAATAGCTTATGTATTAGCACCTAAACTCTTATATATTAGATGCTAAAAAGCTTATCTTTTTACACGATAAAACCTAAGCTATTGCAAGAAAAATTCGCTAAAAAGTGCATTTTTTTAAGTCGTAGTGCTTTATTTTTCTATCTATCATTTGTTGTTTTTCGTATATTTTATTTGTGAAAACAAAAAAAGGGCAAGAAATATGCAGTAATTGAAAGGCTATTTGTTACGAAAATAAAAAAAGGAGACTTGCTTGTGGCAAATCTCCTTTTTATAAAATGTGTTTTTTTATTAAAATTCTGCACTCTTTGGTGTTCGTGGGAATGGTATAACGTCGCGTATGTTTTTGCATACCTGTAACGAAAAAGAATTAAGCGTTCAAAGCCTAAACCGAAACCTCCGTGAGGACAACTTCCATATTTTTCTTGTGTCAAGATACCACCACATATCTTTCATAGGAATGCCTCTTGCTTCTATTTCGTTTACCAATTTATCGTAACTTTCTTCACGAATACTTCCTCCAATAATCTCTCCTATCTGTGGGAAGAGTACGTCTGTACCCTGAACAGTTTTACCATCTTCGTTTACCTTCATGTAGAATGCTTTGATATCCTTAGGATAATCGCTCATAATAACAGGCTTTTTAAAGTGGTGTTCCACAAGATAACGCTCGTGTTCGCTTGCTAAATCCATTCCCCAAGACACTGGGAATTCAAACTTATGGCCGTCTTTTACGGCTTTCTCGAGTAGCTCTACACCTTCAGTATATGTTAAACGAACAAAGTTATCCTTAACTACACTGTTTAAACGCTCAAGCAATGTTTTGTCAACCATTTTTGTTTAAGAACTCAAGGTCTTCTTTACAATTGTCTAAAGCCCATTGCACACAGAACTTAATAAAGTCTTCTTCTAAGTCCATTAGCTCGTCTTTATCCATAAAAGCAACCTCTGGTTCAATCATCCAAAACTCTGCTAAGTGTCGTGGTGTGTTAGAGTTTTTCGGCGCGGAATGTAGGTCCAAAGGTGTAAATTTGTCCTAAAGCAGTGGCTCCTAATTCGCCTTCTAACTGTCCAGACACTGTTAATGATGTCATTTTACCAAAGAAATCGTCATTATATATAATGTGTCCTTCTTCGTTTTTCTTTAAATCATAAAGGTTTTTCGTTGTTACTTGGAACATTTCTCCAGCACCTTCTGCGTCGCTTGCAGTGATAATTGGTGTGTGAAAATAGTAGAAACCGTGCTGATGAAAATACTGATGAATGGCAATAGCCATATTATGTCTGATGCGCATAACTGCTCCAAATGAGTTTGTTCTCAAACGTAAATGAGCATGCTGACGCATATATTCGAAGGTTTGACCTTTCTTTTGCATGGGATAATCGCTACCGCATAAGCCGTAAATCTCGATTTCTTTTCCCACAATTTCTACACTTTGTCCGTTTCCTTGACTTGCTACTAACTCGCCAACAACGCTAATACAAGAACCTGTTGTTATTTGTTTTAATAGTGTTTCATCGAAAGTAGAAGGGTCTACTACTATCTGTACTGAATTGATTGTTGAGCCATCGTATAGCGCAATGAAGTCTACTGACTTACTACTGCGATGTGTTCTCACCCATCCTTTTACGTTAACAAGAGTGCCAAAGTCGTTTCTTTTTAAGCACATCTGCTACCTTTTGTTCTCTTCATTTTATCCATAATTCGTTTTTCTTTTTATTGCCTTACAAAGCTATGTGCTTAGCTTTTTTTAGGGTCTGCAAACATTGCTTTGTGGCATAAAGAAAAAGAGATAATTATTTACGATAAACGCTATTAGGCGCATCTGGCTTTGTTATTAGCCCCGATGTTCCTATGTGTTTTGTCATAAATAGTTATCTCTTTTCACTATTTCAATTCTTTCTTTATTTACAATTGCTTTGCTGAGATAAGTTGATTACTCAAATGCTCCCATTCTAAGCATATCCACTTCTTTTCTCAGTTAAGAAGCGCCAATCGCCTCTACGCAAGTTTTTTTCTTGGTTAAACCAGCAAACTGTACACGGTCTAACTTTATCACTCTATATCCTAAGTGTTCAAAGATACGGCGCACAATACGGTTTTTACCGCTGTGAATTTCAATACCTACTTGCTTTTTATCTAATTCGTTGCTGTATGCAATCTCGTCTGCATGAATTTCACCGTCTTCTAATTCAATTCCTTCTGCTATCTTTTGAAGGTCTTCTTGTGCAACAGGTTTATCTAAGAAAACATGATATATTTTCTTTTTTAAGAACTTTGGATGAGTTAACTTACTTGCTAAATCGCCATCATTGGTAAGCAATAACACACCAGTGGTGTTGCGGTCGAGACGTCCAACAGGGTATATTCTTTCAGGACAAACATCTTTTACAAGGTCCATCACTGTTTTTCTTTGTTGTGGGTCGTCGCTTGTTGTAACATAATCTTTAGGCTTATTGATAAGAACATACACCTTCTTTTCTAATGAAACGAGGTTTTCTCCGAACTTAATCTCGTCTGTTCTCATCACTTTAGTTCCTAATTCAGTAACAACTTCACCGTTAACTGTAACTCTACCTGCTTGTATATATTCGTCAGCCTCTCGTCTTGAACACACTCCAGCATTAGCTAAGAACTTGTTTAAGCGTACAGGTAAGGTGGGATCTATGTGGTCTTCACGATATTCAATACGCTTTTTCATGCTATACTTAGCTGTTGGGTCGTAGTCAGCAGTGCGTGGACGGAAACCTTGTGGACGGTATCCTTGATTATAATTGTTACGAGGTTGATAGCCTTGACGTGGTTGATAACCTCCTTGACGAGGCTGATAACCGCCCTGATTAGGTGTGTATGAACCCATATTTTCGCCATTATTGTAAGGTTGACGATAACCTCCTCCATTATAATTGTTATTATAATTATTTCTTGGTTGGTATCCTTGACGAGGTTGGTAACCACCTTGACGGGGTTGATAGCCATTGTTTCTTGGCTGATAACCTTGGTTATTACGTGGTTGATAACCACCTTGAGCGTCTTGATAATTAGGTTTACCTTCCATATTGTTATTATAACGTGGACGATAGCCTTCGTTATTACGTGGTTGATAACCACCTTGATTCATTCGAGGTCTATACTCTCTTTGATAAGAAGGGCGTGTATTGGTAGATTGTAGATTAGCTCCAAAGCCCTCAGGTCTAAATCCTTCTTCATCAGAGTTTACTCTTTGTGAGCTATAAGCTGCACGTGTAGCTATTCGTGGACGATGTGTTGCGCCACTATTGTTATATTCTCTTTGATAATTTCCTTGTGGTCTGCTGTATTGTTCACGAGCAGATGTGTTTTGTTCTGCAGTTTGTTCTAACTGTGTTTTTTTCTAATTCCATGTCCATAATTTAATCTTCACCTCACGGCTCTTTAATGATTTATAAATAAATGAATAATAATATATTGTATTTTTGTTTTTGTTTTTTTAAATTCCTGTATACGAACTTGGTGTTATTTTTTCTTAACTCTTCTTTCACGCTATCGCTAACATTTAGTTCGTTAATAAACACTTTTTATCGTTTCTTCGGTAATACCTTCATTGGTTCGAGTGAGAACTTCTTTAATGCTTCATAAGCATTGGGATAAAGACTTTCTCTTCGCAAGATAGTTTGAATTCCTTCAGCAACTACTGCCCATGTATTATTAAGGTCTTTTGCAATAGCCTCTTCGTTTAGAATAAGTTTACGCAAACCTTTTAGCGTACTTTTGGATAGCTATTAAGCTGTGTGAAAAACGGCACTCCAACGTTTCGTAGCACAGTAGAATCGGTTAAATCTCTTTGTAGTCTACTCACAGGAAGTTTTTCTTGAAAGATATTGAAGCACAGCATTTGCAATTCCTAAGTTGCCTTCACTATTCTCAAAGTCGATAGGATTAACCTTATGAGGCATAGCACTTGAACCCACTTCTCCTGCTTTTATCTTTTGTTTAAAGTATTCCATCGACACATACATCCACACATCTCGGTCTAAATCAATAAGAATTGTGTTAATACGACGCATTGCATCGAACATAGCACCTAAGTTATCATAGTTGCTTATTTGAGTAGTAAATTGCTCACGACTAAGTCCTAACACGTCATTAACGAAGCTATTACCAAATTCTTTCCAGTTATATTGAGGATAAGCCACATGATGTGCGTTATAATTTCCTGTTGCTCCACCGAATTTAGCTGACACTTTTACCGCTTTTTAAGCTATCTAATTGTTCTTTTTAAGCGATACACATACACGCTAAACTCTTTGCCCTAAGCGAGTTGGCGAAAGCAGGTTGTCCGTGTGTTTTTAGCAAGCATTGAAACATCTTTCCACTGTGTTGCACAGCTTTCCAACTGCTCTATTAGTTCCTCAATAGCAGGATAAAACACCCTCATTTAACGCATCTTTTTATAGATAAAGGAATACTTGTGTTGTTTATATCTTGCGATGTTAAACCAAAATGTACAAATTCTTTATAAGCATCTAAGCCACCGATTGCGTCAAATTGTTCTTTTAATATAGTATTCAACAGCTTTCACATCGTGGTTGGTAACCTTCTCAATATCTTTTTACACGTTGTGCCGATTGAGTGTTAAAAAGTTAAATAAATATCTCTCAACTTGCCATAAACTCCCCTATCAATGCTTGCCAATTGAGGCAAAGGAGCTCACATAAAGCAATAAAATATTCTATTTCTACCCTTATTCGATAGCGAATTAAGGCATATTCTGAAAAGTATTGAGCAAACGATTGCGTTTTTTCACGATAGCGACCATCAATAGGTGAAATCGCTGTTAGTAAGTTTAAATCCATGAATACACATTATTTATTATATGGCAAATATACAATATTTTTATCTACAACTTATTATTATTTATTTTTTTGCTTTTTTTATTAGACTTAATTGTAAATTATTGCTTTATTTTTATATATAAAGAACAATAAGAAAAAAACGAATTTTTTTAAGTAAAATATCATTATTACTTTCAAATATTTTATTTACTTTTTGCAAAAATCTATAAAAATGTTATTTACATCGCACAATTTTGAGTTTAGCATACAATAAAAGATTATTTGTTTAATTAAATTAAAAAGATTATGGTAAAGAATTTACTCTTCTTAGTGGCTTTTTTTAGCTCATTTAGGAACCATTTCGGCACAAACAGACCCTTCAAACAAGGTAGTTTTACAAGTAGCCGCTAATGCTAAAAAGCGTAAAGTTTTTCGTTTAGTTTTAACACAAAAAGGACGCTAAATTAGCTTGTAACTTTGGTGAAAACGAAGAAAACCCCATGCTATCGCAAGATGCAAAGCAAAGAAATTACCAGTGTACACCTACACCTTTAAAACGCCATTGAGCAACGAACGAACCATTACTATTGGTGCAGACAACTTAAAAAAATGCTTAGAGTGAGCAACAGTAAAGATATTGTTGGCGTGCAAGAAGCTAAATCGCCTGTGCTTCACACCTTAAATATCGACTTTACCTCGTTAGTAAATCACAGTTTGTTAGATGTTTCTCAATGTCCTGAATTACAAATTCTCACGTTAGTATCTACAGGAGTTACCGACCTAAAACTACCTGAAAGCAACAAGTTTAAGGAGCTTCAAGTGTCGCCAGACATAAGTGGTAAAGGTTTTCTTAACGAACTAAACCTTTCAACAGTGCCTAATCTTCAGGTTTTAAGTATTACGGGATATAATTCAAAAAAACGCTCGATGTTACTAACAATAAAAAAAGTTGGTTAAATTGCAAGTGTATTCACCTAAAACACGATTATGTTATTTGAAAGGGGCAAAAGACTTAAAACTTTTGACCGACCTTAATGTTTCTGGAAACTCATTAACATTCGATCAAATACCTGATATGGTAGCAGATGGTGCTATTATAGACAACTTTAAATACGGAAATCAAGGCACTTTTAAAGTTCCCGACGCAAATATTAAAGATTATACCGTAGACCTTTCGGAGTTATTATTTCAAAAAGGAATATCTAAAAAGCAAAGAAAAAACCGTTTACACTTGGTTCTATAAGCGCCATGAAAAAAAGACACTTGGACTGCTGTTCCAGAAGATAAAATGGAAGAGATTGCAGGTGTTTTTCACCTTTAAACCTGAATTGTCTGACGATTCAACCATTCGTTTATATGTTCGCGCAACAAACAATGGTTACCCCGGAATTGGTACAAAAGGACACAACTACATTGCAAGTTACATCATACGTTTAACCCCTCATTCTACAGGCATTAACGCTTTAGAAACACAAAACATACAACTGATACACACAGAGCAAGGCTTTACCCTTGAAACAAACCAAACAGCTCCTGCTACGGTATATACAATTCAAGGTGTAAAAAGGTGTGGAATGGCACTCTGCCTGCCACCGTTTTAGTTCCTAAAGGAACATATATTGTAAAAACTAAATAATGGAAAAAAAGCATAAAAAGTGCAACACTAAAAAAACGATTTAATGCGCAAGCATTTTTAAACACAAAAAAACCAAAAATTAGCCACAAAGATAATTTCTCTTTGTGGCTAATTTCGTATAAAAACACCTCATATATCATTAAGGTATACGTTTTTTATACAAACATAAAAAAACTCAACCTTTTAAAGATTGAGTTTTTATTTGTGGGCGTTGACGGATTCGAACCGCCGACCCTCTGCTTGTAAGGCAGATGCTCTAAACCAGCTGAGCTAAACGCCCTTACTTCTTGTAAGCGATTGCAAAGGTATAACATTTAATTGATACAACCAAATTTTTTTCGAGTAAAAAAATGCAGAAAAATTTTTCTTTTTCAGTCAAAAACACCTTATCCAATCCCTGTTTTTTGCCTCGTTTTTTGTGAGCGTTTTTGTTACATTTCAATTTCTTATTTTAGCGTAAAAATGGGGCTATATGGGTAGCTATAAGCAGGCAAAAAGAATGAAATGAGGGCTTAAAAATAACCTTTTTACCCTAAAAACATATAGGTTTTTGTTTTTTTGTAGAATGAAAGAGTTACACACACATAAATGATGTATTAGCACCTAAAAAGCTAAGGTTTTTAGCACGCAATAGTTTGTATATTAGGGGGTAAAGTCTTATGTTTTAAGTGCTAAAAAGCTTATCTATTGCACGCTAAAACCTAAGCTATTGCAACAAAAAAATGCTCAAAAAGTGTTTTTTTAAGGCTATGCGTTATGTTTTTTTATCACAAAACTATGTTTTTCGTGCCTGTGCTTTCTTTCATTTTAAAAAGTGGGCAGAAATATTGTTTTTTTCGATAAATAAAAAGCAAAAAAACAATGGGGGTTATTTTTTTATTTCAAAAGAGAATAAAATAGAAAAGAAAAAAATAAACACGAAAACAAAAGACTACAAAAATGAAAAGCATGAAACAAACAAACGAAAAAGAAAGTCGCAAACACACAAAACGAGCATTTGCGACTTTTTCGCTGCAATAGCAGTTTTATTTATTCCTTATATAAATCGTCTAAAATTCTACTTCCTACCCCAATACGATAGTGAGCATGGTCGTAAAAATTGTGATAGTCGCCCTCTTTAGCATGAGGCGGCACAGTTATAGTTCACTACATTCTTAGCTCCAAAGATATTTTTAAGGATAAAGCTTCGTCGGTAGGATTTAAATAAAATCCCGTTAATTCAGGACCTATTGCAATTTTTCACCTTCGTATGTTTGCGATTACACACAGCTTTAATACGCTTTAAACAAGCAATATGTGGTGCATAAAGAATACGTTTTCTGATAGTTGGTTGCATGTTTTTCCCCCTCAAATCGTCCCATTCTTTACCTTCATAATACTTCTCTCCAAGCGAATCGAGTACGTTTTCAACGGGAATAATCTCGTCGTTTTCGTATTTAGTGCGTATCTGTCCTGCGTTATTGATAATGCGGTGCATGCTTTCGTCATACTTTTTAGTGAACAAATAGTTAATATATGGCACAAAAAAGTCTTTGCGAAAAAAATCCTTGGAGGAACACCGATTGATAATAAGCCATGCTTCTTCCACTCACATCGGGAGGCATAACGTGCATCACTCCGCGCTGTTCTACGGTCATATTAAGCAACACAGGCTCTGCCACAATGAGTAAATTTCGTATAGGTTGATGAGGTTGACGCTCTAATGCTCTGAGTTTTATCACCAAATCTCCTAACCCTTCACTGTTACTAAACAAGCGAAACACATTTCCTTTGATATGTTTTTCCAATCGGAGCTTTGAAACGACATGGTGCAAGACGAGACCCAAGATAAACGAATCGTAGTGAACACTATCTCTATATTTCTTATATTTATACCAACCTATTGGTCCTTCGCTCTGTATCATCACAGCAGGATGGTCGTAATCGGCATAGTTTTTAATCACCATAAAGGGGTCGTTCACCACATAAATGGTAGCTAAGATAAGGAAAGGAAGTGCCAATAAAAACGCTCTTAAATAGAGTCGTGTAAGAGTTTTTCTTTGTTTTCATATCAGAACTGCACATAAATAAAGTTTTCAACTCCAAAAGAGCCAAACATAAAAATAAGTAGAATAAGCACAAAAATAAACCGTCCAACGCACCCAAGTGGTTTGGTTTTTAAGTTTATCTATTAAGTTGTATTTGGCGTGTAAGTAGTCTATAACAAACATTAAAAACCACAGCTACACCAAAAAAATAATCCAATAAGTGTCGCTCATTCCCAATTTAAGTTCTTTCACATGGTTATTAAATCCGTGTGGCAAACACTTATAAACGTACCAAACATCGGCAATGTTTGTTAAGCGAAATAAAATGAGTGAGATGGCAAAAAGCACATAAGTGCGCACCATCATGATAGGTTGAAAGATGCTTTTAGCTATCTTTTCTTTCAAAAAAAGTTCGAGGTTTATCGGTTAAACGTTCCCAAATTACCACTACACCTTGAAACAATCCGTACAAAGCAAACGACCAACCAGCTCCATGCCACACACCTATCACAATAAAGGTAACGAGCAACGAAGCGTAAACACCCAAGGCTTTGTATTTTCGAAGACTGGCAGATAGGGTTGTAAACACATAATCTCTTACCCAAAACGACAAACTCTGATGCCAACGTCTCCATAGTTCTGCGGTTGAAAGCGAAGCAAATGGACGGTCGAAGTTAGGCGATAAGTTGAAACCAAACATGCGTGCAATACCTATTGCCATAAGTGTGTAGCCTGCAAAGTCGGCGTATAGCTGAATAGGATATAAGAGGGTGGCAACAAGCAATTGTAGATTAGTGGCTGCATGCACATCGTTAAACACACTATCTAACGACGGTGAAATGCGGTCGGCTATCACTAATTTCATAAAAGCTCCCCATGTGAGCATAATAAGTCCGTTTACCACCTTATCATAATCAAAGGTTTGTGCTTTCTTTAACTGTGGAAGAAAGTCGTAACTACGCTCAATAGGTCCCGATAAGAACTTCATAAAGAGCAACATATATACACTAAAATCCCATAAATCCTCTTCTGGTTCTTCCTCCCAATATATCTCTACGAGATAAGAGATAGCTTGAAAGGTGTAAAAAGAAATGCCTAAGGGAAACATATCGCTACAATATCGCGCTAAAAGCCATGTTCCTACGAGCGTAAAAATGCCAAAACAAAGCCATGCAAGTGCAGCTTTTGTACCACTTTTCTTATGCAATAGCTTACCCATATAAAAGGTAAAGAGCGTTATTCCCAAAGCAAAAATAAGATATTGCCAATGATAATAACTAATAAACACTGCACTTGTTCCTAATAAAACCACACGTTGCCATGCTTTATTGGCTTTGATATAATATAAAACAAATGAGATGAAAAGGGTTATAGAAAAAAAGCAATTGAAAGAAATTCCATAACAAAAAAATAAAAATAAAATGGTGGTGTTAACCTGTAAAAAGATATTTTTTTGATGTAAACAATCAACCAATAATAGAGTCTTTATTTCTTTTTATACAAAGAAAGGAGCATACAGGTTTTATATGCTCCTTTATAAGATATTGTATTGGAACAAGGTGTTAAGCAAGTTTTTCAACAATCTTATCACAAAGTCCACCTACGTTCTTTATCTTTATAATGTCTCTTAACTTGAAACTAATATTCAAACGTTTTTCAATTTCGTCGATAATCATTACGTTTGTAACAGAGTCCCAACCGTCTACATCATGCGCAGTGGTTTCGTCTGTTAATACAAGGTCTTCTTTCTTTAAAACTTCTTGAAAGATACCATGAAGCATGGTCATTACTTCTTCTCTTGTCATAGTTTTGTGTTTATTATTGTTATTTTTTAAGTTCGTTAGTTATGGTTTGTAACAATGCCTTACGGTCTATTTTGTTACTAATGTTAAGGGGAAATTTAGCAAAAGTATGCACCTTGGCAGGTAACATATAATGAGGTAACAAACTTTTGAAATGGTTTTCTAACTCAACATGGTTTATTTCAGACGCTGTTTCTATTACTAAATGAATAAAACAATTACGGTCTTCATCGTAAACAGGTAGAGCTACCACCGCAAAGGCATCATTATAGAAACTTCTTGCTACGTGTTCTATCTCTCCAAGTTCAATTCTAAAGCCTTGAATCTTTATCTGTGCATCTTTTTCTTCCATAGTATTCAATGTCTCCTTCACTATCGAGATGCACACACATCTCCCGACTTATAAAAGCGTTTTTCCATTGAGAATGAAGAACGAGTCTTTGTTTTTGCTCATCATTCCAATAACCTTTCGTTAAACATTCGCCTGCTAAGCACATTTCCCCTTTGGTATTAGGAGGTAAAACCTGTCCTTCGTCGTTCACCATAATCACTTCTGTGTGCATCATAGGTTTACCTATGCTCAGTGTTCCATTGGTTTCTTTGTTCACTTCGTTAGGTTTAAACAAGTAAGCGGTGCAATATATGGTGTTTTTCTGTTGGTCCGTAAAGATTCCATATTTGAGCATTTGGCAAACATTTGCTCCACTCTTTGGTGTCATCAGTAGGCAATGCTTCGCCAGCAAAGAAGCAGTAACGCATTTCTGGTTGGTTTATTTCTTCCATATAAGGGCGCAAATAGTGTATAACACTTGGCACAAGAGACGCCATCGTTAAGCGATGTTCGTCTAATAGCTCAAACACTGCTTGATATTTTTATGCGTTCGTGAGACACAGTGTATAAAGCAAGCACCTGCTAAAAGAGGCACAAGATACGACTGAACAGACATATCGAAGGTTAAATCGAACATTTGTAAACAGCGGTCTTGTTCGTTTGCTGCAAAGCCAAGGCTATGGAATGATTCGATAAAAGCACCCACATTAGCTCTTGTTATTTGAACTCCTTTGGGTCTACCTGTACTTCCTGAGGTGAAAAGAATGTAGGCTAAATCGTCTTCTTGCGCTTGTTTTTGGAGTTTGTAACACAAATGTTTGTTGCGCTTTTTCATGAGTATGAAGCACCAAAACATCTGTATAACGTGTTTCAACGCTCGAATCTAACACCGCAGACATGCCCACTTGAGAAATAATATCTTTACATCTATCGAGTGGTTGAGCAGGATGTAATGGCACATAAGCTTTGCCTTCCATCCACAAAGCAATGATAGAAGCATAAGTATAAAGGTCGTCGTTTGCTACTAATCCTATGTTTGTATCTTTTTATAGGTTGTAACATTTCACGAATTTTTTTGCCACTTCTTGAGCTAAAACACCATAGGTATAAAAGCTTTCATCAATATAGAAAGCTTTATTATTTTTCCTTTGTTGTTAATACATTATATAATGGTTTTAACACTCAATTCTTCAAAAACGCATAAGCTGATTTGTATTTTTAATAATGTTCGTTTGAAAATTGTTTTTCAATTTCTTGCTACAAAGATACGATAAAAAGCCATATTGCACACACTTTTTATTTATTTGATAGCCAAACACGTTCTATGAACCATAAACGATACAAAAAGACACACTTAAAAAGATGTTTTTGTTACTTTTTAATATATAAAGACAAAACTCTAAGACGCTGTTTTTGGGAGCTAATTTCATCCAGTTTCCGCATGTTAAACGCCATAAAAATATCCTTCCTCTAACAAACAATTCTATTGCCATAGCTATCCAAACGCCCTTTAATCCATAAGCGGGAGCTAAGAAAGCAGCAAGAGTTAAGCGCACACCCCACATGCTTAACAAGTTTATAAGAGCAGGTTTAAAAGGTGTCGCCTGCACCAATACAGATGCTATTTCCTACGATAGAAGCGGCAAACATAGTTTCTACAAACGCCACAATGCAGAGCGATTGCACCCCAAGCTCTCGTATTTCGGCAACAGGAGACATGAAACCAATCATTTCGGGAGCAAAGATATACATGATAAAAGCCCATCAATCCCATGGTAATCATGCCTAATGCAAGGGATATATACGCAAAACTACGACATAATGAATACTGACTTGCACCATAACTCTGCCCCACTAAGGTGGTTGCAGCATCTCCAATACCATATCCGGGCATATAACATAAGCTCTCAGCAGCAATAGCAAAAGGTGTGTGCAGCTATGGCAAAGTTGCCCTAATGGACTAACAATAATGGTACTAACTATTTGAGCTGAGGTCATTAAAAACATATTGAAGAGCCATAGGTGAGCCTAATTTTTAAGGCATGACGAATGTAGTTCCATTGCCATTTGAAACGTTCTGTGGAGTGTTTCACTGCTAAAATAGGAGAACGAAAGAAAGCTATAAACGCCTCACTGCTACTTGCTACCACAATAGCGAATAGAGTTCCGAGTGCAGCACCTGCCACTCCAAGATGTAATTGGAAGATAAATATATAATTAAAAACAATGTCTAACACGCACATGCCTACGTTTATAATACTGGGAATGAGCATGTTTCCAGTGGCTTTGAGTAGGTTTGTAGACAAAACACCTAATTGCAAAAATGGAAGTGCTAAGGTGTAAATAAAGAAATAGGCAGTGGCATCGGGTGCAATGTCTGCCTTTCCACCCAACCAAAATGGTAGTTTACCTGAAATGAGCAAACCTATAATGCACACAAATAGCGACAATAAGAGGGTAGCAACAAGTCCGTGACGAGCCACATTACGTGCTTTTTTTGGAAATCGCCTGCACCAATAAAAGTGCGCAACTTGCACTGAAAAGCCCATTGCCGAAGCCCACTGTTATACCACTATAAAGCCACGTTGGTGCTTGAATAAGCCCTACACCAGCCGACTCTTTAGCACCTAATGCGCCCACCATGGCCGTGTCTATATAGAACATTAACACGGTAGTGATTTGTGCTAAGATAGAGGGAAGACTTAAACCTAACACCAAATTTATTTTTATCTCGTTGTGATAAAACGTTTCCGTTACGAATAGATGCTAACAAAGCATCGTTCTTTTTTTTGTTAAACATGTATTTTTTTGAGCCATTAACGAATGCACCTAAGCGCATTTTTTTGTTCGCTTTATTTCTTTTTTTATTACAAACTATTATATGAAAAAAACGATATCCATAAGAATGGATATCGTATCTCTCATTTTTTTATCTCTCTTTTTGTCGGGTTTTATAAGGCATAAAGTAGGAGCTATTGCCCTACCTTTTTTGCCTCAAAACAAAGTGTGCTATGAAACATCACTCTGCATGTTAAACCACTAAACATTATTTTTTCTTGTATTTTTTTAAAGACGATTTGCAACGAACAGAGTGCTTTTTAAAAAGCGCTTTCTCCATTCTGTTTGTCTTGCAAATACATCTTTGCACTTTGTTTTTCTTAGTTTGTATGGTTGTTATTTCAACCCTCACACTTAACAAAAGTGCCTTGCATCCCTATTTTCTTTTTGCCTTTTATTTAAAGACTTCTATTGGAATACATCCTAATTTACAATTCTTTTTTTCTTTTAAAATTCTAACTACCTATCTTGTAATCCTAATGAAACAATTCTTTTTTTATATCCTTAATCAAACTAAACTACCTGTTGAGTTAAAAACCTAAACAATCTTACTAACAATCAAAAATTTCGGACATACACTCACGTGTACATATTTTTAATTAACCTGTTTCCTTAAATACTATCTTTTTATTACCTAAGACCTTTTCCCTTATTGGCGTATCTTTTGTTACTAATTGTGATGCAAAATTACAATTGTTTGCGCACACATACAAGAAAACAGACCATTTTTTTAGCGCAAAATCTATTGTTTTTTTGACCTTTATCAACCTAATCATTACCAAACAACTCACTATGTTGCACGAATAAACCCATAAACAAGCATTATCTATTATATAAGGTTTGAGAATTTAGGCAATATTGTTTTTGTGAGCGTTTTGTTACATTTTGATTTTTTTAGTTTTAGAGAAAAAAAGCTTAGGTTTTACACGCGTTTTCATTGGAAAAGCACACGGAAATGAGTCAGTTTTTCTGTTTAAAACATCAAAACACATAGGTTTTGCATGTATGAAACAACATGTGTTATAAGTGAATAACTTGTTAATTAGCGTGCAATAGCTTAGGTTTTTAGCCTGCAATACATGGTGTTTTACAGCTTAAAGTCTTATGTTTTTAGGTTGTAAACTCTTATCTTTTTCACGTTAAAACCTAAGCTTTTTGCCTCTTTGGGGCATAAAAAGCTCGATTAAAAGACTTATCTTGATAGAAAAAAATGGCATAACTGTTATAAACAAGAACAGTAACAACAAAAAATTGCAACGTGGGCAGAAATACGTTTTTTTCTGTGATATTTTTTATAGAAAAAGTAAGGTAAAAAGAGATGAAAAACATTTCGATAAAAAGTTTTATTTTTTTAAAAGCTTTTTGCTATCAGATAAATAAAATAAAACATCAACCATTACAAGGAAAAAAACACAACAATTAAGATATAAGTAGATGAAAAAAAGAATATGAATAAGACAATTATTCGTTTCTTCTTCGTTTAACACGATATTATTTCAACAAAAAGCCCCTATCCCTTTACATCAACGCAAAGAAATAGAGGCACAAATTATATAAAACGTTACACAAAAATGTAATAATTAAAAACGCGAATAGTGTTTTTATTCACTTAAAAACACTTATCTATCATAACGCTTTTACGAATGGTGTTTGGCTCTTAACCTTCGTTTTTAGGTTCTGCCTTCTTGTTATTTTTTTAATAAAGAACACACTCACTGAGCCTAAAGCAAGCGAGATGGCACAAACAAACATCATATTGGTTTGATTTGAACCTACAAGCGTTAAGAATATACCACCACAAATAGCAGCAATGATTTGAGGCACCAAATGGTTCCATTAAATAGACCTAAGTAAGCACCCATGTGTCCGTAGCCTTGTAAAGTGTCGGTTACTAAGGTGAAAGGCATTACTAATGTGGCAGCCCAAGCACAACCAATGAGAAGAAAAAGCTATAAACTGAGCGGAATGATTATGTAAAAAAATGGAACCAAAGCAAAGCCTATTCCACCCAGAATAAGGCTAATTGCATAGCCTGTTTTACGACTTTCAAACCATGGAAGAACCACAGACCACAACATACTTCCTACTGATTGAACTGCATAAAGAATACCTACCCAGTTTCCAGCAACCTGATATGCTTCGGTAGATGTAGCATTTGGCGATGTTAAATCTACCCCCCAACAAGTGTCGGCAATAGCTCCATTGGTGTAAGTCCACATATACATGAAGGCTCCCCAGCAGAAAAATTGTACTAAACCCACATACCAGAAAGTAGAAGGAGCTTTCTTTAAGAGCGCAATCCAATTCACTTTTTCTTCCTTTTTCAGTAGGGTTTGTTTCTTCAACGGTATTATATTCTGCATATTCTTGTGGTGTCCATTCTTTCACAGTGAAAGAGGTATAGAACACACAAAGCATCAATATGAGCGCACCAAAGTAGAAAGACCAGATAACAGAGTCGGGAACTACGCCCTGACTGGCTGTATTTGCAATTCCGATAGCCGTGAAAAAGAAGGGGAAAATAAAGCCAACAACACTACCAGCATTGCATAAAAAACTCTGAATGCTATAGGCAAAAGCTTTTTGTTTTTCGTTTACCATGTCGCCAACAAGCATCTTAAATGGTTGCATCGCCATGTTAATACTTGTATCAAGAAACAATAATGAGATTAAACCGAAAAGCATTGCTGCACTGGCAGCTAAGCCAAAAGAGCCTGCATTAGGCAAAAGACACATGACAAAGATAGCAACACTGGCTCCAATAAACAAATAGGGTT
Source organism: uncultured Prevotella sp. (assembly GCA_916439115.1). Classification (GTDB taxonomy): domain Bacteria; phylum Bacteroidota; class Bacteroidia; order Bacteroidales; family Bacteroidaceae; genus Prevotella. Next base: position 60,508 of record CAKAHO010000001.1, read on the forward strand.
TGCGTCGACCAAAGCGACACCACGTTTTATCGCTAAGCGTTCCAACGATAGGTTGCACGAGAATACCCATTAACGGAGGAAATATCCAGAAATAACTAAGGTTATGTGGGTCGGCACCAAGCGTGGCAAAGACTCGTGAAATGTTTGCACTTTGCAGAGCATAGGCTATCTGCACGCCGAAAAATCCAAAGTTCAGGTTCCATAAATTCCAGAACTTCATGTCAGGTTTTTGTTTACGTTGAATACTAAACATAGGTTTCTGAGTTTTTAGTTATATTTATTTTTGTTCTAATTTATTTATTAAATAACGTTGTAAAAAAGGTCTTATTGCGAATAATAAAAAGGTTTCTTTTTCTACTTTCTTCTGTTTATGTTTTGTTAGAATTTACACCTTATTATATAATAGAGCATTTTATCGGGTCGTTCCCCTTAACACAAGTCGCGTTCTTACTACTCTTTTTTCAACCTTTCCTTCGGGAATAACACCCTCAACTTTATCAATTAACACCTGTGCTGCTTCTTCTCCAAGTGCAAATCCGTGCTGGTCGACCGATGTAAGCATGGGTTCGCAAGCCACACAAAGCTCTCCATTAGAAAATCCACAAATGCTTATATCAGTCGGAACACGAAGCTTCATTCGTTTAACCGTATAGAGAACACCAATTGCAGTTTCGTCGTTAATGGCAAAAAAAGCATCAGGTCTGTCGGTAAGAGCCAGTAAGTTAGGCGTAATATTCTCTGCATCAGTACGATTATCGCATTGTTTTATAATTCGTTCATCTAAAGATAATCCGTTTTTAATAAGCGCATCTTTATAGCCATTATAACGGTTTTTGGTTATTTCAAGCTTCATAGAAGAACCATAAAAAGCTATCTTTTTACACCCTGTTTTTATGAGATGCTCTACTGCGGTGTAAGCTCCCATATAATCATCTACCACTACTCTACTGCTATTTATACCAGTGCAAATACGGTCATAAAACACCAATGGAATGTTATGGTCTATGATATTTTGAAAATGTTCATACTCAAAAGTGTTCTTAGCTTGCGATACAATAATGCCACAAACCTTGTTTTCTAAAAACGATTTACATATCTCTACTTCTTGTTCATAGCTTTCATTACTCTGCGCAACGATAATATGATAACCCTTAGCAGATGCCATTTTCTTCGATACCACTTAAGATAGAAGCAAAAATAATAGTGGTTAAATTTAGGAATAATAACCCCAATAAGCTTTATAGGCTCAACCTTACAATTGCGCAAATTCTTTTGCTACAATGTTTGGAAGAAAGTTCTTTTTCTTGCGCAAAAGTCTTAATTTCTTCGCGTTTTTTTCACACTGATTTTAGGGACAATCTTTAAGCGCACGAGACACAGTTGCAACAGAAACACCGAGTTCTCAGGGCGATGTCTTTCATTATTACAGGTGTAGATTCTTTCATGTTTTTTTGTTAATTATACAATAAAAATTATATACAAAGTTACGTTTAAATATAGATACAACAATATTTAATTACAAAAATATTAGTGCAAACGTTTGCATTTTATAAAAGGTAAGTTTTTTTAGTGTTAAAATAGAGCAACATAATATGAATAAAGCTATTTTTTTGCATTACTCACTACTGCACCAAGCAATAGTTAAGATGAAAAAAACGACAGCCTAAATACATTATTATATAAATAGGGTTTGCCTAAACAACAAAAAAACAATGAATATTAACGTTAACTAAAATATAAAAATCATGAAATTAAAAAAAGCTCAAATTCCCTCTTAGGAGTTGGGCCATCTCAGGTGGTTTACTCCTTTCAGTTACGGCCTTTGCGCAGTCTGGCTTTGTTAGAGGAAAAAAATCAAAGATGCTTCTGGAGAGCCTATTATCGGTGCCACAATCACGGCAAACGGTAAAGCTGTGGGAGTAACAGACTTTGATGGTAACTATTCTATCAATGTTCCTAAGGGTACAGAGATTACAGTTACCTATGTAGGAATGTCGCCTAAGAAAGTAAAAAGTGTCAGAAGACCTTACCATTGTATTAGATAATGACAACAAAACACTTAACGAAGTGGTTGTTATTGGTTATGGTGTAGCAAAGAAATCTGACCTTACTGGTTCTGTATCAGCATTGAAACCTGATAGCAAAAATAAAGGTCTTGTAGTAAATCCACAAGACATGATTTCTGGTAAGGTAGCTGGTGTAAACGTAACAAGTAAGGACGGAACTCCAGGTGCTGGTGCAACCATGCGTATTCGTGGTGGTTCTTCGCTTAATGCCTCAAACGACCCATTGATTGTTATCGACAATGTGCCCATTGATAATGCTGGTGTGAAAGGTGTATCTAATATTCTTTCAAGCATCAACCCTCAAGATATTGAAAGACTCAACGTGTTAAAAGACAACTCGGCTACAGCTATTTATGGTTCACGTGGTTCTAATGGTGTTATTATTATCACAACCAAACGCGGTAGAAAAGGACAAGCTCCTCAAGTGTCTTATAGTGGTAGCTTCACTCTAAGTACCAAAAAGAGTACAATAGACGTAATGAATGCAAAAGAATATACTGCATTTATAAAAGAACTCTACGGAACAGAAAGCGATGCTTACAAAGCTCTTGGAACTGCAGATACCAACTGGCAAAATGAAATATTACGCACTGCTTTCAGTCACGACCATAATGTTACAGTGTCTGGTTCTATGAGTGATGTGCCTTATCGTGTATCTGTGGGTTATACAAACCAACAAGGTATCGTTAAGACTTCAAACTTTGAGCGTGTAACAACAGCTCTTAACCTTAACCCTTCTTTCTTAAACGACCATTTAACATTAAACCTTAATGCTAAAGGTATGTATGCTCGTAACGTGTTTGCTGATGGTGCTGCCATTTCTAATGCGCTTAAAATGGATCCAACACAAGACCCTTACAATTATACATCTCCATATCATCTCGCTTTATTAGGTGAAAATAAGGATAAGATGTTAAAGAACTTTGGTGGTTATTTTGAATGGACTACATCTGGTATTGATGGAGATAAAGAAGCTTGGCCATTCTCTTATAATTCTACAGGTACTGTGATGAACCCTCTTGCAGTGCTTAACACTCGCAAAGAAACCGCTAATAGTAGACAATTTATTGGTAGTGCTGATATTGATTACAAGGTGCATGGCTTTGAAGACCTACGTTTACATGCTACTTTAGGTGCTGATGTGGCAAAAGGTACTCAATATAGAAATGCTTCTACTGCATCTCCTCAGTTTATTTATTATGGAAATAAAGGTGATGAAACTATCTTAAAGCGTAACCTTTCTTTAAGTATGTATGCACAATACTTCCATGATTTTAAAGATAAACTTAAGAATCACATCGATGTAATGGGAGGTTATGAATGGCAACACTTCTACCGTAATCAAAATAACGATTATGTAGGTTACTATTCTTCTACAATTACTACAACTTATGATGATGGAAGTCCTAAGGCAAACACTGCACTTCCTCACACTCCTTATAAGTTTGCTACAGAAAACTATTTAGTATCTTTCTTTGGTAGAGCAAACTGGAGCTTGTTAGACCGTTACTATATTACAGCAACAGTTCGTAATGATGGTTCTTCAAGATTTAAAGAACATTGGGCTATGTTCCCATCATTTGCATTTGCATGGAAGGTAAATCAAGAGAGTTGGTTAAAAGATGTAAATGCTTTATCTGACCTTAAATTGCGTTTAGGTTGGGGTAAAACAGGTCAACAAGACTTAAGTACTGACTATGTATGGATACCTACTTACTCTGTAAACACTGGTACAGATAGTTTCTATCCATTGGCAGGTAATGGTGAACTTTATCGTCCTAACAGCTTTAGACCTAAATTAAAATGGGAAACAACCACTACTTACAATGCTGGTATTGATTGGGGTTTCTTCAATCAAAAGATTAAGCGGTACTTTGGATTTTTACTATAGAAAAAAACAACTGACTTGCTTAACTATGCTCCTGTAATGGTATTGTCTTCTTATAGAAAATCAAGCATGGCAAAACATTGGAGACCTTTCTAATACTGGTTTAGAAGCAACAGTTAGCTGGAAAGCAATACAAAAGAAAGACTGGTTCTGGACTATCGATTACAACTTCACCTATAATAAAAATAAGATTACAAATCTTGCAGGTGTAAGTAAAGATAATAGTCCTGTTGCTAACACTTCTATAACAATTGGTACAGATAAGAACCTTGAATACAACCAAGTAGGTCACCCTGCAAACTCATTCTATGTATATCAACAAGTGTACGATGCGAACGGTAATCCTATCGAAGGTGCTGTTGTTGACAGAAATAGCGATGGTAAAATAACAGATGCAGATAGATATTTCTACAAAAATCCTGTAGCTCCTGTTACTATGGGCTTGTCTTCTCGTCTTGAATATAAGAACTGGGACCTTGGTTTTGCCCTACGTGCAAGCATCGGAAATTATGTATTTAATGGCATAGAACAAGGGTTTAAGAACGTAAGTTCTAATGGAATTTGGACATTAAGCAGACTAAGTAATACTACTCCAACTGCTAAATTACGTGGCTTTGTACAAGATGATGCAAAAACAACTCTTACCGATTATTGGGTACAAAATGCAAGTTTCTTGAGATGCGACAACATAACTCTTGGTTATAGCTTTAACAATCTATTAAAAACATGGAACTACAAAGGCATTAGCGGACGTGTTTATGCTACAGCAAGCAATGTTTTCACAATTACAAAGTATAAAGGACTTGACCCAGAAGTGTTCAATGGATATGACAACAACATGTATCCACGCGCTTTCTCAATGATTCTTGGTGTTAACCTTAACTTCTAACAATAAAGACAAAAGTCATGAATAAATATTTTTAAACATATAATTCCATCGGCAATACTCTTATTTTCGACAGGAATACTCGCTTCTTGTGTTGGCGATTTAGATGTTACTCCTATCGATCCTAACATTCGTCCTACTGCAAACGGAGACGCTCTTTTTTTAATAAATGTTACGCAAATATTGCTGTTGCAGGTAATGGAGGAGCGAATGGAGATTGTGATATTGATGGTTTAGATGGTGGTACTACTGGTTTTGTAAGACAAATGTGGAACTCAAATGAACTAACAACCGACAGAGCAATATGCCACTGGGGTGATGCAGGTATTGAGCAATTTGATTACAATACATACGATGCAAGTCACCCAATGTTAAATGGTTACTTTGCACGTCTAACAACTGGTATCACATACTGTAATGATTATTTAAATAATATCAAGGAAGATGCAACCAAAAACAGCAGAAATTCGCTTTGTACGTGCATTAGAATATTACTTATTGATGGATGCTTTCGGAAATGTTCCTTTTGCAGAAACTCTTTCTGAACCAACAATGAAGAAACGTCCTGAAATGTATGAATGAGCTTGTTAAAGGAGCTTACAGAAATTGAGCCTAATCTTTCTGCGGCTCAACCTAAAAAGTCTTCAGACGCTAATTATGGTCGTGTAGACAAAGCTGCTGCATGGATGTTGTTATCACGTCTTTACTTAAATGCTAAAGTTTACACTGGAACTCCTGAATGGAACAAAGCTGCTGAGTATGCAAAGAAGGTTATGGACTCTGCTTATAAGCTTAACAAAGAGACAGTTAATGGTTGGAGTGCTTATCAAATGCTATTCATGGGAGACAATGGTGAAACCGATGCAGCTTATGAAGCTATCTTCCCAATCCTTCAAGATGGTTTAAAAACAACCTCATGGGGTACAACTACCTTCTTAACAGCTTCTACTTTTGATGGTGATATGCATGCAAGTATGCACGACAAGAGTGTTGTAAACGGATTAAGTGGACAAACTTGGGGTGGTAATCGTTGTCGTCCTGACTTACTAAAAGCGTTTCTTTCCTAATTCAGATGCGCCTAATGTATCAAGTTTAGAGATGCCTAAAAAAAGCTAAAAGATGATAGAGCTATCTTCGATGGAAAGGATAGAAAGCTTGATAATGGTAAAGGTGCAATAGGTAAATTTACTGATGGTTTTGCCACAGCTAAATTCATTAACATCAAAACTGACGGTTCAGCAGGACATTCACTTACATTCTCTGACGCAGATTTCTTCCTATTTAGAAAAGCAGAAAGCTTTATCTAATCTATGCTGAAGCAACAGCTCGTGCAAACGGAAATCAACTCACTAAAGAAGGTATTGACGCTGTAAACACATTACGCAAACGTGCTAATGCTGAAGAAAAAGCCAAACTATACTCTTTCTGAATTATGTGATGAATGGAGTCGTGAGTTCTATTTTGAAGGTATTCGTAGACCTACTTTAATTCGTTTCGGCTACTTCGGAGGCGATAACAACTATAACTGGACTTATAAAGGTGGTGTTAAAGAAGGTCGTAGCTTCTCTGCAAACAAGAATATCTTTGCTATTCCTTCTAATTATGCTAAGGGTGCTATTAAACAAAATCCTGACTATTAAAACATCATAATGAAAGATTAAAACTATAGAACAATGAAAAATATTATCAAATATTATGCAATATTGTTGTGTGGATTGTTAGCTTTTGCATCATGTAGCGATGACCGCGACTCTAATCCTAAGCTTCAATCTCCTACAACATTTACATTAAATGCTCCTATTTATGGCTCTTCAGCTATAAATTTAGCCACTTCAACAGCTCTAAACTTTGCATGGTCGCAACCAGAATATGGTTTTCCTGCAGTTGTAGACTATCAAATAGAGCTTTCATTGAATGACTCTTGGACTATTTCTACTAAAGAGGCATGGGCTGATAAAACAGGAAAAACAGTTGCAGACTACGCTACTCTTGACGATACTTACAACACTTGTGATGCACAAGTTGGTGTTGCAAAGATTGCAAGAAGTCTTGAAATGATTGCTAAATGGGAAGAAGGAAAGGTTCCACCAACCCAGAAAGTATATGCACGTTGCAAAGCTACTTATGCTGGAAAAACTATTTATTCTAATTCTGTAGAATTAACAGTTGTTCCTTACTATGTAGAGATAAAAGAACACGAACCTGTTTTTATGGTACCTCACAGGTAGTTGCATAGGTAACGGAGCATGGGGAAATGGCGAAGACCAATTAGGTGTTTCTATGGTTCCTATGTATCCTATTGCTGGACAAGAATACGATATTAACACAGGAACAGGTGTTATTGGTTACACGGGATACTTCCCCGCAAATGCAATATTTAAGATTATTGAGAAATTAGGTAACTGGGATTTTTGGTATTTGCGGTAATGGTGGGCCTTTAACAACAACATATCGTAACGGAGGTAATGACCCAGGAAACATACAGATAGATGAAGCTGGATATTATGAAATTAAATTAAACACTAAAACTCATGAGTGTAAAATCCAAAAAGTATCCCCAGCTTCTTCTACAGAGTTTACCAAAATGTCTCTACCTATTAAGTCTGAAACAGACAATAATTGGAACGCTACACAAAACGAAATGAAGAAATGTAGCACTACTACTAATACTAAAAAAACCATGATTGGGTAGTAGATGTGAATGTAACTGCAGGCCAAGAACTTCAGTTTGTAGCTAATGGTGCGTTAACAGACACATGGAGTGCAAGCAATTTCCCATTCGGAACAGCAGTAAAAGGCAATAAAGTAGCCATTTCTGTTAAGGATACAGGAAAATACAAAGTGTTCTTTAACGACATTACTGGACAATATTATTTCTTAAAAATAATTGTATAAAACGTCGGAGGAAGCGTTTCTATACGTCTTTCTCCGACCCTAATATAATAGAAACATGAAAAAAAGTATATATAATAATGGGAGTTGCAACAGCTATGTTAGCTGCTTGTTCTGAAGATTATACGAATTGGACTGCACCACAATCTAATCCACAAACTTCTGAAAAAAACAATTTCATTTACAGCTACACCTTTAGCTGCTGTCGACTATAATACCGTTAATGGCGACTCTCTTCAATTGTTTACACCGACTGTAACTACAGAAGCTACACTTGCAAGTCAAAAAGTTCTCTGCAGTTGTTTTTCAATGAAAAATAAGACAAGACAAAAAGGTTATTCAAACAACAACAAAGGGTAAAATAGCTGCTGCCGACTTAGAGAATGCGGTTAGAAATCTTTATGGAAAAGGCGATACAGAACGTGCTGTTGCTATCACAATAAACGACACTGTAAACGTTGCAACAGGTGAAAAGCTTCGTAAAAACATTTGATTTCACTTGCAAAGTGAGCTTAACTAAGAAAGATTTCCCAGAGTTCTTCTATCTTGTTAATCCAGAAAATTCAAGCGAAAAGGCTAAAGTTTTACGTGGAGAAGAGTTCGATGGTAAGTTTGTTGGTTATGCTTATTTAGATAAAAAGTTCAAGTTACGTCCTAATGCAGATAACGCTGAGAACGATTTAGAGTGTACATCAGAAGGCAATGTAGAAGAGAAAGGACAAGGAGGAAGCGTGTACAGTGAGCACACCTGCTTTCTATAAGATAGAAGTTAAATTAGAACAAGGCGTTAAGAAAAGGTACTTATACATTAACAAAGATAGAAAAAAAGTTTCTATGATTGGCGACGCTATTGGCGGATGGGGTACAGATATTGATTTAACCTACAATCCTACAACTGGTATTTGGGAAGCTGATAATGTAAATGTTATAAAAAAACAGGACCTTTAAAGTTCCGTGCTAATCACGACTGGGCTTTGTCTTGGGGTGGTTACGAGAGTGAAACTGCATTTGATGAACTTACAGCTAATGGTGGTAAGAACCTAACTGTAGAGAAAGGAACTTATAAAGTAGAACTTACTCTTACTTGTGATGGCAAATCAAAAAGTTGTTTTTCACTAAAAAAATAATTACGCTTTGTAAGGTCGTTGTTTATTATATATAATGAACAAAACCATATACAAACAAAAATTCATAAAAGGTAGGGCATACATATAAAAAGCCCTACCTTTTTTTATGTATATTCACAAAATATCATTTTAAAAACACCTTTTTTTATTCCTCATAAAAAAACAATCTCTACAATCATTCCTCTTGTCTTCTCTTCATCATCTCCTTTTTATTGCACATTGTCAATAATAACTACACCTAACAAACCGATGATTGTAATAGCCTAAAAAAACAAAAAGCCACTCTCAAAAATAAATGAAAGTGGGCTTCTACAAATAAAAACTATTCTACTTATAAAGGATATAAGATGTTAGCGGTTTGAGCGTACCTTTTTAGTACACCATGCTTAACAATAAACTTATTTTTGTAAACCTTATCAACATACTTCCCTGTGGGTAATGTTGTAACCATACTAATTTGTTGCGGTTCAGACGACACATTTACCATTGCAACACTCTTTCTTTCCACGCATCACAGCAGCCACCTTACCCTTATTTTCATAAGCGATTGTTTCTTTCAAGCCATGCATCAACTTGCGAAACTCATTAACAGCAACTACTTCAGGATGACAAAAAGCATCATTACCTTTCTTTCCTACAATATTATTACCCCATATTTTTTTCGGGACTACTACCATCTGGTCGACTAAAAAAAGAGGGTGTTCCAAACTGACGAGCTGTGATAAACACCCAACCCATACGTATTTGTGCATCTGTTAAGCCCGCACTTTCGTGGTCGTTACAATAAGTATCGTGCGATTCTACCCATGTAATTAACTTTTCAGGACTTGCAGGATGACAATAAGTAGCTATTTCTTTTGACTTCCACTCATTACTTTCGAGCGCATGACGCACACACCCTCCCAGCGCACTTGCTGTTACAGCACCTATCACATCGGCATATTCTTTTTCTTTTACATTTACATCTTGCAACACTTCTCCATACATAAACAAGCTATCTTTAGGAAGAGATAAACGCAATCCTTTTACAGATTTACGTCCAGTTGCTATATCCCAGAAATCATTTTCGGGTGCTTTGGCATCTTTAGGGTCGCTTGGTAAACCAATATGCTTTGCCGTATCATATCTAAAACCACGCACACCGCATGCCAAAAGATCGTTTACATAAGTGAGATAATAATGTTGAAAATCAGGATTTTCTGTATTTACATCAGGAAGTCCTCCCATTTCTCCTGTTGTACACTGCAAACGGTCGTTATAATCCTTAATAGGAGTAAATCCATTAGCATGATATAAGTTCTCATGTCCCCCTACTGCAGCATCAAGAGCCTCCTCCACTTGGCAATCATTCACAGCAGTGTGATTGGGAAGAACATCTACAATTACGCGTATGCCATAACGTTTTGCTTCTTTACAGAGAGCTTTAAGGTCGTCTCGAGTACCCATTTGATAGTTACCAATCTTCCAATCTGTGGGCTGATATAGATAATACCATTTACCATGCCCAAAGATTTGATTACCTCCTCCCTTATCTCCTCTCACTTCAGTAACACAGTGTTGCGCTGGAGAAGTTTGAACAATGGTGTATCCTGCCTTTGCTATATCAGCCATATTCTCCTTTATTGTATTAAAAGACCAGCACCATGTATGCAATATAACATCGTCGTTAGATGCGTTTTTTTGCGCCTTTGTCCCTTGTAAACATAGTCCACTAAGAGCCATTAGTAAAAAAATCTTTCTCATTTTCTTGTCATTAAGGTTACTTATTTTTAGTTATTCTCCTTGCGAAGATAACATTATTTTTTTCAAAAAAACGAGTAGAAAAAAATAAATAAATATGAAGTTCTTTAAGTGTTTATTTCACCATTATAAAAAGCATCTTACACCTTATTTCCACCTTAATTTATATATATTCAAAACGCATAACCCACATATTACATAAGTAAATAACAACATTCTTTTTTCTGCAAATACAACGCCAAGCTACACAAAAAGCTTTTTTTATAAAAACCCTACTCATATAAACAATAAGCTAAAACTATTCTCTGCTTAATCAGCATTCTTTTTTTATCTTTATATATAAAACAAGTTTATTCCTCCCATTCATGTTGCTAACTCACACTATTCAAGCATATTATCTTTTTTTCGCAAACGTTTGCACAATTATAATTGTTAATTTATTTTATCTATTCTAATCCATATCATTTTGTTTCACTACTTTTACCTCAAAACCTAAAAAAATTAAAAACATGAAACGATTAAATTTACTATCGTATTAACCTTATTAAATGTACACGCACAAGGCTGGCCAAGTAAGTATCAAGGTGTAATGTTACAAGGCTTTTATTGGGACAGTTATGGCGACACACAATGGTCTAATCTCAGCAATCAAGCCGACGAATTATCTAAGTATTTCAGTGCAATATGGGTTCCACAGTCTGGATATTGCAACACAACAAGCAACCAAATGGGTTATGCTCCTGTATGGTGGTTCAATCACACAAGTGCTTTTGGTTCAGAAAAAGAATTGCGTTCGATGATTAAAACATTTAAAGAAAAAGAATGTAGACATTATAGAAGATGTTGTTATTAACCATCGAAATGGAAACAAAAGCTGGTGCGATTTTTCCTGAAGAAACATGGAATAACCAAACCACACATTGGTCTTTAGCAGACATTTGTACAAATGATGACAAAGGAAAAAAACAGCAAATGCAGGTTTTTAAAAACAACTGGTGCAGCAGATACAGGCGATGATTTTTGACGGCGCAAGAGACCTCGACCACACATCAGATAATGTAAGAAAGAACATAAAACTTTATCTACACTTTCTAAAAGAAGACCTACAATATGCTGGCTTTTCGCTATGATATGGTAAAAGGTTTTAGTGCTAAATATGTTGGAGAATACAACTCAGACGCAAATCCCAAATATTCTGTGGGGGAATATTGGGACGGCAATTCTAATAATCTTAAGACTTGGATAAACGGAACCAAAGTTGATGGAAAAAAATACAAAGTGCTGCTTTCGACTTTGCCCTTAAATATTATATCAACGATGCCATAGGTAAAGAACAGTGGGACAGACTTAATGGTGATTGTCCTGCTAAGGATTCTAATTATAGCAGATATGCTGTAACATTTGTAGACAATCACGATACCGACAGAGACAATAACAGACTTCAACGTAATTACCTTGCTGCAAACGCTTATATCTTAGCTATGCCAGGAACTCCCTGCATCTTTTTAAGTCATTGGAAATCATATAAAGCCCAAATAAAGAAACTCATTTTTAGCAAGAAAAAGCTGCGGGTATCACTAACGAAAGTAAAATTCTAAAAATCTGAAAAAGAGGCAATGGATATGCTTTAATTGTACAAGGAGACAAAGGAAAAGTGTTTTTTTAACCTTAGGGAAACGTTTATGGTTACCAAGAAAATGGTTATAAATTAGCCCTCAGCGACAATCTCTTTAAATTCTATGTATCAAACGATGTAGACTTAACAGAGCTTGATAAGGTTAAAGAAGCAGATCTACCACCTTCACACCTCCTACCTTTTGCAAGGTAAACGAGGGAGAAACATGTGCCTTTTTTGAGCTCCTTCTACATGGGAAGGTGAGGTTTACTGCTGGAAATGGGATAACCATGCAAACTATACAGGTGGAAATTGGCCCGGTGTAGCTTGTCAACAAGTGGGAACAACACAAGATGGTAAAAAGGTATATAAATGGACTTGGAACAAAGAATCTAAGTTGGCAAGCAATAGTAATGAAGGTATCATCTTTAATAATGGCATGGACAAGGATAAAACTGCTGACCTTACATTCGTAAATGGAGGCTATTATGACCGCTTTTCAACAAAAGAACCCAAGGCTGTTATTAGTGTTTCAACAGGCATTAGCTCTGTTCATGCAGATAAACAAGATAACGAATGGTACACCATAACAGGTGTTAAGGTAACTAAACCCACACAAAAGGGGTGTATATTCATAACGGAAAGAAAGTGTTATTTAATTAACGCAAATTAAGCATAAAAAGGTTTAAGTTTAATTTGAGCGACTAACAGCACCATGTTAGTCGCTTTTCTTTTAGCAGTGCTACACCATTCTTGTTATGTCAACGATGTTGTGCAACAAGCCCACCACACTTTTCATCGCTTTTATCTATCCTTATAACTCACCATATCCTCCATTTCGCATTTCACACAAGCATCATTTAATTATATAAAAGCCATTTATTAGCGCATTCTCCCCTATCCTTTTTTTCCTCTTTTTTTGCACTTTTATTCCCTTAAATCACCGCACACTAAACTCACAATATATTATTTCTCAAACATAACACATGCGCAATAAAGCACTAAACAAGCAACCGCAAAAAAACTCACGACACAAAGAACAAAGAAATAACCTACTGTTTTTTTATAAAAAAAGCGAGAAAAGAAAAAGAAGTAAGAAAGTCCATTTTTATTGAAAAATAAAAGCCCACTTTTTTATTCGTAAAAACATTGAGTAAGAAAAACAACAATAAAAACAAAAAAAGAATTGTAAAGAAAAGCCTATAAAACCATGTTTTTAAAGCTAAAAAGCATGCAAAAACTTAGAGTTTACCTCCCTAAAACATAAGGGTTTAAGGGCTAAAACACAAGACTTTAGGAGCTAAAAAGCTTATGTATTGCACCCTAAACTCTAAGCTTTTACACCCTAAATGCTTATTTTTTTACCTCTCTATGTGTTTACTTTTTAGAAACGTAAAACCTATATGTTTTACCACAACCGCTTTATTTTTTTCAGTCAAAAACACGTAGCAATAAGTCGTAAATAGCTACCCCCATACCCCCTTTTTTTCACGCTAAAACACAAAAAAATAAAATGTAACAAAACACTCACAAAAAAATACCCCTATTTTTTTCACACACTATCATCTTATTTTTTTACGAAAGAAATAGCTATAAATAAAATAAGTTTACAGGTTCTATTTCATCAGTTCTTCCCTTCTCTCTGTTCTTCTATAATCGTATAAAAATAAAAAGAAGTTAGTTACATCAATTTCACTGATAAATAACCTCGTTCATTTTTATGTCGTGTGGCGTTACAGGAATTGAGGAGAATATTTGGAAGGGAAAAGCTATACCTATTTTATAGGCATGAGGAAGCAACGACAAAAGACGGTCGTAGTAGCCTTTTTCCACGACCCTAAGCGGTTTCCATAGCTATCAAATGCCATTCCCGGAACTACCACTACGTCTATAACAGAATAAGCAATAAAAGCTGTTCCTTTGGGTTCTTCTATACCAAAAAGCCCCTGTTTCAAGTTCTTCGTTACCTTTATATTCACGCAGTTCGAGGCTTGTTTCGTTCACAACAACAGGCAAAAGAATTCTTTTTTTTTGCTTTAATAAGGTTGCAAGAAGCGTGTTTGTTTGCACTTCATCGGGCAAAGAAGCGTATAACAAAATGGTGTTTGCTTGTTTGATTGCAGAATGTGATAGTAGTGTTTGACAAATAGAAAGCGACAATTCTCTGAGTTGTTCACTCGAGAATTGTCGCTTTTGTTCTCTTACCACTTGTCGAAGAGCATTTTTATTCATCGTTAATTCTTAAAAATTAACACGTTTTTTTATCGGCGAAGAGGTGCTTTTTGTTTTCGTTTCTTTCTTAGGAAACGACTTTCCTTCTCTCAAAATTTGAAGTGCTTTTTAACACCACTTTATCTTCTCTATTGGTGTATTCTATCCACGCATTATCGTTCAATATGCTGTAAATAATTCTACCCATAAGCATAGATTCGAGTAGTTTGTGCGATTTACGAATTAACAGATTTCTACGTTTTAGTCCGTTTTTATCGGCGTAAGTAGCAAACTTATCTACTATATTTTGCTTGTTAAGATAAGCCACAAGTTTATCTACCGTTTTTAATTCCTTTAATTTAGCACGATTATTGTCGGTGTAGGTGTAAGCAAATTGCAAAATCATGCCACTCATCAACGCTTCTTTATAATAAGAAGTGTAGTTCGTTGTGTCTTCAGGCACAAAATAGTCTGGTGTTATACCACCTCCACCATACACAATTCTACCTATAGAAGTGTGATAAATAGGACCTTTATGCTTAATACTATCTTGTGAAAAGAATTCGCCGTGTTCGTATCTTGAAAGCAAATCTTTCGCATAAGCATTCTCATTGCCTGCTACATAAGGTTTTTGAATACAACGTCCAGATGGAGTATAATAGCGTGCTATGGTTAAACGCATTAAACTTCCATCTTGAAAAACCCTATTTGTTGTTGCACCAATCCTTTACCAAAAGAACGTCTACCAATAATAGTGGCACGGTCGTTATCTTGTAATGCACCCGATAAGATTTCAGAGGCAGAGGCAGAACCCTCATTGATTAGCACTGTAAGAGGTAGTTTTTGATAGCTTCCATGACCATCACTACGATAGTCTTGACGTGGAGATTTGCGCCCTTGTGTATACACTATGAGTTTATTCTTTGGTAAAAACTCGTTGCATATTTGTATAGCAGACTCTAAATAACCACCCGTGTTATCGCGAAGATCGATAATCAAGTCTTTAAAGCCTTCTTGTGATAACTTAGCTAACGCTATAAGAAGTTCTGGATAAGTGGTTTCTCCAAAGCTTTTAATGCGTATATAGCCCGTATTTTCGTTAATCATGTAAGCTCCCACAACGCTTTTACGCGGAATATCACCACGCGTTACGGTAATAATCTTTATTTTTTTCTGTCCATAACGCTTAATTCCTAAGCTCACCTTTGTGTCTTTTGGTCCTTTTAAACGACGCATCGCCTCATCGTTTGTAACTACTTTTCCCACAAATGGTTTGCCATCAACACTCACAATCTTGTCTCCTGCAATTAAACCTGCACGCTCTGAAGGTCCATTTTCAATGACATTCTCAATGTGAATAGTGTCTTGACGAATAGTAAACTCAACTCCTATACCCGAAAAACGAACCCTTTAACTCGTCTGTAGTTGCTTCCCGCATCTTTTGCAGGAATGTAAACTGAGTGCGGATCGAGTTCAGATAAGATTTGAGGGATAGCCTTATCAACCAAAGAATCTATGTCTACTTTGTCTACATATTGGTCGTCTATAATATGAAGGAGATTATTTAGACGTCCACTTCCTGAATTGATAATGTTTAAACGATTACCTGAAAAGTGATTAGCATAGAACGTTCCAATCATAATTCCTATAATAACGCACAATGCCATCAATAAAGGCATATAACGATTGGCTGTGTTTTTATTTAATTTCATAGGTTTATTCTTTTATATTTTTCTGGTAGTTCAACATATAACACTTCAACATTTGCTCGCTTTTAAAAGATTGATTCCATCTTCTAAACGATACTGTTCTCCATACACAACACGCTTAATACCCGCCTGAATGATAAGTTTTGCACACTCAATACATGGCGCAGCTGTTACATAAAGCGTAGCTCCATCGCTACTATTTGAATATCTTGCCAACTTAGTTATTGCGTTTGCTTCGGCATGAAGCACATAAGGTTTGGTTAAATGGTTATCATCTTCGCACACATTCTCAAATCCTTCGGGTGTTCCATTATAACCATCACTAATAATCATCTTATCTTTTTACAACAATAGCTCCCTACTTTTTCTACGCGTACAATAGCTATTTTTCTGCCCATATTTTTAGCCATTCGTAAATAACGAGTGTCTAAGATATATTGTTTTTCTTGCTGATTATTCATGCTTTTAACACTTATATTATTTTTATTCCATTTCTACTTAATAACGCATCAATAGTAGGTTCCTGACCTCTGAAACGCTTGTAAAGTGTCATCGGATGTTCTGTTCCTCCTTTGGAAAGAACATTATCTCTAAAGCTCTGAGCTACTTCTTTATTAAATATTCCCTTTTTCTTTAAAGTAGCCAAAAGCATCTGCATCTAACACTTCTGCCCATTTATAACTGTAATAACCCGCAGCATAACCACCTGCCATGATATGAGAAAACTGTGTTGTCATGCAGGTATTAGGCAATTGTTTTGAAAGAATTGCTTTCTTCCATCTTCCTTTTCAAATGCAATAATGTCTTCGTTAAAAGGTTCCGACAAGGTGTAATAAGCCATATCGAGAAGTCCTAAGCTCACTTGACGTAGACATGCAGAAGCAACACAAAAAGTTTTTACTTTCAATAATGCGATTGATTAAATCGTCGGGGATAGGTTCGCCTGTTTTCATAATGATAGGCAAAGGTGCGCAAGAACTCTTTTTTCGGTGGCATAATTTTCCATAAACTGTGAGGGAAGTTCTACAAAAATCCCACCATACATTGGTACCACTTAAACTCTCAAAACGTGTGTTTGCAAACATTCCATGTAGTGAATGACCAAACTCATGCAAAAAGGTTTCTACCTCGTTAAGCGTTAATAAAGCAGGTTTCTTTGCTGTTGAGCTCGTAAAAATTCATCACAACACTCACATGAGGACGCACATTTACGCCTTTACGGTCTATCCATTGTCCTTGAAACTCTGTCATCCAAGCCCCTCCTCGCTTACCATCACGGGGGGTGAAAGTCGGCATAAAAACAGCTAAGAACGAACCATCTTTATCGAAAAACCTCGTAGGCTTTCACGTCAGAGTGGTACACTGGAATGTTATTATTTAGTTGAAAAGAAATTCCATACAACTTATTTGCTAAGCCAAACACCCCATCTATCACCTTTGAAAGTTCAAAATAAGGACGCAACATCTCCTCGTCTAAGTTGTATTTCTTCATTTTGTAACTTGTGAGAATAGAAGGCACTATCCCATGGATGCACCTTAAAAATCATCTCCTTCAAGCTCCTTTGCTAATGCACGAACAGCCTCTCTTTCTTCAATGGCTTTGGGTTTATAAAAGCTTCCTATCAAGTCGTCTAATAGCTTATAAACATTCTCTACATTGCTCGCCATGCGATGTTGAAGCACATAATCTGCGTAAGTGTCGTATCCAAGAAGCTGAGCAAGCTCGCGACGGATATTAACTAATCGGCTACAAATAGCTAAATTATTTTTCAGAATTATCGTGTGTTCCTTCTGTGTTCTTAGCCATATAGAGTTGTTTTCTTAGCTCTCGTTGCGTAGAATAGGTCATAAAAGGCGAATAACTGGGATAATCAAGAGTGAAAATCCAACCTTCTTTTCCTTGTTCTTCTGCCGTATGTGCAGCCATATCACGTGCTGTTTGAGGCAATCCATCAAGTTCTTCTTCGTTAGTTATGTGCAATTGAAAGGCTTTATTCTCCTTTAATAAGTTTTGAGAGAATTGCAATGACAACATAGATGCTTCTTCACTTAACGCACGAAGTTTGTTTTTTCCCTCTTCATCGAGCAAAGCTCCACTTCTAACAAAGCCATCGTAACACTTTTGAAGTAGCATGGTTTCTTCTTCAGAGAGTGTTTCATGATGCTCATACACATATTTCACGCGCTCAAAGAGTTTCTCATTTAACTGTACATCGTTAGCATGTTTAGTTAAAATAGGACTCATTTTTCTGTGCCAACGCATCCATTTCGTCGTTTGTTTCGGCACTTAAAAGATTAAAGAACACATTCGACACACGATTTAATAAGTCGTAATAATGTTCTCCACGCTCGTTATCTTTAAATATAATAGTATTCTCAAACGTGGGTTTATCTGGATTATTTAGCAGTTTTTCAAGCTCTTCATCTTCTCTTTTGATACCTTCTAAAAAACAGCTTCCTCATAGTGTTCTAACCTTATTTCATTAAAAGGAGCGGTATGATGAGGCGTGTTATACTGCTCAAAAGAACGGATTTTTTTGTTTGTTGTTGGTTTCTATTATTGTTGCCATTTTTGTATATTTATTTAAAGAGAAAGATGTTAAACCTTTTTTTATATTGCTTCTTGCAATGCTTTTTTTCAAAAGGCAGGAAAGTATATTTTACCTCTACTTAAGCGAATAAAAGCCTTGTCCTTGCAATATTTTTAGCATCTTAGATATTTCTATTCTATGCGTGTTTAACACCAAACCCAGTGTTGTCATTGTTATGAAAAATATGTTTTTCTCCCACAGGTTTACGCATGTTTTGAGCAAAAAAATGCAACATACGTTCTGTTAGAGTTTTTGTTTTTTTGTTGCCAAATAAAGCGTTTTTTTGTTTCTGCGCAAGCGTAGATAACATATTTAAATAGTTCAAACGAAAGATAAAAGACATCTCCATGAGCTTATTAACGCTATCTTTATGAATGCTTAAAAAGCTACATGCAGTGTTTGTTTCATAAGTAGATGTGTATCGAGGACTTAATCCATACAACTCTTCTAAGGGTAAAACAGCGGGTGCCATGATGTTTTCTGTAATGGCATAGCTACGATTTAACGAGTAAGAAGTTACGTTTAAAACTCCTTTAAGTAGAAAGGTGAGGTGATTACAATTCTCCCCTTCGTGTGCAATCACTTCTTTTTCGGCGTATTTATGGAAATGAAATGGAATGCACGCCACTATATCGTGCAATTCATTTGCTGTCATTCCTTGAAATAAAAGGCAACTGCAATAAAAACCTTATAAGAAGTGTTTTCTACACCCATATCTTATTCCACAATCTTATCTTTCATAGAAGGTGAGAACCAAACAGCATTCTTTCCATTTTTATCACTATAGATAAAATAAGCCATTAGTTCAGAGTGTTTCTCTAAAACCTTCTTTGCTTTATCTAAACCCATTACCATAAAGGCAGTAGCATAAGCGTCGGCAGAAGCACAATCATCTGTTATCACTGTCGAAGACAATATGTTATGTTGCACAGGATAACCTGTTTTAGGGTCGATAGTGTGTGCATATTTCTTGCCATTTTTATAGTAAAAGTTGCGATAATTACCACTTGTTGCCATTGCTTTGTTCGTTACATTGATAATAGTTTGCAGTTCTTGGTTCGTGTTTGTCTTATCGTCTGTGGGTTTAATCACCCCTATTTTCCAAGGCAAACGTTGTTCGCTTAAACCCGAAGTAACCACTTCTCCGCCTATTTCTACCATAAAGTTTTTTATACCTAACGAGCGAAGATAGTTTGCAACCACGTCTGTTCCAAAGCCTTTTGCTATCGCACTGCAATCAATCATTATGCGTTTATCTTTTTTCTTCACAGCTTTTCCCACTAAAGACACTTTTTCGTAGCCAGTAATAGCTCGCAAACTATCTATTATTTGCTTAGTGGGTTCCTCTCCATTCTTAAACCCAAAGCCCCATTCATTTACCAAAGGAGCCACTGTTATATCAAATGCACCGTCTGTTTCTTTTGATATTTCTTTAGATAAAGAGAAGACCTGTGCAAACATCTCATCTACTTTATAACTTTTATTTTGATTGATTTGAGATATAACCGACTGTGGGTTAAAGGTAGAAAGAGAGGCATCTACTTTGTTTAACTCTTTCAATATATCTTCATTTACATCTTTATCATATTGATAAGTAATGTGATAAGTCGTACCAAATATCGCTCCTTCGTTTTTTTGATACGGCATATCTTGTTGTTGTTTCACAATAAAAAAATTGTACCAACAATTAAGAATATCAATAAAGGAACTTGCCAATATAATCGTTTTTTTGTTTTTTCTACCATCATATGATTGCTGTTTATTTATATTTATCACTATTTTTTTAAAGTCTTTTTCTTTGCGTTGTCTCTACTCTTTTTACACCTTATTATATATAAGGAACTTCACGATAAGAAATCTTTTCTTTATTTTTGTAGAAAAACGCCAACAGACTTTAAAGTCAACAAAAAAGCACCATTTTTTTAATTATTTCTTATTATAAATAGTAGCATATTATCTTTGTTTTAAAGCGTGCATTACAATTCTATTGCCACATTAAACGAGCCTCCTAATGCAGAATCTCTACCTCTTCCAAAGCCCGGAATGTACCATGGAGTTCCTATTGCACCCTCTTTATGCGCAATACGACGACGATATCGTAGCGTCCAACCCATTCTTAAAGCTCCCCAAATCTTAGCATCTAAGCCAAAAACTGCTTCTCCCCAATGGTTAAAAGCATTCACATTGTGCGCAACATACAGTGCCGAGCCTTGCCAAATGGGGTCTGTTAAGCCTTTAGCCTCAACATTATATTTAAAAGAAGTGAATCCATAGCGCACACCAGCAAACACTCTGTAAATATCATGTTTGTTTTTTTAGAAACATTAAAGTCTACCCCTATCCTTCCATAAGGAGCTTTCGTGTTATACGATATATAAGTGTCGGGGTCTTCGGTAACAGCTTTTCCGTAGCCAATCTCTACCACAGGAAAGTATTTATCCTTAATATTAGCCTTTACATAAGCCTCATATTGCCCGTAATCGCTCATTAACAGTTGCCCAACACCTACCACGTCTACGCCCACAGCTATGTTTTTGTAGAAAGCGCACACTATCTTTTTTTATCGTTAAAGGCAACTTTATTTGCTGTGCATGCACACCAATAGCGCCTAAAAAGAGCGCGACACTAAGAATTACTCTTAATATAGATAAGGAAAGTGGCTTTACTATTATCATTTGTTACACGATTATTTTGTATCACAATAGAATCTATTTTATGTCGAGTGTGCGTTATTTCTTGTATGGTATGAAAGAAAACAGCGTTACAATCCACCGATTCAAAATGCGGTTCATTTGTTTTTTTAACGGCAATGGTGTCTATATATGTCTTCTTTTCCTTATCGTTAAAACGAAAAAACAACACATCTTCTGTTCCAGAGAAACTCATTGGCAGTTCAAAACTATCTTTTTTTCTACTAATTTATTCAGCAAAACAGTGTCGCCAGAACTATTCCTATGCGTAAACACCGTTAAGGTATCTGACAATGTTTTGGTTTCTCCTGCCAACTTATAACGTGCATACACACTGTTATTTAAGGGGCAATCTATGCTCGAACAAGCACATATAAGCCCTAAAAGACATAAGAAATAAACTAACTTTTTGCATTTAATTGTACTTTCTATTTGATAATCGTTGCGCGCAGAAGACGAACGACTAACCATATCTCCTATAAATCCTGCCATGAAAAGTTGTGTTCCTAATACCATCATGGTGAGTGAAATATAAAAATAAGGACTATCTGTTACCAATCGTTGAGGTATCCCATGATACACAGCCCACAGTTTATCTGCTCCTATCATAGCGGCAGAAAAAAAGCCAATAATAAAGAAAATAGAGCCCTAATAGTCCAAAGACGTGCATAGGATTTTTAGCAAAGTTACTTAAAAACCATAGGGTGATAAGGTCTAAATAGCCGTTAAAGAAACGATTTAGTCCAAACTTCGACGTGCCATATTTTCGTGCTTGGTGTTGCACAACCTTCTCGCCTATCTTTTCAAAGCCTGCATTTTTAGCCAAATAAGGAATGTATCGGTGCATTTCTCCATACACTTCTATATTTTTAATCACATCTTTTCTATAAGCTTTTAAGCCACAATTAAAGTCGTGCAAGTTATTTATACCACTTATTTTTACGAGCCGTAGCATTAAAAAGCTTTGTAGGCAACGTTTTAGAAAGTGGGTCGTAGCGTTTTTCTTTATATCCCGATACAAGGTCAGAGCCTTGTTTTTGTTATCATATTATATAGTTCGGGAATTTCATCTGGCGAGTCTTGCAAGTCTGCATCCATGGTTATTACCACATCACCCATTGCCTCTTTAAAGCCACAATATAAGGCGGGGCTTTTTCCATAATTACGTCTAAACTTAATACCTTTAACGTGTTCGCTTTGTTGCGATAAGCTTTCTATTACCTTCCACGAGTTATCTTTAGAACCATCGTTTATAAAAATAACCTCGAAAGTAAAGTTGTTAGCTTTCATCACTCGTTCTATCCACGCATAAAGCTCAGGTAACGACTCTTCTTCGTTATATAAAGGAATTACAACAGATATATCCATGTTCATTAAAATATTAAAGGTTAATGTGTTGGTCGTTTGTTTTTTTACGAGCCACCACAAGTGCTACCACTGCACTTAATACTATTCCTATCATTATGTTTTGAGAGAAAAACATCATAACCATTTCTCCATGGCTCATTGTAGAGAGCATGTTTAAACTTTCTTTCAAATCGTTTATATCCACACCACCTTCTTGATAAATTGGAATTAACTGATTGAGAGTGCTTGTAAGAAAGCTTAAAAAGTTTCCATGGTCAAAGAATTTGAAATAAATAAACTGACCTGTGGCAAAGATAAGCGAACCATAAAAGAACATATACATTAAATATACAAATGCACGTTTAAACGAAATAAAGCCATTGAGCACCTTATTACGAAACCATTTTAGCCCTCCATGCCACGAAAAAGGGTGTGAGACAATATCATTAAATTTCCCCATAAACTTTGTGGTAAATACACCACAAAGAAGAAAGAAACTAACCACATAAGTCCTAAATATAAGCCTTCTACGCGTGCAAAAAGCTTTTTAATTGTTTTTAAAGATGTTTTTATATCCATTTTAAGAGGTTCTATATAGAATTACAAATATACAATTTTTTTCTGTTATATATAAATAGGTGTAGGCATAGTTTTTAAATGTTTTTTTCATTTATAACACGCTTACTAAAAAAATGTGTTTCACGTTTCTTTTTTTATGGTTTTTACGCACATGCTATAACGCTTTATAACACGATTAACAAAAACACATTGTGCCACTTTTTTATGTTGCTTTTAGCGTGCTTTGTGTTTACAAACATTTGTTGTTGCCAAAGCACTTGCATGGTTATACTTTTTATGGTTTTACGAATGGGCATAAAAAGGAAAAAAACAACCAAATAAAGACTAAAAATGGGGGCATAAAATGATTGAAAAACGACTTATTTTTTCGACTTATTTCTCGCACAAAAATAAGGTTCTTAATAACAGCAGTTATTTTGTAAAAAATAAAGAAACCAACCACTATAAACACCTTTTTTACCTTTTTTGTTGCAATAGCTTAGAGTTTACCACTTAAAACATAAGCTTTTAAGAGCTAATATACAAGCTATTAGGGGGTAAAACATAAGAGATTAGGTGCTAAAACCTTAGCTTTTTAGCACCTAATAAACTCATTTATTGCTTTGCTATTTATTAGCTTTTAGAAAAAAACAAAATCTATATGTTTTTGCAAAAACAGCTTTGTTTTTTGCTCAAAAAAGAGCCTTAACAGGTGGTAAATAGTGGGTTGAATATCCACTTTTTTACGCTAAAATGAAAGTTGAAAATGTAACAAAACGCTCACAAAAAACCGACTTATTTGTGCTAAATTACAACCCATAAAAACACCCAGATTTGTTCTTTGTTTTTCAATCAAAAACATCACACTTTTTAGTTACTTAATGTTTTTGCTTGCATAGGTTTGCGTTTGTTGTTTTAAAAGCATACAAGCCTGCAAAAGTTAATACGCCATTAAGCAACAACAACTCGTAGCCCACCTTATAATCAAGGTAATAAGAACATAGCCACTCTATAGTTCCGCACGCAACAGGCGATAAAATAGCAATAAAAGGCACCACTTTGTTCTTCACTCCATAACGTGTAAACAAGCTAAATGCAAACAATCCTAACAAAGGACCATAGGGTGTAAGCGCACAAGGTGTAAATAGCATCTATCACACTGGTGGCATTTATCAACTGAAACAAGGCTATACAAACACCAAAAACAAAGGTCATTACAATGTGAACACGCTTTCTAAAACGCTCATCTTGTGGTTTTCTACACACATCTATACAAAAGGTTGTGGTGAGAGCAGTAAGTGCTGAGTCGGCACTCGAAAAAGATGCCGCCACAATACCAATGGTAAACAACACAACAACCACGTTTCCTAACACACCAGTGGCAGCAAACATGGGCAATAACTCGTCGGGTTTAGCAGGCAAAGACAAGCCTTTTTGGGTGGCTAAAAGCGACAATAACACACCTAAAAACAAAAACAAAAGGTTTGCAGGAATAAAGGCAAAACCATAAGTGCACATATCTTTTTGCGCCTCTTTTAATGTTTTGCACGTTAAATTCTTTTTGCATCATGTCTTGGTCGAGCCCTGTCATCACAATAACAATAAAGGCTCCGCTAACAAACTGCTTCCAAAACCATTGCGTAGAACGTATGTTTTCAAACTCAAAAACAGCACTTCGCGAATCGTTTATCACAGCTGTTATGGCTTGTGGAATGGTTAAATGCAAGGCATCTATCACATTATAAATAATAAGAATAAGAGCTGCAAACATGCAAAAGGTTTGAAACACATCGGTAAACACCAGTGTTTTAATTCCTCCACCATAGGTGTAAAGCCATATAAGAAAAGCCATTATACCCACAGTTACAACAAAATGGAACGCCAAAAGCATCTAACACAAAGCGTTGAAGAATAATGCACACCACATAAAAAAACGCACCACAGAGCCTGCCATTTTTGATAACAAAAAGAACCATGCACCTGTTTTATAAGCACTATTTCCTAATCGTTGTAACAAATAAGTGTAGATGGTGGTGAGATTAAGTTTGTAATAAATGGGTAAAAGCACAAACGCTACCACAAAATAGCCCACCACAAAGCCCAAACACGTTTGCAAATAAGTCATAGAAATGTGGTTAACCATTCCCGGAACAGAAACAAATGTAACGCCAGAGATAGACGCTCCAATCATTCCAAACGCTACCATATACCATGGCGAACGCTTGTTTGCAGAGAAAAAGGTGGCGTTGGTGGCACGTCGAGCTGTTATTTTACTTACGAAAAACAAAATAGAGAAATAAATAAAAGATGGTAAGTGCAATAGCCATGTGTTTATTTTTTTAGTGAAAACAATTATGATTGATGTATATTTTTGTAAAACTGTTATGCCCTCTTTAACGTTTTCTACCTGAGCAATAACAACCATTCTGATGCCTTTTTGTTCTTTTATGACGCATTGACGAGGGTGATTTCCGACATAGTTTAACAAACTTTCGAATGCCGAACTCTTATAATACAAGCTCTTAGGGTTTGCCACTAATTGCAGATTCATTCGTCCTCCTCGCAATATTATCTTTTTCTATTCCGAGTTCTTTTCCTATTCGTCGCAATGTAACCACATTCATTAACTCAATTCCTTGACGTGGTATAGCCCCAAACCTGTCGGTTAATCGTTGTCTATAAGCCTGAGTTCTCCTTCGTTTTCAATATTATCTAACTCACGATAGAGCAACATTCGTTCGCTACTTCCAGGCACATACGAGTCTGGGAAATACATTTCAAGGTCGCTATCTACAGCACAATCGTCTACAAAATCGCTCACCTTAATAGCTTCTCCATGTTCCATTTCCTCCGAATAAAGGTCGGTAAACTCTTCATTCTTCAACTCTGTAACCGCTTGTGTTAATATTTTTGATACGTTTCGTAACCTAAATCTTCCATAAACCCACTCTGTTCAGAGCCTAAAAGGTTTCCTGCACCTCTAATATCGAGGTCTTGCATAGAGATTAAAGCCACTTCCCAGTTCAGAAAACGTTTCGAGAGCTTCTAATCTACGACGTGCATCTTGCTTTAATAGGCTCTTTGGAGGTGCTAACAAGTAGCAAAAAGCCTTTTTATTACTACGTCCTACACGCCCACGCATTTGGTGTAGGTCTGATAAACCAAAGCAGTGAGCGTCGTTAATAATAATGGTGTTAGCGTTAGATATGTCTATTCCGCTTTCAATAATAGTAGTTGAAAGCAATACATCATAGTCGTGGTTCATAAACCCTATGAGTATTTTTTTCTAATTCGTCGGGTGCCATGCGTCCATGTCCCTATCGCTATACGGCAATCGGGTACATGTTTTTCTATCAATCGAGCAAGTTCTGGCAAATTAGAGATACGGTCGTTCACGAAATACACTTGTCCGTTTCTGCTCATTTCAAAGTTGATTGCATCGGCAATTACTTCAGATGAAAAGCGTAGACAACTGTGTGTTAATGGGATAACGGTTAGGAGGTGGCGTGCGAATGATGCTCATATCGCGTGCACCCATTAAAGAAAATTGCAATGTTCGTGGTATCGGTGTTGCCGACATGGTGAGTGTATCGACATTAGTTTTAAGGGTTCGTAGCTTTTCTTTTACTGAAACACCAAACTTTTGTTCTTCATCAATCACTAAAAGTCCAAGGTCGTGCCACTTCACACTTTTGCCTATGAGCTTATGAGTGCCAATAAGTATGTTTGTTTCTCCTTTCTCTAAACTTTCTAATACTTGTTTTGTTTGCTTAGCCGAACGAGCTCTCGACAAATAATCTACCTTTACAGGAAAGTCTTTAAAGCGTGAAGAGAAACTTTGATAATGCTGATAAGCTAACACAGTGGTGGGTACTAATACCGCAACTTGTTTGTTATCGCACGCTGCTTTGAATGCTGCACGCATGGCAACTTCTGTTTTTCCAAAGCCAACATCTCCACAAACAAGTCTGTCCATAGGGCGTTCTCGCTCCATATCTGCCTTTACTTCTTGCGTAGCCTTTAGTTGGTCGGGCGTATCTTCATATAAAAACTGAGCTTCTAAAGCATGTTGTAAGAACGAATCGACACTAAATGCAAACCCTTTTTCGTGTCTTCTCTTGGCATATAGCTTAATTAAATCGCGTGCAATGTCTTTAATTCGTTTCTTTGTTCGCTCTTTCATTCGCTCCCATGCACCTGTTCCGAGCGTAGAAAGACGAGGGGCTTGCTCTGTATCTCCTCGCTTGTATTTACTAATCTTATAAAGAGAATGAATAGAAAGGTCAACTTTATCGTTGTTATTATAAATAATTCTAATCATTTCTTGATAACTCTCTCCGCTGGGAACACGCACTAATCCACCAAACTTACCAATTCCAAGGTCTACATGGACGATAAAATCGCCCACTTCCATTTCTTGTAATTCTTTTTAAAGTTAAAAGCCATTTTACCCAAACGGGCACTATCTGACTTGAGATTATACTTGTGAAAACGGTCGAATATTTGGTGGTCGGTAAAGAAAACAAGCCTTTAATGTGTTGTCTATAAAGCCTTCGTGAAGTGTTTTATCGACAGAGATAAACGATATACGAGCATACTCTTTCACGTCGGTCGACTGTCCGTCTTGGTTTGTTTCTTTGTTAAGAATGTCGTGTAAGCGTTGCTGTTGCTTAGCACTATCTGCAAAAAAATATAAAGTTTATAACCCTTTAATAAATAATCTTCAAAGGTGTTTTTAAGCAATTCAAAGTTCTTATGAAATAGTGGTTGAGCAGTGATATCAAATTCAATGCTTACCTGTGGTGTGAGTGTGTGTGCTTCCCAAACTCTATTTTCTTAAGTTTGGCAAAGGTCTTCAACAAGCATGGTTGCACTACACAACATGTTTTTCGCGTTGCAATTCTTTTTCTATTTCGGCTTGTTCCTGCTCTGTTGCACCTGAAAGACGTTCTGTTAAGGCTTGAGAAGAAAAAGCCTTCACGATATATCTGATTTATTTTTTCGTGAACAAACGAAAGGTCTTTTAATACTACGATTGAGCTATTGGGCAAAAAACGCAATAAAGACATGCGCTTACTGTTTGTTTCTGCAAGCTCAGGAAGTATCTCTATTTGTTCTTGTTTATCACGAGAAAGCTGTGATTCTATTTCAAATGTGCGGATAGAATCTATCTCATCGCCAAAGAAATCAATACGAAATGGGTATTCATGAGAGAACGAATACACATCTAAAAGGCTTCCACGAACGGCAAATTCACCAGGTTCGTACACATAATCGCAAGACTTAAAACCTAAATTGGTAAGCTCTTTACTTAAAAGCCACTATGTCGTAAGACTGCAGAAACCTTTAAGCTAATAATTTTTATCGTTAATGAACGATTTTTGAAACTACCATCTCTGCTAATCTTCTGGATAGGTAACAAGAAACAAAGGTTGCTCATTTAGGTTGTTTTGGCTTTCTCTTCTTGATAAAGTGGCTAAGACTTCTGTTCGCAAAATTTCGTTTGCTGCATCTCGCTGACCATATTTTACAGCACGTTTATAAGAAGATGGAAAGAACATCACTTGCTTTTTCGCCTTGCAATTGATGAAGGTCGTGATAGAAATATCCCGCCTCATCGGCATCAGAAAGAATAAAAACAAACACTTCATTACTGCTTTTTGCCACCGAAGAGAATAGCAAAGGAGCAGCAGGAAGCTTTTCTAAATTTTTTTAAGCCATATTTCGTTTGTTTGCTCTTCTTTTTATAATCTTTTTCAGTGCCAATGCTTGTGGAAGTTCTCCATAAAAGCAATGAAATGTCTGCTATCTTCATGCAATATTTATCGTTATTATCTGTATATCAATACAACAAAAGGTGTATCTTTCCACCGAATGATACACCCTTTATGTTTTAATTACTATTGTATAGTAGGATATTTTCTAAACCATCCGTCCCATCTTAATCGCATAACGCCAAGAAAAGCCTCGCCAAATATGCCTCCATTCATCTTACTTACTCCTTCTCTTCGATTGACAAAGACAACAGGAACCTCCTTTATTTTTAAATCCAATCTTAAAGGCTGTGTACTTCATCTCTATTTGAAAAGCGTATCCTTTGAAACGTATCTTGTTTAAAGGTATTGTTTCTAAAACCTTACGGCGATAGCATTTAAAGCCTGCAGTGGTGTCATGAATATGAAAACCTGTTACGAAACGAACGTATTTAGATGCAAAAATAGCTCATCAATACCCTACCTATTGGCCAATTAACAACATTCACTCCACTTACATAACGTGAACCAATGGCTACATCAAAGCCCTCTTTTTGACATGCATCGTATAGCCGTGGAAGGTCAGAAGGTGCATGACTAAAGTCGGCATCCATCTCAAATATAAACTCATATGTATGCTCTAAAGCCCATTGAAAGCCTCTAATATAAGCTGTACCCCAAACCTAATTTGCCTTCACGTTCTATCAAAAAGTCTATCTGCATACATTTCTGCTTGCAAACAACTCACAATAGACGCTGTTCCATCAGGACTTCCATCGTCAATAACTAAAATATGAAAACATTTAGGCAATGCAAATACCGCCTTAATGATGTTTTCTATGTTTTCTTTTTCATTATAAGTAGGAATAATTATAATGCTATCGCTCTCGTTCATATATCTGTTTTATATTCTACAAAGATACTATTTTTATTTTTAACCTTTTTATTATTAGCGCATAAAAAAAGCTATTATATAATATGTAAAGAAAGTTTTTTTATTGGTCTGGATTTTCAACAAACCCTTGATATTCTTTTTACCAATCCACTCATCACCACTTGATAACTTTCGTTCATTATACACTTAATATTTTTCTGACCCCTGCCCTTTTTGGCATGATAGGAGCATGAATTGTGAGTGTTAAAGGGTGCCAAGAAACCCAACGCATATCACGCATTCGAGGGCATAACATCGAATGATCCGTTTATAGTTATGGGTACAATAGGCAATTGTAGCTCATCTGCTAACATAAAAGAGCCTCTTTTAAAAACGCCCATATGCCCTGTAAAAGAGCGTGCGCCCTCAGGAAATATCACCAAAGACATACCTTGTTTTAACACAGAACGTGCTTTGTCGCAAGTTTCTTTTACCTTTTTAGGATTTCGTTTATCAACAAATATGTGATGAGCAGCACTACATGCTCTCCCAACAAAGGGCATTTTACGCAATTGATGCTTCATCATCCACTTAAAATTCCTACCTAAGAAGCCATAAATAAGAAAGATGTCGAAAGCTCCTTGATGATTACTTACAAACACATATGATTGGTTTGGGTCGAGATTTTCTCGTCCTTTCACTTTCACAGGCAAAAGAAATAGTGCTGTAACAATGCGTCCCCATAACATTCCGGGATAATATCCCCACGTGTTTCCATTACCTATTGAGCAACCAATGGTTGTAGCCAAAGCAGTTAATAGTGTAGCTATAGCCACTAAAGGGAACAGCTATAAAGAGTTGATAAATACGATAAATAATTTTCATTTCTTTTTATGTAAGGTGATAACTGTTATACTTGGAGCTACTCCAAAGCGAAAAGGAATAAGTCCACCAACGCCTGTTGAAACATAAAGCATTTGTTTATGATGTTGATAAAGACCTGCATCTTCGTCATACTTAAACATTGTTATGCGTAAACCTGCTATATTTACTTGTCCACCATGTGTGTGTCCACAAAGCGTTAGAGGGATATTTGTTTGATTGATTACGTCATTTTTCCACACCGAAGGGTCGTGTTGAAACAATATAGTGAAAGCCTTTTTATCTACACCTTTCATCGCTTTTTTTCACATCGGTGCGTATAATTAACGGTTTTATGGCATTGTTTTCTACTCCAGCTACCACTATTGAGTCGTTTTGTTTATGTAGAATAACGTGTTCATTCTTTAATAATGTCCACCCTAATGCCCTTTGTAAACGAACCATTTCCTGTTCATTAACACGTTTTATTTGGTCGTTAGCATTGGTATAATCGCCATAATCATGATTACCCAACACCGAAAACACACCATCTTTGGCTTTTATTCCACTTAAAACGCTCATATGTGGAATTATTTCAGATGGTTCAACGTTCTGCAAATCGCCCGTAAACATCACAGCATCGGGCTTCTGTGCGTTCACACTATCAATCGTTCTACGCAAAAGCCACTTGTTTTTTCCGATATAAGACCCTACATGCAAATCGCTTATATGCACTATTTTATAACCATCGAATGCGTCGGGAAGATTATCAAAATAAAGGTGTTCGCGCTTAACACTTAGCGTTTTATTGGTTACAAACGAGCCATACACCACCACGAACATGCAAAAGAGGCTAAAACACCGCCCACCCAATGACCATGAGTTGTGCTTTAAGCGTGTACACTTGCGCAATATGTTGCCTATAAAGGCACAAATAGCCCATATAGATTTAGGGATTATCCACACACTAATAAAAATAAATAGGTATAAAGTATGGAAATATCTTTTTGGTGCGAAAGCTTTTTCGGTAGCTAAAAACACAGGTGTAAACGGTAAAAAGCTAATGGAGCAACATAAAACAAATAGCGCACTTTGCTATTGTTACATATTGTTTTATTTTTTTAACTAACCTGCAAGCATAATACGCAGGCAACCATATTAGGGGATTAAGAGAAAGAAGATGCGCGCAATCATGTTGATTTATAAAGATAATTGAATAAAGATAAACACAAAACATTAGCTTTTTATTTATTCTCTAAACCTAATTTCTTCTCCTCTTACTTCTTCGTTAAACACCCCATTATGCCAAACCAAATGGCCATTACACATGGTTGTTTTTACGCTCCAATGTAGTGTTTTTCCTTCGAGGCGGACTCCATTTACACTTACTTTGAATGTTTTTCTTTGTTCACAGTCATTCTTCATGAGGTTTTACAATCGTTATATCTGCTTTATATCCTTCACGAATAAAGCCACGTTTGCTCACCTCGAAGAGCGTAGCAGGTTGATGACACATCAACATAACCAAACGTTCTAAGGTTAAAACACGCTGGTCTACCAATTCTAACATACATTGAAGAGAATATTGAACCATAGGCATTCCCGACATAGATTTAGCACTTTGTCCTTGTTTCTCTGATAAGAGATGTGGTGCATGGTCGGTTCCTACGGTTGTAATAACACCATCGGAAAGTGCATTTCTTAATGCCAAGCGGTCTGAACTCTTTTTTTATGGCAGGATTACACTTAATGCGTGCACCTAAAAACAGCATAATCTTCCTCGCTAAAAAGCAAATGAGGAATAACGGCTTCGCCTGTGATATTAGGCTCAACTCCAAAGAATTGCAATTCGTCGGCTGTGGTAATGTGTGCTACATGCAAACGTGCACCACTGTTTTTTGCTAACTCTACCGCCAAAGAGGTTGAGGCAACGCAGGCTTCACGCGAACGAATTGTAGGGTGTAAGCTAATAGGTGGGTCGTCGCCATAGCGTTCTTTTACCGCCTTCATATTAGCGTTTATGGTGTTAGTGTCTTCGCAATGTGTCATAATAAGCGTGGGTGCTTCAGTAAAAATACGCTCTAAGCAAGCACGTTTATCAACTAACATATTGCCAGTAGACGAACCCATGAACAGTTTTATACCGGGTATTCGGTGTATATCGAGCTGAGAAAACAGGTCTACATTGCTGTTGTTGCTCCAAAAAGAAGCTATAATTTACATAACTCTTTGTTTTTGCCAATGCCAATTTATCGTTTAAAGCCTCTAACGTGGTTGTTTGAGGCGAAGTGTTTGGCATTTCAAAGAACGATGTAACACCTCCATAAGCGGCAGCTCTACTCTCTGATGCTATATCTGCTTTAGAAGTGAGTCCCGGTTCACGAAAGTGTACATGACAATCTATCACACCAGGAATTACAAAACACCCCGTAGCATCTACTATTTTGTCGTAGATGTTACGGGGAGTGTTTATTCTTTACCTTCGATAATTTCCGAAATACAATCGTTTTCTACCACAATTGCACCCTGAAAACGTTTATTTTCGTTTACAATGGTTCCATTTTCAATGAGTATCTTCATGGTTTTTACCTTTTAACCTATTTATTATATAGGAGTAAAACATGGGGGTTAGTGCAAGGACTTCTTCACCTTATATATATAATATAGCTTAAGGTTTGGCAGGTTTTGCCAAATCTTTTGGCGTTGGAACATTATTAACATGAGCATTAGGAACACACATTGTGTCTGCAGATACACTCACATCTTTCATTCCGTTCATAATTTGCTGGTTGTCTTTTTGCCTTCTGATAATAGTCTTTTACATAAGCATTCGCCTTAAAACGGTCGGTCGCCTTACTCATAATATCTTCTAACCATGGGGTTAACTCTGGATATTCTTGTCCAATAGTAAGCATAAAAACACACCAGGACCCTAACACATTATCAAAGTTATCGGTAACAAAAAGACGTAACAAGTTGGTCTTCTTCGCGCGCCAACTGCTCTGAACGAGCTTGCAATTTAGCAATAACCACATTCATATCGCTACCATTCCATAATAGCTTGGTCGTGTTTTTCTAACCAATTCTATTTCTTGATTTTTTTAATTTGATTGTATTGATTAAAAAAACTTAAACAGCTTATCGTTAAGTTCTGTTCCAGTAACATTTTGCTTTGCATTGTTAAGAGCTACACTAATATTTCCTTCTTCTAAAAACGAGTGGCAACAAACTTTCATCGTCCATAAACAGGTTTGCCATGCAAGCAGAGTCTACTTTTCCATGAAAGAAAAGGCTCCGTGAACCACTTCGCAAGAGTCTATTTTCTTAAAACCTGTATCAGATAACACCTTTAAATAAAGCATTTTACCATCTAACGTAGACACATTAGAACTACCATCTATGCTATACGACTTTGCACAAGCAGCAAAGATGAAAGGTAAAAACAAAAAGTATAACACTTTATTCATAAGCTAATAATATTTAATTGTATGTTTTTGTTTAATAATATGTTTTTGTTATTATGATAGCAAAAGGCGTTTTTGTTGCGTCCTTTCGTCCGCTTGTTTGCAATTCGTTTATAAGGCATAAAAATGTGTTCTATGCTTTTTCTTTTTTCAATTCTCGGTCTATTCGGTTCACAGCATACACTTCTAACACGGCAGCAATCAATAAAAGCAACACCCATTTGTTGTAAACATAGGTAAAATAAAGCACATAACCGTTGTCACTTCCGTGTTGAAATAAAGACATTAGAAGTGATATTGCGCATCTACCATCAATATTCCAGAGAAAACAAACAGCAAGTTAGACAAATTTAAGATTCGTTTTAATCGCACAATCACTTTGTTTTGTCCTTGATAAGTTTGCATACTCTGCAACACCGAAAAGAGAATGGTTCCTAAAAGAAAAACCCAACAAGCTATATGTTTCATAAACATAAACACAAAAAGCCCCTGAGCCCTATCACCATGAGCAAACCGCCTATCAAAAAAAGAACGGCTTGTATATTATTCATTTTTTTCATTTTTATTTTCTATTTGTGGTTCGTCATCACTCAAAACAAAGATATCTTCGTCGTCGGCTTTCATGAAATACTTTTCACGAGCTATCTTTTTCAATGGCATGTGGGTTACGTTCTAACTCACGGAAGCTTGTTTACAGCTGTTCTGTTTTTGAGTGTTATATAATTCTATTTCCTCTTTTTAAATCGGATATTTGCCACCCTAATTGTAGGCTATGAAGATAGCTATTTTTCTCCTACAAAGCCAACCATTAGCACGCCACCAATACTCACTATATAGTATTTATAGCGAGAAATAATGCTCCGTAGCTCAATTATTCTATTGATATTCATAGCTGTTTATTTATCACAAAAAAATAGAAAAATAATATTGTAATGTAGCACTAATACATTTATAAATTAACAATAATAATATGTTTTTTTCTACCTATCTGTTTTTATAACTTGTTTTTTTAGATTTTTATATTCATGATAACAATTTTTAAAAGGTATTTTTGTTTGTAGTAAATAGCTGATTGTTGAAAAATTAAAAAAAGGAATATTTAGCCAATGAAAGAGGTGTTTTTTTGTGAGTGTTTTTGTTACATTTTTGTTTTTTTGTGTTTTAGCGTAAAAAAAGGGGCTATTTGCCTACCTATTGAGCCACAACAAACACCCTGTTACAACACTAAAAAAACGTGCTTTATGCCTAAAAAGCTTAGGTTTTGCATTTCTATTTTGCTGTTTTTGTTTAACACAAAAAAACAAAGGTGTTAGGGGTGCAATAGCTTAGGTTTTTAGCATGAAAAACACAAGAGTTTACCCCTAATAGCTTGTATATTGCACCCTAAACTCTTGTCTTTTTCACTTAAAAACACAAGCTTTTGCATGGTTTTTCACTAAAAAGAGTGTTTTTTATGGGGTTTCTTTTTACCCAACATTAAAAAAAGAGATTGTTTTTTTAAACGTTTGTGCATGCTGCTCGTAAAAAGCGTGCTTATTTTTAGGTTTTTTGTGTGTTATTTTATTATCAAAAAAATTGCTCTACAATTATTCTTATCTCACATTTTCAAAACTCACTATTTATGTTTATCTTTGCATATCTAAAAAGTTTTTTTGAGTGTGGAAAAATGTGTTTTGTGTCTTCTTCACTAACCTACAAAAAGCATTATTTTTTTCTACATTTTCATATCTAAAAAAACAAAAAGTTATATTACTATGAATAAAAAGAAACTTGTTAGTGGCTTTTATTCTTACACTTGCGCTAACGGCTACCCCTTCTGTAGCAAAACCTTTTGTGGTTTCGAACCTAAAAACTGTGGCAAAAAAAGATAACACTATGTTCGTTACCAAACGCCCTGCAGAAGCAGATAGGTTGTTTGTTTCGGACGTTATTGAAAAGAAAATTAAAGAAGTTAGAAGCTATTGAAAGACAATGCCTACTTGGCTTGGATGTTTGAGAATTGTTTTCCAAACACATTAGACACCACTGTACACTTTGACGGACAAGACGACACGTTTGTATATACGGGAGATATTCCTGCAATGTGGCTCAGAGATTCGAGTGCGCAAGTGTGGCCTTACTTGCAATTTGCTAACAAAGACCCCAAACTTAAAAAGCTTTTAAGAGGTGTTATACTACGACAATTAAAGTGTATCAATATAGACCCTTATGCAAATGCTTTTTAATATGGGGGCCAACAGGTGGTGAATGGCAAAAAGACTGGACAGAGATGAAGCCCGAATTGCATGAGAGAAAGTATGAAATAGACTCGCTTTGCTACCCCATTCAGCTTAGCTTATGAATATTGGAAGATTACTGGCGACACGTCTGTCTTTGGCGAAGATTGGCTCAAAGCAGTGGCAAACATATTAAAAACATTTAAGGAACAACAACGCAAAGAGGGCAAAGGCCCCTACTCTTTCATGAGAGATACGGCAAGACAGTTAGACACTGTGTGCAATGCAGGCTATGGAAACCCCGTAAACCCTGTAGGTTTAATAGCATCAGTGTTCCGTCCTTCCGACGATGCAACAACGTTTTTTTGTTCCTTATTCCATCAAACTTTATGGCTGTTTCGTCGCTCAATAAAGCAGCCGAAATTGTGTCTGCGGTAAACAAAAATGCTTCGTTAGCACAAGAGTGTACAGCTCTTGCAGATGAAGTGAAAACAGCTTTAAACAAATATGCAGTGGTAGAACACCCTAAATATGGAAAGATTTACGCTTTTTGAGGTAGATGGTTTCGGCAATAAACTACTGATGGACGATGCCAATGCACCCTCTTTATTGAGTATGAGTTATTTAGGTGATGTTGATAAAAACAATGAGATATACCAAAACACTCGTAAATTTGTGTGGAGTAAAGATAATCCTTACTTCTTTAAAGGTGTAAAAGCAGAGGGAATAGGTAGTCCGCACACGGGTTACGATATGGTTTGGCCGATGACTTTAATAATGAAAGCATTCACATCTCATAACGATGCAGAAATAAAAGAATGTATAGAGCAACTTATGCGCACAGATGCTAACACTGGATTTATTCACGAATCGTTCCATAAAGACAACCCTGCAAAATATACGCGCGATTGGTTTGCATGGCAAAAACACACTCTTTGGAGAACTTATTCTTAAACTAATAGACGATGGTAAGATAGACTTACTTCGCTCAGCAAAAGATAAAACCAACAAATAAAGTAGAAAAAGCCATGAAAAAATGCGATTTTAAAAATGCTTTATGTTGGCTGTGGCATTTGTTTTTACGACCCATGGGAGTGCAAAAACAAGTGTGGTAGACTATGTTAGCACGTTAGTAGGCACACAATCGAGCTACGAACTAAGCACAGGAAACACCTATCCTGCAGTTTGTTTACCATGGGGTATGAACTTTTTGGCTACCTCAAACAGGCAAAATGGGTGATGGTTGGGCTTACACTTACACAGCTAATAAGATTAGAGGTTTAAACAAACACACCAACCAAGCCCATGGATAAACGACTACGGACAGTTTTCTATCATGCCAATAACAGGTAAACCTGTTTTTTTAATGAAGACGAAAGGGCGTCGTGGTTCTCGCATAAAAGCAGAACAAGCTACACCTTATTATTATAAAGTCTACTTGGCAGATTACGACATTACCACCGAGATTGCTCCCACAGAAAGGGCATCTATCTTTCAATTCACTTTCCCAGAAAATCATCAATCGTGGGTAGTGATAGATGCTTTCGACAAGGGTTCGTATGTTAAAATACTACCACAAGAGAGAAAAGTGGTAGGCTATACCACTAAAAATAGTGGTGGAGTGCCAGATAACTTTAAAAAAACTTTTTCGTTATTCAGTTTGATAAAGCGTTTGAAGAAACAACGGTTGTAGACAGTTTAAAGATGCTTTCTAACCAAAAACGAAATAAAGTCTACACACGCAGGAGCCATCTTCGCTTTTAACACAAAGCGTGGAGAAAAAGGTGTGCGCACGCATTGCTTCGTCGTTTATTAGCATAGAACAAGCCGAACAAAACCTGAAAGAAGTGGAGAACAAAGCGTTTAATGAGGTGAAACAAACTGCAAAAACACTTGGAACGACGTGTTAGGACGCATAGAAGTGACTGATGATAATGTGGATAATCTTCGCACTTTCTATTCATGTTTGTATCGTTCTGTTCTCTTTCCACGCTCTTTTTACGAAATAAACGCACAAAACCAAGTGGTACATTATAGTCCGTATAATGGTAAAATAGCATCGGGATATATGTTTACCGACACAGGTTTCTGGGATACTTTTAGATGTTTGTTTCCTTTTCTTAATCTAATGTATCCTTCTATGAATGCAAAAATGCAAGAAGGATTAGTGAATGCGTATAAAGAGAGTGGCTTTTTGCCCGAATGGGCAAGTCCCGGACATCGTAATTGCATGGTAGGTAACAACTCGGCATCGGTTGTTGCTGATGCTTATGTTAAGGGTTTGCGTGGCTACGACATAGAAACATTGTGGAAAGCTGTAGTAAATGGAGCTAATAAAGTGCATCCGCAAGTGTCGTCTACGGGCAGATTAGGACACGAATATTATAACAAATTGGGTTATGTTCCTTATGATGTAAACATTAACGAGAATGTGGCTCGCACCTTAGAATATGCTTATGATGATTGGTGTATTTATGAATTAGGCAGAAAGTTGGGTAAAAAGAATAAAAGATTAGAGGTGTTTAAAACTCGTGCATTAAACTATAAAAAAACGTTTTTGATAAGGAAACAAACTTAATGCGTGGTAAATTGAGCAACGGAAACTTCCAAACTCCATTTAATCCGCTTAAATGGGGCGATGCTTTTACCGAAGGAAATGCGTGGCATTACACATGGAGTGTGTTTCATGATGTAAACGGTTTAATGCAACTAATGGGTGGTAAGGCTACATTTAACCAGATGTTAGACTCTGTTTTTAATCTTCCTCCTTTGTTCGATGATAGCTATTATGGTTTTGTTATTCATGAAATTCGCGAAATGCAAATAATGAATATGGGCAATTATGCACATGGTAACCAACCTATTCAGCACATGGCTTACTTGTATAACTATTCTGGTGAACCATGGAAAACACAATATCATGTGAGAAATATCATGAATAAGCTCTATAATGCTATGCCCGATGGCTATTGCGGAGATGAAGATAACGGACAAACGTCGGCTTGGTATGTTTTCTCGGCTTTGGGTTTCTACCCTGTTTGTCCTGCTACAAACGAGTATGTGTTAGGTACTCCGCTCTTTAAAGAGGTGAAATTATATTTAGAAAATGAAAAGGTGGTAACGTTATCGGCTCCCCAAAATGCGTCTACACATTATTATATAAAGGACATAAAACTAAATGGTGCTCTTTATAACAAAAACTTTATAACGCATAATGAGCTTATGAAGGGCGCAGAAATATGGTTTAACATGAGTGACAAGCCTAATTATAACAGGGGAATAAATGCAAAAGATGCACCTTATTCGTTTTCGTTAGAGCATTAACGCACAGTGAGATAAACAGAATTTTTAATGAATATAAACACGAATAGATAGTTAGCATAACAAAAAAATATAAAAAGTGTAAAAACAGAAAGCAATTCTAAAAATTTCACTAAATATAATTTCACTTTTTTTATCGCTATCTTTTTCAAAATATTTGGTTTATTCATTATTTTTCTCTTATCTTTGTAAACGTTATCCTGAATACAATCTTTTTACCTTTTTAAAAAGACTAATACCTATTGGTTAAATGCTCGACACTGAGAAGTATCGAGCATTTGTTTTTACGACAAAAAGGCAAAACACCATTATAAAGAGTGCTTTGCCTTTTTTTGTTCTATATATGATGGGTTAATTTGCCATTTCTGATAAGAATTTAATACGTACTAAACGAAGTTCGTTCTCATCGAATGAGCCTTCAAACTCGCATAATGCATGCTCAATACTATCTGTTTCGCTTTCACAAAAAAATAATCGTATATGCTTTCAATCCAATCTTCGTCCATCACATCTTCTAAGAAATAGTCGATATTAACCTTAGTTCCACTATACACAATGGTTTCTATTTCGGTAAGAAGTTCTGAGAAATCAAGTCCTTGTGCCTTAGCTATATCGTCTAAAAAGAAACTTGTCTGTCAATGCTATTGATTATCTTTAACTTTAAAACCGACTTCTTTGCAACAGTTCGCACTCTAATTTTCTTCGGGTCGTATGATGTTGTTTTTCTTTACAATAGTTGTCTATACATTCCCAAAACTCTTTTTCCATAACGTTTCGCTTTACCCTCTCCTACGCCTTGAATGTTAAGCAAATCTTTCATACAAATGGGATACATAGTCGCCATTTGGTCTAAAAGATACGTCTTGAAAGATTACATAAGGAGGTAGATTATGCTTGCGCGCAATCTTTTAATCGAAGGTCTTTTAAAATGTTATACAATTGCATGTCGAGTGCCGAAGTACGTCCTTCTTGCAATTCGTCATAATCTCCGTCGTTAAATTCTCTATCCTCTACAATCATAAAAGGTGTAGGGGTGCTTTTAAAAATTCTTTACCTCGAGAGGTTATTTTTAACAATGCCATAGTTCTCAATATTCTTCTTAATAAGTCCTTCTATCAATGCTTGACGCACAACAGGACTCCATATTTTAACGTTCTCATCTGCTCCAGAACCAAACAAAGGGTGCTCGTTATGCTTGTGCGAAATAATGTCTTCGGTGGAAGTTCCTTTTACAAAACTTATTAAATGGTCTTCTCTAAAATTTTCTTTCAATGCTATAATAGCTTGCAAAAGGATTGTTAAAGCGCTGGTTGCTTCTTTCTTTTCTTTTGGATGCAAACAATTGTCGCAGTTTCCACAGTTATCGTGCGGATATTCTTCGCCAAAATAATGTAGAATGAGTTTTCTTCTACACAAAGAAGACTCAGCATAAGCCGCTGTTTCTTTTAGTAATTGCCTTCCAATATCTTGCTCTGAAACGGGCTTTCCCTCCATAAATTTCTCTAATTTTTGAAGGTCTTTATAGGAATAAAAGGCTAAACAATGTCCTTCTCCACCATCTCTTCCTGCACGACCTGTCTCTTGATAATAGCCTTCTAAGCTCTTTGGAATGTCGTAATGAATAACAAATCGCACATCAGGTTTATCTATTCCCATTCCAAAAGCAATAGTAGCAACAATTACATCAATACGTTCCATTAAGAAATCGTCTTGTGTTTGAGAGCGTGTTACACTATCTAATCCTGCATGATAAGGGCTTGCTTTAATGTCGTTTGCTTGTAAAATGGCTGCCAACTCTTCTACTTTTTTTCGAGAAAGACAATAAATAATACCTCGTTTGCCGTGATGTTTGGCAATAAAAACGAATCACTTCTTTGTCTACCTCTTGCGTTTTAGGACGCACTTCATAATAGAGATTGGCACGATTAAAAAGAACTTTTTAAACTCAATAGCATCTAAAAATGCCTAAACTTTTCTTAATGTCTACACGCACTTTATCGGTAGCTGTGGCTGTAAGAGCTATCACTGGGGCATTTCCGATACGAGAGATGGTGGGTCGAATATTACGATATTCTGGTCGAAAATCATGTCCCCACTCTGAAATACAATGTCTTCATCTATCGCATAAAAAGAGATTGGCACCGATTGCAAGAATTCTATGTTCTCATTCTTTATCAATGACTCTGGTGCAACATATAAAAAGCTCGTCTTTCCCTCACGAATATCTTTCATCACTTGCGATATTGCAGCCTTAGGGAGTGTAGAATTAAGATAATGTGCTACGCCATTCTCTTCACTCATACCGTTAATAACGTCTACTTGGTTCTTCATTAACGCAATAAGTGGTGAGATAACAATGGCAACACCAGGCATAATAAGAGAAGGAAGTTGGTAACATAAACTTTTACCACCACCCGTTGGCATTAAAACAAAGGTATCTTTTTCCTGCCAAAAGGTTGCGAATAATTGCTTCTTGGTCTCCTTTAAAGGTGTCAAAACCAAAATAGTGTTTAAGTTTTTCTGTCAGATTAAGTTCTTTAGTCATCGCCTTTTTGTTAAGGAGTAACCATAAAGCCTTTAAAAAGCTTTATGGTTTTATTAAAATAGATTATAATTGAACACACAAATGATACACTTTTTTTAGTTCTCAAGCTGTGTTTTATTTATTTTAGCCTTGGCATATTCTAACGTAACGTCAAAGGTTTTATCGCCAGAAGAGGGAACTTCGAACATTGCATCTATCATCATTGCTTCTACGATAGAGCGTAGTCCTCTTGCTCCGAGTTTGTATTCTACCGCTTTATCTACTACGAAGTTAAGCGCATCAGTAGTAAAGTTTAGCTCAATACCATCCATTTTTAAATAGTTTTTCGTATTGTTTTTATGATAGAATTTTTTAGGTTCTGTTAGGATACGTCTTAATGCGTCTTTGTCTAAAGGGTTAAGATGTGTGAGTACAGGCAAACGTCCTATGATTTCAGGAATAAGTCCGAATGACTTTAAATCTTGTGGAAGAATGTACTGCATCAGGTTTTCTTTATTGATGTGGCGAAGATTTTGCACAGAATTGTAGCCTACTACATGCGTATTTAAGCGTTGAGCAATCTTTCGTTCGATACCATCAAAAGCACCACCACATATAAATAAGATGTTACGAGTGTTCACTTGAATGTAGTCTTGGTCGGGATGTTTGCGTCCACCTTTAGGGAGGTACATTCACAACACTTCCTTCTAACAACTTTAATAATCCTTGTTGTACACCTTCACCGCTTACATCTCGAGTGATAGAAGGGTTGTCTGCTTTACGTGCTATCTTATCTATTTCGTCAATAAACACAATACCTCGTTCTGCCGACTCTACATCATAGTTTGCCACTTGTAATAGTCTACTAAGAATACTTTTCGATATCTTCTCCTACATATCCTGCTTCCAGTAAACACAGTAGCATCAACTATGGTAAAAAGGAACTTGTAGCAATTTTGCAATAGTACGTGCTAAAAGAGTCTTTCCTGTACCAGTCTTCCCACCATAATGATGTTACTTTTTCTATTTCCACCTCGTCGTCATCGTCCAATTGCTTTTAATCTTTTTATAATGATTATATACCGCTACCGACAAATAACGTTTGGCATCATCTTGTCCGATGATGTATTGGTCGAGATATTCTTTTTAGTTCTTTAGGCTTAGGGAAGCGTGTCCAAGTTGAACGATTGCTTATCTTCTGTTTCTTCTCCTACTTCTTTTTAAGCAATGAAACAGTTCCATCGTGCTTAGCTTGCTCTAAAACGATGCGATAAGCCTGAATGGCACAATCGTTACAGATAGCACCTGTTTCCGATTTTTAACAAGCTACTCACTTGTTTTTCGCTACGTCCACATATACAGCATTTATTATTTGCCATATTTATTGTTTCTTTTTATTTAATCATGATAGGGGTTTTATCAAGTCATACTCACTTGTTTCAACCTCCTATCTGTTTATTTTTTTACGAGTTAAAACCCTGTCAATCATACCATATTCTTGCAGCTTCTTGTGCAGTCATCCAATAGTTTCTGTCGCTATCTTGCCACACTTTATCGAATGGAGTGTGCGAATGTTCAGAAATAATGGTATAGAGTTCTTTCTTCATCTTTAAAATTTCGCGAGACTTCTATCTCAATATCTGACGCCTGACCTTGTACTCCTCCAAGTGGTTGATGTATCATTACACGACCATGAGGGAAGAGCAGAACGTTTTTCCTTCTGTACCCGATACAAAGCAAAACAGCTGCCATCGAGGCTGCCATTCCTGTACATATTGTTGCCACATCGCTTGTAATAAATTGCATAGTATCGTATATTCCAAGTCCAGCAGTTACAGCTTCCGCCAGGACTATTGATATAGATTGAAATATCTTTTTCCTGCATCTACCGAATCAAGATATAGCAATTGAGCTTGTAAAGTGTTTGC
The DNA here is from genome assembly GCA_916439115.1 of uncultured Prevotella sp. GTDB lineage: Bacteria > Bacteroidota > Bacteroidia > Bacteroidales > Bacteroidaceae > Prevotella. The sequence continues at coordinate 104,769 of CAKAHO010000001.1, forward strand.
TGTGTAATCGTCTATGGGTGTTCCTAAGAAGATAATTCTATCCATCATCAAACGTGAGAACACGTCCATTTGTGTAACATTCAGTTGTCTTTCTTCTAATATATAAGGGTTTTAGATATTGTGCTTGTGCTTTCATTACATCGTCGAGCACCATTCCATTCATACCCAAATGTTGGGTTGCATACTTTCTAAAATCACTATTCATGTCATTATTTTTTTATCTTGTAAGACAAAAGAGGTTATCAACTCTTTTTGCTTATTATATAAATAAAGGTGTAAGTGCTTGCAATGAAATATAACGAGATACCCTTGCTTGCATCATCTATTTATACAAAGTTACAAAAAGACTTGATAACCTCTTTAATTCTAAGAAGTTTTTTTCTTTATCGGAATAATTATTTTTCCTTCTACTATTTTTGTTAAATTCGTCGAGAGTAACAACTTTTTGTATCTAATTTAACTACGTTTTTTTAAGTCTTCAATTAGTTTTTAAGTCTACAGCACGGTCTACAAAAGCAGTTACATTCTCTTTGTTTTTTAAACATTTCTTCAACATAATTGTCTACATACTCTTCTGGAACTTGTATCATTCCATATTGTGCAAACTGAATACGAGCAGATTCTTTTAGCTGCTTCTTTTTACATCTTTATCTTCAACTTTTTATTGCGTATGTAGCAACGAGTTGCTCTTTAATAAGATGCCATGTAAGCTGTTTAATGCTTGCTTCGTAGTTTTTCTACAAACTCTTCGCCTCTTTCTTTGTTGTTGTTTTAACATTACACGTTTAAGTATTTCGTCTGGGAATGTTAAATCACCTATTTTCTTTTTCTAAATGAGCGCGAACATCTAACAAGAACTTATAATCGCAATCGGTAACAGTTTGTTCTTTAATTCCTTCTGCAATCTTTTTACGGAACTCTTCTAAGCTCTTCACTTCGCCTTCACCATAAATTTGGTCGAATAAAGCTTGGTCTACTGATGCCTTTTCAAAGCGACTTATTTCTGTAATTTGATAGCTAAAATCTCCTTCGTGTTGTGCTATTTCTTCGCGTTTAATCTTTAACATAGCCGCTATTTCCGAGTCGTTTTCAGGATAAGCCTTACGAGGATTAAACACAATCACATCACCTACTTTTTGCATCAGCAAATAGTTTTTTGTTGTTCTTCTACCTTAATAAATTCAGGCATCATTACAGTTTGTTCAACAGTAATACCACCTTCTTTTGTATTTCCTTGTTCGTCTAACTCTCTAAGGTCTCCTTTAAGCATATCATTCTTTTGATATGATTCTGCTTTTGTGTATTGACCAGTGCGAGAAGCAAAGATATCCACTTGTTTATCAATAGTTGCATCGTCTACATTGATATCATAATAAGCTATTTTATCTTTGCCACTAAGTGCTACTTTGAACTCTGGAGCAATAGCAATATCGAAATAGAATGTGTAAGGAGGTTCCTTTTTCAAGGTCTTGTGGTTCTTGTTTTTGCAGAAGGAAGAGGCTCTCCTAACATGGCTATTTTGTTGTCTTGAATATATTTATAAAGCTCTTCACCTACTATTTTTGTTAATAGCATCGAGCTTAAGATATTCGCCATATTGCTTTTTAATCATGCCCATTGGAGCATTACCCGGACGGAATCCGGGGATATTAGCTTTCTTACGATAGTCTTTCAATGCTTTTTTTCTACATTGTCTTTGTAATCGTTTTTCTTCTACTACAATGGTCATAAAACCATTCACTTTGTCAGGATTTTCAAATGAAACTTTCATCTCTGATATTTTATTTTATATGTTTATATTTCTTTTTATTTTTTTCAATATAGCTGTTTATAGTTTGTTTTTAAAACAGCACCTTTGGGTTACTAAAGTTACTGATAATTAAGCAAAAAGCTTACAACAACTATCAAAAAAATCACTTTTTTTAATAACAAAAGGTATGCCACAGAGCATATTTGTCTTCAAAAAGGGTGCTTTCTTGGCATATATTAGCCCTTTGTTCCATACGCAATTTCTTTTTGTGCATCAATCTCTTGAAAATCTTTTTACGAAGCACAAAGCTATTACTTAAGTATTTTTTTCTTTCACTATTTTGTTTTCTGCCAGCTCTTCAGGGTGAGCCTTGAAACAATATTCTTCCTTCAAAAAGAAGATAGGCTCTATCGGTAATTGTCAGAGTTTCTTGCACATTATGGTCTGTAATTAAAATACCAATATTTTTATCTTTCAGTTGCCAAACTATGTGTTGAATATCTTCAACAGCAATAGGGTCTACACCTGCAAAGGGTTCATCGAGCATAATAAACTTAGGGTCTATCGCTAAACAGCGTGCTATTTCTGTTCTTCTACGTTCTCCTCCCGACAATTGGTCTCCTTTATTCTTCCTCACTTTACCTAATCTAAACTCTGCAATAAGGCTTTCCAACTTTTCTAACTGATAGCTACGAGGCTTTCCTGTCATTTCTAAAACAGCTAAAATGTTATCTTCTACACTCATTTTACGAAACACACTGGCTTCTTGTGGAAGATACCCTATGCCTAATCTTGCTCGTTTCGACACAGGAAGTTCTGTTATATCAATATCGTTAAGATAAATGTGTCCTTCATTAGGAATAATCAATCCTGTTGTCATATAAAAAGAAGTTGTCTTTCCTGCACTGTTAGGACCGAGCAAACCCACTATTTCTCCTTAACTCACATTTATAGAAACATTGTTTACCACCGTGCGTTTTTCCATATCGTTTCACTAACCCTTCGGTTCTAAGCACCAGCTGTTGTTGTGGCATTTCTGTATTTATTGTATTATTGTTCATTGCAAACCTGCTTATATATATAATAGGTGTACGTGGATAAAACTTGATTTGTTTTTTATAGTCGTTTGCAAAGATAAGTATAAAGAACGAAATAATAGCTTTACTCTCTTTGTTTTATTTGCTTTCATTGCACTGTTTTTCGTTACTTATATACAATAAGAAATCCTCAAATGTTTCATCTTTTGTTCAATGAATACATTTGAGGACTAATCTTTATTTATTGCTTTTATGCTATTTCATCATAAGAAACAAACACTAAAACGCTTTTACTTATTTTTCCTTGACCTGGCATTAAGAAAGGAATTATCATACTTAACGAGCTTCCCGTTCCTTGCCTTTGAGCTTTTACGACACTCAGATTTTTCGCGGTCATGATTAGCAACTTGAAAACATTCTTCCGTTTAATATAAAAAGTATTCTCTTCTGGATGCAACCAGAAAGTGAATGATGAACCCGTATTTTTTTCTACTTGATAATCTCCAATCTCCTACAAGAGAAAACTCTCGTTTTATAACGTCTGGTTTAAGATTATCTATACTATTGATATTTAACACATCACCATCTCCCACTTCATCACTCCAAAAACTGTTCTTAATAATATGTTCTGTAAGATATCTTTCAGCGTCAGCTTTAGAATAGGTGTAATGATTTCCGTTATTATCTGTCCATTTTCTGGCACCAACATCTAATGTTAAAGCACGACTTTGGATAATATATTTAGAAGCTATAGCTTGGTGATTTGGGTTACTAAGAGGTCCATTCCACCAGCCTTTTTCTATGTAACGCCATGCTGAAACATACTTTGTTCCGATATAACGTATGGCATAATAAATGCGAAGAGAATTACCATCTTTTTGGTCTTTTTTATAAATATCTCTCACACCATCATAATAATAGATTGCGTTATCGTCCACTACCTCACCATCTACCACAACTTTTTGGGGTCCTTCAGTAGTTTGTCGCCTTACATTTCCATGTAAAATACTTGAAAGCCCATCTAATTTTTTAGGGAAAACACTAAACACCACTTGCTCAGTAGGTAGCACCCACTTTAGTCTATCTGCTGGAGTAGTCCTTCCGTCAGGGTCTTTTATCGTGAAAGGCTTAGTAAATCGTCCGTTATTTTGATACAATTCATTAAAAGAATACACACGACCTACACCACGTTGACCATTTTCGTCAATCTTAGCATTGCTTTCTCCAGAGTTACCCCATGTTAATTCACCGTCTATTTTAGAAGTAAATGTAGGACCAACAGTATAGAGTGGTGTAATAGCAAGTGTGTTTTTAAGCTTCACTGTTTTGTAATATTGCTTTGCCTTGAGAGTTTGATAAACGCAGACAGAAAGGGTATAAACACGAGCAAGTTTGTCTATATATAAATCTTTATTATACATATTAAAGGTAATCTCTAATGCGTTGTCTTCTGCTCCATTCTTAGAATATTGCCAAAAATACAACCATGGACTTTCTCGTCCGTCTACATTTAAGTCTATACTCTTGCCTGCTGGTATTTCAAACTTTTGTGTTACAATACCATTAGGACGAAACTCAAGGTCTCTACCTAAACTAAATACACCCTTAACACTTGTACTTCTACAGAAAACATTGTTTACTTTATAGTCGTATTTTCTTTTGTTTGCATCAACGCTTCCTCCGTTGCGACCCAACCAATAAGCCTGTCCCATAAGCTTAGGGTCTACTTTAATGCTCTTCATATCGTTTTTAAAACGCATACAAAAGAGAGTACCTATGGGGTAAAAACCATAATTAACACCTTTCTTGAGCTTAAAAGTATAGTTTTCAGTTTTAGCTGCTTCAAGGCTACCTGTGTTATATTCTGCAACTTTACTCCTATCCCAATCCATTTCAAGGGCTACACCTATTGAACGTGTGTTACCATTGATAGTTCCTAAAACAAAAAGGCATTTTTATATCAGTGCCCACTGTTAGCTTTTCACCTGCATTAAGAAAACGCTTTGGCATACTACCTTCAAACGACAATTCTCCATTATTTAACATTCCTCCGGGAGCATAAATAGCAGATAACATCCAGTTATTTTTTTATTACTGAATGCCATATCTCCGTTAAATTTCAGCTCTCTTTGTCTTCCGCTAACAGTATATTTTCCGCCTACAAATTCCACTTCTCGGCGTGTCATGTGTAGTTTTCCGTTCCTTACTCTTAGCCTAACAGGATTCTTACTATAGAATATTTTTGGTTCCATAATATACTGCAGTGTTTGGATAAAGCAAAAAGATATACATCAATCATAGCTACCTTCTTCTAAACTAACAGATGGATAATTTCCGCTTTGAGGCACAGTGAATTTGATAGAACGTGTAAGAGGTTTCGCTACTTCCACTTCGCTATCTTCATTCTTAGTATCGGTAATAACTTCTGTTTGAGCAGACAAAATAGGAACTTCATCTATATCAAAATTAAAAGTATAAGTTGTTTCTTTATTCTCAGGTTGTTGTTTTTTCTGTTGGATATTCTTTTTCTGAACAAGACACCATTAGCCCCAAACAGAATGCAATAAGCATGAAAAGGAGCTGTAAAATGCTTAAACATTGTTTTTTTCTTCATAAATATATAATCTATATTTGTTTTTAATTTTTATTACACACGAACTATAAAGTATTCTTATAAAAAGCTTTTTGTTAATCTTCAGAATCAGGTAATTCTCCGCCTTCATCAAAATTGTATACAGGAGCTTTAAAGCTATCAACAACCAAAAAGTCTCCTCGCATAGTGGCTCTACATGAACCACTGGTTTTTACATAGTCTTTTTTTATTCATTTTTTTATTAGTTTGTTATATAATATAGTTACTATCCTTGTTTATCACCTCAAAATTACCTTTCACAAAAAGGATTGCAAAGATATAGAAAAATTAAAAAGCCACAAAAAAACAGAATAAGTGTTTAGCACTTACTCGGCACGTACTAACAAAACAAATCGTTTAATAAAACAAACGTTTACAAATATCACCCTCATTTACGCACAATAAAAAAATATAAAAACGTGTTACTACTATATTTATTTAATGCAACTTTAAAATACAAAAACACACTTTTTTTATCTCATTTTTTCTGCACTATAAAACAACGCTAAAAAAATGTTTTTAGCTTAGCTTTTTAGTGTAAAAACAAAAAAAGCAAAAAAACAGTTTTTTTGTTTCTAAAAATGGTTCAAAAGCACCAAAACATATAGGTTTTTACGTTTCTATTTCATCTCTTTTTATAAACACAAAATAGGTGTTTTTGCGCTAAAAAGCTTAGAGTTTGGTGTGCAATAGACATATATTACGATGTAAAAACCTTAGGTATTGCATCCTAAAACACAAGCTATTGCACACCAAACTCTTAGCTTTTACGCCTTAAAACAAAAGCTATTAAAACCGTATCTCTTTGAAAATAAGTCATATAACACAAAACCCACTAAAAACAGAGCTAAAACACACCGTGCATAAAGGCTTGTTTTTGCCACCATGTTTATGCTCCTTTAAAAACAACAACAAATAAACCAGCAACGCACAACAAACCATTGTGTTTGCCAACAACAAATATTAAAAACCTTAAAACTTACAAGCTAACAAAGCACGAACCAATTATTTTACTTATTTTTGCACTGTAAATAGATTGTTTTTAAGCATGATAATAACAAAGTATATCACATCTTTTGGCGAATATCTTTTGCTTATGTATCGTTCATTGGCACGTCCCGAACGTTTCAGAATGTTTTTTAAGCGTTATATTGCCGAAATGTCGTCGCTCGGAGTAGACTCTATTGGCATTGTGTTGCTCATATCTTTTTTTATAGGAGCAGTGATTTGCATTCAGATGAAACTAAATGTTCAAAGCCCATGGATGCCCCGTTGGGTGGCAGGCTACACCACTCGAGAAATTTTAATATTAGAGTTTTCGAGCAGTATTATGTGCCTTATTCTCTCAGGAAAGGTGGGTTCTAACATTGCTTCAGAGTTGGGAACGATGAGAGTAACGCAACAAATAGACGCATTAGACATTATGGGGAATTAACTCTGCCAACTATCTTATCTTGCCAAAGATATTAGGTTTGGTTACCATTATGCCGTTTTTGGTTATCTTTAGCTCGGTGGTGGGCATTTTAGGAGCTTATGCCACAGCTTATATAGGTCATGTATTAGAACCCGAAGACCTAACTCTTGGGCTTCAACACTCTTTTAAACCATGGTTTGTTTGGATGAGTATGATAAAGAGTTTGTTCTTTGCTTTCATTATATCGAGTGTATCTTCATTCTACGGATACGGTGTAAAAAGGTGGTTCGGTAGAAGTGGGTAAAGCCAGTACTGATGCAGTTGTGAGCAGTAGCATTCTCATTTTATTCTCCGATGTGTTTTTAACTCAATTACTTTCTTAAGCATGATAGAGGTTCAACATTTATATAAATCTTTCGAAGATAAAGAGGTTTTAAAAGATATAAATGCCATTTTTTTGAAAATGGTAAAACAAACCTTATAATAGGACAGAGTGGCTCTGGTAAAACAGTTCTTATTAAAAAAATTTAGTGGGTTTGTTTGCTCCTACAAGCGGAAAGGTGCTATACGACGGTAGAGACTTTGGTGCAATGAATAAACACGAACGCGTGGCTATGCGCCGAGAGATGGGCATGATTTTTTCAAAAATGCTGCATTGTTCGACTCGTTATCGGTGTTAGACAACGTGATGTTTCCGTTAGATATGTTCTCAAACCTTAGCTATAAAGACCGATTGAAACGTGCTAAAGAGTGTTTAGACCGTGTAAACTTGGTAGATGCAGGTAATAAGTTTCCGGGAGAAATATCGGGAGGAATGCAAAAGAGTAGCTATTGCACGTGCAATAGTGCTCAATCCAAAAGTATTTATTTTTGTGATGAACCCAACTCGGGCTTAGACCCTCGCACCTCATTGGTGATAGATGGACTGTTGTCGGACATTACAAAAGAATTTAATATTACAACCATTATCAATACACACGACATGAATTCTGTGATGGAGATAGGGAGATAATATTGTGTTTATTTATAAAGGTAGAAAAGAATGGCAAGGAAATAAAACGGAAGTGATGGGTTCTACCAACACACATCTTAACGACTTGGTGTTTGCTTCCGACTTATTTAGAAAGGTGAAACAAGCCGAAAACACGCCAACAAACAAATAGCACAAACACAAAAAACGCCTACACAGAACACAAGAACTAATGAAAAAGGTTTTATTTATATTGGCAATAGGCTGTTTGGGAGCTTGTAAAAAAGCAGAAGTTGATAAAGGTGAAGTGGCAGCACGTGTTGCTAAACAATACTACGACCAACTGATTGCAGGTAACGAGCAGGCTTTTTTTAGATGCCAGATACCAACCCGAACGCATTCCTGAACGCTATAAAGAGCAACTAAAAGAAAACATTAAAATGTTTATAGCTCAACAAAAAGAGGAGCATAAAGGCATTGTGTCGGCTAAAATTATTCGCCATGAAGTGGACACAGCTAAGCACATGGCGCACATTTTTTTATTACTTAGCTATGGAGATAGCACCAAAGAACAAATTGTGGTGCCTATGATAGAACACAAAGGCACATGGCTACTTAAATAAACAGTATTGTTTGCCTTGCTTTATTACCAAACAATGCCCTTAAAAAGCATAAAGAAGAAAAAGCAAAAAAAGAAACAACAAGCTTGTTAGCCTATTGCTTTTTGTTCGCTTAGTTCTTGTAAAAAAACAAGGAAAAAAAGTAGAAAGGTTATAAACACGAGGAATAAGACAAAAGGCTCCTTCTAACTTGTTTTTTTGCTGACAACCAGCCTTTTTCCGTCGGTTATCCAAACAAACTCAAAACCAGAAAGATGTTGTATTTTTTGTTGTATTTTTGTGTAGGCACGCGCCACCTCGTTAAGTTTTTGAACCTCCACTGCTATAAAAGTTTACTTCTATTAAATAGGTTTTATGGCGTGTTTCGATAACAAAGTCGAATATTTTCTTATCTTTTCCTAAGCAAGAAAGCTCTTTATAGAAAGATGATGACACTTGTTCTTTAAAAGAAATGCGAGTTTGTAAAAGTGCTTTCCTTATGGTTTCTTCCATTATTTTACCACCTCTATTTTTTTACGAGCATTGGTATCTAATCCCACTTCTACCCCTAAAACATAATCTACAAGGTTTGTTATTCTTCCACTCTGAAACAATTCTTTTAATCCTGTTTCTTGAATAAAAGCAGCAACTCCCTGAGGGGTTTCAAAATAACGACTAATAAGTAGCACTTCTCCCACAGAGCTTATCACTTGTTTTTTCTCTTTTGCTCTCACAGCAATCAATATATCTAACACTTCAAACACTTTGGGGTTTTCATTCCAAAGCAAAGAAACAGCCTCCTCTAAATTAGATTTTTCCTAAAAGAAAATTTAACTGATGCAAGCGCATGGCAATAGCATCAACATGAGAAAAGACTTTTTCAAAATCGACAATCTGATTTAAACAAACATTTGTAGGTAGTAATTGTTCGAGGAAAGATTTAAAATTTTTATTCATAATAGTTGAATGGTTAATAGTTTGTGATGAGTAATTCTGAAATTTTTCCACGCTTGTTAGCTACACTATTGATAGCTCTTTTGGCATAAATATGGTGAAAAGAATAGCCTTGATAAAGGTTTTCAAAAAAAATATCGTTAGGATCTTGGTTCTTTGGGTCTGAATTGCTTTGCATTATCTTACAGTTTTTAGATACAAGATAATGGCAAAATTGTGCTAAACGCTCTTGCTCTGCATCGTTAAAAAAACAGTATGAAAATATTCATTAAAATGTAGAGGTCTTACTGATAGGACGATAGGGCGGGTCGAGATAAATAAAGGTGTTTTTTTAGCAACATATTTTTTTCCGTTTGAGCAAAATCTCCTTGTAAAATAACTACGTTTTTAAGGAGTTCATGGTCGGCACGAAGCGTGTCTTTATCGCAAATAAGCGGTTTAGCATAATTGCCAAAAGGCACATTAAAGGCTCCTTTACTATTCATTCTAAACAATCCATTAAAAGCAAGTTCTATTTAAAAAGATAAAACAAGCGGCATCTTCGATAGGAGATAATTTTTTTCTGAATTAAAACAAGTGCGCTGAAAAAAAGAAAAAAACTCTTTTCGTTTTTTTCGTTTGTTTCTAAAGCAAAATAAGCTTGTTCAATATATTCTAAAGCCACAATGAGTTCTTCTACATGGCTTTGAATAACACGATAAAGATTTATTAAACGAGGATTGATGTCGTTAATAATGGCTTGCTTTATGTTTGGAAAATTGTTTAATAAAAAGAATAGAACAGCACCTCCACCCACAAAAGGTTCAATATAAACAACTTCTTTCCACAAATGAAAATCTGCAGGAAGGTGTTTATAAATATCGTTTATAAGCTGTCGTTTTTCCCCTGCCCATTTCAAAAAAGGTTTACCTAAATGGGGAAAGAGGTTGTTTGTTATCGGCATTCTACAAGGTGTTATAATGTCGTTGGGTTGTGATATCATACACAAAGGTACAAAAATAAGGCTTAATAAAGGGCGTTATTTTATATAAAAAGTATACATTTAGCATACAGAAAGCGCAACACCTACTATTAGGTATTGCGCTTTTTAAATGAAAATGTTTACACCTTTATTTATATATCCACTTATAAATAATGGTTAGTTTGTCGCTTCTTGATAGGTTTCCCGGGTTACTTCCGGGTTCACCCTCTGGCACTTTTTTAAATGCCAACGCTCGTAATACTTTTTTTCCAATAAGGCGTTACTACACCTGTACTATCATGAAAACTCATGGGGATTGGCTCAAATAATAGGCGGTTTTGTTTATCTTTATAGCATATTTGAACTAATTCGCTACAATAAATAGCACTATCTGTGTTGAGGAATTGGAAATCGTATGGACGACCAACATACTTTTAAAAGCGTTTTTGCACTGATGCGTCGATATTGGTTCTATCGTTTAGTCTACCCACTAAGGTGTAGGGCATTTTTGTTTAGCTTTTAACCACTTAACAAAACGGTCGATAGGGGTTAAACGCACACCCATGAACGAAGCTCTCGAGTGCAAACTCGCCCTCGTTATTGCGATGAAAGATAGCAACATGAGGTATTTTTTCGCCTTTATATCCTTGTGTTACATCGCTTATGGCGGTGTTATTTTGTTGTACACAAAACAAAAGGTCGCCCTCTTGCAATTGCTGTGTATTGGTTATCGAGGTTAAAGGCTTGCTTTGTTCAAGGCTCTGTTGTAGTTCTTGCTTTCCACATGCTAAGCATAGAAAGCAAAGAAACATGTATAGCAACTTTTTCATACTTATAGATTGATGTTAAAAGAAGCTCCAGCCATGAACCAAAAAGCCCGGTTGAGGAACGTTACCAAAGTCGAAATAAGTTTTTATCGAGCAGGTTGTTTGCTTTCTACAAATACCGTATAACGAGGTTGTGTATAAGTCAAACGAGTGTCTAAAAACGCCATAAGGTTTATAGCTTGTTACCTGTTTTTTTCTTTGTTAGTAAAGCTGCCCATACGGTCGGAAAAACGATACATCATGCTCCAACTTACGTTTGTTATTGGCTCCATTAACAAGATAGCACTTGCTTTATGGCGAAGATATTCTAACACATTTCTGCTCTCTATTTCTTTATTATTCTCAACCTTTTGATGTGTATAAGTGTAAGCCACTTGGAATGATTTAAAGAAATGTTGTGCAGGAATAAGTTGTTGTAAATTGAAATGCAAGCCCGTTTCTACTCCCATGCTGTTAATAACACCAAAATTGACCGACTTCCAAACAAACTGATTATCGGGGTTTATTCTCTTAACCCAATCTATCATGTTGGTAAGATGGTTATGATAAAGTGCTATTTCTGCTTGAATGGCATTTGAATGGTATTTATATCCTATTTCAAAAGCCGATAATTCTTCGGGTTTTAAGTGCTTGTTAGGTTCGTAACCCTTATATTTATAATACAATTCGGTTACAGAAGGCATTCTAAGAGAACTGCTATACGATGCGTATAACTTGCTTTCGGGTGTTAAACGGTAGCTCAAGTCTACGCCCGGATACACTCTCATATTCATTTCTGCCCAAGAGTTTTTTTCGTTGCAATGAAGCCAAACGATGCATTAAAGGCTTGCCAACTGAGGTTATGTTCGGCAACAAACGAAATGTTAGTGCGATTTAATCCGTGTGTATAATCTCTATCGGTGCCGTGTATATGACGAGGAGTGCTGAGCAATTCTCCCATGTGTCCACTCACAAGGTCTTCGTTTCTTATCTCTGCTCCGAGTGCTGTTCTACCTGCAAACCAATCGAAATAAGAATTAAGATTAAGTCCGTATACATCGGTTCTGTTATAATTAAACTTAACAGGAACAGGGGTTGAACGGTTCCACTCATAGCGGTCCATGTTTCTGTTCCAGTAGATAGCAGGTTTAAAAATGTATTTTTTTCCTGTTTTTTTGTTTCGGCTTGAATAGCAGTGAATGTTTTAAAGGTGTGTTCGTATTGGTTGTCTGATGGGCCATAAAAAAATAATTTGAACCAAAACCTTTACTACTAATTCCTGCATGCCACTGAACATTTAACTCGTTGGTATTATACACTCCTTGATAGAATGCTTTACCACCTTCAAAGTCCATATTGTGATGCCCTTTTGCGTCGTGAGAATAGCCATCGCTACGTGTATAACTACCCGACAAGGCATTACTAACAGCCCCTTTAAGCGTGTGAACACCTACTCCTGCGCTTAAAAAGCCATAAGAACCTGTCTTAACAAAAGAATGTAGAGAATTATTTACTGCTTGTTTTTGTGATAATGTTTATAGCTCCAAAAAAAGCGAAGAAGTGCCATAAACACGGCCAGAAGGACCTTTTTAAAATTTCAATACGTTCTATTTCGTTCATATCAATGGGAACGTCGAGACGTATTATGTCCCGTTTGTGGGTCGCAAATGTTAATGCCATTAAGAAGAAGAGTTACTTGTTCTTGGTTTCCTCCTCTTAGACCTACGTCTGTTTGAGCTCCTATCGGACCTCGTTGTCGAACGTCGATACCAACAACATATTTAAGCAAGTCGTTAACACTTTGTGCAGGAATCGCTTTTTAAATCTTCGCGACTAAGCACAGTAACCATTCTCGTTTGCTGGCCAGAAGCCTGCGGAGCGCGTGCAGCAGTTACTAAAACTTCGTTTAGCTTAACCTCTTTTCCGTGATAAAGGAATGTCGAATCTGCCTTTAGAAGCATTGACACTGATTCCTTCTGCCTTAGCATTAGAAAGCGTAGCAATGCTTAATGTGCCTATCAACACTTCTTTTCCGAGAACAGAAAAAGAGCGCATATTGCTTGTTTGAGAAATGCTTAAACAAGATGCTGGTGCGCTTGTTGAAAATTGATTTGTACATAAATGAATTAAATTTTATTAGGTTCTGCAACATAACAAAAACCTTTGCAAAGGTAGTAGTTTTAAGAAAAATGAGCCAATTTATTTATCAAAAACATGGGGTTTTGCTATGCTAAAAGGGACTTTTTTTAAGGAGATTTGAATGATTCAAACAATGTTTTTCAGGGTTTCTTTTATATGTAACTCTAACGAAAGAACAAAGTGTTGAAAGCAATAAACACAAAAAGCCGAGAAAAAAAGCTACTCTTTCTCGGCTCATTATGATGTTGTTTTTACTTGTTTCTTAAAAACAATTACACCTTATAGATAATGTTTATTTCTGACGAATAAAAGATGTTTATAGGTGTTCCTGTTAAGTTCAATTGTCGCGTATCTTGTTTTCTAAGAAACGACGATAAGGTTCTTTTGATGTATTGAGGTAGGTTTGCATAGAACACAAACGATGGTATTTGCGTATTAGGCAACTGTGTGCAATACTTAATCTTAATGTATTTACCTTTTACCGATGGTGGTGGGAATGCCTCTATCAAAGGTAACATCACTTCGTTGAGATTAGATGTACCAATGCGCGCTTTGCGATTTAAATATACTTCCTTAGCTGTTTCGAGCACTTTAAATATTCTTTGCTTTGTTAAAGCTGATGCAAAAACGATAGGAAAGTCGACAAATGGGGCCATTCTCTTACGTATGGCTGTTTCAAAAGTAGTAATTACTTTCTGATTTTTTTATCTTCTACTAAGTCCCATTTATTAACAACTACCACCAACGATTTATTGTTTCGCTGTATAAGTTGGAAGATATTCATGTCTTGAGTCTCAATACCACGAGTAGCATCGAGCATCAATATGCACACATCAGAGTATTCTATAGAGCGAATACTTCGCATAACAGAATAAAACTCGAGGTCTTCTGTAACCTTATTCTTACGTCTAATACCTGCAGTATCTACTAAATAAAAGTCGAAACCAAACTTATCAAAACGAGTATAAATGCTATCTCGAGTGGTTCCAGCTATCTCTGTAACGATGTTTCTCTCCTCTCCTATGAATGCATTGATAATACTACTCTTTCCAGCATTTGGTCTTCCAACAACAGCAAAGCGTGGAATACCGTCTTCTAACAACTCTGCTGTGTCCGATTTGAGGTTTTTAAGAACTTCATCAAGCAGATCTCCTGTCCCACTTCCTGTGGTTGCAGACACACAATAAGGCTCTCCTAAACCTAAAGAATAGAACTCTGCAGCATCATATTGCTGTTCGTTTTTGTCTACTTTATTCACTACAAGCATTACAGGAAGCTTTGAACGACGTAGAATTTGTGCTACATCTTCGTCCCAATCGGTAAGACCTGTTTGCACATCTACTACAAAAAGCACCATATCAGCTCTTCTGTAGCGACTAAAACCTGACGTCTGATAGCATCTTCGAATATATCTTCAGAGTTAACAACCCATCCTCCAGTGTCTACAATAGAGAATTCTCTCCCGTTCCAGTCTACCTTTCCATATTGTCTATCTCGTGTTGTGCCTGCCGTATCACTAACAATTGCACTACGAGTTTTTGTTAATCTATTAAATAAAGTGGACTTTCCTACGTTAGGTCGTCCCACTATTGCTACTAAATTTGCCATATTTATGCACGTTGTTTGTTAATTTTATTACTCAGGATTGTAGCCAAAAGAGTCTAATTCTTTTTGAGAACTGCGCCAATCTTTATCTACCTTAACAAATATTTCAAGGTATATTTTCTTGTCGAAGAATTTCTCTAATGCCTTTCGAGCTTCGCTACTAACCTTTTTAAGGGCAACCCCTGCATGCCCAATGATAATTCCTTTCTGGCTATTTCTTTCTACATAAATAACCGAACGTATGCGAATAATCTTTTGTTCCTCCTTAAATTCTTCCACACGAACCTCTACTGCATAGGGAATTTCTTTGTCGTAAAACAATAAAATCTTTTCTCTTATGATTTCACTGACAAAGAATCGTGCAGGTTTATCTGTGAGTTGGTCTTTATCAAAGAAAGGTGGTGAGGGAGGCAAAAGCTCCTTTATGCGTTTAAGAAGAATGTCTACACCAAACTTATTCAAAGCAGAAATGGGTAAAATTTCGGCGTTTGGTAATAAAGAATGCCATTTTTGAACAATTATTCCTAAGCCTTTTTGGTCGCTTTGGTCTATTTTATTGATGAGCAGAACAACAGGAATACTGAGCTTTTTCACCTTTTCTAAGAACTCACTATTCTTCTCTGGAGCTTCAACCACATCTGTTACATAAAGCAAAACATCTGCATCAGCCAAAGCAGACTCAGAGAATGCTAACATACTTTCTTGTAGTTTATAATTTGGTTTCAATACTCCTGGGGTGTCAGAAAACACTATTTGCATGTCATCTGTATTCACTATTCCCATAATTCGATGTCTTGTGGTCTGCGCTTTGAAAGTGGCAATAGATATTTTTTTCGCCCACTAATAAGTTCATTAAAGTGCTTTTTACCCACATTAGGGTTACCCACAATATTAACAAAACCCGCTTTGTGCATTCTTTTTTGCTTGTTTTAAGTAATAAAAAAACGCATTCTCTTTTACAAAGGATGCGTTTTTCTTATTTTGTTATGTTTTATTTACATCACTTTGATGCTACTGCATCTCCGTCGTAAGCCCATTTAAAATAGGAGCTCCATGTACGAAACCAGCACCAAAAAGCAGTGAAGATGACGTTATCACCTTTCTTTAGTTTGCTTTCAAAAATCCCACAAAGCGAGTGGAATTGTAGCAGCACTTGTGTTTCCGTAGTGTTCAATATTAACTGCTACTTTATCTAAAAGAAACGTTTGCACGCTTAGCTACTGCCTCGATAATGCGAAGGTTTGCTTCGTGAGGAACAACCCAATTAACATCATCTGCTGTGAGATTATTTCTTTTTAAGAACCTCCATTACGTCGTTACTCATGTCTGTTACAGCGTAACGGAACACAGGACGACCGTCTTGGAACAAGTAGTGCATACGATGGTCTACAGTGAATTTAGATGTAGGGACATGCGCTACCGCCAGCTTTAACGTTAAGGAAAGGAAGTCCTTTACCATCTGTACGGAAGAAGAAATCTTGCATACCATATTCTTCTTCAGAAGCTTCTACGAGTACACCAGCAGCTCCATCACCGAATAAAACGCAAGTTTGACGGTCTGTATAGTCAACAAGTGAAGACATTTTGTCTGCACCTAACACTATCACCTTTTTGCATCTACCGCTTTCAACCAAAGAGCATGCTTGCGATAAAGCATACATAAAGCCACAACAAGCGAGCTTCCAAGTCGTAAGCGAAAGCGTTTTGTAAGCCTAACTTACCAAGCACAATAGATGCTGTAGATGGGAATTTATAGTCTGGAGTGGTAGTGGCAACGATGAGCGCATCAATCGTTTGAGGGTCAACCCCTGTTTTTCGATTATTTGTTTGGCAGCTTTTTCTTGCCATATAGCTTGTTCCCAAGCCTTCTTCTTTTAATATTCGACGCTCTTTAATGCCCACACGAGCCATAATCCACTCATCACTTGTGTCGACCATTCTCGATAGTTCTTCGTTATTAAGAACGTAATCGGGAACATAACCACCGACACCAGTGATAACAGCGTTAATCTTTTTCATTACTCTGCAGTTTCCTTTACAACAGCTATTTTACCTCTGTAAGTGCCACAAGATGGGCAAACAGTGTGATATACATAGTATGAACCGCAAGTAGAGACATACTGCTAATGTTGGAGCTACTGCTCCGTCGTGAGTTCTTCTTTTTACGGGTACGAGTCTTAGACTGTCTTCTTTTAGGATGTGCCATGTTGCTTTAATCTTTAATTATTTATTTTTTTAATTCTGTCAATTTACTCCAACGAGGGTCTACTATTTGCTCTTCTTCCCTCCCGTCACTTCGGGTAACGGAGTGTTCTTCTAACATCTTAATCATCGCAGGGTTGCATTTACCAGGTGCATGCACATGCTTAATCGGGATATTGAGCTGTATAAACTCGTAAAAGGAACCAAGATATATCGAAAGATTCGTCATCTTCTGGAACGATAATCAGGTCGTCTTCTTCGGAGTATTCATGCCCAAAACGCACAATAAGCCTTTGCTCTGTGCGTATAGTTTGTTGCATTTCATCTAAACATTTATCGCAAGCAATGCTTACATTGCCTTCGATATGAAAGTTAATTTCAAAAATAGGTTTCGGTTTTATTCACAACCACTTCTGCCTGAAGGTCACCACCTATTATATCAAGAGCTTCGACGAAATGAAAAAAATTCGTCGGTTATGGCATAATGAAAGACGGTATTTCCGTGGTTTAATGCCTTGAGATTGATATTAAACTCTTTGAAACTAACCATTTGCCTGCAAAGTTACAAATATTTTTTTGATTACAAAACGTTTCACTCAAAAAAATATTTTTAGAATGAGGTTTATAACCTTTTGCTTTTTAAGTGCATATTTATGAAGTTTTTGAAAGAATACAGAATAAATCAACAAAAAAATAAGCTATTATATATTAATGTATAGGAACTGAGTTTAGATATTGCATTTTTCACCATTTAAAAACGTGCTAAATAAACTTCTCACCTATTATTATAATAAGGTGTAAAGGAAATCATTTAAGAATCAACAACTGTTTTTAAAAAAAGAAAAAAAGTGCTGTCCTTTGTGTTGTACTACTCTGTTTTTTGAGAGAATAAACCCATAAAACAAGGGACATTCTAAGCAGAATATCCCTTTACAAAGCACGTTTCACACCTGTTTACGGGTGAGGTATCAATCTTTTATAGCTATTTTCGCGACTAATAAAAAACCGTTAGAAGCCTGCTATATTCAATAAAAGCTTGCTTTTAGTTTTTCCACTTCTACAGTTGCTAACATCACCTTTCCGTCTTTATCTAACAAGTAAAGAGAAGGAATCCACTTCACTCCATAGTCGTTAGCCACCTTAGATTCTTTCATTTTTGTAGGTTACTTACATGAATTTCATACTTAGGTGTGCCATTTCTGTTTACATATTTTTGTCCATCTTCTTTGTTTGTATCGAAAAGAAACACAAACTACCGCCACATTGTTATTGTGATATTTTTTTCTGAAAGTTCTTCTACAATAGGCGATATTTTTTTCTACAATCAGGACACCAAGAAGCTCCAGAAATCTATCACTACATATTTGCCTTTTTAGACTTTCCAACTGAAACATTTGTCCGTTAATCAATGGCAATGAAAAGTTGGGAGCTTGTGTTCCTACCTTTAAAAGCGTAGTAGCATATTGCGCATCGAGGTCTTCTGCAGTTGCATTCACTTGAAATCCAAGGAGCATTAAAAGCCCCATTATCATTTTTCTTTATCATATTTTTTATGAGCTAAAATTTAACATTTGTTCTTTTTATTTCGCCTTCTTTATATGCCGATTCTATGCGTAACACTTGATTACAATAGGTCATTACGGCAGGACGATGTGATAAACAACACCGTTTTGTTTTTGTTGCAAGAATATTTTTTAAGCACTTGTCTTCCTGTTGCTTCGTCGAGAGCACTTGTAGCCTCATCGAATATCATGATAGAGCGATTTCTTAATAAGGCACTGAGCTATGCAAATGCGTTGTGCCTGACCCTCACTTAAGCCCACACCGCTTTCGTTTATCTTTGTATCTAAGCCATTTGGAAGATCTAAAAACAAAGTTGGCACAACTCATTTTTAAAAACTTCTACCAGTTCTTCGTTTGTAGCCGAGAGGTTACCTAACAGTAAAATTCTCTCTTATTGTTCCACTCATGAGCGAGTTTCCTTGCGGAACATAAGCTATATTGCAACGCATTAACGACGACAGCTGTTGTTCTTTGTTGTTATCGAACAAGCAAATACTTCCTTCGGTAGGCTCTATTAGTGCTAAAATAAGGCGAATGAGGGTGGTTTTACCTGCTCCCGTTTGTCCTAAAATGGCTGTACAAGAGCCTTGTGGAAAGGTATATGAGAGGTCATCTATCACCTTTTTGTCGGGTTCATCTGCATAACAATAGCTCATATTCTTAATGCAGAATACCACAAGGTTCATCAAAAATAAATGGCTTTTTCCTTGTTTTTTTCTATCGGATTATCTTCTAATTCCATCAATCGTTCGGCTGCTATTAACACGCTTGCAAACGAGGGAATAACTTGTGCTAAGCTACGTGTTGGACTGTTAATGCGGTTCACTAAATCTAAGAAAGCTACCATTCCACCAAACGTTAAGCTACCTGTTTGAATGCGAAGGGCTGCCCATAAAAAGGCAATAAGATATGCCATAAGGAAGCTCAACACTAATAGAGAAACTTGAAAAGATATTTATTTTGGCTCTACTGCGTACATGCAAGCGAAGTGTTTCTTGCGACTTTTCGAGTCTATTTACGGCCAAATCGATGCTTTCTAACGTTTTTATAAGTAGTTTATGCTGAACAGATTCTTGCAAAATGCTTTTGCACTTCGCTATCAGATGTTCGCACTTTGTGCAACACGGTGCGCATTTTTTTCCCATGTATAGCTTACTGATAAGCAGAAAAAAACAGGGAAACAAAAACATAACAACAAGGGCTAAAGTGGAGTCCATTTTCAAAAGAAATAAAAACGAACCCATAAGAAGTGCCAACATAGACACCACATCTGGCAATGTTTCTGTTAAGCAAACCACCACCGAACTCACATCTAATTCAAGTCTATTCAGTATATCTCCCGAGTGTTGTCCTTGCTTTCCTTGCCATGAGCTCGTAACAAGTGGTCTAACATCTGCTGTTGCATTTTGTTTTGCGCCCTCACTCCCACTACATTTCTTAACCAAGACGACGCCATTCGCAAAGCAAATAACACCAATTGCACAAACGCCATTAACGCCACAGCTATGTAAATGTTTCCGTGTGTATTGCCCGATGCCACGTCTATGGCGTGCTTTTATGGCAACAACCCAGCACAAATTAAAAACACACCCAATAAACCTACAAGCACATTGAGCAATGCTTGCCTGCGATTGCCTTTCCATATAGTCCACAACCACTTAGCTATTTGCCGATAACCATATTTTTTGTGGCTGTTTATATAAAAACTTTTTATTACACTCTGCGGTTTCATTCTCTTTTATCTACCCCCAATTCATTTTTCTTTTTAACACCTCAAAGTAGTTTTTACGAGCTATGCGCAAAAATATTTACCATGTGTGGGGCTTTAGAAATAACGACTTCGGTACTTTCTTTTTAATGCCTTACTGCGTCCATCTACTGCCAATAAAAAAATTGTGCGAGCGCGAATATGCCTTTTAAACGCACAAACCGATAAATCGGAAATAATAATAGGTCGCACACCTAAACTATGTGGTGCAACGGGCGTTAAACAAAAACACTGCCGTGTTAGGAACCACCACTGGGCCACCATTAGAAAGGTTATAAGCCGTACTACCTGTGGGTGTAGACACTACCAAACCATCGGCTTGATAGGTAACCAAATGCTTTTCGTCTACAAAAGTGTCTATTCCTATCATCGAAGCATTATCTCTTTTGAGCAAAGCCACATCGTTTAACGCATAATGGCACGTTTTTAGTTGTTCGCCTATGGTTTTCACCTCAATAGCCGCATGCTTTTCTATTTTTAAAGTCGCCCTTATAAATGCTTTCAAGTGTTGTTTCTATATTGCACGGAAGCGCATCTGTTAAGAAGCCCAAACGCCCTGCATTGATACCAATGATAGGAATTTGTTTTTCAATCACCCGTGTAGCGGTTTGTAATAGCGTGCCATCTCCTCCAACAGATATAACAAAATCTGCCGTAAAATCATTTCCCTCGAAGGTGTTAACCCATGAGAGTGAAATGCCAAAGTGTTGCACAATAAATTCTAAATAGGGTTTATCTACAAAGACCTGTGCATTTCTTTGTTCTAAATGGCTAAACAATTGCTTTATAAAGTCGCATTTATATTGCGAATAAACGCTACCAAAAATAGCAAACGAAAGTGGTTTATGGCTCATTTATACACGCTTTTAATTTTATTTTTATGTTTAAAACAAGATGCTAAAAAGATGTTTTTTGTATCTTTGCAATATTCATTTTATCTATGCAAAATTACAAGTTTTATTTATAATAACTTAGCTTATGACTCCTAAAGTTTATATTTTTCTTGCTAATGGTTTTGAAACAACTGAGGCTTTAACGGTGTTAGATGTGTTAAAACGAGGAAAAGTGGACGTTAAAACGGTTAGTATTACGGGCGAAGAATGGGTTACTTCATCGCACAATGTAACGGTTAAAGCCGACGAGATGTTTGAAAACATGTGCTTCGACAATGCCGATATGCTTTTATTACCCGGTGGTTTACCCGGTTCTACGCATCTTAAAGAACACAAGGGCTTAGCCAATGTGCTATTAAAGCATGCCGAACAAGGTAAAAAGATAGGTGCTATATGCGCTGCACCCATGGTTTTAGGCGCATTAAACATTCTTAATGGTTGCAAAGCCACTTGTTATCCTGGATTTAATAACGAGTTAAAAGGTGCCGAATATACGGCTCAATTGGTTACAACGCACAACAATATTGTTACAGGAAAAAGGTCCTGCAGCTACCTTTGCTTATGCTTTTTACCATCTTAGAAATGCTCCAAGGTGCCGAAATAGCTAACCAAGTGAAAGGTGATATGCTTTATAACGAATTATTTTAATGGAGTGTTTGCGTGGACTACAATGCTTTAACGGCAAAGAGTTTACAACGGCATGCACTTTTTATTGTTACACTTTTAAAAATAAAAATTATGTTTGTACTTATTCTTACTTACACTAAACCCATTGAACAAGTTGATGCTTTTTTAGCTGAGCACCGTGCTTATTTGGCTGAAAAATATAAAACAGGGCATCTTTTTGCATCGGGTTCTCAAGTGCCACGAACTGGCGGTGTTATTCTTTGTAACGCTCAATCGAGAGCTGAAGTTGGAGCGATTGTTGCCGAAGACCCTTTCTATAAAAACGAAATAGCAAGCTACGAGGTTATTGAGTTTAATGCTGTTTTGAATAGTGTAGACAACTTTCAAGCGGCTGTTGCTCAAAACAAATAAACAAAATGGTATGCGCTAAACACCGCAACGCTTATAAAAAGCTACAAAAAAGTGTCTTGTTTTTACACTAACAACAAACGGTGGTGCGTAAGGGCATGCTCATTTGCGTTATAACATATTGTGGTATTATTTTTTAAAAGAGATAAATAAGGGGTGATATTTCATAAAAATATCACTCTTTTTAGTACAGAAAAAAAGAAGCTAAAAATGCGTTTTTCTACCTATCGAGCTATCTATTTAAGCGGTGTTATAGTATCTTTTTCGCTCTACTTTTTCACGTTTTAAAGCAAAACATATAGGTTTTACTTTTTCTATTTCACTCGTTTTTTTAACCTACGATAAACGGTGCATAAAGGTGTAAAAGCTTAGGTTTTAGCATGCAATACATAAGAGTTTAGGTGCCAATGTCTTATGTTTTTAGGGTGCAAACTCTTATCTATTGCAAGGTAAAACACAAGAGATTGCAACAAAATGCCTTATTTTTAGCATTTCAACTCCTTTTTCTCTTATTTTTATCACAAAATAAAAGGCAACATTTCACTCTCAAATATTTTTTAAAGAAAAACGCCCCCTTTTTGAGCTAACAAAAGGGATTTTTGGAGGAGAAAAACTCAATCATGTTTAAACAAAAATAGCATCTATGTTCTAAAAAAACAAAGATGCTATTTTTCTTCTATAGATGTTTTAAATATTACTATTTATTTCTTTTTAAACCTTATAGCTTAATTAAGATTGCTTTAAAGGTTGAGGAAAGGAATAAAAGATGATGTAATTATTTAATCGTTTACTTATTTTTTTGGTGTAAAGAGATAGAACTCTGTTAAACTAACACGCTTTGATGAAGGCATTTTAGTGATGACATAACGAAGATAACGAGCAGTTGGTTGTTCTTCAAAAACAACTTGCTGGATACCTGTTCCTGTTGCTATACGACCCTAATGAACGCCAATTTGTGTTATCGTTAGATACCAATAGTTCTATTTCTTGTGGTGCATACGTTCCCACTCTGATAAGCCCAAGAAGTGGTATAAAGTCCACTTAAAAGCTGTTTCGGCACCTAAATCGAGTACAAAACTAAATCCGTTATTGCTACTTGCAACATCTGTTCCAAAAATCTTCATCAAAGAGATTAGAAGCAGGATGCTCTGCAACATCGTCTAAAGTGATGCTCCAATCGGCTCTATCTAACACATCGCTGTTAGCTGGTTGACCCTAAAGATAATGTTAAATGTGGGTCTTTTTTTCAATCTTTGCTGTTAGCTTTTTGTAAATCTTTTACAGGCAGAAATGAAAGTGTTTTTCTTGTGCTGTTTCAATGTCAGTGAGATTAACTTGGAAGTTTGTTTCCCATTGTTCTTCTATATCTTTCAGTTGTTCAAACTTACTACCCACAACCTTTATGGTGTCTGAGTGTGTTTGACCAGCTTTAATAACAAGCACATTGTCTGTTAAGGGTTCTCCTTTTTGATTTAAAAACTCTAACGACACCTTGTCTGTTTTTGATATAAGAGAGAAATGCACCTTTATATCTTGTGTGCAAGGCTTTTGTGTTTTTGCTACAAAAGGCATGGCTATCTCTCCCTTTACGCCATCGCTACGATGCGCTAAATGAAAACTTTTTAGGCGAAGGTGTAAGATAATCTATTCTCTGCAAATATACATAAGTGGCTGTCCACTCGTCTTGTATCAGCTTCATTACTATCAGAGCAACACGAAGAAGCTATGATGGGAAGTGCCAACAAAAGAGCCTTCGATATTTTTTTATAATATAATTCATTGTTGTATCTTTTTTTATATGATTTGATTATTTCCAAGCTGTACTCTCATCGGTAGACTTTACACCTGTAACCCATGTGGGTTCTTGTGCAGATGTGATAGTGTGTCCGTGTCCAGTAGCATCGTTAAATGTTTTACCAGAGCCTTCGTTAAAACGCCAATAAGCTTCTAATCCCTTTGATTTTGGACTTACTGATGATTGATTTTTCTGTATTTGACTCTCTGTTCTACAAACAGACCACACACGAGCTTCGGCAACTAATATCTTACATTGTCCCCAACGACTGAAAGAATCGTCACCTTTTGTGAACCATTTAAATTGCTGGAAGGTGGTAGAACCTGCTGGAATGTCTTTTACTCCAGCAAAAGAACCGTTAATATAAAGACGATAATGAGAGCCATCGCACGTTAAAGCAAGATGTTGCCACTTGTTTGGTACGAAAGAAAAGGTAGGATTCATATAGATTCTATTTCGTCCAACAATCTGTACAAGCGAATGTGCTTTGTGGTCGGCTTGATTAGATTGAGGGTCTTCAAAGCGTAAAAGAACGAAGTTAGGCTCACCCGGTCCGCTATTAACAAATACAGCTCTGTCTCTATCTCCTGTATCACTCACTTGGAATTTCACCTCTATTGTATATTCATTGTAGGTTTCTTGTCCCTTAGGCATCGCTGCTTCTGAGCATAGGAGCACCCGTAAATTGAGGTAAAGACGATGATAATACGGCTTCTGTTGTTATGACAAAGGTTCCTGTTTGTGTCATTGCTGGCACATTAGGGTTTGTACTTACTAAACGAATAGGTAAAGCATAACTCTCTCCTACCATATCTTCTGAAAGAGGATTGATGCTTATTCTCACTGGGTCTGCACTGTAATTACCTGCCTTAATGGTAACTTCTTTTGCCATAGAGAATGCTTTTTCGGGCAAAGCTACATAGCTTGTTCCTTGTTGTTCGTTATATTTACTTAGCAAAGTGGTATCTATAACAAGCTTTAAAGTACAATCTTCGGTTATAGGAGCAGAGAGTGTTGGAGTGATTTCGGCTGTTGCACCTTTTTCAGTAATAACAACTTTACTGCTTTGTGTTGTTCTACTCTCGTTAATAAACGCAGTATTTTCAAGAGGTTTATAGTCGGCATCATTACAAGAAGCCAATGTTGCTATAAACATCAAGCATGTATATAATGTAAGTTTCATATTTTTATGCTATATATAATAAGGTGAGAAGTGTCACAAGACAGTGTTTACGACACTTCTCTTTATTCGTTATGTAATATAAACTAAGCGATGATGTTTTACTTACCTAACACCGAAGGGTTTTGAGCTTGTATTGCACGACGCATATACTTATAGGCTGGTGTATTAACAGCTTCACCATCGAAGTGATAAGCTCCAAATCCACCTTTTCTAAAACCATTAGTAGGTTGCCAACGTGCAAAGCCTTCGAGTGATTTATAGGGTGTACTCTGTCCATCACGAGTAGAGAATGGATAACCACCATTTAAACAATCAATGGCACTCTCAAGGTTTTCAGTCATGATATAACGGTTGGTTATCTCCTCTTGGCTTAGCACATTTTTAAATTTCTCTAAGCCTAATGCTAATCTACTATCAAGGTTTGCTTCTTTAGCAAAGTAGGCTTGAATGATAAAATAGCTAATGTAAGGAGCTGTTTCAGCATTCAATGTTTGTGGTTCACCATCTACTACAAGTAACTTTTCAGGATTTGGAGACATAGGACCAATGTGTTTACCTAACTCGGTGATAAAGATATGCATTAAATGGTTATTACTTGAAAGCTCACCGGGATAACCATAATTAGGCTCAAAATCGATATCAAAACCGTCATAGTTATACTTGTTTATCGTATCTATAATGGCATTAGCATATTTACGCACTGCAGACTCTTTTAATTCATCGCTGTTTTTTATCCCAACCCCAAAAACGCATGACGACTATCTTCTGTTTCATTGTGTTCTTTTTGGAGTAGCATGTTGACCAACATATTGTGTAAAGCTACAGAAAAGAACTTTTGTTCCTTTCTTCTTTTGCACAAAGTTTAAGTCGCGTTTTTGACTCTCTGATAAGTTAGTAGAGTTGTCCCAAAGCGATACAACGTCCATACTGTCGGGTAATCCACTAAGCATATTAGTAGTAGAAGCCTTTTGCTGGACTCCAACCAGCCCACCAACCAAAAAGAAATAGAATGCTTTTGTTTTCTTCCAATCTCTTAACGCTTGATAGTAAGTTTCGGTCTTTGCAACTTCCGTATTGCTATATTTTGTCATTTGTTCTGCCATAGGTTCTGTCCAATCAGCACACGAAAAAAATGCTAATGATGCACCTAATAACAGCAAAAGGTTTTGTTTTAGTTTCATATTCTTTTGTATTCAAAAATGTTTGTTAAAATATTAGAAGTTAATTCTTCTTTGCCCATGGCAAATCTGTTGCTTCGTTATCGGCTCCTTTCAACATTTCTACTCCCTTTAAATAATTTTCTTTATTTAAATCTCGTTCAGTATCAGGATAACGAAGACGACGCATTCCTCGACTTGTATTTGTTATTACTCTCTCATTTAAGTTGTCAATAGAGGGTGCTAACTCAGGAAATCCCGTGCGACGGTATTCACTCCATGCCTCTAAACCCATGGGATACATCGCTATCCACTTTTTGTGTTATAATACGTTCGAGGTTCTTTTCACTTCCATCGGCATCCCATTTAATCTTAACGGTTGTGTTACGATGATAGTTATACTTACTTCCTCGTGGGTCGTTGCTATGACTTTGTGGTGTTAAGCTATTGTTTTTCAATATATTGAGCAATAGCATTTGCGTCTATTCCATATTGTTCCATAGATAAACGAATACCCTTTTCATACCACACCTGTGCATTTTCGCCTACTTGCCAACCACGTAATGCGCATTCAGCTTTTTAAGAATGCAACCTCTGATGCTAAACAAATAGGTAACGGAGAAGAGGTTTGGAAGTTTGGAAGTGAATATTTTGCAACATTATCTTTTACAAATGATGCTTCACCTGTTCGCATTCCAATGTAACTTACACCATCAAATGCCGACTTAGTGAAATACTTTTCACGTCGTGGGTCTTCGTAACCATTCATATAATCAGCAATAGATGAACTCACACGAAGGTCTCCCCAGCCTGTAGCAGCTAATTGATAAGGGTTTCCTTGTACACCCGGATTAACCAAAGCATTATCGTTATTTGATTCAATAACTCCTATCGAGCTGGCACAGATCTGCTCTGCAGCTTCTTTATTACCAATTCTTACAGCTGCTCTTAACGCTAAAGAATTTGCTAATTTAGCCCATTTTGCGTAATCACCATTATACACTAAATCGTTTCCTTCTAACGGATGAGAGCTTGGATATTGAGCAGCATATTGTGAAAGAACATTAGCTGATGCTGTAAGGTCTTCTATAATATGTTTATATACATCTTCTACACTTTCATAAGAAGTGTGATATTTACCATTAGCGATACTACTATAAGGGATAGGACCATAGCAATCACACACACGCATCAACACTGCAGCCTTTAATAAGCTTGCCATTGCCCAATAATGTCCTGACCGTTTAGTCGCAGTTTCTATGCTATAAAGGTTTACCAGCTTATTGTAAGATTTATTAAATGTTTGAGAATTCCAGCCTTCCGACGCATTAAAGGTGTCGAAATTTTGACCTCCCCAACGATTAGAGCAAGTCATATAACCTCCTAAAGCACCTACCATTTGGTCTATCAACTGTGAACTATTCTGTTGAACAAACATCATTGGTTCAATCATTTCAGGTATTAACACAGGAGGGTCTGCTTGATAAATAGCATAATGATTAGTGTTATAATCATTAAAGTTATCTGTACAGCCCACAAAACATGTTCCTAAAAGAGCTACACAGCATAGTTTTGTTATATTTTTCATAAGAAGAAGTCTTGTTAGAATTGAAGTTTAACATTAAAAACCAACATTACGTGTAGAAGGTTGCATAAAAGAAATCTACTCCTTGATAGTAGTTACTTGTAGTAGAACCTGTTAGTTCTGGGTCGAATGGAGCTTTGCAGTAAATCATACAAAGATTACGTCCCACAACACCTACAGATAAGTTTAACTTGTTATTGAACCACTTTTTAGGCAATGAATAGTTTAAACTTAGTTCTTGCAAACGCACGTTTGTAGCACTATAAAGATAATAAGCACCGTAACCACCTTTGTGACGTTGAAATGGCTTGATAGTATTTTTTTGAGCAGGCACTTTACCATAATTTATATCTACACCGTTATTATCTCTGGCGTCTGCAGATGCTTTTTGATACACCATTATAATCGAGAATTCCTTGTGTTGCAGAATAAACCAAGCCACCCTACTGAGCAGCTAATGTAAATCCAAGACTAATACCTTTATAGCTAACATTATTGCTCCAACCTATATTATATAAAGGTGCAAGCTGACCAGCTTTATAAGGTTCTACTTCTTTTATGCTGAGATTACCCGATGCAGGGTCGATAGCAATGTTGCCATTAGGGTCTCTTGCTAATTCATGTTTTACATAAATATCGCTCATAGAACCACCTTCATACAAAATAACTTGTGGAGCTACAGAGCTTGCACCTAAGTAATCTTTTTGTATTTCGGGAACTCCTTTCTTATTAACACTTGCATCCGACAATCTAATAATTTTTGTTTTGATTAAGTGTGTAAGTAAGTGTTGAAGAAACATCTACATTACCAAAGGTTTTATTAAAGCCCAAAGCAAGCTCTATACCTTGGTTTTTGCACGTTACCACTTTGCACAATTTGCGAAGAATAAAGCGATGAACTACTTGTTTTTACCATAAATTGTTTGGTGATAAGTGTTCGAACGATAAAGCGTTAAATCTAAGTTAATTGTGTTATGTAAGAACTTTGCATTCACACCTAATTCCCAAGACTTTGTGTCTTCTGGGCCTCATGTGTGCAAGAGGAGCAACATTAGATTTTGTCCAAGTGTGTGATTGAGTATTAAACTCATAACTTGGATTTGAGAGATAACGACTAAACGCTGATGCTACTTTTAGAATAAGAAGCACGCACTTTTAAGAAGTTTACAAACGAAGGAAGTTTCGTCATATTAGACACAACAGCTGATAAACCAACTGATGGATAGAAGAAAGAAGACTGGTCAGAGAATGCTAATTGTGATGCCCAATCTGTTCTTCCGGTTGCTGTTAGATAAAGCATATCTTTATAACCCACTTCCATTGAAGCAAATACCGACTGTGTTTGGTCGTGCCATCCTTCTTGAATTGTTTTATATTTGTTGCTATAATTCAAGTTATTCATTGCAAAGAAGTTAAGCAAAAGCAAGTTTCCTGAACCACCAGCACTTTCAAAAACGTTGGTCGTTTAACAGAGCTCCTATGTTTGCATTTACAGAAACTAAATCGTTAAAACGCTTGTTTATGTTTAACATCACATCTGCATAAAGAGAACGATCGCTTTGTGTTTCATCGCTATAACCTCCATTATCATCTGAGAATGTTTTAAGTGTAGAAGCATAATTCTTACCTAATAATCGATATTGAGAGTTGTCTACACGAACACGACCTGTTGCATTTAACCAACTCAAAATATTCCATTTAAGCGATGCATTCAACATATAACGTTGTTTATCTGTGGTGCGTTGCATTCTGTTTTGTATCCAATAAGGGTTTTGTAACGAGTGTGCACCTTCACCATAAGGCCAGTATTGAGTTTTATAACCTAACACTGGGTCCCAACGTTCATAGTTACGAATTTCGTTAAAGTCTTCTCCCGGTGGGAAAAGATATAAGGCTGGAAGCGGATTGTTATAAATACCTTGTGCCACAAAGTTGGCATCTTTTTGTAAAATATAGTTCAAACCAAAGTCTAAAACCAACTTATCTTCCAAGAAAGAAGTCGAGTTACGAGCCGTAAAGTTATAACGGTCGTAAGTGTTACGAGGTACAATTCCCTTTGCATTAGTTGTAGAAACAGAAAGATATGTTTGGTTTTTTTCTGGTTACCAGTAGACAATGCAACAGAGTTAATTATATTACTTCCTGTGTTAAAAAAACTTAGCTGGGTCAAAAGTCACTTTCCTGTTTTTACCCCAACTAAGCATACCATTACTGGTTCCATAGCTGTGTTGAGTACGAGGTAACATGGTAGCTGTTGAGAACATACTACTATTACTTATCGTTACAGATGTTTTTTTCTTTTTGTTCCTCGTTTCGTGTTAATAATAACTACACCATTCGCTGCATCACTACCATAAAGAGCAGCTGCCGAAGGACCAGTAAGCATGTTTATACTTTCAATATCTTCAGGATTGATGTCTGCAGAGCTTTCCGAACCAGCCTTAGTACCAAAGCTATTACCAGCTCCTCCAAAGCTATGATTGTACATCGGAATACCATCAATCACATAAAGAACATTATTTCCTTTTTCAATAGATTTAGAACCACGCATAACAACACGCACTGCACTACCTGCACCACCAGCTCCTGCGTTTATCTGAACACCTGCTACCTTACCAACAAGCGAGTTAACAAAGTTTGGGTCCTTAACTGCAGTAAGTTTATCTCCCTTTATTTGTTGTACATTATAGCTCAAAGCTTTTTGTTCTCTCTTAATACCAAGCGCAGTAACTACCACTTCTCCTATTTCATGGCCTTCTTCTTTCAAAACAATATCTTGTAGAACTGCTCCTGAAGGCATAACGGTTTGCGACGCATAGCCTATATAAGAAAAAGGTAAGAGTGGGTTTTGCAGATGTAGTTTTTAAAGAGAAATGGCCATTAAGGTCGGTCACTACTCCATTAGAAGTGCCTTTTTCAACCACACTTACACCAATAAGTGGTTCTCCTTTGGCATCTTTCACTACTCCCGAAAACGTTTTTTGCTGTGTAGATTATTCAAGAACAATCCCTTTACCTACAACCGCTGAAGTTGCACGTGCGTTGCCATTAGGAATAAAAGCAAGGCACAACGATAACGCACCCCATAGCATTAAAGGGCTCTGCGCTTTGTTGTTTGTTGTCATTTTCACAAGTTAATTATTTTTAATTTGTAATTATATATGCGTTAATAGATAAATGAAAATAACTAAAAACAAATGAGAAAGGCTTTTTCTCATTGCTTATCTACTCTCTTTTTCTTATTTTTATTTAAGAGTTTCATTAGCTATTCGCAAGCAAAGGTATATAAAAACTGATATACATCAAAAAGAAAAAGCATTTTTATTTATCTATTCTCTTAAATTTTCTAAATAGAAACCACTTATAGCAATTGTTTTTTTATTCTAATTATCTATGTTTTTTTATTCTTCAAAATGAGGTAACAACAACCTAAAACATTTCTTCCTTATCGTTTCAACAACAAGCGGTGAAACATAAAAAAAGACACGTTTTTTGCGTTATAACACGTTATGGTGTTGTTTTTTTAAAGAAATAAATAAAGGGTCGAATTTCATAAAATATCACTTCTTTTTGTACAGAAAAAGAAGCTAAAAAATGCGTTTTTCTACCTATCGAGCTATCTATTTAAGCGGTGTTATAGTGTCTTTTTTTCGCTCTATTTTTCACGTTTTAAGGTAAAACATATAGGTTTTTACTTTTTCTATTTCACTCGTTTCTAACCTACGGTAAACGGTGCATTAAGGTGTAAAAGCTTAGGTTTTAGCATGCAATACATAAGAGTTTAGGTGCCAATACCTTATGTTTTAGGGTGCAAACTCTTATCTATTGCAAGGTAAAACACAAGAGATTGCAACAAAATGCCTCATTTTTCGCATTTCAACTCCTTTTCTCTTATTTTATCACGAAATAAAGGCAACATTTCACTCTCAAATATTTTTTTCAAAGAAAACAAATCCCTTTTTGAGCTAACAAAAAGGGATTTTTGGGAGGAGAAAGCATAGAAAATGTTTAATGACAAAATAAAGAAAAAGCGAAGAGGAAACAAAGATTATTTGTAAAAAGGTGGTACATACAGAGAATAGAGGTCAAAGGTAACAAGTGTGAAAGATGATTTTAAAAGACAAGACGATAAGGAAGTAGGCGAAAAGAAAAAAGAGAATGCACCACATAAGCACATTCTCTTTATATATAATAAGGTGTATTACGATGATAACCTTATGATAATGCGTTGTTTTTACTTAACCATCATTTTTCTCACCACATCATTTAGTTTTACAAGATAGATGCCTTTTGCTAATGATAGGATTTCGGTTCCGTTAACAACTGCGGTGTATAAGGTTTCGCCTTGTAGACTATAAACCGATACGGGTGTAGCTTTTTCGGTTGTAAAGTTGATTGTTCCTACGCCAGCGATAGCTGTTGCTGTGCTATTCTCTACACCATCAATTGCTGTATCAACACTGAAAGCAACTACTAAGGTAGAACTTTTAAGTGCATTAAACACGCCATGAGGCAAGCTTCTACCGTTTAAATGCATACTTGTTACCTTGTATCCTGTGTCAGACACTGCTTTAACAGTCACTTGACTACCTTTTTTTCACCTTAGAGTTAACAGGTTTTTCTTCGTTATTCACAAACAGTTTTTACACTTCCATTAGTGGTAGGTTTCACAAAAACATATACATCTTCGCAACCTGTTCCATCTCCTTCTGCATTTACAATCCAACCTTTTTCCAGTTGCAATGTTTGTTTCAGAATGTTCAACAGCATTGGCTTGTGTTCCAAAGTGTGTGTTACCTTCATTCCATAAAAGTGTAGTTTCCTATTTGTTTATAGCCCGGTAAGAGTGTAAACTCTGGCAAAAGAGCATAAAAAAATCGTTTAATGTACAAGCGTCCCAGTTGTTATGACTAACGTTAATAGCTTGCAGACTGGTGTTTTGACGTAGGTCGGGAACAGCCATATTACAGCCATCTAAATTGAGTGATAACAGTTTTTTATTTGCTTGAAGATTAATGTTTGCAAGTGGATTTCCTGATAACGACAAAGCAAGTAGCTTGGCATTTGCGTCTAAACTGATGTTTGTTAGTTTGTTGTCTTGCGCCTCTAACTCTACCAAGTTAGCTAAATGATGCACATCTAAAGCAGACAATTGGTTACTCATTACATTTAACGACTTCAATAAAGTGTTGTGACTTAAATCGAGGTTGTTAAGTTTATTCAGTTTAACATTAAGAATTTCTAAGTTAACAGCCTTACTTACGTCTAACGATGTTAAGTTGTTATGGTATGCAAGTAGGGTGTGTAGCTTTTGTATTGTGCGTTAAATCGAGATTTTTCTAACTGTGTATACGAGCAGTTTAGTTCTGTTAATTCGGTATTACTTGATAAGTCTAAGCTACTAACAGGGTTCATATAAAACGATAAACTTTTTTTAATATATCGTTTTTTTAGTAACATCTATTGCAGATATATTATTTTCTGTTCCAAAGAATTCGTAACTATCAAATACAGCACCTGTTACCAACCCTTTAATCACCACTTTTGTGCCTTTGGTTCTTCCTTGAATGTTAGTTAGAGTGCTTTTTAGCGAATATGTTTCTTCAACTCCA
This sequence comes from uncultured Prevotella sp., assembly GCA_916439115.1. Taxonomy (GTDB): domain Bacteria; phylum Bacteroidota; class Bacteroidia; order Bacteroidales; family Bacteroidaceae; genus Prevotella. The sequence goes on from CAKAHO010000001.1 coordinate 138,429, forward strand.
TTGCCCCCAATCCACTGTTACAGGTGTATTTTCTTCTTCAGCCGATAGGAAATAGTTTTGTTCTGCATTGGGTTGAACGGTTAATGTGATAACTTTTTCGCTCGCACCTTTACGGAATATGGGTTTAATGGTGGCATTTTGTGATACAGTGAATAAGGTGTCGTTCACTTCTTTATCGTTAATCACCACACCAACATAATAGTATCCGCTTGCAGGTGTTGGAGTCAAACTGATAGGATACCCCGGTTTTGCCTTTTGTAGTCAATGGTGTCCAGTTATCATCACTAAAAAGATGATGGGATTTGTGTTAAGGTATAAGAGCCTCCTTCTACAGTTTCTTTGTTTATAGTTACACTATCCATAGACGCAGAACCATCTCCTGTTATATCTGTTTTATAAGGAATTTCGGGGTCTTCTGTTATAATTGAAGTGTTAGATGTTTCTGCATTAGAACCTTTTAAGAACACATTTGTATTCCAAACCTTACGTGCTAAAGCAGGCATAGAATAGAAAAGGAAGTTTAACGTTTGAGGAGTAAAGTTTGGACAATCCCTCAAATCAAGTCTATTTAACAAGTTAGCAACATTACAAGCATGCAAGTCAAGAAATCCAATTTTTGGTTTTTCTTATGTTCAAATCCCTCAAATAGCTCGCTTTAAACAAGTCTAAACGCGCCACATCGGTGCTATCTAATGCCAAACGAGATATCTTTGGAAGATGGTAACATCGAGTTTTTGTTATCTTAGTGTTACCACAATCGAGCGTTGTAAGGTCTTTTATTGTTTTTTTAAGTCGAGAGTTTTTTAAACCCGTACTACGCACATTTAAAATCGTAAGTTCTTTATTATTAAAGGTGTTTAGCTGAGTTAATGCCGTTTTAGAAACATCTAAATCGTATAGTTTTGTTTGTTTACTCACATCTAAAGTAGATAAAGCCATGTTTCCACCTACCTTTAATGTCGTTAAATTAGGATAGTTATTACCTAATTCAAGTTCAGCTAATGAGCCATTAGTGATATCTAATGATTGTAAATTTGTTAGCTTTTTTTAGGGATAAAAATGCACGATGTCGCATTGCGATAAGTTCACTTGTTTTAAGGTTAACAGCTCATCGGGAAAAACCACAGTGTTAAGCTCTGGATTGTTATTTACATACACATTCTCCAATGCTGTTTGGTTAAACAAGTTAAGATTAAGCAACTTATTATGGCTCAAATCTAAAAAGTGATTGCTGTAGACTCACCTAAAAAGAGTTTTTCTCTTGTTAGTTGGTTCTTTGTTGCTTTCAGAGTGGTGAGCGATGGTTGTTTTTTTAATGCTAAATAGGTAAGTGCATTATCTTCAATCTCTAAAGATGTAAGTTCACAATACACACGAATAGTGTCGCCTTTTACAGCTCCTGACACTCTTTTATCTGACCCCCAACCTTGTGGATTAACGTTATATTCTTGCTTAACTCCATCACCCCAGTCGACAAGAACTTTGTCTCCAGCCTTCTTTTGCACAGGATAAAAAAAGTAATAGAGCTCCATATTCTTTTGGAAGTAGCTAAGGTAACTTCTGCTTCTTGAGCCGAAACAAGGGTTGCAACAAGCAGGGTAAACAACGTGAATAGAAGTTTTTTTCATATAGTTTGTTTTAGATGTGAATAATTCAATGATGATGTTTTATATTGAAAAAGTGAGTGCCTGTGACATTACAAAGCAACGACATTTTTAACACTTATCTTTATATTTTTGCAAACCTTGCGAGCTCTTTTTTAGAGCTAAAACGTTTTCCTTTTATTTGCTCATTCTTTTTGTTATTAAGAAATAAACATTAAAACTTTTTACGCTACAAAAAGTAACAATAATTTAGTATAAAACAAATTTTTTTACGCTATTTTTTTCATTAAAACAAGCATATAAAATTTAAATTATAGATAGCAAGAGTCTTTTTATTTTCTGTTTTTACATTCTATCTATACAGGGCAAAACCATGTATTTTTCACTTAAAACAAACCCTAAATTTATCGTTAAAACTTATTTTTATTATGCACCGATAAACAAACCAATAAGCTGTTACACATTATATAATATAAGGTGTACGTTTTTCTTTTTGAAGGCTTAATGGTGTTTTTAAAAGAGCAAATAGCTATATGATAACTATCAATTTAACACTTTCTTGCCACTATATTATTACTATATACCTATTTAATAGCTCATTTTTCTATCTTTTGCATATATCTTTTTAACAACAAAAAGAAAGAGTTTTTACAATAAACCATTTATATACCAACCATAAACACACATTTAACAAACAAAAAAACCTACAAGCATTAACCGCTTTGGTAAGCATTGTTTTTTTATTAAAAAGCTAAAAACAAACATTTAAATATTATGACAGTAAAAAGTTTTTATCCTATCTGTATGCCTTCCGCTATCGTGCTTTACAATGGCAAACGCTACAGACATTAGTTCTCCTAACGGAGAGATTAAGGTTGATTTTTAACTTAGTTAATACCACACCAACCTACAAAGTGTTCTTTAAAGGCAAACCCATAGTGAAAGAAAGTAGACTGGGTTACGAGTTGAACAAAGCTGAAAACTTGCTCAATGGCTTCTCTCTTCTCGACGAAACAACCAACGAAACAAACGAAACATGGAGCCTGTGTGGGAGAAAACAGCTCTATTAACAACCATTATAAAGAGTTGTTGGTGCAATTAAAGCAAGACAAGACAGACCGTTACATGAATATTCGGCTTCCCGAGTGTATAACGATGGAGTAGGTTTACGTTATGAGTTTCCGCAAAAAGGCAAGTTAAACTACTTTGTAGTGAAAGACGAACGAACCGAAATAGCTATGACTGGAGACCACACTGCATGGTGGATTGCAGGCGATTACGACACTCAAGAGTATCAATATACAAAAGAGTAAACTCAGTGAAATTCGTTCTAAAAATAAAGAATGCCATAACTGATAACATGTCGCAAACACCTTTTTTTCTGACACAGGAGTGCAAACTTCGCTCATGTTAAAGACTGCAGATGGCGTTTATCTCAACCTTCACGAGCTGCATTGGTTAACTATCCAGCCATGCACCTTGTGCTAAACGAGCAAAACATGGTGTTCACTTCGGCTTTAACTCCAGATGCTCAAGGCATGAAAGGCCATCTACAAACACCCATGCACAGTCCGTGGCGAACAATACTCATAGCCGATAAAGCAACAAAGGTGCTTTCTTCTAACCTTATTCTTAACTTAAACGACCCATGTGCTTACGAAGACACTTCTTGGATTAAACCTGTTAAGTATGTAGGGTGTATGGTGGGAGATGATTTCAGGTAAGAGTGAATGGGCTTATACACACCAATTTCCATCTGTAACGCTGGGTGTTACCGATTATTCTACTGCTAAACCTTCGGGAAAAACATGGTGCTAACAACGATAATGTACGACGTTATATCGACTTTGCAGCGAAACATGGCTTTCAACAAGTTTTTGGTTGAAGGATGGAATATAGGCTGGGAAGACTGGGCAGGTAATTCAAAAGAGTTTGTATTCGACTTTCAAACACCTTATCCCGACTTTGATATTAAAGCATTAAACGAATATGCTCACGCCAAAGGAGTTAAGCTAATGATGCATCACGAAACATCGTCTTCGCTCATGAACTACGAAAAGTTTATGGACAGAGCTTATGCTTTAATGAATAAATACGGATATAACGCTGTGAAAAGTGGTTATGTTGGTAACATAATACCTCGTGGAGAACATCATTATAGTCAAATAGAAATAAACCATTACTTAAATGCTGTGAAGCGTGCAGCCGACTTTAAGATTATGGTTAACGCTCACGAGGCTGTTCGTCCCACAGGTCTTTGCCGTACATATCCTAACCTTATTGGCAATGAAAGTGCTATGGGAACAGAGTTTCAAGCGTTTGGTGGAATTAAACCAGGCCACACTTCAATCCTTCCATTTACTCGTTTGCAAGGAGGACCCTATGGATTACACGCCTGGTATCTTTTGACATGAATTGCACAAATGGCTCTCATGTAAACTCAACGATAGGTGGTCAGCTCGCTCTTTACGTAACAATGTACAGTCCTTTACAAATGGCTGCCGACTTTCCTGAGAACTATGAACGCTTTATAGATGCTTTTCAATTTATTAAAGACGTAGCTGTAGATTGGGACAAGTCTATTTATCTCGAAGCAGAACCTATGGAATTTATCACTGCTGCACGAAAGGCTAAAGGCACAAACAATTGGTTTGTGGGTAGTGTTGCTGGAGCTTCTGCAAGAAAATCGGTTATTTCTTTAGACTTTTTAGATAAGGGAAAGAAATACCAAGCCACCATTTATAAAGACGCACCTAATGCCGATTATAAAACAAACCCTCAGGCTTATGTTATTGAAAAAGAAGGTGGTAACCAGCAAAACAAAACTTTCTACAAACGTAGTAGCTGGTGGTGGTTATGCCATTTCTTTGGTTCCTATGAAATAAACAATAGTGTTTTTCATCACACATTGGTCGCTCTTCACTTTGTGGAGAGCGACTTTTTTATGTTTATAACGCATAAACTGAGTGCATAAAGATGGAATATTTTGTTTTTATTCAGCTTTTTATGCACCCAAAAGCAGTTCTTTATTTTTTTGTATTTTTGTCCATTAAAATGGCATAGCTATGCACTAAAACAGTAATAAAAAGCCCATAAAACACCCTTTTTCGCTTGTTTTTTGTGCAAAAAGCTTAGGGTTTAGCATGCAATACATAAGAGTTTAGCACCTAAAACACAAGGTATTACACGCTAAAACATAAGCTATTGCAGGGTAAAACACAAGAGATTGGTACTAAAAAGCTTATTTTTTACTTTTCAATATGTTGGTTTTAGAAATGCAAAACACCGTGTTTTAGCTTTTTATCGCCTTTATTTTTAATCAAAAACAAGCCCCTAACATCACCTTTAAAACCTTGCAAAAGCATAGCTAAAAACATTTATTAGCACGTTTTTAAGAACACAAAAACAAACAGAATATATTCCGTTTTTATGGCATATATTCCAAACAATGAGTGTTTAACAATCATTCTCAAAAATAGTGAAATAACACTACAACACACCCATTATCGTTGCTTTTTCGTTATCTTTGTTAGTAAGATAACATAACACCACTTTGTTTATGATTAAATTTAAAGATATAACTGTTCAAGATAAAGATGTAATTCAGCGTTTCACTCTTTATGGCGAACGTCAAAGTTACGACCTTTCTATTGCCAATCTCATTAGCTGGCGATTTTTATATAACACTCAGTTTGCCATTGTTAAAAACCATCTGGTGGTGCGTTTTTTATGTAAACAATCATTTAGCCTACATGCTTCCACTGCCTCAACCCACACTTAACGCTAACGGAAAGTGGTGTGTTGAACCTGCAAAGAGTGTTCAGCAGAGGTGATACAACTCATGAAAGAAGATGCAAACGCTATGGGTTACCCCCTAAAACTAATGGGTGTGTGCAATTATATGGCAGATATTTTTAGAAGAAACGTTCCCTAATGTGTTCGAAATAAAAACCGACAGAGATGTTGCCGACTATATTTATACGCGCGAAAAATTGGTTCTTTTGTCGGGAAAGAAGTTGCATGGAAAGCGTAATCACATCAATAAATTTAAGAGTTTATACCCTAATTACGCCTATAAACCTTTAACAAAAAGAGTTTATTCCGCAGTGTCTTCTTAGCAAAGCAATGGATAGGAGCTTTATCAGGCAGAGGGTGTAGACACTAATCAACTAACAGCTGAGCTTCGTTCAATGACTCGTGCATTTGAATTTTGGGACGACTTATCGCTCATCGGTGGCACTTTATGGGTAAAAAATCATTTGGTGGCTTTCTCTTATGGCTGTGCTATCAACCAAAAACACCTTCGATGTGTGTGTAGAAAAAAAGCAGATGTTAACTACGAAGGTTCGTTTACTATGATTAACAACCTATTTGTTAAGCATCTACCAGAGCAGTTTTATTACATAAACCGAGAAGAAGATTTAGGCGAAGAGGGGCTTCGTAGGGCGAAATTATCTTATCAACCCGACATTCTTTTAGAAAAGAATACGGTGATGGAGGCACACGTTTTGCCGTCTTCTCCTAATGCAGAGGAAATTAAAAAACAAACTAAAAGGTTATGGCAAGAGGTGTTTAACGACAAAGAGGCTTTTGTGCAGTTGTATTTTTAGCAAGGTGTTTACGCCCGAAAACAATTACACTATTTGCATAGATAATAAGGTGGTGGGTGCGCTCAAGCTCTTCCTTACACCTTAAAAAAATAGGAGACGAAAAGGTGGAAGGGGTATATATAAGTGGCATTTGCACAGCTCCCGACAAACGAAAGCTAAACATTGGTAACAATATTATGCACCAAGCGCATTTTAATAGCTTTCATAAAGGGGCGGTATTTTCGTTTCTTATTCCTGCCGAAGATTGGTTAATAGACTGGTATAGCAAATGTGGTTATGTTAAAAACATTAGTTGCCAACTGCCACCTGTGGGCTTTGAGCGCATGACCTTTAACGAGTTTGACGCTTGGCAACAAGCACAAAAAAGCATAGTGCTACACACCGAGGAGCAATTTGCTATTGCCTTAGAAGATGTACGCATAGATGGTAGCGACTATAATGCCAACGACAAGGTGGCACAAGGCATGATTAGGTTGCTAAATGTGTATGAGGCATTGAAAATATTTGCTAAACTTTGTCCTTCGTTTACAATGGTTTTACAAGTGAAAGGCGACAAAGATATTCCGTTTAACAATGCTTATTATGTGATAGATAAAGGCAAAGTGCGCCGAACACACGAACCTTTTGAACAGGCAAAGGTGATGAATGTGGCGCAAGTGGCTGAGCTTATTTTAAGAGATATGCCTCTTTATATGACTTTAATGCTTAACTAAAAAAGCGATAATAAGATACAATAAAAGCCTCAAAACTAAATGTTTTGGGGCTTTTACTTTGTGATATATAGTTTAATTAGAATATATCATTCGAACTATTTATCGTATTTGTATTATCAATGGGTAAGACAGGATTTGATGGTTGAACAGGTTTTGGCTTTGGTTTTCTACCACCTGACAGTGCTAAAAACTCTATTTTTTCTGCTAAGGGATAAGTCTTACAAAGAGGACTTATATAAGTTTTCTTTTTCATTGTTGTGTATTATGTTAATGTATATTAATGTTTTATCTGTTCATAAAAGCAATGAATACGATTGCAAGAACAGTTTTTCACCTATCTATTTATGCACTATCTGCACAAAAAGATAGGACGACGTGCCGTTTTCTACACGTAAGTTTCTAAAAACTTAATAGTTCCAGACACCTTAACCTCTGCTGTTGTTGCAGGAAGAAGAATGGTTTCGCCTTCTTTTAATGTAGTGGTATAACCCTCGGGAGTAGTTACTTCGCCCTCACCTTTTAAGCCAATAAGAATAACAAAACTATCTAATTCGCTATAATCAAGCGTCATAGGTTCGTCTAAATCGTAAACAGCAGTGGTAAAATAAGGACATTGCACCAAACCAACACCCTCGTTTTTCATTGGAGTATAGTTGGTTCTGTAATCCGATTCAACGTTATAATCAATACATTCTGCCGCTTCTTCGGTGTGCAACTCACGATAATTTCCGTCTTTATCCTTACGTTTAAAGTCGTAAATGCGATAAGTTACATCTGATGTTTGTTGTATTTCTGCTAAGAAACAACCAGTTCCTATGCTATGAATTCTACCTGCTGGAAGGAAAAACAATCGCCTTCTTTCACCTGATACTCAGCAATTGCTTCTGTAATGGTGTCGTTTTCTACCATTTCTTTGTATTGTTCAGGTGTTATTTTAGCCTTCATACCAGCGCGTAAGCGTGCATTTTCGTCGCTATTCATAATGTACCACATCTCTGTTTTACCACGAAGTTTACCACGTTTTTGCGCTAATTCGTCTGTAGGATGCACCTGAATAGAGAGTTCTTGACGGGCATCTATAAACTTAATTAACAAGGGAAAGTCGTTTCCAAAACGCTCATAATTGGCTTCACCAACAAGCTTTCCTTTTAATTCTTCTACGAGTTCGTTTAGCTTTTTACCCTTAAATTCGCCTTCAGATACAATTGTTTCATTTCCTTTAACACCCGAAATTTCCCAACTTTCACCCACTTGTGTGAGATTACTGTTTAGCTTTTTAAATGGAATTATCTTTTCTCCTCCCCATAAAGTCTGCATAAGAAGAGGCTCAAATTTTTATTGGTTGCATGTTATAATATTGTTTATTAAATGAATAAATATGATGTTTGTAGTTGCAAAGATAGCGTTTTTTTATGTTCTTTTCCAGAATTCTGGAGTAAGAATTACCAACACTGTGAATATTTCTAAGCGTCCGATGAGCATTAAAGCAGAACATATCCATTTAGCAAAAAGCAGGCAATGTGCTCCAAGACATAGTGGGTCCAATCTGTAAACCTAAGCTTGGTCCCTACATTACTCAAGCTACTTAACGCAATAGTAATGGCATTTGTGTTGTCTATTCCCATAGCAATGAACACAAAAGAAGCTGATTACTATGAGCATTAAATATATGGCAAGAAAGGCTAAAAAGCGTAACTCTTTGCCTTATTTCTACATTCGCTCCATCTACCTTTAACGGTAAAACAGCGTTTGGATGCAATATTTGTTTAAACTGATTAGATATAACTTTAGTTATCATAACGCCTCTAATGCACTTTATTCCTCCACTCGTACTACCCGAACAAGCACCAAAGAACATACAAAAAGCTAATACAACCCATGTGATATGAGGCCATTTTGCTGCATCATCGCTAAACAATCCTGTTGTAGTGATAAAAAGAAACAACCTGAAAAAGACTACTTCTAAAGGCGTGTTCGATGGCATAATGATTTTTTTATCGATTAGTTGCCACGCAATAAAAGCAGTGCTACCAGCTACTAATAAACTATAAAAAAATAAATTCAGCATTGGTAACAACGACTTAATGTTGAGTTTTGTAACGCTCATATATAATAAAGTGAAGTTTACACCCGAAGCAAAACAAAAGAAAGCTCCTATATATTCTAATGTAGGAGAGTGGAAATAAGCCATACTGGTGTTATGTGTTGAGAATCCACCTGTAGCAGTTATTCCCATAGAATAGTTCACACTGTCGAACAAACCCATTCCTGCTACGCTAAAAGAAACAACACACCCCAAAAGGTAAGAACTAAATAAACAATCCATATCCATTTAGCTGTTGTACTTAAACGGGGTGCAATTTAGATTTAATAGGCCCTGTTGCTTTCGGCAGAAAACACCTTCACTGTTCCACCAACAAGCGATGGTAAAAGCGCAATAGTAAAGAAAACAATTCCTAAACCACCAATCCAGTGCGTCATAGAACGCCAAAATAAGAGTCCATGAGATAAGCCTTCAACATTGTCTATGATAGATGCTCCAGTGGTAGTGAGTTCCCGACATTGTTTCAAAAAGCCATCAGTGAAACTCGAAAGACTACCCGTAAATAGAAAAGGCAAAGCTCCAAACGCACTAAAGAGTATCCATGAAAGGGTAACCACTAAGTAAGCATCTTTTTCGTCCCATGTTATTATCGGCCTTTCTACCCATCAATCGGAGTGTAAAACCTCACCAAAAAGGTAATTAAAGAAGAATAAGAAAAGCCACATAGTCTGTTTCGTGATAGAAAAAGATACAGCTATACAACTTAAAAAGCAGGGCTGTTTTCGATAAAAAGAAAGCGACCCTATAACCTTATATATCATTTTTTTAGGTTGAGCATATCTTATCAATTAAAGAATCGTTCTATCTTTTGTTAAGCGCAAATCGTGGCAGAATACCATCACAATATCTCCTGCCTGAATTTGTGTTCCACCAGAGATAAGCATTCCTTTCCATTCCTTACAAGTCCACCCAACGTTAATCCTTGCGGTAATCCCAACTCAAATACTTTCTTTTTAGTTACCTTTGCGCCTTCTTTCACTTTGAATTCAACGATGTCTGCATTAGCTGTCATGATAAACTTCATATCATCTGCATCTGCATCCATCATCATTTGATAAATCTCACTCGCAGCTATTGTCTTTTTATTTACTATCGTTCCGATGTCAAGGCTTTCAGCTGTGGCTACATAATCTATGTTATCAACCAGTGCAACAGTCTTTCTTACGCCCAATCGCTTAGCTGTTAAACATGCAAGGATATTTGTTTCAACATTAGCAGTTAAGGCAACAAAGGCTTGCATACTACGTATTCCCTCCTCTTTTAGCAGACTTACATCTCTACCATCGCCATTTATAACCATTGTATTTGAGCTAATAAGTTCGTTTAGTTCTTCACATCGGTCTTCATCTATCTCTATTAGCTTTCCTTTCATATAGCTTTGGAAGAGTAGAAAAGCACACGAACCGAAGTGTCACCACCACCCATTATCATCACATTCTTCACATCGTCGTAGTCTTCTTTTACCCACTATTTCGCGAATATAAGGTATATAACTGCGTGTAGTCATAAAGTAAACAAGGTCGTATAGTTTAAGTTCATCATCTCCACCGGGTATGATTATCTCGTCAGAACGTCGTATCGCAACGATATGATAAGGGTCTTCTGGGCCGCTAATGCTTTTCAATGGTTTGTTAAGTATAGTGCATCCTTCTCTCAACTTTATGCTTAGAAGAACCAAAGCACCGTTATGAATGTCCCAACGTTGCCTTACCCAGCTCATTTTTAACCCACTAATAATCTCTTTTGCAGCAAGAACTTCGGGATAAATAAGTAGGTCTATACCGATAGAATGAAAGAAATCGGTGTTTTTCTTTTATCAATATATTCAAAGTTATCTACCTTTGCTACGGTTTGTTTAGTTCCTAAACCTTTCGCCATAACACAAGTGTTTATGTTTAAACTCTCGCTCGGAGTAACAGCAATCAATAGGTCGGCATGTTCTACACCAGCATCTTTTAAAGTTTGAATACTTTTTCGAGTGAAGCATGAATAGTGAGCAAATCGTAATCACTATTCAAACGAGTTAAGTTATCTTCGTTATCGTCTATCACCACAATATCTTCGTTATTGCGCGATAACAATTGAGCTAAATGCGAACCAATAGCATAAGCTCCCCACTATAATTATCTTCATTTTAAGACAATATGTTTTGTTTTATTGTATGTAATTGCATGCCTGCCACCTCTCTAAGTTCGTCTATTGAGCCGTGTTCTATAAATCTATTAGGAAGTGCCATACGAGTGATTGTAGGGTGATAGTTATGGTCGTTCATCCAACAAAGAATGGTTTCGCCCATTCCACCCTCCTTCATTCCATCTTCGAGTGTAATAATTTTAGAGAAAGAACGTCCTATTTCGTGTAGCATTTCTTCGTCGAGTGGTTTTAAGATATCTTAAATCGTAGTGTGCCACACTTATGCTGTTTCCTTCTTCTTTAAGTTCTTTGATAATGGTTTGCACATCGTTTCCAAGCGGACCAAACGACAAAACAGCCACATCTTTACCATCGAGTTAGCTTTCTACCTTTGCCTATTGGTGCTTCTTCAAATGCACATTTCCAATCTAAGCGAACTCCTTTTCCGCGTGGATAACGTATCACAAAAAGCCCATCTCCTGGTAGTTGAGCCGTATACATTAAATGTCTTAACTCGCATTCGTCCATAGGGCGACGAGATAATTACATTGGGAACAGACTTTAAAGCAGCAATATCGAACACGCCATGGTGCGTTGGTCCGTCTTCACCCACTAATCCTGCACGGTCTAAACACAACACTACTCGAAGGTTTAACAATGCAACATCGTGTATAATATTATCGTAAGCACGTTGTGAAAAAGCACTATATATGTTGCAAAAGGGCAACAATCCGTCTTTTTGCCATTCCTCCTGAGAACGTCACTGCATGACCTTCTGCAATACCAACATCGAACGCTCTGTTGGGCATAGCTTTCATCATGATGTTCATCGAACAGCCCGTGGGCATTGCAGGTGTAACGCCTACTATCTTTTTATTTTTGTTTTGCTAACTCTACAAGTGTATCTCCAAACACGTCTTGGGAGCGTGGTGGAGTGTTACTCTCATCGCTTGTATAACGTAAACCCGTAACTGGATTAAACTTACCGGGTGCATGCCACACGGTTGCCTCTTGTTCGGCAGGAGTATATCCCTTGCCTTTGGTGGTATGAAGATGTAGAATTTTGGGGCCTTTCATGTTTTTTAAACGGCGTAACATCTCAACCAATTCCACTACATTGTGTCCTTCAAAGGGACCAAAATAGCGTATGTTCATACCTTCGAATACGTTTTTGTTGGCAACTCAAAGCCGACTTTATGGCGTTGTTCAAGCGTATTATCATTTTCTTGCGCTTGTCGCTTAAATAGCCTTTGCTGTGTAACCATTGCGATGCTTTAAAGCGAATACGGTTATAAGTTTCGTTGGTATCGAGATTTAAGAGGTATTGTTCCATTCCTCCCACGCTTCTATCAATGCTCATGTTATTATCGTTTAAAATAATAAGCATGTCGTTTGGCGTAGACGAAACATTGTTTAATCCTTCAAAAGCCAAACCTCCACTCATCGAACCGTCGCCTATTATCGCCACTACATGGCGGTCTTTATGTTCTAAAAGGTTAGCGGCTACAGCCATACCCAGTGCTGCTGATATCGAATTAGATGCGTGTCCACAAGCAAAAGTGTCGTATTCGCTTTCGTCGGGAGCAGGAAATGGCTTTATACCACGAAACTTTCTGTTGGTATAAAACTTATCTTTTCTGCCTGTAAGTATCTTATGTCCGTATGCTTGATGTCCTACATCCCACACCAATCTATCGTCGGGTGTGTTGTAAACATAATGCAATGCCACTGTTAACTCTACCGTTCCGAGCGAAGAAGCTAAGTGGCCAGGGTTTACAGATAACTCGTTAATAATGGTTTGTCTGAGTTCTTTGCACACATTGGGTAGTTGTTCAATGCTCAATTCACGCAAATCGCTCGGAAAATTTATTCCATTTAATAATGTCGAAGTTGTTTTATCAGTCATCACAATGTTTTATAAACAGTTTCTTTCCACATGCTATCAAGCCTTGTGGAGCTGTATTTTAGGAGGTAAAAAAGCTGTTTTTGCTTTATATTTGCCTAACCTATAGCGTGCAAAGATAACTCAATTTTAATAAGTAAGCAAAAATAAACGCTTGCTTTTTATTGTCTATCTTGTTCACAAAAGTTATTCTTTGCGCTATAAACCCTTTGCTTATATCAACAAAAAGAAAGGGTTTAAAAAACACTTCAAAACTTGTTGCGTTTTAAAGTGTACAAACATTGTGTGCAAAAACGGCTTGTTTTTTGAGGCATTTTTTACGTTTACTTTTTACACATTTTAAGTTAACACACTGAATATAAAACCACTTAACATTTTTAATAGCTCATCTTTTTAGATGTAAAAGCTAAGGTTTTACACTGCAATACATAAGAGTTTTGCCCCTAAAACACCGTATATTGCACCCTAAAACATCGTGTTTTTCACGCTAAAACCTTAGCTTTTGGCTTGTAAGAGCTATTTTTGTTAAAAAGAAAAAAACAAACAAATAGAAATGCAAAACATATAGGTTTTTACGTTTGAAAGCTATTTTTGTGGACTGAAAAACAACATTTTTTTCTGCATCAAAACAAGTAAAACCTTAGCTTTTTGCTAAAACATCATTTTTAAGTCGCTTTTTCCGACAATAAACAGAGCCTAAATGCGGGTTGTTATTGCTTAATCGCTCAATATTCACTTATTTTTTTGTACTTTTGTAACCCACATGGTTTTACCCTAAAAAAAGGGGTTTTAGTGCATTAAAAAGTAAGAAGAATATGACAAGAACTTTTCACACATCGTTCAATTGGGTGTACAAATTAGCATTATTGCTATGTTCTGTGCTTGCCATAGCTATGTGGTGGTTCAAAAATAGTGCTACCTGCTGTTGCTTTTTCGGTGGTGGTTATTGTTATAACCAACCATGTGTTGCACTGCACCTACAGCTCACTTCGTTTCAAAACTTAGACGTTTTGGTTATTAGTAAAGGCAAATGGGCATCTCCTAAAACCATTTTAATAAAAGAAATAACAAGCTATTGTTTACAAGAAACGCTTTTTGGAGCAATAAAATCGGTAGTGATTGTTTACGGAAACAATAAGACTATTGGCATTCAACCTGCTCTTAGAAGTGAGTTTTTTAGAAGAGTTAAACAAGAGAAAACAATCCTGTTCGCGCGCATGAAACATTCTTTTTTACGCATATATATTGTTCTTTTTCTATCTTTATTAGGTAGTTTTAAGCGTTGTTTCGCAATCGGTTAAAACAGAAAAACGACACCGACGACAGCTCTTTGGTAGATTCTGTCGATATATCAACATCGTTTAACGACAGCACGGCTTTGCCTTGGGAACAAAAAGTGAAGAAACATTTGAGCCAATTGCTTAACAAACAAATGTTTACCACTTCGCAATTAGGCATGATGGTGTACGATTTAACGGCAGATAGCGTGCTGTTTAAACACAACGAAAAAGCAGTTGTTGCGTCCTGCTTCTACAATGAAAAACACTCACAGCTATAACAGCTATCGACAAATTGGGTGGTTCGTTTCAGTTTAAAACGCATCTTTGCTACACAGGAAACATTAGCAACAAAACACTCACAGGAAACATCTACTGTGTTGGAGGCTTTGACCCTATGTTTAATAACGATGATATGAGTGCTTTTGTGCAAAGCATTAAGCGGTTAAATGTAGACACTATTCGTGGCGTTATCTATGCCGATAAATCAATGAAAACAACCGATTTGCTTGGCGAAGGTTGGTGTTGGGACGACAAAAACCCCACTCTATCGCCTTTTATTGATAGGTGGCAAAGACGTGTTTATTGATAAGTTTGCCAAAGAACTACAAGAGGTTGGCATTTATTTAGAAGTGTCTTTTGGTTCTGCAACACGTCCGCAAAATGCCATCTGCATTGAAAGTAGGTTTCATACCATAGACCAAGTGCTTATGAAGATGATGAAAGACAGCAATAACCTTTATGCCGAAGCTATGTTTTATCAGCTTGCTGCCCTCTCAAACAAACCCTTTGCAACAGCAAAAAGATGCCCGTTAGGGTGGTTCAACGCTTAATAACAAAACTAAAAACGCCTTCGCAATACAAAAATAGCCGATGGGTCTGGTCTTTCTTTATATAATTATGTAAGTGCAGACCTACAAATTGAGTTTCTAAAATATGCTTATCACAATAAAAACATTTATCTTCATTTAGCTCCTTCGCTACCTATTGCAGGTGTAGATGGCACGTTAAAAGACAGAATGAGAAACACTTCGGCACACGGAAACGTAATGGCTAAAACAGGAACGCTAACAGGTATTAGCTCGTTAGCTGGTTATTGTACGGCTCCAAATGGGCATATTTTGTGCTTTTCTATTATCAATCAAGGCGTTCTTAACAACAACAGTGGACGCATTTTTCAAAAATAAAGTGTGCATAGAGCTTTTGCACCGAGTAGTTTATTTATACATATTAAAGATATATGAACATAACAATTATTCCTTTATTAGATAGCATTAAAATCGTAGTAGAACATTTTATAGAACTTTCAGGCTTATCGGGTGGCATCGTACCTGTTGTTCGTCATGTGTTATTAGCTTTGTTAGCAACGCTCATAGCATGGCTTTCGGGAAAGATATGTAGCACCTTTATTGTTCCTATCGTTACAAAAATAACATCTAAAACGCTCTCTTCGTGGAACAATGTGTTCTTTAATAAGCGCATTCTTAACACTGTTTCTAACATTATCCCTGCAGTGGTTATATGGCAATTGTTGCCTCTTGTGTTCTATCAATACCCTTTTATTGAAAACATCGTACGGCGTTTAACGGCTGTATATATTGCGGTAATGGCGTCTAAAATTGTTCTTGTTCTGCTTAAAAACTTAGAAGAATTAGAACCACAAACAGACTCTTCAATGCGACAATATGCCAAATCGTTCCTCGGGGTGTTGCGTATTGTGGTTTTATTTATTACCACTATCATCATTATAGCTATCCTCTTTAACAAAAATCCCTTATCGCTCATCGCTGGATTAGGTGCTACTTCCGCTATTCTTATGTTGGTTTTTAAAGACACAATAGAAGGTTTGGTGGCAGGAATAAAGCTAAATAGCAATAAAATGATTAGTAAAGGAGATTGGATTGTAGTGCCTTCTACCCCTGCAAACGGTATTGTTGAAGAGATAACTCTTACCACTGTAAAGGTGAAAAACTTTGATAATACCACCGTAACGGTATCGCCTACAACCTTAGCAAACGGTTCTTTTCAGAATTGGAGAAGCATGAAAGACGGGCCAGGACGTAAGGTTAATAGGTTAATCTACTTCGATTTTAGAAGCATTAAGTTTGTTTCCGACGAACAAAAACAAGCGTTAAAAGCAGCAAAGATATGCACCGACGAACAATTAACAGGCAATTGCATTAACATAGCTTTGTTTAGAGCTTATATCGAGTCCTCATTTATTGAGCAAACCTGAGGTGTGTAAAGAAACAACTGTTTTGGTTCGACAAGTTGAAGCCACACAGTGTGGTCTCCCATTAGAGGTGGTTTTCTTTATAAAAAACAGTCCAGAAATTCATTACGAACACACGCTTGCTAACATAATGGAATGGTGTTATGCCTCAACAGCTCATTTCGGACTCACCATTTATCAACAATATCCCGAACAATAACAAAGTCGTTGTGTGTTAAAAGCTAGTTGTTACATGAAATGGACGCAGAAAAACATATTATATTAAACTGCTTTTTACTCTGCCTTGCGCTTATCATTGCAGGCTCTTCTTTATGGTTTTCAAATCGTTTAGCCAAAGACCTTGCCACCGAAGAGCATGTAAAAATGGAGATATTAGCAGAGGCTATGCGTTCGTTAAACTTAGCCGATGAGAATACAGACCTTAACCTTGTGTTGCAAATTATCAATAAAACAACACTATTCCCATAGTGGTGTTAAACGAAAAGAATAAATTGCAAGCAGCCAGAAACCTATCCTTAAAACCTTACGAACAAAAAGATAGCGTTAAAATTGCCACTCAATGGGGCTTAAAAATGAAGCAACGAGGGCATTATATTCGCTTAGAAACAACTCAATTTAGCAACCATTACATGGATGTATGCTACGATAAATCGCTTCTTCTCACACGTTTAACGTTTTATCCTTACATACAAATGGGCATTGTTGTTTTGTTTTTAACGCTTGTGGGCTTAGCTTTGTTGTGGTTAAAGCGTGCCGAACAAAACAGAATATGGGTGGGTTTATCTAAAGAAACAGCACACCAATTGGGTACACCTATATCCAGTTTGATGGCATGGAACGAGATATTAAAAGAAAACTATCCACAAGATGAGTTGATAAACGAAATGGGTAAAGACATCAATCGCTTGCAACTCATTGCCGATCGCTTTTCTAAAATAGGGTCAAAGCCTAAACTTGAGCCTTTTCCTGTTAACACTATTATCGAAAATGTTGCAACTTATATCGACAAACGCACATCGTCTAAGGTGCAAATATTCACTCATTTTAGTGCTAACAACATAAAAGGTGTGCTTAACACCGCTTTTTGTTTGAATGGGTAATAGAGAACCTTTGCAAGAATGCAGTAGATGCTATGGAAGGCAAAGGAAGCATTTATTTAAATGTAAAAGAAGAGACAGAAAGGGTTATTATTGATGTTACTGACACGGGAAAGGGCATTAAAAAGAAGAATATAGCTCATGTTTTTCAACCCGGTTTCACAACTAAAAAGCGTGGATGGGGGCTGGGTTTATCGCTCGCTAAGCGTATTATTGAAGAATATCACAAAGGAAAAATATTTGTAAAGCATTCTGAATTAGGCGTTGGAACTACGTTTAGAATTGAATTAAAACAAGACCTCACATCTTAACGGCTTGTGTGTTTGGGCTTAACTATCAAGTGGGAAAAAGCCTAAACACAACCTATTTGCTAAAACATATAATAAATGGCATTACAACAAGGTGTGTAATGCCATTTATGAGTTTATTTATTTTCTTCTGATTGAATAATTTCTGTTATTCCATTAACCAACCGTTCCATTGAAATACCACTTTTTTCGCACATCATCTTTATAGTTGCTCTGCTTATCATGAGCTTTCCTAATGGTGAAGAAATCATACGGAAATGACTTGATATTTCAGGTAATCGCTTCTTTAAGAAGGGATATTGTTTTAAAAGGTCTTTCAGTTTGGTGTCTTCGGTGATAGCTGTTATCGTTTCGTTGCTATTGTTTTCAGCCTCATCGCTATCCTTTTCTAATTCAACCGACTGTTTTTCGTCGCCAGTAGACCATGTTAGAAGCGTTTGACTACCCTCCAATTCGCGAATATGGGTGCAGTCTTGCATCATTTCTAACACTCCTCTAAAACGTCCGTCCTTATCTCTTACCGCCACATATATTATATATATAAACAATCCGGGTTTGTTAATCCAAAAACTCAGCCTTGTTTTTGTTCGCCACTACGGAGCTTATCTATCACTTCTTTCACTATGTGTGCACTCTTCTTTGGATGGCAGTTCATCACTTCACGGCCTATCACATTCTTACTTCTTGGAAAGATTCTATGGTCTGTATCCGAGTAGAAACACACTAATTCGTTTTCGTCTACAAACGAAATGTCTATAGGAAGATGCTTATATATTAAATTGATTTGTTCTAAAGAGAGCTTTCCTGTGGTTACATTTAGCTTTTCCTCGCCTCCTACACTATAACCATATTTGTTTAAAAGTCCTTGTAAGTCTTTTGCAAAATCGTTGGTTTGTAGGTTCTTGTGGTGTAAAGCTTCGCACTTGGTAGACTTATGTTCTACGGTGAAGAAAGCAAAGCCTATTTCTTGGTCGCCCTCCTTCATATCTTCAAATTCGGCTCTCGTTTATTAACGCCATCGACGTGGGATAAAGAATAACTTCTTCTTTATTCATCAAATCACGGGCATAGTTTATTAGTTCACTTTGCTTGGCAATAAACGCTTCTTCCTTATCTTCGTTAAGCAATTGGCTCGACTCTCTAATGATATCTCTCACAAAATCATCGAATGTCCACATAACTGTTGTAGGACGTGTAAAGCCCTTTTTCTCTAAAACAGGGTAGAGTTGGTTTTGTTTACGCTTAAAGTGAGTAGGATATTGATTAAGTTTTTCGTATATTTCGAGCCACTGATTTTTTATCATTGGGTATTGAATTAAGTCTTCAACAGCCAATAACAACTTACGCATTTCATCGTTTTTCACGATAATATTGCATAATAGGATGGTCGTTAGAAAGCGTCGGACGCGAATAATCCATAAACTCATCGAGCAATTCTAACGTTTTTTTCATGTTCACTCTAATACATTCATGGTCGTCTTCTTCTACCATTGTTTGCTCAATAAAGGCTATATGATAAGGTTTTATAGCACCCACTTCTTTTGCAAACACTTGTTTTGCTTCTTCAAGAGTAAGTTTTCCTGTTTCGTATTGTTCTTCTATAACGAGAATTTTTATTGAGTTTTTCCTGCTCAAGCTTTGGCAGAAACTGTTTCATTTTTATTTTTCCATTATGCTATTGTTGTTTGCTTAATATATGATATTGCATTTGTTATTGGTATTGCAAAAAAATAATGCCATTGCATGTGTTTAATAGTAACAAATGTTACTTTTATGGGTTAAATATATTTAAGTTTAGTGCATTTGCCATTTACAAACAGAGCAGATACAGGAGTAAATGTTTGTTTTTGATGTTGAAGAAAAGATAATAACGACAAAAACGGAATATACATTTTTGCATAAAAATATTCCGTTTTTTTATAGCGTTATTTTTGCGTTATTTTTAGCATAAGTGTTTTTTTGTTTTTCATGATAAGGCCTATTCTTTTCAAAATAAAACAAAAAGCTTTGAAAACGTAAAAAAATAAGACTTCTTGTTGCAATCTCTTGTGTTTTTACCTTGTAATACATAAGCTTTTACACCCCTAAAACATAAGGTATTGGCACTAAAACTCTTATATATTGCACGCTAAAAACCTTAGCTTTTTGCACCTTAATACGCCATTTATGGCTTTTACTGAAAAGAGCAAAATAGAAATGCAAAACATATAGGTTTTTGTGTAAAGGGTGTTTTACGCCTTGTTTTTTTCTTTTGTTTTTATGAATAAATCAAGTGCAAAAAGCTTAGCTATTTTTAGCTAAAACAACATTTTTAAAGCACAAAAATAAGAATGCTTTTTGCATATTTTTGTAAAGATATTCCTTCTTAAATGGAATATATTTGGTTATCATTTACGAGAGTTTCTCCATACATTTACCGCGCCTTTTTTCTGCACTTTTTAGGTGAAGAGTGAACAGCTTTTAAAGCCTCATCTATCACTAAATGCCCCACAATAAAAAGCAGTGGGTGCTTTATTTTACGCATACAAAACAAACATTTACAGCATATCACCGCCCTCACCTCGTGTTTTTTTAGTAGAAAAAGGGCAATAACACAAGCCTATTAAGTGTTTTATTTTGATAAATGGTTCTTTGTGTGTATCTTTGCACCAGCATTTAAGATAGGCTTTGCCACACTTTTTATGCTCGTTATAGCGATTCTTTTTCATACAAGCATCAGAAAAAAATAAGAATAAAAAAATAAGTATTAGGAACCATATATTTAAGTTTAGAAAAAAATAACAAGATGATGAAATTCGACTTTTAACAAAAAGATTGTGTTGTGCACTTTTTGCGCTTTTTTTAGCATTCTGTTAATAACAGATAGCTGTTCATTTAACAAGAAAGTGGTGATAACAAAGTCCGTTAATCACAAATAAAAACAACCAACCCCAAAGCTTTTTGTTGGTTGCTACAACCATAAAAGGCATAACAAATAGTGTCTATAAACAAACCAAAAGCAACAAAACAAAAAACATAAAAGCCGTGTTTGCACACCTATTGCAAACACGGCTTTATAGTTTTATAAATAAAAAAACTACATTTCTACCACTCTACTGCCGTCTTCTAACTGGCTAATCTTCACTATTTTAGCATTAGCAGGCAATAGTTCTTCTATCAATTCAGGCCATTCTAAAAAGCAAAAGAGCATTGCTATAAAAGTAATCTTCATAGCCCATGTCGTACACTTCTTCGAGTTTTTTAATGCGATAAAAATCGAAATGATAAATTGTTTTTTGTATTTTTTCTGCCTGATATTCGTTTACAATGGCAAAAGTGGGCGATGTTATCACTTCTTTTACGCCTAAACACTCGCAAACAGCCTTAATAAATGTGGTTTTTACCTGCCCCCCATTGAGCCATAAAAAAAGCAAAACACCGTGTTACCGTCTATATGGTCTATAAACTGCTGTGCAGCTGTTTTTTATATCTTCAAGAGATGTGATTGTTATTTTCATATGTCTATTTATTTTTTTGTTAATTATCTTCTTTTTCCTTTCATAATAACAGCAGGCACTAACATTTCTTCCATGCTAATACCTCCATGTTGGAATGTGTTTTTATAATAAGATACAAAATGATTGTAGTTATTAGGATAAGCAAAAAAAGCCATCTCCCATAGCAAATACATATTCGGTGCTAATGTTTTGGAGAGGGTAAAAAGGCCTTTGCGGGGTCTTTTAAGCTGAAAACATCTTTCGAATCGTAAGCTAATGTGTTACCAAACTTATAACGTAGGTTGGTATTGATGCTTTTTTTACCAATTATTTTTATAGGTTTTTGCGTTCTAATGCTACCATGGTCTGTGGTAATAAGAACCTTATAATTGCTCTCCGACAAACGTTTTAAGAGTTCAAACACAGGCGAATGACGGAACCAACTTTGTGTTAAGCCTAAATAAGCCTGCTCGTCGTTGGCTAATTCTCTCATCATTTTCGACTCTGTTCGTGCGTGAGAAAGCACATCAATAAAGTTGATTACTAACACATTAAATTGGTTTTTATCTAATGATGCTAAGTTGTCAATGTATTTATCGAGTGCAATAGTGTCGTTAGTTTTAAAATAAGAGAAGGTTTCTTTACGTCTGTAACGTTCTATAAGCGTAGCAATGAGTTCTTCTTCGTGCATGTTTTTTTGCCTTCTTCTTCATCTTCGTCAACCCATAAAATGAGGATACATTTTAGCTATATTACTGGGCATTAAACCACTAAAAAGCGCATTACGAGCATATTGTGTAGCAGTGGGTAGAATGGTAAGATAAAGGTCTTCGTCTATATCGAACAAGCTGGCAAGGTCTTTACTGATGGTTTTCCATTGGTCGAAACGCAAGTTATCGAACACCAAAACAAACACTTTTTCGCCTTTATCGAGTAGCGGAAAGAGCTTTGTTTTTTAGTAGTTGAGGACTCATAACGGGTGTTTCTTCATCGGGAGAATTAAGCCATTGCAAATAATTCTTTTTGATAAACTTGCAAAATCCATTGTTGAGCTTTCTTCCTTTTGCATGCGCAACATGTCGGTCATAGTTCCCGAAATATCGCTTAAATCCAACTCCCCAACGCACCAATCGCTTATACACTTCTACCCAATCGCTATAAGATTGTGCATTCATAATTTGCATTGTAATGTCTTGAAAAACTCTGTTGATAACTCATTTGAGTAACCTCTGACACCAATTGGTCTTTGTGAATGTTCTTCTTTAACGAAAGAATTATTTGGTTAGGATTAACAGGTTTAATGAGATAGTCGGCTATTTGTGAGCCAATAGCTTGGTTCATAATGTCTTCTTCCTCGCTCTTTGTGAGCATAACGACAGGTATCGAGGCATTTATTTCTTTGATATATTGCAACGTTTCGAGGCCCTGTTATGCCCGGCATCATCTCATCTAATAATATAAGGTCGAAGGTTTCTTGACGGCATAGCTCAATGGCATCGGTTCCGTTGGTAGCCGTTTTTCACCTTATAACCCTTCTTTTCGAGAAACATCACATGAGCTTTTTAATAGCTCAATCTCATCGTCTACCCATAATAAATATCCGTTATTCATTGCTTAAAAATCCTTCTAATTCGTAATAATCATCGTCTAAATCGGTTCGTTTCTCCTTTGTTTTTGGTTGCCTTTGAAACGTTTGTTGAGGCATTAGATGTAGGTTCTCCAAAGCCATCTCCAAAGTAAATACCTGTTTTAGTGGTAGGGTTTGGTGTTTTAGAGTTGGCTTGTGGCACGCTATTAACGCTTTTTTGTGACGGAGAAACTGCTTTTTTAGCTTTTAAAGTCTTTGTTTTAGCGGTGTTAACGCTTTTGGTTATGCTTTTTATGGCAGGCTTATTAGTGGGTTCAACCTTTGTGTTAGGTTGGCTTTTTACCACAGTCGCACTATCTTTTAACGGTGCGTTTTGTGGTAACGAATTATCGTCTGTGGTGATAGGGATAATGGTTTCGCGCTCAACCTCTTCACTTTCATCGTTTAATGGCACAAAAATAGTGTCGTCGGTAGGCGCCGTTTCGGCAGAATTGTCTGTTTCTTCAACTTCTTTTGCTTGCTTTGTTACCACTGTTTCAGGCTCGTTTAACTGCAAATGTAGCAAGGGTTTCACTTCGGCAAAATGCTTTTTATAGAATTGTTGATAAGCCTTTAACGACAATTGTTTGCCTAACAACTGCTCATTAAACGCACTTATAAGCACCACTTGGGCAGATTTTAAGAAACCATGAAGCGCATTTTGCTCATAAAAAGCACGAGCATAAGCCAACACTTCTTGGTAGTTATGAAAAACCAGATACCACCATTTGCTCTTTACTTTCTAAGGGTTCTACTGCAATGGCAAAGTGTCTTACAGGATAATGGGTAAAGTTGTGTCGTGCAATAGTATATAACAGTTTGTTTCGTTCGATAGAGTCTGGCGAATAAACCATCGTAAAAAGAAAATCAACATTTAAGTCTTTAACAAACTTTCTTTGCACTGTTGAGTCGTTATTGTTAAGTTCTAATGCTCGTTTATTCCACATTTCGTCTAACGAGAACTTACCTGTATGCACCTTTTTCCCTGCATTTACTCCGTTAATAATATAACCTGCAAAGGTAGACATCTTACTTTCTGGATAGGTAGCAACCAAGGTTTGAAGGTCTGTTAAACAGTCTTTTTAGTCGTCCTTCGTTTAGTTTTGAGAGCGCACCAACAAACAAAAACTTATCTTTATTTGCTCCCATAGGAAAGCGTTTCTTAGCTATTTCGGCATTATTGATAACCTCTGTGGTGTTATTCTCTTTGAAAGCAAGGTAGGTTTTAGCGTAGAGTGAGTCTTCAAGAATCGCTCCTAAGCCTGCATTTTCAGCAAAATAAGGATTAGAAACCAACTTGGTTAAATCGTGATGAGGAAACTCTTGTTTTAATTTAGCTAAATAAACAGACGCTTTTTGCTTCTGTTCTTTTGTTGTGAATAAAGCAAAAAAATAAGTGATAATAAACATCGGGTAAATGCGTAAAAGAGCTTGTTTGCGACAATAAACGCATGAATGCACGTTCACTTAAACGAGCATTATTGAGCTTATCTTTAAAGATTACAGCCGCTTGAAACAAGGCTCTGTTTCGTTTGGTGTTACTTTCTGCTTGCTGTTCGGGCGTAAATGGAAGTTGAGCTAAGTAGTATTCACGATGATAAGGATTAGCTTTTAAGTCGTTCTTTTGCTGCTCTTGTACCATCATTAACGAGTCGTTAGCCTCTAACACCTCGTTGTTAGGTTCTTGGGGTTCGTGTTTTTTTCCGCTTCATTCTTAACCACTGTAACGTTACTTCTTTGCCAATTGTCTTTATTAGCACGTCTTCCCACCATCGTTCAAAAGCTGTTTTACCTTGATTTACCACCTGTGGATTGTAAAAATACCACAAGTTGCCGTCTATCGATGTGTTTTGAGGGGCAAAAGAAGGCATTGTTTCACCTTGAAAGCCCGCATTTTCTTGCATCACACCTTGTGCATACGATTCTTGTTGAGTGCGTTTTTCTTCTTTTTCTTTCTTCTTTAAAAGCCACAATAGCTTTGTCTATAACGCTCAAACGCCTCGTTTTCTGGCATCAAAACCAATGCTTGTAAAGAGTCTTGGAGTGCCACTTCGTTCGTAAAAGGCACCAATTGGTCTAACACTTTCGAACGTATTGTGAGTTGTTCGTAATCTTTTCGGTCTTTATCTAACAAGCCCACAGCCTCTGTGTAACAGTCTTTTGCCTTATCGTAGCGTTCTTTTTGCCAATAAATATCTCCTAATTTAAGCGTTAATACACCCTTTTCAATACCCCCGTTTACACTTTCTTTTCGTCCTTTCTCGTAGGCCTTGATAGCATTAAGCGTGTCTTTTTGCGTTAAATACACATTTCCTAAGGCATAAAAAAATGCGGTCTTTATAGTTCTTATTCTTATCGGATAAAGTCAAATTTTTGAGCTTTCGTATCATTGCCGACGCCTTATTTTTGCGCCATTACCTCAGACATAGCAATGCGAGCATTAAACTCTACATGATAAGGGGGATTGAGTTTTTACTACTTGTTTATAGGCATTAAACGCATTTTCTTTTTGGTTTAACGACTCATACAACTGTCCTAAGAGATACCATTCGCGAGCTTTTTGCAATCGACGCATCTCTGTTTTAATCACTTTTCTTAAATAAATAGCCGCTAAATCATAGTTTTTAGCCCTTATATAGTAGTCGGTTAAAGTATAATTCCATTCTTTTTTGCGCTCTCCAATGCACCGAATCGCGTTTCATTTCGCTAATAATCTCCTCTGCATCGTATAGCCATCCTTGCTCAATATAGCATTTAGCAAGCCACGCTTTAGCACGTTGTGCGATAGAAGGTTGCGTTTTATACAACCTAATCATATAAGAAAAGGTAGATGCAGCCTCGTCGAATGAGCCTTTATAGAATTGAGAACGACCCATTAAAAGCCATGCTTTCCACAAAAAAGGATTATATTCTTTGCGTGAGAGCCATTCTTTTTCGCGTTCAGTTTTCTTCCTTTCTTTCGTAAAATCTGGTTTCTTGTTGATAGAATATAAGCGAATAGCTTTCTTACTCTTAACGATTGCTCTTTCAAAGCTACCTTTTCCTGTTTCTCTCGATGCTTTTGAGCTAACAGAATATAAGGGTAAAAGCTCTGTAAAGTTGTCTTTATGGCTTTTTTCTTTCTCTAATGAGCCGTCAATATAAGCCATTTTTCCGTTATAATACACATTATATCGAGTGTTAAAGGCTTTCCACCAGCGTGTTGTGGCTGTGTTTTTATGCGTAGAACAAGCCGATAACAGCGATAAAACCGTTATAATAACAAGACCAATATGTAGAATTTTATGTTTCAACAACCTTACTTTTTCTATTTTTTCACCATTCTTTCATGGCGTTGTTTATTATCGTACAACTTTCAATAGCATTTTTATGAGCTTTAAAACTCCATAGATTGCTATGCTAATAAAGATGATTGAAGCACCCGAAGGCACGTTTATCCAATAACTAATTACCAATCCTAAAAGACAACTAACCCACCCTATAACAATGCTTAGCAACATCATTGTTTTGAAATTATAGGTAAATAAATTAGCAGTCATTTGTGGAATGGTTAACAAACTCATAGCTAACACAATGCCAACCATGCGCAATGTAGACACAATGGCTAAGGCAATAAGCATCATCATGATGTATTCGAGCGTTTTAACGGGCAACTTTTGCGATTTAGCGAACACCGAATCGAAAGCTATACTCAAAATGGTGTGATAACCAAAAGCTAAACAGTAAGACCGAAACGAGTGCCAAAGAACCCAACAAAAGCAAATCGGTTGTGCCAATAGTGAGAATACTTCCAAACAAAAACGACGGTAAGTCGGGCATAAAACCGGGTGTTAAAAAGCAACAAATGATGCCTACACTCATACCAAAAGTCCAAAAAAGAGCAATAGCAGAGTCTTCTCTTATACTCTCTTTCGATGCTAACCACTGCACACCACACGCACTACAAACAGCAAAAGCCATAGCCGTTAACACAGGATTAACACCTAAAAACGCCAATACCTATTCCTCCAAACGACGCATGAGTAATTCCTCCGCTAATAAAAAAACAAGTCGTCGAGTAACAATATACGTTCCTATAAGTCCACAAAGAATACTTGCTAAGAAAACTACCAAGCAGTGCATTCTGAAAAAAAGCATAGTGTAATATGTCCATTTATTCGTTTTTCTATCATCATAATTATTTTCGTCTTTCAGTTCATTAGGCAAGCTAATGTTTCTTAAAGACAAACTCCGTACCCAGTCTGCCACCTCTTTTTGTTGCATTGTATATAACACTTCGGCAAACTGTTCCACCTCTTTTTCGGTATAACTATCAGACGGTCTTCCCGAAAAAGCATCGAGATGTTCGTCTTCAAAATATTCTATTTCTTTCACAGATGCCTCTAACATGCAATCGTGCATACAACTTTCGTTCTCTCCGCTACAAGTGTTACAAGAGCCAGAGCCTTCTAAAATAACATCTTCTTCGCCTGTTTTACGATGCGAGATGTAGCCTAATAAGGCAGCAATCATGCCTAATATAACCAAAGATAATACCAAATAAATCATACGGTAAACTCTTTTTAATTTGTAACCTAATTGTTTTAATTCGTTCCAAAACG
Source organism: uncultured Prevotella sp. (assembly GCA_916439115.1). Classification (GTDB taxonomy): domain Bacteria; phylum Bacteroidota; class Bacteroidia; order Bacteroidales; family Bacteroidaceae; genus Prevotella. The sequence goes on from CAKAHO010000001.1 coordinate 166,115, forward strand.
TGGGATACGACTTTGAAAACCACATCGGGTTGAGCAATAACAATTTGTTTTTGAAGTGCAGAAAACGCCACAAAAGCCATTGCCATACGATGGTCGTTATGTGTATCGATGGTAAACGAGGTGGGCTTTCTACTTGTTTTTCCGTTCCACTGCAAACTGCCATCTGTGTGATATTCTAACACATATCCCAGTTTTAAACACTCTTGTTGAAGTGCCAACACCCTATTTGTTTCTTTTCAAAGGGAGTGTTTCTAAACCCGTAAAACAAAAGTGAATGTCTTGCCCTAAACAAGCCACAACACAAGCTTGAACTAAATCGGGAGTGTTTAAAAAGTCCCAACAAAAACGCTTTTTGCTTAGGATTTGTTTTCAACAAACAAAGTTTTTTTGTTTTTCCTCTCTTGTTTCTACACCCAAAAAGAAAAGATGTGCGACACCAAAAACATCTCCTTGTGCCGACTCACTATTTAAGTGTGGCAATACCAACGAGGCTTTTTTATGCGGGAAAAGAGCCACCAAAGCATACCAAAAAGCAGCCGAACTCCAATCGGTTTCTATCTCAATATCACTTGTTTTATAGGTTTGTGGCGCAACATATATCGTATTTTCGTTTGTCCAAACAGCCTCAATGCCTTGTTGTTGCATCATGTTTAACGTTAAAAGCACATAAGGTTTCGACACCAAACGCCCTTTTAATGTTAGCGTTAAACCATCTTTAAAGGTGGGAGCAACCATTAACAAAGCCGAAACAAACTGCGAACTAATGTCGGCACTCATAGCAATAGCACCACCATTAAGCTTTTTTCCTTTGATAAATAAGGGCGGATAGCCTTGCTTTTTCTCCGTAAGTGATGTTTGCACCTAAGGCATTTAAAGCCTCAACCAAAGGAGCTATGGGTCGTTGTTTCATGCGTTCGCTCCCTCGTAATAACAAGCTCTGCGCCCTCTTTTGTTGCCCAATAAGCCGTTAAAAAGCGCATAGCTGTGCCACAAGCCCCTATGTCTACAGTTTTATGGTCGCTTAAAATGCCCTTACACATTACGTCTACATCGGTGCAAGTGCCTTTTGTCTACGCTCTCAATATTTGCTCCACTCAACGCCAAAATCATAACGGCACGGTTTGCCACACTTTTAGATAGTGGCAAAGAAACCTGCCCTTGAAGGGTTAAAGGAGGAAATATTTGCACGTTTTTGCATAAACAGAAACACTTTGAAACGTTCACAAAGGTATAAAATATACCTTAATATAATGGCAACAGTTATAACAAAATAGTTTAAAGAATACTTTTTTATGGAAAAAAACGATTTCATAAATTTGCAGATGTAAAAGTTTATTTTTACCTTTGCAAAAGCTTATCGGGATTTAGCGCAGTTGGTAGCGCACACGTCTGGGGGGCGCGAGGTCGCTGGTTCGAGTCCAGTAATCCCGACTTGCAAATATCATTGAAAAGAAGGATATATCCTATTTTTCAATGATATTTTTTTGTTTTTTTATACCATAACTAACAGTTGGATAACTTTCATTCTGTTGTATTTTTCATTTTAATCGACAAGTTGTGCGCACACCTTTTTAGTACATTTAGCGCGATAAAAGAAGTCTCTGTAAACAAGAAAACGCTCCCAAATAATACACTTCTTTACAATCGTCTTTTTTTATTATCTCTTAAAAACACAGATAACACCCTCACTCTATTGCTTTTTAAAAAGCATATTATTTTATTTCTCACACCGCATTTTCTAAGACATAAAAATCAATGGAATATTTTAGTAGAATATGCAGAATATCTTTACAAAAATATGCAAAAAGCATTCTTATTTTTGTGCTTTAAAAATGTTGTTTTTAGCTAAAATTGCTAAGCTTTTACTGTTTTTTTATGTGGCAAGACAGCGAAAAACAAGGCGTAAAACACCCTTTACACACAAAACCTATATGTTTTGCATTTCTATTTTGTTCTTTTCAGTAAAAGCCATAAATGGTGTATTAAGGTGCAAAAGCTAAGGTTTTGCGTGCAATACATAAGAGTTTTAGTGCTAATACCTTATGTTTTAGGGTGTAAAAAGCTTATGTATTGCAGGGTAAAACACAAGAGATTGCAATAAAAGTCTTATTTTTACGTTTTCAAAGCTTTTAGTTTTGTTTTTGAAAAGAATAGGCCTTGCCACGAAAAACTAAAAACACTTATGCTAAAAAGGCGCAAAAAAATAACGCAATGAAAGCGGAATATTTTTATGCAAAAACGCATATTTCTTACCACATTATCAACACAAAAAAGGCATTTATTGCAGGAATTTAGCTCCCACAACAAATGTCCTTTCTGTCAAATAACGTATTGTTTTAGGATTTATTTATTCACCACTATTTCGTCTGTAAACACCCATACACCCGGTTTAGACGTCTTTGCATGATACTTAATGTAACGTGCAGAAGCCTTACCTACCCACTCGTAGTTTTGAATGAAATACTTTACAGAACTTCGAGCAATGTCTTTATGCCATAACAGTTGGTAAGTTTTATTATCGTTCGAGGTGTATATATTTATTTCTGTTGGCACTTCTATCCATGGTTCCAAAAATTGCATAAACTCAGCACTAATATTTTTTTCAATTCAGTGTCTTTGCCTAAGTCAATCACAACCTCCATTTTTTTCGTCTGCACAAAAGCCTTGCCAACGTCCATCAACATAGCTCCACGAGCCTCGTTTGCCATCGGTTAAAGTAGCATCTCCTGCCCCTTTATATTTATCGGCAGGCATTGTTGTATATATCACCTTAGCCCCTACAGCTTGATGCTTAACAGGTGTAACAAATTCTACACGTGGTTTATCCGCTTTACGCACGTCGTAAGGATTATATTTATTGTTTTGCATTCGTTGAGTGGTAGCAATTACACGCTTTTTAAACATATCGAAAGACGTTTTATGATAGCTCCAACCCGTTTCGGCAATAGCCATTAGGCGAGGATAGGTCATATATTCTGCATGAGAAGGTGTAGAAACAAACTCTGTCCATAGGTTTCCTTGCACTCCATTGATAAACTGTTCTGCTTTTGTTCCTTTCAAACTATCGGGCAAAGGGTTATATTCGTACACCTTAGAAAGGGGTACATATCCTCCCATAGCTTGCGGTTCGGTGGTAGGATTATCTTGGTAATAGTCTAAATAGCAAAAGTTTACAGGGCTCATCACTACATGGTGTCCTGCTTTGGCAGCAGCTATTCCTGCTTCATATCCCCTCCACGACATCACAGCAGCATTGGGTGAAAGTCCTCCTTCCATAATTTCGTCCCAGCCAATAAATGCTCTTTTCTTGCTCATCAGATAGTTTCCTATGCGCGTTATCATGTAGCTTTGCAACTCGTGAGTGTTTTTTAGGTTATGTTCTTTCATTCTTTGCAAGCATTTAGGGCAGGTTTTCCACTTGTCTTGCGCAGCTTCATCGCCTCCAATGTGAATATAATAAGAAGGAAAAATCTCTATTATCTCGTCTAAAACCTTTTGTAGAAAGGTAAAAGTGGCTTCGTTTCCAACACAAAGGTCTGAACAGGTGTAGGGAATACCTGTGCAACTAAGTTCTGGATAAGCGTAGGTTACCTCTTCAGAGTGGCCCGGCATCTCTATTTCGGGTAGTATAACAACGTGCTTTTGCTTAGCATAAGCCACAATATCTTTTAGCTCTTGTTTGGTATAAAAACCTCCGTAGGCTTCAAGAGAGTCTTTTTCACAGTAGGTTCGCTTACCTTCAATCCACCATTTGTTCCAATCTTCGTTGGTTCTATACGCTGTTTTTTGTGTTAATAACGGATAACTATCTATTTGAATGCGCCACCCTGCTCCATCTACCATGTGTAAATGAAGTCGGTTCATTTTAAGACTTGCAAGCATATCTATTTGCTTTTTAATGAAAGAAGGCGAAAAAAATAATGGCGAGAACAGTCGAGCATATAACCTCTCCAACTAAACCTTGGCGAATCTGTTATGGTGCAATTAGAGAACCATTTATTGTTTTTTATAAGCGAAGACAGGGTTTGAATGCCATAAAAAACAGCTGTTTCGGTAGCTCCTTTAATGGTTATTCCGTTAGCACTAATGGTTAACGAATAGCGTTGAAGGCTGGTGTTGCTGGCAACAGCTTCGATATCGGTAACGAAACTATCTGCCATTAAGGTAATAACGTTTTTTTCTTTACAGAGTGAGTAGCTAAGGTGTTTACTTGTGGGAAGACTTGATGAAGGGCATTAAGAATGCGTTTTTTGTGCATCGCCTGTTAGGTTTGTTTGTATAACCGTTTGTGCATTAGGAACAAATTTACCTTTTTGTGCTACGAAATGTGTGGGGTTTGGTAACACATTTTGGGCATAAACAGATGCGCTAAAAGTGAGCATTGCGCTTATAAATGCCACGCATAAAGCAATAGTTTTTGTGTTTCATGTTATGTTTGTTTTAGTTTTTTTTACGGGTTTAAGATTGTAAAAGAGCCATGTATTCGTCGTAGTGATGTATTCTCCTCCCATAGATTTAAGGTGAGGAGTTTCAAATTGACAGTCGATAAAAGTTAGCTCCTAAGGTTTGCATACGTTGAGCTAAGAAGATAAGAGCAAGTTTACTGGCAGACGGAACCAGCGAAAACATACTTTTCACCCATTACGTTTTTTTACCTATATTAACGCCATATAATCCGCCAACAAGACGGTCGTCTTGCCACACTTCTACACTTATTGCAAACGATTTCTCGTGTAGTTTAATGTATGCTTTCTTCATTTCTTCGCTCTAACCAAGCACCTTCTTCATGCTCTCTTAACTGTCCACACAAGTGTATAACCTGATGAAACGCCTTGTTAAAGGTCACTTTATAACGTTTACTCTTAATGAGTGAACGCATAGAATGAGAGATGTGAATGTTTTGAGGACGAATAATAAAACGCTTTAAAGGGCAATACCACAATATAGGGTCTTTGCTTTTAAAAAGGATACCAAGGGAATATTCCGTTAGAATAAGCTAACAATAAGCGTTCAACCGATAAATCACCACCCACTGCTAACAAGCCATCTGGCTCGCCATGTGTTGGATTTGGAAAAACAATATCTTGGGTTAAACGAAATATCATATAAGGAAAAAAAGAACAATAAAAACAAAAATAACACCGAAACATCTCCTTTTTAAGAAGATATTTCGGTGCTTTTTTGAACATTTAAAATAAGTTTTTCTGCTTGAAAATCTACGTTGGCACAACCTCCATCTTTAAGTTTTTCCAAACAAAATTTCGTGCATTAAGAGCGGAGTTAAGTGGTTTGTTATCGCTCTATCCATTTCTCTTGCGCCATAACGTTGTGTAAATCCTTGTTTTAAAAGATAGCCTTGTGCTTGTTGAGAGAGGTTTAATGTAATTCCTTTAGCAGTGAGTTTATCTTCTAAACCTTTCAGTTTCTTTTGCAAAATAAGGCTTGCCATCTGCTCATTCATATCATTAAACACCACAGTAGCCGATAAACGACTAATAAATTCGGGCTTAAATTTCTTCTTAACTTGCGCTAACATTGCTCACCTACCGACACTTTTTGCTCCAAATCCCACACCTGCTTGATGCGCATATTGCGCTCCTATGTTGCTTGTTAATATGAGAATAACGTTACGAAAATCGGTTTTTTGTCCCTTATTGTCGGTTAGTTTAGCGTAATCCATCACTTGTAAAAAGGATATTATAGATGTCTTCATGCGCCTTTTCTATCTCATCTAACAACAAAACACAGTTGGGTGTACGTCTTATTGCATCAGTTAATAAGCCTCCATCTTCATAACCTATGTAGCCAGCAGGTGAGCCTCATGAGCTTTGCAACAGCGTGTTTTTTTCGGCATATTCGCTCATATCAAAGCGCACAAGCTCTATGCCCTAATTGGTTTGAAAGCTCCTTTGCTACCTCTGTTTTTCCTACACCTGTGGGACCAACAAACAAAAAGATTTGCCAATGGTTTATTATCTTCTATGAGTCCAGCTTTCGCCATTTGAACGGCTTGAACCACCTTTTCAATGGCAAAAGTCTTGTCCGTAGATGCGTTCTTGCATACGTTCTTTTAGCGTAAAGAGTTCGTCATTGTTGTTTGTTTGTAACACTTTTAGCGTTTATTTTGCACACCTTTTGCAAAATATAGTCGATGTCTTCTTTTGTTACTTCCGACGAATGAGAAGATAAAGTGTTATGGATATACACATAAGAGCCTGCTTCTGTCTATCAAATCTATTGCTTTATCGGGCAAACAACGATTAGTGATAAACTTGTCACTTGCGGTTACTGCATAGGCAATCACTTCTTTATCGTAAGTTACATGATGATGTTTTTTTCGTATCGAGATTTTATCGTTTCAAGTATTTCTATTGTTTCTTTTGCGCTTAATTCGTTTACATCTATCTGTTGAAAACGACGAGTTAAGCTCTTATGAGGTAATAAATTCTGATTATATTCTTTTATAGGTTGTGGCACCAATAAACATAATTTTTCCCCATTTCTAAAATGGGGTTTTAACAAGTTTGCCACGTCTAATGAGCTGTTAGAAACGGCTCCTGCTCCCACAATATTGTGTATTTCGTCGATATAAAGAATGGTGTTTTGGTTTATTAGAGATGCCTTCTAATATCTTTTTAAAGCGTTCTTCAAACTCTCCTCTATACTGTGTTCCAGCCATAACTGTACCCAAATCGAGCTGATACACGGTGCTATTAAGCAGTTTTTCAGGCACTTTTTTTCTTTTAATTCTTGCTACTAATCCGTAGATAAGTGCTGTTTTTTTCCTACTCCAGACTCACCTATATGAATAACATTGTTCTTGTCTTTTCGGCAAAGCACTTGTATGGTACGTTCCAATTCGGCATCTCTACCCACTAACGGATTGTGGTTTTTCCACTTCATCATTAAGACATTGAACGAAAGAAAGCCAATTTGTGTCGTCTTCTAAGTCGTCTTCAAACTCAAAAATCGCTATCATTGTCAAACCAAACATCTAAATTATTTTCTTCATTATCAAAGCTATCAGAAATTAAAAAGAGTGATAAATTTCTAAAAAGACACCATTAAACACTTGCAGAAGATATAAGAAATGTAACTCTTTTTCTTCGTGAAAAAGAAGAAAAAGAAGTCGTGAGATACACAATCTTATTTCTCTGCTTGCTACAATATGCTCAACTGACTCAAAGAAGTTTTTGCATAAAGAACGAAAAAGTGGGGATAAAGTCTTTTTCTTCATCAACTCTATCCATTTGAAGTAGAAAGATTTCTAACATTTTTGTTAGTGTTTCTACATTTATTTGCTTTTGTTGCTTTGGGATAATCTACTTGAAATGTAGACATAATCACTGTAGAAGATGTTCAGGAGTGATAAACTCATGACCACATTCCATCGCATATTGAGATGCTTTTTTTCTATCTTTTCTTTAAATTGTATGCTAACTTCCATATCTTAAAAACGTTTATGCTTTTTAAGCATTTTATCACTAAAGGGAGTTCCTCTTTACGAGCTTTTGTTATTGCTTTTTGTGTTTTTCGACATGGCTATATCATAACAATACACACCTGCAACACCACTCCCCTTCGTTATGAATACGTAGCATTAAAGTGTTTGCCTCTTCGCTATTAAGAAAGAAAACTTGCTCTAATAGCTCTATAACAAACTCCATTGTGGTTTCTTCATCATTGTAAAGTATCACCTTATAGCTATCGGGTTCGCGTACATCATTGCGTAAACGTTCTTTTAAGTTGCTCTCACTTTGTGGCATAATTATGTGTATATAACCAAAAAAATGTTTGCTTTAGAGCCACAAAAATAAATATTTCCAACCTCTAAAGCAAACAAATAAGTCGCTATTAACTAATCTACTTTGATTTCGTTTGGCGTGTGTTCACCTTCTACAGGTCGTTTTTACCACGATTTCGTTCAGACTTTTTGCGGTTCGTTTCCGTTTCTTTTAGGTTTATTTGGATTACGATATTGCTTATTATCGAATTTCTTTAAACGGTTTTCCTCTTGCAAATGCGTTCCTAAAAAGAAAAGAACAATGGCTAAAACACATAGAAGAAATGAGCCAATAACATTTACACTGTCACCCAAAACGATACCTAAAAATATTGCACCAACGGCATATTTCGACAAATCTACAAACCATTTTCCTAAGTCTTGTTTTTCTTTTCATACAAATAAGTTTTAACGTTTAACGAGCCATTTTATATTTATGATGGCTCTGTTATTATATTATATAATGTGTAAACTTTTATCCATTCTGCCATTACATAATTGTTTTTCACCACTCGAAAGTTGTTTATGCAGAATGAATATTGATGTTACAAAGATACATTTTTTTATTTTTAATTACGCCTACACTTATAACAATAAAACAATAAGCCCTATGCGAAAGGCCTTATTAAGAACACATAAAAAAAGGCAAGCCTTTACGATATAACATCTTAACAGCTCGCCTTTTGCTTTTTTAATCAATATATTATAAAGCGTTATGAGCTAAAAAGTGTAACTTTATAGGTTTTTATTTTTTTGTTTTTCACTACATACACTCCAGCTTTTAAATGCTGTTTAAGTGCGTCTACAGATGCGTTGTTTGTAGTGAGAACATGGCGTCCGTTAAGGTCAAACACTTGTGCATTTTCTGCCACATTCACCTCTAAGTTAGCCACACCTGTTGTGGTATTAGCCACTCTTAGGTCGATTATTTGGTCGGCAGCACCACGAGTTGACAACCCTAATAAAGCCTTCGTGAAGTCCTTCTACAGCAGAAGTAAAGCGCACAGACAGCTCTCCTCCCTCAGCAGGAAGCGTTTTTGGTGTCACTTTAAAGCCTTTTGTGTTTCGTCCACCCAATCTTACTTTAATTTCTTTACTTTACATTTTTCTGTTTCTACCTTTATGGTTTTTGTTTCTGATGGTTGGTTAGGTGTTGTTACAAACTCTAACACACGAGTGTTTGTTTTTATGATTGGAAGGTCTGTTCTACCCCATGTTACATCGTCTACATAATATTTTACAGTACTTAAAGGACTGTGAGACGCTTCATATCCAAAAGCTACAAAGAACACAGACGGAAGAGTTTGTTCGCTTAAATCTAAGTGGAAATCTTTCCATTCGCCACCTTCATTCTTCGAAGCAGGCACAGTGAAGTCCTCCAAAAGGATATTTTTTTCTATCTTTCCATCTTTTTAATTCCATGTAGTAAACAGTGAGTTTTTTTCTGTTTGGTCATCGCGTAAATTGTCGCCTCTCAAACGGAAGGTTAACACCTTACGTTTAGCATTTACAAAGTCGAGCGGTGGTGAAACAAGAAGCATTTCAGCGTCGCTTGCTTGGTCAACCTCTATCTTTGAGTCGTAACCTGTTACATAAGCTGCGCCTTCAGCGGGTGTTTTCTCGTTCGTAATCGGGGAACGAATAACCCCACCATGCTCTACTTCCTTTAACTGCAACGTTTAACCAACGATTCACTTTAAGGGCTTTAAAGCGTGCATGGTTTTCAAATGTTTCGTTTAAAAGTGCTAACGGATTATCTGTTTTCAACTCTAATTTGTCTCCTTCTGCCTCTACTTTTGGAGCTTCACTGCTTGCTTTTTCCTACCAACGGAATGCGTTGTTCGTTTATTCCATAGGTGCTAACAATAAGCGTATCTTTATACTCTCCTGCCACAAGAGGTGCAAATGTCACTGCTACATCTTGAGGGTTAAAGCGAAAAACTTGGGCTGTGTTTAATTTAAACACGTGTCCGTTTGCCATACGAACCTTTACATGGTCGGGGCAATTTTTAGGAGCTACGTTTATTTTTGTTGCACTTTTTGCGCCCGGAGTGGTTGTAAATTCGGGCAAAGTGGTGGGATTTAAAGTTACAACGGGTGGGTTATTAGGGTCTTTTTGCCACACCTTCTACTCTTATTACCTTAGCGGCTGAGGGGTCAGACTCGCATTCTACGAACAAAGATGCTTTGTGAACACCTATTGAAAGAGGCTCGTAGCTAATCTTAATGTCTGCTTCCTGTGGTGCCAACAGGTAAGCTTTTGTGGATTTACAGAGAAGAAGTTTTTTTGTTTCCTCCACCCATTCTTAAAGTAATAGGTTTATCGTATTGCTTACTTTGTTAGGTGTATGGTCGCCACTAAAAACCGACTTATGTATGTCTGTTTCGGCTCTGTTAAAATGACTTGGAGATAAGCTAATGTCGCCATCTGCCAATGGTTTTTGGAGCTACGGGTGTATTGTCTTGAGCAAAAAAACAGGAGTGTTTACTGCTCCTAACAACACAAGTGTTGCTAATAATAAGGTGTAAAGTTTTTTTGTTCATACGCATCTCTCTTTCTTAAAAACAATTAAATATTTATAACAATTTCCTGGACAAACAGAAAATTATAAGCTTTTTATTCATTTAAAAAAGTTATATCCTCTATATTTTTACAATATGTTATTTACACAGATTTAATACTTACGATTGCAAAGATAAACAAGTTTTTTCTAAAACAAAAGCATAAATCTTTATTTTTTTATTGCAAATATAAAAAAATTTATTATTTAACACCTATTTTTCTGTAACAATCACCTAATATTACACCGTAATTACTAAACAAATGTAAGAAACATAACTTATCAACGGCTCACTCTTTATTTCTTAAAAAAACAAGAATAAACATTTCGTTATAAAAAGAAAATGCTATAACCACAACAAACCTCGTTTTTGCTATATCTGTTTGCGCTTTGTTGCTTGCAAAACATAAAAAAAATAGTGGCAAAGTTTTTTTATTCCCTTTGCCACTATTTGCTATATAATGATAGCCTTAAAACTGCTATTTTATCAATAGCAAACCAACATTTACAAGTCGTCTGCTTTAGCTTTATCGGCTAAAGCATCGTTTATTTCATCAAAATAGACAAGGCAAATGTAACCATCATCAGTATTAGGTAGAGAAACTATCTGCACTTGTATAACACCATTCTCTACTTTCCAAGCTGACCAATAAGCACAGTTTCCCGCTTTTAGCGATGACATTTTAGCATAATCACTAAAAAGTTGATGCCCCTTCCTTAAATGTTTCTGAATGTAAAGAGGGCTCCCCATACTTATTGGTAAGCATACCTTTAAACTTATTATACTCTTCTTCTAATCTTGCCCACGAACTTTTTTCAGGAAAAACCACAACCACTTTATGTACAATATCTCGATTAGGAACTTTGTGGACAAAAAAATTCTACATCCAGAATATCCTGCAAATTCACCTTCCAACACTACACAGGTTTTTATCTGAATCTATTTTTTTCTAAACCCTTTAGCTTCCCATTTTTTTGCGCAAAGTTTTCTAATGTTCCCGTGATAGGAATGCCCTTAAAAAGTGAGATGATTGTTAGGAGTTTGTGCCATAATAAACATAAAAGAAAAAAATAAAAAAACTGCAATTGTTAGAATTCGTTTCATCGTTTTTTTAGTTTTTAAAGTTAGCTTTTTATCATGTATATTGCAAAGATACCATTATGAAGAAAGATAAACAAAAAGAAAAATAAGATTTTTTTATTTTGTAGACTTAAAACTACTATTTTTATCAATAGCAAAACCAACATTTACAAGTCGTCTTCTGTAGCTTTATCGGCTAAATCATCGTTTATTTTTATCAAAATAAGTAAGGCAAATGTAACCATCATAAGTATCAGGTATAGAAAAAAATCTGCACTTTTATACTACCATTATCTGCGCCCCATTCTGCCCAAAAATGACAGTTTCCCTCTTTTAGCGATGACATTTTAGCAACATCACTAAAAAGTTGATGTCCCTTCTTTAAATGCTTTCTGAATGTAAAGTGGGTTCTCCATACTTATTGGTAAGCATACCTTTAAATTTATAATACTCTTTTTTTCTAAATTTGCCCATGAACTTTCTTGAGGAAAACACACTCCCACTCTATATACTATATTTTTGATTAGGAACTTTGAAAACATAAACATTACATTCAGAGTATCCTGCAAATTCACCTTTAAAACCTATACAGCTCTTATCTGAATAGATTTTTTTAACCCTTTAGCCTCCATCTTTTGCGCAAAAATTTTCTAATGTTCCAGTGATAGGAATGCCCTTAAAAGTGAGATGATTGTTAGGAGTTTGCGCCATAACAAACATAAAAGAAAAAAATAAAAACTGCAATTGTTAGAATTCGTTTCATCGTTTTTTAGTTTTTAAAGTTAGCTTTTTTTATCATGTATATTGCAAAGATACCATTATGAAGAAAGATAAACAAAAAGAAAAATAAGATTTTTTTATTTTGTAGACTTAAAACTACTATTTTATCAATAGCAAACCAACATTTACAAGTCGTCTTCTTGAGCTTTTATCGACTAAAAGTAGTTTGTTTTATCAACATAAGTAAGGATAATTATACCTTTATCTGTATCAATTTTAGGAGAAATATACATTTGTATAAAACCGTTATCTACTTCCCAGCCTGTCGCATAATTACAATTTCCCTCTTTCAGCGATAACATTTTAGAAAAAAATCACTAACAGCTGATTTTTCCTTTCTTAAATGTTTCAGAATGTGAAGCTGGGTTTTCCATATTTATTGGTTAGCATACCTTTAAATTTATAATACTCTTTTTTTCTAAATTTGCCCACGAACTTTTTTTCAGGGAAAAAAATACAACCACTTGATATACTATATTTCGCTTAGGAGCTTTGTAAACATAAATTTCACAGTCAGAGTATCCTGCAAATTCACCTTTAAAATAGACCCTGGTTTTATCAGAATATATATTTTTAACCCTTTAGCTTCCATTTTTTTGCGCAAAAGCTTTCTAATGTTCCAGTGATAGGAATGCCCTTAAAAGTGAAATGCTTGTTAGGAGTTTGCGCCATAACAAACATAAAAGAGAAAAATAAAGGCAACAATTGTTAGAAGTCTTTTCATCGTTTTTTTAGTTTTAAAGTTAGCTTTTTTTATCATGTATATTGCAAAGATACCATTATGAAGAAAAGATAAACAAAAAGAAAATAAGATTTTTTTATTTTTGTAGACTTAAAACTGCTGTTTTTTTCAATAGCAAACCAACATTTACAAGTCGTTTTCTGTAGCTTTATCGCCTAAAAGCACAGTTTATTTTATCAAAATAAATAAGTAAAATTCGTCCGTCATTTTTCATCAAGTGTAGTAAAAATCTCCATATATATAGTACCATTATCAACTTTCCAAGCTGACCAATAAGCACCATTTCCCTCTTTTTAGCGATGACATTTTTAGCATCATCATTAAAAAGTTGATGCCCCTTCTTTAAATATTTCAGAATGTGAAGTGGGTTCTCCATACTTATTGGTTAGCATATCTTTAAACTGATTATACTCTTTTTCTAATCTTATCCATGAACTTACTGTGGGAAAACTCACAACCACTTTACGAACAATATTTCGATTGAGAATTTTGAAAACAGTAATTTTACATCCAGAATATCCTGCGAATTCACCTTCAAGCCCTATAATTCTTTTTATTTGAATATTTTTTTAAACCCTTTAGCTTCCCATTTTTGTGCAAAGCTTTCTAATGTTCCAGTGATAGGAATGCCCATAAAAGTGAGATGATTGTTAGAGGTTTGCGCCATAACAAACATAAAAGAAAAAATAAAGGCAACAATTGTTAGAAGTCTTTTCATCGTTTTTTAGTTTTAAAGTTAGCTTTTTATCATGTATATTGCAAAGATACCATTATGAAGAAAGATAAACAAAAGAAAATAAGATTTTTTTATTTTTGTAGACTTAAAACTGCTATTTTATCAATAGCAAACCAACATTTACAAGTCGTTTTCTTTAGCTTTATCGGCTAAAGCACTATTTATACGGGCATTATACTTAAGAATAACAAGACCATAAGATTCTTCTTTTTCCAAAAAGTGATATATAATTCTATACTTCCATTATCTACCTTCCATTGTGACAAATAATTACACTCTCCTTTTTCTACCAATGACATTTTATCTGAATCTCTAAAATTTGAGTTCTCCCTTAAATGTTTCAGAACATGAAATGGGTTTTTCCATACTTATTGGTTAGCATACCTTTACACTGATTATACTCTTTTTCCAAATCTTCCCAAGAACTTTCTTCAGGAAAAAAATACAACCACTTTATGAACAATATTTTTGATTAGGAACTTTGTAAATATAAATTTCACAGTCAGAATATCCCTGCAAATTCACCTTCAAACTCTACACTAGTTTTATCAGAATATTTTTCAAAGCCCTTTGCTTTCTAACTTCTGTGCAAAGTTTTTCTAATGTTCCAGTGATAGGAATGCCCCTTAAAAAGTGAGATGATTGTTAGGAGTTTGCGCCACAACAAACATAAAAAGAAAAAAATAAAGGCAACAATTGTTAGAAGTCTTTTTCATCGTTTTTTTAGTTTTTAAAGTTAGCTTTTTATCATGTATATTGCAAATATATCATTATTAAGAAAAGATAAACAAAAAGAAAAATAAGATTTTTTTATTTTGCAAACTTAAAACTGCCTTTTTAGCCCCATATTTTTTTGTATTCTTTTTCTTATAAATAGAGAAAATAGCTAAGGTTTTACACCCTTTTCACCACATAAAAGCTCCCCTTTTGTTCAAAATAGCCATACAGCACCAAAAGCTAAGGTTTTTGCAATTGTAGAATTGCATTTTTGAAAAACTACAAAAAATAGCCCTTTTGCGCTAAAAAGCTAAGGTTTTTAACACGCAATAGATAAGGGTTTAGCATGCAAAACACAAGAGTTTAGGGGCTAAAAAGCTTATATATTGCACCCTAAAACCTAAGCTATTGCAGCTTAACAAACAAGCTATTAAAACCATAAACCACTGACATTAAATCACTTAAGCTAAAACATGCAAAAAAACAAGAGCTTTTTTTATAGCGTTTATTTTAAGCGATTTTTCAACACTGGGAAAGCATAGCAAAAGAAAAGCGCAAAAAAATAAGTGTGTTTCTACAAAAAGTTCCTCTTATCTTTTAAAAGATAAAATGTTTTTTTAAAGCAAACACAAACAAATAGCAAATACAAACCTTAAAAAAACAGCTTTTTAGTAACTTTGCAAAACAGAATAAACACAACATAAAAACAAACAAATCTTCCCCAAAAACTCCATAACAAAAGAATGAATTTTTTTCTGAAGTGATAGGACAAGAGCAGGTGAAAGCACATTTATTGCACCTGATAAGCACGCAAAAATTCCCCACTCGCTACTGCTTTGTGGCGAAAGTGGCAGTGGAAAAAAATGGCACTTGCCTTAGCTTTTTGCTTCGTTTTTGTTAGGGAGATAACGACGAAAACAACCCACGCAGTGCTAACGCAAAAAGCAATGTTAGCCAAGTGGGAACACCCCTGATTTGCACTTTGTTTTTCCTGTTATAAAGCCCTAATGGCACTTCTGCCGACCACAAAACGGTTAGCGACGACTTTATAAAAGAGTGGCGCGCTATGCTTTGTAACGATGTTTATTTTAGTTTAGACCAATGGTTAAAACCAGATGAACGCTAATAACCAACAAGCCATGATATTTGAGGCTGAGAGTGATAATATAGCCAAAAAAACTCTCTCTTAAATCGAGTCAAGGCGGTTATAAGGTGTGCATTATATGGTTACCCGAACGCATGAACGTGGTGTGCGCTAATAAATTGCTTAAGATTTTAGAAGAGCCACCCGCTCAAACCTTGTTTATTATGGTGTGCGAAGAGCCTGATAAGCTGTTAGAAACAGTGAGAAGTCGCACACAACGCATCAATGTGAAACGCATTAGCACCGACATTATCGCTCAAAAGCTCATAGAAAAAAACGAGGAATAGATGCCGACACAGCGCAAAGAATAGCCACCATAGCCAACGGAAACTGGCTGAATGCTATTTCAATGCTAAGTGCCGATAACGAAAATGCTTTGTTCTTTCATTTCTTTGTACAGCTTATGCGTTTGGCATATGTAAAGAATATAAAGGAATTAAAGGCTTGGAGTGAAACCGTTTCGGCGTTTGGAAGAGAGAAACAAAAACGAATGTTAAGCTATTTCAGTCGTATGTTCAGAGAAAACTTTATGTATAATCTGAAACAACCTGTGCTTTGTCATTTCACAAAAGAAGAAGAAGACTTTGCCAAAAAGTTTGCTCCTTTTTATTAACGAAGCTAACATTATAGGTTTATACGAGCTGATAGAGAAAAGCAGAAGAGACTTGTCGCAGAATGCAAATGCTAAGATTGTGTTCTTCGACCTTACTATTCAACTCATTGTTCTGCTGTTAAAAGAAATAAAAACAAACATGAAACAGATGCCTGCTCTACCTGCTTTTTATGCGCAAAAGGTGGCAAAGAGCAATAACAAACATGAGATGTGTTTGCCAAAGAAATAAATGTGGCATCTTATAAACAATATAGATTAGAACATTATATGGACTTTAAAAAAATATGAAATTAACGATGTCTAAACCCTGTGGACGTGGTTTGTCTTGCAGTGGTTGTGGATGTCAGAACAAACAATTAAATACATACGACTGGTTAGCACACTTGCAAGGAAACGAAGAAAGCACAGACCTTGTAGAAGTGCAATTTAAAAATACACGCAAAGGATACTATCATAATAGCAACAATCTCAAACTTGAAAAAGGTGATGTGGTGGCAGTTGAAAGTAATCCGGGTCACGATATTGGTGTGGTAACACTAACAGGTAGACTTGTATTGCTACAACTTAAAAAGCAAACATTAAGTCGCCCTGAAGATATTAAACGCATTTATCGCATAGCAAAAGCAAGTAGATATTGACAAATACAACGAAAGCAAAGCTAAAGAACAACAAACCATGATTCGCAGTAGACAAATTGCAAAGGATTTAGGGTTTAAACATGAAGATTGGAGATGTTGAATATCAAGGCGACGGAAACAAAGCTATTTTCTATTACATAGCAGACGAGCGTGTTGATTTTAGGCAACTAATAAAGGTATTAGCAGATGCTTTTAAGGTGAGAATAGAGATGAAACAAATCGGTGCACGTCAGGAAGCAGGACGCATTGGAGGAACTGGACCGTGCGGAAGAGAGCTTTGTTGCGCTACATGGATGACCAATTTCGTCTCAGTTAGCACTACAGCAGCTCGTTATCAAGACATTTCTCCTAACCCACAGAAGCTTACTGGCATGTGTGGAAAGCTGAAATGCTGTTTAAACTACGAAGTGGATAACTATGTAGAAAGTGGTAAACGTTTGCCAAACCGAGAAGTATCGCTACACACAACCAGAGCGGAATACTTTTTATTTTTAAAGCCGATATATTGGCAGGACTTATCACTTATTCTACCGATAAAAAAATATGGCTGTTAACTTAGAAACGATATCTGCTGAGCATGCAAGGCATATTATAGAAATGAATAAACGAGGTGAAAAGCCTGAAACGCTATTAGAAGAGTCGCAAAAAGAGAGCCTGAACGTCCGAAAGACTTATTGGCTGACACAGATATTAGCAGATTTG
Source organism: uncultured Prevotella sp. (assembly GCA_916439115.1). Lineage (GTDB taxonomy): Bacteria > Bacteroidota > Bacteroidia > Bacteroidales > Bacteroidaceae > Prevotella. The sequence goes on from CAKAHO010000001.1 coordinate 183,612, forward strand.
ACAAGACAAAAGAAAAAAAGCCTAATCACGCTAATAACACCAATAAAAAGACGCAATAACAATGCTCCTCGTGGCGAAAGAATGGGCGAAAACAATTCGCAAAAAGCCTTATAAAAAGAGCTAATAATTATGCCAATAGAGAAGAAAGAAGGGCTAATAACGCTCAAAAACCTATAATAGAAGGTGAAGAAAAATAAGTTTTTTACATTGAATAGCTTAAAACAAAACTTAATGCCCCTTTGTTTTTTTATCCTCATCGCTTGTTTATGGGGATGCAAAAACAAAGTGGTTTATCATCAATATAAATCAACTCCGATAGCAGGTTGGGAAAGAAACGACACGCTTTCTTATTCTATTCCACCGTTATCGAAAAAGCGGTTTATATAATATATGTGTAGGATTAAGGGTGAATGGTGCATATCCTTTCACTAAACTAACGCTTGTGATAGAGAAAACGGTGCTTCCTTATCGCAGAACTTACACCGATACGGTGCTTTGTAGCTTAAGAGATTCGCACGGAAACGTGTTGGGTAAGGGCATTAGCTATTATCAGTATGAATTTAATGCCTCTACTCTTCGATTGCAAAAAGGCGATTCTCTGCATTTAACCATTAAGCACGGAATGAAAAGAGAGATACTTCCGGGAGTGTCGGATATAGGTGTGAAGCTAAGCACGAGATAGGTTTCGCGCTGCATCTATTCGTAAAAAAATGAATAAAAGCAAGGTAAATCCCCACAAAGAAGAGCCTCCATAGCTAAAAAAAGGTAAGGGAATACCTATCACAGGCAATAACCCTAACACCATTCCTACATTGATAAACACGTGAAAAAGAAACACACTTAACACGCAATAACCATATATTCTACCAAAACGAAAGGTCTGTCGCTCGGCTAAATGCACTAATCGAAGTACCAAAGCTAAAAATAATAAAAAGAACAGATGCCGACCCTAAGAGCCTTCCTCTTCTCCCACAGTGCAAAAAAATAAAGTCGGTATCCTGCTCAGGAACAAACTTTAACTTCGTTTGAGTTCCGTTTAGAAGCCTTTTCCCTTAAGTCCTCCAGAACCAATGGCTATCTCACTTTGATGAACATTATAGCCTGCACCCGACAAATCTTCGTATAATCCTAATAAAACATTTATTCTTACACGCTGATGAGGTTCCATTACTTTATTTAAAACATAATCGGCTGAATAGAAAAAGGCTATTGAACCTATGGCAAAAAGGGCAATATAACAATAGTTGATGAAACGTGTTCTGAGCCAATTGTAAAGCAAATAGCCTATAAAAAGCACACTCAGAACCAACTGAACCCACACTATATCGAAAGAAAAAACAAATTCTGAAACAAAAAAAGACAAGAGGGTAACGCCTAAAAAGATGCCTAAAAGTTGCCAAAGCCAACTTCTTTTCACCATTATATATATAAATCATGGCCAAAGAAAACAGTTGCACCAACAACAATACCACACCTTTTCCGACCGAAGTGGGCGTATGAAAAAGCATAACCTCTTCGTATTTTATTCCCACAACAAAGTAGATTATCATTGCAACTCCTGTAAATAATATGCTTCCAGGCATTCCTTCACGATACAACATCAAAAAGAATGAGAGATAAACTAACGCCGACCCCGTTTCTTTTTTTGTGCTACAATAAAAAGCATAGGCAACACAATAATGGTTAAAGCAACAGCAAAGTCTTTCCATTTATTCATGTTAAAAGAGTATCTTCCCATAAACTTTGCAACAGCTAAAGCAGTGGCAAACTTAGCAAACTCAGCAGGTTGAAGTCGTAAAGGTCCCATAACAATCCACGACCGAGACCCTTTTATCTCGTGAGGGTTAAAGATTGTTGCAAAAAGAAGCAAGAGAAAAAGCGCATAAATAACGTAAGCAAAGGTGTCATACATACGGTCGTCCATCATTAACAACACGAAACCTAAGCATATAGAAGTGCCAATCCAAACAATTTGCATGCCCGAACGTGCGCTTAAACTAAAGATATCGGTAGAGCCGTAAGTGTAACTTGCGCCACAAACGCTTACCCATCCAAACACTAAAAGCGAGATATAAATGGCTATTGTCCACCAATCTAACGAGCGAAGGATGCTTGTTGACTTTATTGTTGTTCTATCTATCCGTTGTGCCATACGCTATTCTACGTCTTTGAAAGTCAGCTGCCATGCGTTCAGAAGCAGGAGATAAACTTCCTTTTATATATTGTTCCATCATTAAAGAACCAATGGGTACGCCATAATCGGCACCAAATCCACCGTTTTCTACATACACTGCAATGGCTATTTTAGGAGCTTCCATGGGTGCAAAGCCCATAAATACAGAGTGGTCATGTCCTCTATTCTGCGCAGTACCTGTCTTTCCGCACACTAAATAATCAGCTCTATTGGCAGAATGACATGTTCCTTTAACCACAGAAGAGCGCATTCCTGCCACTACTTTATCGTAGGCTGAACGAGCAGCTTTGGTATAATGACGAGTAGTGAACAAGGTGTCAAGACTTTCTCCCTTTACTTTTTTCACTACATGAGGCACATAATAGTAGCCTCTATTTGCTATTGTTGCGCCTAAATTTGCTATTTGAAGCGGTGTAAGATTAACTTCTCCTTGTCCGATTGATATACTTATTACCGTTAAACCATTCCAAGAACCTTTATAAGCCTTATCGTAAAAAGTTGGCATTAGGTATCAATCCACGTTTTTCTCCTGGTAAATCAATGCCTAATTTATAACCAAATCCCCATGCTAACCATATAATCTCGCCATGTATTCATAGCATTTTGAACGACTTCCCATACTTGCGTTTGTTGCCTATCATATAGTATAATCCCCAGCAGAAATAAGCGTTACACGATGTACTAAGTCTTCTACAAGTGCAGTGGGCGATGAATGAGAGTGACAACCCACATGAAGTCCCTTATAAAAGAAGCCATGATGACATGGAAAACTTGTACCCGAGCTGATTATTCCCTCAGTGAGATAAGTTAAAGCTTGCGAAGTTTTTAAAAGGTAGACCCTGGGGGATATTGTCCCATGATACTACGATTTAAGAGTGGTTTCCATACATTTCTCGACAAAGCAAGATTGTTTTTTTAGCTCTTTGTCTACCCACCATCATGCGTGGATCGTATGTTGGTGAAGACACCATACACAACACTTCGCCCGTAGAAGGCTCAATGGCAACAATGCTACCTATCTTCCCTTCAAGCAGTCTCTCTCCTAAAGCTTGCAACTGAAGGTCGATACTAAGCGTTAAATCTTTACCCGGAATAGGTTTTATGGTCTAAGGCTCCATGCTGATAACTACCCTGAATACGTCCGTGAGCATCACGCAATAATATCTTAACACCTTTCTCTCCACGCAATTGTTTCTCGTAAGAACGCTCCACACCAAGCTTTCCTATGTAATCACCGGGCTGATAATAATCGTCAGATTCTATATCACTTGGCGACACTTCGGCTACATCTCCCAACACATGAGCTGCATAAGGATACTGATAAAGACGAATACTTCGCTTTTTGAACGTAGAAACCTGGGAGCGAAACATTCGTTCTCTAAAAGATGAGAAGTCTTTTATCTGAGATTTGACCCATGAATAATTGTTGTGTAAAACGAGAATATCCGGGGTTTTTCGAACGGTCTTTTATGTCGTTCATACGCTTAATAAAGAACTCTTTTGTTATGCCCATAGCCTCGCAAAACTCAAGAGTATCAAGTCTACCGCTTTCCTCATTCATCACAACCATCACATCATACGATGGTTGATTATACACTAACAACTTTCCATGTCTATCGAATATAACGCCACGCGATGAAATTCCACTTTCTTTAGGAAAGCATTACTATCAGCATTCTTTTTATAATCGTCGCTCATTAGCTGTAAAGTAAAGAGACGAACCAAATAAACAAACACAATACCGATAGCTATTCCAGCTATTATAAAGCGTCTTTTTTCGAGATTAAAATTAGCCATTTCTCTTTCTCATGTTTTCTATTACAAGCACAAAAACAAAGGTTATCACCGTGCTACCTAAAACACATTCTATCCATTGCAACCAGTTAGAGAGGTTAAATATCTCTAATGTAAAAAACAACAAGCAATAAATAAACACTAAGGACAAAGAGAAATAGGTGTATCGAGTAGCTCCCAACGTGCGAAGAGAGGGTTTTAAGTCGTCAGGACTTTCTCTATTTATAAACAATAATAGCAAATAAGGTTGTAAAAGAGCTATGAAAGTGAGCGAAGTGGGAGCAACTCCCGGCGTGTTAGAAAAGATGTCTATCATCACACCTGCTAAGAAACCGCATAACAACACGAGCCATTTAGGAACGTTACGTCTCATTCCTAAGATAACATATATATATATAAGAGGAGTTGCACACTGAAATAAATGCACATGATTAAGCACTAACACTTGTGCCAAGAATAAGGCAATGAAGCCTAAAAGCCCCTTTATAATGTTTACACTCATAGCCTATTGGGTTATCGTTCGTTATTCTGAATAGAGTCTTGAGCTGCTCTCATTAAGTTTATTCGTTCTTTCATTGGAGCATTATTCACCACAAACACATCTCTAAGTCTACTAAAATCGGTGCTTAAACGCACTTTTTAACTTATAAGAAAGTCCATCGGGTGAGTTATAAGCATTGGTCACTCTACCCACAACAATGCCTTGTGGGAAGATAGAAGAATAACCACTTGTGATAATTTGGTCGTACTTTCTCAGTTTAGCATGTCGTGGAATATCGTCTAAAAAAGCTGTTTCGGCACTTCCACCATTCCAATGTAAGTAGCCTAAATAGCCTTTTCCTTTGATTGTGCAACTAATATTCGACTGCGAATTGAGCAACGATAACACCACAGAATAGTGTTCAGACACCATATAAACAATGCCCACTACGCCCATACCACTTATCACTCCCATGTTAGGTTGTATGCCATCGGCACTTCCTTTATCGAGAGTTATAAGATTATCTCTTTTATCTACCGAGTTCGTTATCACCTTTGCAGAGATAAGTTGAAAGTCTTTAAACAATTCTGCCTTATCTATTATCTTTTGAGTAGAATCGTTTGACAAGTTCATAACCCTTTCTTCCAGCTCGTCCACTTGTCTTTGCAACGCCACATTATGTGCAGTGAGTGCTTGGTTCACCTCGTTTAATTGGAAAAAAACGATTGCACCTCTGCACTCACAGCATATACGTTACCTGCCAAAGCATTTGCCGAAGAAAACCAAACACTGTTTTGATAGCTATTATAGCCAAACAATAAAACAGCACTGATTATCTCTAATAAGAGAAAAACAAACCAATGGTTATATTTAGAAAGAAACTCTAAGAGGTTTCTCATACTTTATATTAACGCATCAAGAAAGAGAAACGGTCCACATTCTTCAACGCTATACCCGCTCCCTTTGCTACACTATGCAATGGGTCTTCAGCTATATGGAAAGGAATGTTTATCTTATCGGTTAAACGTTTATCTAAACCACGAAGAAGAGCACCACCTCCACTGAGGTAAATACCATTCTTTACAATGTCGGCATATAGTTCTGGTGGAGTGTTTTCCAAAGCAGATAACACAGCATTCTCTATCTTTGCCACTGTTTTATCTAAGCAATGAGCTATTTCTTGATAGCAAACAGGAACTTCCATAGGAAGTGCTGTAATTCTATTAGGGCCATGTACGATGTAATCTTCTGGTGCATCGTCGCCTAAATCAGTAAGTGCGCTACCTACATGTATCTTTATTCGTTCTGCCATACGTTCACTTACGCGCACATTATGCTGTCTGCTCATGTATTCTTGAATATCTGCTGTGAGGTCATCTCCTGCAATACGAATTGAATTATTGCTCACAATACCGCCTAAAGAGATAACTGCAATCTCTGTACTACCACCACCTATATCCACAATCATGTTTCCTTCGGGTGCTTCTACATCAATTCCTATACCAATAGCAGCGGCCATTGGTTCGAAAATAAGGTAGACATCACGACCATCGGCATGCTCTGCTGAGTCTCTAACAGCACGCAATTCCACTTCAGTAGAGCCTGAAGGAACGCCAATAACCATACGAAGTGAAGGAGAAAACAAACGATTTCCGCTGTGAACCATTTTTATTAAGCCTCGCATCATTTGTTCGCAAGCTGTAAAGTCGGCAATAACTCCGTCTCTTAAAGGGCGAATTGTGCGAATATTATCGTGTGTTTTTTCGTACATCATCTTAGCCTTTTCGCCCACAGCTATCATCTTATTGTTGGTACGGTCTAAGGCTACAACAGACGGTTCGTCAACTACAATCTTGTCATCGCTAATGATAATGGTGTTAGCAGTTCCCAAGTCCATTGCGATTTCCTGAATAAATGAAAAATCCCATATACTATCTTGTGTTTATCGCCACACGCTTAGCGGTTAAGCCAACATTTTTTTGTGCGCTAACCACTAAGCGTGTGCGGTATATTGTTATGTTTATTTTTTAGAGAACCAGTGGTGTATGGCGGTATCATACGAGCTACTTACGCCAAAAAGCACGAGTAGCAAATTCTTTTTCGCTCGTTTAAAGTGGTTTGTGCGCCATTCTTTTTAACAATTCTAACAACAAACCATATTCTTGTTTACTTGGAACTATCACCACATCGTTAAAGTTTTTAGCAGCAGCACGTATTAAAGAGATGCCACCGATGTCTATTTTTTTCGATGATATCTGCACTCGATGCACCGCTTGCCACTGTTGCTTCAAAGGGATAAAGGTCTACTATCACCAAGTCGATAGCAGGTATTTCGTATTGTTCTACTTCCTTTTCATCTCCTTCATGTCCACGACGAGATAATATTCCACCAAATATTTTTAGGGTGAAGGGTTTTCACTCTACCTCCTAAGATTGAGGGATAAGAGGTAACATTTTTCTACTTTTTCGCATGGATAGCCTAACGATTCGATGAATGTTTGAGTGCCTCAGTAGATAAAAAAATTTAACACCTTGACCATGAAGTGTAGCAAGTAGCTCGTCTAAACCTTCTTTATGAAAAAAACCGATACTAATGCGGTTTTAATTTGTTTTACTTCGGACATATAATTATTAAATATGTGATTATGCTTGCAAAGATATAAAAAAACGACTAAAAAAACGTGCTTTTTTGTCGTTGTTTTTTGTGTTTTAACATGTGCTTTAGGGTGTTTTTAGCGTTTATAACTATATTTATGTGTCGCAACACATGTTTTGAGAATGGGCAAGCGGTGTTTTTTTCATGTTTTTAGAGTGATTTTTTTCTGCGCTATTTTTAGCCGTTTTTTTCGCGCTAAAAACTTTTTGTTTTGAAATAACGTAAGCATAAACTATTTAAATCCATTATTTAGAGATAAAAATGCAAAAAAGGCATCATTAAAACACTATTTTTAAGCAAATACATGCAAAAGATATATGTTTTAGGTTGCAATAGCTTGTGTTTTTAATGCTAATACATGGTATATTGCCTCTCAAAACATCGTATATTGCATGCTAAAACACAAGCTTTTGCATCGTAACAACTTGTTTTTCAGTGTTTTTTTACCCTATGTTTTTGAATTGCATTTTGTGCAAAATAGAAATGCAAAAGCTTAGCTTTTAGGTTTTTTCACAAGCTTTTTGCTTTTTAAAACTGGGTTAATGGGCAGTAAAAACACAAGAAATAAAAGCCAAAAGCTTAGCTATTTATTTTTTTAAGACGTTTTTTTCGTACAGAAAAAAATCATCTCTTTTAGGCTGATTTAGCAAGCACTTAAAAACAAAGGAAACAATCAATACCACCTTGCGAATTATATATATAAGATTAAATATAATACAATTCGCAACAAATAAATACATCGTATCTACAAAAAACGAGAAATGCGCTAACAAAAAAAACAACTTAACCATTTACAGTCGCATGCCTTTATGCACCCCACCCTTTTAATATAACACGAAAGAGATTGACAATAATAAAACAAAAAGAGATAAGCGTAAAAATTTAGCCTTATACTATAAAACAAAAAAAGCATCAAGAAAATACTTCTTAATGCCTCTTATTTATTAAAACCAACTATTTACGTAAAAATTATTAAGTGCAAACGTGTAATAAGTAAACTTTTATGCGTTTAACACTTGTTGTAGCGGGAACCGGGATTGAACCGGTGACCCTCATGATTATGAATCATGCGCTCTAACCAGCTGAGCTATCCCGCCATAAAGATTCGTTATAAAAGCGTTGCAAAGATATAGCTTTTTTTTGAAACCCACAAATATTTAATCTACATTTTTCGTAAAAAGGCGTTTTTACCTTCCTTTCTCACACACCATAAAGCCCTATTTAGCTCTTTATAGCTCATTCACCTTATTATATATAAACACATTATAACAACATTCTGCACCTTTTTACGCACTAAAAACACATAAAAACCGAACGATTATCGTTTTTATGCTAATTTTTGTAGCGTATTATACACGCTTTCATAGGCAACATAAAACAACTTCATGTTTAGAATAAAAAAACTTGATATATTTATAGCCAAACAGTTTGGATTGCTTTTTCGTTGGTACATTCTTTATTTGTCAGTTTGTATTGATGATGCAATTTTTATGGCGTTACATAGACGATTTAATTGGCAAAGGGCTTTTCTATGGAGATATTAGCCCAGTTCTTTTTGGTATATGGGCTTAATGCTTGTACCGCAATCTCTCCCTCTTGCTATCTTATTATCGGCACTTATTAGCTTTTGGAAACTTAGGCGAGACAAGCGAACTAACAGCTATTAAAGCTGCAGGCATTTCGCTTTTACAGTCGTTTCGCTCGCTCATTGTTATATCTGTTTTCATCTCTCTTCTTCTTTCTACTTTCAAAACAACATTGGTCCATCGGCAAACATGAAGATGGCTCAACTACTTATTTCGATGAGAGATAAAAGTCCTGAAACACAAATACCTATGGGTGTGTTCTACGATGGCATTCCTAACAGTAATATTTATGTGCAAAAGAAAGACAACGAAACAGGAAAGCTGTATGGAATTATGATTTATCGCATGACGGGAAGCTACGAAGACCAAGCAATTATCTTAGCCGATTCTGCCATGATACAGTCTACTGCCGACAAAAAGCACATGTTAATGACGTTATGGAGTGGCGAATGGTTCGAAAATATGCAATCGCAAGCATTAGCAGATGCTGCTTCTGTGCCATACAGACGTGAGAGTTTTATCATGAAACGTATTGTGATAAAAGCAAGATAACGACTTTAATTTAACTGATGCCTCTTTGCTTAGCAACAACGCAAGAGGAAAAAGTTTGCAACAAATAACCCACACGTAGATTCTATCGACCTGAAATACGACAGTATAGGCAAGGCTTCTTATAAAGAAATGAGGTATGTTTATATGCCTTTAACAAATATAAAACAGCAGAAGATAAAAGATTTCAAGGCAAAAAAAGGTGACGACAAAACGAATTTCGATGTGCTTGAAAGCTACAACAAATTGACGCCTGCCGAAAAAAACAGCAAGCGTTAGCAACAGCACAAAAACACGGTGACAAGGCAAATTAGCGAGTTAGAATATCGCAGTATGATAACTCAAGAAGGTGATACGCTTATCCGTTTTCACAAGATAGAGGCTTATAACAAGTTTACAACAGCCTTTTTCGTGCTTGCTCTTCTTCTTTATTGGTGCATCGTTAGGCGCAATTATTCGCAAAGGTGGCTTGGGTATTCCTATCATTGTGTCAGTGTTGGTGTTTATCACTTATTACATCTTAGACAATTCGGGTTATCGTATGGCACGCGAAGGGATATGGTCTGTGTGGTTCGGAAAGTTGCTTTTCTACTCTCGTTCTCACCCCCTTAGCGGTGTTTGTTACCTACAAAGCGCACAACGATTCTATGGTATTCAACTTAGATTTATACCGCAATTTCTTTATAAAGCTATTTGGTTTGCATCTAAAAAGGCACATTTCGATGAAAAGAGGTGGTGATTTATGAGCCTCACTACTCGGAAGATAGAGAAAAACTCAGCAATATTCAGTCGCTATTAACAAATTATAGGGAGAGAAAAAAGTTGCAACATTTTCCTAATCCCTTAAAAGTATTCTTCCAATACAACGTCGACCATGAAATAGAAAATATTTGCGAACAGTTAGAAAAGGTGATAGAAGATTTGGCAAATACAAAAGATGCACAACTCATTAGTATGCTCAACAAGCTGCCAATATTATCTACAAAGGCACACACTCGACCCTTCGAAAAGAAATGGCTTAACACTTTATGCGCTATTATCGTTCCTCTCGGATTTGTGTTATATGTTAGAATGTGGCATTTTAGGTTGAGATTATGGAAAGATAGCAAAAGCATTATTAACGCAATAGATAATATTAACAAACAAATTATTTTTTTATACAAGAAACAAATGCTCAAAAGAGCATGCAACTATAAACAGATATGGAAGATTTTTAAAATTAGTAGCATTGAAGATGCTATAAAAGATTTTAGAGCAGGAGAATTTGTAATCGTGGTAGATGATGAAGACCGCGAAAACGAAGGAGACTTAATTATAGCAGCCGAAAAGATTACACCCGAAAAGGTTAACTTTATGCTTAAAAACGCAAGAGGCTTGTTGTGCGTGCCTATAACGATGGAGCGTTGTAAAGAATTAGACTTGCCCAAACAAGTAGGAGACAATACTTCTATGCTTGGAACCCCATTCACTGTAACAGTAGATAAGCTCGAAGGTTGCTCTACAGGTGTTTCTGCACACGATAGAGCAGAAACGATTAAAGCATTAGCCGACCCCAATTCTACTCCATCTACATTTGGTAGACCCGGACATATCAATCCTCTTTACGCACAAGAAAATGGTGTTTTAAGAAGAAGTGGCCACACCGAAGCGGCAATAGACTTGTGTAAGTTGGCTGGTTTATATCCTGCTGGTGCCTTAATGGAAATAATGAACGAAGACGGAACTATGGCAAGAATGCCCGATTTAATAGAGATGGCAAAAGAATGGAATATGAAAATTATTACCATTAAAGACCTTATTGCCTATCGTTTGAAAGAAGAATCGGCAATAGAAGTGGGCGTTAAAGCGGATATGCCTACCGAATATGGTCATTTTAGCATTATTCCTTTCCGTCAAAAATAAATGGTGTTGAACATCTTGCTTTGATAAAAGGTGAATGGAAAGAAGATGAAGCGGTGTTGGTTCGTGTTCATTCATCTTGTGCCACTGGTGATATATTGGGTAGTAAACGTTGCGATTGTGGCGAACAGCTACACAAAGCCATGCAAATGATTGAGAAAGAAGGCAAAGGAGTGATTATTTATATTCAACAAGAAGGTAGAGGTATAGGCCTGATGAATAAGATGGCAGCTTATAAACTTCAAGAAGAAGGAATGGATACTGTGGAGGCTAACGTTCATTTAGGCTTTAAACCAGACGAACGCGATTATGGTTATGGCGCACAAATGTTAAGAAACTTGGGCATTCATAAAATGCGTTTAATCACTAATAATCCAACAAAACGTGTAGGATTAGAGGCTTATGGTTTAGAAATTATAGAGAATGTACCTTTAGAAATAGCTCCTAACAAGTATGATTATAAATACTTAAAGACGAAAAAAGACAGAATGGGACACACGCTCACCTTAGAGTAAACGAGCAAAAAAAAGTAGATATAAAGAACCCAAAGCATAAGTTAATTATATGTACGGGTACATTATTATATAGCACCCACTTGTAATTAAGCATTTTATTTCTTACAAGTGGGTGCTATTTTTATTATCATAAAATCTACAGAAAACAAAGGTTCATCTTCTAATAAACCATATCTACTCATAAAACATCTTCTTATCTTTAAGGTTATCTCTTTATTCGTTTAAAATAAACAAACAGAAACAAGATAAGCTTTGTTTATAAAACATTCTTACAAAAACAACATTTTTCTTTCTATTTTCATAGTTTTTTTGCATAAATAATTTTGTTTTTTTATTTTTGTTCACACAGATATTTTAGTAACTTTGTAATAATAATCTTTAGAAATAACAGAAATATGAGTCAATTATCCGATTGTTTAAATCGCTTGTCTCCATCGGCAACACTTGCCATGTCTCAAAAGAGCATAGAAATGCGCGAAAAAAAGGCATTGATGTAATTAACATGAGTGTAGGAGAACCCGATTTTTAATACGCCCGAACACATAAAGATGGCTGCTATACAAGCTATCAATGACAACTATTCTCGTTATTCTCCTATCCCCGGATATGCAGATTTAAGAACTGCTATCGCAAAAAGTTAGAAAAAGAAAACAATGTTCACTACAAAAATAAGTGAAATTTCGGTAGCTAATGGCGCAAAACAAAGTGTTTGCAACGCTATCATGGCTTTGGTAAATGCTGGCGACGAGGTTATTATTCCTGCTCCTTATTGGGTTAGTTATCCAGAAATGGTTAAGATTGCAAACGGAACTCCTGTGTTTATTTCTGCAGATATAACGCAAGATTTCAAAATAACAGCACAGCAATTAGAAGATGCTATCACAGAGAAAACAAAGCTTTTAATTCTTTGTTCGCCTTCAAATCCTACGGGTAGCGTGTATTCTAAAGAAGAATTAGAAGCACTCGCAAGCGTGATTAGAAGTCATGAAAACCTTTATGTAGTGTCTGATGAGATATATGAACACATTAATTATATAGGCGCGCACGAGTCAATCGTTCAGTTTGAAGGAATGAAAGAACGCACTATTATCGTTAATGGTGTATCGAAAGCTTACGCAATGACTGGTTGGAGAATTGGCTTTATGGCAGGTCCTGAATGGATAATTAAAGGCTGTAATAAGTTACAAGGTCAATATACAAGCGGTGCTTGCTCGGTTAGTCAGAAAGCAGCTCTTGCTGCTTACGAGGGCGAACAGCAGTGTGTAGAAACCATGCGCTTAGCTTTTGAAAGAAGAAGGAACCTTATTGTAGAATTAGGGAAAGACATTAAAGGGCTAAAAATAAATGTTCCACAAGGTGCTTTCTATCTTTTTCCACAATGCAATAGCTTCTTTGGTAAACAATACAATAATAAAGTTATTTGTAATGCAGACGACTTAGCAATGTATTTATTGGAAGAAGGACACGTAGCCACTGTGAGTGGAGCCTCTTTCGGAGCACCCGATTGCTTTAGATTAAGCTATGCTACAAGCGAAGAAAACATCAGGAAAGCAATGCAAAAGAATAAAAGAAGCATTGGAAAAAAACTAAAAATAACATCTTTCACAAAAATAGGTTTTTAAGGCACTATAAGATATTTTTAGAGTTAAGCCGTTAATTTTTTACTAACAATAAAGCTTGTTTCTATATTATTTAATTATCTTTGTAGTAGACTTAAACAACAAAAATTTGACAAGTATCAACAAATAGCTTATTCTCAATAAGATAAACTAATAAGATTTTTAAATAACAAATAATCAATAACTAAAAAAAGTAAAAATTAAAATTATGGCAACTACAAAACAAGCAGCCAGCCCTAAAAAAATCTCAGGGCTTTCAAGGTATCAGAGCAGCAATTTGGGTAATCATTGTATGCTTTATCATCGCAGGATGTATCTTTAAATTTGTGTTAGGTAACCCAGAAAACTTCGTTGGTGGCGATCCTACTGCAGCAGTAAAAAGAAGGTAACCTTTTTAGGTTTGATGTACAAAGGTGGTTTCATCGTGCCTATCATTCAAGGTCTTTTTACTCACAGTATTAGCGTTATCAGTAGAACGTTGGTTAGCTCTTAACACTGCATTTGGTAAAGGTGCTCTTCCTAAATTCGTAGCTAACATCAAAGTAGCGTTGAACCAAAAACGACTTTGCAAAGGCTCAACAACTTTGTGACCAACAAAAAGGTTCAGTAGCAAATGTTGTTTCTGCATCTTTAAATGCTTACAAAAGAAATGGGAAGCTACCAAAGGTTTAAAACTAAGCCAAAAGGTTTCTAAAAATCCAACAAGCTCACGAAGAAGCAACTCAATTAGAAATGCCTACTCTTCAAATGAACCTTCCTATCATTGCTTCAATTGTAACATTAGGTACTCTTACAGGTCTTCTTGGAACTGTAATCGGTATGATTCGTTCATTTGCTGCTTTGGCTGCAGGTGGTGGTGGCGACTCTTTGGCACTATCAGAAGGTATCTCTGAAGCGTTGGTTAACACTGCATCAGGTATTGCAACTTCTTGGTTTGCTGTTGTATCTTACAACACTTTCACCAATAAGATTGACAAATTGACCTACGCTCTTGACGAAGTTGGTTACTCAATTGCTCAGACATTCAGAGCTAACCACACAGAAGAAGCTTAATTTTTGCTAACCCTTTAAAACATTTATCATTATGGGTAAAGTAAAAATTAAAAAGCAATCCACTTGGATCGACATGACTCCGATGTCGGACGTGATGGTGCTTTTGCTCACATTCTTTATGCTAACGTCTACGTTCGTTAAGAATGAACCTGTAAAAAGTACTCACTCCTAACTCGGTATCTGAAATCAAAGTGCCCGAAAAAGATGTTCTAAAACATCCTTGTAGACAAAAGAAGGAAAAGTGTTTATGAGCATGGATAATCAGTTACAAATGACTGATGTTCTCGCGGACATGACAAATAAATTCAGAGTGTCGCTTACCAATAAGCAAGTCGAAAAAGTTCCAAAAAGACCCTATGTGGGGTGTTTCTATGGAAAAACTCAGTGCCTATTTAAACCTTCCAGAGGCTAAAATGGCAACTGAACTCGGACAACAAGGTATCCCAACAGATAGCATTGATGGCAAAGAAAGCGAATTTCAACTTTGGGTTAAAGCTGCAAAAGGCGTTAATAAAGACCTAAAACTTGCAATCAAAGCTGACGAAGGAACTCCTTATAGAATCATTAAAAAGGTGATGTCTGAGCTCCAAGACATGCAAGAAAAACCGTTACTATCTTATCACTTCATTAAAAACTCAGGAGGATTAACACATGGACGTAGATTTAAGCGAAGGCAAAGGTGGCAAGGGAAGACAAAGAAAAATGAGCACCCGTGTAGACTTTACACCGATGGTGGACATGATGATGCTTCTCATTACTTTCTTTATGGTGTGTACGTCGTTAGCAAAACCTCAATCAATGGAGTTGAGTATGCCAAGTAACGATAAGAATGTGAGCGACGAAGACAAGTCTGTAACAAAAGAATCTTACACAATTACCATCTATTTGGCTAAAGATAACAAGATATACTATATCAAAGGAATGCCAAAAATACGATGATCCTTCTTGTTTACAACTAACTAATTGGGGCAAAGATGGTATTCGTAAAGTGTTAAGAACACACGTTACAGAAGACTCAACACAACCTGTTTTGCAAGTTCTTGAAGCTAAACAAAAGCTTGACGAAAAGCGTTTGAAGAATCCAAAGCAATATACAGATTCTATATATAACGCTGAATTGGCTAAGATTAAAGGTGGTGAAATTGATGGAAACAAGATTTCTACAATGACAATCATCATTAAATCGACAGACGAGGCGAAGTATAAAAACATGGTTGATGTACTCGACGAGATGCAAATTAACGGCATAGGAAAATACGTTATTGATAAACTTAGCGACAAAGACCTTCAACTATTGAAGAAGGCTGGCGTTCAATAAGCGCATCAACGTATTATAAACAATTTAAAACTGAATACAAATGTCAAAAAAATAGATTTAGTATCAGGCGAATGGACCGATTTGGTTTTTGAGGGTAAAAACCACGCTTATGGAGCTTATCAGCTTCGTAAAGGCACCTCAAAAAGAAACGTCCTTTCAATCATTGCCGTTATCATTCTCGCTGTATTGATATTTGCTGGGCTTGCATTAAAGAAGCTCGCAGATGCTAATGCTGAAAAGATGGCGATGACAGAGGTTAACGAGTTGTCTGCTCTTAACCAGCCTAAGAAAGAAGCAAAAAGTAGAACAGAAGGTTAAACCTAAAGTAATTGAACAAGAACAAGTAGTTGAAAAGGTTAAAAGTTCTATCAAATTTACTCCTCCTGTGATAAAGAAAGACTCTGAGGTAAAACCCTGAAGAGGAAATGAAAACACAGAATGATTTGATGAATACCAAAACTGCTATTGGTTCATTTAACGTTAAAGGTAACGATGAAGATGGTGGAACTGTGTTGAAAGCGAAAGAAACTATCACTCAACCAGAACCTCCTAAGCATGTTGAAGAGAACAAAGTGTTCGACATTGTAGAACAAATGCCGTCGTTCCCAGGTGGACCTGCTCAGTTAATGAAGTGGCTTGCAGAACACGTTCAATACCCTGCAGTGGCACAAGAGAATGGCGTTCAAGGTAGAGTAATTATTGCTTTCGTTGTAGAAAGAGATGGTTCTATTACCGATGTGAATGTTGTTCGTTCTGTAGACCCTTCACTTGACAAAGAAGCAGCTCGTGTTGTACGTAACATGCCTAAGTGGATACCGGGTAAACAAAATGGTGCTCCAGTGCGTGTTAAATACAATGTGCCTGTAACCTTTAGATTACAATAACATTAAAATAAAAGAGCAAAGACGTTTATTTCTTTGCTCTTTATTTTTTATATCGTTTTGTTAAGAAGTTTGTTTCATTATTATACCTCTTTTCAAAATACCTTTTCTTTCTCTATCCCTTGTTTCACATCTCCGTATTGTATATCAATTAAACGTATTGAATAAAGAAAACAACTTCTTAACATATTAGAAATAAGTAGGAAAAAGAGACGTTTATAAAAAGAGAAAGAGACATTTACAGCTCTTTTTATTAAAGACAACAAGAGCTAAAAGATAAGCTATACCACACATTGTTTAAAAGTTAAAGCAATTGTTATTAACCTTTAAACAATCGTTAATCAGTAAAAAAGAAATAAAAAACCTAAGCTTTTTGATGCTTTATATAAAGAAAAAGCATTAAATTAGCCTATCAAAACCTGCTTTTTTTAATTAGATTATTAAGCAAAACAACATTCTGATTAACTCAGAAAGAATAAAAAAACAACCAAGAAGTTCCCCAAAAAGAACGAACATAAGAACAGCCCTTTAAACACATTGAATGCAATGAGAATACAACATAAAAGCAACCCTATTTGTAGCATTGTTAGTGCTAAGTAGCCTTTTAGCGTGTGGCCCACAGAAGTCAAAAGATGGTAGAACAGACACCTATTCATCAGGTTCTATCAGCTTTGTAGCCGACGAAAGCTTCAGTCCTATTATCGAAGAAGAGCGAGAAGTGTTTGAGAACACCTATCCCAAAGCCCATGTTAAGCCCATTTATAGTAATGAGATAGACGGCATGAACATGCTTTTAAAGGGAAAGACCCATCTACTTATTGCAGCAAGAACATTCAGTACTCAAGAGTTAAACGACCTTAAGAGCAGAGATTTCGCACCCAAAAGCGTAAAGATAGCCTACGATGGACTTGCACTCATTGTGAATAAAGCCAACAAAGACACCTGTATTAGTGTGAAAGACTTTTAAACGCATTCTCACAGGAGAAGTGAAAAAAATGGAATCAACTATATCCTAATTCGTCTAAAGGCGACATTATTTTTAGTGTTCGACAACACCAAATCGAGTTGTGTTCGCTATGTAGAAGACTCTTTATTAAACAGCAAACCCATTACAGCCCCTAAGGCATCAGCAGTTAAGAGAACTGCCGACGTAATTAAATATGTAGAAGAAACCCCGGGAGCGATTGGCATTATAGGAGCAATTGGTTAAACGATAAGCGCGATAGTACCAACCTCACCTTTAATAAAAACATCACCGTGATGTCTGTGAGCAAAAGTAGATAAAGGCAACACCAGCAAGCAGTTGGAAACCGTATCAATACTATTTTTTTACAACGGGAACTATCCCCTTGTTCGTACAATCTATGCTCTACTAAACGACCCACGCAATGGTTTTGCCATGGGGATTTGCTCAATTCATCGCATCTCCTAAGGGCAGCTCATCATTCTCAAGTCAGGGACTTCTTCCAGTGCAAGGAAATATAACCATAAGAAATGTAAATGTAAACAACGAATAAAGAAATTATGAAAGCAATAAAATATTTAATGATGGGTGCAGTGATAGCAGGTGCCACAACCATAACACATGCACAAACAGACAACAGCGAAACCATCAAACGTGTGGCAGAACTTATTAAGGGCAATTCAGCTACTCGCGATGCCCAAGTGAAAGAACTTTTTTTAAAGCTAACAAGAAGAACCCTGAGGTGCTTGTTGCTATGGGTGAAACTTATCTCGACATAAAAGATACGCTCAATGCAACCAAGTATGCACAGATGGCTATTGATAAAAACAAAGCTTATGGTGCATCTTATGTCCTAATGGGCGACATCGAAATAGCGAAAGACAACGGTGGAGCAGCTTCTTCATGGTTTGAACAAGCATGTTATTTCGACCCAAAGAATCCCGAAGGATACCGTCGTTATGCGCAAATAAACAGCAAAACAAGCCCTGCTGCAGCAGTTGCTAAGCTCGAAGAACTTCGTATGCAACGTCCTGATTACCCAGTAGATGTAATTTCAGCAGAGATATACGACAAGGCAGGAAACATTGCTAAGGCACTCGAATACTATAATAAGGTAGATAAAAACAAACTTGAAGACTACCAATTAGCTACTTTTTGCTTTGAACTATTTCCTACAAGGCGAGTTTGAAAAGAGTTTAGAAGTGGCTACATTTGGCACCCAAAAGTTTCCAAGAAATCCAGCTCTTAACCGTATCGCCTTTTTCAATTTAACCAATTTAAAGCGTTACGATGAAGCATTGGTATATGCAGATGCCCTCTTTAATAAATCAGAAAAGACCAAAATCACTTCGAGTGATTACCTTTATTACGGCCATGCTTACTTAGGAAAGAAAGACTATGACAAGGCAATAGATATGTTTAAGAAGTCTTACGAGGAAAACCCTGAAAACGTAAACGACCGTGCCGATGCTCTTAACAACATTGCAACAGCATACGAAGAGAAAGGTGATTTCGACAATGCCAGCTTCTACTTATGTAGAATATCTCAAGTTAGTGAAACAGCCAACAGCAACAAACTATGCGGGTTTTAGCTAACATTTATGTAAGTAAAAGCACAAAACAGCAAGGGAGAAGAACAAAAGAATGCGTACAAAAAAAGGCGGCAGAGGTGTATCAACAATTAGCAGATAAATTCCCTACAGCAAAAGATTTTGCAACACTTTGGCAAGCTCGTATCAATTCATACCTCGACCCTGATATGAAAACTTTCCAAGCAAAACCTTTCTATGAGGGCACTTGCTAATGCGTTAAAAGATAAAAGAAAACCGCGACGAAACAGACAATTCTCGCTTATTAGAGGCTTATCGTTATCTTGCATTCTACTTTACCAAGAAGAATGATAAGGCTAACTATCAAGCATACTGGAAGAAGGTTTACGAAATGGACCCAACCGATGCTAACGCAAAACTATTAAAAAGATAAATAAACAGAGCTTATTTATTAAATATAAAAAAATAAAGAGAAGACTTACAGCCGTTAGGTCTTCTCTTTTTTTATTATTATAATCACCACAAAAAAACAGTGTTTTTGTAGCGTTTTAGGTAGCATTATAAACATCAACGTTCCACTTTCTACTCTCCTTTTAATGCCCCCTACCTACCCTAAAAGCAACCATTTTACCATTCTCCACACCTTTTTTTCTTTTATGTTATAGAGCCTTTACAATGCACACAACAAGGCAATAAAAGCAAAGCCCCCTTTTTGTTTCACTATTCAAAATAAAAGGTTAGCGCAACAATTTTTAGTGTGAGCACTGCGAGTAGAACGTGTATAAGGAACCATGTTTTGCGCTGTTACCTTATTTATATGATTGTTGTCAATGGCATTTGTTAAGCCATACATAAACTTTATTTCTGGTCTGAGTTTAAAGAAAGGCAAATAAAAATCGCAACCAAAGCCAATTTCTGCAAAAGCATCATAGCGTTTTAGCTTTATTAAGTCGTTATCTCTCCCACTTAAATTCAACATCGGATTAAGTCCTACCATTAAATAAGGACGATGATTATTTACACGCATTCCGCCATAAATCAGTTGCGTTCCCATCGACACATAAGCCGTTTTAATATCTTGCAACTGCTCAACACTTTTACCATTTGCATTTTTTTCGTTCACATTTAAGAACCTAATGTTTCTCGTTCCGAAAAAAACATTGCAGGTGCAACCCTCAACTGTAAGTGCGTATTTAAGCGTAGTTCGCCTAACACACCCACTTGAAACCCCACGTCCCACCTATCTTGTTCAACACTCACCAACGACGAATAGCTTGTTCCGTCTTCGCGTGTTATTTGTTGCAAGCCCACATTTTGCAATTCAATATCTTGCAAATGCGTACCTACAAAGCACACCAAAATGAAACAAACGCAAGTCGCTATAAGGTTTGTTTTTGCACCTTTTCTACCTGCCCCACTGCCGAAATGCAAACAAAAAGCAAGGCAACCAAAGTTAAATATTTTATCTTCATTCTGTAATTATAACGCACAAAACTACATCTTATTATAACTATTTGCTAACATAACAGCACCCAAAACATCATCTTTTATAGGTATTAAGAAACCCATTTACATCACTAATAATAGGGATAATTATGTAAAAAAATCTATCATCATTTGTTGGTATATTAAATAAAAGTTGTATCTTTGCACTACATAAAAATTAGGTATCACCTAATACATATAACAAAAACATTACAAATACATTTAAATAAAAAAACATTATGGCATACGTTATTGGAAATGATTGTGTAGCATGTGGAACATGCATTGATGAATGTCCAGTAGAAGCAATTTCTGAAGGTAGCATTTATTCAATCAACCCTGACACTTGCACTGAATGCGGTTCATGTGCAGCTGTTTGTCCTACAGAAGTGATTACACTTCCGTAATTTAGAACAAGAATAAAAGAGTAGTAAGAAAGCGATGAATTTGTGAAAGTTCATCGCTTTATTCGTTATATACGCTCGTTGTGCAAGCATCGGTTAAACTTTTTAAGGTTCAAGCCCATCTTTTTTGGTATTCATTGCGAATGCCTTTTGCAGGTGCATTTTGTGTTTACCCTTTCACACCCTGTTGGTTTGTTTTGAAGTTCACTATTTTTTTAATTTCATTATAGCAAAAATCAACATTTTATACCCGTTTTTTTGTGAGCGTTTTTGTTACATTTTTATTTTTTTCTGTTTTTAGCTCAAAAATGTCACTATGAGCATAGCTATTACGAGCTTATTTCTGCTTAAAAAGAAACAAAAAAAGGGCGTAAAAAAGTAAAACATATAGCTTTTGCCATTCTAAAACACAACCTATCGCTTAGCAAAACACAAGCTATTAGCCCTTAAAAGTTGGTGTTTTAGCACGCAATATACAGTGTTTTACACCCCAATACCTTATATATTAGCTCCTAAACTCTTATGTTTTTGTGTGGTAAAACACAAGCTTTTGCATCATTTTAGCTTAAAACTGCTGTTTTATACCCTTATTTCATCAAACATAACCTCAAAAGTGTTTGTTTTTCCAAGCATAGCTCTGCCGTGTAAAAAAGTGAGGAGAAATATCCTTTTTTTCATTGTTTTTTCATTGAAAATAATTCTTTTCTACTTTCTTTTATCACAATTATAACTACCTTTGTAGTATCTTTTTAAAAAAATCATTATTCAACCTATTTCTGCAAAAGAAAAAAACTCTGCAAATGCAGTGTTTTTATTTATTTCTTTTGTAACCTACTATATGAACAATAAAAAAACACGCTTTTTACCAAGCATAACACCTAAACACTATGCGTTACCCTTTACTTTAATAACGCTTTTGTTTTTTCTTTGGGGCTTTGCAAGAGCTATATTAGACTTGTTAAACAAACATTTTCAAAACCAAATGGGCATTTCTATTGCTCAATCGGCAGGCATTCAGGTCACTACCTATTTAGGTTATTTCCTCATGGCCATACCTTCTGGGCTTTTTTTATTAAACGCTTTGGCTACAGAAGAGGGTGGTTTATGGGCTTTTTGTTTGCTCTTGGTTGCTTTTTGTTTATTCCCAGTGCGCTATCTGCCAACTTTTATTCGTTTTTAGGGGCTTTATTTGTAATAGGTTGTGGGCTTACATTTCTCGAAACAGCAGCCAATCCGTATGTAACTCAATTAGGTAGTGCCGAAACAGCTACAAGTAGGCTCAATTTAAGTCAAAGTTTTAACGGCTTGGGTAGCATCTTTGCCACCTTTATTGTGGGTCAGTTTTTGTTTCCTTCCACATCTCCGAATGCTCAAACGCCCCCTTCTACACCTAACATAACCATTCCTTATGTTCTATTAGGCAGTGTCGTGCTTATTGTAGCTTTCTTTTTTTAGCAAAACAAACTTGCCTGTTATAGCTCCAAACAGTCTACCTAAAACCACACAATTTAAGCAATCGTTACGCCAACTGCTAACAAACAAACTGTTTATGTTAGGCTTAACAGCTTTATTGGCTTACGAGATAGCCGAAATAAGCATTAACAGTTATTTTATAAACTATGTAACTGCCATGCAATGGTTGAACGATAACCAAGCATCTGTGGCTCTTACGCTTGCTTTGAGCTTTTTATGGTGGGTAGGTTTATAGGCAGTTATGTGCTAAAACGCTTTCGTGCAACGCTCGTATTGCTTGTTTGTGCCTTAGGAACCTTTGCTTGTTGCGCATTAGTGTTAACCCAAATAGAGTTTGTTTCTTTCGTTTCGCTTTTAGGCCTCTATCTTTTCGAAGCAATCATGTTTCCCACCATCTTTGCTTTATCTATCGAAAAAGCCTCCAAGCAAGCCTCTTTAGCCTCATCGTTACTCATGATGACACCCATCGGTGGTTGTGCTTTTCTGGGCATGGGACACTTAGCCGAAACGTTTAACCCAACCTTTCCGTTCGTAGTGCCTTTGGTGTGCTTTGGTATTATCGTAGTGTATGCGGTTATATGTGTAAAACATAAAAAAACTAAAAAGGGTATAAAACCACGATAAAAAAGTGAAAAAACAGCACAAAAAGCACTAAAAAAACAAGCATATAGTTTTGTAGTAAAGAATTAAAATGCTAACTTTGCAACAACTATATAAGTTTAACTATTCATTAAAAAAAAATAAAACTATGGTAGATTACAAATCATTGGGTCTTGTAAACACTCGCGAGATGTTTAAAAGAGCTATCGATGGCGGTTACGCTATCCCTGCATTTAACTTTAATAACATGGAACAATTGCAGGCAATTATTAAGGCTTCTTCAGACTTAAAGTCTCCTGTTATTCTTCAAGTTTCTAAAGGTGCTCGTGCTTATGCTAACGAAACACTTCTTCGTTACATGGCTCAAGGAGCAGTAGAATATGCAAAAGAACTTGGATGCAAGCACCCCGAAATTGCTCTACACTTAGACCATGGCGATACATTTGAAACATGTAAGAGCTGTATTGACTACGGTTTCTCTTCTGTTATGATTGATGGTTCACACTTACCATACGACGAAAACGTTGCATTAACAAAGAAAGTAGTGGAATATGCTCATCAATTCGACGTTACAGTAGAAGGTGAATTAGGTGTATTAGCTGGTGTTGAAGACGATGTTGTTGCTGAAGAATCTCACTATACACGTCCTGAAGAAGTTATCGACTTCGTTACTAAGACTGGTGTAGACTCTCTTGCAATTTCTATTGGTACATCTCATGGAGCCTATAAGTTTACTCCTGCACAATGTACACGCGACCCAAAAACAGGTCTTTTAGTACCTCCACCATTGGCATTCGATATTCTTGATGCTATTATGGAGAAACTTCCAGGTTTCCCTATCGTACTTCATGGCTCTTCATCTGTACCTCAAGAATATGTAAAAATTATCAATGAAAACGGTGGAAAACTACCCGATGCTGTTGGTATTCCTGAAGAACAACTTCGTAAAGCATCAAGCAGTGCAGTTTGTAAGATTAACATCGACTCAGACTCTCGCTTAGCTTTCACAGCTGCAGTACGTAAAGTTTTTGCTGAAAAACCAGGCGAATTTGACCCACGTAAATACTGCGGTCCTGCTCGTGACTTGATGACTGAACTTTACAAACACAAGATTGAAAACGTGTTAGGTTCAGACAACAAACTTGCACAATAAGTGTTATGTAGGCTTTACTATAAAAGTTTACAACATTAACAATATTCTTTTAAGTGGCTCTTTCTTTATTAAAAGAGCCACTTTTTCTTTCTATTTAATCGTAAAAATAAAAACTATACACCTTATTTATATAGTAGCTTTAAACAAAAGACTTTTGCTATTTCAATAATATAATGTAATTTTGTAGAATACAATATCAATAAAAATAAACAATATATGGCAAGAACTATCTCTTTTTAGTGTTCTTTTTGTATCACACTACTCTGTTTTTTTCGGGCTGTAAAAAAAGAACCCATAGACGACGAAATAACTAAAAGAAACCGTTAAAAAAACCTGAGCCTTTGGTGCTTAACGATGATTATGTTTACACGCTACCTGTGGTTTTTCATGTGCTTTATAAAGATAAAAAAACGACGAAAAAAACAATATGTGTCTGCACAAAAACTCGCTACCATTATACAATATGTAAATGAGCTATATAAAAGGAAACATATATGGCACAAGCGAAAATATAAAGGTTCGTTTTACGCTCGCAGAAACCAACGAAGTGGGACAAAAACTAACTACTCCGGGTGTAGAATATGTTCATTGGAATGAAGACTACCCCATAGATGTGGTGGATTTTTATGAGTGATGACACCAAAAAGAACGTAAAATATTTGTGGGACCCTAACAAATATATTAACGTTATGCTGTTTCAGTTTAAAGAAGACGATGACGATGGTAGTACATTAGGTATCTCTCATCTTCCTTTAAAGTCGTCAGGTAACGCTACACTAAAAGGCTTAGAGCGTGCAACACATAACCATTTAACCAAAGAAAACCTAAAATATCCATTTTGCGCAAGTATCAATTCGCTCTTTATTGACGAGGTTTCAAAACGCTATAACGATAGAACAACCTACCGACGAACAAGAGATTTTAATCCATCGGATATTGTTTGCACCATAGCACACGAGTTAGGACATTATTTAGGCTTATATCATGTGTTTACAGAAAATAGGAATGGGTTCAATGCAAACTCTTGCGGAGACACAGATTATTGCTTAGATACACCTTCATATAATAAGAAGGAATACGATAACAAAATACAACAACACGTTGGCAAGTGGTCTGTAGAAGAATATAATAATTTGTTTTATCGCACAAATTGTAAGGGAGAACGTTTCCAAGCAGTAAATATAATGGATTATGCGTTTAACGACCCATACCAATTTACGCATGACCAAAAATACAGAATGCGACAAGTGTTGTATTATAGTCCGCTTATTCCCGGCCCTAAAAAAGAAATAACGGGTTCTCGTTCTATAGCTCCTAATACTCCATTAAACTTACCTATTCGCTTTGTAGTAGATAAAATAAATGTAAAGACGAAAAGTTTGAGATAAAAGAAAATAGCTAATGAACGGAAATAGCTAAATGTAATATGCAAAAAAGAAGAGAGAAAAGAAGTGAGTAGCAAACGTCTACATTTTCTTTTCTCTCTTTTTAATTTCTGTAATAAACGTGGTTCGTTTCCTTATTCGCTTATTCTAATGGCTCTGTTTTTAAACTTTCAATGTTTCCAGTGATAGGATTTAGCACTAAGTGGCTTGTAAACTTTCTACTAAACAACGCACCCGAAAGCATTTCTTGACGACCAAATTGTGCTATATTCACCTTTGTTGCAGGCATAGAACCATGTTCCCCCTCTATCGAAACACGAGCCTGACCAGCAATATTTACATACAATCCAATGTCTTCTTTTGCTTTTTTATCGCCATCAACAGCAGTGGTTAGCGTGGGTAATACATTTAAATTCTCTATATTTATATAATGTGGAACGCCTGCTAAATCGTCTTTATCAACCAAAACCTAACCATTTTGAAAACCTAAAAAGAAGACTTTGAGGCACGTTTTGCTCAGGTGTAAAGGTTATAACTTGTTGCAATGTGTCTTTTGTTACACTTCCTTCAAAAAAACGTCATCAAAAGCATTTTCCGATTTTTATCGAGTGTAGCAAGCATTATTTTTTTAACTGTTCACCATCTTCCGGCATACACTCTCTTCGCCACTGGCTAACATCTTTCTGTTCTCTCTTAAGTCGTAAATATCTTTCGATATCACCTCTGCCATCTTCGCAAGGCTACCTGCCGACAACGCATCAGCAGAGAGATAGTTTCGTGGGTCGATAGCTTTTTGCTTTCATAGCAGGTACAAATACAGGTTCAGATTCTTGCACCTTTGGTTTCTGCATTGATAGCAGTTAAAAACACCATTATCGGCTAATTTAAGCGAAAAAGATGGTGTGCTTTTTTGTCAATCGCTACAACATGCTGTTTTAAAGAATCAGGTATAGCTGTTTCGCGCATATCTATTTTCACTATTCGGTAGGTGGTTTGTGGGTTCTCATCTGCCTTCTTTTTCATAAAAAGGTCAGAATAAATAGCACAATCACCGGGCGTATAAGTGCTTTTTCTATGGTTATAACAAATTTTTAGTTGGGTTTTAGGTAAAAAAATAAGTTATCCCCTCGTTCTTTTTTTCTTGTGCCTGTGCCACAAAAAGAAACAAATAGCGAGAAAAGAGGTAAAAAAATAAACTTCATTTTTATTTGTGTTCTAAATAAATAAACAAAAAGAAAATAAGTGTTATAAGCAATGATATAATTGTTTAAAGGCTTGTGGTAAATAGGCTATAATATCGCTTGCAATGAGCGACTCCTCACCTATTTCGCTCGCAGCTATATCTCCTGCTAAGCCATGAACATACATTCCGATGATACAAGCCTCACGTTGTGTGTATCCTCTTGCAAGCAATGCAACCAAAAATACCTGTAAGAACATCTCCCGAACCAGCAGTTGCCATGCCTGCATTTCCTGTAGAATTAAAGATAACATCTCCATTTGGCAAGCATAAAGCAGAGTGATGACCTTTTAAAAGAATGTAAGCATCGAGTTTTTCTGCCAATTCTTTCGCCTTTGCTAATTGTTCGTAGCAGTTAGAAAACACCGTTCCTGCTATTTGTTGGAACTCTTTTGGGTGTGGTGTCATTATAATTTTAGGAGGCAATTGCTGTAACCAAGCCCGATGATTACCAAAGATATTAAGTGCATCGGCATCTAAAACAAGCGGACATTGTGTACGTCTTATTTGTGAAATAAAGGGCAATTGCTGTGTTCTCAGCTAAGCCTAAACCGGGTCCAAGACCAACTGCTTGATAGTTATTGGTATCTATTGCTTCTAAAAAATGTAATTCCCCAGTTCCTAAAGAAACCATTCCTTCAGGCACAGATGTTTGCACTACATCGTAAATACGTGGTGGAATGTGAGTTGTTACCTTTCCTACTCCTGCTCGTAAGCACGCCTTTGTAGCCAAAACAGCTGCTCCTGCCATGCCATACGAACCAGCAACAAGAAGTGCATGTCCCATCATTCCCTTATGCGTAAATGGTGGTCTATGCTTTAAAAGTTTACACACTTGCTCTTCTTCGATAAGCTCGTAAGGAGAATGAACTGTTGTTAAGTACTCCTTAGACAATCCAATGTTTAGCACCGACACCTTTCCTAAATGCAATTGAGCATCGGCTAAAAAGAAAGAGAGCTTTTTTTGCTCGAATGTGAGGGTGTAATGAGCATTTATAATGTTAGACTTTATGTTATTGGTGTTATCTTCTGGCATCAATCCCGATGGTATATCAATACTAACAACCTTAGCTTCCGACTGATTGATGTATTTCACTAACGAAGCAAAAACCACCCGAAAGAGGCTTATTGATACCCGTTCCAAAGAGTCCATCTATTACCACTGTGTTTTGCAGTTAACACAGGAGGGTCGAAGTTTGTAATAACTTCTGTAAAGTTTTTGCTTTGCTTACATTCTAACAAACGTTGCTTATTGGTATCACATTCAGGCGTTAATTTGTTATGAATATTAAATAAATACACCGAAACATCATAACCTTCTTGTAACAATAAACGAGCTACTGCCAACGCATCTCCCCCATTATTGCCCGGTCCTGCAAAGACAACAAACGACGAAAGATTGCTCCAATGAGCCATAATAAACTGCACAATAGCCTTAGAAGCACGCTCCATTAAATCTATAGAACTAATGGTTTCGTGTTCTATAGTGTATTTATCATGCTCTTTTATTTGAGTGTTTGTTAAGATTTTTCATAATTGCAAAAAAATACAAATTTTTAGTGCTAATGATAGCCTAAATATGGTATCTTTTTAGTATTTTTTTGCACCAAAATATAACACATCTAACAATGGCTGAAATAACAATAAAGGACAAAACCTTTAAAACTTCCATACCGGAAGCAGAAATATTAAAACGCATTAAAGTAGTTGCAGACCGTATAAATGAAGACATGAAAGATAAGAATCCGCTTTTATTAGCTGTTCTTAATGGTTCATTTGTTTTCGCTGCAGACCTTATGCGAATGTTAACAATCCCCTGTGAGATTTCGTTTGTTAAGTTAGCATCTTATCAAAGGAACCACATCTACAGGAACAATTAAAGAAATATTTGGTATCAATGAAGATTTAACAGATAGAACTGTTATTATCGTTGAAGACATTGTTGAGTCGGGATTAACAATGAAAAGAATGATAGAAAGCTTGGGAACACGCAATCCGAAGTCAATTCATATCTGCTCATTGCTTGTTAAACCAGAACGTTTACAAGTGCCTTTAAACATAGATTACGCTGTAATGGAAATTCCTAACGACTTTATTTTAGGTTACGGATTAGACTATGACCAACAAGGACGTAATCTTAGAGACATTTATACCATTGTAGAATAAACATTTTTAAACAATTATATATACATTAAAAAAAGATGAATAATATCGTTATTTTTCAGCGCTCCTGGTTCTGGAAAAGGTACTCAAAGCGACAAACTTATCTCAAAGTATGGCTTTGAACATATCTCTACTGGGGACGTTCTTCGTAATGAAATTAAAAAAACGAAACCAACTTAGGTAAGACAGCAAAGGAATACATTGACAAGGGACAACTTATCCCTGATGAGCTTATGATAGATATTCTTGCAAGCACATACGATAGCTTTGGCAAGGAACATAAGGGTGTTATCTTCGATGGTTTTCCACGAACAATACCACAAGCAGAGGCTTTAAAGAAGATGTTAGCTGAGCGTGGACACTGTGTTGCAGCAATGATTGAGCTTGATGTTCCTGAAGATGAATTGATGAAACGTCTTATCTTACGTGGAAAAGAAAGTGGAAGAAGCGATGATAACGAAGAAACTATCAAAAAACGTTTGGGCGTTTATCACAATCAAACTGCTCCTTTAATTGATTGGTACAAAAAGGAAAGCATTCACAATCACATCAATGGTTTAGGAGACCTTGACACTATTTTCGCAGAAATATCTGCTGTGATAGACCGTCTATAACTCTTCTACCACATAAAGCATTAGGGGTTATGGCAAAACAAACAAAACCATAACTCCTTTTTTTATTTTCAATCTACGCACCATATATACTCGTTAACAGCTTCCTCATTTTATTTAATAAGGTGTATTGAAAATTATCTTTACCCATAAAGGGTTGAAGAACACACAAGAAAAAAACACATTTTTTTATTTTTAAAACGCATTACAATGGCAAATTCTAACTTTGTAGATTATGTAAAAATACATTGCCGTTCAGGCAAAGGCGGACGTGGTTCTATGCACCTCAAAAAGTGTTAAATATAATCCAAATGCTGGTCCCGACGGTGGAGATGGTGGAGATGGTGGGAAGCATTTATTTAAGAGGTAATCATAATTACTGGACGCTTTTACACCTAAAATACCAACGTCATGTGTTTGCAGAGCATGGAGGTAATGGCGGAAGAGACAAGTGTCATGGAACTAATGGTAAGCATCAATACATTGATGTACCATGTGGTACAGTGGTTTACGATGCAGAAACAGGGTAAAATATCTTTGTGATGTAATGCACGATAAACAAGAGGTATTACTCTTAAAAAGGTGGACGTGGAGGTTTAGGAAACTTCCAATTTCGCACTGCAACCAATCAGGCTCCACGCTATGCACAGCCCAGTGAACCCATGCAAGAGCAGACTGTTATCTTAGAACTCAAACTTCTTGCCGATGTAGGTTTGGTTGGTTTTTCCTAATGCAGGTAAGTCTACACTTCTTTCATCAGTGTCGAGTGCGCGTCCAAAGATAGCCAATTATCCTTTTACAACGCTCGAACCATCGTTAGGAATTGTGGGTTATCACGACAATCAATCGTTCGTAATGGCAGATATACCTGGTATTATTGAGGGAGCAAGCGAGGGACGAGGACTTGGTTTACGCTTTCTTCGCCACATAGAGCGAAACTCTTTGCTCTTATTTATGGTACCCGGAGACACAGAGGACATAAAGAAAGAATATGAAATATTACTAAATGAGCTACAAAACTTTAATCCTGAAATGCTCGATAAGCATCGTGTTTTGGCTATAACTAAATGCGATTTGCTCGACGAAGAGCTCATTTCGATGCTTAAAGAAACACTTCCCAACGATTTACCTTGTGTGTTTTATTTCGTCTGTAACTGGTCAAGGGAATCAACGAACTGAAAGACATTTTATGGAAAGAGCTTAACAGCGAAAAGCAATAAAATTAAGGGAGTGATTGCCGAAGAAACACTTGTTCATCGCGATAAAGATATGTCTCGTTTCGCAGAAGAGTTGAAAGCGGAAGGAGAAGACGAGTTGTTATATATTGATGAAGAAGATATTGACGATTTAGAAGACTTTGAATACGTTGATGCGGAGGAAGTATAATGTCTACATTTCTGCATTCTTACCATATAAACCCTAAGCTCACTGCTTTTTCTACCTTACGACAAGGTGGGAAAAGCAGTGGTGCTTATGACTCATTCAACTGTAATCCGTTTACGGGCGACGATTTATCGTGCGTTCATCACAATCGTTTGTTGCTTTCTCAAACGCTCAATATCACACCAGAGCAGATTATTTTTCCGCAACAAACACACCAAACAAACACCATTCTGATAGGAAACGACTTTCTTTCGCTTTCTTCTTTTACCCAACAAATGATACTTAATAACACCGATGCGCTCATCACTTGCCTGCCAGAGTTATGTATTGGTGTTTTTACTGCCGATTGTGTACCGCTTATTCTCTTCGATTCTGAACATCAAGCCATAGGTGTTGTGCATGCAGGTTGGCGTGGAACGGTGAAAAGAATCGTACAAAAACACGCTCAAACAAATGCACTATGCTTTTCAAACAAAGCCTCAAATGGTTCAAGCCATCATAGCTCCGAGCATTTCTTTCGAAGCTTTTTGAGGTTGGCGAAGAGGTGTTTTATGCCTTTAAAGAAGCAGGTTTTGCAAATAACGGTTCTATCGTTGCCAAAGCAAATGCGTTGAGTGTGAACCCTCATGGCTTTTGTTTGGTAGACAATAGTGCTAACACCAACGAACAAAAGTGGCATATCAATTTGCCCGAATGTAATGCCATGCAGTTAGAAGAGGTGGGGGTATTGCGTAAGAACATATTGTTTTTCTAACATTTGCACCTACACTTCGCACCATCAATTCTTCTCTGCCCGACGTTTAGGAACGCAATCTGGACGCATATTCACAGGTGCAATGCTTGCTCAACCCTAACCTTTTTGTTTTTATACACTTTGCTTATGCCTTTTAACAAACCAACATGAAAAAGCTATTCTTTATTCCTTTTTGTTTCATCATTGCTGTTCTTATGGCTTTTATGCCTGCCAACGACAGGTTTACTCCTGCCGAACAGCAACAAATAAGCGATTGAAACACCCAATCTTTTTCAGTCGTTCTTCGGCTTTTTAATATCGACCTTCACGGCATTGCGGCTAACGAATATTCGTTTCCTTTACCCATTGCTAAGGCTGCATTGTTAAAGAACAATAGCATAGAACTTTTAACTAAGCCGGGAGATGCTATTAAAGCGGTGTTTAATGGCTATGTGCGTGTTTCTAAAAAGATGGGAGAACGAGGCTATGTTGTGGTGATTAGGCACAACAATGGTTTAGAAAACTGTTTACGAAAACAATGCTCAAAACCTTGTAAAAAGTGGGTCAAGAGGTTAAAAGCAGGACAAACTATTGCGTTTGTAGGAACCACTAACGATAAGGGCATTTGTGTTTTTTCTATCATGATAAACGGAGGTAAAATATTGCCAGAGTTGGTGGTAGAGCTTAAAAGTCATAAGCTAAGAAAAGCAAACACTGTTATGTAAAAAGAATGGAAACTTTGTTGATGTAACGGTAGTAAACAACAAAGAAAGCAAACGAACCTGAAAGCCTTATTTTTTTACGATAAGAATGGCGACTTAATATGGAAGCTATCTGCACTTAAAAAGCGATGCGTGGGCTTATCCACTTCCTAACAGTCATGTTATAAGTCCTTATGGTGGAAAGCGCACTCACTCGAGTGTAGAACATTAAAACAAAGCCAAACGACAACATTGTAGCTGCTTTCGATGGAGTTGTAACACGCTCTCAACCGCATTTTGGATATGGAAATTGCATTGTTATTAAGCATTTCAAGCTTTGAAACCTTATATAGTCATCAGTCAAAGAACTTTGTTAAGGTGGGAGATGTTGTTAAAGCTGGGCAAGTGATTGGTTTAACAGGTAGAACAGGACATGCTACAACCGAGCATTTGCATTTCGAAGTGATGTGGAAAGGCCATCATTTTAACCCCTAACATGGTGTTTAACACCACTAACAGAACATTAAACAATGGTTCAATTCGTTTCAGTAAGAACGGAAGAATAACCTCGAATAGTTCTCTTTTACAATGACAACAAGTCAACAAGCAAAAGCAATTAAATATTTATAAAAAGCCACAAGCACTTGTGTTTACCAGTTTTTTGTAGCCACATTTCTTGTTTTTATTCTTTTTGCATACACGAGTCTTACCTTTATTCTCACATCTTTATTTACGATAGTGCATGGTATTTTTATTTGTGGTAAAGCATGGGTAGAGGGCTTAAAAGCCTTATATTGATTTTGCCGACTCAAAAGGTCCGTTGCTTTGGAGCATTTATGCACTGGCTTATAAACTTCATTCTTATTCGTTAGTGGGTGTGCTATGAGCTTGCCAGTGGGCTTCTATACTGTAACCTTGTGGTTTTATATATAAGAGTTTTTAAGTTGATGGGTTTATCGCTTCAATGGTCGTTTATAGGCTCTTTATGTTGGTTGGCTTTGGTCTTTATATTTCCTCTTTCTCACCCTTTATTACACACCGAAGACTTTTTCATTGTCTTTTTATTTCAATTGTTTTTTACCTCACTTTTCGATTGTTTTTTTCCAATCTTCAAGTCGCCTTCACCTCCTCTCTTTTTCTAACAGGTTGCTGTTTTGGAGCCATTCTCATGATAAAGTTTTTTCACTACATCATTGCTCGTTGGCTTTATATTAGCACAAGGGTTTTATGTTTATAAACAAAGGTTATCGCTTTTAACCTACCTTTTTTATCTTGCAATAGGAACGTGTTTGGTGTGTTTACCTTTTGTGTTATACTTTCTTTATACCAACAGTTTATATCAGTTTATAAACGAATATGTGGTAAAAAAACCATTCTGTCTTACTGTACACATCGAAACATTAGCAATCCTCCTACATTATATTATGTGTATATGCACACACAATCGGTAGCAATGGGCTTAGCAAGCGTATTATTATTTATGGCAAAAAGTAAGCGTTATGCCTATCTCCCACTGCTTTTGTTTATTCCTTTTGCCTTATCAGAA
Source organism: uncultured Prevotella sp. (assembly GCA_916439115.1). Classification (GTDB taxonomy): domain Bacteria; phylum Bacteroidota; class Bacteroidia; order Bacteroidales; family Bacteroidaceae; genus Prevotella. Next base: position 217,548 of record CAKAHO010000001.1, read on the forward strand.
CTGGTTACTCCTTTCTCTCAATACGGTTTACCTACCAACATTTTTGTGTTTTTCTCTCTTTTATTTATACTTCACAAAGCACAAAAAACGCTTTTTCACTTGCATGGGCAAAAGCTTTCACCTTTATATTATTAGGCTTTTTCTATTGCATTTCAATTGTATCGAAATGTTATTAAGAATGCTACTATATCCGATTTTTTTGTTTCGTTAAGAACCAAACAAACACTGCCTTTGCCAAATATAGCTATTTAGTGGCACAAATACCACATGCAGGTGTTTTGTATAAAAAGGGGGTATTAACAGACATTGGCTACACCAGTGGCGCCTTACCTGCTTGCAAATATTTTGCAGAACAATATGGAGCTACACCAAAGATGAAAGCAAGTCAACAGAAGCTATTATCAAAAGAAAAAGCCGACTTTATCGCTTCTGAACATAACGACACATCTTTGAATTCGTTCCTTACAAAACATGGCTACATAGAATATTATTATGAAAACCCTAATGGGTACACGCTTTTTAGCAAATATAAGCTGAAAGAGCCTGCTAAGGATTATTGTTTATCGCCAACCGATGTGCTATTAAAACGCAGACCATGGCTCAATGAAAAGAAATAAGACTAAATTTTATTCTGAAACAATTAAGTAGATAAGTATTAAAAAAGCGCATCATGCCAATTACACGATGCGCTTTTATCATTTTATACCTGAACACTTGTGTAGTAACATACTTTTATAGGTGTTCCATACAAGTGTTTTTTGTGAGCGTTTTGTTACATTTTGTTTTCTTGTTTTAGCGTAAAAATAAGGCTATTGAGCTACCTATTGAGGGGTAAAAAACAAATACTTATCTCACCATAAATTAGCGTTTTGGGGCAAAACCTTAGGTTTTACATTTCTATTTTATGGCTTTGTGTAACACAAAAAACAAGGTGTTAGGGTGCAAAAGCTTAGAGTTTAGGGTGAAATATACGGTGTTTTACCTCCTAAACTCTCGTGTTTTGCATCATAATATATAAGTTATTGCATGCTAAACTCTTGTCTTTTTGCACTGATTTTTCAGCGAAAAGCACAATTAAAGGGCTTGTTTATTAAATCTTAATTATAAAAAGAGTGTTTATAAGAGCTTATTCCTTTCAACGTTAAAAAAGTGGCAAAAATAAGTCGTAACTCGCTATTATAACCCTCATTTTTCTGTCTTATATCTTTGGTTATATGAGGTATAAATTTTATCTTTGTAATAACTAATCACCTTTTACAACCTAATTTCTATGAACAAACTCTCTTTATTGCTACACCTAAAAAAAGTGATATTTTTGCAAGAATAGTCTATTTGCAAGGCTAAAAAAAGGTGTATAACAAACAGCTTTCTCACTTTATTTGTTACAACAAACAGCCACGTTACAAACGTGCAGAAATCTATTAAATGAGTGCTTTTTCAAGCGTTTTTTTAAAAATATAAAAAAAGGGGATAAAGAAAGAGAAAAGTACAAGCGGATGGCTATAAAATAGTTGCGTTATTGAGAAAAGAGAGTGAAAACTAAAAACAAAAGAAAATGGCAATAAAAACTAAACAAAATAGCGTTTACCATGCTTTTTTATATGCTACACTGCCATAGTGGCAGGTCAGCAACAAGTGGGAAAAAGCCACTTTCTACTCTAAAAAGAGCAACAGGAGCACGCACAGCCAGTGGTGAACCACTTCATCACGACAGCTTAACATGTGCGCACAGAACCTATCCTTTTGGCTCATTGTTAAAGGTTATCAATGTAAACAATGGTAAAGAGGTGGTTGTAAGAGTAACAGATAGAGGCCCATTTGGCAAAGGTAAAATTATAGACCTTTCGTGGTTAGCGGCACAACAATTAGGTATTTTAAGTCAAGGGGTAGCCTCTGTAATTGTAGAACCTGTGTATTTAGCAAATGTTCCCTACCGAATGAGCGACAGAATTGAGCTTCCTGAAATTAGTTTCGACCTCTCTAATGAGGGTTATAGCTTTATGGACGAGTGGAAAAAAGCGGCTAAAAAGAAGTGGAAGCCTAACAATGAGGCATCGAAAAAAACAAGGATAAGAATGCTAAAAAGCCTACCGATGCAGCTTCAAGAAAAAGCCTCGCAAACCCTCTACAAACAACGAACCACAAAAGCAATATGTGGGTGATGTATTTAAAAAGATTGGCTTTTTAAACACACAGAATTAAACCGATAAATAATAACAAACAAATAAACAACAATGAAAAAAACTTATTTTTGGTGGCGCATTTCTTGCTCCTTTCTTTTGGCAATAACAGCCCAAAAACTTGTTTGTAGAGCAGTTATAATATAAGGTATAAAAACAAATGGGACGAAGAAAAAGGGCATTTATGGAAAAACAGATGCAGGGTTATTTGCGAACAAATCAACTTTGAATCGCCTGAAATATTTGGTGCGCAAGAGGTATTACACGAGCAATTAACCGATATGTTACAAAGGGTTAAAAGGCTACGATTATATAGGTGTGGGCAGAGATGATGGTAAACAAGCGGGAGAATATGCGGCTATTTTCTATAAAAAAAATGAACTTAAAAAGCTAAACGAGGGTCATTTTTGGCTTTCTGAAACACCTAATAAGCCCTCATTAGGTTGGGACGCTGCTTGTATTCGCATTTGTACATGGGGAAAATTTAAAGTGGTTAGCTCTGGATTGGTGTTTTATTTCTTTAATCTTCACACCGACCATGTGGGCGTTAAAGCACGAAGAGAGTCGGCAAAACTTGTTCTGGAACGCATAAAAAGCATGGTAAAGCCTAACGAAGCAGTGGTTCTTACGGGTGATTTTTAATGTAGACCAACACGACGAAACGTATGAAATATTTACCCATAGCCATCTTTTAAACGATTCGTATGCAGTGGCTAAGCAGGTATTTGCAGAGAACGGAACATTTAACGAGTTTGATACTAACACTTACACAACAAGCCGTATAGACCATATATTTGTGTCTAAAAGGTTTCAAGTGGAAAACTATGGCATTTTAACAAATGGTTATTGGACAGAAGACACCGTGTCTGATAGTAGGAAAGGCAATGATGCGCCACAACAAATAATGCTAAAACATTTCACAAAACGCAATGCGTCTGACCATTATCCTGTGTTTGTAAAACTGAATTGGACGAAGAATAAACACTAATAAGCAGTGATATTAAAACGCATAAAAGCCACTATGTGCCTATTGCAACATAGTGGCTTTTATGTTATTGATGCGAAATGAAGAAACAAAGTGTTATTTCTCTTCCTCGTAGTCGATATATTCTCCTTCGTCTTTTTGTAAATATTTTTTTCTTTCAGTTTGGTGTTGTGTTCGCGTGTCGAACACTGTTTCTCCAGTGTCGTAATGCGTAGTTTTATAATTAAACTGAGCCGACTTTTCGCTTTGTGTTTGTTTATCTCCACTTAAAAAACGACGCACTTTCTGTATAAACGAGAAAAACAATATCGCTAAAAAGAATATTCCAGCTAAGAAAAGTAATAAAAAGAAAATAAGAATTTTTATCATTTTATGTTTTTTTATATTAAACATTTGCTTGTATTACTGGCACTTTAAAGCTGTAATACACGAAATACAAATGTATAATGCAATTACTACCCAAAAGCCATTTAATACACCTAAGAATGCAAGAACTATGCCAGAAAAGAACGATAAAGCCGTATTTAAGTTTGTTTTGGCTAAGTGCATAGGTTTTTAAACTTTAATGCAAACATAGGTATTTCGCTTACAAGTAGGTACGAAAAGATGAATATAAAAAAAGAATTAAAAACAGGTAAAGCCCATGTAAAAGATGCAAAGGAAGCACCAAAACCTGTTAATAATGGAGCCCAAAAACAATGCATTTGCAGGTGTAGGAAGCCCTATAAAAAGAAGTTGTTTGACGGTCGTCTAAATTAAATTTAGCTAATCGTAACGCCGAAAAAAAGCAGCCATAACAAACGCAATATAGGGTATATAGCTTTGCAAAGGAGTGCATATGCTGGGATAAGTCATAGCATGTAGCTGCGTAAAAAGCATGGCAGAGGGTGCTAATCCAAAGGTAATAACGTCTGCAAGTGAGTCTAATTCTTTCCCAATAGGCGACGACACATGTAACAAACGAGCCACCATTCCGTCGAAAAAGTCGAACACTGCTCCTATAACAATCAATAAAAAAAGCCCATTTAGTTTGACCTCCAAAGGCTTGATATGTAGCCATTGCACCTGCAATAAGGTTGCAACAAGTGAGTGTATTAGGAGTGTTTTTTTAATAAAACCTATCATTGCAGAGTTATTTTGTTTGTTTTAATACATTTAAGCCTTAGGTAAACGCGCTAAAACGGTTTGGTCTCCCGTGGTTTTTGTCCCATTTTTACGCAAATTTCAGAGCCAATAGGCAAATAAACATCAACTCTTGAGCCTAATTTTATAAATCCTAAATGCTCATCAATAAAGCAGTCTTCGCCTTCTTTAGCGTAGGTTACAATTCTACGAGCCATCGCTCCCGCTATCTGACGACATAGAATGTCTTGTCCATCGGGTGTTGTTATGATTACATCTGCATGCTCATTCTCTTCACTTGCTTTGGGTAACCACGCTTTTAAGTAGCTTCCGTCGAAATGTTCGATATGTTTTACTTTTTCCATCTACAGGAAACCAGTTGGCATGAACATTAAAAAGGTTCATAAAAAAATGCTAACCATTATTCTTTTTATCGTTAAAGTATCGTTTCTCTTCTACTTCTTCAATTACTACAATTTTTACCATCGGCAGGCGCAACAACAATACTTTCTGTATCGTCGGAAGCAAAGTGTCTGATAGGGGCAACGATAAAAGTTTAATACAATAAGATATACTGCTGTAGCTAAAGAAGTGAAAAATATAGAAAAGGAATTTTTTTGTGTCAATAAAACGCCACAAAATAAGAGATATTACTGCAATTGCAATGAAACTATAAATAAGAGTATCTGTTCCTTCGTGATGAATTCTTATCTTTTTTTAGCTTGTTTATTTTTCTTAACCATAGTAATAAATTAACTTCTATTTAGTTGCAAAGATAGCTGTTTTTTTATTTAGTCTACGAAATTTTTTTAAGTTTAATCTTTTGATATTTCGTTTTTTTAAGGCTAATTTTACGGCTCATTTATAAGGATAAACATGGAAGATTTTGTACATTTACACGTTCACACTTATTATTCTATTCTCGATGGACAGTCGAGTGTTGAACGCCTTGTAGATAAGGCTGTAGGTAATGGTATGCGAGCTATGGCGATTACAGACCATGGCAATATGTTTGCTATTAAGAACTTTTACAACTATTGTAACAAGGTGAATAAGAAGCTAAAGGCAGAAGGTAAGCCTGCTTTTAAGCCTATATTAGGATGTGAAATGTATGTGGCTCGACATAAAAAGGAAAGTAAGATAAAAGAAAATGGCGACATGGGAGGCAAGCATTTTAGTGGTTCTTGCCAAGAACTATGTGAGGCTATAAAAAAATCTTATAAAAGTTGGTTTCGAGAGCTTGGGTAGATGGTTTTTACATGCGTCCACGCACCGATCACGACGATTTAGAGCGTTTTTCATGAAGGTCTTATCGTGTCTTCTGCGTGCATAGCAGGAGAGGTTCCGTCTAAAATTCTAAAAGGTGATATCGATGGAGCACGTGAATCTATTCGTTGGTTCAAACGTGTTTTCGGCGAAGACTATTACCTTGAACTCCAAAGACACGAGGTTACAAATCCTTCTATTCATGCTAATAGAACAAACATATCCACTTCAACAAAAAAAGCAAATAAAATGCTTTTACAACTCGCAAAAAGAAGAGAATGTAAAGGTAATATGCACCAATGATGCGCATTTTTGTTGATGAAGAAAAACGCTGAAAGCACATGACCATCTCATTTGTTTATCAACAGGTAAAGACTTAGATGACCCTAATCGTTTGTTATATACTAAGCAAGAATGGTTTAAAACACGAGAGGAAATGAATCAAGTGTTTAGCGATTTGCCAGAAGTCTTCGTAATACATGCGAAATAGCTGATAAAGTGGAGTTTTTATTCCATTGATAATGCTCCAATTATGCCCTTCTTTCCTATTCCAGAAGACTTTGGAACAGAGGAAAAAAACTACGCCAGACTGTAAGCAATGAAGCCATTTTTTAAAGAGTTTACGACCGATGAAAATGGCAACAATATCATGTCGGAAGAAGAGGCAAAGAGCAAGGTTAATAAGCTTGGAGGTATTGATAAATTGTATAGAATTAAGCTTGGAGCCGACTATTTAGCGAAACTTTCGTATGAAGGAGCTAAGAAGTTATACGGAGAACCCTTAACAGATGAGGTAGAAGAACGTATTAAATTCGAGCTACACATTATGAAAACAATGGGTTTCCCTGGTTATTTCTTAATTGTTCAAGACTTTATTAACACAGCAAGAGAAAGCCTTGGCGTGATGGTAGGCCCTGGTCGAGGCTCTGCTGCAGGGTCGGTTGTAGCTTATTGTTTAGGCATTACAAAGATAGACCCTATTAAATACGACCTTCTTTTTGAACGTTTTTTAAATCCAGACCGTATCTCTTTACCCGATATTGATACCGATTTTGATGATGACGGCCGTGGTAAAGTGTTAGAATGGGTAGAAAATAAATACGGAAGAGAGAACTGTGCACACATTATTACTTATGGAACAATGGCCACAAAGAACTCTCTTAAAGACGTTGCTCGTGTGGAACGAGTGCCTATTCCACAAGCTAATAGCTTATGTAAGAGCATTCCTGATAAGTTACCCGACAATCTTAAGATGAATTTAGAGAATGCTATTAAGGTTGTACCAGAGCTTCAAGAAGCTGAAACATCTTCTGATTTGAGCTCAAAAAAACACCATCAAGTATGCTAAAATGTTAGAGGAACGGTTCGAGGAACAGGAGTTCATGCCTGCGGGTTTATCATTTGTCGCGATCCTATTAGTGATTGGGTTCCTGTTTCCATAGCTGAAGACAAGTCAGACCCAGGACATAAGCTCCGTTGTACGCAGTATGATGGACACGTTATCGAAGATACTGGCTTAATAAAGATGGACTTTTTGGGTTTAAAGACACTTTCTATTCTCAAAGAGCTGTTGAAAATATTCGTTTTTACCAAAGGTATTGAGATTGATTTAGATAACATTCCTATTGATGATGCTTTAACTTATGAGTTGTATTCAGCAGGTAGAACTGTGGGAATCTTTCAGTTTGAGTCGGTAGGAATGCAGACTCATCTTCGTGCTTTTACAGCCTACTTTGTTTGAAGACCTTATTGCGATGAATGCATTATATCGTCCAGGACCGATGGATTATATACCCGATTTCATTGCAAGAAAGAAAGATCCAAGTAAGATTGTCTACGATATACCTTGCATGGAGAAGTATTTAAAAGACACTTATGGTATCACTGTTTATCAAGAACAGGTGATGTTATTGGCTCGTCAGTTAGCTAATTTCACCCGAGGTCAAAGCGATACGCTACGAAAGGCAATGGGTAAGAAGATGATTGACAAGATGAACGAGCTTGAAGCCTTGTTTTATGAAGGTGGAAAGCAGAATGGACACGACCCAAAGGTACTGAATAAGATTTGGGAAGACTGGAAAAAGTTTGCTTCTTATGCGTTTAATAAGAGTCATGCTACATGCTATTCGTGGGTATCTTTTCAAACTGCATACCTTAAAGCACACTATCCTGCCGAGTATATGGCAGCTGTTCTTAGTAGAAACCTTAATAACATTGTCGAAATCACCAAGTTTATCGACGAATGTAGAGCAATAGACATTAAGGTATTAGGGCCTAATGTAAACGAAAGTAGGCAGAAATTTAGTCCTAATCACAAAGGTGAGATACAGCTTTCGGACTATCAGCTATTAAGGGAATAGGTGAGGCTGCAACACTTTCTATTGTAGAAGAAAGAGAGAAAAATGGTGATTATAAAGACATTTACGACTTTGTTCAACGCGTCAACTTGTCGTCTGTTAACAAAAAAAGTGCTTAGAGTTATTGGCTCTTAGTGGTGCATTAGACTGTTTTACTAACATTAAACGCGAACAATATCTCACAAAGAATGCAAAGGGAGAGGTGTTTATTGATAACCTTATTCGCTATGGACAACGTTATCAAGCCGAACAAAACGAAGCACAAAACTCACTCTTTGGTGGCGAAGATGCTGCGAATATTGCCGTTCCAACACCACCCGAATTAGATAAATGGAGCCAAATTGAGCTTTTAAATAGGGAGAGAGAATGTGTTGGTATTTACCTTTCTGCGCACCCATTAGACGAGTTTAACATCGTTTTAAAGGGACTTTGTAACACTAAATGCACCGAGTTAGAGGATTTATCTACGCTTTCTACAAAAGAAAACATTGTTTTAGGAGGTATTATTACATCGGTAGAAAGCCGACTAACGAAAACAGGTAAGCCTTGTGGATTTGTGGTTATAGAAGACTTTAACGGCTCTGGTAGGATTGCACTCTTTGGAGAAGAATGGGCAAAATGGCAGGGAATGTTGCGAGAAGGATACACTGTTTTTTTATACGAGGCTAAATGCTCTCAACGTTTTTAAAGACAGTAAGTTTTTCGATTTTTAGAATATCAGATATAAAGCTATTGCAAACCGTTAAAGAGGAAAGCATTGATAAAATAACAGCTTCATGTGAATGTTAACGACCTTAATGAGGAACTTGTTGACGATTTAATGAGCATTGTTTCTGCCAATAAAGGCTCTACACAATTGTTCTTACAAGTGAACGACCACATCAATAACACCAACTTTTTAATGCGAGCAAGAGAAAGAGAAATTGAGTTAACGCACGACTTTTTGTCTTATATCGAGCAACATGAAAAACATTTCTTACACGGTTAATTAGCGTGTTTGGCACAATGTTTGTACAAAAATAAGTTAAGTTTTTCTCGCTTGTTTTTCATTACCTTTGTAGCGTTAACAAGACACCTAATATAATAAGGTGTATAAACTATTATAAAATTAAAAGTAACACAATAAAAAAACAAAAAAAGATTATGGAAGTAACAATAACAACAGCGAATTTCCAAGAGTATAAAAATGGTTCTTTACCCTTAGTTGTAGACCTTTGGGCTCCATGGTGTGGTCCTTGCCGCATGGTAGCTCCTATTATTTCTGAATTAGCAGAAGACTTTGATGGTAAAATAGTAGTAGGTAAATGCGATGTAGACGAGAATGATGATGTTGCTATCGAGTTTGGTGTGCGTAACATTCCTACCATTTTATTCTTTAAAAACGGCGAACTTGTAGACAAGTTTGTAGGTGCTCTTCAAAAAGCTACACTCGAAGAAAAGTTTAAAAGCTTTGCTATAAGCCATTAGCTATAACATATAAACCTTAAAAAGGCAACCTGTTACAGGGTTGCCTTTTATTATTTTATCGTGTAAAAGTTTGTTTATTGTGTTTTTTTACCTCTTTCCTTTACTCATGGTTAAGGTCATTTTTCCTACAAAAATAGCACTTTTTACCATTTTGGTCGTTATACACAATGTTTCCGTTGGCATCTTTTTGTTGTTGTAATGTTTGAAAAAATGTGTGCGAATGACCACCTAACACAAGGTCGATGTTTTCAGTTTGAGGAATTAAAATTTGTTCGTTCATTTCTTTTTCAGTCCAACCTAAGTGCGAAAAGACAAATAATAAGGTCGCATTTTTTTCTTTTTCTTTCAACGTTTTTTACCACCTTTTTAGTTGTTTCAACAGAGTCTAAATAGGTTACACCTACACAATTTTTATCGTCTACTAAGCCAGCCAATTTAGGCGATAAACCAAACACTCCTATCTTTATTCCTTTGCGTTTAATCACTACATAAGGCTTTATAAGTCCTTCTCCCACTGTTCCTTTAAAGTTATAATTGGCACATACAACGGGGAAATTAGCTTTTTTAAATAGCCTAATCATGTTTTCTAAGCCAAAATCAAACTCGTGGTTACCTATTGTTATAGCATCGTAGTGCATTTTATTCATAAGCTCCACTTCTACATCTCCTTTGAAAAGAGTGTAATAAGGAGAACCTTGAGAAAAAGTCGCCACTATCGAATAGCAGTAAATCAGGGATTTTTGCGTTCTTCTTTTAGCATTTCAATTCGTCTAACGAAACCTCCTCGCCCTGCTTTGAGCGTATCTGCTAAGTTAGGATTTAAGGGATATATGCAACTATGTGTGTCGTTTTGTGTGTAAAAACCACCAATTGTTTTTGTGTTTTTAGGCTTATCTGCCCACACATTCACTACGCTTGCGCAAAGTGCCACAACAAAGCTAATAAATAATCTTTTCATATGTTTTGGGGTATTATAGGCTTGTTTTATTGTTTCAATGTTTTTTGTTTTGAGGTTTTATCGACCCATGCAAACACTATTCTACACAGGTTCTTCCCTCTTCGTCGGCATCAATTTGTAGTCCTTGTGCTGCTTTTTCTTTAAAAATAATCCATAATAATAAAGCGCACATTGCTATGAAAAGTCTTGTGGAGAATTTAGGGTTTGTTTTTTCTTTAAACGCCTCTAATTTGTCGTTACCTTGTGCCAAATAGTCTAATGTAGCAATGCGATAAGTGTCTGTAGGCACAATTTCTTTACCATGAATAAGTGCCTTTTTCAGCTTACCATCTTTAGTAATGAGCAGTTGCACCCCATTGCTTAGCCCCTCACCTCCTACAGATGCCATTTGTTCGAACAAGCGTTTCACCTGTTCTCCCGTAAGTGTGAGGAAACAAATTTTATTTTCAAAAGGTGCCACATCTACCACATCTCCATAAAGTAATAGCCCCTTTTGCAAATGCAGCCCTTATTCCTCCCATGTTATACACTGCAAAATCTATGTTTTTCGTTGTAAGGTTTTGCTCCCCAAACAAGTATGTCGGCAAGCAAATTAGATAATGGACTTTCAGGACGATGAGCCGCTAAATAGCGTGCAGTGCTACCCACTACGGGCGACATAATGCTGTCTACGGCGTGTTTATAAGGAGCCATTAAAGCCTTAACAGTGACATCGGGTTGCTTATCATATTTGCTATCTATCACTATTCGCGTACGTTCAATGCCAGATAAATGGTAGTTTGTTCTGCAAGCCGATAAGAGAACAAGTGCAGAACAACAAAGAATGGTAATGCTTTTTGCTATTCATAAAACAATATATTTGTTACCAACAAATTTACAAAAAAATAGTGCAAAACACAGTAAAAAGGTTTCTTAAAATACACATAAGGACACTTGTTTTTGTTCAAAAAAATACAGAGAAAAAAATTGTATTTCTGCCTTCTTTAAAAAAACAAACGAACAAAGGTTCAATATAAAAAGAGTTTTTGTGAATAAAAAGTAGAAACAAACCCTTTAAATGTGCTTTTTGCTGAAAATCAGTGCAAAAAGATAAGAGTTTAGCATGCAAGAACTTATGTATTATGGTGCAAAAACACAAGAGTTTAGAAGGTAAAACACCGTATATTTCACCCTAAACTCTAAGCTTTTGCCCCCTAACACCTTGTTTTTGTGTTACACAAAGCTACAAAATAGAAATGTAAAACCTAAGGTTTTGCCCCAAAACGCTAATTTATGGTGAGATAAGTGTGTGTTTTTACACCGCAATAGCTAGCTCGATAGCCTTATTTTTTAGGCTAAAACAAGAAAACAAAATGTAACAAAACGCTCACAAAAAAACACTTGCATGGAACACCGATACAAGCATGTTCCACACAAGTGTTTAGGGTAGAAGTGCTAAAAGCACATTTTTTTATTTTGTTATAACGTGTTATGCTAAATGAATTTAGCTACTTTTTAGAAGTTCACAACATAACATTAAGAATGCAAGCAAGTTGCTATTTCCAAACAAAAAAACAGCATATAAAAGCCATCTCCATTCATTGTTACATCTGTATGGGTGGTTCTGTTTAGCGTTCCTTGCCACAGATGGGTGTAAGCATAAGCATTCCATTTAAGGTTAGTAGACGTTAGTTGTGTGCAATTGTCATTAAAAATGCTCACTTTTTGCGTGTTTTCTACCTTGAAAAGTGTTTCGTTAGAAGACGGCACCAACCAACCCTCGTTTGTTATAGCCATAGGTTCTAACTTAAATTCTTTATAATAACGAAGCATTAAAAAGATGTTTGCTAAGGCATGGTCTTCTCTTTTTCCTGTTATACCAAGATACAATATGCGCTTAAAACCTAATGCCATGCAGTGGCGAGTGGCTTTTGTTAAATCGTTATCGTCTTGCTCTTGCACAATATGCACAAGCGATTTATATTTTTGTTTAAAGTCTTCGGGGAGCGAATCTCCATCGCCTACAATGGCATGAGGCATCATTTTGTGTTCTATTAAAGTGCGTCCTGCCCCATCGCAACAACAAATGTAAGGCGCATTTTTTAATAAATAAAGTGCTAAGGGGTGAGTGGGAAAATCGCCATTGCCAAGGATAACAGCATCGAAAGGCGTGTGTTTGTTGGGTTGATAAATGGTTCTCATGCGTTTGTTTTTAAGGTGTTATTCATCATTCGTTTCCATTTAAACCAACCTAAAACGGCTATTATAATATATAAACCATAAAGCCCTGCTTTAAAAGGTATGCCTTTATAAGCATAAAGAACGGTGCAAATAACATCTACCACAATCCAAAAAGCCCATTGCTCGATGTATTTTTTTAGCCAAAGCCCATAAACCTATAAAACTTAAAGCATTGGTAAGTGCATCTAAAGCAGGCACACTGCTATCGGTATAGGTAACAAGAATGTAATAAGTAATCGCCCAAAGAGGAATAGCAACACAAGCCACTGGCAAATATAATTTAAGCGGTAGGTGGCTAATGGTTTGCCTTTGTGGGTTCGAAGTGTTTTGTTTGCTTCCCCATTTCCATACGGCATAACCATAAAAACCTGCTAATGTGTAATACACAGCCATACCTGCATCGCCATAAAGTCCGTGGTTCCAATACAAAAACACATCGCAAGCAGGCATCAATATGCCCACTAACCACAAATAAATACTTGCTTTTATACTCTAAATAGATATAAATTAAGCCCAAAATGGTGGTAAAAATGTCGAGCCATTGCATGGTAAAAAGTTGGTAAGCTGGTCGATGTATGTATTCATGTGATAGGGGTTTTTAGTGGTTATATTTTTCGGTTTACACCTCAATTTAATATAGCGTTATATTAAGCAAAGATAGTGGTTTTACCTTTGAAAAAGACAAACCACTATCTGAAATAAATGTTATCTACATGCAAAAAGAATAGTTTTTTTATTTTAGAATGTAAACGATAAGTGTGCCATAAAGTTTGCTGGAGCTGCTGGAGCAAAGCCTGTTGCGTCTTTATCTCTTTTACCCCATGTGTTAACAGTTTTCACTTTATCGCCTTCTTTTACGTATTGAGGAGCTGCCCAACCGTTGTTATCGTATTTACAGCTAAACAAGTTGTAAACAGTGAAGCCCACAGTGGCATCTTTTACACCTAACTTTTTGCAAGAGAAGTTGTAAGAAAGGTCGATATCTGTAGTGAAGAAGCTCTTTAACATAATGGTATCGAACGTAGTATTACCGTTTTTCGTCTTTTGTTTCCATTGTTTTGAAACCAGTGTTCGTCATGTATTGTTCGCCCACAAATCTGTTTATCATCATAGCCTTTAAGCCTTTATAGTTAAAAGGTGAAGATGTTGTTAAACATAACATCGGGAGAGAACGCCAAAGGTTTTTCACCTTTCAACACTGTAGTTGTTTTTATTAGTTAATAAAACAGGAACATCGCTCACACGATTGCGTGAGAATAGTGGTGTTAAAATCCCATCTAAACCAGTCTACGGGTTGATAAGCTGCCTCTAATTCGAGACCCAAACGATAGCTTTTTAGCAAAAGTTTCTTGTGATTCTTCACCAAGTGCATCAACTTCACCTGTAAGGACAAACTGGTTTTTTTATAGTGCATATAATAAACATTAGCACCAGCTGTGAAAGTGTTAGACTTAAACTGATAGCCCAATTCAAGGTCGTTTAAGCGTTCAGAAATAGGCTTTTCAAGGTTTGCATTAAGCGCATGTTCGTAGTTATTACGCACGGGTTCGCGATGCGAAACAGCATAGCTTATGTATAAACGGTTTTGCTTGTTCAACTCATAATTTAATCCAAATTTAGGATTAAAGTAGTTAAATTTATCGTTAACTCTATAAATGATAGGCTTTCCATCTCCTGCTTGAGTGTCTGTTGGTCCGTTCATAGTAAGTGCAACATGACGATATTGCAAATCGAGGAACGCATTAAGTCCCTTTGTAAGTTCGTAATTTAACTTTCCATAAATATTAAAGTCTGTTTTTACAGCATTGTTATCGTAATATTTATGATAAGGCATAAAAGTCTACAACAGGTTTCTTTACCCATGTAACATATCCGAAATGGTCGCCATCATACTTGTTCCAACCAGCTCCGAAAGTAGCAGTTAACTTGTTATGGCTATCATAATTAAGCGAAGCAATTGCTCCGTAAAAATCGTTAGCTAAGTGTTTTTGACGTACAAGAGCACTTGTTGAAGTTTCTACTATAGGAGCTAACTTATAACCAAATAAGTCTTCCTTCTTTTTATATTGCTCATAGTAGCCCTTACCATTGGTGTAATGAAGTGCCATATTTAAGTTCCAATTGTTATTTAAGAGCTGTGTCCAAAGCAATTGGTAATGCTGTTGATGGTAATTATCTGTTTTGGTCTTTATAGAACATAAGGTTTCCTTGCGCATCTTTTTCCATCTTTCCAGAAGGATTAAAGGTGCGTCCATTCTGCATTTGGTCGTATTTAGACGCATAATCCCATGCGTGGTAAGTTCTTTCAGTTCCGTTATAAGTGATAAATTTAACAACAGTATTATTGGCAAAAGTAGCCTGCTTGAATGAAATAAGAATTAAGTTTGGTAGATGCACGGTCGATATATCCGTCGCTACCGATGTGAGATAAACGTCCTTGAACGCCCCAATGACCTCCTAAAAGTCCTGTTCCAAAACGCAAAGTCTGCTTGTTAGACGCATAACTTCCTGCAGACAAGTCGATAGTAGTAAAAGGTTTAAGACCAATCTTTTCTGTTTCCATGTTAACAGTAGCACCAAATGCACTTGAACCATTGGTAGATGTACCAACACCACGTTGCACTTGTAGACTTGAAACACTTGATGCAAAGTCGCCCATGTTAACCCAATACACCGCAGAACTTTCTGAATCGTTAACAGGAATACCGTTCGATGTGATGTTAATACGGCTTGGATCGGTTCCACGAACACGCAAACTGGTGTATCCAATACCGTTTCCTGCGTCGCTGGTGGTAAGGACTGATGGTGTGAGCGATAATAAATAAGGCAAGTCTTGACCAAAGTTTACGCTCTTAATTTGTTGTTGTGAAAGGTTTTTTTAAAGGCTACTGGAGTTTTCTTTCCTGCTCGAGTAGATTTCACTTGAACACCTTCTAAGGTATAAGTTTTTAGTGTGTCAAGCTTTACAGGTGCGGTTTTTGCCGCAAGAGAAGTAACAAATGAGGTTAATGCTACTATACATTCGTTTTCATTTCCTTTTTGAATGTTTAATAGACAAAAGGGGCACAATTTATTAAGTTTCCTTTATTCCTACGCCAGCATTATCTGGATCAGGTATATGGGTTTAATCTCAGCTCACTAAGTGGGCACCCTTTAATTTACATTTTGTAAATCGTGTACAAAATTAAGAAAAAGCCGTATTTACCGTCTAAAAACATCGGTCTTTTTTTAATATTTACATATAATATTAACCTTATTAAATTGTTTCACCTTAATTATATTATACGAAAAGTGCTTCTACACTATTCTGTATTATACAAAAAGGCAAAGAAAAATGTTCTTTGCCTTTTTATTGAGAAATAAAAACTTACTTATTCTACCTTTATTGGCTCTGATAAGTTTTTTTAATTTGTATGCCATTTGTTTTACCTGCAATGCCTTGTGCAGCATCTATAATGGTGTTACCTTCTACTTTTTCAGAACCATTAAAGCTTATAGTATAATGCAAGACCTTCTGTTTTAGGGTCTACACCTAACATGTTTTGCTTTTATTTGGTTCTCTGTTCGAGCTACATTCCACACTCTCACTTCGCTCATGTAACCACTAAGAGGACGTTCACCCCATTGGAATCCTGCAACTTTACCTATGTTAAAGCCTCACATCGGCATTAGGGTTAAAGCCGTTAAGTTTCCATTCTGACTCTGCCCACTTCACTCCATTTACATACATAAAAGGTCTTTCCTGATACCTGATCGTAGGTTAATGCAATGTGATACCACTTGTTTGTTTGTAGTCCTTGTGGTGCTTCATAGTGTTGACCACCTGCTATTTGAAGGATATCTTTTGCAATTCCACCGCCAGTATCTCCTACACGAAGAATCATAAGACCCTCTGTTCCCATGATAGTGCTATTACCTGTGAAGTAATTGAAATAGACTAATGCTTCGTAAGTGAACGATTTGAAAATGGTGTTGACTGGGAATTTTACAGAAATATTATTAGATGTAAAGGTTCCAACTTTGGTAATTCGTGTTGGCTTTGCTATAATAATATATTCTACATCTGACTGGTCTATAACAGGTAATGATGAAGATTGTAGCATAATAGGCAAGATGTAGGTTTTTCCATCTTGAAGATTTGCCACTTTATTAAGCTCTACTGTTACCTGTCCTGCATACAATTCGCCTTTTTCTATCACAGCATTTTCTTTCGATAACTTAGCGTTTGCAACATCGAACATTTCATAATTTGTTCCATATCTTTTGTTATAACGCTCTACAGACGCTTTATCGCCAATGCTATAATGCACCTGCACGTCATTAGATACAAGATTTGAAACTCTTGCAGCAATGTTTATTTCCATCTTTTCGTCGACACCTTCTAAGGTAACATTGTGCTGTTTATTTTCAAAATATACTTTGGGTTCGAGCAGCTTATCTTCTTTATCGCTGCAAGAGGTAATAAATGCAGTGGCAAATAAGGCTAATGCAAAAAAATATTTGTTCATAATGATATTCTATTTTATATTAAACGTTTACTTATCTGCTGTGGTCTTAGGTGTAGACTGTTGCTTTTCTTTCCATTCTTGGAATACACGTTGGTTGATATTGATTGCTTGACGCATCCATTTATAATTAGGTGTATTGTCGTAATCGTTATCAAAGCGATAAGCTCCTACTCCACCTTTATAAGAGTTTTTTTAGGCATATTTGCGGCTTGTTGAAGTAACCTTCCACCCTTTGCAAACGATGATTCGAAGTTTTTCTGTGATAATGATTTTTCTTTGCAACATCACCATAATAGTCTAAATTAGGATTGCGTCCATAAGCTTTGTTCTATCCAATAATCAACATAACCGTCGAGAGATTGAAGCAATGAATGATAGTGTCCGTCTACACAAATGAGCTTATGTCCTTTGTTTTCAGGGTCGCTTTTAGGACCAATGTATTTGTTCATTTCTTTTATTAAATAAACCAAATCGGCATCAGTACTAAGCGTTCCGTCCATATCGAACACACCACTACCTATTTCCCAGTCGATATCATAACCGTCCCAGTCATTCGCTACGAGCGAATCGCACAAGGCTTTTGCAAACTTACTCAAAGCTGCTTTGTGATTATCTGAACCTACTTGGCCATTAAATCCCCAGAATTTCCAACGCGCTTTGATTTTTTCTTGAGCTAATTTTTGTCGCATCATTTGCCCATCCTTCCTTAGCTGCACGTTCTTCAACTTCGGTATATACAGAGTTGGGAGTTCGTCCCTTACCTATATAAGAGAGGAGAGTTACTTCTAAAAGTTTTGTTCCTTTTACTTTTTGAACAAACTCTTTATCTGCTTTTTGTTCAGGTGTAATCGTGCTACGGCTCGGTGCCCCACTCCACATAGACACAATGTCCATGCTATCAGGCATAGAAGATAGGTAGCCTCTTCGATAAGTTCCAGCAGGCGACCAGTTAGAGAACCAACCAAAAGCAACAGGACGTTTGTATCCAAATGCTTGTTGCTTGTAAGCTCTTAACAGCTTCATAATATTCTTTAGACTGTTGGTTATTAAGCGTATTATTACCACCAATATGTTCGTATTGCTTAGCAACAGGTTCTGTCCAATCGGCACATGACGTGAATAGAGCTAAGCTGAGAAGCGATGTATAGAATATGTTTTTTAAACTAATCATGTTCTTTAATATTAAAAGTTATGCTTATTTTTCAACATCCCACCATAAACGTGTTGATGCTTTATCTTGTCCGTTGCTGAGCATTTTCACAGCAGCATTAAGGTTTTCTTGGTCTTCTGCAGACAAACCTACTTGTTTTTGGATAGTGCATTCTACGAATACCTAACTCTGAAGTTACACCTTCAGGACTGTAATTATTCATCACAGGGTGCAATTTAGGATAGCCTGTTCGACGATATTCAGTCCATGCTTCTTGTCCATCGGGGAAGATTGCAATCCATTTCTGTATCATTATTTTTCTCAAGTTTCTCTTCTTTAGTACCAGAAAAGGCTGTTGTTGCTGTTGTAGGAGCTTCTTGAGAATAAGAAACATAAGGAGCTGTTGTCTTCAAATTAAATTTCATTGGCGATAAACCACTTGTTAGATAATGTTCAGCAAGTGCTGCACTAAGTCCATTTTCTTCAAAAGATGTCTCAACACCTTTCTTATATAATGCTTCAGCAGTGCCTTTCATATCCCAACCTAACAAAGCTCCTTCAGCACGAAGGAAATACACTTCAGAGGCTTTCATCCAATAAGTAGGCGTTCCATCTTGAACATTTGGCTCAGAAAATTTTTCAAATTCTGTGTTCTTAGCTTTGTTCACGGCAGGTGGAAGAGCCTGATACATACCCAAGTTTCCAACAGTTACAGCTGTAGGAGAGGTCGTTTCTGTGAAATAAACTTTAATACGAGGGTCTTGATAACCACCCAAATAAGCCAACATCGTTGAACCCATTCGAGATTCTTTATATTGTCCTGTTAGAATAGTGAGATTATTTCTAAAGTTTAATCCTGCTCCTTTATCCATTTTTGCAGCATCTTCTTTATCGGTCATCACACCATATTGTTGTTGCACAGCTTGTTCTGCATACTTTTTAGCAAGGTTTACATCAACATAACGAACACGCATTGCTAATCTAAGTAATAATGAATTAGCATATTTTACCCACTTTGTAGCGTTTCCTTTATACACTGCATCGTAAGCTTCTAATAGCTTTTCATCTGCATTAGCTTTCTTTGTAAGCACTTCGATAGCATCGGTAAGTTCTTTCATCATAAGTGTATAAACTTCTTTTTCACTATCGTAAGGCACAACCAATAAACCTTTGCCTGCTTCTTTGTAAGGAATTGGTCCAAACATATCGGCAGCTTTATGCCATGATACTATTTTTATGACTTGTGCTAAAGCTGCTACTTCGGGCGAATTGGTTTCTTTTGCTTGCAACATTACTTCTTTCCATAAAGGTATTATGTTGGAATAAGCAGAGCGATATGATGCAGATAACCAGCTTTCATGTAAATAATAAGAAGTGTTATTATAGCCATTATTCCATGCTTCGTTCTGTGAAAAGTATCCAGACCAACAGTCGGCTGAAAGATGATAAGCTATCTGATATTGATTAGCAACTTTGGTTCCATCGGCTTGTGTACCAATAGGGTACAACACATTTCTGCATCGCTGTAATAGGTCCTCCCTAATGTTATACCCTCCATCTTACCTTCTTCGGTGCGGAGTTCAAACTCATTTGTATTCACTTTTTTTCAAAGTCGCAAGAACTAAAAAGCAGAGCTGTAGCAATGATACCTATTATATATATATGTTTTTTGTTATCATAACTTTACTTAAATAGAAAGGTTATTATTAGAATTTAAATTTAAGTGCAAAGCCAAAACTCTTTAAACTTGGTTGCATAAAATAGTCGTTTCCTTGTCCATAAGTACCCGTTGAGCTGTCATCTCTGGGTCGTAAGGTGCTTTACAATAAATCATCCATGGATTATTAGCTATAAAAGAAAGTGCAACATCTTTCACAACACCACCAAAGAACTTATTAGGGAACTTATAACTTACGCTCAATTCTTGCAAACGAACATTGGTTGCACTGTAAGTGTAATAACCTAATAAATCGCTTTCTCCTGTAGCAATAATTTCATAATACTTCTTTGCATCATATAATCCTTGGTTAGGAATGGTTACACCGCCTGCTTTTTCGTGCGTCGGCAGATGCTTTAGATACACTCAAATTTGTCGAGTAATGCTTGTGTAGAAGATGTTACAACACCACCAAAGCGACCATTGATTAAAAAAATCCTAATGCCACCCCTTTATAACTTAAGGTTGTATTTAAGCCCATAGTAAAGTCGGGAGTTGTGTGTCCTAAATAAACAGGTTCGCCTGTTTCAATAGTCATTCCACCGCTTGATGTTATGTTTGCATAACCTTGATTATCCTTACTTAAGAACTTACGAGCATAAATATCGCTGATACTTCCACCCACTTTTTAAGATTGTTCTACCATTGTCTTTGTTTACAACAGGTACATTTAAAGGTTTTGGAGATAAAGGATGGGTATAATTAGATACCATTTCTTTAATCTCATTTATGTTCTTTGAGAAAACAAAAGAAGTGTTGATACCAAAATCTCCTACCTTTTCATTGTATCCGATAGACATTTCTATACCTTTATTTTTGTACATTTCCTGCTTGTAAGTAAGCCGATTTATAACCTGAACCTTCAGGAAGTTCTGCTATAAAGGTTTGGTTAAATGTATTACTTCTATAAAGTGTTAAGTCTAAAGATAGCTTCTTTAAGAAACGTGCAGTTAAACCGAATTCGTAAGAACGAGTACGTTCTGCCTTGTAATCACCGAAAGGATAAATACCTGTTGGCACCAAACTACCTCCTACTATTGGAGTTGTTATTGTTCCGGGGGTCATTCCTGAATAAGCAACAGGTGCTCCAACTTCTGTAAATGAACTACGAACTTTCAAATAAGAGATAAATGAAGGAAGTTTAACCATTTCTGAAATGATACCTGATAAACCTACAGAAGGATAGAAGAATGATTCTTCTTTAGAGTTAACCAAGCGTGAATTCCAGTCATTTCTACCTGTTAATGTAAGATATAACATACTCTTCCAACCCAATTCTACACTTGCAAAAAGCCGCAACATTGCGCACCTTGCTACCTCCACCATCTTCAATAATGCTTCCAGTAGAAAGGTCTAAGTTTTTCAAAGAGAATTTATTGGGAACTAAAACTAAGTCACTCTTGTATCCACGAGTAAGAGATGCATAATCAGAATAGCTAAATCCCACGCTACTAACTAAGCTCAAATCTCCAAATCGTTTGTTTATATTAGCAAGGAAGTCGATGTATGTTTGATGGTCTTTATAATCTGAGTATTCATAACCTCCTTTTGGTTTAGCAAAGTTACTGTAAGAAGAAGCATAAATTTTTGCGTTCGCTCGTCATAAAAGTTCTATCATAACGCACACGACCTGCAACATTTAACCATTCAAACAATTTATATGTTAAGCCAGCATTAAACATAAAGCGGTCTTTATCATCAGGAGCTATGTTTCTATAAGCAGTCCAATAAGGGTTTTGGTTTGCGAAACGTCCTTCAGAAACAGGCCAATATTGCACAGGGAATTTACGAGTTTTTATCGTAACGTTCAAATGTTTTTATTGCTTCAAAGCTTTCACCACGTGGGAAAAGATATGCTGCCACAATAGGATTCCAATATTCTCCTTGCGAAACCATATTCTTATCTTGTTGTTTTTATAGAAAGCTCCCAAATCTAAAAACAAGCTTATCTTCTAATAAATGCGAGGTGTTACGCACTGTAAAGTTGTAACGGTCGTAAGTATTATTAGGAACAATGCCTTTAGAGTTGGTTGATGCTATCGACGCAAATGTTTGATTAAACTTATTTCCCGTGTTAATAGTTACACTGTTTATAAAGTTTGTACCTGTACGGAAGAAGTCTTTTCGTGGATCATACGTTGAAGGAGTTGCTAATTCATCACCCCAACTTTCGTAACTATCGGGTTTATTTCCATAAATATTTTTGGAATTGAGGCATCATCAATGGTGAACTAAAAATCGGCAGACGAAGAGAAAGACACTTCGAACTTACCTTCCTTACCCTTCTTTGTGGTAATAAGAATTGCACCATTTGCTGCACTACTACCATAAAGAGCAGCTGCAGAAGGACCAGCAAGAACAGATATGCTTTCAATATCTTCAGGGTTAAAGTCAGAAATACCTTCTGCTTGCACTCTACCCGTACCCATTATACCGCTGTCTTTGCTTCCACTAAAGTTAAATAACGGCATACCATCAATTACATAAAGCACGTTATTATCTCCTTCGATAGACTTTGCACCTCTCATAACTACACGAGTAGCACCGCCAACACCAGCTTCCGCTCTTGCTAAAAGCTAACACCTGCTATTTTACCATTAAGAGAGTTAACAAAGTTAGCATCTTTATTGCGTACCAATTCGCCATTACCTATTTGCTGAACATTATAAGATAATGCTTTTTTTGTTCTCGTTTAATACCCAAAGCAGTAACAACCACTTCGTTCAATTTATGCGAGTCTTCTACAAGTGTAAGGTTTATTTGTGCACCATTTACCTTCACTTCTTGAGTATTAAAGCCTACATACGAAAATTCTAAAACATCTCCTTGGTGAGCATCGAGCATGTATTCGCCGTCCATATTGGTGATAGTGGCTTGCTTGGTTCCTTTAATTTTAACGGTTACACCAATAAGTGCTTCGCCCTTTCCGTCTACCACTTTACCTTTTACAGACTGCTTTGCTCTACTATTAACTCCAGATTGTTTCTGATTAGAGGTTTGCACTTGTTGTACAGAATTAGCAGCATAGTTTGCTTTTATTACCCCATTTTTGTCCAAAAGAGCTTACTGCCGAACAAGACAACAATAAACAAAGAGACGAAAAACCTCTTGGGGTTCAATTGTTTCATCTTAATAATATTATTTATTTTCATAACGCTATTATAAGCATAAAGGTTAATTTTTTTAAGTTATATTTTTTTAGTTTTTTTATCTTCGTGATATTCTTCCTTCTGTTTGTATTCTTCTTCCTCCTTTCTACGCCAAATAAGCGTTTTTATAAATGAATAAATTTTTCTTTCCATAATGTTATAGTTGTAGTTTCTATTTTTATTACACTAAATATTTCTACCCGCAATAATAAAGTTATAGCAGATATATTATATAAGGTGTAATACCATCAGTTCATGATTTATATTCTTGAATTTTTAGGTTATAGATGTTGTTTAGCGAGGTTAAAATTAAAAATAAGGCATCACATAAGCAAATAAGCTCATAACATTTTACATTATATAACAATTATAATACATCTTTATACTATACACTTTATTCTTACACACTACACCTTATTTATATATAAAGAAATTGTAACAACAAACATACATAGGTTTGTTTTTATTCGTATCCTATCCATTTGTTATAAAAAAAGAGGCATTTAATCGTTATAAATACATAATAATAAGGCATAAAATAACGAAAAAAACACCTAAACTTTGTCTATATAGAATATTATCGTAACTTTGCAATGCTTTTCTATGCAATCGCTGATGAGAAGAAGTGTTGCTCATTATGTTGCATCGGAACGACAAACAAATTTAATTATCAAAACAAAATGGATTTAATTAAAGTTGCTGAAGAAGCATTTGCTACAGGTAAAGTAGCTCCAGAGTTTAAAGCTGGTGACACAGTTACTGTGGCTTACAAAATTGTCGAAGGCTCTAAAGAGCGTATACAGCGTTACCGTGGCGTTGTAATTAAGATTTGTGGACATGGTGAAAAGAAACGTTTTACCGTTCGCAAGATGTCTGGCACAATCGGTGTAGAACGTATTTTCCCTCTTGAATCACCAAACATCGACAGTATAGAGGTGAACAAGCGTGGTAAAGTTCGTCGTGCTAAATTGTATTATCTACGTAAACTTACAGGTAAGAAAGCACGCATCAAAGAAAAAAGAACTCCTATCGCAGAGTAAAATAAAATGCAGTATTCATAACGAATGCTGCATTTTTGTTTTTTATGCACTAAGGGTAAAAAGGCAATTTAAATAACAATTTAAAGGCTAATAAGCCAGCTATTTTTTTGTAACAAAAAAATGAGCTTTATAGTGGTTTACGATTTGTCTTCGTCAACATCTTCGTAGTTAATTTCGGCATAAGTTTCACCATGCAACGTTTTTTGAAAGTCTTTCCAATTCTGAAAACCAGCAAACAAAGCCAGTTTATCAAGCGTTTCTTTCGATGGTTTTTTTCTTTGCCTTTAATGTAACACCACACATGTTTAAGGGCTTTACCGCTCAGCTTTATTTGTTCTTTCGAGAAAGAATAAGCCAGCTTTTTCAAAGTCGGTTGTAACAGTAATGGTTCTTCCTATTTTTATGTTCTACTGCTTTTTTTAAGCGAACCAAGGTCGTGTATCATTATATCATTGTTTTTAACTAATTGCACCACAAAGATATTATTTTTTTATCTTATTTTGCCCACACTTTCCACCCTAAAAAAACATATCAACACCCTCAATATCAAAATAAATTAAGATGAAAGAACTATCATTAAAAGTATGGATGTAATCCTAATCAAAAAGCCTTCTCGCATATTTATGACACAAGGCGAACTACCTATTAAGGTATTAAATGGCAACCCTGGATACATCAATCTATTAGATGCTTTTTAACAGTTGGCAACTAGTTAAAGAGTTAAAAGCAAGCCACAGGTTTGCCTTCTGCCACTTCGTTCAAGCACGTTTCACCAGCAGGTGCAGCAGTAGGTTTACCCCTTAGCGACACATTAAAAAGGTGTATTTTGTTAACGACTTGCCCATTGAGTTATCACCCTTGGCTTGTGCTTACGCCAGAGCTCGTGGAGCAGACCGAATGAGTTCGTATGGCGACTTTATAGCACTTAGCGATGTATGCGACGAAGCCACTGCTCTACTTATTAAAAGAGAAGTGAGCGACGGTGTAATTGCACCGGGTTACACTCCAGAGCTTTTGAAAATATTACAAGAAAAAGCGTAAGGGAACGTATAACGTGATAGAGATTGACCCTGAATATACGCCAAACCCCATTGAAACAAAGCAGGTTTTTGGCATCACTTTTGAGCAAGGACGAAACGAAATCCCACTCAATGGAGACAATTTGTTTAGCAACATTCCTACCAATAACAAGGAGTTTAGCGATAATGCCAAAAGAGATTTAATGATAGCTCTCATCACTTTGAAATACACTCAAAGCAATTCTGTTTGTTATGTTAAAGACGGACAAGCTATTGGCATAGGTGCAGGACAACAAAGTCGCATTCATTGCACTCGTTTAGCAGGAAACAAAGCCGACATTTGGTGGTTAAGACAAAATCCAAAGGTAATGGCTCTTCCGTTTAAAGAAAAGATAGGACGTGCCGACAGAGATAATACTATCGACATATACATAAGCGACGACTACGAAGACGTTCTTGCCGACGGCACATGGGAGCGCTTTTTTTACCCATAAACCCGAACCTTTGACACGCGAAGAAAAAAAGAGTTGGATTGCTCAAAACACCGATGTGAGTTTAGGAAGCGATGCTTTCTTCCCCTTTGGCGATAACATTGAGCGTGCAAACAAAAGTGGTGTGCGTTATATTGCACAAGCAGGTGGCTCGGTAAGAGATGATAATGTTATTGAAACTTGCAACAAATATAACATTGCAATGGCGTTCACGGGCATTCGTTTGTTCCACCATTAAACCTATAAAAAAACACAAAAAGATGGTATCTAACCCTATAAAAAGGTGCAGATACCATCTTTTTGTGTTATTTTAGCTCATCTTTTTCAAGTAACACACAAATAAATACAACTTATGAGCGATATAGACGATATTATAATGGGCGGAGGAATGGTGTTCAAAAAAATCATCTTCAAACGCCTCAGACAATAACGGCAAGGTGAAAAACAAAAGCCAAAAAAAGAAACAGTATATCACAGGTGCACACGGCAGTGGGTCGGCTAAACAGAAAGCAAAATATCGCCAACAACGTGCTAACAGAAAATCGCAAAAAGAAATAACCATTTGTTTCTTTTTGCGATTATTTTTCTAGTGTTTTGTTTTACGGGTGTTACATGTTTGTTTTTAAGTGTTCTTTTGTTCGCTAAAAACAAGCCAAATAAAGCGTTATTTTTTTGCCCACTTTTTTTAAACAGAGATAACCACGCTTAAAGAAACAAGAGTTTTTGCCTTAGCTTCACCACATTTTTGCTTTTTTTAAAAAGCCGTTTTTCACTAAAAAAACGTACAAACTCTTAGGTTTTAACACGCAACACATAAGAGTTTAAGGGCTAAAACACAAGCGTTTAGGGTGTAAAACATAAGCTATTGCACCCCTAAAACCTAAAGCTTTTACAGCATAAAAGGCTTATTTTTTTGTTTTTTTCAATATCTTCATTATAGAAATGTAAAAAGCTATATGTTTTTAGCATTTAGGGTTTGTTCTTGAGCCTCTTTTTTTAGTAGAATTTAGTGTGTAATAGCTGGGTGTATAGTGTTATTTTTTTACGCTAAAACAAGAAAAACAGAATGTAACAAAACGCTCACAAAAACCATTCTGTTCTATGCCTACTTTTTCTTCTTTACGCGTTGTTTCATTCTTTTATTTAGCTATAATTGTATAACTTTAAAAAGCACATAAAATGTAAACAGAACCTCAATAAGCAAGAGGGACAATTTTCATAAATTATGGTTTTTACGTTAAAAAAACAATAACATAAAAGGTGTTTTCTATTGTTTTCAGATTAAATCGTTTATCTTTGCACTCACAAATTTACATGGGTAAGTCTTGTACGACCAGCTCCTTTCGAATCCTCCAGGACAGGAATGTAGCAAAGGTAGTTAGTTGTAGCGGTGCGATATAAGTAGCTTGCCCACCCCGCCTCTTTAGCTCAGTTGGCCAGAGCACGTGATTTTGTAATCTCGGGGTCGTTGGTTCGAATCCGACAAGAGGCTCACTTAACACACCATATATTATATATTGGTGTGTTTTTTTGTATAGATAGGTTACAAAAAAAATGATAATCGGCGATTGCCAATTATCATTTTCTCTTTTATAGCTATGCCTTCACCAACAAAGGCAGTATTTTTATGTTTATTATTTCACCACAATTACAAGATATTTACTTGTACTCCAAAAACAAATCAGGGGTTGTTTATGCGCAACACATATTGTCCACTTGCATCTTGAGAGAGCTTATAACTGTCTGAAGGGTGTATGGTTAATATTTTAGCAGACTTACTATATAGTTTCACTTCCTTGTCTACTCTGATATCAATTTTAGTGAAATAACTCTTATTAAAGTTGGCTTGCATCAACTTGTTACCCACCAATATGCGTTGTTCTTTTTAGTTCTTTCTTTGTTCCAAACACATACCATGCCGTGTTCAATTGCTTATCTTGTGTGTTAATCGTTTCTGTTTTACGGCTCGATTCATCTTTAAGTTGATTTACATTGTCGCTCAATCCGCCGATAGTTTCATCTAATTCAGCAATATGAATGTCCTTTGCATTGAGTTCGGCACGCAACTGTTTCAACTGAATTTCTTTGTCTTCGAGTTGTTGCATCAAAGAGGCAATGGTTTTCTTTAGCTCTTCTCCCTTAAAAGAACTTTCTCTTAGCTGTTGTTTTTAGCTTCTGAATAAGTTCTCTGTTACGGTCCATTGTGTTAGAAATAAACAATATGTTTTCTTTAATCTGCGCTTTTTTTATTAGCTCCTTCTCCTGTTTTTTTGCTACAGTAAGACGGTTTTTCTCTTCTGCTAATTTCTCGCAAACCTTCTTGTATTTCGTTGATGGTTCCCATCATATCGTTAATTTCGTTTTTCTCTGCTCTATCACTTTGTTGAGCGAATCGTTAGCTCCAAGTGAATTATCGGCATTTGTTTTCTTATCGCCCGAGCAACTTGCAAGCGTTGCAAAGCCAGCTATTAGGGTAGCAAATACGAGTTTCTTCATGATAAATATTCCTTTCTTTTTATTGTTATTTACTTGTTTCTCCTGCTAAGACAATCACAATTTCGCCTCGAGGAGCTGTTTGTTCAAAATGCAAAACCACTTGTTCTATGGTTCCACGCACAGCCTGTTCGTGTAGTTTCGATATTTCTCTACACACACACACTTGTCTTTCAGACCCAAACACTTCTGCAAATTGCTTTAAAGTTTTTAAGTAGTCTGTGTGGCGACTCATAAAAATATCATGGTTCTATGTTCTTGTTTTAAGCTATTAAGTAGTGTTTGTCTGCCTTTTTTTGTGGTAAAAAAAGCCTTCAAAACAAAACTTATCGCAAGGCAAACCAGAGCTAACTATGGCAGGAATACATGCCGTAGCACCGGGCAAACACTGCACTTCTATGCCGTTACGAGCAGCTTCTCGTGCCAAAAAGCCTGGATCGCTTATTCCGGGAGTGCCTGCATCGCTAATAAGTGCAACATTTTGTCCTGCTTTTTAAGCGTTCTACTATGCCTAACGAAGTGCCATGTTCGTTATATTTATGATGAGATATGAGTTGATTTTTTATTTCAAAATGCTTTAAAAAGAATACCCGATGTTCGCGTATCTTCTGCCAAAACAACGTCAACTTCTTTCAAAAATACGTATGGCACGATAGGTCATATCTTCCATATTTCCCACAGGTGTGGGAACAATATATAATATACCCATAATTATTACAAATGTAATGAATTTATAAAAATGGGCAAAAAGCACCTTTTTCTTTGCATAATCTCTTTGTATTTTTGCATTATTATGACAGTTCAATTAACAGGAGAAACCCGCCGTTTTTGGTCGCATAGAGGTTATTTGTGGTTCTATGTTCTCTGGCAAAACAGAAGAGTTAATACGCCGAATGAAGCGTGCAAAGTTTGCAAAACAAAAGGTTGAAATATTTAAACCAACCATAGATACACGCTATTCTGAAGAGAATGTGGTGAGCCATGATAAGAATATTATTAACAGTACGCCCGTAGAATCTTCGGGTTCTATTCTTCTTTTATCGTCGGATATAGACGTAGTGGGCATAGATGAAGCTCAATTCTTTGACGATTCTCTCGTAGAAGTGTGCAACGAATTGGCTTATAAAGGCATTCGTGTGATTGTAGCAGGGCTTGATATGGATTTTAAAGGTGTGCCTTTTGGTCCTATTCCAGCCTTATGTGCCATTGCAGATGAAGTGACTAAGGTTCACGCCATTTGTGTTAAGTGTGGTGCTTTGGCGTATGTTAGCCATCGTTTAATAAACAACGACAAGCGAGTTCTTTTTAGGTGAGCAGTTAGAATACGAGCCTTTATGTCGCCATTGTTATCAACAAACACAAAAAGAGCATAACGACTAAGTTTTATTTTTACACATTAAAAACCAAACAAAGCATGAACGAAACAAAAAAATAACCTTCGATAAGTTTTATTCGTTGGGCAGGTGTTGTGGCTATAGCTTTATGTAGTTTCTTTATATTAAATAGTTTAAGTGGGGTGTTATTGCCCTTTTTGTGGCATGGCTCTTTGCTTATTTACTCTACCCCCTTGTGTGTTTTTGTGCAATATAAATGCAAAGTAAAGGTTAGAGCCTTAGCTATTCTCGTTTCTTTTGCTATTGGTTTGTTTTGGTGATAGGCGGCGTTATTTATCTTATTATTCCGCCTATGATAGAACAATTTACACGCTTAGGCAAAGCCATGTCTACTTATATAAGTCATGGAGGAAGCATGAATGAGGCAACAAAATGGGTACAAACATGGGCTATAAACCACAATAAAGAAATTATAAGCTACTTTCAGAGCAAAGATTTTTACAGACACTATTCGCACCACTCTCCCTAAATTGTTTTTCGTTTTTTTAGGACAAACGGCAAGTGTGGTTATTAGCGTTATTGCTTTCGTGTATCACCTTATTATATATGTTCTTCATATTATTAGATTACGAATATCTCACCCAAAACTGGATAAAAAAATATTCCCTCCTAAAAAAATAGACCCTTCTGGTCTGTATTAGCAAAAAGATGTAGAAAGAGAATTAAACAACTATATAAGAGGTCAGAGTTTGGTGGCTTTGTGCATGGGTATCATGTTTTGTATAGGCTTTACCATTATAGATTTTCCTATGGCAATTGGTTTAGGAATACTTATTGGCATATTAGATTTGGTTCCATATCTTCATGCTTTTGGGGTTGTTCCTACCGCTTTTTTCGCCATTTTAAAAGCTTCAGAAACAGGAGAAAGCTTTTTGGTGGGTGTTTGGAATGGCTCTTTTAGTGTTTATTGTGGTGCAAATTATAACCGAAACAATTGTTATTCCTAAGATAATGGGTAAGACAATGGGCTTAAACCCTGCTATTTTGCTCCTTTCTTTATCGGTTTGGGGAGCTTTATTAGGCTTCATCGGACTGATTATAGCCTTGCCTTTAACCACACTTATCATAGCTTATTGGCAACGTTACATTACAAAAGAGGAGAAAAATGAGGAGTTTTGCAAAAAAAAATGAGAAATAATTTGGTAGTTCAAAAAAATAACTCTTACCTTTGCATCGCTTTTTAAGAAGAAAGGCAAAAAAAGTTGATCCGCTAGCTCAGTTGGTAGAGCACAACACTTTTTAATGTTGGGGTCTTGGGTTTCGAGCCCCAAGCGGATCACGCAAGAGGACTTTTAGAAATAAAGTCCTCTTTTTTTGTATCTTTAATTGCGATAAATAATCCTTCAAAAAGGTAACATCTTCCTTTTTATATCGCTTAAAAAACACTTGCAAACTCTAACAAACGAATAAGAAACAAGCTTAACTTATTACATTTTCACGCTATAAATACCCTACAAAACTACAAATTCATTAAATTACAACCATTAAAAGTTTCTATTAGTTGTTTATTACACTTATTTATTGTATTTTTTGCAAATATAGATTTATTGTCATCATAAACAATTTTTTTATTTACATGAAAACATTCCTACAACATACATTTTTTTGTTAAGTGTTTTTAGCTTTTATTGTTAACAGGTCATGTTAGCATAAATGCCGAACCTATTAGCAAAGCACAAGCGTTAAAGTTGGCATCTCAATATGTTCATAAGCCTATTCTTAAAAAATCTACCGCTCAAACACGAGCTATAGACAATGAAAGAAATCCTGCTTTCTACCTTTTCGATAATGCAAAAGGAAAAGGATTTGTGATTATTTCGGGCGAAAGCAAAATGAATTCGCTTGTAGCATATAGCGATGAGGGCGAAATGGATAATGTATCGTTGCCAGAACCTATGGTAGACCTTCTTAAAAACTACACGGCTATTGTTAAAGAGGTGCGACAAGGAAAACGAAAAGTTATTATTCCAAAACTAAAAAAATATGTAGCTGTAGAGCCATTGATAAAGACAAACTGGGGACAACAAGCTCCTTACAACTTTTATACACCGCTTGAAAAATCTCAACGGACACTCACGGGCTGTGTAGCCACTGCTATGTCGCAGATTATGTACTTTCATCAATGGCCTAAAAAGCGTTACAAAGATGCACCAAAAAGAAAAGGAAGAATTGTCGCAACTAAAAAGATTCTTACGACTGGGACTTGATGTTAACTGATTACAAACGTGGTTACAAAATGGAAAAACGGTTCGGCTGTTGCCACGTTAATGCGCGATGCTGGTACGGCAGTTAAAATGCAATACAGCTTAAATGCAAGTGGTTCGTATGTGCAAGATGCTGTTTGGGCTCTTCGAGATTCTTTTCAATACGACGTGAAATATTTGCTCAATTCGGGAATGAGTGCTAATGTTTATCGCGAAGAACTTATGGAAGAACTGTCTAAAAGGCTACCCTGTTTTTTTGGCAAAGGAGGCGCACATGCGTGGGTTTATGATGGCTACAACGAAGATGGTTTGGTGCATGTTAACTGGGGTTGGAATGGATATTATAACGGATATTTCGACCTTTCGGTAATTGGAGTGTCGTCTGTTGGCGATGGAGGTGGTGATGGTAAATACTGGACAGACCCTGAAATGATTTTATTAAGACCACGAGATGGCAAACACGAGTTATTTAATGAACGTCCAAAGCGTCTTACTTTCTTCTATGATGGTTCTATTTCTTTTTAAATATAATCGACTAAATAAACGTTATGGACTTACTGCTGAATTAAGAAATGTAGGAACAACAAGCGTTAAAAAAAGATGACACTGGTGCTTTTTAAAGGTTATATTGGTGTTGCTTTCTACAATGAAAAAGATAGTTTAGTAAAGATTATTCAAGCTTATTCTACTACTTTAAAATGGGACAATGTGTACCAGTCTTACCGTATAAGAGATTGGAATTGGCGCATAGACGATTTGAAACCGGGAACTTATCGTGTTGTTCCTGTATCTAAAGCACTGCTTAAAGAGCCTAACGAATATGGCGAATGGCTTTCTTTTGAAAAATGCCCCTGAAGTGAAATTATTAGTAGATGAACTAAATGTTACTGTTATTTCGCCCACTTCTTCGCCAGTGTTTAAGCTTCAAGATACGCCTAACTTTATAACAAACGTGTATGAAAAGGGGCTTCAAACAGGACGTTTAAACTTCTCTGTTCTAAACATATCGGGTAAAGAATATCGTGGAAGTCTTAAATTTAAACTAACGGGTAACCAACGAACTTTTTGAGTATGAGCCTCCACAGAGTAAGGCTGTGAGCGTTATACAACGCAATGGTATTTCGCAATTAACGCTCTCTTTACCTTCGATATACGATGATGAAGGCATTAGAGACACGCTTTCGGCAGGTAAATATAAAATGACTGTGCAATTTGTTTATAGAGATGATGTAGCAAATCAATACATTTATAACATTGAAGGCTTGCAAGATATCGAAATAGAAGTGCTTCCTACACCTACACAAGCATTGCTGTCTATTGAAAAAATGCAATTCTATATTAACAAAGAGCCTTCGTTCTTGCAAGAAATAAACAGAGAAGCAAACAACGAAGTGGCACTATCTATGGATTTAAAGCTTACAAAAGTAGGAGAAAAAACAAGTTGCAAAGGAGACATTATTTATAGCGCTGAAGATTTAGAAACAGGAGAATTTACTGATTTAGGTCGAGTGCAGAATGTAGAAATAACAAGTAAAGATGGTAAGACTGCCGACAAAACAAAGGCGATATTAAATCTTTCAACTCTGAAAGAACATAAGGTTTACCAGCTATATGCTTACTTAGGAGCTCAAAAACACCCGTGTACAAATAGGTATAAACAGCGATACACCACGCTATTTTTACCGTTTATGGAACTCCTGCTCCTACGGGTATTGAGTCTTTAAAATCGTTCATCGAAACACCATTAAATATTTATAGTTTACAAGGTGTTCGTTTACAAAGCACATGGAACATGCTTCCTACTGGCATATACATTGTAAATGGCAAGAAAGTGTATAAACATTAAGCTTTAAAAAGTTCCTCTCGTGTTTGAGGAACTTTTATTGCTTTATACTGATATATTGTCATCTTTTTAATTTATAAAGAACTATATAATAAGTTATAAAAGATATAAACGTGTTGGTTATTTCAATATGTTTTATTATATTTGTTACGATAAAAAAACCTATTTAATAGGATAACATTTAATTAAAAACAAACAGTATGAAAAAAATTTATTTTTTGGCATTTTTTCATGATGCTATTTGCTTTTACAAGCACTTTTGCTGATAACAAATCAGAGCTAAAACGTTTAAAAGGTACAACAAAAAGGTACTGAAACTTAACACCGATTTAAATAAGCTCAAAACAAATTATCAGAAAGCTTTTGGCAGACCTACAAGAGTACCGTTCTAAAGCAATGGATGCTAACGCAAATGCTAATACCACAATTCCAATCTACACAACATCTGACGCTTTAAACACTGCAAAGGACGCAAAAGAACGTGTTAAAGCATTGAAAAAAACGTTCGAAAGTGGAACGCTAAGTTGGCAGCAGGTCAAAAGAAATTAGAGAAATTAGAAAAGAAAATAAACAAAACACAAAGCAAATTAGACAAGCTAAACAGGCGAATTCAATTTGTTAATCAATAAGTGAGCAAACAAATCTTATTTAT
The DNA here is from genome assembly GCA_916439115.1 of uncultured Prevotella sp. Taxonomy (GTDB): domain Bacteria; phylum Bacteroidota; class Bacteroidia; order Bacteroidales; family Bacteroidaceae; genus Prevotella. Next base: position 251,763 of record CAKAHO010000001.1, read on the forward strand.
TTAGCATATTAAAAAAAGGCAACAGGGCGATACAAAAACCTGTTGCCTTTTACTTTTATGCACTTCTCTTTCTCACGTATAGCATTCACCTTTTATCACAACTTCTTAAATAAAGCAAGTATTAAGCTTTTGTTTCTACCTCATTTTTTTGAAAATTATTATACAAAAATGACTTGCATATATCAAGTATTTTTCACGACTTTTTGTATATAGATTATGCCTATGGAAATTTAAGTAGAATATAACAAATAACACTAAACAACTAAAAAAATCACCACACGCATAAGTCGTTACACCTATTTATATATAGGCTCAATAAAAACGCTAAGAACAATATTAGTAAATTAAAATAAACACATATAATAAGATGAAAGAACCAGAATTCAGAATCGAATCGGACCTTTTAGGAGAGCTACAAGTCCCTTCAGAAGCCTACTATGGCGTGCAAACACAACGTGGTATTCTTAATTATCATATTTCAAGAAAGAAGATGAGAGATTATCCCGACTATGTTATTGCCATTGCTTATGTTAAACTTGCTGCCATTGAAGCTAATCACACGTTGGGTGTAATCAATGATGAAATCTGCGGAGCAGTAGCTCAAGCGTGCAGAGAGATTATCGACGGAAAGCTACACGACAACTTTCCTATCGACATGATGCAAGGTGGTGCAGGCACATCGGTCAATATGAATGCAAACGAAGTGATAGCTAATAGAGCATTAGAGATATTCGGAAAAGAGAAAGGAGATTATCAATATTGTTCTCCTAACGACCATGTTAACTGTGGACAATCTACAAATGACGTCTATCCAACTACTATTCGTCTTACCTTTATTCGCATGAATAAGAAACTAATCGAAAGTATTATGCGCATGATAAAGGCTCTTCGAGAGAAAGGAATAGAATATAAAGACGCTTTTAAAGATGGGTAGAACACAATTACAAGACGCTGTTCCTATGACTTTCGGGCAAGAGTTTAACGCCTATGCCAACAATATTGAAGAAGAAATTCTTAACCTTAACAGAAATGTAAAGCTTCTTCATGAGATAAATATGGGAGGAACTGCTATTGGAACAGGCCTCAATGCTGTCCCAGGATTTGCTAAATTATGCACAGAAAACTTAGCAAAACTCACGGGAGAACCCTTTATTTTAGCTCCAGACCTTGTAGAAGCGACACCAGATACGGGTGCTTATGTAAGTTATTCATCGGCTTTGAAACGTTTAGCTTTAAAGATTTCTAAGATGTGTAACGACTTTAGATTGCTTGCATCAGGCCCTCGTTGTGGACTAAACGAAATCAATTTACCTCCTAAAGCACCAGGTTCTTCAATTATGCCAGGTAAGGTTAATCCTGTAATTCCTGAAGTTACTAACCAAGTTTGCTTTAAAGTGATTGGTAATGACACGACTATTAGCTTTGCAGCAGAGGCTGGACAACTTCAATTAAACGTAATGGAACCAGTTATAACCGAATCTCTTATTGAAAGTTTAACATGGCTTTCAAACGCAATCGACACCCTAACAGAAGAATGTATCAAGGGTATAACTGTTAATGTAGACCGTTGTATGGATATGGTTAAGAACAGTATTGGTATCGTAACAGCACTTAATCCATATATAGGTTATAAGAATAGTACAAAAGTTGCTAAGGAAGCATTAGAAACAAATCGCTCTGTTTACGATATAGTGATAGAGAAAGGATTGATGACTAAAGAGAAATTAGACGAAGCTTTAGACCCTAATAAGATGCTAACATCTCACGATTTAATTTAGAAATACATTCACAGAAATAACAAAAAGCCGTGTTAACATGATTGTTTAACACGGCTTTTTATTTCTATAACATCTCACCAATCATTTTTATTCTTAGTAAGATTTTCAAATACCAATGCTGTTTTATAAGGTGTAAACCACAGCGCCCTTTTGCTTTTTACCATCCATAACAATGCGCAACGGTTGAAGTGTACGCACCAATCGCACATGTTTAGTTTCTTCAATAGCAGGTAGATTATTTAATAACTCTTGTTTATAAAATCCTGTATGAGCCGTTTCGTCTATCGTAAAGTAACCAACTCCAAAGCTTGTTAGGTTCTGAAAGAAGTGTGTTCCTTGACTTGGATCGACTTGATAGTTCTTTAATGTCGTTTCAACAATTAGCTTTGCACCGCTAATATGCGCCCATTTCACAGGAACACCTAACCAATGGTCGCTCGAGCCCCACCGTCCTGGTCCAATAAGAACATAAGGTTTGTTCTCTTCTACCAAACATTTATTTAATCGTTCAATATCTCTTGCAACCTCATAGTTGGCAGCTGCGCTAAAATCATCGGGTGTTTTCACATACAACACATGCTCCACATTATTTATAATACCATGACCTAACGATGCGTCCGAGCGTAATAAACACGTTTCGTCTTTAATATTTTTCTATTTTTTTCTGTTAGCAACTGACGAGCGTCTACAATGGGTCTAATTTGTAATAAATATAAACTACCTGTTCTATCTGCGTTTACATTGCAAGCAAACTCTATTTCAACAGGACGTTTCATTGCATCTACTCCTTTTTCTTGTACCAATTTTAATAGTTCAGGAAGTGGGAAAACGTTTTGTTGAAGGACACCTGCAAACGACACAATCTTACGTCCTTCTGGGTAAAACCCTTCTCGAATCACTTGGTCGTAAGCGTCATATGTAGAACAAATGTATTGCAGTGAACCATGACTCTCTGCCTCTTTCACCTTCATATTTTTAAGATTAAACCCATCATTCACCTCAAAAGGAGCATCAAAGTGTGTTAAGTCAAGTGCATAAAAACGTGTTTGTGTCTCTCGTAAGGCAATTTCTGTAGCACTTGTTTGTAGCACTTGATGTGGATGATAGGGTGAAACTCGTAACGCATGACCACCATCTACAATATATTTTCCTAATCCTAATGCTAATGAAGCAATACCTTCGTCTGCTTTTTCATTGCCGATAGGATAGTAATTGATAGACCTTAGCACTCCACTAAATGTAGGATAAAAACACATCTTGGTGTATATTGCCCACCATCTCTTGCAATATAACTGCCATTTTCTCTTGGTCTATCACATTTTGAGTAGCAGTCATATAGGCTTTCGACTCTTTATAAAACACCGAAGCATACACTCCTTTAATAGCATCTCCTAACATCTGCAACATCGGTTCTATATTATTAAGATGTGGAATCATGTAAGTGCTGTAAATACCTGCGAAAGGTTGATAGTGTGCATCTTCTAAGAGAGAAGATGAACGAATGGCTAATGGAGCATTTGTTGCATTTAAGAATGTTATAAAATCTTCTCTCAGTTCTGTGGGAAGTTGAGCTTTCAAGAATGTTTGTAATATCTCTTCATCGCTCACATCACTCAAAGCTATTTGATAAAGATTGTTTGTTTCCATAAAACGGTCGAAGATGTCTGTACACAAAACCAATGTTTTAGGAATTTGCACCTTAACTCCTTCGAAGCTACGAAACTCATTATGCACCTTTATCACATTATCTAAAAATGCTAATCCTCTACCTTTACCTCCCAACGAGCCTTCTCCAATACGAGCAAAGTGAGCATATTGGTCAAATTTATGTCGATCGAACACAGCAACAACACCAATGTTTTTTTCATTTGTCGATATTGAACAATGGCATCAAAGATAATCTTTCTATGCGCATCTACGTCTTGTAATTTATGCCAAGTGATATGTTTTAGAAATTCAGACACAGGAAATATAGCTCTCGCACACAACCATCTACTCATATGATTACGAGAGATGTGATATAACATCGAGTCGTTTGGAATGGTAAAAAAATGTTGTCTTGAAGTTCTTTCAAACTTGCAATTTCCATCACAACTTCCCGAGTTTGTGGATTTCTAAACAAGAAATTACCAAAACCCATATGCTCTTCCATGATGCGACGGAGGTCTAAACTCATCTTTTTAGAGTTTTTATCTACAAATCTAAAACCTGCTTTTTCGGCTAAATCTCTATTATCAGACTTCTGCACTTTGCAATATTAAAGGCACATATTCGTCTTGTTTTCTTATTTCAGATAGTAGTTTTAAACCTGCAAGAGCTTCTTTCTTACCTGCAATAGGAAAATTAGCATCACTAATAACACCAAGTGTATTATTTTTTTATATCGCTCGTATAAAGCCATTGCCTCCTCATAGTTGCGAGCTAAAACCACCTTAGGACGCCCTCTTTGTCTTAGGGTTGCAGCATGTCTATTTAATGCTTCGGTAGAAAGACGCTTACTTTGTGCAAGAATAAAGCTATATAGATGAGGTAGAATAGACGAATAAAGACGAATAGAATCTTCTACTAATAAAATCATCTGAACACCTCTTCTGCAATATCATGCTCTATATTCATCTTATCTTCTATTAGTTTTATAATAGAAAGAATTAGATTTGTGTTTCCAAGCCAACAAAAAAAACGTAGTCGAAAATACTCATATCTTCGTTTTTTAATACGCTTTGTTATGCCATGAGAAAAGGGCGTTAACACCACACAAGGAATAGCTTGAAACTTGTTTTTTTAACGGCTCTTGCCACATCAAAAAGCATCGTTATCGGCATTTCCAGGCATACAAATAACCAAATCTATATGCGTGTTTTGCAAAAATGTGTTCAGCTTCTTCGATAGAACAAACCTGTGTAAACGTGGGCGGATAACGCATGCCCTAACTCCATATATTCATTATAAATCTTTTTCTTCTATGCGTCCGTCGTCTTCTAACATAAAAAGCATCATAGGGGTTAGCAACGATAAGTACGTTGTAAATGCGTCGCATCATTAAATTAACAAACGACACATCTTTCAAATAAAAAAATTATTCCACTGGTTAGGTATTTGTTCTTTTCATAACATTTCATTTAAGAAAACACAAAAGGGCAAAAACACAATATTAGTTGCACTTTGCCCTTTTTCTTTATCAGTTCATTCTATTATATAATATGTATAAGACGCAACAATGTGGGGGTGATAAGCGAAGTGAATATACCATTAAGGATAATACCCAAACTGGCAAATGCACCATATTTAGGACTATGACCCATAGCGGTTGAAGCACCTACTGCATGTGTTGCAGACCCCATAGACAACCCTTGAGCAATAGGACTATTGACATGACCATACGAAAGGGTCTTAAATCCCATGATAGCTCCTAACACTCCTGTTATAACCACTACTGCTGCAGTAAGTGCAGGAATACCTCCTAAAGACGTTGTTACTTCCATTGCAATAGGTGTAGTTACCGATTTAGCGGCCATTGAAATAACTACAATGTTTGAAGCTCCAAACAGTTTTGCCACTAACACTGCGCTAACAATACCCACACAGCTACCTATAAACTGTGCCACGATAAGCGGAAACCACAATCGTTGTATGGCTTTAAACTGCATATACAAAGGAACACCTAAGGCAACAACGGCGGGTTTAAGCCAAAATTCTATGAGTTGAGCATTCTCTCTATAAGTGGCAAACGACACTTTGGTTATTTTTAAATAACAAATAATAACCACAATAGCAACGAAAATGGGGTTAAGCAAAATCCAACCTGTGCGTGTTTGTATTTGACGAGCCAGATAAAACACCCCAAAAGTGAATGCTAAAATAATATATTGATTAGAAAATAAGTCGGTCATTGTTCCTGAGTTTTTACGTTATTCTTTTGCTTTCTTCTTCGTAGCAGATTTCTTTTAATAATAGTACGCTCAATTTTTATAACCAATTGGTGGCTCTGTCCTGTAGCAATAAGTACGCAAATAGTACTTGCAACCGTAGCAAGAATAATGGGTAAGAATTCTTTTTGAATAAGATCTAAGTAGAGCATAATGGCTACTCCCGGTGGAACAAAAAAAGAAACCAAGGTTAGATATAAGGAATTCTGATAATCGTTGAACCCATTCAAGTTTAACGATACCCGTTTTTAAGAGGGTTGTTAAAAAGAGCATTCCTATGATACTCGAAGGCAATTTCATGCCTGTTAGCGATACAATGAGTTCGCCCATTGCCAAACAACCAAATATAATAAAAAAATTGTCGTGCCATTAGTGTATGTGCTATCCTAAGCTTTTATAATGTTAAAATATGCCTTTTTGTTAGACTATAGTGCAAAGTTACGCTTTTTTTAATGAGGCAACAAATATTTTAATACGATATGTTCCATAGGTAAAATCTATTAGATGAATATCAAAAACACCTTTTTTTACAATTATATTTTTCCATAACACATCTCTTTATCTCTCCATTTTTACATATAAAAAAACTACGTTTTATACTATTTATAATCTACACATAAAGGGATAAATATCACCCCTAATAAGCAAGAAACAAGCATTTCCTTTCCTCCCCACTCTTTTCTTTTCGTTCTACATTTATTATATGATAAAAGCTCAATGCTTGTAGGGGCATTGAGCTTTTATAAACTTTTAAACACAGAAATAGGTTATTTTTTTGCAACCAAGTTCATGGTATCTCTTGCAATCATTAGTTCCTCATCGGTAGGAATGACGCATACAGTAACCTTAGAGTTGGGAGAAGAGATGATAGCCTCTTTGCCTCTTACGTTGTTGGCATTAGCATCCATCTCGACACCAAAAAATTCTAAACCGCTACAAGCTTCTAAACGAGTTCCTATTTGGTTCTCTCCTACGCCCGCAGTCCATACAATTATGTCTACACCACCCATGGCTGCAGCGTATGCTCCAATATATTTTTTAATTCGATAGTTATACATGTTTAACGCTAATTGCGCACGTTCATTTCCTTCTTGTGCAGCGTTTTCAATTTCACGCATATCCGATGAGATGCCAGTAACGCCCTAAAACACCACTTTCTTTATTTAAGAAATCTGCCATTTCTTGTGGCTTTTTGCCCAATTTCTCCATTAAATAGGTTACAGCGGCAGCGTCTATATCGCCAGAACGGCTACCCATCATAAGGCCTTCGAGGCGGTGTTAAACCCATAGAAGTGTCTACACATTTGCCATATTTTACTGCTGCTATACTTGCTCCATTTCCTATATGACAGGTAATGATACGCTGTTTTGTGATGTCTTTTCCTAAGAAATCGCACACACGTTGCGATACATAACGATGCGATGTACCATGAAATCCATAACGACGAACATGATATTTCTCGTAAAGATGATAGGGAATAGCATAAAGATAAGCATGCTCTGGCATGGTAGAATGAAACGCATTGTCGAACACACACACTTGAGGAACGTTTGGCATAAGCTCATCTACAGCTTTAATTCCTCGTAAATGACCTGAATTGTGTACAGGTGCAAGGTCGCAAAGTGCCTCTATATCTTCTTCAACCTTTGGTGTAACCACTACACTTTTGGTGTAAATATCGCCTCCTTGAACCACTCTATGACCCACAGCATCTATTTCGTTTACGCTCTTAATAGCACCTATTTCGTTGTCTAAGAGCATTTGGAATACGAAATTAACACCCTCTTTATGGTCGGGCATATCGTGCATTATTTGCTTTTTCTCGCCGTTTGGCAGTGCAACCTTTATGAAAGCGTTGTCTAATCCGATACGTTCTACACCTCCAGAGGCTAACACACTGTTATCAATCATGTTGTATAGCTTGTATTTAATAGACGAGCTACCACAGTTTAAAAACCAATATCTTCATTTTATTTAATTGTTTAATTGTTCTTTTTTTGTTTACACTTTTTAGACCTTTATTTGTTATAAATGCAAAGAGATATGTTTGTTTTTGTCCTTTATATATATAATAAGGTGAAAACAAAAACAAACATATCTTTTTAGCAAAATGCGTTTAACAAGACGCAGAGTGCTTGGCTTGTTGAGCTTGGCAAGCAGTGATTGCCACCATATAATAGATGTCGTCTACCGAACAACCTCTACTTAAATCGTTAACAGGACGTGCTATACCTTGCAAAATTGGGCCTATTGCTATGGCATTACCTAAGCGTTGAACCAATTTATAACCAATGTTTCCCACTTCTAAGTTGGGAACTACTAACACATTTGCTCTACCTGCAATGTCGCTATCTTTGGCTTTTTGTTGCTGCAACTGATGGCACAAGAGCTGCATCTGCTTGAAGTTCTCCATCTACTTTAAGCTCTGGATAATACTCATGAGCTAAGTGAGTAGCTTCTGTTACACGGTTAACAAGTTCGTGTTTGGCACTTCCTTTGGTCGAAAAAAACTCAACATAGCCACGCGTGGTTCTTCAATTCCTGCAACTGCTTTTTGCTGTTTCTGCAGTGCAATAAGCTATCTGTGCAAGTTGGTCGGAAGTAGGAACTGGTGTTACAGCAACGTCTCCCATTACCAAAATACCATTGTCGCCGTATTGTTCTTGTTCGGTTATAAGAACCATAGCTCCACTCACTACCGACACAAGAGGGTTGCATTTAATAATTTGTAGTGCAGGGCGTAGGGTGTCGCCCGTTGTACTTAATGCACCACTAATTTGTCCATCGAGCTTCTTCACATTTAATAATAAGACAACCAAGATAAAGAGGATTTTTCACTAACTCTCTTGCTTTGTCTATCGTCATACCCTTTTTTTTGCGCAATTCTGTAAGTAATTCTGCGTATTCTTCTGCTTTTGGGTTGTTTAGCGGGTCTATAATGGTAGCCTTTTCAATGTGTTTTAAATCCCATTGTTTTGCCAATTGTGCTATCTCGGTTGGGCTTCCAATGAGAATAATGTCTGCTATATCGTCTGCTAAGGAGCGGTCTGCTGCTCTAAGAGTACGTTCTTCAGTTGCTTCAGGTAGAACTATGCGTTGTTTATTGCTTTTTGCACGCTCTACAATTTTATGTAGAAAATCCATAATTTATTGTTTTGTTAATTGTTTTTTTGAGTTATGTTTCAAGGCATCAGCCCATACTGCAAAAAGTAACAAAAAAATAATGGTATACAGGGGTATAAAAACAATGAGAAAAAAACGCTATTTTGCAAAAGTGTATATTGCAATTTTTATTTTTTTAGTAATTCGCTCTCCTATCTATTGTGTTATTTTTGCCTATATTTTGTTTTTCAGAAACTATGTTGCGAAAAATAAAGCGTATGTTTATTTTTTATGAATTGCCAAGATATTACTGCCAAATAGTATTTTGCATAAACTTCTGATAATGAGCGACAAAAGAAAAATAAAGCATAAATATATATTTGCAAAAAGCTTAGGTTTTTAGCACGCAATAGATAAGCTTTTAGCGTGTAAAAACATAAGAGTTTAGGAGGTAAAAACACAAGCTATTGCACCCTAAAACACAAGCTTTTACAGGCTAAAAGGGCGTTAATAAGCTAAATAAAAAGAAGGTTTTAGAAATGCAAAACCTATGCTTTTAGGTTAAAAGGAAGAGATTTGAGCATTTTAAGGAGACACTTTTCTACTTAAAAACGCTACCAAAACCTTAGCTATTTTTTAGCTAAAACGAGCAAAAAAAGTAGACAGAAAACGCAAGAACATAGTTAGCGTTTTTTTAACGCACATCACTTGCATTTGCACAAAAAAAAGCCGTTGTAAATAGTGGCAAAAAAACACCTATGGTTTATATTTTTTTATTCTTTGTTAGTCGAAGGATTCCTCCTTATTCGTTATTGCAAGAGGCATAGTGGTTATTAGCAAGAAAAAGCATGTTGCAAGCTGAAAATTTATAAAAAAATAGATGTTCACTCCTACCTTTCCAGTAGAAGAAACATCTATTTTTACATAAAAAAATGAAAAACGAGAAAAAAACTTAAAAAAATCACAGTGTTTTTAAGTGTCCTTATATAATGAAATGTGTTGTTAGAGATGTTATAATTTATTTCCATAGCAAAGGTCTCCTGCATCACCAAAGCCCGGAACAATGTATTTATGTTCGTTTAATCCTTCGTCGATAGCAGCACACCAAACCGTAGTAGTTGAGTCTGGGAATGTTTTTTTAATGTGTTCAATACCTTCAGGGCATGCCATTACGCAAGCCACATGTACACATTTAGGTGTTCCTTTGGTGAGAATTGCTTTGTAACCCATTTCCATTGAGCCACCAGTAGCTAACATCGGGTCGGCAATAATCAATGTTTTTTTCCGTCTATATTAGGTGTTGCAAGATATTCAACATGTATGCCTACGTTTTTTTATGTTCAGCGTCGGTATATTCTCTATAAGCACTAACAAAAAGCGTTTCCAGCATGGTCGAACACATTTAAAAAAACCATTGTGAAAAAGGCAAACCAGCACGGAAAAATAGTGGCAAGAACAATTTTATCGGTAGGCACTTGCACAGTAGATACACCAAGAGGAGTGGTTACTTGTTGAGGTTCGTATTGTAGAGTTTTAGATATTTCAAAAAGCTCCAAACTCTCCAATGCGCATAATATTGTTTCTAAAAAAAGAAAGCGGTTTTTTTGATATTGCACATCTCATCTCTGCCATGTATTGGTTTATGATGGAATTTTTGCTCACTTAAATTGATAATTTTCATGTTTCTTGCGTTTTAATAATTTATGTTTTTATAATAAGAAAGGGGGTCTGCACGAGGTAAAAACCCAATTGGGCACAAAATTAGAAAAACTTTCGCTTTTTTTGACAACTCAAATTTACAAATGTACCCTTTATGTTTTTTTCTTTTTAAATTCTTTAACCTAAAAAAACGGTATCTATCAATAATTTTATTCCTATGATGTTTGCTCATTGCTGTAAAATGATTAACTTTGTGGCGTTTAATTGTAACAAGAATACAAGGACAAATACATTTTTAAAACTAAATACATTATAAAAAAATGGCACAGTTTGATAAATCAGTACTCGAAAAGTACGGCATTACTGGAACAACAGAAGTTGTTTACAATCCTTCTTACGAAGTGTTATTCGAAGAGGAAACAAAAGAAAGTTTAGTTGGTTACGAAAAAGGTCAAGTAACAGAACTTGGTGCAGTGAACGTTACAACAGGTGTTTACACAGGTCGTTCTCCTAAAGATAAGTTCATTGTTGACGATGCTGCATCTCACGATACAGTGTGGTGGACCACTCCAGAGTATCCAAATGACAACCACCCAGCTACTGAAGAAGCATGGAAAGTGGTAAATGATTTGGCTAAAAAGAACTTTCTAACAAACGTTTATTTGTTGTTGATGGTTTCTGTGGAGCAAATAAAGACACAAGAATGAAGATTCGTTTCATCGTTGAAATTGCTTGGCAAGCTCACTTTGTAACAAATATGTTCATTAAACCAACAACACAAGAAGAATTAGATCAAGAACCTGACTTCATCGTTTACAATGCTTCCTAAAGCTAAAGTTGAAAACTATAAAGAATTAGGTCTTAACTCTGAAACAGCTGTTGTATTTAATGTTACAACAAGAGAACAAATCATTTTGAACACATGGTATGGTGGTGAAATGAAAAAAAGGTATGTTCTCTATGATGAACTACTTCCTTCCTTTAAAGGGTATCAGCTTCTATGCACTGCTCTGCTAACACAGATATGGAAGGCAAAAACACAGCTATCTTCTTCGGTTTATCTGGTACAGGTAAGACTACTCTTTCAACAGATCCTAAACGTTTACTTATCGGTGACGACGAACATGGTTGGGATGACAACGGTGTATTCAACTTCGAAGGTGGTTGCTATGCAAAGGTTATCAACTTAGATAAAGAGTCTGAACCAGATATCTATCGTGCAATTCGTCGTGATGCATTGCTCGAAAACGTTGTAGTTGATGCTAATGGTAAGATAGACTTTACTGATAAGAAGTATACAGAAAACACTCGTGTGTCTTATCCTATTAACCATATCGATAACATCGTTAAGCCTGTATCTGCTGGTCCAGCTGCTAAACAAGTTATCTTCCTTAGTGCTGATGCATTCGGAGTATTGCCTCCAGTGTCTATCTTAACACCAGAACAAACTAAATATTACTTCCTTTCTGGTTTCACAGCTAAGTTAGCAGGTACTGAAAGAGGTATTACTGAACCCTACACCTACATTCTCTGCTTGCTTCGGTCAAGCTTTCTTGGAACTTCATCCTACAAAGTATGCTGAAGAACTTGTTAAGAAAATGGAGAAAAACGGTGCTAAAGCTTACTTAGTAAACACTGGTTGGAATGGTACAGGTAAGCGTATCTCTATTAAAGATACACGTGGTATTATCGATGGTATCCTAAGCGGTGCAATCAACAGCGTTCCTACAAAGAAACTTCCTATCTTTGATTTTGAAGTTCCAACTGTACTCGAAGGCGTTGATACAAACATCTTAGATCCTCGTGATACTTATGCTGATGCAGCAGAATGGACTAAGAAAGCTGAAGACTTAGCTGCTCGTTTCATCAAAAACTTCAAGAAATATGAAGGTAACGATGCAGGTAAAGCACTTGTAGCTGCTGGTCCTCAACTATAATTTAATGTAACATTACGCTCTCGTAGGAGAGTGTTTGTAACATAAACAATAAGCGGTGTGTTCATAAAACACACCGCTTTTATTTTATACACATGCTTCCTTATATCTCAAAGTATTGGCTTTCAATCGTTATAAGAGTGTCTATTTACTCGTAAGATGTTCTTTATAACCGTTTAAAAGAAAAGCTATATATAAATAAGGTGAAAGTTATGAGCATATAAAAAAACACGTTATTACGCAATAAAATCATCATAATAACGTGTTTTTATAATCAGATAATCAATCTGAAACAGATGTATGTAAGTGCTTTATTACTCGGTTACAACGCTGATAGAAGGTGAATTTTTAACCAAATTCTTTACATGTTTTTCTTCATCTCCTGCGTCTACAATAACCTTTTTAAGAGCAGTATTACCGCTAATAATTGAGTAATCAGCCTCATCGTTATAACCATCATTCTTCAAATTGATAGTGGTTAATGCTTCATTCTCTGTTGCATCAAGGTCTCGAATTATCTTATTATTACTTAAATCGAGTGTTTCAAAAATTGTTTTTACTTACAAAGAATTGTAATAAAAGAGGCAGTTGAGATACATCTAACTTGTTTATTCGGTTGTCATATAAGAACAAGAACATCAATTTAGGAAAGCTACCACTAAACTCAGTCAAGTAGTTATCATACAAATTCAAGCGATTTAATTCTGGAAGATTTGTCAATTTAAGCGTTGATAGCTTATTACTATTCGCGTGAATTTGCTGTAATGCAGGACAGTTTTTCTATCATTAATGTTGTAAGATTGTTTTTTTACAACTTCTATACGCTCAAGTTTTTTTCCAAGTTACTACAAACTACTGAACTTAATCTGCAATTATTTGCATTCACATTCACAAGGTTATTTTTTTACCTGTTAGGTCGAGTTTTTCAATGCTTGTACCTTGCAAATAGAGCGTTTCAAGCGCATTATTGTTAGTTAAATCGAGCTTTGTTAACTCTGGATTAGCATACAATTTAAGCTCAGTTAACGCTGTCAACTTAGACACATCAATGCTTTTAATGCCGTTATTTCCTAAGTTTAGTTTCTTTAGTTTTGTGAGTTGAGAAACAACCGAGGCATTAAGAACATTATGATTACGAAGGTTTAACTCTTCAAGGTTCACAAAATATTCCAATCCATCTAACTTATTCACTATCTGATTAGCAGGTGCTGCACCTTTATCAGCCAACTCTAAATTCAACTGAGTTAAGGTTTCAGCTTCTACAGCCGATATTTCTCCGTCTTTATTAGCATCAATATTTGGGTTAGCAGTTAATATTAAAGTCTTTAAGTTGGCATCTTTAAAAGCAATATTATCTGTTTTATTAAATTCAGATATAAGTAAAACACATTGCGCTTCACCACTTGCTGCACCTCTATAAGCAGTCATTCTAACGTTAGTTTGTCCTGCTTTTAAAGCTGTTACATATCCATTATCGAGCGAAGCTAATGCTCCATTGTCTATATTCCATGCAAAAGTAGCACCTTCGGGCAAGTCTTGAGGCATTAAAGTAGCTGTTTCTCCTACTTTAAGACGCAATGTATCAGCGTTAAAAGTTAATTTAAACTTAGGCGAATAATCATCGTTATTCGAGCAAGACCCAAGAGATACTGCTCCAAACAACACGCCCGCAAGATAAAGATTAAAAAGTTTTTTTCATGCGCTTGTTCGTTTTTATAAATCATATTAAGCATTCTTTTTCCGCTCATCTACAAGAGAGCATTATTAAAAAGAACATTGTTATTTCATTGCAAAAAGTAGTAATTTATTCTTAAAGAAACAACAAAATAACACGAATATACACCATTTTTTTCTTACAAACTATTATATAAGACACACCTTGTTTACTATCTTTTTGTAAATCAAGCCCTCGTCTTCTTTCAACATTTCTGCTGTTTATTAGTCGTCATCAGCTCCGCTTTTACACATTATATATATAATAGTCTTACAATGATATAATCCTTAAATAAGATGTAAAAAAAGTCCCTATTTACATTCTTTTTTTGTATCTTCGTTGTTCCATTTCAGCATATATGAAGAAAAATAATTTGCATCGGTCACATCACAAAAAGACAAGATAATCACTCCCACGCACACCACTTATAACGCAGGAGGAACCTCGTTTTTATTTTGCAAACGCCTTGCAATCATTAAACAAACACTACCCTTTTGAACTTGTAACAAAAAGGAGATAATGAAATAGAACCTACCGTTTCGACTTTCAAAGCACAAGGAATAAAATGTAAAAAGCCTACCTTCTAAGCACACAGTCTACTTTTGAAAATGCTTATGGAAACAATCCCAACGAGCGTAAACAGCGAGTTTTAGCCGTGGCAGACCCTTTCACTTTAAGCGACATACAGCACCTTTCAGCGCATATTTACCACATTGGTGCGCTTTTAAACACTCGACTTTTCTTTACCGAGACGCTCTGTTTTTTTAGCCACCAATGCTCAACTATCTATCGATGCACAAGGCTTTCTGCGTGGTTTAAAAAGCCTCTTGTGTTGTTCCAAAAAGCATGGAAAGACGCGCAAAAAGGTGTTATCTTTTACACACACATTAAAGGTAAACGAAGACGAAGTATATGTAGTTATCAGGATTAAAACACCCCCAAAAAGCCGCCCTATTGTTTGCTCAATGGGGTGTGAAAGAAGTGGTGATAACACTCGAAGCTGAAGGTTCTGTTGTGTATGCCGACAATGTTTTTCACGAAATACCTGCTTATCCCACTCGTAAAGTAGTAGATGTTACGGGCTGTGGAGACACTTATATGGCTTGTTATCTATATGCTCGTGTCACAGAACACACCATTTTTAGAGAGTGCTCACTTAGCTTCTGCGCTTTGTGCAAAGAAAGTTGAACATATAGGAGCATTGACAATAGCCGATGTTCAAGATGCTATTGCTCACCAACCAAGTCTTTTATAAGCTAATATCTTTTTGTATTTATTTTTCTGGTTAATCGTTTTTGTAACCATTTTTTTAATAGTTTGTTTTTCTAAAATCATTTACTTTTCCACTACACAAACGCCTTTCTTCGTCGATTAACCATAAGTGTTGCGTGTGCAAAAGAGCCACATGTAGGTCGTGCGATGATAGCAACACCGTTTTATTTTCTTCTTTTGTAAGCATTAACAGATGCTTCATCAAAGCTTTCTTACTTGGATAATCAAGGTGAGAGGTTGGTTCGTCCATCACCACAATGGGTGTTTCTTGTGCTAACACCTTAGCTATATGCACTTTTTGACGTTCTCCATCGCTCAAATGTTGCAGTTTTTTATGCGCTAAATGAGCCACTTCCATACGTTCAAGTGCAAATAAAATGCAGTCTTTATCTTTTGGTTTAAGCGTTCCGAAATAGTTTGTATACGGATAACGACCCAATGACACAAACTCAAACACGTTCATATTTTCATTCACTTGCTCACCAGACAACACCACACCCACTAATTTTGCACGCTCTTTTGCCGACATATCGTATAGCGATTTGCCGTTAATAAGCACCTCACCACTAAGCGGTGGAAGAATGCCCGATAAGGTTTTCAACAATGTAGACTTGCCCGTTCCGTTTTCGCCTACCAGTGTTGTCAGTGCATGAGGTGCTAAAATGGCATTCCATTGCTCACCTATTATCGCTTGGTTGTGCTTTTGTTGAGCATAACCCACACATAAATTACAAAAAGAAAGTGTTGCCATAAGCGCAAAGATACCTAAAAACCATTAAATAAAAATGGTGTATTTTGTTTTTATAGCCTATTTTTTTCAAGGCTTAAAACCTTTTTGTTATATTTGTAACACTATGATAAAGAAAGATTATATGTTGCGACTCATACAAGAGTTTATGATAGCTTTACAGAAAAATGCTCGAGAAAAAAAGAGATTGAAACCAAACAACAAACACTTAAAAAAAGCTATACCAACAGTTTGTAGGCGATGCCACTTTTTACCGTTTAGAACCCATCGAAGAGATATTAAAAGCATTAAAAGAGATGCCCGAAGACGAACGATTGGGAAAAACAGAGATGTTGGCAGAGTTGTATTATCATGAAGGTTTACTCTCAAACGATTGTCAACGACATTTTTTTCTACAACAAAGCGATGCATCTTTACACACTTATTGAAACGCAAACTAAAACCTTTTCTACCGAGCGACAAGCTAAAATGCAAAAGCTACAACAAGCATTAAACGCCTAAAACCCGTTTGTTCTGTTTGCTATTTCAATCATTAAACATTTCCAACACTTGTTTTTAACACCATTTTATCGCTTCTTTATAAAAACAAACGTTTGGTTTTTGTTGTAGGTTTCATGTTCTATTAAAAACCGCATTATGTGGCAATTCAGGTGCTTTTTGTTCCTCCTCCAACCATTAAAGGAGCCATTTCTAAATGAATTTCGTCCCACAATTGCGCTTCCTAAAAAGCTTTTATGGGTTTGCAATCCTCCTTCTACCATGAGCGATTGCATGCCTTCTTTATATAAAGTGTCTACCATTTGTTGCACACTTGTTTTGCTTGTTAGCACATATTTTTTTAGGACTTTTACCGCTCCAATGGCGCACATTTAGCTGTGGGTGTTCTTTTTTTTCGGTGTTGTTTCCTACCAATATAGCATCACACTCTGCTCTCAACTTATGCACAAGCATTTGTGTAAAGGGTGTAGATATAGCCGTTGCTTTGCCATTGTTATCAATAAAGCCGTCTATGGTTTGCGCCCACTTCAATATAATATAAGGTCTTTTATGCTGTTGTGCCGTCATAAAGAACCTATTTATAAACAAACACTCTTGTTCTAACACACCTTCTATCACTTCAACCCCTGCATCTTTCAATCGTTTAATTCCTCTTCCGCTCACTTCTACAAAAGGGTCTTTACAACCAACAACCACCTTTTTCACACCTTTCTCAATAATCAAGTCGGCACAAGGGGGTGTTTTTCCGTGATGCGAACAAGGTTCTAAACTAACATAAAGTGTAGATTGAGGCAACAAATGCTCGTCTTGGGACTTTACAGAAGCAAAAAGCATTCACCTCGGCATGCGCCTTTCCACAGCAAAATATGATAACCTTCACCTATTATCTTGTTATCTCACCACAAGCACAGCACCCACCATTGGGTTGGGTTTTGGCTTGTTCTTTTCCGTTTAAAGCCAACTGAATACAGCGTTGCATGTATTGTTTATGCACTTGCATTTCTGGTGTTTCTGTGTGTAAAGAGCCGTTGCATAGGCAAACGTCTTTGGTATCTTGCATAATTTTAGTATTTTTGCAATAAGATGACTTACAATGAAATGTGGCGAATGTTAACGCCTTTATACGAACCAAACGAAGCAAAAAGCATTGTTAGAATGGTGTTTGAAATGCGTTTTGGACTATCGTTTACCGACATATTGTGTGGCAAAGATACGCAAATATCTGAAGAAGAACGTGCCGATTTACAAAAAATAGTGGAACGATTGTTAAACGGAGAGCCTGTGCAATATGTTTTACAACAAGCCGATTTTGCGTCTTATGTGTTTCAAGTGGGTAGCGGTGTGCTTATTCCTCGCCCTGAAACAGAAGACTTGTGCTTATGGATTGAGGCTCATTTGTCGCTCTTTTCAAACACAAAGGTGCAACTCCTCGACATTGGAACAGGCTCGGGTTGCATTGCCATAACCATGAAAAAGAAAATGAACGAGGGTTATGTAGAGGCATGGGACATATCTCAGCAGGCTTTATTCATTGCTCAACAAAACGCAAAACGTTTGCAAGTTCCTATCACTCTACAACAAACAGATGTGTTAAATGCGCCTCATCACACCCATAAATGGCATATCATTGTGAGCAATCCGCCTTATATTATGCAAAAAGAGCAAACAGACATGGAACCACATGTGCTTAATTACGAACCCCACACGGCTCTTTTTGTACCAAACAATAACCCTTTGTTGTTTTATAAAGCTATTGCTAAATATGCACAAACAGCCTTACAAACAGGTGGTTTTTTTGTTTTTTTGAAATAAAACCCCTTGCTTTGTAACGAAATGATTGCTATGCTTAAAGAGCATGGGTTTGTCCATATTGAGGTGAAAGAAGACCGTTTTGGAAAACAACGAATGATAAAAGCGCAACAACCATGAAAGAGCTTACCAAAGAACAAATACTCGCTAAACTGACAACGGCTTGCGCTAAACGCGAATACTGCTTAGCAGATATGGCTGAAAAGATGCGCAGGTGGGGCGTAGACGACGAGATGCAAGAACAAGTGAAAGCGTTTTTGATGAAACATAAGTTTATAGACGAGGAGCGTTATGCTTATGCTTTTTATTCAAGATAAGGTGTGTTATAACAAGTGGGGACGTAAAAAAAGTGGCTTATGCTTTGTATAGAAAAGGAATAAACGAAAGTGTTTTTTTATGCCTTTATTGAACGATATTAACGACGAAAGTTATAAGCAAGAATTGCAAGAACTGTTAACGGCTAAACTGAAAACGGTGAAAGACCCCGAACCTTATAAGCGTAAAACAAAACTCATTAAATTTGCTTTAGCACGTGGTTACAGCATGGACGAGGTGTTAGAGATGGTGAAAATATGCTTAGAAAACGAAGCTGAAGAGTTTTAATAAAAATGCGTTTGTGTTTCTACTCGTAACAAATAAATAATAAAGGGTGCAAAAACAGCTCATTTTTTTGTCTACTTTTTTTGCATTGGTCTTCACCAAGTATTAAAAACAACCTCTTTTTTTATTGTTTGCTAAAAAAATGCCCTTTCAATGGGTGTTTTTAACCTAAAAACCTTGCAAAAAGCTTAGGTTTTTAGAACGCAATAGATAAGAGTTTAGGGTGCAATAGCTTGTGTTTTTACCACCTAATATATCGTGTTTTTTTCATGCAAAAACTCTAAGCTTTTTGCACCTTAACACCTCATATTTTTGCATTTAAAGTTCTTGCGTTTTTAGAAAAGCAAAACCTATGCTTTTAGGTGCTACTGCTATAAAAAAAGGTGCGATAAAAAAACGTGTTATCGGCACTCAAAAAGAGTGTAAAAAGCTTAGCTATTTTTTTCTAAAAACAACAATTTAAAAATGTAACAAAAACGCTCATAAAAAGCAAAAGAGATGTGTAACAAAAACACATCTCTTTTTGTAAATAATAAAGGAATAAACTCGTGTTAAACAGAGTTTTTTTAATGCGCTTAACGATTAGTTATGCACCAATGTGCCAATAGGTTCGCCGTCCATCACCTTTTTAGGTTTCCCACAACGTCCATGTTAAACACATAAACAGGCAAATTGTTTTCTTTACACATAGCTGTGGCTGTGAGGTCCATCACCTTTAACCCCTTTGTGTACACTTCATCGTAGGTTATATCAGTAAACTTAGTGGCAGTAGGGTCTTTCTCTGGGTCGGCAGTATATATGCCATCTACTCGTGTACCCTTAAGCATTACATCTGCTTCTATCTCTATTCCACGCAAAGAAGACCCAGTGTCTGTAGTAAAATAAGGGCTTCCTGTGCCTGCAGAAAATATGCAAACGCGTCCTTCTTCCATAGCTTCTATGGCTTTCCATTTGGTATAATATTCGCCTATAGGCTCCATGCGGATAGCTGTTAGCACCTTGTTTTTAACTCCAATAGCATCTAATGCACTACTAAGAGCTAACGAGTTTATCACAGTAGCACACATTCCCATTTGGTCTCCCTTAACTCTATCGAAGCCTTTCGACGCTCCACTAAGTCCTCGAAATATGTTTCCACCGCCTATAACGATGCCTATTTGCACTCCCATGCTATGCACTTCTTTTATTTGAGCTGCATATTCTTGCAATCGTTGCATGTCTATTCCGTGTCGTTGACTACCCATTAAGCTCTCACCACTTAACTTTAAAAGAATTCTTTTATACTTTGCCATATCTTAATAATATATTTAATGTTGCTGTAAAGGTAATATAAAGCTCACTTCTTTAAAAGCATATTGCCGTTCTTGTCCTTGCTCTGTGGTTAGTAGCAATGTGCCGTTGGGCAATACATCTTTAATAGTTGCCTTAAAAAAGCCGTGCTTATCTTTATAGGTATAATAGCCTTTTCGCCTATAAAGGGCATCTTTATACCTATTATATATATAAGAGGTGTTTCCCTGTTTGTAGTTTGTTATAAAGAGAAACAAATGTGTTGAGAAAAGCATGAAGCACCTCTTCGGGGTTTGTTTCTTGTTTAATAATTTGAAAAAGAGAAACAGGATTGGGGACATTACTTGTAAATAATGCTTGATTGATGTTGATACCTACACCAAAAAAATACAACGTTTTATGCCTTGTTTATCTACATTTAATTCTATTAAAATGCCACATATCTTTTTATCTTTCCAATAAATGTCGTTCGGCCATTTAAGCGTTATGTCGTTAATGTAGGTGTTTAAGGTTTGTTTCACTGCTAAAGCACAAACCATAGAAAGGTAAAATTGTTTATTGATAGATAGGTTTGGACGTGTTACATCGAACGAAAAAAAGAAGATTTTTACCATCTTCACTCTCCCAAGAGTTGGTTCCCTGCCCTCTCCCTGCTTGCTGATAACGAGCCGTAACCACCCTTATTGTGTTTTCATTTCCTAACGGAAGCTGATGCCAAAAAGGTGTTTGTAGAAGGCGTTTGGTTAAGTGTTATGCGTTCAATATTCATAAATATTAAAACAAAAGCATGGGGTTAAAGGCGTTTTTCTATATGGTTTAACGAGGCATTTTGTGCCGATGTGCCTGTTATTGAAATAACATCAAACTGCACTTCGTCGGTAATATTTCGCTCTTTTATAAAGGCATTTGCCGCTAATGCCACACTTTTCATTTTTTTGTTTGGTAACAGCTTGCTCGGGAAGCTGATAGTTCGTTGGCACTTCGGGTCTTCACTTCTATAAACACAAGAATGGTGTGATTGGGGTTATAAGCAACGATGTCGAGGTCTCGTTTACCAAATTTCCAATCGCGTTCGTATAGGGTGTAGCCCTTATCAACTAAATAGTTGGCAGCAAATTCTTCGCCCCATTTACCTAAATCGTTATGCTGTGCCATGTGTTTAGCCCTTATCTATAAGGCAAAATTACGCTTTTTATTTTATTCATCAAAAGAAAATATTACTTTTGCATACTGTTATAAATGCCTTTTTACATAATGGATAATACACAAAAGCAAAAAGATGAACGCTATATGCGTATGGCTTTAGAAGAGGCGCACAAAGCGTTAGAGGAAGATGAGATACCCGTTGGGGCGGTTGTTGTGTGTAAAGATAAGGTAATAGCTAAAGCGCATAACCTTACAGAACGACTAAAAGATATTACTGCTCACGCTGAAATGCAGGCTATTACTTGTGCCGCTAACGCTTTAGGAGGAAAGTATTTAACCGATTGTACGCTTTATGTCACCTTAGAACCTTGTGTTATGTGCGCTGGTGCCTTAGCTTGGTCGAAATTAAGTAGGATAGTTTACGGTGCAACAGAAGAGAAACAAGGCTATTTCAAACATGCTCCTAAGGCTTTTACACCCTAAAAACGGTGGTTGAAAAAGGGTGTTAGAAGAAGAGTGTGCGACGTTGTTAAAGACTTTCTTTGCCAACAAAAAGACGCTAAAAAGCAAACGAATAAGGAGAAACAACACCGCATTTGCTTTCAAGATTGATGCAAATGCGGTGATAAAAGGGCGCAAATAAATGTGTTTTGTTATTTGCTTAAAGGGTGTTTAAGGGTTTATTTGTGCTGATTATTTCACAAACTTAACCACCTTATTATTAGCTTTTAAAATGTAAAGTCCGTTTACTAATGGAGAAACAGAAATGCTTTGTGCATTTACAGCTGAAAGAACAACGGCACCATTAGCGTTTACAACTGTTACATTTACAGGTGTTGCAAACGAGAACTCATTGCCATTGCGAACAATGGTGTTGTCTACATTGACCGAACGAACAGCAGTTGTTTCTGTAATTTCAAATCCTTTGAAAGATGCTTTCAACTCATTAACGCTTCCTGTAACAATTTTTTGATGATTAGAAGCTAAGCCAAAAACAAATTCGTTGTTAGCTGTTTTCATCTTACCATCAGCATCGAACACGTAATTGAGTGGTGTAACAGGTTTTCTATCTGCTGTTTTTTCAGTATAACCCGTAACAAACACTTTCTCGTTAGCAATGGTCATGCCTGTTAACACCTCACGATTATAACGTTTATCTCCTTCATCAAAAATCGCTTGTTTTAACCCATTTAAGTTGATTACCATTGATATTGAACGCTGCAAGATAAATGTCTGAAGACCTTTTAATTGTTTTTTTCATTTCCAAACACAGAAGGTTGGTCGGTAATTCCTGCTACATAAAACAGTAGAACCGTCGGCTATCATGCTATTAACAAAGTTGTTACTTATTGGAGAACCTGAGAAATTAGATTTAAAAGGATAGTTAAATGTAACATCAGAGATTTCAGAATAAATGAAACCATGCTCTAATTTATCTTCTAATTGAGCAAAGCTAAAGTTCTCACTCTTATTAGGTGTGGTTATTGTAACATCTCCCTGTTGCGACAAAAGTAGCAAACACTTTACTGTTTGCAACTGTAAAATTGATACTTTCGGGTTGTGTTTGTGCGCCAGTATTGCTATCTTTCCATGCAATAGTTGCTTTGTTTTTTTAAGGTCAGAAAAGTCTGAAAGCACTAACAGAAAGGACAGACATTTTAGGTAAACTTTCATACATAAAGCCACTACGGAATGAGTAATCTCCATTTAAAGCAACATTATTAAGTGTACTTTCTCCTGTGTATTGTGCAGTGAAATAAACACGATTATCTGCCCACATCACTTTTGTTGAACGGAAATAAGTGTTTCCTGGTTCTTCAAAAAACTGGTCTGTATTTGCTTTTATCTCAGCTTTCACTTGTGGAACAACTGTTTTATGGGCAAGTATAGCTCCGTCGCTACTAATCTTTAGCATAAAGAATGAGCTATTAGTGGTGTCGTCTGTCTTGCCTTCTAACGTAACTTGTTTAGTTCCACTGCCATCATTTACATCTACAGTGCTTGTAAAATTACCTACAACATACACGTTTCCATCGCCATCAGCAGCAAGACTTTTAACTTCAGCAGAGCCTACTAATGCCACAGCCCATTGTTCATTTCCATTCTCATCGAGCTTTCCTACATAAGCACTTGTAGCCTTTTGAGAGAGAATAGATGTGCCAAAAACAAGGTCGGAAGTAAATCTTCCTGCTATATAAGTGCTACCATTGCTTGAAACTGCTACTGGAGTAGAATAAGAAACTTGGTCTTGACGCGCAAAAGCATCTATACTTTTATCCCAAGATGCTGTTCCGAATGCTTGTGCAGACGCTGTTAGTGTTGCACAAAAAAAGACCAATTGATAGTAATAATTTTTTTCATTGAAAAATCCTAAATTTAAGGGTTTATAAATAAAACGTCTATAAATAAATATTGTTTTTATAGATTGTTTCCGCAAAGAAAACACCTTTTAAAAACAATAAAAATATGCTTATTGAGCCATCTTTACGATGTTTGGGTTCGCTTCTACTGCATCTGTAGGGAAACGAAGCGTGTAACGAGAGTCGTTTTCGTTAAGCTTATAAGTGTTATCCTTATATGTTTTTTGAATACTTGGACGAGAGGTTCTGCGCAAATCGAACCATCTATGGCCTTCAAAAAGCCAACTCTCTTGCACGTTCATCGGCTATATATTTTAAGAGTTCTTCTTTGCTTAAAAGCATCTAACTGAGTGGCATAACGAGTGTAGAAAGCAGCGGTATAACGCTTTTGCATCAATGCTTTTAAGTGTTTTTTTGCTGCCTCTAACTGTCCTAAAGACGCTTCAGCTTCGGCTGCAATCAAATAAAATTCAGCAGAACGGAACGTAGAACGATAGTCGCCACCTCCTCCTTTACGCACGATTGTAGTAGTGGCTGTGAGTTCATTGTAATAGTTTGACTTGCGTTTATCTCCTGCTTTATAAAGCGAAAGCAAAGCTTCTGACACTTTTCCTGCACGTACATAAGTGGAAGTCATCACTTGTTCGAGTGCCATGATGTTCTCTACTGACTTGTAACTGTTAGGAAGTTCGGCATTAGACACTGTTAAATCTGCTAATTGAGGATATGCTTCTATCACCTTTAATGCAGCATTTAAAGCCTCGTTATAGTTGCCTTTATACAATTCTACACGAGCCTTTTAACGCATAAACAGAGGCTTTATTAAAGCGATAAGTGTAGCCTTCTTCCCATTTTTTTCTTTGTTAATGAGCTTTTTCAGCATCGGCAATATCACTTTCAATCTGTGCATAAACAGCCTTTTAACGAACTACTTTGTAACACCCTCATTCACATCTGCATGAACCGATAAAGGTATGGCTCTGGTGGTGTCGGGATTAACTTTTTGTGTAGGGTTCGGCATACAAATTGGCCAAAAAGAAAATAACAATAAGCACGCATCATATAAGCTTCTCCCACCAACTGATTACGGTCGGTAGTTGAAATGTTTGTAATTTTTATTCTTATTCTCTATAATTGTGTTTGCAATATAAATGCAATGATAGTAGCGACGCCAACCAAATGAAGCCGTAGTAGCTTGTGGTGTAGCATCGTTCCAAGCCCAAATATCGGTAAAAGAACTTTGGTCTTCGGTCGATGTAATGGCTTTATCTAATGTAAATTCATCACTTCTGAAGGTCGCAAGTCCTCTATCTTCGGGGAAATTCTTGTATTCGTAAGTGAGTAAAGCACGATATTCTTCGCCCGTTTCTGCTATTACTTTTTCCCGTAGGACGTATATCTAAGAACTTATCGCACGAACTAAAAAGCACCAAACACAATGCTAAAAAGCGATAAAGCTGTATTGTTTATTTTGTTCATAACAATGCTTTTTTAATAAAAAAACTAACTCGTAAGAGTATTAAAACATAATATTAACACCTAAAATGAGCTCTTTGGTATGGGTTGAGCAAAGGGATTACCCATTGTTTCAGGGTCTAAATAGTTTGTATAGTCGCTTGCTATAACCATTAAGTTTCGAGCCTCGAGCGATACAGATGCTGTTTTTTTATGCCCTAATTTAGACACTACATTCTTAGGTAATTTATAACCTAAACGAACACTTTGGAGGCGTGCATAACTGTTATTACGTACCCAAGTGTCGAGCATACTATAAAGGTTATATTCTGAATATTGTATATATTCTGCTATACGCTCTTTGTTATTCATTAACGTTGGATAAGATGATGTGGTGTTATTAGCTGTCCAACGTGATAAAATATCTCGGTTTGTATTTAATCCTCTGTCGTAGTTTGCAGGCGAATAAGTAGGTTTCACACGCACTTTCATTCCTAAATTAAAGATGAAATTAACACCTAATTGCCAGTCATTGTATTCGAATGTGTTGATAAAACCTCCTGATATTTTTAGGGTCTGTACTGCCCATATACTTTGTAACGAGCACGTTGTTGTTCGGCAGTAAGCGTACTTGCACCGTGCGAATTGAGCTTTAATAACTCTTCAGCAGTTACCTTTTTACCGTCATTAGTTACAAAAACAGGATATCCTTGAGCGTCTAATCCAGCTGTTTCGTAAGCAAATATAGCTCCAACAGGGTATCCTTCTCTGCTTGGATATGTGGAGTTTTGCGCTACAGACTCACGTAATACCTTATTAACATTCATACCTAAGTTGAGATTAGACGTCCAACTAAAGTTTTTTTGTCTTGATATTACGAGTAGAAAGAGCCACCTCTAAACCTTCATTCTTTAAGCTTGCCCAGTTAATAACAGTAGATGCAAAGCCTGTTTCTAAGCTTAACATGCGCGTACCGATAAGGTCTGAACTCTTTCTATAATAGTAATCAGCACTTAAATTGATAGCATTGTTAAACAAACTCACATCAAACCCAAGGTTTATATTAGCTGTTTTTTTCCCAACGTAGATTAGGATTTGGCGCTGTTTCAGCAGCTATAACGGTTTCAACCTTATTAGGTAGAATGCTAACACGATTGAAAGTACCAATTAAATAAGGAGATGTATTCTTGTCGATGTTACCTTGTAATCCATAAGAAGCACGTAAAGCAAGATTGTTAAGCCACTTTTTTTGCATTACTATTTTTGTATGAATGGTTCGTTAGAAACACGCCAAAGACCACTTAAAGAATAAAGAGGAAGGAAGCGATACTTCTTCGCTACACCGAAAACATCTGAGCCGTCCCAACGAATACTCGCACCTATTGTGTAACGAGCAAGCGCAGTGTAAGAGCCAGTAGCAAACCAAGAAACGTAAGCATTCTCGTTATTTGTTTCTTTATGTAAAGGATATTGGCGTGCTAAATCTTCTGTTGGAAAGATTACAGGCTGTGTTGTTAAGGTTCTATTGTCGTATCCGTATGCTGTTGTAGACACCGAGTTTGCTTTTAATCTACGCACTTCTGTTCCTAACATCACTTGCAAATCGTGCGTACGATTAAACACCTTATTATATTCTGTCATAGCTTTCCACGTCCATTGGCTGCTATGTGCTTCTACAACATTATGTTTTCCACCTGTTGGAAGGAAAGTTCTTTTACCATCAGCATAAGCATATTCAGCGAAAAGTTTATCTTTTCTCATGGCATAACTATTCTCTCCTGCATAACGTTCAATGGTGTATGCATCTTGTTGAAGCCCGAATTGAGACGTTAATTTCAAGTCTTTTGTCAAACGAAGTTCAGCATCGAAGATAGCCATTAACGAGCGGTCTGTTCGTTGATTAGAAGTGTTATCACGCTCTTCGAATATATTAAAGTCGAGTGAAGAGTCTTCTTTACCTTGTATATTCTTATCGTAAACATAATTACCGCTATCATCATACACGCTAAGATATGGGTTTGCAAGACGAGAAAAGTAAACAGGATTAGTGAAACCATTGGTATCTGTGAGATAACTCTTTTGCTTTCGTTGGTTTGCAAACATCGAAGCACCCACTTTTAGCATGTTATTTACCTGATAAGTGGTTTTCAATGTAAGATTAAAACGATTGTTTTTCACTCCTTTCACCGTTCCCATTTCGTCGTAATAACCTAACGACGAATAGTAATTAGCTTTGTCGTTACCACCCGAAAGACTTAAATTGTGTTCTTGATTAAACACGTTTCTAAACAAAACATCATTCCAATCGGTGTTAATAGCACGCAAATTATTTATTTGTTGCTTAGCTTCTGCACTTAAAAGCGTCCCAACCTTGTGCTTTATAAACAGCCGTTTGATTGAGAGATGCTAATATTTTAGCCACTTCTCCTTTGTTTTCACGATAAGTGTAATTGCTTTTTAGGAGGTCTAACTCAAGGTTTACTTTCTCATCAGACGATAACATATTCAGCCTATCAATGTTTGTTTTAGGCGAATAGGTTAGCTTTGTGCTATAATTGATAGTAGGCGAGCCTGCTTTTACCTTTCTTTGTTGTGATAACAATCACACCATTAGCTGCTCGCGCACCGTATATAGCTGTTGCAGCAGCATCTTTTTAAAACCGTAATATTTTTCTATATCCGAAGGATTTACGCCAGCGATTGATGTTTGATAGATATTGTCTATATCTTTTAAATCTGCCATACTTGGAATATCTGTACCCTCCATTGGCATTCCATCAAGCACTCCATAGTGGCTCTTGTGAGCCATTTAACGAAGCAGTTCCTCGTATTCTTATCTTTACAGGAGCACCCGGTGCGCCCGAAGAGGTAACAGCTGAAAGACCAGCAATTTGTCCTGAGAGTGCTTGGTCGATACTTTTTACCGTTCCAATCTTTTCGTCTGAGATATTTAAAGACGATACCGAAGCCGTTAATTTACGTCTATCTATTTTTTGATAACCCGTAACTACCACTTCGCCGACACTCTTTGCGTCCGATTTTAGCGACACTTTATAATCGTTTTTTTACCTGCTACAAGATTTACAACCACTGTTTGATAGCCCAAATAACGCACTGTAAAGCTTTTCACTTTATCCGATATTTTAAGTGTAAACCTACCTTCGTAGTCGCTAACCACTCCGTTATGCACCTTCGACCCTTCGTTTACTACCGATATAGTAGCACCGGGTAAGGGGTCATCTTGTAAGTCGGCATCTACCACAACACCTGTTATTGTTCTTTCTTGTGCCATCATTGAAAGCATAACACACAAGAGAAAAAAACACACTAAATAGTTTCTTCATATCCTAATAGTTTTTCTTTTTTTACTTGTATATAATATATATAAGGTGTAACCTTGTTATCCTTTGATTATTAAAAACGCCATTAAGCAACGATAAAAAGCAACACTTTGTTGTTTATTTATGAAGTCCGAGTGCAGTTTGAATGCGCAATATCACATCATCATAGTGTAAACGAACCGCCGTAGAAGCTACATTTGTTTTGCTTTTAAGCAGTTTTAGCACCCTAATAAGTTCTCCACGCTTCACACTAATAGCGTCGCTTATGCGTGTAGCTTGTGTTCCTGTAAACTCAATCATACGTGGTGCTGAACTTAGGTCTTTACAACTCAATGCAAAACGAGGGTCGTTCAAAATAAAACCACTATCGTTTAGTTTTTTTATTTATCTTCACTCCTTCGCTTTCTGCCGCAGCTGTTATGAGTGCATCTATAAAGTTTTTTTGCAAAGCACGTTGCGCAATGTTAGGCATTTGGTTGTTAATGGTGGTTTTAAAGATATGTTGATGAAGCATATCCATAAGTTCTATCACCGTAAAGGCTTTGTTTGCACCATTTTGACGTTCGTTTTCGAGCATACGAACCAAACGAGAATTATCGAGAATATCCCACAGAATATAACTCTGCTGATTGGTTTCCGAGTAGGAAGGCACCACCTCTTGCACCCCTATGGGTGTTGTTTTTATTTAAGAAGGTGTAGTGAGATATGTCGTTATTAAACAACCATGGTTGCGCTGTTAACACTTCATCGAGAATAAACTGCACAGCTTCTTTCTGCTTTTTGTTTAGGAACAAACGTGAAAGTTCTTTGTCCATCGCCCACAGTTGTGTTCTCTATATACATTCCACCCACGTTAGCTAAGGCGTGATAGCTATACAAACTCCACTGAAAAATAATGCCATTATACAGCTTTGAAGCCTCTTCATAAGTTTGGTCTACGGCTCCTGTTGTTGTCCACTTTATCACATTAGGCATCACTCTTTTAAGGTTAGCAATTCCGTAGCGTGCCGATTTTACCGCATCATCTCCCAAATCTTCGCTTAACGAACGAGGGTCTATGGCTGTTCTTTGGCTTTGTGCTTCGCTATATTGGTATTGTTTATCTTTGTGTTGAGCTAAAAATTGGTGCAAATAGGTTCTTGCTTTCACCTCACTGGGATACCAACGATAACCCCATTCAATAGCCATTAGGTCGTAAGGACCTATGTTTGGCGATATAACTTTTATGTTATCGTGTGGTTGAGCTACATAATTAAAGCGTGCATAATCCATGATAGAAGCCGAAGTGCCTCCTATTTTGTTTGTAAAGCTAAGCGAACGAAGCGAATCGGTGGGATATGCGTTTGAAGCACGCATGTTATGACGAAGTCCGAGTGAGTGTCCTACCTCATGACAAGCCACAAAACGAGCTGCATCTCCTAACAAACTATCGGGCAATACGGGCTGTCTTGCGCTTTTGTTATAAGCACTTGTTTGCACCATTATCCACTCTTTTAACAAAGAACGCACGTTGTGCCACCAAATAACATCAGCTTTTAAGATTTCACCCGTACGTGGATCAATCACAGAAGGCCCCATTGCGTTTGCTTTCTCTGACGCATCGTAGGTTAAAACAGAAAATTTCACGTTATCACCTTCGGCTTCCATGCTGTCTGTATACTCTAAAACACGCACTGCATTCTTAAATCCTGCACGCTCAAAAGCCTTGTTCCAATCTAACATACCTTGTTTAATGTATGGCATGAGCTTACGAGGTACGGCTTTATCGATATAAAACGTGATGGGTTTTAACGGTTCTACAAGTTCTCCACGCATATAAGCTGTGGTGTCAGAAGGCTCTAATCGCCAACGAGTGATGTAGTTTTTACGCTCCACTTCGGGTTGATAATCGCCATATTTCAACACGTTTGTAGTGAAATAGCCCACCTTTTGGTTCTCTAACCTGCCTTGCATGGGTCTTTCGGGTAAGAGTATGAGCGACGTACTCACAACTATGGTGATGTTTGTTTTGCTCTTTCCTTCGTGTACAACTGTTGTTAATTCTGATGCTGCTGCTACATTGCTTTCAAAAGCCTTAACATCGAGAATGCGAGAAAGCTCTCTGCTGGCACTGGTTCCTAAGTTTATAAGGTTAAACACATCGTTAATACAATTGTCATTGCCATTAAATAGGTCGGTAACCTTTACCACTAACGACGTAGAATCCTTACCCACTGCCTCCACTTTAAGGCTTGCTATGAGCGGATTTATATAGTTATCGGTGACCGAAGGGGCCATTGCATGAAAACTATAAACCTCGGGTGTGAGTCGTTGTTCGCGTATATTTAGCTTTCCAAGCTTACGTTCCCACTCTAAACGAATGGTTTTATTTTTCGTAATTGATGCCTTTATTTACGCCTGCTCTGTTTAGTTCTGACGGCACTTTAAGCAACTTATTAGATACAAGCAGTCTCTCTTCCGAGCAGATTTTTTAGGAATATCAAAATAGTAATCGTTGTCTTTCTTGATAACATTCACTAATCCCTTTGTGCTAATAGAATCGTTTCCTGTGAGTTTTTTTATAAGCAGAAAGACTGTTTTTCGCCTTGTTTTTTTGTCTTCTTTTTTTCTCGCTTTTTGCCTTCTTAGCACAAGCCGTATGGGCATGAAAAATCTATGCCACTGTTCCACAAACAAAGAACAATAACAAGTGTTTTTTTATAGTGTGCAACCAGCGTTGATGCCCACTATACGAATGAAAGAAATCCACTTTATTGTTTTTTTATTATATTGAGAAAACCAATTACAATTTATCATCTTATCCTTCTTTTTATCCCGTTATGTGTAAAGGAGCCATTTTTTTCGCCTTAAAATTTGCCCATGAGCAACCACATTGCCACTCTTTTTCTATAAATATTTTTAGCCTGAAACAAAATACCCCTTTAAAAAGATGCAAGTTAAAACCCTGCACCCCTTTTGAGCTTACAAAAAAATAATAAAAAGTTAGTACATTTATTTATTTTTTTGTTCTAAAAAAACAAGATGTTTACAACAAAAAAATGATATTTGATAACTAAAAAAACACCTTTTTACCCACAAAAAGAAACGACAGTTGGTGTTTTTATTAGGTACAAACAAGCGAAACAAACAGCATAGAACAACTTTTTTTAATGCTATAAAAACGGCATTAAAACACCTTTATTTTTGTGAGCGTTTTGTTACATTTCATTTTCTTTTGTTTTAGAAAAAAATAGCTAAGCTTTTTACAAGCGTTTTTTTGCACCGATAGCATGTTTTTTTCAACTCACATTTTTCATGGTGATTACACCTAAAAGCATAGGTTTTGCATTTCTAAAACGCAAGTAATAAAAAACAACAAATAAGCTTTTAAGGCGCAAAAGCTTAGAGTTTAGCACTAAAAACACGATATATTGCGTGCTAAAACACAAGCTATTACACCCTAAACTCTTATGTTTTTTTCACCCTAAACCCTAAGCTTTTTGCACGTTTTTTTCTACCATTTTTAGGCGTTTTTAGGACATATCCCTTAAAACGAATAAGCATAGAGCAAAAAAAGAAAAAAAGTGATGGTTATAATGCGGTAAAAAAATAAGAAAGAAAAAGGCACAAAAATATAAAAATGAATGTGCATAAGTATGGCTTTTTCTGTTTCATTTATAACTTGTTTACCTATAGTTCTTTTTCGTTTTAGTTGTTTCACACAAAACAATAACGTTTCATTTGTTTGCTTTACAAGAAAACAAGTACAGTGTTATAAATAAAAAAACGAATGGTATTTATTGATTTTTAAAGGCGAAATATAAGGATTAACAAAGCACATAACAAACAGCACACTTTACGTTAAACAACACAAAAAAAGCAGAAAGAAAAAGGCTTGGTTTACACCCTGTTAGCCCCTTCTTTCTGCCCTTTTTATAAATGTGTTTATTAAGATATTGTTTTTTTATTCTTCTACCTTTTCTTGTTCAGTTTCTTTTTGTTTGAGGAAGTAAAAGATTAAGCACAACACCCTACAATAGCCGACAATCCGATACCACTGATAGACAAGTCGCCCCACGAAAGCACAGCTCCACCAATTCCCATAGTAAGTGTTATTGAAACAATAATAATGTTTCTTGTTTCGTTAAGGTTAACTTTATGCTGTACAAGGTTTTGCACTCCCACGCTTGCAATTGTACCAAAAAGCAACAACATAATGCCTCCAAGAACAGCTTGAGGTATAGATTGTAGCACAGCACTTAGTTTTCCGATAACAGAAAAACACAATGGCAGTGAGTGCAGAGATACGTATTACAGCTGGATTTGTTATTTTAGTGATAGACATTGCACCTGTTACTTCTGAATAAGTGGTTACAGGTGGGCCTCCAAAAATTGAGGCAAACAAGCACGCAAGACCGTCGCCTAACAGCGTTCTATGAAGTCCTGGCTCTTTAACAAAGTCTTTTTGTGCCACAGCACCTACCACATACACATCTCCAATATGCTCTATCACTGGGGCAATAGCCACAGGTATCATGAAAAGCACTGCTTGCCATTGCACGTTAGGCAAATGAAATTCTGCCAAAGATTTAGGCAATGCAAACCACGAAGCTTGTGCAACAGGAGTAAAATCTACCTCTCCCATGGCAATAGCTACAATGTATCCTGCAACAATACCACACACCACAGGCACAAGTTTAATAAGTCCTTTGCCAAAAGTGAGTACAATAATGGCAGTAGCTAATGATATTGTAGCCAATAACCAGTTTGTTTTTGCCATGTTTACACCAGCTCCCGATAGCGTAAGTCCTATCAATATAATCACAGGACCTATAACAACAGGTGGAAATAAACGTGTTAAAAGGTGCTTACCTTGCCACTTTACAAGCGCACTCATCACGAAATAAACAAGAGAAACACCCATTGTTCCCGCTAAAGCACCTGTTAGTCCCCACACTTTTGTTGCCATAATAATGGGAGAAATAAAAGCGAAACTACTGCCTAGAAAAACAGGCACCTTACCTTTCGTTACTAAATGAAAGATAAAAGTGCCTATTCCAGCAGTAAATAACGCAGTAGCGGGGTCTAAACCCACAAGTAACGGAACTAAAACTGTAGCTCCAAACGCTACAAAAAGAAATTGAATACCTACAATTCCTTTTCGTGTTAAGGATAAATCATTCGTTTTCATACGGGTGCAAAAATACGAATTATTCAGCAAAAGAATGCTAAAAACAAGGTAATAATTGCGAGTTAGTGCTTTTTTCGCTAACTTTGACCTTTGCGAACGATAAAATATAAAGATGTATGAAACATAATTTTTGTATCTTTGTTATTATGCTCACTACTCTTTACAGGGGTAACAAAAGCACAGGATAACATTAAAATGATTGTAGGAACGTATACTAATGGTTCTTCTAAAGGTATTTATTCTTTTAATATAAATCAAACCAATGGCGATGTAGAGCCTATTGATACTTTTGCCGTAACTAATCCTTCTTATCTCACTCTGTCGTTAGATGGCTCTGTTATTTATGCTGTGAGCGAAACAAACGATGAGAATGCGGCGTTATGGAGCATTGGTTTTGACACGGAATTAGGCAAGATGACGCCTCTAAACAATAGATTGACAAAGGGAAAAGACCCTTGTTATGTGTCTACTAATGGTAATTTGGTTCTCACAGCCAACTATTCGAGTGGCTCGATGAGCGTGTTTCCTTTAAACGATGATGGTTCTTTGCAACCTCTTTCACAATTGTTTAGCGGTTCAGAGAAAGGAGTTGACAGCCAAAGACAGCAAGAAGCGCATGTGCATTGTGCCGATTTTACGCCCGATGGTGAAGGGGTTTTAGCTACAGACTTTACGGGTGATGCTTTGCTAAGATATGCTTTTGTAAACGAAACAAAGCTTCGCGAAATGGGAAAAGTGGCTCAGTTTTCTCCTAAATCAGGGCCTCGACATTTCGTGTTTAGTCCCGATAGTCGTTTTGTATATGTGATGTCTGAGCTTAGTGGAGCTGTGTCTGTTTATAGTTATTATAAAGGTAAGCTTACAAAAAAACAAGAACTTGTTGCCGATAAAAATGGAGCAAGAGGCGGAGCTGACGTTCGTTTAACGCCTAATGGTAAGTTCTTATATGTTAGTCATCGACTTAAAAAAACGATGGAATTACTATCTATCGTGTAAATACAACTAATGGTTTACTCACAGAAGTGGGCTTTCAGCAACCGATAGTCACCCTCGTAGCTTTAATATAACACCTAATGGCAAATTATTACTTTGTGCTTGTAAAGATGGAAAAAGGCATTCAGGTGTTCAAAAATAAATACTAATACGGGTTTATTAACAAACCTCAATAAAACAATTGAGGTGGATAAAAGCCACTTGTGTGCAGTTTTATCCATCAATAGAGGTGCCCGATACAGGAACAGGAATGTTTAAAGTGATTGAAAAAAACAATTGAGCTGGCACCTTAACCATTTATACATTATTATATATAGAGTAGTTTCTTAGATTACAGAAAAAGATAGATAAACCATGCAAGACCAGTTTTCTCGAACCAGAATGCTCGTTAAAAAAGAGGGTATAGAACGTTTGTTATCGTGTCATGTGGCTGTTTTCGGACTTGGAGGCGTTGGCGGTTATGTGGTAGAAGTGTTGGCTCGAAGTGGCATAGGACGCTTAGATTTATTCGATGATGATAGAGTTTGTCTCACCAACTTGAATAGACAATTGTTTGCTTTACACTCTACTGTAGGAAAAAACAAAGTAGATGTGGCGGCAGAACGTGTGAAAGACATTAACCCCAACTGTGAAGTTAAAACGCATCAGATGTTTTATTTGCCTGAAAATGCCGATACGGTAGAACTCGAAAAATATGACTATGTGGTGGATTGTATCGACACCATGTCGGCTAAAATAGAACTTATTAAGCGTTGTTCGGCTAACAATATTGCGTTATTATCTTGCATGGGAGCGGCTAATAAGTTTGATGCTACGGCTTTCACGGTGTGCGATATTACTAAAACAACAATGGACCCTTTGGCTAAAAATTCTACGTAAGAAACTAAGAAAATTGGGTATTAAGCATTTAAAGGTGGTGGCAAGTAACGAAAAGCCAATGATGCCAATGCTCGAAGAAGCTGAAGTAGACATCGTTAAACAAGATACACACGACCAAGTGGTGAGTAATCATCACGATAAAAAGGTAACACCGGGGAGTAATGCCTTTTGTTCCTGCAGTTGCAGGTATCATCGCTGGTGGACAAGTGGTGAAAGACTTGCTCAACATAAAATAAGGTTTTATAGATAAATACAAAGACATGAAATCTTTAAAAGAACTTTTTAGAATAGGAAAAGGCCCTTCGAGCAGTCATACAATGGGACCTCAAAAGGCTTCACAACTATTCCTTGAAAAACATAAAGATGCTAAAGCGTTTGAAGTAACACTATATGGTAGCTTAGCAGCAACAGGAAAAAGGACACATGACAGACATTGCCATAGAAGATATTCTTTCGCCCGTTGCACCTGTAACACTTGTTTGGAAACCGTCTGTTTTCTTACCCTTTCATCCTAATGGAATGAGTTTTGTGGCTGAAGATGCAAACGGAAATAGGTCGGAAGAATGGGTTGTATATAGTGTTGGAGGAGGTGCTTTGTCGGAAGGTAAGGCAAATGAAGACTTATTTACAGGTAAAGAACCTTATCAACTCAACTCTTTAACCGACATTATGCGTTGGTGTTACGACAATGGACGTGGTTACTGGGAATACACCGACATGTGTGAAGACGACGATATTTGGGAGTTTTTGCAAGAAGTGTGGACGGTTATGCAACAAAGTGTTGAAGAAGGATTAAACACAGAAGGAGTTCTTCCGGGTCCATTAAAGCTCTCTCGCAAAGCAGCAAAGTATCATGTAAAGGCTAATGGCTTTAAACCTTCGCTACAATCTCGTGGCTTAGTGTATGCTTATGCTTTGGCTGTAAGCGAACAAAATGCAGCTGGTGGAACAATAGTTACTGCGCCTACTTGCGGTGCTTGTGGTGTTTTACCTGCTGTTTTATATCACATGTCGCGCGCACATCATTTCAGTGATACCAAAATTATTCATGCTTTAGCCACTGCAGGCATATTTGGAAACATTGTAAAGCATAACGCTTCTATCTCAGGAGCTGATGTTGGTTGCCAAGGAGAAGTGGGTGTTGCGTGCGCAATGGCAGCTGCTGCAGCTTGTCAGCTATTCGGTGGAAGTCCAGCACAAATAGAATATGCAGCCGAAATGGGCTTAGAACATCACTTAGGTATGACCTGTGACCCCGTATGTGGCTTGGTTCAAATTCCTTGTATAGAACGTAATGCGTTTGCAGCAGCAAGAGCTTTGGACTCAAATCTTTATTCTGCTTTCTCTGATGGACAACACCAAGTGTCGTTTGATAGGGTTGTTGAGGTGATGAAACAAACGGGTCATGACTTGCCTTCCTTATATAAAGAAACGGGAGAAGGGGGACTTGCAAAGGGATTTACTATCAATATGTGTTAAACTGAACGCGAAACTATTTGTAAATCTACGTCTAAAAAAATAGCGTAAATGTTTATCTTGAAATAAATGATTATAAAACTATTCGGCTCTGCTGAATAGTTTTTTTATCTTAATAACAATACTTAAATGCAATTGAGCTCTATAATATAATAAGGTAAAAAAAGTGTGCATCTCTTACCAATCAACATGGCATTTATATAATAGAGGTGATGTTTTATTGGCTTATCCTCAACTTACACTTTGGTTATATTTTTAGTCTTTTTATGCGTTATAACATCATTTATCAACGCTTTTTTTAGTAGATAAATCAATAAAAAAACCGTATTTTTTTGCACAATGTAGAGATTTGTTCTTATTTTATTAGAACAAAATTATGAACAAATCATATTTTTATTTTTTTCATTACAAAATTCTTAGGCATGACACATAAAAAAACACAAAATATTCCTTGTTTCTTTTACGTCTTTTTTTATGTATTGCTACCTTTTTCTTTTGCTCAACAAAAAAAGAGTAGACCCAAGAGCAGGTTGGCACAAGCAATACACAGCAGAATATAAGGGCATTAACCTAATTGCTGCATTGCAATACATGAAAGAACAGGGCATAAAACCTAAGAAACAAGTGATTGTGGGAGTGTTAGATTCGGGCATAGATACCACATCTGTGGTTCTGAAACATGCTCTTTGGACGAACAAAAAAGAGAAGAAAGACGGGAAAGATACCGACCATAACGGATATATAGACGACCTTCACGGCTGGAATTTCTTAGGAACTGCTGATGGTTCTTTTTAATCTTTTAAGTGCAGGAACTGAGGAATTTAGAGAGTTTAAACGCTTGTATCCTCGCTACAAAGATGTAGATGCAAGCGAAGATACAAGCAATAATGAGTTTGCTTATTATAAAAAGATGCGCAAAAAAGCAGGTATCGATAGTTATTTGCGCTTTTATAAATTTGCGATTACTAAGAACAAAGCACTCCACCAATTAGATAGTATCGTTAAAAAGCAATTCTCACAAAAATATTGATACATTGCATTTGAGTTCTGCAATACAAACTGTTTCAATGCAAGAGTCGGAAAAAAATCTCTTGTAAACGCTATCTTGTCAGACGTATTAAAAGCAGAAGAAAACACTAAATGGACTGCTTTTTGTAGCGCAACAAGATAGTCAATTGGCGTTAATGAGTCAAAAGAATAGACGGTATTGAACACGACACTGATAAGCGTTTGCTTATGGGAGACGACCCTAACAAATGCCAAAGATGTGTTCTATGGCAATGCTATTCTCACAACAACCGATGCCGACCACGGCACATTTGTTGCGGGTGTCATTGCAGGAAAGCCCGATTTAGAGCATAAAAACTATGAAGGTGTATTTACAGATGCTAAGCTCATGGTGGTTCGTTGTGTACCTGATGGCGACGAATATGATAAAGATGTTGCCACAGCTATTAAGTATGCGGTGAACAACGGAGCAGAAATAATCAATCTAAGTTTAGGAAAATACACTTCGCCTAACGCTAAAATGGTGAACGATGCCATTGCTTATGCCGCTAAAAAGAATGTGTTGGTTGTACAAGCCGCTGGTAATAATCATCTCAATATTGATACTATTGCTTATTATCCTACAGGTAGAGATGCTCATAATAAGGCTTTTAATAACTTTATTCGTGTAGGTGCTTCGAACATGAAGGGTAAACTTTCTGCTTTATCTAACTATGGTTCAACAACAGTAGACTTACTTGCACCAGGCGAACGCATAGCTTCTGTGTTTATGAACGATAAATATGAGCTTTCTCAAGGCACGAGTGTTGCCACTCCGATAGTGTCTGCTGTGGCTGCATTACTTAAAAGCTGTTTTCCAAAACTCAAGGCTAAACAAATTAAACACATATTAAAAGCCACTGTAAACCAAGACACCGACGGGGTAATAGATGTGTTAGAGGCGGTTAAAATGGCACAGAAAAAAAGCAATAAAAAGATTAAGAGGTGAAAGAATAATTCGATTTATTTAGGATACAAAAAGATTAAAACAAATGGTTTTATCTACATAAAAACGAACAGTAAAAACATGGCATAGCGTTGTTATCATGCTGTTCTTACATTTCTTTACCTAAAGCTATTCACGCACAAAGTGAGGTGGATTGGAATTTAGTGAAGCGTGGAGAAGAGCGTTTTCTTTCGCCTCTTTATCAAAAACAAAATGTAATGTTATCGTGGATAAATGGTTCTTCGTGGCTATTCTATCAGCAAACAAGCAATAAAGGCAATGAGGTTATACTCGTAAATGCGACGAATGGAAAGAAAGAGCTTTTTATTTAAGAACTTAATTCACTTCATTACACAATATAAAAGCATTATTATCAGACACGTCTATCACCGTAAACAACTTTCGCTTATACAGTTTATACATGCTTAATAACGACCCTAACACGGTGTATTGGAAAAAGTCTGGAAAAATATTTGCATACAATAAACACTCACAAAAACTAACTCTTAGCAACCAACAAATTGACCGTAATTTCACAAAATCTGTGGAAAACGGCATGAATACATCAGCACATACAAGAGATTCGCTCTACTCTATGCTGGGAGATGCCTATAATTTATATTTAAGAAACAATCAATCGGGAGAACAAATTCAACTCACTTACGACGGAAAAGAGAATGCGTCTTATTGCAATAAAGGTGCTACTAACGTGATAAAAGCAGGGAATGCGAACGGAATGTGGTGGAATCATGTTTATATTTATTGTATGTACGACGACAGCGAAGTAGGTAATTTGTATTTAATCAATGCACTTTCAAAGAACAGACCTACGCTAAAAACAAAGAAAATGCCTCTTCCGAATGAGAAAAACGTACGACAATATAAACTATTTTGGTGTAATGCAGATACGAAAAAGTGGGGTATTCTGCCCATAAATGGCTTCCAAGATGCTGTTATCAATATCAATTATAAGGTTCAAAACCAATCTATTCTCTTCACAAGACGCAACCGTGGAGTGGATACTCTCGAACTTTGCCGACTCAATTTACTAACAGGTAAAGAGACAATGCTCATTAGAGAGGTGGTAAAACCACATCTAAATCTCACTTTTTCCGATTATAAAGTGGTACAAAACACGGGAGATATCATTTGGTGGAGCGAGCGTTCGGGGAAAAGGGAACTATTATTTATACGATAAGAACGGACATTTTAAGAATAAAAATTACAAGTGGAAATGAGCTAATAGCTGGTGCTATTGCCGATATAGACACACTAAAACAAACAATTGTCTTTGCTGGTTATGGACAAGAGAAAGGTTTCGACCCTTGTTATAAGCATTTTTTTATAAAGCTAAATTAAATGGTAAGAAGCAAGAAGTGCTTACTCATGGAGACGGAACACACGACTTGTTGTTCTCTGACGATAAACGTTTTTGCCATAGATAGTTATTCAAGAATAAATCTGCCTACGGTTTTTAATGTGGTATCTATTGAGCAACCGAAACACTATTACGAAGTGGTTAGACGTTCAGATGCCGACTTAAAAGCTGCAGGATGGCAACCTCCACGACTTATTTCATTAAAAGCAAACGATAATAAAACCATGCTTTATGGAATAATGTATGTTCCATTCAACTTAGATGTTAATAAGAAGTATCCTATTATCTCAAATGTTTACCCCGGACCTCAAGACGATCAACTGCCAAGAGCTTTCACTTTAGACGATAACGGTAATCAAAGTTTAGCTAATATGGGCTTTATTGTGGTAAATATTGCGCCCCGTGGCAGTTCTCCTCTTCGTGGAAAAGACTTTTACACCTTTGGTTATGGCAATTTAAGGGATTATCCTTTGGCTGACGATAAGCATTGTTTGGAAACATTAGCTAAGCAATACAGCTTTATCGACTTATCTCGTGTCGGCATATATGGACACTCTGGCGGTGCATTCATGACAGTTGCTGCCATGCTCACTTATCCTTCGTTTTATAAAGTGGGAGTAGCAGCATCGGGAAACCACGACAATAACATTTATATTCAGTGGTGGGCAGAGGCTTTTCATGGGTTAAATAAAAAGATACCTACCAACATTGAGCTGGCAAGAAACCTGCAAGGACATCTCTTATTAGTGTCGGGCGACGTAGACGATAATGTTCCTTATGCCTCAACACTTAAACTTGCAAACGCTTTTATCAATGCAGGTAAACGCTTTGATATGCTCATTTTGCCAGGAAAAAGACCACTCTGTGTGGAGCGATTACTATCAGAATAAGGTGAGATATTATTTCTTTGAACACCTTATGCAACCTAAAAAGAAGATATAAATATAATCAATCATCAATAACACATCTTATATTAAGTTATGAAAAGAGCAAAACTATTATTGTGTATGTTGCTTTGTTTGTTTTCTTTTGCTGTAAATGCACAAGAACAACATGGTCCATCAGATGTGCTTATAGACGTTACCATCGTTGATAAACATGGCGATGCTCTTCCAGGAGCTACTATAAAAGTAAGCGGAAGACCTGTTGCTGTGGTATCAGATATAGATGGTAAAGTGTCTTTATGGGTACATCGTGGGGATAAGATAACAGTTTCTTATCTCGGAATGCAACCTCGTGTGCTTTCAGTAAATAAGCCATTAGGAGGTAATCTCACATTAGACGAAGAAGAAAACACTCTCGAACAAGTGGTTGTTACGGGTTATCAAAAAACAACTAAACGCCGTATTACGGGTTCGGTAACCACCATTTCGGCGCAAGACCTTAAAAGGTAAACCCTTAAATAACCTCGACATGATGCTCCAAGGTAAGGTTGCTGGTGTCGATATCAAAAGCTATTTCAGGGTAGACCCGGTGAGAGTGCAAAGATAAGAATTAGGGGAACAAACACCATTACAGGTAATGCTGACCCTTTATGGGTAGTAGATGGTGTGCCATTGCAGCGTGATATTCCTTCTATTGCCACATCTCAAAATAAAGTCAGGCGACTTCTCTGACATCTTTTTCTAAGGGTATTTCGGGAATCAATCCCAACGATATTGAGAGTGTAACCGTACTTAAAGATGCATCAGCAGCTGCTATTTATGGTTCTCGTGCAGCGGGTGGTGTTATTGTAATCACTACCAAACGAGGTGCTGAAGGCAAAATGCGTGTGAGCTATTCAAGTAATCTTTCACTCACAACAAGTCCTTCACGCAGTGCTAACTTAATGAATTCTCGTGAGAAATTGGCATGGGAACAAGAGTTATGGGACGAATTTTCGCAAGCTAAATTCGATAAAAAAGAAACCTATCCTGTTATCGGTGCGGTGGGAATGATACGTTCTGGTTATGGTAAATATGCGGGATTAACTCGTGAACAACAAGATGCTGAGATTGCAAAGTTGGGAGAAAGCACCACAGACTGGTTTAAACAATTGTTTAGAAACTCTGTTTCTCACAGTCATTACCTATCACTTTCGGGTGGAGGAAAGCTCAGTACCTACTATGTGTCTTTGGGTTACGACAATAACAAAGGCTTAGTTAAGCACTCAAGTTACGACCGTTATAACCTAAACACTAAACTCGACATCAATGCTAACAAGCGCGTAAAACTTGGTTTAGCGTTAGATATGTCGTGGCAAACATCAAAAGGCTCGGCATTGAGCGACAATCCATTCCGTTATGCCTACTTTGCTAACCCTTACGAAAAAGCCTTATAATGCAGATGGTTCTTATGCTTCAGACCTCACTTTCAAAAATTTTAGCTATATAAACGGCTTCATTACCACCAATAACCCAAGCAATGGCTACAACATTATGCGAGAATTAGACCATACAAGCAATGTGTCTAACAGTTTAAATGCCACTGCTATTGCCAACTTATCTATTAAGTTATTAGATAATTTGTCGTTTGAAGGATTGGCATCTTATGGTTATATCACTAACAATAACGAGAATATAAACGGAAAAGACACCTATGCGGCATGGCAAGACCGTCCTTTCGAGAACACAAACACAGTGTCTACTCGAACATATAGTTCTATTTTCCAAAACGAATCGCACAATAATAACTACAATCTTCGTGGTCAATTAAACTTTTTCCAAACATTTAATAAGATTCATTATGTAAGTGCTC
Source organism: uncultured Prevotella sp. (assembly GCA_916439115.1). Classification (GTDB taxonomy): domain Bacteria; phylum Bacteroidota; class Bacteroidia; order Bacteroidales; family Bacteroidaceae; genus Prevotella. Next base: position 295,021 of record CAKAHO010000001.1, read on the forward strand.
TACTCGGAAGTGAGATTCGTGGACAATATTCTAAGGGCTTATTTGCAAAACGATATGCCTACGATGAGCTTTCAGGAAACAGTGCTATGCCCACATTCCCTGAGGGTTCGCGTCTTACTGATGCAGACTTAAAGCGTTATGCGGCTATCATGGACGCTCTATCTGGGCAGAATATAAGCGAAGAACGCTGCTTCTTTCTATTTATCGTTAGACTATGTACTCAATAACAAGTATATTGCGAGCTTCACTGCACGAACAGATGGTTCTAACAACTTTGGTAGTAAAGAGCAATTTAACCCTACTGGGTCGTTTGGTTTATCATGGAATGTAGATAAAGAGCCTTTCATGGAAAAGCTAAAACCTGTTATAAGTAGTCTTTCTTTACGAACAGCTGTGGGCTTCACAGGCAACATTAACAAGTCTGTTTACCCTCAATTGATGATGGATTATTCCACTGCTTTCCGTAGAACAGATACCGATTATTACCGAATGGGTTGGATAAAGAACGCACCAAACCCTCTTTTAAGATGGGAAAAGACAAGAGATATGAAAGTATCTGTAGACATGGGAATGTTTAACGAACGACTTCGTTGGGGCGTAGAGTTATATTCTCGTCGCACCTACGATGCTGTTTCCGACATTAAAGTATTGTCTACAACGGGCTTTGGTACACAAGCTTTCAACACATCTACGCTTGCTAATGCTGGTATCGAGCTTTCTTTATCGGCAAAAGTATTAAGTACGAAAGACTGGAATGCGTCTGTTAACGCCAATCTATCGTATAACAGAAACAAACTACTTAAATACACACCGCCTACCTCTGGTCTTTCAAATGGTAAATACGAAGGTTATCCACTTGGAAGTATATTCACTGGTCGCATAATAGGTATCGACGAGCAAACAGGTTTATACCATTATGAAAAACGAAGCGATGCTTCTTTCAACACCATTAACGATTATACCGATGCTAACAACTATTTGTTTTATGTAGGAACAGCCAATGCTCCTACCACAGGAGGTTACTCTTTCAACGTTTCTTACAAGTCGTTTAGCTTGGTATTAGGTGGTAATTTCTCTCTCGGAGCTAAAAATTCTTAACAACATTAAGCCCTTTACAAGCCAAGATAACATAAAAGGCACTCGTTTAGAAGTTGTGCCTTCTGTGTTAAACGACTTGTATACTAACCACTTAAATGTGCGTCGCGATGTAACAAATCGTTGGACGGTTGCCAATCCACGAACAGATGCTAACCCTCGTATTATCGATGCTTATGGTGCTAATTTAGGGTTAAGAAATTATGTATCGGCAGGAGAGAGAGTGAACCAAGCTGCACTTTTAGAAGATGTTTCCTACTTTAAACTCAACACATTGTCTATGAGTTATGCTTTCCAAGATAGTTTATTAAAGAAAATAGGTGTTAGTTCGTTAGGTGTTTCTTTCACTATGAACAATTTATTTACGCTTACTAACTATTCAGGAATAGACCCCGAAACACCCGGAGCAGTATATCCTTTAGCTCGTACATTTACCTTTGGTGTTTCTGTCGGACTTTAATACACACATTATTATGAAGAAATTTGTTTTAACAATCATAGCGGGTGCGTTAATGTTTACATCTTGTGATAATTATTTAGATGTAAAACCTTACGGCAGAACCATTCCTACTACACCCGAAGAGTTTTCTGCTCTCATTCATAAAAACTTGAATGATGTAGACCAAGGTTCCACTTATTTGGTTAATAACATTAGTAGTATTTCTAATTATGATATGGGTGGAGGCGACGATTTCGGAAAGCTCTCTCACTCAACAACCGGGACGTTTACTCCCTTTCTATTTGGGTTCATTGCTCAATAGCACAGCTTACGAGCCTTATACCAATTTATATAAGGTGATAACCGATTGTAATATTGTTATTGGAAACATGAAACCAGACAACACACCTTTATCTAATGAGGTGTTGTCTACGGCTTATGCTATGCGTGGGGTGGCTTATTACCAACTTATGCGCTTATATTGTGAGGCTCCAAACAAGGAACATTTAAACACACAGCTTGGTGTTCCTGTGGTAACAACCTTTAACATGGAGGCTCGTCCTATAAGAAATACGTTACAAGAAACCATCTCGCAAATTGAAACCGACTTGCAAATGGCGGTTAATTTCCACAACACTAACAAGCTATACATCTTTACCGAAGATGTTTGTAAGGCTTATTTAGCTCGTCTTTATTGGTGGTCTGAACAATGGGATAAGGCTCTTTCTATGGCAACCAGTTTGCAATCGGCTTATCCTCTCTTGTCGGCTACAAGCTATCAAGACATGATTTTAAAAGCCTACCGCTAATCTTGGTAACCACATTATTACAGCTTATTTGCGCTCAACCGAAACCAATAACTCTGTCAACCTTTCTGTTTGGCGTTCAAGTCAGTATCGTCCTGTAAGTAAACGTTTTATCAATTGTTTCCAAAATGGCGAGGCTTTAACAGATGTTCGCTATGCGTTGAGTTTAGATAAAGAACGAAAACTGCAAAAACCGTTCTTCTGTGGAATGCGTGGAGCTGAGCTTAAGCTTATCGAAGCAGAGTGTTATGCACACTTAAACCAAGTAGACAATGCCTTAAAAGCATTGAACGAGCTACGAAAGGCACGCATAACAAACGCTACAAGCTACACACTCACTACGCTTCCTGAGGCTCTTTCTACCGAGATAATCAAAGTAGATGCCGAAGGAAAAACGCTTTCTAAGCTCATGGCAGCTATCCTTAACGAACGTCGTAAAGAGTTTTTTGCCGAAGGCGACCGTATGTTTGAACTCAAAAGAAATGGTTCTCCAGAATATTATGTACTATACGATGGTTTGCGTTATAACAACCTTAAATATATGTACACTTATCCTATTCCCGAAGCAGACATACGTATTAACCCTGCAATTATACAAAACGAGGGTTATAAAGAAGTGGTATCCAACTAAAAACAATGTATTTTTTTATGAAACAAATAACAAGATATATGCTTTCTGTGGCATTGCTCTTTGGCGCAACCTTTCTATTCTTTTCGTGCGATAAGATAGACGATATGCCTCGCATTAACAAAAAAACGACAATGCCAATAGCAAAACCTATAAGCAGCCAGACCCCACCGTTGGCACTGCAAAAGAGAAGCAAGAGGCAGACAGTGTAGCTGCCGAATACGAACGAGGAATTAAATAATGAAACACATGAAAAAAACATATTGCAACATTATTCGTAGCTCTATTGGGTGTTTTTGCTTGTTTTTTCTTGCACCGACAAGGAACAAATATCAAACAACATTATAGGTGTTACCACACCCAAATATAGCTTAACAAACAAAGTGGGTGCTTCTTTAACCGTAGGTATTAAAGCGTTGCACCCCGTAGATACCGATGTAGACGTGCCTATTGCTTTTCGTGGAGCAGAAGAGGGCGTAGACTTTACAGCATCTGAAACGGTGTTTCACCTTAAAAAAAGGCGAAACACAAGCGCAAATAACCTTAACCCGCAAGCGTGTAGAACGCACCAAAAACATGCTAATGGTGCTTCAACAACCTAACAATGCACGCTTAGGCATTATGAGTTATTCGCAAATCGACCTTGTTGGAGCTAATGTGTATAGCTTTGAAACACCAACAGATGTGTTAACACTTAAAAAGTCTTATCAGATAGAACTTAAATCCGACCTTGGTACGCGTTTCTCTTTTAACGACACTACACGCATCAATATCGAAGTAGATGCACGTAGTACTGCCGTAGAAGGTACACACTTTAAGTTTGAAAACAATGCTAAAGTGGCTGTATTTGCACCGGGTAGCAACACAGGAACCGTTAGTTTAGAGTTTTTTTAAAGTTAGAGGCTGGCAAAGATAAGATTGTGTTAAAGGTGGCAGATAGCGAGGGTATGATTCAAGGAACTAACCCTACACTCACCATAAACGTGGTTGGTGCTACCTCGTTTGCAGGCACATGGGCATTTAAAGAGGTGTCTAACTATCAATGGTTAAAAGACAATATTGGTGGAGACACTAAGGTGTTGTTTAGCGGAACAGCTGCTAACGACTACTTTACGCTTACTCCTTCGGGCAAAAACTACACTTTCGCCCCTCACTTCCAAGGTGGTTTACAAAACTATTTCACGGCAGGTGGTAATGCAATAGACGATGGTAAGAGCAAAGAATTCTTCCAAGAATTGGCTGCAGGACGCCCTCCTCGCTCTCGAATTAACTATGCTTAAATTCGATAATGTAAATGTTTCTTTCTCTGCTACAGATAAGACTATTCGCCCAACTCGTGTGGGTATGCGACTTATTTTAGATAAGAAAACAAATCAAGAGATACTCGAAATGACCATTAACGACTATGCTCCAACAGAGAATACCGTAACAATGGACTGGGGAAGTACATGGAAAGGTACTTACGAAACAGCTTCTTTCATCGGGAGATAATCCTGTGATGAAATCAGGGACCTATAAGACTTTACTTTACAAAAGTGCAACAATAGGCGGTTCGTAAGCTACAACAAAAAGAGCATTCTGCTATGGGTAGAATGCTCTTTTTGTTATATTGCTATTTTTTTATAAAAAGACATTTTGCCCCCAGAAAGTCTTTTTAAAAGCCTCAACCCTGCTTTGTTTTACAACCAGCAAAAAAAGGGGTTAGCAAGGCAAGTGTAAACACCTTTCATTAAAAAAACTGCATATTTTTTTATGCAAAAAGGAGGCACCAATAAGCCTCAAATTTTTAAACATTTCAACATAAAAAAACAAACATATACGCACAGCATAGTTTTACCTTTACTTTTTTTGTTGTTTTAGCCATTTTAAAACCACTTTATAAGCGAAAAAAACGTGCAAAAGCTAAGAGTTTTGCATGAAAAAAACACCACATATTAGGCACAAAAAAACACAAGAGTTTTACACACAATACATAAGCTATTGCACGCTAAAAACCTAAGCTTTTTACACCCTAACAGCTTGTTTTTTACATTTACAAAAAAAGTATCATTATAGAAAACCAAAACCTATATGTTTTTTAAGTGTAAAAGGCCACACAATCACTCGTTTTTCACCACCTAATGCACTTAAAAACTCGCTAAAAGTTGAGCTATTTTTTCTATTTTCATCTTTTTATCGTACAAAAATACGGGGATAAAAAACCGAATATATTCCGTTTTTTGGGAATATATTTAACGTCCACTCTCCCACTCTTCTCTTCCTAAACAAAAATATTTTTTTAAGCGCAAAAAAACAAACACATTTACCACAAAAGGCAAACACCTAACACCGTGTTTCTTTTTCTTTTTAGTTTCTACATTTTAACCCTCGTGTTGCTATTTGGCGTTTTTATACACTTAAAAATAAACACTTTGTGCATCTATCTAATAAAAAAGCCGTAACTTTGCAAAACGTTTTAACGGCTAAGGGGGCAGGCTTTTTGCGCCACAAACACCCTTTATGCCTCAAATCAATATAACATAAGGGTAACAAAGCAAAACACATGTACCCTATTAAACACATTTTTTCATAAAATAAGCATAAAAAAATATGGCATATCTTTTTACTTCTGAATCGGTATCAGAGGGACATCCAGATAAAGTTTCAGACCAAATTTCAGACGCATTGCTCGACCAATTTCTCGCATACGACGATAAATCGCGTTGCGCTATCGAGTCTTTTGTAACCACAGGACAAGCAGTTGTAATGGGGAAGTAACCTCTAACGCTTATATAGACCTTCAAACCATCACTCGCAGCACAATCAATAAAATAGGATATACAAAGAGCGAATACCAATTTGATGGCAATTCGTGTGGCATTTTGTCGGCTATTCACGAACAAAGTGCCGACATCAATCGCGGTGTAGACCGTGAAAACGAAGACGAACAAGGAGCTGGCGACCAAGGAATGATGTTTGGTTATGCTACAAACGAAACCGAAAACTACATGCCAGTGTCGTTAGATTTGGCTCATTTGCTTATGATTGAATTGGCAAACATTCGTCGCGAAGGTAAAGAAATGACCTATCTTCGCCCCGATTCTAAAAGCCAAGTAACCATAGAATACGACGATAATCACACTCCGCTACGCATAGACACGATTGTAGTGAGCACCCAACACGACGAATTTGATAATGATGATGAGCGAATGTTGGCAAAGATAAAGAGCGATGTGATAAATATTTTTAATTCCACGCGTAAAAGGCTTTATGTGGCAAAAAAAGTGTTGGCTTTGTTTAACGACAACATAAAAATATCATGTAAACCCTACGGGTAAATTTGTTATCGGAGGCCCTCATGGCGACACAGGTCTTACAGGTAGAAAGATTATTGTAGACACTTACGGCGGAAAAAGGCGCACATGGTGGTGGCGCATTTAGCGGTAAAGACTCGAGCAAAGTGGACCGTTCGGCAGCTTATGCTACACGTTATATAGCTAAAAACATGGTGGCTGCTGGCGTGGCAGACGAGATGTTGGTGCAAGTGAGCTATGCTATTGGTGTGGCAAAACCTGTGAATGTGTTTGTAAACACTTATGGAAGAAGCAACGTGAGCTTAACCGATGGCGAAATAGCAGCGAAGATTGAAGAGCTATTCGACCTTCGTCCTAAGGCTATCGAACGACAGTTAAAACTTCGTCAACCTATGTATTTAGAAACAGCCGCTTATGGACACATGGGTAGAAAAAAACCAAGTGGTAAAGAAAGTGTTTACAAGTCATTATCACGAAACAAAGGAAATAGACGTAGAATTGTTTACATGGGAGAAATTAGACCAAGTGGACAACATTAAAAAAAGCATTCAACTTATAAGTTTTACGACCATTTATATCATAGGCGAAATTCGATGTTTAAGGTAGACTTACAATACCATTAAAAAGGTAGATAAAAGCCTTAATACATCGAATTTCGGCTTTTGCATTTTTAATCAGCTGGCTTTATGCGCACAATAGCAACCGATTCTATTCGCACCAAACAAGCCCCTTTGGAGCATGTGGGTGTAAATAAAAATAGCACCGAATATAATTTAAGTGCTAACGAGGCCTTTGAAGATACGCCAACAGCAGAAGAACATAGGCAAAGAAAAAAAGAAAAAAACAAACCAAAGAACTAACCGATTTTACACAAAAAGATAGTGTTAAAGGCTTGACGCCTATGCAATGGGCTAACCAACCCGCAGATTCTATCACACCAAAGCAAAAGGTTGATGCCTTAAAACAATTGTTTGCAACCGATAGTTTGTCGGGTACAAACATGCAAAAATTTAAACTTGGTGTGGCAGGAGACCCTATTCCTTACTCTTTGGCATCAGATAATCTCATCACAGGTTTATTAGTGGGCTGCTTTATATTAGTGCTTTGGTCGCTTTCTAACGCAAAAAAATTCTTAATAAAACAAAGCAAAAACATTTTCTTAGCTGGCTTTTCAAAAGATAGTTCGACAAATGAAACGGCAGGAGAACTCAACTTTCAACTGCTCATGGGTCTACAAACATGTTTGCTGTTAGCACTCATTTGTTTCTTCTATATAAACGCTTTCAACCCTAAAACCTTTGTGTTAGAACAATATCAAATGATAGGTTTATACACAGGTATCATGATTTTATACTTTTTAAGCAAAGCACTTATCACGCAAGGAGTGAACAAAGTGTTCTTCGATAAAAAGCAAAACAGAAAATGGATACAAGCCTTTTTGTTTACAACAGCACTACAAGGGCTTACATTATTCCCTATTGTGTTGCTCCGTTCTTATTTTAATTTGTCTACACATAGCACCTTTATTTACACTGCAATCGTTATAATTTGCTTTAAACTGTTAGCTTTATACAACGCATACCTTATATTTTTTAAGCAAAGGGGGCACTTTCTGCAATTATTTTTGTACTTTTGCAGCGTCGAAATTACACCATTTGCTGCCCTATGGGGCATTATACAAATGACAAGTAACTATTTGCAAAATAAACATTTAACAAATGATTAAGAAAAATACTCATATCGCAACCCCAACCAGCAAGTGATAAATCGCCTTATTATGACATGGAAAAAAAGCATACGGAGTGAAATGTATTTTCCGTCCATTCTTTAAGGTAGAAGGCTTAAATGCAAAGGAATTTCGTAATCAAAAAATAAATATATTAGACTATACCGCTGTTGTTTTCACATCAAGACATGCTATCGACAACTTCTTTACATTAGCAAAAGAAATGCGAATTACTATCCCTGAAGATATGAAATACTTCTGTGTGATAGAAACAATAGCACTATATATTCAAAAAAATATGTGCAATATCGTAAACGTAAAGTGTTCTTTGGAACCACTGGAAAGATAGCAGATTTGGTGCCACTCATGATGAAACACAAGGAAGAAAAAGTATCTTGTGCCTATGAGCGAAGGACATAATAACGAGGTAACAACGCTATTGAACACTAAAAAACTTAAACACACTGAGTGTGTGATGTATAGAACTGTTGATAATAACTTTACTGAAGAAGAGAAAAAAACATTCGATTACGACATGATTGTTTTCTTCTCACCGATGGGAGTGAAAGCTCTATACGCTAACTTCCCTAACTTTGAACAGAAAGATATTAAGGTTGGAACCTTCGGACCAGCAACTGCTAAGGCTGCAAAGGAGGAAGGTTTAAACGTAACAGTGGAAGCCCCAAGCACAAAATACCCCTCTATGACAAGCGCACTAAACGCTTTTTCTTAGAGATTTAGACGAAGAAAAACGATAATTAAAAAAATGCCTACTCAGCATTTATTTTCTTTTGAAAAAGGGGAAAGGATTTATCGAAAAAAACAAATAGAACAAATCTTTTCGGGTGGAAAAAGCAGAGCATTCTCTGCTTTTCCCATTAAAATGGTGTATTGTTCTACAAACAGAATAAACAAAGAAGCACAGGTGCAAGTGCTTATTAGTGTGTCTAAAAGGCACTTTAAGCACGCTGTTAAACGCAACAGAATTAAACGACAAATTCGCGAAGCCTATCGTTTAAACAAACACATTCTGCTTTCTTGCTTACAAAAAGACAACACCGAAGGCTTCGATTTGGCTTTTCTTTGGCAAGATAATAAGCTATATAACAGTGAAGAAGTACATCTGAAAGTGGCTAATCTACTACAACGATTGGCAGAAAAGCAACGAAAAAACACCATAGAAGCACAAGAATAAAAATGAAAACGCTTATCGTTAAACTCTTATTGCTACCCATATTGTTTTATCAAAGATGTATATCTCCTTTCACACCGCCTTCGTGTAGATACACACCCACTTGTTCTCAATATGCAAAAGAAGCAATTGTTAAACACGGACCGATAAAAGGTTTAATGTTAGCGATTAAGAGATTGCTTCGTTGTCACCCATGGGGAGGACACGGATACGACCCCGTTCCGTAATAAAAACATGAAGAGTGATGACTACACAACTAAAAATAACATTTAACAAACATAATATGACAATGATAAAGAATTTTGTAGAAGAATTAAGATGGCGTGGAATGTTATCGCAAATCATACCAGGTACAGAAGAATTTCTTATGAAAGGCACCGCGTCTGCTTATCTTGGAACAGACCCAACAGCAGATTCTTTGCACATAGGACACCTCTGTGGTGTGATGATGCTTCGTCATTTTTCAACGTTGTGGACACAAACCTTACTTATTAGTGGGTGGTGCTACGGGCATGATAGGCGACCCTTCTGGAAAGAGTCAAGAACGTAATCTACTTGATGCAACCACTCTTTATCACAATCAAGAGGCTATAAAGAAACAAGTTTCTAAGTTTCTTGACTTTGATTCTACTGCTCCTAATGCCGCTGTTATGGTGAATAACTACGATTGGATGAAAAGACTTTTCGTTTTTAGATTTCGCTCGTGTCGTGGGAAAACACATCACTGTGAACTACATGATGGCAAAAGATAGCGTTAAAAAGCGTTTGAGTGGAGAAGCAAGAGATGGGTTGTCGTTCACAGAATTTACTTATCAATTGCTACAAGGATACGACTTTTTACATTTATACCAAAGCAACAACGTTAAATTACAGTTGGGTGGAAACGACCAATGGGGAAATATGACCACTGGAACAGAGCTTATTCGTCGCACATTAGGTAACGATTCGGAAGCATTTGCACTAACTTGTCCGCTCATAACAAAGGCAGATGGAACTAAATTTGGTAAGACTGAAGGCGGAAATATATGGCTCGACAGAAACAGAACCACACCTTATAAGTTCTATCAGTTTTGGTTAAACGTTAGTGATGACGATGCTGAACGTTACATTAAGATATTTACCAGCTTAGATAAGCCAACCATTGACGACCTTATAGCGCAACATAAAGAAGACCCGGGAATGCGTATTCTACAAAAACGATTAGCAGATGAGGTGACAACAATGGTGCATTCGGTAGAAGATTTAGAGTTGGCTAAAGAAGCATCTGTTATTCTTTTTGGCAAAGGAACTAAGGAAAGTTTATCTAAATTCGATGATGCTACCTTATTAAGTATATTCGAAGGTGTGCCACAATTTAAAAGTATCAAAAGATATTTTTAGGACAAACTGCGGTTGACATCTTTTACTTCTGACGACGCAAAAGTCTTTGCAAGCAAAGGTGAAATGCGCAAACTTGTGCAAGGAGGTGGCGTTTCTTTAAACAAAGAAAAAGTTGCAATCGTTCGACCAAGTGATAACTGAAAGCGACTTATTAAATAGTAAGTATCTTTTAGTTCAACGTGGAAAGAAGAACTACTATTTAATAACTGTAGAATAAAGTAGTGCAATAAAGCATACAAAACATAGAGCCTTTCAACCTAAAGTTGGAAGGCTTTTTCGTGATTGATTAGCTATTCATTTATCATTCTTCAATAAATAAGATGTCGCCCCTTATCTTTTACCATGTATGTGCTTATTTCGCAATGAAAAACAACAAATATATAAGGTTAAGAAATACCATTAAACGAGTTTTTTTAATGAAAGAATAAGGGTTCTTTATTTTATTTGTATATTTGCAAAACAAGACATTTATTTCACCATAAAAAAAGAGAAAAACAAATATGAAATCGTATATAATAGCGTTTGTTACGCTCGCTGTTTCGTTATTATTAGGTAGCTGTGCAAACAAAACACAAGAGGAAATAAACTCCGATTGTTCGTCGGGTGTGGTTCTTATTCGTGCTATGAGCTATTATGAACTGCGTCTTTCAAATGGTGAAGTGTATTTTTTTAGTGATTACAACAAAGAGAATGGATTAGCAAACCCTAACCGATAAGCGTTCAGAGATTGTTAAAAGCGAAAGTTATGGCACGGGTTTCTTTGTAAATAAACAAGGTTTAATTGCCACAAACAAGCACGTTGTGTCGGGAAAGGCTACAAATGAAGACATACAAAACGCTCTTCGAGATATTATTGACAACGCTATTGATAACATTAGGCAAAACTATGAAGAGCTACAAGCTCAATACCGAGAGTCTCAACAAGCTGTTTCATATGCCGAAGAGATGGGCGAATATAACGCAGAAGCAAATGAAAACATGCGTCTTTTAGCGAGCCAATTAAACAAATTATACGACAGTTATCAGTTTATAAGGAACATCAATCCTGCTCGAAGTGAATTATATTATCACACAGATTTGGGTATTTCTTACAACAACAGCTTAGTGATGAAAACATCTGAGATTGTTCCTTGCCACATTGTTCGTAAGAGTAAAGAACACGATTTGGCACTTATTCAACTCAATTCGGGTGTTACTCCAAGCGACAAGCACGTCTTTACTATTCCAAAAGAAAATCCCTTAACGCATTATAGCTTAGCCGATAAGTGGAGAAAGCAAATGGGAAACGATAAAAACGCTTTTTATTTATATGATTGGATTCAACTTAGGGTCCAACGCTTGCGCTAACAAATGAAGGGATAAAAGCACAAATAAACATGGGAAATATTTCGCAACATTCAGAAAAAACGCTCATGTATTCAATCCCAGCACTTCCCGGTTCGAGTGGTTCTCCAGTAGTAAATGCACAAGAAGAGCTTGTTGCTATTAACTTTGCAGGTATCAATATAACGCAGAATTTCAACTATGGTATCCCTGTAAAGTTCCTACAAGAGCTACTTAATAATTTGGAATTAAATGATACACCTTAATATATAATGGCGTAAAGAAAAAAACATTTTTACAACTTAATATCTCACCTATTTATTTTTTTAAGAGATAGCATCTTTACCATAAAACAAATGAGATAAAAAGTAAATAGTGTGTGAGTTTTGGTTTCTCACACACTATTTATTTTATAAAAAGCCTATTTTCTTAATTCTTTTTAGTATAGGTTCTGTTACACCTTGAGCTCCGTTTTATACGTATCGCTTTGTTGTTCAAAGATAACAATACAGTTATAAGAATTAAAGACAAGCAGAATTCTAATATTTAAATGTTGCAGTGAATGTTATATTACGACCATCTGCACGTGCAAACTCTGCATTTCTCGCCATTAACATTGAGGTTGACGTATAATAAGTGTTGTTCAATAAGTTTGAAACAGATAAACCTAAATCCCATGCCTTTAGTTTAATGCCTGCATTAAGGTTCACAAGATTGATGCGATTTACCACACCTTCTCCCTCATTATACACTCCTTTGGCATCAGGAGCAAATCTATCACGTTTACCCGTGTGTATATATTGCAAGTTTAGATAAGTGTTTTTCACTGGAACATAGTTAATATACATTGCTAATTTAGCAGCTGGAATAGATATATTCGACATATAAGAATCCCATTTACCTGTTTCTGTCTTTATTTTTACCTTCAAACCAAGATATATTAGCTCCTGCTTTTAGGTTTTCTAAAATCTTTACATCAGCATTCAACTCCATTCCATACACCTTTTGAGGTGTTCTATTTACAACCCAAAAGCCGTTTTCTATTTTTAAGTCGCTACCCAATTTAGAGTAAGTATAGAAGAAAGAACCATTTAATTGTAGCCAGTTTCCCACTTCTGAATAAGCTCCCACTTCATAATTGTTTGTTTTTACAGGTTCAGTTGATATTTTAGAAAGAACATCTGCCTTAGCTGCACGTAACGTACGACCTAAATCAAAGATAGAGAAACCTTGTGAGAAAGCCACAAAAGGTTGAAATACACGGTATTTATTATAAGACAATCCTACGTTAAACGACATATTGTTATATTTCAAATCACCTCCTTTTACTGCCACCTGAGGGTCTTTTAGTTTGTTACGCAACACATTATAATCGGGTACATCTACATTTATAATGTCGTAACGTCCACCAAGTTTCACATTAAGCCACTGCCAAATTGAAGCTTTTCATCTGCACAAATGGCGCATGATTGTAGCTTGTTAAGAACGGAACCCAGTATCTTCCGTCTACAAGAGGTTGTGCTGTTTTGTTTAAAAGATAGTCGTAACCATACACAACATGAGCAGAAACATCATCAGAGAGTGTTAATCGAGAGGTAAACTGTGTGCGGAAGCCCCATTTCTTATCTTTTATTGACGATTGTCCGCTTGTTTCTTCCCAACGTGGAGCTTTAGGATTTGCCTTTCTAAAATCGAATATTGTATACAAACTTGAGCCATATAACGAGGCTTCAAAGTTGGTATTACGGAACAAATCACGAGAGGTAAACTTTAAATAAGCGTTATGATTGTATCGTGTACCCTCTTCTACTGCTTGTGGGTCTTTGTTTCCAATCACTCCTATTGCAGGTTCTCGCATGTATTTACCACCTTGTGGAATAAGCTTTGTATCTTGTAAACTTCTATAAAAAGTTATACATAAATTCCAATCTACTCTTTTCAGAGAAAGCATATCCCTAATTTTACGAGCGTATTCGTAGTGTAAGTATCTCCTAAACCATAGCGAGGAGAAATAAACTCACCATCTCCATCAATACTACTACCAGTTCTTCCAAACGTTCCACTAACAAGATAATCTAAATTTCCTGTATTTCCATACAATTGTTGGTTAATACGATATCCTTGTCCCTTACCTTTACGAAAGAAATCGTAAGTAGAACCTGCCAATGTTGTTTGTCCTGAAACGATTGTATGGCTGGCATTCTTCTTTGTTATGATGTTTATTAAACCACCAATAGCACCATTTCCATACAAAGCAGTAGACCCTTTAACTATTTCAATATGGTCTATTGCCGATACATCAATCGTTCTCATATCGCGGTCGGTTGAGCGTAAAGGAGTTGATTGAGGTATTCCATCAATCAAAATAAGCGCACTTCTTCCGCGAAGCGACTGTGTACGAGAGCTTGTGGTGTTGCTTGCTAACGCCATACCCGGTGTAACTAAACCTAACAAATGCGATAAATCGGGAGCAATCTTACTCATTTCTGCTATTTGTTTTTGGTCGATAACAGTAACAGTAGCCGCTGCATTTGTCTTCAATTCAGGGATACGAGTGGTTGTAATTACCACTTCTTTTAGCTGTTGAGGTGTCTCTATTGCGTTCTCTGCTTGAACACTAAAAGGAGAAACACAGGCTGTAAACATCAATAAACTAAGAGATGCTTTTCTTTTTTTCATAATATACAATCTTTTTATATGATACCTTGAGAAAAACTGGTGCAAATATATAGAAAGGTAATTATCCTCACAATACCTAAAATTAGGTATAATTTATATTATTTTACACAATAAATAAGATTGTTATTATAATAAAATATAAATATAAAGAGGTATATTTATTGCTCTCATAGATGCACACACAACACCTAAGAGATTACACCTATTATAATAATATAGGCTACATACATACCTCATATTAGGTATTTACAACCCTGTTTAACTCATCTATACTCCGCTCATCTTTATGCCATTTTTGTTTACCAAAGTTATAATTAAACTGTAATATCACTTTTCTGGTTTCACCATCTCCCCACGCCATCAGGTTTAAAGTTCCTTTTGTGCCATAAGTATCCCAACGTTCGGTGTGTAAAACGTCTGTTATTAACAGCGACAACTTCATGCGACCACCATTCCAACTCTTATTTATACCAACATCAAGACTGCCTGTTGGATTGCAAATCTCATAACTTCCTCCTTGTCGTTTCGAGTAATATCTACCAGAAACATCAAGGTTGACGCCCTAAAGGTAAAAGGAAACTATTATTTGCCGACAGTAGATAATAAGGTTGTTTATATGTTTTTCACCCCTTGCTCATCACGCAATTTATTTTACAAAATGATAGAGTCCAGCATTAGAACTAAAGTCCCACCATTGCGTTAAACGCTTTAGAAAAACACAAAAATCAATGCCCAATTGTTTTTTTGCGTTCCTATATTTTTTTCGTTGTCATAATCGTTTTTATTATCCTCAAAAGCATCAGTAAAGGAAGTAAAATAATCATCGAGTTGATTATAATATACATTTATCGACAAGTTCTTCCACATATAATTAAGTCCTATTTTTGTTACTTATCTGTGGGGTAAGAAACGGATTTCCTTTCCAATATGACAGTTCATCAAGCAAATAGTCAAAAGGGTTTAAATCCTCATAGCGTGGCTTATCTTGTCTTCTACTATATATCATTGCAACTTTTCCCTTATCGTTAAGGTTATAAGACATAGATATATTAGGAAAAAAATACTCCAACCATTTCTACCATGTTCTTCTACATCTTTATTCAAATAAGTGGTTAGTTTATTGTGCGTATGCATATATTCTATGCGTAAACCTGCACTTAATTCAACATTTTTCCACGCATGTGTAAACTGGGTAAAGCATTCAAAATTCTGCTCGTTATAATTAAATATGTTCGACCGATGCGCATCTATTAAATCATTTTTCTTAAACAAAAATGTGTTATCACTTTGTATTAAAGATGCTTTTATACCAGAAATCAATTCATTATGCTCATTAAAAACACATTTATAATCTGCCAATATAGCATAAACATCAATATCTTTATTGGGATAAGAGTGAAATACATCTGAACGAATAAACGAGTTGTTTGCCGAAAAATAACTATTAGGTTGTTCGCAAGTGGCTTTACTTTTTAAGTGTGTCCAATCTAAAGATGCACTTAATTGGTTATTTTTTGAAGGTTGAAAGCGGTAATTAACGCTATGATTATATCGAATTGTTTGCTGTTCTTTATAATCGTTTTGTGCTTTCAATATACCATTTAACGTGTTAAGCCCCTTTGTAAATAAAGGTGGTTGTACTTGTTTTTCCCGGCCCAGCAAGCACATTTACATTACTATTAACAAACAAATTACTCTTATTGTTTGGTTTCCAAGAAAAATCTATACCTGCAGAATAGGTGTTTCTTTTTATCCTTATCTCTCGTTTCTGATACACTTTTGTCCCCATTTTGAATTTTATCATAACCATAATTCATGGCATAATGTCCTATACTATGATTGTAATTCACCCCTAATTGCCATTTATTTGTGTTATAAGAAAAAAAGCGATATCAGAGTTTTGTTTCACACTATTCCAATACGAAACACCATGACTTGTGGTTAAAAAGGTGCCTGCTTTTTTTCATTACTATTCAAGATAATATTGATAATACCTCCTGCTCCATCTGTATCAAAACTGGCATTTGGGTTAAAAAGAAGTTTCAATTTTTAGTATCTTCGACGCTGATAATGAACGTAAATAAGCTGTTAATTCTTCTCCTTGTAACAATATTCTCTTACCATTTACATACACAGATGTGCCTCCAATAGTAGCCAATGACACTTCGCCTTTATTGTTTACTAAAACACTGGGAGAATGCTTTTAGCACCTCTAAAGCATTGCCAAGATTTTCTAAATAAGTATTTGTTACGTTTATACGTGTTTCCCCTTTAAAACGAACTTATCACTGGTTTAGATTTTTCTACCCTTAACAATCACTTCTTTTTAAGTTCACGTTAGTAGGTTCTAATGCTATGTCAGAAATCTTTCCTACCTTCTCAATAATAACATTTTTTGTTATCTCTTTATAGCCTAACATTCGTACATGTATACAAAAAGAGCCTTTTTGTAAAGGAAAAGAAAACAAGCCTAAGCTATCTGTTATTGCTGTTCCTGCTACAACACTATCAGGTAAAGAAACCAATAACACAACGGCTGCGTCTACTCCTTTTTTTGTGTTCGTCTAATATTCTACCAGTTATTTTGTCTTGTGCATTAAGCAATAAGCTTTGTCCTAAGCCCATAAACACGAGTAAAAGGCTAAAAAAAATCTTTCTTTTCATAAGGTGTAATAATGCTATCGTGTGGTTAATAAATTTTCTTTGTTTTGTTTTTTTCCTTATACCTCTTCTATTCTTATTTGTGAAGAAATAGAAATTGCGATATTATTTTTAAGAAATGAACATGCAAAAGCAGATAGATACACAATATTTTCACCAGCTTTCATATTATTTTTTTATATAATATACAGCAGAGAAGCAAGCATAAATACCATTTCATAACACCATTGTTCCATTTCTTCTCAATAGTATTAAGCAAATATAAACAATATTCTCTACATTATCATACACTTTTTTTAAAAAGAAATATAGTTAAACTCACTTTTTCATAACTCTTTAAAACAAACATGAGCTACTTTTAAATGCTTTCTTCACAACCATTTAAAGCCCAACAATCTTGCTCTTTCAAAACAGATTAAACACAACACCAACAAAAAAATGAAATATATTCCATAAATATGCAGAAAACAAGCGTGCATTTTTTTGTAAGTTTTTATTTGTGTTTTAGCAGAAAAAAAGGGGGTATGTAACCACCTATTAAGCCTCTATTTCTCACGTTTTTAAGTAGAAAAAACAAGGTGTTTTTTTGCAAAACATATAGGTTTTCGTGTTCTAAAAAGCAATGTTGTTTCAATGGCATAAACAAGGGTTAATGGTGTAAAAAGCTTAGGTTTTAGGGTGCAATAGCTTATGTTTTTGAATGCTAAACTCTTATGTTTTACCTCCCTAATATACCGTGTTTTTTTCACCCTAAACTCTTAGCTTTTTACAGCAAAAAAACGTGTTTTTATGCGTTTTCAAAAGGCTTTTTATTAAAACCCATAAGCATAACTGTGTTTTTCTGCCCTTTGTGTTTTAAAATTAAAAAGAGCCTCGTTTTTCGCTCTTTTTATAAGTCTAAAATATTCACTTTTGCACATTTTTATTCGCTTTTCACCCCTCTTTATAGCCACACGGCTACATCTTTATATGATATAAGGTAGTGCCTTCGTTACAAGAGCTTATGTTATAGCATTTATTTCTTTATAGCTTTTGCGCTTATTTAACTAAGAAAAAAATAAAATTAGAAAAACTCTTCTCTTTAACACTAACTTTGCCGTTGAAAAAAAGAAAACACGTCCTTAGCAGTGAACCTTTTCTAAACCTTAATAAAAAGAATATGAACTTACAAACAAACTTACACCCAACCACCCCCGTGTGGTTACCTTCTCGTTCTCAAAAAAACGAGCGTGAACAACAAAACCAAACAAGCGCTTATAGCACGATTTGTAAAAATTTATAGACAAAAACAACCCTTGTGTTTGGCGTTGGAAAGGGTCGAGTGCCGATTTCTGGCAAATGGTTTATCTCGTATATCTCGAAGTGGTGCTTTTTCGATAGTTCAGGTTGTCCGCTGTCATTAAAAGCCATTAGTAAGAAATTTTGTCACTTATTACACATGAAAATGGTAAAAAAATCCGTCGGCAACAGCCATCTATGCTTGCGCAAGAAAAGGAGTTAAACAGCCCAATATAGTGAAACGCTACACACAACTAATGAGCAATAACAACACTGTTGAAGTGTTACAAGCCGAATTACAATCGGCTAAAAGTATCAATTAAACCATCTTTCACACCTTTAAAATTAAAAGAAAATATCATGGAAAACACATCTAACGAAGTTTATTTATCACCTCATTTCACGTTAAACCAATTGGTTCGCTCCGGGTACATCTTTAAAATATAACATTGATAACACACCCACGGCAGAACAAGTGGAACGATTAAAAGCAATTATCTCTTCATGTTTTTAGAACCGCTTAGGCATGCTTTTTGGTGCTTTACGCATAACCAGTGGTTTCAGAAGTGTTGCTCTTAATGAACGTGTAGGAGGCGTTTCTCACTCGCAACATCTTTATGGCGAAGCGGCAGACATTCATCTTTCGAGTGTAGAAATGGGGCATAAAATGTTGCAATACATGAAACAACACCTTGTGTTCGACCAAGCATTGTTAGAAAACAAACAAGCCAACGGGTGCTGTTGGCTACATGTTAGCTATAAAAAGCGATAGAGGTGCAAACCGAAAAGAATGTAAAGAATTAAACTAAAACCATGTGTTAGGGTGGCAGAAAAAGTGCTTTTAATTGGCTTTTTCTGCCACATTTATCATGTTTTTTTGTTTGTAGGTGTGGCAAAAACTCTACTTTTTGTTTATCAAAAAAACAAGGTTTTAGGGCTTTTTCACAAAACAAAAAAATGGCTCAAAAAAATGCACAACAGCAATAAAAAGTCTTGTTTCAATAGTATCATTATATATAATCATTACATCTGTTTTTATAACATTACAAATGAAGTCTTATACTATTCAAACTTATTTAGACGATATTTACAACAAATATCCCGAATATAAAAAAACGTCCCTATCATAGGTATCACAGCCAATACACAAGGCGAAGACGTGTTAGTGCGTTATCCTTATTGCGAACAAGTGATAGCCGCAGGGGGCGTACCCGTTATTCTTTCGCCCACAAACGATAACGACACCATTATTAATATGCTCGAGAATGTAGACGGATTGGTGTTATCTGGAGGTGCCGATGTTAATCCCTTATGGTATAACGAAGAGCCTTCACCACAATTAGGACACATCAATAGCAAACGAGATAGGTTCGATTTAACGGTGGCTATCTTAGCTCATAACCGTCAAATTCCTGTCTTGGGCATTTGTAGAGGTATGCAATCAATGGCTATTGCATTAGGCGGAAAGGTGGCACAAGATATAAAAGAAAGTAGAACGCTTGGTGTTAACACGTCTTTATGCAATGAAGATACGGCTCAATGGCTTAAACATAGTCAAGATGCCGACAAGCCTGAGTTCACTCATTCGGTAGAGATAGAGCCAAACTCCATATTGTTTAGCATTTACAAGCAAAACAAAATATGGGTAAACTCTTTTCATCATCAGTGTGTTAGCTCTGTTAATTCTGCATTAAAGATAACAGCAAAAAGCACCAGATGGTGTGATAGAAAGCACTCGAAAGCACAGAGTTTAAACCATTCTTAGCCGTGCAATGGCACCCCGAATGGTTGGGAGAAGAGGGCTTAAAACTGTTTTCTTGGCTCGTAGAAAATGCCACTGAGTTTGCTCATGCTAAGCAATTACACCGTAAAAATCATCACCTCGACTCTCATTGTGATACTCCTATGTTCTTTCACGAAAAGGAAGTAGACATTACTAAACGATGTTCTAAGGTGTTAGTAGACCTTCATAAAATGGCAGAAGGCCATCAAGATGTGTCTACAATGGTAGCTTATTTGCCTCAAACACTTGGTGACGAAACCTTTAAAGATAAGAACTTATTTGGAATAGAGCGTCCAAAAGATTATGCAGACTTCTTATTTGATAAATTAGAAGGCATGATTAAAAACCACCAAGATGTAGTTTCTATTGCCAAAACACCGTTCGAGGTGATGCAAAATAAGTTTGATGGCAAACGTTCTATTATGCTTGCAATAGAAAACGGATTAGCTATTGAGAACAATTTGGCTAACATTGAACACTTTTGCTAAGCGTGGAGTGGTGTATATAACCTTATGTCATAACGGCGATAACCTTATTTGTGATAGTGCAAGAGGTAGCAACACACACAACGGAGTGAGTGCTTTTGGCGAACAAGTGATAGCCGAAATGAATCGTTTAGGTGTGATGATAGACCTTAGTCACGCAGGAGAAAAGAGCTTTTATGATGCTATTAACATGAGTAAAGTGCCTGTTGTGTGCAGTCATAGCAATGCTAAAGCGTTATGTGATGTACCCCGTAATCTCACCGATGACCAACTAAGAGCATTAAAAAGCAAAGGGGTGTGGCTCATGTAACCCTTTATAAGGGCTTTTTATGTAAGAATGGAAACGCTAATATACAAGATGCGATGAACCATCTCAACCATTTTGTAAACATAATGGGTGTAGAACATGTGGGATTAGGTACTGATTTTGATGGCGACGGTGGTATTCTTGGACTTAAAGACTCGTCGGAATTACTTCGATTTACCATTTATCTCCTTCGTAAACGTTATAGCAGAGCCGATATTCGTAATATATGGGGCGGAAACTGGTTGCGTGTAATGGAACAAGTGCAACGTTCTCGTGGCTAAACAAGCGATATAACAAACAATAAACAGATAACCATAGAGCATAAAAACAATGTTTACTTTTTTTAGCCGTAGCTTTTTTTAGCTGTGGGGGAGGTGCTTTTTACCACTCACAACAAGCTGTTAACGAACCCATACAAGAAGAAATAACAAACAACGACCCTGTTTTTTTAACGCAGATAGTGCCTACTTTTTGTAGAAAAAAACAATGCAGCTTTGGTGCCAGAACCATGAATAGTGAAAGCACACGAGCTATGCGGTAAATGGCTCGTAGATAGGTTTTCGCAATATGGTTGTGCTGTTACTGAACAGAAAACAACGCTTAAAGGATACGACGGAACTAAGCTAAAAGCCACTAACATTATTGCTAAATTAAATCCAAAGGCTACAAACAGAGTGTTAATATGTGCGCATTGGGACTCTCGTCCGTGGGCAGATAACGACCCAAACAAAAGCAATTGGAACAAAAGTGTTATGGGTGCAGACGATGGAGCCAGTGGTATTGGCGTTATGTTAGAGCTTGCCAGAGTGCTACAACACTATAAACAATTGAATGTTGGTGTAGACTTTGTGTGCTTTGATGCCGAAGATTGGGGTACACCGCAATGGATTAACAACATAAACGACGAAGATACATGGGCATTAGGAGCGCAATATTGGGCGAAAAACCTAAGTTCTGAAAACAAACCGATGTATGGAATATTGCTCGATATGGTAGGAGGAAAGAACGCAAAGTTTTACATTGAGCGCGCATCGATGAACTATGCCGCAGCTATTGTTAATAAAGTGTGGGGTGCCGCAGCAGGTTTAGAACATTCAAACCTATTTGTGAACGAGTTGGGAGGTAGCATTACAGACGACCATATACCTGTGAATGAGATTGCACAGATACCCACTGTAGACATTATACCTTATTATAACGACCCTACGGGCAATGTGTTTGGCCCTTATTGGCACACCATTAACGACACGATGGCAAACATTTCTCCTGCCACACTCAAAGCGGTGGGACAAACACTGTTAAGGGTTTTGTGTGCTGAATAACTTTTTACAAATAAAGAAACAAAGAACGTGATGAAACAATGGCACCATCACGTTCTTTTTATGTGTTATTGATAAGAAGAAAAGGGTGCTTTGTAGACTTATTTTGTTTCTTTTTACACGAAAAACAAGTGGGGTAAAGTCCCACAATCACATTGTTTTTTGTGATGAAAAGCACTACATTTTGTTTTTATCGAGTATGGTTATGATTTTTTTCCTTCTACTTTTATTGCCCCTACTTCTACAAGTTCTGACATACAACGAAGCAACGAAAACTTTTTGAATGCCAAAGCTCTCGGCTATTTCTTGACGAGATTTATCGAGCTTAATCACATTTGATTGTTGTTTATGGGCTGTTTCTATAATGAAAGAAGTTACTTTTTTTCGCGCACGGTGAGCAAGCTAAGTAGACGCATTTTTCTTGGTTAAGAAAACGTTTATATTAGATAAAGTGCGAATAAAATTCATACGTATGGTTTCGTTAGTATCTATTAAATACTTTAATGTAGATGGTTGTAACCTGAATATAAGTGTGGGTTTGTCGGTTTCTACACTAACGGGCATAGTGTTATCGTGGGCAAAGATGAACGCAGGAGATAGCAAATCGCCTACATTAAGCCTACTCACTTCTACCGATTTTTCCTGACAAACTAACCATACGAGCTACCAACTGACCTTCTATTACGATGTCAGCAAACTTACAAGGCATACCTGCTAACAAATAAATGTCTTTCTTTTATAACTCACCAACTTATATCCTACTAACGACATGAGTTGGTTTTATCTCTTCAGAACTCATTCCTTGAAACAAAGAACAAGCGCAAAGACCATGTAACACTTTCTTCTCCATAATGCAACAAATATAAATAAAAATATTGTATTGCCCAAATATGAGTAACAAATGTTACCAACTTATGTTTATGGAACGGCTTTTTGCTATTATAAACATTAAACATTAGATTTATGAATAATATAAAATATGTTCCAATGGAAAAAGAAAATAGAAAAGGGTATAGCGTTTAATCCCGAAGAAATGGTAAGCTATGCCGACGGAGGAGTGGTGAGTAAAGAGTTTTTACGCAATGATGCTGGCACGCTAACGCTCTTTGCTTTCGACCAAGGACAGGGTTTAAGTGAGCATTCGGCACCGTTTGATGCAACCGTAACCATACTCGATGGCGAAGCAGAGATAAGTATTGGTGGCGTTATTCATAATGTAAAAAGGGAGAAATGATAGTTATGCCTGCCAATATTCCACATGCTTTAAAGGCACAACAACGTTTTAAGATGCTCTTAACAATGATAAAAGGTAAATAATAGCATATTCTGAAGGTGAAAAAGATGGGATAACAAACCCAAAGGAACCATTTGTTTGTGGCAAACGGCACGGCTATCGTTAACACAAAACAAATGGTTCTTTTATTTTTATAGCTTATTTTTACGCCAAATAGCTATTCAGAAATATTCTATTATCGCAGAATATTCTGCAAAATATGCAACAAATAACGGTCTATTTTTGGGTCAATAAAAATAACATTCCAGCTAAAAATAGCTAAGGTTTTAGCGTTGTTACAAGTGAGAAACAAGCCCCATTGTAACACTTTTATTTGCCTTGTTTTCGCAAAACATATAGGTTTTGTCATTCTAAAACAAACGTTGTTATAACCCCACCAACCAGCCTTTATAGTGCAAAAGCTAAGAGTTTACCACGCAATAGCTTATGTATTAGGACACAAAACACCGTGTTTTAAGGGCTAAACTCTTATATATTGCACGCTAAAAGCTAAGCTTTTTGCACCCTTTTAGCTTAAAAAAACAGCTTTTTAAAAAGAAATTCTATCTATTTTATAAAAACTACGACTTGTTTTACAAAGGCTCAAAAATTTATTTCAAAAAGAGCCAAAAAAATAAGTCGATACAATGCAACCTTATTCTTGCATAATTGCATATTTTTTTAGTCACTCAGCTATTCTATTTCAGTCGAACTGTTTAGACGTCCTTTCTATAAAAATAAAAAAAGCATGCCACAATGTGCAATATTTCATTTATCTTTGCAAGAGATAGAACCTTAAACAACACATTTTTAATGCGATGAAGGTTCAAAAAAATAAAAAAAGTTTATAACAGTTTATACACTTAAAAACAATAGAAAAAAATGGAACCCTTAAAAACACAATTTGCCGCACATTTGTTGCGTGTAGAGCCCATCAAGTTGCAACCAAACAACCTCTTTACATGGGCAAGTGGTTGGAAATCGCCTTTCTATTGCGATAACAGAAAAAAACCCTTTCTTACCCCCGATGTGCGCCGTTTTTGTGAAATTAGAGATGGCTCATGCAGTGCTAAAAACATTTTTCCCGAGAGCTACTGCAGTGGCAGGTGTTGCAACAGCAGGTATACCTCAAGGTGCGTTAGTGTCTGAAGAATTAGGGTCTTCCTTTTTGCTATGTTCGCAGCAAAGCCAAAGACCATGGCTTAGAAAAACCTTATAGAAGGTAAGTTAGACGAAGGTGCTAAAGTGGTAGTTATAGAAGACCTTATATCTACAGGTGGTAGCTCTTTAAAAGGCTGTTGAGGCTTTGCGAAAGGCTGGCGCACAAGTGGTGGGCATGGTAGCGGCTGTTACTTATGGCTTTGATGTGGCTCAAAAAGCATTCGAAGAAGCAGGTGTTAAAGCATGTAACGCTTACCGATTATGAGCATATTGTGGCTAAAGCGCTCGAAATAGGTTATATAAAACAAGAAGATACTGCCTTGTTAAACACTTGGAGAGCTAACCCAAGCGAATTCGGAAAGTAAACTTTTTAAGGTGCTTAAAAGCACTCGTCTGGTTCACATCTTCTTATATATAAAATGCTATGAAACATTCTTTTAATGTTTCATAGTTCATAAACGATGATTAAAAACAGTAGCAATGTCAAGTAAATTTGAAAGTAGCGTAAGACAAATTCCTTATAGTCAAACCACCGTATATAATGCTTTAAGCAATCTAAGCAACTTAGAAAAGGTGAAAGACAAACTCCCCGCAGAGCAAATAGAAAGTCTTTCGTTCGATAACGACTCCATTTCTATCAGCGCAGGAGCAGTGGGTAGCATAAAAATGCGTATCATTGAACGCACAGAACCTAACACCATTAAGTTTGAAAGCGAAGATTCTCCCATGCCATTCAACCTCTGGATACAGCTATTACCTACTTCTGAAAACGCTTGTAAGATGAAACTTACTATCAAAGCAGAAATAAGTATGTTCCTAAAACCTATGGTGAAAAAGCCTTTAACAGAAGGTATTGAGAAGATAGCAGACCTTCTTCAACATATTCCTTATGGTGGTTTATAAAAAAATAGCTCGTGTCTTTATAGGCATGAGCTTATCTCTTTCTTTGCTATCGGCTTGCCAACAAAGCGAATTTAGCTACACCGCAGAACCTGCTCACTTTGTTTTCGATGCACGAGAACACATTCATTCGCCTATATTTGCTTCTATTGTAGGAAACACGGGCTTGTTTGGTATGGTGTCGTTGGGCGTAGATAAGGGCAAACAGGTGTTTCTTTTCGCTAACGAACAAGGCAATATAAATGCTATTCCCTTTAATGCTGCCGACCAAAAAAGAAAATTTAAGGTGGGATTAAACAATGGTTTCATCGTAGGATACAGGGAATTTAGACTCACCAGCAGTGCTATATATATACGATAAAGAATGTCCACATTGTTTTTAATAGCGCATCTTTTTCCACTAAAAAGCTATCCCTCACCCTATTAAACACAGGGTTTGCAGTGTGCAAGAACTGTAAACGAGAATTTAATCTCAACACAGGAGGCATATTAACAAAGGGAGAAGGACACTACAAACTTACGAGATACAGAGGAATAAACACACCTAAAGAGGTGCTATTGATAAATAATTGAGGTTTTTACGTTAATATTTGTAAATTATTTTTTGCAGTTCAGTAAGTTTTATTACCTTTGCAGTCGTAAGATAATGCGGAAATAGCTCAGTTGGTAGAGCACAACCTTGCCAAGGTTGGGGTCGCGAGTTCGAGCCTCGTTTTCCGCTCTTTTTACTTATTATTAGGTTGCCGTAATGGTGGAATTGGTAGACACGAGGGACTTAAAATCCCTTGGCCAGTGATGGCTGTGCGGGTTCGAGTCCCGCTTTCGGCACAACCTTTATAATCTATTATCTTATGCGTAACAAACTTATTCTTTTGTTTTCTGCATCGAGTATATTATTTTTATCTTCTTGTTCTAAGCTCGGTGTTCTCTCAAGTAATAATTTTACAGTAGTTCCTAATCCGTTAGAAACACAAGCAGGAAAGGTAGATGCTACCATAACAGCTGTGTTCCCAGAGAAATATATGAAACGTAAAGCGGTGGTAACAGTTGTTCCCGAATTGCGTTATGGTAAGGGATTGGTGTCTACTGGAGTAAAAAATACATTTCAAGGAGAAAAGGTTAAAGGTAATCATCAGCAGGTTTCGTATCGCTTAGGCGGACGTTATACGCTTAAAACATCTTTTAATTATGTTCCAGAAATGCAACAAAGCGACCTTTATTTAGCGTTCGAAGCACGCAAAGGAAAGAAGGTTGTTAAGATTCCAGCAGTGAAAGTAGCAAACGGAATCATTGCTACTTCGGAACTATATAAGCAAGTTATTTTCGTAGATGGTGGCTGTTTAGCTCCAGATTCGTTCCAACGTGTACGCGAAGAGAAGCAAGAAGCAGGCATAAAATTCTTGGTTAATCAAGCTAATTTACGCAAGAGTGAATTGCAAAACAATTCTATTCAAGAGTTTGTTCGTATGCTTAAACGAATAAATCAAGACCGAGAACGATTAAATTTACGCAATGTTGAGGTGAAAGCATACGCTTCTCCTGAAGGTGGTTTTGTGTTTAATGACAAGTTAGCGAATAAACGTCAAGCCACAGGGGAGACTTATGTTAAAGGTCAACTCAAAGCTAATAAGATTTCAACAGGTATCGATGCAGGCTATACTGCTCAAGACTGGGACAGTTTTTCAACGCTAGTTCAAAAGCTCAAACATACAAGATAAAGATGTTATATTGCGTGTTTTATCGATGTATAAAGACCCTCAAGAGCGTGAAACTCAAATCCGTAACATGAGCGAAGGCTTCCGTGAACTCGCATTTGCTATTCTTCCAGAGCTTCGTAGAGCACGTTTAATCATCAATTATGAAACAATTGGACGCAGCGACGATGAGATAACAGCGCAATATAAGCAAGATGCAAGCAAATTAACAGCAGACGAATTGCTTTTATTTAGCTACTCTTGTAGACGAAAACGAACAAGCAAAGGTGTACGAAACAACTGCTAAATTATACGATAAAGACTATCGCGCTTACAACAATTTAGCAACACTTGCTATTAAAAAAGGTGATAAAGAAACGGCTTTACGCTATCTTGAACAAGCTCTTAGAATAGATTCTAACGCATCAGAAGCATTAGCTAACATGGGACTTCTTTATCTCTCAGAAGGTAATATCGAAGAAGCCTGAACGCAACATTGCACGCTCTGCCAATGCAAACACCACTCAATATGCAGTAGGTGCCTTAGCTCTTGCAAAAGGAAACTATGCAGATGCAGAGAAAATTCTTGCTGAAAAAGAAAGCAATTTAGCAGCTTTAGCACAAATATTAAATAAGAATTATGCAGAAGCAGGTAAGACTTTAGACGCAATCTCTTCGCCTTCGGCTCTTACACTCTACTTACATGCTATATCATCGGCACGTCGTGGAAACAAATTTGCTGCTTCGTCATTCCTTCAAGATGCACTTTCTAAAGACCCATCTTTGAAGAATTATGCAGATAAAGACCTCGAACTATCTCTCTTAAGATAAGAGATAAACGATAAAAAAACGTGGATAAAACATACAAAAAGAGGGGTGTAAAGCTGTTTACCCCTTCTTTTTAAGCTTTTTAAACACGCACATTTTATGAGCTATTAAGAACATGAAAAGACTCGCTTACATAGCAACACTCATCTTGATTTTTGGTTTCTTGTGGTGTAAACAAGGACAAGTTTAAACTTGAAGGACACCTATTGAACCTTAATCAAGGTGAGTTTTTACATTTATGCGCTCGACGGTAGCATTGCAGGATTTGACACTATAAAGGTTGAAGCAGGACGTTTTACGTATGAAACCACTTGCACCGAGCCTTCTATTGCTATGATTGTATTTCCTAATTTCTCAGAGACAAGTGGTGTTTTTAACACCCGGTGAAGAGATAAATGTAAGTGGAGATGCCTCTCATTTGAAAGAGATAAAGATAGAAGGAACAGACGATAACGAGCAAATGACCGAGTTTCGTGCCGAAACAAGTCAAGCTACTAACGCACAAACAATAGCTAAAGCGAAAGAATTTATAAAAGAACACCCCGAAAGTGCTGTGAGTGTGTACCTTCTTTATCGCTATTTTATTAACACAAACACACCACAATATGCGCAAGCACAAAAGCTATTACCGCCTATTCTACAAGCGCAACCGCGCAACGGCTTCGTAGTTAAACTTCAACAAACACTTATCGAGCTTACAAAAGTGCAAGTGGGAAAACCCTTACCCTCGTTTTCGGTGAAAGACTTGCAAGGCTCTTTACTCACAAATAAAGACCTCTCAACGGCTCAATGCGCTGTTATCACAGTGTGGGCATCATGGGATTACGAGTCAGTTAGCCAACTTAACATGCTTCAAGAACAATGTGAGAAAGCTAACGGACGCCTTAAATTAGCTTCATTTAATGTAGATGCGTCTAAAAGCGACTGTAAACGAACGCTTTCTTCCAAAGAGAATATAGGCAGAAATGTATGCGAAGAAAGTTTATTAGGTGGTAAAGTGATGCGCAGTTTAGGCCTTTTTGCTCCCATGAATAACATTATTTTAAGTCGTGGAAAGGTAGTGGGAATCGACTTATCTACCGACGATTTACGCAAAAAGGTTGAATCGTTATCACAATAAATATCTATCAAAACACATGCTTGTAAAAACTTATAGTGCAGCTGTTAACGGCTTAACAGTTACCTCTATTACTATAGAAGTCAACTTAGTGCAAGGTTTGATGTATCATTTTACGGGCTTAGGAGATGAGGCTGTGCGCGAAGGAAGAGACAGAATAGCCTCTGCTTTACAGTATAATGGTTACAAATTCCCTACTGCCGACATCACAGTTAACATGGCTCCAGCCGATTTACGCAAAGAGGGAAGCAGCTTCGACCTACCTCTTGCCATTGCAATCCTTGCGGCTAATGGCAATATCTCTAACACTTTACTTTCTCGCTTTATGCTTGTAGGCGAATTGAGTTTAGATGGAACGCTTCAACCCATAAAAGGCGCACTCCCAATAGCTATCAAAGCACGTGCAGAAGGCTATCAAGGGCTGATTGTTCCACAAGCCAATGTGAGAGAAGCAGCCGTTGTTAATAAGTTAGAAGTGTATGGAATGGAGAATATAATAGATGTTATACACTTTTTAGAACAGAAAACAAACCCACAACCCACCATCATCGACACGCGAAAAGAGTTCTATGAACAACAATACAACTTCGACCTTGATTTTGCAGACGTAAGAGGTCAAGACAATGTTAAGCGTGCTTTTAGAAGTTGCAGCAGCAGGGGGACACAACTTAATCATGGTCGGTCCACCCGGAAGTGGTAAGTCAATGATGGCAAAACGCTTACCTTCTATCCTCCCACCCTTATCTTTATCGGAGAGTTTAGAAACAACTCAAATCCATAGTATCGCTGGAAAGATGGGTAAAAACATGTCTTTAATCTCTCAACGACCCTTTCGTGCGCCTCATCATACCATCTCTCAAGTGGCATTAGTTGGTGGAGGAACAACTCCACAACCGGGAGAAATATCGTTAGCACATAACGGTGTACTCTTTGCCGACGAGCTTCCAGAATTTAATAAAGCCACTTTAGAAGTGTTACGTCAGCCTCTTGAAGACAGAAAAAAATAACCATTTCTCGCGCAAAATACACCCTCGATTATCCTTGTTCGTTTATGTTTGTAGCCTCAATGAACCCTTGTCCATGTGGTTATTATGGCGACTCTACGCACCATTGTGTTTGCCGTCCGGGACAAATAGCAAAAGTATATGAGTAAGATAAGCGGACCTTTACTCGACCGAATAGACATTCAGATAGAAATCAACCCTGTGCCATTTAAAGATATTTCGCAAGTGGCAGAAGGCGAAAAGAGTGCTTTCATACGCGAAAGGGTGATAAAAGCTCGCAAAAAACAAGAGCTACGCTACGCACAAATAAAAGGTGTGCATTGCAATGCGCAAATGAGTGAGCGCATGATACACCAGTTTGCCGAACCCGACGAAGCAGGTGTTGCGCTTTTAAGAACAGCTATGGAGCGTTTAAATCTCTCTGCACGAGCCTATAACCGCATACTAAAAGTGGCACGAACCATTGCCGATTTAGACGATAGCGACCAAGTGTTAAGTCGTCATCTCTCAGAGGCTATTAGTTACAGAACCCTCGATAGAGGCGATTGGGCTGAACGTGGAACCTGCTAATGCGTGCCTCAACAAGCAAAAGCCACCACCCATAAAAGCATACAAAGCACATAAAATGTTTATTATTTCGCCTATTTACACTATCTTTGCATAGCTTGTTTGCCTTAAACAGTGCAGAAGTAGCATTTATCTTTATGTGTTTTATGCGCGTATAAACCTATCATTTTATTTCTAAATATGAAGAAACCAGCCCTCATCAACTTATCCGTTCTACTTATTTTCTTTAACCGTCCCGATAAATTTGCGCAGGTTTTTGCGCAAGTAAAACAAGCTCGTCCTGCCCGTTTGTTTCTTTATCAAGACGGAAGCAGGGGCGAAAAAGACAACGAAGGCATACGTCTTTGCAGAGAAATAGCCGAAGACATTGATTGGGAATGCGAGGTGTTTCGCTTTTATCAACAAGAGAATAAGGGCTGCGACCCATCAGAATTCATCGCACAGCGTTGGGCTTTTGGCATTACCGACAAGTGTTTGGTGTTAGAAGACGATGATGTTCCTTCGCTCTCCTTCTTTTCTTTTTGTAAAGAGATGCTCGATTTATACGAAAACGACGAGCGTATAGCCATGATATCTGGTTTTAATGTAGACGAAAGAACAACCGATGTGACAGAAGATTATTTCTTTACCTCTACATTTTCTATTTGGGGCTGAGGGCTCATGGGCGCGTGTTGTAAAACAAATGGGACGAACATTACACTTTTTTTAGACCATAAAGAAAGCGCAAACAAACTGCAATCGTTGGTGAAAGCTCATAACATTCGCAACGATTTTATGCCGATGTGTTATCGCCACAAAGCGTCGGGTGTGGCTCATTACGAAAGCATTTTCTGGGCAAACATGTTGCTTAACAACGCTTTGGCCATAATGCCTACCGTGAACATGATTAGCAATATTGGTGTAACCGACAATTCTACGCATTTCAGTGGCTCAATAACTACACTTCCAAAGGGCATTCGTAAAATGTTCACCATGAAGCGTTTTGAGCTAAATACTCCACTAAAACACCCGCAATACGTAATAGACCATGTGGCATATAAAAACAGATTATATGCCATGAATGCGTGGAATAACCCGTGCATAAAGGTGCGTTACAGCTTAGAAGAATTGTGGCTAAACCTTAAACACGGCAATTTTTCGCAAATAAAGAAGGCACTTGGAAAGCGAATAGCTAAATGGTTGCACAAGTAAACTTTGTTTTACGAGGGCTACAAAATTTTATTTTTCACAAGAAACATCTGTATAAAAGAAACGCAAAAGGCTTTTCTTTGAATGTATATACACACGATGAAACGCACAACAAACGTTTTATCGTGTTTCTTTTTACCCTTTATTGCGCTCTCCACCCTTGTTTTTTTAGGCAAAAAAATAGCTCAACTCTCAACGAGCCGAGCTAATTTTTTTATGTTTAACTTTTAAATTACTTATGAAACAAATGTTTGTCTCACGACACCCATTTTCCTGTTAAACAATCTTGTTTTTTACCTTAACTAATAACTAAAAACATAAATCTATTACTACTAACCTAAACAATCTATTAACCTTTTGACAATGCAAAGTTACATACACTACGCTTATTTTGCAAGAAAAAAACAAAACCAAAAAAAGCGTAAAAATGCTATATTTTTTTGATAATAGTCAACGCTTTGTGTTCGCACACACAATCGCAATTATTACAAAACAGCTCGTTTTTATGAGTGATATGTTTGTTTTTTATGTTTTATATAACAAAATGGTGGAGCAGGAAAGGCTAAGCCACTATTTCGTAAGAAACACGTAAGCGCATTTTTATAGTTTGTAGTTGTGCCAAGAAAAGCATAAATAAAGAGCGATAAAAGCACAAAAAACGCTCGTATTTCTGCCCACTTTTCAAGATAAATGTACAAGCGGTTGTAAAACAGTCGTATTTTTTTATTTCGTTACCTAAAAATAGCCTTTAAAAGCCACTTTTTAAGCTAAAAACGTGTAAAAGCTTAGAGTTTAGTGTGAAAAACACCATGTATTAGACCCTAAAACATAAGGGTTTAGGGTGCAATAGCTTATATATTACATGCCAAACTCTTAGGTTTTAGCGCATAAAAGCTAATTTTTTACTTTTTCAAAAAAACTTGTTTTAGAATTGCAAAACCTATATGTTTTGCATTAAAGACACAATAAACAAAAGCGAAAAAGCATTTTTATTGCTCACAAAAAGAGGCAAAACCTTAGCTATTTTTTCTATAATTGGCATTTTTTACGAACAAAAAAATAGCAGAGAAAAAAATCGCCGTTTTTTCAGCCCAAAAACAGAAACAATAAAAACAACACGCACCACCCACTACAAGGCACATTTGTGTTTCTTTCTCTCCCACTCCTCATTTGTTTTAAGCCAATGCCTCATTCACTAACACAAAAAGCACCAACAAGTGTTTACAAAACCCACACAAGAGCAAAAAGTTTCGCTTGTTTGTAAACATTTGCTTGGTGCTTTTACACATTTAACAACCTATATAGCCCTTAAAAAAACAAGTGTTTATAAGCAATAAGTTGCTATGTTAAGTGCTTATACTTTAAAAAGGAAGGTCGTCTTCGCTTTTTATTTTTCAGACTCAGGTTGTGCTGGTGGGAAAGGTGCAGGAGTAGGAGTTGACATTTCAGGACTTACAGTTGCTGCCATAGGAGCTGCTGGTTGACCCATTACACCGATAGATGCAGGGTCTACCAAACGCACATCAAAAAGCTCTAATACTATTGAACCAACGTCCTTGATATTCGCGTGCATCAATGTCGAAAGATACCATTACTTCTTGTCCCACTTGAATATTAAAGCGTGCTAAACGGTCTGCTCCAAACACATTAAACACCATTTTTCGTGGATAAGTGTCGTGTGTTTCGAGTACAAACTCTTGCGATTGCCATTCACCTCTTGCCGAAGTACCACTTCTTTTATCAAGTGCTGCAATGATTTTTTTCCTTGTAATTCCATTTTAATATGTTTTGTTTTTAAAAATTTATTTGTTACGTTCAAAGATGCCAAAAAGTAAAGTATTTTTATTGTTACACCCTTGTTGTTATTCACCCTCGTTAAGCACGAAACACAAAAAGAGGTTTATAAAATGATTAGAATGCGAAATTAAGAAAAATACTTTTTAAAAAGGTAAAACTTTTGTAGTGTTTTTTGAAGTTCAAGATGTTTTTTTCGTATTTTTGTAACAATAAATATTTCGACTTTTTAACCACTTAAAAAAATATACTCGTAATGAAATTTACCGTATCAAGTAGCGCACTAAATAGTCAACTTCAAACGTTGGCTAAAGTCATCAATAGCAAAAACACTTTAGCAATATTAGATTCGTTTTTATTCGAAGTAAAAGATAACACTCTTTATTTAACAGCCAGCGATAATGAAAACATCATTAAATCGTCTTTGGCATTAGATGCTTGCGATGCTGATGGAAAATTTACCATTGTTCATCGTACTATATTAGATGTGTTAAAAGAATTGCCCGAACAACCACTCGTATTCAACATCGATTTAGAGAGCTTAAATGCAGAGGTGGTTTACCAAAATGGTAAGTATAACTTTACATTACAAAACGGAACAGACTATCCAGAGCCACCTGTTTTGGAACCATCGGCTACTGTTATAAGCATTGCTTCTGATGTGTTATGCAACAATATCTCACGTTCGGTGTTTGCAATAGGTCAAGATGCCATGCGACCCATTATGAGTAGCATTTATTTCGACTTAACAACAGAATCGTTATCTATTGTTGCCAGCGACGGACATAAGCTCGTTCGCAACCAAGTTCTTACTGTTAAAGGCGAAAAAGAAGCGTCTTTTATGTTGCCTAAAAAGCCTGCTTTTGCTTTTTGAAAAAAACGTGTTAAAGAAAGACGATAGCTTAGTGAGCATCACATTTGATGGTAAATATGCAGAGCTTAAATTTGCCGATGGAGTGCTTATTTCTCGCCTTATTGAAGGTCGTTATCCTAAATATAATTCGGTAATACCTCAAGAAAATCCTAATCATCTCACCATAGATAGAGCGTTATTGTTAGGAGCTTTGCGTCGTGTAACTCCTTTTGCAAGCGAAAGTACACAGCTTGTTCGTCTTCATTTAGAAAGCACTGCAATCACATTAACTGCTCAAGATATCGACTTTGCACGAAGTGCTAAAGAAACACTTACATGCGATTATAACGGTGCAAGCTTAGATATAGGTTTTAAAGGCACATCGCTTATGGAAATATTAAGTAACATGGAAAGCGAAGAAGTTACCTTTAAGATAGCGAGATCCCAGTCGTGCAGGCATCATAGAACCTACCGTTCAACCTGAAAACGAAAACGTGCTAATGCTTATCATGCCCATGTTATTAAACGACTAAGTATGAAATTAAATCTTAAAAAAACCTCTTATTGTCTTCGATTTAGAGACCACTGGACTTGATATAGTTAGAGATAGAATTTTTCAAATCTCGTATATTAAGATTTATCCTGATGGAAAAGAAGAAAGACAAAACCTGTATATAAACCCTAAAACACCCATTAGCGACGAGGTGAAGTTGCTCACTGGTATCGAAGAAGAGAAGCTACAAACAGCTCCAACCTTTGAAGAAGTGGCTCAAACGCTTAACGATGCGTTCGTAGGGTGCGACTTTGCTGGGTTCAACTCTAATCACTTTGATGTTCCTATGTTAGCAGAAGAGTTCTTAAGAGCAGGTATTGATTTTGATTTCTCTAAGAGTAAATTGGTTGACGCACAGGTTATTTTCCACAAAATGGAACGCCGTAATCTCGCAGCAGCTTATAAATTCTACTGTGGAAGACGAATGGAAGACGACTTTGAGCCCCACCGTGCCGACCAAGACACTGAGGCTACTTATCGTGTTCTCTTAGGGGAATTGGAAAGATATAGCAGCGATAACCAAACAGAAGAGGAACGAATATTGCCTAACGACATTGCTCTTTTGGCAGAATTCTCTACAAACAATAAGAATGTAGACTTCGCAGGACGCATTATTTGGAAAGAGATTACAGGTAAAAACAAAGAAGTTTTTAACCGATAAAAACGGTAATCCAATGATGCAAGAAGTGTTTAATTTTGGCAAATACAAAGGTTTTTGCGGTTACAGAGGTGTTAAGTAAAGACCCAGGATATTATAGTTGGATGTTATCTGGCGACTTTCCTAACAACACAAAAACAAGTTCTTACACGCATTCGTCTACAAGAATTTAATAAAAAAATGGGTAAAAACTAAGTTTATAACATAGGTTTATCCGCATAAAAACATATTCGTAAGGCAGAAAGAGAATGCACTTGTTTATATTATATAATAGGTGTAATTCTCTTTTTGTTTTTGTGTATATCGCACAAAAGCTAATTTTTAAAATAATAATATGCTAAGAGGAAAGAAAATAGTTTTAGGCATAACGGGGAGTATTGCAGCATATAAAGCATGCCTTATTATACGTCTTTTAAAGAAAAAAGGTGCCGAAGTGCAAGTGGTTATCACACCTTCTGGAAAAGAATTTATTACCCCTATCACGTTATCGGCTTTGAGTGAAAACCCTGTTATATCAGAGTTTTTCGCACAAAAAGATGGAACTTGGCACTCACATGTTAGCTTAGGACTCTGGGCAGACGCTTTTTTAGTGGCTCCTTGCACAGCTTCTACACTCGCAAAGATGGCAAACGGTGTGGCAGATAACATGCTTATAACCACTTATCTTTCAATGAAAGCACCCACATTCATTGCTCCTGCAATGGATTTAGACATGTTTATTCACCCTACAACCACAGCTAATATAAACAAATTAAAAAGCTTTGGAAACACAATAATTGAGCCTGCGAGTGGTTATTTAGCGAGTGGTTTAGACGGAAAAGGTAGAATGGAAGAGCCTGAAAAACATTGTTCAAACGCTCGAAAACTATTTTTATTGACGCAGAACAAACAACTCATTGCAACTCAAAAACTTAAGGGTAAACGAGTGATTATCACAGCAGGTCCCACTCATGAAAGGATAGATCCTGTTCGTTTTCTTGGTAATTATTCGAGTGGAAAAATGGGTTTTGCCTTAGCAGAAGAATGCTTAAAGCGTGGTGCCGACGTGCATTTAGTGGCTGGACCCGTGTCTTTAAATTGTTCAGATGCTATCCATCGAGTGAATGTAAGCAGTGCAAAAGAAATGTATGAAGCCTCAACAAGCCTCTTTAAGCATAGCGATATTGCCATATTATGTGCTGCCGTAGCCGATTATAGAGTGGCTACTGTGGCAGAAAAGAAGCTAAAACGAACAGCAGAAACGCTTTCTTTAACGCTCGAACCCACAGAAGATATAGCTGAAGCGTTAGGAAAACAAAAGACAAAAGACCAATGTTTGGTGGGATTTGCCTTAGAAACAAACGACGAAGAAACAAACGCTAAACTCAAATTAGCTAAGAAAAATCTCGATTTTATCGTACTTAATTCGTTGCAAAATGCCGACACTTGTTTTCAATCGGCTAATAACAAAGTGTCTATTATCAATCATCAAGGGGTAAAACACTTCGAGAAAAAGCCTAAAAATCTTGTTGCAATAGACATTATAAACGAGCTTGAAAACTATTTATAACGGTTTGTAGTGGGCTGAAAGACGTAAGTTCAACCCACATTTTCACCCTTATTATTCATAAAAAAACATGACCTCTGTGTTGCATCTCTTTCATTTTAAAACATTCGCCATTAGCCTTTGTTTGTTAATGGGCGTGTTTATAGACTCTTATTTACAAGCACAAGAGCTTAATGCACGCATCACTATTAACCATGAACAAGTGCAAGGAACAGACGTTAGCGTGTTCGATAACCTACAAAAAACGCTACAAGATTTTGTAAACAACAAGCAATGGACGCCTTTACAATTTAAGAAAAACGAACGAATAAATTGTGTTTTCAACATCACTATTAACCAATACGACAATAGTAGCAATCTT
This sequence comes from uncultured Prevotella sp., assembly GCA_916439115.1. Classification (GTDB taxonomy): domain Bacteria; phylum Bacteroidota; class Bacteroidia; order Bacteroidales; family Bacteroidaceae; genus Prevotella. Next base: position 332,912 of record CAKAHO010000001.1, read on the forward strand.
TTTAGATGCAAAGCACTTATCCAAGCCAACCGACCTGTGTATAATTCAAGTTACAATTCCATTATTTATAACAACACAGATAACGACTTTGAGTTTACATTTGCGCAGTTCGACCAACTCGAATTCAATCCTGAGAACGTTAATAATCAGCTCACTGCTCTCTTTGCTTACTATGCTTATCTCATCATTGGCATAGATTTGGATTCGTTTTCGCCTATGGGTGGAGAGGAAATACTTCAACTCTGTATGAACTTAACCAATAATGCACAAACATTAAACTTTACAGGTTGGAAATCGTTCGACGATGATAGAAACAGATTTGCCTTAATTAACGACTACTTAGACCCCTGCCTTAAAACCTTTTAGAGAGTTGCAATACAATTATTATCGCTTAGGATTAGACGAAATGGTGAGCAACCCTGAGCGAGCAAGAGTTGCTATTTCTACCACTCTCGAAGAGCAGTTAAAGGCTTGTAGAGATAACAAACCGCTGGCACAACTCCCCTTAATATGGACCGATTACAAAAAAAGATGAACTTGCAAACATATACCAAGGAAAGGGAACGGCTAAGGAGAAAGAGGCTATTTACGATTTAATGATGCGTATAAATGCCAGCCAAAGTAACACATGGGATAAAATAAAACAATAAAAAAATGCTGAAAAAGATTATACATAAAGAACTTCACTTTAATCGACGAACTTGACATGCAGTTCTATCCGAGCTTCTCTGTTATCACGGGAGAAACAGGAGCTGGGAAGAGTATTATTGTGGGAGCAGTAGGACAGCTCTTAGGAAATAGAGCAGAAATAAAGAGTATTAAATCGGGAAAAGACAAGTGTGTTATCGAGTCTCGCTTTCATATTGAGTCTTACAACATGAGGGCTTTGTTCGAAGAAAACGATGTAGACTACGATGAAACCGAATGTATTATTCGCCGAGAGCTAAACAGCAACGGCAAAAGTAGGGCGTTTATCAACGACACACCAGTGCCACTTAGCACCATGAAAATCATTGGTGAGAACTTGCTCGATGTGCATTCGCAACATCAAAACTTGTTGTTAAATAAAGAAGACTTCCAACTTAATATCTTAGATATTATTGCTCATACAGATTCTTTATTAGCCGATTACCAAAAACACTTTCACCTTTACACCAAAGAGGCACATGCGTTAGCTGAATTAAAAGAAAGCATTAGCAGCCAACAAACCAACGAAGACTTTATGCGTTTTCAGCTAAACGAGCTAGAAACGGCGCAAATAAAGGTGGGAGAACAAAAAGAATTAGAGCAAGAAGTAGAGACTTTAAGTCATTCTGAAGACATAAAAATGGCTTTATGTATGGCTGATAATGCGTTTTGGGACGATAATATTGGCATTATATCGCAACTTAAAAACATTGAAAAAGGGCATTAACGATATCGTAAACGTGTATCCCGAAGTAGAAGAATTGGCATCTCGCCTCTCTTCATGTCAGATAGAATTAAGCGATATTGCAGACGAAATAAATGGCAAGGTAGATAATATTGACTTTGAGCCCTCAACGTCTCGACACGCTCAACTCTCGTTTAGACACGCTATATAGCATACAACAAAAGTATCATGTAAATAGCGAAGAAGAGTTAATAGCTATTCAAACAAAGCTCGAAAGTCAGTTGGAAACCATCGACAATAGCGACGAGTTATTGAAAGAAAAAAAGAAGCTCGAAGTGGAAAAACTGTTAGCTCTTTTGCACCGAAAAAGCCAACGCCTTAACTGCCAAACGCATAGAGGCTGTGCCTGTGATTGAAGCTAAGATGCTCGAAAAAAAATTAGTGCCTTTAGGCATTCCTAACGCACGTTTTAAGGTGGAACATAGCACCAAACCGCTCTCAAACGATGGTGCAGATAAAATTGTTTTCTTGTTTAGTGCCAACAAAAGTAGCACGTTAAACCCTGTAAGTGTTACGGCATCGGGAGGAGAAATTGCTCGTGTTATGCTTTCATTAAAGGCTCTTGTGAGTGGTGTAGTTAAACTTCCAACCATTATTTTCGATGAGATTGACACGGGAGTGAGCGGTAGTGTGGCAGAAAAAATGGCGCAAATAATGGAAGAAATGGGCAACAATAACCGCCAAGTAATCAGTATAACGCACCTTCCTCAGATAGCTGCTATCGGCTCAACTCATTACAAAGTGACGAAAGAAGAAACCGAAAACGGCACTATTAGTTCGATGAACAAACTGAATAACACTGAACGCATAAACGAAATAGCTCAGATGTTAAGCGGTAGCGATATCTCTCAAGCGGCTATCGACAATGCTAAAACGCTATTAAAATTATAGTGTTAAACGCTCATAGCATAAAGGTTCCACATTGATGGAACCTTTATTTTTTGTAAAGACTGTAATATACCTTTTTATATTACGCTTTATTTGTCAATACAAAAGCAGGGTTTATGTTCTCATTCCTCTCCCTTTGTTTCGTTAACGATTATCTTTTTCTGTATTTGTTCTCTTTTTTTCTTTATTTTATCGACACTAAAACGCACCTTTTTTTCGTAGTTTTTATGAGCGTTTTGTTACATTTCATTTTCTTGTTTTAGAAAAAAATAGCTAAGCTTTTTAGCATCTTTTTCTGCGTTAAAAAAAGCATTTTTTTCAACAGCAATATCCTGCTATAAAAAAACTAAAACATATAGGTTTTTGCATTTCTAAAACCTAACAAATAAAATGCAACATATAAGCTATTTGCGTGCAAAAGCTAAGGTTTTAGGGTGCAATAGCTTATGTTTTGCATGCTAAACTCTTGTGTTTTATGTGCTAAAAAGCTTATCTATTGCACTCTAAACTCTTAGCTTTTGCACGTTTTTAGCTAAAAAGCACCCTAACAAAGGCATTTCTTTGTCATTACAACTGCATAACTGCTATATTTTGTAAAGATATTTTTTAAGACTAAAAAGGGCTTAAAAATAACGCATTTTTAAGGAATAAATTAGCATTTTACGCTATATCACCAAAATAAAAGAAAGGATAAATAAGCAAATATCCTTTTTTTATTACATTCATTTTAAACGTGTTTTTGTATTTCCTTTTTTAGTCTTTACACGCACACTTAATCCTATTTTAGGTGTATATTAAGCAACAAAACGATGTAAGTTTTTGTAGGAATACGAATATTTTATTACATTTGTACACAGAATAAAAAGAAGAGTTACTCAGACGAATGCAATGATATAAATGCTTAATAGTGAGGAAATAAGCCAATAACAAGCACACCTTTATAGCCCTATTGTTGCATGACATAACGCAAAGAAACAGAACATAAAACTTAACCATATGTTCTTTTCTCAACAACGTCTTTTTTATTCTAAGCCATAAGCTTCAATGCAACGTTACACCAGCTTGTTAATGAAACAACAATAGTGCAACACACATGGACTAAACAACTCCATTTTAAACCTTAACCCCTTAACGAAACGTTGAATATATAATTCTTTATAACAATGAACTACAAACAATCACTCTCTCTTTTATTACTTTCTTGCACTTGTTTGTGCGCTCAATCTGCAACAAACAGTGTCACTTCTGAAACATTAAAGATAGCTTCCGAACAAACAGAAAACAGTTCGTTGTTGGCTTCTCCTCATTCATTAACAACTCGTTCTGTTGCGTTTGATGCCTCAACTCAACAAAAACTCAGAGCATTCTTTGGTTCTCAGTTAGAAAAAGACAAGGTGGAAAAACCCGAACAAGAGTTGTATAACAGAACAATAGACGCTTCTTCTATTGAGAATGAACAAAAAGAAATGTGGCAATTATGGGTAGATGTAAACAAAGAAAGCCTCGAAAAAGAGTCATTTTACCGATGTTTTAAATGGTAAAAATGAATTCATTTGGAACTTACCAGCACAGCAATCAATGAAAGCAACCATGTTTGCAAGAGGCACAAAGCCCGACGGTGGTTATCCACTCTTTATCGCTTTACACGGTGGAGGTAAGGGTTTTGTAGATGGACCATGGGATTTAATGGATAACACGTTATCTTATGAATATTATATAAAGAATGCTGAAAGAGATAGAAACTGGTTTACTTTGTTCTTTGTACCACGTATGGCAGACGATAGAATTGGTCGTTGGTATTTACAACCCCAACGTATGATGATTAGACGTATATGCCGTTTAGCCGCTGTATCTGATTTTGTTAATCCTAAAAAGATTTAGTTGTATGGCGCATCTGAAGGAGGTTACGGCACACATCGTTTGGCTTTGTTTATGCCAGACTACTTTGCTGGCGTTTCACCAATAGCAGCTTGTGAACCATTAAAGGCTCCCGAAAAACGTTAGAAACTTACCTTTTTTAATGTATGTAGGAGCAAATGATAATGGTTTTGGTCGTTCTGAATATGCTAATATATGGAAAACTAAGTTGGCAGAGCTAAAACAACAAGCTCCTGAAGACTATGAACACAGCGTTAATATACTACCGGGACAAGGACACGCAATAAGCCCTTATCAACACACGGGTTGGCTTTCTCAACACGAAAAACGAACTTATCCTAAGAACATAAGTTACTTATATTATAATATGACGCACGATTATGAAGAAGAAGCCTTCTCTCATGGAGTGTATTATCTCGATTTTCGTGATTTGAAACATGATAAAAAAAGCTGAAATACGTTTCGATGTTGAACACCAAGGAAACACCTTTCGCATTACCACAACCGACCCTCAAGGCGCAAAAGTGCAGGGTTCGTTGGGCTTATTTATTAACGATGTAGACTTTAATCAGCCTATCGAAGTGTATAAAGAAGGAAAGTTGGTGTTTAAAGAGATGGTAAAACCAAGCATAGGAGCTATGGCAGATGCGCTTAGTTTATGGTGCGACCCCTTGCGAATGTTCCCTGCTAAGATTACCATTCCTATGACTTCTAACGACAAGGCAACAGCGATAGAATCTGTAAACACAAACTCTTTACACGAAACAAGTCGTTATAACGTGGCAGGAATGAGCATTGATAAGCCCGAAAAGGGACTTAATATTGTGAAGATGAGCGACGGAACAACAAGAAAAAGAACTTGTAAGATAAGGTTGATTGTTTGTTCTTTGTTTTTAAAAGATAACCCTACAGCACTTTTCTTTTATAACAGAAGGTGCTGTTTTTGTTATATTATAACCAGAAAAAGTGCGTTATCCACACCATTATTCTCAAATAAAACAAAGGATAAAAATACTTGTTTTTTATTTAAAAGTAGGCGTAAACGAAGGTAATAATGTAGCACATAATGCGTTCTAAACAACTTATCTGAGAGCAAACACACGGGATAGAGAACCGCAAAAGGCACTATAAATAAAAGATTAAGATTGCATTTTAAGGCATCAAATACATGCCCTTGAAACAAAAAAGCCATGCCTCTCGTGGTACCACAAGCAGGACATGGAAACGAAGTGATAGTTTTAAAAACACACACCGACACGCATTTATGGCTTATTGCGTTAACAATAAGCCATAAAATAGCCACACAATACACTAAAAAAATAGCGTTTGTAACTCTTGTTTAACAATGTACCAATGAAAGTAACTTTTTGGAAATTCTTTTCACGAGTAGCGTTCATAATAAGGAAAAGGTCTATAATTGCCCATATACCAAAGCCTCCGCAAGTGATTAATTTCAATATTCCTAAGGAAGTGTCTCCTATATAAAAGCGGTCAATACCAAATCCACCACCTAAAAAGAGATATAATAAGTGCTGTTATTGGGTCCTTAAATTGAGCCATAGCCAGCATTGTTTGGTCTTCTTCATTTAAGTTTTCAAAAGATTTCTTTTAACAGCCATCATCTGTTCTTCGGGGAAATATTTGCTGTAAATACTTAATAAAATGTTTGCATTCATGTTGCTCATTTGTTTGTTGGGTTTTATCGGTTAATTTTTTTAAAGAACAACTTATATGTTGAATAAATACAACGATAAAATTGTTCATTGTTTGCTTTTTGTTGGAGTGTTTTTGTTTAGTTTTATATTTACAAATGTAATAAAAAAACTGATTTCTAACCAACTTTCACCACAGAAAAAAACGTTTACTACTCTTTTTAAATTTAACGCTATTTAGTGCTAATAGCCTGTGGCGACCCGTCGTTTTTGTGTTTTTTTATTTTTTTAATCGGTAATATTGTTACTTTTAAAAAGAAAAAGACACAAGTTTTGCAGTTTGTGTTTATCCTTACAAACTATAAAACATCATTTTTCTATCTCTATCACCTTGTTTGTTAAGTCATCATTTTACAGCGTAGAAAAGTAGAATTTTTGTGAGCGTTTTTGTTACATTTCAAAAATTCATTTTTAGCGTAAAAAGGGCTATGCACTTAGCTATTACAACACATTTTAGCGTGAAAAACGAACGAAAAACGAGCCATTAGCACAAAAACATATATCTTTTACACACACAAAACAGAAGCTATTAAAACGTAAAACATGGTGTGTTAGGCTGTAAAAGCTTAGGTTTTAGGGTGCAATACATGATGTTTTTAAAGGCAAAAACTCTTGTTTATTAGCGTCTAAAAACACCATCTATTACACAGTAAACTCTTAGCTTTTTGCACGCTTTTTAGCTAAAAAAAGAACGTTTTTAGAGCTTATTTATTAAAAACACAACAAAAATAACGATGCAAAACCAGTTAAGGGCAGAAACATTTTAAAACACCCTTTAAAAATAAGCGAAAAAAATGATGACAACAGAAACGAAAAAAACCTGCCTTATAAAAACAAATATTTAATAAATATGAATGTCGGCAATAACAAACGAGCCACCCGCCGCTAAGTTGAGTTGCTGAATTAACGCAGTTCGTCGCATGAGCAAATCGTTTTTTTAACGGCAGGGATTAACAATCTTTACATGCAATGTTTGATTACTAATAAACTTCTCTCGGGTATATTTAGCCACCAATTCTCCTGCCACTTCATTCCACGATTGCAGTACACGATGTTGCAACAGCGGTGTTTCTAAACCCTGCCTGCGTAACAATTGAGCGATAACATCGTCTACTATCTGCGCTTTTTTCTTAAACATTGTTTTCTTCTTTCTTTTCAGTTATCTTTCCATTTTCCACCTCGAACAGTTTATAAGGAAAGTTTCCCATTTGCAAAATAACATCTAAATGCTCTCTGTTTGTATCGGTAATAAAAATCTGACCATAGCTATCGCTTGCCACTAAATTAACAATACGTTCCACTCTGTTAGCATCTAACTTATCAAAAATATCGTCTAATAACAAAAGAGGTGTGGTGTTAGACGTTGTTCGCTTAAGAAAATCGAACTGAGCGAGCTTCAATGCAAGTGCAAAAGTTTTGGTTTGCCCCTGACTTCCTTCACGTTTGAGCGAATAATCTCCTATAAGCATTTCTAAATCATCTCGATGAATGCCGTGTAAAGAATAGCCCACAGTCCTGTCTTTATGCCTATCTCGGCGAATAACATCGAGCAAATTTCCTCGTTGAGCATGAGAGATATAATTGAGTGAAACCAACTCTTTATTGCCAGATATGTGTTGATAAATGTGTTGAAAGATAGGAATAAAAGCCTCGACAAATGCCGTTCGTTTTTCAAAGATAAGCGTTCCCTGCGTTGCCATCTCTTCTTCAAACAAGTCGAGCAAAGCTTTGTCAGGTTCATCTTCCTGCTTTAACAGCGCATTTCGTTGTGTTAAAGCCTTAGAATAGCGCAAAAAGAGCATCTAAATACGTGCCATCTAACTGCGAAATAACCACATCAAGAAAACGCCTTCTCTCGTCGCTTGTTCCCTCAATAAGCGTAGTGTCGCTGGGAGAAACAAACACCAACGGAATAAATCCAATGTGTTGCGACAATCGTTTATATTCTTTTTTTATTTCGTTTAACGTGCTTTTTTTGTTCCACGCTTCATGCCACAATACACCAATTCGAGGTCTTTTTGCTCCGTTTCGTATAACCCTTCTAACACAAAAAAATCTTTTATCGTGCATCATTACCTGCGAGTCGGTGGGATTATAAGCACTCTTACAAAACGAAAGATAATAAACAGCATCGAGCAAATTGGTTTTTCCTGCTCCGTTATGGCCTATAAAACAATTCATTTTTAGGGCGATAAAGAAAGCGTGCATTCCTCAATGTTTTTTATAGTTTATAAGGGTTATATTCTTTAATATCATTATGTTTTTAAAAGGGTTTATGTAACAAAAAAACATCTCTTTAAAAGTGAGGTGTGTAACCATTATTTATAAAATATAGAACCACAAACACACCTTATGAAAAAAATAATAAAAGCACGATATGCGCTTTATAGTGGGCAAAGTTAGTGGTTTTACGATATATAAACGAAAAAGTAGATAATAAATTTCAGTATGTTAGAATAAATATTTATTTTTGCACATCATTATATATAATGCGTAAAAAGCATTTATTTAACACGAAAACTTGATAATAATAAAGAACTAAAAAAATAATGGTAAACAAAAAAAGAAAAACGGAGCTGTAGAGTTGCAAAATGCGCTAAATCAGTCGGAAGCATTTGTGCTAAAAATACAAAAAAAGCACTTCTTATTGTTGTCGCAGCCTTAGCGGTTGCAGTAGCAGGATTTTTCCTTTATAGAACCTATGTGTATCTTCCTGAAGAAGAAAAAGCAAGCACCGAGTTGGCTAAAGGTCAAACATTATTCTCAATGGAACAGTTCGAAGTGGCATTAAATGGCGATAAAGCAGGCTATTCTGGCTTTGCTAACATTGCAAAAGACCACAGTGGAACCGATGCAGGCAACCTTGCTAACTTATATGCAGGCCTTTGTTGTGCGCAACTTAACAAGTGGAACGATGCCGTTACTTATCTTGAAGACTACTCACCAGCAAGCGATGCAATGGTAAGCCCTGCTGCTATTGCTGCCTTAGGCAATGCTTATGCACATGTAGGAAAGGTAGACGAAGCGATTAGCTCTTTGAAAAAAGCAGCCTCGAAAGCAGACGATAAAGCAGAAGGTGGTGCAAACAACAGCCTCTCTCCTACTTTTCTTATTGCAAGCAGGCCAACTTTTAGAAAGCCAAAACAAAAAGGCAGAAGCGTTAGAACTTTATAAAGATATTAAAAAGAAATATCAAAACTCTGCTTTGGTACAATCTCAAGAAATAGATAAATACATCGAAAGAGCATCTATCCAATAACTCTTTATCTCTCAACAGTGGGAAATAAAGATTGAAAGATAGACATATTAAGCAGAAATAACATAGCATGGCAACAGCATTACACAACTTATCGGAATACGACTTAGCAAAAGTTCCCGATGCAAGTAACATGTGTTTCGGTATAGTAGTTTCCGAATGGAACCCTGAAATAACAGGTGCTTTACTCAATGGAGCTGTTAAAACACTCGAAAAACACGGAGCATTGCCCGAAAATATACACGTTAAAACCGTTCCGGGGAGCTTTGAATTAGTGTATGGAGCACACCAAATGGTGCTTAACGGAGGATATGATGCACTTATAGTGTTAGGTTGTGTTATCAAAGGAGATACACCACATTTCGACTATATATGCCAAAGGTGTAACCAACGGAATAGCACATTTAAACACAACAAGCGAAATACCTATTATATATGGCTTGTTAACAACCAACAATCTACAACAAGCAATAGACCGATGTGGTGGAGTGTTAGGCAATAAAGGCGACGAATGTGCAGTAGATGCCATAAAGATGGCGAAGTTTTAAGAAAACTTTTAAACCATAAAAGAACTTCTTTTTAACAAAAAAACATCTACATAACTTTATAAAAAGGGCGATTCATGTTTTTGAAACGCCCTTTTTCTTTTTCCAACAAACAACCAGATAAACGCCACCAATAAATCACCCGTAAAACGGTTGTGGCAAAAGCAATAAAACAAACGAATAGCAACAATATGAAATTAAAACAACTTTTTTTCAGGCTTACGATTTTGAAGAGGTAATGCCTGTAATAAACGAGATGTTTCCCGGAACAAGTCAATTTCGCGCTCCTTTAAAGAAAAGCTTACGACTTGTTATTAGATATGGAACCCGTTCCTTCTAAAAAGAGTATTCTCTATAAAATTATAGAAAATAAAGCCAATGGAGAAACCTATATGGGCGCAGACGATAATAACTTTCGCTCTACATGGGAGGTTTGCTTAGGTAAAAGCGTGTCTCGTGCAAAAGGAGTAACGCTTAGCGATGCCGAAGTGCTTGCAAACTGTTTAGTAAACCTTTGCTTTATAGGCAAATATCCCAAAAGAATTTGAGTCAGCACACCGCATATTATTAAAAAGGTTAATAAAAGGCTTTTAAGAAAAAAAGAATAAAAGCATTTTTTTATTATAAAAAGTACCCCTCTTAGCACAATACAACTGTAAAAATGTGCCAAGAGGGGTGCTTTGTTTTGCGTTAAAACATTAACAGCAATTAGTCGATAAAACGTTTAGTGATGTTCTGATATTCGTCTATTCGTCTGTCGCGGAGGAAAGGCCACCACCTTCTCACTTGTTCACAACGCTCTAAATCTATTTCAATTACCTTACATTCTTCTTCGGTTTTGCTCGCACGGTATAACATTTCGCCTTGCGAACCCGCAACAAATGAGACTTCCCCAGAACGTAATTCCATTTGTTAAACCAGAAGGGTCGGGTTCTAATCCCACACGATTTACGGCAATAACAGGTAGACCATTTGCCACAGCATGCCCTCTCTGAATAGTTGTCCAAGCCTCTCTTTGGCGTTCTTGTTCGCTTTCTTCGTCGCTACTTTCAAAGCCAATAGCCGTAGGATAGATAAGGATTTCGGCACCACGGAGTGCCATTAAGCGCGCAGCCTCTGGATACCATTGGTCCCAACACACAAGTATTCCGAGTTTACCCACCGATGTTTCAATAGGCATAAAGCCTAAATCGCCGGGTGTGAAATAAAACTTTTCGTAATAAGCAGGGTCGTCTGGAATGTGCATCTTTCTATATTTTCCCGCAATAGAACCATCTTTTTCGATAACAACAGCCGTATTATGATACAAGCCTGCTGCTCTCTTTTCAAACAAAGAAGTAACGATTACCACGCCAAACTTCTTTGCTAAAGCAGAAAAATGTTCGGTAGATGGACCGGGAATAGGCTCTGCAAGATTAAACAAACGCACATCTTCTGTTTGACAGAAATACAATGAATTGTGCAACTCTTGTAAAACAACAAGTTGCGCACCATTGTTTGCCAACTGTTCTATGCTCTTTGAGAGCTTATCTATATTGCTTTGAACACTCGAAGTGTTTTGTTGTTGGATAAAACCAACCTTTATTTTTCGTGTCATAAATAGCTATTAAATATAATAAATGGTGTAGAAGAGAAAGAAAGGCATTAAATATGAAGTTGAGCAAAACAAGGAATTTGCATGGTTAAGCAATGCAATGAGCCATGTTGCTTTATCACTGTACGCGCATCAACACCAACAATACGATGTTCAGGAAAAGCCTTTTGAAGTTGTTCGGTTGCTTTTTTATCGTTTTCGGGTTGGTTATAAGTGGGCAATATCACCACATTATTTATAATAAGGAAGTTGGCATACGTAGCAGGTAAGCGTTCATCATCACAATAAATAGCAGTAGGCATGGGCAATTCTATTAAGCGATAAGCCTCGCCACTTAATGTTTTAAGCGTTTGCAACTGCTTTTTAAGCAATAAAAAGTCGGCATATTGCTCATCATTTTCATCTTCACAGCCCACAAACACTAAGGTGTTATTAGGTGCAACACGCACCGTTGTGTCGATATGTCCATCGGTATCGTCGCCTACAAGCGAGCCATAATCGAGCCAAACCACTCGTTTTTGCGTGCAACATTTCTAACAATTTAACCTCAATTTCTGGCTTTGAAAGTGGTTGATTACGATTAGGAGCTAACAAACACATACTGGTTGTGAAGATAGTTCCTTCGCCATCGCTCTCAATAGACCCACCTTCTAAAAACAAAATGATTAAGGTCTTGCCAGCTTCCTGTTAACACTTTGGCTTCTTTTAAATGCGCATTGATGGCATTATCGTGTGCCGATGCAAACTTTTTACCCCATCCGTTAAACTGAAAATCGAGATAGATAGGCTCTATTTCACCTTCTTTTTGTGGTAGCTTTTAAGCGTTATAAAAGCGTGGTCTCTTGCCCAAGTGTCGTCTGTTTCGCACTGAAATACACTAATATTATTCCACCTTTCGGGAGCAATATGTTCTTTAATAAGTGCTGAAACCTCTTCTTTATTTTTGAGCAACAATAAGCACTTTCTCTTCTTTTTGCAATGACCTCAGTAAGCGATAGCAATGTTTTATTGATATCATCTAAATAAGGTTTCAATCAGTGTCTTTGTGCGCCCATGTTAGCATCACAGCTTTTTGCTCGTGCCATTCGGCAGGTAACACCACATTTGTATATGTTTTTTTGTTTCATTTTCCTATTTTATAAAGCTCAAATATGTTGTATTTGTGCGCATTTCTTGCAAAGTTATACAATAATATTCTAAATCTGTTTTTACAGATAAGTCATTTTTTGCTTTTTTTGTTATTCTATTTTTAGTGATAAGAACTATCTTTGTATGTGCTTAATAAACAGCAGATATATGTTAGAACTAAAAAGATGTTTGCGTATTAACAGTCGACGGAAAAGAAATAAGCCCTTTATCTTTCAGCTTACAAAAAGGTGAATTGGTGAGCTTGTTCTGTGTAGACGTGCGTGTGGCTCATAGTTTATTACAAGCCATGGTGGGGTTATGTGCCGTTAAAAGTGGCTATATTACGCTCCACGGAGAATGCGTTACTCCCTTTCTGCTCCTTTTTACGTCAAGAAATGGCTTATTTCCCTCTTCAATTGCAAGCTTTACACACAACAACAGAAGAGTTGTTTGCGCAAATAGTGCAAGCTACAAAAAGGAGAATGTAATAGACGAAAAAGCAATTGTTGGTGCTTTGGCGAGATAAAAAGATACCTAAGAACCATTTTACCACGCTATTGAACGAATTAAACAACGAAGACCAACAACGTGTTCTTTTTGTCTTTTGCATCGCTACTGCAAAAAGATATTACACTAATTGCTGTTCCCAATGATACACAAACGTTGCTTCCTACTTCGGATTTGTTAAGCGAGGTAAGGGCTATGGCTAACAATAACCAACTTGTTATTTTAGCTACGAATAACGAAGAAGTGGCTAATGGTTGCAACAAACGAATAAATATAAATATTATTTAAATGATAAATATCACCTTTTTTAGTTTCTTTTTATTGGCAGTTTTTATTGTTCTGCCTTTTGTGATAGCCTATTTTGTGGGCATAAACAAACTGTTGAAACCTTTAAAAGCTATATCGCTTCATATTATTAGCCTATGCGTATTGAGGCGTGATTGCGCATTTTGTAACTTCGTATAACAACCTATTTATCAATATGAGCTTGGTGTTAGTAATGAGCATATTGGTGAGTTATATAACTGCCTTTCGCATTCGGGTACCCCGTCATCGCTATACCATACCTTTATTGATTAGTATTGTAACAACAACGGTTTTACTTGTGTTATGCTCTGTCATTGCATTAGCTGATTTATCGACACTCAACAATGGCTTATTGGTGTTCTCGCTACTCACCATTGTGTGTTCTTCTATCTTCATGATAGTACCTAAAGGAATGAAAAACATTTCATAATGGTTTATCAAACGATGCACAATTATACCACTTTCTATTAGCAAATGGGGCTAAACATGGGCAAGCTATTGGCTATTTAATGCGTAGAAGTGTTGAAAAACATGGATATATGCACTGAAACATGTGGCTGTGGTGTTTGTTGCGGTGTGTCCTTGGGTGTTTGTAGGACAACTATTGGTAGAGCACTTCGGTACTTAATGCAGTGTTCTCACAACTTCTTTTTGGGACTTCATTGGCTATTGTCGCACCTGTAGTTGCTTTGTTTTTGCCTTGTTATTGGCTCGTAAATATGCGTTAGATGCTTATAATCAACTAATAAAATGAAAAAGATAATTTTTCTCTCTTCTACTCTCTTTGTGCCTAAACACGATAGTCTTGGCACAAAATGCACCCTCACCCGCCTTCTCATCTGCCGACTGGATGCTCATAAAATCGCATCGTGCAGCGGGCTTTAAAGAGCAACTGATAACGCAATATGCTTATTTCACGTCGTATAATCCTGCAAATAGAATTCCAAACTATGTGTCGTGGTGCTTAACAAAAGAACATACAGACGGAGAAGTAAGCCGAAAAGGGCATAAATTTCATGCCAATGATGCCGTAGGAGGTATTAAGGTGGAAAGCAATGATTACACTCATTCGGGTTATGATAGAGGACATATGTGTCCTGCAGGTGATAACAAATGGAACAGAACGGCCATGGATGAGTCATTTTTAATGACAAATATATGTCCACAAACTCATGCTTTGAATGGCGGAGACTGGAAAGAATTGGAAGAACAATGCAGATATTGGGCAGAGAAATATGGTAAGATTTACATTGTATGCGGTCCTATTGTGCCGAAAAAAGCAGGGAAACGCATAGGATATAGTAAGGTACTTGTACCTAATGGCTTCTTTAAAGTGGTGTTATGTTTGGTAGGTAAACCCAAAGTCATTGGTTTTATTTATGCAAACAACAAAGATAATAAGCCTATGAATACATATGCTGTAAGTGTAGATGAGGTGGAAAAAAACAAACTGGTATCGACTTTTTTTACAGCTCTAAAAGATGATATTGAAAAGCAAATAGAACGCTCTTTTAATCTCGCCAATTGGTAAAAAAGCACAAAATATCCATCAACAATCATCAAGAAAACTATTATCCACCATTTCACTTATCATCTTCTTCTAAAAAGAAATTGCGTTTGTGCCTATAAAAGAATTGTTCATAAAATAATGGAGATAAACAACCCGCTCTCCACAACTTCTATACTCAGAAACAATTCTCTGAATTTGAGAAAGTGAAAGTTACACTTTTTCTTTTGTTTTTACGTTATACAAAAACAAGAAGATACGGACTTATACACTTTTTAGAAGAAATAGTGGCATATAATGACACCTGATTTTATGTTTATTCCGTGCTTCAGAGAGATAATAAGAGCTTTTTAACTTACGTTTAAATAATGGCAAAAAAAACAAACAGCTATAGACATATTCTCCAATATACTGGACTTTTTGGCGGTGTTCAAACACTTAATATATTGGTGGGTGTGGTAAGAAATAAGTTGGTAGCAATGATATTGGGTCCTGAAGGTATGGGACTAATATCGTTATTTAACTCTACTTTAAGCCTTATAAGTAATTCAACCAACTTCGGAGTTTCGATGAGTGCTGTTAAAAATATCTCTGAATATTTTGATAAAGAAGATGAAATAAAATTAGCCGAAACAGTTAAATTGGTGCGTTCGTGGAGCTTATTAACAGGATTGTTTGGTATATTGATTTGTATTGTATTAAGTCCGCTACTTAGTAGGTTTACTTTTTCATGGGACGGACACACCCTTCATTTCATACTTTTATCGCCTATTGTGTTTATGATGGCTATAACAAGTGGCGAATTAGCTATACTAAAAGGCATAAGAAGACTTAAAGCACTGGCAATCATTTCTATATATAATGTGTTAGGTGCTTTGATAACTTCTGTTCCGATTTATTATTTCTTTAAAGAAAAAGCGATTGTCCCTTCGCTTATCATTATAGCTTTGATACAAATGGTATTAACCATAACCTATTCTTACCGCATCTATCCTCTCAAAATAATCAAGAAAGTTAAGCCGATGATGGAAGGAATTAGCATGATACGTTTGGGGATTGCCTTTGTGTTGGCAGGTATTTTTAGGGTCGGGAGCAGACTTTTTAATAAGAAGTTATATTAACAATGTGGCTGGAATAAACACCGTAGGATTGTTTAATGCTGGCTATATGATGACCATGACTTATGTGGGAATGGTGTTTGCTGCGATGGAAACCGATTATTTTCCACGTCTTTCAGGCGTAAATCATTTACAGTATAGCTTCAATCAAATTGTAAATAGGCAAATTGAAGTGATGCTGTTATTGGTATCTCCTTTGTTGGTGATGTTCTCTCTTCTTCTTCCTATCCTTCTACCTTTATTATATACAGGAAAATTCATGCCTACTTTACAGATGATGCAAATCATTATGCTGGCTATGTACTTTCGTGCAATAACCCTTCCGATACAATATATTCCTTTAGCCAAAGGTGATTCTATTTCTTATTTATTTCTTGAAGCCGTTTATGATATCATTCTGATTTTAGCTGTGGTCTACATTTTTTCTCAGTATGGACTCGCTGGTGCGGGCTGGGGGATAACTTTCGCAGGAATGGTTGATGCGTTTTTAACGATAGTCTATACTCGTTGGCGCTACAACTATAAAATATCAAAGCAAGTATCGTTGTATGCTTGCTTACAAATTCCACTTGGCGTATTAACTTTTGCTGTTACCCAAAGCGATAATGCTCTAACTTATTGGGGAGGGGGATTATTGCTAACGCTTATTAGTCTGGTTGTTTCGCTCTCTATCCTAAAAACAAAAAACAATAGTTGGAATCGGTTAGTAGGTAAAATATCAAAATATCTGAGTAGAAATGGCAAAGATTAGTGTCTTAGTAGCTGTTTATAATACAGAAAAGTATTTACATCAATGTTTGGATTCGTTGATAAATCAGACCTTTGATGATATTGAAATTATTTGTATAAATGATGCCTCTACCGACTGTTCTTTGAATATTTTGCAAACTTATGCGAAGAAAGACAATCGTGTAAAAGTGTTAGAAATGCCTCTGAATAGTGGAAGTGCAAAGGCAAGAAACGCAGGCTTAAGACTTGCTACAGGCGATTTTATAGCTTTTGTAGATAGCGATGATTGGGTGTCAAACGATGCTTTTGAACATATCTACAATACTTTTATTTCTTTTCCCTAAAACAGATTCGGTTCTTTTTCATGTTAAGAATGTATTTTTCAAATGGGAGAAGAAAGCTACTTTATGGATGATTTTGACTATTTAGATGGTTATACTTCGTTTTATTAGTAGCCTTACTTGGAAAATACATGGCGTTTATGTTGTTCGGAAAACGATTCATTTACAGTTTCCTTATGATGAAAGTGCCCTATCATACAGTGATGATAATACCACGCGATTACATTACTTAAATTCACGAGAGGTGAGAATGTGTGATGCTATCTATTATTATCGCCAACACAAGACATCCGTAACGCATCGAATAAGTTTACGTCGATTCGATTATCTTTTAGCTAACAAAAGTATGAAAGAACAGTTGGAAAAAGCTAAAAGTATCGAAACATATATTAGATTTATACGAGGGAAGTGCGTTGGAGGAATTTGATAGGACTCTATATGTTCTATTTCTTACATCGTGAGGAACTGCCGTTTGAAGAACGAGAACAAGGATTACGCCTTCTAAAAACAAACTTGGGAGTCAATAGAATCTTACAGATTACCTAAACATCTGCGGTACAAATTGGGTTATATCCCCCTTAAAAATCATGGTTCTTTTTCAGATTGCAAGAAGAATTGTACTTTTTCTTGCGTGCATTGCTAGAAGAAATAAGGAAGAATAAAATATTTTGGTTAGACAATACCTATTATTAGAATGAGATAAGCCACTTGGGAAAATTGGTATCAACTTATAAATAAAAGGTCAGATTCTCTACCCTTTATCTTTCTGAAAAGAAAAAGCACCAAATGATTACCCAAATGGTGCTTTTTATAAATATAAAATGTATTATTCTATAACTAATGTTGTATTTGTGGCAACATTGGTTTTGTATTTCATAACCAGCTTGCATTTCTGCTTTTGAACCACAAATAAAACATGCAGGCCAAGCAACGAAAATAAATAATCCTACAGACAAAGCTGTTCTATTCTTACCTTGAATCTGAACTATTCCATTTTGCAAAGGAATTACCGTACCATTAGGCATAACCAACTCAGTAATATTAAGGCCTAATCTTCCTTTTGTTCCCCACCAAGAAGATTTCTTTGCTAATGTAACTACTCCTGAAACTGAAGTCCCATACGGAATAGCTGTAACACCACCAATATTGATATCACGAGCTACCGTAAAGAGAACCTTATCCCCCACATTTACATTTGCCGCAGCAACCGTATTAGCTGCTTTTAAAGGAACTACTGTTCCTGCTTTTACTGTAACTTGCTTTTGGGCAAAGCCAGACACACACATTAAGCTCATAATGAGCAAAAATAAAGACTTTTTCATTGTTTTTTCTTTAATGCAGTTTGTTTCCAAAACTAGCAGTTTGTAAATTAAATTATAAGAAGCGTGGGAACTATTGAATACTATCTAACAGAGGCTCTGGAATACCCATCATCGAATAGTAAACAATAGCACCCACACTAGAAGATATATCATACCCTTCCAAGAATAAGAGTAAGTTATTCCAGTATGAGCGTATTGTCGCATATCCTCGATGATTGAAATTTTCCAGATTTCTGTTAAGGATAATATCGTAAACGCTCTTTTATCTTAAACTCAATCTAACGCGCACTTGCAGAAAGAGAGAGTTATCTATATATGTTTTCACAAAAGAAAAAGGAGAAAGTTCTAAATAACAAAATATAAGACCTTAAATAGAGTTAAATTATGAATTAAGGTTCAGATTAATTCACAAATAAAAGTAGTGTGCTAAAAAATAAAGCTCTATACCTTTTACTTCTTAAATGTTTATTCCAAGCTATAACGTTTGGAGATACAGCTCTACAAGCGCTATTACAAAACTACAGTTATAAAGAGGCACCCCAAAAACAATAAATAAAAGGGAAGAACTCAATAGCTCTCCCCTCATATATAGCATAATTATTTTATTATTCTGCAGTTTCTTCTGCCTTAACTTCTGTTTCAGGAGTTTCAACAGTTGCTGTAGATTTACGACTACGACGAGTTTTCTTAGCAGTTGCTTTAGGTGTCTTAGCCATATTTTCATTATAATCTACTAACTCAATAAATGCAATCTCTGCAGCATCACCTTGACGTGTACCCAATTTAATTACACGAGTGTAACCACCTGGACGGTCTGCAACCTTTGTAGAAATTTCTTTAAATAATTCTGTTACAGCATATTTATTTTGCAAATAACGGAATACTACACGACGAGAATTTGTTGTATCTTCTTTAGAACGTGTAATAAGAGGTTCTACATATTTCTTCAAGGCCTTTGCCTTAGCAAGAGTCGTAGTGATTCTTTTTGTGCATAATCAACGATACTGCCATGTTTGCAAAGCATAGGAAGCACGATGAGATGCAGTACGACCCAAATGATTGAATTTTTTTATTATGTCTCATTTTATTAATTTCAATTTATAGAGTGAATGTCTATAAAAGGCAATGCAGGTGTCTACTCTGCATTGCTCTTATTAAAATATTACTCTCTATCTAATTTATATTTTGCTATATCTGTTCCAAAAGATAGATTCAGACTCTCAAGCAAATCATCAAGCTCTGAAAGCGATTTCTTACCAAAGTTACGGAACTTAAGAAGATCTGTTTTATTAAATTGAACTAAATCTCCAAGCGTTTCGACATCTGCTGCCTTTAAACAATTTAAAGCACGAACTGAAAGGTTCATATCTACTAATTTTGTTTTAAGCAACTGACGCATATGCAAAACTTCTTCATCAAACTCTTCATTTTGTATCTTGCTCTGGACTTTCAAGGGTAATTTTTTTCGTCCGAGAAGAGCATAAAGTGATAGATTAGAATTTTTGCAGCCTCTTTTAAGGCATCTTTGGGACTTATGGAACCATCTGTTGTTACTTCAAGTAAAAGCTTATCATAGTCGGTTTTTTGTTCAACACGATATGGTTCTACTATATACTTAACGTTACGGATAGGGGTGTAGATTGAATCGATTGGGAGAACGTTTACATCAGTGCTAAATTGACGATTTTCATCAGCAGGCACATAACCACGACCTTTGTTTATCGTAATATCAATCTGCATCGATGCTTTGGCATCTAAATGACAAATCACCAAATCAGGGTTTAACACTTCAAATCCAGTCAGATACTTACCGATATCACCTGCTTTGAACTCTGTTGCGTTCTCAACAGTGATACTAACTTTCTCATTCTCGAATTCATCTACTACTTGCTTGAATCTTACTTGTTTCAAATTCAAGATAATGTTGGTTACATCTTCCTTTACACCTGGCACTGAAGAGAATTCATGCTCAACACCACTAATACGTATTGTGTTGATAGCATATCCCTCCAATGATGAAAGGAGAATGCGGCGCAAAGCGTTACCAATAGTAACACCAAAGCCAGGCTCTAAAGGACGGAATTCAAATTTACCGAACTTATCATTAGCCTCCAGCATTACAACTTTTTCAGGTTTTTGAAATGCTAATATCGCCATTAACTTAATGATTATTTAGAATACAACTCAACGATTAACTGTTCTTTGATATTCTCTGGAATATCTGCACGTTCTGGGATGTGCAAGAATTTACCACTCTTAGTTGCATTATCCCATTCTATCCAAGGATACTTGCTGTGATTGAAACCTGCTAAAGCATTTTCAATTACTTCAAGTGATTTTGCTTTTTCACGAACACCAACAACTTGTCCAGGCTTTACTGAATAAGAAGCGATATTTACAACTTGACCATCTACAACGATATGCTTATGACCTACTAACTGACGAGCAGCTGCACGAGTAGGCGCAAGACCCATACGGAACACGATGTTATCAAGACGTGATTCTAACAATTGTAAAAAGCACTTCACCTGTAATACCAGAAGCCTTTGCAGCCTTTTCAAAAAGGTTACGGAATTGACGTTCTAATACTCCATAAGTGTACTTTTGCTTTTTGCTTCTCTGCCAACATGACACCGTATTCAGACATTTTACGACGACGGTTATTGCCATGCTGTCCAGGAGGGAAGTTTCTCTTGGACAAAAACTTTGTCAGCGCCGAAGATTGGTTCACCAAATCGACGTGCAATCTTAGATTTCGGACCTATATATTTAGCCATAATTTTTATAATAAGCTGTTTTTAAATATTACTGTCTATATAAGAAGATTATACTTTTCTTCTTTTTTTGGAGGACGACAACCATTGTGTGGTAATGGAGTAACATCAACAATTTCTGTAACTTCAATACCTGCTCCATGCACAGCACGAATAGCTGATTCACGTCCATTACCAGGACCTTTAACGTATGCCTTTACTTTACGAAGTCCAAGGTCAAATGCGACCTTTGCACAATCCTCTCCTGCCATTTGTGCTGCATAGGGAGTATTCTTTTTAGAACCACGAAATCCCATCTTACCTGCAGAAGACCAAGAGATGATCTGTCCTTCGCTGTTTGCGAGAGAAACAATAATATTATTAAATGAGCTGTGCACATGTAGTTGTCCTACTGCATCAACTCTAACATTTCTTTTTAGATGTTGCTGTTTTTCTTTTGCCATAATATTTTTTTAGTTTAAAAGTTCAAAGTTTGAAATTTCTATTTTTCCTTAACTCTCAACTAAATTACTTAGTAGCTTTCTTCTTATTAGCAACAGTCTTCTTCTTTCCCTTGCGAGTACGAGCATTGTTTTTTTGTACTCTGACCACGAACAGGAAGACCATTACGATGACGAACTCCACGATAACATCCAATATCCATAAGACGCTTGATGTTCATTTGGATTTCAGAACGAAGATCACCTTCTACTTTAAACTCAGCGCCGATAATTTCACGGATTTTGGCTGCTTGATCATCAGTCCATTCACTGACCTTCAAGTCACGGTTAACACCAGCCTTGTCCAATATCTTTTGCTGAACTACTTCGACCTATGCCATAAACATAAGTCAATGCGATTTCGCCACGCTTATTTTGGGGCAAATCTACTCCAACAATTCTTATTGCCATTTCTAATTAAATAATTAAAACTGATTAAACTTTACTTACTAGCGAAGAGATTTTTACAATACCTCTACATTTTTAGAACGCAAAGATAATATTTTTTTATTAAATCTCACAAACTAATTAGCCTTGTCGTGTTTTTAAACTTAGGATTTTTTTCTTGTTAATTACAAACAAACGTCCTTTACGGCGTACTATTTTACAATCTGGAGTACGCTTTTTCAACGATGCTCTTGTCTTCATTATTCTATATAAATTTATTTATACCTAAAAACGATTCTGCCCTTTGTCAAGTCGTAAGGACTCATTTCTACCTTCACCTTATCTCCAGGAAGGATTTTTAATATAATGCATTCGCATTTTTCCTGAGATATGTGCCGTAATAGGACAGCCATTCTCTAATTCTACGCGAAACATAGCATTTGATAATGCCTCAATAATTGTTCCGTCTTGTTCTATTGCCGATTGTTTTGCCATACTAAGCCTTTATGATTTACAGTTTCTACTTGCAAGATAATTTTCTTAAATAAAAGAAAAGAATGGTTTCAGCTTAATATGCTGAAACCGATCCATTACGAGTATAACCTGAATTCAACAATCCATCATAATGACGCATCATCAAATGACTCTCTATTTGTTGCAATGTATCAATTACAACACCTACAAGGATAAGTAATGATGTTCCACCAAAAGAATTGTGAAAATGCATTTTGTACATTAACTAAAAGCCGCAAGTGCTGGCATAACTGCAATAAACGCAATAAATAAAGAACCTGGGAAAGTAATACGAGACATTATGGTGTCAATATAATCAGCAGTGTCCTTTCCTGGTTTTACACCAGGAATGAATCCATTATTACGTTTCATATCTTCAGCCATCTGTTGAGGATTTAATGTTATAGCCGTATAAAAATAAGTAAATGCAATAATCAACATTACATACACAACATTATATATAAGACTATGATTATCCATCAAAGAATGAGCTAATGAAGAACCTCCATCAGATTGAAAACGAACTACTGTCAGAGGAATAAACATTAGTGCTTGTGCAAAGATAATAGGCATTACATTTGCAGCAAACAACTTTAAGGGTATATACTGACGTGCCCCCCCGTATTGTTTATTTCCAACCACACGCTTAGCATATTGCACTGGTATTTTGCGTGTTCCTTGAGTTAATAAAATTGCAGCACATACAACTCCATAAAGAAGCAATAACTCTACAATAAACATAACTAAGCCACCGCCTGTAATAGCTTGAAAACGTGAACCAACTTCTTGCGCAAATGCTTGAGGAAGACGAGCGATAATTCCTATCATAATAATTATAGAAACTCCATTTCCTAATCCTTTATCTGTAATACGTTCTCCTAACCAAAGAATAAACATACTACCTGCTGCAAGAATAATAGTAGCAGGAATTATAAATATTTCCCACGATATTCCTGTAGCTAAAGCTTGACCAGCCTGATATTTTAGATTTATAAGATAAGAAGGAGCTTGGAATACTAGAATTACTACTGTGAGTATTCTAGTATACCAATTAATCTTCTTATGCCCACTTTCTCCCTCGCGTTGCATTTTTTGAAAATATGGTACAGCAATCGCAAGAAGTTGCATTACAATAGAAGCTGAGATATAAGGCATTATACCTAAGGCAAAAAAATAGATGCATTAGAAAAAAAGCCCCACCAGAGAACATGTCAAGCAGAGACATTAATCCCCCTGCTGTCTGTGACTGTAGTTTATCCAACTGACCAGGATTGATACCTGGAAGAACAACGAAGGAACCAAAACGATATATTGCCGTAAACAGAAGAGTTATAAGGATACGCTCTCGCAAATCCGTTACCTTCCAACAGTTCTTTAGTGTCTCAATAAACTTTTTCATTTCTTAGATTATAGTTGCGTTACCACCAACTGCTTTTATTGCTTCTTCAGCAGCTTTAGAAAAAGCATTTGCTTCTACTTCAATTTTCTTTGTTAATTCACCTGTACCAAGAATCTTAACAAGTTCTTTACCATTAGTAAGCCCTGCAGCTTTTTAATTCTGCAATACCAACTTTAGTCAAGTTCTTTTTCTTCGGCTAGTTTTTGAAGAACATAAAGGTTTACAGCAAAATATTCCTTGTGATTTATATTCTTAAATCCTGACTTAGGAATACGACGTTGTAAAAGGCATTTGACCACCTTCGAAACCTATTTTTTTCTTTTATAACCAGAACGAGCCTTAGCTCCTTTGTGTCCACGAGTAGATGTTCCACCCAAGCCAGAACCTGGACCACGTCCCAAACGACGACGTGAATGAATAGAACCAGCAGCTGGTTTCAAATTATTTAATTTCATAATTAATTATTTTTATTATCCAACTACATTTTACTAAGTGCTGAACTTTACGAAGCATTCCACGCATAGAAGGAGTGTCTTCTATTTCAACAACTTGAGAAATTTTTACGAAGTCCCAACGCAACAAGTGTAGCTTTCTGGTCTTTTGGATAGCCAATACCACTTTTTTTACTTGCTTAATTTTTAATTGTTGTCATATTATTCTTTCCTTATCCGTTAAATACTTTATCCATACTAACTCCACGTACGCCTGCTATAGTATATGCATCACGAACATTGCTTAATGCTTCAATTGTAGCTTTTACAAGATTATGAGGATTTGAAGAACCCTTTGACTTTGCAAGGATATCTTTTACACCAACACTATCAAGAACAGCACGCATCGCACCACCTGCAACAAGTCCTGTACCAGCTGCGGCTGGGCGTAAGAATACTCTTAGCACCACTATAACGTGCCTCTACTTCGTGAGGAATTGTTCCTTTTAATACAGGAACCTTTACTAAGTTCTTCTTTGCTGCTTCTACTCCTTTAGCGATAGCAGCAGTTACTTCACCAGCTTTACCTAATCCGTAACCAATTACTCCATTTCCGTCACCTACTACAACAATTGCTGCAAATGTAAATGTTCTACCACCTTTTGTAACTTTTGTTACACGATTGATTGCAACCAAGCGGTCCTTTAACTCTACGTCGCTATTTATTTTTACTTTATTCATTGTCATAATCGTTTAGAAATTAAGACCGCCATTACGTGCAGCATCAGCTAGTTCTTTAATACGTCCATGATATAAATAACCATTACGATCAAATACAACAGAAGTGATACCTGCAGCTTGAGCATTCTTTTGCCACTAATTCACCAACTCTCTGTGCTTGCTCTTTCTTTTGGCATAGCTTCCATACCTAGAGAAGAGGCAGATGCCAAGGTCTTTCCTGTTAAGTCATTCACTACTTGAGCATAAATTTGCTTGTTAGAACGAAATACGCTTAAACGTGGACGCTCTGCAGTTCCGTTTACATTCTTACGAATACGGAATTTTATTTTAATTCGTCTTTCAACTTTCTTTTGTTGTCATAAATCCTATAATTTTTAATTATTTAGCCGCAGCTGTTTTTACCAGACTTTCTGCGAATAACTTCACCTTGGAATAACACACCCTTACCTTTATAAGGTTCTGGTTTACGGAAAGAACGAATTTTAGCACAAACGAGTCCTAGTAATTGTTTATCACAAGATTCTAAAATAATCAATGGGTTTTGATTTCTCTCAGATTTTGTTTCTACCTTAATTTCACTAGGCAACTGAATAAATATAGGGTGAGTATAACCTAAAGAAAATTCAATCAAATTTCCTTGGTTTGACACACGATATCCAACACCAACAAGTTCCAATACTTTCTTATATCCTTCACTTACACCAACAACCATGTTGTTTACTAATGAACGATATAGTCCATGGAAAGCTTGTTTTTGCTTATAATTTACTGCGCTTTCTTCGTTGATATCCAAAACAACTTGAGCGTCTTCTACCTTTACATTTATAGAAGTATCAACTTTTTGTGAAAGTTCACCTTTAGGACCTTTTACAGCAACAATGCCGTCGTTAAGTGTAACAGTAACACCAGTAGGAATATTGATAGGTAATTTTCCAATACGTGACATATAATTCCTCCTTCACATTAATATATATAACAAAGAACCTCACCACCTATTTTAAGGTCAGACGCTTCTTTGTTAGTCATTACACCTTTAGACGTAGATATAATTGCAATACCTAATCCATTAATAACTCTCGGCATGTTCTTGTAGCCAGTATACTTACGGAGACCTGGAGTAGAGACACGTTTTTAAAGCTTGTAATAGCACTAGCTTTAGTTGTAGGATCATACTTCAAGGCTACTTTAATAGAACCTTGTGGACCATCTTCAACAAATTTATAGTTCAAGATATAGCCCTTTTTCAAAGAGAATCTTTGTAATCTCTTTTTCAAATTAGACGCAGGAACTTCAACGACACGATGATGTGCCATAATCGCATTTCTGAGTCTTGTCAGATAATCAGCTATTGGATCTGTCATATTATAAAGATTTAATTAATCGGGACTTTCCCGACAATATTAAAGAATATTCTTTTTTTTTACAATTTTACCAGCTTGCTTTTCTTACTCCTGGGATTAATCCTGCAGATGCCATTTCACGAAATTGAATACGTGAAATTCCAAACTGACGAATATACCCCTTTGGGCGACCAGTAATTTTGCAACGATTATGCAAACGAATAGGATTTGCATTTTTAGGTATTGCCTGCAACTTACGAGCTGCTTCATAAGCTTCCGATATATCGTTAGAAGTAGCAATAACCTTTTTTTCAAATTTGCACGTTTTTTTCAGCATAACGAGCAACTAATTTAGCTCGTTTTACTTCACGTGCCTTCATTGATTCTTTTGCCATATCAATTAATCGTTTTTAGCATTTTTAAATGGAAGACCGAAGGCCTTTAATAGTGCAAATCCCTCCTCATCTGTACTTGCCGAAGTAACAAAGGTAATATTCATACCCTGTATACGGTCTATAGAGTCGATATTAATTTCAGGGAAAATAATTTGCTCTGTAATACCTAAAGTGTAGTTTCCTTACCATCAAAGCGTGTTTCAATACCTTTAAAAATCACGTATACGAGGAAGAGCTACGCGAACAAGTTTCTCCAGAAACTCATACATACGTTCACGGCGCAATGTTACCATCACACCAATAGGCATCTTCTTACGTAATTTAAAATTAGCTATATCTTTCTTAGAAAAAGTTGCAACTGCCTTTTGACCTGTTATGGTAGAGATTTCATTAATAGCAACATCAACAATCTTCTTATCTTGAGTTGCATCTCCTAAACCTTGATTGATAACAATTTTCTTCAAGACAGGAATCTGCATTGCAGAAGAATAGTTGAATTGCTTTTGTAATGAAGGAGCAATACTTTCTTTGTATACTCTTTTTAATTGTGCTGTATCCATATTACTTTATAACCTCCCCTGATCTTTTTGAAACACGTACTTTGGCTCCATCTTCGTTTTTTTGAATACCAACACGAGTAGGCTTTCCACTCTTAGGATCAATTAAACTAAGATTTGAAATGTGTATAGATGCTTCTTTTTTTACGATTCCACCTTGTGGATTTTGTGCAGAAGGTTTTGTACTTTTAGATACAATATTTAAGCCTTCAACAATCGCACGATTTTTATCAACTAAAACCTTGAGCACCTTACCAGTTTTATTCTTATCTTCACCAGTAAGAACAATTACTGTATCATTTTTCCTTATATGTAATTTACTCATTACTTCATTATTTAATAATTAAAGAACTTCAGGTGCTAAAGAAACAACCTTCATGTTTACTGCTCGAAGTTCACGAGCAACCGGACCAAAGATACGGCTTCCACGAAGTTCTCCAGCATTATTTAACAATACACATGCGTTGTCATCGAAACGAATATACGAACCGTCAGCACGACGAATCTCCTTCTTTGTACGAACGATTAGAGCTTTAGATACCGCACCTTTTTTAACATCACTAGAAGGTATAACGTTTTTAACAGCTACGACAATAACGTCTCCTACGCTTGCATAACGACGACGAGTACCTCCTAACACACGAATACATAAAAGCTCGCGCGCGCCGCTGTTATCACATACTGTAAGTCTTGATTCTGCCTGTATCATAATTACTTAGCTTTTTTTCTGTTATTTGAACTAATCTCCATCTCTTTGTTTTACTCAAAGGACGAGTTTCCATGATAAGAACAGTATCACCTACATTTGCTTCATTTTTCTCATCATGTGCATGGTATTTTTTTGTCTTTTGAACAAACTTACCATATATAGGGTGCTTTTTCCTTGAATTTAGAAGCAATTACGATAGTCTTATCCATCTTATTACTTACAACGACACCCTGTCTTACTTTTTTCTTAAATTTCTTGTTTCCATCTGAACCAGTCTTATTTATTAAGTTCTCTTTGATGAAGTTCTGTTTTCATACGTGCGATATCACGACGAGTAGCCTTAATCTGTGATGGATTACCAAGTGGTGAAACTGCATGGTTCAATTTCATTTGATGTAATTGAGCCTGTGTCGCACCTATTTTTCTCAACCAACGCTTGGTTGTCGAGTTCTCTTACTTCTTTAATCTTCATAGTTTAAGCGTTTTTTTATCGAAATCACGTCTAACAATAAACTTAGTCTTTACAGGTAGTTTTTGAGCAGCAAGACGCAATGCTTCTTTTGCTATATCAAAACTTACACCTTCTACTTCAAAGAGGACACGTCCTGGAGTTACAGGAGCAACCCATCCAGCAGGATCTCCTTTACCTTTACCCATACGAACGTCTGCAGGCTTACGTGTAATTGGTTTATCAGGGAATATACGAATCCAAACCTGACCTTCACGTTGCATATAACGATTTACCGCAACACGAGCAGCCTCTATTTGACGACTATCGATCCATTTTGCTTCAAGTGTCTTGATACCAAATGAGCCGAAAGCCAGCTGTGTACCTCTGTGGGCATTTCCTTTATTTCCACGCCCATCCTGAGGTCTTCTATATTTTACTCTTTTTGGCTGTAACATGATAACTTTCTACTTTTAACGATTATTGTTTCTCTTACGGTTTCCGCCACGACCAGAACGACCATTTCCACGAGAACCGCTTTGTTTGTCTTGTGCGAAGTTAGGCGTTAAATCGCGTTCTCCATAAACTTCACCACGGCAAATCCACACCTTAATACCTAAAAGACCAACTTTCGTTAAAGCCTCTGCTTGACAATAATCAATGTCCGCACGGAAAGTATGAAGAGGAGTACGTCCTTCTTTGTACATCTCTTTTTCTTGCCATTTCAGCTCCATTAAGACGACCTGAGATTTGCACCTTTACACCTTCAGCACCTGCTCTCATTGTATTCTGAATAGCCATTTTTAATTGCACGACGGTAAGAAATCTTTCCTTCTACTTGACGTGCTATACCATTTGCTACAATATTAGCATCAAGTTCAGGTCTCTTAACTTCGAAGATATTGATTTGAATATCTTTTTTGTAAAGTTTCTTCAATTCTTCTTTCAAGCGATCAACATCTTGTCCACCTTTACCAATGACGAGGCCTGGACGGGCAGTACAAATAGTGATGGTAACAAGTTTTAAAGTTCTTTCAATAACAATCTTAGAAAGACTAGCCTTAGCCAAACGTTCATTAAGATAGTTACGAATTTTTTTGATCTTCAACAAGGTTCTCTCCGAGGCTCTTGCCACCAAAACCAATTTGAATCCCAACCACGGATAATACCGAGTCGGTTACTTATCGGATTAACTTTCTGTCCCATTCTACTTATTATATTTCGTCATTAGTTTTGGTATCAACAAACAAAAGTAACGTGATTGCTACGCTTACGTATTCTATAACCCCTACCCTGAGGTGCAGGTCTCATACGCTTCATCGTAACACCCTCGTCAACAAACACTTTAGAGATATAAAGTTCGCCATCTTCTGCTTTGCGATCATTTTTTTAACCTCCCAGTTGGCGATAGCTGAACGTAGAAGTTTTTCAACATCCCCCAGCAGCTTGTTTTTTAGAGAATCTTAGAACTCCCAAAGCTCTATTTACTTCCATTCCACGAACCATATCTACGACATAGCGCATTTTACGTGGTGAAGAGGGAACGCCTTTAAGCTTTGCAAAGTATAAACTTTTCAGGGCTTCTTTTCTTTTTTCAGCCGCTATATGTTTTCTTTTTCCCATTATTATTCCTAATTTTAAAATGGTTTTATACCTGATTACTTTCTATTACCAGAGTGACCACCAAATCTACGTGTTGGCGAGAATTCGCCTAATTTGTGTCCAACCATATTTTCGGTAATGTAAACAGGAATAAATTTGTTTCCGTTATGAACTGCAACAGTGTGTCCCACAAAATCGGGGGAAATCATTGATGCTCTGGCCCATGTCTTAACAACATTTTTACCACTTTCATTCATAGCGAGAATTTTTTCTCAAGTGATACATTAATGTATGGACCTTTTTTTAAAGAACGACTCATAAATTTACTAGTTTACGTAATTACTTTTTAGCTCTTTCAATAATATACTTACTTGAAAGCTTCTTAGGTGAGCGAGTCTTAAGACCCTTAGCATATAAGCCCTTGCGAGAACGTGGGTGTCCACCACTTTGGCGACCTTCACCACCACCCATTGGGTGATCTACAGGGTTCATAACAACACCTCGGTTATGAGGACGTCTACCCAACCAGCGTGAACGACCAGCTTTACCTGATTGTTCCAATGCGTGATCTGAGTTACCTACACTACCAACAGTTGCTTTACATGCAGAAAGGATTTTACGTGTTTCGCCTGAAGGAAGCTTAATAACACAATAACTGCCTTCACGAGAAGTTAACTGAGCAAAGTTACCAGCCGAACGAACGAGCAACGCACCTTGTCCTGGACGCAATTCAATATTATGAATTACAGTACCTACAGGAATGTTTGCAAGTGGAAGCGTATTACCGACTTCAGGAGCCGCATCAGCACCCGACATCAAAGTTGTACCCACTTGTAGTCCGTTAGGAGCAATAATGTAACGTTTTTCACCATCAGCGTAATACAACAAAGCGATACGAGCCGAACGGTTTGGGTCGTATTCGATTGTTTTCACTACAGCTGGAACACCATCTTTCTCACGTTTAAAGTCTATCAAACGAAATTTTCTCTTATGACCACCACCAATATAGCGAACAGTCATTTTTACCAGTGTTATTTCTACCACCAGTAGAGCGTTTACCGTAAACGAGAGACTTCTCTGGCACGGATGCAGTAATATCCTCGAACGTGCCAATAATCTTGTGTCTTTGTCCCGGAGTTACCGGTTTTAATTTACGTACTGCCATTTTTAATTATTAAATATTGCTGTAAAAATCAATAGTTTCGCCATCTTTCAAGGTTACGACAGCTTTCTTAAACGAGTTCTTTTGTCCACGAATAAGACCAGCCTTTGTGTAACGACTTGAACGCTTACCAGCGTAACGTGCTGTATTCACGTCTACCACAGTAACATTATACAGACCTTCGACCTCTTTCTTTATTTGGAGCTTATTAGCTTCAGGACGAACAATAAACCCATAACGATTAGATTGTTTGTCTGTAATCTTGGTCATCTTTTCAGTAACCAAAGGTTTTATAATGAATGCCATATTTTTATTTCTCCTAATTTTTTTACTTTGTTAAGATAGCATCGATTGTCTCCAACGATTTTTTTCCGTCACAACAAGAACATCTGCGTTCAAAACTTTGTAAGCATTAATCGTAGATGCAAGCATAACTTCAGAGCGTTGTAAGTTACGAGCAGACAAATATACATTTTTATTTACTTCAGGCAAAACCACAAGAGCTTTCTTACCGTCAACTTTAAGGTTTTTAGTAATATTTATAAACTCTTTTTGTTTTAGGAGCTTCCATTGTAAAGTCTTCAAGAACAATTATGGCATTTTTCTTGAGCTTTATAAGAAAGTGCTGACTTACGTGCAAGAACCTTAACTTTCTTATTTAATTTGAAACGATAATCACGAGGTCTTGGACCAAAAACACGTCCACCACCAACTAAAAAGTGGAGAGTTGATATCACCACGACGAGCTCCACCGCCACCTTTTTGGCGTCCCAACTTGCGAGTAGAACCACTAATTTCACTTCTTTCTTTAGATTTTGCAGTTCCTTGACGTTGGTTTGCTAAGTATTGCTTAACATCTAGGTAAAGAACGTGATCATTAGGTTCAATTCCGAAGATTGATTCGTTTAACGTAACCTTTCTTCCGGTCTCTTGACCATTGATATTTAATACGCTAACTTCCATTATTTCTCAATTAAAAGGGTTGAACCATTACATCCAGCCACAGAGCCTTTCACTAAAAAGAAGGTTATGCTCTGGAATTACCTTTTAACACTTTAAGGTTTTGAGTAGTTACTCTATCACCTCCCATTTGTCCAGCCATACGCATTCCTTTGAATACTTTTAGCAGGATAAGAACAAGCACCGATAGAACCCGGTTTACGAGCTCGGTCGTCCTGACCGTGTGTACTTTGACCTACACCGCCGAAGCCATGACGCTTAATAACTCCCTGGAAGCCTTTACCTTTTGATGTACCTACTACGTCAACAAATTTCGCATCGTTGAATAATTCAACAGTGATTACATCGCTAAGGTTATATTCCTCGTCAAATTTGAACTCGGCCAAGTGCTTTTTAGGTGTTGTGCCTGCCTTCTTGAAAGTTCCCATAAGAGGCTTAGATGTTCTACTTTCTTTAGCCTCACCGAAACCTAACTGAACAGCCTTGTAACCATCTACTTCTACAGTTTTAACTTGGGTTTACAACACAAGGACCTGCTTCGATAACAGTGCATGGTATGTTTTTTTCCATCGGCACTGAAAACGGATGTCATTCCGATCCAATTAATCCTGGCATTTCAATTAAATATTAAATGATTAAATAATACTACACTTTAATTTCTACTTCTACACCGCTTGGCAATTCTAATTTCATCAAAGCATCAACAGTCTTTGCTGTAGAACTATAGATGTCTATCAAACGCTTATAGTCTGACAATTGGAATTGTTCACGAGACTTTTTGTTTACGAAAGTACTGCGGTTTACAGTAAAGATTCTTTTTGTGTGTTGGCAATGGAATAGGACCACTCACAATTGCACCTGTTGCCTTAACGGCTTTTTACAATTTTTCAGCTGACTTATCAACCAACTTGTGGTCGTAAGACTTTAGCTTGATTCTAATTTTTTTGACTCATTTTTATTTTTAAAATATAATTATTCAAGTGAAATAAGGGAGGTTCTGTTTAAGAGTCATTCGCTAAACAGCTATCCTCCCTCATTATTTATTTATCCTATATAAAAAGTTTATACAAGGTCTGTTCTACCATTCACTTCCTCTAACACAGCCTTAGCAATAGAAGAAGATAGTGGAGAATGGTGATCATACTCCATAGAACTTGTTGCACGACCTGAAGTAATTGTACGTAATGCTGTTACATAACCGAACATTTCAGAAAGTGGAACCATTGCTTTAACGATACGGGCACCGCTACGAGCTTCTTCCATACCTTCTACTTGACCACGACGCTTATTCAAGTCACCAATAACATCACCCATATTTTCTTCTGGTGTAACTACTTCTACACGCATAATAGGCTCCATCAATACTGGTTTTGCCTTAGGATACGCACTCTTAAACGCATTACGAGCAGCAAGTTCGAATGATAATTGGTCTGAGTCTACTGGGTGGAAAGAACCATCAGTAAGTGTAACCTTTAAACCTGTTACAGGATAACCACCAAGTACACCAGCCTTCAAGCAGTCTTGGAAACCTTTTTGTACAGAAGGAATGAATTCCTTAGGCACGTTACCACCTTTAACTTCATTGATAAATTGTAAATCACCTTCTTTGTAGTCTTCATCTTTAGGACCAACAGTAACGATGATATCAGCAAATTTACCACGTCCACCACTTTGTTTCTTATAAACTTCACGAAGTGTTACAGGTTCTGTAATAGCTTCTTTATAGTTAACTTGTGGTTTACCTTGATTACATTCTACCTTAAACTCTCTCTTCAAACGGTCGATAATAATATCAAGGTGAAGCTCACCCATACCAGAGATAATTGTTTGTCCGCTTTTGTTCGTCGGTACGTACGGTAAATGTTGGGTCTTCTTCTGCAAGCTTAGCTAAACCATTATCAAGCTTAGCAACGTCTGCTTGACTCTTAGGCTCAACTGCAATAGAGATTACAGTATCAGGGAAAGTCATAGACTCTAACACGATAGGCTTTGTTTCATCACAAAGAGTATCACCTGTACGAATATCTTTGAAACCTACACCTGCTCCAATGTCTCCTGCATCAATTGATTCCATAGGGATTTCCTTGTTAGAGTTCATTTGGAACAAACGGCTAATACGTTCTTTCTTACCAGAACGTGGGTTGTAAAACATAGCTACCTGCAGTTACCTTACCTGAGTAAACGCGGAAGAACACCAAACGTCCCATAAATGGGTCTGTAGCAATCTTAAATGCCAAAGCAGATGTTGGAGCATCTTCAGATGGCTTACGGCCTTCTTCTTCGTCTGTATCAGGATTAACACCAATAACTTCTCCTGTATCTACTGGTGAAGGAAGGAAAGCACAAGTATAATCGAGAAGAGGTTGTACACCTTTATTCTTATAAGAAGAACCTAACAACATTGGAGTAAGTTCCATTGCGATAGTACCCTTACGGATAGCAGCAATAAGTTCTTCTTCTGTGATTTCAGCACCTTCAAGATATTTTTCCATCAAAGCATCATCGAAGCTCGCAGCGCTTTCAACCATCTTTTCTCTCCATTCATTAGCTTCATCAACAAGGTCAGCAGGTATTTCTTCTACATCATAATCTGCGCCCATTGTTTCATCATGCCAAAGAATAGCCTTCATCTTAATAAGGTCTACTACTCCTTTAAAGTTCTCTTCAGCGCCGATAGGAATTTGAATAGGACAAGGATTAGCACCTAAGATGTCTTTCATTTGTTGTACGGTCTCGAAGAAATCTGCACCAGAACGATCCATTTTATTCACATAACCGATACGAGGAACATTATATTTATCAGCTTGACGCCATACTGTTTCTGACTGTGGTTGTACACCGTCAGCAGCAGAATAAGTAGCGACAGCACCGTCCAATACACGTAATGAACGCTCTACCTCAGCAGTAAAGTCAACGTGTCCTGGAGTATCTATCAAGTTTATCTTAAAGTTCTTACCGTTCCAAGTCCAGTTACATGTTGTAGCAGCAGAAGTAATTGTAATACCACGTTCTTGCTCTTGTGCCATCCAGTCCATGGTAGCAGCTCCATCATGCACCTCACCAATCTTGTGAGTTTTTACCTGTATAGAAAAAGAATACGTTCAGAAGTTGTTGTTTTTACCAGCATCAATGTGAGCCATGATACCGATATTACGGGTCAATTGTAAGTCACGATTTGCCATTTCTCTTTACCTTATTATATAATTAGAATCTGAAATGAGCAAATGCACGGTTAGCTTCTGCCATACGATGCATATCCTCTTTACGTTTGTAAGCACCACCTTGATTATTGTAAGCATCAGAAATTTCTGCAGCAAGTTTATCTGCCATAGACTTTCCACCACGTTTACGAGCAAACAAAATCATATTCTTCATAGAAATACTTTCCTTTCTTTCAGGACGAATTTCTGTTGGGAACTTGGAATGTTGCACCACCGATACGACGGCTCTTAACTTCCACTTGAGGAGTAATATTATCAAGTGCTTGCTTCCCAAATTTCTAAAGAAGACTTTTTCTTCCTTAGCCATTTTTCTTCAACAATAGCAAGTGCGTTATAAAAAAATTTCGTATGAAATAGTTTTCTTACCATCATACATTAGGTGATTTACAAACTTTGACACCTTTTTGATCATTGTAAACGGGATCTGGAAGAATCACTCGTTTCTTTGGTTTTGCTTTTTCTCATTTTGTTTTTTTAAAATAAAAATTCTGCGTGGGGCTGTTATTGTTCTTCAACGCTCTCTCCAGAGCATTTACTCAACCGAATTTAACAATTCACCAGCAAAACTAAAAAAATAATATTTTCTTTGTTTTTAAACTTACTCAAACCTATTCATCGTTTCAGCAAGCATTTTCTTTTTGTTTCTGCTTATTTCTTAGCAGCTTTAGGACGTTTTGCACCATACTTAGAACGACGCTGTGTACGGTTTGCGACACCTGCAGTATCAAGAGTTCCGCGAACGATATGATAACGAACACCAGGAAGGTCCTTTACACGTCCACCACGAACAAGCACGATACTGTGTTCTTGTAAGTTGTGTCCTTCTCCAGGGATGTAAGAGTTCACTTCTTTTTGGTTTGTTAAACGAACACGGGCAACTTTACGCATTGCCGAATTAGGCTTCTTAGGAGTGGTTGTATAAACACGAACACAGACACCTCTACGTTGTGGACATGAGTCCAAAGCAGGAGATTTGCTCTTGTCAACAAGTTCCTTTCTGCCCTTTCTTACCAATTGTTGAATTGTAGGCATAATTGTACTTTAATTTTTGA
Organism: uncultured Prevotella sp.; assembly: GCA_916439115.1. Lineage (GTDB taxonomy): Bacteria > Bacteroidota > Bacteroidia > Bacteroidales > Bacteroidaceae > Prevotella. The sequence continues at coordinate 369,345 of CAKAHO010000001.1, forward strand.
ATTTATATTTATTTTGTTTATTCCAACTTCGTTGAACAACATAATGCGTCCATTTGAGATGCAAAGGTAGCGTTTTTTACGCACAATAGATACCTTATTATAAGCAAAAGACTGTGTTTTTATATTTATTTAACAAAGCTAAAAACAAGTTTATTACCTCTCTTTGCGAATACTTGAGAAAAATAATAAACTGAAAAAGCTCCCATATTTATTGATAATCTATAACCCATATTTCTGGGGCATACCAATTTTCTGATTGATTTTTACGCCCTATCAAAGACACTTTTCCATTTTTCCTTAACACTGTTGCCCACTAAACCACAACCCAAATAAACTTCTTCTTGATTTTCTATAGGTAGAGGTAGGTTTATAAATTGAGGTTCTTTATCTTTCAAATAAAGAATTCCTAAATGTTTATCTTTTGTAAATTGGGAAACCTTACGAGTGGGAATAGAAATACGAGAATTACCATTCAACCAATCCAGCCATGCTATAATACGTTCTTTTCTTAAACTACTTATACCATCATTATACCACCAATCGTTCATAACAACATCGTTAAAAAGTCCGTTCATCTCTATCTTTTTTTATGAGAGACCTCATTCTTTATAGGTAAAAAAAGCAGAAGAAATTGACATTTTCACATATAAGCTATCAAACAAATTGCTCTTCTCAAACACCTTATTAACATGTAAATCTTTTACTTTCACCCATCTCCATTCAGGATTTGGAGGCGCAATAGAATCTACCCATATTACATTTTGAGTTTTTCAACGAAGGATTATCTATCCATAAAGGTTTATGATTAGATAAAGAAGCAAGCGAATATGCCGTTGAAATATCACTAAAGGGACAACCATTTTCCAATACAAAATTTTTCATTACCACTCCAAATTTGCACATTTTTCCTAAATTTAAAGTAGATTGTTTTAGGCGTTTTTTTATAAGACCTAACAATAATAATACCCACACAACTGTATATTGTTCTATTTGGAAGAAAAGAGCCACTAATAAGAATAACCATAAAAAAAGGAAGAAAGAAGAATAACAACGACCAATTTAGATGCGTCGACAGAGTAGAAAAGGAAATTGAGTGTATGAGGCTGAAAAAAAGTGCAAAAATTAGAAAAAGAACGTACTATCTTGAAGAAATGTAACCACTCCTTTTTCCCACTTTTTTCTGCCCACATAATAATTTCACTCCATAACTATTATTACCTGAAACAGCAAGAGGACCAAAGAAATTAGGCTGAGAATAATGTGCCTTTTCTTCCCATAGCCATGCAGTAAGCACAGGAAATAAGCCCGTACCCTCCATAGATGTACCCGTTTTTATAGGCGACTTTTCTCCTAAAAAATCACGAAACAAGTTTTTATTTTTAGCATCAAAGGTCGCAGAATAATGAATTTCTACTCCAAACTCCTTTGCCAATTGATTGGCAACACGAGCATGTCCGTACAAATCCGTATGGTCTGTAACTAAAATAAGATGTCCCCCGTTTTCTATCCACTCTTTTATCTGAGAAATAGAAGTCGCTGTAAAAGGATGAGTAGGAGTTACAATCCACAATTCGTTATACGTCTTCAGATGATTAGTGTTTGTTATTACTTTCGCTGAAAAAGCTTTAACAAATTCAGAATAAGAATAAGCTCCTTTATTAGTAAGGTTATTTATAGAATAAGGTTCTTGTGAGTTAGCCCAAACACCATGTTCTAAATAAGCCCTACGAACAGGCTGATTGCCAACAAAAAAATAGGCTTCCCAACACCAAATAAAATAAAAACGAAATAAAAAGAGCAATCCACTTGTTTACTTTTTGTGTATAAGAAAAAGAGAAGTTATAAACAGGGAAAGACACAGATGCTACCAATAAAGGTATAATAGAATATTCTGGCGTCTTTAAAAAGTGCAAGAAGAAAGATTACACTAAAGAAATATCCCAATTTAGAATGATTAAATAACGTGTCTCTTTTTATAATTCTAGCGATATAAATAGAGATTAAGAATATAGATAGAACGAACCAACTATGTGCTACAAAAAGCTGTTAAAGCAAGAAAAAAAGTGGAATAAATAAAAACCAAAAAGACGTGTTCTATAATACAACACCCCCAAAAGAGCAAGAAGAGAAAAACAAGACTTATTCCCCAATACCCTGTATAGAGCGTAAATGTAGCAAAAATTATAACTAATGAACATCTAATAATTTTTTTCCATATTTGTTGTGCAGGACTTCCTGTTGCTATAAATTTTTATATTGTTTTTAACCATTATCAGGGGTGTGAATGTTTGTACCATTTACTTCCCACTCTCGAGCATCAATAACGTTTTTTCACCATTCCTAAGGGTTCATCTATCACCTTTAACACTTCACCATCTAACTTAATCGTTGCCATTGGTTCTGCAATAACAATCTTTTCTCCACTCCATATAGCTGTTTCACCCTCTTTCACTACTAATATTTTTGCTTGTTTTTCACCTAAGATATAAGGAAATCCAGCCTCTACTATTTTTGGAACTCCAGAAAACCGTATATTATCATGAGAATCACCAATTTTCCCAACCATTCTTATATCTCCTTCACTACTTTTTACAAAAAGTTGTATATATTAGAAAAAGGTAAACAAACAAACAGAATAACTTGGTTTATTCTTATTAAAACTCTATTATCAGCATAAAAAGGAACAAATAATAAGCAAACAAAAACATACTACAATAAGACGAATAGCCACAGAACGACTACCACTATGTAGCAATTCGTTCAAAAAGGAACGTTGGTAATTAGACAGATAATCAGAAGTATAATCTGAATCATGTAAATACTCTATATCCGAAGACAAATCTTTTATAATTAAAGGTTGAGACTTTACAAGATTAGTAGGGTAGGCTAATTCTACCATTGCAGTGTCTTTCAAAGCTAACCCCTTATTAGAATAAAGCGCACCATCAGTATATAAGGCTTCTTGGAAATAACAATTTCCTAATAAAACATTATCATGCCACGATGTAGGTTGTTGCCATTTTTCACCTGTTAAAAAACGATTAGGTTTCGTTTGGTCTACATCAAACACCACAATACCAGGTTGCTCGCCTCTTACTTGTGTTAAGAAAGAAGGGCTACGCATTATTTTTTTGTATCTTTATCTACATGTTTTTACAAAAGATGTACCAGTGTTTCTTTCTACCACACCACCAAAGGTAAAAACATTGATATGCCTAGGTTTATCCAAGAAAACTTTTAGATTGGATACATTCGTTACCAATAGACATACATAAACACAATGCGCTTAGAATCACAACCACTAATTTTTGATAGCGATAAAGACAAGCAAAAATAATAGAAAAACCAAGCGTTGCTAAAATAAGAGTTTGATAATTAGAAAACAAGATATTAAACTCTTGCAATAATTGAAAAAGTTAATGGTACAGAAGCAAATAGCTCAAGTTTTTGATTATAAGAGAAAAGAAATGCTAAAACAAGCCCATAACCACATTAAAGAAGGAGCGCATACAAGCAATAAAAAAATAACACCAGACACAATAAGAAAGCACCTATGGTGTTGTTTTTTCTTTCCAATATTCCACAAAGAAGCAAAAGCATACCCCTGCCATTACATATAAATGTGTGGTAGGAAAAGTCTTGTTAAGAGCAAAAATCCTAACACCAACAAAGCTATAAGCTTGAAAGAGTTGTAAGAAAAATCCTTACAACTCTTAGATATAAAATCTTTCAACATAAAAGATTTGTTTTTCTCATTCAAACTTTAGTAAGGACTACAACTAGTTGAACAACGATTTGAGCAACTGTTGGTACAACTATTTGAGCAACTGTTGGTACAGCTATTTGTACAACCACTAGAACAGCGAAGACTGCAAGACAATGAACGACCATAAGCAACAGTTTTTCCACTATTAACAAAAATCATTGTGCATTTGTTCTACATCTGTTTTTGCAGACATATCGCCAGACATTGCATAAGATTGTTTTGCTGCATTAGAGCTAAATGCAGTTGTTTTAGTTGCTTGCACTTTATTAACATTGAGTGCAAATGCTGAAGCAGCAAACAAAAAAGCTACTCCAAAACCATAAAATTTACCTTTCATAGATTTTTGATAATTTATGATAACACGCCCTCCATCATGTTTATTAAACCATATAAGAATGTAAGTAGAGGGAGTCTGTTTAAAAAGACACTTACACCTTTATACTTTTTTTATTCCTAATAGAGCGTATGTTATAAAACAAAAACACATCTGAGGAACGTTGCAAATATACAAAAGAACACTAATTTACCCCCCCCATTTAGTTAAACAACGTTAACAATCGTGTTTTTTTATCAAAGTTTTTATAGCACTATACATAAATAATTACACAAAAAAATAGTCTATAGAAAAAGAAAGCAAAAAAAGACTTTAACAAACAAGCTACGAATATATTTAATGAAGAAATAAGCACGTTTATTCCTACTAAAAAGAAGAAATATACTATTTATGCCCTTTACTATAAACCTATAATATTTCACGATTTGTTAGAAAGACCTTAGTTTTTTTGTCTATCATAATACACCCTCTAAATCATTAAACAGGTATTACAACATGACTTAAACTTTCTAATCAACGCATATATTTCATAAAGAACACCAGCAATAGCCAGTATATTATCTTTTTATCTTTACAGAATTATCAATACTGTAACCTACACAAATTGAAAACAAATTTATAAAACAAATAAAAACTCCTACCTCAGCACTTTTTATCTTTTATGAAAAACTATTTATTAGAAAAACACGAGAACATCAATATAAGCAATTAGCAGATAACTTAAAATAAAGAGAGAAAAGAAAATAACATTTTTGTATGAATAAGCCTAACACTCCAAACCTTCTATTTTTTTACACAAAAAGTGGCGAAAAATTCTCATTTCTCGCCACTTACACAAGCAATATAAAATTGCTAATATCTTATTTTTATGCTTCGTTTTTTTGCTACACCAAAGGGAGCAATTGTTTTGCTTTCGGGTTGTTGTGGTTCACCTATTACGCCAAACTCTTGTTCGTATCGCATAATATTTTTCGTGTAAACTTAACAATAAACGTTTTTGCGTTTTTGAGGTGCAAGAATCATTCTACTGTTAATGGTTGCTTTGGGTAAACCCGGAAGAATAGAAGCGAAATCGAAAACAAAGTCGGTTTCTGAGTGCGAAAGAAGCACCAAGTTAGCATATTTACCTTGTGCCAATTCAGGACTCAACTCTATTCCTAATTCTGGTTGTTGTTGTTCGTTTTGTTCTGCCATAGTTAGTTTTATTTTTTATATTATAGTTATTATTTAATTGTCAACGTTAAACTCTTTGTTCGGCAACTCAAGCCGTTTGCAACAAAGCTTTTAAAGAACAAAAACATTCTCCTATCGCTTTGCCTCGCACCTACAAAGGTTTCTATCACAAAGATAGTATTTTTTTATTTTATTCAAACAAATTTCGTTCTATTTTTTTATACCACTTTTTCTACCTTTCACAGCAATGTAAAAAGCGACACAAGCAACCTTTTTTCCGACTTATTTTTGCCACTTTTTCAATTTTAAAAGGTGCGTGTGGGAAATACAGAAGTTTTACGATTATATTTCGAGAACATAGCCTATACATTACGCTTTTTTTGCAATAAAACCATGCAAAAGCTTAGAGTTTACCACGCAATAGATAATGTTTTAAGGGTTAAAGTCTTGTGTTTTAGGTGGCAATACATCGTCTTTTTACACATCAAACTCTAAGCTTTTTAGCGCATAACAAAGCCGTTTTATGCTATTGTAAACATCTACTTTTTAGAATTGTAAAACACATATGTTTTTATCTTTTTATGTCTGTTTTTTCTCTCTTTTCACACGGTTCATTTCGAAGGAATAGTTGGGTAGATAGCCTCATTTTTTACGCTAAAACAAAAAAACAGAAATGTAACAAAAACACTCACAAAAAGGCGTCATAAAAGAAACGAAAAGAAAAGATTTACCAACAAAACGCAAAATGCGACGAAAGAGAACAAAGGGTATATAAAAGAAAGGCATATTCTCTTAACGAAAAATATGCCTTATAACAGTTTTTCTTAATTTGTTTTGCGCATAATTGCTTCTTCGTTTTAGAAACACATATCTGCACTATTTTGGAGATAACAAGCCATGTTCTTTGCAGAAAAGAGAAAATAAGGATAACACAAAACGCGAAAGAAAGACACAGAAACACTTGCTATACTTGTTTCAAAAATAGCGTTTCAAGCATCTACAAACAAGCCCTATCAAGCTATTCGCTTCTCACTTCTCCCCTATCCTATTATATATAAGGTGTTCATATCTACACCAAAAACATAACAAAAACCTGTGCTATGATAACGCGAAGAAACATTCCAAAGGGGTAAACCGTAGCATAAGACACTGCAGGGCTATCGCCTTCAATAGTGTCGGTTGCATAAGTTAATGCCATAGGGTTTGCCATTGCGCCACAAAGAATGCCACATACAGAACCAAAAATCCAACTTTGTTCGTTTCAAAAATAATAGCACCTACCACCAAAACAGGTATCATTGTTAAAAGCAAACCTAAGACAAGCCATAACAATCCCTCAGGACGCATAACGGTAGAAAGAAACTCTCCTCCTGCATCTAAGCCCAAACAAGCTAAATAAAGCGAGAGTCCTAACTGTCGAAGCATAAGAGATGCACTGCGTGTGGTATAGGAAATGATGTGCAAACGCGGACAAAGTGCACCCATAATAATACCCATTACAATGGGTCCACCTGCTATTCCTAAGCGCACAGGAGCGTCCATTCCGGGCAAATAAATAGGGATTGTTCCTAAAGCTAATCCTAAAATCATGCCTAAGAAGATAGCTCCAAGATTGGGTTCGCTCAGCGTTTTCACTGCATTTCCTAAGAAACGTTCCACTCGTTTAACAGATCCATGCTCGCCTACGATGGTCAATCGGTCGCCATATTGCAAGCGAAGATTTTGTGTTGCCAAGAGTTTTATGTCGCCTCGAATAACTCTACTCACGTTTACATCATAGATATTTCGAAGATGAAGACTACCTAATTTCTTTCCATTTAGCCCCGGTCGGGTTAAAACTACTACCTTTGATTCTAATTTAGTGTCGATATGGTCCCAGTCTATCTTACCTTTATTCCAGTCTTTCTCTACCTTTGTGCCAAACAAGTCTTTAATAATATCCACCTGTTCGTCGGTTGTTGCCACTAAAACATTATCTCCTAAATGCAATTGGGTAGGCGAATGGGGTACAATGGTTTGTCCGTCACGCCAAATTCGAGAAACAATAAACTTGCACGAAACCATCTGTGCCACTTGTGCCAACGTTTTTTTGTGAATGTCGGGATTAGACACTTCAAACTGAACAATATAGGTGTGGTCTTCATCGGCATGGGTATGACTTTTTAATTGTTGAGGAGAAACAAAGAGTTTCCTAAGAAGAATAAGCGCAAAAAAATAACGCCCACAACGCCTAAGGGGTAGGTAACTGCGCAAGCTAATGCCATGCTTTTAGTGGGCAAACCTAAATGCTCAAGGGCTTGTTGGGCAGCTCCTAATGCAGGAGTGTTCGTAACTGCACCACAAAGAAGCCCCATGGTGGTGCCAACAGACATGGTGGTAACTTTTACAACCACAAAGGCTAAGGCTGTACCAACCAATGCTACGGCAATACTCCATAGGTTTAGTGCCACTCCCTCATGTCGAAGTGAGCCTAAAAAGTTAGGACCTACATACAAACCTAAGGTATATACAAAGAGAACTAAACCAAATGTTTCGGCATAAGCTAACATCTTTGGGTCTATTTCAATATGAAAATTGCCCACAACGATGCCTACAAAAAACACAAAAGCTATACCTAAGGAGATTCCTTTTATGCGTATCTTTCCTAAAGCAAGGCCTATACAACAAATAAGTGCTAACACCACCACGGTTTGTAATGGCGATTGAATAGTTAATAAACCACTTAACCAGCTATCCATATCATTGTTTTTTCTGTCGTCTTATTATATAATATCTAACGATAGGGGGACTATTGTTTGCGCAAAGTGTCACTCTGCTCAATAAAAAAATAAAGAAACATGCTTTCGAGTCTTGTCGTTCATGTTCGCACGAACAAGGGGATAAAAGCAAACAAACTCTTTCTTATTAGTTATTTTCATAGCTTTCCCTACTTGATGCAAAGGTAATGAAAAGGTTAGAGGTGCCAAAGAAAAGCACAAATATAATGTGTAAACTCTTTCTTTTTAAGAGACTTAAACACGAAACAAAAGGGAAGAATATATCAATTGATTTATAACAAAAATAAAAGAAAACACGCAAAAAAATACGACAATAACACTTGTTTAATTAGAAGAAAATTGTAATTTTGCGCCGTATTCGTGAGAATACTTACAATAAGTTTTCATTAGGTTAGTAGTTTTTTTGATAGATTAAGGTAAAGATTATGTTATTAGATTTTTGTAAGAATCGTGTAGCCGTCTATCATAATAAAAAGGATACATTTTATCTTATCTTATTATTTTTAGACGACATACGTTAACATTATTCTTTTGGGATGCAGATGCAAGTGATTGTATCTGCATCTTTTTGTACGAATAAAAAAACGAACTCTACATTAAAGATATAAGAGTTTGTAAGTATTTCTCAAAAAGCAAAAAGAAAAGAGGTATGATTCTATTTATAAATCATGTGGAATAAAAACGAAAGATTGCATATTGATTTTCTCAATATGCAATCTTTATAATAATCTTATTTATAAGATGTAAAACTAAAGAGGTGTCATTTTACAATCTTTTTGCGTAAAGCTACCCTTATTATTTTTCCACCTTTACAATATAAGTTCCTGCTGGGAGAGATGCTATATTATAAACAGTAGGACGTGAAAGACTAACAACCAATGCCCCATCTTGTGTATAAATATAAGCATGTTTAGCACCTTCAAAGTTTATTTTATTACCGTGTACCAATACCTTTCCTACATTTTTGTTCAACAGTCTCAATAGCTGTTGTTGTATGACTCATATCTGGTTCATCTGCAATTCCCTCGTCCCAAGTGCCGCTACCTGCTTTTCTTGAAGTATTTGTACCCGTAATTTCCACTCCGAAGTCGATAGCAAAGCCCTTGTTAAACTTACCTGTTGGTTGCAAAGCACCTTCGAACCACGCATCAGAGAACACGATACGAATACGGCTCATGCCCACTTTTTGCATCAGTAGGAACTTTGATTTCGAATTGTTGAAGACCTTGAACATTTCCAATTGTACCCATACGTTTGCTACCAAGAGTGAACAAACATTCGCCATGGGTAGGGTTCAAGTCTAAGAAATCGGGGTTAAACACTCCATCACCATCAAGGTCAATCCAACCACGTCCAATGCAATAACGAAGGTCGTCGTGGCTTCCTTCAACGTCATCACTTGCTTGGTGTCCTTTAAAGTGAATGGTGAATGTTTGTCCTTGACGCACCTTAATCACCTTAGACGACATGTCTACATAGTTGGTTACAGGGCGATTGCCATTGTCGTTATATTGAACATCTACCAATGCACCTGTTGTATGGAAGTTATCCAAATATCTTAATTGGCGTGCTGTTGCTGCACCAGCTGCGCTAACATCTAACTCTGGAATTCCATAGATGTTGGTATTAGCAGCGGGAAGCAAGTTATAATCGCCTCTTTCGATAGCCTTCCACACCACTGGAGAATAGGTTTTCAGATCGGTAGAAGCAGAGCGAACACCGATATAAGGTTTATTGTCTTGCTCACCCACTTGAATATCGCCCACATAAGTTGCCCATTGTTTGGTGCGAGCAATCTCGGTTACAGCACCCTCTTCGCCGTTCTTATACAGAATTTCGAAGTGATGAATGTTCTCTTTGTCATTGTGTTGAAGCTCATTGTCAGCACCACATTTCACGTTCCATGTAGCCTTCACCGATAAAGAAGTTTTCTTTTCTTCCTTTACCTGAATGGTTAAATCTTTTTGGAGCGGTTGGTGTTGCTGTGAAGTTGTCGCTCAATTCGAGCTTACCCACAAGCATATTAAAGTCTGTGTTGGTATTTTTTTCACACGCAAGCCAATGCGGTCTATAACGTCAGAAGAAGTTAAATCGCTCAAAGCAATCTCTTTCTTCCCACTTGTTTGTTGTTGGATTGCTTACAAGATATTCTTTTCCATTGTTGCGAATTCTTAAGGCGTACGATGAGATAAAGCTGAGATGTGTTCATTGCCTCTTTGCCGTTCTTCACCGCAAGCTTAGCAACCATGTTGCCACCATTGCCCTCGAGCAAGGTTTTTATATAAAATAAGGTCGGCATTTCCGTCTGTTGCTTTACCCTTAACCTGCAAGCACGAACCGCCCATATAAGCGTCGGTGTTGGTGAATTGTGCATCGATGGCGTTGCTTATATTGGTTGTTTCTGAGCGATAAACGAGCCAACGATAGGTTGGAACGAGGTCTTGATTCGACATGTTATACCACGATCCTGCTGTTTTCTTGCCTTTATAAACATAGCGTTCGCCATTTCCTATGTTGAAGAAGGTAGAGAATGGCAATTTACCTTGTATGGTAGACTGCTCGGGAATCCATGTAGCCATACCCGCAAAGTTATAGAGTGCAGGGTTGCCTCCTTGCGCTTCGAGGCTATTTCCTACGTTCACCACATTAGGACGATTAGCTGGATTGCGATAACCACCAGAGAAAGCACGCTCTAAAAGCGTTTGATAGTTGGTCATAAGCTGTTGTGGACTATTGCCTTTGTTATACGACCAAAAACGGCTTTGATCGTGTTCGCCCCATAAAGCAATACCACTTTCGTGATGATATTGGTCTTTATCAAGGTCGCTCCAGTTCTTATCCATGCCTACAATCCAACCACCCATATACAATCCTTTTGGTGGTTTTCAATGCATCTTTAGCATTTCTGTAGCTCGCATTCATATCTTTTGCAAAGCCATTTCCGTCGTAATTCAACATCACTTCGGCTGTTCTTTTTCCATTATAGCCAAAGAGTGCATCTGTATAAAAGCTGGAAAGAATGTTACTCATCGTGTAAATCACGATATGAAAGTTATTGAAATTTTCTTCTTTAGCTATCTCGTAAAGACGTTTGTGGAAGGCCATTACATTTCGATTATCGAAACCTGAGGTTTCCCAGTTATAGTTAATTCCGTCCATTCCGAGGAATCTTAACAAGTTAATAAGGGGACGAGCATATTTGTATTCGCCCTTATCATTCATTTCTTTGATGAACGACATCCATTGACTTGCACCGTTTCCACGACCTCCTGTGGTGTCGAAAAAAACTTCATACCGCTCATGATGTCGGTTCCGTTTTGGTGCGCAGCATCTACCCAAGAGCCTGGAGCTTGAAACAAAGTGTGGTTCCAAGAGCCGAAAAGAGTGGTGTAGTTCCACATCGAGAAGTTGTCGTTAACAAAGTCTTTCGATGGATAACCGCCAATCATTTTGCCCGCTCCCGAAGGCAGGTTGAGGAACAATTCACGTTCTGCATAAGTGCCACTTACGAGGCGATCGGCATTGTCGATGGTGTTTCTTTTTAGCCACATGCGAGCGAACGAACTCTATTTCGTCGTAGAGTCCTTTAGCTTTTAATTCGTCGATAGTGGGATATTTACGGCCTTGAGCGTCGAGATCGGCAAAGAATTTAAGTAGTTCTAAATCGTTAAACTTAGAGAAGTCGTAAATAGTAGTTGATGTTGATTCGAGCGAGGTCTGCGCCAAAGAAGGGGCAGCAGCACACAAGCTAAGTGCAAGTAACAAGGTCTTGCAATTGAATACTGTTTTTTTCATTTTGTTTTTATCTAAAGGTTTATGTTTTTGTTAGTAAGAAAAAAGGATGCACCAACGATGTGGCGCACCCTTGTGTTGTTAAAATTTAATAGAACATTGTTTATCTTCTATTAATTTTTAGTGACATTGGCGAAGTGTTATACATTACTTTGTGATTTATTTCGCCAGTTCAATTACAAAAAGTTTTTACTTGATTACCACTTTTTTGAGTACGAATAACGTTGTTGTTCAACATCTTCACAAGGTAGATACCCTTTGGTAAAGATTTTATTTCGTATTGTTGAGGATTGTCTAAAAACTTTAACTAAAGAACCATCTACACCAAAGATCCAAGCTTTTTTTCTACGTTAGAGAACTTCAACTCTTTGCTTGTTTGAACAAGTGCTGATGCCTCACCAGCGAATGAAGTGATTGATGTGCTTGTTGAAAGTCCTTCTGGTTGTTCTGCTATTCCTTCGTCACGTGTAGACTTAGGTGTTTGTCTTTCAGGGTTAGTTCCAGTGATTTCTACACCGAAGTCGATGGCAAATCCCTTGTTAAACTTGCCTGTTGGAAGAAGAGAACCAGCGAACCAAGCGTCTGAGAACACAATTCTCATACGAGTTTTACCTGTCTTTGCATCTGTAGGAATTCTGAACTTATAAGTTTGAGGAGATTGAACTTGTTCGTAAGTTCCTTTACGAACTTTTACCTAAGAAGAACAATTGCTCACCATTTTTTTAGGATCTAAAGTAATGTCAGAAGGATTAAATACGTTATCGCCATTCAAGTCAATCCAACCCTTACCCATACAATAACGAAGGTCATCATGGGTACCATCAACATTGTCTTTTGCTTCAAATCCCTTGAATTTCAAGGTGATTTCTTGTCCTTGAGTTGCTGTTAACACTTGGTCTGTTGCATCAACATAATTAGATCCCCCCTTAGGACCTTTAGCACGATAGTTGATATTAGTTGTTCCACCTATTGTTTCGAAGGTTTCGATGTAACGTACTTTCTGTGCAATATCTGCACCCTTAGCAGACATATCCAATTCTGGTTCTCCATAAGGATTGTGCTTGCTTGCTGGAAGATCAGCTTGATTAGCACGTGGAACTTGTTGCCATACTACTGGAGAGTAGGTCTTCAAATCTTTAGAAACTGAACGAACACCGATGAATGGTTGATCTGTTTCTCCCAATTCAATATCGCCAATGTATGTAGCCCATTGTGATGTACGGCCGATTTCTGTAACATCACCATTTTCACCATTCTTATAAAGCACTTCGAAGTGGTCTACATTAGCATCGTCGTTGTAAATAACACTTCCTTCAGTTGCTGAATTTAAAGCCCAAGTTGCTTTCACAGAAAGAGAAGCTTTTGTTTTTCTTCTTTCACTTGTATTGTAAGGTCTCTCACAGCTCAGGGGTAGCCGTGAAGTCGTCTACGATAGCCAATTTACCAACAAGAAGTTTGTATTGATCGTCAACATTCTTCACACGAAGACCGATACGATCAATAACGTCTGATGAAGACAAGTCTGATAGAGCAATTGTGTGCTCTTTTCCATGTCTTATCTGTTGTACCACCAACTGCATATTCTTTCCATTCTTTGCTGTTCTTTAGACGAACGATGAGAGCAAGTTTAGAGTCTTGTGTTCCTTCTTTACCTGTTTTGATTGCTACTTGTGCTCTAATTGCACCGCTATTGCTTTCCTAAGTTCGGTTTTTGTAAAGAACGATATCTGTAGACGAAGCTTTTGTGCTTTACCTGTTAGTTTTAAGCAAGAACCACCTGTGTAAGAATCTTCATAAGTAAACTCAGGTTGTACGCTTGTACTTACGTTTGTTGTGTTTCCGTCGTAAACCAACCAACGATAGGTTGGCACGATGTCTTGGTTAGACATGTTATACCATGAACCTGCTGTTTTTCTTGCCTTTGTATGTATAAACTTCTCCAGCACCTGTGTTGAAGTGAGTGCTAAATGGAAGGGTTCCAGAAATAGCTGAACGCTCAGGAATCCATGAAGCTAAACCAGGGAAAGTTGACAATGGAGCTGTTGAACCTGACCACTCCCAGTTGTGTCCTGCGTTTCTTATTTCAGGGCGATCTGCTGGGTTTCTGTATCCACCTGAGAAACCTCTCTCCAACAACATTTGGTAGTTGCTCATGCGTTCTTGCGCATTTCCACCTGTGTTGTACGACCAGAAACGGCTTTGATCGTGTTCTCCCCAAAGGCAGATACCACATTCTTTAGAATCTTCTGCACTAAGACTAGTCCAGCTTCTGTTCATTGTTACAATCCAAACACCTGCATACAAGCCCTTAGCTGTATTCATTGAGCGTTTAGCTTGTTGAACTGATTGAGCCATATAAGGTGTGAAGTCGTCTGCAGAATAGTTCAACATCAAGTCTGTTGTCTTTGTACCATTCTTACCAAATAATGCTTCTACTTTGTAAGATGGTAAGCTTTGGTTACCAGTATAAAGAACAATATGGAAATCATCGAAGTTGTCTTCTTTTGCGTATTTATATAATTCTTGATGGAATTTTACTACATCTTTATCATCATAACCTGTTGCTTCGAAGTTATAGTTAATACCATCCATTCCTAAGAATTGTAAAAGACGAATAAGTGGACGGCTGTATTTAAATGTACCATCTGTATTTTTTTCCTTAATAAAAGACATCCAACCTGTTGCATGTCCACCTCTTCCACCTGTTGTGTCGAAAAATTTCATACCACTAAGAATGTCGGTACCATTCTTGTGAGCTGCGTCTACCCATGAACCTGGTGCTTGGAACAAGCCATGGTTCCATGAACCGAAGAGGTTTGTGTAGTTCCACATAGAGAAGTTATCGCTTGCGAAGTCTTTAGAAGGATAACCACCAATTGTTGAACCTGCACCTGCTGGGATGTTCATAAATAGATCTCTTTCTTTGTAAGTATTTCTTACAAGACGATCTTCACGATCAAGAATTTGACGTTTGCGAACGTGTGAGCGCACGAACTCTATTTCATCGTAGAGTCCTGCATCTTTAAGTTCTTGTGTAGTTGGAAACTTTCTGCCTTGTTTATCAATCTTTTTCAAAAAGCTCTAACATTTTTTTGATCGTTGAAACCAGCAAAGTCGTAGATTGTTGTTGATGTGCTACCTGGAGTAGTTTGAGCACTAATTGAACTTGAAGCACCGCAAAGAAGTCCTGCTAATATCAACGCTTTCATTGTAGATTTTTTTATTCATATAAGAATTGTTTAAAGTTTTATTAAATAGTAAAAAAATAGTTTCTTGCTTTAGTAAAATAGTGGGGCACTTCGTTGTTAAAGTGTCCCACATACTAAATATTAGAAGTTTGGTGCATTAATATCCCACCATAGACGTGTACCAACAACGTCTGGGCCATTTAACGCTTTCAAACCTGTTGCTTGAATGTCTGCTTGTGTCGCTGGATCTGTACGCCCTGGGAATGGTAAACGACGAATGATGTCGCCTTCTTTCAAGCTACCATCAGATTCATCTACATTAAGAACTTCGAACAATTTAGGATAACCTGTACGTCTTAGATCTCACCCATGCCTCAAAACTCATTGGATAAGCTGCGATGTATTTTTGTGTAATAATTTTTCTCAAGCTTAATCTCGTTTGATTCAGCATTATTCCATTTAACACCAATTTTAGTAGGACTTTTTACATTATCTGTATCACCTGTTGGGTCTACATATGTAATAGGAGTAGCATCTGTTTGTGCCATATAGGTCGCCATCATGCCTTGATAGTCTACAGTATTATCATCACGATCAAGACAGTTACCTACAAGGATACCCTTGTTGTAGAACTCTTCTGCTGTACCACCCATGTTCCAGCCACGCAATGCGCCTTCGGCTCTTAGGAAACAAACTTCAGAAAGTTTCATAACATACAAGGGCACTCCGTGAAATCTCTCTGGATTAACACCTGAGAATGCGATGTATTGGTTTCCATCATAACCTTGTCCGTCGCCAGTGTGAGTACCTGAACGAATACCAACTACCTTTGTATTTGCATCAAGTTTTGCATTAGTCTTGCTGTTTACAATAAGGTTATCGTTCTTTGTGAATAGTGCAAAGTTATCCTTAAGATAAGGATGTTGCAAGCTTTCTAACAATGTTACCAACGAAGCGGTGATACGCGTATCTCCCCATTTACTTATATTAATTAAAGGATTAGTAAAACCAATAAAATTTGGACGTAAAGCGACTTCGTGCTTTGTATCTTCTATTACACCACTCTTAACAGCTTCTTCTGCCCATTGTTTTTGCAAGAGTCGAGTTAACCTTTACAATGTGCATAGCCATACGCAACTTTAACGAGTTTGCAAAACGTTTCCATGTTTCGAAATCGGTTGCATTGTTAGGCTCGTCATTAGTGATCAAGATGTTTTCTTTTAATAAAGAAACCAACTTTTCTTTATAATCTGCTCTCTTATTTGGGAAATAGTTGAAACATGCTACAGCTGTATCGATATTAGCAACGATTGACTTGTAGATGGTCTCAAGGTTATCATAATTATAAGGAGCACTTTGTTTATTCGTTTTTACGTCTTGATAAGCAAAGGGACCATAGATATCTGCATTTTCAAGAGCAGCTGTATTGAAGATAAGAAGATAAACAGCTTTCATCTCAGGGATTGAGTCTATCAACTTATGGTTCAACAATTGAACTGCTGCTTTGCGTACTTCTCCAAATGAACCGTTAGCACCTCCGTAGAACTTAGGAGCTATGTCGTAAGTTGAACGTACGAATACTTTTTGAGTAAACAAAGTTTTGGTGAGGGATAACAGCATATTGTGCATAGTTGTTCACACCTAAAGAGAACTGAAATTGATATTGGTGTTCTCCAGGAAGTTCACCATTCTTTCCACCTCTTAAAGAGAATTGTGCAGCACGTCCTCCATTAAGATAATCTTCAAGTTTATGTATAACGGTAGCAGCTTGCTCTCCTGTAACATCTAATTTATAAGGAATCTTATCAACTTCTCCACGTGCTGTTACTTTCTCAACATTCTTCGTATCAGAGTTAAACTCTGCTCCAGGATCGTCAAAAATCCAAACAAGACTGTAGTGATACTATTCCTGCAAAAAGTAGCAAGCAGTACCAAAAATTTATATTTTTTTCATATTCTTATTCTATTATTTTTTTAGAAGTTAAGCTCAAAGACAAACCAAAAAGAACGTGAAGAAGGCATATTAAATAATTCAAATGCCCCTAAGCCATTAGCAGTTGACAATGAAACGTCAGGGTCAACAGGGCTATCATTATAGAGGAAGAATAGATTTCTTGCAATAAATGATACATTTAAGTTCTTATTTTGACCAAGAAGATTACGGAAGGTATATCCTAATGACAACTCACGTAAACGGAAGTTGGTTGCACTATATATATAGTTGTATGGATTGGGCGATGAACCCATTGCCTTGTAATATGCTTCAACAGGCACAATACGTCCGCTTCCATCATTCAATTGCATACCAGGAGCATTTTTATAGTCTGTTGCAACAATATTGTTTCTTTCTGCATTAAGACGTGCATCAGCAACTCTTTTGCGACAAACCATATTGATCTCAAGTACGCTTCTGTCAATGAAATAACCTTTCCACCAATACGACCATTGATCAAGAGCGACAATGTGAAGTCCTTATAGTTGAGGACATTACTCCAACCCATTTGCCATTTAGCGTTCATATTACCCACATAAATCAAGTCAGCATCCTGACCTGAACTCTTGAAACGTGGTTCACCAGACTTTGTAAGAGCAATATTTCCATTAGCATCTCTCTCAAAATCGTGGATATACATATCACCTATTGAACCACCCTCTTTATATCTAATGTATGTACCACCTACAATTTGTTGTTGGATAAGCTCTTTACCTTGGTCGTTGTAAGCAGTTTTAAGAATAGTGTTATCGTTATAAGACACATTGTAGCTTGTTCTCCAACTAAAGTCTTTAGCCAGATGGAAGTTGTAACCGATGGTTGTTTCGATACCTTGATTACGAACCTTTGCAGATGTAAATGGTTGAACACCTGAAGCGTCTGCACCTTCCATGTACAAGTGATCCATTACACCATTATAATATGTAAGGTCGAAGTCTAAGTCTATTATTCAAGAACATGGTTTCAATACCAGTTTCAAATGACTTCATAATTTCAGGAACCGCCTTGAACTTCTTGTAGTTGTTCGCATTAACAGCACCAGTTCTTCTGTTTTGAGAAATTTTGTAGAATCCAGCATCAGCAAATGAGTTACCGGCTTCTGAGTAAGAAACACGGAACTTCATGTAGTTAAACCACTCTGGTAATTTCACTAAGTTACTAACGATTGCATTAGCACCAAGACCGAAGTAGCCATAGCTTTTGCTTGTCTGCATCACCTGAAAGGTATAGTTGTCTGAACAAACGATACCAGTCTTGGCGATAAGAGAAGTCTACATAAACTGTTTCTTTCCAACCAGCTTGTGCAGTGAATAACAACGCTTTGTCCCAACTTGAAGACTTACCTGATGTTGTTACACCCATACCACCTGCGTTTGTTTCGAAGTAGTTCACGTCGGTTGAAGGTTTGCGTAACAATGGATCAACGTAAGTTGTTGTTACGTCGGTGTTTTTTTGTAAGTTGTTTTTAGAGTATGTCCTACCCAACCTGCTGATGCAGAAACAGAATAATCTTTGATTTGTTTGTTATAGTTTAACAAATAGTCGGTGTAGATTTCTGTTGCTGTTGAAGCGTTATCAAACATACGACCAAAGTCGTATATTTTTTCAGGCGAAAAGGTGGTTGCATATGTTTTACTATTGTTCTGGAAGTGAGTCTTTGTATAGTTCACACGAGCTTGGAAGCTTAAACCATCATAAATATCAACATTTGCACTAACTGTACCAAACAAACGGTCTTCACGTTGGCCACCTTTGTTTTGGTTGAGAAGCCAATATGGGTTATTATTGGTTGCAGATAAGTATGCCCAGTTTTGTAATGGACCATTCAACTTAACTTTTTCTGAATTCGTAAATTGATATTTCTCAGAACCTATATTCTTATAAATCTTTTGAAAATCAGACATCCAAGAACCATTTTCTACATAGTTATTACGATAATAACCTAAGTCGATGTTTCTTGGCATGGTGTAAAGATCATAAAGTGGATTATAAACGGTACCACCACCTTGACGATTCTTTGTAATTGTTTCTACATAGTTCAAAGAAACATCAAGTTTCACTCTCTTTAGAAGGTCATATGATTGACGGAAAGCGAATGAGTTACGGTTATAAGAGTTTTTTCTCATCATACCGTTAGCGTGGCTATTTCCGATTGAGAAATATGAACGCATCAACTCTGTACCGCCTGAAACTGAAATAGAATTGTTTGTTGTTACACCTGTTCTAAAGAAGTCTTTCACGTCATCGTTAGCACGATTACGCAAGTAAACCTTGTGACTTTTTTCTACAAAATCACTACCCAATGGAGCGTCAACCACCAAATCAGCGTCTGCACGATCTGTGATTTTTTTCCACCCCAGTTTAAACGAGATAAGAAACCATTTTTGATCTACTGCTGCCCCGTATGTATTTTTGAATTTTTTTGGTGTTAACAACGGATTATCGAAAGTTACGTTTGACGAGAAATTTACATCAAGCTTACCCTCACGTCCTTTTTTTGGTTGTAATCATCACAACACCATTAGCGGCTTTAGAGCCATAAAGAACGGCAGCGTTAGCACCTTTCAACACGTTAATAGATTCGATATCATCTGGGTTGATCATCGATAGTGGGTCAGCACCTTCTGTCATACCTGAGTATGCGAAACCATCACCATTCATTCCTCTTTTAGAACGTGTTTCATTAGTCATTGGAACACCATCAACTACGATTAAAGGAGCACTGTTACCATTGATAGATTTATTACCACGAAGAATAATTTTTGAGGCACCACCTGCACCACCTGCACTTGGAGTGATGGTGATACCAGAGATTTTTTTCCTTCTAAGCTGTTTGCTACGTTAGGGTCTTGAACCTTGGTTAAGTCTTCTGCTTTAATCTTTTGAGTAGAGTAAGTAAGAGAAGATTCCTTACGCATAATACCCATAGCTGTTACGACAACACCTGTAAGCATTGTGTTTTCTTCTTTCAATACCACGTCTACGTTAGTACGTTCTCCTGGCACAATATCTTGCGATACATAACCTACATAAGAGAATGTAAGAGGAGTTTTTTTGTATTACCTACAGGTAAAGTGTAACGTCCGTCGATATCGGTTACAGTACCTTTGCCTGTTCCCTTTAATACAACGCTTACACCTATAAGAGGCTCACCAGAAGCATCTTTAACAACACCTGATACGGTGCGAGACACTGTCTGACCTTTTCTGCACATTTGTTGTTTGCGATATTGCAGGACTTGCAACATCACTTGTCGCCACTTTAGCAAAGGCATTATTTGTTGACGCACAAGCTACGCTCGATGCCAACAACACCTTTTAAAAGAGACGATCTTTTTGTAAAAGATAAGATTTCTCATAATTGCAGTAATAGAAATAAATATTATTTCTTGACTCAAGTTAATTATTTCGTTTAGTTACTTCTATTATCCTTATGTTTCAGTAACTACTTATACACTTATTAAAAACTTTAACTTTTTATTCACTAAATAAGCCTTTTTAAATAATCTATCACTCATATTCTTTTATTTTTTTACACCTTATTATATATATAGAAGACAAATAGGGAAATCATTCTTTATTTGTAAGCAATAAAACCATTATTGCGCGTGTGTTACATTTCACCGACGTAAGAATGGCAAGCTATATCTGCTCTTTTAACTTCTTAAAAGCATCTATTTTTCGTTACATTTCAAACATTTTTCGTTGTAAAACACGGTGTTTTACCCTCTATTTAAGCAAATTACACTATCTTTGCATTATACAATTTATAACACAACGCTCACTATGCAAACAAAAAGTCACCTTTCAGTGCTTATTCATAAGCAAGCAGAGAAATACGGAAATAAAGTTGCTTTTAACTTATAAAGCTTTTTGGTTCTACTCAATGGAATTCTGTTTCATGGAACGAATTTTTCTCCGTGTAAAAACAAGTAAGCAATGCTTTTTTTGCATTTCAACTTACACCCACAAGACAAGATTGCTGTATTTGCACAAAACTGTTTGCCTTATTTTTTTACACCGACTTTGGTGCTTATGGTGTTCAATTGGTATCTGTTCCGCTCTATGCAACAAGCAGTGAGCAGCAAATTCAGTATATCATTAACGATGCCGACATACGCATTTTTGTTCATAGGAGAGCAAGAGCAGTACGACAAAGCTTACCGAGTGATTTCTCGTTGCCCGTCTCTTGCACAACTCATTGTGTTCGATGAGAGTGTAACTCTTGCTAAAGAAGACAAGAAAACGCTTTATTTTAAAGACTTTCTCAAGTTAGGTGAAGACTTAAAACATCAGAAAGAAGTAAAAACATTATATGCTTCTGCTTGCGAAGATATGCTTTTGCAACATTCTTTACACCAGTGGAACAACTGGCGACAGCAAAGGTGTTATGCTCCCCTACTCGCAATTTCATGCCGCATTAGAGGCTAACGACAAGTGTGTACCTTTTGGGTGAAGACGACCGTGTGATGTGTTTTTTTACCATTAACACATATCTTTTGAGCGCGCATGGGATTATCTTTCTCTTTCAGAAGGAGCCGAAATTATCATCAATACCAACCCTAAAGACATATTAGTGTCACTCAAAGAAACGCACCCCACTTGTATGTCGTCGGTTCCTCGCTTTTTGGGAAAAAGGTGTATAGTGCTGTAAAAGAGAAGATTGAGAAGTCAAGTTCTATTCAGCAGAAATTGTTTTATCACGCATTAGAGATAGGCAAAAAGCATAATATCGACTATCTCAGTCGTGGAAAAACACCACCTTTTGCGCTTAGAATGGAATATAAATTGCTCAATAAAACAATTCTTAGCAAGGTAAGAAAGCAGTTAGGATTAGAACGTCCGAACATCTTTCCCACTGCAGGAGCTAAGGTTGCGCCTCACATCGAAGAGTTTGTGCATGCCATTGGCATTGAGATGATAGTAGGATATGGGCTCACTGAAAGTCTTGCAACAGTGTCTTGCGACCATAAAAACAAAGTTTATACCGTTGGTTCTGTAGGTCGTTTAATCGAAGGAATTCAGATTAAATTTGGCGAGAACAACGAGATTATGCTTAAAGGTCCTACTATCACATCAGGATATTACAAGAGAGATACGCTCAATCAAGAGGCTTTCGACGAAGAAGGGTTCTTTAAAACAGGAGATTCGGGGTATATAAAAGACGGCGAACTCTTTTTAACCGAGCGCATAAAAGACCTATTTAAAAACATCGAATGGTAAATATATTGCTCCTCAACAAATAGAAACTTTATTACTGGTAGATAAGTTTATAGACGAAATCACTATCATTGCCGACGAGCGCAAGTTTGTTTCTGCATTGGTAGTACCCAACTTTAAGCTCATCGAAGATTATGCTGCTGATAACAATATTGAATATAACAGCATAGAAGAGTTATGTAAGAATGTCAAAATAAACAAGATGATAAGAGAGCGTATCAACACCATTCAACAACAATTGGCAAGCTACGAAAAGGTGAAACGTATCACACTGCTTCCTGAGAAACTTTTAGTATTGAAGCGGGTGAGCTAACAAATACGCTCAAATTAAAGCGTCGTGTTATTAACGAACACTATAAAGAAGAAATAGAAAACATGTATAAAGAGGCGGTTACGCTATAACTTTTTATACAAAAACTCACTCATTACGCAAATGATTACAGCTGAACAACTAAAAGATATTAAAGAGCGTGCAGAGGCTTTTGCACAGATATTTAGACATAGATAGCAAGGAGGTGGAGTTCGAAGAAGAACAACTACGAACACAAGCACCGACTTTTGGGACGATGTTAATCGTGCGCAAGAGCAAATGAAGAAAGTGAAAGGCATTGAAAAAGTGGCTTGTTGGATACAAAGAAGTGCAACTCTTAGCAGACGAATTGCAATTGGCTTTCGACTTTTTTCATGACGATATGGTTACAGAAGACGAGGTAGATGCTACCTATACAAAAGCTATTGCTGCCATAGAAGACTTGGAATTAAAGAACATGCTTCGACAAAAAGAAGACCCAATGGACTGTGTTTTAAAGATAAACTCTGGTGCTGGAGGAACAGAAAGTCAGGATTGGGCGTCTATGCTCATGCGAATGTACATGCGATGGGCAGATCTCACGGCCATAAAGTTACCATTTCTAACCTTCAAGACGGAGATGAAGCGGGCATAAAGAGTGTTACTATGGAGATAGAAGGTGGAGAATATGCTTACGGATACTTGAAAAGCGAGAACGGTGTGCATCGTTTAGTGCGTGTTTCACCATTTAATGCGCAAGGAAAGCGCATGACAAGTTTCGCAAGTGTGTTTGTTTCGCCCTTAGTAGACGACACTATTGAGGTTTATGTAGACCCTTCTAAGGTTAGTTGGGACCTTTTTAGAAGTGGTGGAGCTGGTGGACAGAACGTTAATAAGGTAGAAACGGGTGTGCGTTTGCGCTATCTTTACACCGACCCCGACACTGGAGAAGAAGAAGAAATATTGATTGAAAACACCGAAAGTCGTAAACAATTAGAGAATAGAAATAATGCCATGCGTTTATTAAAATCGCAACTTTACGATAGAGCGATGAAGAAACGTCTCGAAGCTGCAGGCTAAAAATAGAAAGAGGAAAGAAAAAAAGATTGAGTGGGGAAGTCAAATCCGTTCTTATGTATTCGATGATAGACGTGTGAAAGACCATCGCACTAATTACCAAACAACCGATGTTGATGGTGTGATGAATGGCAAGATAGACGAGTTTATTAAGGCGTATCTTATGGAATTTCCTGTAAACGACGAAGATTAAACGCCTTACTTTTTTTAAAGGTGAAAAAGCATAACAAGCGATGGCTATTTCGTATTTTTTTGAAATGGCCATCGCTGTTGTTTTACAAGTAGAAAAACAGAGGTTACACAGCCAAAAACTATTGATGCACTCCGTTTTTTTAGCATCTGTTGTTTTACATTATATAGGCTGTATTACAAGACCCCATCTCCTTTTATGTTTATTAAGTTATACATCTAACGAGGCAAAAGACAGACGGTAACACTTATGAAGGCGATTTCTTGTGAGCGTTTTGTTACATTCTTTATTTTCATTCTACGTTCAAAATAGGGCTATTCACCCACCTATTTCCATGCTATCTCTATGCTCTAAAAAAACATAAAAACAACCCATTTGCGCTAAAAAGCTTAGGTTTTACCTTTCTAAAACACCAATAGCTAAAATGCAATTAACAACACTTTTTAGGGCTAAACTCTTGTGTTTTACCTCCTAATACATGGTGTTTTTATGTGCTAAAAAGCTTAGGTTTTAGCTCTTAATAGCTTGTTTTTTAGCACTCAAAACACAAGCTATTACACTCATTTTTCAGTAAAAAGCATATTTTACAGGCTTTTTCTTTTTCAAAAAGCAAGAGCAAAACTCTTTTATTTTTTTCACTCTGCATTGTAGCGTTAAGAAAAACCGATAGAAATAAGCCATAAAACACTACTTTTTCTTCATTATTTAGTCTTATCCCTGTTTCTTATAAATGTGTTTTTTTATAAGAAAAAAACAGGTTGTTTTGTAGATATATTTATTTTTTTCTTTGTTTTTTTATTTGATAAATTCTCTCATTTCTTTTGTTTATTATATTATTTTTTTCATATCTTTGCTATGATAAACAAATTATTAACATTATAAAGTTTATAAGTAAAAATGAAAAAAAGTCAATCAAAATGATGGCAGTTGCTGCTATCGCTGCTCTTTCTTTAAGCAGCTGTGCAACTATGGGTACAAAAAGCAGGTATGGGTACTCTTTACACAAACGTAGCTGAAGGAGAAATGGTTACATCTAATGCAGTTGGTTCTAAAGTAGGTACTGCTACAAGTACAAACATTCTTGGCCTTGTAGTTATGGGTGATGCTTCCTATTAACACAGCTGCTAAAGCTGCAGGTATTAGAAAAAAATTAGCCATGTAGACTGCCAAAAGAGCAACCTTTTTTAGGTATTTTTCTCAAGCTACAAAGTAGTAGTTTACGGAGAATAATCTACCAAAAAAACAAGGGGACGAATGTGCTTTATAAGCATGTTTTTCCCCTTTATTTGTATTATCTGTAATATTATTAAAACCAGTTATGCGTAGGTTTATTATTGCTTTATTGCTATGTTGCAGCGTTATAAGCGGAGCCTTTGGCAAAAAGTTTTCATAAGTTTGCCATTCAAAAAAACTCACCCACAAGGCATGCTTTTTCTTTGTTTTTTTCCACAAAAAGCAACAGCTGTTCATGCTACCACAATAAAGAGTGTTAAGTTCGATTTCACTTTTTATCGGCTAATTCTTATGTAACCTTTTTATCAACACTTAAATCTAATAGTGCCATAAAGGTAGATAGTGTTGCCATAGGAACCGAAAAACAAATTGCAAAACACTAAGCCAACCTACCGAACTATTTAGAGATATTAAAGGTAATAAACGAGTGCTTAGGGCTACAAGCCACACTCAACAAAACGGCATGGCAGCAAGCTTTTACCACAAACAACATGCCTTTTGGTGGTTTACTACTTATCTGACGGAACAAAACAAACGTTCCACTTTCCTTACGGAAACGGCACTAAAAAAACACTACACCATGCTGTTTGAGCTGATAAATGCTACAAAATAAGCATCTATCCGAAAACTATTTTAACGAAACAAGCTATTAAGAACCATTTAAAAACCCTTTTGAACAATGAGTGAAAGAAGTAAAATGAACCGTTTAAGAAGACGCGAAAGAGAAGAAAAACAAGCTAAAAACGTTATTAAATATATTGTTATAGCCTTTGTTATATTAACTTTTTTTACTCTTTTCGTTAGCTTTTTATGTACTAATGAGTGGTATAGAAATAGAAAGAAAGTTTGTGGTTTCGCCTTTATCGAACTACAAAGAACTGGCATTCTTTCATAGTAGAGTTAAGCAAGGCTACATGCCTTGTTTAACAGCAACCGTTCGTGTGCGCACCAAAGGGCAACAAGCGTTTCTCACTATCAAAGGTAAATCGACAAACAACGGCCTCTCTCGCTACGAATTTGAGAAGGAAATAACGCTTAACGAAGCAGAAAACTTGCTTAAACTATGTACGGGTGGGTTGATAGATAAAACACGTTACTTGGTAAAAAGTGGTGAACACACGTTTGAAGTGGACGAGTTTTATGGCGACAACGAGGGCTTAGTGATGGCAGAAGTGGAGCTATCGAGTGTAGACGAGAGCGTTTGTTAAACCTGCATTCGTAGGTAAAGAGGTAACGGGAGACAAGCGTTTCTACAATTCGCACTTGTTACTTAACCCTTATAAAAACTGGAAAGAGCAGTTTGAAAACTCGCTAACGACGCCATAGGTGTTGTAACACAAGCATCAAAAAACTTACGCTTACATTTCTTTCCCTTAATGAAACTAACCGATTTTTGTATATCTTCCGCGCGCCGACCGTCGTGCGTTATGGCTATTGCTCTTGTTTTTAACAATGGCTTCTATCGTTTTTTTATGTGGACTATGAAGTGCGAAGAAACACCTCAAAAAGCACCTATTTGGGCAAAAAACAAACGAAAAAAAGGTTGGCTATCCTCATTCGTATGTAAATGAAAACTTACCAAAAAGAAACAGAATATGTGGTGGGTGAACCTTTTTCTTTCGACCCTAACACGGCAACTCCTGCACAATTGTTGGCTTTGGGCTTGCGTACATGGCAAAATAAAGGTGCTGTTGCATTACAGAGAAAAAGGGCGGATTTTTAGTAAACCCAGCGATTTTTGCACGTCTATATGGGCTAACTCAGCAACAATACAAGCGTTTAGAGCCGTTTATTGTTATTGCTAACGATTATAAACCATCGGCTTTATTGGTAAAAGAGGAAGCAAAAGATGTGCATAAAGGTGCGTCTTATTCTCCTAAAATGAAAACAGGAGAACATTTATTGCTAAACACGGCAGACACAACGGCTTTGAAACGGGTGCCGGGGATAGGCTCTTATTTCGCTAAAGAGATTGTGAGATATCGAAAAGAGCTTGGCGGTTTTTACGCAATAGACCAACTAAAAGAAATTCAAGACTTTCCTCTTGCTTCGTTATCTTTCTTTCGTTTAGAGTCGGCAAACACCGAAAAGCTGGCTATAAATGTGCTTTCATTGTATCAACTGAAAAGACATCCTTACATTAACTTTTATCAAGCAAGGGCAATAACCGATTATAGACGACTAAAAGGGACGATTAAAAGTGTGCAAGACTTGCAACAATTAAAGGAGTTTTTCACCCTATGATATAAGTAGACTAACACCTTATATTAGCTTTGAAACAAAGCCCTAAAAAGAGTGAAACAAGGGAATAAAAAGAGATGAATTAGCTTTTTTTGCTTATCTTTGTACTTTAACATATAAAAAAGCTATGACACAAGAAGAAAAAACAACAATAGAAGCGGGTATTGTAGATGTTCTTAGAACGGTTTACGACCCTGAAATTCCTGTAAACATATACGACCTTGGTTTAATTTATCGTATAGATGTAGACGATAAAGGTGCAGTAGAATTAGATATGACCTTTACTGCTCCCGCTTGTCCTGCTGCAGATTTTATATTAGAAGATGTGCAATCTAAGGTGCAAAATGTAACGGGTGTAACCTCAACAAAGGTGAATTTGGTGTTCGAACCTGCTTGGGACCAGAGTATGATGAGTGAGGAAGCACGCGTAGAGTTAGGCTCTCGACTAAATAAATAACAATCTTTCTACTTCTTTTCTTTTGCCAACTCACACTCGCGCGACTATTTTTTTATTGGCTCAATAGGCTTTTATAACAAGGCGATATGGCTAAATGGTTGAAACAAAACACACTTAAAAACATGAAGAACATATATTTTTCTGTCAGATGCTCATTTGGGGTCGCTTGCACTCAAACACCCACGAACAAGAGAACGCAGACTTGTGCGCTTCTTAGATAGTATCAAAGATAAAGCTTTCTACAATCTATCTCTTAGGAGACATGTTCGACTTCTGGAATGAATACAAATATGTAGTTCCTAAAGGCTATACTCGCTTCTAGGTAAGTTATCGGAGCTAACAGATAACGGTGTAGAGGTACACTTTTTTGTGGGAAATCACGACCTTTGGATGTATGGTTACTTAGAAGAAGAGTGTGGTGTGATAGTGCATAAACAACCCGAAACGGTAGAATTGGCTGATAAAGTTTTCTTTTTAGCGCACGGAGATGGCTTAGGAGACCCTGATAAACGCTTTAAACTATTGAGAAAGCTGTTTCATAACAAAACATGTCAACACTTATTAAACGCTATTCACCCACGTTGGGGAATGGCATTAGGCTTAAATTGGGCGAAACATAGCAGATTAAAGCACGAAGGAGGTAACGAACCACGTTATATGGGAGAAGAGAAAGAACACTTAGTGCTTTTTCGCTAAGGACTATTTAAAGGAGCATCATAACATTGATTTCTTTCTCTTTGGACATCGACACATCGAACTCGACTTGTTTTTATCTCATAAATCGCGCCTGATTATTTTAGGCGATTGGATTAGTCAGTTTACGTATGCTGTGTTTGATGGCGAACATTTGTTGTTAGAACAATATGTTGAAGGAGAAAGTTGCTTATAAAGAGTGATGCAAGAACGTGTAACTGCTCTGTTAGAAGCTCTGTAATGTGATATAACTCATTAAGGCTATCGCTTAATATAATAAGGCGTTCATGTCTTTAAAGGTGCTTTAAAAAGGCATTTAACCACTATTTAACGCATCACTTGTAATACAAATGAGAATAAAAAAACGAGAGATAAATGTTTATCTCTCGTTTTTTTATAGTTAATTCTTCTTTCCGTAACCATAAGAGTAGCCGTAATGGTAACCATATTTATGGTATCCATAACGTGTAACACTATGGTCTGTACCATTAAGAAGAATGGCAATGTTTCCATATTTCTTTTTCTTCATACCATTCTTCAAGGTCGGGCAAGAAGCTCTTATCAAACATTCCTGCGCGTACAACAAAGAGTGTAAGGTCTACATAAGGACTGATAATAGCTGTATCTGCTACCATTTCAACAGGAGGACAGTCGATAAAGATGTAATCATACTCGTTCTTTAATGTATCTATCATCTCTTTAAAGCGAGGAGAGAAAAGCATTTCGGTGGGATTAGGTGGGATAGAACCACATGGAAGAATGTCTATCTCCCCTACTTTTTGCTATGAGTGAATGGTAATCCTCTTCTTGTCCACCAAGATAATTACTAATTCCATGATGATGACCTTCTACGAATTCAGACATTGTTCCTTTGCGAAGGTCGAGGTCGAGCACAATTACTTTCTTTCCTTTAAGACCTAATGAGGTGGCAAGGTTTGCTGTTAAGAAGGTCTTTCCACTACCCGGAGACATAGAAGTGGTCATGATTACTTTGTGAGTAGTATTGAAACCAAGCATAAACTCAAGGTTTGTTCGTACCACACGGAAAGCTTCATTTATCACATTCTTACTTCCTTCTTTCACAACAATATGGCGTTGTGTCTTAACATGCGACTTGTTAAAGAGTGAGAAACGCTTAATTTTATCTCCCATCTGAGGAATTTCTCCCACAAATGGTATGCGGAGATGTTCAAGATCTTTACGTCCTCGGATTGAAGTGTTTGTTATATCACGCACAATAATTACACTGGCAGGAACTGCTAAACCAACAATAAACGCTAAAAAAATAGTATATTTGTAGATATTGGAGTTGCAGGAATAACATCTCCTTGAGCTTCTTCTAACACACGAGTGTTATAAGCTGTGAACGCCTGGGATAGTTCGTTTTGCTCTCTTCGCTTAAGTAAGAACAAGTAAAGGTCTTCTTTTACCTTCTGTTGACGTTCTACTGAAAGAAGATATTTAGCTTGTTGAGGGCTTGCTGCTATGCGTGCTGTTGCCTCACTCCTACTACTTTGTGCTGTTCTTTGCTGAGATTGAAGCATTGCCATTTCGTTATCGAGCGAATGAATGATAGAACGACGCATGGTAGAAAGCGTTTGTTCAAGGTCCATCACCAATGGGTTTTGCTCTGACGAAATAGCTAAATGCTGATTACGCTTTAACAATACATTATTATATTCATTGATTTGACTCTCAATATTACCATTCTTTATACCTGAATTCGAAGGCAATAATTGACTTTCATGACGACCATCTGTGAGATAACTTCTTATATATCGTACCATATAAAGTTGTCCGTCAAGATTTTCGAGCCTGCTCTTCTGCTGCACTCGCTTGCGACATTGCCATGCTTCCCGCTTGTTCTACGTCGGGTACAAGATGCTGAGATTTGAAGCTAGAGATATTCTGATCTACACTTCCCAACTCTCTTTCAATAATTGCTAAACGCTCTTTTTATAAATGCATTTGTACTTACCGACACTTGATTTCGGTCTTTAATCCAGTTCTCATTATAAACAGCAATGAGCGTATTAAGTACATCATTTGCACGAGGAACTGATACATCGCTATAAGTTATATCAATAATATTAGCATCTGCGTCTCTTAATTGTGGTTTAATTCGTCCTCTAACAGAAGCAATTATGCTTTTAGGATTATGACGAACTACCTTTAACGAAGCTACCATTCCTTTCTTATAATTAGGAGAAGGTAAAACGATTAAGCGCAAAGAGGGTAACGCTAATGTTTCTCCCAACTTAACATTATAGGTTCCCATCTATATCTTTTCCTTCAAGTTGAATATCAGTTAATGTAACAGTTCCATCTGCTTTCAGACTTAAATGTAAAGAGGCAGTCTCTGCACCATTCATCTTATCAAAAACAACCGACACGGGAAGGTCTAATCCATACACAACATCATCACGCAACATCTTCTCTTGTAAGTATTCCACCTCTAAGTGTAGACGTTTAACAATCTCTGTTGCAACGGGCGTAGCTGTAAGTGATAACATTTCATTTCCTAAGTATGACGATGTGTTACTTAATCCCATTTCGCTTAATCTCTCATCTGTTCTATCTTTCTGGTCATCATTTTTCACCATAATAGAAGCAGAACTCGTGTGAATTTTAGGCGTTTTTAAAACATAATAAACGCCATAACTAATGGTTATAAGCAACGACAAAACAAACCATTTCCATTGTGATAAGCACAAATAGAAAAGGTCTCTTGCCCAAACAAAGGGAGTTTTTGACGCTCTTTGTGTCTTGTTTACCTCTCTTGTATTAGTAGTTGGTGTTCTTTCCATGTAACTAAAATATTATTTCTTGATAAGTAATGACAGTGAAATAAGAGCTGTTACTGTTGAAATCCAGAAGCCAGGAGTACGCATAAGATTAGCATTCACGTCTGATTGATTGGCTTTTGTAGTGTTTGGCTCTACATAAATAATGTCGTTTTGTTGAAGATAATACACAGGAGAAGCATATAAATCACTTGTTTTAGTTAAGTCCACACGATAAGGAATCTGCTTTTCCATTCTCAGTACAAAGACCAATACATTGTCTCTACGTCCTGTTATAGTAAGGTCTCCAGCGTCTGCTAAACCTTCTAAGAGCGTTAATTGATCGGTTGTAATATAATGCTTACCTGGACTTCCCACTTCTCCTAAAACAGAATAAGCAAGACTTGCAAACTCTACAGTTACGATTGGGTCTCTCACAAGATTACCTGAAACAAGACGATATTTAATACTATTAGCTAATTCTAATCGTGTCATACCTGCTACTTTGATAAGTCCTAAGATGGGCATATCAATCTTTCCGCTTTCATCTACTGTATATGTTGTTCCAGAACCTCCAGATGAATTCGCAGAAGGACCAGATACTTCGCCTTGAGAGATATTAAATAATTGCATCATCTCTTTGTCACGACTATATACTCTGATGCTTAATTTGTCGTTTACCTTTATCTTTATCTTAGCAGGCTCCTGTACTTCGATGGGTATTTCAGGCTGAATATCTTGCAAGTAGGCTATATTTTTTTGTTGTATTACAGCCTACCAATAGAACTAATAACAGTCCCATAAAAAAACAAATTGAATGTTGTTATAATATTTTTTTCATTATGGTATATTATTACAAAGAAAATATTTGTGAGACACTTACTTATTATATAAACATAAGACAACAAGTGTATTAAACGAGTAGACGAGTGAACAAGCAGACAACAAAGAACATCTCTATCTGTTAGATTTCTTTTTTTGTTTACTTCTTCCCTCGTTTCTTTGTGTTAAAGATGCCCTTACAACATCTTCAACGACACCTATTTAATTATAAAAGACAATGTTTCTAAAAAGGAGATTATTTATCAATTTCCTTTTAGAAACACCATCTTTAAATTATCTTACTTTAATAAATAAGAGATGCGAACCTTAACACAACGATTTAATTTTTGCATTTTAATCCACGTGTACTCTTATCATTTACAGAACGCACTTGGCCTTTTTAAGTCGCTTACCATATAGATTTGAGAAGAACATCTTTTAAGACGTTCTTTTCCTTTTTAACCATGAGATAACTGTTGCTGCACGGTTTTGAGAGAGTGTAGTGTTACGGTCACGACCCACTCTTTCAGCATTAGCACCAGCAAAGTTGTCCTGACTTGTAGCTAAAACCTTCTGCTTGAATCATTGTAATAGAGCCTTGGTCGAGGATTTGTCTAATTCTTTCTACAGTTGCATTATCTGTAAATTGAGAGATATAACCATTGTTACTTCTCACAGCAGCATATACATCAGCGAAGCTAACAAGCTCTTCTCCGTCTTCAATGCTCATGCGTTCACGAATAGTTTTTATACCTTCATGTGCATTAAGAGCATATGTTGCAGTTTCTTTATAGTTATCTTCGTTCAATAAGCGTTGTCCTTCTGTTTCTTTATCTATACGATATTGCCAGTTGTGTTGTCCATCAAAGATTGGAGCATAGTAATATCCAGCTTTATTCTTAAATGTTGTCATGTCCGATGCTTTCAAACTTAATGATAAAGGTTGAGTGCGAGACATTTCATAACCACGAGGAACATAGTTAATCTTAAAACTGTTATCAGCACCTTCAGTAGGAATATCTTTCACTTCAAGTCCATCTAACGACATGTTTTTAGCAAATCTATCTTCTACATCCTTAGCATTAACGTATTGTTTTTGTGTAAATATACCACCAGCTAAATAATCTAACGCATTTACTTTTGATGTTTTTTTACGAGTGGAGCATCGTTACGTCCTGAGTAGTTGTTAGGATAGAACACATAGAAAGTAATACTATTATACTTCACATTTTGTGCTGGCATCTCTTTTACGACAAGAATTCTGCGTTCACGATAATCTCTTTGATAAACAGTTTGTACGCTTTGGTTCCAACCAATGTTTTCTTTTTTGCCTAAATGATAAGTAAATCCAAAATCAAAACCTAAGTTAGCGTCCCATTTATGTGCATCTTCATAAACGCCATAGATACCATCAAAGTTTGTTTCATAGAACAATCCACGTAGTTTAGCATCGAGAGAAAGACGTTTAGAACGAGTTAAGAAGCGACTATATTGTAGTTCTAAGTGTCCAGACCATTCGTTATCAGAGCCTCCTTTATCATAACCTAAGTGATGAGTACCACCAAGACCAATGTTAAAGATAAATTGATTCATTCGTTTATGAGTGTTAGCTCCTTCATAACCATAAAAGCAAACGACTTAAGTTGAACATTGCATTAACGCTAATATCCCACCAACCTGTTCTCATTTTCTTTGCTTGTGCGCCTTTACTATCTGTTAGAATATCTCCATATCCATAGTATTTGTTTGCACCCCAAAGAGGTCTTATATCGGTATAACCTTTTGAGTTACTTCCGATAAATTCGGCTTTTAAACCCACAAATGGTGTAATCCACTTACCAAAACCTACACTCCAATCAGGAGAAACAGTGTGAGAGAACTTACCAAAATTAGAAAGTTCACCTCTAAAAGAGTGAGCACCAACGCTTCCAAAAACAAACCAGTTGCTCCAAAATTTATTAGTAAGTACGCGTTGAGCGTTTAACACTGTATCAGTTTTCACAAGTGTTTGTGTTGGCAATACGCTATAAGTTGTATCACGATACACCTCTTTGTAATCCTTATACTTCTCTGTTTGAGCTAATGCAGGCATTGCCGTAGCAACAAGAAGACCTGCTAATACAGACTTCATCATCTTTCTTTTTAAATGTAACATATTCATTTTTTTATTGTATTTTATCTAATTTCATATATATTGAATTTTGACTTTTTATATTCTGGAACCATTGTCTTCATGTATTGCACTGTTCGATTAGCATTATATTCTTTAGCTATTTCTATCAAACAATTCACCTGTTCTTTTCACCTCTTCATAACTGTATTTACGCACTCTTGCCACCTTTATTTTTGGAATTAGTTGTGGGCAACACTGTTTCTTTATCATCTAAAAACCTCTTCATAGAGTTTTTTTCTCCTGGGCGTAAACCCGTTATTTCTATCTTTACATCCGACTTGCCACTAAGTTCTATCATACCCTTAGCAAGGTCGATAATTCTTACAGGTTCACCCATATCGAACACGTAAATTTCGCCTCCTTTACCAATGGTTGCCGCTCAAGAACCAGCCTACATGCCTCAGATATTAACATAAAGAAGCGAATAACATCGGGGTGTGTAACCGTTATAGGTCCACCTCTTCTTATTTGTTCTCTAAATATTGGGATAACAGACCCATTAGAATCGAGTACATTTCCAAAGCGAGTAGTTATAAAATGTGTATCACCCACATTATAATCTCTATTTCCCGACAAGCTCTGACAGTACATTTCACAAATTCGTTTAGAACATCCCATCACATTAGTGGGGTTCACTGCCTTGTCTGTACTCACCATAATAAAGCTTTCCACCTTATATTTTACAGCTAAATCTGCCAGCTTTCGAGTTCCGTCTATGTTGTTTAATACGGCTTCAGTGGGGTTGTCTTCCATCATAGGAACGTGCTTATAAGCCGCTGCATGGAACACTATTTCAGGTTGATACGCTACAAATATTGTTTCCATTCTATGACTATGACAAATATTACTAACGATAGTTGTACACTTTACGTTAGGATATTTTTCTGTTCATTCTCAAACGAACGGCATGCAAAAGGCGTTTCTGCTTGGTCTATAAGGATAAGTTCTTGAGGTTCAAAACCTGCTAACAAGTTAGCCAACTCTCCTCCTATACTTCCTGCTGCACCAGTTACCATAATTCTACGGTTGCTCATTCGTGCTTTAATACCTTGCATGTCCACCTTTATTGGCTCTCTTGAAAGAAAGTCTTTCATTTCCATTTCGAGCAAAGTATCGTGTTGCAATCCATACACACCATCATCTCTTTTGTTGCGAAGATAAATGTTATAGAACACTTTAGCAGACACTCTCACGCCACACATTGCCACCAACGACAATAACGACTGCAGAAACATATCTCTAAACCGTATTGCTAACAGCACACTATCTATATGTAAGAACACACGAACCAGCATCACTAAAGCAATACCAATGCTTAATGAAAAGCCAATACGTATGAGGTCGCCCGCCGTACTATCACGAATAATGCCACTATAGGTATGAAATAGCCTGAAACCTATTAAGTAAGCAGGCAGATAGATAGCAAGTGTATAGAGCAATACTGATAGGTTTTCTAATGCAACAGTTCCTGTATGGTTAAAAGCATAAGCTAATACACCCGAACAAAAAACAATGAAACAATCCGAAATGAGTACATACCAAAAAGGAATAGCCGCTCTTGTAAAATACCAATCTATTAACTTTTTATACATGCTTTTATACCTTTTACTATTCGTTTTATATCCTCATCTGTTACATAAGGTCCACTTGGCAAGCATAATCCCTCGTTAAAAAGCGTCTCACTCACCCCTCTTTCGTATCGTGGAACGTTAGCAAATACGGGTTGAAGGTGAAGCGGTTTCCACAAAGGACGCGTTTCTATTCCTTCTTTTTCTAAAAGCTATCCTTATTTCATCTGTTGTTGTTCCTGCTTCTTTCGCATTAACAATAATGGTATTTAACCAATAGTTGCTATCATAATCTGCTGTTGGGTTTTCGTGTAAACGAATTCCTTTCACATCTTTGAGCAACTCTTTATACACCTCTTTGGTGTGTTTATGATGTGCTATATGCTCATCAACGATGGTCATTTGTCCACGTCCTATGCCTGCACAGATATTACTCAATCTATAATTATAGCCTATTTTTTCGTGTTGGTAATAAGGAAAATTCTCACGAGCTTGCGTTGCATAGAACATAGCTCGTTGTTTTTCTTCGTCTGTAGAGCAAACAATTGCTCCTCCTCCGCTTGTGGTTATCATTTTGTTTCCATTGAAACTGAGCACTCCATAATGCCCAAATGTGCCACAAGGTCTACCTTTATAAGTGCTACCCATTGCTTCGGCAGCGTCTTCTATCACCTTTATATCATAGCGATTGGCTATCTCTACAATTTCATCTACCATGCAAGGCATGCCATAAAGAGGCACCATTACGAGTGCTTTGGGTGCCTTTCCCGTTTTAGTAATGCGGTCTTTTATCGCTTCTTCGAGCAATTCAGGACACATATTCCATGTGTTTGGCTCGCTATCTACAAAGATAGGCGTTGCTCCTTGGTAAGCTATTGGGTTGGCAGAGGCAGCAAATGTAAAGCTCTGACATAGCACTTCGTCGTCTTTTTGCACACCTGCTAACACCAAAGAGAGATGCAATGCAGCTGTTCCCGACGATAAAGCGGTTACATATTTGTTGTTTCCTAAAAACTGTTCTAAATCTTTTTCAAACCCATTTACATTGGGTCCTAAAGGCACAACCCAGTTTGTATCAAACGCTTCTTTAATAAAACGCTCCTCATTTCCACTCATGTGGGCGAGACAAAGATACACTTTTTGTTCTTTTGTTTATAGCCATTTTTTTCTTTAATAAAGAATCCTTTTTTTCCATCTTATCACACATTTCATCTTTATTTATATAAGGGTGCTTGTGCTTATTTCTATTTACCTTTTTGCTTTTTCGCAATTTTGTAAGGCATAATCTTTTCGTAGTAGTTTGCAAGGCATTGTCTTACAAACGTTTGTTCATAGCGCAGTTGTATCGTCTTCCTACACTTTTTGCGCCATCATTTTGGGTATTTTTCTTTATCTTCTATCATGGTTTTCATTGCCTTTAAAAGCGCATTTGCATCTTTCACAGCAATGATAACACCATTTTCTTTATCGCTTATAAATTTGTTAGAATTGTTTTACATTTATCCAAAAGCAAGCCTTAACAAGGGCAAACAAGCACTTTATTGTTTTTTTCACAAACAACAAGAAATGCACCATTTCGTTATTCTTACCCCGTAAAGCCACAAGACATTTTTTTCACGTAAAAAGCCCTCTTTTAAAAAGCAAACACATATAAACTCTTTTCGAGTAGTTTTTGCATATATATGCAGTATCGGGTTATCTCCATAAAAAAACAATGCCTACTCGTTTCGCCTACACGGCTTTGTTTTTAAACCGCTATAAAAGCGATATGCAAAGATACGAAACAACAAAATATAGATATTATTTGTTTGTGATTTAACATAATTAAACCCTTATCTCTTATATTTTTCCACCAAAACATCTTAACAATTCAACCTAAACGTGTTTTTTTAAATCTTGCTAAACCATTTATTGATAATAACAATAATGCTAAGTCGCCAGAAAAACAGTCTTAGCACATTATGTTTTACAAAGTTACTATTTTTAAACCTCAAAAGAGTTGTTTTTTTCTCGCAAAAATAACCTTTTTTTATTTTTATTCTTCTTCCTAAAAATAAACAAGAAAAAAGGCAAAGGCAAACTTCTTTTTTTATGACAAAAACACAAAACAAACCATTATTTATGAGAAAGAAAAGTCTAACGCAAATGCTTTATTTTTGACGTTTTTGAAACAGCACAAACAAACTATCAAAAAAACAGCCTCTATTTAATAGTTTGCATAAAAAGCAACCTTAAAACAACACTTTTTCGGTAAAAAAACATTGCAATAGCTTAGGTTTTTAACATGCAATAGTTAAGCTATAACACCTCAAAACATAAGCTTTTAGCCTTTAATATATAAGCTATTGCAGCATAAAACACAAGCTTTTAGGGCATAAACCCTTATTTATAACAATTCCACTACTTGTGTTTTAGAAATGCAAAAAGCTAAGGTTTTGCCTACAATAGTTCATTTTTATGCGTTTTACAGAGCCATTATAAGCCGATTATAGATAGGGTTCATAGCCCAATTTTCGTGCTAAAACAAGTTTTTTTAAGATGTAACAAAAACGCTCACAAAAAAAGCACTGATAAAACAACTTTATGCAACAAAAAGCACAAAACATTTTGTTTCTTTTCACGCCCTTTTTGTTTCTTATTTTTTTGCAAAAAAACGCATGATAAAGAAACAAAAAGCAAATCAAACATATAAAAATATGTTACATACGTACCATATATAAGCCTAAATATATACCTTTGCATATTAAGACAATTTTAAAAGATTGTAACAAAGAAAAACCACAAAGCGTGGAAAAACATTTTTAAAAACAAAGAAATAACACAACAAACAAGTCGTAAAAAGATGGCATCAGACAGAGAATTAAGTCAAAAAGAGTGCTGTACAATGCAGCAATGCTTACCTTTTCGTACCGTTATATCTATGTTTATAGGTTTCTACACTTCTCGCGTTACCATGCAAGTGTTAGGTATTGAAAACTTTGGTATCAATGCTTTAGTGGGCGGAATAGTGCCTCTTTTTTTCTGGTTTATGGGTACTTTTTTTCTAATTCTATTTCTCGTTTTCTAACGATTGAAATAGGTAAAGGAGACGAAGAAAGCACTCGTGATATGTTCTCGGTTGCTTTTTTTGGATTTGTACAGGCTTTTCGATCCTCATCTTAATACTGCTTGAAAGCGTTGGAATATGGTTTCTTACTCACAAAACAAACATTCCTCAAGGACGTGAAGAGGCTGCTATGTGGTGTTACCAGCTAAGCATTATTAGCTCTTTAACCTACATTTTATCTATTCCTTACAAAGCTTTAATAACCGCACACGAACGCTTTACATTTTATGCCTATAACGATATTATAACGGCTATATGGATTTTAGGTAATGTACTTATGCTTCCTTACATTAAAGGAGATAAGCTTTATTATTTACTCTGTGCTATTTACTGCAACTAATAGCATTATGGGTTGGGTCACAATTGGCTATTCTTATTTTTCGTTTAAAGAAGCAATGCCTCGTTTAAAAATAAACAAGAAAAACTTTAAAGACA
Organism: uncultured Prevotella sp.; assembly: GCA_916439115.1. Lineage (GTDB taxonomy): Bacteria > Bacteroidota > Bacteroidia > Bacteroidales > Bacteroidaceae > Prevotella. Next base: position 408,654 of record CAKAHO010000001.1, read on the forward strand.
TTTTCTTTTACGCACTATGGGACCTTTACGGCTATGGTTGCTTAACCATTTACAGCCAAGCACGCATCTATTTTGTTAACAAGTTTTTTTCGGTGTACGTTATAACGCTTCCGGTTGGTGTAGCAAGTTCCATAGAGTCTGGCGTTTCAGGAATAACAAGCACCATTACAAGAGCTTTTGCACCGCAAATAACTAAGCAGTATGCACAAGGCAAATTCTCAACCATGCAGGTAGTATTAGCAAACTCTATGAGGTTCTCTATGCTGGGAATGGGACTCTTTTCCGTACCCGTTATGCTCAATGCAGAAACACTTATACAGTTATGGCTTACCATTATTCCGCCCAGTTCGCCAAATATTTTGCGCTGTTTGCTTATAGCTTCGTTTATAACTCTGATTCATGCACCCTTTGTCAGCGCAATTCACAGCACAGGAAACATTAAAAAGTTTTCGCTTTTAGCTGGTAGTATTCTGCTTTGTATGGCAGGTGTTATTTATATAATTTATGCCACTACACACAATATAGTATTGGGTTTTGCAACCTTAATTATAGCTCAGATACTCTTCGGATGCTTCAGTGCAATAACAGTTAAAAGGTTTATTCCTCAATTAGACATGTGGTTATTTGGCAAAAACATATTTAAAGTTCTGGTCGTAATAGCCATTTCGGGTATTCTTGCTTATATTCTTCACTGCACATTAACACTTTCGTTGTTAAACATTATAGCAACAACTGCTTTATATGTAGTACTTTTTATTCCGCTTGCCTATTTCTTTTACATTTAATAAAGAAGAAAGAATAAAGCTAAGGGAAATAGTTCGTAACAAAAATACTATATTACAAAAAAATAATAAATAACAACTCTTCATAGCCAACAAACTTATCAAAAAGTTATGGGAATAAATAAAATAATACAAAGCAACTTACTTATTACTATTATAGTACCTTGCTATAACACAGAAACCTACCTTTAAAAAGATGTGTAGATAGCATATTAGCACAAACCTACACAAATTTTTGAAATTCTACTTATCGACGATGGAAGACAGATAACACACCTGATTTATGTGACGCTTATGCTTTACAAGATAAAAAGAATTGCAGTGATACATCAACAAAATAAAGGTTTGCCTGCAACAAGAAAGGTGGGAATTGCAAAAAGCAAAGGGAAACTACTGTTTTTTTCATAGATGCTGACGATACAATGGAACCTAACACGTTAGAATATCTTATGAGTGTAGCCTTACAATACCCTCAATCCGAAGCTATCGTTACGGGTTATAATTACATTAGCCCAACAGGTGAGACAACATATAGTTTAAAGAAAGACACATTAACTGTGTTTACAGGTGTAGAACTAATACAACAAAAGGGGCTTTTTACAGCCGTATGGGGCAAACTCTTTCGCACTTCTTTTTTAAAAGCTCATATGCAAGGATTTGTAAACAATGTCTCCTATGGAGAAGATTTGCTTTTTTTCTTGATAAACATTTATTCAATAAAACAAATGGTTATAACACCTACGGTTCTTTATCATTATTTTAGCACACCAGGCGGCATGGTTAACAGCACAAATAAATGGGATATTGAGCGAATAAGTTATGATGCTTTGGTAGAACAAATAAAATTATTACTGCCATTAAACAAAGAAGTCCTAACTAGAATTGTAAACCTTACTTATTTCCGAATAAGAGATTCTCTCAGATTAGAAAAGCTTTCATTTACAGAACGCACTAAACGATTGCAGTCTTTACCCTCGATGAAGGATATAGACATTAAGATGCTCAGTAAAGAATCTCTTGAAAACATACGGTTTTTGGTTATTCAAAAATGGTCATTATAAGCTTTTTTAATCTTATCACCTACATTCGTCTTTACATAAAATTATAATCATTTGTGCTTCCTATTCATATTGTTTTTTTGCGTGCAACGATGCCTATGCGCAATTTTTAGCCGTATATTTTAAGAGCATTACGCTAAGCCAACCCGTCGTTGAAAACGAAACTTACACGCTTCATGTCTTAACAGATAAGCTTTCGAAAAAGCTCTATTAAACGACTAAAAGAGGCAACTAAGGAACGTGTTCTCTATCTTGATACCGACACATTGATTGCAAACAGCATTCTACCTTTATTTTCTTTAGACATGAAAGGAAAGGCTGTTGGGGCTGTTAATGAAAATATTCTGGATTCAATAAGATATGCAAGACGCTTAAACTATGATGAGAATAAGGGATATTTTTAACTCTGGTGTACTATTGATAAACCTTAAACAACGGCGTGAAAACAATGTGATGAAGCAATTAATTGATTTTTGTGTAAAAAAACATAAAGCATCTTCGACTATTTGACCAAGATGCTCTTAATGTTATATTTCAAGACAATAAATGCGAATTGCCACTTTGTTATAATATTATTCCTGCTAACTTAAACAGTGATTACTATTATACACCCGAACATTTAGACGAAATAAAAAGGAGGCTGTTTATCGTCCTGTTATTATTCATTATGCGTCTTCTGCACCTTGGTATATAGACGAATATCAGCATCCGATGTGTTATTTATGGGACGAAACCAATGCTTTATTACCTCAACCTGCAAAGAAGAGTTACCGCGCAAAGGGTCTTTTACGTCTTAAACTGAAATTGTTTCATCTTTTATGTCCAAACAAAAAGCCTCAACCTACACCTATTTCAATATATAAAGAGCGCATTAAAAACATCTTATAATAGTAGAAAAGATTTGTATATACTTTTTATTTTTTTATGACAACAGTACCCGAACTAATTACAATAATTGTTCCTATTTACAACGGAGAACAATATCTTAAACGTTTATTCGATAGCATTTTAGCACAAACTTATACCAACTGGGAGTGCATTTGCATAAACGATGGTAGCACAGACAACACACCTGAATTGTGTGATGCTTATGCTTTACAAGATAAAAAGAATTATAGTGATACATCAACAAAACAAAGGTTTGCCTGCAACAAGAAAGGTAGGAATTGCAAGAGCAAAGGGAAACTACTGTTTTTTTCATAGATTCTGACGACACAATAGAACCTAATACGTTAGAATATCTTATGAGTGTAGCCTTACAATACCCTCAATCCGAGTCTATCACTACGGGTCTTACTCGCATTAGCACTACTGGTGAGATAATATATAGCTTAAAAAAAGACGCATTAACGGTGTGTACGGGCGTAGAACTACTACAACAAAAAAGTCGTTTTTATGAACGTTTTAGTGGTAAACTTTTTTTCGCACTTCTTTTTTAAAAAGCTCATAATCAAGGGCTTATAAACAATGTTTGCTATGGAGAAGATTTACTTTTTCTTAATAAACATTTATTCTATAAAACAAATAGTGTTAACACCTACGGCTCTTTATCATTATTTTTGCACACCAAACAGCATGGTTTCTACCACCAATAAATGGGATATTGAGCGAATAAGTTATGAGGCTTTATTAGAACAAATAAAACTATTATTACCTTTAAACAGAGAATTTCTAAACGAAAGAGGAAACTTTATTTATTATAGAATAACAGATTCTCTCCGATTAGAAAGACTTTCATTTACAGAACGCACTAAACGATTGCAGTCTTTACCCTCGATGAAGGATATAGACATAAAATTGAATAATAAAAAAAGTTATTGAAAAAAATACGGTTTTTGGTTGTTTAAGAATGGCTATTACAAGCTTTTTTAATCTTATCACTTACACTCGTTTTTTTACATTAAACTATAATAAATAATGTATCCTATCCATATTGTTTTTGCATGTAACGATGCCTATGCGCAATTTTTTAGCCGTATGTTTTAAGAGCATAACGCTAAGCCAACCTATCGTTGAAAACGAAACTTACACGCTTCACGTCTTAACAGATAAGCTTTCAAAACACTCTATTAAACGACTAAAAGAGGCGATTAAGGAACGTGCCGACATAGTTTTACAAATTCACTATGTAGACATGAACTTGTTACAAGGCTTAGATGCCGAACGATTTACGGCGTTTACATTTCTAAGGCTTATCATTCCTAACATTCTACCTGCTGAAATAGAACGTGTTCTCTATCTTGATACCGATACATTGATAACAAACAGCATTCTATCTTTATTTTCTTTAGACATGAAAGGAAAGGCTGTTGGGGCTGTAACACAAAACTATCCTTCTGCAAAGGAGAATATAAAACGCTTAAACTATGATGTTAATAAGGGATATTTTTAATGCTGGTGTGTTATTGATAGACCTTAAACAATGGCGTGAAAACAATGTGATGGAGCAATCAATAGACTATTGTGTAAAGAATATTGAACATCTTTCACTCTTCGATCAAGATGCTCTTAATGTTATATTTCAAGACAATAAATGCGAATTGCCACTTTGTTATAATATTATTTCTGCCAATTTAAACAGTGATTACTATTATACACCCGAACATTTAGACGAAATAAAGGAGGCTGTTTATCGTCCTGTTATTATTCATTATGCGAGCTTTCTGCACCTTGGTATATGGACGAATATCAGCATCCGATGTGTTATTTATGGGACGAAACCAATGCTTTATTACCTCAACCTGCAAAGAAAGATTACCGCGCAAAGGGTCTTTTACGTCTTAAACTGAAATGGTATCACCTTTTATGTCCAAACAAAAAGCCGCAACCTACACCTATTTCAATATATAAAGAGCGCATTAAAAACATCTTATAATAGTAGAAAAAGATTTGTATATACTTTTATTTTTTATGACAACAGTACCCGAACTAATTACAATAATTGTTCCTATTTACAACAGAGAACAATATCTTAAACGTTTATTCGATAGCGTTTTAGCACAAACTTATACCAACTGGGAGTGTATTTGCATAGATGATGGTAGTACAGACAATAGTTTAAACATCTGCAACAAATATGCACAAGCAGATAATCGCTTTAAGGTGTTATCGCAAAAGAATAGCGGTGTATCGGCAACACGCAACAAAGGAATAGACAATAGCAAAGGTACATGGATTGTTTTTTTGTTGATTCTGACGATAGTATTGCTCCCTCAATATTTAGAGCATCTCTATGAACCTATACGCAAAGAGTCTGTCGATCTTGTTGTGGGAGGGTATCTTGTAAACCCAAACTCTCATAAAGAATATCATTGGAGCTATCAAGAAGAAACATTCACACGCAACAATTGGCCCTCAAAAGTCTATCCATATAGTTTTTCTCTACAATGTAGGAAAACTTCATAAAAACAAGTATTATTAAGCAATACAACATTCGTTGGACAGAGAAATATCATCTTGCAGAAGATTATCTCTTTACACTACAATATTATATGCACGCAGAAAAGGTGGCACTTGTTCCTTATTTAGACTATTATTGCTTTCAGGAAAAGGAAAAACGAACCTATTCCGCTACATTTATCTTTACATGAGCCACAAATAGCCGTGAGATCTTTGGAATGAAATACATTGTATTATAACGCAGATGATTAAAGAAAATCCTTCAAAAACAACACATCATTGATTCGTCTGATTTGTTTAGAAGGTTTTTATTGCACTTATTGGCGTATTCAAACAGCACCCGATATATCTCTAAAACAAAGAGTTTATTACATGAAACAGTCTCCTACAGAGTTTGTTCCACTGCCTATTGAGGAATAATCGATAGCATTAGAAACTTTCTTCTTCAAAGAAAATGGTTTTATCTCTTTTCTCTTTCGTTCTATTTTTGCCAGAAAGAAACTAAGAAATAGCCCCTTATAACGGCTCTCTTTTGTGCAAATAAATAATAATAGCTATCTTTGCAAGGTGTAAAACATACCAAACATTAGTATAATGAAAGTTCTTATCACTGGTGCCAGTGGCTTTTATTGGCAGTTTCTTAGTAGAAGAATCACTTCGAAGAGGTTATGAAACATGGGCTGCTATACGAAAAAATAGCTCGAAAGAGTTTCTGAAAGACGAGAGAATACACTTTATAGAACTCGACTTTTCATCAGAAGATACACTCAAAAAGCAACTCGAAAACGTTTGTTTCGATTATGTTATTCACTCTGCAGGAGTAACAAAATGCTTACACAAAGAAGACTTTTACCGCATAAACACACAAGGAACAGCGCACTTGGTACAAGCTCTGTTGGCACAAAAAACACCTATTAAGCGATTTATATTTTTGAGTTCGCTTAGTTTATTCGGACCTATTCACGAAGAATATCCTTACAAAGAGATTACAGAAACAGATATTCCTTGTCCTAATACCGAGTATGGAAAGAGCAAATGGCAAGCAGAACAAATGCTAACAGCTATTGGTAACAACTTTCCTTACATAGTGATTAGACCCACAGGTGTATATGGTCCGAGAGAAAAAGACTATTTTATGATGGCACAAAGTATAAAGAAACATATCGACTTTGCTGCTGGTTATAAGAAACAAGACCTCACTTTTGTGTATGTTCAAGATGTTGTTCAGGCTTGTTTCTTAGCTTTCGACCGTGGAATGAATGGTAGAACATACTTCGTTTCAGATGGTAATGTGTATTCATCTCGACACTTTAGCGACTTAATACGTAAGGAATTAGGTTATCCTTGGTGCTTACGAATAGTTGCTCCACTATGGATTTTACGACTAATAACGCTCTTTGGCGACTTATATACTAAATGTACGGGCAAACCTACTGCATTAAACAGCGATAAATATAACATATTAAAGCAAAGAAACTGGCGTTGTAATATCGAACCTACCGTAGATGAATTGGGTTATCACCCACAATTTAATCTTGAAAAAGGGGTTAAAAACACCATTGAATGGTATAAAGAACGAGGCGAGCTATAACACATTATTATAAATGATACAAGATATTAAACAGTTATTTGCCCTACATAAGAAACCTATAAAGGGCTTTTTATGGTTAGAATGGGCAATTTTTATGTATATGCTTATTACTACTGTGGTGGTAATGTTTGCTTATACAAAGGCAGAAAACCCAGAGTCTATGTTATGGGGAAGGCTCGTATTGCTATAATGATGCTGGGTTTGTAAGCTTTGTTTACAAACTTGTTCCATGCAGATTTACGCTCTTAACACGCGTATTAACGCAGTTTGGATTGTTAGCTTGGTGGTATCCTGACACTTATGAGATTAACCGTATGTTCCCTAATCTCGACCATTTATTCGCTCAATGGGAACAGTTTTTGTTTGGTTTTCAACCTTCTTTAGTCTTTCACGCTACTTTTTCGTCGCCTATCATTGGTGAATTGATGGATATGGGCTACTTTGCTTACTATCCAATGATGGTGGTTGTGGTGCTTTTCTACTTCTTTAAACGACACGATAGCTTCTTACAATGTAGCTTTATTATTATCGCTTCGTTTATGGTTTACTATCTTATATACGATTTTCTACCAGTTGTTGGACCTACATTCTACTTTAAAGCAATCGGTATAGATAATGCTTCAAAGGCTATATTCCCTTCTTTAAACGATTATTTCAATCATCATACCACTTGTTTGCCAAGTCCCGGATACACAAACGGTATATTTTACAACTTAGTTGAGAATGCAAAAGAAGCTGGAGAACGACCTACTGCTGCCTTTCCAAGCTCACATGTGGGTATATCTACTATCTGTATGTTGTTAGTTTACAAAGCTAAAGCGTGGAAATTGCTTTGGGTTTTACTTCCTTTATGGGTGTTTTTGTGTCTTGCCACTGTATATATTCAAGCACATTATGCCATCGACACGCTTGCAGGATTTGTTTCTGCGCTTATATTCTTCTTTGTTTTCTCGCAAAAATGGTTTCAACAAGAAGTGTATTAAGCATACATTTTAGCGCATAGTTTGTGTTTACAAGAATGATAACACTAAGCATTTAAGGCAATATAAAGCAACATTCACTCCGTTACTTTACATAAGTTTACAATAAAAACATGATAAAAACAAATAGAAAAATGACTACAATATACGATTATACAGCTGTTACAAGCAAGGGAGAAGAAATAAGTTTGAGTCAATTTAAGGGTAAAAACATTGCTCATAGTCAACACTGCAAGCAAGTGTGGACTAACTCCTCAGTTTGAAGGATTGGAGAAATTAAACCAAAAAAATATAAAGACAAAGGACTTGTCATCATTGGTTTTTCCATGCAATCAGTTTGCTCATCAAGAACCGGGCGATAGCGTTCAGGACTTCAGAGTTTTGTCAATTAAATTATGGCGTTTCTTTTTAATGATGAAAAAGATAGATGTGAATGGTAAAAATGCTTCTCCTATTTTTTTCAATATCTAAAGAAACAAGCGGGTGGATTTATTACTAATGCCATTAAATGGAACTTCACTAAGTTCTTAATATCGCCCGATGGCTCGCAAATTAAGCGTTATGCGCCTATTACAAAGCCTGCAAAATTAGAAAAAGACATTGAAGAAAATGCTTTGCAAGAGCTAAGTAAGTAAATGTTTTCTCATAGGCAATTGTTTTTCTTTTACCCTAAGTGTTACACTCCTTTAATACACCTTATTCGCAAATAAGTGTATAGGAGTAAGACATAAAAAGAACAAAAAGAACACTTGATACAAGAGATTTTTTTGTGAGCGTTTTTGTTACATTTAGTTTTTTTATTTTAGAGAAAAAAAGCTAAGGTTTTTATCGTAGAATAACACCAAACAAACACCCCTTAAAAGCTACTTTTTCAGGCATAATAAAAACCAAACATATAGGTTTTTACGCTTCTAAAATGCAAATAATAAAAACACAAAAAGCAAGCTTTTAAGGTGCAAAACACCTATCTTTTAACACGCAATAGCTTGTGTTTTTGTGGTATAAAGTCTTGTGTTTTAGCTCCTAATAGCTTATGTATTGCACGCCAAACTCTAAGCTATTGCACCAAAAATCAATAAAAACCCCCTCTTTATAGGTTTTGATGTAAGAAAACAACTCAAAAACTTTTATTTTTCAATTCATTGTTTTTGCTCGTGTAAAAGTGGGCAAAAATAAAGGAGAAAAACGCATGGCTTTTCTCCTTTATTTTTTTGTTAACGCTTATATACCTTTACTATTTATCCGTCAAAGCTCGTCTGGCAAGAAACCATTTACCCACTTCTACGTGGCTATGGCGTACTAACCACAAGATAACGTTATAAGGTTTGCGACGATAATTCTTTTCTCTTACAACATAATAACTATTATATTTTTTTATTTATATCATAAGGAGAAAAAAACCTTAATCCTTTATCAATGATGCCTTTTGACGTGGTAAAAAGTCGTTCGAAGAGTTGTTTGTATCTACGTATTTACCATTTTCAAAACGACGAATAACAGATGTTCCATAAGCATTTTTATCGCCTAATGATTCTAAACAATATGTAAATCCAGCATCAAGAGTTGAAGAAATAACACTCCATTTATATTCGTTTTTTTCATTCCAAGACACACTGCATCAATCACCCAAGAGTTAGGTATTAAGTATCCAGCTTGCGTCATATCGCGTTTAAAAAGTACCATGTTTAAATTCATAAACTGCTTTGTAAGCACTGTGTTCAGCAATTGTTGTACTGTCTTGACGCATTCTTGCTAACGCAAAAGCTTCTACACCACCCGTGTGAAAGATAGAGATTGTAGCCGATTTCTTAAACCATGTTTTCAAATTAGGTACATTTACATTGTCTTCATCTGTTATTCTACCTGTTAAGTAATCGTAAATTTCAAAATCAGCTTTACTCAAATCGGGACCATTACCTAAGGGCTTATGATTCTTTGCATTAAGAGCTATGGTAAAACTCTTACCCGGTGCTACAGGATAATCGTTGCCTTTACCCGGTAAAGTGTAAACAGAACCTGCAAAGAAGTTTTGTTCCATTGGTGTTTTATCTTTGTATTCGTGTGGTAAGCTACTAAGGTCTGCGCTTTGTAATAAAGCCAAACTATCAGCATAAAGCGTGTCGTTGCTATTGTTTGTTACAATAATATAAGCTCCGAAGCTATAAGGTTTGTTGGCAGAAGATAAAGTTTGTGCTACACAAATCTCAGATATAACGAAACCATTTTGTGCATTATAAAGTTCAGGGATAATCAATAGCTCGTTATTGGTTGCTCCTCCACTCACTTTAAAAGCCTTCTTGTGCATAACGAACAGAAGAGTTAAAACTTTGATTGTTTGTTTTATAACTTGCATCTGCAGTGAAATTAACGTTATAAGCAGCAGGTGTTAGCTTTGCCATGCCTACATATTGTCCATCTTTTAACTCAAAAGAAGACACTTCAACCTTGTTTCCTGTTTGCACATTTGTAAACACTGCCTTTTGCATTTTTAAAGTTAGCATTATCCCAACCATCAGGAATTTGCACCTTTAAGATATACGAAACAAGTTGTTGGTCTTGTTGTTCTTGTCCTTGTATTTCTTTTTCATTACAAGAAACCATTGTAGTTAATACCGCCACCAGCATAAAAATGCCTGTTAAAATGTTTTTGTCATAGTTTTACTATTGTTTTTATTTGTGATTTAAAATATATTTATTCCATTTTATCAACACTTTTTAAGTGTGTCTATCCCTTAAAATCTAAGACCTAAAGAAAGGTTTACACCTGTTTGGTGAGCTATGTTTTGCGCACTAATAGCACAGCCTCCCACTTGTAAGAACACCCCATATTCTCCTTTAGAGATAGGATAATCTGCCCTAACATGCCCGTTTATGGCGAACAAATGAGCCGTGTTTATATCATAATTATGCCTTATTGCCCTTACTAAAGACGGTTGCATATTTACAAAAGGCATATTGATAACACCTGAAAGACTATGTTTATATAACAAATCGGCTTGCCAAGACAGTGTTAAACGCTTGTTCATGGTTGCATAACACTGCGTTTGCACATTTGCAAAAAGCCCACTGTGTTGTGTTTCTCGCTTAGGATATACGTATTGAGCATTTGTTTTTTCGTAGCCCATTTGCACTCTATATTCATGCCATAACCTACCTTTAAAGCCCAAAGAAGCACCCACACGCGCATTTAGGTCTTGCTCTTTATACATCGTTAGTTTAGTTAATACGGGATATTCTCCACGTGCTTCCGAGCCAGCCACTCGTTCTTCACCTCTTATTCTTCCAACTGTTAAAGCTCCAAACACCGTATAATACAAGTTATCATCATGTTTCCAGCCCATTAACAAGCTGCTTTTTTCTTTGTAAACCTTATCAATAGGAAACGAATTAAACTCACTTGCAATCTCGTTCATAGCGACTATTTATGAGCGAAAGATGCGCATATAAGCCTCCTCGATGCTAACGATTGCAAGCCAAGATGTAAGCCTACGCCCCTCCTTGATAAAATGTACCCGTCTTTTCCTGAAAAATCGTGGATTAAAAGTTCCATTTCCCGACATAAAAAGTTCAGGTATCATTTCTGTTTCTTTATAAAAGTCTACATCATTTGTTTGTTTATAAATGTTCACAAAACCAGCTATCGACACATTATAAGTAGAGATGTTACGTGCTAATCCACCACGAACAGACAAATCAGACACAATACTTCTCATGCGTGGGTCTGTGGTTCTGTATTCTTGTTGCGCTCTAAATAGCATTTCAGCACCTATCTTCCACGACTTAAAAGCAGTGGCATAACCACTCGAGAACAAATATTTTTCGGTTAAAGTGTTACCACCTACACTATCAGCAATTGTGTAAGGAGCAAGCAATTGATAGTCGGACACACTATTCCATTGAATGTTTTTTTATGCTTTTCCGACACATAGAAGCACTTCCCCACACAGCTGTTTTTAGTTGAAAGTTTTTAGATGTGTGTTCACCATCAACGCATTTTGCGAACTTCCAGTTCCCTCTTCTACATTAAAAGGAACATTCTTTTTCATACTTATTAGCATGATAATAAACCTCCGAGAAATCGTGTTTATACACCTCTGTTCTAAGCGATGGATTTTTGTAAAAACACCCTTTCGCTTTCTTTCCAAAAAGCCTTTATGTTCTACCAATGCCGTATCTTTCACCTGCGCACCTAAGGAACAACAGTATGATAACAAAACTATTAAAAAGAGAAAAACACCTTTCTTCATCATGGAACAAAAAAACATTTGCAGTTTAACAACACTATTTTCACCCACCGTTAGTGGCAAATTATCTTTCGTAACCCCTAAATCTCACAATGTGTTCTTTACCTTCTTGGTTTTATCACCTGCGCTGTTCCTTGTCCATATATCTTATAAAGACCTTGCAAAAGAGTTGTTTCTACCTCGTTTTTGTAAGGTAGTAGCCACTCACTTGTTCGTTTGTATTAAGATTAGTAAAGGTAACTGGAGCCTGCATCTTTTTAATTTTGAGTGTATCTCCAGCGTCTATAACACATTTAGTAGACGTAAACAGCGTGTCTTTATCTTGATAACAAGCCGAGCAAAGTGCCACCATCAACAAAACAACACACAACATATAAATATTTCATAACTTTACATTTATCTCTAAACCGAAATAAGGATTAACGTGTCTTCTTATGATAAGGTCTTCATCTTTATAGTCGGGAGTGTAGTCCCAGAGCTTATTACAGAACATTGCCACATTCACTTTATCCTTTAAAAAAACTTCTTTGTTACCTTAAAATTTACATTTGCGCTAAACGGAGTAACATCTTTTTAAAGTAAGAAGGTGTGTAATCTCGCACTAACCAACGCAATAACGCATTTTTTCGTCGCCCTCTTTCCAATTAACCAACTGTCCGTCGGGTTTCATATAAGCATCGGGAACCAAGCTAAGAGGTTGTTTTTGCGAAGAAGTGAACCATAAACATTGTGCCGAAATAGAAAAATCCAAGCTTTTAAACGAGGTACATCTGTGTCGAAAGTAAAGTTGGTATTAGCCATTTCATGCTTCACTTTATCGTTGTCTTTATAAAGAGCTGCATAGCCCACTTGTCGTTCATTAACCACCGTTTTTAGCTCTTTCCATCACCGATTGAGAGTTCTGATAAGTGGTAATAAACCATGCTCCATTTATCGTTAAACGAGTGTTAATGCCTTTAAACCTACGTGTAGAAAACGTATACTCTAAGCCTTTTTAAGTGTTCTACTACCGTTTCCTGTGTAACTACGACCAAATAGCTCTGTAACGTTTTTCATAATTAAGTTCATCTAAGCGTAAACCAGCCCTCACTTGCTCTTCTTTTAAGCCCAAGACGTTATACACTTTATAGCTATAAGGCGCATAATAGGTCATAGAACGAAAGCCCGAGGTGAGGTCTTCTCTAAATATTGTAGCCGAAAATCTGTTGCCATGCACACTAAAATCTATGCTTGCTTCCCATTTAAGGTTGCGTGCTGGCTCTAAATCTTTATTCACATTATCTATTGCATACGTTTTCATGTGTATGCGTTTATACTCTTCTTTATCAGAATTGTAGTTTAATTGAATAATATCTAAGTAAGAAACATCGGGATAAAGTTGGCTAATTGTAGGATTTTTAGTGTGTTCTCCCACACCAACCGACAAGCGCAAGTTTGCTTTTTTTACCCATGATATAAAAACGAAGGAAGTGTCCAACCAGCGTTAAACCGCAAGTCGGGATAAAACGTTCTGCCCACTTTATAGCTTTTTATCTACATTCGCCATGTGCGAAACACGTAAGCCAGCCAACAATTCTATTTCGTTTTTTTCAGCACCTTAAATCGTAGGTTTTTCTTCTGCATAAAACGCCAAAGTGTGGTTTGCGGGAATGCTACTTAGCTTGCGATTACGAAGCGACACCAAGGGATAAAGTGGCAAACGAGGGTTAAACAGTTGTCCTTTTCCGTAGTTTTTTTATCCATGTTCCAATCTACCCCTAACAGCAAACTATTATTTATTTTTCTTAACAGGTATGGTTAGTTTGGCATTTAATTTAGCGAAAACATTTACGGGTTTACCATCAGAACGTTGGTTTTGCCATGTATCTATAAGGTAGCAAATAAGCATAATCTTCGCTGTTTTCGGTGGCAAACACAACGGGAGTAGTTCGTTGAAGCTCAATAAATTTAACCCTTTTTCATTTCGCTTTGTTCGTAAGATGCCGACAACACTGCGTTAAACGCTTTGAACCATAGATTTTTCGCGAGTAGAGATTGCGTAAGAACTGTTAAGCGCAAAGCGATGATAAGCAGAATTATAAGAGTCTTCTTTACCATTGTTTAGCTCCTCATCTCTTTTCACTCCATCGAAAGAACCTCCATAATCGGCATTTAGTTTCCAATCGGTAGCATAGTTATTTAGTTTTCCTTTCTTTCCAAAACGTGCCGAAAAGCTTAAACGTTTATAGGTTTCGAGCAAGTTTCTTGGGTCTGTTTTTCGAGTTTAAAAAGGTCGGCACTAAGATTTAATGTCGTGTTATTTTTCCATTCAAAGCCCTTCGATACATAGAACAACTTACTCCCCATATCGGCTTTTAAGCGAGCGTTTATGTCGTTACCTCCACGCTTTCGTTCTATTTTTACAAGTCCTGTGGTTAAATCTCCATATTCCACAGACGGAATACCCCTAACCACTTCCACCTTTTCTATATCGTCTGTAGAGATAGAACGCATGTCTACGCCCTCATTCACATTATCTCTGTTGGTAGCAAGTAGCTCCCACGAGCCTTTTAAATACTGCATGTTGGCGTTCGTACTCATAGGTGCTCCGTCGATAACAAAGCTCGTTCCAAGCGACGAAGTGGCATAATTGCTGTTCATTCTGGCGTTTGCTTCGCGCAAACGAATATTGTTAGGAGTGCTAAGATTTGGGTCTTTAGAGCGTCCACCGGGTAACAATTCAAGCAAATCGCTAAAACTTGAGGGTTGAAGATGCTCCATGGCATGTTTCTGAATGGTAGAGGCTGTTGCTAAACCTTTCGATTCTTGTGCCGTAACCACCACTTCACCCACACTTTGCACATCTGTTTTTAAAGCATAAACACCATTGTTTACAGCTTTGGCATAGAGCTTTTGAAAGCCTAAATAAGAAATAACTATTTTTTTATTGTTGGCATTTTGTAAGGTAAAACGACCATTTACATCGGTAAAAACAACTCCTGTTTTTGTGCCAACAATGGTGATAGAAGCTCCATAAATGGGTTTACGGCTATCGTTTTCTATCACTATTCCGCTTAAAATGCTTTGCGCCCATGTTTTAGAACCTATGCTAAACACGCACAAAAGCAACACTATTTTCAGAATACGCATCAAGAGTATGATTATTATGAATTGCAAAATTATAGCTATTATAGCAAACAGACAATACCTAAAAATGGTGATTTGCACCTCTCTTTTATAAGGTGTTAGCCTTCATAAGTTCTTTTTAAAGTGTAAACAGAATAAAGATAGTGTTAATTTATGTATTTTTATTTTATCTTTATTTTGTAGACTTAAAATTGTGTTTTAGCATAAAAATGGGGCTATTATGCCACCTATTGAGTGCTTATTTTTAGTTTTTAGATGGAAAAATAGCTCTTTCACACCAAAAAGCTTAGGTTTTTGCATTTCTAAAAAGTAGAGCAATTGAAACACTAAAAACATGCTATTAGGGTGCAAAAGCTTAGGTTTCAGGTTGTAAAAGATAAGAGTTAACACCCTAATAGCTTGTGTTTTACACCCTAAACTCTTATGTATTGCATGGTAAACTCTAAGCTATTGCACCATTTTATGCCATTTTTGGCTTTTTAAGGGCTTAACCTTTGTTTTATTAACGCATAACTACGCTATATAAAAACAAAACATTTCTTGCCAAAAAAATGAGGTTGTTTTTTTGACAACAAGAAACAAAAAGGCGAGTGAAGAATTACTTCTCATTTTAGCACAAAAACAGGGTATTGCTATTTGCTATAACGTGCTTTTATTGTACAATACACAGATGCCAAGTGAAACAAAAAGCACAGATGCACATTTGTGGGTGTTTATTTTGAAAATAATAATATTATTATTTTGTCTTATAATGGGTTATCACTAACTTTGCATAAATGAGCGTTTTTACACACATAAATGCTCTTTCCGACAGAAAAAAAGGTGGGTTTAGGTTCTACAAAAAGCCCAAATATGGTGCAGAAAGAGCTCGGGGAGGAACGCTATAAAACAAACAATATTGATAATATTTTTATAAAAACAAACAATATGAAGATAGCTCTTATAGGTTATGGGAAAATGGGTCATATCATTGAAGAAGTGGCTTTGAAACGTGGACACGAAGTGGTTTGCAAAATAGACGTAAACAACCAAAAACGATTTTTGATAGTGATTTGTTTGCATCTGCTGATGTTGCAATAGAGTTTACCTCACCTTCTACCGCCTATAACAATTGCTTAAAGGCTTTTGAACGTAATAAAAAGGTGGTGTCTGGCTCAACAGGTTGGTTTGAAAGTCATAAAGAAGAAATGGCAAAACGCTGTAAAGAAGAAGGCAAAACATTGTTTTTGAGGCTCAAACTTTTCTATTGGCGTGGCTCTGTTTTCTGCGCTAAACAAACGCTTGGCACAACTAATGAACGGCTTTTCCGCAATACGATTGTGTGATAGAAGAGCAACATCACACCGAAAAGAAAGATGCTCCATCGGGTACAGCTATCACCTTGGCAGAGGGAATTATTGAGAATTTAGACCGAAAAAAGTCGTGGGTGAAGGGCATTTTCTGCACCGAAGAGGGTATGAAAAACGACGATTTTACACCTAAAGATGATGAGCTGATTATTGATAGCTTTCGTATTGGCGACGAAAAGGGTACACACACGGTTACTTATGAGTGTGAAGACGACTTTTATTAGCATTACTCACAAGGCTTATTCGCGCAATGGTTTTTGCCTTAGGAGCTGTGTTAGCAGCCGAATATGTGCAATCTCACGAGGGTCTATTGGGTATTAACGACCTTATGAATTTGTAAGGTTTTACCGCTAAATATGGCTAAAAAGGGCTGTTTGTTACAAATAAAAAAACGCAATAATCATGATAAAGAAAGATAAAGAAAAAAACTAAATAAAACAACACAAAGGATTAAATGTGCTGTTACATTGGCGTGCTATTTGGGCTTTTTAATATGGGTAGAAAGTTGGTGGGGACTGTTAGTTGTTCCCTTTATCTACGATGCTTACATCACAAAAATAAATTGGCAGTGGTGGAGAGATGCTGATGCGCCTGTAAGGTTTATAATGAGCTGGGTAGATGCTTTGGTGTTTGCACTGGTTGCGGTGTATTTTATCAATCAATTCTTCTTCCAAAACTACGTAATACCTTCTTCGTCGCTCGAAAAGTCGTTGCTAACGGGAGATTATCTCTTTGTAAGTAAGATGAGTTATGGTGCTCGTATTCCACAAACTCCTTTAACAATGCCTCTCACTCAACACACTTTGCCCGTGATAGGCACTAAGTCTTATTTCGATTTTCCTCACTGGGATTACCGCCGTGTGAAAGGTTTGGGAAAGGTAAAGCTAAACGATATTGTGGTGTTTAACTATCCCGCAGGAGATACTATTGTAAATGATGCACGCTGGCAAGCACAAGATTATTACCAATTGGTGTATTCGTTTGGTAAGCAAATTATAGCTCAAAACCAACAAACACCGTTAGATGTAAAGGCAATGAACGTGCAACAACAACGCAACTACTTTGCGTATGTGTATGCAATAGGTAGAAATTATATTGTTAATAACCCTTCGGAATATGGCGATATAACAGCAAGACCAACGGACAGACGTGAGAATTATGTGAAAAGATGTGTGGGCTTGCCCGGACAAACATTGCAAATTAAGAATAGAACGATATTCTTAAATGGTAAAGCAAACAAGGAACCAGACGAAGTGCAATACACTTATTATATAAAACTAAAACAGTCGTTACCTGAAGAGCTAATAGACCAACTCGGAATATCTGACGAAGATTTGGGCTCTCGCTCAACACTAATGGGTACATGCCGCTTACTCGTTCTGCCTTAAAGGCTTTACAAGCTCGCAAAAGATATTGTAGAATCTATACGCATTAACAATGATGCTGTAACAGGAGACCTTTATCCTTTAAACGCAATAACTGGTTGGACAAGAGATAACTATGGACCTGTTTGGATTCCAAAGAAAGGAGCTACAATACAATTGAACATGAATAACATTGCTATTTACGAACGTCCGATTGCTGTTTACGAAGGAAATAGCTTGAAAGTGAGCAATGGTAAGATTTATATCAATGGTAAAGAAGCGCATAGTTATACGTTTAAAATGGACTATTATTTTATGATGGGAGACAACAGACATAACTCTGCCGACTCTCGTTACTGGGGTTTTGTTCCTGAAGACCATATTGTGGGTAAACCTATATTTGTATGGTTCTCTTCTAATCCCGATAAGAATGGAATAAAAAGGGGTGCGCTGGAACAGACTATTTAAGTGGGTTGACAACATAAAAATAACGAAGTGATAATTTTAAAAATAGCAACATGAGCAATGCGTTCACCTTGTTTTTATAGGCTTAACAACGCTGTTATTGGCTCTCGTGGTGCGTAGTTTCGCTTTTTAACTTCTACTTCTTTCCTGCTATACATACTGAGAAAGAACACAAAAAAAGCAGAGATTACGGCGGTGAAGAGGTGGAATAATATGCCTTATAAACAAGGAGATGCAGTTGTTTTTATGTATAACCAATTGCTGGTGGGTAAGATAATAGGACTTCCCGGACAAGTGGTTAGAATACAAGAAAGGGGCTTTCGACTGCCAACACATAGCAAATGCTTTTGTCATCATTGCGCACATAAGGGCTATTACTTAGTGAGGGTGCTCGATAAAGACCTTATTATATGCCACTGCGACATAGAGGGAAGGGCGTATAAACTTATTTCGATAGACTTATGAACACGGCTTTTTTATCGTTAACCTATTGCGGTCCTGTGCAATGGTACCAAAAAGTTGTTTCGCTATGAACGGTGTTTCATTGAACAACACGAAAACTTTATAAAACAAACTTATCGTAACCGATGTGTTATTGCGTCGGCTAATGGGCCGCTAACGCTAAGTGTTCCTATCGAAAAAAACGAAGATAGAAACGCACAAGGCAAAACACTTATAAGGGATTTACGCATTAGTGACCACGATAATTGGCGTCATGTGCATTGGAATGCTTTGGTTTCTGCTTATAACGACAGTGCTTTTTTTGAATATTATGCCGACGATTTACGCCCTTTCTACGAGAAAAAATGGCGGTTTCTATTCGACTTTAACATGGAAATAACGCATAAATTGTGCGAATTATTAAACATAGAACCAAACATTTCACTCACTTCTTCGTTTGAATTAACACCACAAGGAGATGATTTTAGAGAGGTTATTCGTCCTAAAAAACCAGCTATTGATGCTATGTTTAGCCCTAAATCTTATTATCAGGTGTATGAACATAAGCATGGTTTCTTACCTAATATGAGTGTGTTAGACCTTCTTTTTAATGAAGGAAAACGAGGCTATATTGTATTTATAAATAGCTTTCGCTTAATTTCATATATATATAAACACTCAAAAACACCAATATGGAGATGCTTATTGCATGTTTCGCATATTGGTGTTTTTGGTGTTTATGTGTTTATAAGAGCATTTTCTTACTCTAAATAGGTGTAGCCATAAAGTCCAGAACGATAGTTAGAAAGGAATTCTTTACCCTCTTCGAGCGTTATCTTACCAGCTTTTACACTCTTAGATACCCAAATTTCAAGTTGACGCACTAATCGTTTAGGATTATATTGCACATAGTCGAGCACTTCTTCTACTGTTTCTCCATCTATAATTTGGTCGATATGATACTTTCCATCTTTAACAGAAATATGCACAGCGTTGGTATCTCCAAACAAATTATGCATGTCTCCAAGAATTTCTTGATAAGCTCCTACAAGGAAAACTCCCAAATAGTAATCTTCATTCTTTTTGAGTTGATGCACAGGAAGCACATGAGAAATGTGTCTATTGGTAACAAAATTGGCTATTTTACCATCTGAATCGCATGTTATATCCTGCAATGTAGCGTTACGAGTAGGCCTTTCTGTTAGTCGTTGAATTGGTAAAATAGGGAACAATTGATCGATTGCCCAACTGTCAGGAAGCGACTGAAAGAGCGAAAAGTTGCAGAAATATTTGTCTGCAAGTAGCTTATCAAAAGCTTCTAAGTTCCTCAGGTATGTGCTTTAAACTTTTGGTTAAGCTGTTAATCTCTCGACAAACACTCCAATACATACTCTCTATTTCGGCACGAGTTTTAAGGTCTACAATGCCATGAGCAAAGAGTTCGAGTGCTTCTTCACGTATTTGTTCGGCATCATGCCAATCTTCTAACATCGAACGAGGGTTGAGATTGTCCCAAATGTCATAGAGTTCTTTCACTAATTGATGGTCTGTTTCGGCAGGTTCGAACTCTTCTGGCATCTTAGGAAGCGATGCTGTTTCGAGTACATCAATAACTAATACAGAGTGATGAGCAGTGAGTGAACGTCCACTCTCTGTGATAATATTAGGATGTTGAATGTTATTTTTGTTTGCAGCATCTACAAATGTATACACACAATCATTGACATATTCTTGTATTGTGTAGTTAATTGAGCTTTCACTGCTTGGCGAACGTGTTCCATCATAGTCTACTCCAAGACCTCCACCACAGTCTACAAAGTCGACATTGTAGCCCATTTTATGCAGATTGATGTAGAATTGAGCCGCTTCTCTCAAAGCTGTTTGAATGCGACGTATCTTAGTTATCTGCGAACCGATATGAAAATGAATTAAACGAAGTGAGTCATGAAGTCCTTTTTTTCATCAAGTATTCGAAGTGCTCTGAGCAGTTCACTCGACGTAAGACCAAACTTACTTGCATCTCCTCCACTCTCTTCCCACTTACCAGAGCCTGAAGATGCTAACTTAATACGTATGCCTAAGTTGGGTTTTACATTAAGTTTTTTAGCTGCTTTAGCTATTATTTCAAGCTCATTAAGCTTCTCTATAACGATAAAAATACGCTTTCCCATCTTCTGAGCGAGCAATGCTAACTCAATATAGCTTTGGTCTTTGTAGCCATTACATATAATAAGAGAGTCGCTCTGACACTGAACTGCGATAACAGCATGTAGCTCTGGCTTTGAACCAGCTTCTAAACCAAGATTAAATTTACGACCATGTGAGATAATTTCTTCAACCACTGGTTGCATTTGATTTACTTTAATGGGATAGATAATAAAGTTTTTCGGCTTTTATAATCGTATGCTTTTTAGCTTCTTGAAAGCAACTTGCGGTTTGTTCTATACGATTATCTAAGATGTCGAGGAAGTCGTAATAACACTGGAGTTGTTACATCTCTGAGCGCAAGTTCGTGCATTACTTCTTGTAAATCTATACGAGTATCATTCTTACATGGACTAACAAACACGTTTCCTTGTTCGTTAATTCCGAAATAAGAAACACCCCAGCCATTGATATTATACAACTCTTTAGAGTCTTCTATCGTCCATTTTTTTCATTTACTTGCTTGTTTATTTTTGAAAGTTTAGTGTTTTTATTTATCGTTGCTTAATAATAGCTTTTCAATGTTTGCTGCCGACGCTATAATCTTTTTCCCTTGTATCGAGCAAATCAATATCGAATATTGTTTTTAGCTTGCATATAATAAGGTTCACGAATTGCTAATTGTTCGTTGATAAAAGCCTTTATTTCGTCTTCAGTTTTATTCTTTAAGAGCGGACGAGGTATGCGTGTCATCTTTATATGTTCGTATAATATGTTAGGAGGAAGCTTTTTAAATAAAAGCGTACTTCCTTGTTCGTTCATGTATTGCATATTATCGAAGAAACACGGAGTACCACCTCCACAGCTTATAATTACATTCTCAAACTCTGCAACCTCGTGTAACATGTTTCGTTCTATCTTACGAAATTCGTCTTCACCTCTTTTCTCAAAGAGTTCAGAAACAGAACTATGCATGCGTGTTTCGATATACCAATCGAGGTCATAGAAAGGCATTCCTGTTCGTTTAGATAAGGCATGACCCATTGTTGTCTTACCTACTCCCATGTAGCCTATAATGATAATGCGTTTCATTTCTTCTTTTCTGTGGCAGCTTTCACTACGTCCATACATTCACCGTAAGTAAGTTCTGCTGCTTTAGCATGTAATGCTTTAGGCAATCTATAGTTTTTACCTTCAAAACAGATATAAGGTCCGTATCTACCGTTAAGCACTTCTAAGTTAGAACCTTCTCCAAAGTCTCTTAAATGACGTTGTTTTTCTTGCAAACGTTTTTGTTCTATTAGCGCAACAGCTCGTCCGAGTGTCACAGCCATAGGGTCTTCTCCTTTGGGAAGTGATATGTATTGTTTGTGATGTTGAATGTAAGGACCGTATCGTCCAGCACCCTATTATCACTTCAGCACCTTCAAATTCGCCCACTGTTCGTGGCAGTTTAAACAATTCGAGAGCCTCTTCTAAGGTGATAGTTTCAATACTTTTACCCGTAGGCATTTGTGCAAAGCGAGGCTTTTCATCGTCTCCTGCGCTACCAATCTGCACCACTGGGCCAAATCTTCCTATCTTAACATACACTGGGCGTTGGCTTATTGGGTCTACACCTAATTGCTTTTTCGCCTGCTTTATGTTCCGAACGAGCGTTCATCACCTTATCCACTGTGGGTTCAAAGCCTTTATCAAACTCGGTCATCATTGTTTTTCACGACTCTTTTCCTTCGGCTATTTGGTCGAATTGGCTTTCCACTTTAGCCGTAAAGTTATAGTCTATCACCTCTGGGAAGTTAGCTGTGAGGAAATCGTTTACCACTGCACCGATGTCGGTAGGTAAGAGTTTTTCCTTTTTCGTTTCCAACAATTTCGGTTTTAGAGTTTTGTTTTAAAGTGTTTCTGGTTAAGCTATCTACTTGATAGGTGCGCTCTTCGCCCTTCTTATCTCC
The DNA here is from genome assembly GCA_916439115.1 of uncultured Prevotella sp. Classification (GTDB taxonomy): domain Bacteria; phylum Bacteroidota; class Bacteroidia; order Bacteroidales; family Bacteroidaceae; genus Prevotella. The sequence goes on from CAKAHO010000001.1 coordinate 431,553, forward strand.
TTTTCTGTACATACTCTCTTTGTTGTATTGTGCTAATTGTTGGAGCGTAGGTTGAAGGACGACCGATACCCAATTCTTCCATTTTATGTACCAAACTGGGCTCTGTATATCGTGTTGGAGCCTGACTAAACTTCTCTGTTGAAACAATTTCTTTACGTTCTAACACATCACCCTCTTTCAAACTGGTAGGTAAATGGTGTGTTGTTTCGTCGTTATTGTTATCTTCGTCGTCGATAGACTCTCTATAAACTTTTAAGAATCCATCGAATGTTATCATTTCACCTGTGGCATTAAACTGCTCTTGAGCTTGGCTTACATTGATAGCAACCATTGTTTTTTCAATGTTAGCGTCCGACATTTGGCTCGCAATCGTGCGTTTCCAAATAAGTTCGTACAAACGTTTTTCTTGCGCAGTGCCTTCTATTGATGTGTTAGAAATGTAGGGTAGGACGTATCGCTTCGTGTGCTTCTTGCGCTCCTTTGGCATGAGTTTGAAAGTTGCGAGGATAGCTATATTCTTCTCCATAAAAGCTGTTTTATGGTTTCTTTGCTTGTTTCTCTTGCTAAAACCGATAGGTTTACGCTGTCGGTACGCATGTAAGTGATGTGTCCTCCTTCGTATAATCGCTGTGCAACCATCATCGTTTGCGACACAGTGAGCCCAGTTTGCGCGCAGCCTCTTGTTGTAAAGTAGATGTAGTGAAAGGAGGTGCAGGCGAACGTTTTTAGTGGTTTCTTGGCAACAGATGCCACTGTAAAGGTAGAGTCTTTACAAGTTTGCAGAAAACTAACAGCGTCTTCGTGCTTTTTAAAGCGTTTATCAAGCTCTGCTTTCAACTCGGTTTTGCTACCATCGGCATTTTCTAACAAGAAAATAGCTGTTATTCTGTAATAGGGTTCACTAACAAACGACTGTATTTCTTTCTCTTTCAACAATTAAACGCACTGCCACACTTTGCACTCTACCAGCCGATAGCGCAGGTTTTACCTTTCTCCATAACACAGGAGATAGTTTAAAGCCCACCAAACGGTCGAGCAATCGGCGCGCTTGTTGTGCATTTACCAAGTTCATATCTATTCGTCGAGGGTTTTCAATGGCGTTTAATATGGCGGGTTTTGTTATTTCATGAAACACAATACGGTTGGTTTTTGCTTTTCATCTAACGATAACACTTCGCACAAGTGCCAAGCTATTGCCTCTCCTTCGCGGTCTTCATCGGAAGCAAAGCCACACTTTTTCAGCTTTCTTTACATTGCTTTTTAGTTCGGCAACGAGTTTTGCTTTCTCTGTCGGAATTTCGTAATAAGGTTCTAACGTGTCGGTATTTATACTGAGTTCTTTTTTTCTTTAAATCTCTAATATGTCCATAACTCGACATCACTTTATAGTCTTTTTCCTAAAAAAACTTTTCTATTGTTTTTGGCCTTTTGCGGGGCTCTCCACTATCACCAAATTTTGTTGCATAGCCTTTATTTTCTTTTTTATTTTAGTCGCAAAAGTAAGGAAAAAGTTTAGTTATACCTTATTATATAGCGTTTTTTTTGTGCTTTTTAAGTTTTAACCCAAAATAAGTGGCACATCAAAATAGTAAATACCAATTTTTAAAAATATTCTGTTAGTAAGGCATAAAAACAAAAATCATTTCATGGCAAACTCCTAATTTTAACCCCTATTCTTCTGTTGCATTTTGCTTATTTCTGCCCACTTTTTGCGCTTAACAGTTAGCACCTTTCTTTTTTACAAGTTATTGCCTTGCATTTTTAACAAAAAGCCTTTTTAAAGGGTGTTTTTTGCATTTTTGTTGCAAAAGCTTAGGTTTTAGCACTCAATATATAAGCTATTAGGGTGCAAACTCTTGTGTTTTAGGGGGTAATATGTGGTGTTTTGAGAGGTAAAACACAAGAGTTTACGTCTTAAAAGCTATTTTTACTTTTTCAACATCTGCAAAATAAAAAGCAAAACCCTATATGTTTTTGCCCATAAAGGTGTGTTTTTGTCTTTCTTTTTTACCCCTAAAAAAAGGAGGCAATAGGTGGTTTAATAGCCCTTTTTTTCACGCTAAAAACAAGAAAAACAAAATGTAACAAAACACTACTAAAAAATCTGTCGGCAACACCTCTTTTTTACCCCTTAATTCTCACTTTTTTTGTTCGTCATTCTACAAATAAACACATCTTTTTATTTTGTGGTTTATCACTTTTGCGTTAATTTTGTAAACAAATGAAAATTATTGATATAAACATGTTCGCAAAACACAAACTAAACTATGCCTTTGTGGCACTTTTTCGTTATTAGCCATGGCTTGTAGCGAAAAAGAAATTCGAGGTTAAGGGTGAAATAAAAGAGCTACCGACTCATTACTCTATTTTTGAAAAACATGAGTTTAGAGGGTGCTGTGGTGGTAGACTCTGTGAAATTAGATGCTAACGGACGCTTTTCGTTTTCTAAAGATGCGCCTTCTGCACCCGAATTTTATCGTTTACGCATTGCTAACAGTATTATAAATGTAAGTGTAGACTCTACCGAAACCATTGAAATAACGGCGTCTTACCCCACAATGGCAAGTGGATACACGGTGAAAGGGTCGGAGAATTGTAGTAAAATAAAAGATTTGGCTCTTCAACAAATGCGTCTTCAACAAAGAGTAAACGCCATTGTTCAAAGTCCGCTCTTAGGTGTAAAGGCAGTAGAAGATAGTGTTAATAAGGTGTTAGCTGTTTATAAAGAAAACATCAGAACAAATTTTATATACAAAGAGCCTATGAAGGCTTATGCTTATTTTGCTCTTTTTCAGGCTATTAACATAGGAAATGAAGGCACACTCATCTTTAATCCTCGTTCTAATAGCAACGATGTGAAGGCTTTTGCAGCAGTGGCTACAAGCTGGGACACCTATTATCCCAACTCAGAACGTGGTTTAAATTTGCACAATATAGCCATCGAGGGAATGAAAAACATTCGCATAATGAAGACACAAAACGAACTAAGCATAGATGCAAGCAAAGTGGATATGTCTAACAGTATTAACATTTCACTTACCGACAATAAGGGTCGTGTACGCAATTTGCAAGACCTTGTGGGCAAAGTGGTGCTTTTAGACTTCCATTTATTTGCAAGTAAAAACAGCATGCAACGCATTATGATGCTTCGAGAGCTATACAATAAATATCATAACAGTGGTTTAGAAATTTACCAAGTGTCGATAGATGGCGACGAACATTTTTTTGGAAAAACACAAACAGCAGCTTTGCCTTGGGTGTGTGTAAGAGAAACTGATGCCTCGCAAGGTCAAAGTCTTATGAGCTATAATGTGCAGAATGTTCCTACATTCTTCTTATTAAAGAGAGACAATTCTGTATATAAAAGAGATGCACAGGTGAACAATTTAGATGCCGAAATTGCATCGTTATTAAAACAATAAGCACCTTGTTTTTAAGCTAAACAATGGGCTTCCATTACGCTTTATATATAAACACAAAAACTATTCTATTAAAAAAAGATACGGCACAATTTGTGCTATTTGCCGTCTTCATGGTCTTTTTATGGATTAGTTTTTGTGTTTTCTGATTTCTTTGATATGCCTGTTGGTAGCGCAACCGATGCCATAAAAGTGTTTATGCAATGGGCTATTGTGTCGTTTGCAGCGTTTTTATGGGTGTATAGTCTAAGCTGTTTTAAACTTACTTTTGCCTTATTCTACCCCATTATGTCGGTGTTATGCGCCATAGTGGTATATTTTAGATACACCGCTAAAATAAGTTTATCGGGCATAGGCTTAGAGTTGGCATTGGTAAACGATGTGCGTTCGAGCATGCAAGTGGTGACATGGCAACTCATTGTTTTTGCTTTATTGGTGTTTGCCTTTAGCATTTGGAGCGTATGGTTTAGGTTTACACGCATAAAACTGCCCTACTCTTTCATTCACTTTATAGTTGCTATGGGTGTGCTTGTAGGCATATTTAGTAGTTATACCCTTGCTCGTCCGATATGGCAACGCCCTCCTTTCAACATATATGCTGCTTTCGAAGACTATCAAAACAACAAAACAGTGATACAAGAGCAACGCCCTACGCTCGACACAAAGGCTTTTTGCACCAGCGACAGCTTAACAGTGGTGTTTATATTGGGCGAAACTGCACGTGCAAAAAACCTAAGTGTGAATGGTTATAAACGCAACACCACGCCTTTATTGCAAGCACAAACAAATGTTGTTTCTATGCCTCACATTAGGTCGCAATATGGTTTTACGCATTCAAGTGTGCCTTTTATCTTAACAAATAGCGATGCGCAACACACCGAAAGAAGCATGCAAGAACGCTCGTTTATAGACCTTTTAAAAACAGCAGGCTATAAAACAGCATGGATTTCGAACCAAGAAAGGGTACCCACTTTTGCTTATTTTATGCAAGAAGCAGACACGTTGTGTCATGTAAATGCAGGTAAATCGGTGTATACTTTTACTCATTGGCTCGACGAAGACATTCTACCTTATTATTATAGTCTACTAAAAAAAGCCTCATCGCGCTCGTTTTTCCTCTTACACACTATTGGTTCACACTGGTGGTACAATGCTCATTTCACTCAAAAGTTTGCTCGTTGGCAACCTATTGCGCAAAGTAGAGTGTTTTTCTTCATCGTCGTCTGAACAGTTAATCAATTCTTACGATAACACTATTCTTTATTCCGACTACTTTTTGGAGTAAGGTGATTGAACCTTTAAAAACACGCAATGCGGTGGTGTTATATTTGTCTGACCACGCTGAAAACTTAGGTGAAGAGGGCTTATTTGGACACGGACAGGAGAGCGAAGCCTTGCATTATCCTGCATGTTGGGTGTGGTTTTCTAACACATTTGCTAAAAAATATCCTAACAAGGTGAAGGCTTTTACAAGCTAATAAGTTGTTACAACCTAACACAGGTTTCTTTTTTTCACACGCTTTTAGACGCTGCCGATGTGCAAACAAAACTAAAGAATAGCAAGCGAAGCGTGTTTAGTGAGCATTGTATTGACGAACAAAAGCAACCACACGCGTCCACAAATAAACAATAAAAAGGATAATACTGTGGTTCAATACAAAAACACTTAACACGCTAACATACTGACCTGTGTAGCTCAAACCTAAATGTTGAAGGCTCTTAGCCACAATAAGTGGAACGCCTCCGCATAGAAAAATAACACATTAGAGAGTGTTTTTCCTGTGTAGCTTAGCCAAGACATGGAGGGCAAAAACATGGGCTATATTGATGAGTAAAAAGGCTTTCAACAAGTCCATCTATTAACCATATTAAAGCGTAATGATGGAATAAGGGATAAATAAAAACTGTATATCATACCTATATTCTACGTATCTTAAAATAGTAAAAAGCAAGAGATAAAGCTACCAAACTTTTTAAGGTTAAGCGCAATAGGTTTACTTTTATACACATAACCCATGTATAAAAAGGGTAAAAGCATAAAGGCTTGATTGATATTCCACCAATTGTATGGTTGAAAAGGAATAAGGGTATAAAGCAAAAAGGAGCTAAAACAAGCCAATCCGATAAGGATTTTACGTTGCTTAAACACATGCAGAAATACCGAAAACACCACTTGTGCAAGGGCTAACGCTGTGATAAACCACGACATTTTGCCTGCAACAACTTGATAAATAAGATGATTTAAAGATATAAGATTGCCGTGAATAAATGCTTTGGGCAATGTGGTTAAAAGAGCATAAACAAAATAAGGAACCACAAGAGTTTTAACAATGTGTTTTATATGCGTATATAAAGAGCTGTTGGCATATTTGTTTACAAACATACCCGATAAGAAAAAGAAAGCACACAGAACGTTTACAACGACATATTGGTAAGGCAATACATGGTGAGTATCTATGTAATAAGACTCGGTGTGATACCATATAATAGTGGTCATACATAGACCTCGTGCCATATCTACCCACCCAATGCGAGTAAAACTCTTCATCGTATCACTGCAATCTTTGTTACAACACCGCTCTGTCCGTCTTCTGTTGCCGATAAAACAAAATACATTCCACTTGCAACGGGCTGTCCGTTAAGGTTCGTTCCGTCCCATATAAAGGTTCCACCGTTGCTTCGTCCTTGTGCTACTAACGCTCCGTTAGTGGTTGTTATCTTTACATCTGCATTAAACGATAAGCCTCTTACGGTTATAACTCCTGTATAAGAAGGTGTAACTGGGTTGGGATAAGCATACACTTGCTTAACATCTGCCATGTCGTTAGACTCAGTTGCATCGCTTTGATACGAGCATAAACCTGCTATTGTTCCCATAAACACTTCGCCAGTGTTAGGGTTTATGGCTATACTTTCTATATTATTGAAAGCAAAGGACTGTTTTCTGCCGTGAAATGTTGCAACTGTGAAAGGTTATCGGCACTGATAAGATACACTCCATGACCGTTTGTTCCTATCCATTTTCTATTCGCTCCATCGACAGCTATGCAGGTAATATCTACTCCACTCAAAAGATAATCGGCATAATTGGTACCATCATTGCGTGGAACTTTTACTTGAATAAAACTTGGATTACTGTTATTGATAGACGAAGAGGGTAATAATAAAGGGCCATTAGATGTGCCTATCCAAATGTTTTGTTGCTTATCTATCGCTACACAACGCGTAACAACATCGACAAACTCTGCTCCGTCTTGATTAACAATGTGCTTAAATGTTTTTAATTGTTTGGTAGAAGGTGAAAAGAAAGCTAAACAAGGAACTTCCCAATGGCTATTAACAAAACCATAAATGGCCTTGCGCATCGAACACAGGAGAGGTGAGATAACGAAGCGTTTTCGCCCTTATTGGTTAGCTCATTACTATGATAGTTTGACCAAACACCTTTTTTTATCGAGCATAAGTAAAGAGGCATTTTTCATCGTTATTACTATTTAAACACCACAAATTTCCTTGTGCATCAAAAAGCTATACCTGCTACAATGACATAGTTTTTTTGTTATTGTGTATGGCGGGTTTCAACGGACTATTATCAAAGGTATAATGCTTAATAAAGTTGCCAGATTTAAACTCGTATAAGCCTGTTCGCCCTGAAACAAACACGTGTTGCTCGTCGGTTGGGTCTACTGCTACGCTTAATACGGATTTATAGTTGGCATTTGGCGTTAAAGACTCTATGTTGTCTTGGTATATCTGCCATTCTTTTCCGTTCCAAACCTGCACTGTTCCTGACATATCAACATCTTTCCAAGGATTGTATCCACCGCCAACAGTGTATAGTTTGTTATTGCTTATAAGCATAGAGGCAAAGGCATTGTATTTCGGTCCATCGAGTTTTTAACTGCTTAACAATGGCTTCTTCTTTTTCTGTAGATGCACTTTGAGGAGCAACATAAGCACCCGTTATGTGCCAATTGCTTTTGTCTTTTAAGTTGGCAGACAACGAAACAGCATACATTCCCTTAGTGACTACACCTGCATAAAGCATTCCATTTGCGATATAAGAATGTGTAACTTCTTCTGCAAGGTCGTAGTTTTCGCTTATCTCTGCATTCTTTACATTTATCTTTAATATTCCCCATGCGGTAGAAAGATAGGCATATTGACCATTGTTATAAATAGAATGAATGGTTTTTAGATGCTATCATCATCTTTTGCAGATAGTCGGGAATATTTTTCAACACTTCCGTTTTCTGATAATAAATCAATGTTATAATTATTGTAAACAATAATAAGTTTACGTGCAACACTATTCCATGAAATCATTTTAATTCCACTATCACTCAACTGTGAAGCCTTATCGAAGGTTTGAATGCTATGGTCGGTTGTGTTATACACATAGAGGTCGTTAGATGCAAGCACATATATTTTATGATTAACGGCTTGCACCTGCATGATGTCATGATAAGATAAATAGCTTTTTCCAACCATTTGTTTGCGCCTTACAAACAAATAGTGACGTGATAAAAAGAATGAATGAAAAGAGTGTTCGCTTCATACTAAAAGAATAAAGGTGAAGATGTGAACCGCAAAAGAATTATTCTTCGAGGTAGGTTTGTAATTCTTTTGCGAATTGTTGCACGGCTCTTGCACGATGAGAAATGCTATTTTTTATGTCCATACCCAGTTCTCCAAAGGTCTTATCATAACCTTCAGGCACGAAAATGGCATCGTATCCAAAGCCTGCCGCTCCTCTTTTCTCGGTAATAATGCTACCATTAACAATGCCTTCGATGAGCTTTGTTGTTTTATTTCCCGTTTTCTTATCCTTATAAATAAAAGCAATGACGGTGCGAAAACGAGCTTTTCGGTTCTCTACTCCTTGTAGGTTTGCTAATACTTTCTGTATGTTTGCTTCGCTATCATGCCCCTCTCCGCCTGCATAACGTGCGCTATAAACGCCCGGTTCACCATTTAATGCGTCTATTTCGAGGCCTGTATCGTCGGCAAACACCATGGTTTGAAAGTTATCCCACACATAATTGGCTTTTATTTGTGCATTCTTTTCGAGTGTAGTGCCTGTTTCTGGTATGTCTACATGGCAACCAATGTCTTTTAAAGACTTCACTTCAATAGTACTTCCTAAGATATCTTGTATCTCAGAAAGCTTGTGATTGTTGTTTGTTGCAAATACTATTGTCATGATTCTTGCTCTTTTTGAGGGTTCTTTGTTTTAGCTTTTTGGGCTCGCTTTTACGCACTTTCATCTCGTCAAAGCCTTCACCATAAACACCAATCACTGAACTTTGGCTCACAAAAAGCATTGGGATCGATGCTCTTAATTAAGAAGAAAAAATGTTGACTCTCGTATTTTTTTAGCTAAAAACACAAAGCACTTTCACCTCATCTCCTGTATACCAGCCGTGTCCATCTAAGATTGTTACTCCATGAGAAAGCTCTGTTCCAATAGCATCTGCCACTTCTTTATGCTTACGAGAGAAGATAAGAAACTGTACTGACTCACGTCTTGAATTCATAACATAGTCTAATACAAAGCATTCTACTACCATAGAACAAAGTCCAAGCACAATTTTTTTCCAGTCATTAAACACAACATAAGAGCCACTAATAATGACTAAATCGACCAAAATAAGAACTGTTCCAAGTGAAAGGTTATGATATTTGTTCACTACTGCTGCTACAATATCGGTTCCACCAGTAGACCCGTTGTATAAAAAGACAATAGATAACGCTGTACCTGTAATACAACAACCGATAATAACTGACATAAACTCTTGTCCCGGACCTAAGATTTGAATCATAGACCCATCGGGTTGCGTTACCATCTTTTGTGCTATATACACAAAAAGAGCTAAGGCACAAATGGCATAGATGGTCTTTGCCATGAATTTAAAGCCTAAAACTTTAAGCGCAACAACAAGAAGTGCAGCGTTAATGATGCTATAAGAATATACAATAGGTATTTTTGTTCCGAAGAAAACCAAAGCGGCAATACCTGTAACTCCACCTGTTACAATCTGATAAGGTAGTAGAAAAACCGTCCATGCAAAGGTATAAAGTAGCAATCCAAAGGTTATAAAGGTATAATCTTTAATCTCTGAATATAATAACTCTCTGTTGTTATTCATTACTATATGTTTTTAAGGGTTTAATAACTGTACTAATGATGAAGCAAGAGATGTATCTTGTTGTGTTAGACACATCTCCTTATGACTTAATAAATACTATCCTTTGAGTACAATGTTTACTATTTTTGTTAGGAACAACAATCACTTTAACGATTGTTTTACCATCTATATACTTCGCAGTGCGCTCGTCTTGCAATGTTTCTGCTTGTATTTGGTCGTTAGATAAACCAGCCGCAAACACTTTCTGGAAACGTGCTTTACCATTAAAAGATATGGCTAATTGCACTTCATCTTCAACTAAATAAGCTTCATTGCATATAGGATAAGTGGCATCACATACGGTTTGAGTTTCTCCTAAAGCAGCCCATAACTCTTCACATATATGAGGTGCAAATGGAGTTAACAACACAACCACTTGTTTGAGCAAGTCTTTATTGGTACATTTTAGTTGGTTTAACTCATTCACAGCTATCATAAAGGCTGCAACAGCTGTGTTATAAGAGAAGTTTTCAATGTCTGTTGTAACCTTCTTTATCAACTTATGAACCGATTTTTAATTGCTCTTTGGTAGCAGGTTCATCGTTTGGAATGAATGCATCGTTACGATTGTCATAGAATAAAGCCCATAGCTTTTTTTCAAGAAACGATGGCATCCATCAATTCCATTTGTATCCCATGGTTTGCTTTGCTCTAATGGTCCGAGGAACATTTCATAAAGTCTAAGCGTGTCGGCACCATATTTTTCAACAATCATATCTGGATTTACAACGTTAAACATCGACTTAGACATCTTCTCAATAGCCCATCCACAAACATATTTGTTATTCTCTAAAACAAACTGAGCATTGCTAAATTCAGGTCTCCAAGCCTTAAATGCGTCAATATCGAGTACATCTCCACTCACAATATTTACGTCTACATGAATAGGAGTAGTGTCGTATTGGTCTTTTAAGCCTAACGATACAAACACAGGAGCATTGCTATTTGTATCTTTTACACGATAAACAAAGTTTGAACGACCCTGAATCATTCCTTGATTAACCAACTTTTCAAATGGTTCAGCTTGTTTTGCAATGCCTAAATCAAATAAGAAGTGATTCCAAAAACGAGCATATATAAGGTGACCTGTTGCATGTTCTGAGCCTCCAAGATATAAATCTACGTTTTGCCAATAGTCAACTGCCTCTGGATTAACAAGTGATGTAGAATCATTAGGCGACATATAACGCAAGTAATAAGCACTACTTCCTGCAAAACCAGGCATGGTATTAAGTTCAAGTGGGAACACTTTTACATTATCTATTAAACTCTTATCTACCACTTCACGTTTTTCTTCGTCCCAAGCCCAAAGCTTTGCACGTCCCAAAGGTGGTTCGCCACTGTCTGTTGGCTCGTATTTATCAATGTTAGGAAGCTCTAATGGCAAGCAATCTATAGGCAACATTTGTGGCATACCTTGTTTATAATAAACAGGGAACGGTTCACCCCAATAACGTTGACGAGAGAATATCGCATCACGAAGACGATAATTCACCTTAATACGTCCTAATCCATGTTCTTCTACATAAGCTTTTGTGGTTTCAATAGCCTTCTTTACAGTTAATCCATTTAACACTAAACCACCTTCTTGTGTAGCATTTTCACCTTTATTTATTCGTGGTGAGTTCATCACAACACCTTCCTTAGCATCAAAACTCTGCTCGCTCACATCTGCACCTTCTATCAGTGGTAAGATAGGAAGATTGAAATGACGAGCAAAAGCATAATCTCTTGAGTCGTGAGCAGGCACCGCCATCACTGCACCAGTTCCATAACCAGCTAACACATAATCGCTAATCCAGATGGGAATGCTTTCATTTGTGAGCGGATTGATTGCATAAGAGCCACTAAAGACACCAGACACTTTGCGGTCGGCAATACGTTCTCTTTCGGTTCTTTTTTGTGTTGCAGTAACATATTCCTGCACTTTTGTACGTTGCTCGTCTGTTGTTACAACGTTAACATATTCGCTTTCAGGAGCTAAAACCATGAAAGTAACCCCAAACATAGTATCGGCACGAGTAGTAAAGACGGTTATGTTGTGGTCTGAGTCTTTCAATTTAAATTGAATTTCAGCACCTTCAGAACGTCCAATCCAGTTCTTTTGTGTTTCTTTTAACGATTCAGTCCACGACAATTTATCAAGTTTATCGAGCAAACGTTGTGCATAAGCTGACACACGCAAGCACCATTGAAGCATCTTTCGTTGAACCACTGGGTGTCCACCGCGCACACTAATCCGTCAACCACTTCGTCATTAGCTAATACAGTGCCTAATTCTGCACACCAGTTCACAGTTGTTTCAGCCTGATACGCTAAGCGGTAATTCATTAGTACGCGTTGTTTTTCCACCTCGTCCATAGCTTTCCACTCTTCAGCAGTAAAGCATATTTCTTCGCTTTGTGCAGCCTTTAAATTGCTTGTTCCTTGCTTTTCGAGATGTTCCACTAAGTGTTCAATGGGCAAAGCCTTTTGCTTCTTGCGTATTATAATAGCTTTGGAACATCTTAATAAACGTCCATTGCGTCCAATGATAATAATTAGGTTCGCATGTTCTCACCTCTCTTTGCCAATCGAAAGAAAAGCCTATTTTATCTAATTGTTCACGATAACGAGCAATATTGTTTGTTGTTGTGGTCATAGGATGTTGTCCTGTTTGAATAGCATATTGCTCTGCGGGAAGTCCATAAGCGTCATATCCCATCGGATTTAACACGTTATAGCCTTTTAATCGTTTATATCGTGCGAAGATATCTCCTGCAATATAACCTAAAGGATGCCCTACATGAAGACCTGCTCCCGAAGGGTAAGGGAACATATTAAGTACGTAATACTTTTTGTTTGGCTTTGTTTTCTGTCACTTGGTAGGTGTTATTTTCCTTCCAATATTTTTGCCATTTTTGTTCAATCTCTCTAAAATTATATTCCATTTTATATTGCTTTTTTCTTTTTTATTTAGGTTGTATCCTAACACCGTGTGTTGTTTGTTTTATAGTGAGCAATTTGTTCTGCACTATCCTACATGCAAAGATAATGAAAAAAATAAAAAGAGTTATAGCATAATCTACAACTCTTTTTTTATGTTTAAGAACAACTTAAAAACTGCTTAACCAACTCTTTACATTGAGTAACATTTCTGCATGATGAGGAAAACGAGCACTCATTCCGTATCCATGTCCCCCTGTTGGATATACAAAAAGCGAGGCAGGAATGTCTTGACGATAGAGTTCATTATAATAATTCACACCATTTGCAGGCGCAACCGATTGGTCATTATCGCTTAAAACAATAAGCGCACGAGGCGTATTGCGCGACACTTGCATATCAGCACTATAATCTTTTTCGTCTTTCTTTCGTGCATTTGTTCCTAAGAAATTATCGTGTGAACCTTTATGTGTATATCCTGAAATCATTGTTATTACAGGATAAAACAACATTTGAAAGTTAGGACGCACCTCAGGTTTAGCCTTTGTTGCTACAATCGACGCTAAATGCCCCCTGCCGAGAAACCCATTACGCCTACATCGTTAGGGTTAATATGCCAATTCTTTGCGTTTCTTCGCACCAAACTCATTGCTTCATAAGCATCACTCACAGGCACTTCAGGGGTTTCCGTTTGGCATTCTATACTTCAAAACAATAGCTGCAATACCCATATTGTTTAAGAATGGCGCCCAATCGCTACCCTCTTTTTCTAATGAAAGATATTCGTAACCTCCTCCGGGCATAATAACCACAGCACGACCAGTAGCATTTTTTCGTTAGGAAGAAACACTTGAACCTTTGCTGTATCGTTTTTTTATTACCATTATCGTTTGGCATATTACCCGTCAAAGGTTCATTTGCATTTGTCGTTGCGCCAATGTTGTTAAGCTAAAAAGCATCATTGCGCCCATTAAAAAAACCATTTAGAAGTTTTTCATATATCTCCTTATTATATTATTATTTACTTGCAAAGATAGCATATTTTTTTGTAATATTGTGGTATAATTATTTTCGATTATGACCTCTATACACCCTTTACACAAGTTTAAATATTGCCCTGTGTGTGGCAGCGAGCAGTTTGTTGTGCAAAACGAGAAAAGCAAATGTTGCAATAAATGTGGTTTTCAATACTTTTTAAACCCAAGTGGAGCAACAGCAGCGTTTATCTTTAATGCTCAAAAAAAGTTGTTAGTGCTTCGTAGAAAACATAATCCGGGACGTGGATTGCTCGACCTTCCCGGTGGATTTGCAGACATTGGAGAGTGTGCAGAAGAAGGTATTAAGCGAGAAATAAAGGAAGAAACAAATCTCGATGTTAGTTCTTTACGTTATCTTTTCAGCATTCCTAATCAATATGAGTATAGCCATTTCATGGTTCCTACACTCGATTTGTTTTTTATTTGCAAGGTAACAAACACTTTAAACATAAAAGCGAACGACGATGCCGAGTCGTTTTTATGGCTACCTATTGAGCAAATAAAGGTAGAAGACTTTGCCTTTTACATCTATAAAAAAAGGCAGTGTTGTTATTAAAAAGAACAACCTCAACAATATTTATAACAAAGGAAATAAGACTTAAAACAGCAAAAAGGAAACTCGTTAGGGTTTCCTTTTTGTTTTTATTTCAATGCTCCTTCACTATCGAGAGCTTGTTTCACTTCTTCTAATTCGGCATACCATTCTGCGCCAAAGCGTTTAATTAAAGGTTCTTTTAAGAACTTATAAAGCGGTAATCCCAATTGTTTTCCCTTTTTTTAACAGCATCTTTACAAATGTCCCAACGGTGATAATTTAAGCCTACAAAAACCGTTAGAAAAGCGTTTCTCTCTTATAGGGATATAAGCTACAAGATATGGGTTTACAAAAGCTGGTCTTACCTTTTTCTGTACACACGTTCGAGCGCACACAAGCAAGTTCCTTTTTTTCGTAACAAGTAAACACACAGTCTTTTTCCGTTTACAATGCTCGTAACAAGGTCGCCATCACAATCGTTATACACCACTCCTTGCTTATCTATTTTAGCCTGAGCAGTGGCAGATAACTCATTCCAAACCAGCTTCTAAAGCGTCTTCTAACTGAGCTACTTCTTCTAAACAAACAGGCGCTCCTGCATCACCTTCTATGCAACAAGCCCCTTTGCAAGCGTCTAAATCGCAACAAAAGCACTCTGTAAAGATGTCCGACGATAATAAAACGTTTCCTACTTGTATAATAGGTGTCATGTTTTTGTATGTTTTTAAGGGACAAACCGTCCGTTTATTTACCACTCAATAGCTGTTTTATGATGCTTTTCTAAATAGCTATTGGTTTGCGAAAAATGATGATTACCAAACCAACCTCCTTTATTTGCCGACAAAGGAGATGGGTGAACACTCTCTAACACCAAGTGTTTGTTTGTGTCTATAAGTCGTTTTTTTGCTCTGGGCATATCCTCCCCAAAGAATAAACACTCAAGTGTTCTTGCTGTTCGTTAAGCGTTTCTATCACCTTATCGGTGAATATTTCCCACCCTTTTCGTTGATGACTTCCTGCCAAATGCGCCCTAACTGTGAGCGTAGCATTAAGCAATAACACTCCTTGAGTTGCCCAACGAGTAAGATTTCCACTAACAGGAAAGGGCGAACCAAGGTCGTTTTGTATTTCTTTTAAATATGTTTCTTAGCGAAGGAGGAAAGTCTATTCCATCTTGAACAGAGAAACTTAAGCCGTGTGCTTGCAGTGGTTCATGATAAGGGTCCTGCCCTATTATCACCACTTTCACTTGCTGAAAGGGACAAAAGCTCAAAGGCCTGAAAAAAATGTTTTTACCATCAGGATAACACGTATAATAGGCATATTCTTGCTTAACAAAGTTTGTTAATTGCTCAAAATAAGGCTTTTTCAAACTCGTTTTTTTAATACATCATGCCACGAAGATTCTATTTTTTTACCCTTACCATAAGTTTATTTTTTTAAACAAAGAAAAACACCCTTCACCCCTTATTCGTTGCAAAGTTACACCTTATTATATATATAAGCGTGCCAACACTTGCAACACTTTAGCCAAATAACACAAAGCAAAAGCCGCAAGCATTGATTGCTTACGGCTCTTAATTTCCTATACAAAGAACGGCTTTTAAGCAAGACCGTTGATGTGTGTGCTAAGGCTCGACTTAATATTTGCAGCTTTATTCTTATGAATAATGTTTTTCTTTGCAAGTTTGTCTAACATAGTTTGAACTGTAGGATATAGCTTCAAAGCTTCTTCCTTATCAGTTAAAGCACGCAATTTACGAACAGCGTTACGCATTGTCTTCGCATAGTAACGATTATGGAGCGTACGTGTTTTTAGTTTGACGTATTCTTTTTTTAACGCTGATTTATGATTTGCCATCTTTGTTGTTTACTTTTATTTTTAAATCGTAGTCCCTAGGAGAGTCGAACTCCTCTTTAGAGAATGAAAATCTCTCGTCCTAACCGATAGACGAAGGGACCATGTCGTTTCGTTTACGGTTGCAAAAGGTACTGCTTTTTTTTTGACTACCAAATTTTTCAGCACATTTTTTCAATTAAAAGTGTATTTTTTGTGGTTTTGTTGTGTAAAAAGTGTATTTTTGCTTTGTTTTTGCGTGCTATTTACGCATTATTTACGGTTTAAAAAGTTTATTTTTTTATTAGGTTTATGCTCTCTAAAAACACACGCTCTGGTGCTTCATTCGTTTAAGTTAGGCGACTCAAAGTTTATTGTTGAGGTGCTAACAGAGGTGTATGGTCGTGTTTCTTTTATCACAAACATAGCCAAAAGCAAAAAGGGAGCGCAACAACGCATGCTCTTTCAACCGCTCACCTTATTAGAAATAACCTTCGATTACAGGTCTACACAAAACTTACAGAAGCTAAAAGAGGCTCGTATAGCTGTGCCTTTACACCAAATAAGTTTCGACCCTTATAAATGTTCTATTGCTTTTTTCTTAGCAGAGTTTTTGTTTCATGCCACGAAAAAAGAATCGCATAACACCTTATTATATAAATATATAGAATCGAGTGTGATGTGGTTAAACGAAACATCGCAACAGTTTGCCAATTTTCATATAGTGTTTATGCTCAAACTATCTAAGTTTATAGGTTTTTACCCCAACCTCGATAGCTACACAAAGGGTTGTTTGTTTAATCTTCGCACGGCTTGTTTTGAGTTTTTAATGCCTGCTCATAGCGATGTATTAACCATGAACAGAGCCCGAAAGCATGTATCATTTATTGCGTTTTAAACTACGACACGATGCACCATTTTGCCATGTCGCACGAAGAAAGAAACCGTTGTACAGAGCTTATTCTTAAATATTATAAATTGCATCTGCCTTCTTTTCCGCCCTTAAAATCGTTGTCGGTGTTACAAGATGTGATGCGGACATAAGTTTTACCACTCATCTTTGGGGTTTATATAGTACAAAGAAAATGCGTATTTCTGCCCACTTTTTACCACAACCCACAAGAGGCAGAAATTGAACCGTTTTTGTTTTTATCATTTCATAAAACAGCCTTATTAAGTAGTTTTTTTGTCTATTTACGTGCAAAAAGCTTGTGTTTTAGCTTGCAATAGATAAGAGATTAGGGGCTAAAACACAAGAGTTTTTGGTGCTAATACATAAGTTATTGCGTGGTAAAACACGAGGTTTTACGCCTAAAAACGCTTATTTTTTTATTTTTCAAAACATGAAAAGAGAAATGCAAAACCTATATGTTTTGCGGTTTTCGTCTTGTTTATATCACTAAAAAGCGGTGTAAACAAGCGTGCAATAGTGGGGTGTATAGCCTTATTTTTATGCTAAAACAAGAAAACGAAATGTAACAAAACGCTCACAAAAAAGGTTTATTTTTTTGTATTCTTTTAGGGAATAAAAAGCCAAAAAACCAGCGAGCAAATTTTAAGATGTAAGGCATAGCCAAACAAAAGGCGCAAAAAGCTTTCTTTAAAAAGAAAGACTCTCTGCGCCAAAAAAACAATTACCTAAATGTTGTTTATAGATGATTTACAACGAAACAAAACTCGTTTTACGAGCCTCAACACTAAGTGTGTTGCTCTAATTTTTGTTTCTCTGCATTCTCTCTCTTATTCACCAATCTGCTCACACCTAAGATAATACCAATATAACCACAGTTAATAATGGTGGAAGTTCCACCTTTACTAATTAAAGGGAGCGGTTGTCCTGTCACAGGAGCTAAGCCAACAGCCACTGCCATGTTAAACACAGCTTGCACAACTAATAGCAATGCGTAGCCCATCACTAAGAAAGACAAAAAGCTATCATTACATTTTCGGGCAATAACTCCTGCTCTGAAAAGCAGAATAATATAAAAATGCCACTCCTGCAGCACCTAATAAGCCTAATTCCTCTATAATGATGGCGTAAATAAAGTCGGAAAAAGGCTTGCGAAAGGAAGTCGCGTTCCACTGAATTTCCTGGCCCTAACCCCTTAACATTAGACGAAGCGATAGCAATGTTAGCGTGTGCCACCTGCGCATCTTTATCTAAGTCTACCTCATTGGGGCTTAGTTCTTTCTTATCGAAGAACTTTAATATACGCGATTTCCATGTATCTACACGGTGAAAAGTTTTCTCCCCATCTTCTTCTCCCTTGTTTTTTTGGCGTCTGTCTGCTCGGTTAAAACGTTTTTTTATTTGGTTGCTGTGGAACCACTTTTTCCTACGATTAACACATACGAAATGAATAAAACAACCATCAAAACTGCTGCCGCTGAAATGATACCCAACTGTTTTGAAGGCACTCTGGCAATAAACATCATGAGGAAAATGGTTAGCGATATGAGTGCTGCGGTTGAAAAGTTTTCCATTAAAAATAATGAAAAATAGGGAGAGAAGAGAAGATGAGTACCCACCAAATAGCTGTTTTATGAACTCCGTTTTTCTCGCTGTGCAGAACTTAAAAATAACAGCCGTTACCCACACTAAAATTCCTTTCATTAGCTCTGAGGGCTGAAATTGTACAGAGCCAAGGTTTAGCCATCGGCTGGCACCGTTGGTTCTTTCGCCTACAACAATTGCTACAAGCAAAAAGAACACACCAAGGATATAAAAAATAAGGGTGAAAGGTTTTAGTTTTAACGCTGAAATGTTGAGAATAATAAGAGTTGCCAAAAAGCCACCAAAGAGTATTCCTCCGTGCTTTAATAACGGCCCCATATAACTTCCACTTTTATAGGTTAGCCCAGAAGAGCCGAAAAACACTTCTACCAAACTAACAAGAATGAGGAAGAAAAAAACCATCCATATAATCTTATCTCCCTTGAAAAGGTTAGAAACGTTATTAAGCGTCATGCGTTAGAAGTTAAGAAGTGAGACACTTGTTCCTTAAATTGTTCGCCACGGTCTTCCATGTTTTTAAACAAATCGAAGCTGGCACAACACGGACTTAACAACACACAATCGCCCGATGTTGCTATGTTTTTGCACGCTTCCATGCACTCTTTCATGCTGTGAGTGTCGTAAATGGGTAGTTGAAAGCTATCAGAAAAAGGCATGTAAAACAGCATTATCGGCACCTAAGAACACAAGTGCTTTGCATTTTTCTCTTACTAACGAGGCTATAAGGTTATAATCGTTTCCCTTATCTAAACCACCAATAATAAGAATGGTGGGTGTAGTCATGCTTTCTAACGCCCATCGACAAGCATCTACGTTTGTGGCTTTCGAGTCGTTAATATAACGCACTCCGTTTACAGTGTTCACATATTCAAGTCGGTGTTCTACACCTTTAAAGTTGCTAAGACTTTGCTCTATCACCTCATTAGATATGCCATTGACCTTTGCGGCCAATGCTGCTGCGAGCGAATTGTAAAGATTGTGTCTGCCTAACAAACTGAGTTTGCTAAGCGACATGCTAAAGTTGTGCGGTGCATTGATAACCAGTTCCCCATTAAGAGCATAAGCCATAACTCCGTCTTGTTTATTTTCTGCAAACGAAAGCTTAGCTACAGGGGTGTTATATTTAGGCAATTCTGCTGCAATCACAGCATCGTCGTGCCAATAAATAAAGCTATCTTCTGCCGTTTGGTTCTGCAATATACGCATCTTAGCATCGGTGTAGAGTTGCATATTATGCTCGTAACGGTCTAAATGGTCGGGGGTTATATTTAAAAGAACGGCAGTGTTAGCACGAAAATCATACATATCGTCTAACTGAAACGAGCTTACTTCGATAATATAGTAGTCGTAAGACGCCTCAGCCACTTGTAAAGCAAGGCTCTTACCTATGTTTCCTGCTAACCCAACATTATATCCTGCTGTTTGAAAGATGTGATAAATGAGCGAAGTGGTTGTGGTTTTACCGTTGCTTCCTGTAATACATATCATCTTAGCATTGGTGTATCTTGATGCAAACTCTAATTCGCTAATAACAGGAATGCCTGCCTTTAACACCTTTTGAAGCATGGGTACTTCCTTAGGAATGCCCGGACTCTTAATAATTTCGTCGGCATTAAGAATAAGATGTTCTGTGTGTTTACTCTCTTCCCACGCTATGTTATGCGCATCGAGCAATGCTTTATAGCGTGGTTTGATAGGCGATTTGTCGGAAACAAACACGTCGAAACCTTTTTTCTGTGCAAGAATGGCAGCTCCTACTCCACTTTCTGCTGCTCCAAGAATAACAATTCGTGCCATAACTATTATATATATAATGTATAGAGGATATTATCTTATTTTTAATGTGATGATGGTTAATGCAGCCAAGATAATGGTTACAATCCAAAAACGAATGGTAATTTTAGACTCGTGAGAAACTCCTTTGGGTTTACGCAATAGATATTTGCAATCAGAATCTAATTGCGAGTCTTGTGTTCTAAAAGTTATCGTGAATAGGAGTACGCTTAAATATGCGCTGTTTCACTCCCTTTCGTTTACCTAACTTATAATACCACACTTGCAATATAACGCTTAAACTTTCAACAAAGAAGATTCCACAAAGAATAGGTAATAATAGTTCTTTATGAATAATGATAGCTCCTACGGCGATAATACCACCAATTGTGAGTGAACCTGTATCTCCCATGAACACTTGAGCTGGGTAAGCGTTATACCAAAGAAAACCTATAAGCGCACCAATAAAGGCACAAAAGAACACAACAAGCTCTTGCGAACCCGGAATATACATGATATTAAGGTAAGAAGCAAACTGAATGTGAGAACTAACATAAGCTAATATGCCTAAAACTGCGCCTATAATGGCAGAATTTCCTGCACACATTCCGTCCATTCCATCGTTTAAATTCGCTCCATTTGATACGGCTGTTACAACAAGAATGGTCATAATAACAAACAATATCCAACCTGCCGCATTCTTATATTTACCAAAAACTGACGTGATAGACGAATAGTCGAGATTGTGTCCCTTAACAAAAGGAATGGTTGTTTTTGAGAGATTTGCGCAGCTTTCGGTTCGGTGTTTAATCACTACTTCGCTGTTTTGTTTCTCTACAGCGAGGTTCTCATTTATCTTAACATCTGGTGAAGACCACAACACAAGACCAACAATAAGCCCAATACCTACTTGACCTACAATTTTATATTTACCCTTTAAACCGTCTTTATTGCGTTTAAAGATTTTTATAAAGTCGTCCATTCCGCCAATAAAGCCTAACCATAAGGTGGTAATGACCATTAAAATGAGGTAGATGTTACGTAGTCTTCCCAACAAAAGAACAGGAAGAAGCACTGCAACAATAATAATTATACCTCCCATAGATGGTACTCCTATTTTTATTAACACCAAAAGGGTCGATGTTGGCACTACGCTGTATTTTCGGTAATTTGTTTGCGTTTGAGAAACTTAATGAAGTGTTCTCCAAACCAAGTGGAAATGATTAGCGATAAAATAAGGGCTAATAAGGCTCTAAAAGATATGTAACCCCAAAGATGTGAACCAGAGATTCCGTACTGTTCGAGAACTCTAAAGAGATAATATAACATGGTTTGTTGTTTTTATTTTTGTTTGTTAAAAGCTAAAAGGGGCAAAACAGCCCCCTTGCCAACTGTTCTTTGTGCATTATTAAAGGGTTATAAAGAGAAACACTCACGAAGCACTTCTTTATCATCGAAGTGATGTTTAACGCCATTCACTTCTTGATAGTTTTCATGTCCCTTACCTGCTACAAGAATAACATCGCCCTTTTGCGCTAAAGCACAAGCTGTTTTAATGGCTTCTTTACGGTCGACAATACTTAAAACTTTTTCATTTGCGTCGTATTTAAGCCTTCTAACATATCATTTATGATGGTTTGAGGTTCTTCAAAACGAGGGTTATCGCTTGTAATGATAACTTTGTCGCTTTGTTTAACTGCCTCTTGAGCCATTAAAGGTCGTTTTCCTTTATCTCGATTACCACCTGCTCCGCACACAGTTATTACCTTTCCTTTTCCATTAAGTACTTCGTGAATGGCTTTTAATACGTTTTTCAAGTGCATCAGGAGTATGCGCGTAATCGACAATAGCTGTGTATCCTTCGGGAGAATAAATAGGCTCAAGGCGTCCACTTACGCTCTGTAAAGTGCTCATGCCTACTAAAATATCTTCTGGTTTCTTACCTAACATCACCGATGCACCATAGATTGCGAGTAAGTTGCTTACATAAACTTTCCAATAAACTGTACACCGACTTCTTTTTCCGTTAACTTCGAGGTACATACCTTCGAAATGACATTCTAAAATCTGCGCTTTATAATCTGCTAAGCTACGAATACTATATGTTTTTAACGGTGGCTTTTGTATTCTGAACCATGTATAAACCGTTCTTATCATCGGCGTTAGTAATGGCAAAAGAGCTTTTCGGTAAAGTGTCGAAAAATAGTTTCTTTGCATCTCGATAATGCTCGAATGTGCCGTGATAGTCTAAGTGGTCGCGCGTTAAATTGGTAAAGATTCCACCTACAAAGTGAAGCCCTGCAATGCGTCTTTGCGCTATTGCGTGAGATGAACACTCCATAAATGCATACTCACATCCTGCTTCTACCATGCGCGCTAACAACATATTAAGAGATACAGGGTCGGGAGTTGTGTGGTCGGCAGCTATCGCTTCATCTTCAATATAATTACATACGGTAGATAAAAGTCCGCATTTATGTCCTAACTTTCTAAATAGATGAAACAATAAAGTAGCAATTGTAGTCTTTCCATTGGTACCAGTTACACCCACCAACTTTAGTTTTTTTGAAGGTTCTCCATAAAACATTGTGGCCACTTGTCCTGCAGATTCTTCGCTACTCGACACAACAATATAAGTAACATCTTGAGCTAATGTGTCGGGAAGGGTTTCGCATAACACGGCAACAGCTCCTTTTTCTAATGCTTTTTCAATATAAAGATGTCCGTCGACTTGCGTTCCTTTAATGGCAATAAACAGATGGTTGTTTTCTATTTTACGAGAATCTATGTTTACACCTGTAATCTCTCTCTCCACATTTCCTACTACTTTTTATAGGACGAATGTGTTGAATAAGTTTACTTAATATCATATTCTTATGTTTTGAAATTTCTTTATTTTTATGTTTGTTTACTCTAAAATAAGTTGGCAAACAGCACCTTTTACTCTATTAGTTCCTGGTTGTAAGCTCTGTTTTACCACTTTTCCACGTCCTGATAGCCTTGTTTTTTTATGCTTCTACTCTCTAATAAATAAACGGCATCTCTTGCTCCCATTCCTATTACACTTGGCACTTTTGAACGTCCGTAGATAGCTGTTCTCACCATAGTGAGGCTCGTTGGTGTTTGTTTTTGCGCTATTCCCCACACTGGCGAAGCGTTATTTAAACCTCTACCCCACGACGATACATTCTTTATACCTAACTTATCTAACACATAAGTACTCGAGAATAAATTACCAAACTTAACCTGTGGAACAAAAAAACAGAAGTGGAATCTTTGGCATCTTTGATATCTAATTTGATGTTTTGAGCCATAATTCCTTCGGATATTTCATGGAAAACAGGGCCACACATTCCACCTCCTGAGCAGGAAGTCCTGTTTTTTTGAATACATACAATACAACTATAGCGAGGTGCATCGGCAGGGAAAAAGCCTGCAAAACTTAACAAATAATTCACAGCACCCGACTTATAGCCTGCTGCTCCACGAGACATTTGCGCTGTACCTGTCTTTCCTGCTACTTTAAACGACTTGGAACCAGCTTTTTACCTAAGCCCCAATGCACCACTTTCTCAAGTATTTCTTGCATTTCTTTTTATTGCTTTTGAGGCTTAGCTATCTGTTTTTCTAAGAACAACAGGAGGGAATTCTTTCAACACCTGACCGTTTTTTTCTCACTTCTTTTTACAAAGCGTGGTTGCATCATACAGCCGTTATTGGCGATAGCATTATAAAAGGTAAGAGTTGAAATAGGAGGCACTTGACTTTCATAACCTATACTCATCCACGGAAGAGCTGTTTTACTCCAGTTTATCCACTGCCCATTTTTATCTTTCTTAGGCATTCTTATACGAGCAGGCGACGAGCCTTTTAGTGGCAAGTGAAGGTTGTCTGCTAATCCAAGGTTATGAATTCCTTCTACAAACTTTTCGGGATTTCTACCATAATGGTCGTCTATAATCACACTCACACCAATGTTTGAACTCCACATTAACGATTGTGTAAGCGATAAATTACCATAACCTCCGTGGTTCCAGTTATGGTCTTTCATGTCTCTTCCATGCATTTGACGCTTACCTGTTCCTGTATTTACTATCGTTGTAGTGTCTACTACGCCATCATTAAGCGCCACTAACATCGAAGCTACCTTAAATACAGAGCCAGGCTCTAATAAATCGCTCACTGCATGATTTCTTCTTTCTCTAAAAACACCGTCTTCACAGCGTTCCATATTAACAATTGCTTTTATATCTCCTGTGCTTACTTCCATCACAAGAGCCACTCCTACGTTTCCATTTACAGCTTTTTAATTGGTTAACAATTGAGCGTTCTGCTAAGTCTTGAATACTTACATCAATGGTAGAAACAATGTCTGCGCCGTCAATCGCTGGTTCTACCGTGAGATTTAGAAACTTATTAAGCACCTTTCTACGATGAGTGATACCATTAACACCACGCAATATAGAGTCGTAAGACTGTTCTAATCCAAACCGAGCAGTGTCTTTTCCTTTATATAAGTCGCCCACTGTACGATAAGCCAACGAGCCATAAGGACGTTGACGAGCATTAAATTCCTCGAAATGGAAGCCACTTTTGTTAGGAGAAAGCTTCAAAAAAGGCAACGCTTTCACATCGGTAAACACATTATAGTTTACACGTTCTTTCCAGATAGGCCAGTGTCTACTGTTTTTACGATAACCTTCGGTGAGGTCTTTCTTAAACTCTGATGCTTTTTTTGTGGGAAAAATAACGTTTAACCCATTACAAACAGAATCTATCTTAGCATGCCAAAGCGAATCATTACCTGCTTCTTTAAGAGCTTTAAAGTCCATATATAACTTATATTCGGGTAACGAACTTGCCATTAAGAAGCCTTCACTACTTAATATATTACCACGATTAGGCAACACAATAACGCTATCTTTCTTTACTCTACTTGCTACCTCAAGCCAATAAGAACGCTTAGCTGTCATAATATAGAAGGCTTGTCCTAACACACAAAGCACTATAACAACTAATATTCCTAAGCAAAGATGGAATCGAATGAGCACCTTTTCGATATCAAAATTTTTCATTCTTCGGGCACTGTAATTATATATGGTGGCTGATTTGCTATCTTTATAACACTGTCGTTGGTGTTTTTAAGCATTTCAAGTACATTACTTTCTCTACTTTTCTCTGTCAATAAGCTCGTACTCGATAGTGCTTTATATTTTGCGTCTTTTAATTCTTTATTTAACTTATCTACTTCTATCAACTTTTTGTTGATTGTTATAACGAAGACCGATATAAACAATAATAAAACAAGTGATAAGAATAAACACGCCCACTTGTCGTCTAACAACTTTCGGGAACAAGAGGTCGCCTCCTAAAACGGCTTGTAATGTCACCTCAGAAGGCAGATGTAAAGGCGAAGAAAAGGCTTTCTCTGTAGACAAGTTGGCAGGGTTTATTGTTTTTTTCCCCGTTGCTTTATCATTCTTATTTGTGGTTTTACTAATAGAACGTAATCTTCTACCCCTTTATTGTTTATTGGTTGTTCCACATTATTTATATTATTATCGTCTTTCATTTCTTTTCTGCTATTCTTAACTTAGCACTTCTGCTTCGTGGATTTTGTTCTTGTTCTTCTTCAGAAGGAACTATTACTTTATTATTGATAAGCTTAAAAGGCGTATGAATGCGTCCGTAGAAGTCTTGTTCTACTTTTCCTTCTACATTTCCAGCCTTCATTATGTTTTTAACAATGCGGTCTTCTAACGAATGATATGTAATAATGCTCAATCGTCCACCTTTTTTTAGCAGTTGAGTAGCACTATTTAGCATTTCTTTTAAGGCTTGCATTTCGCCATTCACCTCAATTCTTAATGCCTGAAAGAGCTTTGCTAAGTCTTTTTTCTCTCGTTCTCTTTTAAATAAAGGTTCAAGCACTGTAATCAATTGCTGTGTTGTTTTTATTTCAGTTTGCGTTCTTTGCTTCACTAATAAAGATGCTATTCGGCGTGCATTCTTCAGTTCTCCATATAAATAAAACACATCTGCAAGTGCTTCTTCACTGTAATTATTCACCACATCGGCAGCTGTTTGCGTAGCACTTTTATTCATTCTCATGTCTAAAGGCGAGTCGAAACGAAACGAAAAGCCTCTATTTTCATCGTCAAAATGATGGCTCGACACGCCTAAGTCTGCCAACAAGCCGTCTATTTGTTCCACTCCATGATAACGCATCCAATTCTTTAAATACCTAAAATTAGAGCGAACAAACACAAATCGTTCATCTTGTGCAATATCATCAGAATGCGATTCAAGCATATTTTGATAGGCATCGAGGTCTTGGTCGAAAGAAAACAGAGTGGCATCTTTATCCATTCTATTCAGAATTTCTAAGGTGTGTCCTCCTCCACCCATTGTTACATCTACATAAATGCCCCCTTTTTGAAGATTTAACCCTTCAATACTTTCGTTTAAGAGCACAGGTATATGATAGCTTTCTGCTGTTTTTTTATCATTGCGTTTTCTTTCCTTTAAGCGTGTTGTATTCACCTTATTTACACCCACGAGCCACGTTTTAGCCAACAAGGGTTTTGGTTTCAAGTTTCAAAATTACACTTTTTTTGCACAAAACCTTTCCTCCTACACCTATTATTACTGTTTAACACAAAAAAATAACACATCACAATTGGCTTATTTATTCTTTTTTTAGCTCTTAACCTATAAATAAACAACGCTTTATTGCCAAAAAAACCTATATAAAAACCTATTATTTCAAAAAGTTATACTATTTTTTTGCAAGCTGTAAAAGCATGTATTTTTACACTTTTAAAAGAAAATGGAAAAGAACAATAGACATTGAGAAAAATACTAAAAAGAAAAGATGGGTAAGAAGGCTCATTTCATACCTTCTTGCGTCACAAACCTTCTTAAACGTATTATTCATCAAGACGAAGTGAACCTTTTTCTTTGGGAGAGTAAAGACAAAAAAGGCGTAGAATGGCTCGAAGCCTGCATGCAATATCTCGACATAACATTAGAGGTTAAAGGTTTAGAAAACCTACCTTCAAACAACACTCATCGGTTATATACCTTTGTATCTAATCACCCTTTAGGCGGAATAGATGGTGTTGCCTTAGGTGCTGTGTTAGGTAAACACTACGAAGGGAAGATAAAATATCTTGTAAACGACCTTTTAATGAATCTTCCCGGCTTAGCTCCTTTGTGCATAGGCATTAACAAAAACAGGTAAACAAAGTAGAAATTTCCCTGCAATGGTTGAGGAAGGATTTCACAGCAACAACCATATTATCATGTTTCCTGCAGGACTTTGTAGCAGAAAAAGCAAGGGTGTTATTTGCGATTTAGAGTGGAAGAAAACTTTTATTACAAAGAGTATAGAAACAAACAGAGATATTATCCCCATTCATTTTGGAGGTAGTAACTCTCATTTTTTTTATCGTTTAGCCAATATCAGTAAGACATTGCGCATTCCTTTCAATCTTGCTATGCTCTTTTTGGTAGACGAAATGTATAAAAACACCCATAAATCGTTCACCATTACCATAGGAAAACCCATTTCGGTTACCACCTTTGATAAAACAAAATCTCCCAAACAATGGGCGCAGTTTGTAAAGAATAAAGTGTACACACTATAATAGTTGAATTCTATAAATGCAAGAAGAGATTATAAAACCCATAGCAAAACAATTGCTTAAACAAGAACTCACACCCGAAAAGCGTCTTCGTTTAACCAATAAAAGCCATAACGAGATATACGTTATCACAGCTCATGATGCTCCAAATGTGATGCAAGAGATTGGTAGACTTAGAGAGATTGCTTTTAGAACGGCAGGAGGAGGAACTGGTAAGTGTGTAGATATAGACGAATTCGACACGGGAGAGAATTGTTATAAACAGCTCATTGTGTGGAATCCCAGAGCAGAAGAGATTATAGGAGGCTACCGTTATTCTTTTGGAGACGATTGGAAACTCGACGATAAAGGGCAACCTATATTGGCAACAAGCCACATGTTTCATTTTTCCGATAAGTTTATTAAAGATTATATGCCTGCTGCTGTAGAGTTGGGACGCTCTTTTTGTGTCGTTAGAATATCAAAATGTGCGCACCAATGCTAAGAGTATCTTTGCTCTCGACAATCTATGGGACGGTTTAGGGGCGTTAACTGTTATCAATCCTAAGGTAAAAATATTTCTTTGGAAAGATGACTATGTATCCTTCTTACATTCGTATTGGAAGAGATATGATTCTTTATTTCCTCAAAAATACTTCGACGATAAAGATAATCTCATTGTTCCTACAAAGCCTTTGCAACTCGAAACTGATGCTAAAGTGTTCGATGACTTGTTTAACAGGGGGCTTTTTAAAGAAGATTATAAAATACTTAATCGCGAAATACGCAAGATGGGCTACAACATTCCCCCACTTATTAACGCTTACATGGGGCTTAGTCCTACGATGAAACTATTCGGAACAGCTATCAATAACGGCTTTGGTGATGTTGAAGAAACAGGTATTCTCATTGCGGTAGACGAGATTTTTAGAAGAAAAAAAGAATAAGACATATTGATAGTTTTATACAAGAAAACAGAGCAAACTTAGAAATAACCACAGGCAATAACAAGGTTATTTCTCTTGAAAAAGAAAAGCAAAACCCAATCGTAGGGTTTTTGCTTTTTTCTTTAAACACAAGGGGGCAACGAACAAAATAAGGACTTAAAAACTCGCTTTTTAAGTGAAAACTGATAAGGTGGCAGAACGTAGATAAGGAGTTTATCGCTAAAATGGAATGAGTGGTATTGGGTATTTTTATTTCGTATAAAGGCATTTTTATAAAAAGTGAATGCCTTATTTTTCTGCTTTTATATTTGCTCTTTGAAGATTGAAAAAGCAAAAGAAAAAAACGCATTTCTGCCCTCTTTTTTTCGTTGAATATATAAAGGGTAAAAACAAACGCTTTTTGTGAGAAAGAGAGAGAAAAGCCTTTTAAAGAGCATTTTTCGTAGAAAATGTTGCAATAGCTTAGAGTTTAGGGTGCAAAACACAAGCTATTGAGTGCTAAAACATAAGGGTTTAGGGGGTAAAACACCATGTATTGCACACCAAACTCTTAGCTTTTACACCTTAAACCCTTGTTTTTTGTTTTTCAAAAGTCGCAAAATAGAAATGCAAAACCTATATGTTTTTGCGTTTTTACATCTCGTTTTTTAGTCGGAAACTACCTTTAATAACCATGTAATAGCTGGTTAGATAGTGCCTTTTTTTGTGCTAAAACAGAAAAAAATAAAATGTAACAAAAACACTCACAAAAAAAGGCGCAAAAACATCTTATTTTTGTTATGCTTTTATTTGCTCACCAACACACTTCTTCTTTTTCTACATCTACCTTTTCTTATGGTTAATTTATACACAATTTAAGTGACAAAAAAAGTGGTGTTATAAAAGCAAATAAAAGGGTTAAAGGTAAGGAACAATAAAGGGTAAAAATAAAAGCCAACGTTATAAAAAAATATAAGTTGGCTTTTTCATGTAATAAAAAAACGGTGTAGCTTTTATAAAATAGCTCTAAAATTTATATCCAAAAACCTATGTTAAGATACATGGGATATAAAAGCAAATGTAATGGTTTTGAAATCCTTTTTAAAGATATTATTAAAGTTGTAGGTAAAGTCGGCATTTATATTTAAGTGCTTAAACACCTGCCATGAGCCTCCCAACTGCGCTCCCCAGTGAAAGCGGCGCAGGTTTTCGGTGAAATTATAGTTGGCAGATGCTCCATCAGAAAAGCTGAGTTTTTTCGCCCTATCGGACTTCCTTCTCTTAAATAACCATCAGACACTTCGCCACTAAATTCACCATCTAAAAGGTAAGAGGCATAAAGACCAACACGCACTTTATATTGGTTATTAAAACGATAGTTAAGCATTACGGGCAATGTTAATAGGGTGCTATTAAAGTTGGTTTTAACGTTTCCCGTGTAATAACCTTCTATTTTACCATCGTTTTGTGCAATAGCGGTGTAATAAGTCTTAACCAACGCTTCTGTTACCATTCCTTTTTCTTCGATACGAACACCTGTTGACACACCAAACGATGGTTGATTAGGAATAAACCAACGAGTGATAACACCTTCAATAACGCCATTAAACTTAGGATTATAGTTCTTTATTTTGCGTATTTCTTGAGGCATCGACGAAGGAGCAGCACCTCCTATGTTAACACCAGCATGCACTTCGTATTCCCAACCATTGTTTTCGCTCTTTATAAGTGTTTCGTTTCTTTCGGCTTGAGCCATTGCATTAGTGGCAAAAAGCAAAGCAAAAAAAACAATAGCACTTGTTATATTTTTTATTGCCATAATTGTGTTTCTTCGTTATTTTTCGTTAATAATTAGTTCGTCTACCCATAGCGTACTTCCCACAGCACCATTAAAGTTGCCCCCATCTTCGCTTGATGATAAGATAATAGCAAGGCTATATTTGCCATCAACCATTTTGTTTCTGTCTATCGTTTTACCTTCTAAGAAAGTGAAAGGAATAGTAAACGGAACCCATTCTGACGTTTCTTTTGCATCGGTTAAGCGTGCTATTTTTCACTATATTAGGGTGAGTTAAAGAGTTTGTTCCATCGAGATAAGGCACCTCAGGGCTTGTTTCAAACAGCACAGCGTATATAGCTGGTGCGTCTTTCTTATTGGGTTCTAATGTTGAACCCTTTAATTTATATTCTTTTTCCTGCTTGGTATTTATAATATCCTGTTAAGCTTAAAAGGCTCTTTGGTGTAAGGAATACCAAACTGAGTTGACTTTAATGGCTGTGTAGGATTTAGTTGAAAGTTGCCTAAAAACAAGTTTCCTGCAGCCATAGGGCTACCAAATAAAGAGCCTAAAAAGCCCGTACTACGCGTTACAAGTTTAACACATTTCCCCGTATAACCATTATCATCGAGTGCTGTGGGATAACTCTTAGGGTCTTCTGACGTACTGTTTACTAACATAAAACCTTGGTTTCCACTCGCCCAACGTAGTGTATCTTTTGCTTCATTTACCTCTGTTATCGTTTCATAATAGGCGTTTCCATCGTTTTTATAGCGTTCAGCAGTCTCAAAATGGAAAGCTGTAGAGATTTCAGCATACACAAAATAAACCTTATAAGTTTTCTTATATTGTTTGTTTTCGGAAGTAACTTCAACATAATAAGGCTTCGATAAATCTACAGGAACACTGTCTACATGGTTCAGTAGCCCCCTTTGTTAGTTCAAAGCTAATTTTTACAGTGGCTAAATCGTTGGTATAAAGACGCACTTCGTTGTTTGTTATAACAGGTTTTCTTAACAATTTCTTTGCAGAAACCGAGTCTATTGTAACGCTAATAATATCTGCTTCGGGCGAAGCAACATCGTCTTTAATAGCACAAGATGCAAAACTAATGATGCTAACAAGTGCTATTAAAAGGGTTGTAATAATGTTTTTTCTTTTCATTGTTTATGATTGAGATGAATAAATATAGAATAATGCGTTATTCTATATTACAATTAAAAAAATTAAGCAATACTTTTATTGTTCCTTATCGGCTAAAAAAACTACGATAAGGAAGATTTAAGTTTAAGAAGTGAAAGTTGTGCTGACGTTGCTTTTCTTTTTGGTGGAATGGTGAGATAGTCGCCATATTTCACGCTTAAATAGGTGTGCGCATCTGCTACTCCCATCACCTCTTTATCCTCAAATTTATAAGTTTTAGGAATGCCTAAAAACCTCTTTTTTAAAAACAAAACGCATGCCGTCATCATAGTCTGCCACCCTGTTTTTGCCGTATTAAAGGGGCAAGAAAGCAGTATATTTCTTATTGTTTGTTGCACCTTATTCATAGTGAATAACTTTCTACATAATAAAGGTATCCACGAAGAAACTCCTTTTTCCGTGTTTATAAGGGTCTCTGTGTAAAAGATATAAAACACGCTTATAAAACTGATAACGCATAAAATTGTAGCGTTTTCTCCAACCTTCTGGCACTCCATCAATAGGGAAAACATCTATATAAACCCCTCCCACATAACGCAAGTGCATACGTTCGATGAGGGTAGAGTTTGCATCTTGAATCTTACCAAACGGTAGCGGGTAGGTGTTATCTCGTTCGCTACAAACAAACTCGTAAGGCTTTTTAAGCCATTGGTCGGCATTTTTAATTAAAAGCTCATAGTCGTGGCGTGGCATAGCAATGTCTATGTCGTCGTCCCAAGGGATAAATCCACCATGACGAACAGCACCTAATTGCGTTCCTGCCCATATATAATAACGCAAATGATGTTCTTTGCACACTTCATCGATAGCTAATAAAATGCTTAAAATGCGCTGATGAAGGGCTTGAATGTCGTAGTTTGCCATGATTATAACAAGTGTTGTGGAATGTGTTTTTGCGCATTTTCAATGTCTTCTACTGTGTCTAATTCGGTAGAAAAATGCTTGTAGTGTCTACCACTTTAAATGTAAAAGTGCTTAGCAATGAGCCTTTCAAATGCCAACTCGTAGAAAACATTGTTTAAATGTTCGTTTTCTATCATTTGGTGTAGCTCCGTTTGCAATGCAACCCCATATTCTTTATCTATCTTTTTCGATACCTACTGACTCTCCAATAGCTATCTCTGGGTTACATTCTTTTTGTTATTTGAGTGATTTCAAAAGCGTCGTTTACCACCACTTTCATCTCCTCTTCGCCCAACACATGCTTGTTAATAGCCAAAGACGAACCGTTGGTTTGGAGAATAGGGTTAAGCAATAAAGGGTCGAAAAGAATGTCGCTGTCGAGCAATAAAAAGTCTTTTTCCCGCAACAAAAAGGCATTGCTAACCATAAAGAATAAATGTTATTGGTGGTTTTCTATACATCATTATGCACGAAAGAAAAAAATGGTCTTGTGCATAATGAGTTTGTATAAATTGTTCTATTTGGTCGTTACAAAAGCCTGTAACAACAACAAATTGTGTTATACCGTTTAGCTTTTAAAGCGTTTATTGTTCGTTCTAATAAACATTTTTTTCACCCACTTTAAGCAAACATTTAGGCGTGTTTAACGTGAGAGGGCGTAGCCTTTTAGCCATTCCGGCTGCTAAAATAACAGCTATCATGTTAGTGCTATTCGTTTAATAGTGTCGCAAATCACTCGGTTTTGTTCAGCTCTTCCGAGCGTAATACGAAGATGTGAATTGATATCCTCTTCGTTCATAAACTTCACTTTGTAGTTTTGTTCAGCAAAAAGCAACCTCTAATTTAGCTTTTTAACTCAATGGGATATTTAATTAAAAATAAAGTTGGCAACCGACTTATACACCTTAAATCCAGGTAAAACACCTATTTCATTTGTGTACATTTGTCGCGCTTCTTCCATTATTTTAGCTATCTCTCGATAGTGATTATCTGAGCTAAGAGCCGCAATACCCAACTCTTCTGAGAGTCTATCGTAGCCCAAATACATGTTAGCATATCGTAAGAAAGCGTCCATTTCACCACCTTTACCCACAAAACCATAACCTAAACGAAGTCCAGGAAGCCCATAAAACTTCGACATAGTTCTGCAAATAATCACATTAGAATGGTTGTTAATGAGGTTCTTTATATGGTTTGACGTTTTAGAAACAAAGGAAGCATACGCTTCATCAATAACTACTAATGGTGTCTTTAGGTACAAATTGCACCACACGGCTTATCTCTTCTTCGGTTAAACCATTGCCCGTAGGGTTGTTTGGCGAAGCTAATAAGAGCAAACGAGGATTCTTTTCGCGCACCAAAGCTTCTAATTCGTCTATATTATACGAGAAAGTATCTTCTAATTCGTACATAGGATAAAGCTCAGTGTTACCTTCTACTTCGTCTGCAATTGATTTATAATACCACCAAGAGAACTTAGGAATGAGCATAGTTCTATTCTTTCCTTTTTGTAAGAAAGTAGTGAACTGTTTTCTTTAACAAGTCTTCTGCACCATAACCCACCATCACTTGGTGTTCATCTACATCGTATAGTTGTGAAAGATACACCGAAAAGATGCTTTTTACCCTCATCATAGATGCGAGTGTAAAAAGCTAATTTGTTTATATCAAAGTTTTTTAAAAAGCTTCTACTACTTCTTTTGAAGGTTCAAAGTTAAACTCATTTCGGTCTAAATAATTCAGTTTGTTTTGCATTTTATCACGTTAATTGGCTACAAAGGTAGTGAAAAAAATCTCTACTTTAATCACTTTTATGAAAGCGTAAGCATAACATTTTTTGCTTTTTCACCTTATTATATATATAATAAACAACGCATTGATAGCCTATTTATAAACATGGTTTTAACTTATCCTTCTTAGTTTATCCAACGCCATACACCTGCTAATATAATGGTAAAGATAATACCTAACACCAATGGAAGTAAGATTGCAAGAGCTGTCCACTTAACACTTTTCGTTTCTTTGTATATCAGTATAAATCGTAGTACTGCAAGGGTGATGCAACAAACAGAACACCATTAACGATAAAGCTGTTAACAAATTCCACCCTCCTGCTAATAAAATGTGCTTTGTTTCTTGAGCTGTACCCTCCATAAGTACGCCCGCTGTTGTGCCATCGCTTTGACCTAACACCAATAAAGTTAGCATTAAGATAGTAGGAATAACAATTTCGTTAGCAGGAATAGCCAAGATATAAGCCAACAGAACAACTCCATTTAAGCCCATTGCCCAACCTAATGGCTCTAAAAGGTTGATTAAGTGATGCGCAATACTCATGTTTCCCACACTAATATTACAGCATAACCAGATTAAAGCTCCTGCTGGTGCAGCGAAAACCACTGCTCTCCAAAGCACAATAAGCGTTCTATCAATGATAGAAGTGTAAAGCGTTTGCCAGAATTGAGGTGGTCGATAAGGTGGCAATTCCAAGTGAAAAGTAGACACTTCTCCACGCAATACTGTTCTTGAAAGCACCCAAGAACTACCAAACATTAAAACAATACCCAATAAAACAATACCCATTACAACACTAAGCGACACGAGTGTAGAATATTGAGGAGCAACAGATGCGCCCACAAAGAGCGTTGCCACGAGTATTTGAGTTGGCCAACGACCGTTACAAATCGAAAAGTTATTCGTTATAATAGCGATTAAACGTTCGCGAGAACTATCTATAATACGAGTAGAAACCACACCTGCTGCGTTACAACCCGAGGCCCATACTCATGGTTAAAGCTTGTTTCCCCATGCGCTCCCGAACGACGAAACAACTCGTCTAAGTTGAGATGCTACGCGTGGTAAATACCCAAAAATCTTCTAACAAAGTGAATAAAGGAAAGAATATAGCCATAGGAGGTAACATGACAGAAACTACCCAAACAGTGGCTAAATAAATACCATCTACGCACAAACCTGTTAGCCATTGAGGCGAATGAAGTGCTATAAAAGCATTTTTAAGCAAAGGGTGTAGCCAACCAATGAACACCTCATTGAGCCAAGAAGAGGGATAATTAGAGCCAATAATAGTGATCCAAAACACCAAAGAGAGTAGAGATAACATGATAGGAAAGCCCCAAATGCGGTGTGTTAACACCTTATCGAGTTTAACATCTAAAGGTAATCTGCCTCGTTGGTTACCTTGTTGTACCACATCTCTGCATATTTTTCGGCTTGTGCATAAATATCTTCCATCCATTGGTCGTGAAAATTACTCCCAATCTCTAATCTTATGTTTTCTGCCAGCTCGTTTAATGGCTCATTACCAAATTCCTTTTGCACACCCGGGTCGCTTTCTATTAACCTAAAAGCAATCCATTCTACGTTAGAGATGTTAGGATTAAAGCTTCTTTCACGCTTTGCGTTAGCGTGTCGATAGCTTTGGCTGTGTTGGGTGGAAGGTTAATGGCACGATGTGGTTGACACACATATTCGCCCTTAACCACTTGTTTTTGTTTTTCGAGAAGTTCGTCGATACCTTTTTCCAGAACGTGCCGAACAACCCACAACAGGTATTCCTAAACGTCTTGAAAGCGCGTTTAAGTTCACCTCAATCTTATTTCTTTTTCGGCTTCATCGAGTAAGTTTACGCACAACACTGCTTTTGTTTGTTATTTGCAGAACCTGCAAAAATCATGTTCATGTTACGCTCCAATCGAGTAGCATCTGCCACCATTATAGTCACATCGGGTTGTCCAAAGAGAATAAAGTCGCGTGCTATTTCCTCGTCTTCGCTTGTAGATGAGAGCGAATAAGTACCCGGAAGGTCTACAATTCGGTAGGTATCATCTTGAAAACTAAAAAAATCCTTCTGCCTTACCCACCGTTTTTTCCCGGCCAATTACCTGTGTGTTGCTTCAATCCTGTTAAAGCGTTAAACACCGTACTCTTACCCGTATTAGGGTTTCCAGCTAAAGGCTATAACATATTTTTTTCGTTATCTGCTTTTGCACCACGTCTTTGCAATTGTGCCATAGGAAGCATGTGGACAAGAGGTGCAAGGCGATGTAGATAGAGATTTATTCATTGTGTATAAAAGCATAAAAGCTGTGAGCAAAGAGCTTAAAGTTCTATTTAAAACGACCTTGCTCTGTGCTATTGTTTAATTAAAATGTAACGAGCTTGGTTGTGTCTTAACGCTATTGAGGTGCCACGAACCACATAAGCAATAGGGTTTTTCATCGGACTTTCTAAGTCGATACTTACACTACTGCCTTTTACAAAACCAAGGTCCATCAGTCTACGTCTTAATGCTCCACGACAAGAAGGCGATAAACCTACGATAAGAGCGGTTTGATTTGCACTGATACGAGTGAGTCGTTGTGCCGTTGTTTCGGGATATTTAGCAGCCTCATCATTGGCTATTTCCACTTTGGTAAGTCTTCTTGCGCATTTAAAGGTAAACAAAACTGTTCTCCTTCGTAGTTAAAATGAAACGAACGACTATCGATAGACGTGATAAAGATAATAGAATCTTTTGTTAACCCTATTTCGTTTTATTTGTAAAAAAATAAGTCTTTATCGTCGTCTTCTACATGCGTAATGCGCCACCACGATTGTTCTCTAAAAGGTTGCGAAGTGTCTTCTTTCTTTATCAATTCGAGCGATTGTGTGGGAATAGGGTCTCCGTGAGGGTCGAATAAGGGGTTACCTAAAAGCACAGCAATGCGTTTTTTTGCTCCTCATCGTTCATGTTATGCTCCATTTTATTAGCTCTTTCGTGCCATTCAGAAGGAGCATAACCAGAGTGTTCTGCCAAATATTGTTCGTAAATGCGGTGCGCTCTAATTAGCCTGAGTGCATGTTTTTTTGCCCTTTGGTGTTAGGGTTAATGTTTTTTTGTGCTGTTACTTCGCCTTGCAAAACCAACACCCCGATAATTGAAGGGGTTGTTTTTGAATGAATATTTAATTGTTTTGCCACTTGAAAAGCCTTCTCAACAGATATTTCTCCGCCAAGATGATAGAGCGTTTTTAAGAAGTCTTCTCGCTGTTCTTTTTTTCTACTTTTTAGAACTGTTTGGTAGCGATTGATGGTTAAAAACACAAAAAAACGAGTTATATTTTTTTAATAATAGAAATCATAAAAAAATGTAGTTCCCTTTTTAGGTAAAAGTTTGCTTTTTGGGGGTTATAAGCC
Source organism: uncultured Prevotella sp. (assembly GCA_916439115.1). Taxonomy (GTDB): domain Bacteria; phylum Bacteroidota; class Bacteroidia; order Bacteroidales; family Bacteroidaceae; genus Prevotella. Next base: position 469,413 of record CAKAHO010000001.1, read on the forward strand.
TAATAGCCTAAACCCTCATAGAGGCTGTGTAGCATTGTAAATGCCCCCCCTATTTTGCAAAGATACAAATAAATTACAGGTAAAGAGATTAAAAACGCATCTAATTTAACATAGAAGAAATCTATAAATACCTATTTGTTGTTTTGTGTAACCCCTACCCTATTTGTCGACTTTTGTTATTGCTATGTGTTACACATTTCGTTTTCCTTTTTATTGTGTAGCTGACATGAAAACACTATATTTGCATATATGAACAATCACACACTTGCTTTTATAGAAGAACATTTAAACCACGATGTGCAGAAGTTGGCTCTACAACATCACAACAACTCGTTGGTAGACCTTCCATTTGCCTTAGAACAAATTAAAGGTTACCAAGTGGCATGCAAAAAACTACCCACTTGGGCAGATATAAAGCAACTTTTATATCCGCCTCACCTTTCTTTAGAGCAGTGTTCTTCAGAAACTACTGCACGCTACAAAGCGCAGGTTTTAGCGCATATATTAGAACAATTAAAGCAAGAAGGAGCAGAAAAACGCACCAACAAGCCCAGCTCTTTGGTAGATTTAACGGGTGGTTTTGGAGTAGATTTTTCGTTTATGGCACCTTTAACACATAGTGCTACTTATGTAGAACGCAACGCTTTGTTGTGCGAAAGAGCCTCGCACAACTTTCCGCTATTACGTCTTTCGCACGCACAAGTGGTAAACGATGAGGCAGAACACTATGTAGAACAAATGAAACCTTGCTCGGTTATATTTTTAGACCCTGCCCGTAGAAACGAAAAGGGGGCTAAAACGGTGCAAATAAGCGATTGTTCGCCCGATGTGTTACGCTTAAAAAGTGTTTTATTGGCAAAGTGTGATAGCGTAATAGTGAAACTATCGCCCATGCTCGACCATCACTTGGCTATTAACCAATTAAACCAAGGGGGTGCAGTGGTTAGCCAATTGCATATTGTATCTGCCCAAAACGAGTGTAAAGAGTTGTTGTTGGTGTTACAAAAAAACAAGTGAACAAGCCTTTAAAAAGTGCATTGTGTAAATAATAACGAGGTGTTTAGTTACAGCGAAACAGAACTGAATGTGCCTCTAAAACTAATAACAACGGCGCAAGAAAAAGAAGCAGATGGTTTGCAAAACATGTTTTTGTATGAGCCAAACGCTTCGCAAATGAAGGCGGGTTGCTATGCTTTGTTGTCGCAAAGGTTTGGGGTGCAAGCATTAGCTCCTAATTCTCACCTGTTTGTAGGTAGCAAATATGATCTTCTTGGCAAGGAAGAGTGTTTAAAATAACTGCCGTGTGTGGTTTAAACAAAAAGGAAATAAAAGAAAAATGGCTGGTATTGAGCGTGCAAACATAGCTGTGAGAAACTTTCCGATGACGGCTCAAGAGTTGAGAAAGCGTTTAAAATGGAAAGAGGGCGGACATTTTGTTTTTGGAACAACACTTGTTTCTGGTACACGCATTTTAATTTTAGGAGAGAAACTGCAATAACGGTGTTACAAAGAGGTAAAAAAATGCTTATTTCTGTCGGTTTTTCTATCTTAAAATGTTAGGCATTAAAACAAAACATTTTTTTGAGTTTGTTTTTTTATAAAAAAATAGCTGTAAAAGCGTGTTTTTATAGTAAAAAAACGTGCAAAAAGCTTAGGTTTTACCATGCAAAACATAAGGGTTTAGGACTTAAAACACAAGAGTTTGGGTGCTAAAACATAAGCTATTGCATGCTAAAACCTAAGCTTTTAGCGTGTAAAGTGTTATTTTTTTGTTTTTTTCAAAAAGTTGTATTGTAGAATTGCAAAACCTATATGTTTTGCCATAATAAAGCCGTAAAATGGAGTAGAAAATGGTTTCTTTTTACGCTCAAAACATGCTAAAAAGTTGAGCTTTTTTTCTCTGTAATTAAAATTTTTAAATGTAACAAAACACTCACAAATTTCGTTCTGTTTTTCGCTGAAAAAAACATAGCCGTTTTTTTAAGATATAAAAAAATGGTGTTATTTTACCAAATTATGGTACTATAATACTAAAAACGGTACAATAATACTAAATAGCGATGGTATTATTTCACCAAATTATGGTATTATAATACCAAAAAAACGGTACAATAAAACTAAATAACGGTGGTATTATTTCACCAAATTATGGTACTATAATACCAAAAAAACGGTACAATAAAACTAAATGGTGATGGTATTATTTCACCAAATTATGGTATTATAATACCAAAAAAATGGTACAATAATACTAAATAGCGATGGTATTATTTCACCAAATTATGGTACTATAATACCAAAAAAATGGTACAATAAAACTAAATAGCAAGGGTTTGTAGTCGCCAAAAAAAGCACATTAGGTAGTGAGGTATCAATTAAAATGCGTAATTTTGCACTATATATAAGTTGTGTAAATGTCTTATAAAACACAACATAACATGTTTTTAACCCACAGAGGTTTCATTTTAACATTAAAGAAAATACCAATTTATGGCAGAACAAACACATAAAAGAACCACCGTTACGGCAGCTTTGCCTTATGCTAATGGTGGAGTACACATTGGTCACTTAGCAGGAGTGTATATTCCAGCAGACATTTATGTTCGTTTTTCTTCGTTTAAAAAGGTCAAGAAGTGGCTTTTTATTTGTGGTAGCGATGAGCACGGTGTGCCCATAACCATTCGTGCAAAGAAAGAAAATATCACACCTCAAGATGTGGTAGACCGTTATCATGCTCTTATAAAAGATAGCTTTGAACAGTTTGGAATAAGCTTCGATATATACAGTAGAACCACTTCTGAAACACACAAAAAAGTGGCTTCAGACTTCTTTAAAAAGCTTTTAGAAGATGGAAAGTTAGAGGAAGGCGAAACAGAACAGCTATACGACGAAGAAGCACACCAGTTTTTAGCCGATAGATACATAACAGGTGAATGCCCACACTGCCACCATGAGGGAGCTTATGGCGACCAATGCGAACACTGTGGACGAGACCTTTCGCCAACAGAGCTTATCAACCCTACCTCTGCCATTAGTGGTTCACGCCCTATTCTACGAAAAACAAAGAACTGGTATCTACCTTTAAACCTTTATCAAGACTGGTTAAAAGAGTGGATTTTAGAAGGTCATAAAGAATGGAGACCTAACGTTTATGGCCAATGTAAGAGTTGGTTAGACCTCGATTTACAACCTCGTGCCATGACAAGAGACCTTAATTGGGGTATTCCTGTTCCTGTTGAAGGAGCAGAAGGCAAAGTGCTTTATGTGTGGTTTGATGCTCCTATTGGTTATATATCTAACACACAAGAGCTATATCCTAATGATTGGAAGAAGTGGTGGCAAGACCCTGAAACACGTTTGGTACATTTTATAGGTAAAGATAACATTGTTTTTCATTGCATTATCTTCCCTTCTATGCTTAAAAGCTCATGGCGATTATATTCTTCCAGAGAATGTTCCTGCAAACGAATTCTTAAATCTTGAAGACAACAAGATAAGCACTTCGCGCAATTGGGCTATATGGTTACACGAATATTTACAGGAGCTTCCGAACAAACAAGACGTGCTTCGCTATGTATTAACTGCTAATGCACCCGAAACAAAGGATAATAATTTTTACATGGAAAGACTTTCAAGAGCGCAATAATAGCGAGCTTGTAGCGGTTTATGGCAACTTTGTTAATCGTGCATTGCAACTCACTAAGAAGTATTTTAATGGTGTTGTTCCTGCTTGTGGAGAACTTCTCGATATTGATAAAGAGGTGTTTAACGAGCTAAAAGGGGTGAAAGAAAAGGTTGAAGGACTACTTAACAACTATAAATTCCGTGATGCTCAGCGCGAAGTGATGAACATTGCACGCATAGGAAACAAGTATATGACCGATTGTGAACCATGGAAAATATGGAAAAACAAACCCCGAACGTGTGCAAACTGTTTTTATATGTTTGTCTTCAATTAGTGGCTAATCTTGCTATTGCCTTTTGAACCTTTCTTGCCTTTTAGCAGTGAAAAACTACGCAAATTGATTAAACTTAACAGAGCAAAATGGGAACAATTGGGCAATACAAACATATTAACAGAAGGCTGGGAGCTTGCAGAACCCGAATTGTTGTTCGAGAAAATAGAAGACGAAGTGATAGAAGCGCAACTTAAAAAGCTTGACGATATAAAGAAAGCTAACGAGGGCTGCAAACTATAAAAGCAAAAACCTATTAAGCCCGTAGTGAGCTACGATGATTTTGAAAAAGTTAGACATTCGCGTTGGTAAAATTATCACCTGCGAGCGTGTAAAGAAAAGCTAACAAGCTGTTAAAGTTTACCCTCGACGATGGAAGTGGTAAGGAACGAACCATTGTTAGTGGAATTGCTAAGTTTTATAACCCTGAAGATTTGGTGGGAAAAAGTGTGTGCTTTATTGCCAATTTCGAACCTCGTAAGCTCATGGGTGTAACAAGTGAGGGCATGATTCTTTCGGCTGTAGACTTTGATGAGTCGTTAAGTGTGATAACAACAAGTAAAGATGTGAAACCCGGAAGTCAGGTGGGATAACACACTTGTTTAGATATTAAACTATAAAAAATAGCCTTGCATCTACTGATAGAGCAAGGCTATTTTCTTTTTTATAGGTGTCTTTGCTTTTATTAGGCCTTTCTTTTGTCCCAATAATAGGTTAATAAGACCATTATCCCGACACTATTTTCTTTATTTCGTTTAGTTTGTTAAGTGCTTCCACTGGTGTTAAGTTGTTTATATCTAAACTTATAATCTCGTCTCTCACCTGACTTAACACTGGGTCATCTAATTGAAAGAAGTTTAATTGCATATCTCTTTGTGGAGCATTTATCTTCTTTAATGCGTTTGTAGACACGCTACCAACGTTAGAATTGTCTTTTTCTAACTGCTTTAATATGCTTTTTGCTCGTTGAACAATGGCTCTTGGCATTCCCGATATTTCTGCTACATGAATACCAAACGAATGCTCTGACCCGCCTTTTGCGAGTGTTCTCATGAATATAATCTTACCATTGTTCTCTTTAACGCTTACATTATAGTTCTTAATACGCGAGAAATGTTTCTCCATTTCATTAAGTTCATGATAATGAGTAGCAAACAATGTGCGTGCTTTACACTTGCTGTTTTCGTGCAAATGCTCTACTATTGCCCACGCAATGCTTATTCCGTCGTAGGTAGAAGTGCCTCTTCCAAGTTCATCAAACAAGATAAGTGACTTTGAAGTGGCATTATTTAATATGTTAGAAGCTTCTGTCATTTCTACCATAAAAGTAGATTCTCCGAGTGAAATGTTATCACTTGCTCCCACACGAGTAAATATTTTATCGACTAAACCCACGCTTGCTGTGTTCGCAGGGAACAAACGAACCCACTTGTGCTAACAACACTATGAGAGCTGTTTGACGAAGAAGTGCCGATTTACCCTGCCATGTTTGGACCCGTTATCATCATGATTTGTTGCGTGTCGGTGTCGAGTAGTATGTCGTTAGGAATATACTTTTCGCCCACAGGAAGTTGGGTTTCTATCACAGGATGTCTACCTTTTTTCGATATTTAACTACCTCTGTTTCTGTTATAATGGGTCAGGGTGTAATGATTAGATTGAGCCACTTCTGCAAACGAAAGAAGGCAATCTAATCGAGCAATCACTGAAAGCATTTATTTGTATTTGAGGGATAAAAATCTTGCAAAGCACTTATCAAATCATTAAATAAACGCTCTTCCCACACTTGTATTTTCTCCTCTGCACCAAGTATTTTTGTCTTCATATTCTTTCAATTCCTTTGTGATATAACGTTCTGCTTGTGCAAGAGTTTGTTTTCTAATCCATGTTTCTGGAACCTTATCTTTGTGCATATTACGCACTTCAAGATAGTATCCAAACACGTTATTATAGCCCACTTTGAGCGAAGAGATGCCCGTTTGTGCCGTTTCTCGTTGTTGTAATTGCAATAAAAAAAGTCTTTTTCCTGAATGAGAAATACGACGTAATTCGTCTAATTCTTCACTCACTCCTGTTGCAATAACTCCTCCTTTGTTTAATAACTGTGGTGGGTCTGACACTATTTCCTTCTCTATTCGCACACTGAATGCTTTTCACAAAGGTTTATTTGCTCTGCCATTCTTTGCAACTCAACATGGTTCGTTGTGGCACAAATATTCTTAATTGGCGCGATAGCCTCTAAGGCATAACGCAATTGAACCACTTCTCTTGGAGATATTCTACCAACGGCTGCTTTAGAAATGATACGTTCTAAATCGCCAATACGATGCAGATTGTCGGAAATAACTTGTTTAAAATCGAAGTTTTTATAAGCATATTCAACAATATTCAGACGGTTTTCAATGGCTTTTTTATCTCTTAAAGGAAACACTAACCAACGTTTTAGCATACGTCCACCCATCGGTGTTATGGTTCGGTCTATCACATTTAACAATGATAGTCCACCTTCGTGCATAGAAGATATCAACTCTAAGTTTCTTATAGTAAACTTATCAAGTCTTACATAGCGTTCTTCTTCGATGCGAGCAAGCGACGTTATGTGGTTTATATTTGTGTGTTTGGTTATTTCAAGATACTGCATGATGGCACCAGCAGCTATCACTCCATTCACTAAATGGTCTACTCCAAAGCCTTTTAACGACTTAGTTGCGAAATGATTTAATAGCTTTTGACGTGCAGTTTGCTCGGTAAAGACCCAATCTTCCAACTCGAATACGCAATAACGGTTACCAAAATAATGTTCAAAATCTACTTTCTTCTCGCGATTATACAACACTTCTTTCGGCATGAAATTAGCCAATAACTTCTCAATGTAATCGTATGACCCTTCACCAGTTAAGAATTCGCCCGTAGAAATGTCAAGAAATGCCACTCCACAGATATTCTTTCCAAAATGAATAGCTGCTAAAAAGTTGTTTTTCTTTATAGTTTAATACGTTGTCAGACATAGCTACTCCGGGCGTAACAAGCTCTGTTATACCACGTTTAACCAACTTTTTTGTGAGCTTAGGGTCTTCTAATTGGTCGCAAATAGCTACTCTTTTTCCTGCTCGAACCAACTTAGGAAGATACAGAATCGAGTGCATGATAGGGGAAACCTGCCATCTCTGTTGCAGCTGTTTCTTTGCCATTGTTTCGTTTAGTGAGTGTTATTCCTAATATACCAGATGCTATTACGGCGTCTTCTCCATAGGTTTCGTAAAAGTCTCCACAACGAAATAGCAACACAGCATCGGGGTGTTGTGCCTTAAAAGCAAAAAACTGCTTCATCATTGGGGTAGGTCCTTTTTCTTTTATTGCCATGTATTTTGCGTTTACAGGGTGTTTATACAAGGTGTAAAGTAGGTGTGTTTGTGTAATAAATAAGGTAAACAAATGTTTAACCTATTAACCACTAACCTACATTTGCAAAGATACAAAAATTTAATTGAATTAGATGTTGTATTATAAAAAGAGGAAAAATGATACAGAAAGAAGAAAGGAAATGCTTTCTTTTTGAACCTTAGAATGACACTAAAAAAATAGCACCATTTCTCTGTCTACAAAGCACAATAAAAGCCATAACAGACTTCTTTTTCAGAAAGTAATCTCTCTTTCTTTTTACTATCATTTATCAGCTTTCATCTAAAAAAACTCTTATGAAGAAAAGAAAGAGATATACACTTTCTCAAAAATACAGTGATTATTATAATTACACCTTATATTATTAGCGTCCTAACCACGCTTCTGGGTTCAGTTTAGCTGTTTCTTTACGCAATTGGAATTGTAGAATATTGTCTGTTCCTACAGCTCCTAAGAGTTGACGGGTAGACACTTTCTGACCTCGCGACACGCTTACAGAACGTAAATTGCAATAAACAGAAATATAATCACCATGCCTTACCATCACAACCATTGAGCCACCAAAGCCAAATACAGCACTCACTTCGCCATCATAGATAGCTCGTGCATAACAACTTCCTGAGCCCTAAGATGTTAATACCCTTGTTATCAAGAGTTACATTCTTAAGACCTTCCACGTTATATTGCCCAAAATGACTCACAATTTTATAGTTTCCTGTGATAGGCATAGGTAGCCTTCCTTTGTTATTCTCAAAGCCTCCACTGAGCATTCTATCAACACTACTCAAACGTTGCATATCATTTGCTTGCTTAGTAGACTTCGGTAATATCTTTCTTTGAACGCTCTTCTTCGGCCTTAGCTTTACGTTCTACGAGCTCCACGAGTTGCTTCTGCTTCGCGTGCAGCCTGCTCTGTTTCCCTTCGTTTTTGCCTCATCTGCCAATTGTTTAGCTGCTTTTTGCTTCGGCTTTTTAGCTTATCTTCTTTTGCTTTAGACTCAGCTATTCGGCGCGCATTCTCTCGTGCGATAGCCTCAGGCTTCAGCCTTTTTACGAGCTAAATCGGCTGCTTTTCGTTTTGCTTCAGCTGCTGCTTTCGGCGCGTCTTCTGGTTTCTTCTGCGGCTCTGGCTCTTGCTTTTGCCACCTCTTCAGCTATTAAAGCATCAATTTTTTTCTATTAAGTTCTGCGTCTTTTTTTGTCTTTTGCTCTGCAATTACTTTTTGAATTGTTTTTTTGCTGTTGTTGCAAAAGAGTTTACCACCTTTTTGTTGCTCTCCTTGTTGTCCTTCGAGCAACTTTTTGTTCTTGTTTACCTTTATAAAAGCAGCGTGTTTTTTTCTGACCTTTTACCACTTGCAACTGCTCATTTTTTTAGCTCCAATCTGCTTTTTGTTTATTCATTATTAGCTCACCTTGCGCACGCTGATAGCCACTATATTCTTTTTTAAGAAACGTAGTCGTCTATACATTTGTGTTAGGTTTTTGCCACTAAAAATAAACATTAAATTGTCTTGAACACTATTGTGTCTACCCATAGAACGAAGTGAACGAATATACTTTTTGCTTGTATCCATTGAGTTGTTCTTCGAGTGTTTGTAGTTGAGCCCTTAGTATATCAATGTTTCCATCAATGCCATGAATGTCTTTCTGAATACCTTCTATGTGTTTTTTTGTCTTTCGTCTATTTGCGAATTTAACACCATTAAGTCTTGCAAACAGCTTCTTTACATCTGCTTGATTGGCTTGTAACGCTTTCTCTTGTTGCTTTATTTTTTTGTTGAATTTGCTGACGTTCTGCCTGCAAACCTTTAATGGCTGCATTTGTAATAGCTTGCGAATGACTTTTATCAGCCTTGTTTGTTCGACTTCTTTACCACCTTTTGTGTAGACTGTTTAGCTACCGTTTTTCTTCTTTTTTTGTGCTTGTATAGGAGCTATTCCTATACAAATAAAGAAAACTATCAATAGTTTTTTTCATGACCATGTTTGAGCATTTATGCTTAGTTAGGAATTATTTTGTTAAATATTTCCTTAGGTTCTATTTTTCTTATATCTAGTAGGAGAGTTGTTTCTTCTTCGAGCTTCTTTGTTTGTTTTTAATGCCCTCTAACTCAAAAAGAGATGGTTGCTTTCTTTACTTTAGACGCTACTAACATTTGCAAAGTGAACGATTGCGACGCTGGAAAGCTTTTTGTTCCTACGGGAATAAAGTTGCCATAAGTCCACACTAAGCCTCCTTTACCTGCAGAACCTCCTTTATATTTCACGTCTAACTCTTTTATTTTGCCGTTTGCCGTTTCGGTTTTCCACACATAAGTCAACTTTTCTGTCTGCAAAGAAACGGTGTTTTGTGTTGCATTAGCATCAGTTCCCACCACAAAGTCGTCTAAATTGGCATTTGTCATTTGGTTTACAGCAGGTTTAAACAGCTTGTTCCAAAACAACGATTGTAAGCTATAAAAGTTTAATCCATTGTTTTTTAAGAAATCCACCTCGTTATATTCAGCCTTAATGTATTCCTTATGAAGTCTATCTACTACTAAAACGTAGGTTGGAGTAAACTCTAATCTGCCCACTTCTGTACCTAATAAAGGAATAAACAATTGCATTCTTATCATTTTATCCTTATACATTTTAAAGCGAACCGGGGCAGTTCACTGTTCTACCATCTGCTTGAGCAGAGAACGAAATAGAGCCTACAATGCTGTTTTTCGTTCACCTCATTCGCTCTCACCTTCTGTAAATAAGTGTTAGAGAGATTGTTTTTTTAGGTGCTGTTACCACTTTTTCCACCTTTGTTTCGGCTGGTTTCATCTCTGCTATCTTTTGTTTTTGTGCTACAAGCTGTAAAAAGCAAGAGCGACACCACACACAAAACAGCTGTTTTTTATTCTGTTGTTTAATGTCTTCATATTTATTTTTTCTTAGTATATGGTTTATTCTTTTTCACCTGTTTCTTATTCTTTCCTACCACAGCCTGTTGTATTTTAGACAGAACATCTGCGTTATTAGGCTCTAACGACAACGATTTTTGCCAAAAAAAGCAATCGCCTCTTGTGGTTGTTTTAACGCCATATAAATGTCGCCTGCATGGTCTAAAAGCGTGTTATCTATATCGTCTTTATGCTCGGGAGCCAATGCTTTGTCTATATATTCCTTGGCTTTATCATATTTCTTTTGCAAGAATAATATCCAAGCATACGTGTCTAAATAAGTTACCGAATTAGGTTCTTTCTCTATTGCTACCCTACTTAATGCTTCTGCCTTTGCCAAATCGCCTCCTTCTATCGATAAGAAATAAGCATAATTGTTAAACGAACTCATGTTATTAGGGTTTTTTTCTTGATAGCTATTTCGTAAGCCTCGAAAGCTTTTATCGCTTTCATTTAATTCGTGATATAAGTCGCCTATGAGTGCATAAAAGTCGCCTATCACCGCAGAATCGGCTGTTTCTGGTGCGTTCTTCACTGCACTTAAAAGTGTGTTAAGAGCCTCTTTATGCTTCTTTTGTCTAACAAATGTCATGGCATGAAAGTAGTAAAAAAGCCCTAACGATTGAGGAGAGTTTTTAATACCACCAATAGCCAATGAGTCTGCCAAAAGCTTCGTTATCCGCTTTAGCCGCTTGTTGTAACAACTCCATTCTATAATCGTCTAAATCGGGAAAAAGCCGTCAATGCTTCTTTCATAGCTTGCGTTTGAAGTGTGTCGGGTGCTTTTTTGCAATTGCAAATAAGCTCCTCTTAACAGCCAAACGTTTCTCTCGGCAGGTGTAGAGGCTATCATTTTGTTGATTAAAGGTAAGAGCATCAAACTGTCTTGTTTGTTTTTTTGCGCATCTGCCAATAGATTTTTTTAAAAAAACAGATAGTTTGGTTTCGTAAGACACAGACTCACTAAAAAAAGCAAGTGTTGTTGCGTTTCTTTTTGCCTTCACACTATCGCCTGTTTCCACATAATAATCGTATAAAGCCCCTAAAAAGGTTTTTCGTTTTGTGGGTCTATCTTTTGCACTTCTTGATACACTTTATAAGCTTGTTTAGGGTCGATGTTTTTTTGCATGAGCCAGTTACCCAACATCACCTTATAATCCACTTTATCGCTATATTTGCGTGCATAGCTTTCGAGTAGCGCATAAGCTCCTTTTTTCGTTATCTAACCATTGGTAAGTATTTAGTCTGTCAAGAAACATCTCTTCGTCGTTCATTCCCTGCTGCTTCCATCTTATCTAAAACAGCCAATAGCTCTTTACCTCTACTTGTTTGCGTGTAAATCGCTCGCAAAAATGTTCAGTATTTGCAAATCCGATGGTCGTAATGCCACCATCTTTTTCAAACATTTCAGCTGCTTTTTAAGGGTTGCTTTACGGCAATATATGTCATGCCTAACAGACTTAAATAAGAGTTATTCTTTGGGTTTAATTGCACTGCTTTCTCAATCAATGGCAATGCAAGGCTATCTTTATTACTGTTAACCAATAGTTTTGCTTTTGTAAAAAGGGCAGCATCGTTGTTAGCATCTAATGCCAATGCCTTGTCTAACAATAGTAAAGCAGAGTCTTCTTTGTTAGTGTTAGCTTTTACAACTGCTTGAATAAAGTAGTAAGAAGCATTTTTTTCAGACGGCAATAGCATAGAGTCTATCTTTACCGTTTGTTCTTTTAAGGTTTTTGCTCGCTGTGCATGCAAGGGCAAAACCGCTTTTATAAAGAAACAAAAAAACGATTAAGGCAGTGCCAACTAACAAAGAGTGCTTTTTTTCATGTTGTTTGAGTTTATAAACCTTCTGTATTGAAAACGAGTGTTTGTGTAGGGTGTTTGTGTGGGGTAGAGTTTTATTTTACACCCGTATGTCCATAGCCTCCTGCTCCTCGTTCGGTGTCGTCGAGTTCAGAAACTTCGATAAAAGATGCTTGTAAATGTTGTGCTATAACCATTTGGGCAATGCGTTCGCCGTCGTTTATAACAAAGTCGGTGTCAGAAAAATTTATCAATAGCACCATCAACTCTCCTCTATAATCGGCATCTATCGTACCCGGAGAGTTTAAAACGGTTATACCATGTTTCAAAGCAAGTCCACTTCGAGGACGTATTTGAGCCTCTGTTCCTGCTGGAAGTGCCATATATAAACCCGTAGGAACTAATGTTCGTTGCATAGGTTTTAATACAATGGGTTCCGATAGGTTTGCCCTTAAATCCATACCTGCGCTTTGCAATGTGGCATAAGCAGGCAAAGCGTGCTTACTTTTATTGATGATGCGAACGTTTGTCATTATGTTTCTTTATTAAATGGTTCAACTTGCAGAAAACGGGCGTTATCCTTTTATGTTATAATGCCTTTTTCTATCATGTATGCAAAAATAACGATTTATTCGCAAATAAGGGACGTATCCACCTAAAAAAACGCATATTTTAAGAATATATTTACAACGTAAAAGGTTCTTATTTTTTTGCGTTTTTTTCTGCACTGCATTTTTAGTTTCTTAAAAACAATGGTTATTTTTTATTTGTGCAACAAAAAAGAGCTTTAAAGGCGTTTTTTATCTCCAAAAGGTGCAAAAGCTTAGGTTTTAGGGTGAAAAAGATAAGATTTTTAGCGTGCAATAGTTTGTGTTTTTAGGGGGCAATACATGGTGTTTTTGTGTGGTAAAACCCTAAGCTATTAGCGCATAACACATCATTTTTTGTTTTTCAAAAAATGTGTTTTAGAACGATAAAACCTATATATTTTGCCGTTAAGGCTTGTTTTTTAGATGCTTTTTTAGCGATTTTCGAGAGCTAAAACACGGTAAAAAGCTTAGCTATTTTTTTGTTAGAATGGCAATTTTTTTAGGTGGAATATTTCAGGGGTGTTTGCTTGCATATATTCGCATTATATTCCGTTTTTACAACAATCAAAAAAACATCTTCTTTTTCATAAAAAACAAAGCTTTTTGAGCTATTTCTTTCGATGAAACCTTATAAAATTGCATAAATGTTTTGTCAAAACCTTTGTGCTATTCCACTAAAAATAAACCCAATGCGTTTGTTTTTGTAGCTTTTTATTGCAAAACACTAAGGCGCAATAATACAAATCGAAAGACACCGAGGTGTTAGGGTGTGTTTCTAAGTGCTTCCAAAGTGCTTTTTGATGTTTGTTGTGATAAACATTTGGAAGTATAAAAAAAGTGTCTGAATGCACATTTTGCAACATTTCATCGAGAAAAAGAAGTAGAAAGGGCATCACAATCGAGCCAATATGCGCAGGGTTTGTCATTGGTTTCTTGTGCCAACAAGTGGGCAGGCAAAGCATAAAAAAACAGGCGTTTCCATTTCTCCTCAAAGGTTAAGCAGGCACTTAAATAAGGATTTTCAGCTCCAACACCTTGCCATTGAAACGCTTTTTAAGTGGTGCGCTATTCTATAACACAATGCTCCTACCTTTTTGTTCTCTTAGGTTTGTAGGCAACAACTGTTGTGCTAAATGCTTTTTTTAGCTCTGCTGTTATGGGTTTTGCAAATGGCTTTTTGTAACCAACGAAAAACGCCCACGGAGTTGCACTCCGAAACCTCTTCCATAACCAAATCTATAAAAAAATAAGGCTATTCGTTCTAAAATGTAGGCTATATTGTGTGTCATTTGGTGTGTTTTTTAGCCTTGCAAAGATACAAAAATGATGCTTAAAAGCATAACAGGTTAGGGTTAAGGCTTTTTAGGCTTGTTTCTGTCTCCCATTTATTGCGTTTATTCTACTTTTTCGAGCTTAGCACAAAAGAAATAAAGTGTTTTTCTTTTTTTATTAGAAAACAAAGATAAAAATTGCGTTAAAATATCGACTTGTTTTTCTCGTTTTTTTCTAAATTAAATCTTATCTTTGTAAGGAACAAAAACATAAATTACTAAACATGATTAAAACATTAACGCTCGCAGCCTTATTAGGAGCTACTGCTTCGTTACATGCTACCATTGAGCCTACTTTTTAAAGAGTGGCACAATATGGAAGTAAACGAGGTAAATCGCTATCCTATGCACACGTCTTTTTTCCCTTACGAAAACGAGATATTGGCTTTAAAAGGCAGTCCTGAACTGTCGAAAAACTATCTTTCGTTAAACGGAAAATGGAAGTTTAAGGGGGTAGAGAATGCCACTGAAAGGCCTACCGACTTCTTTTTTTACCTTCGTATAACGATGAGTCGTGGGGCGAAATGCCTGTTCCCGGAATTTGGGAACTTAATGGTTTTTAGCGACCCAGTGTATGTTAATATAGGCTTTGCGTGGAGAGGTCATTTCAAAAACGACCCTCCTTATGTTCCCTTAACACACAATAGAGTGGGTTCGTATAGAAGAGTTATTACTTTACCCGATAATTGGAAAAAAACAAACAAGTGATAGCTCATTTCGGCTCAGCTACATCGAATATTTACCTTTGGGTTAATGGAAAGTTTGTAGGTTACGCAGAAGATGCAAAGGCAGCAGCAGAGTTTGATATCACTCCTTACATGAAACAAGGCGATAATTTAATTGCTTTTCAGGTGTATAGGTGGAGCGATGGCTCTTATTGTGAGGACCAAGACTTCTGGCGTTTATCAGGTATTGCACGCAATTCGTTTCTCTTTGCAAAAGATAAAGACACGCATTTAAACGATATTCGCATTACTCCTGCACTTAAAAACAATTATAATGATGGTGTTTTAACTATTCAACACAACGCCACTCCTTCGTCGTGGGTGAGCTACGAACTAACCGATGCAAAGGGAAACACGGTGTATAGTACGGTAGCAAACAACAGTTCTACTTGTTTTGACGTACCCTAATGCTCATAAATGGACTGCCGAAACGCCTTATTTATACACGCTTATTACTCGCGTTTACAAAGCTACAAAAACAAAAAACACACCTTCTTTTCATGCTTTATCTGCTCAAAAGCCAGTAGAAGTAACAACTCAAAAGGTGGGATTTCGTAGCGTTGAAATTAAAAACTCGCAAGTGTTGGTTAACGGAAAACCCATTCTTATCAAAGGAGCGAATAGACATGAAATCGATCCCGATGGGGGTTATGTGGTAAATAAAGAGCGTATGATAGAAGATATCAAGCTTATGAAACGCTTTAATATTAACGCTGTGCGCACTTGTCATTATCCAGATGACCCTATGTGGTATGACCTTTGCGATGAATATGGCATTTATGTGTGCGCAGAAGCTAATCAAGAAAGTCATGGTTTCTATTATAATGAAGACGCAATATCAAGAACTCCACTCTTTGCAAAGCAGATTTTAGAGAGAAATCAGCATAATGTACAAGTTAATTTCAATCATCCAAGCATCATATTCTGGTCTCTTGGAAATGAAACGGCTGATGGTCCAAACTTCACAGCTGCTTATAATTGGATAAAAACACAAGACCTTAGCAGACCAGTGCAATACGAACGTGCGATAAAAGGTATCAACACAGACGTATTTTGTCCGATGTATAGAACGCAAAAGGAAATGGAAGAATATGCAATCTCTAATGCAAAAGAAGACCAACGCCCGTTAATTCAGTGCGAATACTCACATGCTATGGGTAATTCTACAGGAGGTTTTAAGGAATATTGGGAGGTTATTCGCCGTTATCCTAAGCTTCAAGGAGGTTTTATTTGGGACTTTGTAGACCAAGGGCTTCGCATGAAAGACAAAACAGGTAAGGAATATTATGCTTATGGAGGCGACTTTAACACTTACGACCCCAGCGATAACAACTTTAACTGTAATGGTTTGATGAGTCCCGACCGTGTTCCTAATCCTCAAACCTATGAGGTGGGCTACTGGTATCAAAACGTTTGGGTGAAACCTGTTATGCTTTCGCAAGGAAAAAAATAGAGGTGTTTAACGAATATTTCTTTAAAGATTTAAGTAATTATTACCTCACTTGGCAACTCGTTAGCGAAGGTAAAAACACTACAAGAAGGGGTGATTGAAAACCTTGATGTTGAGCCTCAACAAGCAAAACAATACACGCTTAACTTGCAACCGACACCTCATATTAAGGGAGAAACATTCTTAAATGTGCAAATAAAGCTAAAAAGATGACGAGCCATTGATGAACAAAGGGCAGGTCGTAGCTTACGACCAATTTGCGATTAAAGCTGGTTCTATCGACAAAAAAACGATGTGTTTGCAGCCATTGATAACATTTGCACAAGCAAGAAAAAAACGCCACTATTAAGGTGCAAAAGGATAAAACAAACGGCACAATAACGCTGTCTAATGCTTATTTTAACCTCACCTTTGATGGAAAAACAGGATTTATTTCTCGTTATAACATTAGTGGTTGCGACATGATTGCTAAGGGAGGAACCTTAAAACCCAACTTTTGGCGCGCACCAACCGATAACGATATGGGTGCAGAAGTGCAGAAAGATAATGCTATTTGGCGAAATCCTACATTCTCATTGCTTACCTTAAAAGCCGAAAATGTTAAGCCTGCAAACAAAAAAGACCTACCTTCTGTTCGCATAACAGCACTTTATGATGTGCCAGAAGTGTATGTTGCTCTCACTTTAACCTATGATATTAACATTGACGGACAAGTGAATGTGGAGCAAAAAATGGAGGTTCAAGGAGATAAAAACATACCCGACTTGTTACGTTTTGGCATGGTTATGGATATGCCTAACACATTTAATAAGAGTGTTTTCTATGGAAGAGGACCTGTAGAGAATTACTCTGACCGCAAACAATCGCAACTAATAGGTGTTTATACCCAAACAGTAGACGAACAATATTATCCTTATATACGTCCACAAGAAACGGGTTTGAAAACAGATATACGCTATTGGAAGCAACTACAAGATGGTTGTTACGGTTTAGCTGTTGTGCCTCAAGAGCCTTGTTCGATGAGTGCTTTACACTATACGGTTAGCTCTTTAGATAATGGACTTGAGAAAACACAACGTCATGGCTCACTTGTTGAGAAATCGCCTCTTACCCATTTATACATAGATGCTATACAAGCAGGCGTGGGAGGCATAGACTCTTGGAGCAAAAAAGCCATTGCATTAGAGCCTTATCGTGTGCATTACCAAAACAGAACCTTTAGGTTTACGCTTGGAGCATGCACCGATAAAAAGCCTTGAAAAACTCTTTATAAACAACAAAGATAAGTTGTTTACAGGCGCACCTTCACCTTAATGGGTGCGCCTATATTTATTTTAGACCTTGATAATTAGACCCTTTAATACCATAGATAACCTTATGAATAAATATAGCAGAGAAATTCAGATAATTTCGCTACTTACAGACAACCATCAATACAGTGTACAACAAATTGCTGAACTATTAGGAACGACAAAAAGAAATGTGTATTACGAGTTTGAACATCTAAAAATCAGGGATTTAAAGCTTATAAAAGAAGGCACTAAATATCGTTTAGACCGTAACAATCCGTTCTTTAAAAAGACTGCATGGAAACATTTCTTTAAGCAAAGAAGATGCCTTGTTTGTGTATAAACATCTCAACTTTTTTAGCCAATAACCCCCAAGCACAAGACATAAAAAGCTAAGTTAGAAAAACTTTTACAACTTGGAAATTCTAACCAACCCATCGGAGATGAAGAAAGCAGAACAAAAACTTTAATCTGCTAAAAGAGGCTATCAGAGATAAAAAAATTGTGATTTTAAAAGATTATTCGTCGCCTCATAGTAACACCATTAGCGACCGTTTGGTAGAACCTTTTCGAGTTGATGAACAACGAAACAGAAGTGCGTTGCTACGAACTGAAAAAGCCATCAAAACAAAACCTTTAAGATTGCAAGAATGCAAAGCATAGAAATTCAAGAGGTAGAGTGGGCTCCACGAGAAGGAACATAAGAATGTTTTTACTGATATTTTTCACTTTTCGGGCGAAGAAAAAGCAACTCATTTGCTTAGAATTAGGTCAGCTTGCTTATTCGCTTTTTAGTAGAAGAATACCCCTTATCGGAGCGTATATCACACGAAACCTTAACGGAACATGGCGTTTTGAAATAGAGGTGGTGAGCTTTTTAGGCATTGGTAGGTTTATTTTAGGTTTACATCAAGACATTAAAATACTCGAAAACGATGCGCTAAAAAAACGTATATCGGGGGAAAAATAGACCAGTTGGTGAGTTGCAAAAAACACCTAAATGCCGATTAAAAGCTAACACATTAAGGCACCGCACTTTGTTTTTGTTTTTTACTACCTAAAAGACGAACACAAAGGTGGTGCTTTTCTTTTTTTCTTTTGTTTGGGTTTTATTTCGCAGAACTTATTTTGAATACAAACCCACTAAAAACTTACTTATTTCTGCCCACTTTTTATGCGCCATGAGTTTGCTATTAAAAACAAAGGGCTATGCTTTGTTGGGTATAACAAAAAGCCCTAAAAAGCGTGTTTTTAAGCGCAAAACGTGCAAAAGCTTAGGTTTTATCGTGCAAAACATAAGCTATTAGAGCATAAAACACAAGCTATTGGCACCCTAATACACGGTGTTTTTTTCACATCAAACTCTTAGCTTTTAGCACTCAATATGCCCTTTATTGGCTTTTAATAGGTTCTGTTTTAGAAATGCAAAACCTATAGGTTTTACCATTTTTTTCTTGAAAAAAATAGAGAAAAAGCCAACAACGTTAGGGGTGAAAAAGAGCCTAAAAGTTGAGCTTTTTCTCTAAAACAAGAAACACAGATGTAACAAAAACGCTCACAAAAAAATGCACCGATAAAACCTACCAAAAACACATCTTTTTAGCACATACATTAGTCGTTCACCTTGCTTTATCTCTTCCTTTCACACACACATAACACCCACTTGTTTTTGTTTTTAATCGTTAAACAACACACCACAAACACCCCTCCCACTTTAAATAAACAAAAACACACGTGGCAAAAAGAAACATTTATTTTTTTATTTTCTTATTTTTATAGCAAAAAAACAAGGGTTGTTTTTAGTTTTTTTATTCTTTTGCATTCTAAATTATAAATAGTATCTTTGCAAGGTATATACAAACACCTAAAAAGCCCTTTTATACGAGCTATAAATAGAGCAAAAACATGGCTTTAAGCACCTAAAAAGATGCTCATTGCAATAAAAAACAACTCACAAATGAAACAAATAATAAAGCATTTTACCGATAACGACGCTTACACCTTTAGTTGTCAATACTATGTGTTACAGAAATATCCAAGAGCAGAAGTAGAATACACCTTTTTCGACCGCAATAAAACGATTTATCCTAAGGGTTTTGATGCGTTAGTGAAAGAACAAATAGCTATGATGCCTAACGTAATCATTACCGAAAAAGAAATTCATTTCATGCAAGAAAAAGATGTATTATCTACCTGAATGGTACTTTACCTTTTTGCGTGGCTATCGTTTTAACCCGTCTGAAGTGAGTGTAACGCAAGACCGTGACGGATATTTAGCTATCACTATTTGCGGAAAATGGTATTCTACAATTATGTGGGAAATGCCTATTCTTACCATTGTATCGGAACTAATGCACCAGCTAAATGGTGATATTGAGGGCTACAATGCTGTGAGAGAAAAGCAAAGAGCCGAAGAAAAAGCAGTAGAAATATTTAAGAATGGCTTGGTATTGGGCGACATGGGAACACGCAGACGTTTGTCGTACAAACATCATAGCATGGTGGTAGAAACCTTAAAAGAGGTATATAACAAAGGTGGATACGAAGATGAAGAAGGTTTTCACCCATGGACAGGAAAGCTAATAGGCACCAGTAATGTGTATTTTGCTATGAAACACGGTCTTACTCCCATAGGAACAATGAGTCATCAGCTAATAGAATTTGAAGAAAATGTGAGTGGTGTGTTTGAATGCAACTTTAATGTGATGCGCAAATTTAGCGATGTGTACGATGGTGATAACGGCATTTATCTATACGATTGCTTTGGCGACAAGGTGTTCTTTAACAACCTTTCTAAACGCATGGCTATGATGTTTTGCGGTTTAAGAGTAGATAGTGGCGTTGAAGAAGAACAAACTGAAAAGATTATAAACAAATATATATCGCTTGGTATTAACCCTAAAAACAAACAAGTGGTGTTTAGTAATGGCTTAAACATTAAGCGAGCCATAGAAATTCATAAGTATGTAGACAACAGAGTGCAAGACAGTTATGGCATGGGAACTTTCCTTACTTGCGATGTGGAACACTGTAAACCGATGAATATTGTGGTGAAATTAACCAAATGTCGTATCACTGAAAAGCGAGAATGGCACGATTGTGTGAGCTATCTTGCGATAAAGGAAAGACAATAGGTAACCCCGAGAAGTGTGCTTACTTACTTAAAAATGATTGGATAATGAACGGATTGAACCATAAAGACTAAATAACTAAACAAGAAAATGGTGATGAAGAAATTTCTTAAAACATTATTTCCCAGTGCAATGTGGACTTCTACGGCATGTGGTTATGCTGTTAGTATTTTTATAAAGCTCATGCTCTTTAATGTAATATGGTGCTTACAAAACCACATTTACGGCTTTTTTTCTTATCCTGAAACGTATGTAAATGCTATATTGTTAACATTGTTGTTTTTAAGTCCTTACATGCTTTTGCGTAGCAATAGAGCGCAATTAGTGGTGCTATTTTTTTATAGATTTAGGACTAATAGCCAACTTAATGTATAGCAGAACTTATAACGCTATTATTCCATTGGCAAGCTATACACTCGCTGGAAACTTGTCTGACTTTCTTCCAAGCGTAGTGGATTCGATGAGATGGATAGACCTTTTATTTCCATTGTCTACACTTGTGATGATTATTTATCGCACAACAAAGGGGAAAGAAGGCCATAAATCGCGTCGTTTTCATCGTCTTTATTGGACGTATATGGGTATATTCATTATTTTATCTGCCGTTCTTTTAGGTTTAAAAGGGGGCTTAACAAAGGCTATCGACGACAATCAAGACGCTAATCACTACACTTGTGTGGTTCCGATGTACACCATTTGGGGAAATGTGCTATATCAATCGATGCAAACAAAAGAAGAGTTTACCCCTTCAATGCAGAAAGAAATTGACGATTGGTTTAAGGAACAACCTGCTTATAAACCACTACCTAACACCATAAAAGCCAAACAAAACTTGGTGATTGTGCTGTGCGAATCGTTGGAAAGCTGGGTTATCAATGCTAAAATAGAAGGTAAAGAGATTATGCCTAACATCAATAAGGCGTTAAAAGATAGTGCAACGCTTTATGCTCCCAAAGTGCTTACGCAGGTAAGAGGTGGAAGAAGTATTGATTGTCAGCTTCTTTTAAATGCTGGTATGCTACCCATTCAGAGTGGTTGTTATGCTGTTTTATATCCCAACAATCGCTTTTATTCGCTCACAAAAGCATTGTCAGAAAAACAAAAGAGCAACTCTTGGATTATGACGGTAGATAAAGCGGTTACATGGAACCAAGAGATGGTGGCAAAAGCGTTTGGTGTTAATACGCTATTATCTAAACCCAATTGGCGTTTAGACGAAGCTGTTGGGTCGAGAAAAAAGCTCGGTGATGTGTCGTTTATGAAGCAGGCAGCACAGAAAAATGCAGTCAGGGCGAGGTGTGGAAAGTAGGCTCAAAAAGGCTTTATCCAGTTGGTTACTTACTCAGGACACAATCCTTTTAAACTTCCCAAAGAGCTTTCTCGTCTTTCTCTTAACAACGAATATCCTGATAAGATGAAAGATTATATGGTTATGGCAAACTACACTGACCACGCCTTAGGTATTCTTTTACGCTACTTAAAGAGTCGTCCTGATTATGAAAATACGATGGTTGTTATCACAGGAGACCACGAGGGATTGGCTTCTGACAGAGAGAATATCCTTAAAAACAACTATCGGTAAAAAGATGGTTTCAGCTCAACAATTCACTCCTTTCATTGTTATTAACTCTCCAAAGGGTGGCGTTTATAACGAAGTGATGGGTCAAATAGATATGTATCCCACCATTCTTAACTTAATGCACTTAGATGATTATAAGTGGAAAGGTATGGGTCAGAGTATCTTAGACCCGTCTAAAGCTCCCATAGCAATAGGCTCTAACATGGATATTCAGGGCAACACAAAAGGTGTTTCACCAAAAGAAATAAACAGATTAAAGCGTGCTTACAGAGTAGCCGACTTGCTTATTCGTTTTAATAAGCTACCTTAATAGCTTTCAACACGCTTTTTATAACAAATAATAGTCATGTTTCTAATACAGAAGCATGGCTATTTTTTTATAAATAAAGAACAAGAAGATAGGTAACCACTATCAAGTTTTTTAGTCTCTCGTTTATTATTCGTCTTTACATAACAAACAATCCCCCTACTCTCCATATTCGCACTTTCATCTCACTAAAAACAAGATGTCGAAGTATAGTCCTTATATTATATAAGGTGTAAAAAAGTGGTTAAAATAAAAAAGCGGTAACCCTTTACAGGATTACCGCAGGTATTTAAAGAATTGATAATTACTTCAATTTCTTATAACCGTAAGCAGCTCTATCGCCTAACTCTTCTTCGATACGAATAAGTTGGTTATACTTAGCCATACGGTCTGTACGACTTAATGAACCAGTCTTTATTTGTCCAGAGTTTGTAGCCACAGCTATATCAGCGATAGTTGTATCTTCTGTTTCACCAGAACGGTGTGAAGTAACAGTTGTGTAACCATGACGATGAGCCATTTCGATAGCATCAAGAGTTTCTGTTAACGAACCAATTTGGTTTACTTTGATAAGAATTGCGTTACCAGCACCCATCTTAATACCTTTTTCTAAGAACTTAACGTTAGTAACAAACAAGTCATCACCAACTAATTGGCAACGGTCTCCAATTCTATTAGTTAACTTAACCCAGTTTTTCCCAATCGTTTTTCATCAAGACCATCTTCAATAGAATCAATTGGATATTCTGTGATAAGTTGTTCTAAATAATCAATTTGTTCTTCAGCAGTAAAAGCTTCTTTTCCTTGTGGATCTTTCTTGATTCCATTCTTTAATTGACTGTAATCATAGAAGTATTGACCGTTTTTCAACAACAGCAAACTCAGAAGATGCACAGTCCATAGCAATCTTAACATCTTTACCTGGTTCGTATCCTGCGTCCTTAATAGACTTCATGATTGTGTCAAGAGCATCTTTAATACCGTCAAAGTTAGGGCGCAAATCCACCTTCATCTCCTACAGCTGTTGACAAACCACGTGCTTTAAGATTCTTTGCTAAAGCGTGGAATACTTCTGCACCCATGCGTATTGCTTCTTTTTCATTAGCAGCTCCAACAGGACGAATCATAAACTCTTGGAATGCAATAGGTGCATCAGAGTGAGCTCCACCATTAACGATATTCATCATAGGAACAGGAAGAACGTATGTATTAGTGCCACCAATGTAACGATAAAGAGGCATTTTTAAAGCAGCAGCAGCTGTTTGTGCTACAGCTAAAGACACACCTAAGATAGCATTAGCACCAAGTTTGCTCTTTGTAGGAGTTCCGTCTAATTCTAACATCAAGTGGTCGATTCCGCGTTGATCAGTAACACATTTGCCTTTCAAAGCAGGTGCAATAACGTTGTTTACATTATCAACAGCTTTCAAAACACCTTTACCTCCGTAGCGAGCTTTATCTCCATCACGTAGTTCTAAGGCTTCGTTTTCGCCTGTAGATGCACCAGAAGGAACGCTTGCACGTCCTTTAAGACCGCATTGAAGTGTAACTTCTACTTCTACAGTAGGATTTCCTCTTGAGTCAAGAATTTCTCTTGCGTGAACTTTTTTCAATTAACATAGCTAATTTATATTTATATGATTAAACTAAAAATATACAGTTTATGTATGTTTGCAAAGTTACATTTATTTTTGCGAATAATGCTCATAAACAAAGCTAATATTTTTGCCTATAAATTCATAAAATAAAAAAACTTATCGTATTTTTTGTTGCGTAAATAATCTCACAACAAATGAAGTTTAAAAATATCAAGACCTTATCTTTGGGTGTTAACCACTGTTGTTTTAGCCCTTATTCCGCTATTGGGTTTAAGTCCATTTCACTCTAAAGGAGAACCAAGAGAAGCAGTGGTTGCCTTGTCGATGTTAAAATATAACGACTGGATTTTGCCTATTAACAACGGTGGAGACATGCCTTATAAGCCTCCATTTATGCATTGGTGCATTGCAATTGTTTCTCTTTCGTTGGGATATGTTACCGAGTTTACCTCTCGTTTGCCATCTGCTTTATCGCTCATAGCCATGCTCATGGGAGGTTATAGCTTTTATAATAAACGAAAAAACACCACCTTAGCCGTACTCACTACGCTTTTCACGCTCACATCTTTTGAGGTTCATCGAGCAGGAATGGCAACTCGAGTAGACATGATGCTCACCGCTTTTGTTGTTGGAGCTTTGTATTTGTTTTATCGTTGGTGGGAGAATGGGTGCAAAGGGTTTCCTTTTTTTAGCCGTTATATGTATGACTGGAGGAGTGTTAACCAAAGGTCCTGTGGGCGCAATTCTACCTTGTTTGGTGATGGGAATTTTCTTTTTATTAAGAAAAGAACCCTTTTTAAGAACCTTTTTGCGCTTTGTTTGCTACGGATTAGCATCGCTTTTAGTGCCTGCATTGTGGTATATTGCGGCGTATTATAGAGGAGGTGATGCCTTTTTATCTTTAATGATTGAAGAGAATTTTGGACGTTTTGCAGGAAAGATGAGCTACGAATCGCACGTTCACCCTTTCACTTACAACTTTATGACCTTAATCACAGGCTGGGCTTCCTTTCTCTTTTTGGTTGTCATGTCTGCTTTTGTAGCTATCAAGAAACAGCATTTTTCAGCAAATAACGACAAGCATGAAAGCTTTTTCGCTTGGTAAACACGCACAAAAAGCATTGCATTGGTGTCGTTATGGCGACCCTATCCACGTGTTTTCTTTTCTTTCTTTTGCCGTTATCCTTGTGTTTTATTGCATTCCTTCGAGCAAAAGAAGCACCTATTTGTTGCCTTGTTATCCCTTTATGGCTTATTTCTTAGCGCAATATGTGGTGTGGTTGTTTCAGCATCACCGAACTGTTTTAAGGTGTTACACCTTTGTTTTGACCGCTGTTAGTGCCATTCTTACGCTTGCCTTTTTAGCTATCAGAATGCAATACACCCCGTTGTTTCTTCTAAAAGGAAAGCATAAAGAAGAAATGTTGCAAACCTTTTCATTGCTACAACACACCTCTTTAAATGTTGTAGAATGGTTCTTGGTGTTCTTGCCCTTAGCCATTGCTTTGGTGTGGTTTGTGTTTTACAGAAAAATAGACAGCAAAAACACATTAAAACACTACGTGGTTGTTTTATTTGTACCTGTTTTTTCTTTGTTTTATGCCCTCGAAGGAGTTTATCTCCCTACTCTTTTAACCAGACAAAACGACAAAGATTTGGCGCAATACATTAGCATAAAATTCAAAAACGAGCCTATTTATAGTTATCTACAAACAAGTATGCTGCACTTTTTTTCTGCACCAATTTTTTTATTTAAACGACAATATAAAGCAGTTTGAAAAAAAGAGCTCCCAACGCACGGCATACTAATGATTGCGCAAAAAGAGGCAACAGCTTTTAAGCAAAGACACCATCAATATGTGTTCACGCTCAAAAGTGTTACAACTCGAAAAACGTACCGAGAATAAAGATTTTATTCAGTTTTACAGCTTTTATAGAAAAACATAAATAGCTTGTATTGAGTATCTTTAAAGGTGGCACAACAATGTTTTTACAACTGTTGTGCCACCTTTTATGTTCTTACATACACTCGTGAAACGGCTCGTAAAATGTTTCTTGTGAAACATTTTGCCACTTTTACCAATGCTAAAAACGTGTTTTTATAACAAAAGTGTGTATAACCAAAGGTCTATATTGTGCTTTTAGCTTACCTTTGCACTATGATTAGTTATAACACACACACGCTTTCAAACGGATTACGCATCATGCACATTCCTATTTCCTCACCTGTTATGTATTGTGGGTTTCGCATTAACGCAGGAACTCGCCACGAACAAGCAGGCGAAGAAGGCTTAGCTCACTTTTGTGAGCATATGAGTTTTAAAGGGAACAACCCGTAGAAAGGCTTACCATATTATTCAAAAAAACTGGAATGTGTTGGTGGAGATTTAAACGCATTCACTAATAAAGAGAACACGGTTTACCACACTGCCGTACTAAAAAGAACACACGTCCAGAGCAATAGAACTGCTTTGCGACATTGTTTTTTAACAGCACTTATCCGCAAAAAGAGATTGATAAAGAGGTGGAAGTGATTTGCGATGAAATTGAAAGTTACAACGATTCGCCCGCAGAACTTATTTACGACAACTTTGAGGGTTTGTTGTTTCAAAATCATTCGTTAGGACACAACATTTTAGGAACAAGCCAAAACGTGCGCAGTTTTACAACAGAGAGTGCCAAAAGGTTTACATCTCGACTTTATACTCCTCAAAACATGGTGTTTTATTGCTATGGCGATGTGCGCTTTGAGCAGGTTGTTCGTTGGTTAGAAAAGCACACCCAACATCTTCCTATGGCCGCTCCTTTAATCTATTCTACCAGTTGCAAAGCCTCAACAGAGCATCTCACACCTTATGTTCCTCAATATTTTTTCGCTTAAAAAGCAAACGCATCAAACGCATGTTATGTTAGAAATAGAACGTTCGACATGTTCGACGAACGCAGAATGGCTCTTTTTTTGCTCAATAACTTGTTAGGTGGACCCGGAATGAGTGCTCGGTTAAACATGAGTTTACGAGAGAAAAGAGGATTAGTGTACACCGTTGAGAGTTCTACGGTGAGCTATACCGATACAGGTGTTTGGAGTTTGTATTTTGGTTGCGATGCTCACGACGTGCAAAAGTGCCTTAAATTGGTGAAAACGGAGTTGTATAAATTGGCAGAAAAGCCTCTTTCTCCCACGTTATTGCAGGTGGCAAAGAAGCAATTAAAGGGTCAATTAGGCATTGCAAGCGATAACCGTGAGGGTTTCGCGTTAGACAATAGTAAGATGTTTTTGCATTTTAATGAGGTTCAAACTCTTGAAACAGTGTTTCAAAAGATAGACGATGTAACCGCCAAACAAATGCAAGAAATTGCGCAAACGCTACTTTTGCCCGATGTGTTAAGTACATACATCATAGAATAAAGCAGTGTTAAAGGTCGTAAATAACTGTTTTAAGTGGGTTTAAGGGCGCACAATTGCACTTAAACAAGTAGGCTGTTAAACGGGCATATTCTGTTTTTTATCACATAAAAGAAAGGTGGCACTATTGCCACCTTTTATGTTATAGCTTCATCACCCTATTTTTATTGCTTGTTTCTTCTTGCTGTTTTTCGCTATTAACCTGCAAAATAAACGGCTTATTTCTACCCGCTTTTTAAAAAAACTTATCTGCCAACAGTAAGAAAAACAATAGTTTTGCGTTAGTTTTTTTCACAACAATAGCCTTTTAAAAGCACTTTTTGCCCCAAAACAACGCAATAGCTTAGGTTTTACCTTGCAATAGATAAGCTATTGAGTGCTAAAACATAAGGGTTTAGGGTGTAAAACACGATGTATTGCATGCAAAACTCTTAGCTTTTACCCCCAAAACCCTTGTTTTTTTGTTTTTTTCAAAACCTTTATAATAGAAATGCAAAAGCTATATGTTTTTACGTTTTTATGCTTGTTTTTTTCGTTCTCATTTAAGCGTAAACACACGGATTATAGTGGGCTACATAGCCCCATTTTTTTACGCTAAAACAGAATTTTTATAATGTAACAAAACACTCACAAAAAGGGGGTATAAAAGCATTCCAAACCGCTAACTAAATCTCTCCTCTCCCCTTTCTCATTTTAACACCTCACACCTTGAACGTTTATTTAATAAGTAACATCATAAAAATAAGGGTGCATCATGTGTTAAACACAACGATACACCCTTTGTTTTACCTATCATTTAGGCATTATTTTTTATGTCTTTATCTTTTAATATATCGACGCAGAAAAGAGCCAAGCTTAATTCTAAGTTGTTCAACATTATAAAAAGAAATGCAAAAGACCAAAGCAGTTATTAAAAAGCATTTTGTATTGCATCTTCTTTAAGAATGTCGGTGCATATACATCTCTGCGCGTTATACCTAATTGTTTTAATATTTCTTTGCGTTCAAGAGCTGATGTATTGGGACTGTTAAACACAGCTGTAAGTACTCTATCGAGGGTAACTGATAGGCCTTTACCTAACATTTCTTCGGCAAATGGATATTTGTTACGCAATTCTCTATTATGTTTTAAGCGATGACAAAATAGTGCTGTTTCTTGAGCGATAGTTCCTTTTACCTTATGCACTGAGTTCCCAGACTCTCGAATATAATAGAAATAATTATTTTCAGCAATGGTATGAATTCGTTTAGCCCTTAATAACACTTCATTATCAAAGAGATAGTCTTCAGCATACACCACTTTCTCATCAAAATGAATGTCATGCTTCTTTATAAAGGCACAATTGTAAAGGTTCATAACTCCTCCGAAAAAAAGCATTTGGCAGTATATGAGGAATAAAATCCTTTTCATCATAAACAGCATTGTCGAGTTTTTTTCCTGGAACCTTACATTCTCCAGATTCAAAACAGTACATATTTCTCGCTAATACCATATCGCAAGACACTCCGTCTTCGTGTTCTATCATTGCACTCCTTATCAAACACTCTAAAAAGGTTGGTGCAACGGCGTCATCTGGGTCAATCCATGTCATCCATTCTCCTGTCATGTGTCGCAAAGCAGTATTCCTTGCACCCGATAGTCCACGGTTTTCTTGGTGTATAACTTTAAAGCGTGAGTCTTTTTTAGCATACTCTTCTAACATCTCTCCTGTGTTATCTTTGCTTCCATCGTTAACAAGTATGCCTTCCCACTCTGTATAGGTTTGTTTTAATATGCTATCTAAACAACGCTCTAACCATGGTGATACATTATAACAAGGTATGAGGATAGAAATAAGTGGATTTGTTTTTAAAGGAGAAGATGTGCTCATAAAAAGTGATTATTTTTTTATTTATACGTTATGTTTGTGTGTTATATGGGTGTTAAAAATAATTGTATTAAATGGCTTTTTATTGTGTATATGTTTTTTTATTTTTACAACCTTTAAGAACCTACTTATTTATCAACACGCACGAAAAACGTGACAATGCTCGCAACAACGAATGACGAACAAAGTAGAATTAACAGTAACAAAAAGTAGTATTTTTTGTATTACTATATGTTTATGCTACTTTTTAGGCAAAAAGACAAGATATAAACCTTTTTAGACAAATCCAAAGAAACATTTATGATTGCTTATTGCTCTATTATATGTTATTTAATGGCATAAAAATAAGGGTGCATCATGTGTTAAACACAACGATACACCCTTTTTCGGATAGTTTTATTTAAAAATACAAACAGTGTGTTATTACTACTTATTTAATGTCGTCGTATGCGCGAATAGCTTGCAAGAAACGTCCGTTTACATCGTCAAAAGTGTAAAGGCCATCAGCATTTTCTGTAAGACCTTTTAGCTTTAATGAGAACACTTGTGGCGCATGAGCAAGGTCGAGCAAAGACATTTGCTTTAATTGGTCTGTACTTTGATAAACAATATTTACAGCAATATAAGCTTTTTCCGTTAGCATCTACCCATTTTTTTCAAATACAAGTTTAGAGCCAATAGGTGTTTTTCTTTTTCGATGGAATTAGGAAGAGAATACTCTTCAACACCAAGTGCTGCATCTACACTTGCTATGTTAGAATCATGTCCACAAAGGAATGTAAACTTACGATTGTCGGCATTTAGTTCGTCATACATGTATTGTAAAAGCGGATGAGCCACGTTAACTGCTACAATAGGAGCTGTAAAAAGAACATCACCATATACGTCTTTTACCTTTGCAATCTTTGTCCATTCGTCTAAAGAAAGCTTGTGTCCAAAGCCTGCTTTCATAGCATCTGGCTCTTCATAGTATTGAAGAATAAACGCATCAGACGCAGAGTTAGCGTTCTTTAACGAGCCTTTCATGCCCGGTTCTTGGTTAAGATTGAGCGTAATTTGTGTATCATTGTAAGTAAAGTCTTTCACTTCACCTTTTTTTATAATACTCGCTTTGCTTCATATCTAACACCTTTGCAATGATATCGTAGCTTTCTTTAAGTCCTTTATTGATGCCTACAAGTCCTTCTTTACCACCCATTAGGTTTATTTGTCTCATCGCTTCTGCACGAAAAGCTCCAGTGCTCTTTGTTAAACGTGGGAAAAAGATGGGGTCCATCTTAGATGGTACATAACGATGGTTAACCTTTAAGCCTGCAACGGGCATGAAACCACCAGAGAAATATTGAGCTGTGGCAATACAACGTTGCATAGAATTAGCATAAACATTCACTTCGTCTACCGTAGGAACATGGTTATCTTTAAACAATCCTTCGTTAATTGTCCATTTACGGAAGAACTGTCCCATTTCAGTTTCAAGCACTCCACCTCGTAATGTTAGCTCACTTGCAGCCGAAGACCAGCTTGTCCACTCGTGAGGAGTCATCTTACTTAAAGTAGAACCATTAGTAGATAAAGGTGAACGGATATTATGACGAGAAAGAATAACTACTTCTTTTAGTTTATACTTGCCTTTGAATGCGTCTGAACGTTGCAACTGTGCAAGTGCTAATGATGGGCAAATAAACGCCAACATCAAAAGGAGTAAGAGAGAATTAAGTTTTTTCATTGTTATGATGTTTTAGGTTTGTGTTTTATAAATAAAAAAAATAATTATGATTATTGCAGCTTTGTTATGCGTAGAAAGGACTGTTTATGCGTTAAAAACAATTGTTTATCATCATAACAAAGCAAAGCAATAATCATAATTAAGTTATTCAAGTAGGGTTCTTAGAACTTAACTTGTAAACGTGTTTCAAGCACTGTAAAATTGTTATCAGCAAATGCTTTATTCTCAGTTGCACGAGTAATAGAAGCACGAACACGCCAAATCATGTACTTATTGATATAGTAGTTAAATGCAACCGACCAATCATTCACCTTACCACCATAGATATTAGCACTCTTATCAGTTAATGTTGAATAGTTATAAGATGCAACAAGCTCCATAGAACCTGGGTCTGGAGTTGCTATACCAGCGTCTGATTTGATATAAAGTGTAACCTTTTTCCATTAAGCAAATAGCGTACATTGCCGTAAGCACCCCATGCATTAAAGTTAGGTAAACCGTTTTCTCTCTTCACACCTACATAAAAGTATTGCGCTTCAAAGCCTAAGTTTCCGCAAGCAACATTCATTTCAGGAGAGAATTTCCATAGAGATTTAGCATCAGTGATGGTAGCTTCTTGTGCATTAACGTTAGCAATACGTGTTGGGAAAGGAGCTTTTTAAGGTGTAAGACTTATGGCTTATTCCTGCATTCTTGTTGTAACGAGGAGACTCATAAGCACCACTTATACCCACATGAAATATCTTTCCACGTTCAATCATTGGACGCCATACCAAACGAGTCATAGCTCCCCATGCTTTCATTACCTATCTTATCAGAGCTCATTTTTCATAGCATCATTCTCTGCAAAGAGCGATGCTGTTGCATGAAACTTTTGTCCTGCATGAACATACATTGCACCCTAATAAACGGCTATTAAAGAAGGCTTGATTAGACAATGGTTCTTCCATTGAGATTTTTAAAGCTCGAAGAGGTAGCACTTTGTAGACCGTATTGATGCACAAAAATAACCCATGCGAACTAAGTTTTTCTTTATTAAAGTTATAATCAATATTGATATCCTTTAATGAAATATTTTTGGCGTGCATAACCCACATCAATCTTAGCTTTCCAGTTTCCATATGTAGCACTTAAACCTACACGAGCATCAGGAATAGCCACTCCATCAGTAAGTTTATCATCAAGAGTTTTATCTGTTGAGTGCATAACACCTGCGTCCATAAGAATACGTCCCGATGGTTTTACCACCAATTTCGGTTCTTCTTGTTGTGCAAAAGCACCTGCATAAAGCCATCAATCCACAGGCAGCAAAAAAAGAATAAGTCGTTTCATAAAGATTTGTTTTAATGGTTTAGTAATATAGTTTTCTTAGAATATAAAGGAAGAAAAAGTTAGAGGATTTTTTTGCTTTTTACCTTATATATAATATAGTAATCTAACAGCAATAAGATACGAACAAAATATCCTCTAACCCTGTATATCTTTTTCTATTTTACATCAATTAGTTAGCAGGTGTGAAAGTACTTTTAGCTACTTTACCTTCTTTTTGTAGTTTAGCAAACTCTTTTTTTAGCCTTTGCTAATTGAGCTTGGAATGCAGGTTCTGCGTGTAAACGTGCTACAACAGCTGCAGCAACCAAACGTGCTGCGTCTACATCGCTTTGCCAGTGATAACCACAAATTACTCGACTTTGTCCCATTTGGTAACCTCTTTCAAGTATTTCGTTTTGACGATCAACGTTAATCTCTGAAAGAACAAGAGCTGTAGCCCAACCTATTGCAGTGTGACCAGAAGGATATGAGCCGTTAGTAGATAGTTCTTGTTGTTGTTCAGGGTTGCAAGTCATTTCGTTATAGTATGCAAATGGACGTACACGCATGTAGTGATTTTTTTAGCACTTCGAGTAGCTAAATCGCCAGCATCTTCGCGCATATTAAGCACTAACTTGTATATTTCAGGAGTTGTTTCCTTACTTATTTTAATACCAAAAGCCTCAGAGAAAGCGTTAGGAACACCGTCTCCACCTACTCGAGCATCAGCTGCTGCTTGGTCACCGCGTGGAGTTTCGCGTTGCATCTTTCCCCAATGATATTGTCTTCATCGTAAAGAAACTGAATACTACCTTTCTGTGGAGGTGCAGGAAGTAAGTCGAGAGAACTTGCTTGTTGACCATCTTGAAGGAAATATAGTTCTGGTTTTTGTACGTACATCTTTAATCTTAGATGCAGGAGTTTGAGCAAATGTAGCTACTGAAATCATTGCCAGTAAGCTAACTAAAAAGGTTTTTCTTTGTCATTTGGTTTTATTTTTAAATTATGAATATGTTTTTAGTTTGCTTCTTAAGTGTTATTGCAAAGATAGGATAAAAGCTACAATTAAAAAAAGTTGCATCTGTTTATTTAGGCAAAATAAATAGATGCAACTATCGTTAACTATTTGGTTTTCAAATGAAAAACTTATTCGGATAATTTTTAAAATATAATTCACTATGCTCGAAGGAACCTGTTCACAATAGCTTGTTAACAGCTTCTCTATTATCGTTTATTTTGTGATGATAAATACGACTCACAACAGGATTAAGATTACCAAACATAGATAACATACCGGGCAACAAGGTTCTTTTTCACTCGTGGCATAGCTAATAAGAGAATAAGCACACGCACTTGCTGATTATTGACGGTTGTGAAATGGAAAATATCTTCGCAAATAGCTTTGTCGGTAGCAACAAATGCGTTGAAAAAAAGCTATCAGACACTTGTGCCATCTCTTGTGTTATATGGCGAGTGGCCGACTCAATATCGGCAAAGAGTTTTTGTATCAAACTTCTTTTTAATGCGTTCTTCGTTTTCTTTCACCACTTCGTCGTGTGCTTGAATATAGTTTTGCATGAGTTGGCGTAGCGTTTTTAGCCATTTTATTTGCGCCATTCTGTGGTCTATTATCTGCAAAGCTCTGAGCAAAAACAATGCGGTCTCTGTTTTTCAATAGTCTTTTTTTAATAAACAACAATTCGTTTATCAATGCAGTTTTCATCTCTTCGTAGTCTTGCGCTTGTTGCAATTCGTTTAGCACATTATCTACATATTGTTTTATCATTAAAAGTCCCTCTTCGGCAAATATTCTTTCGTATTGAGTTTTAACAGAAATAAAGTCTGGATAAATTTCGGCTATGGGTTTCAACTTGCAGTCGTCGATAATTCTACACACACAACACGCCATTTTATCGTTTAACCCTTTAATAACGAGTGTTCCTTGTGTAGCCTTTTTAAATTTTTCTAAGCGTTCTTTCAACTCTTGCACATAGTTTATCCACACATCGTTTTGTTTACTTTGCTCCACAATAAGCTCTATATCATTAGAATTTCGAGCCTCTTCTGATGCCTTAACCATAGCTTGTTGTTCAAACACATCGAAGAGTTTTATTTGCTGAATTTGGTTATTTAGATGCTTAACCATTTGCAATGCCATGTCTCTGTTAAGCCTTGCAATGCGAACCGACAACGAAGAAAAACGCTCATTAGTGGTTTGTAAACTTTGTTCGCCTATACAAACAGCATCTATTTCTTGTTTTAAGTCGTCTATCAGGTGGCGTTCTTCCTCTGTAAGTTTATTTCTTAAAGCGTTAAGAATAGACAGTCTACGGTATAAATCGTCTTTTCCCACCTGCAATTGGTTATAAGCTAATAGTTTTCTACGTTTGTAACTCACTACAAAAACACCAACTATGCCCACAAAAGCAAATAGCAATATGCCAATCAACTGTAAGCTCGGCACGCTATTATCCAACGTTATCCACTGGGCAATGCTTTCGTTTTTAGGGTTTATTTGCAACACCCCAAGGTCTGAACCAATGTAAAGACAATCGTTATATACAAACCCTGCTTGTGCATTAAAATGAATATCGGCAAACAAAGTGCCACAGTCTTTCAGCTTTCCACCAGTTATTACATATTTATGAATGCCTTCTTCAGGGATAGTGTATAACACACTGTCGTTAATACAGAACATTTTACGACAACCATCAACACGAATAGAGTCGCCCCCTCTTAACTGCAATTGATGATTGGTTAAGAGAACCAAGCGCGAAAGCTTCTTACCCACCGTTAACACATCGCTAATAAACACCTTATGTTTAGTTCCGCTCACTTGTTTCATTTGTTCATGGTTGCCCATAAACACCCCATCGTTAAGCGTGGCAATATATATATTATCGTTACTCTTAGTGACATGAAACGCTGTTATATACTTATTATTCATTGTTTTAACAGTGTCTGCCTTAGCCGTGTTCATGTTTATGCGCAATAAATAGTCTTGCACACCTAACAAAATTTGCCCTTGTTTAGGCAAAATCTCCATAGATGTAATACAAGTGCTTGGCTGAATAAGCGTTTTAGGACGAGCTGTGAGTTGGTTAACGATATAACTATTTCCCACTGTTAGTTGGCACACTTCGTTATTAGCATTATAATAATACAAGTCGTTATCTACCATATACATTTCTCGAGGCAAGTCGTCGTCCTCAAAATCGTATATTTTTTTTGCCACATTCTCTCCTATTCGTTGTTTAAACAGCTCGTGTTGGTTATTCACATAAACAAAATATTTATCGGTAGAACACGATGCCACAATGGGCGTATTAGCGTTTATAACGCCCAAATGATGCGGAATGTGCCACACTGCATTTGCTGTTAACAAAACAGAAAAGCCCTTTCCATCGTCGGGAATAGCTATTTTATGAGGTTTATCGGGTATGTTACGACGCAAAGGAACACTAACAAAATGCAATAAATCGTCGGAACGTAGTAGGCTCGAAGAGGTAATAAAAATAGTGTGTAGGGCCTACTTTATAGAACGACAACACTGGTTGTGGAAGTTCAAAACACTGCGAGTTTGTACCGTTAAGGTTTTTCTATAATGAGTGTATTGTTAAGCAACAAATATAGTTTTTTTGGTTATAAACAGCCACTTGTCGCATATATTCTGTGTTATGCCTAAGCGTGGTTTGGTGGTTAAAAAGGTTCATACAAATAACCCCCGACTGTGTTGCAGCAAACAACCATTTGTTTTTTTGTCGTGACACAAGCTGTTTACCAAAAAAACGGTTCGCCTTGTTGTTTTTTTTCTTTGGTATAAACAGCTGAGAGTTTTTTTGTGGTTTTCGAACCCGTTATAGGCATGCTATAAAGCCCTTGCGATGTAGCAATAAACAGCTTATTGTTAGCAATTTCGATGTCGTAGGGCGAATATCGGTTTCCTTTAACTGGAATTTGAAAGGTAGAACGATAAACAATTGTGTCGCCCACAATGCTCCACAATTGTAAACCTGCATTGCGTGTAGCAATCCAAATATTGTTGGTATCAACGGGGTCTCTTTCTATATCGTAAATACGGTCTAAGCCAGTGTAATATCGTTGCTTGTTTTTTCCGTCTATATGCCACACTATTCCCGTTTCACCCCCTATCCAATAGCCTTTTTTATCAAGCGATAAAGCCGACAATTGGTCGTCGTAATAGTATTCTTTTTCAGAGAACCAGCGCGTAGATGTTGTTTCTTTGCAACTTACAAACCATAAGTAGCAATAAAGCAAAACATAAGTTGATAAAAACAAACGTTTTCCGATTATTCGTGTATTTCGTTGCCATTAGTTTTTCTGTTTACCTGCAAAAAAATAATGAAATATTTAATTATTTCGTGCATATTATGTAAAGAGATTAAGTGTATGTAACAACATTTTTGTTTTTTTCGTAATTGCCCCATAAAAGTCCGTATGCTTTTGTTTGTTTGACTATCGCTAAACGGTTGTGGGTTCATTGTTTAGAAACAGGCATCTTTTTGTTTTATTTTTTTGTAAGAAAGAAGTAAAGAAAAATGTGTTATTTTTGCCCACTTTTTTTAAAAACCAACCCACCACAAACCAAAAAAACAATAGTTTTGCGTTAGTTTTTTTATTACCACAGCCTTTTTAAAAGGCACTTTTTGCGCCTAAAACAATGCAAAAGCTTAGAGTTTAGCGTGCAAAAACATAAGCTTTTAAAGGCTAAAACATAAGAGTTTAGGTGCCAAAACATAAGCTATTGCACGCTAAAACCTTAGCTTTTACGCCTTAAAAAGCTTATTTATTGATTTTTCAAAAACACACAAAATAGAAATGCAAAACCTATATGTTTTTGCGTTTTTAGACTTATTTATTGCATTTAAGAAGAGTGTAAACGGGTGCGCAATAGCAGGGTGTATAGCCCCATTTTTTACGCTAAAACATAAAAAAATAGAATGTAACAAAACACTCACAAGAAAACGACTATTAACGCCCTTATCAGTGTTCTTCATTTTATTCTTTTCACCACCTTTTGTTTTTAAAACCCGACAGCCCTTAAAACAAAAAGGTTTACGTTTTTAAACGCAAACCCCACCTATCGCACTTTTTATAAACCAAGTGCGATAATACCCTATTTTATAAATAACGAAAGCAAAAGCAAAGTGTTAAATCCACACCGAGCAACAATGCTATTGGCAAGAGCCTTTTCTTAAAGCCAAAGCCTTGTTCTCTGCCGCTTCCATTATTTCTCTTTCTCCCGGTCCTTTATCGTTAATACCACATAAATGTAGAATGCCGTGAATAATCACTCGGTAGAGTTCGTCTTCGTAAGGACGATTAAACAACTCGGCATTGCTACGCACGGTGTCTAAAGAAATCACTAAATCGCCATGTAACACCTTATCTTCGCAATAATCAAAGGTAATAATATCGGTGTAATAATCGTGATTTAAGTAGGTTCTATTCACCTCTAATATCTTTTTTCATCGTTTACAAACATATAGCCAATATCTCCCACCTTATAACCGTAGGTTTGAGCTACTGCACGAATCCAAGCAGTGGTTTCGCGTTTTTTTAGCTTGGGCATGGCAATGTTTTCGCTGTTATATGTAATCATGTTAGTGCTATTTTTTTGAGGCTTAGTGTGCAATGATTTGCGCCCTAAACAGGGTTATTGTTTGTTTTAATAATTATATAATAAGGTGAGAAACGTCTTTTCCAAAGTGCAAAAGTTCTCTTACAAGCGACGAAGAGATGCTCTCTAAATGAGGTTCGGCAAAGAAAAAAAGCGTGTCTATACCTCCCATTTGCTTGTTAACGTCTGCTTGTTGGCGTTCATACTCAAAAGTCTTTCACGTTTCGCACACCCTTAATAATAACGTTTGCGCCTATTTGTTTTGCAAAATCCATAGTGAGATTATTGTAAGAAACCACACGAATGTTTGAGCAATGAGCATAGTGTTTGGCAATACGCTCTACCCTTTTCTGCCACACTATACAAGCCTTTTTGTGTTCGTTAAAGCCCACTGCAATAACAAGGTTGGTAAATAAAGGCATGGCACGTGCTACAATAGACGCATGAGCAATAGTGAAGGGGTCGAAACTACCTGCAAAAAGTGCGGTTGTGGGTGTGCCTTCGGGTAAGTGTGAAGCGTTATTCTGCATCGAAAAGTTTTTGTTTGACTATTATTCATAAAAAGGATTTCGCCCAAAATGCTGATAAGCAAGGTCGGTAACCATACGTCCTCGTGGTGTTCTCTTAATAAATCCTTCCATAATAAGAAAGGGTTCGTACACTTCTTCTAAAGTTCCGCTGTCTTCTCCGATAGCTGTTGCAATGGTAGAAACACCCACTGGTCCGCCTTTAAACTTGTCGATGATGGTTAAAAGAATTTTGTTATCAATTTCATCTAAGCCATATTGGTCGATATTTAACGCTTGTAGGGCATATTGAGCAATGTCTATATTCACTTGTCCGCTTCCCTTTACTTGCGCAAAATCTCGCACCCTACGGAGCAAAGCGTTTGCTATACGGGGCGTACCTCTTGACCTTCCTGCTATTTCGGCTGCTGCATCTGCATTGATAGGCACACGCATAATGTTTGCAGAACGTGTGATTATGCGCGCAAGAGTTTCGGGATTATAATATTCTAAGTGAAGATTGATGCCAAAACGGGCGCGCAATGGTGCTGTTAATAAGCCACTGCGAGTGGTTGCTCCCACAAGTGTAAAGGGATTAAGGTCTATCTGTATACTTCGTGCCGATGGACCTTTATCTATCATTATATCAATTCGGTAGTCTTCCATAGCAGAATATAAATACTCTTCTACTACGGGTGAAAGACGATGTATCTCGTCAATAAACAACACATCGTTCGGCTCTAAAGAGGTTAAAATACCAGCTAAATCGCCCGGTTTATCTAACACTGGGCCGCTTGTTATTTTAAATCCTACACCTAACTCATTAGCAATAATGTTACTAAGGGTGGTTTTTCCTAACCCCGGAGGTCCGTGAAGAAGAGTGTGATCGAGAGGTTCTCCACGATATTTTGCCGCTTCTACAAACACTTGAAGATTGTCTACAACCTTTTGTTGACCACTAAAATCGGCGAATTTAGGTGGCCTTAAAGCGTTCTCAAAGTCTTTTTCGATAGGCGAATACTTTTCTTCTCGTATGTCGAAAGTGTCTGTCATATGTGCAAAGGTAGTTCTTTTTTCTGAGTATAATAGGTATATAAGGGTTTTTATTGCTTTATAACTTATGGTTCGTTTCTTTGTTTTAAAGCCACATTAAACAGCGTTTTAAGCATTTTATGCAAAGCCAAAGACCCACAAACGGCTAAGAGGGTGCCACAAACGGCAAACAGTAGGCGGGTTTCATCAAAAGCTTAAAAAAAAGGGTATTAAACGCTTGGCAAGAAGGGTAAACAAGGGAGAAAAAAAGAAGAATAGGTAGGGTGTTTTTGTCCTATATAGCTTGTTATTTTATGGCAAAAATGACCTTGATGGGCGTAAAGAAAGGTGCAAAGGCTCATGATGAGATAAACCAATAAAACGCCTAAAGTGCTTTCTTTATGGTAGGAAGACGAAAAAATGGTGATGCACAGCAGGGGTATAAGGTACCATTTTTTAAAGGATAAAAACTGCACTAACGATATGTTTTGCTGTTTGAGATAGGTTCCGAAGACGAAATAAAGGGCGCAATAAAACGAAAATGAGATGAGTTTGGACAATAAAAAAACAAGGACAAACTGGGCAAGCATGGAGAATAAAGGCTTGCGGACTAACTTTCGTGTGCAAAAATAGCTAATTAAAGCGCACAAAAACAAGGTGTGAAGAAACCAATAGGGTCCTACTGGCGCAAAGAAAAGGGTCTTTAAAAATAAAAGAGGTGTGAGGGGGGATAACAATGGTTCTATTCCTAAAACAGAAGATGCCACGATATAGGCACTCTCCATCATGATATAAGGCACAATGATGTGTGTTAAACCTCTTAAAAAAGTATCTACAGGCTTATGGGTGGGCATTAACCAACCTGAAATAACTAAGAAAGCGGGCATGTGAAAGGTGTAGACATATTGCTTTAACAGGGGATATTTGCTACTGAAATAGGCCAAATGAAAGGCTACCATGAGGATTATCATAACGCATTTAATAAAATCTAACTCACCATGTCGTGCTTTCTGTATGCTCATTGTTTCGTTATTATGATTAAATAGATGCACAAAGATACGATAAATAGGTGTAAAGAAGGGCAAAAAGCAGTGGTTTATATATAACAGCTCCTATGCCTTGACGCAAAAAAATAAATCTTTTTACCCATAAACCCACTGGTTTAACTCATTTAACGGCATGGAGCAAAGGGGATAAAACAAAGGTGTAACGATTGATAAAACAAGAAAAAAGGGTGATAAACACGCTGTTATACGCATTTATCACCCTTTTTATTATAAGATAATAAGTGTATTAGTCTTTCAATTTAGCTACGATAAATTCACGGTTTAGACGAGCAATATTGGCAATAGACTCATTCTTTGGACACTCAGACTCTGCACGCTTGAGTGTTTGTACAGTTACCAAATCCAAGCTCTTCCATCTTCATTATCATCGCTTTTAGCTCGTTTTAGCAGCCTCTGGTCTACCTTGTGGAAGGAGTGCAAGTTGGCTCACTTTAGAGCTAACAAACAACATAGCAGAACCGTTTTTACAAGCAGCAACGCATGCACCGCAACCAATACAAGTAGCACAATCCATTGCTTCATCGGCATCTTGCTTAGGAATAAGGATAGCATTAGCATCTTGTGGTTGTCCTGTTCTCACTGTTACATATCCACCAGCTTGTATTATCTTATCGAAAGCACCACGGTCTACCATACAGTCTTTAATCACTGGGAACGCAGCCGAGCGCCAAGGTTCAACTGTTATAGTGTCTCCATCGTTGAAACGACGCATATATAATTGACAGGTTGTTGCTCCGTTTGCTGGTCCATGAGGGTGTCCGTTGATGTAAAGAGAACACATTCCGCAAATACCTTCACGACAATCATGGTCGAAAACGAAAGGTTCTTTGCCTTCGTCGATGAGTTGTTCATTCAAAATATCTAACATTTCAAGGAATGAAGTGTCAGTAGGAATGTCTTTCATATTAAAAGTATCGAAGTGTCCTTTTGCTGTTGGACCATTCTGACGCCATACTTTCAGCGTGAAACTTATATTTTTCTCCATTTGGGTTTTAATATTTATGGTTGTTTATTGTGGGTGGTTAACCTCGTAGGTGTGTTATGTTATGCCACCTTTGTTAGCATTTGAGGTTCCACGAACAACGTTATAATGGGTTTACGACTTATAGTTACGAGTTTGAACTTTAATTGCTTCATATTCCAAAGGCTCTTTAATAAGCTCTGGTTCAGAAGTGTCGCTACCTGTATATTTCCAACATCCAACGTAAAAGAAGTTCTCATCGTCGCGTTTAGCTTCGCCTTCTTCGGTTTGATATTCTTCTCTAAAGTGTCCTCCACAGCTTTCGTTACGCGATAAAGCGTCGTAAAGCTCTGAGTTCTCCCATAATGATAAAGTCTCTAAGGTGTATGGCTTTATCAAGCTCAACGTTAAGTCCTTCTTTGCTTCCTGGTATAAATAGGTTGGTATCAAACTCTTTTCTAAGTTCTTTCATCTTAGCAATACCTTCGCGAAGTCCTTCAGCTGTACGTCCCATACCTACATGTTCCCACATGATATGACCAAGTTCTTTGTGAATAGAGTCTACAGAACGCTTTCCTTGGATAGCCATTAAGCGGTCAATCTCTCCTTGAACACCTGCTTCTGCTTCAGCAAATTCAGGTAAATCGGTAGATAAACGAGGCCAAATAGCTTGGTCGGCAAGATAATTTTGAATGGTATATGGAAGCACAAAATATCCGTCTGCAAGCCCTTGCATCAAAGCAGATGCACCCAAACGGTTAGCTCCGTGGTCTGAGAAGTTACATTCTCCAATTGCAAAGAGGCCTTCAATAGAGGTCATTAGCTCGTAATCAACCCAAATACCACCCATTGTATAGTGGATAGCAGGGTAAATCATCATTGGATTATAATACTTAACTCCGTTTATTTCATTAGCTAATTCGCCTGGATTAACGTCGGTTATTTCTTCATACATATCGAAAAGGTTACCATAACGTTGTAGAATGGCATCTACACCCAAACGTTCTATACTTTCAGAGAAATCTAAGAATACCGCAAGACCTGTGTTGTTAACACCAAATCCCTTATCGCAACGTTCTTTAGCAGCACGAGATGCAACATCACGAGGCACCAAGTTACCGAACGCTGGATAGCGACGTTCAAGATAATAGTCACGATCTTCTTCTGGAATATCTGAGCCTTTCTTCGTTCCCGCTTGTAAAGCTTTTGGCATCTTCGATGTTCTTTTGGAACCCAAATACGGCCATCATTACGCAAAGACTCTGACATCAATGTTAATTTAGACTGTTTGTCTCCGTGTACAGGAATACATGTTGGGTGAATTTGAACATATGATGGATTTGCAAAGTAAGCTCCCTTACGATAGCATTGAATAGCAGCTGTACAGTTACAACCCATCGCATTAGTAGAAAGGAAGTAAGCATTTCCGTATCCTCCTGTAGCAATTACGACAGCATTAGCAGAGAATCGTTCCAATTTACCTGTAACTAAGTTCTTTGCAATAATACCTCTTGCACGTCCGTCTACAAGCACTACATCTTCCATCTCATAGCGAGTGTAAAAGCTTTAACCTTACCTGCATTCACCTGACAGCTAAGTGCTGAATATGCACCTAACAAGAGTTGTTGTCCTGTTTGTCCCTTTGCGTAGAATGTTCTACTAACTTGAGCACCACCAAACGAACGGTTTGCAAGCATACCACCATATTCACGAGCGAAAAGGAACACCTTGTGCTACGCATTGGTCGATAATACTATTTGATACTTCTGCTAAACGATAAACGTTTGCTTCACGAGCTCTATAGTCGCCACCTTTTACAGTATCGTAGAAAAGACGATAAATAGAGTCGCCATCATTTTGATAGTTTTTAGCAGCATTGATACCACCTTGTGCTGCAATAGAGTGCGCACGACGTGGAGAGTCTTGAATACAGAAGTTAAGAACATTAAATCCCATCTCTCCAAGAGATGCAGCTGCACTTGCACCAGCTAAACCAGTACCGACAACAATCACATCTAATTTGAGTTTATTTTTTTAGGGTTCACCAAACGTTGGTGAGCTTTTATAGTTGGTCCATTTCTCAGCTATTGGTCCTTCAGGAATCTTAGAATTTATTTGATTAGCCATAATCTTTTTGTCTTAATAAAAACAGATTTAAAACTATATTATATAGGTTAACAATGGCACAAACTTGGTGCACAATTAAAAAGCAAAAGGCAAGAACTACCACAAGGGAGCCAAGCATTAGTAAGGTAGAATATACCCAACCAATCATTTGCCAACGCTTAAACCAAACCTTACCATTAACACCTAAGGTGTGCATTGCACTCCAAAATCCATGAGAAAGGTGTAACCAAATGGCAACAATCCATATAACATAAAGCACTACATACACTGGATTAGCGAATGTATCCTTAATGTATGCAGAGCCCATCGCTTGGAGAAAACTTCATTTCCATGTGCATAAGCTCTGCAAACATCATGTTATACCAGAAGTTAAAGAGGTGTAATAATAAGCCTAAAAGAATGATAATACCCAAAACAAGCATGTTCTGAGAGTCCCCATTCCACCTTTTTAGGCTTTTTCCAC
The DNA here is from genome assembly GCA_916439115.1 of uncultured Prevotella sp. GTDB lineage: Bacteria > Bacteroidota > Bacteroidia > Bacteroidales > Bacteroidaceae > Prevotella. The sequence continues at coordinate 513,620 of CAKAHO010000001.1, forward strand.
TACGGCATATCGTTCGCTTCCACGTGCTCTTCTGTTTTGAGCAGTTAAGATAAAAGCATACACAATATGCAACATTGCAAGTCCAGCCAGCCCCATTGTAGCAACAACAGCATACCAGTTGGCACCAAGAAACTCACATACCATATTATAAGCCTCGCCCGAGAATAACGCAACAAGGTTCATCGACATGTGAAAAGTCAAGAATAGAATAAGTGCAATACCTGTTAAAGACATTATCACCTTTCTACCAATAGATGATTGAAAATAACCACATAAATGATTGAAATTTAATTATTTAACTGTTAATATTTTTCTTCTTAAACCACGAAAACAAGGGCAAGAGGCATGAAAAAAACGTATCTAAACACCCCCATTTATAGGTATATAATTTCAAAATTTGCATGCAAATATACTATATTTTTGGTGATAAATCAAAGCTTTTTGACTAAAAATCCAATTTAATTACTTACTTTTTGTATTTGATTGTTTTTAAGCTATAAAACGGTCTTTTTTTATGCCTATTCAAAAGATAGGCACCAATTTTGTGTTTTTATCATACAAAACATAAAGAGAGCAGAGCTTATAAGGAACAAGCGGAAACGCAACAAAGAATATTACACATTATTATATATAAGGTGCAAAAGAAAGAAGATGAAGATTTGTTCTAAACACGCTTTTACATACAAAAGCACACATGGGATTGTCTTTCACTCTATTTTCTTAAGCGCAATTATCAAACGAATAAGAATCTTACACACGAATATGGAATTTAAATACGACGTCATTGTTGTAGGAGGTGGACACGCAGGTAACGAAGCAGCTGTAGCCTCTGCCAATCTTGGAGCTAAGACTTGCTTGATAACAATCGACATGAATAAGATTGGACAAATGAGCTGTAATCCCGCAATTGGTGGAATTGCTAAGGGGCAAATTGTAAGAGAGATAGACGCATTGGGTGGTCAAATGGGTCTTATTACCGATGCCACTGCCATTCAGTTTCGTATGCTTAATAAAGGAAAAGGCCCTGCTGTGTGGAGTCCTCGCGCTCAATGCGACCGTGAAAAGTTTATTACTCAGTGGAAACAAACGCTCGACACTGTTCCTAATCTCGATATTTGGCAAGACCAAGTAGACGAATTATTGGTTAACGGCAAGGAGATTGTAGGCGTAAGAACTGTTTGGGGAGTAGAATTTAAGGCAAAGAGTGTTATCATCACCACTGGAACATTCCTCAATGGCTTAATGCATATAGGCAGAAAAACCTTCCCCGGTGGTCGTTGTGCTGAGCCTGCAGTTCCTCATCTCACAGAATGTATCAACGCATTGGGCATCTCTTCGTCGCGAATGAAAAACAGGTACACCTGTAAGAATTGATAAACGAACGGTTCATTTTTGAAGATATGGAAGTGCAAGATGGCGACGTTGATTTCCACCAATTTAGTTATTTAAACATCCATAAGCCGTTAAAACAACTCCCATGTTGGACGTGTTACACCACACCCGATGCACATTTAACGCTTCAACAAGGCATTGCCGACTCTCCATTATTTAACGGACAAATTCAAAGTACAGGGCCTCGTTACTGTCCATCGATAGAAACAAAGCTCGTAACCTTCCCCGATAAAGAGAAGCACCCTTTGTTTTTAGAACCTGAAGGTGTAAACACTAACGAGATGTATCTTAATGGTTTTTCATCGAGTATGCCCGTAGATGTGCAACTAAATGCTATCCATAAAATTCCAGCGTTAAGAGATGCAAAGGTTTATCGCCCCGGTTATGCTATTGAATACGACTATTTCGACCCAACACAGTTAAGACATACGTTAGAATCTAAGGTGATTAAAGGACTTTATTTCGCTGGTCAAGTGAATGGAACAACGGGATATGAAGAAGCTGCAGGACAAGGATTAGTGGCAGGAGTGAATGCGGCTATGCGTTGTTTTTGGTAACGATGAATTCGTGATGAAACGCGATGAAAGTTATATTGGCGTATTGATAGACGACTTAACAACAAAGGGTGTAGACGAACCTTATAGAATGTTTACCTCAAGAGCTGAATACAGAATATTGTTAAGACAAGATGATGCCGACTATCGTTTAACGCCTAAAAGCATATAACATGGGCTTGGCTACCTCAGAGCGTTATCAATATTGGAAAGAAAAAGAAGAAAATATAGAAAGAATCGTATCTTTTTGCGATAACACTCCTGTAAAACCTCAATTTATTAACGGCGCATTAGAACATTTAGGCACAACTCCTATCCATAGCACCGTTAAGATTTCAGACCTCATAGCACGTCCTCAACTTAACATTCAAAACTTTTCTGAAGCTATTCCTGCGCTTAAACAAGCCTTAAACGATTGTCCTAATCGTTACGAAGAGATAAGTGAAGCGGCAGAAATACGTATTAAATACAGAGGATATATCGAGCGTGAACGTCTTGTTGCAGAAAAGATGAGACGCTTAGAAGATATAAAGATTAAAGGAAGATTTAAGTATTCTGAGTTGCACGAAATATCTACTGAAGGCCGACAGAAGCTCGATAAAATTCAACCAGAAACGCTTGCAGAAGCAAGTAGAATACCCGGTGTATCGCCAAGCGACATCAATGTACTCCTTATTCTTTTTGGGAAGATAAGTAAAGGAAACAGGAGAATAAACGATAAAATAAAAAGAATTACACAATAATTTTTATAATAATGAACAACAAACTATTGTTAGACAATCTGCGTTCTATACCAGATTGGCCTATAAAAAGGGTTAATTTTAGAGACGTTACTACCCTATTTAAGAATGCAGAATGCTTAAAAACAATCTCAGACGAGATGTATGAGCTTTATAAAGATAAGGGTATAACGAAAGTTGTAGGCATAGAAAGCCGTGGATTTGTGATGTCTTCTGCGATTGCTATCAAACTTGGAGCCGGAATTGCTTTGTGTAGAAAGCCCGGAAAGCTACCTTGTGAGACCGTACAAGAAAGCTATGCGAAAGAATATGGCATTGATACAATCGAAATTCATAAAGATGCTATCGAAGAAGGAGATGTTATTTTGTTACATGACGACCTTCTTGCAACGGGCGGAACTATGAAAGCAGCGTGCGATTTGGTAAAAGAAATTTAAGCCAAAGAAAATATATTGCAACTTTATTATCGAGTTATTAGACGAAGGATTAAATGGTAGAGAAGTTTTCGATAAAGATATTGAAGTTTCTACGCTTATAAAAAAATTTAATTGAAACATTATATAATAGCGCATTTTTCTTTAAAGGAGATGCGCTATTTTTTATCCATACATTCAACAGCGTTTAGGTTTTATCTGCTAAAGGTTTTACGTTTACGTTTTAAAGACAAACATGTTTTTATGTTAGCTCGTATTTCTGTTATAAAGAATTTTTATTTTTTTATTCTTCTTTTACATAAGAACTGAGACGTAAAAGAGCATGAGAAGAAGAATAAAAAAACACAAACAAAAAGAAAAGAATAAAGACATTATAAAACAACACTTGTTTTAGTTCTTCAACGAGCATAACCGCTTTACAGAACAACAAACACTACACAAGCACAAGATTAAAGTAAAACTTAAAGCATGACGTATAGTTTCACATGAAACATTACAACTAAACTTCATTGATTTATAAGCTGTTACACACATGAGTAAAGAAAGTAATCAAGAGCGTTTAACACGTTTAAAGAGCATTGTATTAAGCATGCCTGAGAAAGCAGGAAGCTATCAATTCTACGACGAAAACGGTGTTATTATTTATGTAGGCAAAGCTAAGAAACTTAAAAGTAGGGTTTCTTCTTATTTTCATAAGGAGGTAGACCGTTTCAAAACCAAAGTGTTGGTGAGTAAAATTCATAACATTTCCTACACAGTAGTTAACTCCGAAGAAGATGCTCTATTGCTCGAGAATAGTTTAATTAAGAAGTATAATCCTCGTTATAACGTACTTTTAAAAGACGGAAAAACCTACCCCAGCATCTGTGTATCTAACGATTACTTTCCTCGTATCTTTAAAACAAGACAAATAAACAAGCGTTATGGCACTTTTTATGGGCCTTATACAAACGTTAGTGTATTAAAGAGTTTGTTGCATTTAATAAGCAAAATATATAAACCTCGTAGTTGTAGAATGTCTATAACACCAGAAGGTATCGCTCAAAACAAATACAAAGCTTGCTTAGAATATCATATTCACAACTGTTTAGGACCATGTATTAGCAAACAATCTTACGACGATTATCAGGCTAATATTGCGCAAGCAAAACAAATTCTACGAGGAAACATGCGTGAAGCGATGGAAGAGTTGCACCGAATGATGCTACAACAAGCCGAAGAACTCAACTTTGAAGCAGCTGAAGAGCTAAAGAAACGCTACATTTTATTAGATTCTTTCGTGTCTAAAAGCGAAGTGGTGAGCCACACAATACGCAATATCGACGTGTTTAGCATTACCGAAGACGAGGTAAAAGCAAGTGGCTTTTATCAATTATATTCATGTAAAGAACGGCACTATTAACCAGAGTTTCACTTTACGAATATAAAAAGAAAGTAAACGAATCGAACGAGGATTTATTGGCAAGTGCTATCCTCGAAATAAGAAATAGGTTTGGAAGTGTAGCACCAGAGATTGTTGTTCCGTTTGAAATCAACTGGCATTTAAAAAAACGCGGTCTTTATTATTCCTCAACGAGGAGATAAGAAAAAAAGCTGTTAGAACTATCGGAGATGAATGGCAAACAATATTTATTCGACCGATTAAAAGCAAGCAGAGAAACTTAATCCCGAGCAGAAACAAACACGCATTATGAAAGAGTTACAAATGAAACTGCAACTTTCTAAGCTACCTTATCATATAGAATGTTTCGACAACTCTAACATTAGTGGTGTTCACGCTGTGGCTGCGTGCGTTGTTTTCAAAGGTATGAAACCATCAAAGACAGACTATCGCAAATATAACATTACGTCTGTAGACGGTCCTGACGATTATGCGTCGATGAAAGAAGTGGTTTTTAGGCGTTATTCTCGACTTGTTGCCGAGCAAAAACCTCTCCCCGACCTAATTATTTGCGATGGGGGTAAGGGGCAAATGGGTGTTGTTAGAGAGGTTATTGAGGAGCAATTAAAGCTATCTATCCCTATTGCTGGATTAGCAAAGAACGACAAACACCGCACCAACGAGTTGCTTTTTGGACACCCCATACAAACTATTGCTTTAAGTTCTACCAGCGAATTGTTCTTTGCCCTTACGCGAATACAAGACGAGGTGCATCGTTTTGCCATTTCGTTCCATAGAGATAAGCGTTCAAAGGCTGCTTTACAATCGGAATTAGACGACATTAAAGGACTTGGACCGAAGGGAAAAGAAAAGCTATTGCAAAGCCTTCACACCCTCAAAGCCATTAAAACAGCACCACTAACAACGCTCGTCGACGTGTTAGGAAAAGCCAAAGGAACACTCGTGTTTAATCATTTTCAAAAGTTGAAACAAGACTTTTGATTGATGCTCCGCATCGTTAAACAAAGTAAGAGCAAGGGAGTGTAAAAAAGAATGAAAAATTTTAAGTTTTCGCCCCGCAATTTTCACCCTCCTAAGCACCGTTTTTAGTTTCATAACAATAACCCCAAAGCACCAATATCTACATTTTTCAGGCGCAAAAATAAGCAGAAAAACAGCTCATTTTTTGCGCTTTTTTTACCCCACTTTTTTTGTTTTGCTACACAGGCTCTATCATTTAAAAACACCAACCCAAAAGTGTTTAAAACAACTTTTTAGCCAAAAATCTTGCAAACTCTAAGCGTTTAGCACACAAAACATAAGAGTTTGGGGTTTAATAGATAAGAGTTTAGGTGCTAAAACATCATCTATTGCACCCTAAAACCTAAGCTATTACACCTTAAAAAGCTTATTTCTTCATTTTTCAAAACCTACAAAATAGAAATGCAAAACCTATATGTTTTGCGTTTCAGTCCTTGTTATTCAAGTCAAAAACAAGACTCAATAGGCATGCAATAGTTGGTTACATAGCCCCTTTTTTACGCTAAAACACAAAACCAGAATGTAACAAAACGCTCACAAAAAACAAGAAAAAACATTTCGTTTTTAAAGTTCTTAAAACCATTTATTCTGTATTTTTGTCTTCATAAAAACAACAAACAGCTCTATATTAAACATTTTTAAACAATCTTTTATAAATAATTTCTTCACTCGTTTTTTTCTTTGTTATTTCACGCACAAAAAGTTTCCATTTTTGCAACAAAACAAACTTGTAATAATCTCATTATCAAGTACTTACTTTTACCCCCCATTACTTTTTGACACTTGTTTACATACATCTTTAATTTAAAACAAATAAAACCTACAATCATAAACTTTTATCATTTCTCCGTATATTTGCAACATGAGAATTGTTATACAGCGAGTATCAAAAAGCCTCTGTTAGCATCAATCAACAAACCACTGCAAGCATCGAACAAGGCTTGCTCGTGTTGTTAGGAATAACACATAACGACACCGCAGAAGATGTGCTATGGTTAGTTAAAAAACTATTGTCGCTGCGCATATTTAACGACGATAATGGCGTAATGAACAAGAGCGTTACCGAAATAAACGGCGAAATACTCCTCGTTAGTCAGTTCACACTCATGGCATCGTGCAAAAAAAGGCAACCGTCCCTCTTGGATTCAAGCCGCTAAACACGAAACTGCTATCCCACTCTATCAGCACTTTATAGAGCAATTAAACAGCCTATATCCTCACAAAGTGCGCACAGGAGAGTTTGGAGCCGATATGCAAATAGCCCTCGTAAACGATGGCCCTGTTACCATTTGCATAGATTCTAAGAATAAAGAGTAAACGCTATGAAAGAAAACAAGAAAGACACAAGCCGTTGTGCAAGCGTTCATAACGACACAACCCACTTTCTCAATAGGTTAGAAGGCAACTTATTTGGCGACATCACCTTGTTTGAAATGCAACAAAAGGTAGACCAATGGATTAAACAATATGGGGTTCGCTATTTCTCGGAACTCACTAATATGGCTTGTTTAACCGAAGAGGTGGGCGAATTGGCTCGTGTTATGGCGCGCACTTATGGAGACCAGAGTTTTAAAAAGGGCGAAAAAGCAATATTGCCGACGAAATGGCAGACGTTCTTTGGGTGCTTATTTGCTTGGCAAACCAAACAGGTGTAAACCTAAGCGATGCTTTTGAAGTTGTCTATGAGAAAGAAAAACTGAACGAGATGCAACAAGACATTTAAACAACAACAAACTGAAACAAAACAAATAACATACAGAATTTAAGACATGGAAAACCACTCTCACCATTCTCACGAATGTGCTTGCGAACATTCACACGACAATTCTAACAAGTATTTAGACATGCTAAGTCTTTATAATACGGCTGTTAACGACGCCGAAGTGAAAGAGGCTGTGCGCAAAATTATAACCGAAAAGGTTCACGAAAACGACACCGAAGAGGTAAAGAGATTTCTCTTTGGTAGTGTAGAGCTTACATCTTTAAAGACAACCGACTCTGAAGAGAGCATCTTGGCATTTACAGAACAGGTGAATAAGTTTGACAGTTTATATCCTCAAATGCCTCATGTAGCCACCATTTGCACCTATCCTTGCTATGCAAAGATAGTGAGTGAAAGCTTAGAAGTGAACGGTGTAGAGGTCACTTGTGTGTCGGCAGGCTTCCCATCGTCGCAAATGTTGCCCGAAATAAAGGTTGCCGAAACGGCATTAGCTGTGAAAGATGGTGCCACAGAAATAGACATTGTTATGTCGGTAGGTAAGTTTTTTAAGTGGAGACTACGAAACATTATGCGATGAAATAAGCGAAATAAAGAGCGTATGTGGCAACGATGTTCCCTTTAAAAGGTTATTCTCGAAACGGGCGATTTAAAAACTGCTGAGAACATAAAGAAGGCTCTTTATTGGCAATGTATGCTGGTGCAGACTACATTAAAAACGTCTACAGGCAAAGAACCTATATCTGCTACACCCGAAGCAGCTTATGTTATGTGTCAAGCAATTAAAGAGTATCACGAAAAACGGGTAATGTTATTGGCTTTTAAACCTGCTGGTGGCATTAACACTGTGATGGATGCTATCACTTATTATACCATTGTTAAAGAGGTGTTAGGCAAAGAATGGTGCACCAACAAGCTGTTCCGCTTGGGCACAAGTCGCCTCCCTAATCTCCTACTTAGCGAACTATTAGGACAAGAAACAAAGTTCTTTTAACCTCAATAAATAAACATATTTCAAACATAGTCATAAAAAAATATTATTCAGATATTCATTTAATAACAACCTTATTATTTATGTCTCACACAAACAAACACAAAATTATCTTCTAACTGTTCACCAACTCGTAAGCCTTATATTGCGCTTTTGTGTCATGGTTGAAACACTAATAGAAGACGTGAATTTCTTAGCTGGTTCAGGACCAAAAAGCAGGTCTTGAAGAGTTTGGAGCTGGTAAAGATTTAAGTTCTTCCATAGACGACGAATAACAATTCTTCGTGTTTTCTCCCCTCTTTAATTGTTTTTACACGCTCTATAATGCCTATTAGCAATTAAAGACATACAAAACAAAAGGATTAGCACTGTTTTTGTTTTTGCGATGATTAAACCATAAGTAAATTATTTATTCTTTATAAAAATAAATTAGTATAAAAACGTAAAAAGATGACATTTAAAAGTTTTTATTGCTGTTTTAGCATCAGCGTTATGCTTATCGTGTAGCGAAACCAATTTAGACGGCACACAAATAACCCAAACAAAAAGAAGAGCCTAAGATTCTATATACTTACGATGCAGACATTGAGCCTACTTCAGCAGTAGCCAAAGACACTGCTCAGGCAACAAGAATACCTGATATGCCATTTCAAATCGGTGAAAAATTTTGTTCCTAAAACAAAGCTTACAGGAGATTCAATAGAATCTTTTATTGTGCTTTATAACAAAAACAACCAAAAACAAGTGTTAGAAGCTCAAATGGAAGATATAAAAAAAGGTGGAAAAACATTCTTTAGATTAAAAAAATTACCAGTTTATAAGAGCCTCGCAACGGGCGAATGGTATTTAATGGCTTTCATTGGTGGCGGAAAAAAGTTGGGAGAAAACCTACAAGTAACTACCAATACCACGCTTGAACCAATGAAAAACGGAAATAGTTTCACTGCTTCTTGTCCCTTTGCAACCACTTGGCGTCGTGTTGTTTTAAAGGGTTCTAAATTAGAACTAAACGCTCCTAAAACTGAAATGATATTTAAAACCACAAGGTGTATTTTTGGTTTTAAATGTTGAAAACAGAATGACACTCAACACAAAGCTTAATCGTGATGTGCGAATGGAGAGCAATGCGTTCTGTTCTTCTGGTTCTTATCAGTTTAATATCAATCAAGGTACAATGGCAGATAATGCAGATTTCGCCTTTGATTACTGGTCACCAGATGAGTCAAAAAGCTATAACTGGCAACTCTGCCGCTTATACAAAAATATAATGCTAAGCACTATTTTTACGGAGTTTAAAACTAAAAATATAACGCTAATGTCAACGATGGTTCTGACCGTACAGGAAAAGGAGATATAGAACAATTCTTGTATTTTAACAAGAAAAACAAAAATGCTAATCCTCAAACAGCAGGTTCTTATGTTCTTTGTTTAATGCCTATAGACTATAAAAAAACAAGTAAGTATGATGGTGCAGAAACTCAAGTGTTGTTCTATGGAAAGGTTTTTGTAACCGAAGCAGGAAGAGTTAACCCCACATATAGCCAAGATACATATAAAAATAACACAGGTGCACAACCAGAAACTTGGTATCCTTATATGGGAAACAGATATCTTTTAGGCAGTACGAGTCAAAGTCTTAGCAAAGGAAGTAGCAATAAGTTAACCTTAAGAATTGTCCGTCCAATGCTACCCATTGAGCGTTTATGGACTTACAATCAAGAAACTGACCAAGGAAAGAAGTGGGAAAATCAACCCAAAGAGATACTTAACGGTAGTACAAGCCGTGATAAAACGGTAAACGCATTCCTAAGTCAATACCCTATTTTTAGGTCTCAAAAATACAGACTTCCTAAATATGCAGAGCTAATGCCTATATTTCATAATTGTAAAAAAACAACTTGAAACGGGTGAAAAGATTGGCGGTTTAGGCAGTTATGGTATTGGTGATGAATATGGTAACGCAATATCTATAGTGACTCCGGGTAGCTTTTTTGCTCTAAATGGTAAGCAATATAAGTTTGACAACTGGTTCTGTGCAGTAAAAGGAAGTACCGTTTTATATGGAATTATGAATAGACCATCTCCTGCACAAGGAGGAATTATAACTGGAAACTATAAATATGCAGTCAAAATAACCTTTGAAGACCCAAAAGAAGATAAAGGTGTTGCACGTATGCAGGTTTATTATTTAGGTCCAAACTATAATTTGTCGAACAATACAGCAGGTTATTATTGTTGCCATGAAAGCTTTTGGAATAAATTAAATGAGAAAGATATTATCGATAGAAGAATTAGAGTAGGCGCAGATTATTGGTTAAATTATGATGAAAGTCATGACAGTCGCGAAACACGCTCTAAGTTTAATAAATTCTCACTCAGTGGTATTGTGCAAGGAGCAAATACAAATACACGTAGATATCAAGACGGTTACTTCTTACCTTGGTTAAAAGAACCAGCATGGTAATAATCATTTGAAGCATCAATAACAAAAAATAGCGACTTAAAAGAGTCGCTATTTTTGTTTTATTACCATGCTATTAAGAGATAATGGAGTGGTTTTTCTCCTACTCCACCTTATATATAATAATAAGAGCAAAGGTTTTGACGCATAAAAAAAGAAAGAAATAAAAAGGCGTTATTTCTTTCTTTCAATCACATAGTCTACATAAGTTAAGAGAGCTTGCTTAATATTTGGGTCTTTCACCCTTGTTTCGATAAAGTTTAACGCCTTATTTTTAAACTCTTTCATCTTAGCTTCAGCATATTCCATACCACCATTTTCTTTTGCAAACTGCACCAAAGCATGAATATCTTGTTGAGAGGCTTCTCCCCTTTTCACCCTCTGTGCCACCTCCATCATTTGTGTGTTTTTGCGTAGAAAGCAACGCATGAATAACAGGAAGCGTAAGCTTTCCTTCTGCCATATCATTGCCCGTAGGCTTTTCCAATGTCGTTCGATTCGTAATAATCAAATATATCATCACGTATTTGGAACGCCATTCCGAGGTGTAAACCGAAAAGTCTTGCCTGCTCAACCTCCTCTTTTGAAGCCCCAACCGATAACGCTCCAATCTCAGTACACGCTTCAAAAAGCGCAGCCGTCTTACGTTTTATCACCTCATAATACACCTCTTCCGATATATTTGTATTGGTTATGTTTGTAAGTTGCAGTATTTCTCCGTCTGATAGCGTACGTCCAAGCTCTGCTAAGCCCTCAACAATGGGTTGTTTGTTTGTATATGAAACGTGTAAAAGCGCGGTAGAAAGAATATAATCTCCCACTAATACAGCCACTTTGTTATCGTAGAAAGCATTAACCGACGCTTGTCCTCGTCTTTCTTTACTTTCGTCTACCACATCATCGTGTACCAATGAAGCCGTATGCAACAGTTCTAATCCTATTGCAGCGTGCAATGTAGTGTTGCTCACTACACCAAAAATTACGTGCTATTAACAGCATTAACATAGGACGCATACGCTTTCCTGAACGTTGACGGATAAATGCTAACACTTGCGAAAGCAATCCATCGGTATGCGTTAAAGAAGCAGTAAAGAGTTCATCAAAGCGAGAAAGTTCGCTTTCTATGGGCTGTTTTATGAGTAATAAATGGTTCATCACAGTTGAAATTTGTTACAAAAATAAGCAAATAATCGGTAAATATCACTGCTTTTTCGTAATTTTACACATCAAAAATATATATTTATGAGTAAACTTTTTTTCTTTTAGATGCTTACGCATTGATTTATCGTTCCTATTATGCTTTCATAAAAAAATCCCCGTATAAACTCCAAAGGTTTCAACACAAGTGCTATTCTTGGCTTTTGTTAATACCCTACACGAAGTAATTCAAAAAGAAAAAGCCTACCCACTTAGGAGTTGCTTTTCGACCCTCATGGAAAGACGTTTAGAGACGACGCATTTCCCAACTATAAAGCGCAAAGAGAGAAGACCCCCGAAGACATTAAAGCATCTGTTCCTATCATAAAAGACATTTTAAGTGCCATGAACATTCCTGTTTTAATGGCAGACGGCTATGAGGCAGACGATGTAATAGGCACCTTTGCCACGCAAGCAGCCAAAGAAGGCATCGACACCTACATGCTTACACCCGATAAAGACTATGCTCAGTTGGTGCAAAACCATGTTTTTATGTATCGTCCACGCCATGGTGGAGGATACGACACCTTAGATACTGAAGCCGTAAAACAAAAATATAGCATTGAAAACCCTAAACAGGTGATAGACCTTTTAGCGTTAATGGGCGATTCGGCAGACAACTTTCCCGGTTGTGCAGGTGTGGGTGAAAAAGACCGCCAGCAAACTTATTGCAGAATATGGAAGCGTTTATAACCTTATTGAAAACACACAAACGCTCAAAGGAAAACTAAAAGAAAAAGTAGAAAACGCTATCGACGATATTAAGATGTCTTATTTTTTGGCTACCATCAAAACAGATGTACCCCTACAATTTAATATCGACGAACTTCTACTCACCACTCCCAACGAAGAAAAAAACTAAAACACTTGTTTAACGAACTCGAATTTAAAAACATTAGCAAACAAGTTTTTTTAAAGAACCAACAAAAGAGGTAAAAAAAGCCGAAATACAGCTCGATATATTTCAAGATTTTTACGAACAACGACACAGAAACTTTGAAAAACGGGCAGTTATAAAGCACTTAGCGACACGCCATACACCTACTATCTCATTGAAAAAGAAGAGGATATGCGAAAAAAATTTGTGAGCGTTTTGTTACAAAACAGTTTTTGTTAGTATAGATACAGAAACCACATCTATTAACCCATTAGAGGCAAAAATTGGTGGGTTTAAGCTTTTCTGTTGCCCCCAAAAGAGGCTTACTATGTTCCTGTGCCGAACAACGAAGAAGAAGCTCCCAAAGAATAGTGAATATTTTTTTAAACCACTATACGAAAACGACAAAATAGAAAAGATAGGGCAAAACATTAAATACGACATTGAGGTGTTAAGAGTCTACGAGTGTGCATGTACAAGGAAAAACTTTTTCGACACCATGATAGCACACTACTTAATTCAACCAGAGCTAAAACACAACATGGACTTTATGGCTGAAACCTATTTAGGCTATAAAACAATACACATAGACGAGCTTATTGGTGCTAAAGGAAAGAACCAAAAAAGCATGCAGAGCTTAGCTCCCTAACCAAGTGTATGAATATGCTTGCGAAGATGCCGACATCACTTTGCAACTAAAAACCTATTTGCCCCACAATTAAAGCAAGAAAACTTACTCACACTTTTCGAAGAAGTGGAGATGCCTTTAATATATGTTTTGGCAGAAATGGAATGGAATGGCATTAAATTAGACACGAAAATGTTAGCCGAAGTGTCGAAAACATTTAACGAGCAACTAAGCGTTTACGAGCAGAAAATTTACTCGTTAGCAGGAGAAACCTTTAACGTTTCGTCGCCAAAGCAAGTGGGAAGCATTTTTGTTCGACAAGCTAAAAATAGCCGAAAAACCAAAGAAAAACCAAAACAGGGCAATATGTTACGAGCGAAGAAGAGCTACAAAAATGGGCAAACAAAAGCGAGATTGTGGCAGAAATACTTAACTATCGCGGTTTAAAAAAGCTACTAAGCACTTATGTAGACGCTCTTCCGAAACTTGTAAACCCAACCACTGGTAACATTCACACCAGCTTTTAACCAAGCAATCACTGCCACTGGGCGATTAAGTTCGAGCGACCCTAACCTTCAAAAACATTCCCGTTCGTGGCGAAGATGGTAAGGAAATTCGCAAATGTTTCATACCCGATGAGGGTTGTTTGTTCTTCTCTGCCGATTATAGTCAGATAGAATTGCGCATCATGGCACATCTTAGTAAAGACCCAAACATGATAGAAGCATTTGTAAACAACCAAGACATTCACGCTGCAACAGCAGCTAAAAATATATAAAAAGCCTATTAACGAGGTTACAAAAAGACGAACGAAGCAAGGCTAAACGCGCCAACTTTGGTATTATTTATGGTATCACCACTTTTTGGTTTGGCAGAACGTTTAAACATTGAACGCTCGGAAAGCAAAAGAGGCTTATTGAGGGCTATTTCGACACTTTTCCTCAGGTAAAAGCTTATATGGAACAAGCAAAAAGAAATGGCAAAAAAACGCAGGGCTATGTAGAAACATTTATGCACCGACGCCGTTATTTGGCAGACATTAACAGCGCAAACAGCATTGTTCGTGGCTATGCAGAGCGTAATGCCATCAATGCACCTATACAAGGAAGTGCTGCAGACGTAATTAAAATAGCCATGACACGCATTTTTTTAAACGCTTTAAAGCAGAGCAAATAAAGTCTAAACTCATACTTCAAGTGCACGACGAACTTAATTTTTAGCGTTTATCCCGACGAAAAAGAACAGGTAGAACGCATTGTGTTAGAAGAAATGGAGAAGGCTTATTCGCTCGCAGTGCCTTTGCTTGCTGATGCTGGTTGGGGGCAAAACTGGTTAGAAGTCGCATTAACTTTAAAACACAAAGACTTGTTTACCTAAAAAAATAAGCAGTGAACAAATAAACAAAAAAACCGACTATTGTTAACGCTACAATAGTCGTTTTTTTATGTGTAAAAGTGCCAAAAAAACGGCTCATTTCTGCCCACTTTTTTTACGCTCAACAACACAGAGCTACAAAAACCATCTCTTTTTTTGTTTAGATGTTATAAAAAAGCCCTTTAAAAGCGTTTTTAAGCAAAAAGGTGCAAAAAGCTTAGAGTTTAGCACGCAATAGATAAGCTTTTTAGTGCATAAAACACAAGAGTTTAGGAGCCAAAACATAAGCTATTGCGTGCTAAAACCTAAGCTTTTTACAAGCCAAAGGCTTGTTTTTTTGTTTTTCAAACGCTTTTGTTATAGAAATGCAAAACCTATATGTTTTTGCATTCTACCCCTTGTTTTTTTGGTGTTGTTTTTTTGGTGTAAATACCACCTCAATAGTGGGCTACATAGCCCTATTTTTACGCTAAAACACAAAAATAAAATGTAACAAAACACTCACAAAAAACACCTTTTTCAAGCAGATATTTTGCATATGTTTTGCTACATTTTATTGTTTTTATTGCAAAAAGAAAAAAATGAGGCACACAAACCCCTTTCTTTCTTTCCCTAGCAGCTAAGCTACAAAAACTAACCAACGGGAGCTGTTTGACGTTCTAACCACCGTTTTTTTCGTCGTCGGTTAAATAGCCTTGCAAACGGTTATACACCTCTTTATGGTAATTGTTAAGCCACTCTTTTTCTTCATCGGTGAGCAAATTGAGCTTAATAGGTTCTGTTTCGATAGGGCAAAGCGTTAAATCTTCAAACTGCAAAAACATGCCAAAATCGGAATGTATATAAGGTTTGGTGAGTAAAACGTTTTCTATTCGCACCCCAAAACGATTTTCGAGATACAATCCCGGCTCGTTTGTTACCGTCATACCACTTACAAATGGTGCAGGTTTATACTCCATTCTTATTTGATGCGGACCCTCGTGAACGTTTAAAAAGCTCCCCACTCCATGCCCAGTTCCATGTCCGTAATTCATTCCTTCACGCCACATTGCCGCACGAGCCATAATGTCTAACTGCGTTCCCGTTGCTCCCTGCGGAAATTTACACATAGCTAATTGAATGTGTCCTTTTAGCACTAAGGTGTAAACATGTCGTTGCTCGTTTGTTAAAGCTCCTAAAGCAATGGTTCGAGTGATGTCTGTTGTGCCGTCAAAGTAGTGCGCTCCACTATCAAGAAGAAGAAACCTTCGGGCTTTAAAGGCACATCTGTGTCTTTATTTGCCTCGTAATGCACAATAGCACCATGTGCCTGATAGCCTGCAATAGTGTCGAATGAGTTTCCAACAAATAGCGGTTGCTCGGCACGGAAAGCCTTTAAACGCTCAGCAACTGAGCATTCTGTTTCTGTTCCCTGCTCTACTGCGGGCTTTAACCAACGCAAAAAACGCACCATAGCTACCCCATCACGTTCCATAGCACGCTTAAATCCCTCAATCTCTACCTCGTTTTTCACCGCTTTTAGGCTGGCAATAGGCGTGTTTTCTTGCAATATATGTTTACAAGAAACGGCTTGAAACAAGGTGTGATTTACTTCGTTAGGGTTCATTAAAATGTTATATTCGTCATATTGTTTGAGCGTTTCTTGCACCGTGTCGTAGCTCTTCACCTCAACATTGAGCTGTTCTAAATAGCTTTTCACCTCGTTTGTTAGCTTATGAGCATATATAAATAAGGTGGTTTGGTGCTGTGTTATCAATAAATAAGCCACAAAAACAGGGTTACAATGCACATCGCTACCTCGCAAATTGAGCGTCCACGCAATGTCGTCGAGTGCCGCTACAAACATTCCATCACAGCCTTTATCCCTTAAAAGTGTGCGCAATAACGCTAACTTATCGGCAGACGAGGTGCCTGCATACTGTATGGGTTGAATAAAAACAGGACTGTGGGGAAACAAAGGTCGATTGTTCCATAACGCAGAAAAGGGTTCCCAATTGGTTCTTAACGTAATTCCTGCACGCATTGTTAGCTCTTTTTTTAACTCAACCACTGTACTATGAGGGGTGGTAAAACCGTCTATTCCCACTTCAGGGTTTCGCTTCTCTCCCTATCATCTCTACAATCCATTGAGGTATAGAGGGCGTTCCTTGCACACGTTCTTTCATAAGTGTAATGCCCGTATTTTGTAGTTCGGCGTTTGCCGATAAGAAATAACGCGAGTCTGTCCATAATGCTGCGTCGTGAAGTGTAACCACTAACGAGCCAGCCGAGCCACTAAAACCACTCAACCACTCGCGTGTTTTTCCAATAATCTGGCACATATTCGCTGTTATGAGCATCGTTTCCAAGAACAATATAAGCATCTATTTTTTCTCTCTTCATCAGCTCTCGAAGAGCTTGTAACCTTTGTTTAACCTGCTGAGAACATAAATGTTCTATTTAAATTATTATGCACTAAGATATACATTTTAATTTGTTATGAGCTTAAAAAGATTAAACGTTTTTTTAATAAAAAGAACGAAAAATAAACCCCTTAAAAATGGTTTTCTTTATGCTTTTTACTAACTTTGCCGATGTGTAACAAGCTATTAGTTTCAAATTTAAATAAAAATATAAGTTATGAGCTTTTTAACAAACGAAAAAAATTAGTGATTGTTGGTGCAGCTGGAATGATTGGTTCAAACATGGTTCAAACAGCTCTTACCATGCGTTTAACAAGCGAAATTTGTCTTTATGACGTGTTCTCACCCGAAGGAGTAGCAGAAGAAATGCGTCAAAGTGGTTTCGATGATGTTAAAATTACAGCTACAACAGACGTGAAAAGAAGCTGTTTACTAACGCTAAATATATTATCTCTTCTGGTGGTGCACCTCGTAAAGCAGGCATGACTCGCGAAGACCTTTTAAAAAGGAAACTGTGAAATTGCAGAAGGATTAGGTAAGAACATTAAAAGCTTATTGCCCTGATGTTAAACACGTGGTAATTATCTTTAACCCTGCTGACCTTACTGGTTTGGTTACTCTTCTCTACTCTGGTTTGAAACCATCTCAAGTAACTACACTCGCAGCACTCGACTCTACACGTCTTCAAAGTGCGTTAGCTAAGAAGTTTAACGTAATGCAAACAGAGGTAAAAGGCTGTGCAACATACGGTGGACACGGTGAACAAATGGCTGTATTTGGCTCTAAAGTGACCATAGCAGGTAAGCCTTTAACAAGCTTAATAGGAACTTCTGAATTCCCAACAGAAGAGTGGGAAGCAATGAAAACAGCTGTTACACAAGGTGGAGCTAAGATTATTGAACTAAGAGGACGCTCTTCTTTCCAAAGTCCTGCTTATCTTTCTGTGGAAATGATACGCTCTGTTATGGGTGGAGAAGCATTCCGTTTCCCCGTAGGAACTTATGTTTCTAACGAAAAATACAACCACATAATGATGGCAATGAACACTATTTTAGACACTAATGGTGCAAATTATGTAATGCCAACAGGTACAGATGAAGAGCTTGCTAAGCTTGATGCAAGCTACGAACACTTATGTAAAATGCGCGATGAGTTGGTAACTCTAAATATTGTTCCTGCTCTTTCTGAATGGAACAGCATTAACCCTAACTTATAATAACCAACAAGGTGAAGCGGTGTTTATTAACCAATAACACTGCAAAAGAAAGGTTTTGAAATGCTTTCTTAAGCCTATTGATTATAAATTGAGTACAAACAACGTAAGTTCTAACAAGCCTTTGCCGCTTGTTAGAACTTTTTTTTATGCCTTATATTATTCTTTTTATACCTTATATTATAATAGGTGAAAACAAAGATAAGTATGACCCATAAAACAACATCTACTACTTACAACCAAAACAAAACAAACGGATAAAATATGGAAGAAAAACAACCAACAAGCTTTTTTTGTTGGTGAAAATGTAAAAAAACATGAAACGAATCAAACAAAATAGACACTTTTGTTAGCATTGTGCCTACAATTGATTATTTTTTTGCATTATTATTTGTGATATTGGGTCTATACTATTTTTACACAAATAGAGAAATTATTATCAATAAAACGCATAACAAATAAAAAAATAAAGGAGAATTAAAAAGATGATGAAAAAGCATTCTCTACGGCATTATTACTTTTTAGTTGCACTCTTTGTTCACGCTCAAATGGCAAACCCAGTGAAGGTTTCTGCCGACTTAAAGATGGGTAAAGGTGCCGAAGCCCACTTTGACTTTTTAAATTTAATATCGAACCTTCATGGCACGTATATTCTACCAATTTGGGTTCAAATGGTCCTACAGAAGCCTCTTTAAAGTTTGATAAAAAAGACGGAATAGAGCTTGTTGGTGGACTAAAAGCTTTGGGAAAAGAAATCAATAAGTATGATGATTTGTTCGGAATGAACCTCCGTTATTTCGAACATAACGTGACTTTTTGTTCAAAAAAATAAAGTTTACTAAACCTGTTTATACGATTGATGCGTATCTACAATATGGTGCTTGTAGCGATAAAACCTGCCTTCCTCCGTCTGGAGCGTCGATAAAAAAAGTCGGGAAAAGCTCCTGTTGAAGCAACAACCGACAAGCTAACAGACGATAAAAAAGCAGAAGAAGCCACAGCAGAAACACCTGTTTTAGAGGAAAAAGCAACTCTACAAAACGCTGATAGCACACAAACAACAACAGTAGACACCACGTCTGTTGTATCGCAAGACGAACTATGGAAGCCTGTAACAGCAGAGTTACAAGCCTTAGGAGATAGCAATAGCAGTAGCAACAACTCTCTTTTTACATCTTTGCCATGGGTTTTTGTAAGTGGATTGTTGGCTCTTTTTCACTCCATGTGTTTTGGCCTATTATCCCCATGACCGTGAGTTTCTTCCTTAAAGAAGCAAAGATAAAAGCAAAGGACTTCGTGATGCTATTATCTATGGTATATCTATTGTGGTGATATATGTGAGCTTAGGACTTGGTGTAACGCTTATTTTTGGTGCCGACAAGCTAAACGATTTGGCTACAAATGCCGTCTTTAACATTATATTCTGTGCCTTATTGGTTATCTTTGCCTTGTCTTTCTTCGGCTGGTTTGAAATAAAATTACCCGAAAGATGGGCTAATTCGGTAGACAATAAAGCAAACAATACCAGTGGATTGGTATCTATTTTCCTCATGGCATTTACGCTTTCATTAGTTAGTTTCTCGTGTACTGGCCCCATTGTAGGCTTTTTATTAGTTCAAGTGAGTACAAGTGGAAACATAGCAGGCCCCGGTTTAGGAATGCTTGGCTTTGCTCTTGCGTTAGCACTACCATTTACTTTGTTTGCATTGTTCCCCTCTTTACTCAAACAAGCTCCCAAATCGGGCAATTGGATGAATACTATTAAGATTGTATTAGGCTTTATTGAACTTGCATTTGCACTTAAATTCTTCTCAGTAGCAGACCTTGCATACGGTTGGCACTTGTTAGATAGAGAAGTATTCTTAGCTCTTTGGATTGTTATTTTTTTGGCATGTTAGGTCTTTATCTCATAGGAAAAGTGAAGTTTCCAAGCGACTTTATTAACGGAGAAGATAAGGCTATGCCCGTTCCTTGTATTGCTTTAGGAATGATTTCATTAGCGTTTACAGTTTATTTGATACCCGGTTTATGGGGAGCACCTGTTAAATCGGTGGGTGCTTTCACACCTCCTATGAACACACAAGACTTTAATTTAAACACAAAAGAGGTGCATGCGGCTTATACAAACTATGAAGAAGGAATGAAAGCAGCAAGAGAACAAGGCAAACCAGCTTTGATAGACTTCACTGGTTTTTGGATGTGTTAACTGTAGAAAGATGGGGAAGCTTTCTGTTTGGACAGACCCTCAAGTGATGGACAAGCTATCGAAAGATTACGTTTTAATTTCGCTCTTTGTAGACGATAAAACACCACTTCAAAACCCTATAACCGTAATAGAAAACGGACAAGAGGTGAAACTTCGCACCGTAGGAAACAAGTGGAGCTACCTTCAACGCACAAAGTTTGGCTCTAATACACAGCCTCAATACGTGGCATTAGACCATAACGGACACGCTTTAACAGGTTCTTTTTAGCTATAAAGAAGATATCTCTGCTTATCTCGACTTCCTTAATCAAGGACTCGAAAGATTTAAAAGCGAAACAATAATACTTGACAAAATAAAGTTTTAATGATGCTTGATATCAACATCAGAAAGCAAATTATAGACCTCATTAAACGAGAGGTTGTGCCTGCCGTGGGTTGTACTGAACCCATGGCAGTTGCTTTATGTGCCGCAAAAGCCACCGAAATATTAGGTTGTAAGCCAGAGAAAATAGTAGCACAGTTAAGCGGAAACATTCTTAAAAACGCTATGGGAGTGGGCATTCCCGGAACAGGAATGATTGGATTGCCTATTGCTATTGCCTTAGGAGCTTTGATTGGAAAGAGCGAATACAAGCTCGAAGTGATTAAAGACCTTACCACTGCTTCCTTAGAAGACGCCAAACAATACATAAAGGAGCAACGCATAGACATTTTTAAGAAAGAACAATATAACCGAAAAACTGTATATAGAGGTGCAATGTTTATCGAGCGATTGTTCTGCCACCGTTATTATTTCGTGCATGCACACTAATATAGTGTATGTTGAAAAAGATGGAAAAGTGTTGTTAGACAATAGGGACAACAAAACAAAGGAGTGTAACCAAAAAGATATTGAACTAAACATGAAGTTGGTATACGACTTTGCTATGACTGCTCCCACTAACGATATTTGTTTTATTTTACAAGCAAAAGAATACAATTTAAAGGCTGCTGAAGACTCATTAAAGGGCAATTATGGTCATTGTTTAGGAAAGACTATGTGCCGACCTCTATCTCATGGAATCTTTGGAGATAGTATTTATTCTCACGTTATATCGAAGACTGCATCGGCTTGCGACGCTCGAATGGGTGGTGCAATGATACCCGTTATGAGTAATTCTGGCTCGGGTAATCAGGGAATATGTGCTACTAACCCCGTTGTGGTGTATGGAATGGAGAACAATAATACAGAAGAAGAGCTTATTAGAGCTTTAACTTTGAGCCACCTCACTGCTATTTACATTAAGCAAAGCTTAGGAAAAACTGTCGGCATTGTGTGGTTGTGTGGTAGCATCTATTGGTAGTAGTTGTGGCATTACTTACCTTATGGGAGGAGATTACATGCACATTTGCCATTCAATTAAAAAAACATGATAGCCAATTTAGCAGGTATGTTATGCGATGGAGCTAAGCCCGGTTGTGCATTAAAGATAAGTTCGGGAGTTTCTACGGCACTTCTTTCTGCCGTAATGTCTATGGAAGGACACTGTGTTAGCTCGGCAGAAGGCATTGTAGACGACGATGTAGACCAGTCTATTCATAATCTTACAAGTATCGGTGCCAATGCTATGAACCCTAACAGACGATATGATTTTTAAACATAATGACCAGCAAACACGGTTGTTAACACTTATATTTGTAAACAGAAAGGAGAAATAAGTGAGCCTGAAAATAGCCACTTATTTCTCCTTTTTTTCTTATTTTTGCCTACTCCCCTCCCCTTTTATGCGCTCATTTTTGCAGATAAAAATGAAGATTATAGCAAAAATAGCTTAGCTTTTTTAAGCATTTATCTTTATAAAACAACATTCTTTTCCATAAAAAAACAAGTGCCACACACTAAAAACCTATATGTATTGCATTTCTAAAATGCTCGTTTTTTTGTTGGCATAAAAAAATGGGTTTATAACGCAATAGCTTAGGTTTTTAGCGTGCAATACATAAGCTATTGAGTGGTAAAACACAAGAGTTTAGGGTGTAAAACACCATGTTTTTGTATGCTAAACTCTATGCTTTTTGCACGCAAAAACACAAGCTACAAAAAAACGAAAAACATCTGACATTCAATCCTTTATAACAAAAATACACAAAAAAATAAAGACTAAAAAGGGCTTTCAAAAACTCGTTTATTTTTGCCTCTTTGTTTATTGCGCTTAAAAAAACAAAGAGTTTTTGAGGCAGTTTTTCATACCAACACCCTTACAACGCAAAGGGCTAATTTTTTTATGCTTCACTCCCCACTTTTATCGGTCTATTTTTCCAGCTCCTAAGGTCATACCAGCCCACACTCCTACCAATCCTAAACCAACACTTGCTAACACATAAAGCGCAAAAATAAAAACGGTTCGTTATGTTTTAACAATCCCAAACTCTCGTAGCTAAAGGTGCTAAAAGTGGTAAATCCACCACAAAAAGCCCGTAATAAGAAAAAGGCGAAAGCCACGTGTTAAGCCCTACATTCTTGTTGCAAACAGCATATAAAAAGCCCTATACACACGCAACCAAACAAGTTAATGCAGAGCGTTGCCCATGGAAAAGGATTACAAACGAGCAAAGAAATGAGTTTTGTTAAGCTCCAACGACACACCGAACCTAAAGCTCCCCCAACGAAACCCAAAGCATTGTTTTTTTATCATCATATAACTACAAAAATAGAAAAAAATATGCTATTTAGGAAATAAAAAAAGAGTTTTTGCAAGTAAAACATAAAAAAAAGTTCGTTTTATCTACTTTTTTTATAAATTTGCAAGCGTAAGATGATAAAGTATAACCAAATGTTTTTATATATATAAAAAGCTATTACGGATTATAGTTTTTTTCTTATTAGCGTTAATTTTTTTATCAAACATTATAAAATAGAGATTATACATGACACACAAGGACGTCTCTCGTAGCTTTTCAACCTTATTTTTTTAGAAATGCTATTCACCCTTTCTCTCTTTTGTTTAGCCCTTCCTTTATCGGCTCAAAACCCGTCGGAAAAACAAACGTTTTTCTATTTCGTTTAAACAAAAAGAGCGTAGCCAGCATCTTAGACTTTATCGGTTCTCGCGGAGAATACAAGGTAGAATATGATGATGCAGTGAAGAACGACTCTTTAACACTTACTATTTCGTTTGACGAAGTAGACGAATTGACAGCTGTTCAAAACGTGTTAAAGAACACACCTTTTGCTTATAGCATTGACGGAAAGGTTATAAAGGTTTACAAAATGGCCTCTGCTACCTCTGGAAGCTTTATCGTGAAAGGTTTAGTTTGCGATAAAGAGGGACAACCTATCCCCTTTTCTACCGTTCAAATAAAAAGGCACTCAGCAAGGAATATCTGCCGATATCGACGGAAAATTCTCGTTAAAGGTGAATAACTCTACGGGTACTTTAACCGTTTCGAGCGTTGGATACGAAACAAAAGCCTATAAATACGACGTTAACAAAAGAAGCCAAAGTGGTGTTAACAGCCTCTGCTTACATGGTAGGAGAAGTGTCTGTAATAGCTTATGGTAAAAGAAACACACGCGAACAAGTGGGTTCTATTGCTTTCTGTTAAGGTGGAAGATTTACAAAAAGCACCATCTCCCAGCGTTGAAAAACTTGTTACAAGGACGTATGGCAGGTGTAGATGTAACCAATTTATCTGGTTCGCCCGGTGGTGGAGGTTCAAAAATAACCATTCGTGGTATTAGCTCTTTAAACCAAAAAGGTGCTAACGATGGTAGTCCGCTCTTTGTTGTAGACGGTATACCTGTAAGCAATGGTTCTGCAGAATCTACGGGTGGTATTAACACTTTAGCAGGTTTAGACCCTTCAAGTATAGAGTCTGTGCAGGTATTAAAAAGATGCTGCGTCGAGCTTCTTTATATGGTTCTCGTGCAGGAAATGGTGTTATTCTTATTACAACCAAAAAGGGTAAGACGGGAAAACCTCAAGTGAGTGTAAACGTTTCTCAATCTCTTTCGTGGTTACCTGCCACACCTTTACAAATATTAGGTAAGGGCGAACGAGATATAGCTATGCTTTTAGCGAAGAATTTACGCATGTCTCACTACGATTATCGAACAGATAACCTTGTACACCCTAATAGTTATAAAGACAGTTGGGCGTGGGATTATGATGGAGATGGTGCTTATGACTACTTATGGAGAAATGGTAAGGTGGTAGAAGGAGAGTATAAACTACCTGCAGAAGCACAAGATTCGCTCAATAGCTTTTATAATAACAAAACCAACTGGTGGAAGTATGCTTTTAGAGTGGGTAGAGTTACAAAAGCAGATGTTCAACTTTCGGGCGGTACAGACAATGTTCGTTTCTTGGTAAATGGTGGTGTTTACGATGAAACAGGTATTATGTTAAGTTCTAATTTCAGACGTTTTAGCTTATTAACAAACCTCGATTTTAATTTATCTACTAAGCTCGATTTCTACACTCGCGTTAATTTAGCTTACACAACTCAAAACGCTGGTGCCGACGGAGGTCGTGTTCAAGGTCTTACAATAGACCCTAAAAAAAGAATTCAACCATGCTTCCGGGTAAAGGAAGTGTTGCCGAACAAGAGGCTTTTTAATCAGTTAAGAGATATAGACAGAACAAACTCTAACTACAATTTGCGTTTGGCATTAGGACTAAACTATCGCATATTGCCCGGG
Source organism: uncultured Prevotella sp. (assembly GCA_916439115.1). GTDB lineage: Bacteria > Bacteroidota > Bacteroidia > Bacteroidales > Bacteroidaceae > Prevotella. The sequence goes on from CAKAHO010000001.1 coordinate 538,912, forward strand.
TTAAAGTTTACGTCTTCTTACTCTATCGACCATTATTTCACTCGCACTTACACCTTTACACCAACCTATTTAAACGATGATAAGCGTTCAGAAGCACGAGGTTCTAACATAGCAATGACAAGTCTTCAAACTGAAAACTTGCTCACTTATAACCTCAAACTTCCTCATGAACAGAGCTTAGAACTACTTGCTGGTGCAACGTATAATTATGATTTAATGCAAATGTTAGGTGGTTCTGCAAAAGGTGGACCAACGAATAGAGTTAAATATGTCGGTGGAGATGGCTGGTTAAATTTAATTGAAGACACTCCGGGAACAGCTAAACCAGCTCAAACATTCTTAAGTAATAAAGAAGAACAAGCACTTATGAGTGTGCTCGGACGTGCTGCTTATAACTACAAAAAGAAGTATTTAGCAGAATTATCTATACGTACTGACGGTTCATCTGTTTTTCGGTAAAGACGTTCGTTGGGGAACTTTTCCATCAGTAGGTCTTGGTTGGGCATTCAGCGAAGAGCCTTTATTAAAGAAAATGTGGTGGTTAAGTTTCGCAAAACTACGCGCTTCTTGGGGTAAATCTGGTCAGAAATTTCAAGAACCTTACTTAGCTCTTGGTGTTATGGAAAAAGAGCAATACATTTAATGGAACATTGGGTTTAATTCCTCAAGAAATAGCTAACAGTCGTTTAACATGGGAAGAAAGCGACCAATACGATTTAGGATTAGACTTTCAAGTGTTAGACTATCGTTTGAAATTTAAGCTCGATTACTATTATAAATATAGTTCAAAGCTTCTTATGCAAACCTATTTACCCGGCGATGTGTTCTTCTCTGAGCGTGCATGGAACAATGCTTCTGCCATTTCTAACGAAGGTATTGAGTTTGAAATGCAAGCCGATTTAATTAGAAAGAAAGACCTTACATGGTCTGTTGGCTTTAACTTATCGCACAACAGAAACCTATTTAGAAAAACAATAGACGGTGAAGACCTTAACGATAAAGTGTTAGGTAGAAGTGTTTATGGTATCTATACATACAAAGATGAGGGTATTGTGCAAACAGAAGACCAAATTCCGATGTATTATACACAGTCGGGTAGCGTAATGCCTCTATACTTTGGACAGGCAAACAACCCTCTACGCGTGGGAGGACGTAAGATAAAAGACCAAAACGGCGATGGTGTTATAGATAACAAAGACCTTTATTATGCTGGAAGCACTATGCCTACAATGTATGGAGGCTTATCAAGTAGCCTCACATGGAAAGGCTTTAATGTTGATGTATTGTTTAGTTATACACTCGGACGCAAAGTGATGAACATGGTACAGGGTGGAGCTTTAAGCTTTACACGAAAGTTTGGAGTGATTATGAACAAGTTTAATAAAGATGATTATTGGAGACCTGATAACAGAACAGCTAAACTTCCATCTCTCGAATTTGCAGACATGAGCTACATAGGACAGTTTGATGGAAACGTAGACTCTAATATAGAAAACATTAGTTTTGTACGTTTAAAACAGTTTGTGGTAGGATATACCTTCCCAGAAAAGTGGTTTAAATCGTTCTTTATAAAAAGTATGAACGTGTATTTGTCGGGAGAAAACATCTTCCTCATTAGTAATTACTCTGGTGTAGACCCAGAGATTATCGACCCATACACAGGTAAAGACGACGGAAATCAATATCCTTTAAATCGTAAAATAACATTTGGTGTTAACTTTAAGTTCTGATAAACAATGAAAAAAATACTTCTTTTATCGCTTTGTACACTTGCTCTTGCTTCGTGCAATCTCGATATATTACCCGAAAATAAACTAACTTATTCTAATTCATTCGAAGGAGAAACAGAGTTAAATACTACTACAACGTCTATTCATTTCTACATCAATACAGTTATAGGAAATAACCCTGTATTCACATCGGTTGGTGTTAAAGCAGACGAACTACAAGAAGGTACGCAATTAAGAGAATGGAATCCACGACGAGTGATAAGCAATGATAACAGTTGGAAGGGTCTTTACAATATTATTTTCGAGTCTAATTTGCTCTTAGATAATATCCATCGCACCAAAGGTCTTAGCGATGAACGTAAAAACTACCACATGGGACAAGCTGAATTTGGGTTAGGATTGAGCTATTTCTTAATCGCTCAACGCTATGGAGAGGCTGTTATTACAGAAAACTCTTCGGCAATAAAACCTTATTCCTTATCTTCTCAAACAGAAGTGCTTGCCACTGCTATCGAACATGCTAAGAAAGCATACGACATTTTACCTTTATATAATGCGCTAAGAGATGTAAATGGAACTCTTATCACTAATAGACAAGTAGCTTCAAAAGGAACTGCTGCGGCCTTATTGGCACATCTTTATGCGTGGAGAGGTAGCATGATAGAGCTTTATAACTTAAAAGGTAACGCACAAGAAGATTACCAAAAGTCGATAGAATATGCTACAATGATTATCAATAAACAAGTGGGTAACTATTCATTGTGCGAGTCTCCCGAGCAATTATGCAACCTATTATCTAATCCACAACAAGAAAATCCAGAAGTAATATTTAGCATTTTCTTCGATAAAAACCGTGATGCATACACTTCTTCACCTAATGAAGTGGCAAAAAACTTTGCAAGTTGGCCTGTAAAAGAAGACAAAACACTTGCAGATATCACGTCGAACACATCTTATAGATTATACAAATCGACAATACAAACGCTCTTTGCAGACGAAACAGACAAACGTCCTGCGGCTTTCTTCTATGATTATAGCTCTGAACACGTGGCAGATGGAAAGGATTATGCTATTCCTTACAAGTTTAGACGTGCTATTTTAGACATTAACCAATACACCAACACAGGTAAAGAATACCGAACTATAGACGCAGACTATGTGTATTGGCGTTTAGCCGACATGTATTTACTTCGTGCCGAATGCTATAATAAACTACAAAACACCGCTGCTGCTATTGCAGACCTTAATATAATAAGAAACAGAGCAGGAGCCTCAAGCTATCCATCTACCAACGATACAGACGGATTAAAAGAAGGCTATATTCCGTGAAAGAGAAAAGGAATTCATTGTAGAGAACGACTCTCGTTATGCAGATATTATTAGAAACAACTATATAAAAGAAGAGTTAGAAGGTAAATTTAAAAACTCTTTCTGCCAAAAGATATTAGTGAAGGAGCTCTCTTTTTACCACTTCCTGCAAGTTCATGGCAAGACAAAGACGGTCATATCATTAACACCTTATTGCGTCAAAAAGCCTTATTGGCAACGCTATCAATAAGCTCTAAAAAGGTTTTATTGGCTCACTTTATAACATAAAAAGTAAAGAAACAACATATATGAAAAAAAGCTTTTTTTATTTATTCGTAGCTACGTTTTTTTAACGCTCTTTTCTGTGGGTTGTACCGACTATAATTTCGTAGATACAGGCACAGCTAACGGAAAAACACAACACAAATATGTGGGACTATTTTTGCCACAGACCCTTACAATTGGGACTCATTACGCGTAATGACAAAGCGTGCAGACCTTGTTTCTTTGTTTCAAGGAACAAGTTCTTATGGCACAAACATCACTTTCTTCGGACCTACAAAACAACAGTATACGCGCTTATCTATATAATAATGATATGCAAAGTATACAAGAAATGAGCCCAGAAGATTGTAAAACGTTTATTCTAAACAGCGTTCTTCCTAAACGAATTATGCTAAATGAATTCAAAAAAGGATTGCGTTCTACTAATCCAGACAATGTTATTGGACGTGGAGGAGAGACATTTACAATGGCATCAGGTAAGGAATTATGGATTTATAGCTTTCAAGAAAGCTACAACAACGTACCTAATGTAGGTCCGTTAACTATCTATTTAGTTTCACCATCTACTACAAAAGAAAGTCATGTAGCGTCTTCTAACATCGAAACATTAACAGGTGTAGTACATTCTTTAGATTATAATTTCCGATTAAACGATTTTTAAGCGATGAAAAAACATAAAATAAGCACATGGCTGTTTGCCTCTTTAATGCTAACAGTTGTATTATTAAGTGCATGTAGCCGAATTAAAGTGGGATATTTACGCACCACTGGTGCTTCATTTACACCCGATACAATGTTTGTTTATAAAAAGATTGACACCGAAAGTGCACGTTATAAAAACAAAGCTCCTTGGGTTTCTACTCGTATTCAAGGAGTGGCAGGAACCAATCCTATTAACTATGAATATGTAAGTGTTGAGGCTTTCTAACGGTGGAGATGCCACTTTGTTTCATCAATTAGCAAGCAAAGGACGCATAAACGTTTATGGTGGATTAGTTCAAATACACCAAGATGCGGTAGAACAGTTGCCTAACGGAAACTATACCATTAGTATAAAGGTGTACAACGACGAACATTCTAATTTGTTATCGAACGTCTTTACAATTGTTGTTGCTAACGAAGAAGTAGTTAACGAACCTGCTATTACAGAATAAGAAGTATATTTAGATGATAAAAAACAATAGAGTTATGAAAATAAGAAATCTTTTTATTGTTCCTTTTTTTATGTTTGTTTTTTGCCGTTTCAAAGGCGCAAACAAACAACAATAACAACGCCTCTACGTCTGAGGGAATACAGTTTTTTTAAAGGCGATTTTTAATGCTGCTTTTAGCCGAAGCAAAAGAAACAAAACAAACCTCTTTTTTGTAGATTTTTTTACGCCGTATGGTGTGTTCCTTGCAAGCAAATGGCTAAGAATGTGTTTACATTAAACGAGGTTGGAACTTATATGAACCCTCGTTTTATCTCTTTACAGATAGATGCTGAAAAGCCCGAAAACGTAGAAATAGCCAAGAAATATAAGGTAGAAGCTTATCCCACCGTGGTATTTATTGCGCCAGACGGAAAGGCTTTTATCTGTAAATGTAGGTGCTTTTAAACAAACAAGAATTGCTCAGAGCTGGCTAAAAATAGCTGCAGGAGAAACCGTTAGTTTTGAAGACCTTTACAACCAATACAAAGCTAATAATGCCGATTTAGCTATCCAACAAGCTCTTTCTTCTCAAAGCTCCTAACTTCTTAGGGAAGCTTAGAAGGCATTGAAGCAGATAAGTGGGTAACTCGAATTAACAAGCTATATCGTTCATATCTCACCACTAAAAAGCCTACCGACCTTATCAATAACGACGATTACCGCATCATTTTAGCACTCGAAGGCGATGATGATATGGAGCATAAGCAAAGCGTTATCAACCTTATTAACGAGCATCTCGATGCGTGGACATCAGCGTTAGGAAAAGCACCTGCCTTTTATATTGTTGAAACGAACGATGCTTTTGCTGAAAATTTAGCAAAAGAAGGCGACAAGAAATATAGCGACTATGTAGAAAACATCAAAACATTATATGCTAAAGCATACGATGTTACCAAGCAAGAGGGCGTTACTCCCTACGAAAAAAAGCTAAACTCTACTACGATGCTCTCTTTAATCTTTTACAAGTCTAGAGATGTGAAAGGCTATGTAAAAGCTATGCAAACGGTGTTTAATAAGATGGGTGCAAGCGCACAACCTACCGACTTTGGTAAGGCAGCTCAAGACCTTTACAAGGCTGCTGCTAAGAGTTTGAAACCCGAAGACCACCGAGTGGCAATAGAATGGGTAACAAAAGCACTCACAAAAGACGATGCTGTTATGGACAGAGTGAACTATCTTGTAATGATAGGCGACTCTTATCGTCATTTAAAAGAATACACTAAAGCAAGAGAATACTATAACCAAGGCTTTGCAGAGTCGCTTCGTATGGCTAATATGGAAATGGCTCAAGCCATGGTTCAAGGAGCTATTAAGCAAAAACTATCTGCTTTAGAGTTGCTCGAAAAATAACCCTTTAACCATGTATTTTTACATTTTGTAATATCACCCTTCACCTTTGTAGAGGCTAAACATTGTGTTTGCTTTCTGCAAAGGTGTTTTAGGTAAAAAACACTTTTCACCATGATTAAAAATTTGCCCTCTTCACTTCTTATAAAAAGTAGGTTAGCCGTTGTTCTATCTCTTTTTATGCTTCTCCCTCTTAGTCTTTTAGCGCAAATAAAAGACTTTAAACAAGGAAAACTCAGCAATGGTCTTACCTATTATATATATCACGACACTTCAACACCCGGCGAAGCACAGTATTATTTATACCAAAATGTGGGTGCAGTGCTCGAAAACGAAAGCGAAATAGGTTTGGCACACGTGTTAGAGCATTTAGCCTTTAACACCACAAACAATTTCTCTCAAGGCATCATGTCTTTTCTTCAGAGCAATAATCTCAACGATTTTTGAAGCTTACACAGGCGTAGACGAAACACGTTATGCCGTATATAATGTGCCAACAGCTAATCCAAGTCTACATCAACAAATGCTTTTGGTGTTAAAAGACTGGTGTCATGGCATTAAAATACTTCCTAAAGATGTAGAAAAAGAACGCGCTATTATTTTAGAAGAGTGGCGTCATCGTGCGGGTGTTAACCGTAGAATAACCGATAGTATTGCCCGTGTAGTGTATAACAATTCTATTTATTCTAACAGAAATGTTATAGGTACAGAAGCTCGTTTGCACTCTTTCACAGCAAAAGAGGTGCGCAGTTTTTACGATAAATGGTATCGTCCAAACCTTCAATACATTGCTATTATAGGCGATATAGATGTTAACGAAACCGAAGCACTTATCCAAAAAACATTTAAAGACCTTCCATCGAAAACAGCACCTACACAAGAAGGAATAAGAACCATAGCCGATAACGCACAACCGCTATACATGCGCTTTATAGACAAAGAAAACAAGATGCCTTCTTTTTGGTTTTATATCAGCGTAAGAGCATAGATGTTAACGCTTCAACCGATAGTCGTTCGCGCGAATTTATCTTCACTCAAATGTTTAACACCTTAGCTCCTCGCAGGGTTTGCTATGCTTCGTAATGCCGATAAAGAGGCTTTTATTGGCGCACAAGTGAGCTATTCGTCGCTTGTAAGGGGTCAATATCAAATGGCATGGGACGTTGTTCCTTATAACAATCGTGGCTTAGAAGCACTACAACAGTTGCTCGACTTGCGCAACACAGCTTCGTGTTAAAGGCTTTACAAAGCAAGAGTTTGAAGCACAAAAAGAGGAGCTTTACAAGGGAATGAAAGAGGCATTAGAAGCCCAAAGGCTTAGGAACACCCGACAATGTGATGAACCTTTGCAAACAAAACTTCCTACTTGGAACGCCTTTTTGTTGATTTTAGAACTCAAATTCAACAAAATCTCGAGGCATTAGTAGAGCTCGAAGTGGAAGATATTAACCAATGGTTGCAACAAACATTAAACGATAATAACCTATCGTTTGTAACTTATAGTCGCAACGAAGCTGAACTAAACATAACAAAAAATCAGTTTTTACAAGCATTAGAGCAAAGCAAAAGCCACACCAATGTAGCACCTCAAACCGTTGAACCCATTGCGTCTTTAATCGACTTTAACATTAAATCGGGTTCTATTGTTAGCGAAAAACCTCTTAAAAAGATAGGTGCTGTGCAATGGACGCTTAGCAATGGCGCACGAGTGCTTTACAAATACCTCCCAAAAGCTGGCGATAAGTTTTTATTTGCAGGCTCAACAGAAGGCGGAAAGTCTATCCTTAACCCCGAAGAGTTGGCAAACTACACAGCCATGCGTTCGCTTTTAATGCAATCTGGTGTGTATAAATACAACCGAAACCAATTGGCTTCGTGGTTACAAAATAAAGATTTATCGCTCAACTTGTCGTTAGAAGACTATTCAAACGGCATCGGTGGTAACGCTTCTGTAGCTCATGCAGACGATTTCTTTAGTTATTTATACCTCATTCTCACACGTCAAAACTTCTCTCAAACGGTTTTCGACAAGTATGTTCAGCGTTCAAAATATCTGTATAGCAATGCCAATAAAGAGGGAATGGAGGCTGTTCAAGATTCTATTCGTTTGCTCTTATTCCCCGAAACACCTGCAAACCCTGTACAAAACGAGGCCTTTTATAACAGTATGCAGTTTAATGAGCTACCTAAGGCTTTTGAAAAACAATTAGGAAACGCAGCTCATTTCACCTATTGTTTGGTAGGTAACATTCCTGCCGACAAGGCAAAGAGCCTTATCACACGCTATATTGCGAGCTTGCCTGCCAATGCTTCGCAACCAGCACCTAAGCATAAAGCGTTAGATTTCTCATCGGCTGAGCCTCAAATTAAGCACACTTACACCACAGACTTAGATGGTGATATGGGCGAAATTGAGATTTCGTTTGCTAACAAACAAACCTTAACAGATAAAGAGCAAGCTGCTTTAGAGGTGATGCGTGGCTTATTAGAAAATCGTTTGTTCGACGAATTAAGAGAAAAAGAGCATCTCACCTACACCATAGGTGTACAAACAAACTACACTGCACAGCCCGTTGCAAGCGAAAACCTAAGCATTCACTTGTCTACAGCTCGCACACAAGTGCCTCAGGTGTTAGCTCGTGTGTATAAAGCCATAGAAGACATCAAGGCAAAACGTTTTGGTTTAGATGCCTTTAAGAATGTGGTTGTGCCTTTGGCTGTAAACGATGAAGCTCCCGTAGATATGGCTTCGCAAGACCAATCGGCGTTATGGTTGAGTGTGTTAAATATTTATTCTGAAACAGGCGAAGAGGTATCGCCCGAAGAGAGCTTAACGGTAGAGCCTTTATTCTCTAAACTTTCGCCCGAAGATGTTGCGCAAGTGGCTGCTAAGGTGCTACAAAATGCCAAACACAGAGAGATTGTTGTGCAATCAATAGAGCCTACTAAACGCAGTTGGGAGAAATAAAATAGTTCTCTACTTGTTAGAGATAGCAATAAAAACAAAAAGAATGAGTAGAATTTAAATGCTCATTCTTTTTGTTGTTTATAGCCCTTTTTTTGTTTTTTTATCTGTTCTATAAAAGAAGGTGAAAAAGGAGGATTATATGGGTTGAAAGTGGGGGAGTGGAAAGTGTTTTTTGCTCTCTCTTGTGTTTAAATATGCAATAAAAAACGGAATAATTGCATATTTTTATGCTACAAAAGGCACGAAACGTGTACTATTTTTTTGCCTGTGTTTTTGTTTTTATAAAAAGAGGAGAGCAAAAAAACAAAAACGCTATGCGCTTATTAACAAACACCCAAGCCTTTAAAAACGCACTTTTTTTAGGCTAAAACCATGCAAAAGATAAGAGTTTATTTTGCAATAGATAAGAGTTTTAGAGCTAAAACACAAGAGTTTAGGGACTAAAACATGGTGTATTGCAGGGTAAAACCTAAGCTTTTTAGGGGTTAATTTGCTGTAAACTGCTTTTTCAATAAGTGCCGTTTTAGAAATGCAAAAGCATAGGTTTTAGTCTTACAACTTGTTTTTTTCTATCTAAAAAAATATTGTTTTTTCTCTTGCAAAAAAAGTAAGTAAAACCCTAAGCTATTTTTTTCTATAATTGTTTTTATTATACCTTTTTATCGTGCATATCGTGCATCTATTTATTGCATATTATGCAGAATTAGTTGCATAGAACGCAAGGTTTTATTGCATAGAACGTAAGAATTTGTTGCACGGAACGCAAGAATTTATTGCATGGAATGCAAGGGTTTATTGCATGGAACGCAAGAATTATTTGCATGGAGTGCAAGAGTTAATTGCATAGAACGCAAGAATTATTTGCATGGAGTGCAAGAGTTAATTGCATGGAACGCAAGAAATTATTGCATGGAGTGCAAGATTTTTATTGCATAGAACGCAAGAATTTGTTGCACGGAACGCAAGAATTTGTTGCATGGAACGCAAGATTTTATTGCAATAATATTATTTTTTTGTACATAAAAAAATAGGGTAGTGGTAGTTACATTATTTGCACTGCTTTATCACATTTTTTCGTGCTTATGGGTTTCAAACCCTTTTTTTGCCGTATCTTTGCATTATCAACTATCCCAAAATATAAATTGTTTTAAGCTTTTATGGCCAACTTAAAAACATTAGCAAAAGAAACTGCTATCTATGGAATGAGTAGCATTATTGGTAGATTTCTTAACTATTTGCTTGTTCCTATCTACACAGCTAAGCTCTCAGCAGCAAGCGGTGGTTATGGTGTTATTACCAATTTATATGCTTACACCGCCCTACTTTTGGTTATATTAACCTATGGTATGGAAACAACCTTTTTTCGTTATGCCAACAAAAGCAACGAAAACCCAGAGAAAGTGTATTCTACCATACTCACAATGGTGGGCTTAACGTCTGCTTTATTTGTGGCTTTGGTGCTCATTTTCTTACAACCACTGTCGCAAGTGATGGGCTACGAAAACACACCTTCTTATATATGGGTGATGGCAGCTACTGTTTCGATAGATGCTTTTCAGTGTATTCCCTTTGCTTATCTGCGTTATCAAAAGCGACCGCTTAAATTTGCAGTCTTAAAACTGCTGTTTATAGCGTTTAACATCAGCTTAAATATTCTTTATTTTGTTGTCTTTCCTGCTTTATACACTAAATATCCCGACCTTATAGGTAGGGTGTATAACCCCTGAAACAGGAGCAGGATATGCCTTTTATATCAACTTGGCATGCACAGCCTCTATCACTCTATTCTTTAAAAAAAGAACTCACGGGCTTTCACTATGGCATAGATAAAAATTTAGCCAAGCGCATGTTAAGTTATAGTTGGCCTATCCTTATACTCGGAATAGCGGGCATATTAAATCAAACAGCCGACTTTATTATGTTTCCATATCTATACAAAGGTGGGCAGGCTCACCAACAATTAGGTATATACGGAGCAGCAAGTAAGATAGCAATGATAATGGCCATGATAACACAAAGCCTTTTCGTTATGCTTACGAACCTTTTGTTTTTGGCAAGAAAAAAGATGCCGACAGCGGAGAAACCTATGCTATTGCCATGAAATATTTTATTATTTTTACGCTATTGGCTTTTCTTGTAGTGATGGGTTACATAAATGTTTTGCGCTATATCATAGCTAAAGACTATTGGGAAGGCTTAAGTGTGGTGCCAATAGTTATGGCTGGAACCATTATGATGGGGGTTTATTTCAATCTATCTTTTTGGTATAAACTCATAGATAAAACCATTTGGGGTGCTTACTTCTCGGGTATTGGTTGTTTAGTGCTTATTTGTATAAACATATTCTTTGTGCCTCAATATGGTTATATGGCGTGTGCATGGGCTGGTTTCATAGGTTATGCCACTGCAATGACACTGTCTTATGTTGTAGGGACAAAAAGAAATATCCCATAAAATACCCTCTTAAAAAGCATTGGGGTGTATGTTTTTTTATCACCTTATTGTTCTTCGTTGGTATTACTTACAGCAATCGTTATTTGTCTAACGCATTAGCTTTAATGGTAAATAGTGTGTTTATTGTGGCTTTTTATAGCGCATGTGTTATACCACGATTTTTCCTACTCATAAACTTCCATTTATAGGTAAGTATTTTTCAAAAATCATCATAAATAGATATTTAATTAAACAACTTAAATAATGAAAAACGTGTTTAGCTCTTTTTTTGCTCTCTGCTTTTCGCTCTTTGTCAAAGCAGATGAGGGCATGTGGACACTTTTATAATTTACCACAAGCTGTGTTTCAACAAATGCAGAGTTATGGTTTTTAAGCGTCCTTATGCAGATATTTATCAGTCGAACCACGCTATTAAAAACGCAGTAGTTAGCTTTTCGGGCTATTGTAGTGGAGTGGTTGTATCGCCAGATGGCTTAGTTTTTACCAATCATCACTGTGGTTTTGAGGCTATTCGTAAGCATTCTACGGTAGAAAAAGACTATATGAAGAATGGATTTGTTGCAAAATTCGTTCGCAGAAGAGCTCCAAATGAAAAATCTTTTTCGTGTCTTTTTATGGTTTCACAAGAAGACGTTACACCTCGTTTAGCTAAACTTGGGTTTAACGAAATGTCTGTTAAAGAACAAGAAAGTTGCCTTGCTAAACTCGAAAAGGAGCTAAACGATGAAATAAAACATAAGGGTAAATTCTATCAAGTACAAATAGATCCGTATTATGAAGGTAACCAATATTACGCAACTACTTATCGGTTGTTTCCAGATGTTCGTTTAGTGTTCACAATACCTAAGTCAATGGGCAAGTTTGGAGGAGAGATTGATAACTGGATGTGGCCTCGTCAAACGTCAGACTTTGCTGTTTTTTTAGAGTTTATGCCTCACCTAATAACAATGAACCAGCAGAATATAGCAAAAGAAAAACGTGCCTTATAAGCCCTGCAACATGGGCTCCTGTATCGATGAAAGGCTATAAAGAAGGTAGCTTTGCAATGACTATTGGTTACCCCGGAAGCACCAGTCGTTACCTTTCTTCTTATGGTATTAAAGAACGAAAAGATGCTATTAACGAACCAACAGCACAAGTTCGTGGCGTAAAACAGGAGGTAATGACGAAGCATATGCGTGCCAGTGATGCCGTAAGAATTAAATATGAGTCGATATTTGCAAGCTCTGCAAACTATTGGAAGAACTCTATTGGAATGAATAAGTGTATCGATTCTATCGGTTTAATTCAACAAAAAGAACGCTTTGAAGCGCGTTTACGAGCATGGCAAGATAGCACTAAGTTCTTAAAAGGCAAACTTCAGTTTGATTCTTTAGCGTCGCTTTATGCTCAACGTTTTAGTCTTATGCGCACACTTCGCTATTTTAGAGAAACATTTAGAGGCACAAGTGAGTTAGTAAACCGATACAATGAATGGTTTAACTATTATAGTGGTTGGAGAAATGCACTACATTCTGCTAAAAAACAAACAAAACCTAATGCTTTCGTTGTTAAGAATAATGCCGACGAATGGGACGAGAATTTAGACAAAGAGGTGCTAACTGTGCTACTTAAAAACTATAAAGAACAGGTTAAAAACCCAACATATCTCCCTAAATTCTACGATGTTATTGCACAAAAATTTAATAACAACTATGCCGATTATGTAGATTTTCTCTACAAAAACAGCGAGTTGATGAAAACAGGAGCTAAACTGAATAAGATTAAAAAGCTTAGAGAAAAAAAGATGCAGGGGTGTTCTTTGGTAGCGAAATTCATCGTATAAACGAATTATTAAGAAATGAGATTTTTGAAACTAAATCCTGCTATTGAAACACAAGAAAAGTATCTCTGTGCAGCTAAACTACGCATGGAAGAAGACAAACCTCATTACTCTGATGCTAATTCTACTATGCGTTTAAGCTACGGACAAGTAACAGGTTACAACCTCGGAGGTAAGTATTCAGGTTATTATACCATTGCTCCAAGTATTGTAGAGAAGATGAATAGAGCGCACGAAGTGTACGATTATAACGTTCAACCAGAGCTTAAAGAACTTCTTTCAGCCACTTCTTTCGGCGAATATACCGACAAAGACAGCAAAAACCTTCAACTCTGTTTCCTTACTACCAATGATATTACGGGTGGAAACAGTGGCTCTCCTATCTTTAATGGTGAGGGTGAACTCATTGGTTTAGCGTTTGATGGCAACTGGGATAGCCTTTCAAGCGACATTAACTACGATGCTCAATTGGCTCGTTGCATAGGTGTTGATGTTCGTTATATGCTTTATTTAATGGATAAATGGGGTAAAGCAGACCGTTTAATAAAAGAGATTAACGCTAAAAAATAAACATTATCTCCATTTATAGAGAAACATTTAAGTCCTCATTCTTATGCTAAAAAGAGTGAGGACTTTTTATTTTTATCTTCGTTTTTTTATTGTGGGTTAATAGCTAAAAAAATAAAGCTGTAGAAACGTCTCCACTTGTTTTTTTATATTTATCGGGATTAACTTTATAGCTTTCAGCATGTGCTGCTTGTGGCACTACCCACAACCTTTTAGGCTGAGGTTTAGCTTTATATAAACGATAAACCATAGCCGTTGGTACAAAAAAAGTCTGCATTTCCATGAATAAACAACATAGGCTTTTTTTGCATTTAGACACCGCGTTTAACGGAGAAGCCTCTTGAAAACTCCAACCACAAAAAGCCTTTGTTGCCACACTGGTAGTATAAAGTAAGGGGAAAGAAGGTAAGCCAAATCTGTTTTTTAGTTCACCTTTAAACTCGTCCCAAACGCTTGTATATCCACAATCTTCTACAAAACAACGAATAAACGAAGGAGTATTTTCTCCCGAAACACCCATCACTGTGGCTGCTCCCATTGATATTCCGTGCAACACTTGTTGAGAGTTTTTGCCTTTTAGTTTAAACAATTGATTTGCAAAAGCACACCAACGAAGCATATCTAACCTATCTTTCCACCCCATTTGAATATACTTCCCATCGCTCAATCCATGTCCATGAAGGTCGGGAATTAACACATTAAACCCTAAACAAGCATAAATATGTGCTATATGAAGCATCTTTATGCCACGTTCTTTGTAGCCATGAACCAATATAGCCGTACGATTTGTAGGCTTAGAAGATACATATAAAACGCATGAGCTTGTTCTTTCTCGCTCATCTCTATAAAAGTGTCTTTTAACACCTTATTATTACGAATAGAATCTATCCACGTTTGCAAATGAGGATAGCGTTTTTTTCATCACCTTAAAACTATATTCTGTTTCGTTAAATCTAAGCGGATTAGCCAATAAAGAGTAGTTAAACATGTATAAAGTAGCACCTACGAGTACAACAAACACAAAAGACACAAAAAAAGCAATAAGCCACTTGTTTTTTTATTCATTATTTTTTTCTTTTATATGTTAAACAATAGCGCAAATATAAGCAATAAACGCATAAAAGTTACAGAATAACACGTCTTTATCAGCATTTTATTGTAATTTTTGTAATTCTAAAAAAACAAGGTTTGTGAAGATAAAAAAACACAACACTTTACCAACATATAGCCATGTGCTAAGAGTAATATTTATAACGAGTGGCACACTTGGCATTTATTTATTCAAACACCAACAATAAAGAACATGAATTTTTGAAGAGCAAATATGCCGTAGCATTATAGAAGCAGTGAAAGCATTTATATGCACACGATGTAGAACCAAACACTGTGCAATTACAAAAAAACAAAAAAAGCACTTTTTGAAGGTCATCTCACACTTGTTGTATTTCCATTCTTAAAAAGTTTCAAAGAAAAAAACCCGAAGAAACAGCACAAGAAATAGGAGAGTATGTAGCACAACACTGCGATGCTGTGAGTGCATTTAATGTAGTTAAGGGCTTTTTAAACCTCGTTATAGCACCCAAAGCATGGATTTCTTTTGCTCAATAGCATAGCTGCACAGCCTCATTTTGGCGAAAAAGAAGTGACAAACGCTTCGCCTTTGGTTATGATAGAATACTCTTCGCCTAACACAAATAAACCCCTTCACTTAGGACACGTAAGAAACAACCTCTTAGGATGGTCTCTTTCGCAAATAATGAAAGCAAATGGTAACCGCGTAATCAAAACAAATATTGTTAATGACCGTGGTATTCATATCTGCAAATCAATGCTTGCATGGAAACGATGGGGCAACGGTGAAACGCCAGAAACAAGTGGAAAGAAAGGCGATCACTTAATTGGCGACTACTATGTTGCATTCGATAAACATTATAGAGAAGAGGTAAAAAGCACTTAAAACACAATATTTAGCAGAAGGAAAAAAACCGAAGAAGAAGCCGAAAAAGATGCTAAAGAAAACGCTCCTTTAATGCAAGAAGCACGCGAAATGCTACGTCGTTGGGAACAAAACGACCCCGAAATTCGTTCGCTTTGGCAAACTATGAACACATGGGTGTATGCTGGTTTCGACGAAACATACAAGCGTTTAGGGTGTTTCTTTCGATAAGATTTATTACGAATCTGAAACCTATCTTGAAGGAAAAAGTAAGGTAGAAGAAGGATTAAGCAAAGGTATTTTTCTTCAGAAAAGAAGATAATAGCGTTTGGGCAGACCTCACTAACGAAGGATTAGACCATAAATTGTTGCTTCGTTCAGATGGTACAAGCGTTTATATGACGCAAGACATTGGCACAGCAGACCTTCGTTATAAAAGATTATCCCATAGATAATATGATTTATGTAGTAGGAAATGAGCAGAATTATCACTTCCAAGTGCTCTCAATTCTTTTGGATAAATTAGGTTTTAGTTGGGGTAAAGACCTTGTACACTTTTCGTATGGAATGGTAGAACTCCCTAATGGAAAGATGAAAAGCAGAGAGGGTACGGTTGTAGATGCCGACGAATTGATGCAAGAGATGGTAAACGGTGCTCAAAAAAACCAGTGACGAAATGGGTAAACTACAAGACATGAGTGCCGACGAACGCGCTAAAATAGCCGAAATGGTAGGATTAGGTGCTTTAAAATACTTTATTTTGAAAGTAGATGCACGAAAAAACATGCTCTTTTAACCCAGAAGAAAGTATTGATTTTTAACGGCAATACAGGTCCTTTTATACAATACACTCACGCCAGAATATGTAGCGTTTTTGCGCAAAGCAAACGAGCAAGGAATAGCTATTCCAGCGTCTTTACCAAACGATGCTCCACTAAACGAAAAGGAAACAAACCTTATTCAAAAGCTTAGCGACTATGCTTCTGTGGTTGAACAAGCAGGTAAAGACTATTCACCAAGCGGTATTGCAAACTATTGTTACGAGTTAACTAAAGAGTTTAACCAATTCTATCACGATTACAGCATCTTGAAAGAAGAAGACAATAACAAAAAGATTGTGCGTTTAGTGTTAGCTCAAAATGTGGCAACAGTAATTAAAAACGGTATGAATCTATTAGGTATCGACGTGCCAGAACGAATGTAATATGTTTAATCCGCCCGACTATCGACACGACACTGTTCTCCCTTTACCACTCGAAGTGAGTGCTAATGCGTGGGCAGTAGATGCTTCTTGCACAGGAAACCCCGGACCTATGGAATATAGAGCCATAGACCTTGCCACAGGAGCTATTGTTTTTCAGTTCGGACCGATACACGGAACAAACAATATAGGCGAGTTTTTAGCCGTTGTACACGCACTTGCATTGATTGAAAAGCAGGGACTAAAAAAACAAAATTGTTTATACCGACAGCAACAATGCCTTAACGTGGCTACGCAAAAAGCAATGCAAAAACCAAGCTCGAACGTAACGATAAAACGCAAAAACTATATGCTATTATAGAACGAGCAGAGCTTTGGTTAAGAACACATTGCTACGAAACAAGCGTTATTAAGTGGGAAACTACAAAGTGGGGGGAAATACCTGCCGACTTTGGACGCAAGAAATAAAAACAAAAGTGGTTATCTATATTTGTTTAGATAACCACTTTTTTTGATTTTTTTAAGACAAAGATAAAGTGTTATTTTTAGCATTCTAAAAAAACATAAAAACACCATTTTTTTACCCCCGCAAAAAAATGCTCTTTAAAATTTCTGTTTTAGATAAAATAGCTAAGCTTTTACAAGCTTTTTGCACTTACAAACAAAGCAAAAAAATAAACACAAAAGCCTACCTATAAACCCTAAAACATATAGGTTTTTACATTTTTAAAACTTATTTTTTTGTTCACCAAAAACACACTTCAACCTTGCATATTTTGGCATTTTATGCAGAAATACCCCCTTTTTATGCATAAAAAAATATTCACTCTAACGCATAAACTCTTAGGGTTTTTACCACACAAAACACAAGAGTTTAAGTGCTAAAACATAAGCTATTACCACCTAAAAACACCATCTATTGCAAGCTAAAACCTAAGCTTTTTACAACTCAACATCTTACATATAAAAGCATAAAACACTGATTATCATACACAATAGCTCATTTATAATCATTTACCAAACAAGCCCTATTTTTTTGCATAAAAACCATTTACACACTCAAAATATGCAAACACTTTGCACACAAGCTAAAAAAACACGAGCAAAAACAAGCCTTTTTTTAGCCTGCAAATAAAAGAATATAACTTGTTATATTGTCAAGTTTTTATATCTTTGCAAGAGTATTTTTTTGAAAAAAACAACATGTCAGAAAATCAAAACATAGAAAATAACTATTCGGCGAGTAACATTCAAGTGCTCGAAGGATTGGAAGCAGTGCGTAAACGCCCTGCTATGTATATTGGAGATATAAGCGAAAAAGGTCTACATCACCTCGTTAACGAAACCGTAGACAACTCTATTGACGAGGCAATGGCAGGCTATTGCACCGATATAGATGTAACCATAAACGAAGATAACTCTATAACAGTGCAAGATAATGGTAGAGGTATCCCCGTAGACATGCACGAAAAGCTCCATAAATCTGCTCTCGAAGTGGTTATGACAGTGCTTCATGCAGGCGGAAAGTTTGATAAAGGCTCATATAAAGTTAGTGGTGGACTTCATGGAGTGGGTGTTTCTTGTGTTAATGCACTATCTACACACATGCTTTCACAAGTTTTTCGTGACGGAAAAATTTATCAACAAGAATACGAAAAAGGAAAACCATTATACTCAGTAAAGGTTGTTGGCGAGACTACTCTTCGTGGAACACGTCAACAATTCTGGCCAGATGGCTCAATCTTTACCACCACTATTTATAAATGGGACATCATTTCACGTCGTATGCGTGAGCTTGCATACCTTAATGCAGGGTGTTCGTATCAACCTATCTGACCTCCGTCCCGACGAAGAAGGTAATATAAAGAAAGAAACATTCTATGCAGAAGACGGATTAAAAAGCCTTTGCTCGCTACATAGACCGTCATAGAACACACCTCTTCGATGATGTTATTTATCTTAAAAACCGAAAAAAATAACATTCCCATAGAAGTGGCTATAATGTATAATAACGACTATACTGAAAACATACATTCATACGTTAACAACATTAACACTATTGAAGGAGGAACTCACCTCACAGGTTTTCGCATGGCGTTAACAAGAACTTTAAAGGCTTATGCTGATAACGACCCCGTAATATCTAAGCAAATAGAAAAAGCTAAAATAGAAATTGCAGGAGAAGACTTTAGAGAAGGACTCACAGCTGTTATCTCTATTAAGGTAGCAGAGCCTCAATTTGAAGGTCAAACCAAAACAAAACTGGGCAATAGTGAAGTGTCTGGTGCCGTACAACAAGCAGTTGGCGAGGCATTATCAGACTATTTAGAAGAACATCCCAAAAGAGGCTAAAGCTTTATATGTGAAAAGGTTATCCTCGCAGCCACTGCTCGTATAGCCGCTCGTAAAGCAGAGAAAGCGTTCAAAGAAAGAACCCCTATGAGTGGAGGAGGTTTGCCCGGAAAGCTCGCAGACTGCTCTAATAAAGACCCAAAGACAAGCGAAATTTTTCTTAGTTGAGGGTGATTCGGCGGGAGGTTCTGCTAAACAAGGACGCGATAGATACACTCAAGCTGTCTTACCACTAAGAGGTAAGATATTAAACGTTGAAAAAGTGATGTGGCATAAAGTGTTCGAAAGCGAATCAGTGATGAACATTATTCAAAGTATCGGTGTACGTTTTGGTGTCGAAGGCGAAGATGATAAAGAAGCAAACATCGAAAAATTACGTTATGATAAGATAATTATTATGACCGACGCCGACGTCGATGGCTCTCACATCGACACGCTTATTATGACTCTTTTCTATCGTTTCATGCCTAAAATAGTACAAGAAGGACACCTTTATATAGCCAATCCTCCTTTATATCTCTGTAACTACAAAAAAATAAGGTGAAAGAGTATTGCTACACAGAGCAACAACGTCAAGCCTTTATCGATAAATACAAAGGCGATGGAGAAGACTCTAAAAAGCATTCATGTGCAACGCTATAAAGGTCTTGGAGAAATGAATCCAGAGCAACTTTGGGAAACTACAATGAATCCAGAAACTCGACTTTTAAAGCAAGTAACTATTGAAAATGCTGCCAGAGCAGATGAGATTTTTCTCAATGTTAATGGGCGATGACGTGGAACCACGTAGAGAGTTTATCGAAAAAAATGCAACTTATGCAAAATATAGACGCATAATATTATCTCTTTATAGCCCTCTCTTGCTTGCATAATAAGCAGAGAGGGTTCTTTTATTCGCTTATCTTTCAAAAAGTGTATTTACCTTTTTACCTTTATAATATTTAGTTCTAATCTATTTCAATGAAAAAGTTTTTTTATTTACTCTTGCTATTGCTTTTAAGCTACATTGCACCAACTATTGCAAAGCCATTGCCACTTAAATTGTGGTATAAAAACCCTGCTCTTTATTTTGAAGAATCACTTGTAATAGGCAACGGAAGGCTCGGTGGAGTGGTTTATGGTGGTGTAAAAGAAGATAAAATATGCCTAAACGACATCACATTGTGGACAGGTAAACCCGTAAATCGTAATCAAGACGAAGGTGCTTACAAGTGGATTGAACCCATAAGAGAGGCTCTTAGAAACGAAAACTATAAGTTGGCAGACTCTCTTCAACTACGTGTACAAGGTCCAAACTCGCAATATTATCAGCCTTTGGCTACTCTTTCTATCATCAACAACCAACAAGAAAACTATAAAAACTATTATAGAGAGTTATCACTCGATAGCTCTTTGGTGAAAGTACACTATGAACAAAATGGTATTCGCTACCAAAAAGAATACTTTGCAACAAACCCCGACAAAGCTATTGTGGTGCGTTTAAGTGCTAATAAAGCAGGAGCTATATCGTGTAAACTAAGTCTTAACTCGCTTGTACCCCATCAAGTAAATGGTATGAACAATGGGTTAATGCTTTCAGGTCATGCTTATGGCGACCCCAACAACAGCATTCATTTTCGCACTTTGTTATATGTTAAGAATAAAGGAGGAAAGGTTTTAGTTACCGACTCTGTGGTTTCGCTTAACAAAGTATCGTCGGCAGAAATATATATTGTTAACGAAACAAGTTTTAACGGCTACGATAAACACCCCGTTTTACAAGGTAAGAACTATCAAGAGCTTGCTCAAAACAATTTAAACGCTATCTTAAAACGTTCTTATAACAGCATTAAAACACGACATATACAAGACTATAAACAATTATTCGACCGTGTTCGTTTCTCTTTAAACGATGCTTTATTTAACAATAAACAAGCCACCGACGAGCAACTCAAAGAATATACAGTAAAAAAAGAAAGCAATCCTTATCTCGAAATGCTTTATTTTCAGTTCGGACGCTATCTTCTTATCTCTTCATCTCGTACACTTGGAGCTCCAGCAAACTTACAAGGACTGTGGGCAACACGACTTTTTTCACCATGGAGAGCCAACTATACTGTTAATATAAACTTGGAAGAAAACTATTGGTGTGCAGAGGTTGCAAACCTTTCGGAGATGTTTCAGCCTTTAAACTCTTTCGTTAAAGGACTTGCCGACACAGGTATTGCCACCGCAAAGAATTACTATGGCATTTCAAAAGGTTGGTGTGCATGCCACAATTCAGACATTTGGGCAATGACAAACCCCGTAGGTGAGAAGAGAGAAAGCCCCGAATGGGCGAATTGGAACTTAGGTGGTGCGTGGTTAATGAGCCACCTTTGGGAGCATTTTCTTTACACTCAAGACCTTAATTACTTAAAAACTGGAGCTTATCCGTTAATGAAAAGGCGCGTGTGAGTTTATGTTTGAATGGCTTGTTAAAAGTCATTTAAACCCTAATGAATGGATTACAACGCCTTCAACATCGCCCGAGAACAATTATAAGTTAAGCGATGGTTATCAAGGAAAGACTTGTTTCGGCGGAACAGCAGACCTTGCTATTCTTAGAGAACTGTTCACTAACACAGCAGAAGCCGCTCGTTTGCTAAACACCGACACTGCTTTTTAGCCATAAGCTATTAGCGGTTATGGCAGAATTTCACCCATATACAATAGGAAAAGAGGGCGATTTAAACGAATGGTATTACGATTGGAACGATGCCGACATACATCATAGACATCAATCTCACCTCATTGGTCTTTTTCCGGGTCATCATTTAAGTCTTCAAAAAAACACCTTTTTGGCACAAGCAGCACGCAGAACACTCGAAATAAAGGGTGATAAAACCACTGGTTGGAGCTCAGGTTGGAGATTAAACCTTTGGGCAAGACTCAAAGATGGGCAACAATCTTATCACACTTACAGAACTCTTTTGAGTTATGTTAGTCCCGATGAATACCAAGAACACGACCGATTGGGTGGTGGTGGAACGTATCCTAACTTGTTAGATGCCCACCCTCCATTCCAAATAGACGGCAATTTTGGTGGCACAGCAGGCGTTTGTGAAATGCTATTGCAAAGTGGTAAAGACGTAATAGAGCTTCTTCCTGCAGCTTCCCACAATCGTGGAAAGATGGTTCAATGGTAGGACTTAGAGCCAGAGGAGCTTATGTAGTAAGCTTTCAATGGAAAGACCATAAGGTGACAAATGTGAGTATTAAGAGTGAAAAAGGCGGACACATAACCTTAAAAGCGAATGCAAAAGAAATGCCTTTAACCTTTAAATTAGGCGAAACCAAAAACCTTTTTGCTCGCTAAATAGGGTGTGCGTTTATGTTAGAAAGCTAACTCTACTATTGTTATGGAGTGTTTGTAACACCCTCACACTTTATGCTCAAAGGGTGGAATGGCTTTCTTTAACAAAGATAAAGGCAACCGAACAAGTAGTGTTAAAGGCTTGTTTTGAGAGCGACAGCTTACCCACCGAAACAAAACTAACCGTGGTGAGTGGTTATAACACGCAGATTTATATCAACAACAGAAATGTTTCTACGTCAATATGCCAACCTTTTCGCCTCCCTAACGACACCCTTTTCGCCATTCAGAGTTATGCCATAAAACGCTTTATAAAGCCTCATAACAACACCATAACCATTGTTTACACCCCTTATTTAGGTGCTACTCAATTGCCCGTTATAGCTTTATGGTTACAAAAACACTCCACAAACGAGGGTTGGAGCGTTCCTTTTATGCCTAAAAACATAGTGTATGCACCCACAAACACTATGTGGCAAGACAACGGACGTTTACAAGTGGACGGCAGAAAGAACATTTATTATTGGTTATCCGATGAGGTAGAAACCATGAATTGGATACCTGTAGAAACACTACAAACACACGATTATATACCCTTAAAATGGCTTTTTGCTTCTACAACACCCACTCTTAAAACAACAAACACAAAGACCCATGCGCCACTCTATTTCGATATAGAACCCAATGGCATAAGTTATGCGTTCGAAAAGGCTTGCATTGGCTTTGTAAGAATAACTCTACGAGGATTAAAAGCAGGCAAAAAAATAGCATTAGCACAAACAGATTATATTTGTAATGGCTTGTTAGACGAGCAAATAAGTACCCCTTTTGCGCCTTATAGCTATCGACATGTTTTATTACAAACAAATCATTTTATTTCTACCGATAATATTATGCAGGTAGAAGGCATTGCATTACAACAACATAAAGATAACCATTTTATAATAAACTCTTATTGATTAGTTCATGAAACACAAAACATTAACAGACAATATCTCCATAGAATCTATCTTAGAGTTTACCAAAGCCAGACACATAGACAAAGATATTGTGGTGGTTGAAAACATACATAACATTCCAAAAAAATAGACACTCCACGACGCATGGGCTGTTTATTATTAGGTTTATGTCTTAAAGGTAGTGCCACTTACACTGTGAATACGGTGCAACACACCGTATCTCCTAACGATTTTATTATTATTAGTGAGGGGCAAACCATTAGTGGATACAATTTTAGTAGCGACTGTATGGGCATTACATTTATGATTTCTCAAACGTTCTTTAACGACATTGTGAGTGGTGTAAGCGAACTTTCTTCGCTCTTTTTATTTTCGCGTACACACCCTGTTTGTTCGCTTTTACCCAGCGAGGTGCAAGCATTGTTGAGCTATTGTCATATTGCTATTGAAAAAAATAGCTAATCCCGAACATCATTTCAGACGTGCTATTGTGCGTTCATTGTTTAAAGCTATGATATACGACATTAGCAATGCCATTTATCGCATTCAGCAATTAAGCAACAGAACCTATAATAAAGCCGAAGAACTGTTTAACAGATTTATTAAATTAGTGGAGCTTTGCTACCGAAAAGAACGACGTGTGAGCTGGTATGCCGAAAGGTTAAACATTACAGCTAAGTATCTTTCTGAAAGCGTTAAACAAGTGAGTGGACGCACACCGAACGACTGGATTGACAATTATGTTACTATTGAATTGCGTGTTCTTTTTAAGAAATACAAATAAAAGTATTAAAGAAATAGCGAAAGACATGAATTTTTCCTAATCAAAGTTTTTTTAGGAACTTATTTTTAAAGAGCATGTAGGGTAACGCCTTCTGCTTACAGAAAAGAAAAAAATAAATATTACATTTATAAATAAAAAAAGCATAACTCTATGTTTTTTTACAATAGGGTAATACCGCCTTTTTATAACAATGAAACCAACAAATGCCATGTCTTTGCGTTCATGGCATTTTGTTTTTATTCCCCTATATTGTTTTTGTTTTTTTCTTTGCGCTTATATTTTTTATGACAAATGGTTTGTTCGTTGTTTTATATACAATAAAGGTAGAAAATTAAAAGTTTGTTATTACCATTTTAACCCACCATTTTTTTGTGAGCATTTTGTTACATTTTTATTTTTTTCTGTTTTAGCACAAAAAGGCACTATCTAACCAGCTATTACATGGTTATTAAAAGCTTGTTTCCTACTAAAAAAACGAGTTGTAAAACGCAAAACATATAGGTTTTGCATTTCTATTTGGAAAGTTTTTGAAAAAAACAAAAAAACAAGCGTTTAAGGCGTAAAAAGCTAAGAGTTTTGCACGCAATACATGGTGTTTTACAGCCTAAACCCTTATGTTTTAAGTCCTAATAGCTTATGTTTTGCACACTAAACTCTAAGCTATTGCAACCTTTTTAACGAAAAAAACGCTTTTTTAAGGGCTTTTCTTTCTCTTTCTCACAAAAAAAGCGTTTGTTTTTCACCGTTTATATAGTTCAACGAAAAAGAGGGCAGAAATAACGCATTTTCTGTCCTCTTTTTCATTATTTATTTCATCTTATCAAGCAAAAACTACACAGGGTCTACATCATAATAAATAGCAATGGCTGCATATTTTTTTATTTGCTAAAACATTTTTTTCTCTGCTAAAAACCAAATAATGTCGCACATCGTTAGCGTTTAATCCTTTTTTTCCAATTTTAACACTAACTTTCGTATATGTTGCGCTTTAACCCTTGCAATAGAAGGTTTATCGGGACCTAACAACCTATTTCCAAACCAAGTTCTTAATTGGTTGCCCATAACAATAGCCGCCTCGTTTACCACCTCTTCTTTTTTATATTTTTAAGTAAACACAAATCAACCTATAAAAAGGTGGATAATAAAAAGCCTTTCTCTCTAACTCAGTTTCTTTTGTAAAACGTGCTGTAATCGTTAGATGCTATTTGCGAAATAATAGGTAATTCGGTGTTTTTTGTTTGCAAAATAACACGTCCTTGTTCTCCTTTTCGTCCCGCTCTTCCTGCCACTTGTGCCAACATAGCAAAGCTATATTCGTAAGAACGAAAGTCGGGATAATTCAACATACTATCTGCATCAATAATACCCACCACCTTTACATTGTCAAAATCGAGTCCCTTACTCACCATCTGCGTACCAATAAGCACATTAGTTTTACCCAACGAAAAGTCGTTTATTAACCTTTCATATGCGTTTTTGGTGCGTGTAGTGTCTAAATCCATTCTTGCAATTCTTGCCAAAGGAAACAGTTGTTGCACCACCTCTTCTATTTTTTCTGTTCCAAAGCCCTTATTATACAATCCATCGCAACCACATTGCGGGCATTTTTGTGGTATTTGATAAGTGTATCCACAATAATGACACGACAAATAGTTGAGATTTTTATGCAATGTTAGCGACACATCGCAGTTTTGACACTTAGGCACCCAGCCACATTCTTTACACTCTGTGATAGGTGCAAACCCACGTCTGTTTTGAAAAAGAATAACTTGTTTGTTTGTTTCTAAAGCCTCTTGCACCGCATCTATAAGCGTTTGCGAGAAAATACCTTTCATGAGTTTTCGTCGTTTAAGGTCTTTCACGTCTACCACTTCAATCTTTGGCAAAGCTACATCTTTGAAACGAGCATTAAGACTAATAAGTGCATACTTATTGTTAAGGGCATTATAGTAGCTTTCTATTGATGGAGTGGCTGTTCCTAACACTGTTTTTGCTCCATACATGTTAGCTAACATTATTCCCACCGAGCGTGCATGATAACGAGGAGAAGGGTCTATTTGCTTAAAAGAGCTTTCGTGTTCTTCGTCTATAACAACCAAACCTAAGTGTTGAAAAGGCAAAAACAGAACTTCTCACACCTAATATCACTTGAAAAGGATTGTTTGAGAGTTGTTTATTCCACATTTCGGCACGTTCTGCATCGGTAATTTTTAGAGTGATAAATACCCAATTTGCTACCAAACACTCGCTTTAATCGTTGCATTATCTGCACAGTAAGCGCAATTTCGGGTAGCATATAAAGCACTTGTTGCCCTTTTTGCAAAGCAAAGTGTATTAAATGAATGTATATTTCGGTTTTTCCACTGCCTGTAACTCCATGCAATAGCACCACATCTTTTTGTGTTAAAGGCTGTAATTATTTGGTTATAAGCTTTTTCTTGCGTAGATGATAAGGGTTGAACGCTAATAGCTAATGGCTCGTCGGGTAGTAAAAAACGCTCTATTTCTCGTTCGTATATTTGTAAAATACCTTTCTTTGTTAATTCGGTGATAATAGATGCACTCACTTTGCTAACGTTTAACAACTCTTCTTTTGTGATATAAGTGCTCACTTGATAGTTGGTTACATTCTCCCAACCCATAGGAAAAGCCAAAGAAAGAAAGCTTAAAAAGGCTTGTTGCTGTTTTTTTGAACCACGAAGCATGCTTAATGCAAGGGCTATTCCTTCGTAGTTTTGACATAAAGCACCCAACTTAACGCAGTATTCTGTTTTAGGTCGGTACCTATCTTCTATCTTTAAAGCCGATGGTAATGCTGCTTTATACACATCTCCCAAAGGTGCCATGTAATAAGATGATATCCATTGCCACAATTTCAATTGTTTTTCTAACACCAAAGGGTAGTTGTCTGGAACATCGATAATTGTTTTTTTGTTTCAAACTGAGGGTTTGTTATTATGCAGCTTTAACACAATTCCTGTGTAGGTTTTAGATAGCCCAAAAGGCACAATAACTCTATAACCAACCTTTAATAGCTTAGCTTGCTCGGGCTTAAGGTCGTAAGTGAAAGCCTCATTAAACGGCAAAGGAAGTAGTACATCTACATATTTCATACCTACAAAGGTAGCATTTTGTATAAAAAAATAGGGTATTAAAACCCTAAAACAACGAGGTTTTTAAGAGTGTTTTTTTCTGTTATTTTATTGTACCTTTGTTAAGGTATAAAATGTAATGAACAATGAAATTATATATTGTTATTCCTTGTTATAACGAACAAGAGGTGTTAAAATGGGCTATTGAAAAAGCTACAAAAAAACATGTAATACATTAGATGCTGAACTACAAATAAAAGCACATATTTTTACTTGTAGACGATGGCAGTAAAGACAATACATGGACTATAGCCAATGAACTAACACAACAATATGACAATGTTGCTGCCATAAAACTTTCTCATAACGTAGGGACATCAAAAACGCATTGTGGGCAGGTATGGAGCAATGTGTGGAGCTTTGCGATGCTATGGTATCAATAGATGCCGACCTACAAGACGATGAAAAATGCTATAATAGATATGGCACGTTATGTTAAAGAACAACATTGCGATATTGTATATGGCGTTAGAAAAGAACGAAAAACAGACACTTTCTTTAAACGTTTCACTGCTCAAAGCTTTTATAAGCTAATGCAAAAGGCTGATAAAGAAACTATTTATAATCATGCAGACTTTAGAATGATGCGCAAAAGAGCTGTTATGGCGTTATTAGAATATCCTGAAAGAAACTTATTTCTTCGTGGATTGGTGCGTCAATTAGGCTTTAAAGAAGCAATGGTGTACTATAATAGAATACAAAAGAACAGCTGGTGAATCTAAATATCCTTTGCATAAAATGCTTTCTTTCTCAATAGATGGCATTACATCGTTCTCGGTTGCTCCCCTAAAATTTATCACTTTTTATGGGGTTAGGAATGACTTTTTATCGCGTTTTGTATGATTATTTTTGGAATAGTGGAGTATTTTTTTGGAACTACTATCAAAGGTTGGTCGTCGCTCATGGTGTCTATTTGGTTCGTTGGAGGTATCATTACAACAGGTGTAGGCATAACGGGTGTGTATATAGGAAAGATATATAAAGAGGTGAAACGACGTCCACGCTATTTTTGTAGATAAAAGCAATAAACCTTAAATAGGGTAGAATAAAAGTTTTGTTCATAAATATATTATTATTAAATAAGGTGTGGTAGCAATGTTGTTTATCACATCTTTTTCGTTTTTATAGACTTGTATGTTTTTACAGACGAAGAATAAAAAAACAAAAATGCGCTGTTTGTTTTTCTTTATTTTAAGTGGGTTGGATATAAAAAAATAGTTGAAAAAGTTTTTTTGTAACTTTGTAGAAATAAACAAATAAACTATCCTGTGATAGAAAAACTGCTACACTATGCTTGGAAACATCGGTTGTTTTATAATGTTTGTTTACACACTACTAACGGTAAAAAATTAGAAATTGTAGACGTAGGACTATACAATACAAACGATGGACCCGACTTTTTTAATGCTAAAATAAAGGTAGATAACACCGAATGGGTGGGAAATGTGGAGATACACGATAAGGCTTCGCAATGGAAAAAACATGGACATAACACCGATGAACATTATAATAATGTGGTGTTACATGTGTGTCAAGAAATAGACGACGAAGCTATTACGCAAAACGGAAGAAGGGTTTTGCAGTTTAAAATGCAGGTGTTACCCGAAATAACAGAACGTTATAGCGAACTATTGTCTACCTTGTGTTATCCTCCATGTTATCGTCTTATTCCTAACATCAACTCTTCTGTTAGTAGAATGTGGCTCGAAACACTTCAAATAGAAAGATTAGAGCAAAAAACAAACAATATATTAAAACGCTTAGAACAAACAAAAGGCTCGTGGGAAGATGTTTTCTTTATAACCTTAGCTCGTAATTTTGGCTTTGGAGTGAATGGTGATGCCTTTGAACAATGGGCTTTCTACACTATCATTACAAAGCATTGCGCACCACAGAGATAATCTTTTTCAGTTAGAAGCTTTCTTTTTAGGCCATGCAGGCTTATTAAATGAAGTGAAAGAAAATGCAAATAATGATTATTTAATGAGGTTAAAGTCGGAATATACTTACTTAATAACGAAGTTTAAGCTATCTCCTGCTAAATATATAAAGTGGAATATTCTTCGATTAAGACCGTCTAATTTTCCTCATATTCGTTTAGTTCAATTGGCATTATTATATCATTTAAGAGCTATAAACTTTGCAGAAGTGTTAGAAATATCTACCTTTGAGCAGTTAAAAGAACGTTTCATAGTTTCTTTACAAGGCTATTGGTTAACGCATTATCTATTTGGTGAGGCTCAAAAACCAAACGAGAAAAAAAGTTATCGGATGGTTCTATTAGGGCTCATTATCATAAATACAATAGCACCAATGCTATTTTCTTACGGTAAATATCGTGGTAATGAAAGGTATTGTGAACGTGCTTTAGAATGGTTAGAACAGCTAAAACCTGAAAATAACAACGTGGTGAGAATGTGGAAAGAATGTGGTTTAAAAGCTAAAAATGCAGCAGATACGCAGGCTCTTATGCAACTTAAAAACGTGTTATTGCGACCATAAAGAATGTTTAAGGTGTAGATTTGGATTTTTATTATCTCAAGGGATTTTCTGATAATAAGTAATAAATAAACCTTTAATGGCAATATAATAAAAGTAAAAATATTATTTATAAAAAAATGGAATACATTTATCAATTAGAACAAGAAGTGAGAGATTATGAGTGTGATATTCAAGGTATTGTAAACAATGCTAATTATCTTCACTACACAGAACACACTCGACATAAGTTTCTAACACAAACTGGTATAAGCTTTGCGCAACTACATGAAAAAGGGTATAGATGCTGTTGTGGCTCGTATGAACTTGCAATATAAAAACTCCATTACGTTGCGATGACGTGTATGTTTCTTGTTTATATTTAAAGAAA
Organism: uncultured Prevotella sp.; assembly: GCA_916439115.1. Taxonomy (GTDB): domain Bacteria; phylum Bacteroidota; class Bacteroidia; order Bacteroidales; family Bacteroidaceae; genus Prevotella. Next base: position 569,173 of record CAKAHO010000001.1, read on the forward strand.
GAAGGTATTAAATATGTTTTTTATCAAGACATTTACAGAAAATCTGACCATAAAATTTCTTTCAAAGCGGTGGTAGATGTAGTGTGTATAGTTAATGGTAGATTGTCTGATAGCGAAGAGATGGCTACATTATTAGCACCTTATATAAATAAAGAATAAATGGTTTAAAGGTATGAAAGCAAGTAGAGAAGAAGTTATTTACACAATGGCTTTGGCTAAAATGGGGGCTTATCATTTGGCTGACACATTGTTATTATATAAGGAATGTGAAGATATTAAAGAGTTATTTTTAACTCTGACAAACTAAAACAAAAAGTTTTCTACAGCTTCCCTATATGGCTTCTTCGCGCGCTTTCTACTAAAGATGAATACATAAAACAAGCCGAAAAAGAGTATGATTGGAATGTATCTAACGGCATTCAAATGCTTTGTTATGGCAATAACGATTATCCTTTCAGATTAAACGACTGTAAAGATGCGCCTTTGGTGTTGTTTTATAAAGGAACAGAAAGCCTAAATACAAAACGTATTGTGTGCATTGTGGGAACAAGACACTGCACAATGTATGGTAAAGACTTAATAAAAACGATTTATAACTGAGCTGAAACAATATTGTCCGAAAGCACTTATTGTGAGTGGATTAGCATACGGTGTAGACATAAATGCACACAGATTATCGCTCGATAATGGCTTTCCAAGCGTAGGAGTGTTAGCTCATGGATTAGATACTCTTTATCCTTCAAGTCATAAAGAAACAGCTCTTAAAATGTTACAGCATGGCGGTTTACTCACAGAATACACTACACAAACAAAAACTGATAAGCTTAATTTTGTAAGAAGAAACCGAATTGTGGCTGGAATAAGCGATGCTTGTGTCTTAATAGAGAGTGCTGAGAAGGGTGGAGGATTGATAACAGCAGGTATTTCACAAGACTATAACAGAGATGTGTTTGCTTTTTCCTGGCGCAATAGGTGCTCCGTTTAGCGTAGGATGTAATGAATTGATTGCTAAAAATGGAGCTATGCTACTAACAAGTGCGAAACATTTTGTACAAGAAATGGGTTGGATAGACGATGTTCTACTAAATAGTAAGAAAGAAAAGGGTATTGAACGGTCGTTATTTCCTGAATTATCGCCTCAAGAAATGTTAGTGATTAAAGCTTTACAAAAGCACAATAATCTACAAATAAACACGCTGGTAGTACAAACTAATTTACCTATTGCAACCTTAACAAGTATTCTTTTTGAATTAGAAATGAAGGGTTTAATTCAATCAATGGCAGGAGGAAGCTACCATTTGTTTACATAAAAAAAGTGTATCTTTGTATCGTTAAAATCCAGAAGGATAACTTTTAAGATTGAATTTATTAAACATGAAGATAGGAAACATTAACTTTGGAGCGCAATCTCTATTCCTTGCGCCTATGGAAGACGTAACTGATATAGGCTTTAGGCTACTTTGTAAGCGCTTTGGAGCTGCTATGGTATACACCGAATTCGTAAGTGCTGAAGCATTAGTACGTAACATTAAAGCCACTGTTAATAAGCTTACGATTAGTAATGAAGAACGTCCTGTGGGTATACAGATATATGGTAGAGACGTAGACTCTATGGTTGAAGCAGCTAAAAATAGTGGAAGAGGTTCAACCAGATGTAATAGATTTAAATTTTGGATGCCCTGTTAAGAAGGTTGCAGGCAAAGGTGCTGGCTCTGGAATGCTTAGAAATATTCCTTTAATGCTTGATATAACAAAGGCTGTTGTGAAAGCTGTTAAAAACACCTGTAACGGTAAAAACAAGATTAGGATGGGATAGTAATAGCATTATTATACCAACTCTTGCCGAGCAACTACAAGATTGTGGCATTCAAGCGCTTACTATTCACGGTAGAACGCGTGCTCAAATGTACACTGGAGAAGCAGATTGGACGCTCATAGGTGAGGTAAAGAATAACCCAAGAATTAACATTCCGATTATTGGAAACGGAGATATTTGCACACCAGAGCAAGCAAAACAAGCATTTGAACGTTATGGAGTAGACGCTATTATGATAGGTAGAGCGACGTTTGGACGCCCTTGGATATTTAAAGAGATGGTAGATTATCTCTCAAATAACACGCAAGCAGAGCCATTGTCTTTGGATATGAAGATGAATATATTAAAAGAACAATTACAAATAAATGTAGATAGAATTGATGAGTATCGTGGAATATTACACACAAGACGTCATTTAGCATCGAGTCCGATATTCAAAGGCATTCCAGACTTTAAGCAAATGAGAATTGCTATGTTAAGAGCTAACACTGTAAAGGAGCTTAACGACATTTTTAGAAGCATGTAGAGATAAACTTAAATCGTTAGGGTTATCAATAAATAACACATTCTTTTTTTAATCGTAAATAAAACGTCTTTTAAATAGCATTATAAAAGATTTTTTTCTTTAAAATACTCTTTTATACAAACAAAAAAATGGGTTAGACTTGTACATTAAAAATCTAACCCATTTTTGCTTTTATATAATAATAATGTGTATTCTATTATTTATCTAATCGCCACACAACACCATCTTTTGTGTCTTTCACTTCAAAGCCTGCTTCAGCTAACATATCACGAATTTTATCGCTTGTAGCCCAGTCTTTGTCGGCTTTTGCCTTAGCTCTTAATTCAAGAACCATATCTACTACTTTTTCCAAAAAGCTCTTCTCTACCTTGATTATTATCGGTGCTATCGTCTTTTTAAGCCCAGCAAATCGAATGTAAACAACATCATTGTTTGCGTTAATTCTAATAAATCTCTTCGCTGATTGTAGCTTTTTTATCTAAAATAGTATTGATAACACGACACGATTCAAAGAGAATTGAAATAACAACAGGTGTTTGTAAATCGTCGTTCATTGCTTCGTAACAACGAGAACGGAATGTTTTTACAAAATTAGAGGTGGTTTCGTCGCTTGTTTTTTTCTGCTTTAATACGACTTAAATCCTTTATTCCTGTGAGTAATCTTGTTAATCCTTTTTCGGCAGCTTGCAATGCTTCATTAGAAAAATCTACTGTTCCTCTATAATGAGCACTTAAGATAAAGAAACGAATAGTCATAGGACTGTAAGCTTGCGTTAAAGCTTTATGCGTTCCATTGAAAAACTCTTCCAACGTAATAAAGTTGCCTAAGCTCTTTCCCATCTTCTTTCCATTGATGGTAATCATATTGTTATGCATCCAATAACGCACCATATCGTGTCCTTGAGAAGCAACTGCTTGCGCTATTTCGCATTCATGATGAGGGAACATAAGGTCCATTCCGCCACCATGAATATCAAATTTTGCGCCTAAATACTTACGTCCCATTGCCGTACATTCGCAATGCCAGCCGGGAAAACCTTCGCTCCAAGGACTGTTCCACTTCATAATATGCGTATGAGAAGCCTTCTTCCACAAAGCAAAGTCGGTTTGATTGCGTTTATCTTGCACACCTCCCTAACTCACGAGAAGCATTTATTACATCGTCGAGATTGCGTCTTGAGAGTTTTTCCGTAATGATATTTTTTTCGTTATATTTTTTTCTGTATCAAAGTAAATAGAACCATTGCTTTCGTAAGCAAAAACCATTATCCATAATTTCTTTAACAAGCTGTTCTTGTTCCATAATATGCCCAGTGGCTTGTGGTTCAATGCTTGGTGGTAACACGTTTAAAGCTTGCATTGCTTTCGTGATAACGATTTATATAATGCTGTGCCACCTCCATAGGTTCGAGTGCTTCTAAGCGTGCTTTCTTTTCTATTTTATCGTCTCCTTCGTCTGCATCGTTCTCTAAATGCCCCACATCGGTTATGTTTCTAACGTAACGCACCTTGTAGTTTAAGTGTTTTAGATAACGAAAAAGAAGGTCGAATGTGATAGATGGACGTGCATGACCCTAAGTGTGGGTCTCCATAAACAGTAGGTCCACAAACATACATTCCCACGTTTGGCGCATGAAGAGGTACGAATTCTTCTTTTTGTCGGCTAAGTGTATTATAAATAAAGAGCTTTTGTTCCATATAAATATGTTTTATCTTTTTGCAAAGGTAGTGCTATTTCATATAACAGCAAAGTATATATTTAATAAAGATGTGTTTTTTTATAAGGTTTATAAAGCTAAAAAGATAATATTTAAAAAGAAAACCTTTATCTTTGCAAACACTTATCAACATTATTATAAATGGAAAAAGTTAATTATCAATTCTTACGAAGAGTTTGCTTCTCATTTAGGAGAGCAATTGGGTGTATCTGATTGGTTAGAGGTTACACAAGACCGTATAAACCTATTTGCAGATGCCACTTTAGACCATCAATGGATACATGTAGATGTAGAAAAAGCTAAGACCGAAAGTCAATACAAAAGCACTATTGCACACGGATATCTTACCCTTTCGCTTCTTCCTCACTTGTGGGAACAAATTATAGAAGTAAATAATATAAAGATGTTGGTGAACTATGGCATGGATAAAATGCGTTTTGGTCAACCTGTTATCACAGGTAGTAGAGTGCGTTTGGTTACAACATTAGCCTCTATTGCTAACCTTAGAGGCACTTGTAAAACCGAAATTGCGTTTAAAATAGAGATAGAAGGCGAAAGAAAACCTGCTCTCGAAGGTGTTGCTACCTTCCTTTATTTCTTTGAATAATAAAGCTATTTAGATATACATGTTGTGTTTTTTTATAAAACGATAATTACATAATGATGAGGCAAACGAATGTTTTTTTGCTTATATCATAACGCATAAAAACCTTATAAAAGCACATTGATAACACAACATAAACGTTTTTACATAACGAAAAAGGTGATGATTTTTATTATATAAATCATCACCTTTTGTTTTTTTATACCATTGGTATTGTTTATTCTTCTACAGCAGTAAAAGTCTTCTTTACTTACTCCACAAAGAGGGCAAACCCAATCTTCTGGAATATCTTCGAATGCTGTTCCTGGTTCAATACCTCCGTCTGGATCTCCTACTTCAGGGTCATATACATACCCACATGTTTCACAAATGTACTTTGTCATAATAATTTTTTTGTTTTTATTGTTTATACTATTAAAAAGGTAGCAACTTATTTATTTGTTGCCACTGTTCGCTAAAATGCTCTTCACTTTATTGGTAATCATCTCAGGAGAGATGAGGTTCATACATGCAAAATCTTTTCTATAACACGGTTTATTGCCGTAAACAGAACACGGACGGCAAGGCAATGAAGCCCTGAACCACTTGTTCTTTTGCTTTGATTGTAAGGCATAAAAACCCGCAAAAGGGTGTGTTGCTCCCCATACACTCACCACTTTTTGTGCCTGCTAAGGCTGCTAAATGCATGTTAGAACTGTCCATGGTTATCATAACACTTAAAATGGTTAATGAGTACCATTTCTTGTGAAAAACCCTTTTAATTGGTTAGGTACGCAAATGCAATGAGGATATTTATTTGCTAATGTTTCAAGGGTTTTTATTTCTTGTTCGCCACCTCCAAAGAGGTATATTTGTAGGTTTTTCTATTTGTTGAGCTAATAAAGCTATAACCTTTTTCTGTTTTTCTATGGGGTAAATCTTACCCTTATGTGCCGCAAAAGGTGCTATACCTATGTGTTGTTGAGCTGTTTTAAAGTGCTTAACAAATGCTTCGGGAAGTGTGTTTAATGGTGCTTCGTAAGGCAAATACTTAGTTTCCAGTTGCATTTTTATAGGGTATCCCACTTGTGCCAACACATCGGCATAGTTTTGAAAAGAAGTGTTTAGCTGTTTAAAGCGTTTGTTGTTACGCGCTGTAAGTGCTTTTTCTTTTCTATGCTTGTTTATGTGTGCTGTTTTTTATGCCGTCTAACCAAAAATTTAAGTCGTAAATATTTGGTCTCGTAACACATTGTGTAAGTCGGCAACAGCCGTAAATCGTTTTCCGTGTAATCGTCTATATAGGCTATTTAAGCCAAATATCCCCTTATATTCTTTTTTTAATATTAGCCCCTCATAAAGCTCACATTATTGGGCAAATGCTCAAAAAATGTTTTAGCATAGGGAACACTTAACACCGTTATATGCAAGTGTGGGTATTGTTTTTGCTAATGCTTCTACAACGGGAACGGTCATTAGTATGTCGCCAATAGCCGAGAAACGCACCACCAATAAATGCTCTTTCTGCATTTATGCTTTGTTGTTTTTATATAAAATGGGATTGGTAGAAGGGTCGTTATACATTTTTCATTTGTTTATAAACCTTCATGTATATTTTTTTCCTGCTTCTATATCTTCTAACAACTGGTTGATAGCTGTTCCTAAATCGTTTTTGTTGCTCTAATAACACCGCCAACTTTTTCTTTACACTTTTTCTATATGAGCTTTTTTTCGGCATCATTACGGAGTCGTTTGCTCGTTCATGTGATATATTTTTAAGTGCAAGAATAGATAAACGGTCGATAGCCCAAGCAGGACTTTCGGTGTTAAGTCGAGCAGTTTCGCTCACATTCACTTCCGAATACTTGTGTCTAAAATAAGCATCTATCTGCTCAACAAGGTCGGTTCTGTCTTGATTACTTCTGTCTATACGACGTTTTTAGTTGAAGTGCATCGAGTGGATTGATATGCGGGTCTCTTATAATATCTTCTAAATGCCATTGTACAGTGTCTATCCAACACTTTAAATACAAACGGTTTTCAATAGTATCGTTACTATATGGATTTTTTATAGGCGTGTCTACGTTATCTAACAAGTGATAATCTCTTATTGCTTGATTAAATATATCGTTACACTGTGCTGTGAATGTTTTTCCATAAAGTATGTATAATGTTTTTAAAAGACGTTTTTTTCTTAGCATTTTTTATTGATTTTTTTCTTGCGAAAAACCTACCAACAGCAAAGGTAATGAAATAAAAAGAGCCACAAAAATAAAAAGGTTGTTTTTCTATCTTTTAAGTAGAAACGCTTTTTATTTATAGTTGTTTAATTTTTTTATAGTCTACAATGATGGAGATAGGTGGGTTGTGTTTTTGCTTATTTTTTTGGGTGTTTTTTTAGCGCAAATGTTTTGTTGCTGTAAATAAGGGTAATCATCAATTATATTTTTAATAGAATAGCACTAAAAATCAAGTTTTTTTAACGAAAAAAACATGCAAAAAGCTAAGAGTTTAGCTCCTAAAACATAAGCTATTAGCACAAAAACACAAGAGTTTAGGAGGCAAAACACCATGTATTTTTGCTCTAAACTCTTAGCTTTTTACGCTTTAAAGGCTTGTTTTTTTGTTTTTCAAAACATTCAATATAGAAATGTAAAACCTATATGTTTTGCGTTTTTTTATAAGCTAAAAATAAAGGATAAAGAAGTTGTTTTAACATGAAAAAAAGCGACCAAACTCTTAGCTTTTTTTCGCTATAATTAAAAAAATTAAAATGTAACAAAAACGCTCACAAAAAAATAGCCATTTTTTAAGGGCATTTTTTATGTTGTTATGCTTACATCAATCACCTATTTTTATATCACTTATAAGTTGTGTTTTTTTGCTTTTTTTCTTTTTATTTATAAATAAAAAAATATAACCAATTAAAGTTGTCCAGCTTTCTATTAAGCGTGCCACTCTTTCAGTGGCTTTGTCTTCACCATCAGGGTCGTAAGTCTTTTTAAGCTGGCTCCAAAACACCCAAGCGAAAGCTTGATAGAACCCAGCTTTAATCGGTCCGAGGAAAGCCTGTATTAAACCATAAGTAGACGAATGGCTTTCTCTATACACCAACTTAATCAATAGCTTTCCTTGTGTAAAGGTTAAACGCCTCATTCGTGGTGTATATTCTTTTTTTAATACTCTCTTCTACATATTTAAGGTGGGCATCTTTCGCCTTTTTATTAGGTAATGTTTCTAAATACTCGTAGGTTTCTATAATTATTTGATTAACTTCTTTGGCAATAGGTAGCACCTTTTTAACGTTATACACCAATCGGTCGTAAGCCTGACGCTGTTTATCGTTTTCAAAAACCAATGGCGGATAAACATACACTTTATTCATTTCAATATATTGAATGCTGTCTTTTTCCGTGTAATGTCTTTCCCACTTTAATCATAGGAACAAATATGGGGCTGTTAATATCTTTCTCTTCAATGTCTCCCGATGCGTTTGTTTCAACATTGTTTTGAGCATATCCCTGCATAAAAAAACATATACTCACCAATAATATATATATTCTGTTCATTGTGTCGACACTTCTTTTCTATTTACCTACTTGTGTTTTTGTGATAACACTCACTTGCTATGCAAAGGTATTTTATTTTTGTTTAATTTGCCAAATACACCTTTTTTTAAATTGTTTCTTCATGCAACTTCCAATCTTTATTTTTATATTCTTTTTCTTCTTTTTATAGAGAATAAAAAAAGATGACGATGATAATAAAGCGTGGATAGTGTTTATAAGTGTGTTATTACATTAAGTTAGCAAGATAGATAACAGTTATTAGTGTTTTTATTCACTATTGTTTATGTATAATAAATGCTTGATAATTAGTGAAATATCTTGTTTTCCACAATATAAACAATAGATGTGTATTTTTTTATGGTGATAACTTTAAAAAGTAAATACTTAGTGTAAAAAAAGTAAGAATAACAAGCGTATAAACCTGTGGATATTAACCATTGCTTTTTAAAGGGCTTAAAGAGTTGTTTATAACATCTTAGTTATACAGCGTTTTTTTCCGTTAGTTATACAGCAGTTATACATGGGTTTTTCAACAGGTTTATACACAATAAATTCTACACAATTGATAGGTGAAAGTTAAATATAAAAGATATTAAATGAATACACTAAACCAATTATTATAAAATAAAAATAGCTATTTTTTTGTGAAAATAAAGTGGAGCTATAACCATAGGTTTGCTTATAAATGATAGTTATAAATAATAAAATGAAGAGCGAAAAAAAGGTGCTTATTGTTTCGGGACTTAACAACATCACTCACAATTATCGCATATAAAAAAAGAGGTGTTATTGAAACACTTTCTGCATACGAAAAAAACAACATAGTAAATAAAAAAATATCATACACTCGAACACTTAAAAAAATATTGGTTGCTGCCATAAACACTACTCCTTATGTTGCTAACCCTTGCTATATGCACACATTATATATAATATATGTGAATTGAAAATAAGGCAAACTTAACAGATTTGTGCGAGTGTTATAAAACTTATATATAAAGAATGAAGAAAAAGAAAAAAAGGGCGGTAAAAAGAATGACCGCTAACAAATTGGCAGAAAAAAATAGAAAGTTTTTTTCCGTTCACATCCACAAAAATCTTATTCGTTTAAAGAGATATTTAAGAACTTAAAAATTAGATACTCACCCTTTTAAAAAAATGCTTGCTATAGATTTAATGGAGGAAATGGCATGGGACGATTTCTTAACTCCTGTGGCAGATAATGCCTATCGTTTAAATCTTGAAACGCATGTGCAAGAAGGTAAATTCATACGTAAAAACAACGGAAAGAATGTGTTTATTCCCGATGGAAGCTGACCTTTCGGTGTTTGTTGCAGAACGTAATTCGATGTTCGCGCTTAGTGGTGATAGGGTGAAAGCTATGCTCTTGGCACGAAAAAGAAGGAGATATGAGAGAAGCAATTATTACAGATATAATCTCTCATGATAAGGATACGTTTGTAGGAAAGATAAAGGTGGAGAGCGATATTGCTTTCTTAATTACCGAAGCAAAACATCTTTCCACAAGACGTTATCATACCCTAAAAAGAAACTAAATGGTGCTCGTGATGGCGAAAAAGCTGTGGTTAAAATAATCAATTTCCCATCGAAAGACTCTAAAAAGATTATCGGTGAGGTGGTAGATGTGCTGGGTGAGAGTGGAAACAACGATGTAGAAATGAACACTATCTTAGCTCAATACGGCTTACCTTATAAATATCCTAAGGAAGTAGAAGAGGCTGCAGAACGTATTTCGGGAGAGATTACAGCGAAAGACTTGGAAGAAAGAGAGGATTTTCGTGATATTTTCACTTGTACAATAGACCCAAAAGACGCAAAAGACTTCGACGATGCGCTTTCATTAAACGTGCTTTCTAATGGTCATTATCAAGTGGGTGTACACATAGCAGATGTTTCTCATTATGTAAAAGAAGGCGACATTATAGATAAAGAAGCGCAAAAAGAGCAACATCTGTGTATCTTGTAGACAGAACCATTCCTATGTTGCCCGAACGTTTATGTAATTTTATATGCTCATTGCGCCCTAATGAAGAGAAATTAGCTTATAGTGTTATCTTTGAAATGGACGATATGGCGCACATATATCAATCGAGAGTGGTTCATACGGTTATAAAAAGCGACAGAAGATATGCTTATGAAGAAGTTCAAACACTGTTAGAAAACAATGGAGTGATAGCTAATACAGACGAACCTGCGCCTATTAAAGACCCAAAAGACTATGTAGGAGAAAATGCAGAAGCGTTAATAACGTTGGATAAGTTAGCTAAAATGCTAAGAAAAAGAACGTTTCTCTAATGGTGCTGTACGCTTTGATAGAGAAGAATTGCATTTCGATATAGACGAAAAAAAGGTCACCCTGTGCGTTGCTACTTTAAGGTTTCTAAAGATGCAAACAAGCTTATTGAAGAATTTATGTTGCTTGCTAATCGCACAGTAGCAGAGAAAAATAGGAAAGGTAAGCAAAGGTAAAAAGCTAAAAACACTACCTTATCGCATTCATGATAACCCCGATCCACAACGTTTAGAAGTCGTTAAAAGAGTTTGTAACAAAGCTCGGTTATAAATTAAAAAAACCGATGGAACGAAAGGCGAAGTGGCACGTTCTTTAAATAAATTGATAGACAATTCTGCCAGTGAAGTCTAATAATAAAATGATACAAAACCATTGCACTTCGTGCCATGATGAAGGCTAAATATAGTGTTCATAACATAGGACATTTCGGTTTAGCCTTTCCTTATTACACTCATTTTACCAGTCCAATACGTCGTTATCCCGATACTCTTGTACACCGATTGCTTACCGCTTATGCCGAAGGAGCTAAGAGTGCAAACAAAGAATATTATGAAAGTTTGTGCGAACATAGCTCCGAAATGGAGTTAATAGCTCAAAATGCAGAACGCGATTCTATTAAGTTTAAGATGGTAGAGTTTATGAATGATTACATTGAGAGCGTTTCGACGCGCATATCAGTGGTATAACGTCTTTCGGAATGTATTGTGAAATTGATGAAAACCATTGCGAAGGAATGGTTCCTATGCGTGAACTTGATGACGATTATTACGACTTTGACGAAAAAAACTATTGCTTAGTGGGCAGAAGACGTGGTAAAGTGTATCGTTTAGGAGATGCTGTTAAGATTGAAGTGACAAAGGCTAATATTGAAAAAAACGTTTGTTAGATTTCTCTTTGGTTTAATGTTTTAACACCATCAACCTATCCTTTATACTGCTTTAAAAAGTGAAAAAGAATAGTGTAAAACCTTTCTTTTTTTCACTTTCTTTCTCATAAGTGTTTATGCATTCAAAAAAATAGGTAAACAAGTTTCATATTTCGTTCGTTTTCGTTAACTTTGCAACAAATGAAAGAGTTTTTTTACAAATACTTAAACGCTTTGTGCCACCTTATAAGAAGTATTTGGCACTGTCTATTCTGTTTAATATGTTGTCTGCTGTACTCAACATATTTTTCTTTTTGCAGCGTTAATCCCTATTCTTCAAATCTTATTTGACGATAAAAAAAGCAAGCACCCGTTAAGCATTTAATGGCGTGGAGTTTAGATAATGTAAAAGTGGTGATAGAGAATAACGCCAATTATTACATTCAAATGATTACAAACCAAGTGGGTGCAAGCGTTACACTGCTTATTATTGGAATTGTATTAGCTATTATGACGCTCTTAAAAACAGGAGTATATTTTTCTTTCTTCGGCATCTCTTATGCCTATAAGAACAGGTATTGTACGCGATATTCGTAATCAGTTGTATCAAAAAATAACATCTCTTTCGTTAGGATTCTTCTCCGAAGAGCGCAAAGGAGATATCATGGCGCGCATAACAGGCGATGTTGGAGAGATTGAAAGCTCAATCATGTCGTCGTTAGATATGCTTTTTTTAAAAACCCTATTCTTATTATTTTTTTACTTCGGAACCCTACTTTTTATATCGTGGGAGCTTACGCTTTTCACGCTTATTTTTGTGCCTATTTTTGGTTGGATAATGGGTATGGTGGGACGAAAGCTTAAAGCGGGTTCGCTCGAAGACAAGGATTGTGGAGCGATACATTAAGTCAGGTAGAAGAAACATTAGGAGGTTTACGCATTATTAAGGCTTTTAATGCAGAAGAAAAAGATGAATAACCGCTCTGATAACATCAATTCTTCGTTACGAAAAAAAGCGTTATGAGGGTAGCAATACGTCAACAATTAGCCCATCCCTATGAGTGAGTTTATGGGAACAGTGATGATTGTTGTGGTGCTATGGTTTGGAGGTATGTTGGTATTAAACAACCAAAACACTAAGCGGTTCCACCTTTTATTTATTATTTAGTGATGCTTTTATAGCATTATAAACCCTTTGAAAGATTTTTTTCAAAAAGCCACTTATAATATTCCTAAGGGATTAGCGTCTATGGAGCGAGTAGATAAAATATTAAAGGCAAAAAGAATATATCACTAATCCTGTAAATCCTGTAAACTTAACGCAGTTTAACCACTGCATTGAGTTTAAAAAAATGTGTCGTTTAAATACGATAAACAGTGGGTTCTTAAAAAAACATCAACTTAAAAAAATTGAGAAAGGAAAAACCATTGCTTTGGTAGGACAAAGTGGTAGTGGAAAAATCTACTTTGGTAGACCTTATTCCTCGTTATTACGATGTTCAAGAAGGAGAAATATTGATAGATGGAGTGAATATAAAAAGACCTTACGCTCTACAATCTTCGTTCTTTCATGGGAAATGTAAACCAAAGTCCCATATTATTTAACGATACATTCTATAATAACATTTCGTTTGGTGTAGATAATCCCTACAAAAGAGCAGGTAGAAAACGCTGCTAAAATAGCTAATGCGCACGACTTTATTATGCAAAACGAAAAGCAATACGACACAAATATTGGTGATAGAGGTGGTCGTTTATCGGGAGGACAAAGACAACGTGTAAGCATTGCACGTGCAATACTTAAAAATCCGCCTATCTTAATATTAGATGAAGCAACGAGTGCGTTAGACACTGAGAGCGAAAAAAACTTGTGCAAGATGCGCTCGAAAAAAACTAATGAAATCGCGCACAACAATAGCTATTGCACACCGTTTATCTACTATTAAGAATGCAGACGAAATATGTGTAATGCACGAAGGACGTATTGTTGAGCGTGGTACACACGAACAATTGATTGCACTTGATGGCTATTATAAGCGTTTAAACGATATGCAAAAATAGCTTATTCTTTGTTTTTGGTGCTTATGTTTACAGTGGTATACGCTTTTTTTTATATGCTCTCGCCCTGCCTATGTGGATTTTATATAGGTTGGCAGACGTGGGTTACCTGTTTATTTACTATGTGTTGAAATACAGACGTGGGATAGTGAGGCAAAATCTCGTATCTTCTTTTCCTGAAAAAACAAACAGTGAGATTGTAAACATCGAAAAACAATTTTATCGTTGGTTTGCCGATTACTTTTTAGAAAGTATTAAATTGCTTTCTATTTCGCGTAGGCAATTAGCAAAGCGGTTAACGATTATCAATGCAGACCTTATTGAAAAACGATTTTAAAGAGGGCACTCATGTAGCGGCTATCTTAGGTCATTATTGCAATTGGGAGTGGCTTTTCGGCTGTAACCATTGGTTTACCACAAAACAGAGTGGTAGCTTTGGTGTATAAAACCTATTAAAAAAACAAAATTATTAACCACTTGTTTTATTGTTTACGTTCGTCGCAAGGAGGAGTGCCAGTGGCTAAGAATGATATATTAAGAGCACTTGTTAAATATAAAAAACAACAAACAATGACGCTCTTTGGATATATCGCTGACCAGTCACCACGTTGGCAAAATATTCATTTATGGCTACCTTTTTTGCATCATCAAACACCTGTTTTCACGGGTTCTGAGCGTATAATGCGCAAAATGAACAATGCTGTTTACTATGCAGAGATGAGCCGTCCTAAGAGAGGATACTACACCTGCACTTTTCGTTTAATAACAAAAGAGCCTAACAGTTTGCCCGAAAACGACATTACTCGCCGTTTTTTTGAAATGTTGGAAGTGTCTATAAAGGCACAACCACATCTTTATTTATGGACTCACAACCGTTGGAAACGAACAAAAGAAGAGTTTGATGCTCGTTTTAAAGTGGAAAATGGTAAGGTGGTAGAACGTCGATAAAAGGTTTATCGCTATATAAAATGAATGGTATTGTGTATTTTTTTATTTCGTATAAAGGCATTTTATAAAAAAATGAATGCCTTATTTTTTTGCTCTTATATTTGCTTTTTTTGAATATTGAAAAAGCAAAAGAAAACGCGTATTTCTGTCCTCTTTTTTTCGTTGAACATATAAGCGGTGAAAAAAACAAACGCTTTTTTTGTAAGAGAGAAAAAGAAAAAAAGCCCTTAAAAAAAGAGCTTTTTTTCGTAGAAAATGTTGCAAAAAGCTTAGAGTTTAGGTTGCAAAACATAAGCTATTGAGTGCTAAAACATAAGAGTTTAGGGGGTAAAACACCATGTATTGCACGCCAAACTCTTAGCTTTTTACACCTTAAACGCTTGTTTTTTTGTTTTTTTCAAAAACATAGTCAAATAAAAATGCAAAACCTATATGTTTTGCATTTTACCTCTTGTTTTTAGTCGGAAGCAAGCTTTTAATAATCATGTAATAGCTGGTTAGATAGTCCCATTTTTCGTACTAAAAATAAGATTTTTAAAATGTAACAAAACACTCACAAAAAAATAAGATAAAAGAGAGTTTTTTTATGAGGTATGACGTTAAAAAAATAAGAAAAAAAAATCGAGCTACTTGTCGCAAGCAGGCTCGATTATGTTTTTTTAAACGTTCAAATGTAAAAACCAATAAACGTTTTTTTCTTTTTTTATATTTGATAGATAAGGCTCATTTATTAGGTTTTTAAAACAAAAAAACTACCCATTTATATTTGTATTAAGTCTATTCTTTTTTTAACGTTAACCACAACATTTAAAAAAAGCATTGTGAATTAGCTAATAGTGATTGTTTATTCGTTATTATAACGATATGTCGAGACCCACACCAAACACTTTGTTTGTACGTGTAAACTCGTCTGTGTTAAGCACAGGCTTGTTTAACAGAGTGGTTTCTTCGGTCTTTTTAAATGTTTCATAGTTGGTCCAGAAGTATGCAACATTAAGGTTCATGTTTTTAGCAACCTTAAATTTAGCACCAAAACCAATAGAATAACTGCTTGTTACAAAGCTTAAATCGCTTAAATAACTACCGTTTCCAAGTCCATAGCGTGTACATTGTCCACCAGCACTAATGGTTATATCTTTAGTAATATCCCATTCAGCACCTGCTAAATATTCGTTTGTGTTGTGAGATAACTTCTTTTGCTTGTCATTAGCCATGCGTGCGCTCTTATCAAAATAATGATGCCAGCCTGCCATAACCCTTATTTTAGGTGTAATCTCATATTGAGTACCTAACGTAAGAAGGCCTGGAATGTCGTGAGGTGTATTCTTTTCTCCGTTAGTAAAGTTAACATCGTCTTTTTCTATCTTGTTTTCTATGTTTAAACGAGTGTTAAGTTCTAATTTAGGAGCAAAGTTCCACTTGCCATATTTCACGTCTACACCGATGATAGGAGTAATTCCCCAGCCTGTTTGAGATACGTTTACTTCTTTATCGGCTACTAATTTTTGGTATTGACCGAAAGCTTTTTCCTGCATTAGCAAGTTGCAATAAGCCTGCTTGACCTTGTTGCAATTGTGCTTGTCCTTGTTGTAATTGCGCTTGTAAAGCAGCTTTTTGCGCAGGGTCTTGCACCTTTTCAATGGTTTTTGCTAAGCCTTCTAATTGTTGAGCAGAAAGCTTCTAACTTCTGTTTAGCATTAACAACATAATTACCAACAGTAGGTACAGCCTTTTCTGCTATGAATTTAGACAATACAACCTTTTCGTCGTTAACGTTTGCGCTAATGTTTTTTTAATGTATCCTTCATACTTGTTATAAAACATAATTAACGCGTAAACCTCCGTAAACAGACACGTTTTTTTATTCACTTTATAAGCAGCACCAAACTGAGCACCGAAGATGTATTGGCGTCCACTCATGTAGCTGTCGTAGCTGTAAGAAGGCTTTTTAGAACTTAAAGGTATAATGCTATTTAATTCTTGAGGCAAAGAGTTTAGCAATAAAGGAATCATAGATATAGGACGTTCAAAAGCTCCTAAAACCATCGTTAAAGGTAGCTTTTCCACCTCCACCAACAAGAGCAAAGCCAAATTGGAAGCTCCATTTGTCTTTATTATATGCTGCTTGAAAACTTGGAAGAATAGGAACTGATGCCTTACCTTCATACGTTTTCACTGCATCTTGGTTTCTTTCGTTAAATATAAAAGGCTTGATAAAACTGTTCTTTACACCTGTTGGAACGTTTAAAACCACTTTTTATAACGCGTGTTTGATAAGCGTTTTTGAACATTAAAAAGAAAGATGTAACCCGTTATTCATAAAGGCAACACCCGCTGGGTTACTGTAAACACCATCAATACCGATGGTAGCTTCGCGAGCAAAATTTCTGTTAAAAGCTATGTTTTGATTTGTATTTGTAAGTAAACCACCTGCAAATACAGAGCCAGACACTGCAAAAGAAGCAGCTAATAAAGTTAATTTTACGCTTTGACATCTTTGTATTATTTCAATTAAATTCTTCGCAAAGGTATATATATTGTTTGATTTTTTTCGGTTTTATGGTTTGTTTCTTTATTGTTTATTAACAAACTAAACAAAATAAAAACAGTCCTATGTTTTTGTGGTTATAAACATAGGACTGTTATTATATAAATAAGGTAAAGCACGTTTTAGGGTGCTTTATTGTCGATAAGCATTTTATTTTTTAGCCTTTAAAATGATAGTGTTTTCAATGCCATTGTTTGTTTTTACCTTCACAACAATGTTTCCTTTTTTTGTCCGTTACTCTGAACAATTAGTACTAATTTTCCATGAAATAACTTCATTTGAGGTTGTGTAAAAGGCTCTAAAGAAGTAGCATCTCCATTACAAAGAGCCTTAAATTTGCCTGCACCAGACACGTTAACGCTCACCAAATGGTCGGCATTAGGACATTCATTACCATTCTTATCTACCATAGAAAGCGTGATATAAGCCAAATCTTCACCGTCTGCAACAATGCTATTGCGTTCAGGTTTCATCGTTAAAGCATAGGCATCGCCAGCAGTGCGCACTATTTTTTCGGCTGCTTTATTACCTTTTTCGTCGTAAGCCACCACCTTTAATTCTCCGGGTTCATAGGTAACATCGTTCCAACGCAAGCGATAACGGTCTAAACGGCTTGCTTTGTTTTTCTCAATACGTCCCATGCTACGACCATTTATAAAGAGTTCTGCACTTGGATAGCTTGTATAACAATACACAGGAGTTACCTTTCCTTCTCGTCCTTCCCAGTTCCAATGAGGCAATAAGTGTAGTGTTTGTTCTTTTTTATTCCATACACTACGGTATAAATAGAAACGGTCTTTGGGTAAACCAGCAAGGTCTACTGCACCAAAGTAGCTACTACGAGAAGGCCAATACGAGTAATAAGGAGTTGGTTCACCAAGATAATCCTGTCCAGTCCATATAAATTGACCGATATTAAACGCTAAATCGTCCGCTTTAGCGAAGTCATCATCGGGCAAATTGCTCCATCCACAGCACTCAGTATCATAGCTTGAGCATTGTCCATCATCGTATGTTTTCATTTTTTCTACAGTAACTGGAAACTTATAAACGCCTCTACTGCTTACAGTCGATGTTGTTTCAGAACCTAAAAAGAAAACCATGAGGAAGTTTATTGATAAGTTCTTCGTAGAGATTGATGCGATAATTGAGCCCCGGAACATCGAGTTCGTTGTAGAAAACCACAGTCAACAGACTGCTTAGGAGCATCTACTCCGCAGGTAACTGTTCGAGTGTTATCGAGTGAATGGCAAAAACTCTGTCATTGCTTTTAGCTCGTTCAGTACCTTGTTTATTAGATTGTTCTGGAATTTCATTATCTATACTCCACATCACAATCGATGGGTGATTGCGATGTCCTTTAATAAGGTTTTCGAGGTCTTTTCTCCACCATTCATCGTAAAAACGTCCGTAACCATTCTTCACTTTCAACTCTTTCCAAGCGTCAAAGCTTTCTGCCATTACCATCATACCTAATGAATCGCACACGTCCATTTGCATTTGAGAAGGCATATTGTGAGAGGTTCTGATTGCATTAACGCCCATATCTTTCATCATCTTTATCTGACGAATGAGTGCTGTCTTGTTTAATGCGGCTCCTAATGCACCTAAATCGTGATGAAGACACACTCCCTGAAACTTCATGGGTACACCATTAAGCGTAAATCCTTGTTCTTTTGTGATGTTAATGGTGCGTATTCCCACTTTAAGAGATATGTTGTCGAGTGTTTTTTTATCTTTTATTGCTTGCACTTTTAGCGTATATAGATAAGGATTATCTATGCTCCAAAGGTTTGCATTAGGAACATTAAAGGCGAAAGAAACCTTTCCATCAGAAGCAACAGACGATGTGTTTTGAGAAACAGCCTTTCCTTTTGCATCGTAAAGAGTGTATAAAACAGACGTGTTATCAAACTTATCTGCGCCCGATAAACGAGTGTCGAGGGTTACATTGGCTGTTCCTTTATCGATAGAAGATGTGCGGAAGAATGTTTCCCAATCGTCTATACTCACTTTATTGCTAAACACTACTTTTTACAGGGCGATAGATTCCTGCGCCAGGATACCATCTACTACTCTCTTCTACATTGTTTAAATGAACATAAACGCTATTTTTGTCCTGTTTTTAACAAGTGGTGTTATATCTAATTTAAACGCATTATAACCATACATCCACTTACCTGCAAACTGTCCATTTACATACACTTTAGGCTCACTCATTGCTCCATCAAAGTATAAAATCACCTTTTTCTGCTGTTTGTGGCTTGTTAAAAGTGGTTGTATATCTACCTTCTCCTAACCAAGGAGCCCTCCACTGCGTCCAGTATGTGCCATTGCGTCTTCTTGACCGTCCTGAACTATGGCTAAATATTGTATGTCCCATTTCTTATCAAACGGTCCATCAATAGCCCAATCGTGAGGAACTGAAACTTGTTTCCATGTTTTTTTCCATCTCTTGAAAAGTTCCATTTCTTCAAAAAAATACCTCACTTCTTGTTTGTGCAAAGGTTATCGAAGAAATACTTAAAAGTGCTGTAAGTAATCCTAATTTCATATGTTTTTTTATTGATTGTTTTTTTATGTCTTTCATTTCTGTAACAAACATAATATGTTACAACTGTTATGCAAAAGATAAGCTATTTTTTTAGATATAAATCAATGAAAGAATAAAAACACTGCGAACACCCCTTATATATAATAAGGTGTAAAGTGGCTTTTTACAAATTATATAAACGCTTTGGTTGTTAATTAGTGTTGAGTGTTTTAACAACAATAATTTTTGTTTGTAGATGCAACAATATTAGTTATTAACTGTTGATAGATAGTTTTACAGAATAAAAAGAATAATATAGATAAATAGAATATGTAACTTATATTTTGTAGATAAATAAGATATAAATTTACTATTATATTAAATTTTTTTATCTGAATATTTGTTTAATTGTTATATTTTTTTCTTACATTTGCAAACGAACCTATTTGTTTTTACAATTAAAACTCATAGGTTTTACAACAAAAATATTTTTACTGATATGGTTAAAAAGCATATACATTTTAATTTATAAAATATGAAAAAAATCTACTAAAAACACTTTTTTTGTAGCCTTATTGGTTCTTTTTTTGTGGTGTAAATGTTAACGCCCAAAAAGTAGAAGGCAATAAACTTGTTTCGTGGGACGGTGCTTCTGGAAGTATAAAGATACCCGACGGAGTTACAGAAATTGCTGAAAACTGCTTTTATACACAAGATGAAGGCAGTGAAGATGGTTGGGGTGGAGGCGAAACCATTAGTAATACACAAATCACTAACATCGACTTTAACCAAGTAACCACCATAGGTAAAAAAACGCATTTAAGGGCTGTACAGGCATTACAACCTTAACTGCTACACACGTTCAAACCATAAACGAGGAGGCTTTCGATGGTTGTTCATCTATCAAAACCCTTTCTTTGCCATCAGTGGTAACCATTGGTAAGAACGCTTTTGCTAATTGCGAACAGTTAAACACCGTTTCTTTTGGGAGCTTTGTTAACTACCATTACCGCTAATCCCTTTGCTAATTGTGCTGCTTTTACACGAGTTTGTTGTAGACCAATCTTCACCACATTTTATGGCAGATAACGGTGCTTTTACTACGAAAAAGCGACGGAACATTGATTTCATTTCCTTGCTCTTTAACCGAATACACAGTTTCTTCTGGAGGTGAAAAAGTTAGGTGAATACAGCTTTAAGAATTGTTCTAACCTTGTAAAACTTAATCTTCCTTCTGTTTCAGAGATAGGAGAAGGCGCATTTTCTGGTTGCTCTTCTCTTACAGAATTATTGGTTCCACACTTACAAAAAGTAAATAACGCTTTTGGATTAACCTTTAATGGAGTGGGAAACTTAAAGATAGTAGACGTTCATCTCAATCCTCGTTTTGAAGGTTTTGGTAGAGCTTTACCTGATAAAGAGAGTACAACAGTGTATGTAAAGAATGAAAGTGTACAACAAAAGCTACAAGAAGAACTTAAAAGAGCAAAGATAGTTGTAGGCGAACCCAATGCTGTGAAGCGAGTAAAGGTAAACTATGTTAGCGAAGGACGTGGTGCGTTAGGAAGATGGAGCTTAGCAGGAACAGACGTAAAAAAACGACTCTTACATTGCACAAGGTTCTAAATTATCTGTTAAAGCCATTCCTTTGTTCGATTACGAAGCTTTTATAAATGGACGGTAAACGGCGAGGATAAAACCTCACAAGTGAAAGGAAATATATTAGAAATAGAAAGCGTTAACGAAGATATAAGCATCGTTGTACATTTTAGAAAGACAGAAGAAGGAGCTTACATCTTCTTCCGTAGCGTGTCGCCTGCTATGGGTTCAATCACTTGCACTAAGGCAGATGGAACAAATGTGTTAAGTGCTACAAAAGTAAAAGCAGGAGAAAAACTTACATTTACTGCTACTCCACGCCGTGGATATAGAATAACAAACTGGCAAAGAGAAAAGAAAAACGTTGCAACTGCCGAATATGATAACTTAACAGACTATTATGCAAAACCAAGTATCACACTTGATGCAGAAGATGCAATGGATATTCAGGTTGATTTCGACCGTATAGAAGGTTATTATATTGTTAAGTTTGCGTCGTTTAACACCAAAACAGGAACGCTAACAGCTAAAAACGAAACAGACAACACAGCGTTAAATAGTGGCGAAGCATTGCCCAAAGGCTCTAAAATAGTTTTCACTGCACAACCTCAAAACGGCAATGTTGTAGACGAATGGCAATTAAATGGCAACACCATACTTAATTATAAAAGCACTACTTACACAGTGGAAAACCTACAATCAGACGTAGAAGTGAACATGGTTTGTAGTGAACAGAAAGAAGAAACACCTGCTGGTGCAATAATAAAAAAATGGACATTTAATAGAATGGAGCCTGTTGGAGATGCTGTTCTGCCATCTTCTGTAACTCATATAGATGCTCATGCCTTTGAAGGAGCTATGCAAATGACCTCGCTCACCTTAAATGATAGAGTAGAAAAGGTAAGCTATCCTGCATTTTTATATTGTGTTAGCTTGAAAAAGTTTGAGGTTCCAGCAACAAACCAACACTTTACCAGCGTAGACGGTGTGCTTTATAGCAAAGATAAAAACACGTTAGTGAGTTATCCTAACGGACGTACTGATGCTTCTTACACCATACCTGCTACCACACAAAACGTGCAACCAGCTGCCTTTACAACAGCTCCTGCGCTAACAAGTGTAAAGGTTGAAGACGAAAACAGCCACCTCACAAGTGTTGGCGGTGTGTTATACGATGCACAACAAACCACCCTTTTGTTTTATCCAGCTCAACCCACAAAAGAAAAGGCAAAAGAAATAACGTTAAAAGAGGGCATCACTACGCTTGCGCCTTATGCACTAACATTCCACACTGCTTTAGAAAAAATAACCTTACCACAATCGTTAAAAGAGATAAAAGATAACGCATTGTGTTATAACCCTAAACTAACGATGTTAAATTTAGAAGAAGGAAGCCACCCTGCACTTAGCTTTATAGGCGAAAATGCCTTTAAATACTGTCGCAATTTAGATGAACTTCCTTATTTCTCAATGCTTAAAACCATCTCTAAAAAAACGCATTCTCAACTTGCACACAGTTGTCTACAATCCACATACCAGCAGGTTGTAAAAATAGAAAAAAAGATGCGTTTGAAAAGTGTCAAAACCTACATAGTGTGTATGCTTACGATGACACTCCTGCCACAATAGACCCTAACACGTTTACAGATATAGTGTTTATAAACGAAGACGCCTAATTGTTCCACTTAAGAGCGGACAGCTTTATAGCACTCAAACAGGGTGGAATGTGTTTGCAGGTCATGTTGTAGAAAGCCTTTAGAAACAGGTGTTGCAAGTGTTGAAAACATGAGTGTGGCACTTAAAAACACCCCCGATGGTGTAGCAATAGACGGTTTACAAGTAGGTTTGCGCTATGCACTTTATACTGCAAACGGTGTTCTTGTAACACAAGGAGTTACCACAACAGCCCCTTTAACCTTAACACTACAAAAAGGTTTACATGTGTTGAAGATAGAAAAAAAGTGGGCACTTTAAAATGTATGAAATAGATTTTTTTCATAAAAAAGGTTGTTAGTTGTCTAACAATCTCCTGGATAGTTTTTGATTTTAGAGCGTGTTTTGCGTGAGCAAAGTTCGCTCTTTTTTTTGCATAAATAGAACGAAAAAAGGGCTATACACCTACCTATTAACGCCTTGTTTGTGGTAGAAAAAAACACAAAAAAACAAGCGCAAAAATGCAAAACATATAGGTTTTGCATTTCTAAAACACACTTTTTGTTTTTTTATAAAAAAATAGCTTTTTAGCTTTAAAAAGCTTAGAGTTTAGGTTGCAATACATGGTGTTTTTACACCCTAAACTCTTGTGTTTTAGCCCCTCAAACTCTTATCTATTGCAGTGTAAACTCTAAGCTATTGCAACAAAAAAAGGCGAAAAAAACATCTATAATAAGGCTTTTTGATAAGCACACCACTGCATAACTATCTGTTTTTACAACCAAAGTGTTAGTGCGTGAAAAAAAGGCTAAAAAAATAAAGGCTTGTTTTTGTGTTTTTCTTGTTGATACGACAACCATACAAAAACAAACTCGCAAGAGCTAAATTTTAATCATATAAAAACCACTGTTTTTTTGTTTTATATACTGCCAAGAAAAACGCATAACAATGCAAACAGAAATGCGCAAAAAAATAGGTCTTTTTAGCAAGCATATAAAAACAGCAAACAGTGGCTTTTATGGATGCAAACCAAGATAGAGTTTGCGTGATAGGGGGTGTTTAGAACGACAATTCGAGACCTACATCGAGCGTATTGTAATCCTTTCTTACCTCAACAATAGGGTTTGTGTCGTAAATAAGTCGGTAAGTGCCTCTTATACCCACAGTAGGTGTAATGTTATATTTCAAGTCGAACGAACCACCAAAACGAGCTTCTTTGCGATAACTGTCGGGTTTTCCTTGGTGAATAGCTGTGGTAGTGAGTTCCCAATGCTCGCCCACTTTATGCTTAAAACTTACCGAAACATGGCTTTTTATACTACGACTATAAGCATATTTTCCTGCAAAAACACTTGTTTCAGGGTGTTCCCATTTTTCAAATTCGAAAAATAAACCCGCAGCAACAAACATTAAACAATGGTCGGTATTGATGAGTCTATAGCGCGATTGCATACCCGTTGACACCTTATATTTCATTCCTCTACTCTCAGCCCATTGAGATTCAATGTAAGGATACACCTCGAATGCGTGGTCTAACAAGTAGCGATATTCGCTGTGAATATAACCTCCACTCATCGTAATCTTTTTTTCCGTAGGTAGAAAACTCAAACTTGTTAATTACATTTATTACCCTATCTTGTTTAATAAGCAAGTTAATGTTGGCTGTATTCTTAAATGTTAGTACGTTTTTCTTTTTCAGTTTTAAAGTCTAACACAGGCAAAATGCTTCCTTGTAGCGTTTTTGCACTATCAATAGTCATTGTTTGATTTTCTGTAAAAAGCATTTGAGCATAACCCGGAAGTGCAAGAATAGAGATAAATAATAAGTATAAAATTCGTTTCATTGTTAACGTGTAATTGGTTGATAAATAGTTAAAACACAACAAACATATAAGTGTTTAATACACAAAAACAACTCCACAAAAAAGGATAAACCAAGTTTGAAGAGTTGTTTTGTGCTTTTTATTGTGTTTTTTTATTATGATTTAATAACGAAATAAACACTATGTGTTACATGGCAGTGAAAGAGGCAAGGAACCCACAAACAACACCCGGAAAGTTAGCAATAATAAGTGGCCAGTCTTTTTTCTTACGAATAAAGCCATAACCAACCCATAACACACAGTTGATACCTGCTACCATAGGTTGAAACCAGTCGCCTTTATTGCCCGAAAGATTTCCGCTTATTTGTGGAATGTACGAAATGTACATAGCCATAGAAGTGGCTGTTGCTACCCAACCAAGGATAGATAAAAACTTTTCTTGATTCATTTTTGTTCTTTATTTAAGCGTTATGTATAAAAAGATAATAATGTCTGTTTGAATAAAAAAAGTAGGCTTAGTGTTTGCCGTGTATGCTTATTTTTATACCGAACAAGAACACGATTTTTGTTCTGAAACAATAGCCCTTATGGTTTTAACAAAAAGAAATTCAAAAGAAAGAGTTTTGTGTGGTTATCCTAAAAACATATTATGTTCAAAATAAAAACCTTGATAGATATAAGATTGATGATGCAAAGGTAATGTTTTTTGGTTGATATAGTTTTCTTTTTCAATATATTATTTGATGCAAGTCTTTCTTTTTAGCGTTTTTTTGTATAATCTTGTAAACTTGTTTTTTTAGATACTTTATATAACACCTTTATTGATAGCGAAACATCTCCCCAAACAATCTCTTTTTACGGAGAATAAAAAAAGCGTTGGCATGAAAAAAAGAACCTTTGCAATGCACCGTTTAATGGCGTGTAACAGGTGTAAATAAGCTTTTGTTTGCCGTGTAAACTTGCACACTAAAAAAACAAAAAAACACTAACTTTACAAAAAAATAAATACGCAGTGTAGCGTTATGGATAAGATTAAAGTTTTTATATAATTATGCAAATACTTTTTATCGTGTGCTAAAGATATGGTTAGCACCCACACACATAGTTTTAGTTGCAAAACAAGTCCCCATTTTCAGGAAAATGCAGTGAACAACGCCCAACAAATGGCAGAGTTTACGAGCGAAGAACTGTCGAAAATGCTCAAAATAAACCCACAATTGGCATCGTTAAACGCACTAAGATACCAACAGTTTTTAGATCCTTCGCCCCTGCTTCCTGCTGCTTTGAGCTACGACGGCATAGCCTATAAACATTTAAAGGCAAGTCAATGGAACGAAGAAGATGTGCTATTTGCTCGTAACCACTTGTTTATTACCTCTTTTTTTATATGGCTTATTGCGTCCCACAGACCTTATAAAAAACTACAGATTAGAAGGAAATGTGGTGTTACCCGATAACGAAAAAAGTATGTTCGACTATTGGAAACCTTTATTAACCGACTATCTTATCGACACAACCATGGCAGATGATGGCATATTGGTTAACTTAGCGAGTGCAGAAATGAAACGTTTGTTCGATTGGAAAAAGGTGACCAAACACTTAAAAGTTATTCAACCCGACTTTATGGTAGAAAAAGTTGGGAGCCTTAAAGAGCGTTGTGGTGTATGCAAAAAAATGTGTCGCGGAGCCATGACAAACTATATCATTAAAAACAAAAATAAAAAGAGGTAGAAACATTAAAACAATTTTTCTTTTGAAGGCTTTAACTACCACTCGGGAGAAGAAAACCTGTGTTTTGTGCAAATGTAAGTGAGCCGATAAGCGTGTTAGGGAGGCACATTGCACCCTGTTCGTTTTGCTATGTGCTTTATTTGCACTATCTTTGCACTATATAAAAGAGGTGAATACAGAAAACAACTCTTGATGGTTTAAAATAAGTTTGCCTGCTTTTATGGTTATGTATCATCTTAAAACAAAAATAAATGTCATTAAAATGTGGTATTGTAGGACTTCCTAACGTGGGAAAATCTACACTTTTCAATTGTCTTTCGTCTGCAAAAAGCACAAGCAGCTAACTTCCCTTTCTGTACAATAGAACCTAATGTGGGAGTGATAACCGTGCCAGATGAACGATTAACACAACTTGCTGAAATTATAAACCCTAACAAGATAGTGCCAGCCACTTGTGAAATAGTGGATATTGCAGGGCTTGTTAAAGGAGCATCGAAAGGAGAAGGACTCGGAAATAAGTTCTTAGGAAACATTAGAGAAACAGATGCTATCATTCATGTACTAAGATGTTTTTGAAGATGAAAACATTACACACGTTGACGGAAGCATTGACCCTGTGCGCGATAAAGAGATTATTGACACTGAATTGCAATTGAAAGACCTTGAAACCATTGATAACCGATTGAGCAAGGAACAAAAAAACGGCTGCCGCAGGTAATAAAGATGCTAAACTAATGGTGAAAGTTTTAACGGCTTATAAAGAGGTGTTGGAACAAGGACTCAATGCTCGAACAGTGCAATTTGATAGCAAAGAAGAGATACAAGCTGCACACGACTTGTTCTTACTCACGTCGAAACCCGTGCTTTATGTATGCAATGTAGACGAAACAGCGGCTAAAACAGGAAATGAACACACAGCTAAGATTGCCGAAATAGCAAAGAGTGAAGGGGCAGAGGTGCTTGTTATTGCTGCAAAAACTGAGGAAGATATTGCTTCTTTGGAGAGTTATGAAGACAAACAACTGTTTCTTGACGAATTAGGGTTGGAAGAAAGTGGCGTAAACCGTCTTATTAAAAAAAGCCTATGCACTGCTTAATTTAGAAACATTTATTACTGCTGGAGAGGTGGAAGTGCGTGCATGGACTTACCATAAAGGTTGGAAAGCACCCCAATGTGCAGGAGTTATTCACACAGACTTTGAAAAAGGATTTATTAGAGCAGAAGTGATTAAGTTTGAAGACTATATAAAATATGGCTCTGAAAGTGCTGTGAGAGAAGCAGGAAAAATGGGTATTGAAGGTAAAGAATATGTAGTGCAAGACGGAGATATTATGCACTTTAGATTTAATGTGTAAAGATGTAAAACCCTTTGATTGATAGATTATGTTGC
This sequence comes from uncultured Prevotella sp., assembly GCA_916439115.1. GTDB lineage: Bacteria > Bacteroidota > Bacteroidia > Bacteroidales > Bacteroidaceae > Prevotella. Next base: position 596,848 of record CAKAHO010000001.1, read on the forward strand.
AACTGCTAAACTATATATTGTGGAACCCTAATGTTGAGGCTCTAAAAGTGGGTCCACTAATGGTGAGATGGTATTCTCTTTGCTGGCTAATAGGCCTCGTTGGTGCTTATTTGTTAGTGAAAAAACTTTATAAAGACCAGAAAATAAAAGAAGAATATTTTGAGCCTTTGTTTATGTATTGCTTCTTTGGTATTTTTATTGGGTGCTCGTTTAGGTCATTGTTTGTTCTATCAACCCGATTATTTCTTGTCTTCTTGGAAACATATTGTAGAGATTATTGTGCCTATAAAGTTCTTACCAAGTGGCTCGTGGGTGTTTATTGGCTACGAAGGCTTAGCTTCTCACGGTGGAACGTTGGGTTTAATGGTTGCTCTTTTATTGTTATTATAAACGCACCAAACTAAACCTTTGGCGTGTGTTAGATAACATTGCCATTGCTACACCTATAACAGCGTGCTTTATTCGCTTAGGTAATTTAATGAATTCGGAAATTATTGGTAATGTAACCGATGTGCCTTGGGCTTTTTATCTTTCAGCGTGTAGACATGCAACCACGACACCCGGGACAATTATACGAGGCTATTGCTTATGCTATATTCTTCTTTATAGGCTGGTATTTCTATAAAAAAAGAAACCGCAAAAAGTGGGTTCGAGCTGCTTCTTTGGCTTGTGTTTAACGCTTATATTCTTATTCCGTTTCTTTATAGAATACACCAAAGAGGTGCAAGTGAGCTTTGAAAAATGGCTTGTTGTTTAATATGGGTCAGTTGCTGAGTGTTCCTTTTATTGTGATAGGAATAGCGTGTATGATGGGCGGAAAGTGGCTCAAAAAAACTGGGAGCTGAATAGCGTTTACAACGCTTTTTGCTCTATATGGATAGAAAAACAAGAATGGTTTTAAATTATATTTGGATTGCTTTCTGGGCTATCGCCTTTGTTGTTGCTTTAATAAAACTTATTTTTCTTGGGAGACATGGAGGTGTTTCCTACGATGATGAACGGTTCGTTTGAAGCGGCAAAAAAACGCTTTTGAAATTAGCTTGGGCTTAACGGGTGTGTTATCGTTGTGGCTCGGTGTAATGAAAAATAGGTGAGAAAGGAGGCATCGTGAATGCACTCTCTAAAGGTGTTATCGCCTCGTTTTTTTGTAAGTTGTTTCCTGATATTCCGAAAGGTCATTCAGCAACAGGTTCTATCTTTATGAATATCTCTGCTAACTTATTAGGTTTAGATAATGCGGCTACACCCTTAGGGTTAAAGGCGATGGAGCAACTACAAGAACTGAATAAAGATAAACAAACAGCATCGAATGCCATGATTATGTTCTTGGTGTTAAATACATCTGGACTTACACTTATCCCTGTTTCTATCATGGTTTATCGAGCTCAAATGGGCGCAAACATGCCTACTGATGTATTTGTTCCTATTCTTATTGCCACATTTTTAGTACATTAACGGGTATTATCAGTTACTTCTATTTACCAAAAGATAAATCTGCTAAACAAAACCCTTTTTATTTACGTTGGGTGGTTTATTGCTTTTGGTATGCGGAATGATATGGGGATTGATGCAATTAGATAAAGATACGATGAATATGGTTAGTTCTAATGTGGCAAATGTGCTGTTAATGAGCATTATAATGCTGTTTATTGGAGCGGGTGTTTATCGTAAAATAAATGTGTATGACGCTTTTTATTGAGGGTGCCAAAGAGGGCTTTTTCTACTGCTATACGCATTATACCTTATTTAATAGCCATTCTTATTGGAGTGTCGGTGTTTCGTTCTTCGGGTGCAATGGATATGCTCATTGCTGGCGTAAAACAAGTGTTTATGTTTTGTGGAATAACAACGAGCTTTGTAGATGCACTCCCTACGGCTTTAATGAGCCTTTGTCGGGAAGTGGAGCGCGAGGTATGATGGTAGACGCGATGAAGACTTATGGTGTAGACTCTTTCGTTGGACGATTGAGTTGCATATTTCAAGGGTCAACAGATACCACCTTTTATATTCTTGCCGTTTATTTTGGTAGCGTAGGAGTTCGTAAAACACGTCATGCTTTAGCGTGCGGTTTGTTGGCAGACCTTGCAGGTGTGATTGCTGCTATTGGTGTTTGCTATTTGTTTTTTGGGTAAAATAAAGGAGAAAACAATAGAGAAAAAAAGGTGTTTGAGTGAATAAATAAAAAAAGCGAGTAAAAACAAACTTTATTGGTGTTTTTACTCGCTTTTTTTATGGTCTTATAGCTTTCTTATTAAGCAATCTTTTACAAGATATTGGTTATTTAAGGCTCGTTTGGTTTGTCTTCATTGGCAAAAAGCCATTGCTTCGGCAGCAGCGATAATTTCTTCTTGTGTTACAACTTTGGGAAGTGAAGAAATATCGGATAAATCGAATTCTTCCTGTTCTGTTTGCGGTAATTCCACTGGTTTTATATTCTCAGGAACAGGCTCATTTCCCTTTTCTTCATAGATAGAAGACACCTTTAATGCAGGTTCTGTTAGTTTGTTGCTTTCTTTTTCGGCGTCAAACTTAGCTTGCTCTTCTTGTTCTATGCGTGTTTTCTTCGCTTCAAAAAGAATATCTAAGAGTCTTGCATTCTTCTTTATACGAGTTAAAAGCCTCCTCGGATGCAAGTTGTTGGCTTTCCTTTTTGGTAAAATCCCTTTGCTCTCGAGCATTCTTTTTCCTTCAATCATTACGGCATAATAGAATATAGGATTGCCTTCATCATCTTTCTTTTGTTCGATACATTGAAAGTGAATGAGCATCTTATTCTTTTGAGTCCATTCTATTAAACGGCTTTTTAAAGTTGACTTCTTTATAAGCCACCGTGTCTATATTTATCATTTGCGATAATATTCTCTGTTGCATAAAACGCATACAAAGATTATATCCACGGTCTAAATACATGGCTCCCACAAGTGCTTCAAACGCATTTCCAGCCACATAACTGTTGTGAGAAAAGGTCTTTCCACTGGTTTGTATGAGTCGAGTAATGCCTATATCTTGCGCTAATTTATTAAGGGTTTCGCGCTGAACAAGTTTACTTCGGGTGTTTGTTAGAAGCCTTCGCGTTTTCCGGGGAAGTGTCTGTACACAATATCTCCAACAATGGCATCGAGAATAGCATCTCCTAAAAACTCTAAACGCTCATTATTTACAGTCTTACCCTTTTTTTGTTTTTTTAAGTGAACACTTTTTGTGGCTAAGCGCCATTTTATAGAGTTCTATGTTTCGAGGGTAAAAACCCATGATGCTATATAAAGACAAATAAAGCTCCTTTTCCTTGCGGAAGAGAAGCTTTATTCTATCTATTATGTTATTATTCAGCATATTTCTTAAACACTACGCAAGCATTGTGTCCGCCAAAACCAAAGGTGTTGCTAAGTGCAGCACGCACTTCACGCTTTTTGAGCTTTATTAAATGTGAAGTTCATCTTATAGTCGATGTTCTCATCTTCATCGCCTTCTTCATGATTGATTGTAGGAGGTACAATGTCATTCTGTACTGAAAGAATACATGCCATAGCCTCTAATGCACCAGCAGCTCCAAGCAAATGTCCTGTCATAGACTTGGTTGAGCTAATATTTAGCTTGTAAGCATGGTCGCCAAATAGCTCTTTTATTGCTTTAGCCTCTGAGATATCACCTACAGGAGTTGATGTTCCGTGTACATTTATATAGTCAATATCTTCAGGATTCATGCCTGCATCACTCAAAGCATTTTGCATAACAAGTAGCGCTCCCAAACCTTCTGGGTGGCTTGCTGTTATATGATGAGCGTCAGCACTTGCTCCTTCGCCTACCATTTCTGCGTATATTTTAGCACCACGAGCCTTTGCATGCTCTAATTCTTCTAAGATAATACACGCAGAACCTTCGCCCATTACGAATCCATCTCTTGTTTTTGAGAAGGGACGAGATGCGTGTTCAGGGTCATCATTACGAGTAGATAAAGCATGAAGTGCATTAAATCCACCCACACCACTTTCGCAAATAGCAGCTTCTGCACCACCACTTACAATCACATCTGCCTTACCTAATCGAATAAGATTAAAGGCATCAGCTAATGCATTAGTAGAAGATGCGCAAGCAGATGTTGTTGCGTAGTTCGGACCATGAAAGCCATAAAAGCATAGAAATCTGACCTGATGCAATGTCGGCAATCATCTTTGGAATGAAGAAAGGATTAAATTTAGGGACCTTCTTCACGATGTTTTGCATAACTAACTATTTCGTCTTCGAAGGTTTTTAATTCCTCCAATACCAACTCCATAAACAACTCCTACGCGGTTTTTTTGTTTAGTGTTTCCATATCAAAGCCTGCATCTTTAACACCTTGCATAGCACTAATCATTGCTAATTGAGTGTATCTATCTAATTTACGGGCTTCTTTTCTGTCGATATAATCGTTTATATTAAGGTCTTTTACTTCACAAGCAAACTTTGTTTTAAAGTTAGTTGTGTCGAAAAAAAGTTATGGAGCGGCTCCACTTTTTACCATTTATAAGGTTTTGCCATGTTTCTTCTGGAGTGTTTCCCACTGGTGTAACAGCACCAAGACCTGTAACTACTACTCTTTTTAAGTTCCATTATTTATGAGTTATCGGCTCAAGGCCTGAATGTTAATATTTTATATTTGGGTAGTATGAAACTAACCTATTCTTTTTATAACAACAAAGAGATAGCCTATGAACAATGCAAGATGAGCTAATAGATATAGGGTATTACCTTTTATCTGCGCTCATTTTGCGCTGTTCATGCCTATCTCTCGATAGTTAATTTCTAACTTTCTATTATTGTTGGTTTTGCTCCAATGTAAGCAATAGCATCACCCTACTGTACCAATTTTTTTCTGCTTGATCGTCTGGAATAGAAATAGAGAATTCTTTTTCAAATTCCATGATTAGTTCTACAGTGTCAAGAGAATCTGCACCAAGATCGTTTGTGAGTCTTTGCTCAGCCTTAACTTCTGATTCATCAACACCTAGTTTATCAACGATGATTGCTTTTACTTTTTTTCTTCAATTGCTGACATAATTGTAAGTTTTTTTAATGATTATAATTTTTATTTCTTAGTGAAAAATCGAGATGCAAAGGAAAACATTTTTTATTCACACTAACAAATATTTTGAGCAAAAAAACACTCTTTTTTTGCACATCACCTATACCTCTGTGCATTATTTCTGCTTTGTTTTTTATGTTTTAATCGCTAAAAAAACAAAAAAATAGAATGTTGGTAGATGTCATTTTTATGAGTGATTTTTTTCTGATGTAAGAAAAAAATATTTGTTGCTTCATGTTCTTATATAATTATGGTGTAAAGAATACACCTTATTTATATTATAGTAGAACCAATGCGGAGTAATCAATAATTATTCAAAATAAAAGAGACGAGTTATAGTCTTTTTATAATGAAAAAAAGAGAACTACTAAAAGTAATTCTCTTTTGTGCGCTTCAAGATGGGCTTGAACCAACGACCCCCTGATTAACAGTCAGGTGCTCTAACCAACTGAGCTATTGAAGCATTGTTCTTAATTGCGATGCAAAGGTAAACACTTTCTTTAAATCTTGCAAGTTTTTTCAAAACTTTTTTGATATTTCCTTCAAAAAAAGATAAAAAACAAGTCTTTTTATATGCCCTAACTCACCTTAAAAGTGTACCTTTGTGTGCATTAAGAACAATGCTACACCTTATTATATTATAGGGTTATAGCTTAACCATCTTATTTTTTAGCATTAAAAATATAAAACAGCATAAAGAAAATGAAACGAATCGCATTTTTATTGCTTTGTTGTTATGCCTTAATAGGTGTGCAAGCGCAAAATAAAAAAATCACAATTTTTAATGTAGCAAAGAATATAGATGTGTTTACAAACATTTATCAATCGTTAGACATGATGTATGTAGACACACTCGATGCTAATCAGGTTATAGGGAACGGAATAGAAGCTATGCTCAACAGTTTAGACCCTTATACCATTTATTATACACAAGAAAAAGAAGAAGAACTCAGCACCATGATAACAGGAAAGTATGCTGGAATTGGTGCATTGATAAAATATAACAACCAAATTAAGAATGTTGTTATCGACCAACCTTATGCTAACACGCCCTCTGCGCTTGCGGGTTTACAAAAAAAGGCGACATTATTTTAGCCATCGACAACCTGTCTATGGCGGGAAAAGACAATAGTTTTGTGAGTAATCATTTACGTGGAACAGCAGGAACAACCTTTCAATTAAAGGTAAAGCGACCTGTTTCTGGAAAAGTGTTCACTGTTAAGATTACCCGAAAGTCTATACAATTACCTGCTGTTCCCTACTATGGAATGAGACCAAACAACATTGCTTACATCAATTTATCTTCGTTCACAGAAGGTTGTTCGTCTGATGTTCGCAAAGCCTTTATCGAGTTAAAAGAGAAAGGGGCTAAGGGATTGGTTTTAGATTTACGAGATAATGGAGGTGGTTCTCTATCAGAAGCCCGTTAAAATAGTTAACATGTTTGTGCCTAAGGGCATCACTCTTGTAAAAACAAAAGGCAAGATAGCGCGTGCTAATAGTGAGTATAAAAACCACCGAAGAGCCTATCGACACGGTTATGCCTATTGTGGTTTTAGTAAACGAAAACACAGCCAGTGCAAGCGAAATCACGGCAGGTTCTTTGCAAGACCTCGACCGTGGTGTGGTGTTAGGTGCTAAAACTTTTGGTAAAGGACTTGTTCAACAGGTTGTACAAGTGCCTTATGGAGGTTCTTTAAAGCTCACTTCTGGAAAAATATTACATACCAAGTGGACGCTGTATTCAAGCACTTAAATACAAACATGCTAAGGGAGGAAGAGCCGAAGCGTTGCCCGATTCGTTAGTAAAAACATTCTATACGCTTAATAAACGTGAGGTAAAAGACGGTGGAGGCATAATGCCTGATGTAAAAAGTGAAGGAGATTCTGTGCCAAACATAGCTCTTTATTTAGCTTCTTTCAGAGATTCTAACGAAGTAATGTTCAACTATGAATTAGATTATATTGCTAAACATGCCAGCATTGCTTCGCCCGAAACGTTCCATTTAACCGATGCCGATTATGAAGAATTTAAGCAACGAGTAATTAAGAGTGGCTTTAAATACGATGGAGAAACAGCCAAATTATTGAAATCTCTTGAGCAGTTAGCACGTTTTGAAGGATATTACGACCTGTCAAAAAGAGCAGTTTAATGCTTTTAAAAGATAAGCTACAACATAATGTCGCACACGATTTAGAGTATAATAAAGCTTTTATAAAAAGAGTTATTAGAAGGAGATATTGTTCGCGCCTACTATTATCAAGGGGTGGAATAGCCTATTCTTTAACAAAAGATGTGTTTTTTTAAGCGTGCAACTGAATTGCTTACCAACACAAAAAGAATATAATAGCATCTTAAAAAAAGTAGTGCTTTGATAGTATAAAAACAAAAAGAATATATATAAAAAGGAATGAGTTTTTTTCTTACTCATTCCTTTTTCTTTTTATTTTCATAATCAGTTTTTAGTCAACATCATTTAGTGTAAAGTCGTTCTTGCGCAATCTTTTATATAAGAAAAATCCACTACCCAATGCCAATACCACGCAGGCAATACACACAAAAACATAAATTGTTGTGTTGTTACCAAATACATCTTTCACCGTACCATCTAATCTTTCTCCGCTAAGATGAAACAAAAGAAAAGCCAAACTATTGTTAGCAACGTGAAAAACAATACTCGGTATCACGCTTTGAGTGCGTAAATAAAGCACACCTAACAATAGACCCATGCCAAAAGCATTAACTATTTGAATATTGTTGGCGTGTACAACAGCAAAGATGCACGACGATACCACCAAGGCAATCCATGTTTTGTTACCTGCAAAATAATGTTTTAGCACCCTTAATATAGCACCTCTAAACACCACCTCTTCTGTTATAGGAGCTAAAACACCCAAAACCACATAGCCCAATGCCGTTTTCGACATGTTGGCAAACATTATTTTTACATTATCGGGAGCATCTAACGGCGTTAAACCATACAACCATTCCAAGGGAATAAACAGCCCAATTGCCAATAAAAAACAAGCCAACAAAGTTTTATAATGTGTTATCGGGAACCTAAACACACGCATTGGTGCATATTGTAAAGCACAGAATAAAGCCAAAGTTAGCACCGACGAAAGCGCACTACTTAGCAATATAACACGAGTAGCAAGCGGAAAGACCCCCATTTTCACAGCTCCTACCACATAAACGAAAGGCACTTTTGTTATAAAAGAATATATTGCGGATACGATGGGTATAGAAATAGCTTGCAAACCCACAAATAACACTACAAACCAAAGTGCATAAAGCAAGTTTTTTATTGTTGTTTTCATTTGTTATCTCTTTGTTCAAAAAAGGCTCTAATGGTTATTTCGTCGTTATATAAAGCCTTTTTTAGTTCTTCTAAACCATTAAATTTCACTTCCGACCGCATGCGTTTAAAAAACAACACCTCCACTTTTTCGTTGTAAATGTCTTCAGAAAAATCGAAAATATTCACTTCAATGGTTTGTTGAAACTCACCATATGTTGGTCTATTGCCAATGCTTAACATGCCATTATGCACCTTGTTGTTTTTAAGTAAACGCACTTTTACAGCATAAACTCCCCTTTGTGGTATCAAAGTGGTGTCGTCTTCCACCTTAATATTAGCCGTAGGATAGCCCAATTTTCTACCTTCTTGAAAGCCATGCACCACCGTTCCCGTCAAACTATAGGGTCTGTTAAGAAGTAAAGACGCTTTTTCTGCTTCACCATTTAGTAGAAACGAACGAATAACCGACGAGCTTGCGCGTCCTACATTCGTTTCAAACACCGAGCATTGTTCCACCTTTATACCCAAACTTTCGCCATATTTAGTGTAATCTGCAAAAAGTATCACTTCTGTTACTACCAAATTTGTTATCGTGTCCTATAAGCAAATAACGCACATTCAGTTGGTTTTTTAGCACATTTTGCATAAAATCAAAGGCAGTGAGGTGAGCCATTTCAGCATTAAAAGGTATCACAATAACCGCATCAAGACCACGTTGTGCTAACAATTCTATTTTTTTTGAGAGTGGAGTGATAAGCTGTGGCACAAACGAAGGTTGCATAATGGTTCTCGGATGCACATCGAATGTAATTGCAACAGATAGCAATTGTTCTTTGCGAGCTTGTTTAACCACCTGCGTTAACACATGTTGATGCCCCTTGATGCACGCCATCAAAAAGCCAATAGTAGCCACACATGGTGAAGATAGCTTTGTGTCAGAGCTTAAATAAATCACTTTCATGAATCATCAATAGTGGCTATTATTATTTCACACCACCCCTTTTGTATGTCTTAACAGCGTGCGTTTGCTTATTTGTTTTTGTTGGTTGTTATTCTTTTAACAAGTCTGTAAAGCTCACCAACCCATAAAACAGGCGATGTTACTATCGTTAATACGCCCCATTCTAAAAGCGATAAAGGTTCAGTTCTAAACATCTTGCCACCAAAAGTAACAATAATCCATTGTCCTATGCCTATAATTAAAAGCACAAACAAAAAGCCTTTCTCTTTTGTTAAGCCTTGAAAAAGCCGATTGAATAGTGCCAAGTACCTTTGCATTAAATAGGTTCCACACTTGAGCATAACAAACACAGTGAATAATATTGTGAGTTCGTGCGTGTTCATGTTTCCATTTGTATGATTATTATAAATGTATAACATCGAAATTAAAAATGCCAAAGAACAACACACTCACGCCAATAATACTTTTGGAAAAATAGATTTTTGATATAATAAAATCGCTACTCTTACGAGGTTTTTTTCCTTTAATAAATCTAATGAAGGAGAAAAGAGATGCCAATGCCATAGCTGCAAAAAGTGTCCATAATAAGGTTAATCCAAAGAATTTGAGTGATGGTTAAAGGCATTTCAAGACCCATTAAAAGCAACACCCAACACCAATAAAAGAACGGTTAAATTTATAACCAATTGGAAATAAAAGAAAGCGTTGAATGTTTTTATAAAGCGAACGTCCCCACATCACAGCGTGTGTAATTGAGCGGAAAGAGTCATCGAGTAAAGTCATATCACTTGCTTCTTTTTGCTACCGAAGTGCCACTACCAAGCGACAAACCCTACATGTGCGTGGTTCAAAGCAGGTGCGTCATTGGTTCCATCTCCCGTAACAGCTACAACCTCATTTTGTGATTTTAAAAGCTCCACTAAGCGTTGTTTGTCGGTAGGGACGTGCTCTCGACATCACTTTCAGCTTGTCCACTAACGCATAAGCATCGCTATCGTTTAATGCAGCAAAGTCTGTTCCTGTGATGTGCCACAATGCTTTTTCGTCTTCGTTTGTAACGTCTTCGTTCCAAATGCCTATTTGTTTGGCTATTTCTATGGCAGTGGCAGAAGTGTCGCCCGTTACCATTTTAATGCTAATACCTGCTTGTTGACATTGTTCCACTGCGTTGGGAACATCTAAACGAATAGGGTCGCTAATTGAAACAACGGCTTGTAAACTTAAATGAGATAAGTTTTCGGCTTGCAACAGTGCTGCTTTATTCAGTTCATCTACATTGTTTAGCTCTTTATAAGCAAAAGCAAGCGTGCGCATAGCCTTGTTTTGAAATCCTTTCAGCGTGTTTTTAGCCTCATTTATCACTTCTTCTGTGTCGTTACAAAAGCTCATTACCACTTCGGGAGCACCTTTAATAAACAAATAAGGCTTGTTTTCTACCAACGCAAGAGTAGCCATATACTTTCTTTCTGTTGAGAAAGGAAGTTGATGAACAATGTTTTCTTCATTTCGATAGCTTGCATAATCGTAGCCTTGTTCTTTGCACCATAACAGCAAAGCCACCTCTGTGGGGTTTCCAATACCTGTGTTTGCTGGTGCATTGTCGTTGCTTTGTTCGTTGTTTTCTTTGCTTAATTCGGCAGTAGTATTAGCCGCTATCGCTTCTACTAATAAGTTTTTGCGAGCCATTATAGTTCACTACATTGCCCACTGTCATTTTGTTTTGCGTTAAAGTACCTGTTTTATCGGTGCAAATAACAGTGATAGCACCCATTGTTTCGGCAGCATGAAGCTTACGAACTAAATTGTTTGCTTTGAGCATACGGCGCATATTTAAAGCCAAAGCCAAAGTGATGGCCATCGGAAGGCCTTCGGGTACGGCTATAACAAGAATGGTAACACTAAACATAAAGTAGTGTAGTACCACTTCTGTCATAGCAAAATAGTTGTTTGTTTGCCATATTGGGTTGGTTAACACGTTGTGAACCATAAAAATAACAAAGGTTAATATGGGCACAATAGAACCTATTTTACTAATAAGTTTGGCAAGTTTTTTCTAATTGAACATTGAGTGGTGTTTTTACATTTGTTTGTGTTGTTGCTTGTTGAGACACCTTTCCTATCTCTGTTTGGTCGCCCACTGCTGTTACAACAGCTACTCCGCGACCGCTCATAACCATGCTTGAACGCAGAATAACATTAGCGGGATAAGCCTCGTTTGTGGTTTCTTCTGTGCAATGAGCTGTTTTTGGTGGTGATAAGTTCGCCCGTTAATGCCGATTCGTTCACCTGCAAATCTACTGTCTCCACTAAGCGAGCATCAGCTGGTATCTCGTCTCCTGTTTCTATTAAAATAACATCTCCCACCACAAGGTCTTTGCGCATCACTTCTTGCACCTCGCCATTTCGGCGCACTTTCACGGGTTGTTCTTCTTCGAGAGTGTTGAGAATTTCAAACTTTTTAGTTGCATCTCTCTCAAAAATAAAAAGCCTCATTGCGGTAGATAAAAATATGGCTAAGAAAATACCGATGGTTTCTATAAAGTTGTTTTCTATAATGGCTAACACCAAAGAAATGCAGGTTGCAACGAGCAATATGCGAATAATGGGGTCTTCAAACTTTTCTAAATAAAGTTTCCACATTGATATTTTTTTGCAGGCGGTGTCAGTTGGTTTTTCGCCATATTTACGTCTGTTTTTCTGCCACTTCGGCTTGTGTTAAACCGTGCATAATGTTATTCTGTTTCATATATCTTTTTATTTTTAATACTGTATAAACGTTTTTACAAATGTAACGAAAAAAAGACTATCTTGCGCAAAACTTATAATACAATTTAACGCAAACACGCTTTTTTATATTGATAATTGCTCAAAATAAGGGCTTTTAAAAATTTTTAGATAGAACCGAAAAAGTGTTAACGTTAATTGTTAAACAGTTTGTGCTTGTTGGTGCATAAAAACAGCGAAAAAAAGCTATGGTTTTTAAGTAAAAATGAATAAGTCGTTTGTGTTTTTTGGAGGTAAATAGTGGCAACAAAAAAATGTAAAACCTATGCTTTTTGTTGTTTTTATAAGAACCTTTTTATATACGGCACAATGTGTTAAACAAACCAAGAAATGGTGTTTTTTTACACTTAAAACCTTTGTGTTTTAGGGTGCAATAGATGGTGTTTTAGCACCAAAACTCTTGTGTTTTATCGTTCAATAGCTTGTGTTTTGCATGCTAAAACCTAAGCTATTGCAGTGCATGGGCTTGTTTTTGGTGTTTTTATAGGTTATTTATTGCGCAAAAAAATAGTTATTACCTCATTAGGTGGCATGTTGTGTTTTTTCACTTAAAAAAAGAATGGAGTTTTGCCCTTTGTTTTTTTAACAGTTTTGTTTGTTTTATGTGTGTATATAACCTAATAATACTGTTGCTAAGCGCAAGAAACATAAAAAAAGATGCTATCAATAAGTATGCAAAAAAAGACTAAAACAAAAGGTAATAAAAAAACATTGTAGATAAAGTTGCTATGCTTTTTTTGTGGAGATGTTCTAACATAGTGAGCAATAGTTTAGGAAAAAGCATAAGCAGATAGTTTGTCTTCGTTTACCCACAAATAACCCTCAGGCAACAAAGGTTTATGGTTACATTCTGCCACATATAGCGTTCCATAAAGCACCCTGTGTGTTAATAGGTGTTTTATGTTTTGAACCACAACACACGCAGTGGGAAAGTGTTTGCTGATAGTTTCGGTTGAAAGAGCTTGGGTGTTGTCTGCCGAAAACAAATGGTGAAAGCATCTACAAACTGATATAAACCTTGCCAAATGTCGCCTTTTTCTCGTTTCTTTATTGCCACTTTTCCGTTATAACGCAAATATAAAAAGCACAAGAAACGTGTTTTTATGGTTGTTTTCTTCAACTTTACAGGCAACACATCTACATTCTTTTCGTGAAAACCTTGACAAGACGCTTGCACAGGGCATTGCAAACACTGTGGCGAAGAGGGGTGCAAACCATCGAACCAAAAATCCATTAACGCCTGATTAAATAGTCCTGCTTTGCCTTTGGGTAGCATTTGTTGAGCCAATAAAGCAAATTGTTTCTTTCCATTGGTGCTATTGATGGGTGTGTGAACATCGAAATAGCGAGCTAACACACGATACACATTGCCGTCTACGCTGGCAACATCTTCGTTAAAAAGCTATCAGAGCAATGGCTGCTGCAGTGTAATCTCCCACGCCTTTTAGACTGCTTTAATTCTGCAAAAAGACGAGGGAAAGGAGCCTTTGTTTGGCTATTTCTTTCGCAGCAGCGTGCAGGTTTCTTGCTCTACTATAATAGCCTAAACCTTGCCAAAGCAAAAGAACTTGGTCTTCGGAAGCACTCGCTAAATGCTCAACGGTGGGATATTGAGCCATAAACCTATGCCAATAGGCTTCTCCTTGGGCAACTCTTGTTTGTTGAAGAATTATCTCGCTCAGCCAAATGGCATAAGGATTGCGGGTTTGTCGCCAAGGAAGTGAACGCGCATGAACGCTATACCATTGCAAAATGTGTTGTGTAAACGGGTGAAGATGTACCATAAATAGGTTGCAAAGATAAGTTTTTTGTGTGTTGTAACTAACGAATAGAAAACAGAGAACCCACATTTAACAATGTATTTATTGAGAAATTAAATGTTTTTTTACTTTGTTATATGGTAATATTTTTTTAGAACTTTGCCCTACATTTTCAAAAACAATGATGCGTAAAAGTAATAGGAATAGGAGAAACCATTTTTGATGTTATATTTAAAAATGGACAACCCATTGGCGCTGTACCGGGTGGGTCTACATTTAATTCAATGGTGTCTTTGGCACGTTCTGGGGTAACTTCGAGCTTTATAAGTGGTGTAGGTAACGATTGTGTGGGTAACACTATTCTTCAGTTTTTGCAAGATAACGGCATTGATAGCACTTATGTTCAGGTGTTTAACGACGTTAAATCGCCCGTTTCTTTGGCGTTCCTAAACGAACGAAACGATGCACAATATCTTTTTATAAGCAGGAATTACAACATCAAACAGAGGTGATGTTACCCGAAATAAATAAAGACGACATTGTATTGCTTGGCTCTTATTATGCCGTAGACGCACAAACACGTGCTCAGGTGGTAGCTCTGCTCGATAAAGCGAAGGCTTGTGGAGCTATTGTTTATTACGACATAAATTACAGACCATCGCATGTTAACGAGATAATGAAGATAACTCCCAACTTAATTGATAACCTTGAATATGCCGATGTGGTAAGGGGAAGCAGAGAAGACTTTGAGGTGTTATACAAAAAAGATAATCCCGATGTGGTGTATAAAGCAGAAATGGCGTTTTTATTGCAAACGTTTTATTTATACAAATGGGGCTAAAAACGTTACTTTATACGCTCAAAATGGATTGAAACGAGAATATGAACCTGCTAAAATACAAACGGTTAGCACCATAGGAGCTGGAGATAGCTTTAATGCGGGCTTTGTTTTTGGATTGATAAAGGAAAATATTACAAGAGAAATGCTTATAAATGGATTGACAAACGAACAGTGGGATTGCTTGATAAACTATGCTCTGAAATTCTCAGAAAACTGCTGTAAAGACATTTATAACTATGTTTCTACTCAATTTGGAATGGATATTCAACAATCAACAAATATAAAAAAACTATGATAGAAATAAAAAAATAATGTGTATTACGTAGGTGTAAACGACCGTAATAAGGCTAAGTTTGAAGGTCTTTGGCCACTTCCTGAAGGGGTGTCTTACAACTCTTATCTCATTGTAGACGATAAGGTGGCACTCATTGATACGGTAGATTTGGCTTTCTTCCCTCAATTCTTAGATAACATTAGAGAAGTGATTGGCGACAGACCTATCGACTATATTGTGATAAATCACATGGAACCAGACCATAGTGGAAGCATGTCTTTAATGAGAAAGTATTATCCTAACGTTGAAGTTATTGGTAATAAAAAGTCGTTTAACTTGCTAAAAGGCTTTTATGGCCCTCCTTTTAAAGAAATAGAAGTGAAAAATGGAGACGAAATAAGTTTGGGTAAACACAACTTAAAGTTCTTTATTACTCCTATGGTGCATTGGCCTGAAACCATGATGACATTGGATTTAACTGATAACATCTTATTCTCTGGCGACGCATTTGGTTGCTTTGGTGCGCTTAATGGTGGTGTGTTAGACGATAATATCAACTGTGATGAGTTCTGGTTGGAGATGGTTCGCTACTATTCTAACATCGTTGGAAAGTATGGAACACCAGTTCAAAACGCATTAAAGAAATTCAATGGAGTTCAATTAGATTATCTATGCTCTACACACGGCCCTGTTTGGCACACACATCTACAACGTGTTTTGAATGAATACGATAGAATGAGTCGCTATGACACTGAAGAAGGAGTTGTTGTTGCTATGGAACAATGTATGGACACACAGAGGCTATGGCAGAAGTGATAGCTCGTGAAGTGTCAAACCAAGGCATTAAGAACGTAAAAGTGTATAATGTGTCGAAAACTCACCACTCTTATTTAATAAGAGATGTATTCCGTTATAAGGCATTAGTTGTGGGTGCGCCTACTTATAACACGGGATTGTATCATGAAATGGAAGTGTTTTTGAGTGAAATTGCTAACCGTGATATTAAAAATCATGTTATTGGTTGGTTTGGAAGTCATGGTTGGGCATCAAAAGCAGTGTCGAAAATAGCAGAATGGAATGAAAATCACATTAAATTCGAGCCTGTTGGCGTGCCAGTAGATATGACTCAAGCACTCGATGAAACATCTACTGAACAATGTAAAGCTTTAGGTAAAGCAATAGCAGACCGTTTAAAGGCTGATAGAGCATAATACCTTTATTTATAAAACGCTCCCTCTTTATTTGTAACGAACAATAAAGAGGGAGTTTTTTTATGCTCTTTTTGTGTCTTAAAAGGGTGTTTTTAAGAGAAAATAGCTTGTTCTTTAATTCTTATTTGTAGCGAATAACAGCTTAATAAACATCTTTTTAAAGTTTATAAATAACGAGTTTGGTGCATATTCTTCGTTCAAACTTGTGCAAAACATCGTGATTGTCGTTTTTACCTACCTTTGCAAAACGAAAAAGGGTGGGATGTTATATTCAGATAACTCATCATTAACAACGAATATATAAGCTAACGAGGGAGCGACCCTTGTTTTTTTATCTTTCAACATTTCACCTTTATTTGTTTAAAAAGCGCAATTATGTAGTGTAATAACGTGGGGTATATAACGCGCTTTTTATTATTTTTTTATCATTATCACAGATTTTGAAGACATTTGAAATGTTAGGCGTGAACGAAGATATTCGTAAAGCCATTGAAGAAATGGGTTTTGAATATCCAATGCCCGTTCAAAGCTCGTTATTCCTTATTTATTAGGAAATGGAAACGATGTTATTGCACTTGCACAAACAGGAACTGGAAAGACTGCCGCTTATGGTTTGCCACTTATTCAGAAAACTAATGCAAACCAAAAAACAACACAAGCACTCGTATTATCTCCTACAAGAGAACTTTGTTTACAAATTGCTGACGGATTAACCGACTCTCTAAATACATAAAAGGGTTGACTGTGGTGCCTGTCTACGGTGGAACATCTATCGAAACACAAATTAAAAGCACTTAAAAAGGGTTGTCAAATCATCGTTGCAACTCCCGGTCGACTTATCGATCTCATACATCGTGGGGTTGCAAAGCTTGATAATGTGCGCAATGTAGTTTTAGATGAAGCCGATGAGATGCTAAATATGGGATTTTCAGAGAGTATCAATGAAATCTTAGAAAGCGTACCAAAAGACCGCAACACCTTGCTTTTTTCGGCTACAATGAGTAAAGAAATAGAGAAAATAGCAAGAAACTATCTCACAAATCACGAAGAAATAGTTGTAGGAAGTCGAAATGAAGGAGCTGAAAGTGTAAACCATATCTATTATATGGTTAGTGCTAAAGACAAATATCTTGCGCTAAAAAGAGTTGTAGACTATTATCCTAACATTTTTGCTATTATCTTTTGTAGAACAAAACGTGAGACCCAAGAGATTGCCGACAAGCTAATAAAAGATGGATACAATGCTGAAGCGTTGCATGGAGACCTTAGTCAGCAACAAAGAGACCTCACAATGCAAAAGTTTAGACGACATACTACGCAATTCTTAGTAGCTACTGACGTTGCAGCACGTGGTTTAGATGTAGACGATCTCACACATGTTATTAACTATGGTCTACCCGATGATGTTGAAAGTTATACACACCGAAGTGGTAGAACAGGTCGTGCAGGCAAAAAAGGAACCTCTATTTCGATTATACATAGCAGAGAACGTTCTAAAATGCGTGCTATCGAAAAAATTATTAGCAAAGCATTTGTAGAAGCAGAGATACCCGATGCCAAAGCCATTTGTACCAAACAGTTGTACAAGGTGATGGATCAGATATTAAAAACCGACGTGAACGAAGAAGAAATAGCTCCTTTCTTGGCAGATATTAACCGTCATTTTGAATACATCGACAAAGAAGATGTCATTAAAAAGATTGTGAGTATGGAGTTTGGTAAGTTCCTTTCGTATTATGCCGATGCACCTATTATAGAAAAACCATCGCACAGACGTGATGATGAACGTGGTTATTCGCGTGGCAGAAGAGATGATAATGGCGCATCGAGAGGTGGAAATAAGCGCACAATGGGTAAGCCCGAAGACGGATTTAAGCGTTTATTTATTAACTTAGGCAAAGCTGAAGGCTTTTATCCGGGCGAGATTATGCAGTTTTTAAACCGCACTCTACATTCTCGTCAACAAGTGGGACACATCAATTTGTTTGAACATAACGCCTTTATTGAGGTGCCTGAAAGAGATGCAAACAAAGTGATGAAGGCTTTAACGGGTAGCCTTTATAAAAATAAAGAGGTGCGTTGCAACGAAGCTCGACGACAATATGAAAGGAAACGGAAACGCATCTAAGCGTAGAAGTGGCAGAGATAACGACCGTAACCGTGGCGAAAAGCGTGGCAATGGCAGAGACCAAATGTTTGAAAAGCCTAAAAAAGGAAAGCGCAAAGGTGATGTTTTTGCTGACAATGGAGAAGAGATGGGCGACTGGCGTCAGTTCTTTTCTAAAAAAGATGTAAAGCTACGAGGCGAAGAACCCGACTTTTCTGAAGAGGGATGGGCAAGACGTCGTTCGCGAAAAGAAATAACTATTAAAAACAAAGGGGTGAGCTTTTTTTAAAGGTTCACCTTTTTTTGTTTTTAACGAAAAAGCCTAAAGGCTTAACATAAAAATGCAGTGGATAAAGTGTCCACTGCATTTCTTTTTTATTTTGGTTTGTTATATATGGTGTTTGTGTAGCTTTGAATGTAGGGTTTTACACAAACGTTTTAGTGCATCTCTTTCTTTGTTCTTTTGCAACAATAAGCGATGGGTGGATTAAAAAAGAAGTGCAAAGATTGCATTGTTTCCTCGTCTCCAAATGTCCATAACTTTAAAGATAAATCCTAAAAAGCTATTTTTTTATAATTGACGAATCGAGAGCATCAATTCACTTTTGCACTTCAACCGTTATTTTTTTAATAGAACAAGAATTAAATTTGTACATCGTATAGTTACGAATAACGTTGCAAAGATACAATGCTTGTTTGGCTTGTGCAATACTTATTTGTGGGTAATTTTTTAATACCTAAGAGTAGGTATTTTTTGCCTAAAAATGCTTGTTATAAACAAAATAGAAGTATCTCCTTACTCGTTTATGGTGAATAAAACACACCTCTTTGTTATGCTCTTGCATTTTTTTGTAGGTAGTGGCTTTGTGCGTGTGGTTGCTGTGTTTTTGTTTTTAGAACAATGAGAAGACAACAAAAAAAGAGTGGGCTACTGATGTTTTTTTAGGTAAAAAGAATACGTGATAATGAGGTGAAAAATGTACTTGAAAAACTCGATTGTTTTTTTCACCAAAAAGTTTTTTGTTCTAAATATGGCATCTATGTTGTTTGTTTTCTTTTAAAAAGAGGTTAAATCGCTAAAAACAAGCCAAAAACGTGTAAAAGCTTAGAGTTTAGCGTGCAAAACATAAGCTTTTAGGAGCTAAAAACACCGTATATTGCCACACAATAGCTTGTGTTTTTGTGTGCTAAACTCTTAGCTTTTTGCAACTTAAAAAGCTCATTTCTTTGTTTTTTTATAAACAACAAAATAGAAATGTAAAACCTATATGTTTTGCAAAAATATGCCTTGTTTTGTGGGTTTATTTGTCCTCTTTTGTGCGCTTAATGGTGGGGTGTATAGATAGAAAATCAAATTTTTTTAGCTACTTTTTTTCTGTACAAAAATAAGGGCTGTTTGTGGTGTTTTAAGGTTGTAAAAACATACTTTTTTATTGTTGTGTTTTTTTATTGATTTCTTGTTTAAAGAACAACATTATAAATGTTATGAGGTCAATAAAAACAGAGAAAACGAACAAATTAACGAATAAAAAGTTTTTTTAACGAAAAGTTTTACGTATCTTTGTGCCGTATAATGGTGGTTAAATAGTGGGCAATAAAAAGGGTAACCATGCGTGTATATTATATATAAAGGTTTTTATATGAGTGTTTTATAAAAAAACAGAAAAACACAAAAACACTATCGCAAAAATGTATTTTTAAAACGCTTATGCCTAAAAACTTAAAAACTGCTAAAAATAAAGACATAAAGAAATAAAACAACAAAATAAATATGAAAAACAATTTTGTAAACATGTTGCAGTTGCGCTTGTATTAGCTTTTAATGTGGCTAATGGTGCGGCACAAAACAAGCAATTCTACTTATTTTTTGCAGGGTGTAGAAAGCAGAACAGAGCTTAATCCTGCCTTTGTGCCTAACCGTGGTTATATAAAACTTCCTGTATTAGGTTCGTTTAACCTATCTGCTTCGAGTTCGTTTGTAGAGGCTAAAACGTTGAAAGATATATTTTTTGAGGGAGAAAAAAACAACAAAGCAAGCAAAAACGATGTTACTCGATGGTTTTCTTAAAGACGAATTTATAAAAAAACTTAAAAGACAAAAACACGTTAAACCTTAACCTTCACACCGATGTTCTTTCGTTTGGTTGGTTCAAAGGAAAAGGTTTTTGGAATGTAAACGTGGGACTTAAAACGCAAGTAGACCTAAATATTCCTCAAAGCATGTTCAAGTTTATGCAAGATGCACACGGTTTACACAATATAGACTGGTTGAATTATTCTATGACAAGTAAGGAAACTGAATTAAAACTTAATTCGTATGCCGAAACAGGAATAGGATATGCACACCCCATAGGCAAGCGTTTAACCGTAGGAGGAAAGGTTAAAAATGCTTTTGGGGCTTATCTAATGCGCATGTAAAGATAAACGATATAACCATTAACACAAAAGATTAACGGCGTTAAACCTAATCAAGACTGGGAAAAAATGACGCCTGAAGAGCTACAACGCATAACAGGTGCCGCTTCTTTTAGAGGTAATCGTTTCTGTCGATGCATCAATTCCTGGGTTAGAATTGATTAACGATAAAGACGGAAAAGTGGAAAAAGTGAAACGTAACGGACAGTTAGGATTAGCTGGTTTAGGCGTTGGTGTAGACTTAGGAGCTGAATATAAACTGACAAAAAACTTGGTGTTATCGGCTTCAGTTACCGACCTTGGTTTCATTTCTTGGAAGGAAAAAGCGTCTCACCGTGTAGTGTCTGAGGGTGGAAAGAATTATGTTTTTAACGTTGCTGATAAGAAAAGTGCAGAAAAATTCAGAGATGCTCTCACAGAAGAAGCAATCTTTCATATAGATATGTTTTTGCCTAAAGAACAAAAAGCAAAAAGCAAGAAAAAAACATCATTGCATAGCACTTTAATGTTAGGAGCTGAATATCGTTTGTTAAAAGACCATATTTCTTTTGGGTGTGATGTATAAAAATAGAAACACACAACCTAAGAAAATAGAAGAAATAATGTTCTCTTCGGCTTTCAAACTAAATAAGGCTTTGGGCTTGTCGGTGGTATATTCTAAGCTAACGGGTGGTATGTCGAGCTTTGGAGGAGCGTTGAAATTAGGCTCATTCGTTGTTTCGAGCGACTATGTTAACCTAACAAACAAGTCGAAAGCACTTAACTTTAGCATGGGTATAGCTGTGCCTATTGGTGCTAAAAGAAGTTTTTAAGCGCACAATAAACGCTTGGATTTTTATAAAAATAGGAAGAAAGAGGCAGAAACATAAAAGATGTTCTGCCTCTTTCTTCTTTTTGCTGTTGTTAAAATGAGGGTTGTGAGCTTACAAAATAAGCGGTAAAAGGCATAAATGTTCTATTTTACCACTTTAAAATATTGCTTTGCTTCGGCTCTCGACTTGAAATTGAAATGCCACCATTCGGTTCTTAAAGGTTTAAAGCCTGCGTGTTGCATCACAAGTCTTAACAATTGTCGGTTTTTCTGCGCTTCCTTTGTCAATCGTTGTTGAGCCACTAAAACGTCTTCTTTATCTATATGCGACAAAACAGACATGTGGTCTACAAGTGTTCCCATAGCAATAGAATCTCCATTTGCCTTACATAACGAAATATCTACTGCTAAACCATAATTGTGTAAACCACCTCCGTGAGCAGGATTGCTTACATATATGTCTTTAGAAGTGTTCTTAACCTTGTCCCACATCTTTTGTTGTATGCGCATAGGGCGTGTAGCATCATAAATAATAAGCGACAAATCGGGACGCAGTTCTTTAAGTTTGTGTTGTGCTTTTACCAATGCTTGTGCTGCAATAGGGTGGAGATATGCCTTCTTAAGTTGGGTGTAAAGCACCGTATGGGTGAAATTGTCTGCCTTAGCATACATTAAATTCACTTTTTATGGTTTTGTCTAACGAATGAATATCTATCATGCCTTGCTCTTGAATAGAGGCTTCCATGTTGCTTGTTTGTTGGGCTTTGCCACTGGCAAAAAGGCATAATGTGACAACAAAAAGAAATGTTTTGCGCATTGTTTGTTTTGTTTTTTTGTGGTTATAGGTGTGCGGGTTTACAGTGAAAAAGGCTGTTTATTTGCACATGAGGCTTGTTTTTATTCTGTACAAAGATAGTGCTTTTATGTTCGAATAGTGGGCAATAAAGGTGTCGTTTTGTGTGCTGTATTGCGTCACTTGTTGCCACTTTTAGCAAGAACAGAGCAAACAAAGGTGCGTGTTTTGTTGCAGTGTTTGCGTGAAAGAGTTGGCATTACACCTTATTTATATAATAGCTCTGCAGAAAAGAAACAAAATTATAGGTTTATTGAGAAGATGATACATTTTTATCGACACATTTATAGCAGTTTATTGAAAAAAGAACGAAACGCTTTGCTATCAATTAAAATTTATTATTTTTGTAGGCAAATCGCTTTAAACACTTGGTTTACTTACAAAATCTTGTGCTTTTAAAAAGAATATACAAGCGTTATGAACCCCAAAAAAACAAACAGATAAACGCAGTAAAAAGGGGAGTGGAAAACACAAAAAAACGCTTTAGAAAAACCTAAAACAATAATATATTAAAACAATAATAAAAAAACATAAACGGTATGTATTGGACACTTGAATTAGCATCAAAGTTAGAAGATGCACCATGGCCAGCAACAAAAGAAGAGCTAATAGACTATGCAACGCGCTCAGGAGCTCCTCTTGAAGTGTTAGAAAACTTAGAAGAAATAGAAGATGAAGGCGATGTTTATGAGAGTATAGAAGACATTTGGCCTGATTATCCCACAAAGGAAGACTTCTTATTTAACGAAGACGAATATTAAAATCATTTCTTTTTAAGACTTTCATAAGCCTTATTTTTGTTTCTTATTCTTTTGCAGTAAACGCTTAAGAATAATAAGGTTTGTGGGCTTACAAAATAAACATTTTTCTTTTAAAAGAAGGTAAATAAAAAGCAGTTAACTGTGGATAAACTCCCAGTGAACTGCTTTTATGTTTTTATTGTTAAGTGGTTTAAAACCAAACAGCCACTCCTACTTGCCAAGAATCTGCTTTTCCTTCGATTGATTTCTTTATTGCATCGTTGAAAGAAACCTCACCTGTTTTGCCTATTGCTTTGTTATAGCCCACTGATAGTTGGAAACTTTTTAAGCATAGTAACACCTAATCCTGCATTAACACTTAGGTTTGTTTTAGAAAAATTCCAAGTTGCAACGTCGTCTTTAAGCGTCTTATAACTGTTACCTAAGTTGTAAGAAAACTGTGGACCAGCGTATATAAACACGTTAGCAACCGACCCTAAACCCACACTATATCGTGCATGAAGGGGTAAAGACACTTGTTTTTGTCTTAATATGTGCGTGTTTGAACTGTTTTGAGCTTTCACATCGCTTTCTTTTTGTTCGTATAATAAAGCACTTTCTACGCCTAATCCCGTTATCGGAAGGGATAGTTTAATAGACGGACCCACATAAAAAAACCACGATAAAGATAGGCTTTTGAATGGGTGTTATCTAAGTGGTAAGTGGTAATATTCAAACCTCCTTTAACACCAAACTTAACCTGTGCTTGTGCTATTTGTAGGCTACAAAAGCATAAAAAGCATTGCTACTAAGGTTTTTTATTCTATTCATTGTTGATTTTTATTTGATAGAGATTAAACTTTTTAATAACTAACAATATGACGCTGACGACGAACAGATACGCGAGCAGGACTTGCATTTAAAACCGCTTTCTGAGCTTACTTTTTGGCGCACTTTTTCTCAACTTTTGGTGTCTTAGAAACGCTTGCACGTTTGTTTTTCTTTATGCTAATACGAGTAGATTTCTTATCTGTTACACCCACAGAGTCGGTTTTTCTGCCTTTATCTCTTTGTTCCAAAGGTTCTTTTCAAAGGCTTCTATCTCTGCTTCAATGCGTTTTTGCTCTTTAACAACAGCCGAATCAGTCTTACAATATTGTGAAATGGTGAGTCCTTGCATGTTTACAGTCTTGTATATCTTACCTTTATACATACTCTTTGTAAAATAATCGTCTACACTTAACACTGCTGCATTGTTTAAATTACTAACCATGAGCGTTTGTTTAGCAAGGAATGGAGCTAAATCTTCATATCTAACCCAGAATAAAGGGTAAGGAGTTGCGGCATCACCGAAGTCGTCTTCACGCTTCATAATTGGACATAAAGCCAACACTTTACGGTGAAATGTACCCGTATTTTTGGTCGAAATAGTTGGTTTCTTTTTAAGTAATACGACTTCACTTCACGAGAGGAATATCACTATCGTCTATCTTTATGCCTTTACCTGTGCGTTCATAATAAATATGATAATTGTCGAGAAAGGCCAAAGGTTTAATCTTTTGCAGTGTCAGAAAACACCTCATTTCCATCTAAACGATATTCGTAAGCCTTAATATTACCAGTCATCATTAGTTTAAAGATGTAGGTAAACAAGTTCATCTGTGAGCCTTGAGGTTCTACTGGATAATATAATCCGCCATTAGCATTATCCATTAAGTTGATTTCTCTATACACATCACGTTTCCAAACCACATCTTCTGGAACATCACCGCTAATAGGAAAAAGAGTTTAGCTCGCATTGAGAGTTGATTAGTATGCTGTTTTGTAGCTTGTTGTTGCTGTGTTTGTCGAGCAGGAGCTTGCGCATTAGCACTGCAAAAGCTAAAAGCTACGCATAAAAAAAGGCAAGTGTGTATTTTATCATACCTATCGTATTTTTATTTGTTTTATGGTTCATTTGATAATAAAGAGTTGAATGTTAGCGCACAATCACCTCCATAGAAGAAGGCAACTTACGACTTATTCCATCGGGACCAACAGCTATTATTTTTTGAAATATAGGAAGCGTTTATTGCGCGAAAGCTTTCTAAATTCGTCTTTTTGTCTTGTAGAAAAGTGGCTACCCTCTGATATCATAGGCACTGCATTACCCATATTATCAAAGAAAACTGTTTCGAATGAAGTTACATTAAAGCGTATATCGAGCAATCCATCATCAATGGCTGCGCTTAAACCGTTCGTATTTAATAATGCTCCCTTTGCTATAATACCACCTTTAAAACGGTCGGTTCCGAGCGATAGATAAGCTATTGGGTCGGGAAGTTTGCGCACATGAAAGGCAAAACGACCTATATTGCGCATTCCTTTATCGCTTTTTGAAGCTACATTTATAAACACATCACTGCCAATAGTTGTGGGTTTAGCGATAAAACGTCCTAAACCAATGCTTCGGAAACTACCTCCTGACATATTAGCACTAACCGATTGAAGTGGAACTCCCGGTATACTAATGCTAATAGGATTGTCGTAGCCCGCATAAAGCACATTCATTAAGTCGGCAGAAACAGTTGCTGCAGGGCTAACCACTGTGTATTTTTGTGAAAAATCACGACGTATAACATTTCCAGAAGCATCTTTCATTGTGATAAAACCATTGAAAGAATGTTCTCCCTACACCACCTGCCATCAGCTCATACACACTATTTTTTAAGTGCAACCTTTCGTCCACCGATGTATATTTCGGGCTGTTGTGTCGTGTCAACAGCAGCCATTACGATGCGAGCAGAGAAGCGATCACCGCTTAAAACAGTCTTACTTTCGGGAATAACAAAAGCAGTTAACTTATTAACTCTAATATCTTTTAAGTCAACATTCGACACTAAATCGTGCAATACCATTCCTTCTGCGTGTCGCACATCGCTTTGTAGCTTTGAAAGGATGTAACTGCAGCGGCAACGGGCATACTTTCGAACATATATTCTTGCCAGTTTTTGCCTAAACCTTTTGCCGATGCTGGTACAGAAGTGGTGAGATTACTTTCAATTAAGCGTTTTTTTCTTCGGCACTACCAACAAATTGTAAAATGCTATTTCGGTAGCGATTGATAGTTTGAAACAACACTTTTTCCGCGGTTAGACGTAGGCGATAGCATGACATGAGCTGCTGCTTCGAGATTTTCTTTGTTACGTATTGCCAGCGGATTAGCCTCTTTTCCATCAGCTTCTCTCACTATTTCAAGTTTCAATTGTTCAGCTAAATTGTATAAAGAGTCGCTCATTTGCTTTTACAAGTGTAGCCTTTTTCGAACCATGCTTTTTACCTTTTGAGGGTTTGAGAGCATTTGTTTTGAGAAGTCGTTGTAAAGAGATTGGTTTTCTTTCGATGCGTTTTCGGTGGTACGATGCAGACTTTCTTCAACCACAGAGAAGCCTTCTAACACTTCAGTAGATACGTTTAGTGCCAGCATTGCCATTAAAACCACATACAAAAGGTTTATCATTTTTTGGCGAGGAGATACTCTTTTCTTTCTTATAGACATGATGTTAAGGGTTCGTTGCCTAATAATTAGCTTTAAAATAACACGTTAAAGAAAACACAAGTCTACTTAAATAGCTTTGTTTTCGTTAGACGTGGTAGATGCAACACGCATATTTATGGTCATTGCCTCTATCATTCTTGCGTAAATAGTGTTAAGTTGTTCTATTTGTTCTGCCATCTTTGCACTCTGTGCATTTATTTCATCAATGGTAACAATCTGCTTACTTGCACTCTTCAACTGCATTTCGTAAACCTTAGTAATGCCTGTTATAGTGCGATTAAGGTTGTTTATTTCTTCATTATCTTTTACCAATTGTTCGCTTTGCGCTAACACCTGCGATAATAAGTTGCTTAGTTTGTTAAGCTCGTCTACATAGTTTTGTTGTGCAATGGTCACCTCTTCGGCACTTTGAACATTAGGAACACTATTATTATAATAGGTGTATTGCGCTCCTTGCTCATAGCTTTCGTTACTCATGGGTGAGGGTTGCGAAACAGAAACCACGTCTTGTTGAGGCAAAACAACATCTGTTTGAGCGTCGATGGTTAAAGAATCGTCCCATTCTTCCTCATCTTCTGTTACATGAGTAGGCAACTCTTGCCCGTCGGAAGTTTTGTCGAAAGGACGGTCGAAAGCAGATATAAAGAACACACAAACCTCTGTTCCCATACCAATAAATAACATAATGTTAGCTCCGGGGAGGTGAGTTAGCTTAAAAAGCGTACCTAAGATAACGATAGCTGCACCCCAACTATAAGCATAATTCAAAAAGGTTTGTCCCGGAACGCTATCAATCCACTTCTGTAGACGATAAACAATGTTATATTTACTATAGTTAGACATAGTGTTATTTTTTACGTTTTTGTTTTGTACTCATACTATTTGCGAGGCTACGAACACATCTAAAGCCTATATAAGAGCGTGGTTGGTTTTGATATTCCCAAGTTCTCCAAGCACTTTTTATAAAACTTTCAGGGTCTTTCCACGAGCCACCGCGCACACATTTCTTCTTTAATCGGTAAGGATCTTCTATCGCTGCATTGTAAGAAAGCTGTGGATTAAGGTCGTTCATCGCAACTACTCCCGCGTCGCTATAAATCGTACTGGTCCATTCGGCTACATTTCCAGCCATATCATACAAGCCGTTAGAGTTTGAAGCATAAATACCTGTACGACTTGTTATAAGGTTTCCGTCCTTAGTATAGTTTCCTTTATCGGGTTTAAAGTTAGCATAAAAACAGCCATTGCCGCTTTTTACATCTTTATTATCCCATGGAAATTCGTTTCCTTGCTTACCTCTTGCGGCGTATTCCCATTCGGCTTCGGTAGGAAGACGATAGCGTTGAACATAACGAGCCTCACCTCCTAAGCCCTTTAATAAGTAGTCTGTGCGCCATGCACAGTAGGCATTAGCTTGTTCCCATGTAACTCCTACAACAGGATAGTCGCTATATGCAGGGTTACTAAAATAGTTACGAAGATACACTTCGTTATCCGAATTGCGGAAATCGTTTACCCAACACGTTGTATCAGGATACACATTTACCACATAAGTGTTTAAGAAATCCCATTCACCCGTACGTTCTCTGTTGATAGTTTTTGCTATAATGCGTCCTTGTTCATCAACATAAGCCGTGTCTTTAGATATCCATACCTTTTCTGTTTGTAACGAATTGCGGTCGGTGTTAAGGTTTCTTTCTTCTGGATTTATGCGGTTTTTGCGTAAAGCAGCAGTAGTATAATCGTAAACCTCATATCTGTAGTTTAGTTGACGATAATCTAATAGCTTTTCACCCGTTACAGGATTGGTTACATATAAGCTCTCAAAAGCACGCTTTTCGTCTTCGTTTGGCTTTCGAGGGAGAGGCTTTTTCCAGTTGATACGTGGTGTTATAGGTTCTCCGTTCTTATCTTCTGTAATCATATAGCTTTCATCTCCACCGTAAGAAGGGTCTGCTAATCGTGTACGAAGAATGCTATCGCGCACCCACATCACAAATTGTTTGTATTTAGCGTTGGTCACTTCTGTTTCATCTATCCAGAAACCATCTACCGAAATATCCTTAACAGGCGTGTTAAAGCCCCATAAAAGAGTCTTGTGTTTCTAAGCCCATACGCAAAGAACCACGGTTTATTTTCGTCATACCATAGGGAGTTGGTTCAACAAAAGGGCGTCCGCTAACGCCTACCACCTCGCCTCCTTGACTTGCAGACGGAATAGTTTTTCCTCCAAAGCATGCACTTAAAGAAAATAAAAAGAGCAACGCTTAAAAGATGGATAATATCATGCTTATATGTTTCTTTTTATGGTTTTTATTGAGTTAGGTTTTATGTTAGCAACCGCTTTTTATGTTGATAACAAAACACTTTTTCAATACCAATAATATTGTTTGCTTATATATAAATAGGTGAACACCCTGTTAATAGCTCTACAGTGTGCGCACCGTTTGGTGTTTATTGCGTCCTTTTTTCGCAAAGTTTATTTCTGTTTGATAGCGAAAAACAAGTTCGTGACTACCATTTCCAACGCTGAGCGACGATGTATATAGTTCGTAAGCATAGCCCAATATAAAGCCTTTTACGCTTCCCTCCAAACATAAACATTGCCGAGTTTGCAGGACTATATCCTATTCCTGCATACAACACCTTGTTATCGTGTTCGTAAACAATGCGTGTAGACATGTCGGTGCGATAGCTCACACCGTCTGTTCTCAATAATATTGACGGTTTTATTGATACAAACGGATTTCTTAAAAGTTATATTGTATCCCGCTGTGAAAAATAATAAGAAGGGTCTATTTTTTTATTTTTGTTTCGTTCGCCCAACTCTATTCTTGGTGCGTTTAAATGTTGCACCGACAAGCCAGCATACCAGCGTTTTTTTGTAGTAAAAAAATATAATCCCGAAGCAAGGTCGATACCGTTTCCGTCTGTCTTACCCGATGTAAATGCAGGGTCGTTAGCTCTGTTTAAGTCTAATCGTGAAGGGTCTGTTTTTTTCGCTTAACACACCCACTTGCGCCCCCAAGTGCTAAGGTTCCGCCTAACAACGGTTGCGTTAAAGCATACTGAAGAGCAATGCGTTGATGCGTAAAAAAATGCCCAATTGGTCGTTCATAAACGTAGCTCCAACTCCGTGTTTCATGTTAAGAAAGCACACAGGAGCATCGGCACTAACAAACATAGTGCGAGGGTTATGCTCGAAACCCGCTAAATTTAGCGCATAAGCAGCCGTAACATTCAGCAAGTTTTGCTTGCCCACAGCAGCAGGATTAAAGGTCGATTCTAAATCGAAATAATGCCTAAACTGCGCATCGTATTGCGCTTTTTGCTACATGACAGCACATAAACAGTAACGCAAGCGTTAGTTTTATCAATCTATACACAAAGTGTATAACGTTTTAAATGTTTTATTTATTGTGTGATAAAAAGAATATTTTTTTACAAAAAGACATGAAAGGTGATAAAACAAGTGCATAGAAATGCAAATAAAAACCGAGTGTAGTTTTTCGTATTTCTATGGCTTTTTTTCAAAAACAATGCACGCCCTTTCAACTAATAACGGTTTTGTTATTGCTTTTTACGAAACAAGGGTTAAAAACCATCTTTTTAGAGAAAAAAACGTGCAAAAGCTAAGCTTTTAGCACACAAAACATAAGCTATTGAGTGCTAAAACATAAGAGTTTAGGTGCCAAAACACAAGCTATTGCACCCTAAAACCTAAGCTTTTACGTCTTAAAAAGCTTATTTATTGATTTTTCAAAACACACAAAATAGAAATGCAAAACCTATATGTTTTTACACTTTTTATTCTTGTTTTTCGATTTTTAAAAAGGTGTGAACATGCGCACAATAGGTGGGTGTATAGCCTTATTTTAATGCTAAAACAAGAAAACAAAATGTAACAAAACACTCACAAAAAACAGGGCGTGTTTTTCAATAAAACAACTTGTAAAAATCATACCCATGCCCTGTTTGTTTGCTTAACACCAAAAACAAACGATAAAACGCATAAAAAAATGAAAGTTTTAAACAAAGAATTGTTAACTTTGTAAATGCCTTATAATAAACAGTTTAATGGCTGTTTAAAACCTTATTTCTTTATGGTTAAAACGTTAAATAACTGTTAAATAAAACCTTTTGCTGTAACATTTGGTGCTAAATAATCGTCGTATAAATGTAGCTCGAGATGAAACAAATTAGTTTTCGCAACGATGTGTTGCCCTTAAAAAATATCCTTTATCGCTTAGCACTTCGCATTACACAAAGCAATGTCGAAGCCGAAGACGTGGTACAAGACACCCTTATAAAGGTGTGGGATAAGCGGGAACAGTGGAACGAAATAGATAATATCGAAGCATTTAGCCTTACTATTTGTAGAAATCTTGCATTAGATAGGCTAAAACGTGCCGAAAATGGCAACGAAAGGTTAGACCATGTGGAGCATAGTGCGCTCGACACTAACGCATCTCCTTATGAGCAAACACTTAAAAACAATCGTTTAGAGCTGGTAAAACAAGTGATAAACAGTTTACCAGAAAAGCAACGAAGCTGTATGCAACTGCGAGATATCGAAGGAAAACAATACAAAGAAATAGCAACAGCTTTGCAAATGAGCGAAGAACAAGTGAAGGTGAACTTGTTTAGAGCAAGAAAAAAACAGTGAAAGAACGATTTCAAAAGTTGGATAATTATGGACTATAAATATATCAATCAGTTGTTGAATAAATACTGGGAATGCAACACAAGCGTAGAAGAAGAAAACATTTTTACGCACATTCTTTAGTCAAACAAACATTCCACAAAGCTTGATTCAATATAAACCATTGTTTAATTATGCAGAACAAAGCGAAGAACAAGACGTTTTTGGGCGATGCTTTTGATGCAAAAAAATGCTGGCAATGGTGGGCGAAGATGCACCCATAAAAGCCAAAAAAACTAACGCTAACACGTCGTTTAGTGCCTTTGTTTAAGGCGGCAGCAATGGTTGCTATCATTCTAACACTTGGTAATGCCATGCAAAACTCTTTTTCATTCTACCACAGAACACTCCAAATCTTCAAATATAATAACTAATGGTGTTCATCACGGTAGCTCTGTTGCAATGACAGATTCTGCCGTGATAGATACACTAAAACAGAGTAGTCTTATACCCACAGGAGCGTTAATGCCTGTGGAGTAACCATCTAATTTTCTTATACTTTTTAAATAAATAATCAACCGTTTAATAAAACAATACGAGCCTAAGGCTCATCTCTCTCTCAATTTTTATCAATAACAAAATTTGGTTATTTACTAAAACGGAGACTCACACGAGCCTCCGTTTTTTTATTTTATGGGTCTTTATAACTTTATAAAAAAACCAAATAAAAACAGCTTTAACCCACTTTTTGTTTATAAAAATAAAGAAATAATGCGCTTTATAGCATTTTTGCTTATAAAATGCCTAACTTTGTGGCATATATAGATATTAGATGTTAGACAAAAACAATAAAGTTTTTAAATTTTTAGATGAACGTAATAACAAAGAAAATTCAACTGTCTGATGGCAGAACCATTAGCGTTGAAACTGGGAAAAGTAGCAAAAACAAGCGGATGGTTCCGCAGTGATAACAATGGGAAACACTGTCCTTCTTGCTACAGTTTGTGCTGCAAAAGACGCCGTTCCCGGAACAGATTTCATGCCATTGCAAGTAGATTACAGAGAACAATACGCTGCAGCAGGACGTTTTCCGGGAGGTTTTACAAAGCGAGAAGGCAAAGCAAGTGATAATGAAATCCTCACTTCACGTCTTATAGACAGAGCTCTTCGCCCTTTATTCCCTTCTAATTATCATGCAGAAGTGTATGTTCAAGTGATGCTTCTATCAGCAGATGGCGTAGAACAACCCGACTCTTTAGCTGGATTTGCTGCTTCAACAGCACTCGCTTGCTCAAATATTCCCATCGATTTCCCTATCAGTGAAGTGAGAGTGGCTCGTGTAAATGGAGAGTATATCATAAATCCTACCTTTGAACAAATGAAAGGTGCCGACATGGATCTTATGGTTGGTGCTACAAAAGATAATATCTTAATGGTAGAAGGAGAAATGGATGAAGTGTCAGAGCAAGACCTTATTGCTGCATTAAAGGTGGCTCACGATGCTATTAAACCAATGTGCGACCTTCAAACAGAACTCTCTAAAGAGCTTGGAACAGATGTAAAACGCGAATATTGTCATGAAGTGAATGATGAAGAGCTTCGTGATGAACTCCATAAAGCTACTTACGATAAATGTTATGCCATTGCTGTTGCAGGTGATAACGATAAGAAAAACACGTGGAGGAAGCTTTTCAATGCTATTAAAGAAAGCTTCTAGAAAGCTACGATGCGGCACACTCTGACCTATCAGAAGACGAACTTTCAGAAAAAGCATAGCTTAGTGGAACGCTACTATGATGATGTAATGAGAGATTCAATGCGTCGTTGCATATTAGACGAAGGCAAACGTTTAGACGGTAGAAAAAAACAAACGAAATTCGTCCAATATGGTGCGAAGTGTCTCCTTTACCCATGCCTCATGGAAGCTCATTGTTTACCCGTGGCGAAACACAGAGCCTTTCTACATGTACATTAGGTAATAAGTTAGACGAAAAAATGGTAGATGATGTACTCGATAAGAGCTACCAACGTTTCCTACTTCATTATAATTTCCCTCCTTTTAGCACAGGAGAAGCAAAGGCACAACGTGGAGTTGGACGTCGTGAAATTGGTCATGGACACCTTGCTTGGCGTGGTTTGAAGGGACAAATTCCTACAGATTTCCCTTACACAGTTCGTCTTGTAAGCCAAATTCTCGAAAGTAATGGCTCATCATCTATGGCAACTGTGTGCGCAGGAACATTGGCTTTAATGGATGCAGGCGTACCTATGAAGGCTCCAGTGAGTGGTATTGCAATGGGATTGATTAAGAATCCAGGCGAAGAAAAGTATGCTGTGTTGAGTGATATCTTAGGAGATGAAGACCATTTAGGTGATATGGACTTTAAAACAACAGGTACTTTAAAGGGTATAACTGCTACACAAATGGACATTAAATGCGATGGTTTGAGTTTTTGAAATATTAGAAAGCACTTATGCAAGCTAAAGAAGGACACGAACATATCCTCTCTAAGATGACCGAAACCATGTCTGCTCCACGCGAAGAGATGAAACCTCAAGTGCCAAGAATTGTTGCATTAGAAATACCGAAAGAGTTTATTGGCGCAATAATTGGCCCCGGTGGAAAGATTATTCAGCAGATGCAAGAAGAAACAGGAGCAACTATTACCATTGAAGAGGTAGACGGTGTTGGTAAAGTTCAGGTGAGTGCACCTAATAAAGACAGCATAGATGGCGCATTAAGAAAGATAAAAGCTATCGTTGCAGTTCCTGAAATAGGCGAAACATACGAAGGTGTTGTGCGCTCAGTGATGCCTTATGGTTGCTTTGTAGAGATTATGCCAGGAAAAGATGGACTACTTCATATCTCTGAAATTGATTGGAAACGCCTTGAAACAGTTGAAGAAGCTGGCATTAAGGAAGGAGATAAAATTTCAGTGAAGTTATTAGAAATAGACCCTAAAACTGGTAAATACAAACTTTCTCGTCGTGCTTTATTGCCAAAACCAGAAGGTTATGTGGAGCGTGAACGTCGTCCTCGACGCGAAGAACGTGGTGAACGTCGCCCTCGTGGAGAACGTAGAGAACAACAAAACACCGAAAAAACAGAAGCATAACCCTCTATTTTGAGGCATAATGCTTTAAACAATAACACAAAAGAGCTTTCTTAGGGCAATCCTTTGAAAGCTCTTTTTATTTGTAAAAGGGCAACTCGTGTGTTTGTAACAAGCCTCCGAAAGCCTTATAAATAAAGGGTCTTACTCCTTTAAAAAAAGCGGTGTAATAGATTTTATATATAGTGTTATAACTTAAATCAATAAAGAAAAAGACGAAAGTTTGTTGTTTTTCTCTTACCTTTGCCATGTACAATAAAGCAAAAGCAACACTTGTTGCACAGCAAATAAACAAACCAAAACGAACAGAAAGAAACTTTTTTATCACTTTTATTCAAAAAAACAAACAGTATGAAACAACTTATTCACTCACTTTTAACTATAGCATCTCGTTTAGATAAGCTTAGTTTCAACCTTATTCGTATTGCTATTTTTCGTAGTATTTGTATGGATTGGTGGATTAAAATTTGCAAAGTATGGAGCAGATGGTATTGTGCCTTTCGTGGCAAATAGCCCTTTTATGAGCTTCTTCTACAATAAACAAGCGCCAGAATACAAACAATATAAAAACAAAGAAGGAGAGCTTGTTCTTAAAAACCGCCAATGGCACGAAGCAAACAACACTTATGGTTTCTCTAAAGGCTTAGGTAT
Source organism: uncultured Prevotella sp. (assembly GCA_916439115.1). Lineage (GTDB taxonomy): Bacteria > Bacteroidota > Bacteroidia > Bacteroidales > Bacteroidaceae > Prevotella. The sequence goes on from CAKAHO010000001.1 coordinate 631,916, forward strand.
TTTAATTATGAGCATTGGCGTTCTCACTTTATTGGGTGTTGCTACACCTAAAATAGGTATTTTTGGCGACTTATTAGTGATAATTATGACTTTCGGAACGCTTTCGTTTTTGGTTACTACACCAGAGTGTTGGGTGCCTAATTTAGGGCTCTGGTGAATTTGGATTCCCACTACTTTCAGGCGCAGGACGTTTGGTTATTAAAGACATTGTTATATTAGCTGGTGCTATAACGCTTTTATCTTACGATGCTAAAAAGCTATTGGCACAATGCAAGCTATAAGCTAACATAAAAACATTTTTTTATGTTCTCATAAGATGTGGTGATTATCGGAAGATGATTCATGTATCATCTATGATTTTTTTATTTTTGGTTTGTTTTAAGAATGCAGACTTGAGATGCAGTGATGCAGAACAAGTCTGCTTATTCTATATAAGCACGAGTGTTGGCATGGTTTTGCACTTGATGAGTTTTTGTAAAGATAAGCAAATAAAAGGTTACACCTTATTTAATATATATACAAACGCTGTTTGTTGTTTTGTGAAAACAAAATAATGCCAAGTAGAAACATGTTTTTTTATTTTGAAAACCTCGAAAACTTGTGAGCGTTTTGTTACATTCTGTTTTCTTGTTTTAGCGTAAAAATAAGGCTATACACCCCACTATTGCGTGCCTATTTACACCCCTTTTTAATCGAAAAACAAAACGAAAAAGTGTAAAACATATAGGTTTTGCATTTCTATTTTGTGTGTTTTGAAAATGAAAAAACAAGCTTTTAAAGCGTAAAAGCTTAGAGTTTAGCGTGCAATAGCTTGTGTTTTGGCACCTAAACTCTTATGTTTTATCACCCAATAGCTTATGTTTTGTGTGCTAAAAGCTTAGCTTTTGCAGGTTTTAAGTGTAAAAACACCCATTTTAAGGCAGGTTGACTAAATTCTTACCTCAAAACAATTGAAATTTCAACTCTTGTAAATGGCGTTAGAAAAACAGACAAAAATAACACACTTTGTGCGCTCTTTTTGTAAAGAAAAATTGTTAAACAAAACACATCGCTTGCGTTTATTTCTTTTTATAACACCCATTTTTATAAAAAAACATAGTGTAGACCATTTTTTAAGTTTGGTTTTATGTCTATTCTTTTAACAAAAAAATGCCATAAAAACATAGCGAATATACATAAATATAAAAAAATAAATAGTGCAAAAAGGTGTTTTTTTAAGTGCAATTAGCTACAAAAATATGGTGAAGATAAGTATAAACAGCTAATAAATAGTTACATTTTTGAAACTAAAAACACTTATAATATATCATTATTTAGAAATATTCCTTATTTATTCGTGTTTTTATTCATTTAACGTTAAAAAGAATGTTAATATCTATTGTTATTTTATTATTTTATTTGTTATAAATAATTGTTTGCTATACATTTGTAATGTATTCTATTTAGAGATAAAAAAAGTTTATCAATAAAAGGTTATTTCAGCTTTAATGTTTCTAATTGAAACATTTTTTTCAGAGCATATTCTTTAGCGTTGATAATACAAGGTGCGAAACCTCTTTTTATTAAACGCTTAGAGCAACCGAGATAATAAAAAAAGTAATACATATTTAATTATATAAATAAAGAGAAGTATTTATGGAGAAAAGACTAACAATTTTTTTGTTTGGTTTGTTCGCTTGTTTGAGTAGCGTTTTTAGCACAACATAAGGTATCGGGTGTTGTGTTAGAAAGCCCCAATAACGAACCAATCATAGGTGCAACCGTAACGGTTGTGGGTACAAAAAACGCTGCTGTGACAGATATGGACGGTAAGTTTTCGCTCATTGTAAGCGAAGAACACCCCAAACTAAGCATCAGTTATATTGGTATGGTTACTCAAACAGTAAAAGGAAGCACCAATATGAAAGTGTTATTAAAGGCCGATTCGCAAACACTTAACGAGGTTGTTGTAACTGGTTTAACAAAGACAGACCGCCGTTTGTTTACAGGTGCAACCGATAAAGTGGACGCTTCTAAGGCTCGTTTGAATGGTGTTGCCGATGTTAGTCGCTCTCTTGAAGGACAAGCAGCAGGTGTTTCTGTTCAAAACGTTAGTGGAACATTTGGTTCAGCTCCTAAAATTCGCGTTCGTGGAGCAACTTCTATCTATGGAGCATCTAAACCTTTGTGGGTTGTAGATGGTGTTATTATGGAAGATGTAGCAAATGTTGGTGCAGACGACCTTGCAAGTGGTAACCCAGAAACATTGATTAGTTCTGCTATTGCAGGCTTAAACTCAGACGATATTGAGAACTTTCAAATATTAAAAGACGGTTCTGCAACCTCTATTTATGGTGCTCGTGCTATGGCAGGTGTGATTGTTGTTACTACAAAGAAAGGTAAATCGGGACAAGCACACTTAAACTATACAGGCGAGTTTACCACTCGTTTGGTTCCTTCTTATCGAAATTTCGACATCTTAAACTCGCAAGACCAAATGAGTATTTATCGTGAGTTACAAAAGAAAGGTTGGTTAAACTATTCTGAAGTGCTTAATGGTAGCGACTATGGAGTGTATGGAAAGATGTACGAACTCATCAATCGTTACGACAAAACATCAGGTATGTTTGGTTTATCTCATAGCGAACAAGATAAGATAAACTATCTACGAAAAGCAGAATACAGAAATACCGACTGGTTTAAAGAGCTTTTCTCGGCTAATATCATGCAAAATCACTCTGTAAGTTTGAGTGGTGGAACAAGTAAGTCTAACTATTATGCGTCTATGAGTGCAATGTTAGACCCAGGATGGTATAAACAAAGCAACGTAAATCGTTATACCGCAAACCTCAATGTTACACATCATGTATTAGAAAACCTATCGTTAAACGTTATTGCAGGTGCTTCTTACCGTAAACAAAGAGCACCCGGTTCGTTAGATAGTGACTCTAATCCTATTGATGGAACTGTGAAAAGAGACTTTGATATCAACCCTTATTCGTATGCATTAAATACATCTCGTACGTTAGACCCTCGAGAAACTTACATTGCAAACTTCGCTCCTTTTAACATACATCACGAATTAGAGAACAACTATATCGACCTAAATGTGTTAGATGCAAAGTTCCAATTCGAGTTGAAATATAAACCTATTAAAGAATTAGAGCTTAGTGCTTTGGGTGCATTTAAGTATGCCTTAACATCTCAAGAACATAAGATGAAAGACCAATCTAATCAAGCTATGGCTTACAGAGCTATGCCTAATGCGATAATTAGAGATGCCAACCCATACTTATATACAGACCCCGAAAAGCAAGCAAGCAAACCTTATGTGATATTACCTAATGGTGGTATCTATCATAAAGGAGAGAATAGAATGAGTAACTACGATTTTCGTTTGTCTGCAAACTATAGTAAGACCTTTGCAAAGAAACATATTGTAAATGTATTTGCAGGTACTGAGTCTACAGATATTAAGAGATCAAGAACTCATTTCGAAGGTTGGGGAATGCAATTTGATGCAGGTGAAACTCCATTCTACATTCACGACTTGTTTAAAAGATTGATAGAAAAGAACGATTTTTACTATTGGTTAAGTAATACAAACTCGTTTAGTCAAGCCTTTTATGGTAACGCTACCTATTCATATAATGGTAAGTATGTTGTAAATGGTACTTATCGTTACGAAGGATCGAACCTTATGGGTAAGTCATCTAAGGCTCGTTGGATGTCTACATGGAACGTTTCAACTGCTTGGAACGTGCATGAAGAAAGCTGGTTTGATAAACTTCAGCCTCTTTCTCACCTCACTTTACGCGCTTCTTACAGCTTAACAGGAACGCCACCAGACCCATCTTTCGCTAATTCAACTGCTATATTAACTTCTACAAACACATATCGTAGAATAGGATCTGATAACGAACCTGCCATAAAAGTTGCGAGCTTGGCAAACTATAACTTGACTTATGAAAAGAAAAATGAGTGGAACTTAGGCGTAGACTTTGGTTTGTTGAAAGATAGGTTAAATGTTACTTTCGATATATATACACGAAATAACTTTGATGAAATGGGTTATATGTCTACACAAGGTATTGGTGGAGAAGTAACAAGAACAGGTAATGTGGCAGAATTGAAGTCGAATGGTTTAGAACTAAGTGTTTCTTCAACTAATATTAAGACTAAAGACTTTTCTTGGAACACAAGTTTCATCTATTCACAAACAAAAAAACTAAGATTACAAAGCTTGAAAATAATGTGAAAAATAAGCGACCTTGTAACAGGTAATGGTTATGCTTTTGAAAAGGTTATCCTGTGCGTGCTTTGTTCTCAATTCCTTTCGTTGGATTAACAGAAGAAGGTCTTCCACAATATATAAACGAAGACAATAGAGTGACAACAACCGATGTGAATTTGCAAGAACGTAATAAATTAGACTTCTTAAAGTATGAAGGTTCAACAGATCCGATATACACTGGTTCTATAGGAAACCTCTTTTCTTATAAAGGTTTACACTTAAATGTGTTTGTAACTTATTCGTTTGGTAATGTTATTCGTTTAGACCCAGTGTTTAAAGGGCGTATAATGATATGTCGGCGATGACAAAAAGTGTTTTAAAAACAGATGGATGCGTGGAGGTGATGAACAAATTACTAACGTTCCAACAATTGTGAGTCGCTTAAAAATATGATAAGGTTCATAACATGTATAAAGCATATAGTATTTATAACTTGTCTAACATTCGTATTGCAAAAGGAGATTTCGTTCGTATGAAAGAAATATCTTTAACCTACGATTTACCAAAGTCTTGGTTAAAAAATACAGCAGTTAACAACTTGTCTGTTAAACTTCAGGCTACAAACTTATTCTTAATTTACGCTGATAGCAAGTTAAATGGACAAGACCCAGAGTTCTTTAACATGGGTGGAGTTGCTTCTCCAATGCCAAAACAATACACATTAACACTTAAAGTTGGACTATAATATAAGGAAAACAATGATGAAGAATAAATATATAGCATTGCTCTTTTTAGCAGCAAGCACACTTTATACATCTTGTACATCTAAGTTAGATGAGTTACCCGATAAGCGTATGACACTTCGTACACCAAGTGATGTGAAACGATTGCTTGTTACTGCTTATCCAGAAACTTACATGGCAGCCATATTAGAAATGTATTCTGACAACACAGACGAACTTATTTCGCCTTCATGGACAAGCTTTGATGAGTCATATGAGCAGATGTATTTCTGGAAAGACAATATAAGTGTAGGTTATGCAGAAGGTCCTACGGTTTTATTTAATGGTTCTTATGGCGCAATATCTGCTGCAAACGAAGCAATTGCCTTTGCAGAAAGCCAAAAAGACCCAAGTGCTTATAGCGAAGAATTAGGCGAAGCATATCTTTGTAGAGCGTATGCAATGTTTCACTTGTCTAATATTTTCTGCTTAGCCTACTCTCCTAAAACAGCAAATACAGCGTTAGGTATGCCTTATCCGCTTAAAGCTGAAACCGAATTAGGTGTGCATTACGACCGTGGAACCTTAGAGCAATTATATAAAAATGTAGAGTCTGACCTCTTAAAAGGTTTGAGCTTGGTGGGTTCAACCTATACACATCCTAAGTATCACTTTACACCTGAAGCTGCAAACGCTTTCGCTGCACGTTTCTATTTATACTATCGTAAATACGATAAAGCTATAGAATATGCTACAAAAGTGTTGGGTTCTAATCCTGTTTCTAAGCTTCGTAACTGGAAAGAGTGGGATGAAGTGCCTAAAAACGACCAATGGCAACCCGATGCTTACATCAAGAAAGACAACAAAGCGAACCTTTTAATATTGTCAACACGTGGAGCTTTAGGTTTAATACTTGGTCCAGCGATAGCAGGACAACGCTTTGTTCCGGGCGAAGTCTTAGCTAATACAGAAGGAATCAAAGCTAATTCACCTTGGGGAGGTGGTGATAATGTTTATCTTGGCACTTTTTCTAACCCTTCATCGTCAAAGGTTTTGTTAAGAAAGATACCGTTATTCCTTACCAGAACAGATGCTGCAGGAAACAACGGACAGCCTTATAGCACTTATGTACCATTTAATACAGACGAAACACTAATGGTTCGTGCCGGAAGCTTATGCGTTAACAGGACAATACGATAAGGCACTTGCAGACCTAAACTCTGAACTTAAAGTGCTTGCAAAGGCTCCTACAACGCTTACATTAGAAAGCATTAAGAAGTTCTACAAGGGCATTTCGTATTACACTCCCATGTCTCCAACGCCTAAAAAGAAGTTTCATGCCGACTTTGATATTGAGCCTGAAACGCAAGAACCCTTGTTGCAAGCAATTTTACAGATGCGTCGTTTACTTACAATGCACGAAGGATTGCGTATGCAAGACGTGAAACGATACGGTATTACCATATATCGTAGACAAATATTACAAAGCGGTAAGATTATAGCACCTACTGATTCGCTCACTGCAAGCGACCCTCGTTTGGCAGTACAGCTACCAGTTGAAACGATAAAAGCTGGTTTACAAGCTAATCCAAGAAACACAAAAATAAACAGAAGGAGTAGTAAAATGAAGAAAACATATATAGTATTTGCTCTTTTGGCGATGGTGTTTGGTTTGTTAACTTCTTGTTGCGAAGAGAAGTTAAACTCGCAAACTATATTCCCAGATGTAACAGATAAGCCCGATCATCTTGAAGAATGGATTGCAGACAACTATTTGTTACCTTATAATGTAGACTTTCAATATAAGTTAGACGAAATAGAAACAGACAGAAAACACAACCTTGTGCCTGCCGATTCGGCAAAGTCTGCAAAGTTAGCTATTATCATTAAATACATGTGGTTCGATGCTTATAACGAAGTTGTAGGGCAAAGTTTCATTAAAGAGAATAGCCCTCGTGTGTTAATGCTTTTGGGAAATCCTGCTTATAACTCAAATGGAACAGAAACATTGGCTACTGCTGAAGGTGGATATAAGGTTACATTATATCGTGTAAACTCGTTAACAAACAAATTATTGAGAGACTATAAAACGCTAAACTATTTGTTCTTTCACACCATGCACCATGAGTTTACTCACATTTTGAACCAAAGAAAGCCTTACGATACAGCATTCGACCTCATAACACCTTCTACTTATATAAGCGGAGAATGGTATCAACATAGCGATGAAGAATGCTTAAAAGAAGGATTTATTACCAATTATGCTCGAAGTGAACCACGTGAAGACTTTGCAGAGTTAATGTCTATTTATATAACGGATACACCTGAGCAGTGGAATGATAGATTAAAAAAAGCTGGAACCAAAGGTGCTGAACTAATAAATCAAAAGATAACATTCGTAAAAGCTTACATGCAAAACTCGTGGAATGTAAATCTCGACCAATTGAGAGACGTTATTTTGCGTCGTGGAGAAAGCCTTTCATCACTTAATTTGGAAACATTAAACTAAGAAAAGAGTATGAAAAAAATAAAAATAACATCTTTAGTTTTAGCTTTCGTAGCTATGCTTTTTTGTAGCTTGTGCTACCGATGAAAAAGACCTATTTTCACAGTCGGCTTCAGAGCGTATCGAAACATCTGTTGTTGCAAACAAAGCTCTTTTAGAGTCTGCAGAAGGTGGTTGGGAACTTCACTACTTCACAGGTAGAGATTATACTAAAGGCGGTTACACCTTTTTTTATTAAGTTTAAGAATGGTAAAGCCACAGTTACATCAGATTTTTGTACCTGCAGATTCTACCACAACATCTAAGTATGAGATAAAAGAAAACGAAGGTCCTGTGCTTACATTCTCTACCTATAACGCCATTATGCACGAGTTAGCATTGGCTTATCCTCGAAATGTAGACGGAGAAGAAGGCGACTACGAATTCCTTATGCTTCACACATCGAAAGATAGCATCGTGTTAAAAGGAAACAAATGGGGCAATAAAATGGTGATGAAACGTTTGCCCGATAACGTTAATTGGCAAGAAAGAATGGATAGCATTCTTAACTTAAAGATGGAAATTCCCGGTCGCTTCGATGTTTCTATCAACGATAATGACGAAGTAGGCTCTGCTATTATAGACACAAAAAACGGTCGTGCAAGTTTCATTGTCGATGGTCAAAACGTTTCTATGCCAGTGTCTTTCACCACAAACACCGTAGAATTGCAAACACCACTTGTTCTTAAAGGCAAAAGTTATAGCTCATTAAAGTGGAATAAAGATGCAAATACCTTTACAGAGGGCGCTCTTAAACTTACAGCAGTTATACCCGAAGGCTATAAACCCGTAACTTTCTGGGTGGGAACATGGAAGTTTAACCACGAAGGAAGAGATGAAGTCTACTTAAAAGTGTCGATTGATAGAGCTAAACAATTGCATCGCTTCCTATCATCGTAGGCGAAGATGAACTGGTTGCAAGTAAGGTGTACGACCCCGTAACAGGTTCTCTTTCGTTAGAAACACAAGAGCTTTTATCCCGTTGAACCAGGCAACAGATCTGTTGTATATGCTTTCCCATTGTCTGATTTTAGCTATAATTTAACACCGGGAGCAGGTTTCAATTTTGTTTTGGAACGACGCTACACAAACCGCTGTTTTAAAAGATAAAGGCATTGGAAAAAACCCCTAATAACGGTTTCCTTGGCATTAACTTTGGAAAAGACGGCAAACCTATTATGAGAGATAAAGACAGTTATGAATACGGACTTGTTCTGCTTAAAATAAAAATCTTTATCACGTGTAAAACAATAAACAATATAAAACAAAAACTATTATGAACAAAATATATAGTGCGTTGGCATTGATGCTTGTTGCGTTTTTGCGGTGGCTTGTAGCGACAAAGAAAAACGTTGAAACAACTCAAACAGCAGTAAGGGTGCTAAAATCGCAAACCTATTTAACTGCTAACGGCGATAGTGGTTACATTGTTTTACAAGCTCCTGTGGTAAAAGCAGAGAGCCATGCAGAATGGTTAGCTACTTCTATTAAAGGCGATAGCGTGTATCTTATTCCTCAACCCAATTCGGCTATAACAGGAAGAAGCACTCATGTGACGCTTACAAACAAGCAAGGAGCTGTTGCTGTGGTAAGTGTGAGCCAAGAAGGACTTATCTTTGAATTTAAAAAAGGTACCGAGTTGTTGGCATTAGATGCAGATACAACGGCTACATATAAGCTTGTTTCAAACTTGCCTATCGAGGTGAAAGCCGATAAAGAGTGGATTAGTGTGAACCATAAAGCAGGAAAATTGTCGGTAAAACTCGAGAAAAACACTACAGGCATACCACGTTTCGGACATGTATTGATTGAAAGTAAAGGCATAAAAGACACCATTCGTGTGATGCAAGCCGATAAAGACGACCTTTTAGGACAGTATAGTCTTAGCACATTAAAGATAGCTGGAACAGCAAAACCTACTGCTGTAAAACTTCCTATACAGTTCCAAGACGCAAAAGGCGATACCATTTCTATGCTTATTCAAAACACTTATACCCTTAAAGGGGTGTATAAAGGTGGAGGAGTGATAGAGTTTAAAAATGGGACAAACCATTTTAACACGAACAAATGCATCGGGTGCAACCTCTTATTTTAAGGTAGCTGCGCTCTCTAAAAAGGTGCTATGTTCTACGATAGCACAGCCTTGTTAACAATAAAGCTAAACGAAAAAGGTAGATTTGTTTTCCTTGAAAACGGAACTGTACCAGATAATATATTAGGAGGTTGGGCTATTTTTGCTCTTTAAAGCAGAGAAAGCAGACCCCGACGACTTAGCGGGAGTGGTTGAAGGTATCGCTCTTTCTACTTCACCCGTAACTAATAAAATGTTTATATAGCGCATTTTGCCATATAACACATAACAAAGACAATGATAAAATGATAGATATAATATGATTATAACAAACTATTCTAAAAAGTTGTTAGAGAATATCGACAACTATGTTGAAACTAATGAATTCTTTTTAGATAGATTTATAACTATGATGTAACTAATGAAATACTTTTTTTATCATCTTCTGAGTATTCTTCTTTTAATTAAGTAGAATGGAAGTGCCAACCTCTGTGAAGAAGTTGGCACTTTTTTTATCCCTCGTCTTTTTGTTGTTTTTATGGCAATAGGCTTAATATGTGTTAAAAACGATGCGTTTTTTTATGAGTGTTTTCTGCACGAAAAAAATCACCCATTTTAGAGAAAAAGCCACTATCTACCCAACTATTAGGGTGTTTTTTAAGGGTATAAAAACACTCAAGAAACAAAGCTAAAAATGCAAAAACATATAGGTTTTGCATTTCTAAAACACAAGTGAGCATATCATAAAAAGCGGGCTGTTTTTATTGTAAAAAACAAACCTCACCTTGTAAACTCTAAGAGTTTAGCGTGCAATAGGTTGTGTTTTAGGAGCCAAAAGATAAGAGTTTGTACCCTAAACTCTTATCTTTTTGCAAGTAAAACCTAAGCTATTAAGTGGTAAAAACCTAAAAAGTGGTAGTGCATAAAGCTTGTTTCTTGGGTTTTAAAGGCAAAAAGGTTTGTTTTCTTTCTCATATGCTCATTTTCTTTCTCTCTATGCTTTATTGTTTAAAAACAACGTAAAAAAATAAGCGCGTTTGTTTATAGGTTTTTTTAACAAAAAGGCGGCTAAAAATATTCTTTTATTAAAGCTTTTGCAACCCTATAACAAGCCCTTATGGGTTTAAAAAAAGCAAGGAGTTAGTTTGCTAAACTGCTGTTTATTTGCTAACTTTGTGCAGTTTATATATTCAAATTAAACAGATAAATGACACCTATAATCATAAAGAAGGTTGAAACAAAAAAAGAACTTGAAACCTTCATAGACTTTCACTACGACCTTTATAAAGGTAATGAATACGATGTACCTAATCTTTTTAGCGACGAATTAAACACGTTAGATAAAAAGAAAAATGCAGCTTTCGACTTTTGTACTGCCGAATATTTTCTCGCATTAAAGCACGGGAAAGTGGTAGGAAGAGTAGCGGCAATCATCAATAACAAAGCTAACGAAAAGTGGAACCGCAAGAGTGTACGCTTTGGTTGGATAGACTTTGTAGACGATAAGGAAGTGTTAGAGGCTTTATTAGACGCTGTTGAACGATATGGTAAAGAGCATGGAATGACAGAAATTGTTGGTCCATTAGGCTTTACAGACTTAGACCCTGAGGGTATGTTAACATGGGGTTTCGACCAATTAGGCACTATGCCTACCATTTATAACTACGACTATTACCCTCGTTTGATAGAGAGTTTGCAGGGATACGAGGTAGATAATCGCTATGTAGAGTATAAAATATTTGTTCCCGACACAGTTCCTGAGAAGTATGCAAAGATAGCTTCGATGATAGAAAAGCGTTATCATCTCAAAATAAAGAAGCTAACAAGGCGTGATGTCTTTGAGGGAGGATACGGACAAAAGATATTCGATTTAATAAATCTTACTTATAAAGACCTTTATGGCTATTCAGAACTATCGCAAAAAGCAGATAGACCAGTATGTAAAAATGTATTTCCCCATGGCAGACCTCGACCTTATTACGCTTGTAGAAGATACATCTGCCGATAATAAACTCGTGGGTGTGGGTATCACTATTCCGTCTTTATCGCGTGCATTGCAAAAGTGTCGTCGTGGCAGACTTTTCCCCTTTGGTTGGTATCACTTGTTGCGTGCGCTTAAATTCCACAAAAACAAACATTGTAGACCTACTTCTTATAGGTGTTCTTCCTGAGTATCGAATGAAAGGAGTAAACTCTTTTTATGTTTGCAGACCTTATTCCTCGTTATCAAAAAAATATGGCATTGAATGGGGAGAAACGCAAGTGGAAATGGAAACAAATGCAAACGTTCAAAGCCAATGGGAGATATTCGACCCCGTTATGCACAAGAAACGTGTGTGCTATCGCAAAACATTAACTCCTTAACACAAGGCATATTGCTCTAAAAACGCTTTTAACAGCGTTTGCACTTAGCACTATTTACAACTTATTTTTTAACGCTTAAAAACAAAAAAGCAAATGGCTGAACAGGTAAAAATATACCGACGAAAAACATTCGACACTTATCTGATATGGAGCATGTACGTACCCGTCCAGGCATGTACATTGGTAGATTAGGTGATGGAAGTCTACCCGAAGACGGCATTTACGTACTCTTAAAAGAAGTGATGGACAATTCTATCGACGAATTTAAGATGGATGCTGGCAAGAGAATAGAGATAGATGTGGAAGAAAACCTAAGAGTGTCGGTTAGAGATTACGGTCGTGGTATTCCACAAGGTAAGCTCATAGAGGCTGTTAGCGTGTTAAATACAGGAGGAAAGTACGACTCTAAGGCGTTTAAAAAGAGTGTTGGGCTCAATGGAGTTGGTATAAAAGCGGTTAATGCTTTAAGTGCTAAGTTTGAAGTGCGCTCTTATCGCGATGGAAAAGTGCGTATAGCCACCTTTGAAAGAGGTGTTCTACAATCGGATACAACCGAAGATACACAAGACGAAAACGGAACATTTGTGTTCTTTTGAACCAGATAGTAAGTTGTTTTTAAACTATCGTTTTCACAACGATATTATAGAAACAATGTTAAGAAACTACACGTATCTTAACACGGGTCTTGCTATAATGTATAATGGTAGACGCATTATTAGCCGAAACGGATTAGCCGATTTGCTAACAGATACAATGACTAACGACGGACTTTACCCCATTATACACATTATTGGCGAAGACATAGAAATAGCATTTACGCACACTAATCAGTATGGAGAGGAGTATCACCTCGTTTGTTAACGGTCAACATACCACGCAAGGAGGTACACATCAGAGTGCATTTAAGGAACATATAGCGAAAACCATTAAAGAGTTTTCGGGTAAAAAAACTTTGAATATGGCGACATTCGCAACGGTTTAGTAGCAGCTATTGCCTTAAATGTTGAGGAACCAATGTTCGAGAGTCAAACAAAAATAAAGCTTGGTTCTTTAACAATGAGTCCTAACGGTGGAGTGAGTGTAAACAAGTATGTAGGCGACTTTATCAAAACAGAAGTAGATAATTATCTACACAAACATGGCGAAGTGGCTGAAACCATGTTAGCAAAAATACAAGAGAGCGAGCGCGAACGCAAGTCGATGGCGGGTGTAACTAAAGCTCGCTCGTGAGCGTGCAAAGAAGGCTAATCTTCACAATAAAAAGCTTCGTGATTGCCGAGTGCATTACTCTGACGCTAAAAACAACGACAAAGAACAAAGTTGTATATTCATAACCGAGGGCGATTCGGCAAGTGGTAGCATCACAAAAAGTCGCGATGTAAATACACAAGCGGTGTTCTCGTTGCGTGGAAAGCCCCTCAATTCGTTTGGATTAACTAAAAAAAGTGGTATACGAAAACGAAGAGTTTAACCTTTTACAAGCAGCTCTCGATATTGAAGAAGGTTTAGATACACTTCGCTATAACAAAGTGATTGTTGCTACAGATGCCGATGTTGATGGCATGCACATTCGTTTACTTATCATCACTTTCTTCTTACAATTCTTCCCAGAGCTTATCAAAAAAGGGCATGTTTATGTTCTTCAAACTCCTTTATTTAGAGTTCGAAACCGTAGAAGCAAAAATAAAAACAAACAAGTGATTGCCGATGCTGATGAAAAACGTAAGCAGGGGAGATAAGAAGAACGACTTTATTACGCGCTATTGTTATAGCGAAGAAGAACGAATAAAGGCTATTGAAGAACTTGGACCCTCCCCAGAAATCACTCGATTTAAAGGTCTTGGAGAGATATCTCCCGATGAATTTGCTCACTTTATAGGCCCCGAAATGCGTTTAGAACAGGTGTCTTTACATAAAACAGACCAAGTTCAGAAGTTATTAGAATACTATATGGGCAAGAATACGATGGAGCGTCAGAACTTTATTATTGATAATTTGGTGGTAGAAGAAGATGCTGTAAACGAAGAATAAAAGGGTCTTTTATGGCATTGTTCCTTGTCATGTTTCCCTATATATAATAAGGTGTAGTTATTTTTTTATCTCATCTATACAAGCCACTTATGTGGTGTTTATAACGCTAAGTGGCTCTATTTTTAAAAAAACCTTAACTTATGAAAAAAACATGTGTTATGCTGTGTGTTATGCTATTAACCATGCTCTCTGCCACAGCAAAAAAAACGTTTAATGTGTCTGTTCTACAATGGAATATATGGCAAGAAGGTACCATTATAGACGGCGGATTTGAGAGTATTGTGAACGAAATAGCTCGTTTAAAACCAGATTTTTGTTACGTTGAGCGAAGTGAGAAACTATAACAAACGCGACTTTACAGCGCATTTGGTAACAAAATTAAAGCAAAAAGGAGTTACTTATTACAGCTTTTATTCAGACGATTCGGGCTTATTAAGTCGTTATCCTATTAAAGAATATAACACTGTTTTTCCCACTTAATAAAGACCATGGAAGCATTTATAAGCTTATAGCAACAGTAAATGGAAGAGAATTTGCTATTTATACGTGTCATTTAGACTACTTAGATTGCGCTTATTATAATGTTCGTGGATATGATGGATACACTTGGAAAGAAACAAAAAGACCTGAAACGATAGACGAATTGTTACGATTAAACGATTTATCTTGGCGTAATGATGAGGCTAAAGTGTTTATCAATGAAGCTAAACACGACTTAGATAAGGGCAGAATTGTTATCTTTGGTGGCGATTTTAACGAGCCTTCGCATTTAGATTGGGTAGAAAGTACCAAACAATTATACGACCATCATGGCATGATAGTTCCTTGGACAGTGTCTACAATGTTGTATCGTGCAGGTTATAAAGATAGTTATCGTGTTATATTCCCTAATCCGTTAACGCATCCGGGGACTCACTTATCCAAGCTATAACCCTGCTGCTAAGCTCGAAAAGCTTACATGGGCACCTCAATCCGACGAGAGAGAAAGAATTGATTTACTCTATTTTCAAGGCAAAGGTATCAAGCCAATAGATGCTAAAAATCTTTGGATATGACACATCGGTAGTAAGATGTGCGCCTCAAAAAAAGAAACGTCGCTCGACTCTTTTATAGCACCTGTTGGGGTATATCCAAGCGACCATAAAGGCTTATTAGTTACTTACGAAGTAGAAAAATAACGAGATAATAAGATAAAAAAATAAGGAACAAAAACTGTTGTTCCTTATTTTTGTTTACAAGAGATGATGAGAAATAAGCACATCTCTTACCTTTTAAAAAGTGAAAAATGCACTTATAACAAATGAATATTTAAATAAAATCGTCGCCTTTCTTTACTTGTACTTCCGTAACATACTTGCGAATGAGAGCCGATGAGTCTTCTTTTTTGCAAATAAGGAGTACATTATCTTTCTCAACAACTATGAAACCATCTAATCCATTGATAACTGCAAGCTTCCCATTGGGCATCTTTACAATGCAATTTTGACAGTTTTCAAGAATTGCTTCACTGTCTACTATCACATTATCGTTTGTTTCTTGTTGGCAAGTTTCATAAATACTATGCCACGTTCCGAGGTCTGCCCAACCAAAATCGCACTTCAATACAAACATATCTTCTGCTTTTTCTAACAACGTTCTATCAATAGGCATGTTTGGATAAGCAGAGAAATGAGTTTCAAGAAAGTCTCTTTCATCTTGTAAACAATGGTTAGGTTGCTGTTTATCAAGCTCTCTTAATACCGTAGGAAGTAGTTTATATAAACATTCTAACAGCTTAGATGCAGTGCCTAAGAATATACCTGTGTTCCAATAAAACTCGCCACTGTTAACAAATAGTTGTGCAAATTCTCTGTTAGGTTTCTCTGTAAACGACTTAACTCTGTATACATCGTGTCCTACATAATCACCTGTTTGAATGTAACCATAGCCCGGTTCAGGTCGAGAAGGTGGTACTCCCATCGTAATAATGCAACTATTGTTTTCCATAAACGCTAAAGCTTCGTTTATATTCTTAGCAAATGCGTCTTCATTATGCACATCTTGGTCGGAAGGAGACACTATAACAACCGCATTAGGATTATTTTTTTGAATGTGATGAACAGCCCATAACACCGCAGGAGCAGTGTTTCTTCTTATTGGTTCATCAAGAATTTGCTCGTAAGAAACATCAGGTAATTGTTCTTTCACTAAGTCTACATAGTCTTTGTGTGTAGATATAAAGATGTGAGAGTTAGGCACCAACTTGCTTAAACGTTCATAAGTTTGTTGTAATTGGGTACGTCCTGTGCCAAAGAAGTCTATAAATTGTTTTGGGAAAGAAGTCCTACTCGAAGGCCAAAGACGCTTACCTTTACCACCAGCGAGTATCACACAAAACAAATTATCTGTGTTGTTCATATCTTAAAGGTGTTAGATGTTAATTCATTTCATTAGCGAATAGCGCATAAGCCCTACTCTTATTTACAAATATAACTTATTTTTATTACAAAAGAGAGCTTTATTTTGACAAATAAATGCAAAAAACAAAAAATAAATAAATAGCTTTGTAGTGTTTTTGTTTTTTTACGTATCTTTGTCAGATAGTTGCACTTGTTAAAACACAAAAAAACAAACAAGCATGAACATAGGATACGATGCTAAGCGTGTAATGAGCAATAAAACAGGACTTGGAAGCTATGGAAGAAACCTTGTAAATGCGCTCGTTGAACACTTAAACACAAACGATAAGCTCGTGCTTTACGCTCCTAAGAAAGGTAATGCACAGTTGGTGGGGCAGTTAAAGCTCACAGCTAAGGTGTCTGTTGTTTATCCGTTAGGGTTTATCGCTAAGCGTTTGTCGGCTTTATGGCGAGTGTTTGGTTTAACAAAGGTGTTAGTTAAAGATAAAATAGATGTGTTTCACGGACTTTCAGGAGAGCTTCCTATGGGCATTAAAAGCACCTCTATTGCTTCTATTGTTACCATTCACGACCTTATTTTCTTGCGTTGTCCACAGTTTTATCATTTCTTTGATGTGCTAATTTATAAGTGGAAGTTTCTTAAAGCATGCCAACAAGCCGATAAAATAGTAGCCATTAGTGAGCGTACAAAGCAAGATATTATACATTATGGAGCTGTTCCCGAGCATAAAATAAAGGTTATTTATCAGCCTTGTGCTTGTAATTTTTCCGACAATATATCATCAGAAACATTGCAAGAGGTGAGTTGTAAATATGCACTTCCCCAGCGTTTTATTTTAAATGTAGGCACAATTGAAGAGCGAAAAAATGTTCTTTTAGCTCTAAAAGCATTGACACACCTACCTCAAGATGTGCATTTAGTGATTGTAGGGCGTAACACTCATTACACAAAAAAGGTGGTTTGTTATGCTAAAAAGCACGATTTAACCAGCCGATTGCATATATTAAATAATGTAACCAACCAAGAGTTGCCAGCCATCTACAAACTATCGCAATGCTTTGTGTATCCTTCAAGATACGAAGGGTTTGGACTTCCCATCATAGAAGCTATACAGTGTGGATGCGCTATCATAGCTTGTACAGGCTCATGTTTAGAAGAAGCAGGTGGAAAAGACAGTCTTTATGTTAATCCCGACGATGTGTTAGGCATGGCAAACGCCGTTTTGTATTGGTTAAATAACCCCGAAGAAAAAGCCAAGAGCATAGCATTAAGCAGAGAATATGTAAAACGTTTTGAGAATAACGACATGGCTTTTGCAGTTAAAAAAACTTATACCAAGAGGTGTTAAACGAAAAAAACAAAGGCATAAAGAAACCATAAAGGAAGCGTTTCAAAGCCTATTTTTTATATGAAAAAGACCCGTTTTAGTAAGGTTATTATCCATTCTTCATACGATAAGATGAAACATTTCATCTTGTCTATTCCCACCATTTTTAACACACAAGGCGAAGAAATATACAGCAGTAGAAACGTTATTAAGAGCTTTCAGTTGCCCGATGGAACTGCTATTAACGTGAAACGATACGGAAAAACCCATGTTTTTTTAATGCCCTTATTTATTCGTTAGGCATTAGAAAAACCAAAAGGTTTAAGAGCCTATTTATATCCTTTTATTTTACAACAAAAGCACATTGAAACGCCAAAAGCTGTTGCCTACATTGAAGAGCGCAACCTTTTGGGTCTTATTACCTATACTTATTTTATTTATGAGCCTTGCCCTTATCCTAACAAACTTTACGATTGGGGGTGGGAAAGAGATGCCGAAGCGCACAAAAAAGCAGAAGCTTTAGCTGCTTTCACTGCTCACATGCACAATAACGAAGTGTTACATAAAGACTTTTCTCCGGGGAATATTCTTTGGAAAAAAGACGAATTAGGGTATCATTTCTCAGTGATAGACATTAACAGAATGAGCTTTGGACATGTAGGAATAGAGGAAGGCTGTGCTAATTTTGCACGTTTATGGGCTGTAACAGATGTTTTTAAGACGCTTGCTCGTGCTTATGCACGACACAGAGGCTTTGATGAAGACACCTGCGAAACACTTGTTTTAAAGTATAGAAACCGTTTTTGGAAGCGTTATAGTCAAAAGCACGATGTAGTATTTAGTTTAGATTAAGACATGAACGAACAACCCTTTATATCTGTTATCATTCCTGTTTATAATGCAGCTCTCTATCTTGAGCGTTGTGTTAATAGTGTGTTAGCTCAAAAAGGAGTAAATATTGAACTCATATTGGTGAACGACGGAAGTACAGACGACTCGCCTTTTATTTGCGATAACTATGCAAAAAACGACGAACGCATAAAGGTTATTCATCAAAAAAACGCTGGGGCAAGTGTTGCACGCAATGCAGGTATCATGCAATCCACTGGCACTTGGGTGGCATTTGTAGATAGCGACGACTTTATTGCGCCCGATATGTATCAAAAATCTCATTGGTTTAGCACAGAAAGACCATGCCGATGCGGCATTTTGCGACTGTTATAAATGGCGTAACAATGAAGATAAAACCTATTGGGAAATGCCTAATTGTTATGCCAACAATAAGGCTTTAACTATATACAAACAGTTTAAACACTCGTTAGGTTTGCTTTATACACTCGTTGTAAAGCGCAGTTTGTTAGTTCAGCATCACATTCTTTTCCCTACAAACATCACCTTTTCGGAAGATTTCCACTTTGTTATGCACATAAAAATGGCTGCTCATGCCACCACAAAGTGGCACTCTGCACCTTATTTTTATAATGTAAGCAACGAAAAATTCGTTAATGCACACATTGCAAGAAAACAGAATTTTAGACGAGTTGCGTTGTGTTCTTATGCTTGTTAAACTGTTTGAACACTACCAATTGTTTAACGAACACAAACAAATAGTGTATTGGAGAATGCAAAAAGTGCAATATAAACTATATAAAAAGAAACGCTATTCGCCCTTTTTCGACAGTTATCCCGAAACAAAACACTATTTATGGACGAATCCATATTTAACTCTTTGGCGAAAAATAAGATGTTTTGTGAGAGGAGGAATACGTCTTAAAAAGAGTTGGAAACCGCTTTTAACACGTTTCCAAACCTTTGTTTTGCCACCTTTTATTTCTTTATTATTCATTTTTCATTATCGCACAAAACAAATATGCAAAATAGCTCTTTAACCATTAGTTTGATTATATCTGTTTATAACAAACCCACCTATTTACACTTAGCACTATTAAGCGTAGAAAGACAATCGCTTTTACCTTTAGAGGTAATTGTGGCAGACGATGGTTCTAAACCCGATGTAAAACAAGTGGTGAACCAATGGAAAGAGCGTTTAAAAAATAAGTGTTCTGTGTGCCATGTGTGGCAAGAAGATAAAGGATTTCGTAAGTCTCGCATTCTAAACAAAGCCTTAGCACAAGCAAAAGGACAATATGTTGTAATGACCGACTGCGATATTATTATGCACAAACACTTTTTAAAAGACCATCAACACTTTGCTTTTGCAGGGTTATTATGCTTCTGGTGGGCGAGCATTAACAAGCGAAAAGCTCATGAAAACACTCACACAAAGTGGCAATTATCAGCTTTCTCCCTTTACAAAAAGGTGTTTCGCATCGCTTAAACGCTTGTAGGCTACCTTTTATAACACCATTGTTTTTATGGCAGAGGACACATTCGTGGGTGTAACATGGCTTTCTTTTTGAACGATGCTAAGCGTATAAATGGATATGACGAACGCTTTGTTACTTACGGATATGAGGACGGCGACTTTGCAGCACGTTTGGAACGAAGTGGCATTAAACGACGTAAATTAAAGTTTTTGTGCTGTGGCTTATCACTTATATCATAAAGAGTGGTTCGATGGAACAAATGATAACACAGAGGCACGAAAGGTGTTTTTAACAAACGAAGATAACCAAGTGGTGCGTTGTAGCGAAGGGTTAAACCTGCACCTAACAAGCGAATAGGCTTTTAAATGCTAAAAACAAAATGAAAAAAACAAACAATATAACGGTTAGTTTGGTGGTTACCACTTACAACAACCCACAAACATTGCGCTTAGTGCTACAAAGTGTGGCGCAACAAACCATGCTTCCTACAAACGTTATAGTGGCAGACGATGGTTCAAACCTTAGCACAAAAGAGCTAATAAATACAATGCAAGCTGTTCTTTCTGTACCTATTATTCATGTATGGCAAGAAGATAAAGGCTACAGACGTGCTAAAATATTAAATAAGGCCTTTGCGGTTAGTGAGTGCGATTATATTATTAACATCGACGGAGATATTATTATGCACCCTTGTTTCATAGCCGACCACGTTTTTATTTGCCAAAGAAAAACTGCTTTTTATGCTGGTGGACGTGTGCGTGTGAAACCTGTTTTAACGGAACAACTGTTAAGGGGTGAAGCACACAAATTGTGTTTTTTTCACGCCAAACATTAAGAACCGATTAAATGCTTTACATGCTCCATGCCTTACACCTCTATTCTTTCAGCGCGACCATTTTAGGGGTTGTAACATTGCTTTTTTTGGCGTTCAGACTTGTTAAAGGTGAATGGTTACGACGAAAGATACGAGGGGTATGGCTTAGAAGACTACGACCTTGTGGTGAGATTGCTATCTACGGGCGTTAAAAAAACGCTTTTATTAAGTTTGCTGCTATTGCCTTTCATTTGCATCATGAAGAAAGAGATTTAGACCGTAAAGACCGCACCCGAAATCAGAAAAATATTAGACGAAACAAAAAAAGTGGGGTGTTTTTGGGCTGAAAAAGGCATGTCGCAATATCTTGAAAAGTAAATAATAAACCTTATAAAGGGTGTTTAAAAAGGCTTTAATCGTGCCTTTGCAATATTAAAAAGCACATCTTTTGCTATGTCGCATAAAAATATGTAACTTTGCAATAGCTTATAAAGGCTGTGCCTTTGGGGTGCTTTTAAAACAGATAAAAAGTACGCTATGTAAGGCTATACATAAGCTCCCATAGTTAAATGGATAGAACGAAGGTTTCCTAAACCTTTGATCCGAGTTCGATTCTCGGTGGGAGTACTGTTTAAAAAAATGAAAGAGAAAGGTGTTTTAAACGCTTTTCTCTTTTTGCATATATGCTAAAAAATGTTGCATAAATCAATAAAAAAATATTCCTTTAAAAAAACCTCTCTAAAAAAAGTGCGTTTTTAGCGTAAAAATAGGGCTACTAACCCTATCTATTAAGGGGCTTTTTAGTGGTGTTTTTTTATGCTAAAAATGGGCGATTGAGTGCAAAACTCATAGGTTTTACTTTTTCTAAAATGCAAGGTGTGAAGAAACAATAAAACACACTTTGTGTTGCAAAAAGCTAAGGTTTTAGCGTGCAATAGATAGTGTTTTACCCCCTAAACTCTTGTGTTTTACCCTCTAATAGCTTATGTTTTGCGTGGTAAAACCTAAGCTATTGCATGGTTTTTGCCTTGTTTTTGTGCTTTTAAAAGGCTTGTTTAGGGTTTGTATAAAACAAAACTATCTCTTTTTCAGGTCAAACATTTTAAAAGTGTAAAAGTGCCTTTATTTTTAAAGTGTTAACCCGTGTTTTTATTTGGAATATATTCCATTTTCACGCATAAAAAGAGAGGTGTAAATTCGTGCTGAAATAGCTATAAGGCGTAAGAAAACAAAACCTAAAAGCATAAAAAAAGCAGATGTAAGGTTTTACATCTGCTTTTTATGGTTATAACTGAATGCTCGATAAAATTCTACAAGTTGCCCCCGTACACGTTTCAACAAAGTGTCCTGCCTGTTCGCCTGCCTGCTTTAAACAGTCTGGTGACGACGAAAAACGATTGAGAAGATTATCAAACTCGTCGTAATTATTTATTTCAAAACCGCCACCGATAGCAATTAGGTTTCTTGCCTCCATAAAATTGTGGTTATTAGGGCCAAAGATAACAGGCACATTCCACACGGCTGCTTCTAAAACATTGTGTATTCCTGCACCAAAACCACCACCTACATAAGTAACATCTCCATACTGATAAATAGACGAGAGTAGTCCATAACAGTCAATAATCAAACAATCTGCTGTTTCAATGTCGCCCTTATTTATTTCACTATATAACACCACACGCCCTTTCACCTTGTTTCTTATGGCAGAAATATGCTCCTTATTTACCACGTGAGGTGCTATAATGAGCTTCCATTGAGGGTGTTGGTTAAAATATTCTATAAATATTTCCTCGTCGGGAGTCCAACTCGAGCCAGCAACAAAGGTGTTTTTTTATGGTTCACAAACTTTTCTATTAGGGGCAAAGCTTGCGCCTTTTCTTTAATGCTTAACACTCTATCGAACCGCGTGTCGCCTGTTATTTCTACGTTGTTAATGCCTATCGACGACAAAAGGTCTTTACTCTGTTGGTTTTGTACGAAAAACTTTGTGAAACAACGAAGCACCTTTTTATATTCGTAACCATACCAACGGAAAAAAATATTTGGTTAGGTCTGAAAATGCTACTCACGCTATAAGTGGGTACATTTCGTTTGTTTAGAATACTTAAATAGTGATACCAAAACTCATATTTAATAAAAGAATACCATTACAGGTTGTATGGCATTTAAGAACCTTCGAGCGTTTCTAAACGTGTCGATGGGTAGATAACACACAATATCGGCTCCTTCGTAATCTTTTCTTACCTCGTATCCTGAGGGCGAAAAAAAGGTGAGTAGAATTTTATAGTTGGGATATTTTGCTTTAATATGTTCTATTAAAGGACGTCCTTGCTCAAATTCTCCAAGCGAAGCAGCATGAAACCAAATGTATTTAGACGAGCGGTCTACCTTTTGTTGCAACAGTTTAATGGTGCAACGCTCGCCCTTCCACATCTTTCTAACCTTGCGATTAAACAACGATGCAATAGCTACTCCTATTAAATATAGGTAAATGACAAAAGTGATACAATGCTTTCTTTGTGTTGAAAGTTACTAATGATAAGTTAAAAAGAAAACGAGTTTTAAGCGTCTTTCGATAACACTTAAAAAAACTCGTTTCGTTGTTTTTATGCTTCTTTTAATGTAGGAATAACCTCAATGGCACGAGCCATACGGCGTAAAGTTTCTTCCTTTCCTAAGAAAGAAGTTATGTCGAACATGCCCGGACCCTTACCTATTCCCACTAAAACAAGGCGGAAAGCGTTCATCACATCTCCTAATTTATAACCTTTTTTTCCTCAACCCATTTCATCACAACTCTTTCTTGTTCTTCGATAGTAAACGGGTTAATATTGCGTAAAACGTCTGCTAATTCGGTCATCACTTCTGCCGAATTGTCTTTCCAACGCTTCTTTATAGTCTTTAAATCGTATTCCATTGGTGCCACAAAGAAGAACGAACAAAGAGCCCACAGTTCGTGAACAAAGTTTACACGGTCTTTCATTAACGACACAACCGTTGTGATTCGTTCCATTGATTCATCAATTCCATTGTTTGCAACGATGGGTGCAAAGAGCGTAGCCACTTCTTCGTTTGTTTTATGAAGAATGTATTCGTGGTTAAACCAAATACCTTTTTGATAATCAAAGCGTGCTCCTGATTTTCCACATTTTGATATATCGAAATGCGAAACCAATTCTTCTAACGAGAAAAGTTCTTGTTCTGTGCCTGGATTCCAGCCTAATAAAGCCAAAAAGTTTATCACTGCTTCGGGGAAATAACCGCTTTCTCTAAATCCAGATGATATCTCTTGTGTTTTTAGGGTCTTTCCATTCAAGTGGAAAAAAACAGGGAAGCCCAAGACGGTCACCATCACGTTTACTGAGCTTACCTTTACCCTCTGGTTTTAATAATAAAGGTAAATGAGCAAACGAAGGCATAGTGTCTTCCCAACCAAAGGCTTGATATAATAGCACATGAAGTGGTGCGCTGGGTAGCCATTCCTCACCTCTAATAACGTGAGTGATAAGCATTAAATGGTCGTCTACTATGTTTGCAAGGTGATAAGTGGGTAGTTCGTCTGCACTTTTATAAAAGCACTTTGTCGTCTAAGATATCACTTTTAATGATAACCTCTCCTCTAATAAGGTCGTGAACATGCACATCTGTGCCTTTTTCTACCTTAAAACGAACCACAAACTGTTCTCCATCGGCTATTCGTTGGTCGCATTCTTCCTTGCTCATGGTAAGAGAATTTTTTTCATCATACCTCGTGTAGGAAGTCGTCGTATTGAAAGTTTTCTATCTCTTTACGTTTAGCATCTAACTCTTCAGGAGTATCGAAAGCGATGTATGCTTTACCAGCTTCTAAAAGAACATCGACATATTTTTTGTAGATATTTCTGCGTTCACTCTGACGATAAGGACCGTATTCTCCGCCTATACCTACGCCTTCATCAAACTTTAAACCCAACCATCTAAAAGCTTTTCAATGATATACTCTTCGGCTCCAGGAACAAAGCGATTAGAGTCTGTATCTTCAATTCTAAACACAAAATCGCCACCATGTTGTTTAGCAAAATAAATAGTTGTAAAGAGCTGTTCGCACACCTCCGATGTGTAAAGCACCTGTTGGACTTGGTGCAAAAACGCACCCTTACTTTTTCTTTCTGTCATAGCCTTATGGTCTATATAAGATGTTATTTTTTTCGTGCAAAAATACTGCTTTTTTTCTGCATAATAGACCCATGTATTTTCGCATATCAAATGAAGCAAACAAAGCTAAAAAGATGAATTTTTAATAGTAATTTTTATAACAAGATAAGGATACTTTTCCAGCAAGGCAATTCTTATTTTTATGTTCGGTTATTTTTGATAGTTTTCTTTTCTTACCACGAAATAAAGAAAAAGCTATTGAGATACGATATAGGAAAGCCTTGGTCGTATGGTTCTATCATTGCAAAGTTCGATTTTTCCTGTGTATAAAACAGACGAAGTTGTTGCAAAAAGAGCAAGACTCTGTGCTACGTTCGTTTATGTCTTATTACAATAAGGATAGCGAGATTGAAGCAAAGAACTTGTATAAATTTAATAAAAAGTTTGGGTCTTCTAACGGAATACTTGCTAAGGATATTGCTCACAAGGTGTCTCGTAAGTTAGCAGAGCTTTACAATAGTGGTATTGTTTATACCAAAGAGCACGGCGATATGCTGAAAGATTCGAGTAAAGTAATTCGTGTTGTAAGTGGAAAAGAGGCGATGCAAGTGCCTATTAGCACGGTTTATTCCACTAAATCTGCCTACGAACATCTCTTATCCGACGAGCAGTTGTTGCCTTTTTAGAAGTGTTTTTAATGCGGTGTAATTTAACCGATTATATTGAACCCAACTTGCTTTACGATAGTAAAAGAAGCGAAACTGAAAAAGCGGAGTTGCTGAGTGTTATTCCAGAAGCAAGTGGAATGGTGGTTAGTGGACAAAAGATTATCGACAGAGGAGAGATTGTTGATGAATACACTTATAGAGTTTTAAACTCATTTGAGCGTGAAGCCGACAGAAGAAACACGAGTTCTACCAATATAACACAAAAAGTTGGTGGGTCAATCTATCTTTTGTTTCCATTCTTGTAGTTTTGTTTACGGTTTATTTAGCCTTATATAGAAAAAGATTATTTTAATAAACCCAGTAGCATAATGATGCTTTATGGGCTTATCACTCTCTTTCCTATTGTGGTTTCATTGATGATGAAACAAAACGCTATTAAATGTTTATGTGTTGCCAATCGCTATGATTCCTATCTTCACTCGTGTGTTCATGGACGCTCGAACAGCCTTTATCACGCACATTATAGCCGTGCTTTTGTGCGCTATTGCAGTGAAGTATCAGTATGAATTTATTATCACTCAGATTGTAGCAGGCATGGTTTCTATTTATGCTTTGCGAGAGTTGTCGCAACGTTCGCAGGTGTTTAAAGCGTCGGTTCTTGTGTCTTTAACCCAAGCGAGCATGTATTTTGCCATGCAACTGATGCAAAACAACAGCATATTCGAGATTGATTACGGCGTTTACTATTATTTTTTAGGAAACGGTATTTTGTTATTGCTCTCTTATCCGCTGATGTATGTGGTGGAAAAAACTTTTGGTTTTATTTCTGAAGTGACACTTATTGAGTTGTCAGATACTAACAAAGGACTTATAAGACAGATGAGTGAGGTGGCACCGGGTACTTTTCAACACTCTATTACCGTAGCTAATTTGTCGGCAGATATAGCAAATAAGATTGGTGCGCGTTCTCTTTTGGTTCGTACAGGAGCCTTATATCACGATATAGGAAAGATGGTTAATCCCGTATTCTTTACCGAAAACCAAGCAGGAAGCAACCCTCATGAAGGATTACCTTATAGAGAGAGTGCCAAAATAATTATCTCTCATGTTACCGAAGGTTTAAAGATGGCAGATAAAAACGGGCTTCCTCAGTTTATAAAAGACTTTATATCTACGCATCATGGCAAAGGTATGACTAAGTTTTTTTATATAAAAGAGCAGAACGAACACCCCAATGAAGAGATAGATAAAGCACCGTTTACCTATCCGGGACCTAACCCTTTCACGCGAGAACAGGCCATTTTAATGATGACAGACACAGTAGAAGCAGCATCAAGGTCGCTTCCTGAATACACAGAAGAAAGCATTTCTAATTTGGTAAATTCGTTAATCGATGGACAAATAAGTAGCGGTTTCTTTACAAACTGTCCTATCACTTATAAAGATATCACCATTGCTAAGCAGGTATTAACAGACCGTTTAATGTCTATTTATCACACTCGTGTGTCTTATCCCACATTAAACACAGCCGAAAAAGGCATAACAAACACTTTTTATGTGTTGTTTGTTATTTCATTAAATACCTATTAGTGGGTATTAACCTATTATAGAAAGCACCTTTAAAGAGGTGCTTTTTGTGCAAAAAACAACAGGTTAAAAAGTTGTTTTTAGCAAAAAAATAGCTAAGCTTTTACGCTCTTTTATGGTGCATTTGTTTGTAAAAAAAGAAATGAAAATAAGGGCTACACAGCTAAAACATATAGGTTTTATTGCGCTATTTGGGTAGGTTTTTTTCATAACAATAAAATAGCTATTAGGGTGCAAAAAGCTAAGGGTTTACCGCCTAATAGCTAAGCTTTTGCCCCTAAACTCTTGTGTTTTTAGCTCCTAAAAAGCTTATCTATTGCATGCTAAAAACCTAAGCTATTACAAGCTAATAGCCCCAAAATATGGTTTTTATGAGTGTTTCTTTGGTTTTTTTATTGTTTTGCTTTTTAAAAATAAAGCCCATTATGAGTTTCAAAAATATTTGTGCGAGAAAAAGAGGCAAAAAACAACACATGATAAGTTGTGATTATTAACAATAAGCCTTTTATAAATTCACCATTTTTTTAGGTATTTTGTTGCCAACTTAAATTTATTACCTTTGCCACAAATTTTTAAGTGCGTTATAACAGAGCTTTGAAACTGCATTTTTTTACATTATTATATATATAGGCGTTTAGTTGCTTTTGTTTGTATGTGGCTGGCGTTAACGATAGGGGTGAAAACTTATGCACAAACATCTAAAACCGTTTGTAAATGGTTTAGTGTGCGCAGAAGATGGTACTCCGCTTGTTGGTGCGTTAGTGATGGCAGTGCAAAAACACCAAGGTTATAGCGCAAACCACCACCAAACCCAACGGCTCTTTTACGTTTCCTAATCTTCAAAACACAGAAGCTTTTAACCCTTACCGCTCGGTTTTTAGGCTATCAAGAACAAAAACACAGCACTTAAAAACAATCAGCATTATGTGCGAATGGTGTTAAAAGAAAACACCGAACAGTTAGGAAATGTGGTTATAACGGGCTTTGTTAATAAGAGCAAAGAGGGCTATTCTGGTTCGAGTTTTGTGATAGATAAAGCTCAATTAACCCAACAAGTGAATACCAACTTGTTAGACCTTATAGCCCGAAACACACCCGGTTTTGAGTTGACCGACAACCTAAAACAAGGCTCAAACCCTAATGTTGTACCAGAAATGTTGCTCCGTGGACGCAGTGGGTTTGTAGAAGGAAACAATACAAACCTGCCTTTATTTATTCTCGATGGGGTAGAAGTGGACATAGGGGTGGTGTTTAATCTTCGTACAAACGCTATTGAAAAGGTTTCTATCTTAAAAGATGCGGCTGCAACTATCTTTTATGGTGCTAAAGCCGCTAATGGAGTAATAGTGATAACCTCGTCGCCAACAAGAGAAGGAAAGCTTCAAATAGACTATGCCAACCAATTTCAGTTTTCTTATGCCAACCTTTCAAGCTACCACTTGCTTAATGCTGCCGACAAATTGGAGTATGAAAAGCAAGCAGGACTTTATGGTTCTTTTAGCGGAAAAGATAAAACCGATATAGAAAGACAAAAGAGCTACTACGATAAAAGCAATAGGGTGAACAGCGGAATAAACACCCATTGGTTAGAAATGCCTTTGCAATTAGGTTTTACCCAACGACATAATATAACGCTAACAGGTGGAAACAGCACTTTTAGATATAGCCTGTTAGGGAGGTATTAGTCGCACACAAGGAGTGATGAAGAAAAGCGAAAGAAACAGCGAAGACCTTCGTGTGAGTGTTAGTTACGGAGATTGGAGCAAGCTATTTATACAATATACGGGTAGAATGGAGCATACTTTTTCTGCCGATGTGCCTTATAATAGCTTTTTCGCATTATGCTTCTTTAAATCCTTACGATGCGCCTTACGACAACAATGGAAACCTTATAAACGAACTATCTTTTGGACAAGCAAACCCACTTTACGAACAACAGCTAAACAGTTACATACATCATAAAAACCTATATGTGAGCAATCATGTAAAACTGCGCAAGGTGTTTGCTCGCAATTGGCGTATAGAAGCAAACGTGTCGCACAACTATCGTGTAGATAACGACAACACTTTTTATTCTCCTTTGTCGGTTCGTTTCCTTCGTTTACCTAAGTTAAAGCGAGGAAGTTTCGACCTTTTAAATGGCACTTTTAGTGATTTATCGGCTAATGCCTTTTTAGTTTGGAACAAACAGTTGGGAAGTAACGGCTCACATCATGTAAGTGTGGTGTTAGGAACAAACATACAAGCCACCCATACACAAAGCAATGGCTTTTCTACACAAGGCGTTTTTGAGCGATAAAGCAAACGATGTGGCACAGTCGATAGCCTTTGCAGAAGGCGCAACACCCATCGGTTCGCAAGAAAAAGCTCACTTGTTAGGTGCTTATGCCAATGCGTCGTATAGCTTTAAGAACACCTATTTTGTTGATATGTCTTATCGAAGAGAGGAAGTTCTAAGTTTGGTGCGAACCATCGTTATGCTCCTTTCGCAACAATAGGCGTCGCTTGGAATTTACATAACGAACCCTTTATGCGCCGTTTACCCGTTTCGTTGCTCAAACTGCGTGCCAGTAGTGGTGTAGTGGGTAAGGTTGGGTTTAGTGCTTATCAAGCTCAATTGAGCTATAAGTATAACCCTCGATTGGTATATAACGAAGATATAGGCGCAATGCCCGTAGCTATGGTTAATCCAAACCTAAGATGGGAGCGCACCACAAAGAACAATTTAGGGTTAGACTTTTCGCTTTTTAACGAGCGACTAAGTGGCTCTATCGACCTATATCGTAATCTTACAACCGATTTAGTGATGACTGCTGCCACGCAACCCCATACAGGTTTTAGCGAAGCAAAGCAGAATTTAGGTAGTATTATAAATAAAGGTGTAGAGCTATCGCTAAGAGGTACACTCGTTAAAAAGCAGTGTGTTTAGTCTTAATGGCTACCTCACTTTCTCGCATAACGTAAATAAAATTCTTAAAATAAACCAGTCGTTAAACAACCATAACGCACAAAATGCCACAAAAAGAAAGTCGCCTTCCTGTTCCAATCTACGCCGAAGGAGAGTCGTTAACAGCCTTAAAAGTGATGGCATCGGCAGGTATCAATCCTGCAAATGGCAAAGAATTGTTTGTAAAGAAAGATGGTTCTCTCACCTATTTATATCATTATAACGACAGAATAGTTGTGGGAGATACCAGTCCAAAAGCACAAGGAAGCGTGGGATTGAGCGTGAATTATGGTTCATTCTCTTTATCGTCCAACTTTGTTTATCGCTTAGGTGCTACGCAATACAATCACACTTTGGCTACAAAAGTGGAGGGGGCAGACCCTACAAACAATGTAGACGAACGAGCATTCTTTGCCCGTTGGAAGCAAGCAGGCGACATAGTGAAGTTTAGAAACGTAGCTTGGAATGGCACCGTGGTACCCTCTTCGAGGTTTGTAGCAAAGGAATATACGCTCGAAGGTACAAGTGTTATGCTTAGTTATGCCGTTTCTGAATCGCTTTGCAACAAACTAAAAGTGAATAATATAAAGGTGTCTGTATCGTCGGGACAATTCTTTTTATCTATCAAGTGTTAAGAGAGAACGTGGGTTAGACTATCCTTTTGCACGATTATACGAACTGGGTATTCAGGTTAAAACTATAATAGAGCACATGAAAAAACTTATTTATATAGTTGTGAGCATTGCTTTTTCGATGCTTTATAGTGGGTGTTCGTTTGTAGATATTGATACCCCCGGACTATTGAATGATAGGCAGTTGTTTCAAAACAAACAAGGCTTTATAGATGCAATGGCAGGTGTTTATGCGTCTATGGCTGGTTCGTCGCTGTATGGAAAAGAACTTTCTTACAGTTTTATAGATGAGATTGCGCAACTATACGAAAACGATGAGCAAGCAAACCAAACCTTTCTCACCAGAACATACGACTTGCAATACACAAATCCTTTAGTGAGAAATCGTATAAACGCTATATGGAAAGAGGCTTACTATTGTATTTCGAGCGTGAACAGCGTGTTACAACAAAGCAAAAAAACTGGCATAAAGGGGATTGAACCTATTAGAGCAGAGGCTTATGGAGTGAGAGCTATGCTTCATTTCGACCTCTTACGCTTGTTTGCTCCTACTATTATGCAATCACAGAGCATGGCTATTCCGTATGTAAAAACATTTAGTAGTGCGCCACAACCAGTGGTATCGGTAAGCGAAGGGTATGAGTTGGTGACCAAAGACCTACTCACTGCGGATAGTATTTACAACGCATTAGAAAACAATGAAGCAGGAAAAGCGGTGTTAAAAAGCAGAAATCCATCGTTTCTTTATCTCTCTCATAACGCCATTAAAGCCCTTCTTGCACGGGTATATCTATGGCAAAAACAAGCCAAACGAAGCTGCTTTATGGGCTAAAAAGGTGATAAACGAAGGGTATGAGTTGGCAAAAGAAGAACAATTGTTAGACCTTTTTAGAGGTTACAACGCAAAAAACGAATGTATATTTGCGCTCCATGCACCTAAAATGTATATAGATGTACGCAACACTTGCTTTCCTCCTCGTCCGTCGGAACGCTTTAATAAGGTGAGAGATAATTATCGACAGATATACGGTTCGCAAACGTTTACGGCTGTAAATAACGACTATCGGTTTCAAAGTTATTTCACTTTAACCAATTGGGGCAAGCCTGTTGTGGTGTTATCTAAGCTATATGATAAGGATTACGATGAGCAACAAACACCTTTACAAGGTCGTTTTCCGAGTGTAAACATTATTCGTTTGCCCGAGATGTATTACATATTGGCAGAAACAAGCTATGATGTAGACAAACAAGGGTGTGTAGATGCGCTTAACAAAGTGTTGGTATCGAGAGGTTTAAAACCGATAAAGGTGAGTGATATAAGCAATAAACAAACGTTTAATAAACTGTTAGTGAACGAAATAACCAAAGAGTTTTGGGGTGAAGGTCAGGTGTTTTTTACTTACAAACGCTTTAACTTGCCTTTGCAAGGGCTACATGGAAAGGTGCATTTGGCGAATAATAACACCTTTGTTTTACCTCTTCCCGAAGCCGAAAACCAAACTTATCGTCCTTAAACCATGAAAAAAATAAAGTTTATTTCTTTGCTGTTAGTTGCGATAGGAGCGTGTTTCATGTGTTCATGCACAGCAAACGAGTCGTTTATCTATCAAGGTAAAGAGGGCATTTGCTTTACATCGGCATCTGCACACTATGCTTTTGGAGCTTTACCACTTAACCAACAAACCATAAAAGTGAAGGTGGTGTTAGAGAAAACGGGCTTTGTGAGTGCCGAAAATAAAAACTATTGTTTAACAATAGACACTACACAAACCAATGTTCGTTGGGGTGTTGAGGCTGAAAAGCCCAATTTAGAACGTGTATGGAAGGCGGGTTTGTGGCACGACACCTTATATATAAATATAAAGAGAGATGCCCTTTCGTTCGAAAAACATATCGCATGGTGTTTCATATCTCAAATAAATGCGCTTTGTCTGCAAGCGTTGATGAGTTAAGTGCTTATACACTTACGTTTAATAATCAGTTGGAAAAACCACAATGGTGGACAGAATTGAGTTATTGGTTAGGTGAATATGAACCCATTAAATACCAAAAATACATAGAAATAACGGGGGCTATGCTCACAACAGAAGAGGTGAAAAGACCATCAATACGAAGTGTTGAGAACCTTTAAAAAGGGTGAAACAGTTCTTTTGAAGATAATCCTCGCGATGGCATTCTCTTTCCTGCTGTGCGTTGGCCAGTGTAATATTATAAAACAAACTATTATATAATAAACAACATGAAAATAACAAAAACATTATTAGCACTTAGCTTTGTGCTTTCTCTTGTTTGTGTGTCGTGTTCTGAAAAGCCAGAACCAGATGCGCAAATAGCGTCTTTTGAAACGGTAAAGGGTATAGAGAATGAGTATACAAAGCAACTAAACGAAACATTTAGCTTAACTCCTGAACTTGTATTTGGTAGTGGTGTAAAGCCAAAAGCTTCGTTTGAATGGAATATTAACTATAAGGTGGTAAGCAGAGAAGCTACTCTTAACTATGTATGTGATACACCCGGAACGTTAGATGGCTACTTAAAAGTGAGCATAAACGATAAAACTGAGATTAAAGAATTTAAGCTACATGTGCTTAATAGCTTTGAAAAAGGATTGTTATTGCTAACACAAACAGACGAAGGAAGTGTACTTTCGTTCAAAGATTTATTTGATATAAACCGCTCAACGGTGCTTCGTGTGTTCGCTCTTAACAATCCAACACTCTCTTTAGGCAAAACTCCTTTGAGCTTATGTTGGACAGGTGAGGGCATAACAAACCCTAAAAACATAAACGATTTCTCGAATGGTTTAGAAGTAGTGATAAGCTCTGATAACCCACAACACACCTTTATATTAGATAATGGAACGTTAAAAAGTGAAAACAGAGGTGAACTATAAAGGTGAAGGAGCTTTTGTTCCAAATCATATTTTTGTTCCTTTTGGAAGCCAAAACTTTATGTGGGATAGAGACGGAGACGTGATTTGCTTTGTTGGTGGAGGCCGAGAATACATGTTAACGCATAGCCGTGAATTTACATTAGGTAGACGTAAACACGAAATTCCACAAGGAACAACACTTGCAGATATGGCGTGTTCACTCAATACTACGCCTCAAGATATGCTAAAAGTGTACTTTGATAACCATTCAAAACGTATGATTTATGTGAGTGGACTTAGTGAAACACGAGCAGGAAGCTATGTTTGTAAGGGTGAAGGTATGGCTCTTTTGGCTTGTAAAGGTGTGTATGCGTCGCCTCAAAACGATGCTCGTTACGAACCACAACAAGCTCTTTTAGTGACAAAAGAGGGCGAACAAACACACATTTATCGCTTTGTTCCTGCTAATAAGCATGGAAATGAACAGTTGGTTAACGAGGTTAATGCCACAGGAAACATTTTGTTAACGAGTGCAATAGCTGTAAATCCAATTAAACCTTTTGTGTATTATAGCGATAATAAAGGAAACATTTTTTGTTTATAACTTTGAAAGTAATGTCTTCTCAAACACTCCTTATTTGTCTTTTAGGAGCGCAATATAAGGTGAAACAAATAGTGTTTAATCCTTATAATGCTAACGAAATGTATGTTGCTGCAGAAGATATGAACGCACCAAAGAATGTGTGTGCCACCTTATTTATTTGTAATGTTACCGATAAAGAAAAAAAGGTTCTGTAACGAAAAAAAAGATGAAAAAAAGTGGGTGGAAAAAGTTGTCAAACTGATTTATAAAGGCAATGGAACTGAGTCGGAAGAAAGACTAAGACAACAATAAAGACATACAAAACAAAAACTTATTTAACAATATAATCATATTAAAAAAATGATACAGAAAAATACAACAAAAAGAGTTGGTTTATAACTCTCATGATGGTGTTCGTGAGCTGTCTTATTTCGTGTAATGAAAAAAAGAAAAAGCACTTTTTTAGCTTAACTCAAAAGCAAGTAACGCTCACAGCTAATGAAGTAATGAATATAAAAGATAAACTCTGGTAGCGGAAACTTTACGCTTATAAACGATAACGAAGCCGTAGTTAAAGCGTCTTTAACAGGAAATAATCTTCGTTTAGAGGCTCTTTCGCAAGGAAATGCACACTTAACAATTAAAGACAATGAGACCCTTTTACAAGATATTCTCACTGTTTTTTTGTAAGCGAAACACCCACTGCTATCCCCGAAGGTGTAGTGATTGAAAACCATATTCTTAAAGAATGGCCTGCTAAGAGCATACCTGTAAACGGAAAAGTGGTACTTCCTGAAGGTATAGAAGGTATCGGTGTAGAAGCATTTACAAAGAGTCCGATAGAAGAAATAGTGTTTCCTCACAGCTTAAAGTTTATTGCCGAAGGTGCATTCTCTTATTGCAATGCGTTAAAAACACTCACTCTTCCCGAAGGATTAGATAGCCTTGGCGACGGTGCCTTTTATCAATGCCATCAGTTACAACGAGTGGTTGTGCCTAAAACCGTTAGTCGTATTGCGCCAAATGCTTTTGCTCAATGCACCAGTTTGAAAGATGTTGTGTTGCAAGAAGGCCTTTCTTTGTTGGGAGAATCTATGTTCCAAGGTTGCACATCGTTAGCTCATATCACCTTACCTAAAAGCATTAAAACCTTAAAAGACAATGTATTTAACGAATGTAGCTCGTTAGAAGAGATTGAATTGCCCGAAGGTATTACTACAATAGAGAAGACTATGTTTAGAGATTGTAAGAGTTTGAAACGTGTAAAGCTACCTGCAAGCCTTTCAATCATAAACGATAATGCTTTTGAAGGTTGTAAAGCACTTGCAGAAATATCGTTACCTGAGAATTTAGATGTTATAGAAAGACGTGCATTTAGCGGTTGTTCATCATTAAAAAGCGTTAGTTTGCCTTCAAAAAAATAACCACCGTTTCAGGCGGAGTATTTCAAGAATGTACCGCTTTAATATCGGTTGTTTTGCCTGCAAGTGTCAACCTTATTCACAATAGAGCTTTCCAAAATTGCAAGAATTTATCGTCTATCAATATTCCCGAAGGTGTTTCTGTTATTGATATTGCTACTTTCTTAAATTGCACTTCGTTAGAAACTATCGCCTTACCTTCTACCTTAGTAGACATAAAAATGAATGCTTTTTACGGGTTGTAGCAAACTTTCTACCGTTAAAATAATGGCAAAAACACCGCCAAACACTGTGGAAACAAGCTTTTAAAAAAACACCTCAAGCAAAACATTAAAGGTTTCTTCACAGTCGATAGAGGCTTATAAAAAGTGCTAAATGGGACACTCATGGGTTTACAAACATCATTTCTATAGATTAAAAACACTATTGTCATGAATTTATTTAATCATAAAAACATTCAGTTTTATTGCTCTTTTGTTCTTCTTTGTTATCCAGATAAACGCAAAAAGACGTTATTTTCGATTTTCAAAGCAACCCTTGGAACTTACCAACAGCAGGTTCTGGGGTTAGTGCCGATAAGAGTAAGCTCGACGAAACCATACAGATAAATCAAGAAGGAGTGATTATTACCAATCAAAAACTTAATGAAAAGTATTATAACAAGCTATCTGGTGGCTCCTTAGTGATATATGCTAAGAACTCAATCACTATTTCTGCACCTCGTGGATTCAAAATTGTTGGTGTTGATTTTGAGCTTGAAGACGAATATACATTCGACCTTAATAACCCTCAAGACCCGTATGATTCACACGCATCTTACGACGATGCACGCTACACAAGTAAGGCTTCAGGGGTTGAACTCAAATATACAAGCAAGCTAAGTACGAGCAAAGTGCGCAGAATTATTGTGCATATCGAACCTAATGTCATAGATGGTATAGCACGAGTGACGACGTTAAAAACACCCAATGCTAAAATATATAATCTTCAAGGGGTAGAGGTTGGCACTTTATCTGCTTTCTATTCACTTCCTAAAGGTATATACATCATCGAAAACAGAAAGGTAGTTAAGAGGTAAAATGCTTTCTGTTTTCGTATAAAGAATGTCGTTTGTTGCATCTATTTATTAACACGAACATTTCATTTTATTATTTATCAATCAATATCAATAAAAACTATTATGACGAAAAAAATTTACAAAAATGGGCATTAGCCTTGTGTTTATGTTTTTCTTTGCTCGCTTTCGAGTCAAGCAAAACTCGTTACCTTTAAGTTGAAAGATAATCCGTGGAA
This sequence comes from uncultured Prevotella sp., assembly GCA_916439115.1. Taxonomy (GTDB): domain Bacteria; phylum Bacteroidota; class Bacteroidia; order Bacteroidales; family Bacteroidaceae; genus Prevotella. Next base: position 668,867 of record CAKAHO010000001.1, read on the forward strand.
GTTACCAATGGCAGAATTTGGTGATGGAAGCTGATGTGGCTAAACTCGAAGATGGTTTCAAAATAGAGCAAGATGGCTTTTGTTCTTACAAATAAAAAAAGAACCACGATAAATATTGGAATCGTATGTTTGGCGGATATTATACCATTTATCCTAAGAACGAAATTACCATCACTGGGCCCGAAGGAATAAATATTTATCGCATTAACTTCTATGCTAAAAACACATATACCTTCGATTTAAAGAGTACAGATAAGGGTAGATTTCTTGACCAAGGAGATGATGGTGGACCTGAAAACATGTTTGGTTTTTGATTATAGTGGTAATGTTGCACACTTTCAATGCCGAACAAGTAAGACCGAATTGCGTGAAATTGCTATCTCTTACGACGGCACTCCAACAGGTATAAACAAAGTTGTAGAAGCTCAAATCTTCCCTTACGATGTCTTTAATCTCGATGGAGTAAAGGTTGGAACCACAGAAACATTCAACCAATTGCCTAAGGGTATTTACATTGTTAATGGTAGAAAACAAGTGAAACAATAATACATTATTTATATATAAGCGTTTTTTAGCTCTGAAACAAGCTCAAAAAAACACTTTTTATTCTATCTCGATTTATTTTAATTTTTAGATATCAATAATATGTTAAGAAAAAGTTTTTTACAGGAGCAATTATGCTTATTGCTCTTTTGTTTGGTGTTACAAACAGCGTATCGGCAGGTTCTGCTCGTTTTAAGTTTAAGGATAATCCTTGGAAATTAGCAAAGGCAAGTCCTAATGATACCCCTGAAAAACGGCAAAAATAGAAGACTATGTTGAGATTAACCAAGATGGTTTTTATTTTTAACAAACAAAAAGGTTAACGAAAAACTGGAACCGTTTAGAGGGAGACAACTATGTAGTTTATAAAGATAACAAGATAACTATCACTGCACCTGCTGGTAAAATGATAAAAAGAATAGAGTTTCAAGCACTCAGTCAGTTTTCTTTTGACCTTACAAACGATGAAGGAATAAAGGCAGACGAAAGCACAAGTTTTTGACGAAGATTTTGGTTCTGGTGCTAACGACCCTATTGTTTTTTTAGGATGGGAAGCTAAAAAGGCTACATTCACAGGAGGTAGCACTACCACTCGTTTAGTTTATATCGAAATATATTATAAAGAAGTTCCTGTAGAAGAAGAGCCTAAAAAAGAAGACCCTAACACTGCTACTTTCGACTTTAAAAACAATTTTAAAACATCGTGGGGAATAACAAATGTAGATGCAAGTTCTACTAATTCTCAAGAAGGAAAGATAGAAGATGCAAAAAGAAGTGGTAGAAAATGGTGTTTCATTTAACACTAAAAGCAACGGAAATAACGATGCTGCTCGCGTAAAAGCTGGTGTGTTTTATCTTCCTAAGACACACACCTTAACTTTTAAAGCACCACAAGGTAGAAAAATAAAGACAATAGAATTCTCTTTTGAAACACCTCAAAGTTGGCTTTTAGGACCCTAAGAATGATAACATAATGCCTGAAAATAAGGTGGCAACTTACCAAGTAAATGCACCTGAAGTTACATTTACTGCCTTCCTTGCAACATCTAAAATTAACAAAGTTGTTATAACATTAGAAGAGGAAGTACCTGCAGGTATCTCTTCTGTTAATGTAAAAGAAGCTACAAACAACAATGTTTACAATCTTAATGGTGTATTAGTGGGTACCGAAAACACTTTTAACCAACTTCCTAAGGGCGTTTATATTGTTAATGGAAAAAAAGTTGTAAAAACTAATCTATATCAAATAAAAAGTTTATCTTTTGTCCTATCAAAACATATAGGTGCAAAGATAAACTTTATTTTACCTATTGCAACACTACCTATTGTTTAAAACAACGCTTATAGCGTGTATTAACTATTAACAAAAAAATAACAAATTAAAGAGCAAAAAAACATTATAGTTATGGCACAAAAAAACACAATAAAGTTGGTAAACCTACCCTTTATTAACTTTGTGTGTACAAACATATCAAAGCTAAAACAAACGCATATAAACAATAAAAAATGATGTGATAAATGCTGAAAGCTTATTTATGTTCACCATTTTTTTACTCTATCAAAGCATCAATGGTCTTTATTGGTAAAGAAACCACAGAAAGATGTTTGACAATATATAATGAAAATAAATTTAAATACTTTATATTATGACAAAAAATTTTTTTACTCTTAAACGTTTTACAACATTATGTGTAATGTTATGTTTCTGCCTATTTGCTGCGGCAGAAGTTGTTACTATCGACTTTTCTCAAGCACCTTTTAAGGGATTAGAAGGACGTAATGGGCTTGATAAAGCTGGACCACAAACAGTGGAAGGTATTACAATTACTAACATAAAAGCTTATAGAACGCCTAATAGGATAGAAGTCTAATCATCTTGTGTTGACTAATGATAATAGTCTAAAAATTAGTTGCTCCAGAAGGAAAACTAATAAAGAAAATAGTCTTTACTATTATAGATGCAGACTTTTTTTCTTGATGTAAACCCAGCCACAGTTACACAAGTAGATGATTCAGGTAATAAGTTTTTTGAATGGACAACAGGACAAAAGCAAGTAACCTATAAGAATAACACTCGTTTTGATGAGCAAAATATCTCTAAATTAGAAGTAACTTTAGAGCCAGACCCTACTACTGGAATTGCAAATGTAAAAACTTCTTTAACAAAGAACTATAAAGTTTACAACCTTAATGGTGTGGTCGTGGGTACCGAAAGCACTTTCAAAAAACTTCCTAAGGGTGTTTATATTGTTAATGGAAAGAAAGTAGTGAAGAAATAAATCTACCCTTTAAAAGTTTAAACCCTTAAATATAACAAGTTCGCAAAGCGCATACAAGTGGATAACTTGCGTGTGTTTTGTGAGCTTTTTTGTTTTTTTATTTCTCACATTCTTGTCTTCTTCCATTTTGTACCTTTGTTTTTATGTTTTAAGCGCATAAAATTTGTGAGCGTTTTGTTACATTTTGTTTTCTTGTTTTAGTGTGAAAATTAGGCTATTTACCTACCTATTGTTGTTTTTATTTAGCATCTAAAAAGGAGCAAAAAAAGAGCTATAAACCCTAAAACATATAGGTTTTGCATTTCTAAAAAATAGATTTTGAAAAATAAAAAACAAGCTATTAAGGTGCAAAAGCTAAGAGTTTACCATGCAATAGCTTATGTTTTAAGTGCCAATACCTCGTATATTAGCACACAAACTCTTATGTTTTAGCACTTAAACTCTAAGCTTTTGCACGTTTTTTTAGCTTAAAAAGCACCATTTAAAGGCAAAATAACAACAAACCAATGGCAAAACTATTGATTTTTTAACTCGTGTGCGCTTTGTTTAAAAAATGGGTAGAAATAAGCGTGTTTCTTCGTTTTTTTAGCACGAGAAAACACACTTGGAACGGCTCACCGCTATTCTACAAAAACAAATAAATAATGTGTGATGATTGAATGAACAGTAGATAAAAATAAAAAGCAACCCTATTCATGTTTAGAATACGATTGCTTGTCGGGATGAGGCGACTCGAACGCCCGACCACTACGTCCCGAACGTAGTGCGCTACCAACTGCGCTACATCCCGATACCTTGTTGTTTAAGTAAGCATAAACGCCACTTTATGCACACAAAGGTACTATTTTTTAAGAATAAAAACGAAAAAAATATGATTAAAAAAATTTGCACAGTTAAAATATAACCACTATCTTTGCAATCGCAATTAGGGGGTAAATAACGGTACCATAGCTCAGTTGGTAGAGCAAAGGACTGAAAATCCTTGTGTCCCTGGTTCGATTCCAGGTGGTACCACAAACGAGAGAATTACTTTTAGTAGTTCTCTTTTTTTATCTTATGTCAGTATCGTGAAAAAGAATAATAAGTTTTTCTTAAAACAAACTTTTATGTAATTTTTTCTGTATATTTGCATTTGATTGGGGGATTAAACGGCATTTAAGTAATTATTTGCAAGGAAAAATAAACAGATAGCTCCCATTTGAGACAACCCATGTCTATAGTTTGTGGTATTATCACTTATCGAAAGAACATCTTGTAGTGATAAAAAGCACGAAAAAAACAAAAACAAACAAAAAGCCCCATGGTTATGCTTTGTGGGCAGAACGGCATAAAGGTGATAAGTCTTAAGTCTACCCATGAGGGACGATAATCCCTTTAATGAAAATGTAAAAGCGATAAATCGCATTTTTAGCAGTATAAAAAAATATGAACCAAAACACAAAAAAAGAATGATACGAAAATTAATAAATACCCCCCATTGTTAATGAATGTTATAATAAAGGTGGTAAGAAAGCTTATATGAGCCTTCTATGGAGGTTTATCCTTTATGCGATAAAATCTTAGGACCTGACACAACTGTGTCGGGAAAACTAATAGCTCCAGAGTATGGAGGAGATCTTTACGAGCAAGATTAAAGAACTTTTAAACCTCATTTGTAAAAGAAAATAAAAAAACAATATACCCTTTTTAAAAAGAAAGAAGGGTTATTGGAATGAATGGCACAAGAGGCTATTTATAGGCAGGTTGTATGGCTTTTTCTGTCTATAATAAAAGGGCTATTATGTTTGAAAAAGAAGCCTATATTGTGTTTAGCAAATATAAAATATCATTCTTTAAATAGTTGAAATACAAAGGAATGTACAAGGTGTTGAAACTTTGTACATTCCTTTTTTTAATAGCTAAAAACAATGCCCATAGGCATAAAATAGCTACATTTACAACTTATCACTTTTATGTTTCAAAAAAAATGCGTAAGTTTGTTGATGTAATAAAGGATAGTGAATAAAATGAAATGGGAACAACTTATAACCAATAAACGATTAGGACAAGAGTATAACCATGACGTTCGAAAAGACGACCGTTCAGAGTTTAAACGAGATTATGACCGACTTATCTTCTCAGCACCTTTTCGACGAATGCAAAAACAAAACACAGGTTTTCCCACTTCCGGGTAGCATTTTTGTACATAATAGGCTCACTCATAGTCTTGAAGTGGCATCGGTGGGAATGTCGTTGGGCAACGATGTGGCTCGTGAACTTGTGTTGAAACACCCACAATTGCAAGGCAGTAGCATTGAAGAAATAGGCGTTATTGTTAGTGCAGCTTGTTTAGCGCACGACATGGGCAATCCTCCGTTTGGTCATAGTGGAGAGAGTGCCATTCAATCTTACTTTAGTGAAGGCGCAGGAGCAAGTCTTGAGCCTTTATTAAGCAAACAAGTGTGGCAAGATATAACACATTTTGAAGGAAATGCAAATGCTTTTCGTTTGTTAACACACCGTTTTTAACGGACGAAGAGAAGGAGGTTTTGCCATGACTTATACCACCTTGGCAAGCATTGTTAAGTATCCTTGTCAGTCGTATGGTGCAGGTAAAAAGGCAAGTTTGGACTGCTTTGCATCAGAAGAAAAACACTTATTGTAAGATTGCAAACGAACTGGGTTTAATGAAAACATCGAGCTTTCTAACGAGCCATTACGTTATGCCCGACACCCTTTGGTCTACTTAGTTGGAAGCGGCAGACGATATTTGTTATGAAATAATGGATATTGAAGACAGCCATAAACTTAAAAATCTTAACGTTTGAAGAAACACAACAACTGCTATTAAGCTTTTTTTCGATGACGAAGAAAAAGTGGGTATGTTAAACCGAATAAAACGAGAGGGAATTACCGATAAGAATGAAAATGGTGGTGTATTTGCGTGCTTGTGCCATCGGAAGATTAGAACATTTGTGCGTGAAAGTGTTTGTAGAAAACGAAGAACAAATACTAAACGGAACATTTGAGGGTTGTTTAATAGACCATATTGAACCCTTAGCACAACAAGCATACAAGGCTTGTAGCCGACTGTCTTACGAGAAAATATATAACAGTAAACCAGTGCTCGATGTAGAATTGAGTGGTTATAAAATTATACAAACACTCATTGACACGTTTGTTAACGCTGTAAAAGAACCTAATCACTTTTATTCTAAACAACTGATAAAGCATTTTAGCTCTCAATACGAGGTTACTCACAGCGATTTAAACGTGCGCGTAATGGCTGTTTTTAGATTATATTAGTGGTATGACTGATGTGTATGCTTTAGATTTATACCAAAAGATTAACGGTATTTCGTTGCCTGTGGTGTAATGAAAGAGAGGCTATAAGGCCTAAACGATGAAATGATTAAGCACAAAGCTCACTAATTGCACAACGTGATTGGTGAGCTTTGCTTGCTTTTATATATGTGTTTTTATTCTTATTACACCTTATTATATTATAATAGAGAAAAAGTATTCTCTACTTTAAAGCACAACTGCGAAAGATGAAGAAATAAGGCAAAAATTTTTAATTTGTAACTTTCATCTGTGTCTTTGTTGGTGTTATGTGTTTCAATCTATAAATCCCTGTTTCTTTTATAGATTTAGGCTTGTTGTGAGTTAATAAATGTTTATTAGCTTAATCTTTTTGTAAATTTACTTGTAAAAAGAGGGTCTTTCGTTTATTTTTTTGTACTGTGTGCGATAACAAAGAGCATTCTATTTCATATTATAGGATAAAAAAAGAATAAAAAAATAAACGAATGTGAAAGTAAAACCTATAGATAAAATGATTCTTTTTAACTGAAAGGTCTTTATTTATGGGAGTAAATGCAGGTTAAAGTTTAAAAAGAAACACTTAATAAAAAGATAAAAATTATATTTAAAAATAAAGAGAGAGTATTTATGGAGAAAAAGACTAACAATTTTTTTGTTTGGTTTGTTCGCTTGTTTGAGTAGCGTTTTAGCACAACATAAGGTATCGGGTGTTGTGTTAGAAAGTCCCAGCAACGAACCCGTGATAGGTGCAACCGTAACGGTTGTGGGTACAAAAACCGCTGCTGTGACAGATATGGACGGTAAGTTTTCGCTCATTGTAAGCGAAGAACACCCTAAACTAAGCATCAGTTATATTGGTATGGTTACCCAAATAGTAAAGGGAAGCACCAATATGAAGGTGTTATTACAAGCAGATTCGCAAACACTTAACGAGGTTGTTGTAACTGGTTTAACAAAGACAGACCGCCGTTTGTTTACAGGTGCAACCGATAAAGTGGACAGCTTCTAAGGCTCGTTTGAGTGGTGTTGCCGATGTTAGTCGCTCTCTTGAAGGACAAGCAGCAGGTGTTTCTGTTCAAAACGTTAGTGGAACATTTGGTTCAGCTCCTAAAATTCGCGTTCGTGGAGCAACTTCTATCTACGGAACATCTAAACCTTTGTGGGTTGTAGACGGTGTTATTATGGAAGATGTATCGAATATTGGAGCAGATGACCTTGCAAGTGGTAACCCAGAAACATTGATTAGTTCTGCTATTGCAGGCTTAAACTCAGACGATATTGAGAACTTTCAAATATTAAAAGACGGTTCTGCAACCTCTATTTATGGTGCTCGTGCTATGGCAGGTGTGATTGTTGTTACCACAAAGAAAGGTAAATCGGGACAAGCACACTTAAACTATACAGGCGAGTTTACCACTCGTTTGGTTCCTTCTTATCGAAATTTTGACATCTTAAACTCACAAGACCAAATGGGCATTTATCGTGAGTTGAAAGATAAAGGTTGGTTAAACTTCTCTACAGTGCTTAATGGTAGCGACTATGGAGTGTATGGAAAGATGTACGAACTCAATAACACTTACGATGCAAAACGAGGAGTTTTTGCTTTAGAAAACACTGAAGAAGCGCGAAACGCTTATCTTCAAGAGGCAGAATACAGAAATACTGACTGGTTTAAAGAACTATTTTCTGCTAATATTATGCAGAATCACTCAGTAAGTTTGAGTGGAGGAACGAGTAAATCTAATTACTATGCGTCGATGAGTGCTTTGTTAGACCCGGGTTGGTACAAGCAAAGTAAGGTTAATCGTTATACAGCTAATCTTAATGTAACACATCATATATTAGATAACTTATCGTTAAACGTGATTGCAGGTGCATCTTATCGTAAACAAAGAGCGCCCGGAACATTAGGTCAAGACGTAGATGTTGCAGGTGGAGAGGTTAAAAGAGACTTCGATATAAACCCTTATTCGTATGCTCTGAACACATCTCGTACGCTTGACCCACATACCTTTTACGTGGCAAACTATGCTCCGTTTAACATCTTCCACGAGTTAAATAACAACTATTTAGACCTTAATATACTCGATGCTAAGTTTCAATTTGAATTGAAATACAAGCCAGTGAAAGGTTTAGAGTTGGCTGTTTTAGGTGCATTTAAGTATGCAGCAACTTCTCAGGAACATAAGGTAAAAGACCAATCGAACCAAGCTTTGGCTTATAGAGCTATGCAAACAAGCTCTATTCGCGATGCTAATAAGTATCTTTATAAAGACCCTTCTAAGCCATATGCACTCCCTCAAACCATACTTCCTAATGGTGGAATCTATCATAAGAAAGAAAATAGAATGAGTGATTACGATTTTCGTGCCACAGCCAACTATAATCATACTTTCGATAGAGCGCATATTGTGAACCTCTTTGCAGGTATGGAGACTAAAGATATACAACGTTCACGCTCAGGATTTGAGGGTTGGGGAATGCAATTCGACTCCGGTGAAACTCCATTCTATATCCATGATTACTTTAAAAAGTCGATAGAAGCAGGAAACGACTATTATTCTCTTGAGAATACAACATCTCGTTCGGCTGCATTCTTTAGTAATGCTACTTATTCTTATAAAGGAAAATATGTGTTTAATGGTACCTTCCGTTATGAAGGTTCTAATCAATTAGGACGTTCAAGATTGGCTCGTTGGATGTCTACATGGAACCTTTCAGGAGCTTGGAACGTACATGAAGAGAGTTGGTTTGATAAACTTCAACCCCTATCTCACCTCACTTTGCGTGCTTCTTACAGCTTAACAGGAACACCACCAGATGTTTCTTACACTAATTCTACCCCTATTTTCCTTGCTGCAAAACCGTATAGAATCTTTGCAGGAGATATAGAATCGGGCTTCGGAGTTTCTCAGTTGGGTAACATTAACTTAACTTATGAGAAGAAAAATGAATGGAACTTAGGCGTAGACTTTGGTTTGTTGAAAGATAGATTGAATGTTACTTTCGATGTTTATACAAGAAGAAACTTCGATGAAATGGGTCCAATGATTACACAAGGTGCGGGTGGACAGATTATTCGCTCAGCTAATGTGGCAGAAATGAACTCTAATGGTATGGAATTAAGTATTTCTTCAACCAATATAAAGGCTAAAAACTTTTCTTGGAACACAAGTTTTATTTATTCTTATACAAAGACTAATATCACAAAACTCTTTAATCAAGGTCGTGTTATCGACTTAGTGAGCGGTAATGGATTTGCTTTGAAGGGTTATCCTGCACGTGCTTTGTTCTCAATTCCTTTCGTTGGACTAAATGATGAAGGACTTCCTTTGTTTAAAAACGAAAAGGGTGAAATTACAACTCACGATATCAACTTCCAAGAACGCAACAAAACAAGACTTCTTAAAGTATGAAGGTTCAACCGATCCTAAGTACACTGGCTCGATAGGAAACATGTTTTCTTATAAAAACTTACACTTAAATGTCTTTATAACTTATTCGTTTGGCAATGTTGTTCGCTTAGATCCAAAGTTCCGTGCCTTCTATAATGACTTATCATCTATGACACATTCATTCTTAAATAGATGGGCTAAAGGAGGAGATGAACACATAACAAACATTCCAACGATATTAAGTAATTTCCAGTTTACAAGCGATAAGAACATAAAAGATTGGTTATAACGCTTATAACTTCACAAACCGATAGAGTGGCAAAGGGTGATTTTTATTCGTATGAAAGAGATTTCTTTAACCTACGATTTCCCAACTAATATGTTTAAAAATGCTGCCGTTAAAAAAACATGTCGATAAAACTTCAGGCTACAAACTTATTCTTAATCTACGCTGATAAGAAGCTTAATGGTCAAGATCCTGAATTCTTTAATGTCGGTGGTGTTGCTTCTCCAATGCCAAAAACAATACACCTTAACACTCAAAGTGGGAATTTAATAAAACAAAAAAACAATGAAGAATAATACATATATAATAGGTGCTTTATTAAGCCTTAGCTTTGCTTTTACCTCGTGTAACGATTTCCTTGATAAGTTACCCGATAATCGTATTGAGATAAGAAAACCAGAAGATGCTACCCGATTGTTGGTAACTGCTTATCCAGAAACTCACCCTGCTTATCTTTTTGAAATGTATTCTGATAATGTAGACGAGCACGATAATCCTTCATGGAGTGCTGCTGATAGATTTCAGGAACAAGCATTTAAGTGGCAAGACATAACCGAAGTGGCTAATCAAGAGACTCCTCATCAACTTTGGGACGGCTATTATTCGGCTGTCGCAACCGCCAATTTCGTGCTTGAACACATTGAAAAAGGCACCTAATAAAGAAGATTATATAGCTCAAAAAGGTGAAGCTTTTGCTTTGTAGAGCTTATGCAATGTTTCAATTAGCTAACATTTTTTGCCCTGCTTATTCACCTTTAACAGCTTCAACAGCATTAGGTTTGCCTTATCCTTATGTTCCTGAAGAAACAGTAGGTGCTCAATACAAGCGTGGAACCTTAGCAGAACTCTATCAAAAGATAGAAAAAGACCTTGTTGAAGGTTTGAGCTTAGTGGGTAACAACTATAATCTTCCTAAATTTCATTTTACCTCTGAGCCGCAAATGCTTTTCGCTGCACGTTTCTATCTCTATGCTCAACAATATCAAAAGGCAGTAGACCACGCCACAAAAGTGTTGGGAACAGACCCTAAAAGCAAACTTAGAGACTGGGGAGCATGGAACAAATTAGAATCAAATGGTCAGGTTCAAACAAACGATTACATCTCGTAGTGATAATAAAAGCAAATATCCTTTTGCAGTCAGTAGCAAGTGAGTGGGGAGCTATTAACGGACCAATGTTAATAGGAAACCGTTACTCTCATGGCACAACACTTTCTAAAAAAGAAACCTTACAAGCGTCGGGACCATGGGGAGATAATACAGAGAATCTCAATATCACTGTGTGGTATGCCAACACATTATCAAAGTATATCTTGCGAAAGATACCTTTGTCTATTAAATATGTTAATGTACAAACAGGTGCGGGCATAGCTTATAGCGAGTATGCAGTGTTTAATACCGATGAAACGCTACTTGTGCGTGCCGAAGCTAATGCTCTTTTAGGAAATTACGAAGCTGCTTTAGCCGACTTAAACGCAGAGCTTAGTGTCTTTACAAAGAAGGGAACACAGTTAACACTTAAAGAAATAAAAGATTTTTATGCGTCTATGGCGTATTACACACCATTTAAACCAACGCCTAAAAAGCAGTTCCATACCTCTTTTAACATAGAATCTGAAACACAAGAACCACTCTTACAAGCCATATTACAATTGCGCCGACTTGTTACTTTACACGAGGGATTGCGCTTACAAGACGTAAAACGATATGGAATAACTATGTATAGAAGAGTTATTAACAATAAAAACGAGGTTGAAACGCTTACCGATTCAATGAAAGTAGACGACCCACGATTGGCTATTCAGTTGCCACAAGACGTTATTTCAGCAGGTTTACCAGCTAATCCTCGTAACAAATAATCTTTTAAATAGAAAAATATGAGAAGAATATCAATAGTTCTTGTAACATTATTTATATCGTTAGGCTTGTTTGTTTCTTGTAGTGAAGACAAACCAAGTTCAGAGTCTATCTTCCCAACTAAAGATGTTAAGCGTAATGCTTTCGAAACATGGGTGTTAAAAAACTACACCTATCCTTATAATGTAGAAGTGCAATACAAGTTAGAGCATAAAGAAACCGACTTTACTTACACGCTAACGCCTGCCGACTCTGCTAAATCGGCGCAATTAGCCATATTGATTAAGTATTTATGGTTCGATGCTTATAACGAAGTAGCAGGTCAAAACTTAGTAAAACAAAGTGCTCCACGACTCTTACAAATGGTAGGTTCATCGGCATATACTCGTCAACGAACCGAAGTTGTAGGAACTGCTGAGGGTGGATATAAGGTTTCTTTATACAAAGTGAACGAACTAACGCCCGAGCTTTTGAAAGATTATAAGCTCATGCGTACCTACTATTTTCACACAATGCACCACGAGTTTACGCACATTTTGAACCAACGTAAGCCCTACGACCCTGAATATGACCGCATAACAGAGTCGGGATATGTAAGTGGAAACTGGTATTCTAAGAGTCAAAGAGAAGCACATCGTAGCGGATTTGTTTCTCCTTATGCGATGGATCAAGGGCGTGAAGACTTTGCAGAGATGCTTGCTTATTATGTAACACTTAGTGATGCAGAGTGGAATGCCATTCTTAAAGACGCAGGAGATAAGGGAGCTACGCTCATCAATCAAAAGCTCGCTTATGTTAAAAGTTATATGCAAACAGCATGGAATGTAGATATCGACGAGTTAAGAACAGTTGTTTTACGTCGTTCTGGACAGATACAAAAGATTGATTTAACCCAATTAAGATAAGCATAATATGAAGAAGAACATTATATATAGCCTTTTATTAGCGTTAAGCCTCATAGGGTTGCAGAGTTGTTTGCACGACGATACAAAGCTATTCGATAAGCCTACGGCTGTTCGTTTAGACCAAGCTGTGAAAGAAACGCGTGAACTTTTAGAAGGTGCCGACGCGGGTTGGCAACTCAACTACTACACAGGAAGAAACTATTCTAATGGTGCTAACACCCTACTTTTTAAGTTTAAAGACGGAAAAGTGGTAGTAATGGGCGACAATTTTGGTGCAGAAGAAACCGCAACCTCTACTTACGACATTGTTAAAGACGAAGGTTTGGTTTTATCTATCGACACTTATAACAAGATAATACACCCTTTAACAGAAGCTTCTTTAGGTGTTCCTGAAGGACAACAAGGCGACTATGAATTTATTATTCTTCGCGAAACACCCGACAGTATCTTTCTTCGTGGAAAGCGATGGAGAAACAATATGGTGCTCACTCGTATGAATAAGGATACCAATTGGGAGTCGTATATGACTGAATTGTATAAGTTAAAGGGGGCATTAACTTCTAATTCTTTCCACTTTATGGTAGATAAAGACACCTTAGCCGAAGGAAATATCGACGTAAACACCAATCGTTTAAAGGTAGAATTGCAAGGTGTTAAATACAACATACCATTCACTTTTAACGACAAAGGTATCGAGTTGCAGTCGCCTATCTTGTTGAATGGCGAAAAACACACTGCTTTTGTGTGGAACGAAGCAACAAACACTTTCCAAAGTGGCAACCTATTGGCTACAATGTTCGTACCTCAAGGTTATAAATCTATTGATTTTTGGTATGGAACATGGACGGTTTCGTTTACTAATCCCTCACGTCAAAGATTGGTAGTGAAACTCAATTTAACACCCGGAAACGGTAAAACATTTATGAAAGCACAGTTAAATGTGCATGCATCTCAAGGTAGACTATCGTCAGACGTTTCGTATAATTTGCTTGTAGCTTATAACGCTTCAGACGGAACTATTAGTATTGGAGCGCAAAGTGTTACAGACCCAACAGGTAAATTTGCAGGAGGTATTCGTTTAACTCCTGTTGCTACTGTGGGTAAGAAAACAGATATTACCGAAGATGGGGAGCTTATTTTTAAATGGGACGAAGAGCTACAACAAGCTGTTTGTGTGTCTGCTGCCAACGAATCGCGACCCGTTAATGGACTTTTGGGTGTGGGATTAGCAGATAATTTACAACCCATTGTGAGCGAACAGGGCGAAGCTGCGCGCGCATTCTTTATCCCTCTTATTTCAGATTTGAAGAATCATAAACCACTCAACTAAGTAATTAGCAATGAAAAAAGCATTTAATATATTTTCTATGGCAGTGTGTTTGTTTACAAGTAGCGTGTTTTTCTCTGCTTGTAACAAAGACGAAGTGCCTCAATCTCCTATCAATGTGCTTAGTTCGTCTACCTTTTTCTCTGTAGAAGGTGGTGAAAAAGAGATTGTTTTAGCAGAGAAAGTAGACAATGCCTATGCAGAAGACGCATGGTTAATTGTAGAAAATCAGGGAACAAAGGTGCTATTAAAAGCATCACTCAACCCTAATAGCACATCGCGAAGCACCCTTTTAGTGCTTAAAAACAACAACGGAGCTACACAGCGCATAAGTGTTACACAAGAAGGTATATACTATGGATTGCCACAAGACCAAACCATACTCACTAACGACAAAGCTCTTAGCAAAGAAATGCGTGTAGGTTCTAACGTGCCAATGACCTATACCAGCGAACAAGACTGGATTAAGGTGTCGTACGACAATGGTGTTTTGCGTGCAGAGGTGGCAGAAAACACCACAGGACACGCTCGTGTGGGCTGGATAACAGCAAAGGTTGATGCAAGCAAGCTGACCAATGTTACGGGAGAAAACAACCTACAAAATGTAAAAACAGACTCTCTTCGTGTGGTACAAGCATCTATCGACAACTTTGTAGGTGAATATACACAATATGCAACCACGCTCGACGAAACTCAAAACCTTGTGCCTTTGGAGAGTGTTGTTAAGATAGAAAAGGTTAACGACACAAAGGCTAAGTTTATTGTTGATAACAAATACACTTGGGAAATTGATTTTGAGAATGGTGTGGGCTTTAATCTTACAAATGGAAAGATAGTTCAAACAAAGAAAGATAAAAACGGAAAGCCTATTTATACCATGAGTGTTATCGTTGCAGACGATTATCGTAACGGTCATAACACGGCTATCAATGGAACAAAAGACCAACTTTATTTGCATGTAAACGATAAAGGTGAACTCGAATTTAAAGATGCTATACGCGCAAGTAAAGAGCAGTTGTTCCGTGGATATGGTTGGAATAACTACACATCTACAAACCCTGTGTTAAGTGCTTTACAAGGTATTGAAAAAGTATATATCCAACCTCGATTGGTAAAAAAGTAGTAATAAAAGCTCTTTTTTATAGCTTATAAACCCATATTGCATAAGGGCAAGCCAGAAAAACATTTCTCGGTTTGCCCTTTTCTTTTGTTTTTTTATTTTTCTTACATGGTGTTTTTGGGGCGGAAAAATCCACTTAAAAAAAGCACTTATTTTTGCCTTTTTTTAAATGCCTCATTTTTTTATGCGTTGTAAAAAGAGGCACTATTCTTTTGTTTTTTTCTTTTAACAAGCCTTTAAATGGTGCTTTTTTTAAGCTAAAAAAATGTGCAAAAAGCTTAGAGTTTAGGTGCTAAAAACATAAGAGTTTGTATGCTAAAACACAAGCTATTGGCACACAAAACATAAGCTATTGTGTGGTAAACTCTTAGCTTTTTGCACCTTAATAGCTTATTTTTTTGTTTTTCACAACTTAGTTTTTAGAAACGCAAAACCTATATGTTTTAGGGTTAATAGCTATTTTTTTACCCCTTTTTAGATGGTAAATAAAAACAACAAGAGGTAGGTAAATAGCCCTAATTTTTTTACGCTAAAACAAAGAAAAACAAAATGTAACAAAACGCTCACAAAAAAACACCTCTTAAAAAAAGGTTGTTTTTAGGACATTGCTTTTTATTAAATTGTTTAGCAACAATCAACCTAAAAACGTTTGGCACGAAAGTGCCTACAAACAAAAACTAAAAAAAGAAAGGAGTTTTTATTGTTAAGCTCACTTTTTTTAGCGTAATTTTGTAGGAAATTTAGTAAATAAAGCATATTTATGAAAAATAAAACTACTATTATTACTCTGTTTTTTTATTGTCGTTAACTCCTTCTATGGCACAGTTGCCCAAAAATAACCTTAAAAAGTATCGAAGGCAAAAACATTTCGTTAGACACGCTTTCTAACAATAATAAACCTATAATCATATCTTTTTTTGCCACTTGGTGTAAGCCTTGTAACAGAGAACTCTCGGCTATTAGCGAAGTGTATGCCGACTGGCAAGCGCAAACGGGGGTGAAACTCGTGGCTATATCTATCGACGAAGCGCAAAATGTGCATAAGGTGAAGCCGTTAGTAGATGCCAATGGCTGGCCTTACGATGTGCTTTTAGACCCTAACGGAGAGTTAAGACGTGCCTTAGGTGTGCAACTTATTCCTTATGTTATGGTGATTGATGGCAATAAAAACATTGTTTTTAAGCACAATGGCTATACCGATGGTGCCGAAGAAGAATTGTTTGAAAAGGTGAAAGAGGCGTGTAAAAACAAATAAACATGAAACATTATTGGGTTGTTGTGCTATTGTGGGCTGTAACAAACAGTGCTTGGGCGCAAGAAGAACATAAAAAGTTAAAGCTCACAGGTAGTATTCAAACAGATGTTCTCTTGTCTGAAAAAGACGAAGAGATAGGCACCGAAGTGGGTAAAGAAAAGTTTTTAAGTAACACTTACATCACGCTCGATGCACAAAGTGCTTATGTTGACGCTGGTGCACGTTTAGAATATAAACGCAATCCACTACCCGGATTTGAGTCAGATTTTGCTTATTCGGGTCTCACCTCTTTATATGTAAAAGGTCGTTATAAGCAAGTAGAACTCACCTTAGGCTCTTTTTACGAGCAGTTTGGTAGTGGTTTTATTCTTCGTAGCTACGAAAACAGAAGTTTAGGGGTAGACAATATGCTTTGTGGAGCGCGACTATTGGCAAACCCTTTGGCAGGTGTTAAGCTAAAAGCATTTGTTGCCAAACAAATGAGATATGGCAAACTAAACAACTCGAAGCTATATGGAACCGATGTAGAACTTAGTTTGAACGATTGGTTTAGCCGTTTACAACGCACAAACACCTACATAACAGTGGGCGCATCTTATGTGCGAAAAAACGAAGCAGAAGAACTCTATTTGCATTCTCCCTTGTATCGTTTGCGCTTTCCTGAAACCGTTCACGCTTTTGATGTGCGTGCCAATATGCAACATGGAGTGTGGAGTGTGTTAGCAGAATATGCTTATAAAAGTCAAGACCCTTCTTACGACAATGGCTACATTTATCGCAATGGATATGTAGGCATGGTGTCTGGTTCTTATTCTAAAAAGGGGTTAAGCTTTCTTTTACAAGCTAAACGAAGTGTAAACATGAGTTTCCGAAGCGAAAGAAGCATAGATGGTATGTCGTCGTTTATTAACCATTTGCCTGCTTTCACTATGGAACACACCTACACACTACCAGCTTTATATCCTTATGCAACACAGCCTTTGGGCGAATGGGCTTATCAAGGAACAGCATCTTACACCTTTCCTAAGGGTACAACGATAGGAGGTAAATACGGAACAACACTAAAATTGAACCCTATCTTATGTGCATGGAATAGATAAAAATACAGACAATAAGGAGATAAAACGTGGTTATGGCTCGGCTTTTTGGCAGTGGGGAGGAGATGTTTATTATCAAGATTTTAACTTACAACTAAGCAAAAAACTTTCAATAAACACCAAACTGAACCTTATGTATATGGCTCAACGTTACAATGAAAGGGTGATTAAATCGGAAGGTGACATGATAACGTCGCATATCTTTGTAGCAGATGTAAAACAAAAGTTGGCTCGTAAAATCACACTTCGCACCGAATTGCAATACTTAACATCGAAAGATGCCAGCAAAGATTGGGCGTTTGCTTTGGCAGAACTATCGCTTGCACCACATTGGATGTTATCTCTTTCCGACCTATATAATATAGGTAAAACAAAAATTCATTATTATCAAGGGTTTATCACTTATAACAAAGGGGCGCACCGCTTACAAATAGGCTACGGAAGAACACGTGCTGGATTTAATTGTGCTGGTGGTGTGTGCAGATATATTCCTGCTACTAAAGGTTTAACCCTATCTTATAATTATAATTTTTAGTAACTATGAAACCTTTTTTTATTTATATATAGTGCATTGTTGGCTTTGCTTTGTAGTTGCGATGGCATTGAACCTGAAAAATCGTTTAATAAGACTTCCTAATTTTTGAGGCTCAACGAAATGTGTTAATAGAAGACTTTACAGGACAAGAATGTGTTAACTGTCCTACGATGGCAAACGAAATTCATGAGTTTAAAAAAAGCCTATGCACCTAATCAAATTATACCCGTTGCTATTCATGCCACTAAGTTGGCGATAGAAAGTAGTGGAGATATTGTGGGCTTAAAAAAACTCCTTTCGGCGACGAATATTTTTAAACCTTTGGGCGTAAATGGTATTCCTCGTGTAAGAATAAACAGAGCAAGTAAACCTTTAGGAATTGGTAAATGGAGCAGTAGTTTGCCTGATATTCTCAGTCAGAAAAAGCAGGTGTTTCGCTTATTCTTAAAACACATTTATCTACAGATAACACTCAGTTGAACATCGAAACGCGCATGGTTTCTGTAGAAAACTACAACAAACCAAAAGCTCAATTGTGGCTTGTAGAAGATAGTATTAAAGCTATTCAAGCACTACGAGGAAGAATTGACGAAGAATATATACATAATCATGTGCTAAGAGATGCCATAAACGGTGTTTGGGGAGAAGACATTAAGTTGGAAGAAGGCAAAGAAGTTGTTAAAAAAACAATCTACACGCTACCTAAAAATGTAAATGTTAAACATGTGTATGTGGTGGCTTTTTGTGTATAACGACGATTTAGGTGTTTTTACAAGTGGTAAAGGAATAATTTAATAAAGTGTTTTTTTATTAGAATAAAAACACTATCTTTGTAACTCGAGATGATTTATAGGTATTTTATCTAATTCAAAACTTTTAAAAACAAATGAATATGAAAAAAACATTTACTCTTTTGACTATGCTCCTAAGCATATTTATGTTTGCGAACGCACAAACTGCTGGTAAGAAACTTGTTTTCGCTGTAGAAGAAGGTAAAGAAATAGCTGATGGTGCTACAATCAACGTGGAAGTTCCTGCTGATTTAGAAGGTGATTCTATATCATTGGATAAAACTCTTTTATTAACAAATAAGACAGATGCTAATTTAAGAGCAAATATAAAGATGCGTGTAACAAGTATTACTGGTGGCGAACTTCTTCTTTCTGCTTTGGATTTTGAAGGTGCTACAAAAAAAGTTGGTGATTTTGAAACTGTAGAAGGATATGATATAAGCCAAAGAGATACTGAAGAGGTGTTCTCTGCTGGCTTCTCTGGTTTTAAAAACTCAAAGTGCTACAGTTGTAGTAGAGCTTTTATGCATCTAAAATTAACGATGATGGCACTTATGGAGAAAAAAAGAGTTACAACAAACAATAACCTTAGTTTTTAACAAACAAACTCAAAAGAATAACCTTGTTTTTGTAGATAAACAAGGTAATGTTATCGAAGATGGTGCTACTATTTATTTAGATGATGCAGTTAGCGACCAATATCGTCCAGGTTGGAAGAAAATAGATTCAGGCTTATCTATTCGTAATATAGGAGCAGACAATTTAAATGCTATGTTGGAAGTAGAAGTAGCTGAACTTAAAGATAGAGCTAATTTTCAAGTTTGTTACCCAGATGAATGTACTTACTTAGAAACTGCAAATGAAACAATCACTACTCCTTCAAAAACAATTCTTGCAGATGCATCAGGCAAAACTTCAATAGATGCTGAGTTTAAATTCTCTACAAGTAAGCCTTCAACAGGAATTCTAAATATGCAAATCTTCTCAGCTAAGCAAAGTGGAGGTGAATATGTAAAAGACCAACCACAAGCTAAAGTGAAATTAGTGTTTAACTCAAAAAGCTACAGGTGTTGAGCTATTAAGTGCTAATGTTGCAGAACGTTACAACGTGTTTAATGCACAAGGAATGCTAATTGTTGGTAATGCTGCTAAGATTGAAGGCTTAAAAACAAGGTGTATATGTAGTTCAAACTTTAAAAAAACAATAAAGTTGTTGATACTAAAAAAAGTATATAGTGAAGTAAAATTTCTTTCTTTCATGAAAAAAACAAATATAAAAACATAGCACATTGCCTATTATGGGCAATGTGCTGGTTTGTAAATAGTCAGTTGCATGCAGCAGACCCCGTGTCTGTTATGGCGATATCTCGTGGAGGTGTATTGGTTGGCTTAAATGATGCCAATGCAAAGGCATCGCTTATGATTGACAACCAAAGTAGAACTCCAGTAACCGACATTGATTATGCTATTGTTGTAGGTTCTGAAGAGTCGAAAACCATTCATTACACCTTTAAAGAGCCTTTGAGGAGGAATTACACTCAGATGATAGAGGTAGAAATTCCACCTGCAAAAGAGATGGGCGTTAGCGAAGTGAGTGTTTATATTAAAAATGCTAATGGAACACCAAACGGCTATTCTAATCCTTATGCTACGGTTCAACGCACAACTTTATCTAAATTAGAAAAAAAGAAAAGTAGTGATGGAAGAATATTCTGCTATGTGGTGTCATTGGTGTCCTAAGGCTGTAGCGGCAATAGACCACTTAGCAAAGCATTATCCAAACGACTTTATCGGTATTGCGGTGCATGGTGATGCTCTTTCTTGTGGAGATTACGTTACATTGCAATCTAAAAATAGAGGTATTCCTAATATTGTTGTAAATCGTTTGTATACAGATAAAGCAATTATTGTTGGGTCGTCTGATGCCGAAGAAAAGTTTGTTGCAAAACAGAATTTTATAAATGAGCAGAAAAAGGGTGCTAAAGCATTAGTAGAAGTAAAGGCTGTGTGGGATAAAGAACGAAAAAAATATAAATGTAACGACAGAAACTACATTTTAGACTAAATGACGAAACAAACACTTATGCCTTAGCTTATGTAATATTAGCTAACGGTCTTTATAACTCTACTTGGTATCAAGCAAATAATTATTATGGTGATACAAGTTATAAAGGTATTATACCTGAAATGGATGTATATGTAGATGGAGGAACTGATGTTGGTGGTTTACATTATGATAACATTCCTGTGAGAGCAGAAGGTATAAATAATGGTATAGCAGGAAAGCATTTCTACTCCGATTGTAGTTGATAAAACGCAAACACATAGTTATACATTTACAAATGTAGGAAGTGATTGGAAACTTAAAAACAAAGAGAAAGTGCAAGTGTGTGCTTTATTGATAGACACAAAGACTAATGAGATTGTAAATGCAGATAAAACATCTGTATTGTTAAATGTAGATACTGGTATTGATAACAACAGCGTAGATGCGACCCAAAAACAAGAAGTGGCACGCTATAATGTAAACGGTGAACTGTTAGTTGCTCCTGTTAAAGGTATCAATATAGTGAAATTTAACGACGGAAGTGTAAAGAAAGTAGTTGTAGAATAAAGACAACTAACTGAAAGAAACAATGAAGACACGTTATATAACACTCTTCTTTATAAGGCAATTGGTTGTATAACGCATTGAAAAATGCATCTTTTAATGTTATAATCATTAAAATAAAAGGGACATTTGATGAAAAAAATGTCCCCTTTTGTATTTGTTAGTTGAAACTTATTGGATAGCTTTCAGTAACTTCAGCACCAGCTTTAAATTTAGCTACTTTCTTAGCAGGAATAGCAATTTTTTTGCTTTGTTGCAGGGTTGATACCTTCGCGAGCAGGACGCTCGTTTACGCTAAATGTACCAAAACCGATAAGTTGTACTTTGTCTCCTTTTACTAAAGCTTCCTTAATAGCTTCTGTTGTTGCGTCTAAAGCTTTTCTTAGCTTGAGCTTGAGTAAGCTCTGATTTTGCAGCAATTTGTGCAATGAGTTCTGTTTTGTTCATAAAATATAGTGTTTTTTATTGTTAAAAGTTTCTCCTGTTGTTATAAATATGTAGCAAATATAAGAGAAACATTTTATTACACAAACAAAAAGCCTGAAAAATATTCTCTTTGTGCTAAAAAAAGCGTGTTTATGGTGCGTTATAAGGCTATGAACGGACTTTTTGTATTTTTTTGCGCTCATTATTGGTATTTTTAAGAAAAAGAACAATTATGCGAAATATTCCCATTGTAACAAAAAAACTTGTTGATTATAAATGTTATTGTGTATCTTGCCACTTATGTGTTGCAAGGATTTACCACATCGTCGGGCATGTCTCTTGATTTAAACGATTGGTTGGGACTTCATATTTTCTTAGCTCCTAATTTTCATTTTTATCAATTCTTCACTTATATGTTTGCTCATGCAGGCTTAACACATCTATTCTTTAATATGTTCGCATTATGGATGTTTGGAGGTGTTGTTGAGAGTGTGTTGGGTAGAAATAGGTTTCTTATTTATTATTTTTGTGTGGTGTTGGTGCAGGAGTTATGCAAGAATTGGCTCAGTTTGCATCTCTTTACTGGACACAAGTGGAGCTTATGGGCAATTATTCGGTGTTAGACTTGTTACATCAAGCATCTTCGTGGGGAAATCTTTTAAATAAAGCGACAACAGTGGGTGCATCTGGTGCCGTGTATGGCATACTTTTAGCTTTTGGAATGTTATTCCCTGACCAACGTTTGTTTATCTTTCCTATCCCAGTTCCTATAAAAGCGAAATTCTTTGTAGTGATTTATGCTGCGATAGAGGTGTTCTCTGCTATGTCGGGAACAAACAGTCAAGTGGCTCATTTGGCTCATTTAGGTGGTATGATTTTTTTGGCTTTTTTTATTGTTGAAATATTGGATAAAGAATCCTACTTCGGCTATAAAAGTAGACGAGATGATGAAGAATTTCACTTCTTTCACTCGCTCTAAAAATCATAAGAGTGCATCTTTCAAACGAAAAAAAGATATACACGAATACACTCCTTATACTGATGTAGACCAAGAATACAATGCTCGAAAAGCAAGCAGAGCAAAAAGAAGTAGATGCTATATTAGATAAAATAAGAAGAAATGGTTATGATAGCTTGACCAAAGAGGAAAAAAACAAAAGCTATTCGACCAGCATAATTCACGTTAATAACAATTAAATCTTTATGATATGACATCCGTTAAAGACACCTTATATAATATATTAAAAGGTAATAAATGTTTTTTTATTATCTTAGGTATGTTGGTTACAGGGTATGCTTATATCTTTAATCCCTTAAATCATTCAATCTTATCTACGGGCTACTTGGCATTCCCTATCTTTATCGGCATGAACTTTGTTTTCCTCTTGTTTTGGGCTTTCACAAAGCTGAAATATGCCATTTTCCCCTTTGTAGGATTTGTGATATGTTACCATCCGGTGAGGCTTTATATGCCTCTAAATGTTTCTACTGATGAAGAAAAAGGCGATTTGAAAGTGCTTTCTTACAATACGGAAGTGTTTGGAGCATTAGTCTCTGCGGAAAATAAAGCTACGCGGGATAGCATACTTGATTATATTGTAAAGGCCAACGCAGATGTAGTTTGTTTACAAGAATCGCAGAACTGGTTTGGAGATAATAAGATAGATAGTACTTTAAAGGCGCATTATGCCTACGATTATCAAGACTATTCTCATTCAAAAGATAATCGAGTGTGGATATTATCACGATATCCTATTGAAAAGACCTATCGAATTGATTACAAATCTTATGGTAATTTAAGTGTTGCAGCACAATTAAAAACGCCACAAGGAAGCGTTCTTTTAGTGAATAATCATTTTGAATCGAATGCTTTAACTCCTGAAGATAAGAAAGACTTTAAGGGTATTCTTACAGGTAAAGTGAGAAATGAAGCAGCAGGAAAAGAAGGCTTGTTTTTGTTTAAAAAAATTGGCAGTGGCTACTGAACGACGTGCAATTCAGGTAGAAGCAGTAAGTCGTTTTCTCGCTTCTCATCAAGAACTTCCTACTATTGTATGTGGTGATTTTTAATGAAGGACCTAATGGTTATGCCGTAAAATAAGCTATCGAAAAAAATCTTAAAAAGTGCTTTTTGTTGAAACAGGGAAATCTCTTTGGTTGGAGTTATCATCGTAGTGGAATGTACGTAAGAATAGACCATATTCTTTATTCGGAACACTTTTACTTCTCTACAAACAAAGGTTGATGACAATATAACAGAAAGCGACCATTATCCTATTATTTCAACTTTAATCTTTGATAAATAATTACTGAAATATAATAAAACCTGATAATGTGTTTATATATAATAAAAAAATACTATCTTTGCACATTATATATTAAAGAAAACAATAATCAAAAATAATAAATAAACAATGCAAAAACAAAGGAATTGTAATTGTAACGGCTGTCTTATTGACCCTTGCAAGCATCTTCTACTTGTCTTTTTCGTTTGCTACTCGCTACTATGATAGCAAGGCATCTGAACTAAAAGACCCTATTGCACAGCAGGATTATAAAGATTCTGTTAAGTATCTTGGCATTTATTCTTACCAAAAATGCTTGGAAACCCAAATTGGTTTAGGTCTCGATCTTAAAGGAGGTATGAACGTAATCCTCGAGATTTCTGTTCCTGATGTTCTTGAAACTCTGGCTGATCACAAAGCAGATCCATTCTTTGTGAAGGCTATGAATAAAGCAAAAGCACAAGAAGAAACCAGTCAAGGAGATTTTGTTTCGCTTTTCATTAAAGCTTTTCAAAAGAATGCAGCAGGTCATCGTTTAGCTGAAATCTTTGCAACTCAACAGTTGCAAGGTAAGATTTCTCCCTCAAGCTCTGATGAAGAAGTAGAAAAAGTATTAAGAGAAGAGGTAAAGTCGGCTATTGATAACTCTTTTAATGTGGTGCGTACACGTATTGATAAATTCGGTGTTGTGCAACCAAATATTCAAAAGTTAGAAGGTCAGGAAGGACGTATCATGGTAGAAATGCCAGGTATTAGAGAACCTGAACGTATCCGTAAACTTTTACAAGGTAGTGCTAACTTGGAATTTTGGGAGACATTTAACTCTGATGAGATAGTTCCTTATTTAGTACAACTCGATCAACGTTTTGCTACGGGCGAGGTTTCTGCTGATACTGTAGTAGTGAAAGACTCTGCAAAGGTAGAGAAAGAGGCGAAACCTAAGTTTGAAATTAAAGGCGTAAAGAAAAATAATGGAAAAGTAGAGCTTGCTAAAGATGCTGCAACAGCAGAAGCAAGACGTCAACATCCTTTGTTGTCTATGCTACAAACTACAGGAAATGGTGCTCTTAGTCTTGTTGGTTATGCAAGCGTAAGAGATACTGCTGCTATTAACAAGGTTATTTATTCTAACGTTGCAAAGCAAGTCTTACCTTCAGACCTTAAGCTTATGTGGAGTGCAAAGCCCGAAGATGGTTTGACTGTAAAGAACATTTATGGATTATATGCTATCAAAGTAACAACAACAAACGGACGTGCACCTCTTGAAGGTGATGTTGTTACAGATGCAAAAAGACCAATTTAACCCTACAACAGGTTCGCCTGAAGTTAGTATGACCATGAATACTGAGGGTGCAAGACGTTGGGCTGCACTTACAAAGGCTAACACAGGTAAGGCAATTGCTATTGTTCTTGATGGTGTTGTTTATTCTGCTCCTCGTGTAAATGGTGAGATTGATGGCGGACAATCTTCTATTTCTGGTAACTTTACTATAGAAGATACAAAAGATTTAGCTAACACATTGAAGTCAGGACGTATGCCTGCGCCTGCAAGAATTGTACAAGAAGAAGTTGTTGGACCAACGTTAGGGTGCTCAATCTATACAACAAGGAATTGTATCTTTCGTTATTGCTTTCGTGGTGTTAATGGTTTACATGGTTATGATGTATGGCTTTACACCAGGTATGATGGCGAATATAGCTCTGCTTGTTAACCTTTTCTTTACATTAGGTATTCTAACGTCGTTCCAAGCAGCATTAACTCTGTCGGGTATTGCAGGTATGGTGCTTTCATTAGGTACTGCTGTAGACGCGAACGTGTTGATTTATGAACGTACGAAAGAAGAGTTAAAAGCAGGAAAAGATGTCCGTCAAGCGATGTCTGAAGGTTATAGCAATGCATTCTCTGCTATTTTCGACTCAAACTTCACATCAATCATCACAGGTATCATTCTTTATGTGTTCGGAACAGGTCCTATTCGAGGATTTGCAACCACATTGATTATTGGTATTATCTGTTCATTCTTTACCGCAGTATTCCTCACTCGTATTGTGTTTGAACACAAAATGAACAAAGGAAAGTGGCTTAACTTGAGCTTTACCACTGGTATTTCTCGCAATTTAATGACAGATACCAATGTAGGATTTATGAGCTTCTATAAGAAAACATTCAGTGTTGTAGGAGTTTTTAATTGTAGCTATTGTGGTTAGCTTTGCTGTTCGTGGATTAAGTAAGAGTATTGATTTCACTGGTGGACGTAATTATGTTGTTACCTTTGAAAAGTCAGTCGAACCAGAACAGATAAGAGGTGTCATTGCAGAAGCTTTCCCCGGAACAACAACAGGTGCGCTTGCATTAGGAACAGACGGTAAAACTATCCGCATATCTACAAACTATAAGATAGAGTCTAACAGTCCAACGGTAGATGATGAGGCAGAAACAATTCTTTATAAAGCACTTAAGAAAGCTAATCTTGTTTCTCAATCAAGCGTTGAAGCCTTTAAAAATCCAGATATACGTCAAGGAGGTTCAATCATTAGTAGTACCAAAGTAGGTCCTTCAGTCGCAAAAGATATCACTTATGGAGCTATCATTAGTGTTGTATTAGCTTTGATTGCCATCTTCTTATACATTCTTCTACGATTTAGAAACATGGCTTTCTCAGTAGGTTCAACAATTGCATTAGCAATCGATACCTTGGTTGTTTTAGGTGTATACTCAGCTTGTTGGGGGTGGATGCCATTCTCGTTAGAAATAGACCAAACCTTTATTGGAGCTATATTGACAGTAATAGGTTATTCTATTAACGATAAAGTGGTAGTGTTCGACCGTATTCGTGAGAACTTAAAGCTACACCCAAGACAAGATTACAAGAGCTTATTCAACGACAGTATCAACCAAACTTTAACAAGAACAATAAACACTGCAACATCAACCTTAATTGTATTGTTATGCATCTTGTTCTTGGGAGGTGAGAGTATTCGTAGCTTTGCTTTCGCAATGAGCTTAGGTGTTGTAGTTGGAACCCTATCTTCAATTTTCGTTGCAGCCCCAATCGCTTTCTTAACTATTAGAAGAAATAAGAACGATAAGCGTGCAATAGAACATGTTGTTGAAGCGTAATATATAGAAAAAAGATGGAAGTTACACCTATTTATATATAAGAGGTGCTTCCATCTTTTTCCCTTTATCATCAAACAAACCACTATACCATTTAACCACTATAATTTTTGTACCTTAAAAAGGTAGCTTTTACATAGCTAACCCAACAGAAAATAAACGACTCAATACAAAAGTCCTTGCCGAAAGCTTTAACAAAAGTAAAGTGATGCAGTAGAGAGTTGAAAAAGATATTTTATTACTAATAATTTAATTCATTAACCGATTATGAAAAAGTTTACATTATTGGCTTGCGCCTTGATGTCGTGTACGCTCGTAAATGCACAGCGCACACCCACCCATCCATTGGATATCAAAGACGCAAGTTACGACCAATTGCCACACTATTTTAATAGCTGGGAGCCAGGAACACAGCCTCAAGGAGTGTCAAGAATGGACGATGAGTTCTTTATCTCACGTGTAAAGCCTCGTACAAGAATTACAGAGCTAAACTATCAGGCTTCCCCTGATGCCGATCCAAATCGTAAAATGTGTATTTGGGTACCCCTCGACGACCCCACTTCAAAGTGGAAAGCACTTCCACGTTATTGCTTCGAGGGCGATAACTTTAGTCTTTGGTCTTACATTGACATCCATGGTAACTGGACAGCACCATGGATGCGTGTCACTGCAGGCTTGTCAGACGTGGCTCATAAGAATGGTGTTAAGGTGGGATGTGTGATGAGTATTCCCTGGGCAGCAAGAATATTGTTTCGTAGTTGGAATATGGGAACCCACGCAATGGTACTTAAAACGCTTACAGAACAAGATAGACAAGGTAACTTTAAGAATTCAATGAAGCTTGTTAAGTTGATGAAGTATTATGGAATTGATGGTCTTGGAGTCAACTCAGAGTTCACTTCTACACCCGAAACCATGACTACTCTTATTGAGTTCTTTGCAGATTGTCACAAAAAAGCAAAAGAAATTAATTGGGAATTCCAATTATATTGGTATGACTTAACCAATGAGTCAGGTAGTATGCGCCCTGATGGCGGTCTTGGTTCACACAACGAAAGAATGTTTGGACGTAAGGGCCACGAGGTTACCGATATGATGTTTGCTAACTACAACTGGCAACATGGAACTTTATCTTCATCAGAACGTACCGCAAAAGAACTTGAAAGAAGCAGTTACGACTATTATGCAGGCTTCGATATTCAAGGTCGTGCATTGCGAAATGGCAACTGGGGTGCTCTAAAGAACAGTAAAATATCTGTAGGTTTCTGGGGTGCTCACTCTCAAAGTCTTATCCATCAGAGTGCAACCGACAACGGAACAAGCGATATAGCTATTCAAAAAGCATACTTGCTCAAGCAAGAATTGATGTTTAGTGGTGGTAATCGTAACCCTGCAGCACACCCCGATATCAACACAAGTTCAACACTTGCCAACGCAAGTCTAAAAACTTTCCATGGTTTGGCTGCTTTCGTTACAGCAAAATCAACCATTAACGAGTTGCCATTCGTTACCCGTTTCAATTTAGGTAATGGTCTTTCATTCCGCAACGAGGGTAAGGTAACCTTCAACCACAAGTGGTATAACCTCAACACTCAAGACTTTATGCCTACTTGGAGATGGTGGATTACCAATAGAGACGATGCGGTTAGTGAATTTACTGTTAATGAACTTGTTAAAAGCAGACCTTATTTTTTGACGATGCTTACTTTGGTGGTTCATGCTTAAGCCTACACGGAAAAACAGCTTTCTCACGTGTAAAACTCTTTAAAACCTTATTGTCTGTAGACGGACAACACAAAATTTCGCTTACATACAAGGTGATGAATGGAACAGAAAGCAAGGCTAAAATCTTTGTAAGTCTAAAAGATGACGTAACAGACTATAAAGAAATAGTTCTTCCTGCTGCACCAAAAGCAGGTGAATGGACTACTTTTGAAACAGAATTAAGTGCATTGGGCATCAATTCAAGCAGTCAAATTGCGATGATTGGTCTTGTTGTTGAAGGCACACCAGAGAACTATGACCTTCACATAGGAGAACTTGCAGTGCGCAACCCACAAAAGGTTCACACACCTGCACAGCCTAAGATTGAAGAAACACAAATAATCAGAGGTCAATATAACACTGTAGACTTTAAACTTCGCTATGCAAGTAAGCCTGAAACTAATGGTGAAAAGTATTATAACGAAGATGTAGACACCTGGTATTACGAAATTTATTACCAACAAAAGGGTCAAAATGAAATGCTATTAACAACCACAACATCATGGGCTGCCTATGTTGTTGATGCTCCAATCGCTAAAGAAGGTGAAAGAGAAGCACGCTTCGGCGTTCGTGCAGTCGCTGCAGATGGCAAAACAAAGAGCGATATCAACTGGACAGAATTTAAGAATATTCCTTATAATTCACCCAAAACAGATGTTGTTATCAATAAAGCAGTAGTGAAACCAGGCGAACAATTCACTCTAAAAATTTGAAGATTATCTTATTCAACCTGCAAAAGAGTGGAAACTTATCAATTCTGCTACAGGTGCAGAGGTGTATAGTGTAAGCAATGCAACAAGCATAACAACAAAAGTTAGATAATGTAGGCACTTACGACCTTATGCTTACTGACAATGAAGGAAAGAAACACATCACCTGCGGTAAGGTGCAAATCACACCAGAAACAACAGGTGCAGTGCCTCAAATAACAGACATTAAGGCAGATAAAGCAACTGTTGAAGCTGGCAAAGATGTAACCTATTCTGCAACAGCAACAGAAGGAAAAGGAAAAAGTCTC
Source organism: uncultured Prevotella sp. (assembly GCA_916439115.1). Lineage (GTDB taxonomy): Bacteria > Bacteroidota > Bacteroidia > Bacteroidales > Bacteroidaceae > Prevotella. The sequence goes on from CAKAHO010000001.1 coordinate 698,781, forward strand.
TCGTGGTTTAGTTATCTCAGACCCTAATATGTTCATGATGCCTGCAGACCTTCAAACAGGCAATAGCTACACTTATGCCCTTTGGGTGAAGGCAGATAAGTTTGCACACGACAAGCAAGGAACTAACCTTATCAGCAAAAATACCGTGAAAGACGGCTGGCCTCACAACAACTGGGGAGACCTTTGGGTTCAAATTCGTCCACAATGGAAAGAGCACATGGCTAACGAAGTGTCGTTTAACACAATGGGTTGGGAAGCTCACGACGAGCCAAACTCATCTGTAATGACAAAAGACCACCCAATGACACCAGGCGTTTGGTATCACATTGCGGTTACTCATAATGAGAGCGGACTACCTGAAATATTCGTAAATGGTATGAAAGTGGGTTCAGGAACTCAACCTTCTTCAAAGAGAAGAGAGACAAGAAACGATGATAGAATTAAGTCTTCAGAACCTGCAGACATCTTTATTGGTGGCGGTGGTGTGTACAAGAGCGGTTTGAATGGATGCGTAGACGAAATTCAAATATGGAACAGACCACTTACAGAAGCTGAAGTTCAACGTGCAATGAAGGGTTACAAAGAAAGCGAAGTGCCCGATGGTTTGCAAGGATATTTCACCTTTGAAACTATGAATGCAGACGGAACCTTCCCTAACTTGGGTAAAGGTGGAGCAGACAAGACAGGTAGTTTAGTTCAACTTGTTGGTAGTGGTGGTGAAAATACCTCAACAGCAAGCTACGAACCTCAACACTCAGACAACGATGTTTTAGGCTATCCAGGTATCGAAGGAACTCTCGAAGTAACTCCAACATACACATGGACACTCGAAGGAGCTAACACTCCAACTGTTAAAGGCGAAACTGCTGTAGTTACATACAGCAACGCAGGCAAGGTGGGTGCAACCCTAACACTAAGCAACCGCTGGGGAGAAGCAACCTTAACTAAGGCAGAATTGGTTGACGTAACAGCTCCTACAGGTATCAACGGCGTTGAAAAATGGTGTTGCTTTCGAGGCATTCCCTAACCCATTTGTGAGAGTGTGAACCTTCGTTTTGCTGAAGGTGGAACCTATACTCTTAACGTATTGAACGCAAACGGCATGCTTGTTCAACGCAACTTGCTAACAACTGCTGCTGGCGAAGTGACCAACGTGAGCGTAACAGGTGCTAAAGGACTTTACATTCTTCAAATCGTGAAGGACGGAAAGACCTACAAGACAATTAAATTAGTAAAAGAAATAATTGTGCAATAGATAGTGTTGGCAGGGGTTAAATCATAGCTCTTGCCAACATTTTTCTTTTAATCTAACTATCAACAAAGGCGGAAACGATAGTTGCTACTTCCCTTTTAAAACCAATAAACATTGATTTTAACCGAAAACGCAACAACGCTAAGAACACAAAAAGATATGTTTAGATAACTACTCTAATGATTAATGATAACGACTTTTATCAAAACTAAATTACATTTATAATCTCATTATGAAAAAAAGCTTACTATTAGCATGTGGATTATTAACCTGCGCAACAACCTTTGCACAGCGAACTCCAACCCATCCGCTCGACATTAAGGATGCGAAATATGCTGATTTACCCAAAGATTTCGATGCTTGGGCTCCTGGAAAGCAATTGAATGGAGTGTCAAGAATGGACGATGAATTCTTTATTTCACGTGTAAGACCTCGCACAAGAATAAAGGAAGGTGATTACAAAGTAGATAAAAAAGTAGACGAAAATCGCAAGATGTGTCTATGGGTTCCACTCGATGAGCCTACATCTACATGGAAAGGTTTACCCCGATATTGCTTCGAAGGCGACAATTTTAGCCTTTGGTCGTATGTGGATATTCATGGAAACTGGACTGCACCATGGCTCCGTTTAAGTGCAGGCGTGAGTGATGTGGCTCATAAAAACGGCGTTAAAGTGGGCTGTTTGATGAGTGTTCCAGAGTCAGAGCGTGTTGTTTTGACCCCATTTGCACAGGGTATCAACTCAAGAGTACTTGCTAAGATAACAGAAAAGGGTAATGATTATCGCTTTAAGAATGCTGTAAAGCTTGTAAAGTTGATGAAATACTATGGCATTGACGGCCTTGGTGTGAACTCAGAGTTCTATACTAACTCTAATGTTATGTCGCATCTTATCGAGTTTTTTTCGAACTATGTCACAAAAGAAGCACGCAAGATTGGTTGGGAATTCCAATTATATTGGTACGACGGAACCAATGAATCGGGTGGTAAAAACTTCGATGGAGGACTCGGAGACCATAACAAAAAGATGTTTGGAAAGCAAGGACGTGAGGTAACCGATATGATGTTTGCTAACTATAACTGGACAGGTACTACCTTAGCAAATACAGAACAAACTGCAAGAGAGCTGGGAAGAAGTAGCTACGACTATTATGCTGGCCTCGATATTCAAGGTCGTGGACTCAAAAACGGCTATTGGGACAAGCTATTAAATAGCAAAGTGTCGATTGGTTTTTGGGGAGCTCACTCTCAAAGTCTTATCCATCAGAGTGCAACCGACAACGGAACAAGCGACATTGCTATACAAAACACTTACTTAAAGAAACAAGAATTGATCTTTAGTGGTGGACATCGTAACCCTGCTTATCGTCCAACTGTTCCTCATAGCTCATCTCTTGCTAATGCAGAGTTGGCGAATTTCCACGGATTGGCAGCCTTCCTCACAGCCAAATCAACCATTAACGAAATGCCATTTGTGAGCCGTTTCAACTTAGGTAATGGTCTTTCGTTCCGCAACGAGGGTAAGGTAACCTTCGATCACAAGTGGTATAACCTCGGAACACAAGACTTTATGCCTACTTGGAGATGGTGGATTACAGGAGAAAACGACCAAGTTGACGCCAGCAACTACTCTTCTTTGGTGAAAGCCGACCTTACTTTCGACGACGCTTACTTTGGAGGTTCATGCTTAAGTCTACACGGACAAACAGCTTTCTCACGTGTAAAACTCTTTAAAACTTTGTTGCCTGTAGACGGAAAAGATAAAATTTCGCTTATATACAAGGTGATGAACGGCACAGAAAGTCATGCTAAACTATTTGTAGCGTTGAGCAATGACCTTAAAAATTATAAGGAAATAGACATTCCTAACGCAACAACACAAGGCGAATGGAGCACTTTTGAAGCTGAATTAAGTAAATTGGGCATCACTTCAAGCAGTAAAATTGCTATGATTGGTGTTGTGGTGAAAGGCACAACAGACGACTATAACCTTCATATTGGTGAGCTTGCAGTGCGCAATCCTCAAACACAATTCCACCCAGTTCAACCTAAAATTGAGGAATTTAACATCATTAGAGGTAGAGCAAAGAACATCGATTTCAAGATAAGATATGCAAGTAAGCCCGAAACAGGCGAAATAAAGACCTACAACGAAGAAGTAGATACTTGGTATTATGAAATTCTTTATCAAGCAGAAAACGAGCCAGAGCAAGTGTTAACCGCCACTCCTTCGTGGGCAGCATACGTTATCGACGCTCCACTTGTTAACGGAATCACCAACAGAAAGGTTCGTTTCGGTGTGCGTGCCGTTGCTCCTGATGGCGTAACTAAGTCTGAAACATCATGGACAACACTTCAAGATGCTCCTTATAACGACACCAACGACAACGTAGTGCTTAGTCGTCCTGTTATAAAGGCTAACGAAATGTTCAATGTTCGCTTTGAAGATGAGTTGCACCCAGCGGCAAAAGAGTGGAAAGTTTTGAAGTCTTCTACAAATAGTGTTGTAAAAGTTGTGAACAATGCAAAGGATTTCGACCTTACATTAGAAGACGAAGGCTTGTACGATCTTGTTATTACAGACAACCAAAACAAGGCAACAACCATTAGAGGTATTATTCAAGTGAGTCCTCAAAGCACAGGTGCTGCACCTCAAATTACCGACATCAGAGCAGATAAAGCAAGCGTTGAAGGCGGAAAAGACGTTACTTATTCTGCTACAACAAAAGAAGGTGAGGGACATGCATCACATGGTTTGATTATCGAAGACCCCAAAATGCTTCAAATTCCTGCTGCTCTTCAACAAGATAAGAACTACTCTTACGCTCTATGGTTCAAGGCAAATAAGTTGGCTCACGATAAACAAGGAACCAACCTCATTAGCAAAAACACCATTAAAGACGGTTGGCCTCACAACAACTGGGGTGACCTTTGGGTACAAATACGCCCTGAAGTAACAAATCCATACGGAAATAAGGTGCACCCAGCTAACGAAATCTCGTTCAATACCATGGGTTGGACAGCTCACGACAATCCTAACTTCGATATGATTAGCGATGGTTATAGCATCACTCCAGGTGTTTGGAACCATCTTGTGGTATGTCATAACGAAGGAAATCGCCAAACAATGTATCTCAATGGTAAAAGAGTTGCTCAAAATGTCTTTGTTAATTCTAAGAGAAGAGAAGAAATGAGAGGAACTAAAGTACAAGCTTATCTACCTGCAGATATCTTTATTGGTGGAGGTGGTGTATATAAGAGTGGATTCAATGGTGTGATTGATGAAGTGCAAATATGGAATAAAGAGCTTACTGAAAGTGAAGTTCAACGTGCTATGAAGGGCTATAAAGAAAGCGAAGTTCCTGAAGGTTTGATGGGATATTTCACCTTTGAAACCAAAGAAGGTGACAACATGTTCCCCTAACTTGGGTAAAGGTGGAGCAGAACACAAGGCTCACTTGGTGCTAATGGCTAATAGTGGAGGTGAAGATACCTCTAAGGCTTTCTACAAAGAAGAATCTGCCGACAACTCAGTAGCGGGTAATCCAGGTATTGAAGGCTCGTTAGAAATCACCACAAAGTATACTTGGAAACTTGATGGAGCAAGTACTCCAACAGTTGAAGGCAAAACTGCTACCGTTACATATAGTAACATGGGTAAAGTAGGTGCAACTTTAACGCTTACAAATCAATGGGGTGAAGCAACAAAGACTGTTGGAAACTTAGTAGAAATAACATCTACAACAGGAATCAATGGTGTAGAGAACGAAGTTGAATTTGCAGCATATCCTAATCCATTTGTAGAAAGTGTGAACCTTCGTTTTTGCAGAGGCTGGCATTTACACCTTAAACGTGTTAAACGTAAACGGAACATTGTTGCAAACAAATACCCTAACAACAGGGGCAGGTGAGGTCACAAATGTGAACGTAACAGGTGCTAAAGGCTTGTATTTATTGCAAGTTATAAAAGACGGAAAAACTTATAAAACTATTAAGTTAGTTAAGAAATAAGATTTATAAATAGAAAGGACAACCATTCTTTCTAAACGTTATAATCATTTTCATTAAGGGCATTAACTGTAAAGGTTAATGCCCTTTTTGCATTTATCTGCGCCTCCTTTTTATCTATATTATCCTCTTTTTATGGATGTAAAGATAAAAAAAGAGTCTTTCCTAATTTACCACTTCTATCCCCATCTCATCTTACTAAAAAGCTTATTGCATTTATTTCTTTATAAATATGTATCTTTGTGAGAACAAATGTAGTTATTTGAAAAAAATGAGCGATATGAAGAAATTAGTTAGCAGTTTTTTTAGCACTTTTTTGTGTTTATGGCTTTATGCACACGAGCCTATAAAAAGTGGCTTGCGTTGGCAATAGTGTTACGTTTGGTTATTTATTAGCTAATCCGTCTACCGATTCTTATCCGTCTCAATTGCAACAAATGTTGGGAGATGAGTATGTTGTAGGCAACTTTGGACATAACGGAGCCACACTTCTTGTTGATGGACATAGGCCTTATATTCAGCAAGAAGCTTTTATAAAAAGCACTCGATTTTTCGAGCAGATATTGTGATTATTCATTTAGGATTAAACGATACCGACCCTCGAGACTATCCTAACTACGGACATCTTTTCACGAGAGATTATATCAATCTTGTGAATTCCTTTAAGAAGATGAACCCCAAAGTGCGCATTTTTATTGCTAAAATGAGCCCTATCACAGCAGAGCATCCACGTTTTTTTAGCAGGAACAAAAGAGTGGTTTCGTGCCATTCAAACAAAGATTGAGACTGTAGCCCATAGTGTTGGAGCAACATTGATAGACTTTAATGAGCCTTTTGTTAACACACCCCTGAATTCTTACCAGATGCCATTCACCCTACCAAAGAAGGAGCTAAACTGTTAGCAGAAGAAGCCTATAAAGCCATAACAGGCCATTGTGGAGGGTTGCAAATGTCGCCTCTTTATGCTGATAACATGGTGATAGACTTTGATTATCCTTTTGTTGTGGCAGGAAAAGCTAATGTAGATGAACGTGTTGAGATAAATTTTAACGGAAAAAGAAGAGTGTGTTGGCGGATAAAAGAGGTAATTGGGAAACCACTTTTTATGGTATAGAGAAAAACAAGGTCAATATTTGCAAAGTGTCTACGAGTGAAAAACACTCTATTTCAAAAAAATATTAAAGTAGGGAAAAGTGTGGCTTTGTTCAGGACAATCTAACATGGCGTTCCCCTATGAAAGAAGACATTAACTTTAAAAAGACCCTTGAAACCGCCACCGATACCGATCTTGTTTTTTTATAATCTTGTGCCACGCTACGACACAAACAATGCCGAATGGAGCCAAGAAGCCCTTGAAGAGGTAAATCATCTTCGTTATTTTAACTATCAAACATGGCAATCGGTATCTAACAAAACACTTCCCAACCTTTCTGCAGTGGCTTATTATTGCGGAAAAGCATTAAGAGATAGCTTGAAGATGCCCGTGGGAATTATTGTAAATGCAGTGGGAGGAAGTCCAACAGAATCGTGGATAGACCGTTTAACCCTACAAGATAGCATTCCACAAATGCTCACCGACCGTTTTAGAGGCAACCACTTGGCAATGCCTTGGGTAGTAGAACGAATGAATAAAAACATCGCTCAAAGTAGAGACAAACGACAGTTGCACCCTTATTGTCCTACCTATTTGTTCGATACAGCTATTCGTCCGCTTCGCGATTATGCTTTTTCGGGCGTGTTATGGTATCAAGGTGAATCGAATGCACATAATGTAGAATTGCACGATAAACTGTTTAGGAGTCTTAGTAACATCGTGGAGACGTTTCTTTAATAATATAGAATTGCCCTTTTGCATGGTGCAACTTCCCACGCTAAACCGCCCTTCTTGGGGAGAATTTCGTTACCATCAATACTTATTAGATAATAGTATATCTTTTTTGAGCATGGCAGTGAGCCTCGATTGTGGCGACCCTAACAACGTACACCCTACAAACAAAAAGCCCATTGGCGAGCGTTTAGCCTTACAAGCCCTTACCTATGTAGGCTATAAGAACTATGACTATAACTATTTTAGGACTATTCGTAGTTGTGGACCCGAACCTTATAAGGAGTATTGTTACGGAGATGAAGCCGTTGTTGCTTTTCGTTATGGCGACGGTTTGCATACATCAGATGGTAAACCGCTTACTGCTTTTGAAGTGGCAGACGCCGATGGGGTGTTTTATCCAGCCACAGCAACAATAACAGACAATCAAGTTATTGTTAAAAGTGATAAGGTTAAACAAATTTACACCGTGCGTTATGCCTACCAACCGTATAACCATGCCAATTTAGTGAACGCTCAAAACCTTCCTGCACCCACATTTGTACGAACTGTTAGTACTGTTTCTATGGAGGTATGGGAAGTTTAATAAATCTTTAAAAAAAGGCTCTTTCTACGAAAGAAAGAGCCTTTTTGTGTTTCTTTAAAATGATATGCTATGAGCTATGCAACGACATTTTCAGAACTAAAAGTATATAAAAAAAAAAAGCAAGCCTTGTGAGCTTGCTTTTTCTTTGTTGTCCCAGGTGGACTCGAACCACCGCTGGCAGAACCAAAATCTGTAGTGCTACCATTACACCATGGGACAATTGCGAGTGCAAAAAGTAAGGCTTTTTATGACATAACACCAAATAAATAATCGTTTTTCTATTTTTTTCTTAAAAAAAGTGCTTTTTGTCTGTTTTTTCTTCTCTAACACCTTTTTTATACATTATTATATATAATGCAAACTTGTTGTATCATATTATTTTTGTAGAGGGAGTGTTTTGATGTTAAAAACAAAGCGTTTTTGTGTCTATTTTTTTGTACAGAAAAACTGTTTTAGCTTAAAAATTCCACTATGAACCTACCTATTTACCACCTTTTAAAGGGGCATTTTTTTAGAGTTAAAAAAACAAGTGAAAAAAACAAAAACATATATCTTTTGCCATTCTAAAATGCAAATTCTGAAAAAGCATTATATAGCCTTTTAAGGTGCAAAAGCTTAGAGTTTAGTACGAAAAAAACACCATGTATTGCGCCCTAAACTCTTATGTTTTAGCTCCCTAATAGCTTGTGTTTTTAACGCTAAACTCTAAGGTTTTGCACCTTCTGCGCTTGTTTTTGCCGTTTTTAGGGCTTATAAATTTGTTTTTTACAAAATAACGCTCTTATTTAGAACGCAAAAATTTTTTTCTTTGAAAAATAAGGGCAAAAATCAGCCCTGTTTTTTTATCTGTTTTTCGAGTATGTTTTACATTTCAATAAAATGTCAAAATTAAATGTTTTTTAAAAAAAGAAACACAGACTTGTCTTTGTAAAGGCTTGTTATTGTTAAATGCGTCTGTTGTTTGTTCTTCTTATTCATCTAAAAAGAAAGCTACACAGAAAAAAATACGATAAACGCCCTGCAACTCGTTGCTTGAAAGTGAGAAAAAGTGCCGTTTAACTCTTGTTTATTATTTAGTTACGAAGAAAAAACAACGTTTTTACATAATAAAACAAGGTAAAGGTTGTATAGGTGCATTTTTTGTACCTTTGTGCCGTTCGGTGGAATGAGGGGCTCAGCTATTGAGTTCCTCATTCTTTTTATTAAAAATAGAATATATGATCGATAAAAACATCGTAAAGCAGTTAGTAGACCAGTGGCTCGAAGGAAAAGACTATTTCTTGGTAGACATTGAGATTAGTGCCGACAATAGAATTGTGGTAGAAATAGACCATGCAGAAGGTGTATGGATAGAAGACTGCGTAGAACTGAGTAAGTTTATAGAGGAAAACCTCGATAGAGAACAAGCTGATTTTGAGCTTGAAGTGGGCTCAGCGGGCTTAGGTCAGCCCTTTAAAGTGGCACAACAATACATAAACTTTATAGGTAAAGAAGTGGAAGTGTTAGATGCTGACGGCAAAAAGGTAAAGGGTACACTTACAAATGTAGAGGGAAAAAAAGCTTTTACGGTGGTAGCTCCCGAGAAAGTAAAGGTGGAAGGTAAGAAGCTGTCCTGTGTTGCAAAAACGTAGAACACCTTTTATGATATGGATAAAGTGAAATATACAAAAATACTTAATAAGTTTCAAATAATAGCTATGGTAGCGAGAAAGAAAGAAGACGAATCGGTTAGTATGATAGACTCTTTAAAAAGAGTTTAAAGAGACGAAAAAAACATAGACCGTGGTACATTAGTTAGCGTGCTTGAAGAAAGCTTTCGCAATGTGCTTGCAAAGATATTTGGTAGCGATGAAAATTTTGATGTTATCGTAAATCCCGATAAAGGCGACTTTGAAATCTACCGAAACCGCATCGTTGTGGCAGATGGAGAAGTGGCAGACGAGAATAAAGAAATAGCTTTAAAAGACGCAGTGATGATAGAACCCGACTATGAAGTGGGTGAAGAAGTGTCTGAAAAAGTGAACTTTGCTAAGTTCGGACGTCGTGCTATTCTTAATTTACGTCAGACATTAGCGTCGAAAGTGTTAGAGTTAGAACACGATGCTTTATATAATAAGTATAAAGACCGTGTAGGTCAAATTATTTCTGCCGAAGTGTATCAGGTTTGGAAACGCGAAGTGCTTCTTGTAGACGATGAGAACAACGAATTAAAGTTGCCTAAATCAGAACAAATCCCTTCAGATGTATATCGCAAAGGCGAAACCATTCGTGCAGTCATAGCTCGTGTAGATAACGAAAATAACAATCCTAAAATCTACCTATCTCGTACCAGTCCAATGTTTTTGGAGCGTTTATTAGAAAACGAAGTACCCGAAATTCACGACGGACTTATTGCTATTAAGAAGATAGCTCGTATGCCCGGTGAACGTGCAAAGATAGCTGTAGAAAGCTACGACGAACGTATTGACCCCGTAGGAGCTTGCGTTGGTATGAAAGGAAACCGTATTCACGGCATAGTGAGAGAACTTTGCAACGAGAATATAGACGTTATTAACTATACAACTAATACAAAATTGTTTATTCAACGTGCTTTAAGTCCTGCCAGAATAAACAGTATTAACATAGATGAAGAGAACCATAAGGCCGAAGTATTCCTCATGCCAGAAGAGGTTAGCTTAGCTATTGGCCGCAGTGGTTTAAATATTAAACTTGCATCTATGCTCACAGAATACACTATAGACGTGTTCCGTGAAGTGAACGAAGGCGAAGATGACGACATTTATTTGGACGAATTTGCCGATGAAGTGGATCAATGGATTATTGATGCCATAAAAGCAATAGGCTTAGATACAGCAAAGAGTGTTTTAAATGCACCGAGAGAAATGCTAATAGAAAAAGCCGATTTAGAAGAAGAAACTGTAGACCATGTGTTAAAAGTGTTGAGCGCAGAGTTCGACGATTAAGCACATCGCTATAAAGCAGAGCCTTTGCGCCCTGCTTCTTCTTATTTATAACAAACGATACCGAAGAGTTTGTTTCGCATAGTGATATCTCATTCTCTTATAAAAAAACAAGTGTAGATATGGCGAGGAACAATCTTTCTTCTTTACAAAACGAATTAAAGAACAGAGTAGAACAAAAACATGAGCATCAGATTAAACAAAGCGTTACGTGAATTAAATGTAGGAATGCAAACGGCAGTTGACTTCCTTGAAAATAGAAATGACTTGGGTGAAGTGAAAGCAGACTTGAATTTTTAAGCTCAATGATGCACAATATGGAAAGCCCTCGTGGCGGCTTTTTAAACACGACGCAGACGTGAAAAACGAAGCTCGAAAAATATCTTCTAAAAACAAAAGACGTGCTGCCGAACCTAAAGACAGTCGAGCAGAAAGCTTGTTACAATCGTCTAACCAACAAAAAAATATACACCACTTGGAAAGATAGATTTAAACGGCGTAGATAATAAAACGTCGAAGAAAGAGTCTGCTGCTCAGCCTGAAAAAAACAAAGCAATAAAGTCAAGGCTACTGCCGAAAGCCCTGCCAAAAGAATCGGCTGTAACAAAATCGCAAACAGTGGATAAACCAACTAATAATCATAAACCTGCTAACACTAAAGTGGCAAAAGAAGACATGACGCATAAAAAGAAGCGACAAAGGTGGAGAAAACGGTGGCACAAACTGCAGAAAAAAAGCACCAGTGAAAGCAACTAAACAACCACAAGAAGCACAAAAAAATAGCCGATAAACCCGAAGCAGAAGACAAAAAAAGAAGGTATCTTTCAGCTTAATAGCGAGAAGAAAATGCTTAACGCTCCGAAAGTGAATGTGCTTGGAAAGATAGATTTAGCAACGTTAAATCAGAGTACACGACCAAAGAAAAACAAAAAGAAGAGCGCAAAAAGAGCGTGAAGAAAAAGCTCAACAACAGTCTGGCGACCGTAAAAAGCGTGTGCGCATTGGCAGAAGAACGTGTTGATATTGCGGCAGAAAGTAATCAAAACAATCGCAATAACAACAATAATAACGCTAAAAAAATAACGCCAACAACAAAAATAAAAAAAGAACAAAAACGTCCTAATAAACCAGTTGAGGTGAACGAAGAAGACGTTGCAAGACAAGTGAAAGAAACACTTGCACGTTTAACCAACAAGCAAAAACCAAAAACAAGAAGGGCGCAAAATATAGAAAAAGAAAAGCGTGATGCCGTGCAAGAAAAAGCTCAATGCCGAAGCAAGTGCAGAACGCAAAGACAGCAAAACACTAAAAACTAACAGAGTTTGTTACAGTGAGTGAGCTGGCAACCATGATGGATGTGTCTGTAAATAAAGTGATAGGTACCCTTATGAGTGTAGGTATCATGGTTTCAATCAACCAACGCTTAGATGCAGAAACCATCAACTTGGTGGCAGAAGAGTGTGGCTTTAAAACAGAATATGTAAGCGCAGAAGTGCAAGAAGCTGTTAGCGAAGAGGCAGACGACGAAAACGATTTGGTTTCTCGCTCGCCTATTGTAACTGTAATGGGACACGTTGACCACGGAAAGACAAGCTTGCTCGACTATATTCGTGATACAAACGTTATTGCAGGAGAAGCTGGTGGCATTACACAGCATATCGGTGCTTACAATGTTCAGCTTGAAGACGGCAGAAAAATTACTTTTTTAGACACTCCCGGACACGAAGCTTTCACTGCAATGCGTGCTCGTGGTGCGCAAGTTACCGACATTGCCATCATCATTATCGCAGCAGACGACTCTGTAATGCCTACCACTAAAGAAGCTATTGCTCATGCACAAGCGGCTAATGTGCCAATGGTATTCGCTTTAAACAAAATAGATAAACCCGGTGCAAACCCTGATAAAATTCGTGAAGACTTGTCGCAAATGAACCTATTGGTAGAAGAATGGGAGTGGTAAATACCAATCTCAAGAGATTAGTGCCAAAAAGGGTGTGGGTGTAAAAAGAACTTCTTGAAAAGGTATTACTTGAGGCAGAAATGCTCGATTTGAAAGCTAATCCAAATCGTAGAGCAACAGGTAGCATCATCGAATCTTCTTTAGATAAAGGTAGAGGATATGTTTCTACGGTGTTAGTAAGTAATGGTACACTTAAAGTGGGTGATAACTTGATTGCAGGAACACACTGGGGGAGAATTAAAGCGATGTTTAATGAACGTAATCAACGTATCGAACAAGCTACTCCATCAGAACCTGCTATCATCTTAGGTCTTAATGGTGCACCAACATCGGGCGACTCTTTCCATGTATTAGAAACAGAACAAGAGGCTCGAGATATTGCAAATAAACGCGAACAATTGCAACGCGAACAGGGCTTAAGAACGCAAAAACGTTTGACATTGAGCGATATATCTCACCGTATTGCTTTGGGTTCATTCAAAGAACTTAATATTCTTGTTAAGGGAGATACTGATGGTTCAATCGAAGCACTTAGTGATTCGTTCTTAAAGATGTCTACCGAAAACATTAAAGTAAATGTAATTTACAAGGCTGTAGGTCAGATATCTGAAAGCGATGTAACACTTGCCGATGCCAGTGATGCTATCATTGTGAGGCTCCCAAGTTCGTCCGTCAGGCGCAGCTCGTAAGCAAGCAGAGAATGCAGGTGTAGAGATTAACACCTATTCTGTTATTTACGATGCTATCGACGATGTGAAGAAAGCAATGGAAGGCATGCTCGATAAGGTAAAGAAAGAGGTCGTTACAGGACAAGTAGAAGTAAGAGAAGTTTACAAAATATCAAAGGTTGGAACAGTGGCAGGTGCCGTTGTTACCGAAGGAAAAGTGCATAGAACCGACAAAGCACGTGTTGTTCGTGACGGAATTGTGGTTCATACAGCTCCTATCAACGCTTTGAAACGATATAAAGATGATGTGAAAGAAGTGGCAACCAACTTCGAATGTGGTATAAGTCTTACTAACTTTAACGACATTCAAGTGGGAGATATTCTTGAAACATTCATGGAAATTGAGGTTCAACAAACTTTATAGTAACAAATGTTACCATATTATATTGTGGTACACATTTTGTTTTAATCATTAAAAGGGACGACCTCAGGGCCGTCCCTCTCACGAATAACACAATATATTATTGTATGGAAGAACAAGAAAAAGAAAAAAATGGGTATGTAAGGAGCGTAGCCGAACGCAAATATGAGTTTGGTTTTACCACCGATGTACATACTGATATAATTCCAAAAGGTCTTAATGAAGATGTTGTTCGTTTAATCTCGCAAAAGAAAGAAGAACCCGAATGGCTTTTAGAGTTTAGATTAAAAGCCTTTAAACATTGGCAAACAATGAAACAACCTACTTGGGCGCATCTTAAATTGCCAGAGATTAACTATCAAGACATATCTTATTATGCCGATCCAATGGCTAAAAAGCCTGTTGGAGATGGAAAGATTGACCCAGAGTTAGAAAAGACTTTCGATAAACTCGGTATTCCTTTAGAGGAACGTTTAGTGTTAAGTGGCGTTGCAGTAGATGCTATTATGGATTCAGTGTCTGTAAAAACAACCTTTAAAGAGAAGTTAGCAGAGAAAGGAGTTATCTTTTCTTCAATTGGAGAAGCAGTAAAAGAACATCCAGAGCTTATAAAACAATATCTTGGCTCTGTGGTTCCTTATACTGATAACTTCTTTGCTGCGTTAAATAGTGCCGTGTTTAGTGATGGTTCTTTTGTGTATATTCCTAAAGGAGTACGATGTCCTATGGAATTAAGTAGTTACTTTAGAATCAATGCACGCAACACAGGACAGTTTGAACGTACACTTATTGTAGCCGAAGACGATACTTATGTGAGCTATCTTGAGGGTTGTACAGCACCTATGAGAGATGAGAATCAACTTCATGCGGCTATCGTTGAGATTATTGTTAAGGACAATGCAGAAGTGAAATATTCGACTGTTCAAAATTGGTATCCTGGCGATGAAAACGGAAAAGGTGGGGTTCTTAATCTCGTAACCAAACGTGGTGACCTACGAGGTGTTAACTCTAAACTCTCTTGGACGCAGGTTGAGACGGGTAGTGCCATAACTTGGAAGTATCCATCGTGTATCCTTCGTGGCGATAATTCACAAGCAGAGTTCTATAGTGTAGCAGTTACTAACAATTATCAGCAAGCAGATACAGGTACAAAAATGATACACATGGGTAAGAATACCAAGAGTACAATCATTTCAAAAGGTATCAGTGCAGGTTATAGTCAGAACTCTTATCGTGGTTTAGTACGTGCTACTGCCAACGCAGATAATGCTCGTAATTACAGTTCTTGCGATAGTTTATTGCTTGGAAGCAAATGTGGAGCGCACACATTCCCATACATGGACATTCATAACGACAGTGCAGTGATAGAACACGAAGCAACAACAAGCAAGATAGGTGAAGACCAATTGCTTTATTGTAACCAACGTGGAATTTCTACTGAACAAGCTATTGGGCTTATTGTGAATGGTTATGCAAAAGAAGTGCTTAATAAATTACCCATGGAGTTTGCTGTTGAAGACAAAAACTCTTATCGGTATCACTCGAAGGCACTGTGGGATAATTATCTTATTATAAAATACAAAAAAACATGAAATCTCTTTTTTCTCGTTTCATTCTTACTTTTCTTTGTGCATTTAGCACCCTCTTTGTTTTTGCCGAAGATAAAGACTACTCGCCCATTTTCTCATTAGATGTAAATGGCGGATATGCTTTTTACCATTCATTGCAACCGAATGGTGGAGTAAAACCTTATTCTTTGAGTAATAGAAATGCACCTTCTGTCGAAGGACAAGGGTTTTATTTGCGTGGAGAATATTATCTACCATTCACAAAATGGTCGCTAAAAAGGTGGATATGAAACAGAGGAAATACAGGTAGGAAGCATCTCTTCATCATTAAGTTTTCAGCAACTCATGCTTGGTACACGCTATTATCCTTTACAAGGAAAAACTATTTGTGGAGCCATTTGCTGGTATTGATGGATTTATAAACATAGGAACACGAACCTTGAAAGACGTTCGCGAAACCTATGATGATGCTTTTTCGCCTGTAAGAAGAGAAAGTACACACATACGAACGCCACTTTTTTTCAGTGGCACCAGTTGGAGGGTTAAGCTTTTAAACTATTCTCAACACTATCCTTTATGGTTGAATATAGTTACCGAATAGGTATCGATTCGCACATTCGATTTAAGGATATTGACAAAAACAACCAAACAGCAGTGGCTTTTAAAGCCCCTTTTAATCGTCATCAAGTGCTTTTGGGATTAAAGATAACCTTTCCTTTAAAAAGGTAAAAAGCATAGACAGTGGTGATGTAATCACAAATCTATTTAATATATTATACAATATCAAACGATAAAAACATATATTCCTTATGTTAGAAATAAAGAATCTTCACGCCAATATAGGCGAAAAGAGATATTAAGAGGCATCAACCTCACCATAAAAAGACGGCGAAACACACGCTATTATGGGTCCTAATGGGTCGGGAAAGAGTACCCTTAGTGCCGTATTAGTTGGTAATCCCTATATTCGAAGTAACTGAAGGTAGTGTTACATTCGAGGGTAAAGACCTACTCGAAATGAAGCCCGAAGACCGTGCAAACGAAGGCATTTTCCTTTCATTTCAGTATCCAGTAGAAATCCCGGGAGTGTCTATGACAAACTTTATGCGTGCTGCTATTAACGAAAAACGTAAGTATCACGGACAAGAACCCCTAAATGCTGCCGACTTTTTAAAGCTAATGAGAGAGAAAAAGAGCTGTGGTAGAGCTTGATTCTAAAACTATCTAACAGAAGCGTGAACGAAGGCTTTAGCGGTGGAGAAAAAGAAGAGAAACGAAATTTTTCAAATGGCTATGCTCGAGCCAAAGTTGCGCATTTTAGATGAAACCGACTCAGGATTAGATGTCGACGCACTTCGTATTGTGGCAGAAGGAGTGAACAAATTAAAGACAGCCGACACCAGTACGATTGTTATTACACACTACGACAGACTGTTAGATATTATTAAACCCGACGTTATTCATGTGCTATATAAAGGTAGAATAGTGAAAACAGCAGGACCAGAGCTTGCAAAAAGAAATTGAAGCACGTGGTTACGATTGGATTAAAGCAGAAGTAGGGGAGGAGTAATAGTTATGGCAACAGAAAACAACCATGTGCCCTAATGCTCCTAAAACGATAGACAGCAGTGTGCAATATATCGAGCTATTTCAGCAAAAACCTATCTGCCATTAGTGCAAAAAGTGCAGGGGTTATGAATGCCGTTCGCGAACAAGCATTTGCTCATTTTTAAAGAGCTTGGCATTCCAAAGAAGAAAGACGAGCGATACAGATACACCGATATGCAAGCTATGTTCAAACCTGATTACGGTTTTAAACATTAACCGCATTCCCATAGCTGTTAATCCTAAGGAAGTATATTCGTGTGCTGTTCCCGGATTAAGTACAGCACTCTATTTTGTTATTAACGATGCTTTTCATGCACAAAGTGCTGTGTCTAACACTTTACCCCAAGGTGTGGTGGTAGATTCTTTATGCTCTTTTGCTCAAAAAAATCCCGAATTAGTAGCCAAACACTATGCTCAGTTGGCACAAACACAAAGCGATGGCATCACAGCACTTAACACCATGCTTGCACAAGACGGGTTAATTATCTATGTACCGAAGAACGTTAAAAGTAGATAAAAACCATTCAAGTGATAAACGTGATGAGTGCCGATGTAGACTTAATGATGAATCGTCGTGTGCTAATCATTTTGGAACAAGGAGCCGAAGCCAAAGTTTTATTCTGCGACCATACAGTAGATAGTCGCAATTTCTTATCTACTCAGGTGGTAGAAGCTTATGTAGGCGAGAATGCTCTGTTAGACCTTTATTGTTTAGAAGAAACAGGTTATGCAAACAAACGTGTGAGCAACGTGTATTTCAGTCAAGCATCTAACAGTAAACTCAATCACAATGTGCTTACACTTCACAACGGAATCACTCGCAATCATGCAGTGGTTACCTTTAAAGGAGAAGGAGCTGATTGCAAACTATGTGGTTGTGTGATTGCCGATAAGCACCAACACACAGATAATAACACCATTATAGACCATGCTGTGCCTCATTGTACAAGCAACGAACTCTATAAATATGTGTTAGACGGAAATAGTGTTGGAGCATTTACAGGTCGCATATTAGTGCAGAAAGACGCACAAAAAACATTTTCAGAAGAGCGCAATCAAAACATTTGTGTTAGTAAACAAGCACGAATGTACTCGCAACCTGAACTCGAAATATATGCCGATGACGTGAAATGTGCTCACGGTTCAACGGTTGGTCAGTTAAATGATACGGCATTATTCTATATGCGTCAGCGTGGAATATCCGAGCAAGAAGCCAAAATGCTTTTAGAGGTTGCCTTTATAAACGAGGTGATAGACGAAATTAGTCTTGAGCCTTTGCGCGAACATCTACACCAGTTAGTAGAAAAACGCTTTAAAGGAGAACTCGGAAATTGTGGTCGTTGCGAAATGTGTAAATAAGCCATTTTGCCTCACAAAACATTTTTTTATTTTCATACAAAGGTGGTTTCAGCGTTATTGTTAGTAACGGCAGAAACCACCTTTATGCTTTTTGGCAGATAAATATCTTTTGCATATCCTTTCAGTGTTTCGTTGTTGGGCTTTCTCTGTATAACGAAAACGCAACAAAAACACCTGCTTTCTCATGCTAAATACTTTATCTTTGTATATCGAAAAAAACAAGTTGTTTAAAAGGTGATATAACGCATCTTTTTGTGTAAAACTTATTACCTATACTCATTATATACGATAAAACATGTATAACATAGATACAATTAGAAAAGATTTCCCTATTCTTTCGAGCACCATTCACAATAAACCTTTGGTCTATTTAGATAATGCTGCCACCACCCAAAAGCCTCTTTCGGTACTCAATGGCATGACACATGCCTATTTAAACGTTAATGCTAATGTGCATAGAGGCATTCATTGGTTATCGCAAAAAGCCACAGAGATGCACGAAAATGCACGCGAAACTGTTCGTAGCTTTTATCAATGCACGCTCTACAAACGAAGTGGTTTTCACACGAGGAACAACAGAAAGCATCAATCTTGTGGCTTCTTCGTTTGCAGAAGGCTTTATGAATGAGGGCGACGAGGTGATTGTTTCGGTCATGGAACACCATTCTAATATTGTTCCTTGGCAACTTCAAAGGGCTAAAAAGGGTATTGTTATAAAGGTAATACCTATCGACGAATGTGGAAATTTAGACCTTGATGCTTACGAACGTCTTTTCACTAAGCGCACAAAAATAGTGAGTGTTACCCATGTAAGCAATGTGTTAGGAACCGTAAACCCTGTAAAAAAACTCATAAACATTGCTCACCAGCACAATGTACCCATATTGATTGATGGCGCACAGAGCGCACCTCACATGGCAATAGACGTGCAACAGTTAGATTGCGACTTCTTTGCTATGAGTGGACATAAGATGTATGCACCCACAGGAATTGGTGTTTTTATATGGTAAAGAAGAATGGTTAAACCGATTACCACCTTACCAAGGGGCGGAGAGATGATAAAAAAAGGTGTCGTTCGATAAGGTTACGTTCGAAGAAGCACCGTTAAAATTTGAAGCAGGAACACCCGATTATGTTGCAACACATGGCTTAGCATTGGCTCTTAACTACTTAACTGAATTGGGAATGGATAACATTCAGGCGCACGAACAAGAGCTAACACGTTATGCAATGGAACGTTTAAGCCATATAGAGGGTATCCGTTTTATTGGAACTCCTACGGAGAAAGACGCTGTTATTAGTTTTCTTATTAAAGATATCTTTCCTTCCGACTTAGGAATGTTGCTCGACCATCTTGGTATTGCTGTGCGAACGGGACACCATTGTGCGCAACCATTGATGCAACATTTGGGCATTCAAGGCACACTACGTGCCAGTTTTGCGCTTTATAACACAAAAGCAGAAGTTGATGCGCTTGTTAGTGGAATTGAAAAAGTGGTTACTATGTTTTAATATCAAGCAAACAAAAGGCAAAATGTTATGCTGTTTTAAAGCTATAAAACGTTTCATATAAAACAAAATAATGGCACCGATGAACACAAACCGTTTGTTATTTTCTTCTGAAGAGGTTGGCGTAGAGAAGGAAAAAGGGGAGGAACGAGGAGGAAAGAGGGGAGCTGTTGGGCTCAATCGTTCTTTCATGAGCATCTTGTTGAGGCAGGTTGCGACGAAGCAGGACGAGGTTGTTTGGCGGGAAGTGTGTTTGCTGCTGCGGTTATATTTCCTAAAAAACTACACTAACACGTGGTTAAACGACTCGAAACAGCTTACCGAAAAACAGAGATATGCTTTGCGAACGCAAATAGAAAACGATGCTTTGGCGTGGGCAGTGGGTGTGGTTTCGCCCGAAGAAATAGACCAAATAAACATTCTTAACGCAAGTTTTTTTAGCCATGCACCGTGCTTTAGATGCGCTAACCATTCGTCCTGGAAGCTCGTTATTGTAGATGGTAACAGGTTTAAGCCTTTATAACCATTTGCCGTTTAAAACGATTGTTAAAGGCGATGGAAAATATCTTTCTATTGCAGCAGCGAGCGTTTTGGCTAAGACTTATCGTGATGATTATATGAACGATTTGGCAACACTTTATCCGCAATACGATTGGAAAAAGCAATAAAGGATACCCCACTGTTAAACATCGCGGAGCCCATTAAAAAGCACGGAATAACGCCTTATCATCGCAAGACTTTTCGTCTTTTTGCCCGAAGAAGAATTGTTGTTAGGTTTATAACACTAGGCACAACAACCCCCAATGGGCTTTTGTTGTGTTGTTATAACGCATAAACAAGGAATATGTTTCTGCATATTTCTAAAATATTCGCTTAAAAAATAGCGGCATAGCTGTTGTGTTTTCCTTTTTAAAAGCATAAAGGTGAAACAAAAGAGCTATACCGCTGTTTTTTAATAGCTATTTTAACACCTTTATATAGTTTTTAGTTTTTTTCTTCTATAAAAAAACAAGCTGTTAAGACGCAAAAGCTCGTGTTTTACCTTGCAAAACATAAGCTTTTAGGAGTAAAAACACAAGGTTTTAGCACCAAAAGTCTTGTCTTTTACAAGGTAAAACATAAGGTTTTTTAAACTTAATTGTTAATAAATGTTCTTGTAGTGTGTGTTTCCTTGTGTTCTTTTTTCTTTGCTTTTTCTGCTTATAAATTTGCTTATGATAGGCGTTTGTTTAGTGCGTATAGCATTATGGGGCTATAACAAAGAGCCTAAAAGGGTGTTTGTAAACATGTAAACAACTAAAAAGCTTAGCTTTAAAACCCAGAAGATTCTTTTGTAACGACTAAAAATATTGCATAAAAACATGCATATATTCTGTTTTTATGCAACAATCTATTAACATCTCTCAAAGGGCGTTTTAACACTTAAAACACAATACGGGCTGTTTCTTTTCCTTAGACAATTGGGTGCAACAAGTTATAAATAAGGCGTTTATAACAAAAAAATAAATGGGATAAAACAAATAAAAAGTTAGTTTTTTAAAAGTTTTCCCTATATTTTTTTATAACTTATTGATTATTATAGAATTGACATTATTTAACGTATAAAAAGTTTGCAAAAACTAATTCTAATTGTTTTATTTTCGTACTTTTGCGCTGTCTTATAAAGGGATAAAACTTACTATTCAATTATTCACTAAACAAAACAGTTTCGCACAAAATGATACAAACAGTTGTTAAACGAGATGGCCGCATTGTGGCTTTTTAATAGAGAGAAGGTTTGCAATGCCATATTAAAAAGCTATGCAACATACACCTAATGGTGCCGATGAAGCTTTTGGTAGAACAAATTTCTACACGAATTTCTGCCCTTAAAAAAACGCACAAATGAGCGTTGAAGAAATTCAAAACAAGGTGGAAAACGAACTCATGAAAAGTCGCCGAAAAGATGTGGCTAAGGCTTATATTGCTTACCGAAATAGCCGAAATATAGCAAGGAAAGCCAAAACAAGAGATGTGTTTTTAGAGATAATAAATGTTAAAAGCAACGATGTGACACGAGAGAATGCCAACATGAACGCAGATACTCCTGCTGGAATGATGATGAAATTCTCGAGTGAAACCACCAAACCATTCGTAGATGACTATCTTTTAAGCGAAGAAGTGCGCGATGCTGTTGCTCATAACTACATTCACATTCACGATAAAGATTATTATCCTACAAAGAGTTTAACATGCTGTCAGCATCCACTCGATAACATTTTAGAGCATGGTTTCTCAGCAGGACACGGCTCATCTCGCCCTGCTAAGCGCATAGAAACAGCCAGTGTTATTGCTTGTATCTCATTAGAAACGGCACAAAACGAAATGCACGGCGGACAAGCTATACCTGCTTTCGACTTTTATTTGGCTCCTTATGTACGTCTTTCTTTTATAGAAGAGGTGAAAAACTTGGAACTTTTATCGGGCGAAGATTATAGTGATTTGTATCATAAAGAGGTAGACGACTTTATAAAACGTCCACTTGACGACCTTAAAGGAAAAGAACGCATTTTGCAACATGCTATCAATAGAACTGTAGGACGTGTACATCAAAGTATGGAAGCCTTTATTCATAACATGAATACAATACACTCTCGTGGCGGTAATCAGGTGGTTTTTTCTTCTGTTAACTATGGAACAGACACCTCAGCAGAAGGCCGTTGCGTGATAAGAGAGCTTCTTAATAGCACGTATGATGGGGTGGGTAATGGCGAAACAGCTATCTTTCCTATTCAAATATGGAAGAAGAAACGTGGCGTAAACTATCTTCCTGAAGACCGAAACTACGACCTTTATAAAATGGCATGTAAGGTTACAGCGCGTCGTTTCTTTCCTAATTTCTTAAACTTAGATGCTTCTTTTAATCAACATGAAGACTGGCGTGCCGATGACCCTAAGCGTTATTTGCACGAAGTGGCAACTATGGGTTGTAGAACACGTGTTTTTTTGAAAATCATTTTGGCGAAAAAAACATCGGTAGGAAGAGGCAATATTTCGTTTACAACCATCAACATTGTGCGCTTAGCTATTGAGTGTATGAACATAGAAAACAAGGAAGAACGTGTTAATGCTTTCTTTGCTAAATTAGATAAAACACTCGATGTAACCGCAAAACAATTGGTAGAACGCTACGATTTTCAAAAAACAGCCTTCGCAAAGCAATTCCCTATGGTGATGAGAAGTTTGTGGAAAGGAGCTGGACACTTACAGGCTAACGACACAATAGAAAGTGTTATTAACCAAGGAACGCTCTCTATTGGCTTTATTGGTTTGGCTGAATGCTTGAAAGCATTAGTGGGAAAACACCACGGAGAAGATGATAAGGCGCAAGAACTGGGCTTGAAAATTGTTACTTATATGCGTGATAGATGTAACGACTACACCGAAAAGTATCAACACAACTTCTCTGTGTTGGCAACTCCTGCCGAAGGACTCTCTGGAAAGTTTACAATGAAAGATAAAAAAGACTTTGGTGAGCTTGAGGGTATTACAGATAGAAACTATTACACTAACTCTAATCATGTTCCTGTGTACTATAAATGCAGTGCAAAGCATAAAGCTGAGGTGGAAGGACCTTATCATAATCTTACTCGTGGAGGGCATATCTTCTATGTAGAGATAGACGGTGATGCTACACATAACCCACAAGTGATAATGAATGTGGTAGATATGATGGATTATTACAATGTTGGTTATGGCAGTGTTAACCATAACAGAAATCGTTGTATGACCTGTGGTTTTGAGAATGCTGATAGTGTTTTAGATACTTGTCCACACTGTGGAGGACACGATATAGACCGTTTACAACGCATAACTGGGTACCTTGTGGGAACCACTGACCGATGGAATAGCGGTAAACTTAGTGAGTTAAACGACAGAGTTCGTCATGATTTATAATGTAAATAGCACTTCATTAACACGCTAAAACAAAAATAAAAGAATGAAGAAAGCGCATGGGCATTTCTTCATTCTTTTTTTATCAACATGTTGTTTGCTTCTTTTATATCTTAAAAAGATGTGTTATGGAAATATCAATACTTAACATTATTGAGGAAACGTCTGTAGACGGGCCTGGCTTTCGCACTGCTATTTATTGTGCAGGGTGTAGCCATCAATGCGAAGGTTGCCATAATCCACAATCGTGGAACATAAACCATGGCACCATGATGACAGTAGACGAAATAATGAAGACTATTGTTTCCGACCCATTTGCTAATGTAACGTTCTCAGGAGGCGACCCAATGTTTCAGTCGGAAGCCTTTACTGAATTGGCAAAGGCTATAAAAACGCAAACAAAAAAAGATATATGGTGTTACACGGGCTTCGTTTTTGAAGCACTATTAACACGTCCTTCGTGCGTAGAGTTGCTCCGTTGGATTGATGTGTTGGTAGATGGCAGGTTTATAAACGCTCAACGAAACACCTCGCTATTATTCCGTGGAAGCGAAAACCAACGCTTAATAAACGTACAAGCATCACTACAACAAAACAAAGTGGTGCTGTGGACACCAGAAACCTTTTGAGATAAAGAAGTAATAAATAGTTGTGTAAGAAATAATCTATAAATAAAAAAACAGCTTACAAGATATCTCTTGCAAGCTGTTTGTGGGCCATCTTGGGCTTGAACCAAGGACCTCCAGATTATGAGTCTGTTGCTCTAACCAACTGAGCTAAAAGCCCGTGTGAAAATGTTTACCACATCTTACAAGTGCAAAGTTATACATTTATATTAAAATACACAAGAAAAAGGACTTAAAAATTTACTTTTTTTAGCGATAAAAGCCGTTATATAGGCATGAAATATGATGTTTATAACAAAACAGTAAGGCTATTATGCAACTATCAAAAACTATTTTCTTGCGTGAAAAAGGTGGAAAAAGACCCATTAAGGCATCTTTTTAATGCGAAAGAAGCTCATTTTTCGACTATCTATTTTATCTTTGCACCTTATTTAATATATAAGGTGTAAAAACATTATTCACAAAAACATCGACACATGAAGAAACCATTTTTTTAACGTTATCGCTATATGTACAGCCCTTATGGGGTTAACTTTTATCTCTGCAAAGGCACAACATAACAACCTTACACGTAAATTGTTATACGCAGAAGCAGCCATAAAACAATTGTATGTAGACTCAGTAAACGAAGATAAGTTGGTAGAAAATGCCATTAAAGGTATGCTCGAGAAGATGGACCCACACTCAACTTACACCACAACGCAAGAAACTCGTTCGTTTATGAACCAACTTCAAGGGTCTTTTGAAGGTGTTGGAATACAGTTTAACATTACAAACGACACTCTATTTGTTATTCAAGCTGTGAGCAATGGACCATCAGAACGCGCGGGAATACTACCCGGTGACCGTTTAGTGACTGTGAACGACACCGTTATTGCTGGTGTAAAGATGCCTCAGGACGAAGTGATGAGGCGTTTAAGAGGTAAGAAAGGAACCAAAGTGAAGGTGGGTGTGATGCGTAGAGGCATAGATAAAACGGTGTATTTTACCATTACGCGCGACCGTATACCTATGACAACGGTAGATGTGGCATATATGATTAGGCCATCAGTGGGCTATGTTAAGATTGAAAGTTTTGGTGAAAACACCTACAAAGAGCTAATGGTGGCACTCGAAAAGCTAAAAGCGCAAGGCATGAAAACCCTTTTGTTAGACCTTCAAGACAATGGAGGAGGATTTTTAGGAACAGCCGTTGCGGTGGTAAACGAATTTCTTAATAAAGGAGACCTTATTGTTTACACGCAAGGAAGACAAGTGCCTCGAGAGAATTATGTGGCTAAGGGAGACGGAAAATATAAAGACCTTAACCTTTATGTGTTAGTGAATGAGTTTTCGGCATCGGCTTCTGAAATAACAAGCGGTGCCATGCAAGACAACGACCGTGCAGTGATTGTAGGTAGAAGAACCTTTGGTAAGGGATTAGTGCAACGTCCGATAGAGTTTCAAGATGGAAGTATGATGCGTTTAACTATTGCCCATTATTTCACGCCTGCTGGTAGAAACATTCAAAAACCCTATGAGAAAGGAAATAAAGAGGGCTACGAAAAAGATTTTGAACGCCGTTTTAAGCAAGGAGAACTCTTTCATGCAGACAGCATTCACTTTGATAAAACGCAAAAACACCTCACCTTAAAGGAGAAAAGACCTGTGTATGGAGGTGGTGGAATTATGCCAGATGTGTTTGTACCTTTAGACTCTACGCTTACCACCCCTTATTTCCGACATCTTCAGGCACGCGGTTTTATTGTAGGAAAAACCATCACTTTTACTGACGAACATCGCAAAGAACTACTTAATAAATATCCCTCATTCGACAAGTTTAATGCTAAATTTGTGGTTCCCGATGAGCTTATTACGAGTATTGTAGAAGAGGCTAAGAAAGAAAAGGTGACTTATAAAGATGAAGAAGAATGGAAGAAAACTCTCCCTATGTTGCAAATGCAGTTGAAAGCATTTATAGCAAGAAACCTATGGGATATGACTTCTTATTTTAAAATTATAAACGAAGAGAACCCAATTATAACGAAAGCACTCCAATTGGCGTGTAAACAAAAATAAACAAACCTATGTTTTTTGCGATGAAACGCGATTGTGTTAGACATATTATAATAATGTGTATGAGTTGTTTGCTATGGTGTAGCTGTAGTCAACCACAAAGACAAGCAAACAATAAACCTGTTTTTATCACCGATATTCTACTTAAAACAACGCCAGTGAAGGAGCAAGGAGAGAGTAATAGTTGCTGGATTTATGGCGTTTTGGCGATGTTAGAAACAGACAGACTTGAACTAGGAGACTCTATTCACTTGTCGCCTGCTTATTTAGAAAGAGCCTTATTGCAACAAAAGGCAAAAGAAATGTATTTAGGAACCTCGCCTTTGTGTGTTAATGTGAGTGGAATGATGCCTTATGCTTTTCGCTTAATGAACCAAGTGGGATTGCTTTCGTACGACAGTTACCATGTAGCCGAAGGCACAAACACCCCCTTTTTAGTAAAAAAAATAGCCTTAATGGCACAACAAAGTGCAGCACAAAAGCAGGGATTTGCCCACTTAGAAGAGCAGTGGACAACCTTTTAGACAGCGAGATGGGTGCTCTTCCTACATGGGTGTTTCTTTATGGCATGCAATATAGCCCTAAACAGTTTGCCAACAGCATATATAAGCCAAACGAATATCAAGCCTACACCAGTTTTACGCATCACCCCTTTAACAGTTCTTTTGCGTTAGAAGTGCCAGATAATACCGAAAGAAGCGAGTTTATAAACGTGCCTTTAGATAGCTTGATGCACCTTATAGACCAGTCGTTGCTAAACCATAGAGCTGTTTGTTGGGAGGGTTCGTTAAACAAAGGCGAGTTTATGTATCATAAAGGTGTAGCCCGTTTGCCACAACACCACACCGCTGTGAACCAAAACGAGCGTCAGAAAGCCTTTGAACGATTGTCTACAACAGACCAACATGTGATGTGTATTGTAGGAAAAGCGCACAGCCTTAAAGGAAAAACCTACTATATAGCCAAAAACTCATGGGGTACAAACAACCCTTATCACGGATTTATGTATCTCTCTGCCGACTATATTAAGCTAAGAACCATAGCGATAATGTGCGCAAAGCAGAACTAAAAAGAGGGTAAGTCTTAACAATAATTAAAAAAAGGATATTCTCTTTTTCACTCTATTTGCTCAAACAAACTATTCTATTTACTTTTTGTATAGAATAATAGATTTTTTTAATTTAACTTCCAAATAAATTATATCAATGAAAAAGATTAGTAATTGTTCGTCACGGAGAAAGTGAATGGAACCAAAAAAATCTCTTCACCGGATGGGTGGATGTAGAACTTTCTGAGAACGGAAGAGCTGAGGCTAAACGTGCTGGTAAAGCATTAAAAGAAGCAGGAATCGACTTCGATATTTGTTTCACTTCTTATCTTAAGAGAGCAATTAACACACAACAAATCATCTTAAAAAGAGATGGAACGTGAATGGTTGCCTGTATTTAAATCTTATAAACTTAACGAACGCCACTATGGTGCTTTTGTCTGGTTTAAATAAAAAGGAAACAGCTGAAAAGTATGGCGACGACCAAGTGAAGATTTGGAGACGTAGTTTTGATGTTCGACCTCCTGTAATGGAAGAAGATAATCAATACAATTCTCTTAAAAACCCTGCTTATCGCGACGTAGACCCAGCAGAGGTTCCTATGTGCGAAAGCCTTAAAGACACTATTGCACGTACTGTTCCTTACTTTGAAAAAGAAATTAAACCATTGGTAATGGAAGGAAAACGTGTGATGATAGCTGCACATGGAAACTCTCTTCGCTCACTTATTAAGTATTTTTGAAAATATATCTGACGAAGAAATAATCAATGTTGAAATTCCTACTGGAACTCCTTTGGTTTACGAATTTGATGACAATTTTAATGTTACTAACAAATATTTTTTTAGGTAAGTAATATTTCTTTAGGGGTGGTGTGTTAGGGATTTATCTTTAATAGCTACTCTCATCAAGTTAAAAAGTTTAGTTTAGTTATAGCAGTGCATTCTTAATTTGTTAAGATGCACTGTTTTTTTTATGTGCATCGTCGAGAGATGGACGACAGAATGTAATATGTGATTTTATTTCTCTTATCTTTTCTTTCGTGGGGTGTAAACTCTGGCAAAGCGTTTGTTTTTTTGTTTGAAAATATAACGCCTGTGAATGTGTGACTAAACGTCGCCTTCTGTGTTGTTTTTATGCGTGTTTTTGTGAGTGTTTTTGTTACATTCTCATTCTCTGTTTTAGCGTAAAAATGAGGCTATACACCCACCTATTGTCGCTTTATTTCAGCTTAAATTTAATTGAAAAACAACTTCAAAAATGTAAAACACATAGGTTTTTATCAACTTAAAAGGCAACAAACAAGAAACAAAATAACAGCAACTTTTGTCTTAATAGCTTAGGTTTTAGGGTGAAATAGCTTATGTTTTACACCCTAAACTCTTGTATATTATCACTTAAAACACCATCTATTGTGTGGTAAACCCTAAGCTATTGCGTATTTTTTTGGACAAAAAGATGCTTTTTAAGGGCTTTTGGGCTCTTTTTATTTTTTTCAAATATCCATTATTCGTATCGTTCGTTCACTTTCTTTCAAAAATGGTAGAAATACAAAAATAACACGGCTTGTTATTTTGAGCATATCTTCTCCTTTCAACATAAAAGAAAATGAGGAAATGTTGGAATTTTTCTTCAAACTTGTTATGATAGATAATGTCGTAGGAAACTAAAAAAATATATTTTTGGGCGTATTATAGACTTTACTTTTTCGGGAAAACTACAACCATTTATGTTTAAGAAAAATGAATTGAGAAACCGAAAAAGAAACCAAATAACGGGAAAGAACAAGGGCATAAAATAACGCTTATATATATAATAAGGTGTAAAAATATAGATGGTATGCCCAGAAAAAAACAAATATGAACACAACGGCATATAACAAATGAAACTTATAAAGCTAAACTCTATTTTTTTGTAATGTAAGTCGACTTGTCAGCTTAAAAAAACACGAGTTAACATCAAAAAAGACAAACATTTGGCAATATGGCAAATAATGTGTAATTTTTGCACCGCATTTTTGTGGTATTATACCCAAATGTATAGAAAAATAAAGTTTAATAATTTAAAATCTAAAAAAATGATTATTGTACCCGTAAAAGATGGCGAAAACATCGAAAGAGCTTTGAAGAAGTTTAAAAGAAAGTTTGAAAAAAACTGGTGTTGTTAAAGAGTTACGCGCTCGTCAACAATACAATAAACCTTCAGTGTTAAAGCGTCTTAAGATGGAACACGCTATTTATGTACAAAAGCTACGTGCAAACGAAGAATAAAAATCTCCGTTTCGTTTGGTAGTTTCAATAAAAAATCATATATTCGCAATGTAATCACTACATAAAAGTATTGCAGATTGTGTGATGATAGATAAATTTTTGGACTACTTACGCTACGAAAAGCGACGTTCTGAGCGAACCATTGAGGCTTACAAGAACGATTTAGAAGCTTTCAAAGCGTATTTCAAAGATTTGAATGAACAACTCTCTTGAGTGTCATCGACTCCAATATCGTTCGTAACTGGATGGAGAGTATGATGGATAAGGGAAACTCTGCAACCTCAATCAATAGACGATTGAGCGCATTGCGTTCCTTTTATCGTTTTGCAAAGTCGCGCTCTTTGATAGAAAAAAATCCAACCCAACAGATTGTTGGACCTAAGAAAAAGCAAAACCACTTCCGCAATTCTTGAAAAGAAAAAGAAATGGACAGATTGCTTGATAGCTTAGAGTGGGGGAATGATTTCCTAAGTGTTCGAGACAAAACGCTGGTTACTTTATTTTTATGAAACAGGAATGCGATTGTCTGAATTGGTAGGATTAAACGACGCAGATATCGATTTCTCGTTGCAACAAATCAAAGTAACAGGAAAACGAAATAAGCAAAGAATTATCCCTTTTGGCAATGGGTTGAAAGACCTTCTACAAACTTATATCGCTCTACGAAATAAAGATATGGAGCGAAAAAGTGAGGCCTTATTTCTTTCTAAACAA
The DNA here is from genome assembly GCA_916439115.1 of uncultured Prevotella sp. Classification (GTDB taxonomy): domain Bacteria; phylum Bacteroidota; class Bacteroidia; order Bacteroidales; family Bacteroidaceae; genus Prevotella. Next base: position 729,150 of record CAKAHO010000001.1, read on the forward strand.
GGAAATAGAATGGAATGCGAACAAGTGAGACGACGAGTAAAAAGTTCATTTGTCTAAGGTGAGTACGTTAAAAAAACGTTCACCGCACGTCTTAAGGCATACTTTTGCCACCGCTTTTGCTCAACAATGGAGCAGACCTCGAAAGTGTAAAAGAACTTTTTAGGACACACAAGCGTTAAGACAACAGAAATCTATACACACACCACTTTCGAACGTTTAAAAAGAGTTTATAAAACAGCACACCCTCGTGCAGAACTTGAAACCTAAAGAAAGGAGAATATATGGAACTTAAAATTAAAGCAATTCATTTTGATGCTACCGACAAATTAGAAGTTTTTATCGAAAAAGTAACTAAGTTAGAAAAATCTTTTTGAAGATATTACGAAAGTAGAGGTGCAATTAAAAGTGGTTAAACCTGCTACCGCATTAAATAAAGAAACAAGTGTGAGCGTTTCACTACCTGGAGAAACTATTTATGTGGATAAAGTTTGCGACACCTTCGAAGAAGGAATAGACCATTGTGTAGACGCAATTAAGGTGAAAATCACGAAATATAAAGAAAAAAATCGCGCAGATATTAAAATGGCAAAAGTTTTGGTGGTTCAAAAATAATGCCTATCTTTGCAAACGTTTTACGACGAGTACTAAAACACGATGCTTAAATGGCTGCAAAGATTTGCCTCTTTAGCTCAGTTGGCCAGAGCACGTGATTTGTAATCTCGGGGTCGTTGGTTCGAATCCGACAAGAGGCTCAAGGTTTTAGTATGAAAGTGAAGCACGGGTAGTTACCAGAGTGGCCAAATGGGGCAGACTGTAAATCTGCTGTCTTTCGACTTCGGTGGTTCGAATCCATCACTACCCACTCAGTATATAATTGTTGCGGAAGTAGCTCAGTTGATAGAGCATCAGCCTTCCAAGCTGAGGGTCGCGGGTTTGAGCCCTGTCTTCCGCTCTTTTATGCTGTAATAGCTCAGTGGTAGAGCACTTCCTTGGTAAGGAAGAGGTCCTGAGTTCAACTCTCAGTTACAGCTCTACTTCTATTCTTTTCTATGAAAGAGGCAGAAGAAAACAAATGATTTTAATTTATTTAATATAATAAAAAGACAAAGCTATGGCTAAAGAGAAATTCGAGCGTACCAAGCCGCATGTTAACGTTGGTACTATTGGTCACGTAGACCACGGAAAGACTACTTTGACTGCTGCCATCTCTAAGGTGTTGCATGAAAAGGGTTTCGGTTCAGAAGAAGCTAAATCATTCGATCAAATCGATAATGCTCCTGAAGAAAAAGAGCGTGGTATTACTATTAACTCTGCTCACATTGAATACGAAACAGCAAACCGTCACTACGCTCACGTAGACTGTCCTGGTCACGCCGACTATGTAAAGAACATGGTAACTGGTGCTGCTCAAATGGATGGTGCTATTCTTGTTGTAGCTGCAACTGATGGTCCTATGCCTCAAACTCGTGAGCACGTTCTTTTAGCACGTCAGGTAAACGTTCCTCGTTTGGTTGTTTTCTTGAATAAGTGCGACATGGTTGAAGATGCAGAAATGCTTGACCTTGTAGAAATGGAAGTTCATGAAATCCTTGAACAATACGAATACGAAGAAGATACTCCTATCATTCGTGGTTCTGCTCTTGGTGGTTTGAATGGTGTTGACAAGTGGGTTGAAAAGATTATGGAATTGATGGATACTGTTGATACATGGATCCAAGAACCTCCACGTGATCTTGATAAACCTTTCTTGATGCCTATCGAAGACGTGTTCTCTATCACAGGTCGTGGTACTGTTGCAACAGGTCGTGTTGAAACTGGTAAAGTGAAAGTTGGAGACGAAGTTGAACTACTTGGTCTTGGTGAAGATAAGAAATGTGTTGTTACTGGTGTGGAAATGTTCCGCAAGCTTCTTGATGAAGGTGTAGCTGGTGATAACGTTGGTTTATTGCTCCGTGGTATTGATAAGAACGAAATCAAACGTGGTATGGTTCTTTGTCATCCTGGTCAGATTAAGCCTCACAAGAAATTTAAAGCTTCAGTTTACGTGTTGAAGAAAGAAGAAGGTGGTCGTCATACTCCATTCGGTAACAAGTATCGTCCTCAATTCTATCTTCGTACTATGGACTGTACAGGTGAAATCACATTGCCAGAAGGTGTAGAAATGGTTATGCCTGGTGATAACGTAGAAATCACTGTAGAACTTATCTATGCTGTTGCATTAAACGTAGGTCTTCGTTTCGCTATCCGTGAAGGTGGACGTACAGTAGGTTCAGGTCAGATTACACAAATCTTAGAAGACTAATTCTAAGTAATATAAAATATGTAAGGTTCTTGTAGATAAATCCTGTTTACAGGAACCTTATTTTACGGGTTTAGCTCAGTTGGTAGAGCACTGGTCTCCAAAACCAGGTGTCGAGAGTTCGAGTCTTTCAACCCGTGCAAAAAAGAAGATAATATGTTCAATAAGATAGTAAATTATTGCAAGAATAGTTTCGACGAACTTGCTCATAAAACTACTTGGCCTACACGCGCCGAATTGACCCATAGTGCAATGATTGTATTATCTGCTTCCCTTGTTATTGCACTAATGGTATTTTTGTATGGATAGCGTGTTTAAGTTTGTTATGGATACTATCTATCCCGCATTAACACGTTAAGACAATGGCTGAAATTGGAAAGAATTGGTATGTATTACGTGCTGTAAGTGGAAAAGAAGTCTAAGGTAAAAGAATATATCGAGGCTGAAATGAAACACAACGCGTTATTATCTACGTATGTTTCTCAGGTGTTAATACCATTAGAGAAGATGCTTCTTTGCGTAATGGAAAACGAGTTGTAACTGAAAAGATTAGTCTTCCAGGTTACGTCTTTGTTGAAGCAGCTCTTGTTGGAGACGTTGCACATACGCTACGTTTTCTTCCTAATGTGTTAGGATTCTTAGGGGGAATGGATAATCCTTCTCCTGTTCCACAATCGGAAATTAATAGAATGTTGGGAACTGTTGAAGAAACGGAAGTGACGGATGATATAAACATCCCTTATGAAGTGAACGAAACAGTTAAAGTTACAGATGGTCCGTTCAGTGGTTTTAGTGGAATTATTGAAGAAGTGAACACCGAAAAACACAAGCTAAAAGTGATGGTGAAAATATTCGGACGTAAAACTCCATTGGAGCTAAGTTTTATGCAAGTAGAAAAAGAAGGTTAATACGTTGTTACGGATGTATAACATTCTTTTATAAATCAATTAATATTAATAAAAGAAATGGCTAAAGAAGTTGCTGGATTAATCAAATTACAGATTAAAGGTGGCGCTGCGAATCCTTCACCACCCGTAGGTCCTGCTTTGGGTTCTAAGGGTATTAATATCATGGGATTCTGTAAGGAATTCAATGCCCGCACCCAGGATAAAGCAGGTAAGGTTCTTCCTGTTGTTATCACTTACTATACCGATAAGTCATTCAGCTTTATTATCAAGACTCCTCCTGCAGCAGTGCAGTTGAAAGAGGTGGCTATGTTGAAGAGTGGTTCTGCTCAACCTAATCGTCAGAAAGTTGCATCTGTAACTTGGGAACAAGTAAAGGCAATTGCTGAAGATAAGATGGCAGACCTTAACTGCTTCACTCTTGAAAGCGCAATGAGACTAATTGCAGGTACAGCAAGAAGTATGGGTATTACTGTAAATGGGGACTTCCCTGGTAAATAATTTATAACTTCAATTTGAAAAATGAGTAAACTGACAAAAAATCAAAAATCAGTAGCTGATAAGGTTGAAGCAGGGAAAGCATATACTTTGAAAGAAGCATCTGAGTTAGTAAAAGAAATTACTACTACTAAATTTGAAGCTTCTCTTGATATTGACGTGCGTTTGGGTGTTGACCCACGTAAGGCAAATCAAATGGTTCGTGGTGTTGTAACTCTTCCTAACGGAACTGGTAAGACTACACGTGTGCTTTGTCTCTGTACTCCCGATCAAGAAGCTGCCGCTAAGGAAGCAGGTGCTGACTATGTTGGTCTTGATGAATATATTCAGAAGATTAATGGTGGCTGGACAGATGTTGATGTGATTATCACTATGCCGTCTTGTATGGGTAAGGTTGGACCTTTAGGTCGTGTTCTCGGTCCTCGTGGATTGATGCCTAACCCTAAAAAGCGGTACTGTTACAATGGACGTTGCTAAGGCAGTTAAAGATGTGAAATCTGGTAAAATCGACTTTAAAGTTGATAAAGCTGGTATCATTCATACCTCTATTGGTAAGGTGAATTTTACTCCAGAGCAAATATATCAAAATGCAAAAGAATTTATTGCTACTGTGGTGAAGCTAAAACCTGCTGCTGCTAAAGGTACATATATCAAGAGTATCTTTATTTCAAGCACAATGAGTAAGGGTATCAAGATTGATCCTAAATCAGTTGAATAACTCTAAAAGTTTTGTACAATGAAGAAAGAAGTAAAAGATACTATCATCGTGGAACTTGGCGCAAAGCTAAAAGAGTATCCGCATTTTTATTTAGTTGATGTAACTGGATTGAATGCAGAAGCTACAAGTCAATTGCGTCGTAAGTGCTTCAAAAACGAAATAAAGATGCTCGTTGTGAAGAATACTCTTCTACACAAGGCTTTTGAGGCATCTGAAGTAGATTTTGAACCTTTATATGATTGTTTGACAGGTAACACTGCTGTGATGTTTTCACATGTAGCTAATGTTCCTGCAAAATTATTGAAAGAATACAAGAAGGAAGGTATTCCTGCACTTAAAGCTGCATATGCTGAAGAAAGTTTATATGTAGGTGCGGATAAACTTGAAGAACTTGTTTCAATTAAGAGCAAAAACGAAGTTATTGCAGAAATCGTTGCTTTGTTGCAATCTCCTGCAAAGAACGTGGTTTCAGCTCTACAATCAGGAGGAAATACTATCCATGGCGTCTTAAAGACATTAGAGAGCATCCTGAATAATATTAGTAAAATTACAACAATTACAAACGAATAATTAAAAATTTAAATAAAATGGCAGATATTAAAGCTATTGCTGAAGAATTAGTAAATTTGACAGTTAAAGAAGTAAACGAGTTGGCAACAGTCCCTAAAGGACGAGTATGGTATTGAACCCGCAGCTGCTGCTGTAGCTGTTGCTGCTGGCCCCTGCTGCTGGTGGTGCTGCTGGTGGTGCAGAAGAAAAAAATCATCTTTTGATGTTGTTCTTGCTGAAGTAGGTGCTGCTAAGTTGCAAGTAGTAAAAAGCAGTTAAAGAGTCTTTGTGGTCTTGGTTTGAAAGCAGTTTAAAGACTTAGTTGATGCTGCTCCTGCTACAATCAAGGAAGGTCTTTCTAAAGACGAAGCTTTGAAAAACTTGAAGAAAGCAATCGAAGAAGTTTGGTGCTAAGGTTGAACTTAAGTAATTAAGATACCTACCAACTTAAATTTAAGGAGATTGTTCTCCTTAATTATATAAATATACGATGGTTAGGATTTGCTCAGTAGGTGAATCCTAACCATCTTTTTGTCTTAATTTGTTGTCTCGTATTGAAGAGATAATTTAATTTTTTATTGATGGCATCAAAATTAATTGATAACAGAGTAAATTTCGCCAGCGTGCATAATCCGATGCCTTATCCGGATTTTTCTCGATGTGCAATTGAAGTCTTTTAGAGATTTCTTACAGTTGGATACGCCTCCTGAAGAACGTAAAAACGACGGATTGTATAAGGTGTTTGCTGAAAACTTTCCTATTACAGATACTCGTAATAACTTTGTTCTTGAATTCTTGGATTATTATATCGACCCTCCTCGTTATTCTATTGATGAGTGTTTGGAAAGAGGACTCACATATAGTGTCCTTTGAAGGCTAAGATGAAGTTGTATTGTACCGACCCCGATCACGAAGATTTTTGGTACATTTATACAAGATGTTTTTCTTGGGAACAATTCCATACATGACTCATAATGGTACCTTTTGTTATAAATGGTGCAGAACGAGTTGTGGTTGCTCAGCTTCATCGTTCGCCTGGTGTATTCTTCGGTCAAGGTGTGCATGCTAATGGAACAATGCTCTATTCTGCTCGTATTATTCCTTTCAAGGGCTCGTGGATTGAATTTGCGACAGATATAAATAATGTAATGTATGCTTACATTGACAGAAAGAAGAAATTACCAGTAACAACCTTATTGCGTGCTATTGGTTATGAAACCGATAATGACATCCTTCAAATTTTTGATCTTGCTGAAGAGGTTAAGGTTAATAAAAAGAATTTGAAAGCTGCCATTGGTAGAAAATTAGCAGCTCGTGTTCTAAAAAAAGTTGGACAGAAGATTTCGTAGATGAAGACACTGGAGAAGTTGTATCTATGGAAAGAAATGAGATTATTATGGATCGTGAGACAGAAATCACAGAAGATAATCTCGAAGAAATTCTTGATAGTGGTTGTTCAACAATCTTAGTGCATAAAGACTCTGAGATGGCGAATAAATATTCGCTTATCTTTAATACATTGGCAAAAGATCCTAGTAACACGGAGAAAGAAGTCTGTTAACTACATTTATCGCCAGTTAAGAAATGCAGACCCTGCTGATGATGCAAGTGCAAGAGAGGTGTTCCAAAATCTTTTCTTCTCTGATAAACGTTACGATTTAGGAGAAGTTGGACGTTATCGTATCAATAGAAAATTAGGATTAGATACAGAAATAGATATTCGTGTTCTAACAAAAGACGATATCATTGCTATTATTCGTTATCTTATCCAACTTATCAATTCTAATGCTACTGTAGATGATATTGACCACTTGTCTAATCGTCGTGTAAGAAATGTAGGTGAACAGTTAGCAAATCAATTCTCAATAGGTTTAGCTCGTATGAGTAGAACCATTCGTGAGAGAATGAATGTTCGTGATAATGAAGTTTTCACACCTACCGATTTGATTAACGCAAAAACCATTTCAAGCGTTATCAATTCATTCTTTGGAACAAATCCATTATCGCAGTTTATGGACCAAACCAATCCATTGGCAGAGGTAACACACAAACGTCGTCTTTCAGCACTTGGTCCTGGCGGTCTTTCTCGTGAACGTGCAGGATTCGAAGTGCGTGACGTTCACTATACACACTATGGTCGTTTATGTCCAATTGAAAGCCCTGAAGGTCCTAACATTGGTTTGATTTCATCTTTATGTGTATATGCAAATATAAACGAACTTGGTTTCATTGTAACACCTTATCGTACTGTTACCGATTCTAAGGTAGCGATGGATAATAAAGATGTTGTTTATTTAACAGCCGAAGAAGAAGAAGGAAAGATTATAGGTCAGGGAAATGCGCCTTTAACAGAGGATGGTTCATTTATTCGTTCTGTTGTTAAATGTCGTCAAGATGCAGATTATCCTGTTGTAGGTCCAGAACAAGTAGACTATGTAGATGTATCTCCACAGCAGATAGCATCAGTTTCTGCCAGCTTGATTCCTTTCTTGGAACACGACGACGGACACCGCGCATTGATGGGATGTAACATGATGCGACAGGCAGTTCCTTTGCTTCATAACGATGCGCCTATTGTTGGTACAGGTTTAGAAAAGAAAGTTTGTGAAGATTCTCGTACGATGATTGCTGCCGAAGGTGATGGTATTATAGATTATGTAGATGCTACCACTATTCGTATACTTTATGATAGAACTGAAGATGAAGACTTTGTTAGCTTCGAACCTGCATTAAAGGAATATCGTATACCTAAGTTCCGTAGAACAAACCAAAATATGACCATAGACTTACGTCCTATCTGTTGTAAGGGACAACGAGTTAAACAAGGTGATATTTTAACAGAAGGTTATGCTACAGAGAATGGAGAATTAGCATTAGGACGTAACCTTCTTGTTGCTTATATGCCTTGGAAGGGTTATAACTATGAAGATGCTATTGTACTTAGCGAACGTATTGTGCGTGATGATATCCTTACTTCTGTTCATGTAGACGAATATTCTTTAGACGTTCGAGAAACAAAACGAGGAGTTGAAGAGTTCACCAGCGACATTCCTAATGTAAGCGAAGAAGCAACAAAAGATTTAGATGATAATGGTATTGTCCGAATAGGTGCACGTATAGAGCCAGGCGATATTCTTATTGGAAAAATCTCTCCAAAGGGAGAAAGTGACCCTTCACCCGAAGAAAAACTTCTTCGTGCTATCTTTGGTGATAAAGCAGGAGATGTTAAGGATTCATCATTAAAAGCCAATCCTTCTCTTAGTGGTGTTGTTATTGATAAGAAATTATTCTCTCGTGCAATTAAGACAAGAGAATCAAAACGTCAAGATAAAGTTATTCTTGCAGGTCTTGAAGAAGAATATGAAGCAAAGAATAACGACTTAAAAGATATTCTTGTAGATAAACTTCTTACGCTTACAGAAGATAAAGTGTCTGAAGGCGTGAAAGATTATACAGGAGCTGAAATCATCACTAAGGGTAGTAAGTTCACTACAACAGTGTTGAAAAAAATCTTGAATATGATGGCATTCAGTCTAACGAATGGACAAACGACGAACACACTAATCAGCTTATCAAACAACTAATTATGAACTATATTCATAAATATAAGTTGTTAGATGCAGAGTTAAAGCGTCGTAAGTTTGCTATTTCTATTGGTGATGAACTTCCATCAGGTATTCTCCAAATGGCAAAAGTCTATATTGCTAAGAAACGTAAGATAGGTGTTGGCGATAAACTTGCTGGTCGTCATGGTAATAAGGGTATCGTTTCTAAGGTTGTTCGCATGGAAGATATGCCATTCTTAGAAGACGGACGTCCTGTAGACCTTGTGCTTAATCCTCTTGGTGTGCCTTCTCGTATGAACCTCGGACAGATATTCGAGCCATATTAGGTGCTGCAGGAAAGAAGTTGGGCTTAAAGTTTGCAACTCCAATCTTCGACGGTGCTAAACTTGAAGACTTGTCAGAGTGGACCGAAAAAGCGGGACTTCCACATCTTTGCTCTACACACTTGTACGATGGAGAAACTGGAGAACAGTTCGACCAACCAGCTACTGTGGGTATAACCTACTTCCTTAAATTAGGACACATGGTAGAAGATAAGATGCATGCGCGTAGTATTGGACCATATTCTCTTATTACACAACAACCATTAGGTGGTAAAGCACAATTTGGTGGACAACGTTTTGGAGAAATGGAAGTTTGGGCTCTCGAAGCATTTGGAGCGAGTCACGTCTTACAAGAAATACTTACTATCAAGTCAGACGATACCGTTGGAAGAAGTAAGGCTTACGAAGCAATCGTAAAAAGGCGACCCAATGCCTACACCTGGTATACCAGAATCCTTGAACGTTCTTTTACATGAACTTCGTGGACTTGGTTTAAGTATTAAGTTGGACTAATTCTTATTCTCATAAGAAACCTAATTATAAGTACACATGGCTTTTAAGAAAGATTCGAAAATTAAAAATAATTTCACCAAGATAACCATTAGTCTTGCTTCTCCCGAAGAGATATTGGAAAATTCTTATGGTGAGGTAACCAAACCAGAGACCATCAACTATCGTACCTATAAGCCCGAAAGAGATGGTTTGTTCTGCGAACGTATCTTTGGACCTACCAAGGATTACGAATGTGCTTGTGGTAAATACAAACGCATTCGCTATAAAGGTATCGTTTGCGACCGATGTGGTGTTGAAGTAACCGAGAAGAAAGTGCGCCGTGAACGTTCAGGCCATATCGAACTTGTTGTACCTGTTGCACACATCTGGTATTTCCGTTCGCTTCCTAATAAAATGGGTTATTTGTTAGGAATGCCTACAAAGAAACTCGATTCTATTATCTATTACGAACGTTATGTCGTAATTCAACCAGGTGTTTTTGCTGGTAGAACAGATTCTGAAGGAACAGAAATGAATGGTTCACACAAGATGGACCTTCTAACAGAAGACGAGTATCTTAACATTCTCGATAACCATATCGACCCCAATAATGCGTTGTTAGACGATTCAGACCCTAACAAGTTCATTGCAAAAATGGGTGCCGAGGCAGTTTATGATTTGCTTGCAAGACTCGACCTTGATAGTCTTTCATACGAATTGCGCGACCGTGCAAAACAACGACTCAAGTCAACAACGTAAAGCAGATGCGTTAAAACGCCTACAAGTAGTAGAAGCGATTCAGAGGTAGTGCTAATGTCAATCGTCCCGAATGGATGATTTTGAAGATTATCCCTATTACACCTCCTGAGCTTCGTCCTTTGGTTCCGTTAGATGGTGGACGCTTTGCTACTTCCGACTTGAACGACCTTTATCGTCGTGTAATTATTCGTAATAACCGTTTAAAACGCTTAGTTGAAATCAAAGCGCCCGAGGTTATCTTACGAAATGAAAAGCGTATGTTGCAAGAAGCAGTAGATAGCTTGTTCGATAACTCAAGAAAAAGCTCTGCTGTTCGTAGCGAAAGTAACCGTCCTTTGAAATCTCTTTCAGACTCATTGAAAGGTAAAGCAGGACGTTTCCGTCAAAAATCTATTGGGTAAACGTGTAGACTATTCTGCTCGTTCTGTTATCGTTGTAGGTCCCGAATTGCAAATGGGAGAGTGTGGATTGCCTAAATTGATGGCTGCCGAACTCTATAAACCATTTATCATTCGTAAGCTTATTGAGCGTGGAATCGTTAAGACAGTAAAGAGTGCGAAGAAGATTGTAGACAGAAGAGAACCTGTTATTTGGGATATCTTAGAGAACGTTATGAAGGGACATCCCGTACTTCTTAACCGTGCTCCTACACTTCACCGTTTAGGTATTCAAGCGTTCCAACCTAAACTTATCGAAGGTAAGGCTATTCAGTTGCACCCATTGGCGTGTACAGCGTTTAATGCCGACTTCGATGGAGACCAAATGGCGGTGCACCTTCCATTAAGTAATGAGGCTATTCTCGAAACTCAAATATTGATGTTGCAAAGCCATAACATTTTAAATCCTGCGAATGGTGCTCCTATTACAGTGCCTTCTCAAGACATGGTGTTAGGTCTTTATTACATCACAAAAATACGTCCAGGTGCTAAGGGGGAAGGTTTAACCTTCTACGGACCAGAAGAAGCAATTATTGCTTACAACGAAGGAAAGTGTGCTTTACATGCTCCTGTAAAAGTCGTGGTAAACGATCTTGTCGATGGACAATTGCAACCACGCATGGTTGAAACATCTGTCGGACGTGTTATCGTTAATGGTATCATTCCTGAAGAAGTGGGATTCTTTAACGATGTCATATCAAAGAAAACCTTACGCGATATTATTTCAGATGTAATTAAGTGTGTAGGTATGGCTCGTGCCAGCCATTTCCTCGATGGAATAAAAGAACCTTGGTTATAGAATGGCTTATGAAGCAGGTCTTTCATTTAACCTTGACGACATCATTATTCCAGTAGAAAAAGAAGGAATTGTTGAGAAAGGACATGAAGAAATACGCCAAATTACCGAAAAACTATAACATGGGTTTCATCACAGACACCGAACGTTATAATCAGGTAATCGACACATGGACTCATGTAAAACAACCAGCTTGGTAATATCTTGATGAAAGAAATGACCGAAGCTCGACCAAGGATTTAATGCTGTTTATATGATGCTCGACTCTGGAGCTCGTGGTTCTAAAGACCAGATTAAACAGCTTTCAGGTATGCGTGGTTTGATGGCTAAGCCTCAAAAGGCAGGTGCCGAAGGACAACAGATTATCGAAAATCCTATTCTTTCAAACTTCAAAGAGGGTATGAGCGTGCTTGAGTACTTCATTGCTTCGCACGGTGCGCGTAAAGGTCTTGCCGATACTGCTATGAAAACAGCCGATGCGGGTTACCTCACTCGTCGTTTGGTAGACGTATCGCACGATGTTATTATTAACGAAGAAGACTGTGGAACACTTCGTGGTCTTGTTTGTACAGCCCTTAAAAACGGAGATGAAGTTATCTCTACATTGTATGAAAGAATCTTAGGACGTGTTTCTGTACACGATATCATTCATCCTACAACAGGCGAACTCATAGTTGCAGCAGGAGAAGAGATAACCGAAGATAAGGCACAAACTATAGAAAAGTCACCTATCGAAAGCGTAGAAATACGTTCAGTACTCACTTGTGAAAGTAAACATGGTGTTTGTATGAAGTGTTATGGACGTAACCTTGCTACAAGCCGAATGGTTCAGAAGGGAGAAGCGGTTGGTGTTATTGCAGCACAAGCTATTGGTGAGCCTGGTACACAGCTTACTCTTCGTACGTTCCACGCTGGTGGTGTGGCTGGTAATGCAGCTGCCAATGCTTCTATTGTTGCAAAGAACGACTCTCGAATTGAGTTCGATGAGCTTCGTACAGTTCCTTATGTAGAGACGAATGGAGAAGAAGAAGTGGATTGTGAAATGGTTGTTAGCCGTTTAGCAGAAATCCGTTTCGTAGATGCTAACACAAACATTGTGCTTTCTACCATGAATGTTCCTTATGGTTCTTCTCTCTACTTTAAGCATGGAGACAAAGTGAAGAAGGGAGACCTTATTGCTAAGTGGGACCCATTCAATGCTGTTATTGTCTCTGAATATGCAGGTAAAGTTCGTTTCAACGATGTAGTCGAAGGTAAAACATATCTTGTAGAAGCCGATGATGCAACAGGTCTTACCGAAAAGATTATTATCGACTCTAAGGATAAAACAATGATTCCTACTTGCGACATCTTAGATGAGAGTGGCAATGTAGTAGGAACTTATAACTTCCCTGTGGGAGGTCACGTTGTTATAGACGATGGAACAATCATTAAAACAGGTCAACGTCTTGTTAAGATACCACGTGCATTAGGTGGAGCAGGTGACATCACTGGTGGTCTTCCTCGTGTAACAGAGTTGTTTGAAGCACGTAATCCATCTAACCCTGCCATTGTCTCAGAAATAGATGGTGAGGTAACAATGGGTAAGGTGAAACGTGGTAACTCGCGAAATCGTTGTAACTTCTAAAAACAGGTGAACAGCGTAAATATCTTGTTAGCTTGTCTAAACAAATATTAGTACAAGAACATGATGCCGTAAGAGCTGGTACTCCATTGTCTGATGGTGTTATCACTCCCGGCGATATCCTTGCTATTAAAGGTCCTACTGCCGTGCAAGAATATATTGTTAACGAAGTTCAAGACGTTTATCGCTTACAAGGTGTGAAGATTAACGACAAGCATTTCGAAATTATCGTGCGTCAGATGATGCGTAAAGTGCAAATCAATGACCCGGGAGATACTACATTCCTCGAATCAGAGTTGGTTGATAAACTCGACTTTGCTGCAGAAAAACGATCGCATTTTGGGGGTAAGAAAGTAGTGGTAGATGCTGGAGATTCAGAAACACTTCGTGCAGGTCAAATCATTTCAGTGCGTAAACTTCGTGATGAAAATTCTAACCTTAAACGTCGTGACTTACGTCTTGTAGAAGTAAGAGATGCAGTAGCTGCCACTTCTACTCAAATTCTTCAAGGTATTACCCGAGCAGCTCTTCAAACAAAGAGCTTCATGAGTTCTGCATCGTTCCAAGAAACAACAAAGGTTCTTAACGAGGCTGCTATTCGTGGAAAGGTAGACTATTTAGAGGGAATGAAAGAAAATGTTATCTGTGGTCACTTAATTCCTGCGGGAACAGGTCTTCGTCGTTGGGAAAAGCTCATTGTGGGTTCTAAAGAAGAACACGAAAGAATGCAAGCTAACAAACGTAACGTTTTAGACTATGCCGACCAAGAAGTAGCTGAAAATAACTAATTGTTATCACTTTATATCATTACGAGGAGCAACCTTATACAAAAGAGTTGCTCCTCGTTTTTTTATGCCTTTTTGTTTATTACCTCATTTGTAACCTTCTTTTTTCTGAGGTACACATTATTATATATAAGATACTTGACCCGTATAACCACTAAAAAAACAAATTAGACATGTGTTAATGCTGTTTAAAGAACATTTTTATGGAATTTAAATAACTTGTTTTTATTAAGTTATTATAGGAGTAGATTGTTGTGCATAGTGTTTTTGTTATGTGCAGAAAATGGAAAGGTGTTCTATTAAAAAGAGGATTATGTTCTATAAAAAGAAGCTGTTCAAAAACTAATTAGTTCTGAACAGCCTCTTTCTTGTAACATCTTCTCTTGTGATTATTTTTACCACAAATCTTCGTCTGGACTCTTGTTGGGGTCTTCCTCATTATAGGGATAAACCCATCGTGGTACTAAATCGTATTCTGCATCAGTCTTTTTTGGGGGACTACCTGTTGCAAATACAATATTTTCTTCATAAGGATAACATAACGTTAGCGGCTTTATATAATTTCTTTTTTTCATTTTATTCGTATGCTTTTGGTGTATTATAGAATAAACGAATCATTCCAGAAAATTGTGGTACACCATTGTTGTAAAAGTTTTTGTTTGTTCCTGTGTTGTCTGTTCTCCACCAGTCAACTTTATTATTAAAGTTAAAGTACAAAGGTAAACGTGGTTTTGAACTTGGGGTTGTTATCATCTTTTCTGTATTAGCCTCTGTATTACTCCAATATATTGCACCAAATGGGAAGTTTGTTGCCGTATTTTTAATATCTTGTGGGTTGTAGTTGGCATTAAGAGCATAACCATATAAAGGCAATACACGTTGCACCTCATCTTGTAAAGGTCTTATTACTTTTCCATATATTGATTCATTCCATTCTTTATACCACTTATCCCCACGCTCAACATCGTCATACCCTGTATATTTCCAATATTCATCCGTGTCAATGTCAAAGGGATCTAAAAATAAAGTTTGGTCCTAAATATCTTTGTGTCAATACCATTCTTGCATTTTCTGCACCACTTTGCATATTTTCATAATCTATACGTATGGCATATTGATATTTGTTGTCTGGTAACAACGAATATTGTCCTAAATTAGCTTCAGTTCCATAAGCATTGTTTGTGTAGCTTTCACCTTCTGTTGCACCATTCTTTTGATAAGGATATGCAGTAGCCTTTTCTGCATACCAATTGTATAAAAAGTTATTGTCTTCTAACTTACCCATTGTATGAGATGTAGGCATTTTTTTCTTTGTGTAACAATATGAGTGTATGTTTTATTATCACTGTTATTGTTTGTTACATATTGTGCGAACCTCACTTTTTTTGTTCTCCCATTTGTGCAGGTGTTACGCTTACCAATGGTTCGTTGGCTTGCATGTTGGCATAACGTGGAAAAATGGTTTGCCATTCCATTCGTGTTGGTATATGATAACCTTCAGGAATCTTTATATTAGCCATATCGTCTAACGAAAAGTTTTTAGCATCAGCATAACTATTGCTAAATGTTCCGTTAGCCGTAAAGTTCTCTTTGCCATATAGTTCAAAAGGACCTGGTTCTGTAATACAGTGTTCCTCCGCATCTATATCTAGTGCAATTCTTTAATTTTTTTCTTAGTTCCATAAACGGGAATAGATGCAAAAATTGAAGCATCTTTGGGAACAGTGTAGAAGTGATATCTACCGCGTCTACCTCCTATTGATGTTCCATGTAATAAGAATTGTGTTTTGTATCGATTAATGTTAGGTAACTCTGCTTTATCTATTTTCACCTCGGTTACTTTCTTTAGATATAAACCAAAAATAAATTTTCGGATACTTTATCTGATTCACCATAATCAAGTACTGAGTTTAAATGGTTAAAATAGGCTTCATCATTATATTTTTATTTTTATAATGTGTATAAGATAACTGACTTTCTGTTTCTCGTTTATTTGTTCCTGTCCACATAAGGTCTATTATCTTTTGATAACCCTCGTCACTATTTTTCGTCGGGTTGATAGGAAGATTCTGCAATATAATTGGTTGATAATTCTGTTACTTTATTGATATCAAAAATATCCTCGTGTGTCTCCTGAACTTATCATAGTCATATGGTGATAGTTGATATATGAATCAATTTTTATTAGCTATATTAAGCGTTATAACAGTTCCTAACATTCGCATGGCAATTGGAGTTTTGCTATAAAATACAAGCTGATTGTTTGGAGTACGAATCACATCTAATCTTCTCCATAAAGAAGCAAAAAGGAACTGTTAAAGGTTGACTCCACCCGGTCTCTAGACGATTAAAGCGTATCACACCATATGGGGCATTAACAGACAGCTGGTTTAAATCCATAGTTGTAGAATAAAAAAACATATTGCATACCATTCTCCTTTTGTTATATCTTCAGTAGATGAAGTTAAAAAAAGTCAAATCTTGAATTATTGTTTCGCCATACTTACTATACTTCATCTCGTCGGCATAATAATTACCAGAATAAGGTGGATCTGGACTTCCTTCTATTTCAGGAAGTTTAATATTACCAGATTCACTGTTATTAGTAACCTTACCCGTGTTTAACTCTTTGTTTTTTTAAATAATCGCTTATAGAGTTTTTTTGTTTTAGCATTATAGAAACAGATGAGCAAATCACCTCTTAATGGATTCTTGCCAAAAATACATATTATCATACAGATAGTGTCCATTTGTTTCAAAAATAATATGGTGTATTATTAGCATTAAAAGCTCTTGTTCCCTCTTTCTTTGTTGTGTCTCTCGCAAACACAAGCTGCACTTTTGCTTTTTACTTCTATTTGTGGCTCTTTTGTGCCACCATCTGCTGTTAATTGTTCTGCCGTACAACTGCATAATAGCAGGAATATAGCAAAGACGAATAAGATTTTTCTTTTGTCATTTTTCTTTGAAATATGAATAATAGTTTTATTTGTGTGTTTTATAATCTTAGTGAAAAATATGTTATCCATCATAGTGGAGCTTATAAAGATGCCTATTATATATAATGTATATTAGCGATGCAAAAGTACAAAAAGAATTACCCCCCGATTTTTTTAATATATTTTAACTACATTATTTTTACTCCTTTAACAGGGAAGACATCTCAATAAGATAGAAAAAGAGGAGTTAAAAGAGTTTTTGTTTAAATATGTTATATTTAAGGACATCAGCTTAATGATAAAAAACTTGTATTTATGAGCGTTTTGTTACATTGTAGAAACACATTTTAGCACCGAAAACGCCCTACGAAGGTGGGTATGAAGCATGCAAAAACACCCTTTGCAGATTGTTTTTACTGTTTAAAAACACCAAAAAAACATAGCTTTTTACATTTCTAAAAGCACCCATCTTTGTTCTACAAAAACAAGCCATTAAGCTCTAAAAGCTAAGGTTTTAGCATGCAAAACACCATGTATTGCCACCTAAAACACCGTGTTTTAAGTGCTAATAGCTTATGTATTACACCCTAAACCCTAAGCTATTGCACCAAAAAAAGGCTAAAAAGTCCGTTTATCAACCTCTTTTGTTTGTTCACCCTCTCAAAACTACCGCTGCGCTAGCCCTTGCTTTCTTTGTGCCAAGAAACCGACAGAAATACGCGAAAAAAATAAAGCTATGCCCACAAATTGCTTAATATACCTTAATTATAAACCTATAAAATTGCTATAAATCAATAAACTTATTATCTTTGTATCATCAAGAATACTTCTGTCGTTCTGTGATATTTACTTAAAAAAAGCGAGCGAATAGAAAAAAACATAAACAATAATATTAACAACAAAAATAAACACCTATTATGTTAAAGAAAACCCTTTCTATGGCAGCATTTTTGCCTTTGTATGTTAGGTGCTAAGGCAGGCGTTGCCAATTATAACGTGGTGCCTTTGCCTCAAACCATTAACCTTGTAAAAAGGAAAAAGGCTTTGTTCTAAACCCTCAAACCGTTATTGTGTATGCAGGAACCGACCAAGCCATGAAAGATAATGCCAACTTTTTTTAGCCGAATACATACAAAAACCTTACAGGCTTAAAACTGCCAGTGGTGAGTGCAAAAAGCAAAGCTACAAACGCCATAGTGTTAAGCCTTGATAACAAAGTGAATGGTAAAGAAGTCCCCTACACCTTGGCGGTAAACAATAAGCAAGTGCGCATAAGTGGAAAGCACTGCTGCAGGTGTTTTTATGGCATTCAAACACTTAGAAAGTCGCTCCTCGTAATGACTAACAGCACAAACGCTAATGCAAGCACCGAACAAAACCTTGTTACCAGCCGTTAACATAAGCGATGCTCCACTGTTTGGCTATCGTGGTGTGATGCTTGATTGCTGTCGTCATTTCTTCCCAGTGAGCTTTGTTAAAAAGTTTATCGACATATTAGCATTGCACAATATAAACACCTTTCACTGGCATTTAAGCGAAGACCAAGGTTGGAGAATTGAGATAAAGAAATATCCTAAACTAACCGAAATAGGTTCAATGCGTAGCGGAACGGTGATAGGACACAACTCTACGGTAGACGATAACACCCTCATGGCGGTTATTACACACAAGAACAAGCTAAAGAAATTGTGGCTTATGCTGCACAACGACACATCACAGTGATTCCAGAGATAGACCTTCCAGGCCACACACGCGCTCTTCTTGCTGCTTATCCCGAAATGGGTTGCACGGGAGGACCATACACTGTGGGTCATAACTGGGGTGTTTATCACGATGTGTTGTGCCTTGGTAACGAAAAAGTGTATGGCTTTGTGCAAGACATTATAGGCGAATTGTGCGACATTTTCCCAGCTCCCTACTTTCATATAGGTGGCGATGAAGCTCCTACAACACGTTGGAAAGAGTGTCCACGCTGTAAAGCATTGTCGCAAAGCACAGGTGTTAGCACCGAACAGTTGAAGGTGTGTTTACAAACCGTATAGAAAAGTTTGTAAACAGCAAGGGAAAGAGCATTATTGGTTGGGACGAAATATTGCACGGAAAGATAAATCCAAGTGCAGTAATTATGAGTTGGACTGGTGTAAACCCGGGTTTGAAGGCAGCAAGTACAGGTCACGACGTGATAATGACACCGGGAGAGTTTGCTTATTTCGACCATTATCAAATAGAAAATCACAGTTCTGAACCCGATGCTATTGGTGGATTGTTGCCCGTAGAAAAAGGTATATTCTTTTAATCCACTACCCGATAGCGTATCGGTAGAAGCTCGTAAACACATTATAGGTGTACAAGCCAACTTGTGGACAGAGTATATTCCTTATCAAACCCAAGTGGAATATATGCTATTGCCTCGTTTGGCAGCATTAAGCGAAGTGCAGTGGGTGCCTGCAAAGAATAAGAAATACGACGAATTTCACAAGCGTGCTACCCAATTGAGCAAGCTATACGACCGTTATGGCTACACTTATGCCTTACATATGTGGCCAGAACGCTACCAACACAACCGTTCTGATTGGTAAAACACTCGTGGAAAGCAAGTTTTTATGGCATTTCCATTATTCATCAATAAAGTGCTTATGTCTGCAAAGATGTAAGCACTTTTACAATAATATCCTTGCGTTATGTTCAAAAAAACATTTTTATTGCTCCTTTTTTTGCTAAGCGTAGTTTGCCAATATGCGCAGGTAGCCTCTTACCATGTAGTGCCTTTGCCACAAACCATTAGCCTTGTTAAAGGCAAACCCTTTGTGTTAAATGCGCAAACCCAAATAGTGTGCGACACAACCCACACAGCCATGCAAAAACAATGCACACTTTTTAGCCGAATATATAGAAGACCTTACAGGCTTAAAACTGGCTGTGGTGCGTGCAAAAAGCAAAGCAACAAACGCTATAGTGCTAAGCCTTGATAACAAAGTGAATGGTAAAGAAGCCTACACTTTGGTGGTAAATAGCAAGCAAGTGCGCATAAGTGGAAGCACCGCTGCAGGTGTTTTTTTATGGCATTCAAACACTTAGAAAGTCGCTCCCATTAAGCAGTTACATCAACAAAGCAACGCCAACGCCCATCACCATCTGCTTGCCAGCCGTTAACATAAGCGATGCTCCACTGTTAAGCTATCGTGGTGTGATGCTCGATTGTGCGCGTCGTTATTATCCATTGTCTTTCTTAAAACGCTTTATAGATATTCTTGCACTTCACCATATAAACACTTTTCATTGGCATATCACAGACGACCAAGGTTGGAGAATTGAGATAAAGAAACACCCCCGCTTAACTGCTATCGGCTCAAAGCGTAAAGGAACGGTTGTAGCACACAACTCCGATGTGAACGATAGCATTCCTTATAGCGGTTATTACACACAAGACGAGTCTCGAGAACTGGTGCAATATGCTGCAAAACAACATATCAGTGTTGTGCCAGAAGTAGACCTCCCAGGCCACACACGTGCACTTCTTACAGCCTATCCTGACATGGGTTGCACGGGAGGACCTTACGAAGTGGGCGTTAATTGGGGCGTTCATCACGATGTGTTGTGCGTGGGTAATAACGCCATATACCCTTTGTTGCACGACATTATAGATGAGTTGTGTGAGATATTTCCGTCGCCCTACTTTCATATCGGTGGAGATGAAGTGCCAACCACTCGTTGGAAACAATGCAAAAGATGCAGGGCATTGGCAGAAAAAGAGGGCGTAGAAGCTAAAAAACTGCAAGGCGTGTTTACCAACCATATAGAACAATACCTAAAAAGCAAAGGAAAAACCCTTGTAGGGTGGGACGAAATATTGCACGGAGACATTAACCCGAGTGCAGTGGTTATGAGTTGGACAGGTGTAAACCCCGGGTTTGAAGCCGCAAAGCAAGGACACGATGTGATAATGAGTCCTGAACAATATGCTTATATCGACCATTATCAAAGCAAAGACCGTAGCACCGAGCCTTATGCCATTGGTGGTTTTCTGTCGGTAGAAAAGGCTTACAGCTTTAATCCCTTACCCGATAGTTTGTCGGAAGATGCTCGTAAACACATCATAGGTGTGCAAGCCAACTTGTGGACGGCTTATATTCCCTACGAAACACAAGTGGAATACATGCTATTGCCTCGTTTAGCAGCCATTAGCGAAGTGCAGTGGGTGCCTGCAAAGCGTAAAAACTATGATGATTTTTACCAACGATTAACTCGCCTAAGAGCATTATACAACCATTATGGCTATAACTATGCCATGCACATTTGGCACGACTTGTTTGAAAAACATCGCGCCATAAAGTGATACAACCTTCTTTATTGAACTTTTATAAGCATGAAAGAAAACCTTTTTCACCCCTTGTTAAGCAGTGAACCTTTGCCCAAACAACTTAATAACCCTTTTTGTTACAAACCTCATGCACTCTGCTTAGCGGCTTGGAACGAGGTGTGCAAGGCGATAGAAGCAAATGAGTTTTTGGCACGAAGAAGACAAAAAGGAAAGATGTTTGGCGTGCTTGACTGTGCAAAAATGCCCAGCACGAAGTGGGGTTTATAGCCGCTTATTCAGGTCAGTTGAATGGCACTTATCCCACAACCTTTTTGTTCCACCCATCTTTAACTACCTTTCTCCCGATGGATATTTTAAGCGTTGTGAACAAGAAATAAGTGCATTAAATAACGAAATAAAGCAGTTGGAAACATCGAACGGCTTTATATTGGCGCAAAAAGCTATCCACCAATGGCAAGAACAAAAAAGATGAGGCTTTGCAAGCGCATAAAGAAAAAAATGAACAAAGCCAAACAACAACGCGACGAAAAAAACGTGCCGAAGGGATAGAAGAAGCCGAAAACGAACGTTTGTTAAACGAAAGTAGATACCTAAAAAGCATGCCTGAAACGGCTAAAACAACACTATGATGAGGGATTGAAAGAACGACAATGCGCCTTAGAAACCTATACATGCAGGCTTAATGCACTAAAAGAGAAACGCAAACGCTTGTCGGACGCCCTCCAGCAATGGCTCTTTCAGCAATTTGTGTTATGCAATGGTAGAGGAGAACAAAAAGACTGTTTCAGCCATATTTAAAGATGAAGAGGGCAAAACACCACCTGCTGGCACAGGAGAGTGTTGCGCTCCAAAGTTGTTACACTATGCTTTTAGCCATCATTATGCCCCCTTAGCGATGGCAGAGTTTTGGTATGGAGCATCGCCAAAGGGAAAAATAAGACAGCACGGACAAACCTATTCTGCTTGCAAAAGATAAGTGTGAACCCCTTTTACATTATTTATTAAAAGGCATTTGTTACGACACAAACCCCTTAGAACAGCCCAAAGAGGGCAATATAGACTTTTTATATGAAGATGAAACACTGGCGGTGATAGTGAAACCCTCTGGTTTGCCCAGCGTGAAAGGGTTATTTAAAGGTGTATCGGTAGAACATTTATTAGAAAAACGCTATCCGCACATTGGTTCGCCCATGATAGTTCACCGCTTAGATATGGACACTTCGGGCATTATGCTCATAGCCAAAACAAAGCAGGCACATGCTTTGTTGCAACAACAGTTTGAAAATAGAAGTGTGAAAAAGCGATATGTGGCGTTATTAGACGGATATTTAAAAGAGAAAGAAGATAGCGGAAGCATTGATTTGCCTTTGTGTGCAGACCCCGAAGACCGACCCAAACAAATGGTAAACAGAGCGTTTGGCAAGTGTGCTATTACCTTATATAAAGTGTTAGAACAAGCCAACAACACCACAAAAATAGCCCTTTATCCGCAAACAGGGCGTACACACCAGTTGAGAGTGCATTGCGCACACCCCAAAGGCTTAGGTGTGCCTATAAAAGGCGACCGACTTTATGGTAGAGGAGAGGGCAGACTGTGTTTGCATGCCGAAGCAATTGAGTTTTTACACCCTATATATAATAAGGTGATGCGTTTTGAAAATAAAGCCCCTTTTTAATGCTTTTAAACGCTTAAGGTAAGGAAATGTGCTGTTTTTTTCGTATTTTCGCATGTATCAATCTTTTGATAATCACTAAATTTACTACAACATAAACATGAAAAAAGAATATTCTTGGTTACGAAAATGTGCTATGGTTGCGCTTTGTTTGGCATTGCCTACCGCACTATTGGCTCAATTTAATTGGAAATATACCATTGAAAAAGGGCAAAATTATTACCGAAGTGCCTCAAAAACCTAAGGGGCAAGAAACGGCTTTACAAATGGTTGCGCCCAAACTGCCTGTGGTGAGAGTGGCTTTTGTGGGTCTTGGTATGCGTGGACCTTCGGCTGTGGAACGCTGGATGTATATCCCTGGTATTCAGGTGGTGGCACTTTGCGACTATGAACGCAATAGAGCAGAGGCGTGCCAACGCATTTTGAAAAACGCATCTATGCCTCCTGCTGCTATTTATAGCGGAGAAGAAGGATACAAAGAGGTGTGCAAAAGAAAAGATGTAGACTTGGTTTATATTGCAACCGACTGGGAACATCATTTTAAGGTGGCAGAGTTTGCTATGAAAAATAATAAACATGCAGCCATAGAGGTGCCTTCTGCCATGAATATGCACGAGATATGGAGTTTGATTAACTTGAGCGAAACCACTCGAAAACATTGCGTGATGTTAGAAAACTGTTGTTACGACTTTTTTGAACTGAATGCGCTAAACATGGCACAAAAAGGGTGTTTTTTTGGCGAGGTTATTTATGCACAAGGGGCTTATAGACATGAGTTGTCGCCTTATTGGAAACATTATTGGAAGACAGATGCTAACGATAAATTGGGTTGGAGATTGCGTTATAACAAAGATTTTAGAGGAGATGTGTATGCCACACACGGCTTAGGACCTATTGCGCAGGTGTTAAATATTCATAGAGGAGATAAGATGAACACCCTTATTGCTATGGATACACAGTCTTTTAATGGAAAGAAAAGAGTGGAAGAAGCAACAGGTGAGCCTTGTGGCGACTTTCAAAATGGAGACCAAACCACCACACTTGTGCGCACAGAAAAAGGAAAAGTGATTGAAATTCACCATAATGTGATGACACCACAACCCTATAATAGAATGTATCAGTTGACGGGTACGGAAGGATTTGCTAATAAATATCCGATTGAAGGCTATGCTGTGTCGTCTAAAAAAATGAGCGAAGGAGGATTGAAACCTACTTCTGACAACCTTTCGGGACACGAATATTTGTCGAAAGAAGACAAAGAAGCACTCGAAAAGCAATATGAAAGCGAGCTAATAAAGAAATATGGAGAGCAAGCAAAAGAAGTGGGAGGCCATGGAGGTATGGACTTTATAATGGATAGCCGATTGGTTTATTGCTTGCAAAATGGCTTGCCGATGGATATAGACGTGTATGATTTGGCAGAATGGTGCTGTTTTTGCTGAGTTGGGAGCTATGTCGATGAATAACGGAAACCTGCCTGTGGAAGTGCCAGACTTTACTCGTGGTGCATGGAACCAAGTGAAAGGCTATACACATGCTTATGCTTTGCCCGAACAGGAAGCAGAAACAATGGCTAAGGCAAAGGCTTTTACTGAGCAATTAAAGGCAAAAAGGAAAAACAATATTGGGAAGACTTGCAAAGAAAGAGGCTAAAAAGAAAAGAAATAAACCGAATGGTTATGACACAACACCTTATGTTTTATGTTCTTACAAAGCGTGTGTTGCTTTGTAAGAGGGCATAAAGAAAAATGAAAAGGGTGTGAAAGAAAAATCGCCGTACAAGAGATTGTGCGGCGATTGAGTGTTATAAGCGTAAACATAAGGTGTTTTTGATAGCGAAAAAGAATATCTGTGGTGCCGTTATTCGCCCTTTATTCCTGTGAGCAACATTATTTCTGAACCTATGGTAGGCTTCGAAATAAAGGCGCTTCTTCGCGTAGAGCAATATCGTCGTAGATAAAGTCGGCAACAACAGTGTCTTTTCCATCGGGTAAGATTAAGCCCATTTTGTTTCCTCGTTGAGCAATAATAGGCATGGTAGTTAACGAGTCTACATATACATAAGCTGTGCGAAGAAAATGATATTGTGGGTGTACAAGAATGTTGCCACTATGGTCTTTCATTCCAAAGAGTCCGTTTTCTTCGTATATTTCGTGGTATTGTATGTATTTATCTTGAATGCGTTTGAGATAAAACAAAAACTTATTTTTTTATTAGCTAACAACTGTTCTAAGAAACTAAACGTGTCGCAATAGTTGGCCATAGCACGTGCCAAAAACCACTTTTAAGGTCGAGTCCGCTGAGGACACGTCTATTAAAAATCTATGTAATGAGCTATGGCTTTTTTTCTTTTTGTGGAACAGAGAGGTGGATAAGTTGAGCTCAAATTGTAGCATCATGGCTTTTGCTTCCCGCTCATAGCTTTGATATAACGATGAATTTGACGCGCCATCTCATCGCATACAAACTTATCTATTCTTTCCATCTCAATGCTGTCTACATATAGCTCATTGAAATTCTCTTGTGTTATTTTTTTCTGTGTTCATGCGCTTTGATTGTTTAGGTGATAGCTCGTTTATGAGCGTTTATGGTTGTTAGGTGTGAGGCTTTTAAAAGCTTCTTTTTCAAAGTTAGCAATATTAACTGAATTAAGCAAAAGTTTTAAGTGGTTTTTTATTAACACGCAAGGCGTAAACACGTGGTGTTAAAAGACAATAGTGTGAAATGGTGAAGAGCTGTTGAGGCTTGCCAGAAGAATGTGCGTAAACGAAAGAACGTTACGTTGTGCCTTGTGATAGCACAAACGTAACGTTCGACAAACTAAAAATGATATGATGAAAAAAATACTATGTATTAGTTCTGAGGCATCATGATGATAGATATTCTGTTGTTGCTTTTTAAGAATTCTGTCATGAATGACATGATTGTTTCAGGCGTTTGCGCTTCTACAAGTTTTTTATAATCGGTGTGAGTATCGATACCATATTTGTGATACATATAGATAACATCTTCCCAATAGCTGTTTGTTTTAAGCGCATTGTCTACATTTTTAAGTAGATTTTTCTTCACCTTGTCTAACATACCCGCGTCTACATGCTTTGTTAATGCAGGCACTTCTGCTTGCATAATAGCAATAGCTTCGTTTTTCTTTTCGGGTTTCATAGGACAATAACCAGTGAGCGTTATGTTATGGTAATCGTCTGCGATGGTAGCATTTGCACTTGCACTAACAGAATAAGCGGCAGATGCTCTTCGCGTATCTTCTTTAAATATTCCATCTCAAGAATTTGACCTGCCATGTTAGCTCTAATGGCGTTCTCAAGGGTGTAAGGCATCTTGTCGTTATACCACATGATGTAGGCAGTAGACTTAGGAGTTTCCATCTTACGAGTGAACTCGTTTTTCTACATTTCCTTTGACTAAGAACGCTGTTCGAGCACCGATTGTAGCTTTCCCCTTAGAAGGAAGAGAGGCTAGATAACGACAAATGTAGTCTTTAATGGTGCTTTCGTCGTAGTTACCCATAATGGTGAACGTCCATGCCTTAGCGTTATTGGTGCGTTCTTTGGCAATTTGGAGAATACGGTCGTAATTGATATTCTTTAAGTCGTTAAGCGTTGTAGGCTTTAAACGAGGATTATGACCGTAGAGGGTAGCAGTGATAGAGTCTGAGAAGGCTGTTTCGGAAGATAAATCTCTGTTTTTTTAACGCCACCTCGAACTGTTTCATCATGCTATCAAAAAGCCTTCTGGTCTTTAGTGATATTGGTGAAATAAAGGTAAGCCAACTGGAACATGGTTTCGGCATCTTTAGGTGTTGAGCCTCCAGAAAGACTTGTGTGTCTGCCTGAAATGTGAAGATTGGCGTTTGCAATCTTACCAGCAAGAGCTTTACCAAGGTCGATAGAGCTGAAATCACCTAATCCACTAATGCCAATGATGTTTTCAAATACATCTAAATTGGTAAGGTCTTTTGTGCCATAAAGTGAGGTTCCACCTTTTTCCTTCACCAGAAAGAATGACTTGGTCTTTCTTATAATCGGTTTTCTTTAAGATGACTTTTGCACCATTAGATAAGGTGAGAAGTGTGTAACCAAACTTGGTGTTCTTTTCTTCTTTAACAATCTTGCCTGCCTTAGGTAGCTTGCTGATGAGTGGTTCGTTCTTTACATTGTCTACATAAAAGCTTTCGACTTGTGCCGTACGCGCATTGTTTACGGCAGAAAGTAGTCCCTCTTTGGTAGGATAAGTGGCTCCCTCTTTTTTCGTTATTGAGGCTGACAATTGCCATGTTCTCGTTAGATGGTGGGAAGAACTCTTTCATCATTTCGTTCACTGCTTCTAACGGAATGTTTGGCACGAGGTTCTTCATGGTGTTATAATAAACATCAATGGCAATGATAGGCTCGTTAGACAAGAAATTTTGTTGATACTTTTTACAGAATGAATCGGAGCTACGTTTGTCTCTTTCATTATAAGCATTGTCTAAATCGCTCAATGTTTCAGCCTTATAACGCTCGTATTCGGTAGGTGTAAAGCCAAACTCTGCTGCACGAC
This sequence comes from uncultured Prevotella sp., assembly GCA_916439115.1. Lineage (GTDB taxonomy): Bacteria > Bacteroidota > Bacteroidia > Bacteroidales > Bacteroidaceae > Prevotella. The sequence goes on from CAKAHO010000001.1 coordinate 756,391, forward strand.
GCACTTCGGTTAAGGCGGCTGTGAGCAGCGTTTATCATGGTAGGTTCTTTAGGAATAACGGTAAGCGAGAAGGCGTCTTTGGTGTGAGCAAAGATATAAGGACCATCATCGGCAGCTGCTTGGACGAAAGGACAACTCTCTTTCAGACTGGCTTCTCTAATTCTTTGATTTAACATGCTCATCGCTGCATCCTTTAAATGGCTCTGTATGAGGTATTCAAAGCTGTTTTTTAGAGAATCGGGATAAGCATCGTGCTTGAAGAGAACATTAACATAGTTGTTTGTAAACTCTTTATCTTTGTCGATAACCACGATAGGTTCTTTATTATCGGGCACTCCTTCGGCTACGATAGGCGCAATGTTCTTTGGATTTTTAATGTTTCCAAAGAGTTTTTTGATGAGTGCTTCAGTGTGGTCGAGGTCGATATCGCCTACAATAATAATACCTTGATTGTCGGGGTGATACCATTTTTTTCATAATAGTTTCTGAGTTCTTGATACTTGAAATTATCAATAACGCTCATCAAACCAATAGGGAAACGATATCCATATTTACTTCCTGGATAAAGAGTGGGTAGGGTTTCTTTCGTACATTCTACTTGAAGGACTGGTGCGCAAACGCCACTCTTCGTGGATAACACCACGTTCTTGGTCGATTTCTTTAGGGTCGAGAGTAAGACCAGTGGCCCAATCTCTTAAAATAAGAACACAAGAATCGAGCGCACTTTGTCGGGTTGTAGGTACGTTAGATATGTTGTAAACGGTTTCGTCGATGCTGGTGTAAGCGTTAATGTCGGCACCAAATTTCACACCAAGACTCTCACAATAGCGAATGAGGTCGTTTCCTTTGAAATTATCTGTACCGTTGAAACACATGTGTTCGAGGAAGTGTGCAAGTCCTCTTTGACTTTCTTCTTCTTGTATAGAACCCACTTTTTGGGCAATATAAAAAGCTCGCACGCTTTTCAGGCCAATTGTTATGGCGAAGATAATAAGTCAGTCCGTTACTTAACTTTCCTATTCTCACTGCGGGGTCGGCAGGTATAGGAGGCATTTGTTGCTGTGCTTGAGAAACACTTGAAACAAGCAACAAGCCCATCGCAAGAATTTGTTTTAATTTCATACGTTGTAATATTATCGCTTTAATAATTTGATGTAAAGGTAAAACAAAATATTTTGTTCTTAGGGGAAAAAGAGGCATAATTAAAGATATTTTTATATTTTTAAGTGTTACAAATAGAGGAATTTTTAATAAAAAGGCTAATATTAAAGGCGAAAATATATGTTTTTCTTCTTCTTTTTCTCTCTTATATATATAATTATAAATGTGAAAAAGTTTATTGCTCTTGATTTATTTCGTTTGTATGCATAAAATGGTATAAAAAAAGCTTATCTTTTTGTTTTTAATAGTTGTGTGTTATATTAAAAAGCTTTACTTTTTGCATTCGCTTTTGAGTTATAAACTTATAAGCAACATAGAATAGAGTTCTTTGAAAAAGATTTACATAAACAGACAAGTTAGTACAAGAGTCTTGTTATTTATTCATTAGATAGCAAGGGGGTAATAAAACGAACCGTTTTTAATTCTTTTACAATATATTCGGCATTCGTTCTGAACAGATAATTAAGTTAGTTAAGACTAACATACAAGATACTTTACAATGTAGAGTTTGATCCTGGCTCAGGATGAACGCTAGCTACAGGCTTAACACATGCAAGTCGAGGGGTAGCATGTTGGTTGCTTGCAACCGATGATGACGACCGGCGCACGGGTGAGTAACGCGTATCCAACTTGGCTTATACTTAGGGATAACCCGTTGAAAGACGGCCTAATACCTAATGGTTTATAATAGTTGCATGACTGTTATAATAAAGATTTATCGGTATAAGATAGGGATGCGTCTGATTAGTTAGTTGGTGAGGTAACGGCTCACCAAGGCATCGATCAGTAGGGGGTTCTGAGAGGAAGGTCCCCCACATTGGAACTGAGACACGGTCCAAACTCCTACGGGAGGCAGCAGTGAGGAATATTGGTCAATGGACGTAAGTCTGAACCAGCCAAGTAGCGTGCAGGATGACGGCCCTATGGGTTGTAAACTGCTTTTATGTGAGAATAAAGTTAACTACGTGTAGTTATTTGCATGTATCACATGAATAAGGACCGGCTAATTCCGTGCCAGCAGCCGCGGTAATACGGAAGGTCCAGGCGTTATCCGGATTTATTGGGTTTAAAAGGGAGCGTAGGCCGTTTGATAAGCGTGCTGTGAAATTTAGAGGCTCAACCTCTACCGTGCAGCGCGAACTGTCAGACTTGAGTGCGTAGTAGGTAGGCGGAATTCGTGGTGTAGCGGTGAAATGCTTAGATATCACGAAGAACTCCGATTGCGAAGGCAGCTTACCGTATCGCAACTGACGCTGATGCTCGAAGGTGCGGGTATCGAACAGGATTAGATACCCTGGTAGTCCGCACAGTAAACGATGGATGCTCGCTGTTGGCTTTTATAGTCAGTGGCTTAGCGAAAGCGTTAAGCATCCCACCTGGGGAGTACGCCGGCAACGGTGAAACTCAAAGGAATTGACGGGGGCCCGCACAAGCGGAGGAACATGTGGTTTAATTCGATGATACGCGAGGAACCTTACCCGGGCTTGAACTGCAGGAGAACGATTCAGAGATGATGAGGTCCTTCGGGACTCCTGTGGAGGTGCTGCATGGTTGTCGTCAGCTCGTGCCGTGAGGTGTCGGCTTAAGTGCCATAACGAGCGCAACCCCTTTTCTTAGTTGCCATCGGGTAATGCCGGGCACTCTGAGGATACTGCCACCGTAAGGTGTGAGGAAGGTGGGGATGACGTCAAATCAGCACGGCCCTTACGTCCGGGGCTACACACGTGTTACAATGGGGCATACAGAGTGTTGGTTGCATGTAAATGTAATCTAATCTTCAAAGTGCTTCTCAGTTCGGACTGGGGTCTGCAACCCGACCCTCACGAAGCTGGATTCGCTAGTAATCGCGCATCAGCCATGGCGCGGTGAATACGTTCCCGGGCCTTGTACACACCGCCCGTCAAGCCATGAAAGCCGGGGGCGCCTGAAAGTCCGTGACCGCGAGGGTCGGCCTAGGGTGAAACCGGTGATTGGGGCTAAGTCGTAACAAGGTAGCCGTACCGGAAGGTGCGGCTGGAACACCTCCTTTCTGGAGACGAGATGTTGAATGTAAAGAATTATTGAGTTCTTTTTATACTTAATCTTGTGCTACCTTACTTGTCTAGTTTAGTTAAAGGGAATTGATGATGCGGAGTTTAAGACTCTTGCAGCTTGAATGCCGGAATTGAAGTCCTATAGCTCAGTTGGTTAGAGCGCCACACTGATAATGTGGAGGTCGGCAGTTCAAGTCTGCCTGGGACTACCTTATTTAAATGGGGGATTAGCTCAGCTGGCTAGAGCACCTGCTTTTGCACGCAGGGGGTCAACGGTTCGAATCCGTTATTCTCCACTTGTATATTTAATACATCGTTCTTTGACATATTGACACAAGCAAAACTGTAGATTTAATCAAAACAATAATCAACAGCTGAAAGTATGAGCTTAATATAGATTAATTTTATTGATTTATATTATAGTAAAAAGTTTAGAAAGTAATTAAGGGCGCATGGCGGATGCCTTGGCTCATGGAGGCGATGAAGGACGTGATAAGCTGCGATAAGCTGCGGTAAGGTGCAAATACCCTTTGACCCGCGGATTTCCGAATGGGACAACCCAAACACTTTATGTGTTTATCACTTAAAGATTAAGTGAGGCAAACGCAGGGAACTGAAACATCTTAGTACCTGTAGGAAAAGAAAATAAACTAATGATTCCCCTAGTAGTGGCGAGCGAACGGGGATTAGCCCAAACCTTCATTGTATTTGCATTGAAGGGGTTGTAGGATCACGTTGTTGTACTTTGATTGTGAGAAGAATATTTTTGGAAAGAATAACCATAGCGGGTGATAGTCCCTTATTCGAAGCATGAGAAGACATAGTGTACTCCTGAGTAGTGCGGGACACGAGTAATCCTGTATGAATCTGCCGGGCCCATCCGGTAAGGCTAACACTCCCATGAGACCGATAGCGTACCAGTACCGTGAGGGAAAGGTGAAAAAGAACTTCGATAAGAAGAGTGAAATAGATCCTGAACCCATGCGCCTACAAGCGGTCGGAGCATTTTATAATGTGACGGCGTGCCTTTTGCATAATGAACCTACGAGTTACCGTCACCAGCAAGGTTAATCCTCTTGAGTGGAGCAACCGCAGTGAAAGCGAGCCTTAACAGGGCGTATTAAGTTGGTGGTGGTAGACGCGAAACCAAGTGATCTACACTTGTCCAGGATGAAGTTCCGGTAACACGGAATGGAGGTCCGAACCAATAAGCGTTGAAAAAGCTTCTGGATGAGGTGAGTGTAGGAGTGAAAGGCCAATCAAACTTGGAGATAGCTCGTACTCCCCGAAAGGCATTTAGGTGCCGCGTACAATGTTTTTCTTAAGAGGTAGAGCGACCGATAGGTCAAGAGGGCTTCACCGCCTATCGAGACCTGACGAACTCCGAATGCTTAAGTTATGAAGTTGTGCAGTAAGGGGCGGGTGCTAAGGTCCGTCCCTCGAGAGGAGAAGAATCCAGACCGTCGTTTAAGGTCCCCAAATTCTGACTAAGTTAGTCTAACGAAGTCTGGTCCCCATGACAGCCAGGATGTTGGCTTGGGAAGCAGCCATTCATTCAAAGAGTGCGTAACAGCTCACTGGTCGAGGGTCCGGGCATGGATAATAATCGGGTATAAGTCAGATACCGAAGGCGCGGGATAGAATTTAAAAAAGTATCGGTAGGGGAGCATTCCATCAGCGTAGAATGTTAGAGGACGACTCTAGCTGGAGCTTATGGAAAGCAAATGTAGGTATAAGTAACGATAAGGAGGGTAAGATTCCCTCCCGCCGTAAGACCAAGGTTTCCCGGGCAATGTCAATCACCCCGGGGTTAGTCGGGTCCTAAGTCTCAGCCGAATGGCGATGGCGATGGTAGAAACGGTTAATATTCCGTTACTGCTTTAATGAGTGATGGGCAGACGAAGAAGTGACACCACCGCGAGGCGACGGAAGTCCTCGTTAAAGAGTGTAGGAGTTGATGAACGCAGGCAAATCCACGTTCAGATCCGACCTTGATAGTATAGAATACTACTCGTAGTATTTTAATAGTGTGGGTAATCCTGCTTCCAAGAAAATGCTCTAAACATATTGTTAAAGCACCCGTACCGTAAACGGACACACGTAGTCGGGTAGAATATACTAAGGCGTTGAGAGATTCATGGTTAAGGAACTAGGCAAATTGACCCCGTAACTTCGGGATAAAGGGGTCCTCATATTTTATGAGGCGCAGAGAATCGGTCCAGGCAACTGTTTAACAAAAAAACACAGGGCTGTGCTAACTCGAAAGATGATGTATACAGTCTGACACCCTGCCCGGTGCTGGAAGGTTAAGAGGAGAGCTTATTCTTCGGAAGACGGTTTGAATTGGAGCTCCCAGTAAACGGCGGCCGTAACTATAACGGTCCTAAGGTAGCGAAATTCCTTGTCGGGTAAGTTCCGACCTGCACGAATGGTGTAATGATCTGGACACTGTCTCAACCATGATCTCAGTGAAATTGTAGTATCGGTGAAGATGCCGATTACCCGCGATGGGACGAAAAGACCCCGTGAACCTTTACTACAGCTTAGCATTGACCTTGGTCATCCGATGTGTAGGATAGGCCGGAGGCTTTTGAGGCAGGGCGCGCTAGCGTTTGTGGAGCCATCCTCGAAATACGGCCCTTTGGCTGTCTGAGGTCTAACTCGTGATTTACGAGGACATTGTTTGGTGGGTAGTTTGACTGGGGTGGTCGCCTCCAAAAAGCGTAACGGAGGCTCCAAAGGTACCCTCAGGTCGATTGGTAACCGACCTATTAGAGTGCAATGGCATAAGGGTGCTTGACTGTGAGGCAGACATGCCGACCAGGTAGGAAACTAGGGCATAGTGATCCGGCGGATGTGTATGGAAACTCCGTCGCTCAAAGGATAAAAAGGTACTCCGGGGATAACAGGCTGATCCCCCAAGAGCTCATATCGACGGGGTGGTTTGGCACCTCGATGTCGGCTCGTCACATCCTGGGGCTGGAGAAGGTCCCAAGGGGTTGGGCTGTTCGCCCATTAAAAAGTGGCACGCGAGCTGGGTTCAGAACGTCGTGAGACAGTTCGGTCTCTATCTATCGCGGGCGTTGGAGTTTTGCGTGGAGCCGTCACTAGTACGAGAGGACCGTGATGGACAGACCTCCGGTTTACCAGTTGTTCCGCCAGGGCACCGCTGGGTATCCGAGTCTGGTTTGGATAAGCGCTGAAAGCATCTAAGTGCGAAGCCATCCGCAAGATTAGAACTCCTTTGAGGGTCGTTGTAGACGACGACGTTGATAGGGTGTAGGTGTAAAGACAGTGATGTCAAAGCCGAGCACTACTAATTGCCCAAAGCTTTCAGACATATCATTTTTTCATCAGTTGATATTTGATTTATTTATAGTTTTCTTGTGCGATATATCAATACTTATGTATTAAGTATAAATGATTTATCAGGCGGTTATAGCGGTGGTGTTCCACCTCTTCCCATTCCGAACAGAGAAGTTAAGCCCACTTGCGCCGATGGTACTGCAATGCAATGCGGGAGAGTAGGTAGCTGCCTTTTTTTATTAGAGAGTTTAGTTGAGTAATCAATTAGACTCTCTTTTTTTGTATATATAGTGATGATACAGATTGGTGGTAAGGCCTTTAGTATAAAGTAGATTGAGATACTTTCAAGGAATTACTTAGGTGCGAATTATATGTGAAGGTTACCATTCTTCATATTCGTTCTTGCTAATAAACAAATAGATTACGTTCAAGGTTCATAAGAGAATTAATGATTAAATACTGAAGAGTAATAAAATCTTTGCTACTGCTTGTGTAATCAGAAATAATTTCGAAATTTGTAATTGTGTAAGTTTCATTTTTTTGTTACTTTTTTGCTATACAAAGATAAAAAAATATAGACTTACGCATTTTTTTAGAACACTACCACATTTTCTAAGAAATAAAGAGTAATTTTATAGGTATAATCAGGTTACATCAGAATGGAATACAAGAAAATCAATCGCCTGAAGATAGTTCTCGCTGAGAAAGGAAGGACTAATAAGCAATTGGCAGAAATTTCGGACAAAGCCCCTGTTGTTATATCAAAATGGGTTGCGAAAGTTGTCCATTCCAATGTCGAGATGTTCATGCAGTTAGCAAAGATGTTGAGACTAAAGGTAGATGATTTATTGTGAACAGATGATTTGTGGTTGTCTATTGAAAGAATTGTATTATGACACGAATTTATGATAATATAGAAAGCAAGTTTGCAGAAGGTCTGCAAGGCATAGTTACCAATGTCGGTGTCAAGCGTGTAGATTTCTGCGTTGGTTATTTTAATTTGCGTGGTTGGGGTCTTGTGGTTGATCAGGTAGACATGCTTACAGGCGATTACGTCTATGAAGGTGACAAACGTTTTTTCGCAAGTGTCGATTGTTGATAGGTATGCATCGTCCTGCCGAAGAGTTAATCCATCAGCTCTATACAGAGCAGTCTTTTGCCAGATGCCAATTATGTAAGTCAGTGTAGAATTGAGGTGGCACGCAATTTCAGACTCCAGCTTCAGCTGGGATTGCCAACCAAGCAGGATGAGTTCACGCTTCGTCGCCTTTCCGAACAGATGAAAGATGAAAAAGTATGCGTGAAGTTATATCTTCGTGAACCACTTCATGCAAAGCTATATCTTGCTTATCGTCCTGATGATAATTTTAACAAGATCCAAGCTATAATGGGTAGTAGTAACCTCACTTATTCCGGATTAACCAAACAAGGAGAGTTGAATGCTGAATTTGGAGATAGTGATAGTGCTGAAAAATTAGCTTGTTGGTTTGATGAACGCTGGGAAGATAAGTTTTGTCTTGACATAACCAAAGAGTTAATAGAAATTATTGATAATAGCTGGGCTGGCGATAAAGACATTCTACCTTACTATATCTATCTCAAAACAGCTTATCACTTAAGTGAAGAAGCACGCTCAGGGATTAAAGAGTTTACTATTCCTACAGAATTCAAAAATAGTCTTTTTGACTTTTCAACAAACAGCTGTAAAGATTGCTGCCCGACATCTAAATAACGAGAAACGCGGTGGAGCAATGATTGGTGACGTTGTAGGGATTAGGAAAAAAACCATAACTGCCTGTGCTATTGCAAAGATGTATGAAAAACACCTTTGGTAGTAATACGTTGATTATTTGTCCTGCCAACTTACAAGATATGTGGGAAAAATACCGCAACCAATATGACATGAAGGCTGATATTATGTCCATGGCAAAACCCATTGACGTAGACAATGCACGCTATTACAAGCTTATTATTGTGGATGAAAGTCATAACCTGCGTAATAGCCAAGGTGTTCGTTATCGTAACATAAGAGACCTTATTCAGAAACAAGATTGTAAGGTATTACTATTGACTGCAACTCCTTACAATAAACAATACAAAGACCTTAGCAGTCAGCTACGCCTCTTTATCAATGACGATACAGACTTAGGCATTCGACCTGAAGCTTATATTCGCTCTATCGGGGGAGAACGGAAATTCGCAGAAAAGCACGAAGACTTTATTAGAAGTATCAAAGCGTTTGAACGTAGCGAATTTCAAGAAGATTGGCAAGAACTGATGAAACTTTTTTTAATTCGTCGTACACGTACGTTCATTAAAGAGAATTATGCTAAAACAGATTCTAAGAATGGACGGAGATATCTGGAATTCAAAGACGGACATAAGTCTTATTTCCCAGACCGTATTCCTAAGGCTATCAAGTTTCAGACTACAGAAGGCGACCAATATAGTCGGCTCTATTCAGAGGAAATGGTATCTCTTATGGAATCACTAAAATTACCTCGTTATGGTCTGATACATTACTTAGATGACAAGAAAGCAGAAACGAGCTTCCTAAATATGAAGGCAACTTGATTGATAATCTTTCACGCGCAGGTGAACGAATGATGGGTTTCTGCAAGAGCACCTTCTTCAAACGTGTGGATAGCAGTGGTTATGCTTTCCTATTGACTCTGTATCGCCATATCCTACGCAATGCAGTGTATCTCTATGCCATTGACAATAAACTAAAATTGCCTGTTAGTGACGAGAATTCATTCCCTGAGGATTTTATTGAAGATGCCGATATCAACAAAATTTCTGCCGATTCAGATGATAATAAAGAGCTTCTTTCAAATAAAAAGTCTTCTGACTATTCCTAAAAAAATGAAGGACTACATGGAAAGAGCTGAAACATATTACAATAGTCTGATAGGAAAGAACAATGTACAATGGATTGACTCTAAATACTTCAAACGCACACTAAAACAAGGGTTAAAAAAGGACTGTGACCAACTCATTGCAATGATTAATCTATGTGATGATTGGAATCCACAGACTGATCAGAAACTCAACGAATTAGAAAAGCTATTAAGTAATACTCATAAAGATGATAAAATAATCATATTCACTCAATACTCTGACACAGCTCTGTATGTGTACAAGCAGCTACAAAAGAGAGGAATCAAGAATATTGAGAAAGTAACCGGTGATACGAAGAATCCAACCGCTATTGTCGAACGCTTTTTCACCAATCAGTAACAGAGCAGATATAACAAAAGAGAACGAACTACGCATACTGATAGCAACTGACGTGTTGAGTGAAGGACAGAACCTACAAGATGCTCATATTATCATCAACTATGACTTACCATGGGCAATCATTCGACTCATCCAACGTGCAGGACGTGTTGACCGTATTGATCAGAGTTCTGAGCAAATCTATTGTTATTCTTTCTTCCCTGCCGACAAAGTAGAGGAGATTATTCGCTTACGTACACGCCTCAACGAACGAATTAATGAAAATGCAGGTATCGTAGGTAGTGACGAGGTCTTCTTTGAGGGCAACGAACAGAACCTACGCGACATGTACAACGAGAAAAGTAGCAGTTTAGACGAAGATGAAGATGATATAGAGGTCGACCTTGGCTCACAAGCTTATCAGATATGGAAGAATGCAACTGATGCCAACCCTGACTTAAAACGTCTTATTCCAGCTATACCAAACATCGCTTATTCTACAAAGGCTGCAAATAATATAAACGAGGATGGTGTTATTACCTACGCCCGCACTTATAATGACTTTGACGTACTTACGTGGTATAATTCCAAAGGAGATATTGTTAGTCAGTCGCAAAAGCGTATCCTACAAACAATGGCATGTACCATTAAAGAGCCTTGTCTACCTGTACAGGATGTTCATCTGTTATTGGTTGAGAAAGCGGTAAAAAGTATTAAGAACGAGAACACTAATGTTGGAGGTATCCTTGGTAGTCGATTCAGCACTAAGCGTAAAATCTATGAGTTGCTAAATCACTATTACGAGCAGCCTTTAAATCTTTTTAACACACAAGAGAAGAAAGATATATTAAAGTTTGCTATCGACCAAGTATACAACTATCCGTTATTGGAAAACTCTAAATTTATCCTTGGTAGAATGATGCGTACAGGCAATACACATGACGATATTGTCGATACAGTCATTGAAATGTATGAGAATGCAAACCTTTGTCGTGTAGATGAAGATAAAATTAAACATAAAGACCCTGTTATCATCTGTTCTATGGGACTAAAAAGCCTAAAAAAATGAAAAGAAATATATTTAATCAGTACATCACTGCTTCCGACTTTAAAGGATTGTTCGTCAGCGAAATGCTTTTGGAACAATCCTACAGGTGCCACACAATTACCTGAGATAACTATAGATAACACAACCTTTCACATAGAGCAGATTGCTGAACGAAAGGGCTTTCAAATCTTGCATTGCCAAGTCGAACAAATACCATCATCTGCCATCTGCAAGAAGATTGACCATAAAATTCGCAAAAAAATGCAGAGAACTATATTTGTATCTTCATACTGCCAGAAACGTTCCATCATCTTTGGGTAGCTCCTGTAAAGAAAGTAGAGAAAAGAGATGTTGTCTTAATTGAGTATGACTCGCTTGATAAAGCAGCTTTCTTATTTGAAAAGATGGAAAGCCTCTCGTTCTCGCTTGATGATAACCTTACAATCCTCGACATCATAGAAAAAGGTACAGGCTGCCTTTTCTCATTAATTCAGAGAAAATAACAAAAGACTTCTATGCTGGATTTAAAAAAAGAGCATAGCAACTTTGCTAAATTTATTACTGGCATTGATGACCATATTGATGAAAAGGAGAATAAGAATAAACAGTGGTATGCTTCTGTCATGCTCAACCGATTGATGTTCTGCTACTTCATTCAGAAGAAAGAGTTTCTCGATGGGGACGTGGATTATCTGCGTCACAAATTAGAGTGGACTCGCGATCAGGAAGGAGAAGACCGCTTCTTTAATAAATTCTATAAGGGTTTCCTTGTCAACCTTTTCCATGATGGACTTAACACTCCTAAACATAATCATGAATTTGAAAAAGATTTATGGACGCATCCCTTATCTGAATGGCGGAATGTTTGATGTGCACCAAATAGAAAGAGGATATGCTAATTTAGATATTGCTGATGAGGCTTTTTATCAGTCTCTTCGACTTCTTTGATAAATGGCATTGGCATTTGGACGACCGTATGACAGCCTCTGGACGTGATATCAATCCTGATGTCTTAGGATATATTTTTGAACAATATATCAACGACCGCGCCCAGATGGGAGCTTATTACACAAAGGAGGATATTACAGAGTATATCGGGCGTAATACGATTGTCCCTTATTTAATGGCTACTGTTAAGCGTAAAGACGAAAAAGCATTTCCGTGCGAACAGCGAATTGTGGCAGTATCTAAAAAGAGAGTGGTGATAAGTATATCTTCGATGCTATGAAGAAAGGAGTTAACCAAACTATTCCTGAGGAAATAGCAATAGGACTTGATACCACAAAACCCAACCTTTTGGAACGTCGTTGCCATTGGAACGAGCGCACACCTGAAGCATTAGCTCTACCTACAGAGATTTGGCGTGAAACCATTGAACGACTACAACGCTACAACAACATTAAAGAGAAAATTGAGAAAGGAGAAATCACTGACGTTAATGACTTTATCACTTACAACCTCGACATACGCCAGTTTGTCACTGATTATCTTACACACACACAAGATCATCTGTTTGTAAAGCATTTCTACCATGTATTGCAGCATGTTACAATACTCGACCCTACCTGTGGCTCTGGAGCTTTCCTCTTTGCAGCACTCAATATCCTTGAGCCGCTTTACGAGGTGTGCATCAACCGTATGCAGGAATTCAATGCAAAGAACTCTCAACTCTTCAAACAAGAGCTACAGGAGATTGAACATAAATATCGTTCCAACATACAATACTTCATCTATAAGAGTATCATCCTACGCAATCTCTATGGTGTCGACATTATGGTCGAAGCGACAGAGATAGCCAAGCTACGTTTGTTCTTAAAGATGGTAGCAGTAGTTGAAGTAGACAAACGTGATCCTAATTTAGGACTCGACCCACTGCCCGACATCGACTTCAATATTCGCTGTGGCAATACGCTTGTGGGCTATGCAACGCAAGAGGAATTAGAATGCGACTTGGTAGAAGGAGATATGTTTGCTCGTGAAGAATTTAAGGCAAAAGTAAACGATGAGATGGACAAGGTGTCACGTACCTACGAAATCTTTAAGAATGTTCAGCTCCATCAAGCTGAAGATATGGCTGCTTTTAAGAAAGCAAAGAGTGAACTATATCAACGCCTTAACACGCTTAACGACTTATTAAACCACAAGATGTATGGTGCAGTAGATTCAGCCAAAGGTTATAACGCTTGGTACCAATCTCACCAACCTTTCCACTGGCTTGCTGAGTTCTACGAAATTATCAATGAACACGGAGGATTCGATGTGATTATTGGTAATCCTCCGTATGTGGAATACAATAAAAAAAGTTAAAGGAGTAGCTGTATCTGACCTTTACAAATTAGTTGGATACAAAAACTCTTTCATGCGGGAACTTATATGCTTATGTACTTGAGCGATCTAAAAATATAATGAGGCAAGAAGGCTACATCAGTATGATTGTTCCATTAAGTGGGCACAGCACAGAGCGAATGGCCTCCACTTGTAACGAATTTCTATCAGAAATTCGGTTTGCATCTGCACTTAAACTTAAGTGCAGATGCACACCCTCAAAAACTTTTTGAGGGTGTGAAGTTCCGTTTGGTTATATTTACTGCAACCAATAATGGAGTTGGGAAATATTCAACCAAATATACACGTTGGTTGGCTGATGAACGCAAGAACCTTTTTAACGCTTTAGTACGTTATAACAGCATTGAAGATTATACTTATCAAAATATTATTCCCAAAATAGCAAGTCCGCTATTTATCAGCATTGCAAGAAAGATAAGGGAAGAAAAGGAGCAATATTTTATTGGCATTGGTAATGAGCTGTGCTTGTATCATAATACTCCCGTAAACTGGATTCGTTCACATTCTTTTGTTCCTTACTTTTGCAGTGATAGAGATGGTGAAGGTATAACAACGCAACTTAAATCTGTATCATTTGATAATGCAAAACAAGTAAAGGTAGGCAGTTGTATTTTAAATAGTTCACTATTCTTTATATGGTGGATTACTAATTCTGATTGCTATCATCTCAACAAACCTGAAATTGTTAATTTTAGATACCAATATGACAAAGGTATTGAAAAAGAAATATGCTCTGTTGCTGATAGGTTAGCTATAGACATGAAAAAGAAATGCATACGACGCGTATATAATTACAAAACAACGGGACGAGTTGAATATGATGAGTTCTATATGAAGCTCTCTAAACCTATCATTGACGAAATAGATAAGCTCCTTGCCCGTCATTATGATTTTTACAGAGGAAGAGTTAGATTTCATCATCAACTACGACATCAAATATCGTATGGGTGATGAGTTAAACGAAGAATAAATATAAAAATAAGTTAGAGATGAATAAGCTAAAAAGAAAGTTATACCGTTCAGTTGCGCTGTGCTACATGTGGCAGTGACGATCACTTTGAATTTAATGAAGATAAATCGTATATAAAGTGTACGATGTGTAATCGTGAATATTTGGAAGGAATTGAAGAGTTGAAAGAGCTAAACGAAGAAGTACTTAATGATGTAAAAGGACAGATTGAAGAAGATGCGAAATCATATCTTCAGGATGAATTGCGGAAAGCGTTTAAAGGCTGTAAGAATATAAAAAAATTAGGTAATATGTGGATTGTAGATTTATTTAGGGATTGGGGTGGTCACATATTTTCTATATGTGGTATCATCGGTGGATTATTTATGTATTATCGTCATGATAAGATAATCAAAAAGCAAGAAAAGTTCTTGAATGATTTACAAATCAAACAAATAAAAAAAGCAGAAGAACAAGAGCTGCAAGCCAGAGTTGAATGTAACATTATTCGTGGAGAAAGAGGTGTTCGTAGAATTCGTTTTTTACAATTCTGGGCAAGCCGATGCTCGTAATGTTCGTATAGAAATAATTAATGAAAGTGATCTTGATGGGGTTGAATTGTTATGTGCTTGGGGACCATACGATTTGATAACGTCTCGTAACGGCTATAGGGAAGAGAATATTTTCCTGTGCGAGGGTCATACTGACGCTTTGCAGTTACGTATCATATGGGATGATGATTTTGGAAAAGACCGCAGTATATTGCAATCTCCACAACTGTAAAAGTTGGATTTATATATGTCACATGGCAAAGGTATATTGGTAAAGCATCTATAAATAAAGCAAAAAAATGAGAAAGATAACAATAGCGCACTTGAAAACTCTGAGAGAGTCTGAAGATAAGGTTGAATTTAAGCGGGCTGCACAAGGCAATTTCGCTTATGATGGTGGATCTAAACCCAATCCTAAGGACAGAAGAAAGTGTATCTTAGGTTATGTTACTGCTCTTTTGTAATGAAGGTGGTGGATATTTAGTGCTTGGAATGGAAGATGCCTATCCACATCAGGTGGTGGGTACAAAAACAGAATAAAGGGACTATTGGAGAATTGGAAAGTAATATTTATAGAGATATATCAATCCGCCCGAGTATTTATGAACTCTATGAAGATGAAACTACGAAGGAAAGACGTGTATTAGTGATAGATGTTCCAGGACGACCTATTGGAAAGCTTTTTAGATTTGAAGATGTCCCATTGATGCGAGTCGGAGAAGAATTGAAGCCTATGTCTGATGAGGAAATCTTTAAGATTCTACAGGAACAAGAACCAGACTTTTCTTCCGAGATATGTAGCACGGTTTCCATAAATGATTTGGATACAGAAGCGATTCGTATTCTGAAACAGAAGTATGCAACAAAACAGAAAAATCCTAATTTCTTAACACTACCTGACGAGCAGGTCTTAAGTGACTTGCAACTTATGAAAGAAGGTAAAGTTACTTATGCAGCATTGATTCTTGTTGGCAAACGAGAGAAACTTATTGAATTATTACCCCAGGCCTCCGTAATATTGGAATATCGTAAATCCGAGAACTTGGTTCCATATGACAATAGGTATACTTACAGTGAACCATTCTATAAAATGATAGACATGCTATGGCATGATATTAATTTGAGGAATGACAAGATTGATGTGAATGATAATTCCTATATATTCAATATTCCCTTCTTTAATGAAGATGTGATTCGTGAAGCCATTAATAATGCTATTGCTCATAGAGACTACAGGCGTACAAGCGAAACTGTAATTAAGCAATACCCACAAAAAAATTAATTGTAATGAATGCTGGAGGTTTCCCTTTAGGTATAAGTATTGATAATTTATTAAGAGTTCAAAGTACTCCAAGAAACAGACTGTTGGCAGACGTGTTAGAAAAAACAGGTGTTGTGGAACGATCGGGGCAAGGTATAGATAAAATATTTAAGAACACATTGTCAGAAGGAAAAGATAGCCCTGATTATTCTCATAGTGACTCTTTCCGGGTGGAGTTGCATCTTTCAGCGGTCATCAAGGATAAGGCTTTTGCAATGTTTTTTTAGAATCGGAACAAAGAGATTTAGCAGAAGAAGATAGACTATCCGTTTTTTGACGTGATATCCTTAAATGAAGTAAGACAAGGAAAAATCGCAGAGCGTTGAAAAAGATAGTATAGAGAAATTATTAAGTTGCGGACTAATAGAGAAACGTGGCAGGACAAGAGGTACATACTATATTTTATCTAAAAGCTATTACGAATTTAGCGGTCAAGAAGGAGAATACAGCCAAAAAGACGACTGGGGAATAAATCAAGTAATGTCAGTAATCATGCCTCACCTTACAAAGTTTGGTAAAGCCAAAATGAAGGACTTTGCAAAGTTATTAGATGGTCATCTGACACGTCGTCAAGTAAGGACTGTTATTGATAAATTAGTTGCTTCTCAACTCTTAATCAAAGAAGGAGAGGGGCATCTACCACATATAAGATAGCGGAAAAATATATTAAAAACTCAGCTTTGGTTGCTCGTGCCTTTGATTTAGGAATACAAGAAATGAAAAAACGCGGGGAGATATGATAGGTAAAATGTCCAAAAGTGGTCCAATCTTCTACTTTATTTTGTCATTTACGAAGCGTCTTTTTTTTATAACTTATTGGCAATAAATTGGTTATAAATGTCCAAGAATGGTAATAGAAAATCCAATACTCCTATTTAATGAAGGTAAAGTGTTTACTGAGAGGAATAATAATTTAATAAAAGAATAATGGAAGTAGACAACAATGACAATATGCTCATCTACCAGTCGGCAGATGGAAATATCATCTACCAATCAGCAGATGGGAAGATAAAAAAATAGATGTACAGCTTAGAAACGAGACGGTGTGACTATCGTTAAACCAGGTGCAAGTCTCTTCGGGCGTGATAAATCTACTATCTCACGACATTGTTAAGAATGTGTTTGAAGAGAGAGAATTACCTACGGATGCAACTGTTGCAAATTTTGCAACAGTTCAAGCAGAAGGAAAGAGGGAAAAAGTTACCAAGAATGAAGTCTTTATGGGTAAGGACTCGACCAAGACCTGAAGCGTGTCGCACCAAGAAAAAAACAATAAAACGTAAAAAGACGACAGAGATAATAATCAATGATAGTCACCACAGAATATCTTGGCAATAAGGAACTGCTGAAACTATCAAAGACAGCTTTCCTCGCATCGAACAATATCGCTACCGAAACGGTGTTGCAGGTATATGATTGGGCTACGACTATGCGTAGTCGGGGGCAGTGTGTCGTTAGTGGTTTTTAATAGTAAGTTAGAACAAGACGTACTTCACTTTCTGTTGAAAGGCAACCAACCTATTATTCTTGTTCTTGCTCGGCGAATGTATAAAGTTATCCCTAAGGAATTACAAGAAGCTGTTAACTCAAAATAGATTATTGATAATTTCTGTATGTAATGCTGCACGGCAGTCAAAGAACACGGCAATGATGAGGAATAAATGGCTTTGCGAGATGGCAGATAAAATATTATTTATAGGTGTAACTGAGCAAAAGTAGTCTCTACGCGCTTAAGGTTGCCTTTTAATAATAAAACAAAAATCTATAACATTATAATTTCTACTATGATTATATAATATGGTAGTGTACTAAAAAGTGTGTAAGTTCCATTGTTTCTTTATTTTTAATGTTTCCAAATATAAAGATAAGAAAAAAATATGGGTTTACACACTTTTTAAAAGCACTACCCTTTTAAGAGAAAAAAATAGAAAGAATGAGATAATAAAAGAATTGCTAATTTAAGAATTAGGGAGCAAAAAGAGATACAAATAGTGCATCAATATTTACTACATTGATGCACTTTTTGTATTAAGGTAAGAACTGCTTATATCTTTTTAATTAAAGACCAAATAATAGCCTTTACTCTACATCCCTATCTATAGAATACTTCATTCGATAAAGAAATCTTTTATCATCTATAGATTGCTTAAAAGTATTAGTTTCGAATCATATAGTTTATCAAGTTTTTCTCCATCTCCAAGCTCAGATTCCTCAAAAATATCGTCCCCAACTTCTCCATCTTCAAGTCCACCTTCTTCTATTAATTCGCCAAAACTATTGAATATTAGCTTTTTGTCTCTTTATTTTATAAAGTCCAAATTCTTTACTAAAGAGAGGAATGCATACCGAAAAGTAGGAACATAAGAACCATTAAAACTATTATCATACAAAAGATTAAACATTAATTCTCTGTAGTTATTTATCTTTTTCTTGCTCTGATTTTTGTAAATTTCGCAGGATTCAAGCCACTAACAAGTTTATTTATATTTTTTACAATAGAATTCTGTCATCTCTTTTATCTTGCGTTTTTAAAAAGAAGATCTTTATACATATCAGGATCTCCCAAAGAGACTTTCCTCCATAACGATTATCATAATAATCGTATACGTGATACGTGTAACAAGAGAACGAACCGTCTTCATAAAAAGTGAGGAACGGTCCTTAAATTGTTCAAACCTTCGAAGTCCCCTTGAAGTAAACATATCTTTTTAGGTAAAGCATTAGTAGTAAGTGAGTAATATGTAAAAGAATAATACGATTCATCTGTTCCTACTTCTACAGCATAATCTCCTCTAGGACTTATATATAAGGAGGGCCAATGATAGGAAGGGCCTGTTTCAATGACACGTCCATCATTGTCCTTATCTGCATTGATTGGAAAATTTTGCATACAATTATCATAGTTGAGAGCATTGTATTCATACTTTTACTGTGATTTTTTTACCAGAAAGAACATGAAGAATTCCTATTCTTTTTTTCTTCTTTATTCATATATAGAATCCAGTTATATTTAGAAGAATAAGAATAAAGAATATCACCTTCTGATTTCATTTTCAAACTAATCGTTTTTCCACTTCTTAGGAAAAATCATTTTTGTTTTTTTCGGTATTATTTCCGGCAAATGCCTTTGAGTAAAAGAAGGTCACAAGGACTGTTATTACTAATGAAATGTTATTTTTTTAATTTATTCATAATACATTTTTTTATATATTCAATGAAACGATAGCAAGGATTAAGTTTTTATATTTTTAATATATTTATTACAGCTTAGCAAGTAATACTATGCCTTTCAATGATAATTTTCACATATTCGTTATTGCTGTTGCTGTATTTTTTTGTTTTAATAAATATGCGCTAATACGCATATAAGATAGAGCCCTTGTCTCAGGTATTGTTGCTCAATAATTTCATTTTTTTCAAGCTGAATTTCCTCTATGAGCTTTCCTTGTTTATCATACTTGAAATTTTGCTTTTTTTATTTTTATAAAGACTACAATTATTATCAGACAAAAGAAGATTAACAAAAGGTAAAGGTTCTTCACTTCTATAATACAATAAATAGAACATTATTCGTCTATATAAATCTATCTTTTGCCTTTCTTCAGTTGTAAAATTCAAGGTAGGAAAAACCTTCATTCTTTTTTTCCTTCATCTACTTGTTTACAATAAAATTCACCAAGACTCTTTTATTATATCTTTTAATTTGTCGTCGTTTCCCTGTATTATTTCTTCAAGAGAGTTTACATCTAAAAACACTTTTTATCACAGAGATTACCATAAAAAAATCGTATACATAATCAGCTGTTAAAGAGAATGTTCCATCTGTATTAAAAAAACAGGTTCTTCTATGCGATAAGCATATTTTTGATAAGTCTTTTAAATTAGATATATTCGCAAGTTTAGTTTTTAGATGTTAGAGATTGACACATAATTGCCCCGTTATATTTCCATATTGCCAATTCTCCATTAGGACTTATTGCTAAACTTGTTTCATAAATATCGCCTTTTATCGCCAAACCTTTCTGAAGAAGTCTACCCTTTTTTTATCCGTATCCGCGTTAAGAGATGAATCTGTTATACGATTAGACATTTCTTCAATAAATTCAGTAGAAGTCTTCTTATCTGTAGAAAGAAATCCATTATCAAGAGCAAAATGATTTGTTAGACAAGACATAATGTATACCTGTCGTACCATTTTTATTAAAATATAATATCCAATTATACTTTTGAGAATAAGAAAAAAATGGTATTGCCATTTGACTCTATCTTTTATGCGAATAGATTCCCATTCTTTAGGGAAACCATTTTCCAACATTAGTTTCGTTTGTTGCAAATCCTTCTAAGCAAAAGAAGGTAGAACAAAACATAAGCATCAACAAAATTTTTCTTTTTAAATTTATTCATAGTAAATCTTTATATAAGTACGATTAAACAAATAATAATATCAAAATATTTAATATCATAACCTCTTTTTAATTATAGGTTTATAAGGAAGGGGTGTTTATCTTTGTGGCAAAAAGGTATCCCCATAAACAGAGAGAATCCAGCATCGTTTTCCGCAACAGAAAGTATAATAATATAGATATTTTTGCATAATATTTTTCATTACAATATATATACTGGCTCAACCCATATTAGTACTTTTATACTTAAAAGTGCAAGCGAGAAAAAGAAGATGCAGAATAAAGTCCTATTTATCTTTGTCACGATAACTAAAAAGAATTTTTTAAAAGGAGAAATGGGGCAAAAATGAGGTATTCAAATCTTTAAAAAGTCATAATGCTTTTAAAAAGCTCTTAGTACATTCTTCCCAATAGTTTGAACTATGAGTGAAATCAGCTGCAGATTCCTTTTGAAACTCTATTTTTAGTCGTTTCTCTACCTTCTCGAATCTTTGCTGTAAACTTGTAACCACGATACGAAGTGCCTGTACGGCCAACATAAGTGTGTGTTCCTTCCACATTTACAGCACCTGTAATCTTATCTATTGTCACGCTATTCACGACAAGACTATTGCTTATATATGTTCTACCAGAGAAACATTTACTATAATTAGCTCACAGAAATCATTCAATAGTTGGGTATAATATCTTATATTCTGCTGATTTGTTTCTAAAAATTTCAGCCTCTTTCTGACGCTGTCCCATTAGTTTTGTACAACTAATCCAATATGGTTTGGTGTGTGTTCTATCTGCAACATGTTCCAATCTAAAAACAATACGTTGCACTTCGGTACCTATCGTTTCTATTTCAGCAACATATTTCATTCCAGTATGCTTTTTATCATAATCGTCACGATATGAAATTCTACCCTCTACCAACACACAATTATTACCGTTTGGTGTAACGTCAGTAACTGTAAGAGAGTTATTCTGAAAAATATAACCTTCAAAACAATCAATAAATTCGTTTTTACAGAAATCACTTAAGTTCTTTCTATAATCACTTTTTTTCTAACAGAACCCTGTGCTAATACAGAGCCAATACTCAAGATTAGAGTAATAACAAACATCAAACTTTTGATGGTAAAGACTTTTAGTTTCATAATATCAATTTTACTAAATTATAGTTTAGGGATATAATAATAACCTTACAAAGATATAAAAAAATACAATTTGTTGCAAATGTAACATAAAACGAGAAGTGTAAAGGGAGATTAAAAAAAGAAATATTTTGATACATTCTCTTACTTTTATTTTTCATAGAAGGGGGTTGTTAGGGTAGTAAAAACAAGTTGTCTTAGCTACAAATAATTCCTACAGCTACTTATTAAGCATTTTTATCGTATTTAACCTTCCCTATATTCTAATTATAATTTTTCTTTATTGTTTTCATCTTCTATTTTGTTGTATTCTTCTCTGAGTATTGATGCGCCTGTTAGAAATTCATTGTTTTCATTTTTCTAAAAGCGTTTAGGTTAATATTATATTGTTTGGGACTGTGATGAAACTCTCTTGCCATTCTTTTTAAGACCTTCATAACAACAATAGGCAGGCGTGTTTTTTTCTCCTTAACACTCATAGAATGAATGGATTCATCAAATAAAGGCTCATCAATATTTCGGCCGAATATAGACTTAACAACATGATTACTTAGTTGAATAAAATAAGGAATCCTAACAACTTTATATCCAAGTTCTTCATAAAAATTTTTTTGGTTTTTCAGCATCAGCCTTTATTCGTTCAGGGTTTTGATAATGTTGTACACCATCAAACTCAATAATAAGTTTTAAGCGTTCGCACCTGTAGTCTGGTCTACTTCTGCGACCACTTCCTTTTATAGTCTTATCATGAATCCATTCTTCTGCAGGAATTTCTGGGAATATCACTTTAAGATACTCTTCCAATCCTGTTCTATGGAGCTCAGTTTCTTTATCTATTCCAGCCTTATCTGCCATATACTTAGTTTCTCTAAGGAACCCCCATTTTTGTTTTTTTAGTATCCATATTGATTGCTTTTTCATAGTTTTTGTTATCATTATAGTTCAATAGTTCATTAGTTGTCTTTTTAGAAAATAACTTATATATTAGTCTCCCCTATAGTTTTATAATCCTTTACTATACTTTTTTAGAATTTATTTCCTGATGCTTATAAAATAAGAAAAAGCTAAGAATTGACTAATCAATTACTTAGCTTTTTAGCGTTGTACCCAGACCCGGGGTCGAACCGGGACGGATTGCTCCACTGGTGTTTGAGACCAGCGCGTCTACCGATTCCGCCATCTGGGCATTGCTTTGCAAAGGTAATACTTTTTTGTGAAAGGGCAAATTTTTAAGCCATTATTTTATTTTTGAGTAGTGTTTTTGTGAAAAGTGTAGGAAGGGAGAAATGATTTGAAGGGGATTAGAAACTGACTTAGAGCTTTTGCGAAAGTAAAAAAATCTGTTAGATGAAAAACGAGGGAGAGGAACTAAGAGTTTGGTCTTTTGTTTGTTTCTGTGGCAAAGGTGATTTTGCGAAATGAATTAGTTGCGATATGCTTTTTGTAAAGTTAAGAGATGCCAATAGAAAGAGCATTGGTGCTATCTTTTTAATTATAGATGATGAGTGAGTGGTGTGTACATTGATAAAGAACCAACTGTCTATTTGTTAATAATTGTAATAAAATGGTGGCCTGATTTTTGTATGAAAAAAAGTTTGTTTTTAGCTTAAAAAAATGAGGATATGCACATAGCTATTAGTGTGTGAAATTTAATGTTTGCTGACCGAAAAAAATGAGGAGAAAAAGTAAAACATATAGCTTTTTGAAAACCTATAACATCACTTTTTGCAATTCAATAAATAAGCCTTTATGCCTTAAAAGCTAAGGTTTTAGGTTGTAATAGCTTATGTTTTACACCCTAATGTCTTGTGTTTTGCACTTCAAAATATAAGATATTGCATTGTAAACCCTAAGCTATTGCGTGGTTTTTTCTCTGATTTTTTTACTTGTTTTTGTTCTATTTCTTTTTATTGAATAAAGCATAGCAGCCCATTTTCTATCTAAAAACTTTTGAGGCCTAAAAATAGCCAAAAAAATAAACAGTAATGGAGCTGTTCTTTATAACTTCTATTAACTTTTTAAAAATGTAATGCTTGTTAAAACTAATTCAATAGCTTAGTCAGACAGGCATAAAACAAGAGTATCTGAAAAATATTTACTATCTTTGCAACCTATTATTTAGGTAAAAAGAAATGAAAAAACTCTTTATAGAGACTTATGGATGCCAAATGAATGTGGCAGATAGCGAAGTGGTAGCCTCTGTTATGCAGATGGCTGGATATGAAATGTGTGATAGCGAAGCCGAGGCAGACGCTATTTTTATGAATACATGTAGTGTTAGAGAAAACGCAGAGAACAAGATTTATAATCGTTTAGACACGTTGCATGCTGAACAAAAGAAAGGCCGTAAACTTATTCTTGGTGTGTTAGGCTGTATGGCAGAACGAGTGAAAGACGACTTAATCAATAACCATCATGCCGATTTAGTTGCTGGACCAGACTCTTATCTCAACCTTCCCGACATGATAGCTCAGGCAGAAACCGGGCATAAAGCTATTGATATAGAGCTTTCTAAAACAGAGACTTACAAGGATATTGTGCCTCAACGCATTGCATTAACTAAGATTAGTGGTTTTGTTAGCATAATGCGAGGTTGCAATAAGTTTTGTCATTACTGCATAGTTCCTTACACTCGCGGTCGTGAACGCTCACGAGAAGTAAAGAGTATCTTAACAGAAGTGCGCGATTTGGAAAAGCAAGGCTACCGAGAAGTTACTCTTTTTAGGTCAGAATGTGAATAGTTATTTGTTTAAAAACGAAGAAACTGGCGAGGAAACAAACTTCCCTCTTGTCTTCGTTTAGTGGCAAATGAAGTGCCAAATATGCGTATTCGTTTCTCTACACCTCACCCCCAAAGATATGGGCGACGATACTCTTAGAGTAATAGCCGAAGTTCTAACGTGTGCAAACACGTGCATTTGCCTGTTCAGAGTGGGAAGCGATAAGGTGTTAAAGCTTATGAATAGAAAATATACCGTAGAGTGGTATATGAGTAGAGTGAAAGCTATTAAGGAAATAATACCCGACTGTGGCATCTCAACAGACATTTTTGTGGGATATCATGGCGAAGAAGAAGAAGACCACCAAATGTCTCTTGAGCTAATGAAGATGGTGGAATACGATTCTGCTTTTTATGTTTAAGTATTCTGAAAGACCGGGTACTTATGCTTTCAAAGCATCTCCCCGACCTTATTCCAGAAGATGTTAAGATACGTCGTTTGAATGAGATGATACATTTGCAAACCCAACTTTCGGCTGCATCTAACAAGCGAGATGAAGGCAAAGTGTTTGAGGTGTTGGTTGAAGGACCAAGCAAAAGAAGTCGTGAACAATTGTGTGGACGCACCGAACAGAATAAGATGGTGGTGTTTGATAAAGGTAATCATCACATAGGAGAACGTGTTATGGTGCGCATTCTCAGCAGTACGAGTGCTACATTGTTAGGAGAAGCTCGTAGATTAACACGCGCTTTACACTTATAAAAGATACAAGAAAAGGGAATAACCGCAAAGGTTATTCCCTTTTATATTATAATAAGGTGTAAGTAGCCTCTTGTTTGTTGTGAATAGAAAAGCAAAAAGATAGTGTTCCAGAGTAGAACTTTAATGGGGGTATTGTCTTTTTAAAAGAGTGTAAGTTCTTTTTCTTTTTATTTCTACAAAGCAAAAGGAATGACAAAGAAAAAGAACTCACACATTCACAAATTTCGTTTTTTTCTTTTTTAATCATGCAAGCGGTAACGAGTTGTTTGCTTGCATTTTATTTCTTTATGGTTAAAATCTTTCAATTAAAACAGTGGCATAAGCCGCCATTCCTTCTTGTCTACCAACGAAGCCCATACGCTCCGATGTAGTTGCTTTTATTGATATATCATCAGCATTTACACCCATAATTGCAGCCATACACATCTGCATTGCAGGGATATGAGGGTTAATTTTAGGTGCTTCTGCACACACAGTAGCATCTACATTCACAAGTTTATAGCCTTTGGTAGCAATGAGTTCGATGGTTTGTTTCAAAAATTATTTTTGCTATCCATGTTTAGCGTTTCATTGGCAGTGTCAGGAAAATGATAACCTATATCACGCATGTTTGCGGCACCTAAGATGGCATCGCATATCGCATGAATTAGTACATCGGCATCGCTATGACCAAGTAAACCCGTGCTATGGTCTATCTTTATTCCACCTAACCACAAATCTCTATCTTGTACAAGTTTGTGTACATCGTATCCAAAACCTACTCTTATCATGTTGTTTATTTGTTAAATAAATCCTTAATGCCGTCCATGTCGAATGTTAAACTAAAGCGCAATGTTTGGTCGAGTGGGTTACTTCCAGCAGTAGAAATAACATATCCAGCGTCTAAAGAAAACACATTCATTTTAAAACCAGCACCCACTGTGAAATATTTTCTATTTCCTTTGTTCTCACTTTCGTGATGATATCCTGCACGGAGCGCAAATTTGTCGTTATAAACATATTCTGTACCGACACTTAATTGCACTTCTTGCATTTCTTCTTTAAAACCATTTGGTGCATCACCAAAGCTTTTAAAGATACCGTTAATGCTCGATAAACCGTAATATTCTCGTTGTGTGCGTGCTTCAAAGTCGGTTTCAGTCTCGTCAAAGCTATCTCCGTTTGCTATTTTCTTTTGTCGAGGATAAGTTGGAACTAATAGTTTGTTGGCATCAACAGCAAAACTTATGCGATTATATTCGTCTATTGGAACCATAAGCGACGCTCCTAAGCGCATGTTTGTAGGGATAAAATAACTGTTATTGTCGCCTCCGAAAGAAATCTTACTTCCTATATTAGAGAGATTAAGACCTAATCCTAACTGACATTCTCTTGCTCCTAAATTGATATAGTTTTGATAATAAGCCGACAAATCGGCAGCAAAAGCCGAACCGGGGGTTACATCATCTGTGTAACTCATCTTCAAATCAGAATAAATATAACGAATGGCAGCACCTATAGAGAATTTCTCTGAGAGCATAAGAGAGTAGCCCACATCGAAAGACATTTCGTAAGGATTTATCGTAATACCACTTCCTTGTCCACCCGCCTCATAGCTTGTGTTCACTTCTCCCAAAGAGAAATAACGCAAAGAGCTTGAAACGGCAGCGTGTTCTCCTATGCGATAATAGC
This sequence comes from uncultured Prevotella sp., assembly GCA_916439115.1. Taxonomy (GTDB): domain Bacteria; phylum Bacteroidota; class Bacteroidia; order Bacteroidales; family Bacteroidaceae; genus Prevotella. Next base: position 783,020 of record CAKAHO010000001.1, read on the forward strand.
CTACAAGGTTAGCTAAATTCATGTCGTTTACAAGCTTTTCTTAACCAAGGAGTGTAGTTTAAAGACACTCCCTGCACGACTAATTGTGAATGGATATTTAGCTACATTCCAGTATTGCGACGACACATCGGGGTCTGTAGCAGCACCTATATCGCCCATACCACCAGCTCTTGCGTCTGGAGCGATGCTCAATGATGTTACAGAAGTTGTAACAGGATTAAATATATTGTTCTTATTTAGTTGCGCAAAAGCTGTAGATGAGCATAAAGTGAAGAGCATCACCAATGCTAAGTGTTTAAATGTATTCATCTTTTTAATGAGGTTTTTACCTTATTTATATAGGGGTATTATCGTTGAATAATGAGTTTTTTTCTGTTTTAGAAACCTTCTTTCCACCGTTGTTAGCTACGCTCACTCTATAAAGATAAACACCTGTTTTAAGTGCCGAACCCTCGTTAGAAGTGAGATTCCATGTTACTGTTGACGTTGTATTAGCACTGCTTCCTATTTGTTGTTTATTCCAAATAAGTTTGCCATCGCTATCAAATAATTCTATGTTCAAGTCGAGATTATCGCCTGCATAATCGTGATTGATAATAAAAGTGGTTTGGTTTTTTAGCTGGGTTTTCTGTGGCATGAATGTTTAACAACATAGGAGGAAGATTTTTAACTACTACGAATGATAGCGTTGTTACAGACGAGTTGTTAAGAATGTCCCATGCTTTTATCTTTAAAGAGTGCACTCCTTCGGACACTCGGGCAAGCGGAACGTGGCAATACCTTTGTGTAAGAACCAAAGTTGTACATAAAACTATTGTTTAAGTTGTATGTTTTTGCTGGCATCGTTATCAATAATCAATTGCAAGTCGTGTCCTATTCCGTTTCCACTCACGTTAATACCATTGTCATCTGCCAACTCAACCACAAGAAGCGGTGTGCTATTAACCTTTGAACCATTGATAAAAGCAGGTGTATTAAGGTAAGTAAAGAGCGAAGGACCTATCGAATCGTTTTTCACTTCGACACTTCCATTTAGCATAAAGTTGTCTTCAAATCCATTCGCAGATAACGTTTTTTCGTTATTAACAGCGTAAACATTGATAGCACCTTTCTGGTTTGAATAGCTAATATCTTTTTGGTATGGCTATCTTCATGCTAAATGTCCCATTTTTAATACTATCTGTTCCGTTAAAAATAACTCGTGTTCTATCTTTATAAACAATAGCGTCAGGAGTTTCAACAGGCGAGTTTTTAAGTCCAGTATGTGTTTCTTCGCCATCTCTAACCAAAAAGATTTACCGTTCCATTAAAATGAGTTTGTCCTTCTACATGTCCATTGATTGTAGCTATTTCGCCCGCTTTTTAAGTTCATGATGTTATCAGATGAGCATGCTACACCATTTATATTATCTATGACAACCTTTGCAGTAGGTCGTTTCAACACCAAGGCTGGGTCGCCTAATAACGAATATTGTAGCTTGTTAGGCGTGTTATCAAGATTCTTATCTATCATTCTGTTTTTCGCCAAACGCTGTGCTTCACCCACCGAAATAGGCTTTCCATTGGCATCATTGCTTAAAACATATTCTAAAAAAGCCATGTTTATAGCTTTATTATAATTGGCATATACAGTTCGAGTAGTGCCAAAGAACGCCACAGCACCTCCGTTTGGGTTGAGTACAGCAGCCTCTCCAATGTTGTCAACAAGCCCATCGAACGGCATAATATCGCATGAAGCAGTTATCCAAAGAGGAAGGTTTTTTGTTTTTAAACTGAATAAAAATCGCTTAATCTAAGTGCGTTTTCGTCAGATATTTGATATTCTATTCCGTGTCCAACATAATCCATAATGAGTGCACCCGACGCTTGTTGCTCTTTTATCACCTTAGTTACATCAGGATAAAAGTTGCCTTGTGCAGATGTTTGTCGTTTGTAAGTATCCCACATTACCTTTTTAATTAAGTAACCTGGGTTTAGCTTTTTGAATCATGTTAGCTGCAGCTCAGCATCTTCCATGTGAAGGTTATGGTTCCCATCGTCGCCCATGAGCATGATAGTGTTTTTGCCAATTGTTAGCATTGTTATTAGCGTTATAAGCTAATAACTTATCTACCATTACCTTTGCTTGTGCTTCGTTAGTCACAGGAAAACGACCCACTGCCATATCAGGTTTATCATATGACAAAGGATTATTTCCTTCTCCATCGTCTAATAAACAGTAAAATCCATCATCAACATAACACATTACCTTGTGAAAAGAGTTTTCACTCTCGTAACAAAGCAAATAATCATCAGGATTTTTGTGCTTCCATTCAGCCGTATTCATTCGGTTATCAAAGGCTGCATCACCAAATAAAACAAGATATTTAGGTAGGTTTTTCTGTAGTTATTTCCTGCACGGTCGTATAACATTTTCAAGTATTTACGATACGCATTTGCATCAGGTGTGCCACTCGAAAACTCGTTATACAACTCATCAGCAGGCACTATACGCACTCGCATCTTATCGTTTGTTTCGTGAAAAGCCTTTAATCGTTTTGCTTGTGCTAATAGTTTCTGCGATGTGGGGATAATAATTACCATGTCAGCGAAACCATCTGCATGCAAATTCTGTGGTGTAATGTTATACACATATTCAGGAGTAGGAAAGTTTTGGGTAGCTAATTGAGGGGCAGGAAATGGTTTGTTAAACGCTAAAGAAATATAATCAAGACGTATAACATTACCTTTTTTTACTTCAATACGTACCTCATTTTGTTCCTTTAAATTGTTTATTGCGGTTGTAAAGACACTCTCTTTGGCTTTACTAAACTCTTCTGGTTGGTTATGAGCATTGTTCCAAGACACTTTTTGAGTGCCTATTGACACGTTATTTACAAAGAATTCTACTTCGGTAACAGAGTTTGTTGTGATAATCACTGTTATTTGACCATAAGAAACACCCTTAGGAGCGTTTAAGGTGTAAGTCTTTGGCGCATTAGCTGTAATAGGTGTTGCCTCAAATAAGTTTCTTCCGCCGGGAAACCACGCATAATTATCCACTTCATGCAAAGAGTGATAATCGTTAAACGAAGGGTAAAACGATTTTAAAAACGAAGTGCTGTCTACCAATAGAGGTTCTTCGTTTGTTTGAGTGATAAAATAATAGCCATAATCAGAATAGGGATTACGTGTTCGTCGAGTAGCTGTTTTGCTATTCCACGACACCGTTCCACGCGCAAAAAACAAGCGTTTGTCGCCCACTTTGCATGTTGGAACCTCTTTTAAGTCGTCCTTTTCAATTAAATCTTGTGGTGTTAAGCGTTCGTTTTGAAGCCAACCACCATAACCAAATACCTTCACTTTGTTTATATCTGTGAAGCCTGCACGACGTATTAGGTCGGGTGTGAGTTGATAAACACCTGTATTTGCGACCCTTATTTTCGCCCATTTACTTTTCGATAGCACTGAGTTTGTGGCATAACGACTTGTTGGTTCATCGCTTATCGAGGCTCTTGTGCGTGCTTTAAGTTTAGCGATAGGTTTAGAAGAAATGCGTAATAAGAAACTTGTTAAGAACTGATAACGTCCTTGATGCAAAGCTAAAGGCATGAAAGAGATGTGCAATGCAGCTTGTTTCTTATCTAAAACAACGTGTTGAGAGATAGCGGGAGTGTTAGGAAGAATGCTTCCTGATAGAGTGTTATAGCGTGCAATATCTCGTGAGGTCATAGGAGTGAACTCAGGATAAAGCAACTCTACGGTATAAATAGAGTCTTTATAATGTTCATTTAAAAGGAATAACATGCGTAAAAGAAGGCAAAACAGAGTCTATTTTCACTTGCTCTAACGTTAAATTCACAAACCTTTGTGCTTGTAAAGAAATACAAACAAATAGAGTGAAGAGCGTAAAAATAAATCGTATACAGTGTTTGTTGCTCATTTGTGTTTTTTATCTTTGAAACAGAAATACCCACTCTTAGCTTTTTCTTTTTTTCTTCCTTTTTAAGGCTTTATCTACTATAAAAATCAATCACTTTGTTATCTTCTATATAGCCTTCAAAATGTTGATTTAATCCTACAATGTTAGCCTCTGTTGGTGAACCTGTGAAAAAGTAGGTCGCCTGTTTTTAGGGTAATAAATTGACTAATATAAGCTATAAGCTCATCTACCTTCATCAGCATGTTGTTAGTATAGCCTATTTGTGTGTCTTGGTTGTCCACTTTTAGATTAAAAGAAAGCGTGTTAATGCTTTTTAATTGCTCAATATTGAGCCACGAACCTAATGCTGTAGACCCGTCAAAGCTCTTTGCTAAGAACCAAGATGCCTGTTTTTCTTGCACTTGTTTCAAGTAGTCTTGCGCAGTAAAGTCGACACCTAATGTAACAGCATCATAGTAACGATGCGCAAAACGTTCAGGAATCGACTTTCCAAGCTTGCATATTCGCACCACTAACATCACGTTGTAAGTGATAGTACCCATGAAATTAGGGCACAAAAACGGTTTTCCGTCTTTAATAACAGAAGAATCCGCCTTAGAATAAAGTAGAGGCTCTGTTTTAGTTAATAACGTATCTGTGTTATTATTATTGTGTGAAGCGTAATTAGAAGCTACTGCTATAATTTTCATAGTTTAACGATATGTGCTTTATTGATACAAAAAGAAGAGCAAAAAAAGAATAACTGCACGATTAAGAACGAAGAGAAAATAAGAGTTGACGAGCAAACTCCCATATCACAATACCTGCTGTAACGCTCACGTTTAACGAGTGTTTAGTGCCCAATTGTGGAATTTCTAAGGTGTGATTAGCTATATCTACAACGCTTTGTTGCACCCCTTTCACCTCGTTACCCAACACAATGGCATAACGCTGATTGGTGTTTAATGTTAAAGAAGGTAACATTTGCGAGTTTTGTACCTGCTCCACTGCATATACAAATACCCCTTCTGCTTGTAGTTTCTCCACTGCTTCGTGGGCAGAAGAGTAGTATTCCCACTCCACAGAGTTCTCTGCTCCGAGAGCTGTTTTTGTGTATTTCGGCACTTGGAGGAGTAGCTGTAATGCCACAAAGACATATTTTTCTCTATTCTAAAAGCATCGCCACTACGAAACACAGAACCTACATTATGCAACGAACGAACATTATCTAACACAACTGTTAGTGGTAGTTTGTCGGCTTGTTTAAACTCGTCTACCGACAAACGGTTCATTTCTAAAGCTGTAAGTTTCTTCATTTTATTATGCTTGAGCATGTACTAAGGCATAAGCCTTAATGCGTTTTATCATCGACAATAAGCCGTTTGAGCGTGTAGGAGATAAGTGTTCTTTTTAAACCGATAGCATCTATAAAGTGCAAATCGCAATCTAAAATGTCTTTTTGCCGTTTGGTTGTTAAGCACTCTAAGCAATGTTGCTATGATGCCTTTTTGTTATCAATGCGTCGCTATCAGCACTAAAATGTAGCACATTGTCTACAGTATCGCATTGTAGCCACACCCTACTTTGACAACCATCTATAAGATTATCTTCTGTTTTTATATTTGGCATCTAAGGGCGAAAGCTCATTTCCTAAGTCGATAAGCATTTGATATTTATCCATCCAATCGCTGAATTCGTTAAATTCTGCAATGATTTCGTCTTGTAATTCGTTAATTGTCATATCTTAAAAGATTACATAGCGTGCATTTACACACATGCTATTGTTTGTTTATTGGCTTTGTGTTGTGAAATAACCATTTATTTTTTTAGGTACTGAAACCAACTTAAACACCTTGTCGCTGGGGCGCACTTTGTCGGTAACAGCTATCGAAATATTCCAACCTTTCTCTGCTTTTTTTCAACAGGTTTTAGGTCGTATCGCATCTCATCTATTGTGAGATACATCACTCCTGTGGTAGGCCCTGTGATTAAAAGATTATCGTTTTTCTCTATTTCCGACGCTGTAACAGCTATTTCTGCCACACCTATTTTTAGAAAAAAATATTTCACCACTTTGCCCACCAACACTTTCTTTTTCGGTGGCAGCACTACCATAGTTTTTATTCCATTCGCCCATCTTTTGACCCTGATAATAGCCGTCCCAGAAGCCACGATTAAACACTTTCGACAGTTCTTCGTCCCATTTATCCTTCTTATCTTCTGTAAATGTGTCGTTCATCACTGCTTCGATAGCCTCTTTATAACAAGAAACCACCTTATAAACATATTCAGGTCCTCTTGCTCGTCCTTCTATTTTAAACACACGAACACCAGCGTCCATCATCTTATCTATAAAGCGAAGTGTCTTTAAGTCTTTCGGACTCATGATGTATTGATTGTCTATCTCTAATTCGGTGCCTGTTTCTTTATCTGTAACCACATAAGAACGACGACACAACTGACGACAATCACCACGGTTAGCACTATGGGCTTCAGCGTCAATACTTAAATAACATTTACCAGAAACAGCCATACATAAAGCACCATGGCAGAACATTTCAATGCGAACCAATTCGCCATTAGGACCACGAACATCGTCTTCTATAATCTTACGATGTATCTCTGCCACTTGTTCCATGTTTAGTTCGCGAGCTAACACCACAACATCTGCATACTGAGCGTAAAACTTTAACGAGTCTATATTGGTTATATTTAATTGTGTAGACAAGTGAACTTCTACGCCAACGCTTCTACAATACATAATAACAGCTACGTCTGCTGCAATCACTGCACTAATGTTTGCCTCTTTAGCTGCATCTATTATGGTGTGCATCGTTTCTATATCGCCACCATATATAATAGTGTTCACGGTTAAATAGCTTTTCATTTTATGCTCAGCACATATCGAGAGCCTATCTCGTGAAGGTCGTCTATGGTAAAATGATTAGCAGAGTGTGAACGCATATTTAGCTTTCCTATGCCAAAGTAAAACCGAGTTTGCACCTGCTTGTATAGCAGCCATTAAGCTCTCACGAGAGCCCACTGGAGCCATTATTTCAAAGTCTTTTATATCCTGTTTATTATCTTTCATGTTGCAAAAGGTAGTGAAAACTCTTTGTTTTTCTATTTTTCAAAGGTGCTAATAGTTTATATATAAGGTTTTTATTTGTACTTTTGTAAAATATTAAAGGTAGAAAGATTGATTTTTCTTAGATAATGATTAAAAACATAATATTCGATTTCGACGGCACTTTGGTAGACACTAAACAGCAAATATTGTTTTTGCTTTCAAGAGTCAATAAAGCGTTTAAATCTTCCAAAATGCACTCCCGAGGCGTGTGCAAGCACTATTGGTTTACCCTTTAAAAGAGGCTTTTTATAAAGCTTGTTCAAGCAGATGATGAGTTGGCAAACCTTTGTGTTCAAAACCTACGAAAGTGTGTTCAGAGAAACCCGAAACCATTTTTCCTACCACCTTATTTCCACAAGTTAGCGAAACCATACATGCACTTCATCGGCAAAACATCTTAACAACGGTGGCAAGTAGTAGGCAGAGTTCATCTATTAAACACATGTTAGCAGAAAGAAATTTAGATGCTTTCTTTCCTTATATCTTAGGAAACGACAGCGTAACAGAGCATAAACCGAAGCCTCGAACCCGTGTTGAAAACCATGCGAGAGTTATCGTTAAATGCGCAAGAAACAGTGGTAGTAGGCGACACTTGGTTTGATATGGCGATGGCAAAGAATGCTCATGTAAAGGCAATAGGTGTAACCTATGGTGTTGGGAGCGAAGACAGTTTGCGCCAAGCAGGGGCTTTTAAGATTATCAATAACATATCTCAGTTGCTCACACTTTTGCACATTTAGGTTTTTACACCTTATTATATATAATGTAATAAAAACGTGTGCTGTTTTTTTAGTTCTTGTTTTTTCACATCTTAGTATTCATACATAACAATAAAACCTCTTTTATCAATAAAAATGCTTATGCTACATTTTACAAAACACACTCTTAACAAATTATCTCTTTTAGTGATAGTTTTAGCACTTCATGCCACCCTCTTTTCTGCGAAAGTTTTTGCTTATTCTGGGAACGAACTGCGCCCTATTGCTGTTGAATATGCTTTTGCTTCTACCGAAGACAACCCTTATAAAGCCTCTTTCCAAATGAGTAATGAGGGAATAAGTGGTGTGAAATATTTTACATACGCTTTCATTCAAAACGGCGATACCATAAACATGGGAAAAATAACCTTAGATAAACTCATTCCACGTTTTGGCTCTACCGCTGTTAATATTGCTGTTCCGCCTGCAAAGAAATTAGGTACCGACGAAATAACTTTAGCTATTACAAAGGTAAACGGCGAACAAAACGAAGCTTTTATTATTCTAACTTTAAATTTAAAAGAATAACCGTTTCAAAAGTTCCTATGCGTAAAATAGTGGTAGAAGACTATACAGGTATGTGGTGTGGATGGTGTCCTCGTGCGCTTGCCTCTTTGGAAAACGCAGTGCATAAATATGCTAATAACCTTATTCCTATTGCTATTCATGGCGGAGGATATGATGAACCGCTTTATTGTTCCACATATTATAATAAGCTAAAGCAACTTACTGGTTATCCTACACTTGAAATAAATAGACGTGCGCAATCAAATAAATATCTCTTAGATACCTACATTGATAACGATTTAGCTAAGCTTACAACAGTAGAAGTGAATGTGTCTGCCATGTGGAACGAAGAGAAAACAGATATAAACGTTAGCAGTGAAATCATATTTCGTGTGGCACAAGACCCTGTGAACTATTCTTTGGCTTATGTAATTACAGAAGATTCTTTGTCTGACCCTAATTGGAGACAAGCAAACTACCTGTCGGGAAGAAATCAATATAAGGGCTTTTTTCCTGAATTAGATAAGATGGTAGACAGTGAACACAGTATTGCTAACATGGTATTTAGGCACACTGCTATTGCGGCAGCTAGTATATTGTCGGGTTTTCCTTCAAGTGTAAAGCCAACAGTTGTTGTAGACGAAGTGCAAAAACACCAACATGTTTTTCGTAATATGTCACAATATTCTACATGGAAAAATAAAGAACATCTGGATATCATTGTGCTATTGCTCAATAACGCCACAGGAGAAATCGTAAATGCTAATATCTCTCGTGTTAAATTAAATGCTACAACAGGCATACAACAAGTAGCTAATGCAACTGAAAAACGCAAGAGAAGTGGCTCGTTACGATGCTTGGGGACGTTATATTTCTGCACCTATTAAGGGGCTTAACCTGATTAAATATAGCAACGGAAACGTAGAAAAGGTATGGATTAAATAGCTTTTATTGTTATTTAATGTCGCAATAAAGCACACTCAACTTGTTTTTGAGTGTGGCTTTGGTTTTTGTTTGAACAGTGTTGTAATTCTTTGATTGTATAACAAAAAGGTGAATGAGGTTTTTAACAAAGCTATTTTTTTGTGCTATCCTTTATGTGTTTTTGTTTAACGGGTGTTTGTTCGTAGTTAAAACAGAAAACCCTTAAGTTTGTAAACCTTTTGTTTGCATTGAGATTATAAATGTGAAATAAGAACGTTTGTTTTATTTTTGTGCTTAAAAGTGAAAATATTTTTAATAAATAGAGCTTAAACATGGCTGGTTGGTTGTTCTTTTTACCACTTAAATGCAAGTTTGTTGTTTCTGAAAAGAGTGTTTATAACGAAAAAAAGAATAAAGAAAAGAGGGCAAAAACGATTTTTTGAACGTAAAAACCTATTGAGACGAAAAACAATAGTTATGCGCTACAAAAAGTGTAGAAAACATCTTAAAACAACCAAATTGAGAGAAAACCATGCAAAAGCTTAGGTTTTAGCACGCAAAAGATAGTCTTTTAAGAGGTAATACATAAGAGTTTGGCACTCAAAACATAAGCTATTGCATGCTAAAACCTAAGCTTTTTGCACCCTAATACCTTATTTCTACTGTGAATAAAACAACCAAAATAGAAATACAAAACATATATCTTTAAAACTCGTACTCTGTTTTTTTGTGCTTAAAAATGCCCTTTCGGTGTTCGCTAAACACACTAAAAAGCTTAGCTATTTTCTCTATAATTGCTTTTTTTGTTAGTACAAAAATACACCTCATTTTATAGCTCCTTTGAAACATAAAAAGTAGGCTTTACACAGCAATAAGTGTTTTGTTAAATTATTAAAATCTATTAACTTGCGAAATAATCTTTGTTTATATGGCAAATAAATGCTACCTTTGCAAATGGTTAGGGTGGCTAACTAAATAATTATAGGTAGAATACCGATGCGTTAAAAAAATAATGTATCGGTATTCTATATTTTTAATATCCAATTATAAAAAGAGTTTCATTCAAAAATAAAAAAATATTATGGCTTACATGTCACAAGAAGGTTATGATAACCTTTGTAGCTGAGCTTAAACAGCTCGAAAGCGTAGAACGTCCCAAAGCATCGGCAGCTATTGCTGGAGCAAGAGATAAAGGGAGATTTAAGCGAAAAACGCAGAGTATGACGCTGCAAAAGAGTCTCAAGCACACTTAGGAGCTAAAATCGGAAAGATTAAAATGACACTTGCTGAGGCTAAAATTGTAGACACTTCGCTTTTTAAGTGCCGACTCTGTGCAGATTATGAGCAAAGTGGAAATGACTAATTTAGGTAACAATGCAAAGATGACCTACACCATTGTGAGCGAAAGCGAAGCAAACTTAAAGGAAGGAAAGATTGCCATTACAACCCCCATAGCACAAGGATTGCTTAATAAAAAGGTGGGAGAAGTGGCTGAAATAAAAATCCCCAGCGGTGTAGTGAAGCTACGTATTGAGAAAATAACCTTAGAATAAACCGTGTTATAACCATTAAACAATATTCTATATGACAATCTTTTCAGAAATAGCAGCAGGCAATATTCCCTGCTATAAATGTGCCGAGAACGAGCATTTCTTTGCGTTTTTAGACATTAACCCTGTGGCTATGGGGCATACGTTGGTTATTCCTAAGCGCGAAGTGGATTATATTTTCGACCTCGAAGACGACGAATTAGCACAATTTCAGGTGTTTGCAAAGAAAGTGGCTGTGGCAATTAAAAAGGCTATCCCTTGTAAAAAGGTGGGTCAATGCGTAATAGGTTTAGAAGTGCCTCATGCACATATTCACTTAGTTCCTATGCAAACAGAAGCTGATATCAACTTTTCTAAGCCAAAACTAACACCTTCTAAAGAAGAATTGGCAGATATAGCAGCTCGCATTAGCTCGGCTTTTAACGGCTAAAACATTGTTTTATAAAAAGTCTCTCATTGCTTATTGAGAGGCTTTTTTGTGTTTTTATGCACAGAGAAAATGCTATTTAAAGGCTATTTTTGTTTGTCTTAAATTTGTCAAACACCAACTTAATCTATCTGTTTATGCTTTTTTTATGCCCTTAAAACTTTTAAGGCAGAAAAAAAAACTTTATATTTGCACCTATCATTAAAGACATAACAATCTATTAAACATGAATAAGCAACAAAATAACCCTATTTCGTGGGTGCCAAGTGTTTATTTTGCAATGGGCTTACCCTTTGTCGTTTTAAACATGGTGTCTGTGCTAATGTTCAAAGGTTTGGGCATTTCAGACACGCAAATCACCTTTTGGACATCGCTCATTATGCTTCCGTGGACTTTCAAATTCTTATGGAGTCCGTTCTTAGAAATATATAAAACAAAGAAATATTTTGTCGTTTTAACGCAAATCGTTACAGGTATAGGCTTCACTTTGGTGGGTTTATGCTTGCATGTACCCCATTTCTTCGCCTTAGCAATAGGCTTAATGGCGATAATAGCTTTTAGTGGAGCAACACACGATATAGCTACCGATGGGGTATATATGGCAGAATTAAGCAAAGAACAGCAAGCAGAATACATTGGTTGGCAAGGTGCTTTCTACAATATAGCAAAGATTGTGGCGTCAGGGAGGGCTTGTTTGGCTCGCAGGTTGGTTGCTTAAACATTATGGTGGCATAGAGGGCGCACCCCAAAAACGTAATGATTAGTGCTGCAACAAAGGCTTGGACAGTGGTTATGATAGCGTTAGGTGTGTTGATGGGAGCACTTGGTTTGTATCATATTAAAGCACTTCCACAAGGCGAAAAAACAACGAATGCTCACCGAACAGCTAACGAAATAATAACAGAATTAGTAGGAGTTTTTAAAAGACTTCTTCGATAAAAAAACACATATTATATTATATCTGCTTTATTCTTTTGTATCGTTTTTGCCGAAGGATTTGTAATGAAAAATCGTTCCATTATTCCTCAAAGCAAGTAGAACCGTTGGTGGTTTAGGATTAAACGAACAGGAAATAGGACTTTATTATGGCACCTTTGGTGCTGCAGCCTTTGTGCTTGGGTCTATCTTAGCAGGGTATTATATCTCTCATTTTGGTCTTAAAAAAACATTATTCTCTCTTTGTTGTATTTTCAATCTTCCCTTTGTGGCCTACACATTGCTATCTATTTATCAGCCTACAAATGGTTGGTTAATAGGTGGTGCCATAACTCTTGAATACTTTGGTTATGGCTTTGGTTTCGTAGGACTTACTCTTTTTATGATGCAACAAATAGCTCCGGGCAAACATCAAATGGCACATTATGCCTTTGCCTCTGGTATAATGAATCTTGGAGTGATGCTTCCGGGCATGATAAGTGGTAGTGTTAGTGACGCATTAGGTTATGAACGTTTCTTTATTTTCACACTCATTGCCACCATTCCAGCCTTTTTAATCACCTATTTTGTTCCCTTTACACACCCAGATAAGCAGGAACAAAACGTAAACGAATAAACAAATAATAAATAATACATATATGAAAGTAGCAAAAAACATGATGCCTTGGGAAGAAAGACCCGAAGGTTGTAAAGACGTTTTATGGCGTTATTCAAAGAATCCAGTTATCGGTCGTTATCATATCCCTACCTCTAATAGCATATTTAACAGTGCAGTAGTTCCATTTGAAGGAGGTTTTGCAGGCGTATTCCGTTGCGATAATAAAGCAGTTCAAATGAATATATTCGCTGGTTTCAGTAAAGATGGAATCAATTGGGATATCAATCATGAGCCAATCTCTTTTAAAGCAGGCAACACAGACATGATAGAATCTGATTATAAATATGATCCAAGAGTTGCATGGATAGAAGATCGTTATTGGATAACTTGGTGTAATGGTTATCACGGACCAACTATTGGTATTGCATATACATTCGATTTTAAGGAATTCTTTCAATGTGAAAATGCTTTCTTACCATTTAATAGAAACGGAGTGCTATTCCCTGAGAAGATAAACGGTAAGTATGCAATGCTTAGTAGACCAAGTGATAACGGTCATACTCCATTCGGTGATATTTATATTAGCTATAGTCCAGACATGAAATACTGGGGAGAACATCGCTGTGTGATGAAGGTTACTCCTTTTGAAGATAGTGCATGGCAGTGTACAAAGATAGGTGCTGGCTCTGTTCCCTTCTTAACTGAAGAAGGATGGCTTATATTTTATCACGGTGTAATTAACACTTGCAATGGATTTCGTTATTCAATGGGAGCTGCTATCTTAGATAAAGAAGACCCATCGAAGGTGCTTTATCGCACACAACCTTATCTTTTAGCACCTGCTGCACCATATGAATTGCAAGGAGATGTGCCTAATGTGGTGTTCCCATGTGCTGCTTTACAAGACGGAGAACGAGTGGCTGTGTACTATGGAGCAGCAGATACGGTGGTAGGAATGGCTTTTGGATACATTAAAGAGATAGTAGAATTTACAAAAAAGAATAGCATTGTGTAAGCAATGGCTATGACAATATAACATAGTTAACAAGCAAGCAAAATGTAAATAAGCAAGCCTAAAAAGAAAAAGAGGGTTTACTTAAAGCGCATTTTGTTTGCTTGTTTTTGTTTTATAACACCTTTTTTGCAATGAAAAATACCATTTACAAACACCTATTTATTGCTGTTGTAGCACTTATTAGTGCGATAACAAGCACCGCAAAGGCAGACAATAAACAGCCCGTAGATTATGTTAATCCCTTTATAGGCACAACTAATTTCGGCACAACTAACCCCGGTGCAGTGTGTCCTAACGGTCTTATGTCTGTTGTTCCCTTTAATGTGATGGGTTCAGACCTTAACAAATACGACAAAGATGCTCGTTGGTGGTCTACTCCTTACGAGTTTCATAACGTTTTTCTTTACAGGATTTTCGCATGTAAACCTTAGTGGAGTGGGGTGTCCTGAGGTAGGTTCTTTGCTTTTAATGCCTACCACTGGAGCTTTAAATGTTGATTATAAAAGAATACGGAAGTGCGTATAAAAAAACGAGCAAGCTACCCCCGGTTATTATGCAAATACCCTTTTAAAATACAACATTAAAGCAGAGGTTACCGCTACAACACGCACCTCTGTGGCACGATTTACCTTTCCTAAAGGCGAAAGTCACATTCTTTTTAAATCTTGGAGAAGGCTTAACAAACGAGAGTGGAGCCTTTGTTCGCCGTGTAAACGATACCGAATACGAAGGAATGAAGATGCTTGGAACGTTTTTGTTACAACCCTCAAGCAGTGTTTCCCATATACTTTGTGATGCGAATAGCAAAGAAACCCATTTCACAAGGCTATTGGAAAAAGCAAAGAAAGATGACAGGTGTTGAGGCAGAGTGGGACGTTGATAACGGAAAATATAAACTCTATTCTCAATATAAACGTGAGATTGCAGGCGACGACATTGGTGTTTATCTTAATTTCGATACCCAAGAAAACGAACAAATAGAAGTTAAAATGGGTGTTTCGTTTGTTTCTATGGCGAATGCACGTGAAAATTTAGACGTAGAACAAAAGGAAAAAGACTTTGATGCCATTCGTCTTGCTGCAAGAGAAGCATGGAATAACGACCTATCTCGTATTCTTGTAGAAGGTGGAACACCAGATGAAAGAACCGTATTTTATACAGCTTTGTATCATACCCTTATCCACCCAAACATTATTCAAGATGTAAATGGACAGTATCCCACCCTCGAAACAGAGCAAATAGGCACTATCAAAAATCGTAATCGTTACACTGTTTACTCGTTATGGGACACCTATCGCAACGTACATCAGCTACTTACGCTTGTATATCCT
Source organism: uncultured Prevotella sp. (assembly GCA_916439115.1). GTDB lineage: Bacteria > Bacteroidota > Bacteroidia > Bacteroidales > Bacteroidaceae > Prevotella. The sequence continues at coordinate 798,097 of CAKAHO010000001.1, forward strand.
AAGCGACAAACAGAAATGATACAAACCATGCTCGACATGTATGATGAACATGGCTGGCTTCCTAAGTGGGAATTGTTTGGAAGAGAAACATATACGATGGAAGGAGACCCTGCTATTCCTGTTATAGTAGACAGTTGGTTAAAGGGAATACGTGGTTTCGACATTCATCGTGCCTATGCTGCAATGCGTAAAGGAGCTGTAACCAAAGGCAGTGAAAACAAACTTCGTCCCGATAACGACGATTATACAACGCTTGGTTATGTGCCTTTGAGAGAACAATACGATAATTCTGTGTCGCACGCTCTCGAATATTACATTGCCGATAACGCACTAAGTAGGTTAGCAAAGGCACTCGGAAAGACAGTCGATGCAAAACTTTTCTATAAACGTTCGTTAGGTTATAAGCATTATTACGATAAAGAATACGGCACACTACGCCCTATTTTGCCTAACGGAAAGTTTCTTTCGCCCTTCAATCCCTTACAAGGAGAAAACTTTGAGCCATCTCCTGGCTTCCCATGAAGGTAATGCATGGAATTACACTTTCTATGTTCCTCACGACATTCAAAGGCTTAATTAAGCTCATGGGAGGTAGCAAATTGTTTGTAAATAAACTGCAAATGGTGTTCGATAAAGGCTATTACGACCCTGCAAACGAGCCAGATATTGCTTATCCTCACTTGTTTTCGTATGTAAAAGGCGAAGAGTGGAGAACACAAAAAGAAGTGAACAGACTATTAAAACAATATTTTAGAAATGCACCCGACGGCATTCCGGGAAACGACGACACAGGAACAATGTCGGCATGGGCTGTGTTTAACATGATAGGTTTCTATCCTGATTGTCCGGGAGAACCTGCTTATACGCTTACAACACCTGTATTCGATAAGGTAACCATTAAGCTCGATAAGGCTCAATGGGGAAGAGATAAGCTCGAAATAACCACTCATCGTGGCAGTAAGGGAGCTTTCTTAATTGATAAAATACAAATGGGTGGAAAGCCTATGAATGGTTATCGTGTTTCGCACGACCAACTAATAAAAGCGGGTTCGCTTCATTTTGAGGTGAAATAAAACCCATCTTTTTCTTAAAACGGTGCTTTTATGCGGTGTACCAACGCCTCGTAAAAGCACCGTTCTTTGTAGGTAAATATGAAAAATACAAGGAGTGTCGCTCGGATTACTTAGCTCTTGATGATGTTCAACTTGTTTTTATCGAGAAAGAGATTGAAAAAGTGGCGTATTTTTGCCCACTTTTCTTTTCTCTCTTCATGGCTTTACAAATGAAATAGTTTTGAGGGTATTTTTTGAAGGAATACCCTTTATATGCGTGTTTTTTAATCGAAAAACGTGCAAAAAGCTTAGGGTTTAGGACGTAAAAGATAAGGGTTTAGGGTGCAAACTCTTGTGTTTTACCTGCTAATAACTTATGTTTTGTGTGCTAAACTCTAAGCTTTTTGCGCCATAAAAGTTTATTTTTTTGTTTCTCGTTACTTGTGTTTTTAGAAATGCAAAACCTATGCTTTTTAGGAGTAAATGCTGTGTTTTTTCGTTTCAACATATCTCTTTTTGTATTTCAAAAGCATGTAAAAGCTTAGCTATTTTTTTCTAAAACAACATTTTTTTAGATGTAACAAAATGCTCACAAAAAAAGGTGGCTTTTAAAGAACGTTTACCATGCTTTTATTGCCTCAGCTTTTTCAAGGTTTATTGCACTCTTTTTTAGCAATAACACCCCTAAAAAAATGTTGTTTATCTTTGCATCTTATAAGTTCTTTCTTAGTTATCTCATTATTAAAAGCGAAGAAAAAGGAAACAAACAAGCCTTTTAAAAACAAATAACACCCCCATACATCACGAAATGTTACATACTATTGTTTTTGCAAAAAAATGCCTTTATAAAAAAACAAAAAAAGAAGCAAATAAGGTAGGTGTTTTTATAGGTAAGAAAGGGGCGGTAACAGATAAAACAATAAAAAAATGAGGAACAAAGCACTTGTCTTTGCCCCCTCATAAAAATGAAACTTATATGAAAAAATTATGCTAATAGCTTTTTTTAACAATAGATGATATAGCACCACCTTCTGCTTTTTCCTGCCATTTGTTTTAGAGGCTAAGCCCATAACTCTACCCATATCCTTCATTCCTTGTGCGCCTGTTTCTGCAATAATAGCGGTAACAATGCTTTCAATTTCTTGTTCGGTAAGGGGTTGAGGCAGGTAACTTTCTATTACAGACACCTGTTCTAACTCGTGTTCGGCTAAGTCGGTACGATTAGATTGCATAAAAGGTGTTGGCAGATTCTTTACCTTGTTTAGCCAACTTCTGCAATATTTTAAGTGCATCGGCATCGGTCAATGTGTCGTTAGCACCCGGTGCTGTTTTTGGACTCTAAAAACACTTTTTTTAATGTTACGGAGGGTTTCTAAGCGCACTTTATCGCGTGCTTTCATTGCCTCTTTAATGTCGTTATTTATTTGTTCAAATAGCTCCATGGTTGTATTTATTTATAGTTTATAGAATAAGTGCTAAGAAATAAGCGCACGATATTAGGCAAAAGAAATAAGACTATTTGTAGAATTAGGGCTTTCTGGCTCTTCTTCTACCTTTTTAGTGTTACTATATTCTTTTTATTCTATCTAAGATAGTAGATGTTCTTTTTATAAGTGGGTACGTCTGAAATCTCGTTAATAATTTCGTCATTATCGAGGGTCTTCTGCTTCAAAGTAGAAGATGTTATTGCGTTTTTTAACAGGTTCACTGCCGTCACCATAAATCTCATCGATGTTAATGTTAAGCTCTTCTTCTTCAGACCTGCGTACTGGAACCACAACTTCTTCTCCATCGTTAACACCAAAACCAGCTGCAAGGATAGTAATCTTAACCTTATCTTCTAAAGAAGGGTCTTCCATAAGTCCCCATTTGGTTTCTACTTCGCTGCTAAAACGCTCCATAAAGGTATGAATATCGTTCATTTCTTCCATTAACAAGCTGTTTTTGCCGTCTTTACCCTTACTGAAACTAATGCAAAGGAGAATTTTTTGAGAGTTAAAAATGTCGTTATCGTTTAGTAAAGGCGAGTTAAGAGCATCTTCAATAGCGTTCTTTACACGTCCTTCTCCTTCTCCATAACCCGTACTAATGATAGCTACTCCACCGTCTTTTAGCACCGTATTAACGTCATTAAAGTCGAGTCCTATTCGTCCGTGACTGGTGATTATCTCCGAAATACTACGTGCTGCCACTGTAAGTGTATCGTCTGCCTTTGCAAAAGCATCTAAAATATCTAATGTAGGATAAATTTTACGCAAACGTTCGTTATTGATTATCAACAAAGCATCTACGTTTTTAGAGATTTCTTTCACACCTTTAAAGGCTTGAATAATCTTTTTTCTGCCTTCAAAAAGGAAAGGAATGGTAACAATTCCCACAGTTAAGATACCCATATTCTTGCTTATTTCTGCCACAATAGGGCTGGCTCCTGTTCCTGTTCCACCACCCATTCCAGCAGTAATAAACGCCATTCTTGTTCCGTCAGACAGTTGTCTACGAATAGACTCTTCGCTTTTTTTAGCTTCTTCTCTACCTTTTTTTCGGGCTTATTACCTGCTCCAAGACCTTCATCTCCCAATTGAAGTTTGGTTGGAATAGGCGAGTCTTCTAACGCTTTTTTATCGGTATTGCACACTAAGAAGGTAACATCATGCATTCCTTCGTTATACATGTGGTTCACAGCATTTCCTCCTCCACCACCTACACCAATAACTTTGATAATGCTATCGGCTTTTTCTGTGTCGACGAAATCTACTCTTTTATGTTGTAATGAATTATTGTCTGCCATAATATTGCTTATTTCTGTGTGTTTACAAGTTGTTTTTTGTGTGCCTTATTCTTCTTTAAACATGTCTGTAAAGAAGTTTGTTAACTTCGATTTTTGCTTTGTTCATGAAACTATTTTTCACGAGCTTTTTCACGTTCAAGTCGTTCAGCTTCTTCCGCTTCCGGCTTGCTTCTAGCTTCTTCCTCTAATCGTTTACGCGCTTCTTCTTCAGCTTTTCTCTTTTCAGCCTGGTAGGCACTTTTCCTGTTCCTTGTGTTTCGGTGAGTGTGGGCTTTTCTTTTTCCACAGAACTATTTAGGTCTGTTACGTCGTTTTCTTGTTCGTCTTCAAACAAATTGTTGGTAATTTCTTTTCCAGCACAATTCAAATCGCCCTTCGATAACAAAACCAAGTATGGTGTTCATCATGCCATTATGAGCCGTAATATCTACCAAATTAGAGTTTACATTCTGTGTAACAAAGCCTGCAACACGTATCTTATCAATGCCTGTATATTCTTTAAATGCGCGTTCTATGTTCTTCATATTAGAACCACCTCCTGTTAATATAAAGCCACCAAGCAAGGTTCCAGTGTACTTTTTAGGGACTTGATTCCACACATTCTTTATAATTTCTTCTACTCTTGCTTCAACAAGGTCAATAAAAACATTGCTTTCTATGCTTCTTTCTGCATCAATTGAATACTTTAAAGTCTTATCAATTTCTTTTCGTATCGGTATAAGCTGATGCGTATTTCAACTTGAGTTTTTCTGCAACATCTTCGTCCATTTGTAGTGAAGCGATGTCTTTTGTGATGTTATTTCCTCCTAAAGGAATAACTGCAAGATGACGAAGAATGCCTCTAAAGTATACAGATACAGTGGTAGTAGCTGCTCCAAGGTCTACCAAAACACAACCTCCACGCTTTTCAGCTTCTGTTAATACACTCTCAGCAAGTGCCAAAGGAGCTAAATACATCTCTGCTATTGTGATTTCAGCTTTATCGAAACACTTGTTTAACTTGCGATAAAACGATTGTCTCCACAATATGTTTAAGAGATTAGCTTCGAGTCTTATGCACTGAATACCTATGGGATCGAGTTGATATTGACTATCTACTTTGTATTCTTGGGTAACAGCATCGAGTATTTCTTGGCTGGGATATAATGTACTTCTATTGTCGTCCATCACTCTATTGATAAGGTCTTGGTCGACAATAGTATCTAAAGATAGGTCTTTAACAATAGTGTTTTGAACGCTATATAAGCTTTGACCACCTACTCCGACATACACTTTTGCGATTTTAGTGGTAAGCGATTGTTCTAAACGTTTAATGATATTGGTAAGACACTGCACTGTTTTATCTATATTATATACCACCCCTCGACTTATACAAGATGTGGAATTTTCTTTCACAACCGAAAGAACCGACAAACTACCATCAAGGTTTTTGTTCCTGCTACACCTATTATATTAGATGAACCCAATTCTATTGCTACAATAAACTCCTTTGCCATAACTATAATTGCTTATCGTTTCTATTTTTTTCTTACAGATTATTTGATTATCAAACTCTAAATTGATGTATGAATACTTGTTCCAACCAGCTTGATTTAAGCCATATTTGTAGAATTTCTCAAGTCTTTCCATCTTTTTTTCTCCACGAAATTAGTGATGAGTTCTGTTCGTTTTTTTCTTTGTTATTACTATAGGGTAAACGTCCTAACAACACAATATGGTCGCCTATTCGTGGAACTATTTCAACGCCTTTATCGGGCAATATATTTATTTGCTCTACTAAGTTTAACCATAAGGGATTAGACATTAACACCTTACTCACGGGGGCTACATAGTTTTTAGCAAAGTTTTTTTCGACATTTTTTTCCTGTAGCGATTATCAGGTCTGATGTATAATGTGAATTCGGCATTATGCAGTTTTGGTCGTCTATATAATAGTCTTCTCCATTTTCAGACTTTATTCTCACCACAGGTAAACGTTGTGTAACAGATATAAAAAAACATGGCCTTGTTGCGTTTTTTATAGCATTCTGCTTTCTTTACAAAAGGCAGAATGTTCTAATGTTTCTTCTATCTTTCTTACATCAATATGTGTGAGTGGTTGTTCGTAGGGATATAAGCCTTTATTTATTAATCTCTTTTTTATTTCGCCACTATTTATAAATCCTCCCACGGCTCCATCTTCCACTTCGATGTTCACTTTGCTACATACTAAGAAAGTGTCTTTGGGTTTATTAAAGACAGTGAATGCCAAAATTAAATAAATAGCCAAAGCAAAATCGAGCAAAACAGTTACTACCTTTTTTACACTAATCTTCATGTTTAAAGTTTACCACCCATTTTTTAGTTCTTCACCTCTTGTTTAAGGCTTACTATTTATTATTTTTAGTGAGTTTCGGAACATCGTTATCAATGTCTCCTGCGCCTAATATTATCAACACATCGAAGTCTCTTTTTCTGCTAACGACAAGAGTTCGTTTCGGTTAATCATACTCTTTTCTACCTCGGGAGCTAACTCATCGTAAATAAGTCTACTGGTAACTCCTTCAATAGGGAAGCTCTCTTGCAGGATAAATATCGCACAAAAATAACCTCGTCTAACAGACTTAATGCGCGTGCAAAGTCTACATAAAAGTCTTTTTGTTCTTGAATAAAAGATGAGGCTGAAACACAGCTGTTATCTTTCTATCTTTATACAATTGACGAATACTTGTTACGCTTTGATATATTTCTTGAGGGTGATGTGCATAATCAGAGAGCAACACATGACGTTCATTCTTTATTTTAAAGTCGAACCTACGCACCACTCCATGATAACTACTCATGCCATATTGAAGTTCTTTAGCTGAACAACCACACAGTTGAGCCAAAGCCATTGCCGCCACACCATTCTCTATATTGATTGGAACGGGTTGACCTAAACGCACATGAGGGCACGTTTTTCGATAGGCGAAACAAAGTCGAGATGTAATTTCTCCATTATCTATAACGATATTTTTCTGCATGAAAATCGCCCTCATTCATTCCGTAATCGTACACACGAACACCCTCTTTAACGCGTTGTTTCATTTCCAATCCGCGTTTAATCACTAAGGCACCACCTTCTTGAATAAGCTCTGTGTAATGATTAAAGCTTTCTAAATAAGCTTCTTTAGTGCCGTAAATATCGAGATGATCGGGGTCTGATGAAGTGATAGCTGTTATCCATGGACGCAAATAATGAAAGCTTCTGTCAAACTCATCGGCTTCTATCACCACATAATCGCTTTCGTTAGACACGATATAGTTTGTGCCATAGTCTTTAGAAATACCACCGAGAAAAAGCGTTACAGCCAATAGATGATTGATGAAGGATATGCGCACACATCGTAGAAGTAGATGTTTTACCGTGTGTTCCAGCCACACATACGCCTTTATGTGTGCGTGTAAGCGTGCCTAACACTTGTGCTCTTTTTTGTATTTCAAAGCCTTTTTCTTTAAAATATACCAACTCTGCATGTGTATCGGGTATCGCTGGTGTGTATATCACAAAGGGTACTTTGCGCATTTTTACAAGCATGTGGAATTTCAGAAACATCTTCTGTATAGTGCATTAACACGCCCTCTTTCTCTAATTGCTTTGTTAGTTCGCTCGGAGTTCTATCATATCCAGCCACAACCAATCCCTTTTTAAGAAAGTAACGAGCGAGTGCACTCATGCCAATACCTCCTGCTCCTATAAAATATACTGCTTTTATACTGTTTAATTCCATGATTGTTTTGCTATTTTTATCACTTCGTCGGCAATACGATTAGCCGAATTATTTAAGCCCAAAGTTAAGATGTTTGTGCTTAACTGTTTCATTAACGAATTGTTTTCTAATGTTTCTAATGCACATTTCACCAATGTTTGTGGTGCATCGACATCTTTCACCATTAAAGCCGCTTGTTTGTTTACCAAAGCCATGGCGTTTTTTGTTTGATGGTCTTCTGCCACATTAGGGCTTGGCACTAATATAACAGGCTTTCCTATTAAGCAAAATTCGCTAATAGAGCTTGCTCCTGCACGACTAATCACTAAGTCTGCCACTTTATACATAGCACCCATATCGTTAATAAAAGGCGTAACAACCAAGTTGTTGGGTTTGCCTTTTGTGGCTAATGTTTGCTCTATGGTGTCGTAATAGTATTTACCTGTTTGCCAAATAAACTGCACAGTGCTGTTTGCTATAGTGTTTAAATGGTTTAAAACACTATCGTTTAGTGTTCTTGCGCCTAAGCTACCACCCACTAAAAGCACCGTTTTTTTATTTTCGTCTAAGCCCATTTCGCGTAGAACAGTGGCTCTATCGGCGTCCGACGACAAAAACATTCTGACGAACAGGATTACCCGTTAACATCAATTTGTTTGCAGGGAAGAAACGTTCCATTCCTTCGTAAGCCACACAAATCTTATCGGCTTTCTTTGCCAAAAGCTTGTTTGTTACCCCTGCATACGAGTTTTGTTCTTGTAAAACATAAGGAATACCAAGAGAAGCACATTGGTTGAGCGTAGGACCGCTGGCATATCCACCCACACCCACTGCTACATTAGGCTTAAATTCTTTAAGAATAGCCTTAGCCATGCGCCTACTTTTTCCATAGTCTATACAGCACTTTAATGTTTTTTTAAGTAGGTGTTTTTCGGTCGAAACCACTCACAGGTAAGCCTTTAATAGCATAGCCTGCATCGGGCACACGTTGCATCTCCATTCTGCCTAAAGCCCCTACAAACAAGATGTTTGCCTTAGGTTCTTTTGCTTTAATGGCATTAGCTATTGAGATGGCAGGAAAGATATGACCTCCTGTACCTCCGCCACTAATCACTATTCTTAGTTCTTTTTCCATTTTATAATAATGTGATATATCCTTGCAAAAGTAATAAAAAACGTTGTATTTCTACTATCATAACACTGAAAAATAGCGCATAACGAGTGTTATTTTTTACTTATTATTTTTAACATCAACTCTTTTTCTCTCTTTGTAGGTTATTTTTTGTAAATGCAAACCCTAAGCCACAAAGTCTCAACCCGTGTTTATTTTTGGGGTTATTGAATAAAAAATACACCGCAAACAAGTGGCACCTTTGGTCTACACCTATGCTTTATAAATGTAAAACAACAAACACTTATAACGCACATGGCTTTTTGTTGGCATGATGACATACGTTTTTTGTTATGTAGAAAGGTAAGAGAAACAACTGAAAAGGGGGCGGTTTTTGTGAGTGTTTTGTTACATTTACATTTCTTGTTTTAGCTAAAATAGCTTAACTTTTACAAGGCTTTATAGGGGCATAAAATGTTTTTTTGGGGTACGCTTTTTTAGTAGAATGCAACTAAAACATATAGGTTTTGCATTTCTAAAACAAACAGAATGAAATGTAATAAATGGTGTTTTAAGGCGCAAAAGCTAAGAGTTTTGCACACAAAACATAAGCTATTAGGTGCTAAAACACAAGAGTTTGCCCCCTAAACGCTTATCTCTTATGGTCTAAACTCTAAGCTTTTTGCACGTTTTAATCTAAAAAAATAGGTTTTTAGGGCTTTTTCTTTGAAAAAAACAAACAACACTACTCGCGTTTTTTTCAAAGAACAATAAAGAAAAAAAGAAAACGATGCTAAAAAAATAGTGTTTTTATTTGAAACTATTAAAACAAAAAAAATGTGCTTATCATTTGTTTATAAGCACATTTCTTTATACACTTGTTCGTATTTATTTGCCATGGTTTTAATGTCGAACTGACTTGCACGTTGTAAACAACCCTCTACAACCTTTGCTCTACTCTCTTCGTTGCAACACATTTCTGTTATAACCTCTGCCAATTCAGCGTGATTTTTCTTCGGCAAATAACACGCCATAACCTTCTACTATTTCCGTCAATCCAGGCACTTTGCTTGCTACAAAAGGTGCTCCCGATGCCATACCTTCTATGCTCGACAACGATAATCCTTCGTAATGGCTACTTAAAACTAATACATCTGCCGATTTAAGAAGCGACGGAATATCCATTCGTAAACCCATAAAATGAACCCTTTCGCTTAGATGCAACTGCTCTGTTAACGCTTTACATTCGTTTTGCCGTTCGCCTTCTCCCACTAAAAAGATGATAAGAGTGGGGAAGTTGTTGCATGGCACGAATTAAAAACCTCTTGGTTTTTCTGTGGACGAAAAGCAGATATCATCATAATGCGTTTGTGTTGTGCATGCTGTTGCAATAGTTCTGCATTGGGTTCGGCTTGCTGTATGGACTCAATATTCACTCCGTTCTCAATGGTAGATATGCGTTGATGCAACATTTCGCTATCGAGTGATTGGCAAAGAAGACTTTCTGTCTCTCTACTCACACAAATAATATGCTGATAACGACTATACATCCAGCGGTCGATGGGGCGATACCAACTCCACGAACGTCGTCGGTTATTCGTATTATGTTCAGTGGTAACAAACTTAATAGGTGTGTTATAGCTGGCAAGAGCTACCAACAATTGGCACGGAGTGTTGTGAGTGTGCACCACATTGTAGCCCTTTAAAAGCTTACGAAGCTTGAAAATAAGCAACGGATTGTGCATAGCTTGCTCGCCTTTACCTAACGAATAAATGGTAATACCTTTACTCTCGAGCATTTCAAAGAAAGGTGTTCGGGTGCCATCGAACAACAATAAATGCACCTGATGCCCTTTTTGCGCCAATAAAGGCAAAAGGTCTACCATCAAACGTTCTGCTCCTCCTGTTCTTAAAGACGTTATAACGTGTAATATTTTCATCTTGTTTTGTATTTTATGAGTGCATAAACGCATAGTCCAAGAGGTGCCATTGCTAACACAAGGGCTTTATGTTGTGTGTTTTTTAACCAGTGCTTATCTCTTGCTATCAAACATTCTGCTACATAATGAATAGCTGCTCGCATACGTCCTCTTAGGTTATTTCTTTTAAGCGATAAGAGCAATAAACGCATTTTAGCAAAACTTCTTGGGCTATTGATGTATTGTTGATAGATGTTTTTAGACATACTATCGTGTTCTTGATACTCTACAAAACACAAATTCTCATTCACGATAATCAAAGGAAGCGTGTCTGTAGCCTGCCAAAGCATATAAACAGGGTTAAAATTCTTTTCACCTTCAAAGCCCACCTGTGGTGCAACAGCGCGCATAAGGTCGGTTCTCATCACTTGTTTTGTATCTCCATAATGCAGTTTCTTTACTTCCAAATCGAGAAGAGAACAAGCTTTTTAAGTCGTTAGGAAATAGCCCTCCTATTGGTTTATCTGTAAAAGCATAATAGTCTAAACCCATTATTCCCGCATAATCTTTACTGCCTTTCGTTTTCCATGTTTGTAAAATGAGTTCTACAGCATGGTCGGGCATAAAGTCGTCGCTATCTATACACACATTCAACTCTGTGTTTATAAGCTCATAAGCCTTATTGTAACCTGTATAAAGTCCACCATTTTCTTTATACACATAGGTAATTTTAAACGGTGCTTCCTTAGCAAATTGCTCAATAAGTGTACGAGTGTTATCGGTAGAACCATCGTCTATAACGAGCCATTCGAAGTCTTTACACGTTTGACGGCATAAACTTTCATACGTTCTACCAATGGTATGTGCTCGGTTATAAGTGGGTGTAAAAACAGTAAGTGTTATCATGTAAGAATACAAATGTAGAATATAAATTTATAAGAATTGGCTAAAAGAAATTTCATCGAATAGTCCCCATACCATAAATTCCATGAAAAGAGTAAAGGCAATATTACCTAAAACAACATAACCAATGCGTTTATCTTGGTCGTTCCATACAGGCATATAAAGAAAAGGATACATTAAAAAGATGGGATACATAAACCATGAAAGGTAAGCAAAGCGATTACTAAACGATGCACGAATAACTAATATCCACACCGAGTTACTTAAACAATAAATAACCCCTAAGGCATTATACCAGTTGTCTTGAATGTTTCGCTTTACGGCTACATACCACCACAACAAAATAGGTAAGGCACTATACATGATAAAGTCCCATCTAAACCCCGTACTACTAAACCCAAATCGCGCCGCATTTGCTCTTCCGTAGTCTTCCATACGCTTATCAAAATTTAAAGAAGCAAAGAAATCTATGGCTGCATTTCCTATTAAAAGCGATAATACAATAGAACCTAACCATAAATAAATGGCTGTTTGTGGCTTTTTTTATTATCCATAAAGCCATAGGAAGCGACATAATAGGGATAATAGTGCTTTTTATGTATAAAAGAAAGCTGCAAAAGAGAAAGTCGCTCCTAACACATATTTATCTTTCAAAAGATAAGCAATAGATAGTAGCATGATGTGGCATGCAAGTCCATTACGTATACCATTAACGCCAAAACTGTAGCACATGAGCGACGAAAGAATCACGATAAGGCCTAATAAAGAGCTTCTAGGAAAGAATAATTTTACTGCCCATAAAGCGGTAAAAAAGTAGAGAAAGTTTATAAATGTAAAGAAATAAGACACATGATACCTCATTGCTTTAAACCAAGATAGCATCAGTTCCCATAATCCTTCACCGTCTGTTATGTTCCAATTTATTATCGGTGGAGTGAGTTCATATATCCTTCGGTAGTTCACTGTGTCACCAAATTCAGCAGAATAGATATTTCTAAAAACCCAGCCAAAAGGTGAGAAAAGCACATAAAATGATAGGAATAAAGATGTTTTCTTGTTCGTCTTGTTTCTCAAAAGTGTTAGAACCAAGATATTGAGACGCTATAATTATACAGAAAACGAGTATAATTAGCAAATAAACAGGATGATAATAAACAGGAAGCATTGCGTGTTCTATATTATAATAATAGGTGTATAACGAAAGAAACCCCTATATATTGACGCTACAAATATAAGTATTTTTATGGTAAGATGTGTGTGTTTAGTCTTTTAACCTAATTATTTTTTTTAACCACGAAAGAGAGTTTACGCCAAAATAGCGATGTATTCGTCGGGTAATAAAGGCTCTTACAGGTCCATAATTATCGCACCATGTTTTGCTATACCAATGAATTGTGCGTGTATTATCTGTGATACATAGCTTTCCAGTAGCGTCGTCTAAGGGATTAAAGTATTCGTTTGGATACATAAAAATGCCTTCTACACACTCCACTTTATCGTTAACAACATACCCATAACGCTTCAATACACGCGTGGTATGCGCTCCAACAGTTCCGGGAAGTTGGTTTCCTTGCTCATCAACAAAATGCAATTGCGCATAATAATCTAATATTTCACGATAAAGTGGATGGTCTTTTTCAGCAGCAATACCCAACCCTGGACTGATAGTGAATGTTTTTTTCAGCTCCCATGAACGGTCCTTTTTCAATAATATCGCTCATGTCTTTTTATCACTTCTACATCGGTATCGAAATAAATTCCACCTTCTTTTGCGATAACAACAAAGCGTGCATAATCGCTCACAAAGGCATATTTACCTCTTTCATACGACTTCTTTGGTGTAAGGAATACTGTTAACATCGAAGTTAGACTCGTCCCATTGTTTGATAATATATTGTGGAAAGAAACGTTTCCACGAGTCGATACACTTCTTAGCTGATGCAGGTAAGGGCTTACCACCAAACCAACAATAATGAATTATTTTAGGTATCATGAATTGATTGTTATTTTTCGTTGTGTTTAATATCGTGTTTTTTTACGCATTCATAGCAGCGTAAATTTTTGTTTACTTCACTCTCATTTCCAAAGTCGTGAGCCTGCAAATAAGCAATTAAACGTTGTTTTAAATCGTCGTTTTTCAAAGCTTTTGCCATTTCGTTGGCACACGATTGTAGTTCTAAAGGCACTATCACACCGTCTTGTAAATGGTTTATTTGCGACGAGAGCGGTGGAATATGCTGTTACAATAACTGGCTTTTTGAAGAATTTGAGCCTCACGAACTACGATTGATTTCCCTTCATATCGAGAGGGTTGAACATACCAATCGCAGGCTAAAATATAAGGATAAGGGTTTTCTTTTTTGCCCAATAACACCACAAAATCTTGCATTTTATGCTTTGCAATAGCGTTTTTTATGTATTCATCGCTACCTCCATAACCTATAATAAACCAACGAACATTTATGTTTTGCTTGTGTAATAAGGTGCAAATAGCAGGAATTTCTTCTAATTTCTTTTGGTAAGAATAACGTCCAATGGTAAGTAATATCACCTCATCTCCTTTCTTTTGCATCTCCAGAGGTAAGACTTCGCTCTTTGCTCGTTCACGAATAAAAGCAGAAGAAAGAATGTTTTCAATCTCAATAATACGCGATTGAGTACTCGGAAACACCTTTATAAAGTTTTTAGTTACATCGGGTGATATGCTCACAATTTTGTTATAACCCTCCCATATAGGCTGTTCTAAGCGTTCATTTACGTCTATATGAGTGTAATCGGTGTGTATCCAACACCATTTTTGTTGAGCTTTTACCTTGTTAAGAACAATGTTATGAGGTGTAAGAAACGATATTGCAAGATTATATTCACCTAAGTGATGCAACGACGGAAGCACTTTTGTGGTGTAATGTCCTACATATGAAAATTCAGCACTACCATCTTTTGGCTTTCTTTGCAAGCAATAACGTTTAAAAAGCCAACTTCGACAGAACTCGAGCGATAAACAGTTTGAAGCATTTTTGCTGTAACACTTGCTTTATCGGACGTTCTATCAAACTATATTCTTTTATCTGTGGTAACACATTTACCCACGAAGGAATAAACGAAACCAACTCTCCACGAGCATCATGAAGAAACAAATCTACCTCTATTCGTTCTTTATCTAACGATTGAAGTAGACCTATTAAAGCACTTTCGGCACCACCTAATTCTAAATAGTGCATGCTTATAAATAGTCTGGGCTTGTTTTTCATCTTGCTTTATTTAAAAAGTTATTTCGTAACATTGGGCTTCTGCTGTGTTCTTGGGTATCGTTTTAAGTTTTGAACCCTTTATTCTTGCCATCACACGTTTAGCAAAAAACAGCACTTTATCTAAGCCTATGCGCCTTAAAGTCAACTGAAAACCGAACGCAGGAACATGTTTTTTTGTAGTAAATCGGCATACGTTTTAAGCATATATTGCCAATATTCTGCATAACGTTCTTTCATCTCTGTTGAACCAATACGCATAATGTGATAACCATTTTCGTACACCGTTTTCCAATAATGTCTTACAATCACAGGCATTAAGTGTGCATAATGTTCTTGCACAAAAGCCATTCTTGTTTCGTAAGCTCTAAACAAATCTATTATTTTAACGCTCAAACTGCCCGTATTACTATTAGGTCTTACACAATAATAATATAGCGGATTGCTGATAACTACATAGTTTTCTGCATCTTGAAGACAACGATGTTGCCATTCAAAGTCGGAGAATATCATGTTTTTTTAAACGAGATATGTCGTTTAATGAGCGAAGCTTTTATAGAGTCTATTCCATAGAAAATTCTGCATATCCCTGATATAAGAAACTGCATAACCTGCTCTTTGGGTAGTTGTTTATGCGTTTCTTTGCCTAAATAAGACGGTTGATTAAGCAAAAAAAGAATTGTGGATAATCATACAAATAATTACACTCTACTACATCTGCATTTAGTTTTTTCGGCATACGAAACCATGGTTTCAAACATGGTAGGAGCAAAATAATCGTCGCTATCTAACAATAAAATATATTTTTCCTTGCGCTTCTGTTAAACCCAAATTACGCGTACTTCCCACCGTAGAATGAGGCTTATCTATCACCCGAACTCTGTTGTTTGTATTGGCATAAGCCATACATAACGACAAAGACTCATCGGTAGAACCATCGTTTATCAACAATAATTCGTAATCATTATAGGTTTGTTTAGACACAGATGCAAAGCAACGGTCTAAATAAGCCTCTACGTTATAGATGGGAATAATAACCGATAATGTCATATTATAATAGGTGTCATACGCTAAAACATGTTTCCATAGTGAAACACCCCCATGCCTTTATCATGTATTTGCTATGGGCTATGGGTTTAATTGTGCAAAGATACAAATATTTTATGTATTTTCCTATAGCAAACCCTCTTCTCTATACGAATAGTATTTCCCGTCGGTAATAACAAGATGGTCGAGAAAGTAAAGACGAAGAAACTCGCAACCTTCTTTCAATTGCTTTGTCAATTGGTTGTCTGCCATGCTGGGTTGCGGGTTATTACTTGGGTGATTATGGCAAAACACCACAACCGTTGCATTGCAAAGCAAAAGCTTCTTTCACCACTAAGCGCACATCTACTGCCGTTTCTGTTAGTCCTCCTTGCGACACTTGCATTGTTTTTATCAGCTTAAAAGCCCTATTTAAATAAAGCACCCAACCTTTTTCTACCGATAAATCGCTCATAATGGTGTGCATATATTCGTAAATACTCTGTGCAGAGCTAAGGTCGCACCGTTCTAACACTTGTTCTCTTGCCCTTCGTTTACCTAATTCGCAGGCAGCAAGAATAGTCACTGCTTTTGCAATACCTATGCCATGAAAGTCCATCAGCTCTTTTGCAGAGAGCTTTCCCAAAAGCATTTAAGTTGTTATTGCATTGATTTAACACGTTAGCCATTAAGCTAACAGCATTTATTTTGGTAGTTCCCGACCCTATAAGAATAGCTAACAATTCGGCATTCGATAAGGCTTGCGCTCCTTGTGTCAATAGTTTTTCTCGTGGTCGGTCGTCTTCGCTCCAATGATGAATAGGAATACTCCCCACAACACTCATGCTATAAATATTTTTTTGATAGATGTTTTTTTACTCTGAAATAAGAATATTTTTTTGTTTTAACTCACTAAAACAAAAAAATCATTTTTAAAGAAGATATTCTGTGTTTATAGCCGATAAAATAAACACAAAAACACCTTATTGATAGAAGTTTTTTTCGTAGGCATTAAATGCCCCTTTACCGCATAAACAGCGTTTATACCATGCTTTTATAAAGCCCAAACCATAGCCAAACAATTGCACAAATGAGGCTATTACAGCTAAGAAACCTATTTTTTTACACTCTTATTTTTGGAACGATGCGTCTATAAAAAAATAAGCAAACTATAAAAGCAATATCAAGCTCATGGGTAACACATTTTAGCCATACCAACGACAGCAAAACCAAGCCTAAGCACCCCAAGGTGAACACTGTTGGCAATAAATGCACCATCTTTAACGAGTCTGGATACTTTTTATACAAGTTAATACGTGCTATTCCGCTGTTATACACCTGCTTAAAAAAACTTTTTAAAGTCGGTTCTTCGCTTGTGCCAAACCCATGCTTGGGAAACAATCTGCAAGAATATCCGCCTTTAAAGATACGAATAGAAAAGTCAATATCTTCTCCAAAACGCATATTAGAGAAACCTCCTAAGGCATTATAAACGCTTGTTTTAATACCCATATTAAACGAACGAGGATAAAACTTATCCAGTTTTTTCTTTCCTCCTCTTATCCCTCCTGTGGTGAAAAAAGAGGTCATAGAGTAAGAAATAGCTTTTTGTGTGGCTGTAAAGTTAGGGTGTGAGCAATCAGGACCTCCAAAAGCGTCGCATGGTTTACGGTCTAATTCGGCTTTAATGTTAGCCAAATAGTGTTCAGGAAGCACCACATCGCTGTCTAAAATTAAGGCATATGTTCCTAATGCCATAGCTACTCCTGCATTACGGCTCATTCCGGGACCGCTATTTTGTTTATAATGATAACGCAAAGCCAACTTTTTTTCAAAGCTACGGCACACCTCTTCGCACTTAACCGTAGAGCCATCTTCAATAACAATCACCTCGAAACAAGTGTTATCGAGGGTTTGTGTGCATAAGCTCTCTAACAGTTCGCGCACTTCTTCGGGTCTGTTATAAACTGGAATAACTAAAGAAAAAAGCATAAGAAACAATAAAATAAAACGTTTTTTTAGGCGTAGTTTTTAAGTAAGAAATACACCTTATAAAAGAATAGAAGATGCCCAAAGAGCATCTTCTTATATATATAAATAGGTGAAAACTATTCTTTCATACGTTGCAAGTAAGAACCATCACGGGTGTCTACTTGTATCAAATCGCCTTCATTTATAAATAAAGGAACGCGCACTTCCACACCTGTTTCAACAGTAGCAGGCTTTGTTGCGTTGGTTGCAGTGTCTCCTTTAATGCCTGGTTCGCTATGTGTTATGCGTAAAACAGTTTTCACTGGCATTTCAGCATACAACACACTACCATCTGTTGTATCGGTAACTACTTCTACAATGTCGTTCTCTTTCATGAAAGCCACACCCGAAATAGCTTCTCTTGCGATAGGAGCTTGCTCGTAAGTTTCTTGATTCATGAAAATAAAGTCTTGTCCGTCTTGGTATAAGTATTGATAAGGACGGCGTTCAATGCGAACATCTTCCAATTTAAAACCTATCTGGAAAGTGCGTTCTAACACGCGACCAGTGGTTACATTCTTCAACTTTGTACGAACAAAGGTGTTACCTTTACCCGGTTTTACATGTTGAAAGTCAATACAAGTCCAAATGCCATTGTCCATACGGATACAAGTTCCGATTTTTAATTTCTTGAGAGTTAATCATCGTTATTTATCTTTTATTTATTTTGTATGCTCACCGTTTTAGCGTAAAAACAAAACGCTTTTTATCATAACATTAAGGTTTGTTTATGCGCAATAAGTGCTACAAAGTTACAAAGAAAAATATAAAAAGATACCACAAGTTCACTAAAAAAATCAAGTATTTCTTGTTTAATTAAAAAGAAATAAGTAATTTTTGCAAACCCGAGTTAGAATAATAATAACAATAAAATAGATAATAAAAATGAAAAGAACATTTCAGCCTCACAACAGAAGAAGAGTGAATAAACACGGCTTTAGAGAAAGAATGTCTACTAAAAACGGACGCTGTGTACTTGCTGCACGTCGTGCAAGAGGTCGTAAAAACTCACTGTTTCTGACGAACATCACGGAAAATAATCGTTGAACATTTGTCATCACTGCGATGACAAAGGGCGGTAAAGGATTAAAAACATCTTTTACCGCCCTTTGTTGTTTTTTTGTTTTTAGGCTTGTAAAAGGGCTTGTTAAGCTTTATAGGGCTTATCTCTTTTGCATTAAACCAATACTAACACGAATAAACAAAACGTGAGTTTGCGCGTTAAGCATCGTTTTTTTGTGAGCATTTTGTTACATCTAAAAATGTTGTTTTAGAAAAAATAGCTAAGCTTTTACATGCTTTTTGAAAGACAAAAAGAGATATGTTGAGGCGAAAAACATAGTAACAAACTCTAAAAGCATAGGTTTTGCATTTCTAAAACGCAACTAACAAAAAGCAAAAAAATAAGCTTTTTAACGCATAAAAGCTAAGAGTTTTGCACACAAAACATAAGCTATTAGCAGGTAAAACACAAGAGTTTGCACCCTAAACCCTTATCTTTTACACCCTAAACTCTAAGCTTTTTGCATGTTTTTTTCTGTTAAAAAAACACCCTATAAAGGGTATTCTTTAAAAAAGCACCCTCAAAACTATTGCATTTGTAAAGCCATGAAGAGAGGAAAGAAAAGTGGGCAAAAATAACGCATTTGTTTGCATGTTTTTGCCTAAAAAAGGGCGAAAAAGCAACATTAAAAATGGCTCTTTCACCCTTGTGGGTTATTGTTTGTTTTGCAAATACATGTTGTTGGTGGTTTATCTACAAAGAATACAGCCACCATTGCATTTGTTTAAGCGTTCACTTGCTTGTCACTCCACTTGTTTGTTCTTGTTTGTTCAATCGCAAAACATAGCATTTACACTAATCGTTTAGCTCTTGTGCTAATAAACGCTCTAACTCTTCGGCAGATAAACGCAACTTAAATTCTCCTTTAATAGCAACAGATATGTTTCCTGTTTCTTCTGAAACAACAATCGTAACAGCGTCGCTACTCTGCGAAATACCCTAAGGCTGCGCGATGACGAGCCCCAATGATTTCGGAATATCTTGATTGTGCGACACTGGAAGCAAACAACCTGCCGCCTTAATGCGCTTATGTGTAATGAGCATAGCTCCGTCGTGAAGAGGTGAATTCTTAAAGAATATGTTTTCAATGAGCCTCTGACTAATGCGAGCATCTATCTTTTCGCCCGTATCTGCAATGTCTTCTAAGGGTGCACTGCGTTCTAATACAATGAGAGCACCTACCTTTCCGCGAGCCATATTCATACATGCCAACACTAAAGGAATAATAGTTTCTTTGTCTTCTGGCTCTTTATTTTTTTCACCGAAAAGAAACGAGTGATGAGCCTTAAACGTTGGTGTGCGCCTAAAGAATATAAAAATTTGCGTATCTCTTCTTGAAATAACACAATGAGAGCAACAACACCTACGCTCACAAGTTTGTCGAGAATAGAACCTAAAAGGCGCATCTCTATAATCTTACTCACAAACAGCCAAATGAGAATAAACACCATTATACCGCTAAAAATATTAAGAGAACGACTCTCTTTCATAAGTCTATAGATATAATAGAGCATCAATGCCACTAAAAAAATGTCGATAATATCTTTTATTCCAAGGTCGAAAGGCATAGTAAAAAAATGTTTAATGCAATATAAATTAAAAGGGTTAAGGCTATATACAATCGGGTTTCACCTTATTATATATAACCAGAAAAGGGATTAAAGCAATGAGGCTGATTGATAATGATGAACAATTTTAATCACTTCTACTGCCTCTTTCACATCGTGAACACGCAAAATGTTTCCTCCGTGGTTAAGGGCTAAGGCGTGAATAACGCTTGTTCCGTTAAGAGAACCTGCTGCATCGGTGTTTAAAGCCTGCTGAATCATGCGTTTGCGGGATACACCTACTAAGACAGGAAGCTGTAAAACGCCCAACTTATCCATGTTTTTAAGCACTTCATAGTTTTGGTTGAGGTCTTTACCAAAGCCAAAACCGGGGTCTAAAATAATATCTTTCACGCCCAAAGCATGTAGCTCATTCACTTCTTGAGCAAAGGCTTTTAGCATGCAAGGAATGTTTTCTTTCACACTCATCAGTATGTATGGAACGTTTAACTGTGCTATGGTTTTAAACATTCTCTTTTCTTCTGTGAGTAAAACGTTGGCTCTTCCTGTTATTCCTCCTTCAGAAACATCGTTAATAATGTCGGCTCCAAACTCTTCAACACTCATCTTTGCTACATCAGCACGATAGGTGTCTATGGATAAAATAGCATCGGGAAACTCTCGTTTAATAACCCCTAACGCTATTCTTAAGCGTCGCATTTCTTCTTGTTCACTCACTTCATCGGCTCCGGGACGTGTAGAAAAAGCTCCTACATCTATTATGTCGGCACCTTCTTGTAGCATTGTTTGTGTTCGGCAGATAATCTCTTTTTCGCCAACAGCACGACTTCCGCTGTAAAAAGAATCGGGTGTTATGTTTAATATCCCCATCACACGAGGGATAGAAAGATTGTATAACTGGCCTCTAATGTTAATACATTTATCCATGTTTATGCTTGGTTAAAAACAAATAAGTTCATGTTTTTACAAAGATACTTTAAAGATATATAGTGGCAAAAATAAAAGGATTATTTTTCTCTGTAATATGCCTATTTTTTTAGTAATTTTTGTAGCTAAAAGAAGGCTCATTCTTATATAAGTGAAAATCATTTAACGAGAATGAACGGTAAGAAAAAAATAACTATGATTGCTTTAACCCAACTTTACGACTTGTTTATAGCGTGCAAAACAATTACTACAGACACAAGAGATTGTCCAAAAGGAAGTATGTTTTTTGCACTCAAAGGAGCTAACTTTAACGGCAATGCCTTTGCGCAAAAGGCGTTAGACTTAGGTTGTGCTTATGCTGTTATCGACGAAGAAGAATATAAACCCGCAAACGACGAACGTTTTTTGTTGGTAGATGATGTGTTAAACACGTTGCAACAATTGGCAAACTATCATCGTAAAAAGCTAAATACACCCATTGTGGGCATTACAGGAACAAATGGTAAAACCACAACAAAAAGAGTTGTTGGCCACTGTTTTAGCAAAAGAAATACAATGTGTTATACACGCTTGGCAACTTAAATAACGATATAGGTGTGCCTAAAACATTGCTCCGACTTACCAACGAACACGATATGGCGGTAATAGAGATGGGCGCAAGTCATGTAGGAGATATTAAAATATTGGTCGATATAGTAGAGCCAGACTATGCACTGATAACAAATGTGGGCAGAGCACACTTGCAAGGATTTGGTAGTTTTGAAGGTGTTAAAAGAACAAAGGCAGAACTTTACGACTTTATGGCTTTGCATGAACGGGCAAACAAGGTGTTTGTTAACACATCGCTAACAGACCTTAACGAGATGTATGCCAACCATTGTGCAGGAAGTTCTTGTCTTTCTTACGGCATTTCGTGGGAGAGTGATGCGCAATATGTGGGAGAAGTGACGCAAAACAATCCGTTTGTATCGTTTAAATGGAAAGAAAATAAAGCCAATGAGGAGCTTGTTTATACGGTGAACACCAAGCTGATAGGGGCTTACAACTTAGCCAACATGATGGCAGCGGTGCGTGTTGGACGCGAATTAGGTGTAGAACCAAATCTTATTTGCGAAGCCTTACAAGAATATACACCAAGCAATAGTCGTTCGCAACTAATGAAAACAGCGCACAACACGGTGATTATGGACGCTTATAATGCTAACCCTACGAGCATGAAAGCTGCGGTAGACAACTTTCAAAGTATGGAGGCTACCCGAAAAATGGTTATCTTAGGAGATATGAAAGAGTTGGGTGAGGTGAGCAATAAAGAACATCAAGACCTTTCAAACCTATTAGCTACTTGCTCGTTCGACAAGGTGTGGTTAGTGGGAAGTGAGTTTATGAAAACGCAAAATTCCTTCGATAAGTTTGAAAATGTAAACGAGGTGATAGAAAAAATACAACAAGAACCGTTGAAAAACTACACTATATTGGTGAAAGGAAGTAACGGAATAAAACTTCAAACGCTCGAAACATTGTTATAAAGTGTTGATGGCTATGATATAAAATGATAACTTGAACTTTTCAGGTTATCATTTTTATGTAAAACCTATAATGCAAATGTTTGATAAAGATATTTCTTGTTGTTGAGAGATAAGCCAATACGCTGGTATGAATTAAGTATTAAAAAAAGCAAAAATAAATCAAAATAAAAAGTCTTATCTTTGCATATATAACATGTGTGAGGTGTTTTTTATTATTACACCTAAACATCTGCGTTGAAAGCAAAAAAAGTTTATCACTATAAAAAAACACTTTTTGTCTTACCATTAAAAACAAAACCAATTATGAAAAAGTTTACTTTCTATCGCAATGCTTCTTGCATTTGTTTTTAACAAAAAGCACCATGCACGCAGTAACACGTGCGCAGTTAAATTCTTATTACGACTTCTTTGAAAGGTTTAAAGAAAGAAGCTTTTAAAAAAACCAAACTCCACGAATTGTTGAAAAAAATCACAAACAACTTAAGTATGGAGGAGGTAACTATGGAACGTGGGACGCTTTCTATTCTACAGACAGAATAGGAGAGAATGAAGTGAGAAACCGTTACAGTACGGCTAAATTCTACTTTGCTAACGGACACGATAAACAGTCGGTTGCAGGTATGAATATAGAACATTCATTTCCAAAAAGTTGGTGGGGAAAAACAAAAAACGCAGCTAATGTAGACATACATCACCTTTATCCAAGTCCATCAAAGGACAATGGACAGAAAAGTAACCACCCAATGGGACATGTAACGAATGTGCAACACGACAGTGGAGCTGGTTTTGATAAAGTGGGAACAGGAGAGATTGACGGACAAACAGTGATGATGTGGGAGCCGGGAGATGGTTGGAAAGGCGATTTTTCGCGCACTTATATGTATATGGCTGTTTGCTATCAAGACCTAACATGGCAGAAAACAGGACTCTTAACCTGCCAAACAGGAGCTTATCCTACACTTAAACAGTGGGCAAGCACTTTGTATAGAGCATGGAATAAACAAGATAAAGTGGATAATATCGAAACACAACGTAACGATGCTGTTTATCAAATACAACAAAATAGAAATCCTTTTATAGATTATCCGTTCCTCTCTGAATACATATGGGGTGATAGTATAAACGTAGAATTTGACCCTTCAAAAAAACTATAACAACTGCTTCTGACGATGCTCGTTATAGCAATTTCACTCCTTCTCCAGCACCTTCTCCAGTAGATGGAGAAGATAATAACCCTTCAACTCCCGTAGAAGATGGCGTTATCTATGATGCACAAATGGAGCAAAACAATCAAAATTTTGAGAAACAAGTGGTGAAAATGCCTCAAGGAGGTAAGTTTGTATGGACTTACGACAATAAAAGACATCACTTTAAAGCGAGTGGTTACTTTAAAAATACAAAGCATGAAATGGAAGGAATGCTAACTACTCCAGAGATAGACCTTCGCAATGCATCTAATTTAATGTTGAGATTTAAGCATTCTTTAAATCATGGTAACAACACAGGTCTTAAATTAGAGGTGATGGTAGACGGTCAAAAAGAAGAATTAACCATAGCTAAATGGGGAACAGGAACAAACTACGACTTTGTTGAGGCTGGTGATATTTCGCTCGAGAAGTATGCAGGTAAAAAAATAAAGCTCATGTTCTGTTATGTGTCTACCATGGATAATTGTCCAACGTGGCAGATAAAAGACTTAAAAAAATAATGGGAACTCGCTCTGCTAATGGTGTAGAAGAGCTTACAACAGAGCGTGTTTCGGCTCCCGATTTCACAAAGCCTTATCAAATGTTTACCGTTAACGGCCTTCGTATTGATGCTAATAACACTTCTTATAAAGGGGTTGTTATAGTGAAACAAGGGGCTAAAACATGGAAAATGGTTAGAAGATAATGGTGGAAAAAGGTGGATAAGTGAAGTGTTATATTTGCCACTATTGTCAAGCGAACACAGCTTTTCACCTTTTATTATTATATAGAGAAAAGGAAAAAGAACAACCTTATACAACAATATAAGGTTGTTCTTTTTATATAAACAGCGAGCGTGAAAGAATAAAACTGCTATAAACGTAGAAATAATATCTGTGTTTATGCGTGTTTATTCCTCACTCTTTCAATGCCTTGTTGTTGATTATTCTACCCAAATTTTTTGTGTCTTTCCGTTTTGAAAGAGTAGAATATTAAAGCCTTTTTGCAACTGTTGTATAACAGTTCCTTGTAGAGTGTAAATTCTTTTTAATGTCTTTTTGTTAATGATAAGTTTGTTCGTTGGATAGATGTAGTTGTATTCTTTTCGTCCCATTCTTTGATAGTGAAACGCTTCCAGCTTTCCTTTGCTTCTTCAAATTGTGGTTGCATTCCTTGAGGAACATAAATAGTTGCGTTTGTAGAAGAAGCCCATGCGCCAGGAAGTGTACTTATTTGAAGTGCATTTTGGTGTAGATAAATGTTTTTCTAACATAGTTTCTTCAAACGCATACTCGTCTATTGCATCTACATTCTTAGGAATTTCAAGTGTTTTAAGCGAACTACAATTGGCGTATTTACAACCGATTATTACTCAATATTTTATAGATAATAAGTCAGAAATATGGTTGTTATTTTTAATTGCACATTCTAAAAGGTGAAGATTTAACGCTTTTATTGATTATTAACTCAAAAAGGACATCAACTTGGGTCGTTTCTTCTCTTTTCCTTGCTATTCGTTTCCGATATTCCACTTTTTGTTTTTGGTCTATCTCATATGTACTGCAAAAGGTATTGATTTTTTTGTTTGATATTGCTCCTTGCTTGCTCCTTGTCGTAGATTAATTTTCACACAGGAATTTTTGTTCTCTTTCTATAGGGGCTTGAAACAATCCATTTATTGGAAACAATTAAAGACGGAGCTGGTTTGCCCCAGTGCTTTTTAAGAAACAGGGCAATTATTTTTATCTCCACAAAGGCTCTTGTTCCCAATTATGAGGAAAGCCTAATAAACGAGTTCTTACTGATGGGTATTTCGATAAAAGCTGCTTGAAATCTGCAACAAAAAGTGTTGCCCATAGAAATGGAGTTAAGCCAATACACCACATAGCAGAGTTGCGGATAAAGTGTTTGTTCACGGAACGAGAAATCCGTAATCCATGTGTTTGGCATACGCATAGGCATCATTGGCTTGACAGGAAAGACCCGATTTGACAGTCTTGAATGATGGGCGCAGCAATTACGAAGTACGGGTCTGGGTACGGATTAAAAGGCTAAGTGATTATTTTCAGTCATTTAGCCTTTTTTTAATTATCTAATTTTTTTCCCCACATTTTTCCCCACAGCTGTCTATTTATATATTTTAGAAACATATTTTTTTCCGTAAAGTTATGTACCTTTGTCGGCAAATAAAGATATTCTCGTCAAACAAATATAAATAATATAAACATGGAAAAACAGAAAAACAAATCGTAGTTTTTGAGTATAGCTTTTAGTTTGCATTTTCATCTTGGTATTTTTCATTGTTCCATAAATCAGCGACAAAAGATAGCGCAAATCCTCCTTTAACAAATGTTTTGACTGATAGCATTTCTCAAATTGTCTCAGCTTGTCCTGGCGAAATTGGTGTGGCGGTTATTGTTAATAACAGAGATACGGTTAAGGTCAATAATAAGAGTGTTTATCCCTATGATGAGTGTGTTTAAGGTTCATCAGGCATTAGCTCTTTGTAATGACTTTGACAATAAAGGAATTTCACTTGATACCTTAGTAAATATAAATAGGGATAAACTTGACCCAAAGACTTGGAGTCCTATGCTGAAAGATTATTCAGGGCCAGTCATATCATTGACAGTGAGAGATTTGCTGCGTTATACTCTTACTCAGAGTGACAACAATGCAAGCAACCTTATGTTTAAGGATATGGTTAATGTCGCTCAAACAGATAGTTTTATAGCCACACTCATTCCTCGTTCAAGTTTTCAGATAGCTTATACGGAAGAGGAAATGTCGGCTGACCATAACAAGGCTTACTCTAACTATACATCTCCTCTTGGTGCTGCAATGTTGATGAATCGTTTGTTTACTGAAGGTCTTATCGATGATGAGAAACAAAGTTTCATTAAGAATACGTTAAAAGAATGCAAAACAGGTGTAGATAGGATAGCAGCTCCACTTCTTGATAAAGAAGGGGTTGTTATAGCGCATAAGACAGGTTCAGGTGATGTTAATGAAAATGGTGTTCTTGCAGCTCACAATGATGTTGCCTATATATGTCTGCCTAATAATATCAGTTATACCTTAGCGGTATTTGTTAAGGATTTCAAGGGAAATGAATCACAAGCGTCACAATATGTTGCGCATATATCAGCTGTAGTATATTCTTTATTAATGCAAACTTCAGTAAAATCTTAAACTGCACTTGCTTTGATAATTAATGATAAACAATCTAAAAGCACTCTAATCGTTATCGGAGTGCTTTTAGATTACTAATCAAATTGCTTCTATTATAATTTGAATCCTCTACTTTTTCTTTCTTCCTGTTGCGGCACTCTTGCTCCATATCTAAGCCTGTGCCATTGCTCCCTGAACCAGTCGGCAATCGGCTTCCTGTTTATTGTCAGGTTCAGCCTGCTTTCATCGTCAGGGTCATTTTCCACCCTTAAAATATCATCCTTTATATCAAAGTTCCGCCTGTGTTGCTCGGAATAGATTTTACCGCTACATTTCAGGGCTTCTTTTTTGACTATAAGACTTTCAGTCATTTCTTTAGAGAATCCCAGCATGGCACAAAACTTTTCCATGCGCAGCATTTCCCTGAACATCGGAAACCACCTGAAACCCTTTGTCTATGATTCTGGCGAGCCGTGACAGTTCTTTTTTTCTTTCATGTCAAGTTCCTGCCTGTGCATTTCTCTGAGATTGTGGATTTGCGTATCATGCTGTTTCTGCATCTGCTGTACTTGGCTCTGCAATTTTTTTCAATATTGGTGTTCCGTTTTGAAACCTCGTCTTGCAGTTTTTTTCGTTGGCACGTTCCAGTTCTTTCAGTTTTCCACTCCCGAAAAGAGAAGCAACTCCACTAGTTATGGCTGTCGCTGCCGTGGTGGCTGTCTTCTTTAACTTGTCAGTGCGTATTTCTGATTTCACCTGTTTCAGTTCCTGCTCGGCAAGATTTATCTGTTCTTCTTTGTGCCGTTTGGCTGCATCCATGCGTTGCAGTTCAGCTTTCTGCTTCTCAATGATAAAGTCGTTCCGTTCCAGATGCTCCTTACCAGTGACAGCCTTTGACTGCCCGCGTTCCATCAGCAGGATGTCGGATGCAAGGGTCTGCATCTGCATCATGTCATCGTCATTGAGCTTTCGGCTCTTTCCTGTTTCGTGGTTCATCCAGTCGAAAAACGATATGGGCATGATAGTTCGGCTTGAACCATCTGTCCCCGACTTTGAAGCTTTTCCCTGTCTTCCGCTTCCGGCTGACCGTTCAGCCAATGCCCTTCATCCTTGTGCAGGAAGATTTGCAGCGGTGTGATTCCCCAGCGTCTTTGACACTCCTCACCGAATTTACGCACGTCTGCCAGTGTGGTGTCCGACCTGACAAGCAGCACTCCTTCACGTATGGGGAGCATCCCGCAATCTTGACTATTTTTACCGTTCTTGCCTTTGCGTTCACGCTCCTTTTCCTGCATGGCACGTCCGGTCTTTTTCCTTTACCATCTGTCTGATATTGTCATAATGCATCCGCAAATCCGGACTGCCGAAGTCGGGATTTATCCACTGCTCATTATCGGTGGAGAGTTCTGGAACCACATAGGTTCTGGACTCTCCGATGTGCGCATGTATTCGGCAGTCCTCCTGTTGTGAGCCTCACTCGATGCGATATTGCAGGGCTTGATATGTATGCTTGATTTTTGTTGCCATAGATACTTGTTTTTTTGGGTTTGTACTTTATTGTTTGCTTTTTCCGCTGTCCGTAAACGCATGGGGGTTCTTAGGGGTGCAACCCATAAGCGGAGATTGCAAAGAGGGTCACTCTTTGCTCTGGGTTCTCAGGGGAGAAACGCCCTGAGTGGGTCATTAGGGTGAAAACCCTAATCCCTCGGGAGAGCCCCACAACTACGTAAGCGGAGCGTGTAGTTATAGTGGGCTATATCAATGGCAAGCCATTGTCTGCAAACTCCAGCCTACGGCTTTCCGCTCTCCTCCGTCAGGGAGGTTTTTCATCATCGTTGCCGATTGGAGATGCACCGACCAGCACAAGGTCTAAATCGTCTATCAGTTTTTTTGCAGGACGGGATTCTTCTCTATCATCCGCTGGAGGATTCTCTCAGCCTCGACCAAGTGGTTGGCTGTACTCATCACCTTGCCCTCCCGTATCTGAAAGATAATCCAATCGGCTATGTCGATATGAGGGCTCTTTTTTTGTTTCGGGGTGGCATTCCTTTCGATGATGTCCGAAACCACCACCTTACAAAAGTACATGCTCTCGGCTCGCTGTTTCCACTCGGCATAAGCATCGGCATCGGGAAAGAGAAGCACGGTTCGCCCTGACAGTACACGGAGTTTCTCTTCTCTCATCTGACTCTTACCACCCGTAGCCAGCCATACATAATCGGGGAAGATAGCAGAACCGATAACGGCACTCTTCTCGGATTCCACCAAGACCACCACCTTGTCGGGATGCGTTTTCAACAAGTGTTCCCCGAAAAGGCATTGGGATAGTTGCCAATCCTCTGCCAACACACGCTGCTTTTTCAATATGCTGTGTATCCAGTTCACTGCCGATGTCTGTCCTCCCTTGATACGGTGTCCGTCTTCGGGATTGTACTGCATCACCTTTCCCGTGCGTACCTTGCCCGTCCTGTCTATCTGCCAAAAGATAACAGAGCCGTCACGGGTAGCCCCCAAACGGTATTCCTCCAACAACCGCTTCAACACCTCTTTCGCCTTGTCGCCATAGTAGGAAGTAAGGAGTGTGAAGAGGAAACGGAAGAAATTGCTACGCTCGCTTTGCGACTTCTCCACATAGTGAGGGGGAATATAGCCGATGGCTGTCGGCTTACTTTGCTGCTTCACTTTCTTCTGCTCTGCTCTTTGCCTGTCAAAAGAGAAATCATTGGTAGTTCTGTGTTCAGGATGCTCTTGAAAATACTCTTTCGGAGTGTAGTGATACCCACAACCGCTTTCGTGGTTACATCTGCCGACCGATGGATGCAACGGCACATTATTTTCGTCCACGTAATAGACGAAAGAATGCCTGTCTCCGCATTTGGGGCAGGTATGCCGTGTTGCCGTTCCTTTATACTTCTGTAATGAATAATTGCCCATAGCTTAGTCCGTTTTTGATGGTTGATTGTCGGCTGTCCCATCCTGTCCCATTGTCCCACACTCTAAGGGTTGGGACAGTGGGACACTTGGGACACCTGCGTTTTTACTCTCTTTGCTGCGCTGGATGATACGGTTTACGGTGGACTTGCCACAATTCACCTGTGAGGCTATCTCCCTGACGGACTTGCCCGATTGGGAGAGTTGCAGAATTTGGCAATCCCTTTGGCTTGATTCATTGTCGCCCAATTTTTTCAAGTGTTCCTTTTCCGTGGAATAGCCCCTGAACACGAACTGCAAGAAAGCATCCACCTTGTCAATCTCGTAAACGATTACATTATCCGCATCATGAGAGAACGTGCCATAGCGCACTTTAAGCTGCTTCACATAGCGAAGCCCTCCGTCTTGGGCACTTTTTCCAATGGTGAACACGCTGTCAAAGAAATTGTAGAGCCGTTTGCTTTCCGGCAAGGTCGTTGGATGTGATGGGACAATCCAAAGAGCGTTTGGGCGTATGTGCCAGGACAAGGATAGAGAGCGCATATCTCTTTTTGAGATTGTTCAGCTGAATCATCAGCCGTCCTGCGGCATCGCCTTTCTCCATGGCGCAACACAGGTAGGTAAGATTGTCAATGATGAAAAATCTTGCAGTCGGTCTGCACAGCCATCTGTTCAATGCCGCCTATGATAGCTTTCCTCAAAGTTGGCATCCAAAAAGCTGGTTGCAGTCAATAGACACCCGATAGATTTTTGTCGGGAAAGGTGTAGAGCTCTCCATGCTCGTTGGTATAGCGGAGCTGGAACTGCTTTTCGGACAGTTCAAAGTCCAGATACAGCACATTGTCGGTCTCGGGCGATGCGGTCGGCTATCTGCACGGCAAGGATGGACTTGCCCACGTTGGAATCGGCAAACAAGCAGGAGAGTTCCCCTCGTACCAAAAAGCTGTCCCACAGCGCACGGGGCGTAGGCAACAACGATGCTTTCAAGAATGGTTTGGTTTGCCGTCTTGATATTCATCATGCCTACACTGTCGGGCATACCGTTATGCGCTTGGGATGCTTTTTGTGAGGTCGCCACGTATCAGGTTGATATAGTTCTTATCCTCTTCCATATCATTCACCAGTTACGTGGGTTGGGCTTGCGACGGTGGGAAGAGGATAAGGACTTGTTCAGTTCCTCGTCTGACAACGGTATGGGATTCTTTCGGGCGGTTTCCAGCCACTTGTCCAGTTCGTCACGGTAAAGGCAATAGCGTTTGCCGGGCTTGGTGGCAGGGATTGTCCCTTCTGACAGTTTCATGTAGAGCGTACCCTTTAGGGATACCTAAATACTCTGCTGCCTCGTCCACAGACATGGGCACGTGGGTGTCCACCGTTTTTGGCATTGTTCACACTGCGCTGCTCGGCGAGCAGGCTTTTCAGGCTCATCACTTCGTCTCGAAGCTGAGCGACAACCTCGGGAGGTCGTTGAAGGTAAGAATTGATTTTTTCCATTCGCGTACTCGTCTCTTTTTGTAAGACTTGGCGCAAAGGACTGAAAATGATATATCCGTGAATATCTCCACGACACGTCATTGCAAAATAATTCCCCGAATAATTAAGCCCAGCCATAAATGACGGGTAAAAATTACTCGGGAAACGATGTAAAACAGGCGGTTATGAGTTACCGGATGGTTGTCGTTGGTGTCGTGATTATCCCTAATTCCGCACATAATCCTCGGGATAGTGGAAATCAAGTTTGCCGTTTTCGGGTTCATCAATGGGAATTTCCGTCTTTAACGGCTCTACCTTGAAATTCTTGATGGTTGATAAGTCTGTATCAGCAAACGATTTCGGGAAAAGGGCTTTGATGAACTTGGCACGGTTATCCCCATTGTAGTATCTCTTGTACAGGAAACGCTCAGAGATATTCCATACGAAGTGACGGAGTGGAATGTTGTTGATGTCTTTGGTAAACGGTCTTTGTATGGGCTTCGGGGTATAAGTGTTAAGATTCATCCATTTGTCCACCCTCAGTACAGATGTGGTTCACGGTTTCTTGGTCGGCAATGCGAGGCAGGTAATAATGGCAATACTCCATGACCATGCGGATGCGCTCTTCCTTTTCCCGTTGCTCTCTGCTTGCGTAATTGGCACGGTTCTTTTCGTGAAGATCCGGGGCGATAGTAAGCTCTATCGGTTGTGTTTGGATAAGTGTCTCTTCTTTTGTCGGGGATGATTCGGGTACAGGCTCAGGGACTGATGTAGGTCCAGGCACAGATGTGGGCTTCTTCAAGTGTATTTTGTGACAGTTCTTCCTGCACCTCTATGGCTTCGGCAATCGTTTCTTTCTTGCCGAACTTGATTTTTGTAGATTTCGTATGTATCAAAAGATAAGTGTCTGAAAGGAGAGATAGAGCAACCATCCCAACAGGTTACAGCATACGAATACTATCCACCCTGACAAAGTTGTCTTGGTTGAAGCTGTCCGCTATTACCAGCGTGGCAATGGAAGATATTAGGACGATGGCGATAGCCGACAAAGCCCAAGATGATGTATTTGTCCTTGATTGATGATTCCATATTTCGTTGAGAGATTGAATGTTCCTGTATTATTTTTGTGCAAAGTTAATGCTATTTTTTTCCCAATTACTGCCCGTTATTTGCGGTTAGAACGGTCTTTTTTTCAATGTATTTCACGAAATGTCATCATATCATACTCTGTTTCATACTCTGAGGGGCTTATAAATGGTGGCATCAAGCCAAAAACATAGAGGGGCGATTATAGCCTTGTAGCCATAACCGCCCCTCTGAATACCCTGTCAATGTGAGACATTTATGCCTCCTTGCGCTTCAAGGTTATCTTGTCCACCACCTGACACATCTGCTGCGCTGCTATCTTGGAATAGATTTGTGTGGTGGTAATGTTCTTATGTCCGAGATAGGCTTGGATGACAGCCATGTCCGTTCCCATTTCCACGTGCAGGCTCCGAAGCTGTGGCGGGTACAGTGAAAGGTGATTTTCTTGGTTATCCCTGCTGCCGTGAGCCACCGTTGGAGTGGTCCCTTGCAGCATCTTGTCCTTGAAATCCTCAAAGATAAGTCCCTCGCCCCGTTCTCCCAGCAGTCCATAGGGCTCATCACTGATGGGGTTATGCACTATTTCTTTGGTTTTCTGCATACGGGTGGTAACGAACATCCTGCCGTTGGTGTATGGTTGTATCTGCTGCCACGTGAGCTGTCTGATGTCGCTCTTTTCTCAGTCCCGTAAGACAGGCGAAAAGAAAAGCTTTTTTTCAAGACCTCCTCCTCACAGGGTGTTTCGGCAAGCCGTATCAGTTCCTCTTGGCTCAAATGCTCCCTGATGGTGGGAATGCACTCGATGCGGTCTAGAAGCTCGTTTGGGTTCTCCTTTATCTTCCTGTCACGGTAAGCGGTGTGCAGCACGGCACGGAAAAGTTGACCAATAGCCTGCTGCGGAGTTGATGTGCAGCTTTTTGGTTGGTGTGGATGGATTGGGGTGCATCAAGCAGGTATTCCATGAACTTGCGGCACAAACCACATCCACCTCCTCAAAGGTGCATTTGCCGTTCACGAACCGCTGGAAATGCTTGTATACGTGCTGCCACTTGATATTCTTGCGGTCAGCCAGTCCTTTGAAATAGGCAAGGAAATCGCCCTTCATCTTGGTCTTGTCAAAAAGCCGTTGTTTTTTCATTGAAAATGGCTTCGTAGCGCTGGTTGCGCAGGATGACCGCTTTCTTCATCATGCGTGCGTTGAAGTCCCGTTCCTGCTGGTTTGCAGGTTTGGCGAAGATGTAAATTCCTAAGGCTCACGTGTAATCACTCTCATGGTGACATTGTCACGGTAGCCGGGATAGTAGTCAAGGCATAGTGAATACTGTGTCCCGTTCTTAATCTTGCGCTTACGCAAGGTAACTGTTTTGCATTTACTCATAATAATTATGTTTTTAATTGGTTGTATACATTTTGGAGTTGTATCCATGTTTCCGATGGCAAAGGAACAACGTGAAATATCCGTGAATACCTCCACGATACATCATTTTTGAAATAATTTTCGATAATCCCGATTTTTTTCACGGTTATTTGTTCCTTTCAGCCATGACACGCTCCACATCTGAGCGCAAAAGCAGGTTTTTCACACCCACCTTTATCTTTTTCGATGTGCTTCACCTTGACGATATGGCAGATGTTGGCTGACGAAAGACCATAGATTTGCTGCACCTGCTCAACGGTATAGTAGCGTTCATCGTTCACAAGGTCAGTTCTGCGGAGTTCGTTCAAATGTGATTTGGAGTAATAGGTACGCCCGTACTCTCTTTTAGTGGGTATCTTATGGCGATAGGTGTAGGCACGGAGTGCGGTCGGCTCTCATGCCGAACAGTTCCTCCACCTCCTCGGTCAGTAGCCAGTCGGTAATTTCGCTAATATCAACTGCCACACCGAAAAACTCGTCAATATGCTTTCTTGCTGTAATAGTTCTTTCCTGCGATACGGCAGATGGGGATATGGTTACGCTTGGCGGAAGTGTAAAGCCATGACTGCTTTACCTTAAAAGGGACATCACCTCCTCGCCCGAATAGAAGTCCAACACTTCTTCGCTTTCCTTTTTCCCTTTTTTTCTCTTTTTGGCAGGTAAGGAAGATGAAGATGATTTCCTTGGTGTGGAGGTGTTGCCGGGCAGGATGCGGTGATAGGGATTGCCCTCCAACATCTGCTCGATGTCGGCTCTGCGGATGAATGCCATGCGGTTGCTGATGCGTGAGGCTTTCAGCTTGCCGATGGCTACAAGTTTGTAAATGTACTGTCGGGGAACAGCCCATGAGGATGGCTGCTTTGGAAAAAGGTGAGATACTCCTGATGCTGTATCTCCATCAAGGGTTGGGCGACTTTGAAGAGGTTGTTCTTCTGCATCACTCTGGCTCGTTTGGCTCTGCCCTGACAAGCCTCACTGCAATATCTTTGCATACCGCTTCGGGTTACAAAGGACTTGCCGCAAAAACTGCATTTTCTGGTTGCTTTCATACCGTTTTATCGTTTAATGGTTCATTTCTTCAATCCTATATCTCTGAAATGGTAAACGGATGTGAACGGAAGTCAACCATTGTCGCTTTTCTACACAGTGTGACTGTTTCCGCATATCGGGGCGGTTATTGTCGCTTGTCGTAAACGGTTGTAAACCCTTGTCAACTGTCTGCACGGTGTGACAAAAAACAAGCCCCGCAAATTCTCCACGTCAGAAATACGTCTCAAAAATATGTGGAAATTTGGGAAGCGACAAATGGCAACCGAAAAGTGTTAAATTTTAGAATATGCTGGTAATTAAAGATTTACACTCGGATATTTCTGATTAGTTTTGGTTGTTCTATGGTTATAAATACATATGCAAAACGCAGACATACTTATTTCTGTTAAACTATTGGGTAAAACAACAGAGCTAAGAGATGTGCAATTACTAAATGTTCCTTCGGGTAGAATTTCTAAGCCTTCGCCTATTACTACTTTTAGTGAGTGAAGAACAATTATTAAACACGTTTGAGCCTAAAGATACATGTGCAGGAATTATTATTTCGTTTAAAGTGGCACAATCGCTAAACGCATTCTCGGCAATATGTATGAGCGATGAAGGAAGTGTTATGTTTTTTAAGCTTTGTACATTCGGTAAATGCACTCCAACCTATTACCTCTATGCCGTCTGCCAATGTAATTTTTTCTATTGTAGAAGCACCTTTAAAAGCTCCGAAAGCTATTTCTTTAATGTTATAAGTGTCGTTATTATAGCTTATTTCAGCAGGAACAGTCACTTCTTTATCGGTTGTTCCCGTGTATTTTGTAAGCGATACGGAACGATTTTCTGCGTTTTGTACTGTAAAAAGTAAAGTTATTAACGGTAAATCGTTCCTCTTCTGATAACACGCGAGTGTGTTTTTTAACGAATGTGTTGGTGTTGTTTACTGTGTTAGCATACCCCATTGAGGCAAAACCTAACATCAAAGATGCAAGTAAAAAATGTTTCATGTTTGTTTTTCTTCTTAAATTGTTTTTTTTAAAATAGATCTAACTGTCAAAAAGGCATTCCTGTTCTGGTTACGAAGATAAACATTTTTTTATTGTAAAAACAATGAGTTTGCACTTCTTTCTTTGCTTTTTATTGTCTTTTTGTTTATCTTCTTATTTACCACATCAAACAATATATAAAGCGATAAAAATATGCACAGGGATATTATGGGTGTGCATGTTTTATGCTTTTATTCATAATAAACGTATAAAATAGAACAATAAATTTCTTAAAAAGAAAAGTTTTATTACTTTTTGAATAGAACAAACATACTAAAATAATGGAAGATACATTAAAAACAAATAGGAGAACGCTTAAAAGGTTTAAGAGAGATATTTAATATTTCTCCTGAAGAGATAGCACAACTTTGTGACATATCTTTAGAACACTATTTTTAAGATAGAAGAGGGCAAAGCAGACCCTTCTTTTTATCGTTTATCCAAGATAGCTAAACGCTATAATATAGGAGTTGATGCCCTATTGTTTGGCGAAGAAGCACACATGAGTAGCTATTTTGTAACACGACAAGGAAAGGGTAAGAGTGTAGAACACCATAAAAACTACACGTATGAGTCGTTAGCTACGGCTTTTAGAGGAAGAAAAATAGACCCATTTCTTGTTACTATCGACCCACTTGAGGGTGATTTACGTCATCATCAGAACACGCATACAGGTCAAGAGTTTGATTATGTATTAGAAGGAACACTGGAAATAGTGATAGGAAACAAAGAGTTAATACTTAATGTGGGCGACAGTATCTACTTTGATGCTCAACAACCACACTGCATGAGAGCGTTAGGTAATGAACCAGTGCGCTTTCTTTGTATGGTAATATAAAAAAACAGTAAAAAAACAATGTTAGAAAGATTTTTTTAAAACAAACATCTTTTTGTTTCGGAAGACGATTACAATAAAAAAATTTTTGAACTAAAGATACCTTCTCACTTTAATTTTTGCTTACGATGTGATGGACGTTTGGGCTGAAACACAGCCACAAAAAAACGGCTCTTATATGGACAAGTGAAGAGGGAGAAGAACGCTTTTTCTCGTTTGCCGACTTAAAAGAGTTGAGCAATCAGGCAGCAGCCTATTTTCCTTTCGTTAGGCATAACACGAGGAGATATGGTAATGTTAATACTTAAAAGAAATTATGAATGGTGGGTTTCGATGCTCGCTTTACATAAGATTGGAGCCATAGCTATACCTGCTACACACATGTTAACTAAGCACGACTTGGTGTATCGCAACAATAGAGCGAGCGTGAAAGCCATTGTTTGTGTGGGAGAAGATTATGTGTTAAATCAAATAGAACAAGCTATGCCCGAGAGTCCAACGGTAGAAACACTCATTTCTATTGGTCCGAAAGTGCCAAAAGGTTTTCATTCGTGGCACGAAGAAATAGCCCATGCACCTGCATTTGTTAAGCCCATGAGCTATAATAACAACGAAGATACCATGCTAATGTATTTCACCAGTGGCACAAGTGGTGAGCCTAAGATGGTTGCACACGACTTTCTTTACCCATTAGGGCATATCTCTACAGGTGTGTTTTGGCATCATCTACACGAAAATAGCATTCATCTAACGGTTGCAGATACGGGGTGGGGAAAAGCTGTTTGGGGGTAAATTATACGGTCAATGGTTTGCTGGTGCTGCCGTATTTGTATATCATCACGAGAAATTTAACGCCGATAAGCTACTTCAACAAATAGAGAAATACAAAGTAACATCGTTCTGTGCGCCTCCAACCGTGTATCGTTTTATGATTCACGAAGACCTTTCGCGCTATAACCTTTCAGCTCTCGAATATTGCACCACTGCTGGTGAAGCGCTTAATGCCAATGTTTATAATAAGTTTTTACGAGTTAACTGGCATTAAACTGATGGAAGGTTTTGGACAAACAGAAACCACTATGACGCTTGGAACCATGCCTTGGCACGAACCAAAGCCAGGGTCTATGGGTAAACCTAACGCACAATACGACATAGATTTGATACGTTCCGACGGTTCATCGTGCGAAGATGGAGAGAAAGGAGAGATAGTGGTTCGCTTAACAAATGCCATTCCTGTGGGCTTATTTAAAGAGTATTACAGAGATGAGGAACTAACCAGAAAAGTGTGTTACAATGGCATTTATCACACAGGAGATGTGGCTTGGCGCGATGAAGACGGCTATTTTTGGTTTGTAGGTAGAACCGATGATGTGATAAAAAGCAGTGGTTACCGAATTGGACCTTTTGAGGTAGAGAGTGCATTGATGACCCATCCTTCTGTAATAGAATGTGCAATAACAGGTATACCCGATGAGTTAAGAGGAATGGTGGTAAAGGCTACAGTAGTATTGCATAAAGATTGGGAAGATAAAGCTGGCGATGAGTTGGTAAAAAAACATTGCAAGAACACGTTAAACGCGAAACAGCACCCTATAAATATCCGCGTATTATTGAGTTTGTAAAAGAGCTTCCTAAAACCATTAGCGGAAAGATTAGACGTGTAGAAATTAGAGAAAACGACGCTAAAAAATAGTCAACTTCTTAGTAGAACACGTTTTTTGCACGGTAAAACAGAAAGAGGCAACACGCCAAGTGTTGCCTCTTTTGTTTTTATGCTTTGTTATGTTCTACCCATTAAAGGGTAAAACGCCCTGTTTATAGTTTACTTAAAAACTTTTCTCGCTCAACTATAAAACGCAAATGTTTGCCTTCTCCTATCTTAACATCGCCTTGATAAGCCACAAGGTCGAAAGACAGTTTTATGCCGTCTATCATAGTTAAAGTGGCAGTAGCTTTCACTTCGGCATTCACGGCAGAAGCTTTTTAAGTGTTTCACCTCTATCCATCCGCCCACAGTTGTCGACCCATCGGGCAACAAATCTTGCACGCACATCATGGCAGCATTTTCCATTAAAGCCACTAAAGCAGGTGTTGCAAGCACTGGCATATCGCCAGAACCCATGGCAATGGCTGTGTTTTCGGTTGTAACCAGCGTGCTAACACTGTGGCAAAGTCCTTCTTGTAACATATTGTTTTGTTTGTTTTAGTTTTTCTTTTTACTGTAAAACACAAGGTGCTTAACAATGCAAAAAGTACACAATATTTATAAAAGAAGAGCTGAAAAGGGGCAAAATGTAGGGCAAAAAGGTAGAAAGCGAAACAACAAAAATATGCGTTTTCATGCTTTATTGCTTTTGTGTTAAAGCTTTTTTTGCTATTTTTGCAATAATCACTAAATAGAAGAAACGGCATGATAGAGAAGAAAAAAACAGAATTGATGCATTAAGAATGCTCATATCAAGTCGTGAACTTAGCACGCAAACAGAGGTGCTAAAAAGCGTTAAAAAGCAGAAGGATTTGATATAACACAAGGCACACTTAGTAGAGATTTTTAAGCAGTTAAGAATATCTCGAGCCACAACTCAATCGGGTAAAAAGGTGCTGGTTTTGCCCAACGAAACCATGTATAAACGAGTGCGTAAACCTGTTTCTCCTACAGACATGCTCATGTCTTCGGGTTTTTATATCTATTCATTTTTTTCTGGAAATATGGCGGTTATAAAAAAACCAAACCGGGCTATGCTGCAAGTATTGCTTACAACATAGACAACACCGATATACCAGACATTTTAGGTACAATTGCAGGAGCTGACACCATTTTTTTCTTGTGATAAAAAGAGGGAAGAACACCGCAAGAAATTATCTACGATTTGCAAGGTTTATTGCCTAACATTAAAGAATAAAGTGTTTATATCATTTTTTGGCACGATATTTGGATATTGTTAGGGTGTTAAAACATAAAGATTTTTAAGAATATGATTAAAGTATATGGAATGAAATCGTGCCCCTGATTGTGTGGCTGTTCACGAACAAGTGAAGAACGATAGCAGATATGAAATGATTGAAATAGGCGAAAATATTGCTAAGTTAAAAGAGTTTTTTTGCGACTAAGAGACAGTAGCCCTGTTTTTGACAAGGTAAGAAATAGAGGGGTAGGTGTGCCTTGTTTCTTGCTCGAAGACGGCACTGTTACGCTTAATCCCGAAGAGGCTGGCTTAGGAAAGCATAAAGCCGAAGGGGCTACTTGCAATTTAGATGGCAGTGGTTGCTAAACGCTAAGGGCTTATTTAACCATTTTAAGAACATAAAAAGATGCAAATTTGTTAGCAAATTTGCATCTTTTTTATTTGTTTTTGGCAAGGTTTTTATGGTTCATCAAGCGATATTTGTGTTTGGGGGTGTTTGCGTTAAAAACCTTATTTTTGTTGCGTGTTAAAGGGTAACAACTGCTTTACACCTTGTTTGTGAAATAGATGTAAGAACCAAAAACCCTTTGTATCACCGCTTAAAAAGCAAGTGACTTATTTTTTTAAGTCTTGTTTTTATTTTGTGCATAAAACCGCTAAGCTCACAAAAATAGCGATAATAACAAGCCAATAAAGCATCACTAAAACCTTCTTTGTTTGGCTCATGCTGTTCCAAGCACTTAAAGATTTATCTTGTTTTATTCGTTTAAAATCTTGTTCTGCTTGGTATTCTTCAATAGTTTGAAAGCCTTTTTTTCTTTCTTCTTTTAATGATAAACGATAAGAACATAGAATGGTTTTTAAGGGTTAAACGTGCCACGAGTGGGCTACATAACAATTAGTAGCAAAGCAAAGATAACCATTTTTAAGTAGAAAGGCTCTATAAAAAGGCAAAAAAAGAGAGATGTTTCAGTGAAAAAACATCTCTCTCGCTCTTTTCTTCTTATTTCTTTTTGCCTAAAATGCAAAGCAAAATAAATAAACAAGTTTATAAAATCTAAGTATAAAGTTAAAGCACCTAACAACGAAATTTTTTTGTGCTTCTTCGTCCATATCATCTGCTTGAGCCAACAATCGTTTAATAGCTTGGGTGTCGTAGGCAGTGAGTCCCACAAACAACACCACACCAATGTAAGAAATAACGGTGCTAAGCATGGTGCTATTCATAAACCAATTAACCACCGAGTCTATAACCAAGCCAATAAGAACCATTAAAAGTAGCTTTCCAAGAGATGTTAAATCGGTTTTAGTGGTGTAGCCTATGAGCGACATCACACCAAAGGTTCCTGCTGTAATAAAGAACACTTGGGCGATAGACTCTTCGGTGAAGACTAAAAAGAGGGCAGACAAAGTGACACCATTTAGCACGGCATAGAGCGCAAAAAGTAGGGTGGCTGTCGATAAAGACAGGCGAGTGATGCGCGCAGAGAGATACCACACCAAGGCTATCTCGGCTATAATAAGTCCATAAAAATGCCATTCTTGTTCAAAAATAAATAGCATTAAGTTGACAGAAGTCGACACCTCATAGCTTGTAAAGCCTGTTATGGCAAGGGCAAGTGCCATCCAAAGATACACTTTTCGCATCAAAGCAGGAAACGCAAGAGCAAGGTTTCCTTCTCTCTCGTCAATCATTTTGTTTAATTCGTCTTTGTTCATGTTGTTTTTATTTTTATTGAGTTTTTATGCTAAAAAACAAATGTGTTTTTGCAAATATACAACTAAATTTGTGCCAAAAGGCTTTTTTTCTTGTTATAAATAATGGTGGCATGTGTAAAAAAATGTAAAAACATAAGTTTTTTTACTGTTGTTTTCTTTATATATAAATGTTGTTCTCTTTATATATAAATAAGGCGAAATTTCTCTTATTTCTGCTCTCTTTTCGCTTTTTTTGTTTCCTGTGGTTCTAAATAACAGAATTATGGAGCTGTTTTGTTGTAGATGGGGTGTTAAAAGGGGGTTTTTTTAGGTAAAAAGGTGTAAAAAGCTTAGGGTTTAGGGTGTAAAAACATAAGGGTTTGTGTGCAAAACTCTTGTGTTTTAGGGGCTAATAGCTTATGTTTTGTGTGCAAAACTCTTAGCTTTTGCATCGTAAAACACCATTTATGGCATTTCGTTATTTGCGTTTTAGAAAGGCAAAACCTATGCTTTTAGGGGGTGTAGGGGTGTTTTTTTCGCTCAATATCTTCTTTTTTTCTGCTTAAAATGGCTGTAAAACCTTAGCTTTTTTTCTAAAAATAGAAATTTTTAAATGTAACAAAATGCTCACAAAAGTGTAGGTAAAACAGCTTGTAGAGCAAAAATAAACTGCAAGAAATGAATAATTTATGAAATATTAGCAGGTAAGTGGTTCATATATAAGAAAAATAGACGTATCTTTGCAAATTGTTAAAGAATGTGTTTTTGTTAACACGTATAGGGTGCGCAACTTATAGAATTTAGGAAAGTGACATGA
The DNA here is from genome assembly GCA_916439115.1 of uncultured Prevotella sp. Taxonomy (GTDB): domain Bacteria; phylum Bacteroidota; class Bacteroidia; order Bacteroidales; family Bacteroidaceae; genus Prevotella. The sequence continues at coordinate 840,589 of CAKAHO010000001.1, forward strand.
TATTTTTTTATATGAAATAACATTATTATAAAATAAAATCTAAATATATGAAGAAAAAAATCTTTTATGTATTGATGATAGCATGTATCGGTATGACGTCTATTGTTAATACAAGTTGTAGTAATCAAACAGATTTAGTGGCTAATGAGCAACAAGAAAAAGGCAGGACCTGAGGGTGTTCTTATTTCGTTTGACTTGTCGGCTGAAGACTATGGAACCGACACTGAAGTGGGTACACGTGGCATTTCTAATGCTCAATCAGGACGTGTAATCGCTACTTCTACTGCTAATATTGGTAATGGCTTAGAGGTGTTGACCGAAGTGGTAGAAGAAAATGCACCTAAAAACTCGTGTAGGAAGCCAAAATGTACCAACTCAAGATTACACAATATTAGCCTATAAAGACGGACAGAAAGTGGCAGAATGGAAAGGTAGAAATGAAGGAAGAAACTTTAACCTTTCTGCAGGTCAAACTGCGTTGAAACATCTTCAACCGGGTACATATAAGTTCTATGTGTTTAGTGATGACTATATGAAGGTTTCAGACAAAGGAAATCTTTATACAAGAATAGCGGTAGGTTCGAGAGATGCTTATGCTCTTATAGAAGATGTAACTATACCAGATGTAAAAAAACATAAGCTTGAGTTTGTGTTAAAACCAATGTTTGCCAGAGTTCGTACGAAACTTAAAACATATATAAACGGGTCTTTTTCGTGGCGATTTTTTGGTTATTCATCGTTTAAACAAGGTGCAATACCCAATGAACGTTATATAAATCCTGCAACAGGAGTAGCAACAAATATTCCTGTGACAAGGGATAGTATCCTTTGGTATGGTAAGCTTGACGAGTCAGGACAAGGTACAGAAGGAGAAAATGGTGCAATACCATACTATTATATAGCTACTCCCGACTATACTGGAAACTTTTTCTTAGAAGGAACCAAGTTAAATAAAATATCTTTCACGTTTGATAACCGCCCAAATGTGACTATTTTTGGACAGGAGGTTGCTAATATGACAATAGAAAATAAGCTTAATTCTGACGTAACACTTAAAGCAGGAAAAAGCTATACCCTTGTTTTTTACAATGTATAAAACAGGAGATTATCTATTTGACGATGGTGTGGTTAGAACTCTTGCAGCGGGTAAAAGAGAGAACAAAACACCTGTTGCATTCGTGGTAGATGCACAAAAGAGAATTGCTATTGCGCTTAAAGATGTTGAAGGTATTAAAAAATGGGCAACTTCAAATCCTCAAAAAGCAACAAACCTATGGACTCAAAGCGAAGAAGGTTTGCGTGATGGTATAACAGAATATAATGGAGTTAATGCACAACGCGGTGGATTTAAAAGAAACATGGAGCGGTAATAGTACGATAGGTGGCATTGTAAGAGCTACTTCTACAGACTTTCCTGCGTTTAAAGCAGCTGCAGATTTTACCCCAATTGTTGCTGGTAAATCTTGGTATGTACCAGGTGTTGGCGAGTGGGCTTTAGCACTTAAAGTGTTTGGTATAGAGACTCCAGAGGCTGGTTATACAGCAAGTAGCCAACAACGCAATCCATGGAGTAAAGTCACAACTCAAGGTTTGGGCTATAAATACCAAGAAATTGTCTTTAAACAAGCAGGTGGTGCTCCTTTAGACGATTGGTACTGGACAGCAAACCAATGGAATGCAGGTGGAGAAACTGCAATCTCTTTAACTACAAATTCTCAACATGCGTTCTTTGGCGGAGCAAGATTAACCTCTGAAGCACATGTGAGACCTTTTATTAACTATTAAGAAGTCTAAGTGTATATAAAATAAGAATAGTTTTAAGATATGATAGATAAAAAGAAAAACCTACTTAAAACCACGTGTTGAAGTAGCGGATATGGACGTTGAATCAATAAACATCATTTGTACAAGTGTTGTGGCTTCAGGCGACGCAACATTCTCAACAGATGGCTTTGAAGATGAAGGTGATTACGACGCAGGTGAAGTTTGGTGGTAAAAGCATTTGTGCAAATTATCTTACCCTTTAAAGATTGAATAACAATAAAAAGCGTCATCACTTTTTCAGTGGTGCGCTAAGTACAAATTGTTATTCATCATATAACATCAATTAAACCCATTGTTAGAATTTAGTATGTAGTATCCTTTATCGGAACTTCTTACTACGTACTCAATTCTTTTCAATGGGTTTTTTCTTCTCTTATATATATAATTATAAAGGTGAAAAGTTTATTACTCTTGATTTATTTCGTTTGTATGCATAAAACGGTATAAAAAAAGCTTATCTTTTTGGTTTTTAATAGTTGTGTGTTATTGTAAAAAGCTTTTACTTTTTGCATTCGCTTTTTGAGTTATAAACTTATAAGCAACATAGAATAGAGTTCTTTGAAAAGATTTACATAAACAGACAAGTTAGTACAAGAGTCTTGTTATTTATTCATTAGATAACAAGGGGTAATAAAACGAACCGTTTTAATTCTTTTACAATATATTCGGCATTCGTTCTGAACAGATAATTAAGTTAGTTAAGACTAACATAGAAGATACTTTACAATGTAGAGTTTGATCCTGGCTCAGGATGAACGCTAGCTACAGGCTTAACACATGCAAGTCGAGGGGTAGCATGTTGGTTGCTTGCAACCGATGATGACGACCGGCGCACGGGTGAGTAACGCGTATCCAACTTGGCTTATACTTAGGGATAACCCGTTGAAAGACGGCCTAATACCTAATGGTTTATAATAGTTGCATGACTGTTATAATAAAGATTTATCGGTATAAGATAGGGATGCGTCTGATTAGTTAGTTGGTGAGGTAACGGCTCACCAAGGCATCGATCAGTAGGGGTTCTGAGAGGAAGGTCCCCCACATTGGAACTGAGACACGGTCCAAACTCCTACGGGAGGCAGCAGTGAGGAATATTGGTCAATGGACGTAAGTCTGAACCAGCCAAGTAGCGTGCAGGATGACGGCCCTATGGGTTGTAAACTGCTTTTTATGTGAGAATAAAGTTAACTACGTGTAGTTATTTGCATGTATCACATGAATAAGGACCGGCTAATTCCGTGCCAGCAGCCGCGGTAATACGGAAGGTCCAGGCGTTATCCGGATTTATTGGGTTTAAAGGGAGCGTAGGCCGTTTGATAAGCGTGCTGTGAAATTTAGAGGCTCAACCTCTACCGTGCAGCGCGAACTGTCAGACTTGAGTGCGTAGTAGGTAGGCGGAATTCGTGGTGTAGCGGTGAAATGCTTAGATATCACGAAGAACTCCGATTGCGAAGGCAGCTTACCGTATCGCAACTGACGCTGATGCTCGAAGGTGCGGGTATCGAACAGGATTAGATACCCTGGTAGTCCGCACAGTAAACGATGGATGCTCGCTGTTGGCTTTTATAGTCAGTGGCTTAGCGAAAGCGTTAAGCATCCCACCTGGGGAGTACGCCGGCAACGGTGAAACTCAAAGGAATTGACGGGGGCCCGCACAAGCGGAGGAACATGTGGTTTAATTCGATGATACGCGAGGAACCTTACCCGGGCTTGAACTGCAGGAGAACGATTCAGAGATGATGAGGTCCTTCGGGACTCCTGTGGAGGTGCTGCATGGTTGTCGTCAGCTCGTGCCGTGAGGTGTCGGCTTAAGTGCCATAACGAGCGCAACCCCTTTTCTTAGTTGCCATCGGGTAATGCCGGGCACTCTGAGGATACTGCCACCGTAAGGTGTGAGGAAGGTGGGGATGACGTCAAATCAGCACGGCCCTTACGTCCGGGGCTACACACGTGTTACAATGGGGCATACAGAGTGTTGGTTGCATGTAAATGTAATCTAATCTTCAAAGTGCTTCTCAGTTCGGACTGGGGTCTGCAACCCGACCCCACGAAGCTGGATTCGCTAGTAATCGCGCATCAGCCATGGCGCGGTGAATACGTTCCCGGGCCTTGTACACACCGCCCGTCAAGCCATGAAAGCCGGGGGCGCCTAAAGTCCGTGACCGCGAGGGTCGGCCTAGGGTGAAACCGGTGATTGGGGCTAAGTCGTAACAAGGTAGCCGTACCGGAAGGTGCGGCTGGAACACCTCCTTTCTGGAGACGAGATGTTGAATGTAAAGAATTATTGAGTTCTTTTATACTTAATCTTGTGCTACCTTACTTGTCTAGTTTAGTTAAAGGGAATTGATGATGCGGAGTTTAAGACTCTTGCAGCTTGAATGCCGGAATTGAAGTCCTATAGCTCAGTTGGTTAGAGCGCCACACTGATAATGTGGAGGTCGGCAGTTCAAGTCTGCCTGGGACTACCTTATTTAAATGGGGGATTAGCTCAGCTGGCTAGAGCACCTGCTTTGCACGCAGGGGGTCAACGGTTCGAATCCGTTATTCTCCACTTGTATATTTAATACATCGTTCTTTGACATATTGACACAAAGCAAAACTGTAGATTTAATCAAAACAATAATCAACAGCTGAAAGTATGAGCTTAATATAGATTAATTTTTATTGATTTATATTATAGTAAAAGTTTAGAAAGTAATTAAGGGCGCATGGCGGATGCCTTGGCTCATGGAGGCGATGAAGGACGTGATAAGCTGCGATAAGCTGCGGTAAGGTGCAAATACCCTTTGACCCGCGGATTTCCGAATGGGACAACCCAAACACTTTATGTGTTTATCACTTAAAAGATTAAGTGAGGGCAAACGCAGGAACTGAAACATCTTAGTACCTGTAGGAAAAGAAAAATAAACTAATGATTCCCCTAGTAGTGGCGAGCGAACGGGGATTAGCCCAAACCTTCATTGTATTTGCATTGAAGGGGTTGTAGGATCACGTTGTTGTACTTTGATTGTGAGAAGAATATTTTGGAAAGAATAACCATAGCGGGTGATAGTCCCTTATTCGAAGCATGAGAGACATAGTGTACTCCTGAGTAGTGCGGGACACGAGTAATCCTGTATGAATCTGCCGGGCCCATCCGGTAAGGCTAAATACTCCCATGAGACCGATAGCGTACCAGTACCGTGAGGGAAAGGTGAAAAGAACTTCGATAAGAAGAGTGAAATGAGATCCTGAACCCATGCGCCTACAAGCGGTCGGAGCATTTTATAATGTGACGGCGTGCCTTTTGCATAATGAACCTACGAGTTACCGTCACCAGCAAGGTTAATCCTCTTGAGTGGAGCAACCGCAGTGAAAGCGAGCCTTAACAGGGCGTATTAAGTTGGTGGTGGTAGACGCGAAACCAAGTGATCTACACTTGTCCAGGATGAAGTTCCGGTAACACGGAATGGAGGTCCGAACCAATAAGCGTTGAAAAAGCTTCTGGATGAGGTGAGTGTAGGAGTGAAAGGCCAATCAAACTTGGAGATAGCTCGTACTCCCCGAAAGGCATTTAGGTGCCGCGTACAATGTTTTTTTCTTAAGAGGTGGGAGCGACCGATAGGTCAAGAGGGCTCACCGCCTATCGAGACCTGACGAACTCCGAATGCTTAAGTTATGAAGTTGTGCAGTAAGGGGCGGGTGCTAAGGTCCGTCCCCGAGAGGAGAAGAATCCAGACCGTCGTTTAAGGTCCCCAAATTCTGACTAAGTTAGTCTAACGAAGTCTGGTCCCCATGACAGCCAGGATGTTGGCTTGGAAGCAGCCATTCATTCAAAGAGTGCGTAACAGCTCACTGGTCGAGGGTCCGGGCATGGATAATAATCGGGTATAAGTCAGATACCGAAGGCGCGGGATAGAATTTAAAAAAAGTATCGGTAGGGGGAGCATTCCATCAGCGTAGAATGTTAGAGGACGACTCTAGCTGGAGCTTATGGAAAAGCAAATGTAGGTATAAGTAACGATAAGGAGGGTAAGATTCCCTCCCGCCGTAAGACCAAGGTTTCCCGGGCAATGTCAATCACCCCGGGGTTAGTCGGGTCCTAAGTCTCAGCCGAATGGCGATGGCGATGGTAGAAACGGTTAATATTCCGTTACTGCTTTAATGAGTGATGGGCAGACGAAGAAGTGACACCACCGCGAGGCGACGGAAGTCCTCGTTAAAGAGTGTAGGGAGTTGATGAACGCAGGCAAATCCACGTTCAGATCCGACCTTGATAGTATAGAATACTACTCGTAGTATTTTAATAGTGTGGGTAATCCTGTTTCCAAGAAAATGCTCTAAACATATTGTTAAAGCACCCGTACCGTAAACGGACACACGTAGTCGGGTAGAATATACTAAGGCGTTGAGAGATTCATGGTTAAGGAACTAGGCAAATTGACCCCGTAACTTCGGGATAAAGGGGTCCTCATATTTTTATGAGGCGCAGAGAATCGGTCCAGGCAACTGTTTAACAAAAACACAGGGCTGTGCTAACTCGAAAGATGATGTATACAGTCTGACACCTGCCCGGTGCTGGAAGGTTAAGAGGAGAGCTTATTCTTCGGAAGACGGTTTGAATTGAAGCCCCAGTAAACGGCGGCCGTAACTATAACGGTCCTAAGGTAGCGAAATTCCTTGTCGGGTAAGTTCCGACCTGCACGAATGGTGTAATGATCTGGACACTGTCTCAACCATGATCTCAGTGAAATTGTAGTATCGGTGAAGATGCCGATTACCCGCGATGGGACGAAAAGACCCCGTGAACCTTTACTACAGCTTAGCATTGACCTTGGTCATCCGATGTGTAGGATAGGCCGGAGGCTTTGAAGCGGGCGCGCTAGCGTTTGTGGAGCCATCCTTGAAATACGGCCCTTTGGCTGTCTGAGGTCTAACTCGTGATTTACGAGGACATTGTTTGGTGGGTAGTTTGACTGGGGTGGTCGCCTCCAAAAAGCGTAACGGAGGCTCCAAAGGTACCCTCAGGTCGATTGGTAACCGACCTATTAGAGTGCAATGGCATAAGGGTGCTTGACTGTGAGGCAGACATGCCGACCAGGTAGGAAACTAGGGCATAGTGATCCGGCGGATGTGTGGAAACTCCGTCGCTCAAAGGATAAAAAGGTACTCCGGGGATAACAGGCTGATCCCCCAAGAGCTCATATCGACGGGGTGGTTTGGCACCTCGATGTCGGCTCGTCACATCCTGGGGCTGGAGAAGGTCCCAAGGGTTGGGCTGTTCGCCCATTAAAGTGGCACGCGAGCTGGGTTCAGAACGTCGTGAGACAGTTCGGTCTCTATCTATCGCGGGCGTTGGAGTTTTGCGTGGAGCCGTCACTAGTACGAGAGGACCGTGATGGACAGACCTCCGGTTTACCAGTTGTTCCGCCAGGGAGCACCGCTGGGTATCCGAGTCTGGTTTGGATAAGCGCTGAAAGCATCTAAGTGCAGAAGCCATCCGCAAGATTAGAACTCCTTTGAGGGTCGTTGTAGACGACGACGTTGATAGGGTGTAGGTGTAAAGACAGTGATGTCAAAGCCGAGCACTACTAATTGCCCAAAGCTTTCAGACATATCATTTTTTCATCAGTTGATATTTGATTTATTTATAGTTTTCTTGTGCGATATATCAATACTTATGTATTAAGTATAAATGATTTATCAGGCGGTTATAGCGGTGGTGTTCCACCTCTTCCCATTCCGAACAGAGAAGTTAAGCCCACTTGCGCCGATGGTACTGCAATGCAATGCGGGAGAGTAGGTAGCTGCCTTTTTTTATTAGAGAGTTTAGTTGAGTAATCAATTAGACTCTCTTTTTTTTTGTATCGAAAGAGAAGATGTTGAGAGGATATAAAGATAGGTGTAAAAAGAGTTATTTTTAAAAGAGAAGATAGAATGTTACTCAAATAGGTTAGGTACTTTCAAAAAGAGATAAGAAGAGATTTCTGTACATTTCTTTTTAAAAAGAATCACTTAGGTAGGAACTAAATGTAGAGGTTACCATTGTTCATGTGATTTATTTGTCTGTGAGAATGGCCATGAACAATGTAATGGCTTTCGTTCTCGCGTTGATACAGTCATGGTTTTGAGTTTTTTTCTTCGTATTCCACGTAGTCGCAGTGGTAATTTCTATCCTGTTCTTTTTAAGTTTGATTTGTAGTGAAAGTGAAGAACGTGCAAAGTTGTTCAATCTTCTTTGCATCAAAAGTCTTACCAGGTGAAATATCAGAGCTTATTTATAGACAAATTATAGAAACCACACGTTATTTTTATCTTGGTCTATTATTGATTTTTCTTTCTCTGAAGAATGATGAAGATGTTGTTTCTTTTTGTTCATTTATTTATTTATTTGAGTTTTATATATCGTATATTAGTATTCTGAGGCTTGTTTTTATTATATTAAAGTCGTTAAATGTAAAATATTTTTGCCAAATATTTATATTAAGTTAATAAATGTGTCTATTTTTTAAAAAATGTTACATTTGTTGCCGTAAAAATACAAATGTATAAGGATTATAGGTTCTATTCTTTTTGAGTGTTGCTTGTTTTTCTTTGTATCTTATGTGTCTTAAAAAAATCACTATTATAAATATTAAATGTATAAAAGCTATGCGAAAGATTTATTTATCAATTATTTCTATTTTTTTGTGATGACTACAATTTCTTCTTGTATGACTACATCTGGCTTCCTAACACAAAGTAAACTTAATGAAAGCAATAGACGCTTCCAGCAGGAACAGTTGAATAGGGCAGAAGAAGCCAAGAGAGAGAGATTTCGTATTACTGCAAATCAGTCATTGGGGGATGTAGTTTATGCACTTGCTCAGGAATTATTTCAAAAATTAGGAAAGGGAACAGATTTGACCAATAATTTCCAAGCTAAGAATATAAAATATAATTATATTAATGACACTGCAGAATGTCCTATAGGTTATTCTTGGGTGAGAAGAAATAAGATTATATTTGTAGGGGGAACATTGATATTTTATTCTCAAAGAAATTATGTAAAAATTTATTTGTACAGAGGCTGAGAACACTAGACTAGGTGACAATAGATATATAAAAGAACTAAGTGAAGGTATAATCTTTAATCTTAACAGATAAGGATTAAAAAGTTTTAAATATAAAAACATGTATCTATAAATTTATTGTAGATACATGTCTTTTATAAGCTCTTTTGAATCTATTTATATACACCAGAAGATAGAGCCAATGGATGACTTATGGGGAGAACCTTGTATCACGCAAGAATGACAACTTCTAAAGCATAAAAGTTTTATTTAAAGATAGTTAAGGGAAATATTCCTTACTTATATAAAAAGACGATTAGAGGATAAATAGCTAATGAAAGAAACAAATGCATATTAAACAAATATAAAGAAAGACTAATAATAGAAATAGAAATTGTTGTTGTAACAGTTTCTTAGTTATTTTTTAGTTGATATACCGTATATATAGCATTTCTAAAATCTTCTTCACAAAAGATATTATATCTATCAGGTATATATAATTTATCTGCATATATAATATAAGGAGTAGCTAATTGTCTATCGATTCGATATATATATTCTTTCTTATCATCTGATAGTATGAAGAAAAGCTATCCATGGTCCTACAATTGTTTTTAATCTCCTCTATATGATAGCGATTAACATCTATAGAATCCACAACCAATATATCCTTCTGAGAAGAATTACATTCAGGAATAGAATACATAAATTTTTTTGTAGTTTAAGAGGTAGTTTATCATACTTTAGACTTCTCTTGCTCTAACTTATTTATGTTGTAATCATATGAGCACCCAACTAATGTAGTAATCATTAGAATGAAACTGATTTTCTTTTTTTCATTTTGTTTTTCTTTATCCAATCATTAACTCTATTGTGAAAATGATGATAATATCCCCATCTGTATAGGAAAAATCCATATAAGTAAAGTAAGCTATGTTTCTTTCTGCTTTATACTTTTTTTAATGCAGGATATTTCTTTTCCCATCTAGCTACAAAAAGTAATAAATTGTTCATATCCCAACAAAGAATTCATCTCTTTGTTTTCCAAAGTAAATACTTCATCTAGTTCTTCTGCTATTTGTGATTTTTTTCTTTATGAGAGGCACAATTAAGTATTTGTCGTTTTAATGTAAGCAACGCAAAAACTGATGTGAAGCTTTGAGAAAAAAACGCACAGACAGCGTTCTCTATTCCTTGAAGTGCATATGATACCACTAACTTTATTTGAGTTACTCCTCTTTCTTTCAATGCCTCAAGCTCTTCTTTCCAGTATCTCGCCCTTTCAGTAGGGTGATTTACAAAGCTTAGCACCTCTCTACTTCCATCTTCTAAAACCCCTAGAATGGTATAATAAGCTGCTTTAGAACCTGTTTTATATCTGCGAGTAGCAATGAAAGTAGCATCGATATAAATGGCTCAATTGCAAGCTTTCTTCTCATTATTTGCCCTGACATCATATTCATTTTTCTTATTAACACGTTATTTCATTGTATCGCAACATCGTAATCAATGTAGTTTAATACCTTTCGGCAACGTTTTTTTGTTGTATTGTGGTGATAAGATAGAACGTTCAGGTTGGTATGTTGGGGTTTGAATACCTGCAAGATAGAATAATAAATGTGGTAAATCATCTGTCATAAATCTATTGTTTCTTGCTTGAAACATAGCTTTTGACTAAAGACTGATGCTTAGTTTTATAAAGAGAAGAGCACCATATCCAAAACGGAATTTCAAATTCTTCATGATATTTCTTTACGTCTATTTGCGTACTTTCTGTTAGTCTACCTGCCATATTCACCCCTTTACCATAACATTCCTCACCGTGGTCAGATAAATAAATAATAATAAACTGCTTTATGTCTAAATTGTTCTACGATTTTTGTTTAACACAAAATCATTGTAAAGGGTAGCATTATCATAATGAGCAATGGTTTGTTTCTCCTCATTATTTAAATCTTTACGTGGATAATTCTTTACTCCAAACTTAGCCATAGAGGGTTTATAGCGTAAAGAATATTGAAAATGTTGACCTAATAGATGAAAAAAATAACCAATTGAGGCTTATTTTTCATTTCCCACTGACATTTTATGATAATCGTTTAATAATTCGTCGTCGTAAGCATGAATTTCAGAATTTCTGTTGTCAAACATTTGTTGATTTAGCTGTGGGTGATTTAAGAAAAAGCCACCAGAGAGGTTGTTTGTCCAGTCAGGTGTATAGCTTACACCGTATGGAAACTGGTTTGATAAGAACGTAACTCTATAACCTGCTTTCTTAAATACTGCTGGAAATAGTGGTAATTCGCTCCATTTATTTTTTTATCATCGACTGATTTTAATGAGAATATTTGCTTAAAAACTCTACTTGTTAAGTTCCACGGTGCAATCACATCGGTAAAGACTGTTAACGAATCTTCTCCTTTCATCAAGGCTAATTGGCGAGGTGTAGTAGGCAAATTGTAACCATATAGTTGCGAATGATGTCGGTTAGCACTCTCACCAATGATGAGTATTATATTGGGTGAAGTGAATTTACAACTTTCTATTTTTTTATTGCTTTATTAGCTATAATCACTCCATCTACTTGTTTTGCTATTAAGTGATTGGTGTAAAGCCCATAAACAATGCGTTCTAAGGGGTGATAAATATGTGCAAAACCATTGCCTACTGATATTTCAAGAGCAGACAAATCTTTACTCGAATATAATTGAATTTTATCATAAACGCTAAAAAATGTACCTGAAACAAGACTCAAAAACAAAGGAAATGCTAAGATGGGTTGCTTAAAATAATGAGTTGTGATTTTTATTTTTCTAATAGATAGAAAAGCATGTAAGAACGCAAGTAACACTATAATGCTTGCTGTAGAAAGTAATAAATTATGATTCAAATATTGAGAAAAAAATTCTCTTGCCTCTCTGCCCGTTGTTTCTTGTGCTAAAAGTACCATCGAAGGAGAGATAGGGGTGCCAAAAAGTGCTTTACAACACGCATCTATTGTGGCAATGATATAAACTATGCAACTCAAAATCAATCGTAGGCTTTTACGTAATACACGGTTACAAAGACTAAATAAACAACAAACAATATACACATCTGCAAACAATTCCACATAACCAAATAAATTGCGATGGCTCACATTCATTATAATACCGACCAGCATCATAAATAAGAAGAAATAAATATTATCTTCTATTGGTTTTAAAAAGATAATCTACGAAAATGCGATTATTCTTCATTCTTTTTATTCATTTTATTTCTTTTGTTGAAAGATGAAAATTTTTGGGCTGTATTCTACAAAAATGCAATACTTTTTCCTTGTTTTTATTGCTGTTCTTTCCTATCTTTTCAAGCTATTTATTGATAGCTTTTTCTTTGTGTATATTGTTTTTATTTATTTTTATAGAACCAGCAGTAAAGAGGAGCAGTTCTGACTAATTTGAACAACATTTAGGTTCTTATTATTATAATTCTCTTATATCTCCTATTGCGTATCTCAATTAAATTAGTCGTATATAGGCATCTTTACATTTGTATAGAACAGTTGGTATAAATAGAGTTAACCATGTTTTCTCACAGCTTAATACTTCTTTATATGAAAAATTTCTTTTCTATTTACTTACAAAAAGTAATAAATTGTTCATATCCCTAACAAAGATTTTTACCTCTTTGTGTCCCTAAAAAGTAAATGGTTTATCGACCTATTTAAGTTATGACGGAATAATTCTTTGTCGTCTTATTTTATCGTTTTACCTCTTATTGTTAACGGTTTGTAGTTTTTCTTCTTATACATAAAAAGGGAATAAATGGACGATTTTTTTGCATAAAAAAATAGGAATATTGGGGGAGAATTTTTGTGTGATAAAAAGAGTGTTTTTAGAGAAAATAGCTAAGAGTTTACATAGTTTTAAGATGAAAAGCAGGGCGAAAAAGAGTGAAAATGGGAGCAACAGATGCAAAACATATAGGTTTTGCATTTTCTAAAACGATTACAGAAAGAAATGGCAGTTGCGTGCTTTTTTATGCGCTAAAAGCTTAGGTTTTACGCTGCAATATATAAGCTATTGGGGGGTAATAGATAAGAGTTTGGGTGCTAAAACCTTATATATTGCGTGCTAAACTCTAAGTTATTGCGCATTTGGGGTTTATTTTCTTTGAAATAAAAGGCTTTTCTATTTCCGTGTTATTTCATAATGGTTGTATTTGTAAATGATGTTTTTTGTTTGTCAAAATGCGCCGTAAAAATAACGCGTTGTTTTATGCAACACTGCATAAAAATATTCGGTTTTTATGATACAACCATGATACTTAAAAGTCTGAAAATATTATTTTTACTTTTGCAACGCACACGCTCATAACGACCAACGGTTGCGCAACTGCGAAATAAAACGCATGTGTGCTAACTCTCCTTTTTATTCTGTTTGTTCTGAAAAAAACGACTTGTTTCTTAGCCATATGCATAATAGCTTTTTCTTGGCAAAGTCTACTTTTTTTACGAAGAAAAGCAAAGCTGATGAGAGGTTATAAACAGGCGAATGGCTATATGTTTGCGCCTTTTCGTTTTTAACAGTCTTACCTTGATGGAATAAAAAAAGTCGTTGGTGTTGGTGTTATTGCTGTTAGGAAAAATTGTCGAGTTGGCGTGAAATGGAATGTTCTTCCTTAGTGATAATGGTATTTTTCCTTAGAATTTAATAAAAAGACACAGATTCTTTTTAATGGAAACACGCCACAGCTTGGTTGTATGTATTTCTTTTTCATGGTAGTTTTTGATGTGAATTGTTTGTATAAAATCACATGTTTTGCGGTGTATAAAAGCATTTTTTTATGCGCTTTTAGCACTCTAAACATCATTAAGGTATATGAAAAAAAGTCTGTAAATATTTTTCGGAAAAAAACAAGTAACAAAAGCCGTTTTTTTATAAAATATATACCATTCTTTTTAACGATTAGCGACTTTGAAAATAGTTGAGTTTTTATGTTGATATTACTTCTTATAGATTATAAAGATTAAATATATATCTTTTTATCTAAACTTGATAGTGGTTTTTTTATTGTAGTCGTTTGCTTTTGTCAGTCTATAAAATTTAGGTTGTAAATCATATCTTTTTAGTAATTTATTATTTACTATGTCTCATAGTGGCATAGCAGGTATTTACTTTTTGCATCGAAAAAAAGAAATACATAATACTAATAATGATGATATCAACCTAATTAAAATGTTTAAAAGTATGAAGTTAACCCCTAAAGTTTATGCTTTAGCTACTCTTGTTATGGTAAGGAATATTTCAACCGTTGTTTTTACACCAGAAGATGTTAAGAACACAACAGTGATAGAAACAAGCTTAACGCGTGGTTATATTCGTTCTGAGGTTACAATGTTATGTGTTACAAATAGAAATGATAAGGCAAAAAGAGATACTGTTTGAGTTACAATTACTTAGTGCGGAGCAGTTTTATTTTTAATCGACTTAAGCATCGTGCAAGGATATTCAATTTGAGTGAATGACAAGATAAAGAGTGTAATGAACACCTTTTAAAAATGTGTATTGCTGTGATGAAGTAAATAAAAAGTTATTTCCCTGATGTGCTTATAAATAAGATAATAATTTGTGTTTTGTAACTAAAAAAAGCGTCGCATTAACTATGCTTAACTATTCGGGGGTAATTTAAATGTATTTATTAGTTTTTGTAGCGCATAAGAGAATTTGACAATTACTAATAATGATAATATAAATTTTATTTAAATGTTTAAAACTATGAAGTTAAAATCAAAAAGTTTATTCTTTAGCTGCTCTTCTTGCAGTGGGAAGTGTTTCAACCTCTGTGTTTGCACAAGAGGATGTTAAGAATACAACAGTAGTAGAAACTACCTTAGCACGTGGTTATATTCGTCCTACACTTACGGTTGCTTATGTTACAGACGGAAGTAGTAAAGCAAGAGAGGTGCTGTCTGAATTACAAGAAATGAGTACAGGACAGTTCAATTTTAATGTAGTTAAGCTTCCAATAAAAACACTTGACTTGAGTGGAGTGAATGAAAAAGAGGGTGTAGAACAGCTTAAAAAGTTATGCAGAATCTTTGTTTAAGGAGCAAAATGTAGGGTCAACAAATTATGCATTGCTGGTTTCCACGTTTTGATGAAACAAATAAAAAGTTATTCTCTTGATGTGCTTTTTAGAACGTGGAGCATATGGTGCAACCGATGCAGATGTACTTGCTGCAGAAGCCAGCAAGCGTGGAAAAGAGGGTCGTTTGTTTGAACTTGGAGAACGAATGATAGACCGTTCTTATGTTCAAGTGATTTATTTAAGTTCAGAAACAAAAGGAGAAAAAGTGGTTACACATTTGAAGTCTGTTTTATATAAACTTAATTTTGGCGATGAAGTGCGCACAAATTTCTATGAAAAAGGTTTCAATTCTGTTGATGGAATAGATAAGATGGACTTTTCCACTAACTTTTGTTGCAGAGACAAAAAGTAACAGTAGATGACGATATAAAGCTTCAGCTTACGATGAATTGCTTACCCGTATGTCGCAGGTAAACGCAGATTTCCAAGTGCAGAGCCCAGTTCTTGAAGTTCATCCATTGCAAGCTAAAATTGGAACAAAAGAAGGATTGAAAGTTGATGACCGCTTTTATGTAATGGAAATGGTTCAGCAAGCAGATGGAACAATGAAGGATAAGCGTCGTGCAACATACCGTGTTACTAAGCAAATTGCTGATAATAGTAAGAATGCCGATGGTCATAGCGAAGATTATACCACATTTTATCAAGTGGCAGGTGGTAGCTGTGATAAGGGTATGACTTTGGTTTCTAAGAAAGATATAGGAACTTCTGTAATTCCAGTGTTGAGTACTAACTTCGTAGGAGCAGAAATAGAACAACGTATTTCTAAATGGATTGGCGTTCCCGGAACATTTACTTATGTTCGTGTAGGTCTTCCGATAGGAGCAAAAAGGAATTGATTTTGAAAAAAATATGGTCCTGTAAAATTTGATTATGCAGACGAGAATGGCAAGAAAATACCAGCAACAATGTTGCAATGGGGGGTAGGTTTGCGTAAAGAATTTAACTTTGCTCGTTGTCTTAATTTTGCAACTCATGCAAGCATAAATGGTTATTATCTCGTTATTTCTGGCGATAATCTTTCAGTTCGCGATGAAAATAATAACATTCGTTTGATAGAGAAAACCCCTGCAGCTTATACCGCTACAGCAGGTGTACGCTTAGGTGTACAAGTGGTTCCAGCACTCGGTTTCTTTGTAGGTGCCGACTATGGTCTTACTTTTTGGTAAGGATAAAGATTTAGTTCAAGATTGGTGGAAAATCAATCCATTGTCTGTATCGTTTGGAGCTCGTATAAGTTTCTAATTGTAATAGTATAAATTTAATAATCATCTCTCTTTGTAGCATTGTTTGATAATAAAACAGTGCTACAAAGAATATTTATTTTAAGGTGTAATGAAAAAAACATTTTTAATTTTAGGGTTTGTTGCTCTTCTGCTTTCTTTTAGTTCATGTGCAACAAAAAACAATTTTGGTTATGAAATGAAGTGTCTTGGTGTAGGTTCAGAGGGTTCTAATCTTGTTAAGATATATTCTTATGGTAGTAATTATGACAAAGCAGTTCGTCAGGCAAAGCACGATGCTGTGCACGGAATTCTCTTTAAAGGAATTGTTGGTGGAAATGGTTGTGGAAATCAACCTGCTATAGTTAAGCCACAAGAGCTATCAGAACATCAATCTTTCTTTGATAAGTTTTTTTAAGAATGGAGAATATCTACGTTTTTGTAAATATCTCTAATGATGGTAGTGTTGATGGTGCCGACCGACTTAGAGTGGGTAATAAATACAAAATAGGCGTTGCGGTGTCTGTTCAGAAAGATGCTCTACGTAAGTATTTAGAACAAGCAGGTGTAATTAAACCACTTGGTGCAGATATCTTTTAATAATAAATAAAATAAAACAATGAATAAACATATAATTGTATTGGCATTGAACCTTTTGGTTCTTTGTTTGAGGGGTTGCTCCTACAGCACATGCACAAGCAAAGGCAAAAAGCCTCAGTGGTAGTAGTTCCATCAGATGTATTGCTCAAATCGATGAATTTACTTACCGAAACAGACGATATGGGAGCAACAAGTTGGGTAGCTAATTATGAAAAAGCATTTCTTGATAAAGACCTTAGTGCCGCAATCTCAAAGTTTAATGAGTTGATGAGAGATCGTGGTTTCCCTGTTACTTCTTTAGCAGAAGAGCTTAAACAATTAAAGACAAACACAAATCACGTTATTCCTATTGATATAAAGATAGGACTTAGTTACAACGTAGAACAGCAAGGACCACGTAAAACAGTTACGTTTACTCTCGAGGCTTTTGATGCTTATAGCAATAAGTGTATTGCATCGTCAAGTGGAACTGGGCAACCAGCCATTGGTGTTGCTACTGCCACTCTACTACAGGAAGCAGTAATAAACTATTTGGATAAATTTAATAGTCAATTGCAATCCACCTTTGAAAGCTATTTAACCTCAGGACGCGAAAGCCGTCTTACAGTGCAAGTGGCTGAAGGACTTTCTTTAGAAAAAGAAATCGCTAATAAAACTATAGCTCAACATGTGGAAGATTGGTTAATAGCACATTGTGTACAACAAGCATTCTCTATTGACGACCAAAATGAGAAACGTATGACTGTTTCGCAAGCGATGATGCCACTTTTTAATGAACAAGGAGGTGCTGTTGATGCACGTAATTTCTATCGTGAATTGGCTAAATATCTAAGAAAACTTGGAGTAAATGTCGGTGAACCACGTGCTGATATTACCGCATCAGGAGTGACAGGGTCATTAGGTTCAGCAGTACTTACCATAAAATAAACTATTATGAGCAATAAAACATCTCTCTTTTTTCGCCTTGTCTTATTGATAGTGGTGGCATTTATGATTTGCTTGCCAGAAGCATCTGCACAACAGTTTGCTATTCGACCAGCGCATGTAAAGTGTGATTATAAGGTGTCGGAGAAAGCAGAAACGCAATTGCGAGATAAAATGCTTGCTGCACTTTCGTCTGCAGGCCTTGCTACAACCTCAGAACAAGCGAGTATTGCATTAGTTCCTTCTATTTCTGTTATTAACGAACAAACAGGAGCAGGAATTCAGAGTACAGTGTCAATGGAACTAAACTATACCTTCGCACTCGTAGGTATTACCACTGGAATCGTATTCGATACTTATGTAGTTCAAGGTGTGCAGACACGTGGACAAAATAAAATAAATGCGGTATCACGTTCTTTTGCAAGTGTTAATCTTAACACACCAGCTTTTCAAGGTTTTCTTCAGAAATCACAATCTAAAGTGATTGCATATTATGAACGTCATTTGCAAACAGCATTGGCTAAAGCAGAAACAAATATTAAAGCTAAACAATACGCTGATGCCTTAGCCGTATTGATGGAAATCCCTGACGAACTTCCTAATTATTCTTCAAAGGTTCTTCCTGCTGTAGAACGTGTTTATAAGATGTATGCAAACGAGTGTGCTGCAACTCTACTTCAACAAGCTCAAGCAGCATGGGCAGCATCTCCAGACGAAGAAGGAGCAGCAAGAGTGGCTGAAATATTAAGCGAAATGCCTGTAGGAACTTCTTCTTCAGCGAACGCACGTCAGCTGGTAAAACAGATAGAAGGGCGTATAAAGGCACTTGACCAGCGACGTTGGACAGCTCTCAAAACAGAATTAGCTCGTGAACATCAAGAACGAATGAGTGTTATAAAAGCAGCTCGTGATGTTGCAGTTGCACAAGCTAAGCGTCCTGTCACATTCATTCACCAAGTTAATGTGTGGTGGTAACAGCTTATTTTTAAAAGTCTTCAGACTTGGTATAACAATATTTTCTTATCTTATTCTATTTTTATATTGAGATAAGAAAACTATTGATTTATGTGTTTTGAAATATTCTGTTTCGAAGAGAATATATGTAAAGTGAGCAAGTATATGATAGATACTTGCTCACTCTTTTTAATCATAGAAATGACACTAATAATGAGCATTTCTCTTATCTCGTATGATAACAAGATAAAAAGAAATGCTTTTAAGGAATTTAACGACGACCTTTACGAGACCAACCGAATTGTAATCCTATTATAAATACCACTAATAACACCTCACCAATAGCAAGGAATAAGTCGCCGGGAACTCGTAACCAGCGCAGAGTTTGCATTATATCTTGTTGCATAAACTCTGCTGAACGTGCCGACCAATAAGCATTTGTGATACTTTCGTGTGCTTGTAAAAATTCCAATAGGCAAGATACTTACGACAGTCATTAACAATAAACCTATGTTAATACACCAAAATGAAGTACCAATGAGTTTGTTATTCCATTCATAATCTGGATATAAGCCACGTAAAAGGAATAACATTAAACCAATACCAAGGATACCATAAACCCCAAATAACGCAGCGTGTCCGTGTACAGCTGTAGTATTTAAACCTTGTAGGAAGTAAAGTGCAATAGGAGGATTTATAGAAAAACCAAAAATACCTGCACCTAAGAAGTTCCAGAAACACATGGCAATGAAGCAATATATAGGCCATTTGTAAGCCTTAATCCATGGAGTAGACTTGCTTAGTTGATAATTATGATATGCTTCGATACCAATAAGTACTAAAGGAACTATTTCTAATGCACTGAATGTTGCACCCAATGCCAACACAGCGGTAGGTGTTGCACTGAAATAAAGATGGTGGAATGTACCTAAAATACCACCTGCAAGGAATACAATTGTTGAGAAAAGTACAGAAATAGTGGCACTCTTTACCTTCAATAAGCCTAATCTGCAGAATAAGAATGATGCTACAACTGTTGCGAAAACTTCAAAAAAGCCTTCTACCCAAAGGTGAACAACCCACCAACGCCAATACTCTGCAATAGCCATATGTGTTTGTCTACCATACATTAAACCTGCTGCATAGAAGAAAGCAATAGCAAGTGAGCGATAACAAAAAGAGTTAATAAGTGTCTATTTTCATCTTTTCGTTTCAAAGCAGGTATTAAAGCGCGAATCATAAGGAATAACCAAAGAACTAAACCTGTAAGAAGAAGAATTTGCCAAAGACGTCCTAACTCTACATATTCATATCCTTGATGTCCTAACCAGAAGTTCTCTACCAAACCAAGTTTCTGCATAACACCGAACCATTGACCTGCAAGTGAACCTGCAACAACAAACACTAATGCGCCAAATAGCACATTTTACGCCAAATGCTTGATACTTTGGTTCAACGCCAGAAACTGCTGGTGCAATGTAAAGACCTGTTGCTAACCAAGATGTTGCAATCCAAAGAATAGCTAATTGAACATGCCAACTACGTGAAACGGCATAGGGGAAGATGTCTTGAATGGGTAATCCAAAGAACGCATCTCCTTCTACTCCATAGTGAGCAGTTATCACTCCAGAAAGCATTTGCACTAATATTAGTGCTCCCACTACCCAAATATATTTCAAAACAGCACGCATCGAGGCTGTTGGTTTGAGTTCTCTCATTGGGTCAGTTTCAGGAACTTTTGACACATGGTCTTCTTTGTGTTGTGTATAGTAATACACTAATATGCCTACACAGAAAAGCAATAGCAATACACTAAAGCCACTCCAAAGATGTAATGAAGTAGGGGCAGTGTTACCAATCACAGGGTCGTGAGGCCAGTTGTTTGTGTAGCTCACGTTACTTCCTGGTCTATTCGTTACGCAAACCCAGCTCGACCAAGCAAAGAAGGCGTCCATTTTATCGAATCTTTGCTTTGCTGTTAGTCCATCAACAGCTTCAATTGATTTATCACGCATAGCATAAGCAGCACGTAATTTTGCCATTTCAGGAGCATTTAAGAAAACTTTTGCATAATAATTGCTTAGTTCACGAGCCACTTGTGCGCGCATCTCAGAGTAAGTTATAATACCAGTATTAGGATTATAAGTATTCTTACGCAACTCTTCTTGTAATAAAACTCTATATTTAGCCTTATCTGCTTCAGATAGTTTAGAATATTCTTTGCCATCTTTCTTTGCTAAAGCATTAAGCATTAGCTCAGATTCACGATGTAAATAATCAGCAGTCCAGTCGGGAGCAACATAAGCACCATGTCCCCAAACACTACCCACTGTTTGTCCACCTATCGATTGCCACACATTTTGTCCATCTTTTATGTCTTGTCCTTCAAATAGAGTTTTACCCTTTTTCTGTAATTACTTTGTTGGGAAAGGGTGGCATTTCACGAAAATATCTCAACGCCATAAAAGCCCAAAACGGTAAACGAACCAATTATGACCGTTGCCAATGCTAACCATAGTTTCTTTGGTGTCATCTTTCTTTTTGTTTGTTTTTTTAAGTGTTTATATTAAAAATAAGTTTATAAAACCTAAGAGTTGTGCCTCTTCTTTTTAGATATATCCTATAATTTTACCTTCTTAATAAATAAAATTATTATCAGTATATCTAATAAAAGGTGGCACATCTTATGCTCTTAAAGTGTTATAAGAGTGAAACAATTAGCATGCCATGGCTTTTAATTCATATATTAAATAGCTTATAAATAACACTTTGGTAACATTTGTATCTTTCTTTTATGGTAAGAGTGATAACATTTGTTGCCACTTTATTTTTGTTCACATAAATTATATATTTATGAAAACACACATCATAATGTGTTATTCTTTTCGCCAATTTAAAAATCTTTATTTTCATTAAGTCTTTAAGTTTGAAATTTTATAAACCCATATCTTGGGTTTATTTAGTAAACTCTTCAAAAAGAAACTAAGCCCCACTGAGGATAGTTGAGCTTTAGTTTGCGTTATATCATTTACCAAATGTGTTGTTATGATATTGCTTTTTTTAGTAGAGAAGAATAGCTTTAAAAGGTTATTCGGCTTATTTGTGCAGAACGAATACCCGGTTTTTAGTTCCCCACCTATATAATAAATGTGGTTGCCATGTACTACCATTGCAGCACCAGCTCGTGCTAAATGAGGCGACGATAAATTGGTTTTTTTGTCCATTTATTTGTTTCACCTGAATAGTGCATTAACGTTGTATTAAAACGATACCAATCAACAGGTTGCAATAAATAGTCTTCTTTCTTCACCATTTTATAAGCACCACTAATGGCATCAAAGAAAAGGTCTTTGTTTACACCGCCAGCCAATACCACCTCGTTAGGCGATATATTAACCATTGCAGCACCTGTTGTTGTGATAGATTCTGCTTCGTTTTTCGCCAATAAAACCCAAGTCTTTCCATTCTCTTTTTTTCTCTATTAAAAGATAAACCATCGGTAAATACCATCGGATTTTGCCTCTTGTCTCCACCAAAGAAACCACCAAACACCGTCAATCGGTTGTTGATAGATGCACAAACAGGTTGCACACGAGGTGTTTTTAGGTATTCCTCCAAGTAGAATCCAACCATTTGTTGGCGTGTCTAAGTTGAGTGCATAAACCGAACTATTTGGAGAGTTATCTTGTAAACCACCAGCCACAATCAGCTGACCATTTACCACTGTACCCGCCATATTATCCATTGTGCAAGGCAATAAAGGACATTTTTTATGCGGGGAACAAGCTCTTCGCCTTCAAGTGTTAGCGAATAAACCCAAGTTAAGCTACCATTAAGGTTGCAACCTCCTACAAAATATATTGTATCTTTATAGGTAACAGACACCCCATAAGCAGCTTCTTCTGGCATTTCGCCTATCTTTATCCATTTAAGCGATGTGCTTTCTGACAATTCTGCTCTATAAATACCTTTATAGAAACGTTTTTTACCACCTTCGGCAACAGGCTTATCTGGGAAATTACACCCTCCTGCAACGATTAACTGATTGCGAATAACGCCAGCAAAGGGAGCAGATACACCTTTTTTTCAATACCTTCTTCGGTGTTAGGGAAACCCTTCATTACTTCTATTTTTGAATGTGTGTGTCATTTTGTGTGTGTTTGCACGCCCATGTTGTTGATATACACGAACAACTAACAAGCGTTAATAATAAAAATAAATATCTCATCATTGAAATAAGAAGCTCTGAATGAGCATATAGCTCACCATGAACAAGGTTGTTAAATAACTCTGCATACTTAGTAGACACCGTCTGAGCAAACAGTTTGCCTTTTTTAGCCGTCGACTTAACCCTATTTCCGATGCTCGTATCTAAGGAAAAGCGTTGCCAATTGCAAGGAATGATTGCAAAAATATACCGCTATTGAATGCGAAAGAATGCAATTATTTCAACCCTTTTGCTGTGCCATAATTACTTATGGTTAGGTCTACTGTTTTGCGAATATTCGTTATTTAAGCAATTATTTATAACTACTTCAACCTTAATAAAAGCAGTTTTACGCCTCTTGTTTAGGTTTTAAGAACACCAATTGCAAAGCAATAGCCACAGCTACAACCACGCCCTAAGAGTGCAAACCCAAATCCAAGGTCGCCATTATCGCCCATTTTTTTCCGAGTAAATTAGTAACCATTGCTCCTGCAAAAACACCCGTCATGTTCATCACACCATAAGCCGTTGCACGCTGTTTTGCCCCAACAAACTGACAAAGAATAGGCATATTGTTGGCATCGAACATACCAAATCCCACACCAAAGAGCAAACCTGCACCAATCACCCCCTAAGGTGCTGTGTCCAAATCCCAAAAAGGAAAAAGAGCAGGAATGGTAAGCCCTAATCCTATTGCACCTGTGTAAATACGTCCTCGAATATTACGTTGTACCCATTTATCCGATAGCAATCCACCCATTACTACGCCTATAAAAGAAGACAAAGCGATGGTGATTGTAGACATAGGGCCAGCTTCCGACATAGGCAAGTTAAGGTTTTCGGCAAAAAGAGTTGGTAACCAGTTTTTTTGTTGCCCAACCCGGAAGACTTGGAGCAGCGAAATAAAACAAGATAATCAAAAAGCAATATTGCTAAAAAGCATACCTAAACCCTTTAGTAGAGGCGTTTTTTTGCGTCTTCTCTGTTAAGCCTTGTTGTGCTAATTGTTCACGTTCAGGGTTTTCAAAAAGGAAGATAAGCAACACCAAAGCATACACAATTCCTATTAAACCAAAAGCATGAAAGGTAGAATGCCATGTGTATGAGGCGGCAACAGTGGCTCCAAAACCACCAATAGCCTGCCCCGTGTAAAGTCCAGTCATGTGTATTCCCACTGCCAACGAGCGCGATTTGTCGCTATGCCAATCGGCTATGAGCGATAAACCAGCAGGAATATAAAGCGCTTCACTTATGCCCATCGTGGCACGAAGCCAATATATTTGGTCGAAAGTGTTAGCATATCCCATGCCGTAAGTCACTGCCGACCACACAAACAAACTGCCCACAATGAGCCATTTTCTGTTCACTTTGTCGGCAATAATACCCGCTAACGGACTCATTAAACCGTATATCCAAAGAAAAACAGCCATTAAATGCCCAAAGTTTTCTGCCGATTCCAGTTCCGAGATGTCGCCTTTTATGGCATCTTTCATGGTAGATAACATTTGTCTATCCATGTAGTTAAGCAATGCAACACCCCATAATAGAGCCACAACAAGCCACGGATAATATTTGTTTTTAGTGATATTCATAGGTCGAAAAGGTTTAAAAGCGGTGTAAATGTTATTTAAGTAACTCTTGACAAAGCATATATCCCTTAATCATCATGCGTGGAATATGGAACGGACCTTTAAAGATATTGCCCTTAGCAGGTTGAGCTACGCTGCCATCACGGTGTAAATAACCATACCATTCGCCCTTTTCTTTATCAGGAAAGTGTGCGTATGTCCAATCGCTAATTTGTTTGTGCATGTCTAAATACTTAGCATCTCCCGTTGCTTCGTAAGCATATAAGGTTGCAATAATTGCTTCTGTTTGAGGCCACCAAAACTTCATATCTTGCGAATAGTCTTGAGGTGGAAGGTTTTTACAGTCTTTAAAGTTGATAATTCCACCATATTCTTCGTCCCAACCCCATTTCCATGACCAGTTAAGAATGTTGAGAGCTGTTTGTGTTAGCTTAGGTTCCCAGTTTCTGTGTTTAGCTTCTTCAAGCAAGAACCATGCTGTTTCAATGCAGTGACCGGGGTTTATTGTGCGACCAACAATCGTGTCTATAAACTCTCCATTAGGGCCAACTGTTTCTAAAAAGAGCCTCAAATTCGGGGTGAATAAAAATAGCGTTCGAGTGCTATTAACGAATCTTCTATTTGCTTATCGAGTGCGGGTGAGCTAATAGCAGCACGTATTCTCGATGCCGTGTTAATAAGAATCATGGTGATAGAATGCCCTTTCATTTCTACCGTTTCGCAATATTTAGGAGCTAAAATACCAGGGGTAGAAATAAATTTTTTGAATGTTTAAAAACATATCTAAGGCTTTTTGAGCATACGAAGTGTCGCCCGATGCGATAGAGTATTCAGACATGGCGATAGCAGCGAAGCACTCTGAGAACACATAACGACGTTTACGAAGAGGTGTTCCGTTAGCTGTTACCTCAAAAACATGCGTCCGTCTGTGTCGATACAATGTTTTTTCGATAAAGTCTATACAACTTTTTAGATGCGTTTAACCATTCTTCTTTTTGTTCTATATTGTTGTAAGCAAAAGGCGCAAATAAAGCCAAATCTACCTTGAAACCACACCGATTTAGTGGTGTCCATTAGCTTTCCATCGCGGTCGAGACAAGTATACACGCCACCATTTACCGTGTCTAATCCGTTTTTTTAACCAAAAAGGAAGAATGTTTTCAGTGATATCTGTTTTATAAGAATTTGCCCATTGGCTTAAATAAGCTTTTTGTTCTGTCGATAAATTCATACTATTTATTGTTTAGGAGTAAAGAAAAAAAGGACTTGTGTGTTAGCCTTTTTATGTTGTAAAAAGACGCTTGTAACACGCAAGCCCCCTATATATAATAAGGTGAAACGTTTAGAATACGTTGCATTTATTAAAGAAGTCGATAGCATCGAGTTCGGCTTTTAAAAGCCTTTTTCTTCTTCGTCTGTAATGTTTTTGGAATGGTGTTCTGTTAGGTCCAAGGTCGAGTCCTATGAGTTTCATAATACGCTTTCCACCCACAATATTACCGCGATAATGGCAAATAACATTTATCACTTCTTGCGCAAAGTTTTGCAATTGTCTTGCTTCTTCAATGTTTCCTTCTTCCCAAGCTTTCAAAATGCCTGTTAAACACTTACCGTTATAGTTTGTAGTGCCACCAATTCCGCCTTGAGCACCTCCCATTGCAAGACATGGAAGGATAGTTTCATCTTGTCCATGGAGCATATCAAACTTGCCATTAGCATATAAACGACACTGATTATACTCGTATAAACTCTCATAAGTGTATTTTATTCCTGCGAAATTAGGTATTCTTCCGTCTACTGCTTTCAAAAGTTCTACCATAGAAAGGAAGGCACCATTGAAGGCAGGAATATGATAATAATAGAATGGAAGATTAGGTGCGCCACTTGCAATTTCCTCACAATACTTAACAAGCTCTTCTATTCTACCTATCTTAGGGAAAGGAGTTGCCATTGCACCGATACCAAATGCACCTATTGTTTGCGCATGTTCTGCCAAACGTCTACTGCTATTTACGCATGTGCTACCTACATGTACAATCACTTTAAAGCCTTCGGGAGCAGCTTTAACCCATGCTTCTGCCAGCTTCATGCGTTCGTCTTCGGTTAACATATATCCTTCTCCACTCGAACCATTGATAAATACTCCCTGCAAACCATTCTTCTTTAACATGTTTGCGTAGCGTTCTATTGGTTCTAAATTCACTTCACCATTAGCATAAAATGGTGTAAAAGGGGCATCTATTAAGCCTTTAATCTTTTCCATTGTTTAGTGTTGTTATTTATTTTTCTTCTGTTAATGCAAAGATATACATATTATCCCTAAACTTACAAAAACAAAGACTAATAATATGAAAACAAAATAAACTGAAAACAAGCTCAAAATTCGCACGTTTTTCACCACGCTAAACAAAGTGCTAAAAACAAATAGTTTTGAAGGGCTTTTTTTAGCCTTTTAAATAGTAGGACTTAGTATTAAGTAGTTGAAAAACCAGATATTTTTATAAAAATAACAGTTTGTTTTTTTAACGTGCAAAACCTTGTGTTTTAGGGTGAAAAAAACATAAGGTTTTAGGGGTAAACTCTTATGTTTTGGCTCTTAATAGCTTATGTATTGCATGCTAAAACCTAAGCTTTTTTGTGCAAAAGGCTATTTTTTTAGAAATAAAAACGTATTACAGAATTGTAAAACCTATATGTTTTACTAAAATAGCCTTGTGTTTGGGAGTGTAAAAAAAGCAAAAATAAAGATGGGAAATAGATAGTGGAATAGGGTGCATGATATATGAAAAACGTTCTAAATGCCGAATTTATTTAAATGTTTTTTTCTTGGGCTTTTTATGCACCTTTATTAAAACCCATTTTAACTCTTTTTCCTTGTAATAGTGTGAGTGTTATTTTGTGTTTAGAACTTGTACCTCCTTACAAGTTTGTTTTGTTTTTGTAGGTTGTTTTTTTCTTAGATTGAGTAGTAGATAAAATTTTTAATATGCAGAAAAAAATAGCTTTGTTTTGATGCTTTTTATTAGCATTTGCCACCAATTATACAATTCAATTGGTGGCAAATATATTCTAAATGTATTTCATTTTGCTACTGCTCATACAAGCAAAACAAAGTGAAATACACAAATTTTAATGTTATTCTATTTAACAAGCTCATCTTTTGTTAACAATAACCACACTGTCATACATCATCATTAGTACATCATCTTCATATTTCCCTATAATGCTTTTCGTTAGTTTTTTTCCTTCCATATTGTTTTTGGATTAATTTGAAAAAATCTACTCCAGCACCATAAGCATGAAGATATGCTCCGCCAAAACGAGGGTTAACTTCGCTCAAAAAATACTGACCATCTTTATACCAAAAGTCCATATCAACAGGGCCATTAAATGTTAATACCTTGCATATTTCTTCGATAAAATCGAATAATCTCTGGTCTTTAAAAGAAATAGTCTTGCTTGCTCCTCCTATTTTTTTGTTTCAAGTTTCTTCTTAGAAAATGCTGCTACAGGTTGATGATTGTAATAATCTATATAAACATCTGCATCACAATCTTCACAATCCATAAACTCTTGAATGATATAATTAAATTTATTTTTCTGAAAAAAATAGTTCTCGAGTTCAGTCATAGTGGCGCACTTATGAATGCCTACACTACCGCTACCTGTTCTTGGTTTAATAAACACTGGGAAACTAATTTCATTGTTATTATATCCTTCTTTGAAATGTTCTAATGTGTCATAAGTGAGCACTGTGCGAATATTGTTCTGTTTAAGATAACGAAACATTTCATACTTATCAAAACAATAAGCAGCCGTTTCTTTCGAAGGAGCTAATACAAGAATTCCTGTTCTTCAAACTTTTCTCTGTTCTTAGCAAGTAGCTCAATCTCAGGGTCTATCAACGTTGTTATAGCCTTTACGTCATTCTCCTTTGCTATCTTTAATATTGTGTCAATATAGTTAGGGTCGTCTATGCGTGGAGTTAAATAATGCTTGTCTGCAGCATATAATGCTGGAGCAATACTCTGAATGTCTGTTGCTATAATATTGCAACTATCTCCCTAATGATTTCTTTTAAAAATTTGAACAGTTGAACACGACGTCCACAACTGCAAAAACATGATATTCTTCATATACAATTAATATTTAGATTTCTGAATAAATTCCTCTTCACACATCAGTCATCATGTGTAATAGATAAATGGGCATTTACATTACAAAGAATTATACATCTTTAATAACGCATTCCATACATCTTTTTGTTCGTATCTCTCTCGAACTAATGATATTGCATTTGTTCCCATTTTCTCAATTTCTGAAGGATTATTATAAAACCATTTTCATTGTAGAGTAGAGTTCATTAGTAATATCATTAACATGTATACCATTATTGTTTAAAGGAGCTGATATGATTTTTTTCCATTGAAACCATCTTTTATAATTTCATTGGAACCATTTATGTTGGTAACGATAGTTGGTAAGCCCATAGCTCCCTGCTTCCTATTGGCACATTTGGAAAGCCTTCGCGATACGAAGGGAAAAACAAGTGCATCGCTTGCCATTAGGTATGGACGAATATCCGATTGTGAACCGACATATTTAACGTTCGTTGATTGCATGAGATAATTTAGCTTATCTTTTGCTAAAACATCATCTTCACCGTCAAGACTACCTAATAATAATAGTTTTATCGCTATGTTTTCGTCTTCTAATTTACGCATCGCATCAGCTAACTCTCTTAATCCTTTATCGTTAACTAATCTGCCAATAAAAATAAAAACAAAATCGTTATTAGAAAAACCTAATTCTTTTCGAATGGTATTTTTAGCTTCTTTTTCAGATAAATTGCACAAAGATATGTTTTTATCTGCATGGTTGAAAGATGCCGTTTGTAGGGTGTTTGCACGACTAAAATGCTCGGTATCCTTTCCATTTATATTCCCATAATGAATAACTTGTAAGGGTTTCTTTGTAATATTATCTCGTTTTAAAGATTCTAACACACCTTTTCCTTCTGGAATAACCTTCGTTGCAAAGAAACACGACAGTCGTTCCATTGTTTTAAGAATAGTTCTTAACACTCCATGGGTGCCTTGATAGCGCAAACCTGTAACGGTATAAACTCTATGTGGCACACATGCAAGCCAAGAAGCTATCATTGCTAACAAACTACCTTTAGGAGTATTTGCGTGTACACACCATGGTTTCTCTTTACGGAACAAACAATAAAGAAACCATAAGCCCTTTATATCTTTAATAAAGCTAATAGGACGCTCTAAAGGAGCATCTACTACGCGGATTTTTTCTCGTTCTTTAACTTCTTGTAAACAGCCTGTATTCTTTTGCAACACCAATAACTTCAAAATAGTGGCTTAAGAATTTTAACTGTCCTTTTAATAAACCGTCTAAAGATATGTCAGCTGTTGTAACTCGAATTAATTTCTTTTTCATTATTTAGAAAACAATCTAACCATCACATAATTTGTATTTATGTCGTCTCTTTTGGGGATATTCTCCGTCATTCTTATTTATATAATGAGTTAAAGAGTAAACCCTTCATTGCAATATTACGCATAATATTTGGAAAACTCTTTAAAGAACGTATTAAATTTTGATTTTTTTGTTGTTCTTTTATTTGTTCTTTTCCTCAATAGTTTTTGGGTCTTTTTATGCGTAAAACTAAAAATATTGTACCTTTACTAAGGTTTTTATAGCGCAGCATCTTTATTATTTATGATAACGGTAGACGAACTTTTTGAACGTATTTATGCAGTGATAACCTTGCCAAAAGATAAAGAACATTTGGCAGGAAGCATGATGTTAGAAACCTTAAAAACTGGCTTGTACGTCGGCATTAGCTAATAATAAAGAGCTTTTTGGTAACCTTTTGCACAAGTGAGCTATCTTAGTAAGTTACATAAGCTACCCACTCGTGATGCCATAGCTATACAACGTTTGCGTGCAGAAACACATTTTTAATGTAAATTTTACCAATAAAGAAAAAGCATCTCACCTTAGAGCACTTGCCATTTTTTTGTGAGTGTTGTGTTTAGAAAAGCTATTCCTAACAACGTAGCACAACACTTGTTGCTCTGCTTATCACACAACTAAAAGTCGTGCAAAGATTAACTATCGAAAGTTGAGAGCTGTGGTGCAAAAATGGAACGACACGCACATTGAGGTGAAAATAGAAGGAGATGAAGAACAAGAAACAAGACGGATTTTTTTATAACGAACCACACCTTATATATATAAAGGAACTACTCGAGGTGGGAATGCAATTGAATTTGCTCGATTGTAGCATCAATCAAGGCGACTTATGTCCTGAACTTATTAGTTAGAACCCGATTTCTTAATAGATATTAGTTCGTTAGCAGCCTGCTTTTACCGATATGGGTCATCACCCACTAAGCTATATTTATCGCCGTATGTGTCCGTCGGTAAACTCGAAAGCCATATTGTTAGGACACTTTTTCTGGTATGGCTTTAGACGATATTATCAATCAAACAAAACCATTATCAGTGGCATTCTACATTGAAAAAAAGCTTTCGTGCAAAGGCATTCGACTATTGTGCGTGTGCTTCTTCTTATGGGTTGAATAACTTTAAACAAGATGCTGAAGCGCAAGTGGCTAATATTACAGAAATTGTAAACGAACTATTTGACAATAAAGAAACAAGCTTTTTGTAAGGAAAAAGGCTATTATTGAACCGTCATTTGTGTGCGAAGAACTCGGCTTACAAGGACGTGTTGACTTGATGACTACTGATTTTTCAACTGTTAGTAGAGCAGAAATCGGGGAAGAACTTTAATATAGAAAGAGGGATAAAAAAACAACTTTGGAAGCTATCAACGTGAAGACCATTATGTGCAATTGCTATTGTATTATGGCATATTGCAAAGAAATTTTAAGCTCGCGGTTAATAAAATAGACATTAGGCTATTGTATTCTAAATATCCATTACCCGGTGGTTTGGTGGTAGTAAACTATTATCAAAAAGTTGTTTAGAGAAGCTCTGAAACTAAGAAACCATATTGTTTATAACGAATTAGCTATTGCTCAAAAGGGTTTTGAACATCTTTTACCTTTATTAAAACCCGACACATTAAAACGCAAATGGTTTGAAAAGTATGTTCTACGAACGCTATTTGTTACCTCAACTGAACGCAGTTTTAAACCCTTTACATCAGCTTTCAGAAATAGAACACGCTTACTTTTGTAGACAAATGACTTTTTGTTTGTCGTGAACAAGCATTAAACAAATGTGTTATTAACAATGAACATGGAACGTGCGATGCCGACCTTTGGAACTTAAATGTGCAACAAAAAAACGCGAAAAATGGCTCGTTGTTTATGGGGCTAACGCTGGTGGCTGTTGATAAAAAGTAAGGAAGAACAGGGCTTTGATATGCTCACCTTAGAAGTGCCAAACCTTAACGATGACTTCTTACCCAACTTTCGTAAAGGAGATAGTGTGTGTGTATATTCCTACGAAAAGAATAGAATGCCCGATGTGAGAGAGGCTATTTTAATGAAAGGGAGCTTAACAAATATCTCTTCAAACACCATTCAGGTGCATTTAAACGATGCCCGAAATAATCTCGAAATATTTGCGCTTAACAAAAAAACGAACTCTTTTATGCGGTAGAACGTGTGGGGGCGACTTGCAAACGTCGGCTATGATACGCGGATTGCACGAGTTTATCACGGCACCTCACGAGCGTAAAGCTCTCATTATGGGTACTTCTGCACCACAAACAAATACCGATTTACGTTTAACACGTAGTTATCATGCGTCTTACGACGATATTTTTAACGGGCGTTAAACAAGCTTTTAAACTATTATTTGCTTATCGGTCCACCCGGAACAGGTAAAACATCTATGGCTCTTCGCTTTATGGTAGAAGAAGAATTAACAAACCCTCAGGCGTCTGTTTTTTGTTGCTTTTTTCACACCAATAGAGCTGTAGACGAAATATCAGGAATGCTTTGCGATGCGCAAATATCTTTTCTTCGTTTGGGTAATACTTATGCTGCCGATGAACGTTTTTGCACCTTATTTCATTGATAATGCTTTTGCCCGAAAAATGCTAAACTTAACGAATTTAAAGAGAAAAATAGAAAGCGCAAGGGTGATTGTTGCTACTGTTTCTACACTTCAAAATAAAACTTGTTTGTTTGCATTGAAACGTTTTTTTCGCTGGCTATTGTCGATGAGGCATCGCAAATGATAGAAGCTTCTTTGGTGGGATTGTTAGCCCATCACACTGCAACAGATAGTGGACAATTGGCTATTAACAAGTTTGTTTTGGTGGGAGACCATAAACAATTGCCTGCGGTGGTGCGTCAAAAAAAGAACATATTTCGGCTGTAAATGAACCTTTATTGCAGAACATAGAACTTTTAAATTGCCGTGAATCGTTGTTTGAAAGGCTACTTCGTTTGGCACGAAAAAAGGGGCTATAATAATGTTATAGGTACGCTCTGTTTTCAAGGAAGAATGCATCCTGAGGTCGCAAACTTTGCCTCTAACATGTTTTTATGGTAGCGAACAGCTCGATATAGTGCCTTTAAAGCATCAGTTGGAAGCGATCGTTAAAGTATGAAAAGCTTTCGTTAGATGCGCTCGACGATGCTTTAAAAGCGCATAGAGTGATGTTTTTTTCCTTCGCAAAAAAAATATCGTTGCAGGGCAAAGCGACAAGGTGAACGAGCAAGAAGTTCTACATGGTGGCAACGCTGTTAAGTAGAATTTATAGACAATATGGCGATGCTTTTGACGCTCAAAAAAACAGTGGGAGTGATTGTGCCTTATAGAAATCAAATTGCAATGATTAGTAAAGAGATAGAAAAATTAGGCATTCCTGCGTTGCAAAAACATTTCTATCGACACGGTAGAACGTTATCAAGGCTCGCAAAGAGAGGTGATTATTTACTCATTTACGGTGCAACATTTCTATCAATTGTCGTTCCTTTCAAGTCAGATAATACAAGAAAATGGGTGTTTATCGACCGTAAATTAAACGTTGCACTTACACGAGCAAGACAACAAATGCTACTTGTTGGCAAACGAAAAAGGTGTTAAAACACAATGCCATATTTAATCGGTTAATTACCGAAATACAGCACAAAGGAGGGCAATATGTGCTATGAAAGTGGGCGTTTTTTTGTTTTTTTAACAATCAAAAATCAAGTTGTTTTTAAGGCCATTCACTTATCTTTGCACCCGATATACGAGTGGTATATCACATTTATTATCAGGAAATAAATTATATTTTTTTAGTAACTTTACAAAAGAAAAAAACAATGAAAAAAACTATTTTTTTAGCAGCTGTTTTTAATGCTTACAAGCATGGCTTCTTTTTGCACAAAAAAAGAAGTAGGTACACTCACTATTCGTCCTTTAGTTGGTCTTAATGTGTCAGACATTACAAAAATTAAACTCAAAACCCTCGTGTGGGTATTGCTTTGGGTGGAGAAGCTCATTATCAAGTGGGAGAACTTGTATCTGTAAGTGGTGGATTGCTATTCTCTACTCAAGGAGCTAAACAAAAGATAGCTAATGTAGATATTGCCAACCCTTTACTACCTATAAACACCAACCATAATCTTACATACATTAACATTCCAATTCTTGCAAACGTGTATGTTATGGACAATTTAGCTGTAAAATTAGGTGTACAGCCTGCTATTAATCTCTCAAGCAACATCAAAACAAGCAATTTAACAGTAGATACTCATGCTAAAACATTCGACTTTTTCTATTCCTGTAGGCGTGTCTTATGAATTTAATGATTTAGTGTTTGATGCTCGTTACAACTTAGGTTTAACTAAAGTTTACCCATTTGGAGGAAACAAAAATAGCGTTTTCCAACTCACCATTGGTTATAACTTCTCACTATAAAGAAACGCTTTATAAAGCTAATCTATAAAAAATAAGCACCTTGCAACATAGTTTTGCAAGGTGCTTATTTTGTTTTATAAGGTTTTAAAGCAACGAATAAGTAAGTAAAAGGTACTTTGTTTTGTCACAATGCACAGTCTGTTATGGCTTTATTTGTTTTGCTTTTTAGTAGGCTGTTTATTGTCCACCTAATCGTGAAAAATAAACAATAATGTCTTCCCAAGTCTTCATCTCACTGCTACCAAAGGGGATAATGGTTCCCATAAAGAGAGCATTATGATTTGCAGTGATAAGATAATCACCATAAAGCAGCGACACATCTGAGCAAAAAATAATGCGTTCGTAAGTAGGAACGCTTAACGCTTCTTCTATTTTATGTTGCATTTCTGCCACTTGTTCGCCCTTGTAAGCAGGTAAGGGAGCAACAATATACACATTATAAATAGGTAATAAAAGCTCATAAGCTTTGAACATACTCGATTTAAGACGACCTGTTCCGTCAAACAGTGTTTCGTATGAAATATACACACATCGTTTCTCACGCTTTTCTTGCTTGTCGTCTATGCGCTGAATAATAGGAATAAGCGCATGAAGAGCCACCTTATCGGTTAAACGATGCCCTCCGTGAAAACTAATATCCTGTGTGTAATGCGTGCAAAAAAGGTCTCTTGTGTTCACAAACTCATCTTCGTCGCCAAACAAACCATAAACCCTTTGTTGTTCATCTTCTGTCACTTGAGCGAAACAATGCGTGGTAATATCTTCGTATTCCTTAACCAATGCCTTGTTCACAATAAACTCTTGTATGCCATCTTTTCGTTTATTCTGAAATATTTGCTTACCTATATGACCATGTTTACTCATGGTTTCGCCCATACGAAACGCAGGATTAACCAATATTCTGTCGTATCCGTAGAGCATTTCGCTTAACATTGCACCCATAGAAGTGCCTATAATGAGATGCGGTTGATGCTCTTTACAGAGATTTTGCAATAAAGTTAAAGCCTCAAAAGGGTTAATTGGCAAGTCTTCTGCCAAGATATTAGCGTTTGGCATTAGCTCTTTTAGCATAGTAACCGTACCCGATTGTGCCGAAGAAAGAAAGCCATGCACATATAAAACCTTTTTTCCTTTCATTAAAGAAGGAAAGTTTTTATTGAAATTAGCGTCCATATAGCGAAGGTAATGCAAATAGATGAAATATAAAAACATTTGCCCTTAAAACCACACCCATCATTTTAATAAAACTAAAAAACATAAAGTGAGCCATCAGAAACAATAAATAAACACTTTCAAAATAGGCTTTTTCTTGTTTTGTTATTTATTTTTAAAGGTTTAGCAAGCCTTCTATCAGATAAAAAAACTTATCTTTGCACGATAATATAAGTAGAATAATTAAACACAATAAATAATATTTATGGATAAATTGAGCTATGCTTTTAGGTCTTGGAATAGGAAGACAATTGCAACAAATGGGTGCTAACAATCTTAATATTGATAATTTTTGCACAAGCTATTAAAGATGTTATTGCAGGTGCAGAGTTACAAGTGAACGAAAGCAGAAGCACAACAAGTGGTGCAAGAATTCTTTATGAAACAAGAAGAAAAGCAACGTGCTGAGGCTGCTGAAAAGGGTAAAAACGAAAGAAGAAGGAGAGAACTACTTAGCAGAGAATGCAAAAGAAAGAAGGAATTGTTACTCTTCCAAGCGGTTTACAATATCTTGTTATCAATGAAGGAACAGGAAAACAGCCTAAAGAAACCGACAGTGTGAAGTGTCATTACGAAGGTATGTTAGTAGACGGAACAATGTTTGATAGCTCTATTCAGCGTGGAGAACCTGCTACATTCCCATTAAATGGAGTGATAAAAAGGTTGGACTGAAGGTCTTCAATTGATGAAAGAAGGAGCTAAATATCGCTTCTTATACCTTACACATTAGGCTATGGCGAGCGTGGAGCTGGTGCTTCTATTCCTCCTTTCGCAGCTTTAGTGTTCGATGTAGAGCTTATCGAAGTGGTATAAAACAAGCCCTCAACCAATTACATGTATAACATTTAAATATAATATATTATAAAATGAAAAAAATTACATTAGCAGTTGCCACTCTTGCAGCAGCAATTACATTCTCTTCTTGTGGTAAATCTACCCCAAAAAGCAGACCTTAAAACAAATGTAGACACACTTAGTTATGCTATGGGTCTTAGTCAAACAGCCAACTTTAACCAAGTTCTTTCAGAACAAATGGGCGTAGATACAGCCTATATTGCAGAGTTCTTGAAAGGTGTTAATGATGGTGCTAACGCTGGAGACGATAAGAAAATGAACGCATACTACGCTGGTTTGCAAGTAGGACAGAACCTCGGAGGTCGTTATGTGAAAGAAATTAGCCATCAGTTGTTTGCTGGTGATAGCACAAAAACCATTTCTTTGAAAAACTTTATTGCTGGTTTCTGCGATGGAGCAACAAAGAATACAAAGATAATGAACCACGAACGTGCAAAACGAATTAGCACAAAAATTGTTCCAATCTATACAAGCTCAGTCTAATAAAAACGCAGTATGGAGCAAACAAAGAAGCAGGGAGAAAAGTTCTTAGCTCAAAAACAAAAACAAAGGCAGGAGTTGTTACATTGCCAAGCGGTTTGCAATATAAAGTGATTAAAAAGGTACAGGTGCAATGCCAACAGATACATCTATGGTGAAAGTAAACTACGAAGGTAGAACCGTTGATGGTAAGGTGTTTGAAAGCACTTATCAAACAAAACAACCAGCAGAGTTCCGTCTTAACCAAGTAATTAAGGGTTGGACAGAAGCTATTAAGTTAATGCCTGTGGGTAGTGTGTGGGAAGTTTATATCCCATCAAGCCTTGCTTATGGCGAAAGAGAGTCAGGTCCTATCAAACCATACTCTACACTTATCTTCAAAATAGAGTTGCTTTGGTGTTAACGGCAAATAATTTATTGCAAGAATAAGTACTACATAATGGGAGCTATAACCGTAGGTTTTTGTTCCCATTTCTTTTTATTTTTCACCTTAATATATATAAGGTATATCAATACAGCTTATAGGCAATTAAAACAATAGCACAGCTTTCTAAAATCATTAGAAGCCTGCAAAGAAACAATAATAAAAAACAAATTAACGAATAATGAAAAAGATTTTTATGACATCTGCCTTAGTGGCAACAGCATTATTTAGCGGAGTTCAGACTTTTGCAGCTACTCCTAAAGCAAAGAAAAAAGTAGTTGCACCCGTTAAAACACAGCTTAACACTCGTGCAGACTCTTTGAGTTATGCCGCTGGAGTGTATGCAACAAACTCTCTTTTCGACTATCTTAAAGGAGAATTTGGACTTGATGAAACCCAAATGGCTGATTTTGTGCGTGGCTTTTAAAGATGCTATCGGAAAAGAAAAAGAACAAAAGCTTATAACGCATTTAATGCAGGTGTAAACGTTTATGGCAAAGTGCAAAAAATGATATTGCCACAAACTAAAGGCGCATTCGATGGTTCGGCGGACTCTCTTAACACTTCTGCTTTCTATAAAGGTTTTGAAGATGGAGTGTTAAAAGATACCACTGTTTACACTACAGAAGTAGCAGGAAAAATGTTTAACAACTTCTATAAAGAGAATGTAGACAAGAAAAAAACCTTGTTATTAAACAAGAGAATAAAAAAAGTGGTTAGCAGAAAATGCAAAGAAAGAAGGTGTAAAAACAACCCCATCGGGCTTGCAATACAAGGTGATAACACAAGGGTTTGGAGAAGTGCCTACTGCCGAAGATGAAGTAACGGTTAAGTATGTAGGGACGTAATATCGAAGGTAAAGAGTTTGATAACTCTTACAAACGAAACCCACAAGAAACCACTTTCCGTGCTAATCAGGTAATTAAAGGCTGGACAGAAGCTCTCACCATGATGCCAGTGGGTAGTAAATGGGAACTTTATATACCATCTGAATTGGCTTACGGAGAGAACTCTCCAACACCAGCCATTAAGCCTAATGCAACCCTTATCTTTGAGGTTGAGCTTGTAAGCGTTAAGAAAGCGCAAGCAGAAGCTCCCGTAGAAGAGGTGAAAGCACCAGCCGATAAGACAAAGAAAAAAAGATAAAAAAAGAAGAAATAATCAAGTCTTTGAGCGTTTTTATTGCGTTGCAATAAGCATATGCGCTATTGGCTTTTAAAACCTTAAAATGATGGTGAATATCATGTTCATCATCATTTTTGTGTCAACCTGCCTGTGCTTTGCTTTTTAATGTGTGCTGTTTACGCAAACAATAAGGTTTTTACGATTAATATATGTCAAATATATGAAGATTTAAAATAATTGTTATCGCAAACAGTTTGCTGTTTTTAAACAAAACAATACCTTTGCATTGTGTTTTTTTCATAGTATTAGATTTTAAGGTTAACAAAGGTGGGACTCGGCGGAGCCCCTTTTTATCCCTACATAAACAACACATTTAAGTAGCACCCATTAGCTTTTTAAAAAAACACAACACTATTAGGTAAAAACATTTATCAGCATTTGTTTCATCACATTCTCCATTCTTTTGGCATTGCCTTAAAAAGCACTTTTATTTTAATTGCTAAACAAGTAAAAAAACAGCCTCAAAACTATTCGCATTTCAAAAATAAAACACCAAGAGCCTAAAAACAATAAAAAAATACGCACGTTATTTTTAAGGGTAAAACAAATGGATTTTTAGGATAAGTGCTTTAATATCAAATGTTTAACGAATTTGTTGCTTGTTTTTTAGCGTGTAAAAGCTAAGAGTTTTGCAGGTAAAAGATAAGCTATTAGGCACTAAAACACCATATATTGCACCCTAAAAAGCTTATGTATTGCAACACAAACTCTAAGCTATTGCCAAAAAGACCCTTACAAATGGTTTTTGTAAATGCTGTTTTAGAAATGCAAAACCTATATGTTTTCACTTTTTTTACATCTTGTTTTTGCCATAAAAAAACTCCAAAAACAAACAGCTAAAACACGCAAAAGTTGAGCTTTTTCTCTATTTCTTAAAAAAATAACGACACAAAAAAACACCTAAAAACACGCACACATCACATGCTCTACATCGCTTTTTTTGTTTGCAGAAAAAAAGTGGTAAAATGTAACAATATCCCCTTAAAACACCATAGAGGCGTTATCTTTTTGAAAATAAACAACAATATAAAGCCAAATTAAAAAAAGTTTTTCTAAATTTGCAACATATAGCAATGAACGCACAAAAACAACCGTTTGGCGTGCTTTCTTTGTGCTCAAAGGTCGATATTTATTACCAATTATAGATAAAAAGAAACATGATTCTTTATTTCAAAAACCACTCTCAACTCTGTTATTGCAACAGAGGTTTTTGCATGAATTAAGTGCAGATGATGTTCAAAAACTATCGTGGCTTTATGGCAATGCACAGCTCGTGAATTTACCAATACTTGAAGGTTTTTTATGTAGGACCTCGAAAAGAAATGGTTACACCATGGAGTACGAATGCCGTTGAGATTACCCAAAACATGAATCTTAACGGCATTTTGCGTATAGAAGAGTTCTTCCCTGTGCCTAACGAAGATGCAGAATACGACCCAATGTTGCAACAATTATATAACAAACTGGGGCAAGATGTGTTCTTAACAAACAACGAACCAGCTGCTATTCAGTATGTTGAAAACATTGAAACCTATAACGAAGCAGAGGGATTAGCACTATCTCAAGAAGAAATAGCCTATTTACACGAGGTGGAAAAACAATTGGATAGACGATTAACCGACTCGGAAGTGTTTGGATTTGCGCAGATAAACTCGGAGCATTGCAGGCATAAAATATTTGGAGGAACATTCGTTATCGACGGAAAAGAAATGCCTTCGTCGCTCTTTTCCATGATTAAAAGAACAACAAACGAAAACCCTAACGCCATTCTTAGTGCTTATAAAGACAATGTAGCCTTTGCAAAAGGACCTACAATAGAACAGTTTGCACCACAAAAACGCCACTACAAGCGATTATTTTTGTTATAAAAATGTAGAAAGTGTTATCTCTTTAAAAAGCCGAAACACATAATTTTCTACTACAGTAGAACCTTTTAACGGTGCAGCAACTGGCACTGGAGGCGAAATACGCGACAGAATGGGTGGAGGTATAGGCTCTTGTCCTATTGCAGGAACAGCCGTTTACATGACGTCTTACCCACGATTAAACCAACAAAACAAAGCTGTTAAGGCATGGGAGAACATTATTCCTGCGCGTAAATGGCTTTTATCAAACACCCGAAGAAATACTTATTAAAGCATCGAATGGTGCAAGCGACTTCGGAAATAAGTTTGGTCAACCGCTCATTTGTGGCTCTGTTCTTACCTTTGAGCATAGAGAACAAACCCCTAATGCACCCACTTATGCTTACGATAAAGTGATAATGTTAGCAGGAGGAGTGGGCTATGGCACACAAAGAGACGCATTAAAGAAAGAACCACACAAAGGAAATAAAGTGGTAGTTGTAGGTGGTGACAACTACAGAATTGGTCTTGGTGGTGGTAGTGTGTCGTCTGTTAACACCGGAAGATACTCTAATGGCATCGAACTAAATGCTGTTCAGCGTGCAAACCCTGAAATGCAAAAGCGTGCTTACAACCTTGTTAGAGCCTTAACAGAAAGCAATAACAACCCAATAGTGTCTATTCACGACCATGGTTCGGCAGGACATTTAAACTGTTTGTCGGAACTTGTGGAAGAATGTGGTGGGGTTATTCATACCGATAAACTGCCTATTGGTGACAAAACTCTATCGGCAAAAGAGATTATCGCTAATGAAAGTCAGGAAAGAATGGGACTTTTAATTAACGAACAGCATATTGCTGAGGTGGAAAAAATTGCACAACGCGAACGCGCTCCCTTATATGTAGTGGGCGAAACAACAGGTGATGCACACTTTGCCTTTGAACAAGCAGACGGTAAAAGACCTTTCGATATGGACGTGGCTCAAATGTTTGGACACTCTCCTAAAACCATTATGAAAGACGAAACCGTAGAACATAACTACACAGAGGCAAGCTATTGTAACGAAAATATTCCACTTTATTTAAATAATGTGTTGTCGCTCGAAGCAGTGGCTTGTAAAGATTGGCTCACAAATAAGGTAGACCGCTCGGTAACAGGTAAGGTGGCACGTCAGCAATGTCAAGGAGAAATACAATTACCGCTATCAGATTGTGGCGTAGTGGCACTCGATTATCGTGGAAAAAGCGGTATTGCAACGTCTATCGGACATGCTCCACAAGTGGCATTGGCTAACGCTCAGGCGGGCTCGATAAGGTCTGTTGCCGAAGCTCTTACCAATTTAGTGTTTGCTCCTTTAACCAATGGACTTGAAAGTGTGTCGCTTTCTGCCAATTGGATGTGGCCTTGTCGTTCTCAAAAGGGCGAAGATGCACGCTTGTACAAAGCTGTTGAGGCTTTAAGCGATTTCTGTTGCGATTTAGGTATTAACGTTCCAACAGGAAAAAGACTCGCTTTCGATGACACAACAATATCCTAATGGAGATAAGGTGATAGCTCCGGGAACTGTAATTGTAAGTGCTGGTGGCGAAGTGAGTGATGTGAAGAAAGTGGTTTCGCCTGTTATTGTGAACGATAAAAACAGCTCTTTATATTATATCGACTTCTCTTTCGATGCTCTTAAATTAGCTGGTAGTGCCTTAGAACAAACACTTGGTGCTATAGGAAATGATGTTCCTACGGTGAAAAATGCAGAATATTTTGCCGATTGCTTTGCTTTTGTGCAACAATTGGTAAATAAAGGTTGGCTAATGGCTGGTCATGATATTAGTGCAGGAGGACTTATTACCACTTTATTAGAAATGTGTTTTTGCTAACGAAAAAGGTGGATTAAACATCAATCTGTTCGATTTGGCAGAACAAAACATGGTTAAACTACTCTTTTGCAGAGAACCCCGGAGTGGTTATTCAGGTAAGTGATAAGCACAAAGATGAACTCTTGGCTATGTTTGAAAAACGAGGGTATTGCTTATGCTAAGATAGGTTATCCCACCGAAGAACGTGTTATCAATGTGAAAAAAGATAACGAACAATGGTCGTTTAACATAGATGATTTGCGCAAAACATGGTATGAAACATCTTATTTGCTCGACCGTAAACAGAGTGGAAACGGTTGCGCTGAACAACGTTTCGAGCATTTTGCACATCAACCGCTTCGCTATGCTTTCCCTAAACACTTTAAAGGAACGCTCAATAGCTATGGCGTAAGTGCCGACAGACGCAACGCTTCTGGCATAAAAGCTGCTATCATAAGAGAAAAAGGAACGAACGGCGACCGTGAAATGGCTTATTCTTTATATCTTGCTGGCTTTGATGTGAAAGATGTAACGATGACCGATTTAATCTCTGGACGTGAGACTTTAGACGATATCTCTATGATTGTATTCTGTGGAGGCTTCTCTAATTCAGACGTATTAGGCTCTGCTAAGGGCTGGGCAGGTGCTTTTTTATACAATCCAAAAGCAAAAGAAGCACTCGAAAGGTTCTATTCTCGTCCTAACACGATGAGCCTTGGCATTTGTAACGGCTGTCAGTTAATGGTAGAACTCAACCTTATTAACCCCGAACATAGCAAACGTACGCAGTTATTACACAATCATTCGTATAAGTTTGAGAGTGCTTTTTGTAACCTTAGATATACCACAAAACAACAGTATTATGCTGTCTTCGCCTCTCAAAAGTTCGTTAGGGTGTGTGGGTAGCGCATGGAGAAGGACGCTTTGTAATGCCTGAATTGCTCGAGAATTATCAAGTGGTTGCAACCTATCATTATGCCGATTATCCCGGAAACCCTAATGGGTCAGACCATAATGTGGCAGGTATTTGTAGTGCAGATGGCAGACATTTAGCGATGATGCCTCACCCCGAACGTGCTATTTTCCCATGGCAAAACGCTCATTATCCTAACGAATACAAGGAAAATGAAGTTACTCCATGGTTTGAAGCCTTTGTAAATGCACGCAAATGGATAGAGCAACAACTCTCGTAAAGCTATAAATAAAACATAAAAAAAGCACGCTGTAGGCTGATTAAAAAGTCTTGCAGCGTGCTTCTATACCCTGTTTTTTTATAGATTATTTTCTAAATAAGTAAGGAATGAAAAACATATATTGGGAAAGTTTTTAAAACGTTTTTTTAAGATTGGAGCATTTACACTTGGAGGCGGATATGCTATGATTCCTATCATCGAATCGGAAGTTGTTCGCAAAAAAGAGTGGATAAATAAAGACGAATTTGTAGACCTAATAGCCGTAGCACAAAGCTGTCCTGGCGTGTTTGCGATTAACCTTAGCACTTATATAGGTTATAGGTTAAAAGGGAACAAAAAGGAGCTATTTGCACCTCAGTGGCAACCGCTTTACCCTCTTTCCTTATTATATTATGTATTGCCATGTTCTTTTTCTCGCTTTCCAAGATAATGCCATTGTAGAGTCAATCTTTAAGGGAATACGTCCTGCTGTGGTAGCTTTAATAGCCGTGCCAACATGGAATATGGCTAAAAGTGCTCAACTAACATGGACTAATTTCTGGATTCCTATTGCCTCAACAATAGCCATTTGGCTCTTAGGAGTGAACCCTATTTACGTTATTCTCTTAGCAGGAACAGGAGGATATGTTTATAGTAAGTTTATTAAACCTACAGAATAAAAGGTTTATAAACAGAGCTTTAGACGATTACCCATTAGCAATGACATATAAAAATGATATTTCTTCAGCTTTTTCTTTACATTCTTTAAAATCGGATTATTTGGGCTCTGGAGGAGGTTATGGTATGCTTTCTCTCATTCAAACAGAAGTGGTTATTAACAATAAATGGCTCTCATCGGCAGAGTTTACCAATGTTATTGCCATTAGTCAGATGACACCTGGACCCATAGGA
Source organism: uncultured Prevotella sp. (assembly GCA_916439115.1). Classification (GTDB taxonomy): domain Bacteria; phylum Bacteroidota; class Bacteroidia; order Bacteroidales; family Bacteroidaceae; genus Prevotella. Next base: position 884,920 of record CAKAHO010000001.1, read on the forward strand.
ATTAACACTGCAACGTATTGTGGATACACTGCTGTACACAATATGCATAGTGGTGAACTGTTAAGTGTTATGGGAAGCATTGTTGCTACCTGCTCTTTTGGTGTTGCCTACGCTTATCTTAATGATTTTAATTAGTAAGCTGTTTATGAAATATATGAACACCATAGAAGTGCAAAAGCATATTTTTCTGGACTTCGACCAGCTGTTGTTGGACTCCTTGCCGCTGCTACTCTTTTTGTTAATGAACAAAGAGAATTTCGGTGAATGGAACGTTAATACATGGCAATTTTGCATTAGTATAGGCTTATTTGTTGCAACTTATGTGGGGACAAAGGTGGTGAAAATAAACCCTATTCACATGATTTTATACGCAGCTTTTGCAGGTGTAATGCTGTTATATTAAAGATTTTTTTATTACATTTGTACGATATTTCTTTGCTTATCTCACTGTGAAGATAAGACCAAAAAGCTAAGCCCATTATTGAAAGAAGATTCCTAAGTGTTTACTTAGGAATATAAAAAAAGAAACTCATTTGTATACATTATGACACACGAAAAACTAAATTTAAGAGGCGTAACAGAGGCTATTATATCTGCAATAGCTTTTCGGAACAATTCCTTTATTCAGCATGCCTGTAATAAAAGAAGGTATGAATTCGTTGTCTTTACTTGTGTATCGGTTTGCTTTTTGGATGCTTGGTTATACTTGAGTGCTACTCTTTAATAAACGTTCTATTACTATTAGTAAAGGTGATGCCTTACGTATATTCTCTTTATCGTTGCTCTATACGGTTTCGGCCATTGCTTTATTAGAAGGCTATTTGTATATTTCGAGCGGTGTAGCTACCACACTTTTATTCTCATATCCTGTGTGGACGGCTCTTATTATGGCGTTGTTTTTTTAAAGAACGCTTAAAGATTGGAGGCATATTATCTATCGGATTAGCTCTTGTGGGAGTAGTTTTTTTATCGGGAATACTAAGCGATGTAAGTTTAACCTCTTATAAAGGAGTGCTTTTTGAACTACTTTCAGGACTGATGTATGCCATTTATATGGTTGTATTTCCTGTGATGAAAATACGACACATGTCGTCTTTAAAACTCACATTCTATATATTTTTCTTTACCATGGTAAACATTTGGGTGTATTCTTTATTCACCTCTTCGGGTTTAGAGGCTATCCCTTCGTTTACAAGTGGTATCAATTTAGTGTTGTTAGGCTTAGTTCCTACGGCTATAAGTAACATCACTTTAATCATGGCATTAAAGAAAATAAAGTAGCACAATGACAGCTGTTTTGGGTGCATTCGAGCCTGTTACAGCTATGTTAGTTGGTGTTTTTAGTGTTTAACGAACCATTTACAAGCTCCATTGCATTAGGTTTAGTCCTTATATTGTTTTTCCGTTATCTTCCTTATTATTAGTAGTGGAAGCAAAAAGAAACCATCTTCGATGAAGCAAGGAAGCCATTAAAACCATTTAATAGCATTGTTTTTATAACATGACGCTCAAGCAGTTTAAATCTATTTTTGAAGAGATGCACCCCTCAATGACGCTTTTATGCTCGCAGAATATTAGGAGATGAAGGCGTTGAAGACGTGGTGCAAGACTCTTTTGTAGAGCTTTGGAACAGACGAGAGCAAATAAAGAACGAACAACATTTGCGTCATTTTTTTGTATAAAACAGTGTACACACGTTGTTTAGCATTGGTTAATCATCGTAAAGTAGTAGAGCGTTATGCTAAAAATAAGGTAGGAGCGCACTCTCAATCGGGAACTTTACAAGAGCCAACACACGAAGATGTAGAGCAAAAATTAGAAACCATTGAGTTAGGAAACACACTTACCAATGCCATAAACGAGTTGCCTACAATGTGTAGAAAAGTGTTTTTAATGAGCTATGTAGACAATATTGCCGATAAAGATATAGCCGATTTATTGAATATCTCTCCTCGAACAGTAGAAGCTCACATACATAAAGCATTAAAGAGATTAAGGGTTCGTTTAGAGAATAAAAGGTGAATGAACCTTAAAAAAATACCCCTTGCAATACGTTATTTCTTCTTTTTATGGTGTAATAGAAATAAGGATAGCTACCAAAAAGAATGTTTTATAGTGTTTATAGCATAAATAGAACCTTTTTGTGAGCTGTTTTTTATATAGCGACAAACCTATCATAAAAAAAGACGAAAGTGAATTCTATTACCACTCAACTATTAACAAACTATATTCTTGGAACTTGTTCTGTTGACGAAACAAACCAAGTGAATAAATGGATATCTGCATCGAATGAACACTCAAAACGTTTCTTCGAACTGTGCGAACAGCTATCCAATCATTCCTTATTGTTGCAACATAACGAGCAAGAGATTGCTCTTTCGCAACAAAAAAACATTTTCTGTTATCAAACAAACACGCAACGAAAGTGCGCTAAAAAGCTACAACGTTATTCTAAATACGCAACAGTTGTGTTAGCCATGTCGTATGCTTCACTTCAATCATCTTCTTTTTTTGAATAACGAAAGTAAGGTTATTCAAACCAATAGCACAGGAAATAAAAATAACAACTCGTATTTTTTTAATTGTTTACATGAATATTATAACAAATAAAAACAATATTTTTCTTTCTCACACTCGTTTTTCACCTTATTATATATAAGTGTTGCTTTATTCTTACCACTTATATTAAAAAGGTAAAAACCGCTTTTTATTTCGTACGAACAAGCACGCCAAATTGCCCAAAAGCATGTGCATGTAGCCCCCAAAAACGTCTACACGTGTGGGGCAAACAATAAGAAACAATGCCCAAAAAGTCGCCTTATTATCTTTTTAATGATGCGTCTGGAAAAAGGCTTTGTTCTTGTTTCTGGACACACCGAAATGGGCGAAATATTGGCTTATAGTACAACGAATACGTTAGATACTCTTCATGCTAACGACGGAGTGAAGATGCTATTGCAAGGCTATCAGGCACGTTTTTAGCGAATTAAACACGCCACATGTAGCAACAAGGGCATTGCCACAAGCACTTAAAACCTCAAAAAGTGGTAAAGCCAATGCTTACATCTTCGTGGGGACAAGGCTATCCTTACAACGTAGAAACTGGTTATCCTTACACTGGTTGTGTAGCTACTGCAATAGCACAACTCATGTATTATTATAAATTCCCTGAGAGTGGGATAGGAGAAAAACAATATCATGTGGGATATTATAATGTTGATAAAAACATCGACTTTACTCAATCGCACTACGATTGGCAAAAATATGTTGCCATCATATCAATACCCTGTGCGTGCAACAGACGTGCAAGAGCATGCTGTGGGTAAGCTTATGAGCGATGTGGGCATAGCTTGTTACATGCAATATGCACCTCATTATAGTGGAGCTCAAACCATAAACGGGTTTTATGCCTTACAAAAATCACTTTAATTATAAAACCGTTTACTTGTCGAGAGCTACTGAAGGGGCGGCTCGTTTTGAAGAGATTATAAAAAAAGAGATAAGCCAAGGCTATCCTGTTTACATGAGTGGAAGTCCTGCAGGAGGAGGTGCTGGACATGCGTGGGTAGTAGATGGAATGGATAAAAACGGACTCTTGCACATGAATTTCGGCTGGGATGGGCAAAGCAATGCCTACTATTCGCTCACAGCCTTAAATGTTTCTAACACTGGAAGCGAGTTTAATGGTCGTCCACTTGGCTTTAATCGTGGTTTAGAAGCTTTGTTAGCACGTCCTAATACACCTAATTTTCCCGATTATCCCATCGAACTTCTTATCTCTTCTCCACGCTTAATGTTTAACGATGAAGGTTACTTTAAGCTCTCAGAACAAGCCTACCAAGCCATCAATTTATCCTCTCCTTTGTCTGTGTCGTTTAACTATTTTGTTAATAGAGGTCAAAAAGTTTAAAGGCGATATAGGTGTAGATGTGGTGAATGAGCAAGGAGATGTTGTTTTTAACCGCTTACAGTTCCGACCACGAACAAGGTGGTTTTACGCAACGAGAGTATGGCAATTTGGAGTCAGGATATATGAATACCGACTACTTAATGAACCGTGAACAACGCTTTTCGCTTAACCTTTCTGTGCTAACAAAGGGATATTATACACTTATACCCATAGCAATCATACGAAAAGATGATGGTTCTTGGGGGATAAAATAAAGATGATAAACGCTCCTGAGATAGAGATTGAGGTGGAAAATGGTATGGCTAAGGTGGTAGAAGCAAGCGAAACAACTCCTACTTTTTCAACAAAAAAATAAATTCAGACTTTGTTAATAAAGGAAGAAAAGGCGAAGAGGTGGACACCTATTTCAGCATTCGTAACCTTAGTGGAATAACAAAACACGCTTTTTGTTTCTTTGCAAATGCTCAACCAACAAAGGGCAAGAAGTGTTGAAAAACGCATAGTCATAAGGCTTTTGCGTTTAATGGATTTTCTACGGTAGAGGTGCCTTTTTTTCTTTCATGTTGCCAACAGATTTAGCCGAAGGAACTTACCAATTAAAACTCACTCTCTTAACTCCCGACGAGAACGAAGGCTTTACAGAAACGCCAACAGAACGTTTTTGAGGTGAAAAACATTCGCAATAAAGAGGCGCAAACCTTTGAGGTGTTGCCACAAGTGGAAACGCCTTTCATGCAACAAGTGGAGTTTTCTATAACAGATAACTCTGAAACAGACATTGCATCGAATAGCATTACGCTCGATAGATGGGCGCAGTTTAAGTTTAAACTGCAACTAAAAAGCGAGTGAAGGAAAAAAAGCTATAAAGGTGGAATAGAGGTGGTATGTAAAGAAAAAGAAGGCTCTGAAAGCGTTACATTAAAAAGGCTTTCAAAAATACAGAAACCATTGTTTCTACTGGCACAACATCGCTTCTTAGCTTCTGGTATCGTGCAAGTAGCCTTCCATTAAACGCGGGAAAAAGCTACGAGGTGCAAGTGTTTGCTACCATAAATGGTAAGAAAGAGCTATTAAAAAGCCCCACAAACACCACTTATTTCTTAACTCGAAAAGACAATGTGTTAACGCTTTCGTCAGAAATGCCAACTGCAATTAGCCCGCAAGAGATAGAAACAAATGTGCCAAAGCTTGTTCAAACACCCAGCGCACTCACGTTTTTAGCACCCAATATCTCTGCTGTGTCGTTTTATAACACAATGGGTCAATGTGTAAAACGCATCAATGTGCCTAAGCAAGAGAAAGTTGTTGTGACGAAAGAGGGCTTGTTAAAAGGAACTGTTATTGTGATAATACATTGCAACAACAAACGTTTTGTACAAAAAATATATATCCAATAGCTGTTTTTTACAGATTATTTTTGTTATTAAACCGCCTTGTTTCTATAGAAGAAGCAAGGCGGTTTTTGTTTTATTGCTATTTGTTTTTACCTATAAAAGCTAAGGGTTTTTATAGCTATTTTGGCTATCTTTAACTAAAAAAACGGCACATTTGTTGTATCTTAATTTGGCAAATAATGCCTATTTTTTTGCACCGATTTACCGAGCTACTACGGTTGTTTTTGCATAAAACAAAGGCTTTTTTGTAGGGTGTAAAGGTAAAAGATAAAAGCGCAATAGGGCTATTTTGAAAGTTTGATACACGAAAAGAAAGGTGTAAGAAAATGGAATATATAAACGAAAAGGTGCGTCGTCAAGACCGTTTATTAACCCAAGAGAGGGCTTTGCAACTGTTAAGTGAAAGCGAATATGGGGTACTTTCTATGATAGACAGTGAGGGTTTGCCTTATGCTATACCCGTAAATCATGTGTGGAATGGTGAAAATAGCATTTATATCCATTGCGCTCCACAAGGAAAAAAGTTGGTTGCACTACAACACAATCCCAATGTTTCGTATTGTATTGTGGGTAAAGTGAACCTCTTACCCAAATATTTTACCACAGAATACGAAAGTGTTATTCTGTTTGGAAAGGCTCATTTGCAACTCACCGATGAGGAAAAGAAGCACGCTTTGCGCTTGTTAGTAAAGAAACTGTCTGCTGGCTACGAGGCATTAGGCGAGAAATACACGCAAAAATCGTTTCATCGTGTAGAGGTGATACGCATAGATTTCACTTCTTTTTCGGGTAAATGTAAGGCTGTTAAACAGGCAGATTAAACACTGAAAGGTGTTTTTAGAAAGGCTTTTTGCACATTTTAAAAAGAATATATATAATAGTAATAAATTAAAAGATGAGAACAAGATTAGATTTTATACAGTGGCCTACGGATTTAGTGATAGACTATGCACTTAAAGTGCACCACAGAACGATTCGCGAAAAAGGGCCTGAAATACTTTATTTGTTAGGAAAGTTGTCTGCAAAATACCCTGAGTTAGAAGAAGTACACCGTTTGTTTGCAGGTTCTTTGACCGACTTAGACGAACATTTAATGAAAGAAGAAAACATATTATTTCCTCTTGTAGGCGAAATTCTATCAGCTGCTGAGCAGAAACGACCCGTTCAAGCATTTCATTGTGGTTCTGTTCAAAACCCCTATCTCTGTGATGATGGCAGACCACGAAGGAGAAACTGATCGTCGCGAGCGTATTAAACAGCTCACAAACAACTACACTGCACCCAGCAATGCGCCTGAGGAATACACACAGGTGCTAATAGATTTAGCTGAATTTAAGGAGGCATTAGAGGAACATATCTATATTGAAGACGAAATAATCTTCCCTCGTGCTATTGAATTAGAACAGTTTTAACGTTTTTATGCCATAACATTTTGGTATAAAATAAAAAAACATATTTAGGGATAGGTGGCAAAAGCTATTCTGGATAGAAAAACCATTGCTTTGCTCCTTCTTAGTACTCAATTGATATATTGCACTACACTTTTTTCATTTAAAAGGTGTGTGCTTTTTTGTTTCTCTTTCATCTTGTAAAAAGTAAGAAAACCATTTTTTTGTGTTGGTGTTTATTGTTCATTAAGAAATAAGGAACATTTTTTGCCGTTTTTCGTCTTTGCTTTTTCATTCTTTTTCTCCACATTTTTACGACATAAATAAGAGCGAAAATGCCAAAATAAGTCGCACTTTTTTGCACCTTGTTTCTTGTAACTTAAAAAACAATCGCATTTTTATACATCGGAAAGAAATAAGGACTAAAAAAGGGGATAAATGATAAAAAAAGACGCAAAAGCTTAGAGTTTAGGCTACAATATACCAACTATTAGGGTGTAAAACATAAGCTATTAGGAGGTAAAACACCGTATATTTCACGCTAAACTCTAAGCTTTTACACCCTAACACCTTGTTTTTTGTGTTATATAAAGTAACAAAATAGAAAAAGTAAAACCCTAAGGTTTTTGTATTAAAAACGCTTGTTTATGGTGAGATAATTGTGTGTTTTACACCGAAATAGGTAGCTAAATAGCCCTATTTTTTTACGCTAAAAACAAGAAAACAGAATGTAACAAAACGCTCACAAAAAAACGAGGTGAAAGGTTTCATACAAAGGGAGATAAAAACACGGTTTATCTCCCTTTGTATGAAATAAACTTCACCATATGCCTTATTGCACTAAATAGTTAACGGTTAAAAAGCCATTCCATACCCATAAAAAAAGAGCGTTAATACGAAGGCAAAACCGCGTAATGCTTGTTTGTAGGGCTTAGCCGTGTGCTTGATAGAGAAGGCAATGACAAGGGAATAATATATGCCCAGTGAGCTGTCATGATGTATATTTCTCTAATACCAAAGCCCAATCCTAAGTGTAAACCCATATCTAACACCCAAAAAGCAAACAACCATTTGCAATAGTTTGCTACGTCTTCCACACCATAAACCTAAGCCCCATAAAAGTAGCAGACTGACTTCTACGACATAATTCCAAACACTTTTATACGTAACAATGGTAGGGCGCGACACCAAAAACATCGCCTAATGCGTAGTCGGAATGAAGTTGTATCCCTTCACCAAAAAGGTTTTTCGGTGATAGTAGCTAAGCGTGGGGTGCTAATATCTGTCCATCTTAAAAACGAACGAGCGTAGATAGGCACTACTTCTTCTTTCTTTTTGGGAGTAGTAGCCGCTTTTTTAGCATTTACGGTGTTGGCTTTTGTATTGTTTTTCTTTGTGTTTTGTGCATTCATCACCAACATTTTTTGCTTTTCTTTTTTAGCTTTTTCGGCTTGAGCCTTCTTCTTTGCCATCTCAACAGGGTGTACAAATTGAGCATATTCCCACTTACAAAATCCCCATATAATAGCCGATGGCAATATAACCGCTAAGAGAAGGTAACGCCATTGAAAAAACTTTCGTTTGTTAGTGAATAGCGTTGCCATGAATGTTTTTAGTCCGTTATTGAGAGAAATGCCAGCTGTAACCACAAATAGCAACACCGTTTCGAGTTTGTTAAATGTGTTTTGTGCTTTCATCTTTAACCCAGCAACATAAAGAGTAAAGACTAAACAAAACAACGAGTTAATAAAATGGTCGGGAACAATGGCTGCTAATAGCACATAAGCAAACGAAAAAGAGCATAAAACTAAGTAGCCAAGCATCTTTAACACTCACTTGTACTACTTCTTTTAATAGTCGGTAGAAAAATAAAAAGGCATATAATGAGCAAAAAATCTGCACAAAAGGAATGATAAAGATAGCACAGTTAACGCCCGTTAATGCCATTAAGCCTTGATTGAGCAAATATAAAGGATAATAAAACAGCCACAATAAAGGGTGTCTATACAGATTATAACCCGGTTCCCAATAGCTAATAATAGAGTAAGGGATAGGGTCGAAGCCCGAAATGTGAAAGTTGTGAATAAACGAAGGCCAATAGAAACGTTTCAAAGGCATAAAGATGTGCGCATATTTAGCAATGAGTAGCGCATGAAAAACGGTGAGAATGAGTGTAAAGAAGCCTGCCATTAAACGTTCATCTCTGCGTATGGAGAATAGCGAAAGAAGTTTTTTCATACATAAAAAAGTTTTTGTTTGGTCTTTATATAAACACTTGTAAGTGTTATTATTTCTTTTAAAAATCTAACTAACAAAAAGTTGATGGGTACACACACAGCAAACATGGGTAAAGGAGCTATTTGTTGAGGCACATCGAGATAGATAAAAAGATTTAAACAGCCCATTTGTAAGGCATAATTCACTAAGTGTGAAAACGCAAAACCTACTCCCTTTTTGGCATTTGCCTTTACTTTGAAGGTGAAAACGGTGCTTGCCCAAAAGTTAAAAACAAAGCTCATGAGGTAGGCTAACGTGTTTGCTATGTTGTGATTGAGCCATTGTAACAACACTACATATAATATATATTGTAACAAAGTGGCAACACCACCCACGCAAACAAAGCGAAATAGCTCGCCCAACTTTTCTCTTTTCTTGTTATCTAAATGGTTTATAATGTTTCTCATCGGCATAATTTAATAATTCATCATCGCCCTTTGTGTCGCCATAAGCAATGATATAGTGGTTTGTTTTAGTAGGATAAAGTGCTTTAACACGTCTCACTTTCTCGGCACCATAGCAGTTTTTTGAAGCTAATTTGCCAGTGATAATGCCATTGTTCACTTGCAGTTGTGTACCCAAAACCGTTATTTGTGGCATAGAAGTAAAGAAAGAACGCACCCAAAGGTCGACACTTGCCGACACAATAACCACCTCTGCGCCCTCATCGATAAACGATTGTAGGGTAGGGAGTGCTTGTTTGCGCATGATATGTGCGTGTTTTTTGTGCGAAAAGCGTGCATTTTTCTTGAAAAGTGTTGAGAGATATTCCTTTAAAGTGATAACTTATAAAGCGTTCTTTCATACGTTCATTGCTATATAAACCAAGTTTCATTAACACTAAAAAGGGAGAAAAAAGAAACAAACTGTACCATAACGACATTTTACCATTTACAAATTGAATAAAAAGAAGCATGGTATCTGCCGTTGTTAAAAGTGCCGTCGAAGTCGCTTAAAACCAACTTTTTTTGTGTTTGTTTGTTGCATATAAAACGTTTATGGGCAATAAATAATAATTCCAAAAACAATAATCCACCCCACAACCACTGCTTGTGTAAAGCGGTCTTTCAAAAGAATTTTAGTAGGGTCGCCTGTCTTTTCATCAACAATAGCAAGTTGAATATAACGCAAAAAGTCCAACGAGTACGAAAATAGATGTGAGATATAAATAATCAGAATGAAACCTGTTAACCACTTCAGGACTAACTGTGTACATGATATAGCATACCAATGTAATCGCAGCCGTTATGGTTATAGCTTGATTGATGAATGTTATATTATATCTATTGGTATTCTTTCTTGGTGCTTTTCCTGTTTCATTCATTCGTATAACATCATCTCTTCGTTTGGCAAAAGCTAAGAAATAAAAGTTAATAAAAAAGGTCATTAAAACAATCCATTTACTAAGTGTGATGCCCGTAGAAACACCTCCTGCCAATATTCTTAACACGAAACCAAAGGCTACAACACAAACATCTATGATAGCAAAGTTCTTTAGTTTTGTGCAGTAGGCTATGTTCATTGCGTAATAAAACAACAAAACAGCCATTGTTTTATAGGTGTTAAAAGGCAAAAATAAAAGCAATGAGAGTCCTAATGCTAACATCACAAACATTAAAAACATAAGCTTTTTTTGCACAGAAATAGCACCCGATGCAATGGGACGAGCGCACTTAATAGGGTGTTGTTTGTCGAGCTTCTACGTCGTAAATGTCGTTATAACAATAAATAGAAGACGCTAAACAACTGTACGAAAAGAACGTGATAATACAAGCAAAAAGCGCATCTACATGCAATAAAGCCCCTCCAAAGAAGAGTGGAAGGAAGATAAATAGATTCTTAGTCCATTGCCATGGACGTATGAGCTTTAAGAGATGTATCATGAAAATATCTTTTTTTGAATGTTTGTTATTGCCTTATTAACGCACCATGCCATAGGGATACTCATGCAACAGCATAGTGCAAAGGTAAGAAAATAACTTAAATGAAGGCGTTGTAAAGGCACTAATATCCAATGAAGGTGTATTAAATAAAGCTCTAAACTTATGTTTCCTATCCATCGTAAACCAGCATTTAGCTTTTGAGAGTTATGAGAAAAGAGCATAGAAAACACCGAAAGACCACCTAAAACCACCACTATATAAAGCATTCTGTTAATAAATAAAGGGTATAAACCGTGCTTTTCTTGTTCTAACCACCAAGCTACGATGAATGCAACCACAGTGATTAAAAAGATAGGAAGTGTGTAGTGAGCAGGCAATTGCTTTTTGTTTTTCACCCAAAAGCCCATTTGTAAACCTAACATAAATATAGGAATACGACTCCAAAAATATCTCTAAATAGCCCCATTGTGCCTTCAATGATGGAACAAAAGCTACCCAAAAAAACACCATAATAAAGGAAATAAAACCCACCCGCTTGCACTCTTTTTTCGCTGTAGTGCTTGTATATAAAAAGGTGTAAAGCAATATAACACCATTAAAGCAGGCACATACCAAAAGGTTAAATCTCCGTTTTTCCAGAAGTTAAGATGAAAGAATACATTCTCTGCAAGTGTTATTAAACCTTTAACAGATGCTTTATGCCACTCGAATTGATACAGAAAAAAGCCTCCACCTATGAGCAACCAAGTGAGATAAATGCGTTTATAACGCTGTATAAAGAAATGTTTTACGCTCGAATTTTTTTAGTAAACGAAAACACTAAACCTATTCCACTTAAACATAAAAACACATCTACACCAATGTTTCCCATGCGTTTTAATCCATAAAAAACGCTCTCTCGTGGCAAATAACCATGAAAGAAAATCACCAAAAGAATGGCTATGCCCATCCATTCGGAGCGGTATTTACTGATATTCTCTAATTTTATAGGTGTTAAGGTCATTGTGTTAGAACCAAGAAAGAGCCTTCTTAGTGATTTTATTGATAATAGGTTGAAGCAAGAAAGCTGCAAAAATAGCCGTTAAAGCATAGAGAACAAGCCCCATATAAACCTCGCCCGATTTTCCTAAAGGCATGAAAAATAGAACGTAAAGAAGGGTGTATGACGAATAAAGCAGCAGATATTCCGCCTATAAAAGGCAAAAGAATTTATTTAAAAACGATGGTAGAATTTTTACCAACGAAACGCCAAATGTGCATACAAAGATAGGAACAAAGAGCCATGTTTCTGCCCAACTGCTACCCACTATGATAGCCATTGCGCTTAAAAGGCAAACACCCCATGTTTGTAAAGCATTTAGTTGAGGAGTGTAACGAGCGTATAATGCACCTAAACCAAAAGGAAGTAGGCTACCAAGGCTATTATATCGAATGATATTTAGCACGAAAGTGTCTTGTAAGAAATAAGCTTGAGCAGCCATACAAATAACAATTAGCCCCACAATAAAGCCCCAATGACGTTTATAAATAAAGAGTTTATAAATGAAATAAAGTTGAAGCATAAGTCCAAAAAACCAGTAAGGACCGGGGTAAATAAGCTCGTTAGGCTCTTTAGAGAAGTTAATAAGCATCGTAAATAACCAGATAAACTCATCGTGAATGCGCTGAATATTTCCGTGAATACTAAACTCTATAATAGTAAAAACACCATGCCCACACTCAACATCACAAGCAGTTTAACATAATGTTTAAGCATAAAGCTACCTAAACCCACTGTTTTGTTGGTAAAAGCATATTTTTTTCTAAACCATAAGCACTTAAAAACACAAACAAAGGCACTCCATAGTGTCCAAAAAAACGAAGTGAAATGCACAAAAAACATTTCGTTTAATTGCGTTATATAGTACCAAAGACCTTTTACATTAGCTTCGGTATAAGTGTATTCGTTTTCTCTTACAATGCGAGGAAGTAAATGACAATAGTTATGAAGCATAATTCCGAGAATGGCAATGCCCCTTATTACGGTACATTCTACTGTAGATAAACCCTTTGTGGTTAAACTTGTGTTTGTTTCTTTCTTTGTATTACTCATTTTATAATAAAAGGTTGCAATTTTTTAAGCAAGCATAAAACACAGCAAAAAGCCCTATTCTATTTTAACGTGTCATAGTCTGTTGTGTGTTTAAGCAAGCGTTTTCGTTGCTCATTGTAGGCAGGCGACAAAATGTTATATTCTTCTTTATAAGCAGAAGTCTTAATTCCTGCTAAATAAAGTAGCATGTGCGAGAGCGCATCGGTCATATATCGTTTGTGTCGAGCTTGTTTTTATACGTTTTATAATGTTAGGGTGTCTAATAGCATATTTATTAGAAAAACCAAATCCAAAACGGTATATCAAATTCAGCATGAGCAAGTCTTGCGTCTATTTTTGTTCGAATGTAAACGGCAAAAAAAGTGCATATCTCCTTCGTAACACTCTTCTCCATGGTCGGGCATGTATATCACTATGAGCTTCTTTTCTTTATAAATCTGCGCACTATTTGGTCTACGATTGAGTCGTTATAGAGAATAGCATTATCGTAATCCGACAATATTCTGCGTTCCTTATTGCTGTGGTTAGGCTTTAATTTTACATAATCTTCGCCCTTAAACTTCTTTCTATCGTTCGGACTTCGTTGCTTATAAGTGACGTGTTGACCTATTAAATGAAAAAAATAGTGAGGTTGTTTTTTTGCCTTGTTGTAGCTTAAGAGAATCGTATTCAGACAATAGCGATTCATCGTAAGTGTGTAGTGTTTTTATTGCGAGCATCGAATTGTTTGGCACTTAACACACTGTCGTTTAAAAAGAAACCACCACTAAAATCGTACACAGCATCGGTGCTTTTGGGGAGAAACTGATTGGTGATAAAGGTTACATGATAGCCTGCTTGACGAAACAATTGAGGGAATAAAGGATAATCACACCATTCTCCTTTGTCGCCAACAGTGTAGGGTTATAAACACATGTTTGAATACATAACTGGTTAAATTCCAAGGAGACACTACATCGGTAAACGGTATTAAGCGTCCTTTTCTCTGCCAAGCTATCTGTCGAGGAGTGGTAGGCATGGCGTAACCATATTGTGCAGAATGATGCCTGTTATAGCTTTCGCCAATAATTAAAACAATCTCGGGAGAGGTGAAGGCGCAACTATCTACTTTTTAAATGATTAGAAACAGCTGTTAAACGGTCTAACTGTTGTGCCACAAGTGTGTTGGCATAAATGCTAAAAGCTAAGCGATAAGGCGAAACATATAAGTAACCTTTGTCGGGTCGAGTGAGAAAATGCTCTACCTCGCCTATGTTTTTAGAACTCATCAACTCGTAGTTGAGTGCTTTGTTATGAGCCGTGTTAACACCCGCAACGCTTAATAAAACTAAAACCATTAAGGCTAAACCCATTTTTGTAGGAGCTCTGCACGGTTATAGATAGGAGTGAAGCGTGTAATGTGCTTGCTGAAAAGAGGCGAAAGTTTGCGCCATGCCCATTTTCTGCCAATGAATAACAGGTTAAAAGCTAATAAAAGTAAGATGTCTCCCACCTTACTAAACAACAAATCTGCCGATAAACAAGACGAAATAAACTCGCTTGCTTCTCGTGTGTCGGTTTCTAATAAAAAGCGAAAAGAATAGTGGGCGAAAGCGAAGAACCAAAACTTAGTGAAGCAATACACATCTGTTATGGCGGTTATGTAGCATAGCAAATAGCTAAAAAAGCGCAATGTTTTACGGAGATATTTGGGGAGAATAGCCAGAAAAGCACAAATGATATAAAGGTCTAAAAACAACTCCCAATAAAAACCAATCGTAGTGTTTTTTTCGAGTTCTTGGCATATCATTCCCAAGCCAAACATAAAGCAAAAAAACACAAAGTTTGTGGTGATAGGTTTGAGAATAATATTTGTTATTTTTTAAGATGCTATTTTTTTAATGCCATTTTATTGATAATATAGAGTTGCAAAAAAATACTGCTTTTATTGCATACTCACAATGTTTTTTTCGACGAAAAACAGATAAAAATGCGCCAAATACTGCCCACTTTTTCACCGCAATGAACCATGGTTAGAAATGTGAGAGTTTTTGACTTGCTTTTGTGTGAAAAAGCCTATTAAAAAGCAAAAAACAAGCCCCAAACATGCAAAAGCTTAGGGTTTAGCGTGAAAAAAACATAAGAGTTTAGGAGGTAAAAACACAAGGTTTTAGAGGGTAAAAGCTTATATATTAAAGCCTAAAACCTAAGCTTTTGCACCTAAAAAACACCAATAAAGGTTTAACAACAATGTGTGTTTTAGAAATGCAAAACCTATATGTTTTAGCTTTTTTGCTAATAAAAAACGTTGAAAAACACTTTGTTTGAGTAGCGCAAAAGTGGTAAAAAGCTAGCTATTTTTCTCTATAATGGTGATTTTTAGAACAAAAAGAGAGGTAGAAACCCCTCTTAAAAAATAAACACTTAGCTAATAAGTGAAAGAACTTCCTCCAACAAATTCTCGTAGCAGACTTGTTGGTGGTATAGCACCATCGTTTATAGGCTCAATATACTGTAAGAATGATAGTAATCTTTGTGCTTCGGCATACTCTTCGCAATTCTCTGGAACCCTTTCTAATAAAGGCTTAGCCTGCACTTTTAGCACTGCAAGCTCGAAAAAGAGAGCCGTGTTAAACAAAACATCTGCTTTTTTTCTTGAAAAGGAAATATCCATTTTTGCTCTCCAGACCCTAACAGATGGCCAACGTTTTAAGGTGCTTACAGCACTTGCATTTCTATATTTTGCATCTCTAATGATGCGCCTTAATAGCCTATTATCTGTGGTTGGAATATAGTTATGGTCGTCTAATAACAGTGTAGTGAGTGCCGATACATACACTTTAAACTTGTGTTTGTTGTGTATTTGCTGAGTTAAAATAGGATTAAGTGCATGAATACCCTCAATTAAAAAGTAGGTCTTGTGCGCCCAACTGCAATATATTTCCCGTTTGTAGCTCGCTCATTCCCGTTGAAAAGTTATATCGTGGAACCTCAACAGACTCCGCCATTTAAGAGCTTTTTTTCAGGTGTTCGTTGAGTAAAGAAATTTGCAATGCGTTGATATGTTCAAAGTCGTATTCTCCTTGTTCATCGCAAGGTGTGTCTTTTCGGTTAACAAAATAATCGTCTAACGATAATTGCACAGGATGCAAACCATTAGCCCAGAGTTGTGTAGAGAGGCGTTTACAGAACGTAGTTTTGCCCGAAGAAGACGGTCCAGCAATTAAAAATAACCTTCACTTGCTTATGTTTTTGCAATGTTATCGGCAATCTTTGCCAACTCTTTCTCTTGTAAAGCCTCCGATACATTTATTAAATTGTTAGCAAAACCCTTATGCACCATTTGGTTAAAGTGGCCTAAGGTGCGCACATTTAATATGCTTTGTTGCTGATAATGATGCTTAAACACATTAAAAAGTTTATGCTGTTCAAGCTCGGGAGCCAACTCTTGTGGCTGAGAAGCATTGGGAACACGCAATAATAAACCATCTTGGTAAAGCGTAAGTGCAAAGAGATAGAGCAAAGAGGTGTGTGTGACAAGAGGCGAATAATAAGAGTCGATATAATCGTCGAGCTGGTAATAAGTGGTATAAAAGTTGGCCTGTGGTTTCTAATAGTCGCACTTTCGCCTCGTCTTTCTTTTGCTTAAATAGCTCAATTACTTGCGTGGTAGGCTCACAAAAACGCACAATGGGTAAAGTCTTGTTGTATCAATTGGCGCATTCTTGTAGCAATTTGTTCCACTTCGGCATAGGTTAAAGGCGTTTGTTTACTAACAGAACAATAATAACCATTAGCAACCGACATGCGAATAACTACTTTCGCACCACGAAAAAGGTCGTGAACCGACTTACACAATACAAAAAATAAAGAGTGTTTATAGGCTCTAAAACCGTGCTGAGAAGTGATATCTAAAAACTCAATATCGCTATTTTCAACCACTCTATGGTGCATTCCCACTACTACATTATTAACCTTAGCACACAAAGGAGAACCCTTTAACTGAACAGAACATGCAGAAAAATTGCAGAAAGTGGGCTTGCAATAGGAAAGGTATTGTATTATTTTTGCAACGAACTTGTATCAACTCATTCATGGTTTATCGTATATATAACATAGGAGTTAAACATTATATTATTATTGAACAAGACAATATAAACAAGCATTTTTTCTTGTTTGTATTGACCTTACTCTACAAATATAACCATTTAAAAATATAATCACAGCTTAAAAAAACGATAACAAATTTATATAATATGTCAGTTTTAATAGTTTTTGAAATTAGTGGGTGCTTTGGCATTACTAATTTATGGAATGAAGGTGATGAGTGAGGCTTTACAAAAAGATGGCAGGCTCTCAACTACGACACATTTTGGGAGCAATGACAACAAACAGATTCACAGGAATGCTCACTGGAACATTCATTACCACAGCTGTACAATCGTCAACAGCTACAACTGTGATGACAGTGTCTTTTGTTAATGCAGGTCTTTTAACGTTAGCACAAGCTATTTCGGTGATAATGGGAGCCAATATAGGTACTACCTTTACGGCTTGGATAATGAGTGCTGAGCTCTCTTTTGATATGACTACTGTGGTGTGGCCTGTGTTTTTAATTGCTATTATCTTAATTTATACGAAGCGTTATCGTTATGTTGGCGACTTTTTATTTGGTATTGCATTCATGTTTTTTGCGTTGGGAATGCTTAGTAAGACAGGAAAATCGATGGATTTACCACATAACCAGTTCTTAATAGACTTCTTTAAATCGTTCGACCCACATAGCTTTTTTACCATTGTTGTTTTCCTTTTAATAGGAACGGTGCTAACCTTTATGGTTCAATCGTCGGCTGCTTTAATGGCTATAACAATGGTGTTGTGTACAGGAGGAGTGCTTAATATTTATTTGGGCATAGCTCTTGTGATGGGAGAGAATATCGGTACAACGATTACAGCTAACTTAGCGGCACTCACCGCTAATAGTCAAGCACGTAGAGCAGCCTTTGCTCACTTGTTCTTTAACTGCTTTTGGTGTGTTCTGGGTTACTTGTATTTTCTATTATTTCGTAGACTTTGCTTGCTCATTGGTAGGCGTCGACCCCGAAGCATCTAAGATAGATGTGGTTCGTTTGTCGTTTGCATTGGCTGCATTCCACACGCTTTTTTTAATGTATGTAACACGTCTATTCTTATTTGGTTCATACCTCAAATAGAGAAAGTGGTGTGCTTTTTCATTAAACCACGTGCTAACGAAGAGGAAGAAGAGTTTCGTTTGCATTTTATTCAAGCGGGTATTATGGCTACACCAGAGCTTTCTTTGTTTGAGCTCAAAAGGAAATTACGTCTTTTGCAGAACGTATTCAGCGTATGTTTGGCATGGTGAAAGACTTATTACACGAGAAAGATGAGGCTAAATTCGTAAAAGCTTTTCAGTAGAATAGAGAAGTATGAAAACATTTCTGATAATATGGAAATAGAAATAGCCAAATACTTAAACGAGGGTAAGCGATGCACATTTAAGTGATGATACTAAGAGAAAAAAATTCGTTCAATGATGCGAGAAAATAACTGAAATAGAAAGTATTGGCGACAGTTGTTACAACATTGCACGCACTATCAACCGAAAACAAAAAGGGCAAAGACGACTTCACTTCGCAGCAATATCAGCATATTCATCAAATGTTTGAACTAACTGATAGCAGCTTATCGCAAATGAATGTTCTGTTTAATAACACAAAAGAGAACGTGCAAGCACATCATTCGTTTAATATAGAAACAGAAATAAATAATTATAGAGACCAACTTAAAACGCAAAAATATTAACGATGTGAACGACCATAAGTACACTTATGAAATGGGAACTATTTACATGGACATCATTTCGGAATGTGAAAAATTAGGCGATTATGTCGTAAATGTGGTTGAAGCCCGTTTGGGTTTACGTCAGAGAGTGAAATAAAATAAATGTAAAGGGGTAACATCTCTCTTATATATAATATAGGTGTAAAGCGCAAAAAAACATACCCCGTTTTTGCGCTTTCTGCTATTTGTGAGGTGGAGGGAGTATGCTGTTTATGTATAAAAATATTAAATATTTTTGATAAAAATCAATGAAAATTGCCTGTAAATTTGTTATATATCAAATAAAACCGTATATTTGCACAAAAATAGTAATAGTTTATATACTATGTTGACACTATATTGCTAATAATTATTACATAAATAAACAATCGTATGGCAAGTAAAAAAAACTACAATTACTTATGCTTGGATGCTTGGTTTCACCAGCAATTCTTCAAGCTCAGTCATTGAAAAAGAGTATATTCGATGGCACAACAGCGATGGCGATAAGCTTTTTTTAGATCTGTAGAAGCGTGGCAAAACAGAGGAAAAGTTACCGATGATGATAACTTCTTTATCTCGCGTGTTAAACCTAAAGCACGTTTCCGTAACCCAAATACACAGGTTCGCACAGAACTTACTGCAGAAAACGACAAGCGTTTAGTGGCTTGGATTCCTTTTAACAACCCCGAAACCAACGCTCTACCCGATGGTATTTTCGACTCAGAGGTATTCTCGCTATGGTCGTATGTTAGTCACTGGGGCGACTGGACGGCTCCTCTTGGACGTATTCCAGGGGCTTTAATGGACGTAGCACACAAAAATGGTGTAGCTGTTTCATCTGCAGGTACAGTACCTTATGGTGGTTTAAGTGACGATTGGCGTTCTGAATTTAGACTTATCAACACACTTAGTTCACAAAAATTAGCAGACTATCTTTACTATTATGGACAAGATGGATTGGGCTATAATTCAGAATGGAGCGAATATGTTCATATCACAGAGAGGTTAAGAGATAAGCATATTGAGGTGAATCAACTATTAAAAGACAAGAATCCTATATTCGAAAATATGTGGTATGGATTGACTGGAGACAATGGTCGTCTTAACTTTGGTAATACGTTGGATTACTCTTTCTCTAAAACTTTCGGTGATAACGAGAATAAAGCATTCTCTATTTTCCTCAACTATAACTGGAATAGCGATTTAGTTCTACGCACTTCTGTAGACTATGCTAAATCTCTTAGAAGAGATCCTCTATACCTTTATGCAGGTATTAACATGCAAGGAGGTGAACCAAGACAAAAATAGTTGGCCTTACTTAAGTCGATATAATGTGTCAATTGGTTTGTGGGGAGCTCACTCTAAGAACATGTTCTGGGAAAGTAGAAACGAAAAAGGTAGCTCAGAAGAAACCATGCAACGTTCTTATATGTTAAGAACAGAACGCTATTTCACTGGTGGTACACGTAACCCAGCTAACACTCCACAGGTTACAAGCGCAATGAAATATAACGTAGACAACACTGCTTGGCATGGTATGTCTACATGGATGACAGCTAAGAGTACTCTAAGTTGGGACTTAACAAACGAGCCATTCATCTCTTATTTCAACCTTGGTAATGGTAAATTCTTTAACTGGATGGGTGAAAGAAAGAATAACAACCCTTGGTATAACATTGGTGTTCAAGACTACTTGCCTACATGGCGTTGGTGGTTTAGCACTGGTTTGTTAACTAAAGATGTTCCTGAAAAAGGATTAGATGCTGAATTTACATGGGATGATGCATATGTAGGAGGTTCTTGTGTTCGTGTATTTGGTTCAAATGCAAACGAATATCTACACCTATTTAAAACAGAATATGCTCTACAAACAGGTGACGTTATCACCTTTAGATACAAACATTTGAGTGGTTCGGGTGATGTTAAATTGGTGCTTACTGCTAAAGGTAACGAAACAAGTCCTATCAATGAAAGCGCATTTACATTGCTAACACGTGATCAAGCAATTGATGATGAAAATTGGACAACAAAGACTTTCACTGTGGGTGGCGAACTTGCAGGTAAAGATCTTGCGTTGATTGCACTTCACTTCGAGAATACCAACAATATCAATATGTATCTTGGAGAGTGTTCTATCACAAGAGGAACAACACCAACTCCTAAAGCTCCAAACATTCTTTCATCAAAATTGCTTTCATTCAACAAAGCGGGTGTAGACGGAAAGCTCATCTTTGATATGACAAATACAAAGACTGGCAATGAACCTTGCTACAACTCTGATGTAAATGTTTCATTATTTAAATTGTGGGCACAACAGAAGGGTGAAGAAAAAAACCAACTCTAATGGGTATTACAACTTCATGGGCTGGTATGTTCTATAGCATTCCTTTGAACTTAGAAAATACAAATAACGAAGTTCGTTTAGGTGTTTCTGCAGTGTCATTAGATATGAAGCACGATTCAGAAATTCAGTGGTCAAACTATATGCAAACTCCTGAATATACCTATAACGATGCAGTTCATTGCAACAAAACTATTATAAAACCAGGTGAAGAGTTTAAAAGTTGGTTTTTGTAGACCCACGTCACTCTGAAGCAAATTGGGAACTTAAGAAAGCTGATGGCACAACAGTCTTCTCTTCAAGTAATACAAAAGAATTTACAACAAATGCACTTACACAAGTAGGTAACTACGATTTAGTGGTTACTGGTGATGTGCATAACGAAGCAGGAGCAAAAGAAACAAAGGCAAGAACATTGAAAGCTTTCGTTCAAATAACAGGTGAAAGCAACTGGTGCTCTTCCTCAAATTGAGTCATTAACCGCTAATGGTTCAGACTCAAGAATTGATGTTAAAGCGAACGAAACTGTAACAATGGCTTATACAGGTCGCCGTGCTAATGGTAAGTGTCAAGAGGTGTCAACCCTAAAAGAAAAGGGATTCGTATTCAAAAGCTTCAGAAACTGGTCTATCATCTAATAATCATGAGTGGACAATGTCATTCTGGATCAAGTTTAATAGTATCCCAAAAGGTGGTGTGCAATTCCTTGATATGCGTGATCAATATACCAAATGGCCACAAAAATAACTGGGGTTGTTTCTGGTCATCATACTTTCCTGCAGACAAAACTCTTAACTTCACTATCCGTGAAAACAAAAATGGTGGTACTCCAGAGCAAAAAGCAAAAACTGGTCAGTTGAATTCGAACCAGGTGTTTGGAGTCACGTAACCATCACAATGGAAAAAGACAGACCGTGGTGTAAAAGAACATCTATACATCAATGGTAAGCCTGCAACTCAAAGAGTTACGAATTCATTGGCAAAAGGATCTGGTCTTGTTAAAGACTATATTAATACTACCGCATGGTGGGAAGATAACCACTTTTATGTTAGGGATTTGGAAGACATCAAATTGCTGCCATTGATGGTGTGATCGACGATGTGAAGTTATTCGACAAGCAACTAACAGAAGAAGAGGTTGCAACCAACATGCTTTCAAACGACAAAAGTGCAACAAACTTAAAAGCATTTTGGAATTTTGAAGATGATGCTGATACACAAAACAAGTTTGCAAGCGTTGCAACTGGTACAAATGTGAAGGCTTATCGCTCTGGAGTTGAAGCAGGTACAGGCGAAGGTCAAGGTGCTCTTGTTCCAGTAGAACCCATCTACGAGGCAGGTTCACCATTTATTTCAGGTGAAGCATTTAAAGTTGAAACCAAAGCAACATGGAAAACTCGTAAGGGTTCATTTACTGATGAAGTGGGAAATGATGTTGCAGGCTCTGCAAAAGTAACTTATCCAACAGGTGGTGACTATACTGTTACACTTACACTTGAAAACTCTTATGGCAAAGACCAACGTACATTCCAAGTGATACACGTTGATGTACCAACAGGAATCAATGAAATGTCTAAAGAAGAGTTAAAAGCTTACACTGTAAACGATGATATTCTTGTTGATTGTGCGCAAGATGGAGCTTATACATTCGAGGTTTATAGCATTGATGGTATGCAAGTGCTTAGAAACAATGTGAATGTAACTACAGGTAACACTGTACGTTTACATCTTGCTAACTCTGGCGTTTACATTCTCAAAGTGAAGAAAAGAAGGTAAAACTCTACGCACTGTTAAGTTAATTAGAAAATAATCGTCAATATACAAATAAACGATTTATTTAAACAACCAATCACCAGTAAGCAAAAATACTGGTGATTGGTTTTGTTTTATCTTATTATTTATTGGTATGAGAACGAAAAGAGTTAGAGAGAATGAGTGTGGTTTTTAAAACTCAGAATTATGCCTTAAAAACTAATACCTTATTATATTTAGTGTTTTTATTATTGATTATTAAACATTAAAAACCAATGAAAAACACCGATATTTGCAGATTTCTGCTTAAATTTGCAAGCAAAAACATCAATGAAAATCAATATGAAAAAAATATTTTTTGCCAATATTTACTGCTTTAATGGCTGTGTTATGCCTAACTGCTTGTGTGCAAGATGATGAACAAGAAACCCTTGTTTATCAAGATACAGCTTTACTTAATTTTGTTATTCGAGCAGGTAAAGTGGCGAAAACAACGAAAAATGCGACGGGACAAGATAGCTCTTACACGGTGATGGCAGACCTTTCGCACTATCGTTTTCATATAGACCAACTAACAAACACTATCTATAACACTAAAAAGCTACCTTTTGGTACTAATATAACAAAGCTTGTAGGAACAATGGTGGCTAAAAATGGAGGCGTGGTGTTTGTTAAATATGGCACATTGGCACAGCATGTGTTGTTTAGAGCAACAGACTCTATCGACTATTCTGCACCTGTTGATGTTCGTGTTTATAATGTTAAAGGAGAACAATATCGCTCTTATACGCTCACGGTGAATGTAGAAAAACAAGCAGAAAACACTTTTTCGTGGAATGATAAGTTGGCTACTGTTAATGAATTAAAGTCTTTACAAAACATAAAACTATTGCAGTTGGGTAGTAAGATGTTGGCTTTTGGTATAGACGGAGCAACTACTAAGGTGTTTGAAACGGCATTAAACGATGGAAAAAAACTGGGTGCTTGTTTCTGGCGATATGCCTTTGGGAGCCGATGTGCGAAAATGTAGCCTCAATAGGCAATAAACTCTTTGCGCTGGTTAACCATTCACTTTATGAAAGCGAAGATGCTAAAAAGCTGGACAACAGTTTCTGAGAACACAATAGCTCGTTTATTGGGGGCTAATGGCACAAAGTCTTTATGCTCTAAAAGGTAATGGCGGTTTGGTCGTGTCTACGGATAATGGCAAGAATTGGAAAGAAGAAGCCCTCGATAGTGATAAAAAATATCTTCCACAAGGTAAAGTGTTTGTAACCACTCAAGCAGGTTCTGTAATGTTCTTAGGCTTAGATAAAGCCACAATAACAAATGACATTAAGCCTATACACATTTGGAGAGAGTTGCCACTTGTGAACAATGGAACAACAAAAAGCATATGGACGTATTACGGACGTGATGCTGTGAAAGGATTACCTGCTAATGCTTACCAAACATGGAACGTTATAGAATATGCCAATAGTTTGATGACTGTTGTTAAGAATACTGATGCAAAGACAATGAAGGCACAGCCTTTTGTTTATTATGTCAGCAAAGATGGTGGTTTGAATTGGGCTAAAAGCAACTCACTTTATTTGCCTAAAACACTTAATTCGAAAGCAACAAACGTGGCACAGGTAATAGATACAGACGGAAATGTGTGGCTTGTTGCAGAAAAAAACAGGAGAGGTGTGGAAGGCATCTGCCACTACTTTAAAAATAAAAGTAAAGTCTGTTTGCTTTTTAAAAGTGTAATGCTATGGAGCAAAAAAACGTGCAGAGTAGGTTACTCTTATTATTGATTCTTTGTCTTGCACTGAGCTTTGACGTTCGTGCGCAAGAACAAGAAGAATATAAAATGGAAGTGGGTGCAGGATTAGCACTAACAGCTTACTGGGGAGACTTTAATGGAAATGTGATGAAAGGCTTTCAACCTGGAGCAATAGCTCTTGTAAAACGAACCTTTAATCCTTATTCAGCACTCTCGTTTCAATTGCTTAAAGGAAAGTTAAAGGGTACATCGCAAGGAGTAAACACTTATTATCCCTCTTATATAAATAATGTGTATAGCTTTGATGTGAACCTTATAGATGTGGCTTTTGTGTATGAATATAATTTCTATCCCTATGGAACAGGATTAGAATATAGAGGTGCCAAACGCATTACACCTTATGTATGTGGAGGATTAGGAGTGACTTCGGTGTGGGGAAATACGCATCGTGCTACCACAGCAAATGTGCCTTTAGGCGTTGGACTTAAATATAAAATGGCAGAACGGCTTAACTTGGCTATAGAATATAGTGTTCGTTTAACTGGTAGTGATAAATTAGATGGGGTGAAAGACCCATATGCAATTAACTCGTCGGGGCTGTTTAAAAACACAGATGGCTATTCGGCTTTTCGTGTAACGTTGTCGTATAGCTTTTATGCCAAAGTGCAAAACGTGTCATAACGATAATGATTAACCCTTTTAAAAAAAATAAAGAAAACGGGTGAACGCATTTTTTTAGATAAAAACAAAAAAAAAATAAAAAACGTAACATGAAGTGTTTCAACTTAGATAGCACACGCATTCCTAAACATATTGCCATCATTATGGATGGAAATGGTAGATGGGCAACTGAAAAAAGGAAAAAGATAGAAGCTATGGACATCAAGCAGGTGTAGACACAGTGAGACGTATAACCTCGGAATGTACACGCTTAGGTGTGAAATATTTAACGCTCTACACTTTCTCAACGGAGAACTGGAATCGTCCACAAGATGAGATTTCTGCTCTTATGGGCTTAGTGTTATCGTCTTTTAGAAGATGAAATCTTCATGAAAAACAATGTTCGTTTTAGAGTGATTGGCGATTTAAAACGCTTGCCAGAGGTGGTGCAACAAAAAGCTAAAAAGAAACCGAAGAACACACTAAAAAAATAATGATGCAATGACGATGGTGGTGGCTTTGAGCTACTCTGCTCGTTGGGAAATAACACAAGCAACCAAAGCTATTGCTGAAAAAAAGTGGCTAACGGACAACTCTCAAACGATGCTATAACAGAAGATGTTTTAACAGCTCATATGGCTACATCTTTTATGCCAGACCCTGAATTACTTATTAGAACGGGAGGCGAAGAACGAATATCTAATTATTTGTTATGGCAAATTGCTTATTCGGAACTTTATTTTTGTGGCACTTATTGGCCTGACTTTACGGAAGAAGATTTACGCTGTGCTATTGAAGATTACCAAACAAGACAACGTAGATTTGGTAAAACAGAAGCTGCAAGTGGAAGATGAACAAAAGGCATAACACTTGATAGGCAACAGAAAAAGGCCAATAACGAAAGTGAAACAAATAGGAAACAAATAAAGAGAAACAAAACATGGGGATGAAAAAAATATAAAAAAACAATGACACTGGCTATGGCTCTTACAGCCGTAAGTCTTTCTGTGAATGCACAACATGTTATTGTAAATCCTGAAATAAACTATGCTGGCACTCCTCGTACCTTAACCATTGGCGGTATAAAGGGCACCGGGTGTGGAGGGATATGAAGATTATATGCTGACAGGTATCTCAGGTTTGTCGGTAGGAGAAACTATCTCTGTGCCTGGTGTTGAGATTACAGATGCAATTAAACGCTATTGGAAACATGGTTTATTCTCTAATGTTTCTATCTCTGCCGACTCTATTGTGAATGATAAAATTTATCTTCATATTCACTTAACAACACGTCCGAGGGTTTCAAAGATAAACTATGAGGGGCTAAAGAAGTCGGAAAAAAAGAAGATATGGAGGCTAAATTGGGACTTTTAAACGGAGCTCAAATAACGCCAAACATGATAGACCGCGCTAAAATTCTTGCAAAACGCTATTTTTGACGATAAGGGTTTTAAGAATGCTGAAATAGTTATTACGCAACACGATGACCTTTCTAATAAGAATCATGTTATCCTTGATGTGATTGTAGACAAGAAAGAGAAAATGAAGGTAAGAACTATCACTGTTACAGGAAATGGCGATGTGGCTCTTTCTAATATCAAAGGAGGACTCTTTAAGAAAGGTGCTTTCTCAAAAACACACGAAGCTGGTAAACTATCTTCTTTCCTTAAATCGAAAAAGTTTACGCCAGAAAGATGGCAAAAGGATAAACAAAATCTTATTGCTCTTTATAATGAAAAAGGTTATAGAGATGCTTTTATCGTGTCGGATAGTGTTTGGAATGTAGATGAAAAGCATGTTAATATAAACATAAAGGTGAATGAAGGAAAGAAATATTTCCTTCGTAATATTACATGGGTTGGTAATACGGTTTACCCAACCTACACTCTGAATGCTTTATTTGGCATGAAAAAAGGAGATGTTTATAATCAAAAACTGATGAACAAACGCTTAACAGAAGACGAAGATGCGGTGGGTAATCAGTATTGGAACTCTGGATACTTGTTTTATAATCTACAACCTACGGAAGTAAACGTGGTGGGTGATAGCATTGACCTTGAGATGCGAATACAAGAAGGACCACAAGCTTACATCAATCATGTACGTATAAACGGTAATGATAGATTGTATGAGAATGTTATCCGTCGTGAATTACGCACAAAACCCGGTGATTTGTTCTCGAAAGAAGCTCTTCAACGTTCTGCCAGAGAGTTGGGCTCAATGGGACATTTCGACCCCTGAAAAGGTTAATCCTGATGTGAAACCAGATGCAGAAAATGGTACTGTTGACATCAATTGGAACCTTGCTTCAAAGTCAAACGACCAAGTTGAATTCTCATTTGGTTGGGGACAAACAGGTATTATCGGACGTGTAGGCTTGAAATTGAACAACTTCTCATTGCGAAACTTATTTAATAAGAATAGAGAACATCGTGGAATACTTCCAATTGGAGATGGAGAAGTGTTATCAATAGGTGCTCAAACAAACGGAAGATATTATCAATCTTATAATGCAAGCTACTCTACAAACTGGTTTGGAGGTAAACGTCCTGTTCAATTCTCTGTGAGTGGATTCTTCTCAAATCGACTGATTTGGCAAGTAATGCCTACTATTCAAGTTTAGCAAACAGTTATTATGGTTACGGAAGAGGGTATGGAAGTTATGGATATACCAACTTAGATAATTATTACGACCCTGATAAATACATAACAATGTTTGGTACTTCGGTGGGATGGGGTAAGCGTTTGCGCTGGCCAGATGATTATTTCACGTTGTCTGCTCAACTTTCTTACACTCGTTATTCATTGAAAAACTGGCGATACTTTATCATGAGTAATGGTAATGCTAACAATCTCAATTTAAATGTAGCGTTAAATAGAACATCTACCGATAATCAATTATTCCCAAGACGTGGTTCAGAATTTAATGCATCAGTAACTATTACGCCACCATGGTCGAGCTTCATAAAAAAAGATTATCGTAATTTAGCCACTAATGCAGCACTTAAAACCTATCAAGACGAACAACAAGAAAAGTATAGATGGGTAGAATATCACAAGTGGAAGTTTAAAAGTAAGACCTATACAGCGCTTACTAATGGTGCAAAATGTTTTGTTTTAATGACCAGAGTAGAGTTTGGATTACTTGGAAGTTTTAACAAATACAACAAATCCCCTTTTGAAACATTTGAAATGGGAGGTGATGGTATGAGTGGATATTCTATGAATTATGCCACAGAAACAGTGGGATTACGTGGTTATGAAAATGGTTCTTTAACTCCACATGCCACTCGTGAACATCCAGAACATAATGGTGGATATGCTTATAACCGTTTAACATTAGAACTTCGCTATCCTTTTATGCTTGGAAATACAACTATTTATGGCTTAGGATTTGTGGAAGGAGGTAATGCTTGGTATCATGTAAAAGACTTTAGTCCATTTAATATTAAGCGTTCTGCTGGTGTTGGTGTTCGCATCTTCTTACCCTATGGTAGGATTGATGGGTATAGATTATGCCTACGGATTTGATAGAGATGCCTTTGGTAATAAAGGAAAAGGACAATTCCACTTTATATTAGGACAAGAAATTTTTAAAAGCAATTGAAATATAGATAACCAGAATATGAAAAATAAGCTTTGTTTTTATTATTGTTATGGGTAGGTCTTCAGGCTTCTGCACAGAAGTTTGCACTCATTGACATGGAGTATATTTTAAAAAATGTTCCAGCTTATGAACGGGCAAATGAGCAACTTAATCAGGTAAGTAAGAAGTGGCAAGCAGAAATAGAAGCTCTCAATGCAGAAGCAACAACAATGTATAAAAACTTTCAGAATGAAGTCTGTTTTCTTGTCGGAACAACAGAAAAAGACAGACAAGAGGCTATTATGAAGAAAAGAAAAAGAAAGCTCAGCGAACGTAAAAGAAAATACTTTTGGACCTGAAGGGGAGCTTTTTAAAAAGCGCACAAGTCTCATTTCTCCCATTCAGGAAGAGATATATAATGCTGTAAAAGATATCTCTGAGTTACGAGGTTATAGTTTAGTGTTAGACCGTGCGTCAGATACTGGTATTATATTTGCATCTCCTAAGATAGATATTAGCAATGAAGTATTGCAAAAACTGGGCTATTAGTTCCTTCGTTATACGTGCTATTTTAGCCAATTTACTTACAGATAAATCATACAAATATATTTATTACATAGAATAACTTAATAAAATACATAATAAAAAAATGAAGAAAATTATTTTTAGCTTTGGCGTTACTTGCGCCATTAACAACATTCGCTCAAAAGTTTGGACATATCAATCAACAAGAGATTTTAAGCTCTATGCCACAATTGGCAAAGGTTCGTGGAGAGGTTGAGCTGCTGCAAAACAGTATGAAAACGACCTTAAAGCAATGCAAGAAGAGCTCAAAAGAAGAGCGAAGAGTATGAAAAACAAAGAGTACCTTAAATGCTACAAAGCAACAAGAGGCAGAAACAAACCTACAACAGTTGTATCAAAAAAAATTCAACAAGCATATCAAGACAATCAACAAGCATTGCAAAAGCTCAAAATGAAAAAGATGCAACCTTTAATCACTAAAATTCAAACAGCTATTGCCAATGTAGGTAAGGCTGGAAACTATGTGTATATTATGGATGTTTCTTTAGGTATTCCTTATATTAGTGCAACTTTTAAGTACCGATGTAACGGCTGCCGTAAAAGCAGAAATGAATAAATTGAAATAATAAAACTTTATCATTATACAGTCGTCATCGGTGTGTTTTATTTCTCATTACACCTTATTATATTATAGGGCATGAGAAATAAAACATACAGATGTCGGTTTTCTGTTTCTTATCGTTTATTTTATGTTAAACAAAATAATCCTTTCTTGTTTGTTCTTGTGTCTTCCTTTCATGACAAAGGCGCAAGAAAACACCCTTCGTTTTGGCTACATTAGCTATAAAGAAGCTCTTTGAAAGTCATGCTCGAATATAACACTTCTTTACAAGAGATAGGAAGCGTTGAAAAGGTAAGTATGCCGAAGAATTAAAAACGAGTAGAAGATGAATTTAATGTTAAGTATGAAGACTTTTTTGAATAAACAGAAAGACTTTGCTCCTTCTATTTTTGCGTAAACGTCAGGCAGAATTGCAAGACCTTATTAAGAGAAATGTGGCATTTAAGGAAGAATCTCAGCGTTTATTGAAGCAAGCAGAGCAAGAGTCGAACGCTGTGTTGCGTACCAAGTTGAATACAATACTCACCCAGTTAGGCGTAGAACATGGTTTAGCATTCGTTTTAAACACAGATAACGATGTAGCACCTTATGTAAATAAACTTCTGGAGAAGACCTTACCCTTTGTGAAAGAGACATTAAAGCAATAAAAATAACACTCTTATGAAGGCAGGACCTATTGGTATCTTCGATTCGGGCTATGGAGGATTAACCATATTAGAAGGCATTAGAAAGCTACTTCCTCAATACGACTATGTCTATTTAGGAGATAATGCGCGTGCACCTTATGGCTCTCGTTCGTTTGATGTTGTGTATGAATTCACTCGTCAAGCAGTGATGAAGTTATATGATATGGGTTGTCGACTCGTTATCTTAGGTTGTAATACAGCCTCGGCAAAAGCATTACGAACTATACAGCAAAACGATTTACCCTTATTAAACGACCCTTATTTTCGTGTTTTAGGTATTATTCGTCCCACTGCAGAAGTTGTTGGAACCTTAACAAACACCAAACATATTGGCATTTTTGCAACAGAAGGAACCATAAAGAGCAATAGTTACGCTATAGAGATAAGTAAGATATACCCTGAACTAAAGGTTACAGGCATTGCATGTCCGCTTTGGGTACCTTTAATAGAGAACAATGAAGCTGATAACGAAGGAGCCGATTACTTTGTAAAGAAGCGTGTTGACCACATTATGTCTATCGACCCACACATCGATACCTTAGTTTTAGGTTGCACCCATTATCCTTTATTGTATAAAAAGATAAGGAAATATGTTCCCGACCATATCAAGATAATGTCTCAAGGAAGCTATGTAGCTCAAAGTTTACAAAACTATTTAGAGCGTCATGCCACTCTACAAAGCACTTTGTTCACAACATGGCACCTGCACATATTACACCACTGAGAACGCAGAACGTTTTCAAGAGAGTGCAAAGATATTCTTACATGCCGATATACAAGTGGAGCATATCTGTTTAGAATAGCCTTCTTTCACTTATAACACACAAGCTTAAGCTATATAAAAATAGCCAAGAGCTTGGTAACTTTTAAATTTTAATCATGCAAGAAACAAGACAAAATAGTGGCACGCCTTTTTCAAAAAGAGCTTAGCCTTATTTTTCAAAGTCAAACGCGTGCTATGCACGGCACAATGGTAAGCGTAACACGTTGCAAAGTATCGCCAGATTTAGGAATATGTACAGCCTATTTAAGCGTATTCCCCTCAGATAAAGGCGAAGAAATATTAGCAAATATCCGTGCAAACGATAAGAATGTACGTTACGAACTTGGTAAGAAGATAGGTAAGCAAGTGCGAATTGTCCCCGAACTACGATTCTTTATAGACGACTCACTCGACTATTTAGAACGCATCGATGAACTATTGCAAAAGCAAGTAAACGCACAATAACGTTTCATCGCAAAGTAAGAATGTTTTTAAAGATATCTCGAACAACACACGCTTTTACCCTTCATGCGTGTGTGTTCGTATTTTTTGTAGGGGTAACCCCACTTCTTTTTCTCATTATCGCTTTATGACTTTTCCATTTTTCATCGCTCGTCGTTATCTATTCTCTAAAAAGAGTACAGCTGCTATCAATATTATATCGTTTATATCGGTGGTGGGTGTGGCTGTAGCCACTATGGCTTTAGTCGTTGTGCTTAGTGTTTTTTAATGGATTTCACGACCTTATTGCCTCTTTTTACCAACTTCGACCCTCAAATAGAGATTGTTCCTGCGCGTGGAAAAAAACGATGCCTGCTGATGCAATAGAATTGCAAAAGGTGCGAAAGATGCCACAAGTTAAGGTGTCAACAGCTTGTGTCGAAGACCTTGCCTTGGCTATTTATCGCTCAAAACAAGCCATGGTGCATGTTAAAGGGGTAGAGGACAATTTTTTCAGACTTAACCCATATAGATAAAAATCTTTACGGAAATGGGGTCTTTAGTTTGCATGCTGGCAACTTAGAATATGGAATTCCAGGCATTCGTTTAGCTCAATCATTAGGCCTGGGAAGTGCTTTTGATGGATTCTTACGCATCTATGCTCCCATGAAAAACGGACAGTTAGACCTTTCAGACCCCACTTCTGGCTTTGTTACCGATTCGCTTATGTCGCCAGGAGTTATCTTTGTGGTTAATCAACCCAAGTATGATAAAGACTATTTGCTTACTTTCTATCACCTTTGCACGTAATCTTTTTGGACAACAAGGAATGATGTCTTCGCTCGAATTAAAGTTGAAATCAGGAGCAGATGTAGCGCAAACAAAAGAAGAAATAAAAAGGCATTTTTAGGAGACAAATATAAGGTTCTCGACCGATATGAGCAACAAGAAGACACTTTTAGAATAATGCAAATAGAAAAAAATGATAGCCTATATCTTCCTCACCTTTATTCTTGTGGTGGCTTGTTTTTAATATTGTAGGTTCATTATCGATGCTTATTCTCGATAAAAAGAAAGATGTTCAAACGCCTCGTCACTTAGGGGCAAGCGATAAAGATATTGTTCGTATTTTTTCTATTTGAGGGTAGAATGATAGCCGCACTTGGTGCGTTGTTAGGTATAGGTATAGGTTTATTGCTTTTGTTGGCTACAACAAACATTCGGTTTTTGTTGCTCTTGGAGAAACCAGTGGCACTTTTCGTTGTCAATTCTTATCCAGTGAGTGTGCATATATAGATGTGTTACTCATTTTTATTACCGTAGTTGTAACAGGTTGGTTATCGGTTTGGTATCCCGTTACATCTTTTGAGTAAGCGATTATTAAAATAACCATTTCCACCTTTATATATAAGAAAAAGACAAACGAAAAACTCGTTTGTCTTTTTCTATTTTTATGCTCAGAGCCCTATTTATCGTTTAACACTCTAATAGGGTCATCATATTTTATTTGAAGTTTTAGCAATTCCTTTTTAAGTTTCTTTACTAAAGGTTGCGCCTTAGGGTCATTGTAAATATTATTCATTTCCTTAGGGTCGTTCTTCAAGTCGTATAACTCCCAAGTGTTGATATCATTGTAGAAATGAATAAGTTTATATCTCCTTGTTCTAATACCATAATGCCTTTTAACCGCATGTTCTGCAGGATATTCGTGATAATGATAATACACAGCATCTCTCCAGTGCTTAGGTTTCTCACCTTTTAGTAAAAGGCACAAACGAAAACACCTTGTATATCTTTAGGAATAGGAGCATTAGCAAGTTCCAATATGGTAGGAGCATAGTCTATATTTTGAACCATTTCTGTTATATCACCATGCTTTTTAAAGTCTTTTGGAAGCGACATCACCAATGGAGTGTGTATTGATTCTTCGTACATAAAGCGTTTATCGAACCAACCATGCTCACCCATATAAAAGCCTTGGTCAGATGCATAAAGCACAATTGTATTGCTATCAAGTCCAGTAGCTTTTAAATAGTCGAGAACACGTCCCACATTATCGTCAAAGGTTTTAAGCACTTTTTGCATAATCTCTCATATAACGTTGATATTTAAACGCATAAAGTTCAGCCGTATCCTTGTGTTCTTTGCTGTAAAACTCTTGCGATAGCGGATTATAAACCGAGAAATATTGTGCTTTTTCCTCGTCTGTCATTCTTCCCACCATGTTTATATAGGCTTGAGAAAGACGAGTTTTCTGCCCCGGTAAATACATTTTAGTGTCGTACACAATGTCCATATGTTTTCCCACTTCCATCTCTTGTTGTGCCGCTGCTACACGTTTGTTGTAATTATCCTTAAAGTTATCAGGCATTTCAAACGTCTTATCCTCGTATTCGCGCAAGTATTTCATTTCAGGGAGCCAGTTTCTATGGCACGCCTTATGTTGCATCATCAGTACAAAAGGTTTGTTTTTTTATCTCTATGTTCCAACCAATCTAAACCAATATCCGTTACCAAGTTTGTAACATATCCTTTGCGTTGAATGGTATCGTTGTTCATTGTTATAAACTTAGGATTATAGTAATCGCCTTGTCCGGGGAAGATTGTCCAGAAGTCAAATCCAGTAGGTAACACTTCTAAATGCCATTTACCAACGATAGCCGTTTGATATCCAGCCTTTTGAAGCAACTTAGGAAAGGTTTGTTGGCTACCATCAAACTTACTCATTTTCGTTGCTTAAGAAACCATTTTTATGGCTGTGTTTACCTGTAAGCATACACGCTCTACTCGGACCCGATAGCGAATTTGCCACAAAAGCTATTTGTAAATTTAACACCATTTTCTGCTATTCGGTCCAAATTAGGTGTGCTAACATAACGTTTATCATAGCAACTCATCATTTGAGCAGTGTGGTCATCAGTCATAATCATCACCACATTGTAGCGTTTAGGTGCATCTTTTTTTCAGCGTTAGGACTTGTCGCTGCTTTGCACCGAAGGCACTACTGCGCCTACTAAGGGCACAGCTAAAAAAATGCTTTTTAGTTATCTTCATCTTGTTAAAAAGTTTGTTTATGGTTATTGGTAGTTCCTCTTTGTTTTGTAAATAGCCTATTATAAATAGGTTAAACACCTCACAAATATAAAGAATAATGGCTTATTACGCAAAATTAAAAGAGTGCTTTCTTTACCTTTAAATAGACTCTTTTTGTACTAAAACCCCTATTTCTTTCGAATAAGCGTTAATCCATCTCGAAGCGGAAGGATAACTTTCTCTACTCGCTCATCGGTGTGTAGAAAGTCGTTAAAGGCTCTAATACTTTTTGTTTGAGCATCTTTATCGTAGTTAGAGTCTATCACATGACCGTCCCACAGAGTGTTATCTGCCAATATAAAGCTACCTTTTCGGGTAACGCTAAGTGCCATTTCGTAGGTTTCTAAATAGGTTTTCTTGTCTCCATCTAAAAAAACAAGGTCGTAAATAACACCTTGTTGAGGCACTCAACACGTTGGCATCGCCAATTGTTAAACGTATTTTTATGCGCTACATCAGACCCTTCTATCCACTTACGAGCAAAGTCTTCCATCTCATCATTTATCTCGTAAGTCCACAAAAGTCCATCTTCTGGCAATCCTTTAGCCATTGCTATCGCGCTATATCCACTAAATGTACCTATTTCTAATATGTTTTTAGGTTGTAACATTTGCACCAATAGTTTTTAAAAGAACACCTTTGCAGATGTCCACTTGCCATGCGTCCGTGTACCGTGTGAATGTTTGTTGCACGATAAAGGTCATACAAATAAGGGTCTTCAGGTTCTATGTGTTGTAACACATATTGGTTAATGGCTTCGTTATTCATGTTGTTTAAAGAGAGTTAACCGCTGAATGGTGAGTGTTAGAACTAAGGAAAGAAAGCAGAGCTAACTCATAAGAACGAAGTCCGAAACCAGCTATTACACCTTTACAAACGCTCGAAATAAGTGAAGTATGTCTAAATTCTTCTCTCGATTGAGTGTTAGATATGTGTACTTCTACCACCGAAGAGGAGATAGACTTTATGCAATCGTGCAATGCTACACTGGTGTGTGTGTAAGCACCTGCATTAAGTATGATGCCATCACACGTAAAACCCACTTCTTGTAGTTTGTTAATGAGTTCTCCTTCTACATTGCTTTGAAAGTAGCTGAGCGACACATTAGGGTATTGTTGTTGTAATGTTTCAAAATAATCTTCAAACGTTTGCGAGCCATAAATATGGGTTTCTCGCTTTCCCAATAGGTTTAAATTAGGACCGTTCACTATTTGTATTTTCATATAAAATATTTTTTTATACCTTTGTATAGAGCTTTTTTTATCTCTTTATAGCCTCACTTTTTATGATTATAGGTGAGTTGTAAAAGAATAAAAGCCTATTAACCCTGCAAAAGATAACAAAAAGAATGCAAACCACATCTTTAAATATAACGAATGTAAAAAAACTCGCTATTTGCGCTATTTAAAGCTCGAAAGAAACTATTCTACCAACACTATCGAGGCTTATAAGAACGACATTGAACATCTTATAAACTATTGCAAGGAGCATAACAAAGATGTTTTTACGCTCACATTTGAAGACGTTGAGCATTTTTGTTTTTATGCTACACGAACACCAGATAGGAGCTGTTTCGCAAGCAAGAATAATCAGTGGAGTGAAAAACTTTTTATAAGTATTTGTTAATAGAGAACCTTGTAGAAGATAATCCCACAGAGTTATTAGAATCGCCTGTTATTGGTGAACATCTTCCAGAGGTGCTTTCAGTAGAAGAAGTGAATGCTCTTGAAAAATAGCATCGACCTTTCTAAGTGGGAAGGGCAAAGAAATAAAGCCATTATAGAGGTACTTTTTTCTTGTGGTTTGCGTGTTAGTGAGTTGATAAACCTTAAACTTTCTAATTTACATCTCGACGAAATGTTTATCAGGGTTTTGGGTAAGGGGAGTAAAGAACGATTAGTACCCATTTCACCACAGGCTATTAAAGAACTCAGATTATGGTTTTTTAGACCGTAACATGATGCGTATTAAACAAGGAGAAGAAGACTTTGTGTTTCTTAATCGTCGTGGAGCGCATCTCACTCGCACCATGATTTTTAATTCTATTAAAGCGTCAAGCAGCTGCAGCAGGTATTCAAAAGAACATCTCTCCACACACACTTCGACATTCGTTTGCTACCGAATTACTTAAAGGAGGTGCAGACTTAACAGCTATTCAAGCAATGTTAGGACATGAAAGTGTAGGAACTACAGAAATATACACGCACATAGATGTTAATAAATTGCGCTCTTCTGTACTTCAATTTCATCCTCGAAATAAGAAAAAACACAAGCCATAAACAGCTTAATCGTAAATTTATTCGTTTTTATTGCTCACGAGTTAACACATATAGTTAAGGGAATGAAGCGCACAAAGCATGCTTTGTCAATACGTATTCATTCCCTTTTTGTTGTGCTAACAAAGTGGTTTTACACACTTAAAAGCAAAATCTTTTTCAGGCTACACCTTATATCTCGCCCTCGTTTCTATCACGTCCAGAGCGGAAAATAAGGCGTAACGACTGGTTATAGTTTACATAATTCCACAACCAATTCAATAAAACAACAATCCTGTTTCTTATTCCTAAGATAGAACGAAGATGCACTACGAGCCATAACACCCAAGCTATAAAGCCCTGTGTGTTAAACAGTGAAAACTCTGCCACTGCTTTATTGCGCCCAACAGTTGCCATAGAACCTAAGTTGGTATAAGAGAATTGTTTTGTTTTCTTTCCTTTTTCTATCCTTATAAGGTTTCTTGCTAAGCGTTTTCCCTGCTGAATTGCCACCTGAGCCAATTGAGGATGCCCATTCATATACGCTTTATCAACCTCTGGCATTATACATTGGTCGCCTATACAGAACACATCTTCAAGTCCAATCACTTGGTTAATACCATTCACAACAATACGTCTGCCACGTCCATACACTTCATTTGGCAATCCATTAAACGCCACTCCAATAATTCCACTCACCCATATTAGCGAGCGAGTAGCTATGCTACTGCCATCGTTTAACACCACTTTGTGGTCTTTATAATCGTTCACAAATTTACTCAATATCACATTTACGCCCATAGAACGTAAAAAGTTAATGGCTTTTGCCGAAGACTCTTGCGCCATAGCAGGTAGCAATCGGTTGTCTCCTTGTATGAGATAAACGTTCATTAGCGAAGTGTCTAACTCTGGATAGTCGCGAGGTAGAATGGTTTTCTTCATCTCCGACAACACACCCGCTAATTCAACACCTGTTGCTCCACCACCTACTATAACAATATTAAGCAACTCTTGTCGCAAAACGGGGTCGTTTGTGGTGATAGCACGTTCTATATTAGCTAATATGGTGTTACGAATACCAGTGAGCTCGGATAGAGATTTCATGGGCATAGCTGCTCTTTCTATTTCTTTATTACCAAAGAAATTAGTGGTAGCACCTGCCGATAATACCAAATAATCGTAACTAATGCTACCTATATTGGTAACCACTGTTTTGGTTTCTGTATTTATTTCGGTTACGGAAGCTAAGCGAAAAAAATAAGTTTTTATACTTTTGAAAGATGCGACGGTAAGGAAATGAGATGCTACTTGGCTCCATTCCTGCAGATGCTACTTGGTATATTAAGGGCTGAAATTGATGATAATTGTGCTTATCTATTAGAACAATTTGCATTCCAGACCTACGCAAACGTTTCGCAAGCTCTAAGCCACCAAAACCACCACCTACAATGATAACACGCTTTCTCGTTACCCTTTTTCAATGTTTAAATTCATTGTTTTACCTTTTTTAAGTTTGTTTTCTGTATGTTTATTTTCCGCCTTGTAGCTTTCAAGGAAATGTATTAGTGAGCTGTTTTTTTATTTCTTTTTATTATATAAAAACTTGGCTCTTTCGTGCTAATACCCCACAAAGTTACTCTTTTTCTTTCATAAAAAAACATCAAAAAGCATGTTCTTTTCACTTTTTATTGTTAAATTTGTGTGCGCAAACAATGTTATCTATTTAATTCTAAAAAAACATGACAACAAATTTATCTATACAAACTCCAGTAACCTTAATCGTGGTAGATTGTCAGTACGATTTTTATCACCCACAAGGTAGTTTATATGTTTCAGGAGCCGAAAACATTATCAATCCATTAGTAGAACTTATTAACACCAACAAAAACATTAGCGAAGTGGTGTTCACTGTCGATTGGCACCCAGCTAAACACAGCTCTTTTTAAAACACAAGGAGGCATTTGGCCACCCTCATTGCATAGCCTATTCTGAAGGTTCACAAATAAACCCTCAACTTATAAATGCTTGTTTAGAAAACGATATTCCTTATAGTGTGGTGAGAAAAGGAGAAGTGTTATCTTGCGAAGAGTATGGTGCTTTTAGCCATATTACCCCATTAGCAAGCCAACAATGGCAATTAGAAACCGCAACAGATAAGGTGCTTTGTAACAACAATCGTTTAGTTGTGGCAGGCATAGCAGGCGACTATTGTGTGTTAGAAACGGTGAAAAACCTACTTAAAAGCACCTTTCTCGGTGGAATTATTTACCAATGGAATTGTGTCGATAGATGGAGGTGAAACGCTTAAAAAAACTTTGTTGAAGAAAAAGAAGTTAACCTGCCTTTAATTTATCACCTCTTTTTGTTTATAAAACCCTCTCAAAACTATCGCTCTCACAAACAAAAAGCCATGAAGGCTCAATAAAAAGCGAGTTTTGAGAGGGTTATTTTATGTCTTATTTTTGTGTATTTTTGTGTTAAGTGCTTAAATACCAAGTGTTTATAAAAAAATAAGAGCTTGTGTTTTTAAGATGCAAAAGCATAGGTTTTTAGCGTGCAAAAGATAAGCTTTTTAGGGCATAAACTCTTAGCTATTGCCACTTAATAGCTTGTGTTTTTGGTGCTAAACTCAAAGCTTTTTAGCGAAAAAGGCTATTTTTGTTTCTCAAAAAAATAGCATTCTATAAATGCAAAAACATATAGGTTTAAGGATTAAAACCTAAAATGTGGGCGTTTTTCACTTGTTTCTTGGGACTGAAAACCGCTAAAAGCTTAGCTTTTTTTCGTAGAATATGCGTTTTTATGAACAAATAAAAAAAGCAACAAAAAAAGTGGCTCTTTTAGGCTAAAACTTAGTAGCGATAAAACAGCAAAACAAACACTTAAACCACTTAAAAACACAAATTAAATAGCTATATGTTGCTTATATGCGTCTTTGTTCGTATCTTTGCAATAATCACATCTCTTGTTTTTTACCCCTAACGGGGTAGCTTAATAAAGCATAAACAAGCAGACTTTAAAAAATAAAAAGAAACAAATGAAACCATCAGAGTTCTTCGGAAAATTTACCACTGTTTACTTATGGGGTAACCTAATAGCAATGGCAGGGGTGGTGTTGCTTTTGCATTTTTGGTGTAAAAATATGGATTAGAACTTTACACATATCACGGACAAAAGCATAGAAGTGCCTAACCTTAAAATGAAATCTTACGAAGAAGCAGAACGCACTTTGCGACACTTAGGCTTGCAAGTGGTTGTTACAGACACGGGATATGTTAAGACATTGCCCGTGAACTGCATATTAGAACAAACACCAAAGGCAGGCGAACGAGTGAAAAAGGTCGTGTGGTATATCTCACAATCAACGCAGGAAGGTCGCCGATGATAAGCATTCCCGATGTGATAGATAATAGTTCGACTCCGAGAAGCCATGGCTAAACTCACCTCATTAGGCTTTAAATTAACCGCACCCGAGCAGGTTTCTGGAGAAAAAGACTGGGTGTATGGCATTAAAGTAAATGGCGTTAACGTGGTAACAGGTCAGAAAGTGTCGGTAGATTTACCCTTAACTATCCTCGTAGGAAATGGAATGAGAACGCTAACAGATAGTGTAGATTATGTAGAACCCGAACGAAATGTAGATAAAGGTTTTTGGGATGAAGAAGACGACTTTAAGGAAGTGCATTAAAACCTATGAGGGTTGAGGCTTACAAACATCTTTTTTTCTTAACAACCAAACAATAAACATGGAACAACAATATAAACACGATTATATCCCTTCTGCTAACGAGTGCGAAGACGATAACAGAGCTCTTTACGAACACTTGCGCCTCGTTGCAGACGAAGGACAAAAAGCCTATGCGTGTAGATAGGGTTTATGTGTGAAAAGCTACCCTAATAGCAGTAGAAACAGAATACAAAAGGCGGCAGACGCTGGTTTTTGTGTTTGTGAACGACCAACCTGTTAAGAGTAGCTACAAAATACGTGCGTTAGACGTGATTACTCTACGCTTAGATAAACCACGACACGACACCACTATTTACCCAGAAGATATTGCAATAAACGTTGTTTACGAAGACTCTGAGGTGTTAGTGATTAACAAGGAGGCGGGATTAGTGGTGCATCCGGGCGTTGGAAACTTTCATGGTACGCTCATAAATGCAGTGGCTTGGCATTTAAAAGACGATAAAACATTCGATGCAAACTCGCCTGATGTGGGCTTAGTGCATAGGGATAGATAAAGACACAAGTGGCTTGTTAGTAGTGGCAAAAAAACGGTAGATGCTAAAAACAAGTCTTAGTCGACAGTTCTTTAATAAAACCACTCACAGAAGTTATACAGCAGTGGTGTGGGGACATTTAGCAAACGAT
Source organism: uncultured Prevotella sp. (assembly GCA_916439115.1). Lineage (GTDB taxonomy): Bacteria > Bacteroidota > Bacteroidia > Bacteroidales > Bacteroidaceae > Prevotella. Next base: position 926,551 of record CAKAHO010000001.1, read on the forward strand.
GAAGGCACCATAGAGGGCAATATTGGTCGCGACCCCAAAGATAGACAACGCATGTGTGTGTATGATGTTGATTCAAATATAGGTAAACCTGCCATTACTCATTATAAAGTGTTAGAACGTTTTGGATATGTTACGCTTGTAGAGTGTATTCTTGAAACAGGAAGAACTCACCAAATTAGAGCGCACATGAAGCATATAGGACACCCATTGTTTGGCGATGAACGTTATGGAGGTAAGGAAATTTTGCGCGGAACACGAAGTGCCAGCTACAAAGCCTTTATCAATAACTGTTTTTAAGGTGTGCAATCGTCAGGCATTACACGCTAAAACATTGGGCTTTGAACACCCTTTAACGCACGAACAATTAGATTTTACGTCTGAATTGCCTAACGATTTGGCTGAACTTATTAGCAAATAGCGCGTTTATACGGGAGGAACAACAAGAGACACTTTTAACGATTAAGCGGTAAAGGCTTGGGGTACACCTTATTATATATATAGGGTCGCAGGCAATAGATTATCGAAAACAAAACAATCAACAATAAATAAAATTCTATACAATTAGCAATGAATAGCTTAAATAAAAACATAGCCATTGTTTGTGGTGGCGATTCGTCGGGACAAGGTGTGTCTATGCGTTCTGCACAAGGCATCTATTCTTTCTTTGATAAGGATAAATATAATGTTTATATTGTAGTGTTAAACGCCGAAAAATGGTGTGTTCAGGTAGACGAAAACACGCAATTGAAGATTGATAAAAACGATTTTTCGTTTCAACAGAATGGGGCTAAGGTGTTGTTCGATTATGCTTACATCACTATTCACGGCACTCCGGGAGAGAATGGACTGTTGCAAGGCTACTTTGAGCTTATTCATTTGCCTTATTCCACTTGTGGTGTGTTGGTAGAAGCACTTACTTTTAACAAATATATGCTCAACAATTATTTAAGAGCATTTGGTATAAATGTGGCTAACAGCTTATGCTTAACGCAAGAAGAGGCCGACCAATTAAGTGCTGAAGAAATAGAAAAACGCATAGGAATGCCGTGCTTTATTAAGCCAGCAGCTAACGGTTCGAGCTTTGGAGTGTCGAAGGTTAACAGTAAAGAAACAATAAAAGAAGCACTACAAAAGGCTTTCTGTGAAAGCGAAGAGGTGATGATTGAGAGTTATTTGCAAGGCACTGAAATATCAATAGGTTGTTATGAAGGACGAAATGGGTTAACTGTTTTACCTGCAACGGAGGTGGTTACAAGCAATGAGTTCTTTGATTATAACGCTAAATATAATGGACAAGTGCAAGAAATAACACCTGCACGACTTCCAGAAACTACTACAATGCGTGTAAAAGAGTTGACTGCATCTATCTATAAACTGTTAAGATGTAAAGGGAATTATACGTATCGACTATATCATCACTAAGGATTTAGATGGTAACGACGTGTTAAATATGCTCGAAATAAACACCACTCCGGGTATGACGGCTACCAGTTTTATACCTCAACAAGTGCGTGCTGCGGGCTTAAATATCACCGATGTGATGACAGATATTGTGGAAAAACATTTAACTAAATAAGCTACTCATTATGAAAAACATACCCAGTGAATTTGATTCTATTAGGCCTTTTGAGCCTGAAGAATTGCCCGAAGTATATGAACGCTTGTTGGCTAACGAACAATTTAAAGCTGCTTTGTGTTTTATCTTTCCCGATGTTCCTTTTGAACAGTTGGCTATGAAGATGAAAATGTGCAAAACTAATCTCGAATTTCAAAAGGCTTTTAGCTATCAATTCATTCAATTTATTCTTAAAAGGGCATCGAAAGGAGCTACAATAGACGCGGATTGTTTAAACCCTAAACAACGTTTTACGTTTATAAGTAATCACCGTGATATTGTATTAGACTCGGGTATATTAGATGTTTTACTAATAGATGCCAACTTTGATACGACATGTGAAATTGCAATAGGCGACAATTTACTCTCTCTTCCATGGGTGAAAGACCTTGTAAGAATTAACAAATCGTTTATTGTTGAGCGTGGATTGCCTATGCGTCAAACACTTCTTGCAAGTAAAAACTTTCGTCTTATATGCATTTCGCTATGAAAGTGAAGCGCGAAAACATTTGGATTGCACAGCGAGAGGGCAGAGCTAAGGACTCAAACGACCGCACACAAGAGGCTCTTCTCAAAATGATGACAATGGAAGGGACGGCTCTCATGTGGAAAGACTTAAACAGTTAAATCTTGTTCCTACAGCTATTTCGTACGAATATGACCCTTGTGATTATTTAAAGGCTAAGGAGTTTCAACTTAAAAGAGATAATCCCGACTATAAAAAAACGGCACAAGATGATATAGAAAACATGCAAACGGGCATCATGGGCTATAAAGGACGCATTCATTATGCGTGTTCTGAACCGATAAATGCTTTCCTTGATAGTCTTGATGACAACTTACCTAAGACTGAATTCTATACGGTTGTGGCTCAATATATAGACCGTTGTATTCATTCAACTTATCGTTTGTATCCTAATAACTATGTGGCGTTAGATTTATTAGAAGGCTCTCGTGCTTATACCGACCATTATTCTAAGGAAGATGAAGTGGCGTTTGAACAATATTTAGCACAACAATTGGCTAAAATAGAGCTTCCTAATAAAGACGAAAAGTATCTTCGTGAACGCTTATTAACAATGTATGCTTATCCTGCAAAGAACTTTTTGGCTACCAAATAGTACTATAATAGGTTTATAAAGGTGATAAAGAAAAGCAGAAAAGGGGTGAGAAAGGCAATAAAGAAAGGGGCTTTGGCTGTTTTAGGGTTATGCCTATGTGGCTTAACGGCTTGTAATTATGATGCTTACGAAGCAGGAGAAGGACAACTATCTATGCTTGTTAGTGAGTTTGTTGAGGCTCAAACAAAAGAGTCTAAACAGTTTGTTAAAGGCTACAACTGATGCGAATAACCTACTAATATTTAGTGAACCTTTGCATTGTAGTTGGGCAATTACTCCCGATTCTACTTATCGTGCTGTGTTATTCTATAAGAAAGAAAACAATCATATTAAACCTATTGCGGCAGAAAAGGTGTATGTTTTGCCCTTAAAAAGCTTATTCAGAATCTATTGATAAAGACCCTATTAAGTTGGAAAGTGCATGGATAAGTGCATCAAAAAGCTATCTTAATATTCGTATTGCGCTACTTTCTGGTAAGCAAGATAAGGCCTTAAATAAGCATGAAGTGGGTGTTATGGAGCTGAATAAACCATTGATAAACGGCAAACACAAACATTTTTACATGGCAATTAACACACCGTCAAAACAATATACCTCAGTTTGTATCGTCTTCGGTGTTTGTAGGTGTGCCTTTTACATGATGTTCATTCTGGTGACACTCTTACGCTTCAATGGAACGATTACAAAGGTGCAATGTTAAAACAATGGGTGTTTTAAGGTTTTATCTACAAGCAAATAAGTGTTAAACACCAATATGTGAGCAACAAAGAGGTGGTATTTAAAGAGGAAAAACACCTGTTATCTTGACTAAAAAGAAACCAATAAAGGGAATAGAAACATTAAATTTCCCTTTATTGGTTTCTTTATAATGGCATAAGCGGTTTGTTTTGTTACTGCAAAAAGTTTGATTTTACAGTTTTACCCCTTGCCTTTATCGACTTAAACTCTTACAAATAAAATTATAAATCGTCTTCTAAAGCCGTGCTTTTTTTGCATACGCTGTACTCTTAGCCTCAAAGAAATCAGTCTTCACCATGTTAGCATTAGAGTATTGAGAAACCCACTTCATGTTCTCAGGGTTCTGAGCGATTATCCTCATAAAGATAGTCAAATCCTAAGCTATGCCAACGCAAATTGCCCAAATAACGTATGTAATCGTGAACCATTTGAGCGTTTAATCCCGGAATATCATTGCCAATTACATATTGTCCCCACGCTATTTCTTGGTCTACACCCTCACGCATCATCAGCTTCATAAACAGCCACTTTATCGGTAGTAAACAAGTCTGGTTCTTCTTTTTTTCAATTCTTGTAAGATGTTGCGGAATAGCCATAAATGCGTATTCTCATCTCTGTTAATGTATCGAATCTCTTGTGCTGAGCCAGACATCTTACCATTTCTACTTAAATTATAGAAGAACATAAAGCCACTATAAAAGTATATTCCCTCTAAAATAAAGTTAGCTATGCACGTTTTAATTAGTGCAAAACGGTCTTGTTTCTCGTGAAATTCGTTGTAACAATCGCCAATAAAGGTGTTACGACGTGAAAGAGATGTTCGTCTGTTTTCCATTGATAAAGAATGTCATTGCGTTGTTCTGGGCTACAAATGGTGTCTAACATGTAGCTGTAACTTTGGCTATGAACACATTCTTGGAAAGCTTGTATGTGCAAACAGAGGTTCACTTCGTTTGCAGAGATGTATTCTGTAAGCGATGGTAGATTAGTGCTTTGAAGAGAATCGAGGAACACTAAGAAACTCAGAAATTTTTGTCGTAAAGCCTTTCGTTCAGCAGGTTCTAACTAGGATAGTCCTTTGTATCTTGTGTTAGGGTTTTATTTCTTCAGGAATCCAAAAGTTATTCATTGCTTGACGATACCAATCGCTTACCCATTGATAACGCATGTTGTTAAAGTCGTTTAGATTAGTGGTATTTTCTCCAATCATGCGTCTTAAACGCAAATCTGTTTCCCCTTCGGGATTAAAAAGTGCATTGAGTTTATCGCTTGCCATTTGTATAATATTTTAATGATTTTTAATAATTAGAAGCACAACTTTCACACTCTTCTACTTCGAGCGATTTACTTCTAACATAGTATAATGTTTTCACTCCTTCCTTCCATGCAAGAACATAAAGGTTAAGCAATTGACGCATAGAAAAGTCGTTTGTGATGTATAAGTTTTGGCTTTGTGGCTTGGTCAACGTGCCTTTGTCTTACCCCAGCAGCTCGTACACTCCATGTTTGTTCAATGTGATAAGCACTCTTATAGAGCCAATATGTTTTTGTCAGTTAACTGTGGAGCAACACGTGGGAAGCATAGCTCCTTTCTTCTCTTCGAGGAAGAATCGTTCCATAATAGGGTCTGTTCCAGCGGTAGTAGCTGCTAAAATGCTTGTGCTACTGGTAGGTGCTATGGCTAAAAGGTAGGCATTTCTCATTCCTTGCGACGCTACTTTCTGAGCCAACGCTTGCCATTGAGGACTTGTGTAACCACGTTTTTGTGAAATAAAGTCCTGTTTGCCAGTCGCTACCTTCAAAATATTGGTAGCAACCCTTTTGTTTTGCGAGGTTAGAACTGGGCTTCGATTGCCGCATGATTGATAACCTCGAACACCTTATCCATATAGCTTAAAATGCTCTTCGCTCTCCCATTTTTATACCACGAATAGCAAGTGCATGATGATAACCGCTCACGCCTAAGCCCAAACTGCGATAGCGTTTGTTGGTTAATTTGGCATAAGGAAGCGGATAAAAGTTAATGTCGATAACGTTGTCTAACGCACGAATAACTGTTGCCACCTTGTCGGATAGCTCTTCATGGTTATCTAATGGAAGATGACCCTAACGATAAACTGGCAGATTACACACCACAAAATCGCCCGGACGTGAGGTCTTTACAACCACAGTGTCGCCCTCTTTTGTGATTACTTCCGTGTTAACAGATTCTATTTCCGACATGTTTTGTGCTATCTCTGTGCAGAGATTAGAACAGTAAATCATGCCTTTATGGCTGTTAGGGTTAGCCCTGTTAACATGATCTCTATTGAATGTGAATGGAGTACCTGTTTCTACGGCAGAACGAAGGATAAGACGAACGATGTCTTTGATAGTCATTGTGCGTCGTGAAATGCGTGCATCGTTCACACAGTCCATATATCTTTTTTCCCATTCTTCGCCCCAATAATCTTCCAAACAATAGCCTTTGATGCTCATTATCTCGTTCGGACAGAATAAATGCCAAGCTTTGTTAAGGTCTTCATCAGCCCATTTCCAGAAAAGGTCTGGATAACAAACAGCAGGAAATATGTCGTGAGCCTTCATTCTATCATCTCCGTTGTTTGTTCTTAGCTGTAAAAACTCTGGTAGGTCTTTGTGCCAAACGTCTAAATAAACAGCTACTGCACCTTGACGCATACCCAATTGGTCTACTGCCACTGCGGTATCGTTTACTAATCTCAACCATCTAATAACACCACCAGCCGCTCCTTTAAAGCCTCTAATCTTGCCTCCTGCGGCACGAACCTTACCAAAATACATTCCCATACCTCCTCAAACTTGCTCACTTGTGCAAAGTTATCGAGGCTACGGTATATCCCTTCAAGGCTATCGGGTACGGTATCAATGAAGCAACTCGAAAGTTGATGGAAGGGTTTACGGGCATTTGAAAGGGTAGGAGTGGCCATTGTTACTTCTAATCTACTAAGAATGTCGTAGAATTTTTGCACCCATAACATTCTATCGGCAGGTTCGTTTAACGCTAAATGCAAAAGCTATACCCAAATACATCTCTTGAATAGACTCGATAGGTTTATGGTTATATGTGCGAATGAGATAGCGTTTCATGAGCAAATCTAAACCCGAAAAGTTTAGCAGAGCATCTCTTTCAGGCTTCATATAAGTAGCTGCAAGGTTTATTTCGTCTATCGAATAGCCGTCGAGAATGTATCTTCCATACAATCCTTCATCAGTTAAATAGCGCAATTTGTCGTAGAACGAAGTGATACCCACTGTAGCTTTCAAACAGCTTCGATGTCGCAATTTAGCTTATAAGCCAATAGCCTCGATGCAATAAACTCCCAATTGAGGGACTACTCTCGTGTGGTAAGTTCTATGGCAGCTTTGATAAGTGCCAATAACTTATCGGCTGGTTTCATGCCCTCTTTAATAAAGCCTTTTAGCTTGTCTGCCAATAGCGTTAAGCTGTATTCAGCTTGTGTATATTCTGTAGAAACATCTTTAAATATAGGGTTTAAGATGCTCATCTTGCATAATATCTAATAGCGCATTAAGTGCATTACGGCGTTCTGTGCGCATAAAACGAAACAGAATGTAGCTCTTGGCCTCGTCGTAAAAAGCCATTAGCCATAAGTGTTTTCTCCACTTCGTCTTGGATACTTTCTACATTTCGCTTATCGGGATAAGTGCGAATAACGTGCTCTACCGTTTCTGCCATTTGCGAAATAAGCTCGTCAGAAATGTCTTTTTTAGTATTACCAAAACTCTTACGCATAGCAATAACTATTTTATTTCTATCGTAGGTTTCTGAGCTTCCGTTTCTCTTTATTATGTCCATGCAAGTGTTTGTGTATAAACTATATATAAAAAAATATAGATGTTTTTGGGGTTTATCTTTATTGTTATTGAATTACAAAGGTAGTAAAAATGTATTGATATTTTGTTGTTTGTGAGGCAAAAAATAGACATTAAAACACCACTATTTACGAATGATAATGGCAAAGTTTTTTGTTATTTAATGTTAAGCGGTGTGTTATAAAATAGATTTCATACTTCACCTTATTATAATAAATATATAGCAAGTAAAAAGCAAGAAAAAAACGTTTTTTTATGGCTGGAAAAATGTGCTAAAAAGAGTCGCTTTTTGTAGCAGAAAAAAATAGGTTTCGGAAAACGCTACTTATTTGTTTTGTAAAACAATAAATGAGCCTTTAAAAGTAGAAAAACAAGCTAAAAAGGTGCAAAACCTTAGGTTTTAGCGTGTAAAAGATAAGAGTTTAGGTGCTAAAACACAAGCTATTAGGAGGTAAAACACGATGTATTGCATGCTAAAACCTAAGCTTTTACGTGTTAATGGCTTATTTTTACACTTGGGTGTTGTTGTGTTTTAGAATGGCAAAACCTATATGTTTTAGAAAAAGAGTGCTGTTTTTTGCGTAAAAATAACACAAAAATGCGTGGAAATAGTGGGGTAGATAGGTGGAAAAATGAGCTAAAACAAAACTTTTTTAGGTAGATTTTGAGTGTAGAAAACACCGAGTTTTTCGTGTCGCTATTCGTTTCTTCTTTTGCAATAAAATAGCTTCTTCTTACTTGGAAAATAGAGAATATGCGACAAAGTGAACTCTTATAAAATGTTTAAAGCAGGGTTTTATTGTTAAATAATCGCAAAATAAGAAAGTTGTAAAAAGCCTATTACCTCTTTAAGAAAAAGAAATTGCTATCTTTGTAGTCCGATTATTACGGGGCTAAACTTAGTAACCCCAGCACAAAAAGTGTTAATAGTAAAGAGCTCTGGCCAAGTCTTACAGTTAGTGAATCTGCTGTGCAAGAAAAATAATAAATTGTTTTTAGTAGTAATATCATTAAAAGAATGAACACATTAAGTTACAAAACCATTTCTGCAAACAAAGAAACGGTAAACAAAGAATGGGTAGTTATAGACGCAACCGATATGGTTGTAGGTCGTCTCTGCTCAATCGTTGCAAAGCTATTGCGTGGTAAATACAAACCAAACTTTACTCCTCATGTAGATTGTGGAGATAATGTTATTATTATCAATGCCGCTAAAGTGGTTTTTACAGGTAAGAAAGAAACAGATAAAGTTTATACTCGTTACACAGGATATCCCGGTGGTCAACGTTTCAATACACCTGAAGAACTTCGTAAAAGACCAGATGGTGCAGACAGAATCTTACGTCATGCTGTAAAGGTATGCTACCTAAAGGTCCTCTTGGTCGTGCAATCTTAAAGAACCTTTATGTTTATGAAGGAACAGAGCATAACCAAGTAGCTCAAAAGCCCTAAAAACAATAGATATTAATAACTATAAATAAATAAGGTAAAAAGATGGAAATGATTAACGCAATCGGTCGCCGTAAAAGTGCAGTTGCACGTGTTTATCTAACAGAAGGTACCGGAAAAATCACAATCAACAAAAAAGAATTAGAAACCTATTTCCCATCTGCTATCTTGCAGTATGTTGTTAAACAACCTCTACAACTTCTCGAAGCAGAAGGAAAATACGATATTAAAGCCAACTTAGATGGTGGCGGTTTTACTGGACAAAGCCAAGCGTTGCGTCTTGCAATAGCACGTGCTTTAGTTAAAGTAGACGAAAAACGACAAGAAAGCTCTTAAAGATCAAGGCTTCTTAACTCGTGATTCACGTGTTGTAGAACGTAAAAAGCCAGGTCAACCCAAAGCTCGTCGTCGCTTCCAGTTCAGCAAGCGTTAAGATTTACTTCTTCTTTTGCGCATCAGAAAACGATTACTTTAATCACGATTAAATGCTTCTCGTTATCAGATAGGCTGCATTCGAAGACACAAATCAGGCTGAACACCTCTCCATTCTGTCAACAAAGAGAGTGTTTAAAACACTCTTTATTGATATAAAACGTACCCTTATATATATAATAAGGTGTAACGTGCGGTTTAGTATCTAAACCTTTAAGACTTGATGCCTTGGGTGTTGCTGGCTAAGGCTCGACGTTTACAAGACGAAAGTTATATCGCTAAACACATAGATGGTTAACTTTTAACTTAATATCGCTCGTGCCTCTCTTTAAACAACACAAGTCCTTATGGCATTGCTACTTAAAGGCTGATTCTAAAAAGAAATTAAACAGAACGTAAACATTAAAAACAAAGACTCATGTCAAGAACAAATTTCGAACAATTGTTGCAAGCAGGTAGCCATTTTGGTCACCTTCGTCGTAAATGGAATCCAGCTATGGCTCCTTACATCTTCATGGAACGTAACGGAATTCATATCATCGACCTTAACAAAACTGTAGCTAAAAATAGACCAAGCTGCAGACGCTTTGAGCAAAATAGCTAAGTCAGGGAAAGAAAAATTCTCTTTGTTGCTACTAAAAACAAGCAAAAGATATCGTTGCAGAAAAAGCTCAAGCGTTAATATGCCTTATGTAGTAGAACGCTGGCCAGGTGGTATGTTAACCAACTTCCCTACAATTCGCAAGGCTGTTAAGAAGATGGCTAACATTGATAAACTAATGAATGATGGCACATTCTCTAACCTTTCAAAAGAGAATTGTTGCAAATCACTCGTCAACGTGCTAAGTTAGAAAAGAACCTTGGCTCTATTTCAGACCTTACACGTTTGCCTTCAGCTCTTTTCATAGTAGATGTTATGAAAGAACATATCGCTATTAAAGAAGCTCAACGCTTAGGTATTCCTGTATTTGCTATGGTTGATACAAACTCAGACCCTCGTTTGGTAGATTTTGTTATCCCTGCAAACGACGATGCAAAAGACAGTATTGATGTAGTTCTTACTGCTTGTTGTGCTGCTATCGCAGAAGGTCTTGCTGAAAGAAAAAGCTGAAAAAAAGCTGACGAAAAAGCTGCTGCTGAACAAGCTGAAGTAGCTGCTGATGCAAAACCAAAAGCGCACTCGTAAAGCTCGTAAAGAAGAAGCTACACCTGCTGCAACAACAGAAACCGCAACAGAGGCATAAAGCTATTAAGGGTAAAGGGCTTGCCTTTTGCCCTTTTCATTCTAACAAGTGAGCATTAAAAGGGGCAACTTATTAACCTTCATTTGCTCACTTGTCACTTTTCTATAATTAAAAACATTTACCAAAACTCAATAAACAAAAAGATATTATGGGTGTAACAATTGCAGACATTCAAAAAGCATCGTAAGCTTACAGGTGCTGGTTTAGCAGACTGTAAAAAAAGCATTAACTGGAAGCAGAAGGTAACATCGACCGTGCTATAGAACTTGTACGTGAAAGAGGTTTAGCGATAGCTGCTAAACGTTCAGATCGTGAGACTTCTAATGGTTGTGTACTTGTTAAAGTGGCTGATAACTTTGGTGCTATCGTTGCATTAAAGTGTGAAACAGACTTCGTAGCTAATGGTAAAAGATTATATTCAGCTAACTCAAGACATCTTAGATGCTGCTGTTGCTGCTAAAGCAAAAGAGCCTTGAAGAAGTGAAAGAACTAACTCTTGCAGATGGAAAGAAAGTAGAAACTGCTGTAATGGAGCGTTCTGGTATCACAGGAGAAAAAGATGGAATTAGATGGTTACAACTATCTTGAAGGTGAAAACATCTATACATACAACCATCAAAACATCAATGTGCTTTGTACTATGGTACAAACTACAAAGCCAGCAGAGGCTCAAGGACATGCAATCACTATGCAAGTGGCTGCTATGAACCCTGTTGCTTTGAATGAAGAAAGTGTTGATGAAAAGATTAAAGCTGAAGAATTGAAGGTTGCTATTGAGAAAACACGCGAAGAACAAGCAGCTAAAGGAAAGACTCTTCCTGATGCTATGCTTCAAAACATTGCTCAAGGACGTTTAAAGAAGTTCTTTAAAGAAAACTGTTTGCTTGAACAAGAATTCATTCAAGACAGTAAATTGAGCGTTGCTGACTATCTTAAGCAAGCTGATGCTGACTTAACTGTAACAGCATTCCGTCGCTTTACTCTTCGTGCAGAATAATTTTATCTGCATTAAAGATAAACAATACAGCGTTTAACCCTAAGCTCTTTATTTATAAGAGAGGGGTTAAACGCTCTTTTTATGCCCTTATTAAAGTGCAATTTCTTATGCTCTTTATATTGTTTGTGTTATTTCTTTATAAGGAAGTGTTGCAATTTGTTGTTTTTTATCTTTATCTTGTTGGCATTAAAACGATAAATTATAATATGTTTTTATTAGCGTTTTATGAAAGAAGAATAGGTTTATACCTATATCAAACCTAATAAATAATCTCACGAATAAAAGGTTTTTGTGAAAGGCGAGTGTGGTGAAGGGTGAGGTGATTTATAAGAGAATGAAGAAAAGAAAGGTGTTTTTAAAAGCATAGCTCAACTCTCAACGAGCCGAGCTAATTTTTATGTTTAACTTTTAAATTACTTTATGAAACAAATGTTTGTCTCACGACACCCATTTCTCCTGTTAAACAATCTTGTTTTTACCTTAACTAATAACTAAAAACATAAATCTATTACTACTAACCTAAACAATCTATTAACCTTTTGACAATGCAAAGTTACACACACTACGCTTATTTTGCAAGAAAAACAAAACCAAAAAAGTGTAAAAATGCTATATTTTTGATAATAATCAACGTTTTGTGTTCGCACACACAGTTGCGATTGTTACAAAATAGCTCGTTTTTTATGAGTGATATGTTTGTTTTTTTATGTTTTTATATAACAAAATGGTGGAGCAGGAAAGGGTAAGCCACTATTTCGTAAGAAACATGTAAGTGCATTCTTACTGTTTATTGTTCTGCCGAGAAAAGTATAAATAAAGAGCGATAAAAGCACAAAAACACTCGTATTTCTGCCCACTTTTCAAAAATAAGTTTATAAGCGGTTGTAAAATAGTCGTATTTTTGTTTCGTTACCTAAAAATAGCCTTTTAAAAGCCACTTTTTAAGCTAAAAACGTGCAAAAGCTTAGAGTTTAGCGTGAAAAACACCATATATTAGCCCCTAAAACATAAGGGTTTAGGGGTGCAATAGCTTATGTTTTACACCTCAAAACACCGTATTTTAGCTCTTAATAGCTTGTTTATTGCTTGCTAAACCATCTTGTTTTAGAAATGCAAAACCTATATGTTTTGCGCAGAAAGCCACCAAATGCAGTGCAGAAGAAACAGCTTTTTAGCTCTTAAACGATTGTAAAAGCTAAGCTTTTTCTCTAAAATGAGAGTTGAAGATGTAACAAAATGCTCACAAAAAAACATTCTGTTTCTTTTTAAAAAAATAATACACTCTGTTGCAAAAATGATAAGCGCACACCATGTTAAAGCTAATAAGCATAAAAAAAGCACATTTTTAATAAGTGTATTCACCATAAATAGCCCCTTGTTATGCCCCACAAAAAAACAGATAAAAAGCATATTGTATTGTTTATCTCCCTTTACATTATTATATATAAGCCTTTATTGCCAACCATAGCCCATAATATTTTTAAAGATAAACACTTAAAAACAACCAAACCATGCCACTTAAAACAATAAAAACTTTAACTTTGCACACACAAACCCAATGCAACGCATTGGCACTATCAAGCATTTCGGCAATGCGCCTCTAAGAGCTTCGCCTTGTGCAGGTAACATTTTAGAGCGTAACACCTATGCACGCTACATGCTAAAACACACATTTGTGTGTAAAGATAAAGAACATAACAACGATATATGATGTCTAATTTACGATTTCAGGTTGTAGCCGAAGCCTTTAAAAAGCGTCCTTTGGCTGTAGAACCCCCAAAAGAAAGACCCTCAGAGTTCTTTGCAAAGTATGTGTTTAACCGCCAAAAATGTATAAATACCTGCCTGCTGCAGTGTATGAAAAACTTATTGACGTGATAGATAACGGTAGTCATTTAGACCGTTCTATTGCAAATGCAGTGGCAAAAGGCATGAAACAATGGGCAGAAGAGTATGGTGTTACCCACTACACACACTGGTTTCAGCCCTTAACCGAAGGCACTGCCGAGAAACACGACGCCTTTGTAGAACACGATGGCAAAGGAGGTTTGATAGAAGAGTTTAGCGGTAAGTTGCTTTGTTCAGCAAGAACCAGATGTCTTCTTCTTTTCCCTAATGGAGGCATCAGAAACACCTTTGAGGCTCGTGGATATTCTGCTTGGGACCCCACATCGCCAGTGTTTATCATAGACGATACACTTTGTATTCCCACCATATTTATTTCTTATACGGGCGAAGCGTTAGACTATAAAGCTCCGTTGCTTCGTTCTTTGCATGCTGTAGATGTTGCTACAACAGCCGTATGCAAATATTTTTATCCCGAAGTAAAGAAAGTTTCTACCAATTTAGGTTGGGAACAAGAATACTTTTTAGTAGATGCTGACCTCTATTCAGCACGTCCTGACCTTATGTTAACAGGCCGTACACTCATGGGACACGACTCTGCTAAGAACCAACAAATGGACGATCACTACTTTGGAACTATCCCTGAGCGTGTACAAGCATTCATGAAAGACCTTGAGATACAAGCTTTAGAGTTGGGAATACCATGCAAAACACGTCATAACGAGGTGGCTCAACCAGTTTGAGTTAGCTCCTATCTTTGAAGAGTGCAACCTGCTATCGACCATAACATGCTTTTAATGTCGTTAATGAAAAAGATTGCGCGCAAACATGGTTTCCGTGCACTTCTTCACGAAAAGCCTTTCGATGGTATTAACGGTAGTGGTAAGCATAACAACTGGAGTCTTTGCACAGACACGGGTGTTCTTTTGCATGCACCGGGTAAGACTCTCGAAGAAAACCTACGCTTTGTGGTGTTTATAGTGGAAACACTTATGGCGGTTTATAAGCACGATGCGTTGTTAAAAGCCCTCAATCATGAGTGCTACAAACGCCCACCGTTTAGGCGGACACGAGGCTCCTCCAGCTATTATCTCTGCCTTTTTAGGTCAGCAGTTATCAGCTCTTTTGCATCATATAGAAAGTTCAGACAATGCCACACTTTATTCTATGGAAGACAAGAAAGGCATGAAATTAGACATTCCGGAAATACCTGAGCTACTAATAGATAACACCGACCGAAACAGAACCAGCCCTTTTGCCTTTACAGGAAACAGGTTTGAGTTTAGAGCAGTGGGTAGTGAGACCCAACTGTGCATCGGCTATGATTGTGTTAAATGCAGCCTTTGCAGGAAGCAATGACTTGTTTTAAAGAGCGTGTAGATGCACGTTTAGCCAACGGACAAGACATTACTAACGCTCTACTTGATGTGGTTAGAGAAGATATACGCACTTGTTCGCCTATTATATTCGAAGGCAATGGCTATTCAGAAGAGTGGGTGATAGAAGCAAAAAACGAGGTCTTAACTGCGAAACAAGTTGCCCTCTTATCTTCGATAGCTATTTAAAAGAAAACTCAATAGCCTTGTTTGAGAGTACAAACGTGATGAAGAAAAAAACGAGTTGGAGGCTCGAAACGAGGTGAAATGGGAAACTTATACCAAGCGAATACAAATAGAAGCTCGCGTAATGGGCGACTTAACCATGAACCACATTATACCTGTGGCAACCCATTATCAAAGTAGATTAGCTAAAAACGTGCATAACATGTATGCCATTTTTCTCACCAGAAAAAGCCGAAGCTTTAACTTCTCAATTTAAAGATTATCGAAGAAATTGCAGAACGTACGCAACGAATAGAAACTTATGTAGAGAAACTTGTTGATGCACGTAAGGTTGCAAACAAAAAATAAACGATGAACGAGGCAAAGCAATAGCTTATCACGACAGCATAGCACCGATGATTGAAGACATAAGATACGAGGTGGACAAGTTGGAAAATGATAGTGGCAGACGAATTATGGACGCTGCCTAAATACAGAGAATTGCTATTTATTCGCTAATAAAAAGCCAAACAAACCATTTCTGTGTGTGCAGGGTTAACGCCATAAAGAAATGGTTTGTTTTATTTATAGGTGGTATATAAAACAAAAGTGGGGAGCCTTTTAGCTCCCCACCTTTATTATATAATGGTGTTATTGCTACACCTTAGTATTGCTGTTTACATCACTCCCTAACCAGCGAAGCACATCATTAAGGTTTGCCACAATCATGAATGTAAACAATACAGCAATGCCCACGTATTCTGCAACGATAAGAAATTTCTCTCCGGGTTTACGTCTTGTAATCATTTCGTATAGTAAAAACAAAAACGTGTCCACCATCTAAAAGCAGGGAAAGGAAGAATGTTCATAAACGCAAGCATGATGCTAAGAAAGGCTGTTATGTTCCAAAACATGTGCCAATCCCATACAGAAGGGAACATACCTCCTATGGCTCCAAAGCCTCCAAGACTCTTTACTCCGTCGGAAGTGAAGATGTATTTAAGGTCGGAAACATAGCCTTTTAGCATTTTTAAACCGTGAGAAATACCTACAGGGATACTCTCTAATAGCGAATAAGACACGTGAGTTTGCTTGTAGGTTTGCAAAATGTTTCCTGCAAAGATACCCACTTTAGCATCAGGGGGTTAACACTATTTGCTCTTTGTAGCACAGCAGTGTCGCCTCGATGAATGAAAGATATGGTTGCAGTTCGTGCTTTTTAAACTGTCAGAAGGCGTTTTTAGCAGCGGTTAACATGTCGCTCACTCTGCCCGTAGCATCTAAGAAATCGTTATAAGATGCAATGCTAATATTGTTAAACTTAACAATGGTATCACCTTGTTTTAAAACCTACTTTTTGCGCAGGAGAATTAGCCATTATCGAATCAACGCTATTAGGAATGAGTATATCCATAAAGCGAGGAGTAGACTTTATCATGCTTAATAAATCGAGATTTCCGGGTAATGAAATGCTCATTCTCTTTCCGTTGCGGTATATATCTGCTCTCTTAGCTGTAGAAAGTGTGCGATAAGTGTCGCCATCTAAGGTTTTAAATTCGCCATTTTTCTGTTCCAATAAGTACATCACCATCGTGAAAACCCAACTGTTTTGCCTCTTTATTAAACTTTAAACCTAAAGTCATGTTCTTAGGTTGCACGTAGGTTTCGCCCCAAGTGAACATAATTACAACGTAAAGAATTAAGGCTAAAAACAAAGTTGACCATAACTCCACCGAGCATAACAAGCAGACGTTGCCACGCAGGTTTGCTTCTAAACTCCCATGATTGTGCGGGTTGAGCCATTTGTTTAGTGTCCATACTCTCGTCAATCATGCCTGCTATCTTGCAATAACCTCCCATAGAATCCAACCTATACCGTATCTTGTGTCGCTATTTTTAGGCTTAAACTCGAATAAATGAAACCATGGGTCAAAGAAAAACATAAAATTTATCGACTCTGATGCCAAACAAACGAGCAAAAAAAGAAGTGTCCACCTTCGTGTAAAAGCACTAAAAAGAGAGGGCTAAAATACACTGTAAAAGCTTTATTAAGAATATTTCCATTGTTATATATAATTATGTAAGATTGAAATTAGTGAGAAATAAGTTCTTCTGCCACACGTCTTGCTTCGGCATCGGTGGCAATATAAGTGCTATGCGATGGGGTGGGGTCGAACGAAACCTTGTTCATGGTTTGCTCAATCACCTGCGCTATTTGTAAAAAGAACATCTGTCTTGACGAAAAGCCTCATTCACCACCTCGTTAGCAGCGTTTAATATGCACGGCATATTTCCTCCTTTACGAGACGCTTCGTATGCCATTGCCAAACAACGAAACTTGTTTAAGTCGGCAGGAAAGAAGTCTAAACGATGTTGAAACAAGTCTAATCGGTCGCCCGAAAGTGTTTGTCTGTCGGGATAAGTAAAGGCATACTGAATAGGAAGACGCATATCTGGTACCCCCAACTGCGCCTTTACCGAGCCATCGCTAAACTGTATGGCGCTATGCACTATGGATTGAGGGTGTACAAGCACCTCTATTTGGTCTACATCTACGCCAAACAGCCATTTAGCTTCTATCACTTCAAACCCTTTATTCATCATAGTGGCAGAGTCGATAGTAATCTTTGCGCCCATATTCCATGTGGGATGACGCAAAGCATCTTGCTTTGTAACGTGCGAAAGTTCGTCGATGGTTTTCAAACGGAAAGGTCCTCCGCTGGCAGTGAGTAGAATTTTTCTCGATAGGATTGTTGCCTTCGCCCACTAAACACTGAAAGATAGCCGAGTGTTCGCTATCTACTGGAAGAATAGGAACATGGTGTTTAGCGGCTAACGAACCAATGAGTTCGCCTGCAACAACTAATGTCTCTTTGTTAGCTAACGCTATTGTTTTGCGTGCTTCGATAGCTTTTATCGTGGGAGAAAGCCCCGAAAAGCCCACCATAGCAGTGAGAACAATGTCGATAGGTTGTGCTTGTACCACCTCGTCGATGGCCTTTGCTCCTGCATAAACCTTAATGTGAGGGTGTGTTTGCAAAAGCATTTTAAGTTCGTCGTATAGTGTTTCGTTGGCAATCACTACACAATCGGGATTAAAACGTTTGGCTTGTTCAGCCAATTCTTTCACCCTGTTATTAGCCGTTAAGCAGTAAACCTCGAAAAGGTCGTGGTGTTCTGCAATTACATCTAATGCTTGTGTACCGATAGAACCTGTGGAACCGAGAATACAAATTTGTTTTTCATGCGTCTAAATCTAATATGCCTTGTGGCAAAGAAAGAGTGATAGTTTGCTTTGAAGCATTTATTTCGGTGATAAAGTGGGGTGAAGCAGGAATTAAAAAGGTGTCGCCATTGTCTTTTTCTACCACAAAAAGAGTGTTAATAGTGCTTTCGTCTACTTCTAACAACTTACCTATACACTTGTTATTAGCACTGTCTACTAATTTAAATCCTATAATTTGCGCCCACGAAAGCGTGTCGCTGGCGTTTTCAGCAAGCTCTCTGGGCAAATAAACATCGCAATTGGTGAGTGCTTTTGCTTGCTCTTGTGTGTTTATGTCTTCAAACTTTATAAGTGCTGTTTCGTTGTTCTTTAAAACGATATTCTTCAATAAAAAACGGCACAAAGATACCGTCTGTCTTTAAAATAAGATAGTCGGCGTTGGCAGTATCAAAGATATCGTCGTTAAAGATAAAAGAAATTTCTCCTTTCACCCCATGCGTTTTACCCATTACACCTATTTTATATATAGCCTCTTCGTGTATCATAATGATGATATAGCTTATCTTTGAACGCGCGATATGTTTGCTCCAAGCTTGTTAAGACGCTCTTCTATGTCTTCATAGCCACGGTCTATTTGCGAAATGTTCGATATTTTGCTCGTTCCTTCGGCACATAATGCGGCAATAAGAAGAGCTATTCCTGCTCTAATATCTGGACTTGACATGTTTCCTGCACGCAGTTTTTCGCTCTCTCATCGTGGCCCACTACAACTGCTCTATGTGGGTCACAAAGAATTATTTGAGCACCCATATCAATGAGTTTATCTACAAAGAATAATCTACTTTCAAACATCTTTTGATGTATGAGTACGCTTCCTTTGGCTTGAGAAGCTACCACAAGGAACACAGAAAGTAAGTCGGGAGTGAGTCCGGGCCAAGGTGCATCACTTAAAGTCATAATCGTTCCATCAATGAACGACTCTATTTCGTAATGTTCTTGCTTAGGAATAAAAATATCATCTCCATGTATTTCTAATTTTATTCCAAAGCGTTTGAATGTTTCAGGAATAATTCCGAGGTTATTAAGCGATACATCTTTAATTGTTATACCGTCTCCAATCATCGCAGCAAGACCAATAAATGAACCCACTTCTATCATGTCTGGAAGTATAACATGTGTTGCTCCGTGAAGAGAAGATACTCCTTCGATGGTTAAAAGGTTAGAGGCAATGCCACTAATTCTTGCTCCCATAGCGTTAAGAAGTTTGCATAACTGTTGAATATAAGGCTCGCAAGCAGCATTATATATAGTGGTAACACCTTCAGCGAGTACTGCTGCCATGATAATATTTGCTGTTCCAGTGATAGAAGCCTCGTCTAATAACATATAATTACCATGCAATTGCGTGGCATTGATAGTATA
Source organism: uncultured Prevotella sp. (assembly GCA_916439115.1). GTDB lineage: Bacteria > Bacteroidota > Bacteroidia > Bacteroidales > Bacteroidaceae > Prevotella. The sequence continues at coordinate 946,037 of CAKAHO010000001.1, forward strand.
AACGTTTCTTTTAGGCTCGTGAATAAAGCTTGCACCCAAGTGTTTAAAGCCTAAGAAGTGTGTATCTAATCTACGACGGCCTATCTTATCGCCCCCGGGTTTTGTGATAATAGCTTTCTTAAAACGACCTAAAAGAGGGCCAATCATAAGCACACTACCGCGAAGAGCTGCGCATTTCTTTACAAATTCGTCGCTTTCTAAATAGTCAAGATTTATTTCGTCTGCCTTAAACACATAGTCGTTTCTCGACAATCTATTCACCTTAACGCCAATATCTTTGAGCAATTGAATGAGATTATTTACGTCTAAGATGTCTGGAATATTCTTAATTGTAACCTCTTGGCTTGTTAATAACGCAGCACAGATAACCTCTAATGCTTCATTCTTTGCTCCTTGTGGAGTAATAGTACCTTTAAGTGGACGTCCACCTTCTATAACAAATGCTTCCATAGCTTATCTTTTTCTTGCGTTTTTTATCGTAAGTAACGGGATTAGAATTAGAGAATTGAAACGTATTAGCATCTAATTGCACCTTTCCATTGGTAAAGTTTTCGATGTCAGATATTACCCTTTCTTCGTCAATAGAGCCGTGTCCCCATTGAGATAAACTGTTTCTCATGTGATTAGCAGTTTGCCTTATAAGCTCATCTCTTTGTGTTCCTTGCTCCATGTCCTTAATTTTTTGGAGTGTATCGTAAATCATTTTGCCATAACGTCTCACGGGTATTCTGTTATGCGAATAAGCTATTGGCTCAGGTTTACCTGTTAAAATGGTGTGCAGTAGACAAATCAACAGGATAATCTATGTCGAGTTTAAAGTTGCTAATAATAGCCAAATGGTCCCATAACTTTTGTTTCTTGCTTTCAGCATCTGTGTTATTAGGAGTCATTCTACCCATTATTTGCATAATAGTTTTCGGCACAATGTTGTCTTTCTGCTTTGTCTTCTAAGGTTAAAGCATAGTTAACCATATCCTGAATTTCTCTTCCATATTCAGAAAGAATCAGTTTTTCTCGTTGTGTGTTATAATCTAATCCGTCTATATTCATTGTTTTTATTGCGAGTAAAAGCCATTTTAAGTGGCATGTAAAAAGAAGGCAAATTTAAATACGATTGCTTTTATAAAAGTTTCTTTGCCCTCTTTGGCTACGAAGTCTTTAAGATAAAAAGGAACGAAGTAAGCCACGTCTTCAAAGCGTTCTTCTGCCATGCGTTTTTCTGCTAATGGAAACATGTTTTTAGCTAAAGGAACGATGTTTTCGATGAAACGAGCATTGGGATGTGTAATTACTTCTTTGCATTTATCGGCTCCATTTCCGAAGAAATACACCACATTGTTTTGTAAATATTCGTCGTAGGTGTTAGCTTCTACAATGTCGGCACTTGTTTCTTTCACTGTTTGTAGTGCTGTATTAGTTATTTGAGCATACACTTCCATGCGACGAGCGTCGAGCATTGGGCATAATAAAGCATTGTCTTCAGCCACCTTTTCGTTTAACAATAAGGGAACACACATAAGTTCTAAGGTAGGAATAGCAATAAGTTTTACATCTCTACCATAACATATTCCCTTTGCCATAGATAAACCTATGCGCAAACCTGTGTATGAACCGGGACCACAACTCACAGCCACTGCGTCTAAAGGAATAGCATGACTATCTATAAACGATAATGCTTCTTCTACAAAAACACCTAATAACACAGCATGATTAGGACCTTCTCTATCTTCTTTGTTAAAAATACAAGCACCGTTTTCACTAACGGCAACCGAACAAACATTCGTACTTGTTTCTGTGTTTAATATGCAAGACATAGTTTTGTTATATGTTTATGAGTGGTAAAACGTTTTACTTTTTATCCGTAGAGTAAAACCTTTACAAGTTTGTTTCTTTTTCTGTTTTCTCTTAATAAAAATGGGTTTCTTTTTGTTTTTAGCACCGTTTACACATTATAAACTAAGGCTTTTTGCCACGAAACCCACGCAAATATAATGCAAATTTACGCTTTTTTCTTTGCAAAAATTGTACTTTTGCAAAAAAAATAACAAATACACGCATGATATTATCTATGACTGGTTACGGAAAAGCTACCGTAACTTACAACGAAAAGAAAATAAATGTAGAAATAAAGTCGCTTAATAGTAAAACACTCGACCTTTCTGTGCGACTTTCTCCCTTGTATCGTGAAAGAGAAATGACGCTCCGTCAACGTTTAGCAAAGGCTGTTGAAAAGAGGAAAAGTGGAGTTTTCTATTTGGATAGATAAAGATGCTTGCACCACAGCAACACCTATTAACGCTACACTTGTTCAGGCATATTACAATCAGGTGAAAGCTATTGCCGAACAAACAAATATTCCTGAACCCACTAATTGGTTCGAAATGTTGTTAAAGATGCCTGAGGTGATGACTAAAAACGAAAGCGAAGAACTCTCAGATGATGAGTGGACAGCGGTAGAAACAGCCATCAATGCAGCTTTTAGAACAGTTTGTTAATTTTAGAAAGCAAGAAGGAAAAAGCACTCGAACATAAGTTCTTAGAGAAAAATAAACAACATTTCTGCTCTCTTAAAAAGTATCGAACCTTACGAAAAAAAGCACGAGTAGAAAAATAAAACAACGCTTGCTCGACGGCTTTAAAAAAATATTCCCGGAGCCGAATACGATAAGAATAGATTAGAGCAAGAACTCATTTATTACATCGAAAAATTAGATATTAACGAAGAAAAACAACGTTTATCTAATCATTTAAACTACTTTGTTGAAACCATGAACGAAGGACATGGACAAGGAAAAAGTTGGGTTTCATTGCTCAAGAAATGGGAAGAGAGATAAACACAACGGGTTCTAAGAGCAATCAAGCTGAGATGCAGAACATCGTTGTACGAATGAAAGACGAGTTAGAACAAATAAAAGAGCAGGTGTTAAACGTGCTATAATCATTAAAAAGCTTTATTATACCATCATTATATGTCTAAAATAATCATCTTTTCAGCCCCCAGTGGAAGCGGAAAAAGCACCATTATTAACCGTTTAATGCAGTGTCCTGAGCTTAAATTGGCTTTCTCTATTAGTTGCACCTCTCGTTCTCCACGTGGTAACGAACAACATGGAGTGGAATATTTCTTTCTTTCTCCCGACGAATTTCGTAGTAAGATAGCTGCAGGAGAGTTCTTAGAATACGAAGAAGTAAAGTATGCCGATAGGTTTTACGGAACACTCTCTTCGCAGGTAGAAAACCAATTGGCAGACGGTCAGAATGTAGTTCTCGATGTTGATGTTAAAGGCGGTTGTAACATCAAAGAGCGTTATCAAAATCGTGCTTTAAGTGTGTTTATACAACCACCATCAATAGATGAACTCAGAAAACGTTTGGTTACACGACAAACTGATGCTCCCGAAGTGATTGAAAGTAGGGTAGAAAAGGCAGAATATGAGCTTACTTTTTGCATCAAAAATACGATAAAGTGATTGTTAACGACCAACTTGAAACGGCTGTAAAAGCAGCCTCACAGAGCTATAAAAACATTCTTAAATGATTAAAACGGGTATTTTTGGAGGCTCTTTTAACCCTATTCATAAAAGGGACATATCATGCTGGCAAAGCATCTTTTTAACCACACTTTGTCTTAACGAAGTGTGGTTTTTAATTCTCCTCAAAATCCTTTTAAAAGCTCAAAACACGCTCTTGCCCGACCTTATTCGCTATCGTTGGGTAGAACGGGCGTTAGCAAATGAACCTCAATTGGTAGCTTGCGATGCTGAAATGCACTTGCCTAAGCCGTCTTATATGTGGAATACGCTCACCACATTGCAAGCAAACTATCCCGATAGAGAGTTTGTTTTTAATGATTGGAGCCGACAATTGGGCGTGTTTTCATCAATGGTTTCAGGCAGAAAACATCATCAAACATTTTCAAATAGCGGTGTATCCTCGCGAGGGTTATGCGTTTCATCAAACACAAATGCCCGTTAATGTGCGCCTTGTAGATGCTCCTTTATATCCCATTAGTAGCACGCTTATTCGTGAAAATATTGCTCAACACATTTCGGTAAGCTCTTTTTTACCTTCAAATATAGCTTCTGAAGTGGTTGAAACTTATCAAAAACAACATTTAATAAGGTAGACTTCTTTTTTCTAAACATCTTTTTCCACCTTATTATATATAGCCTTTTCTTTTTGTTTTCCTATCTTTTTTTGTTTTTAATACCTATCTTCCTTGTAAATAAATATAATTGGTTGTTAAGTTCGCGCCGCATTCTGCTGTTTTTTGCCCATTAAAAGCATTATCTCTAATTTTGTATATCGTTAAAGACGGTGTTTTTAAAACGTCTTATCGTGTCTATCACTAACTAATAATTTTATGTTTACACTGTATGAAGTATGAAAAAAACAAACATAAAAAGTGAGAGTGTTGTAATATTGTTTTATAGCATCTAATTAGGATAGTTTTGGCTGATAAAAAGTGAAATTAAACTAAAATATATAATCATGGATATCTTGAAAAAGTATTTTTATTATTTGTTTCTGTGCTTTTTGGTGGCTTGTAGTGCCGACGAAAAAGCTGGTAACTCATCGCACTTGTGGAAAACGAAAACCGCAAACTATTTCCGCAGAGCTAAACTTTTCTGTTATTCAGGAAGAAAGTTCAAACACAGGCACACGTGGTTTAAACTTTAATGTGTTGAGCTCTGGTGCGCCCAAGTTAAACCTTGAGGATAAACAGTATGTCACTGTTCATTGTGTCTTTTATCATACAAAAGACAGAACCTTCTCTTCTGCACCTTTAAGGTTTAGAGTTGTAAACGGGAAAAAAGCCTTGTTATATCGCAAGGACAAAAGTTTAATCTAACTTTAAAGAAAGACGTTGAGATTAAATTATCCAAAGTTTGCCGCTCAACTTCCTACTATTTCTGAAGACGAATGGTATATGATGGGAATTGTAGCTGATAAGGCTAACGCTAATTTTTACCTATAGAGATGCAGGTCATCATAACGGTTTTGCACTTAATGATACAGGTTATGGCGTTACAATAGATAAGCCTTTTTGCGCAAGTAACAGCGGGACAATCCGATAAAGTAGACCTCGATATTCCTTTTGCTTTCTTATGGAGAAAGTTGAAAGCCGATGTAGATGCACAAAGGGCAACTATGTGTTTACAGCAGAAAAAAACCTGCTTTGGTTAAACCCATGGGAACCATTATCAGACTGAATATCACTAATCAAACAAAATACAAACTAAAAATATAATGGTTTTTACATTTATTAGTTCTGGTTCTACAGGAGGTACTTTTTGTTCTCGACCTTGCACGTTATTTAGACACTCAATATCAAGCACCTGCATCTAAAAACAGAGGCCGATGCAAATGCCGATAACATAGCCACTGCCTACAAAGAGTTGGTAAAAAGCCATGTGGGTAGATAATGGTTTAAAAAGGTAGAAATGGTTTGTCGTATACAAACTATAAGTTTACAAACGAAACTGATGTGCATTTAGATAATAATGCAAAAGACCCTTCCACTTATTGGGTGTGGTTTATCCCTCAAGCGGCACCTAAGGGCGGAGCATTCTCAGGTGTTTATACAGGAGAAATACAAAAAAACACAATTCTTATTGCATTCTAAAAGCCGACCAAACAGACGCTCCCGAAATGGCAATCTTCCTGTTTATGGTGCAAAAGAATTATACGTAAACGGAAAAACTTATCCTGCTAATGGGGTTGCACTATATAATTATGGTCCTCTCAACTTTGTTGCAAGCGAAAACTGCACGGCATCTGGTGGCTTTAGTAACGAGCTAACACAAGCTAAACAATTCTCACCTACAGATATGGGAACACTAAATGTTCCTGAAGGATACCACATTCCTACTCGTATGGAGTGGCAAACTATCTTTGCACGTTATGCAGGTATGGGTTATATGCAAGAGCTTGTAGCCATTAACCCGGGAACATTAAAAGGGCAAAACAATCGCTTTGCTGTTTATGTAGGTAAGCGTAATGACGTTCCAGCAAAGCTTTCTACAGCTTATCAGCACATTGTTACCATGTCAAAATGGCCTAAAAACATGGGTAAACTTCAAGGTAATGTGTGGGGAAATAGGTTTAGAGCAGAGCCAGAAACAGGTTATTGTTGGCAAAAAGATGGAACTACTTTTTGGACAATATTATACAGACAAATACTACGGAGATAATTTTAACTACACTCAATATCCGCCAATTCAAACCGATGAGCATAAAAGTGCTATCCGTATAGACTATGTTGACATGAGTGATAACCCAACAGATAAGGCTCGTTTGGTGTTAACACAACGCTATTTAGGTCCTAATTTTGTTTTAACTCCTTACGATATTCAAGACGATAGATATTGGAAAGAAACAGGACGAACAGACCTTCATGCCTTAACAGACGAGTTCCAACGTTCTTTACCGATGTATGGTTTCGCGCTTAATCAATATTATAATGCATCGAACCCTAAGACAACAGCACACAATTTTGGCTTAGGTGCCATTTATTGGAGTAACACTGAAGCCAGTACAGAGAATGTTTTACCTGCTAATAGTACGGCTAAACGATTGCCACTTTATTTAACCATAGACGATTATAGCTCGACAGATAATCTCGGTGGATTGTGTGATTCTCCCACATATACCTCAGGTAGTAGTGCTCACGGACCAAGCTGTCCTGCTGTAAATAACTTCTCTGCACTTGTAAGACTATTTACAAATGAGCCTCAAAAACGATAACCTTAAGATGTAAAAGACATGAAAAAGAAACTATATATTAAACCTATACTAACGGTATATCCTTTAGTTGATAAGGTGATGTATGCAGAAGTGAGTGCTCCGTTGGTGTTAGATGACTTTGAAAACGAAGACACAGACCCCGCACTTAACAACGACAATGCTGGTTGGTAGCTCTTTGTTACGTGCTACGATTTATATCGTTATAATATAAAATCTTATTTAAGTCGCACCATATATTAAAATTATGGTGCGACTTTTTATTTCTATCCCTATAAAGCGAGATGTATTAACCTGATAAAAGGTGCAACTGTTTTTTGTTAAAATGTGTAATAAAAAGTCTTCTATTTTTGTGCCATAAAAAGTTGTTTTAGCAAAAATAGCTAAGCTTTTTACCACTTATTCTGCACAAAAAAACAAGCGTAAAACACAAAATAAATCAGCAAAAAGCGCAAAACATATAGCTTTTGCATTTCTAAAACACAACACACTAAAACACCATTTGCACCCTTTTAGCCCCTAATAGCTTAGGTTTTAGCATGCAATATATAAGCTATTGGCACCTAAAAGATAAGAGTTTTAGTGCTAAAACCTTATGTTTTGCACACCAAACTCTAAGCTTTTTGCAACTTTATCCCCCCTTTTTAGTGCTTTAAACACCTCGTTTCTTTTGTTTCTATTCTGTTATACCTTCGCTTTTCATCGTTGGCAAAGTGTGGCGCAAAAAGTGCCTAAAAATACGCCGAAAAGTCACTCGCTTTTATAACTAAAATTAACCTTTTTAAGGCACAAGCACCTTTCTATGATGGCCTATAAAAAGCCTTTTAGGAGCATAAAAACAACCTAAGGGTTGCTAAACCCAATAATTGTTGCTATCTTTGTTTAAACACTATCAATCTCAAAACAGCATGATAACCCCACAAACCTCGCAAACAAACACCCATTATGCCATTGTTGTGGCTGGTGGAAAAGGGATTCGCATGGGTGCAAACCTACCCAAACAGTTCTTACCACTTAATGGTAAACCTGTGCTTATGCACACTTTGGAACGCTTTTTCGCAATATTCTTCGACATTACATATTATACTTGTTTTTGCCAAAAAGAACAGCACGAATATTGGCAAAAGCTGTGTAAAGAATATGCGTTCGCAGTGAAACACACCGTTGTGTGTGGTGGCGAAACCCGCTTTCATTCGTGTCTTAATGGTTTAAAAAGGCTATCCCTAACGGTGTTAAAGGCTATGTGGCAATACACGACGGAGTGCGTCCGTTGGTGTCGGTGGCTTGCATTGAGCGTTGTTTTAATGAGGCAGAAAAACATAAAGCCGTTATTCCTGTGGTTCCCGTGGTAGACACTTTGCGTTTTACCAACGAGCAAGGAGAAGCAAAAAAATGTAGACCGTAGTGCTTATAGCATTGTTCAAACCCCACAAACATTTAGTGTTTCGCTTATAAAACGTGCCTACGAACAACCTTTTTTTCGCCCCACTTTTACCGACGATGCGTCGGTGGTTGAAAAAGCTATAAAAGAGCCTGTTTTTGTGGTAGAAGAAATAGAGAAAACATAAAAATAACCACTCCTTGCGATTTATTGGTGGCAGAAGCACTTTTAAAAAACATTGATAATGCCACGTAGTGAGGGTCGTTTTTTTTATCAATAACAAAGCCATAAACCCTTTTGTGTAGGTGCTTTTTGTTTGTTTTATTTATGCATGTTCATCGTTCATGTCTTCTATTTTAGACCAAGATATAATGTTTTTGCAGGGCGTAGGTCCTAAGCGTAAAGATGTGCTTAATAAAGAGCTAAACATTTATACATGGAGAGACCTTTTAGAGTATTATCCCTACAAATATGTAGACCGTAGCAAGCTGTATGCTGTGAGCGAGCTAAACGGCGAAATGCCTTTTGTGCAAATAAAAGGCACTATTTTGAGTTTTGAAGAGTTTGAAATGGGCGTTCGTAAAAAGCGTTTAGTGGCTCATTTTAGGGGAGTTGATGGCGGAATAGTAGACCTTGTATGGTTTCAAGGAGTGCAATATATCAAGAAAACTTATACCCTTCGTCAGGAGATATATTGTGTTTGGAAAGCCCAGTTGCTATAATGGTAGATTTCAATTTACGCATCCCGAAATAGAAAAAAAGCCGGCGATGTGGCAATAGAAACCATGCGAATGCAACCCTATTACACCACAACAGAACGCATGAAAAAAGGAGGATTGCAATCGAGAAGTGTAGAAAAACTAACACGAACATTGGTAGATAAATTGAGCGAAACCGACCTTCCTGAAACGCTTCCACCTGCTATTATCAACAAATATAAGTTGATTTCTCGTTACGAGGCTTTCCGATTTATTCATTATCCCACAACCCTACAAGAGGTTCAGCAAGCACAACAGCGGTTAAAGTTTGAAGAACTGTTTTTTATTCAGTTGCACATTCTGCGCTACACCACCGAAAAGCGCAACCAATATCAAGGCTATGTGTTTTCAAAAGTGGGCGAGATGTTTCATTCTTTCTATAATCATTGTTTGCCTTTTACGCTCACCAATGCCCAAAAAAACGTGTGGTGCGTGAGATGAGAAACGACATGTTAACGGGCAAACAAATGAATCGTTTGTTGCAAGGAGATGTGGGTTCAGGTAAAACACTTGTGGCTTTGCTGGCCATGCTCATAGCTGTGGGCAACAATTATCAGGCTTGTATGATGGCTCCCACCGAGATATTGGCAGAACAACACTACGAAACGGTGTGCAAGTTTGTGAAAGACTTGCCCTTAAAAGTGGCTCTGCTAACGGGTAATGTGAAGGGAAAAAAGCGAAAAAGAAATATTAACCAATCTGCTAAATGGCAACATTCATGTGCTGATAGGCACACATGCTGTGATAGAAGACACGGTTCAGTTTGCGCGTTTGAGGCTTGGCTGTGGTAGACGAACAACACCGTTTTGGCGTTGCACAGCGTGCTAAGATGTGGAATAAAAGTGCTAAACCACCACACATTTTGGTGATGACTGCCACCCCAATTCCACGCACTTTGGCCATGACTATTTATGGAGATTTAGACGTAAGCATAATAGATGAACTGCCACCGGGTAGGAAACCCATTCAAACCATTCATAAATACGAAAATCAAACGGCATCTCTTTACGAAGGAATACGCAGAGAAATAAATGCAGGAAGGCAGGTTTATATTGTTTTTTTCCATTGATTAAAGAAAGCGAAAAAATAGACCTCGAAAACTTAGAAGATGGCTATGAACGCTTAAAAAACATTTTTCCACAATACAAAATGAGTAAAATTCACGGAAAAATGAAACCTCTTGAGAAAGAAGAGGAAATGAATCGTTTTTGCAAAAAGGAGATACCCAAATTCTTGTTGCCACAACTGTTATCGAGGTAGGGGTAAATGTTCCTAACGCAACAGTTATGGTTATTCTCGAAGCACAACGCTTCGGACTGTCGCAACTACATCAGTTGAGAGGTAGAGTGGGTAGAGGTGGAGAGCAATCTTATTGTATATTGGTGACAAACCACAAGCTAACAAGCGATACAAAAAAACGTATCGACATTATGTGTGCTACCAATGATGGCTTTCAAATTGCTGAAGCCGACTTGAAACTACGAGGTCCGGGCGACTTAGAAGGTACAAGACAAAGTGGTATGGCTTTCGATTTAAAGATTGCTAACTTAGCTCGAGACGGACAATTGGTGCAATGTGCAGAGAAGAAGCCAGCAAGATAATAGCCGAAGACCCGCTTTTTAATCACCCTACTTATGCTATGATGTGGCAACGATTAAACGAATTAAAGAAAATAGCCATGAATTGGTCGAGCATTAGTTAGTAGGTGTGAAGGCTATAAAATGTTAAATAATAGCATTAAAAAAACTTGATTTATAGCATGTTCCAACTATTTTTACCTACCTTTGTATAGTCATTAAAGGTGCATTGTGTCTTTTGTGTTGTTGCAATGTGCCATGTAGCAAAGCTCTAAAAATGATGTTTTTGAGCGATAGTATAAACCAAAAAGCGAATTATGACTATTAAAAGAACACTTAAAATCTTTACTATCAGTGCAATCATGTTAGCTTCTTCTGCTGCTTGTTTTGCCCAAGACCTTATAGCAAGACAAGCTCCAATGGACAGAAAGATGAAAGCTGTAGACACATTGATGATGAGAAGTCTTGTAAACAGAGAACATCTTAACAACCCTTCTACACAACTTTACGACGATTGGAATAATAAATTTGCCCATCGTTCAACAGCGCTTCCCGATTCTTTTCGTATCAATTTACGCAATTTCTGTATGCCTACACCCAGTAGAGTAGTAACAAGTAACTTCGGAGCGAGATGGGGTAGAGTGCATAAAGGTTTAGATATTAAAGTTTATATAGGAGATACTATTCGCGCAGCATTTAGCGGTAAGGTGCGAATGGTGGCTTATGAAGCCAGAGGATATGGTAACTATATCGTTATTAGACATGGCAATGGATTGGAAACCATTTACGGTCATCTCTCAAAACATTTGGTAACAGAAAATCAAGAAGTACGTGCTGGCGATGTAATTGGGCTTGGTGGTAATACAGGACGTAGTACTGGTTCGCATTTACACTTTGAAACAAGACTCTGTGGAGTGGCTCTTAATCCTGCATTACTTTTCGATTTTAAAAATCAAGACGTAACAGGTGACTTCTATGTGTTTAGAAAAAACGCTTATGAAAATGAGTCGGAAGAAGCTAACCGCTTACGTGGTAGAGTGGGAAATGGTGGTTATTCGCCTTCAGAAGTGCATGGAGAAATGGCTAAAAGTAAAACTGCTGAGCCTCAAAATATGGGAAACTTTACCATACACATGGTGTCTCAAGGAGAGACTCTCTATTCTATTGCACAGAAATATGGCATGACTGTAGACCGTTTATGTGCGCTTAATAATCTTAAAAAAACAGATAGATTGCGCCCAAGGCAGGTTCTTAAATGCTCTTAATCCCCTTTCTTAAAACCAAAGGTGGGGTGAAAGAGAAAAAGAACGATAAGGGTAAATGAATATATAAACAGATGGTGTGTTCTATAAAGATAATCTTTATAAACACCTCATCTATTTTTGTGGATAAAATAAAAAGTCTTTGTAGCAATGTTACAAAGACTTTTTACTTTATAGCTAATCATTGTCGCCTTAAAAACATAAGACGAAAAATGAAAAAGAAGTGCATTAAAAGCGTAGAAGCAAGTCCATAATGTCGGCACATCACCACAAAACGCTCCTTTAACGACGCCTTATGGTGCTTTGTAGATAAGCCCTCTTCTAAATAATTGCAAAGAACAGTGTGCGTATTTACCAACGAACGACCCTCATCGCTTGTCTTTTTCATCACTCTTATGCACCAATCAACATCTGCAGACAAACGAAATGAAAGGTCGTAAGGCGTTTCTTTAGCAATAGAAGTGAGGGTATAAAACGATTGATGACACACAACCATGCCCTTACGAAACGACTTCCACGATAAAGAAGATGGCGTTTTTAAGACGTCGTTCATACAAAAATGTGCCTTCATTGTTTACAATATGTGTTTCACCATACAACACTCCGGGTAATAAAGACTCGCTTGCTGCCATCTTCATGACCGTTTCTAAGGTGTTAAAAGCATGAAAAGTGTCGCCTGCATTCATAAAAACAAGATAATCACCAGTGGCTTTTTTAATGCCTTTATTCATGGCATCGTAGGAGTCCTTTATCAGGGTTCTGACACCATACTTATATGATGTGGAGAATTTATCACTTGTTGTTGAGCTTGATAAGAACGAACCATTGCCAGCGTTTTATCGGTAGAACAACCATCAATGATAATATGTTCTACTTCAGGATAGCTCTGTTGAGCCACACTCTCTAAGGTTTTTGCCAACACTTGTTCAGCGTTAAACGTGCAAGTGATAACAGATATTTTGAGCATAAACAGTTTTTGAATTAAATAAATGAAGTGAAACGTGTAAAACAGTCGTCTTTGTTAGTGAAAAAGACGATAGCTTTTACGAGTGAGTGCATGATTATACACCTCAATATACCTACTTGCAACGGCTTGTTGCGAATAGTTTTGAGCCACTTTTGCTAATGCTTGCGTGCTAAGCTCTTCTTTATGAGGGTGTTCTATCACCCATTTTATGCCTTTAGCAAGGTCGTTTACATCTTTAAAATTTGCTACATAACCATTCTGTTGATGGTTAATCATCTCTGGAATACCACCCACTCGAAAGCCAACACACGGCACTCCGCACGCCATAGACTTCCCATAATAGTGTTGGGAAGATTATCTTCGAGCGATGGAATAACAAACACATCGGCGCAATTATAAATGTTTACAAGCATATTCTCTTGCGAAACATAGCCTAAGGGATAAACATCTAACGGCAATTCGTTAGCCACTGCGTCTGCACTACCACCTAATAAAAGCCACCACAAGCCTTTCTTTTTAGTTGCGGTTGTTGTGCTACAAGCGTTTTAATAGCATTGATTAAAAAAAGTGAACACCTTTTTCTTTCGTTCGTAATCTTTTTGAGAAACAAACAACAAAACCTGCTTGTTGAGAGGTAAACCGAGTTGTTTTTTTACCTCATCTTTTGGTAGTTTACGAAATATATGCGTGTCGATAGGATTAGGAATGCACGTTATTTCGTGGTTTTTTTAATAATCCACTTTGTTTTGCTTGACCACCTAACCACTCGCTACAACATACAAAATGCAACTTAGCAGTTTGATAAACACGCTCTTTTTTCTTCCATATACGCTCCGAAAAGTCTTCTTTTAAACCATAATTGGGAAGCAGTTTACACTGGTGGCAATGTGTTTTTAAACGAAATACACCCTCTTGCATAATGACAAATAGCAGTGGCTGGCCACAAATCGTGCATTGTCCACACCACAGGCTTTCCACTTTTAAGTATTTTTTGAATGTTTTTGAGCGATAACATACCCTGATTTATCCATTCAAGATGAATGATATCGAGCTTCTGAAACTCTTTTAACGAGGTTATATCACAACCTGTATTGGCAATATCAATATCGAATAATCCTTTTTTAGAGAAGTGTAAACGAATAAAAATACACAGTCTTTCCCATAAAAAGTTCCATTTAGAGCGTAAAGGATAGGGCAGTTTAACCACAGATATATTATCGGTTTTGCTTATCGCGAACCAACATTTTTGCCTTCACTCCATGGTTATTGAGTGCAGCCATTAAGCGATGAGATGCTACAGCAGCACCTCCTACCTTTTCACTTGTATTGATTATAAGTACACGCATTGTTCTACAAAGTTAATGTTTTTGTAGGAAAGAACCGCTTGTTTTTGCTTGAATAATTGATAACAAATAGCGAATGAAGGCAAAAAGCAGAGAAAAAAATGCTTTTTATATTCCCTTTTTTGGGGTGTGCATCTCTTCTCTGCTTAGGTGAGAACAACCGTTTATATATTGTTTTATCGGCGTTTTTCAAACGAGAAATATTATTTTTTTATCACTCATAAAGAACTCTAATGTGCCACCTTTCATAATATCTTTATAATCGATATAAAGGTTTTTGTAGGTTTTACCATTTAGTTTTATAGCCTTAACATAAATGTTTTTTATCGCTATTGTTGTGTGCAATAACCGTGAATGTTTTGTTGTTACCCACATTTAACACCGCCTTATTAAATAAAGGAGAGCCAAACCAATAACGTCCATCAGTAGGGTTCACTTGGTAAAAGCCCACAGTAGAAAGAATATACCATGCCGACATCTGACCTACATCTTCGTTTCCGCTGATACCATCTACTGTGTTTGTGTATTGTGTTTTCATGATATTGCGCACACCTTGCGCCACTTTGCTGTGTTCATTCACATAGTCGTACATATAATAGATGTGATGACTTGGTTCATTTCCATGTGCATACTGACCCACAAGACCGCTAATATCGGGAGAAGCATTAGCTCCTAAATCTCCATTTACAATAAATAAAGAATCGAGTTTCGATACAAAAGGTTTCTTTCCACCAAAGAGTTTAACCAAACCGTTTACGTCTTGTGGGACAAGCTCATGTATATTGCCATGCATTACCTTCGGTATAGTCGTCTTCTCTATGGCTTGATGCAAACGGATTGAAAGGTTCTCTAAACTTACCATTAGCTACTCCGCGCATAAACTTCGTTTTCTTATCGAAATAATGATAGTAAGACTTGCTTCTCTTGTCGAAATATTGAAAATCTTTCTCTTTGCCTAAAAAGCTTAGCCACCTTAGCTACACCTGCATCAGCAATGGCATATTCTAAACCTTTTGCCACTGTTTCAAAGGTAGAATCCTTATCCCAAGGAATATAACCATATTTCTTTAGGTTGTCCATAGAGCGTTCGTCGAGCATCGAAGAAGTTTTTAATGCCTTGTAAGCACTTTCTTTATCTACGTCAAAACCTTTCAAAACAATGTCTGAAAGCGCAATCACTCCCGGGTTACCTATCATACAATCGGTTTCATTTCCCCAGAAATGCCACACAGGAAGTTTACCTTGTTGGTTAAAAATGTTAAGGAATGTGTTGGCTAAGTCTTTTTGTTTTTCGGGGTGAATAATGGTACTTAAAGGGTGCCAAGCACGATATGTATCCCAAAGAGAGAAGGTGGTGTAGTTGTTTAGCTTGTCTTTATGCACTTTACCATCAGACCCTCTATACTCACCATTTACATCGTTATAGATAGAAGGAGAGAACATTGAGTGATACATAGCAGTGTAGAACACCGTTTTATCGTCGTTATTAGGTGTTGAAACGGCAATTTTTGAAAGTTCATTGTTCCAACTTTCATCGGCTTTTAGCTACCACTTCATCGAAATTCCAATGAGGTATTTCGGCTTCAAGGTTAGCCTTTGCATTCTCAACGCTTACCGATGAAAGGGCAACCTTTACCAATAATGGTTGAGGAAGTAAGCCAGCAGAGAACACACCCACACTGTCTGCCTCAGTAGATACCAATTTTACAGGCGAAGAAAACGCTGCAGCAAAGTACACTTTTTGGTTTTTTGCCCAGCCAGACGAATAGCGATAGCCTGTAACAAGGGTGTTGTTTTCTTGAGAAAGGTGGCAACTTGTCATCTTATCCCAGCCTATTCCCTGCGCTAAGTTTATTTTTAAGAGTGCTTCTTTATCAGATAAAGGGAAGGTATAGCGGTGCATTCCCACACGTTTAGACGCTGTTAGCTCCACTAAAATCTTGTTATCGGCAAGGCGAACGGTGTAATATCCGGGACGAACATACTCTGAATCGTGCGAGAAACGAACCGTGTAAGTGCTTTTATCGAAGGTAGGTAGAAAGGTAATATCTCCTAAATCGCCTATTCCTGTACCAGACATGTGGGTGTGAGAAAAGCCTCTTAATAGCGAATCGGAGTAGTGATAACCACTGCACCAGTCCCAACCACGAGTTATTTCTGTAGGACCTAATTGCACCATACCAAAGGGAACGTTGGCTCCAAGGAAAACATGTCCGTGTCCACCAGTACCAATATAAGGGTTAACAAACTGTGTGTAACGTGCTGTTGTTTCGTTTGCATGCGCATAATTGCTAAGCGACGAAACGCCCAAAGCAGCCATTAAAAATGCAGAAAATGTAAAGATTTTTTTGAACATACTTATGTTTATCTATTAGTTTTTACGTTTTGTTTGTGTTAGTTTTCATGCCCTATAAAAGGTGTAAGGGCTTGTTTATTGCAAAGATAACAAATATAATTGGTATTAAAAACATTGTTTTATATTAAGAATTGATAATAAAGAAAACCGAAAACTGTTTTTATACCTACACATAGCTTAGGTATAGCGCAAAAACGCCATAACTCTCAACGAGCAATGGCATGTTTTGATGTTTAATTTTTAAAAATTGTAGTCCATAAATAACTTCCCAGTCGTTTATGTCTTATTAAACAATCATGTTTTTACCTTAAACTAATAACTAAAAACATAAATCTATTACTACTAACCTAAACAATCTATTAACCTTTTGACAATGCAAAGATAGCAACAATTTTGTACATGGTGCAACTTTTGAGGCTAAAAACATAACAAAATGCTATATCTTTGATTATAATCAACGAAAAGTGTGCGCAAACAACCTAACAAATGCTGTTTTATTAACTAAATTATTTACAATGTGTAAGCAAGAGATTATAAAACATCAAATCCGTTATTCTTCACGAATAACGGATAATGTATTGTTATGTTTAATCTTTTTTTGATGAACAAATACCTATCTCACGACAGATATTTCCCTGTTAAACAATCTTTATACTACCTTAAAAACTAATAACTAAAAATATAAATTTATTACTACTAATTAAACAATCTATTAACCTTTTGATGTTGCAAAGATAGCTATATGGCATTTTTGAAACAAACAATAAGCAGATTTTTGTAAAACAACTCACTATTTTGACGAAAATCAAACGTTTGTGTGCGTACACAAGTGGCTTTTTCTCGCTTATATCCTTATTCTTTGTTGCGATGATGCTTTGCTTGTGCCTGTTTTTAATCAGGTTTGTAGGTTGGGTTTTAAGGACATTAACCCATGCTTTATCGGTGTTCTTTTTAGGTGTATATATATAATAGGTGTAAGCTGTGTTGCTTTTTACATGTAAAGAAGTAGGAACAAAAAGGCGGTATATGATTTAAGAAAGGTTACGTTTTTGTGAGCGTTTTTGTTACATCGTAAATTCTCATTCTACATAAAAAAAGCTAAGCTTTTACAAGTGTTTTTCGTTTAAAGTGCGCTTGTTTTTCAGCTAAATTTTAAGGTAAAACACCAAAACCTATATGTTTTTGCGAGCTAAAAATAGCGTAAGTTGAAAACCCATCAACACCCTTTTTAGGGGTTAAAAGCTTGTGTTTTGGTGTGCAATAGCTTATATTTTTGCCCTCTAAACCCTAAGCTATTAGCCCTTAAAAAGCTTATCTATTGCATGCCAAACGCTAAGCTTTTGCCTTGTTTTTCACTAAAAATACCTATTTAATCGCTTTTTTGGCTTATCACCCTGCGCATAGCTCTTGTTTTTTTAATAAGTAATAAATGTGAGCTGAAAAACAGCCAAAAATAAAAGCTGTTTTTGGATTTTTTTCTGCTTTTTATATGGATAGCAATGGGGTTCATCTTATTATATATATAGCACC
The DNA here is from genome assembly GCA_916439115.1 of uncultured Prevotella sp. Classification (GTDB taxonomy): domain Bacteria; phylum Bacteroidota; class Bacteroidia; order Bacteroidales; family Bacteroidaceae; genus Prevotella. Next base: position 963,955 of record CAKAHO010000001.1, read on the forward strand.
ATTGGTTTATGTTCTTGTATTGGTAACGAATTGTGTTTATAATATTTATTATGTGTGTGTTTGCTGTTTTTGTATTAAAAAGCAGTATTTTTGCCGAAACAAACAATCAATAATAATAATTTATGAAAAGAATTTTACTATTTTTATCGATGCTTCTTTTAGTAGGAGGTGCAACCATGGCATTCGCAAATGGAGCTAATGGCAGTGATTTAACGCGTGTTTCTAATAACGAAAATAGTGCGTCTACCTACGCTGTTGTTCAACCACAAAACAACAATAGCAGTGTTAAACCTCTCGAGGCAACAAACAGTGAGCCTGTAATCACTTTTACAACAAGTAAAAAGATTGGTGAAAGAATTCGTCTAAGGGGTGGGGTATTTTGGAGTGACCCTTTAAAAGAGGATCTAAAAATAGAAGGTGCCACTTTTAGAAGAAGGAACTAGCATGAGTTATGTTCTTACAGCACAAACCGTGAAGATTATAGGTAATTGCACTGATTTAAATTGTTCAGAGAATGGCATCACATCGATAGACCTTTCAAAGAATAGTGGGTTAGAAACACTTAATTGTAGTTCAAAATAAACTTACGTCTTTAGACCTTTCAAATAATAGTAGGTTAACTTACCTTGATTGTAGTTCAAATAAACTTACGACTTTAGACCTTTCAAATAATAGTAGGTTAATTGGGCTTTGGTGCCAAGACAATCAACTCACGTCACTTGTTTTACCTCAAAACAGCCCAATGACCCAATTGAACTGTGAAATGAACGACTTGACAGAGCTTGACCTTTCAACGCAGACAAAACTTAAGAGGTTAAAATGTAACCGCAATGCACTAACTTCGTTAAACTTAATCAATAGTAAAAACATTGAGAGGATTGAATGTCAAGAAAACAAGATTACGCAAATACAATTACCAGAGGATGCTGAGAGACTTAATACCATCAACTGCGGATCTAACAACATTGATGTAGAACACATGGAGCAATTGATAAATCGTTTGCCAGAAAGAACTGGCGGAGAATTTTTTGTGCAATTTTCTTCAACCGATGGTAACCAAATTACACAGGAACAAGAGCGAAAAGCGAGTGATAAAGGTTGGCTTGTTTTGGGTGTATTTGAATACACCACTACTGGCATATCAACCATAGACAATGCTGATGCTTCGCCCCGAAAGGTGTTCGACCTTAATGGATGTGAGGTGAATGAAAACCAAGCAAAGGGTGTTGTGATTGTTAAACAAAGGAAACAAAACTTATAAAAAGGTGGTGAAATAAAACATCTATAAATATCTGCCAACAGCATTTTTGTTGGCAGGTGTTTATGGTGATAGTTAACCAAAGTGTAGCAATATTGAACTAACTAATATCGTTAAAATATGAGTAAACTAATTGTACTTATTTCTTGCGTATCTAAAAAGCAGAGCCAGAATGTATGGCTAAAGACCTATATATTAGTAGTTTGTTTAAAAAGTCGTGGGCGTATGCCAACAAACTCAATCCAGATGCTATTTATATTCTCTCTGCAAAGCACCGTCTTCTTCATCCCGAAAAACCAATAGAGCATTACAATGAAACATTAAATAAGTGTGGAGTGGCAGAACGCAAGACGTGGGCGGAAGAAGTTTTTAGAGCAAATGAAGGCAGAAGGACTTGATGTTGAAAACGATAAGTTTATTATTCTTGCAGGTAAAAGATATTATCAGTATTTAATAGATAACAAAAACGGCATTAAAAACTACACTTTGCCACTACAAGGAAAAGGCGGCATTGGCTGCATTTTGAAATATTTAACCGAACAAACACGTTAACCATGACATTTAATAGAATAGAAGTAAAGAAGTTTCGCTTGCCTTGTTCTAAACAAGCAGGCGTTTATCGTTGGTGGTTTCCAGAAGAAAGAGCAAAAAGTTTGTTGAGTGCTTTGAATGGTGTTGATTACGAATCTATCGAGAAAAAAACAATAAACGACGAGCAATATTGGTGCCTTTATGTTGGTAGTAGTAGCGATTTAGAGCAACGTTTTTTATTGGCATACCACTCAAGCACACTCAGCAACAGCCATTAAAAGTGGTGCTTTATCGACACTTCGTAAAACCATTTGCGCTCTATTAAAAATAAATCAGAGTGATGCAACAGCCAAACAAAAGGTAGATGATATACTCGACGAATGTTATTGTGAGTGGTATGCTACATCATCAAGTGAAGACCCTGAAACAAAAGAGAAGAAAGAACTGAAAAATGGATATTATCCATTCAACATAAAAGACAATATAGGCGTAAGAAATAAGAGCAAAAACGTGAAACCTTCTATACCAACTCAACTAACAAGGTTGCGTAGAGGTATAGAAAGTGATGCGTTATACGTGTATGTTTTTGTTTTTTTGGAAGTGACTTAATCCTCAAATTTGCAAAACTTATTGTGAATTTGAGGATTTCTTATAAGAAAAGCAAGGAGAAGAGGCTAATATGAGGTGAAGATAGAAGATGAGAAAGAGTTGATATAGGCTGTTTGTAGAGATGAGGGATAACAAAAAAAGAGAAAAAAACTTTTTAGGGTTTTCCTCTTTTCCAATTACAATTATTATGAAAACAAATTATTCCTCTTCGGTTGTGCGCTTTGTAGATGGAATTTGAATGCTTTCCTTTGGTAGCTGTCTATTTATTTCAGAGTGGTATGAAATCATAGAGTGAGTGCTTGCTAAGCCTAAGGGGTGAAGTCTTTCATGAATGATATTCATTAAATGTTTGTTGTTAAACGCATACATCTTAATAAATATATCAAATTCACCAGTGGTATAATGGCATTCCACCACTTCGGGTATCTTCTTTAATTCTTCGGTAATCTTTCTGAAATTACTTGGGTCTTTTAAGTTAATACCAATGTAAGCACAAGTTTCGTAACCTATTTTTTTCAGGGTCGATATTAAACTGTGAACCTTTAATAACCCCTAAATTGATGAGTTTCTGAATACGTTGATGAATAGCAGCTCCACTAACATTGCACTCTCTTGCTACTTCTAAGAAAGGAATGCGAGCGTCTTCTGATACCATTTGAAGAATCTTTTTGTCTAATTTGTCTAAACTATGATGTCCCATTGTTTATAATACTTTTTATTCAACTCTGAATGATGAAAATATAATATATTACTTGCAAAATAGTGTAAAACTATTTATTTGTAGTGCAAAGATACAATAAAAAGCATAGAAACCAAACAGTTTATAACTTTATTGTGTGCGTTCTGCATTTTTGCATAAATATGCAGAGCAAAGAACATGTTTGCTTTAAATTGAAAGCGTTATCCTTAGAATGAAAGATGATGTTAGTGAGAAATAAGCGTTTAATGTTTCTTTTTAGAAGTGTTAGCCACATAAAAACATGTTGCACCTTTGCAGTTTGAGCGTTGTTCTTATAGTGCTGATAAGTTGCATGGGTGTGTGTTCGTCTGCCTTGATGAGTGCCGTTAATAAGGGCTGGTTGGCGTTTGATATTTTTCTTTGCGCCTCAATATAAAGTTGTAGTTCGGTTAAGGGTATGCGTTCTCCGTTTATTTCTATCACCATTTGCTCTTTGTTTTGTGATTGTTTAGCATTGATATCTTTTGCCCACAACAATGAAAGCAAGGCTTGTTTTTGTTTTAAACTAACGAGTGAATTTCCTTGGGGTAGGGGTATAACGCACCTTAGGGTCTTCTGTTCGCATGTGAGTAACAATCATAAAGAAGAATAACACCGTAAAAAAATAAGGTCGGGAAGCAGAAGCGGTGTTCAGTTGAGGTATGTCGTGTTGTGCTTTACGAAACATATTTATTACTTTTTCTGCGTTAAGGGTTTGTGCGGTTGTTTCTTGCACCCTCCATGGTGTTTGCTTGTTAATTTGCTCTTGTTCGGTGTTGGTACATTTATTGTAAACACGATGATAGGTTTGAAGAGCTAAGCGATTTTTAGCATCTTGATAAGCTTTATTGAGCTGTTCTTGTAGCTTAAAATAAACGTTATAGGTGGCTTTTTGCGTTGGTTTCTAACTTAATAACGTGCTGTTCTTTGGCATTTACAATAACTTGTTGCGCTAAGATATGCACAGAGTCGATAGGTATCACGGCATTTTTAACCACTACTTGGTTTTGTTGGTTAAGCGTTAGAGAAAGCAAACTGGGTTGATTAACTTCTGTGAGCGCCTCTTTTTGCGTTTTAGTGATACGAGGTAGTGTTCTTTTAATGCCTTTCTCAGTGTTAATAGAAGTGGTTACTAAGAAAAAAATGAGTAGCATAAAAAGAAATATCGGCTGTAGAAACAGTGTTTAATTCAGGGAACTTCTCTGGCTTTTCTTTTAAAAAAACATCTAACTTCTTTTATAGTTTTTCAATATTCCCCACAAAGCCGTTGCACTTGCAATAACAAGCAACAAGCACGAAGTGGTTATAAACATATCGCTTGTTTTGAGCCAAAAAACGTTGTTAAACTTACTTCCGTTTATATCAATGGGCATGTTAGAGCCTATAAAAAAAGGCGATAATGAGCAGAAGGAGCAAGCCTATAAACACCACACTATTTAGCTTTTTAACGGCAATACCATTGACCTGTTGGAGGCGAATGCGCATTTAATAGCATTTCTTTGACAATAGCCCATGCACTGACACCTATGCTTAAAAACACAACAACATACACAAAAAAGAGTAGCGGAGTGGTTAATAACGGTTCGTTTATGTTAGGTTCGCTCAGAGAAGGCATATTATAACCTACCAAGAAGAATAAAAACAAACAACACTAAGCTACTCACTAATAAAGCAATAAGCACCTTATTAGAAAATTGTTTATTAGTTTTTATGGTTAAACGGGTTCTTTTCATTTTTGTTTTTTTGTAGCGTAAAGCAGTGTCGAGAAAGGCTATTGCACTCTCTTCCATTTGAGCTGTGAGGTGTTCTATCTTAGTGATGATATAGTTATAGAACACTTGTAAGATGAGCGCAACAATAATTCCGAAGATAGTTGTTAAGAGTGCTACCTTCATTCCAGAAGCAACAATGGTAGGGACTAATATCTCCTTGTTGTTGAATTTGGTCGAAAAGCAAGTACCATTCCTATAACCGTTCCCAAGAAACCGAGCGATGGTGCCATAGCAATAAACAACCTAATCCACGAACAACCCTTTTCTAAATAAGCGGCTTGCACTGTTCCATTGGCAACAATGGTGCGCTCAATGTCTTCTATAGGCTCGTCTATCTTTTGTAAACCTTGTTGGCATATAGCAGGAATAGGTCCGTTAGTAGACGAACAGAGTTGGTGTCTTCTTCTATTTTTGTTCGACAAAATGAGGTTTGAAAGGTCGTTCATAAACTTTTTTTAGCGTTTATGTCTGATAACGTGAGGTATATGATTCTTTCAATGCAAAAAGCAAGTCCTAACACCAAAGCCAAAGCCACTAACGACATAAAGCCTGCATCTCCTTCGATAAACTTTGTTTTAAGAGATTGATGAATGCCTGTTTTGGGTGCCGAAGAGGTAGGCTCTTCTTGCATAGCATCTAAACTTTTAAGCATGGCAGTGTCTGTTATGGCAACATTGTTTTGTTACCTTATTAGGCTTAACAAGTTTGTTGTTTGTTTGTTGGGCTTGTGCTGTAATTGCCACATGAATTAAGAGTAACAAAAAGAACAACCATTTTTTTATTTGTTTCCTCATGCCGTTTTTATTGTTTGTTTATGCTCGTTTGGCAGATTGATTACAGTGTGTTTGCAACAAAAAAATCTGCCGTTAAGCTATTATTTTTATAGATATTATTGTTATTTAGTTAGCAAAGTTACTTGTTTTATTCTAATCATCAAAAAGAACCTTAAATAACACATTTCAACAAATAGGGAAATCCCTATAACAGTAAAGGTTTTTACTATGAAGGCTCAAATAAAAAGTTATATCTTTGCATCTGTAATAAAACGATAAATAGGCTATGAAAAGAAATGTTTTTGTGTTTATCATTCTTTTAAGTCAACTTTTTTTATAGTTGCACACGCTCCACAGGAACAGGAATGGCAATAGGTTCACAGTTTGGACATTTGCTCGGAGGAAGCTGTGGGCAGAGCTATTGGTGGACGAAAGGAGCGTTTGTAGGTTCAGTGTTTGGTATGGCAGCAGGTGCAGTGATAGGAGAAAGCATTGAAACAAAGAACTATGAAAAGCGACAACGCGAGATTAAACGTTACAGACAGCGTGTGTTAGAGCGTGAAGAAAGAAGGTATAAAGGTTCGAATAATGACTCTTCGCCTCGTACAAGAAACAGTGATGAGCCTTTATATACCGAGAGTGAGAAAGGGGACGACCGTATAGAATGGCAAGAAAATAAAGAAGATAGGGGAGAGGTGGTGCCTTTTGAAGGAACAAAAGAAAAATGCTCATGATAGGCAACAATGCGTATTAAAGACCGCAGAAGCAAGGCAAGAAAGCATTGTTATTAAGTCGTTTGCTTTTAAAAACAATCGTAACGACCTTTCGTTGGTAAGAAACGAAAGCGCAACCCTTGTGGTAGAACTCTATAATGCCAAAGACACAACGCTTTACAACATAGAACCTATTGTGCAAGAAGTTACTCACAATAAGCACATATTGTTATCAGAAAATGTGAAAATAAGTAGGGTAGAGCCTTATAGCACTATTCGTTGCACATTTAATGTTGTGGCTGATAAACATCTAAAGAATGGGTCTGCCATTTTTTTACTATTAAGGTGAAACAAAACAATCGTTTAGTGTCTTTGGATAAGATGCTTGAAATCGAAACTCGAAAAAAACTAAGATGTAGGCTTTATGCCATTTGGTTTAATACATAACACACACCTAAAACAGTAGCGTGTGTTATTTTTTATTTTATCGTTAACCTTGCAAGGCGAGAGAAACAGCAATTATTCTTTTTTATAAGTAACAAAGTCGAACGAAAAAGTATGTTTTTCGTCTTTCTCATGGTGTTCTCTTTCCGTTTTCAATCCAGTTGTTATAGCAGGGAAAGAAAGCATCTGCTTGCAAAGGAGTGTCGTTTATCTCCGTTAAGAATAAAGTGTCTGCCTTTTCGATAGCCTCTTTATAAATGCTTTCGCCACCTATTATAAATACCACCTCGTTGTTATTACAGCTCTCTAACGCCTTTGTTAGCGACGAATAAGTGTCGCAAACCCTCAAAAAAACACTTTGCGTTCTACTTAAAAACCACGTTTCTTCTGTTAGGCAAAAGCCCCTTTGGGTAAACTCTCAAAGGTACGTCGTCCCATAATAATTGTGTGTCCTGTGGTGAGTGCTTTAAAACGTTTTTAAGTCGTTCGGAAACCAATAAATAAGTTTGTTTTGGTAGCCAATAGCTCTATTTTGAGCCACAGCAGCAATCATGTTGATAATCATTATACAGAAACTTGTGCTTTAATATGGTCGTAAGGGTTATAATCTTCGAGTGTAAAATCTTCGTATTTAAAATCGAATATACTTTTCACATCAGGGTTTAAGCGCATCTTTGGTAAAGCACGCGGTGTGCGAGTGAGTTGCAAATCGGCTTGTTCTAAGTGATTAAGATAAAGATGTGTGTCGCCAGTGGTATATACAAAATCGCCCAATTGCAAGTTGGTTACTTTGCGCCACCATCATCAATAACAACGCATACGATGCAATGTTAAACGGCACACCTAAGAAAGTGTCGGCACTACGTTGGTATAATTGAAGCGAAAGTTTGCCCTCTGCCACATAAAACTGAAAGAAACAATGGCATGGAGGCAAAGCCATATGCTCAACATCGGCAGGGTTCCATGCAGTAACAATGAGTCGACGAGAATCGGGATTGTTCTTTATTTGCTCAATCACATTGGCAATTTGGTCTATCGTTCCCCCTTTATTGTCGCTCCACGAACGCCATTGATGACCATAAACAGGCCCCAACTCTCCGTTCTCATCAGCCCATTCGTTCCATATACGTACACCATTTTCTTGTAAATAGCGCACATTTGTATCGCCTTTTTAAGAACCAAAAGGCTCATGAATAATCGACTTTAAGTGTAACTTTTTTTCGTGGTTAAGAGCGGAAAACCTTCTGCTAAGTTAAATCGCATTTGATGTCCGAAGACACTCATAGTACCCGTTCCCGTTCTATCTCCTTTCGTTACACCTTCTTCTTTGATGCGTTTTAAGAGGTCTAAATATTGCTGCATTGTGTACGTTATTTATCTGTTAAAATATAATTTGTATGTTATAATTGTTTTTAGAACGCCTCCATCGTGTGGTGGAATATGCGAACTTTTAATCTTCCATTCAGTAGGATATAAGTTATTTGCTCTGTTTCCGAGATTTTTAACAAAAGCCTATCGGCACATGATTAAAGCACACCAAAACAATGCCCTTAGGTGTTTCTGGTGATAACACGATAGTTTCTTTTCGCAAATAGGCAATGGCTTGTTCGTAGGAAAGGTTCTCCTTAGGACACATTTGTTGATGAATACAAATAGAAAGAGCCAACGCATGATTGGGAATAACATCTTTTCCTTTGCACACACCCAAGCTTATTCCTGCATACATGAGCTTTAAATGGTTGCTTGCCAATATGTATTGCTGTAACCATTGCTTAGGAATAGCTCGCACTGTGTCGTCTTGTTGAGTAATAAAAAAACGAATCTTGCTGTTGTAACCATTGCTTATTCCATTTTTAGAGATACAGGCTCTGCTCCCTTTTTCTTTATCTTTTTAGGCGTAACAGTGTCGTTGCTTGTTTTTCTAAGAACGCACATAAAAAGTCCTTCGCCTTGTGTATATCCCTGCATAAAACGATAGGCAATTATCTCAGAGTTTAACGATGGCTCAATATTCCACGCACTGTCTACGTTTACTTTCAAACATTCTGCACCCAAATGGTTCATTATCCATTCTACATTTTCTTCGTTTTCTTGCGCATTAAAAGTGCAAGTAGAATAAATAAGAAGTCCATTTTCTTTTTAAACAAGGCCATATATCCGTGATAATTTCACGCTGAAGAGAAGCACATTGATGCACCAATGAGGCACTCCAACCCTAAGCGAGCGTCTTCGTCTTTACGAAACATTCCTTCGCCAGAGCAAGGTACATCGGCAATGATAGCATCGAAAGAAAGGCCTGCTTGTTGGTAGTCTTTTGCATAATTATTGGTAACCAACACATCGGGGTGTCCAAATTTCTGCATGTTTTTCTGCTAATATTTGCGCCCTATTTCGTATCGGTTCGTTGGCAAAAAGTAAGCTACCATGAGGTAAAACAGCTCGGATAGCACTTGTTTTACCACCCGGAGCAGCACAAAGGTCGAGAGCTTGCACGGCAGAGGTGATATATTGCTTTGCAACAGTGTGTATAAACATAGATGAGGCTTCCTGAACATAGTAGCAACCTGCATGAAAGAGTGGGTCGAAAGTGAAGTTTGCACGCTCGCATAAATAATAACCCGTGTTGCACCAAGCCACATTTTTAGGATAAAACCTTTCGTTTATACCCATGTTCTTTGCTTTGAAAGGGTTTAACCGCACACTCACACTGGGTTCGGTGTTAAGGGCTGTGCGCAATTTTTTTCGTAGCGTTCATCACCTAATAGCGCACGAGTTCTTTGTTCAAAATCTGCAGAAAGGTTCATCAGCTTTTATTTCTTTTCCTTGCAAAGATACTATTTTATTTCGTTGATAGCGGTGAATAATTTATATATTGTTGATGAATGAGCGTATAAATGAAATACATTTATGGCTTTATATTCATTGCAAAATTACAATAAATAATTGATAATGTGATGTAAAGAAATGGCTTTATCTTTTCTGAACAAATGTCTTTGAAAGCGCATTTTATTCTATTTATAGAGGAGAAACAACACAGAATGTACGTTGTAAGAGTAAGAAAATAAGGAAGTTAAACCCATTTTTTGTGAGCATTATGTTACATTTTGTTTTCTTGTTTTAGCAAAAATAGCTAAGCTTTTACATGGTTTTTATCTCTTTTTCATGCTTTTTTCTTTATAAACCAGAGTGAAAAATAGCAATAAAACCATGCACTTTACCCGTTTATAGAATGAGAAAAATGCAAAAATAAACACCATTTAAAAAGCTTATTTAAATGCTTTTTAAAAACAGAAATGCAGGCTATTAAACACTTTTATAATCCCATAATTTCTTTTTCTTGTAAAAAGAGTGTTACATGTAAAAAGCTATGCTTTTTTTATTAGCACAAAAACACTATAAAATAGTATATTTGCATATAAAAATGATAAAAGTTTATAATTGTTATGATTAGTATGAAGCAAAGAGACGCTCTACAAGCAGCTATTTGGAAGATAGCAAACGAGGTGCGTGGAGCCGTAGATGGTTGGGATTTTAAGCAATTTGTGTTAGGTACATTGTTTTATCGCTTTATCAGTGAAAAATTTTTACAAAACATATGGAAGGAGGAGATGAAAGTATTCATTATGCCACTTTCGCTGATGATAAGATAACCCCTGAAACTAAACACGATGCAATTAAGTCTAAAGGATATTTTATTTATCCAAGTCAGTTGTTTCAAAATGTGGCAAAAAATGCAAGTAACAACCCTAATCTAAACACCGATTTAGCCAATATCTTTGCTGCAATAGAAAATTCTGCCAATGGTTACGACTCTGAACACGACATTAAAGGGCTTATTTGCCGACTTCGACACCACGAGCAATCGTTTAGGAAACACCGTAGAAGATAAAAACAAGCGTTTAGCATCGGTCATAAAAGGGGTAGAGAGTTTAGATTTTGGAAACTTTGAAGACAACGAAATAGACCTTTTTGGCGATGCTTACGAGTTTTTAATTTCTAATTATGCTGCCAATGCAGGTAAGTCGGGAGGTGAATTCTTTACTCCTCAAAACGTATCTAAACTCATTGCGCATATTGCTTTATTCGGACAAGAAACGGTAAATAAAATATACGACCCTGCTTGTGGCTCGGGTTCTTTGTTGTTACAAGCAAGAAAGCAATTCGAGGAACACAAAATACAAGATGGTTTTTGGGGACAAGAAATAAATCATACCACTTATAACTTAGCTCGTATGAACATGTTCTTACACAATATCAATTACGACAAGTTTGATATATCTTTAGGAGATACGCTCCTTAATCCACAATATGGCGACCAAAAAAACCTTTCGATGCTATTGTGTCTAATCCGCCCTACTCGGTAGAAATTGGATTGGGAAGCGACGACCCTACTCTTATTAACGACGACCGCTTTGCGCCTGCTGGTGTATTAGCTCCTAAATCGAAAGCCGATTTTTGCTTTTTGTCTTCATGCTTTGAGTTATTTGTCTGCTCGTGGTCGTGCTGTTATTGTTTGTTTCCCCGGTATATTTTTATAGAGGTGGAGCCGAACAAAAAAATAAGAAAAATATTTAGTAGATAACAATTTTGTTGAAACTGTTATTGCAGCTTTCCGCCTAATTTGTTTTTATGGAACAAGCATTGCGGTAAACATTCTTGTGTTGTCTAAACATAAGGCAGACACAACAACGCAGTTTATTGATGCCAGTGGTGAAGACTTTTTTAAGAAAGAAACCAATAACAATGTTCTGCTTCCTGAACATATCGACCGTATTATTTCTATTTTTGGAAATAAAGAAGAATTGCAATATGTTGCTACATCTGTAAACAACAAGCAGATAGAAGAGAACGATTATAACCTTTCTGTTAGTTTTTATGTTGAAGCTGAAGACAAACGTGAGGTGATAGACATAGCAAAGCTTAATGCCGAAGTGGCAGAAACAGTGAAACGAATAGATCGCTTGCGGGCGGATATTGATGAGATAATAAAGGAGTTGGAAGGATGAAATATATAGACGAATTATTACAAGGGGAAAAAGTAGAGTGGCTACCTATAGGAAGTATAACAAAGTATGAGCAGCCTACTAACTATTTGGTAAAATCTACTAATTATCATGAGTCTTATACTACTCCTGTTTTTGACAGCAGGAAAGACTTTTATTTTAGGTTATACTAACGAAGTAAATGGGATATATAAAGCATCACAAGCTCCTGTTATTATATTCGATGATTTTTACTACGGCAAATAAGTGGGTTGATTTTTGATTTTTAAAAGCAAAATCTTCCGCAATGAAAAATGATAACCTCTCAAGATGAATCAAAAGTATTATTGAAATATATATATTACTGGTTAAATACATTACCGAGTGAGATAGTTGAAGGCGACCATAAAAGACAATGGATAAGCTCTTTTTGTAATAAAAGGATTCCTATCCCTTGTCCCTCTAAACCGGAGAAATCATTAGGGATTCAACGTAAAATTGTTGAAATTCTTGATAAGTTTACTACGCTGGAAGCGGAGCTGGAAGCGGAGCTGGACTGTCGTAAGCGACAGTATGAATTCTATCGAAATCAATTGTTAACTTTCGAATATGAAGCGGTAGAATGGAAAACGTTAGGAGAAATAGCCGTTAATTTTGATACGATGAGAAAGCCTATTACGAGTGGAAAAAGAGAAGAAGGAACTATTCCATATTATGGAGCATCAGGAGTTGTTGATTATGTAAAGGGTTTCATTTTTGATGGTGATTATTTACTTGTTTCTGAAGATGGGGCTAATCTAATTGCAAGGACAACACCTATCGCATTTAGTATAAGTGGTAAAAGTTGGGTGAACAATCATGCACATGTTTTGAAATTTAATACATACGAAGAACGTCGGTTTGTTGAATATTATCTAAATAGTATTGATCTGACGCCATACATCTCTGGGGCTTCACAACCGAAGTTGAATCAGAAGAATCTGAATAAAATAAAAATTCCCATACCTCCTCTTGCCGAACAAGAGCGTATAGTTTCAATTCTCGATAAGTTCGACACGCTAACCACTTCTATTAGCGAGGGATTGCCCAAAGAGATAGAACTTCGTAGAAAGCAACACGAATATTACAGAGAACGACTACTCTCGTTCAAGCATTGAGAACGAGGATAAACTACTCAATGAAATAAGATGCCTATGGAGAATGACAAACCGAAGGTACTGCGTAGCGGAACAGACTGGAAAACGTTGTACTTCTATCTAAAAGCTGATGCGCTCTACCAAATGACCTTCGTCTTTTTGCAAACGTTTCCTGCCTACCTATGGCGACCGTACTGTAGACCAAATGATTCAAGCGGCACGATCGGGGAAACAAAATATTGTAGAGGGAAAGGAAGACGGCATAACCTCTACTGAAATGGAGCTAAAAACTGCTTAATGTGGCACGTAGTAGCTTGCAGGAACTGCGCCAAGACTATGAGGACTATCTCCATACTCGTGGGTTAACGGTTTGGCAAACCACCCATCCACGCTACAATGCGCTCTTAACCTTTGCCGAAAACATAACAACTATGCCGACTATGCCCCTTTCGTAAATAAATGGACGGCTGAGGAGTTTTTGTAACACTGCGCTCTCACTATGCCATATCACAGATAAAAATGATGTGCAATTATCTCGATTACTTGCAAAAGCTTTTCGTGACAGAAGGAGGTATTAAAGAACGAATGTATGCTGCTCGCACAGGCTATCGAAAGGAACAAGACCGTATGATGCAAGCCCTCAAAGAGGAGAATGCAGCTTTGAAAGCGGAGGTGGCAAGGCTCAAAAAGTTTGCTCAAAGGAAAAGAGTGAGCAAGGCAGAGAGCTAACTTGCCCCCAAAAAAAGTAGTTCTATTATTCCCTAGTTCTACTAGCTATCCTAGTAGTCCTAGAAAAAAACTATAATTAAAAATAAACCATAACAACAATGACCCAATACACCACTATAGCAGAAATGCAGAACTTTATTGTTCTGGATAGTTACACAAAAAAAGCTGTGCTAAACGAACCTACAGGCGGGTATCAGAGTGAGGCTGCTTTAGAACAAGAGCTAATTGAAGACTTACAAAGCCAAGGCTACGAATATGCTAAACACATTGTTAGCCCCGAGGCATTGTTGATAAACGTGAGAAAGCAACTGCAACAGCTAAACGATGTTTGTTTTAACGATGCTGAATGGCAACGTTTTTTAGACGACTACTTAGAAAAAAAGAGCGACAGTATTATAGATAAAACCCAAAAGGTGCAAAACGATTATATTTGCGACTTTGTTTTCGACGATGGACACATTAAAAACATTTATTTAGTAGATAAAAATAATGTGGCTCGAAACAAGGTGCAAGTAATCAATCAGTTTGAACAAACAGGCACACAAACCAACCGCTACGATGTAACCATTTTGGTTAATGGCTTGCCAATGGTGCAAATAGAGCTGAAAAAGCGTGGTGTTGCCATTCGCGAAGCCTTTAACCAAGTGCATAGATATAGCAAAGAAAGTTTTAACAGCGAGTGTTCTCTCTTTAAATATTTACAACTGTTTTGTTATATCTAACGGCACAGATACCCGATATTTTGCTAACACAGTGAAGCGAAACAAAAACAGTTTCGATTTTTACAATGAACTGGGCAAAGGCAGACAACACCTTAATTAAAGACCTAAAAGACTTTACAACAACCTTTTTTCAAAAGAATACACTGTTGCAAGTGTTGTTCACTTATGCCGTGTTCGATGTTAGCAACACGCTGTTAATTATGCGTCCTTACCAAATAGCAGCAACAGAACGATTGATATGGAAAATAAAAAGCTCTTACGGAGCTAAGCAGTGGAGCAAGCCAGAAGGAGGAGGTTACATTTGGCACATCACAGGTTCGGGCAAAACATTAACCAGTTTTAAAGCTGCACGCTTAGCCACATCGCTCGAATTTATAGATAAGGTGTTTTTTGTGGTAGATAGAAAAGACCTCGACTATCAAACTATTAAAGAATATCAACGCTTTTTCTCCCGACAGTGTAAACGGTTCTAATAGCACCAACGCACTAAAACGAAACATTGAAAAGAACGACAATAAAAATTATTGTAACCACTATTCAGAAACTAAACAACTTGATGAAGAGCGACACCACACTGCCCATTTACGAAAAACAAGTGGTGTTTATTTTCGACGAATGTCATCGCTCTCAGTTTGGAGAAGCTCAGCGAAATTTGCGTAAAAAGTTTAAACGTTATTATCAATTTGGCTTTACAGGCACGCCCATATTCCCCGAAAAATGCTTTAGGAACAGAAACTACTGCAAGCGTGTTTGGTAGAGAATTGCACTCGTATGTTATAACAGACGCTATTAGAGATGAGAAAGTGTTGAAATTTAAGGTAGACTATAACGATGTGCGTCCGCAATTTAAACACTTAGAAACCGAAAAAGACGAGTTAAAACTCACAGCATCGGAAACCAAACAGCTATTGCTTCACCCCGAAAGAATTAAAGAAATAGCTCAATATATATTGCAAAACTTCAACATAAAAACGCATAGAAACCAAGGCAGTGGCACAGGCTTTAACGCTATGTTTGCCGTGAACAGCGTAGAAGCAGCCAAATGTTATTATAAAGCATTAAAGAAATTGCAAGCAAACAACGCAAAAAAACTAAAAATAGCTACCATCTTTTCGTTTGCGCCCAACGAAGAACAAAATGCTAAGGGAGAAATTTTTGGAAGAAAATTTTGAACCTTCTGCTATGGAAAAGTAGTGCCAAAGAGTTTCTTGCAAACGCCATAAAAAGACTACAATAAAAATATTTAAAAAGCAATTATGGGGTTGATAGTAATAACTTTCAAAAACTATTATAGCGATGTTGCAAAGCGAGTGAAAACACAGGAAATAGACCTTCTTATTGTTGTAGGAATGTTTCTTACGGGCTTTGATGCTCCAACACTTAACACCTTGTTTGTAGATAAAAAAATTTGCGTTATCACGGGTTAATGCAAGCCTTTTTCGCGCACCAATCGCATTTACGATGCTACCAAAACATTCGGCAACATTGTAACGTTTAGAGATTTAGAGCAAGAAACAATAGACGCAATTACTTTGTTTGGCGATAAAAACACCAGAAATGTTGTACTTGAAAAGAGTTACGAAGAATATTTAAAAGGGTTTACAGACATTGCCACAGGAGAAGCTCGTAAGGGTTATATTGATATTGTGAAAGAGCTAAAAGAGCAATTCCCACAACCCGATGAAATAGCGACAGAGGCAGACAAGAAAGCTTTTTGTGAAGCTATTTGGTAATTATTTGAAGGTGGAAAACATTTTGCAAAACTACGATGAGTTTACCCATTTAAAAGAATTGCAACACATAGATAAAGACGATAGCGAAGCGGTTAAAACCTTTCAAGATACCCATTTTCTTACAAACGAAGAGATGTCGGATTTATTAAAAGTAGATGTGTTGCAAGAAAGACTGGTGCAAGACTATCGTTCTACTTACAACGATATTAGAGATTGGTGCAAACGTGAGAAAGAAGGTAAAGCTCCTGAAGAATCGAAGATAGACTGGGACGATGTGGTGTTTGAGATAGATTTGTTAAAATCGCAAGAAATAAATCTTGATTATATTCTCGAACTGGTGTTTGAACACAATAAAAAAACATGAAAGATAAAAGATGCTTTGGTAGATGAAGTGCGCAGGATTATTAGAGCCAGTGTTGGTAATAGAGCCAAAAGAAGGACTTGTTGTTGACTTTATTCGTGATACCGATTTGGAAACAATAACAGATAAAGCCAGCATTATGGGAAGCTTTTTTTACGTATGCACAAAGCAAACAAAAAGAAGAAGCAGCAACGCTTATAACGGGCGAAAACTTAAATGTGGGAGCCGCAAAACGTTACATTGAAACGTCGTTAAAGCGCGAATTTGCCAGCGATAACGGCACAGATCTCAATAACATTCTGCCAAAAATGTCGCCACTAACCCTAATTATCTCACCAAAAAAACAAAAGTGTTTTTTTCAAAAAAATAGTTGCTTTTATTGATAAATTTAAAAGGTATAGGCGGCACCATATAGTGTTTTGGTGGTGACAATGTGTAAGGGTGTGTAAACTCTGCATCTTCTTTTTTTGGGGTATAAAATTTCAAAAAGTGAAGATAAAAGGAGCTTACACACTTTTTATTTTGTTTGAAATAAAACGAAAAAAACAGCAGTAGAAAGCACCTCTTTTTTGTTCAATAAAAAAATGTGTTTTAGCAAAAAAATAGCTAAGCTTTTTACACTGTTTTTAATATTTATAGAGGGCAAAAAAAGAGCCGAAAAAGGGGAGACAAATGCCAAACATATAGGTTTTGCATTTCTAAAAACGCAACAAACAACAAAGCTTATGAATAGACTTTATGATGCAAAAGCTAAGAGTTTGGCGTGTAATACATCGTCTATTGCCCCCTAAACTCTTATGTTTTTAGCCGCTAATACATCGTGTTTTTCACGCTAAACTCTCATCTTTTTACCCCTTTTTCTGCCAAAAATCTCCCCTTTTTAAACGCAATTTTTAAAAGAAAAATAACACCATAACTCCCATTATTGTGAACTATATTTTTTTAAGGTGAAAAAGGTGGAAAAAAATAGGGAAATTTAGATAAAAAGTAGTGTTAACCATCAACTTTGAGACTTCTTTTTGTGAAGAAGCAACCCAAACGCTCTCATTTGTTTATACTCAAAAAGTTCTTCGTTTTTATTAAGTTTAAATTTGTATCTTTGTTCATTATAAATAAATAAGATAAATGTATGGAATTTACATCTAAAGGAATATTAGAAATAGAAGGAAAGTTTTTGGGTTCCAGACTATCAACGAGGGTATAGATGGGGTACAACTGAAGTGGAATTACTCTTGAATGATATTATGGAAAATGGGGAACAGCATGGGAAAAATTATTATCTCCAGCCTATTGTTGTAAAGACTATTGACAAAGATTATTACGAACTAATTGATGGTCAGCAACGACTTACTACACTTTATATCATTCTTAGTTATCTATGGAAACAACTTCCCAGTGCCAGCCTTCGTTATGAGATTACTTATGCAACCCGAAAGGAAACACATGATTATCTTTTTGAATATAGATTTAAGTAGAAAGGAGGATAACATAGACTTCTTTTTTATTGCTAATGCTTTTGAAACCATTGAAGATTGGTTTAAAAAGAAACAGAACAGTGGTAAAGACTTGTTAGGCTTATGTATTGATTTTTATCAGCAACTTAACAATAACGTAAAAGTTATGTGGTATGAACCAGAAGAAGATGTTAGTGGGATAGAACTTTTTACTCGATTAAATATTGGCCGTATTCCCCTTACTAACTCGGAATTGGTAAGAGCTCTGTTCTTAAGTAGAAATAATGGATTAACCAATAACCAACAATTAGAAATAGATGCAGAGTGGAATAGTATTGAAAAGGAACTACATACCCCATCTTTTTGGGCTTTTCTTACAAATTATAATCCAATAGAATATCCTAATAGAATAGAACTACTATTTGACATGATGGCTGGTGGACGAAAGGTAAGAGACAAATATGCAACTTTCTTTTTCTTCAACCAACGTATTAATGAACAGAAAGATAAGATAGCTGTATGGAATAGTATTATCACCTTTTATGAACAATTGAAAAGAATGGTATGAAAATAGAGAATTATTTCATAAAATTGGCTATCTTGTTGCTTTGAAACAAGAAAACCTCCGTCGTTTACTAAATGAAACAAAAAAACATGAAGAAATCAGAGGTAAGCGCCTATGTTAATAAAAAAAAATAAAAGAAAGTTTTAATGGTATAGAATCGTTGGATAGTTTAAATTATCAAGATAATTATCAAAAGATTCATAATGTCTTCTTTCTTTTTCAACATTATCTCAATAATGAACAACGATGATGAAAGTCAACGTTTTCCTTTTGATAAATATAAAGCTAATGGTATAAAATGGAGTTTGGAACATATACATGCTCAGAATGCTGAAATTCTGAACACAAGTGAGAAACGAAAAGAATGGTTACAACTTCACAAAGAAGTTTTGTTAAGACGAGGTGACGAGTGTGATAAAAAATTAGTATCAAAAAAATAACAGAAGCTCTTAATTTAGAGGTTGTGAGTAGAGAGACGTTTACAAAGCTCCAAGAAGATGTGTTTGACTTCTTTTCAGATGGAACAAATGGCGAATATATAGATGGTTTATCAAATATGGCCCTACTGAATTGTGCAGATAATGCAGCTTTGAATAACTCTGTATTTGAAGTGAAACGGCAACATATCATTCAAATGGATAAGAAAGGTCATTTCATTCCATACTGTACACGCATGGTTTTTTCTTAAATACTATAATAGCAATATAACCTCTCAATTACATTCATGGGATGAGAACGACCGCAATGCTTACATAACTGCAATAAGTGAAACGTTGAAACCATATTTACCCTCTAAAAAGTGAAGAATAAATGATACAATATAGTTTTTATAGATGTATGCCAAAAAGAATTTAAGGGCATAGAAATACCGCTTATACAGCGAGATTATGCGCAAGGGCGTAAACAAGAAAAAAAGAAGCGTTATAGATTTCTAAATGCTTTGTATGAGGCTGTAAAAGGACCAGGAATAAGTCTTGATTTTATTTATGGAAGTATTACGAAAGATGATAAACTTATTCCTTTAGATGGTCAGCAACGTCTTACGACCTTATTTCTATTGCATTGGTATGCAGCCAAGCGTGATGGTATAGCAAAAGATAAATGGGAATGTTTAAATAAGTTTACATATTCAACTCGTATCAGTGCACGGCGCTTTTGTGAACATTTGTTAGAGTTTACTCCTGATTTTGAAAGTAAAGACCCAATTTCTGCACAGATACATGACGAAGCGTGGTATTCATTAGCTTGGGATAACGATCCAACAGTGGCATCTATGTCCCAAATGTTAGATGATATTGCGATTACTTTTGATGATGTAGATGATTTGTGGAATGAGTTGTGCCATAATAAGAAGATTACTTTCTATTTTTGATATTCTTGAGGACATGGGAATTACCGATGATATTTATATTAAAATGAATTCGCGCGGAAAAACCTTTAACAGACTTTTGAACATTTCAAAGCAGAATTGACAGATTTGATTAAACGGGAAGATTTTTAGCTTGAAGATTGATAAAGATTGGACAAATATGTTATGGCCTTATAGAGGTGAAAATAATATTATTGACGAAGAATTTCTTGCCTATTTTCATTTTTATTACAGATGTTATATGTCTTAAAACGGGTGTCGCGCTTATCGGTTCAAAGCAAAACGTGGGTATAAACAATGGTTATTTCAACATGATAAAAGATTTACCAAGATGAAAAAGAATGTAGATTTATTGGAAAGATTTTTTTGATTGTTGGTGTGAAATTACAGATATTGATAAATATTTTTAGTAGTTATCTTGCAAATTTAAAATACGAAAAAAATCTAAGGTAAAAGTATACGAATGGAATACCAACTTGTTTAAAGACTGCTGCGAAAAACTATCAGGGAGTAGGAAAAAAAGAGGTTCTTCTTTTACCATCAACAAAAATAATAATGCTATATGCTTTTTGTTATAAGGAACACTAAAGGGAAGGATATTGATGATAAAAATATTTCGTCGTAGACTTCGGATTTTACGCAATCTTGTGTGGAATTCAATTGATGAATTGAGAAAAAGACCGTATGAAAAACTTCTGGAAGAAACAGAGCAGATTATTTTGGAAGGGCATATTTCAGTCAGTAAGGAAGACAGAGGATTTAATAGACAACAAAAAGAAGAGGAACGCGACAAACTAATTTGGTGTGAAAATCATTCTGCATATGTTGAAAGTTTGTTCCATTTAGAAGACCATCAACTTCTTTACGGATGTACAGCTATAGCAGAATTAGAAAAAGCCTGATAGAATAGAAAAACTTCGTACTTTTCTTAATATGGATTTACAAACTATTAGTAGAGCATTGCTCATTTATGGAGATTATGGTCAAACGATAAATAATTACAAGCAAATAGCCAATGGAACAAGCGAAGTGTGGAAGCAACTGTTGCATCCATCAAAACAAAGAAGCGGATTTGAAAACACGCGGCGCATGATTAGTGCTTTATTGGAGAACTGTAGGGTAGGTACAAAAGAAGAGCTGAACGAACAAATCAACTGTTATCTGCAAGCAAAAGAAACTCCTAAAGATTGGAGGTATTACTTTATAAAGTATCCCTGTATATTGTTAAAAACCAACTAACGGGAAATATGATATGAAAAAAACAATTATGAATTAAATATAATGAGTGCCAATACCTATCGTGGTCGTTATTGGGATGCTATTTCCCTTGCCATATATAATAAATATAGAGGAACAAAGACATTATCTATGGATAATTGGGGAAATCCTCTAACCCTATTATCTTCTGAAAATAAACTTATCAACAGGCAAGAGTATTTTTATAATAACAGATAAAGAAGGAACAACTTTAGATAAAGTGAGGATACCTCAGAGTAATGGATTGGACAATGAAGATAGAGTAGAGCTGGCATTGTCTTTAATTAATAAATATGAAATAGAAAATGGAATAAAATAGTAAATGAATTTGGTTCTTATATACATGATTTAATGTATGATAAAGCTGGAGCTGTAGGAGTTAATGGTGCATTATTAAATTCTGACTCAAAAGGTAATTAATGCAGATAAATTTCTTATTGTTTATAATCTTGCAAACTTTGTGAATCCTGGAACAACTTATGTTGATAGAGCAAGATCCTTTGCTACAGCAGGAGCCTTTATCCCCATTGTACTTGTTAAAACTCTCATGCATGGTGTAAAGTCGCATTGGAATTTAATGAAGGCTCAGACTCTCATATTGACAGCACCTTTTTTTACAAAATAAGAGATTTATGAAAAGTATCTATTCCTCATTTATATTATTATTTATTTTAGCATTTGCTTCTTGCGATTTAATTCTTTCTGGAAGTTATCCGCATGCGCAACAATATGAATGCTACGTGACAAGTAATGAACTTATTAAGAGGATCCAAGCTCTGAAAAAAAGAAAAAGAGAACTTAGAAGTATGGATAAAGAATGAGTCTGACAGCATTGTAAAAATGGATACTTGCAATGAAAGATTTGAATATTTAAACTTTAAAATCCATATTACAGAAGACTCCACAATTATTATATATAGTGTCGTTTTGCGACATTCTAATCCATCTATAATACTCTTAGATAGAATCTCTCCTTTGGACTATAGAACCTTTAAACATATAAATACCAAAGATTTTACAAACGAAGAAAATGAAAAGGTAAAAAAGATTTTCGAGAAAAAAATATTTTAGACGGATTAAAGATTAAAATGGAAAAGAGTGTAATTTATTGGGTTTCACCATGTGTGGATGCACAATCGCTGACAAATGGGAATCCTTCTCATCTTGGTGGTGCATTCAAGCATAGCTATGCTTACGACGATTTAAACCGTTTGGTATATGCCAGTAGTAAGGCCAAGCAGACAAGTTACAGCATGCAGATGACTTTTGGGCGCATGAGCGAACCGCTTACCAAGGTGCAGAAGGTGGACTCCACAAAGACGGCACAGTCTTACGACTTCACGTATAAGTATGAGGATAGCAATCACCCCACCGCTCCCACACAGATAGGGGCATGAGCATTACACCTACGATGCCAACGGAAATCCTACCTTAGTGGAGAACGACAGACTTAATACCGAGCGAAGAATGTATTGGGACGAGGATAATCGCCTGATGGTATTGTCGGATAATGGCAAGACTTGCCGATATACCTACAATGCCGCCGGTGAGCGTATCATCAAGAGCCACGGCGATTTGGAAGGGGTATATATCAATGGTGCGCCACAGGGAATCACGTTCCACGAGACGGAGGATTCCACCATCTATCGAATAAAAAAAGCATCCCGGACAGATAAAATCTAGAGTTGAGTAATTATTACTAATAATCACAAATAAGAATATGAATGATAATATAATCGCATATATCCTTTCTTTAGTATGTGTAATATTACTACTAATAGAATGGATTTTTTTATTAATCACAAAAAAATAGTTTAATAAACACTATTGCATTTTTCATTTATTCATTTCCTCTGTACTATTTAATAACCTATAAAAGGAACTGGTGGGGCTGCTTTTTACATGGTGGTTCTATTTAGTATTATTCACATCTATTCATGTGATAATATTATGGCTTAGAGTGTTATACTTCTTTTTAAAGAGATATTTTAAAAGGTAATAATAATGCTCCAGATTGGGAGTTTGGCTCTCATGTCCGCATTATAGTTCAACGGAAATAATCAAAAAGTGGGAAGAATAGAATGGTATTAAAAAAACGAGAACAATAAGCAGTAAAAAGTAACGTTAAATAGGTGATAACCATAAACAATTAAAGTGTATTATAGAATTTGACGACATGACAGTGGACTATAAGAAAAAAATATGACGGGCAGTTGCTGGCTATCAAGGAAAATTATCGTATCTTTAATCTCCCATACAACGATGTGGATAATGACGCCTTCGTGAACGATTAGGTTTGTCGAAAGGGTATTGTCTGCTACAACGACGGAACTCCGGAGGGGCCGTGCAGGCAAGTACGATAGCACGCACAAGTGTGGCAAGTGGCAACTTTAAGCCGAATGAAGACTATGAGAAGATGCAACCTCTTTATATTCTTGGTTATTATTTCATGAAATGTTATTATCTGAATAAAAACGATTATATCTGTTATTTGATAAGAATAGAGTTGAGTTAGATAAAGATAGATTCACTACTCCTGTCGAAAAAAATGGAGTATATGATAGAAAAACAGCGTGAGGAGTATTATAAGTCGCTTGGCACACCGCCTGGAGTGTGCCTACGATGAAGGGTGCAACGGCTGATCCTGATAACACGGGGCGCGGTTATAACGACATTATAGGAGATTTGGGCGACCACAGCGTACCCAAAGGTTGGCCTCAAACACCCAAGTTCAGTCAGCCGGGCACACCTCCAGGACCGCCCGTGCAGTGGAATCCGCCCACCAATCCCGAGGATGTGCCCGCAGGATATGGCTATGTGGCAAATGATATCACGAGAGAAGAAACATTCTTCTATTACTCAGACCACCTCGGCAGCACAAGTTACATCACTGACAAAGAAGCCAATATCACCCAGTTCGATGCTTATCTGCCATACGGCGAATTACTCGTCGATGAGCACAGTAGCAGCGAGGATATGCCGTATAAATTCAATGGCAAGGAACTTGATTCCGAAACTGGGTTGTACTATTACGGGGCGAGGTATATGAACCCTGTTACGAGTCTGTGGTACAGGGGTGGATCCGTTGGCAGAGAAGTATCCGAGTGTTGGTGGGTATGTATATTGCATGGAAAATCCAACGAAATTAATTGATCCTAATGGAAAAGAAACTCATGTCGCATTAAATGAAGATGGTACATATCGTGTTGTTGGCGGAATATTAAATAAAGATAGAAATATTTATATTTTTGATAAAGACAAATATGGTAAATATACCATTAAAGGTAAATCTATAGGTGTAACAAGCTCAATGACTTCTTTTTATAATTCTGATTATAACAAAGGAAAAGGCACTTGGGCTATAGGAGCAACAATAAATCCAAAAGACCAGTCAGGAAAAGATTTTTCTTAATAAAATGATATCCAAGGATATTACATTAGATGATTATATAGATAAAGCACGTAATAATCGGCTATATGATTTTAAGGTTACGAATGGCTCAGAAAGTGTAGTATCAACTGATTTAAAATATGTTTATCGTGACATGAGTATTGGAAAAACTGGATTTGGCCAGGAAATATATACTTCTGCACGGGATATCGGAAATATTGCTACTGGTATTGTTGCTGCAAAAAATGGTATTCCATGGGGGGGCGCAAGAATTGCCTTTGATGCATATCAAGGTGGAAGAGAAGGCATTTCTACTCAGAATGCTGAATATTATGGTTGGAGTCAAACTTATACTCACATAAATGGTATAACAGAGATGTCTAATTTAAGAAATTCCATAATTAGTTCTGTAAAAAGGGGGTGGGCTAAATTTAAGAACTTATGGTAAAGAAAAGATATATTGTAGTTGTGATATTTTTTTTGATGGTAATTTTGTATGTCATAGTACGGTATCGCCGTCATTCTGGTGTATATACTTATCACTGTAAAGAGATAGATTTTTACTTTTCAAGTCTTAGAGAAAGATACATGTGATGTATTGGTTTTTAGGAGATGGTGGTGATTCCATCTTTTACCAAGCATCATATAATGGTGGATATTTAGGTATAGATTTTTTTCTTATCTGTTGATTCTAATATTATATATTTAAGTCCTTATTTTCCTATTATATATAATGAGGTTACAAAAGAAATATAAAATGCAATCAATAAAATCAACTTTTTGAAGATGATGACCCTTGTGCTCCATATATTAATGATAAATATTGGAATTTTAGTGGAGGTTGTGATCAAGGAAGATATACATTTAGTGTAAGTCATGGTAAAAAAGTATATGGCTCTATTGAGCCCTTAGAGTGGAACTAATATTTTGATTCTGGAGTGTTTGATAGCAAAGAGCTATATTTCGACTGGTGGTTTAGAGAATTTCACATGAAGTTGGTCACATAAAATAGATAAAATGGGATGAGAATGAAGGCCTATATCTATTGAAGACCCTTTGAGGATATGTCTCGACCTTAAGCCACGATAATGCCACTTGTGAACAGGAGGCAGAAAAAGGCTCTAAAGTATTCGAAGCTTTTAGGGATTTTGTAAAATCTAAATTTCATGCAAATCTGAACAAATTATTTATCGGAAAAGGTTCGGAAGAAGAGAAGATTAGACAAATCGACAAGTGGTGGAACGCATATAAAGAACAAAAAGAAATGAAGAAAATATATTCTGTTTGTATTTTTATGGTGTTGCCTTTCTTAATAGCTTGTAACGAGAATCATAGTTTCTCACTTGATGAGAGCCGGCAACTTTTGATAGTACATAACTTTTTACATATGGAAATAGAGTCTGACTGTCTAGATCCTAGCGAAAGTCATCTGTTCTTCATTACAAAGAAAAAAATGAGTTTGACACTAAGAGTTGTGACACAATAAACTTTAAAAACGTATCGTCTACATTATCTGTGGAGGAAATGAACAGTTATGGTATTACTAAAAATCTTCGGAGAATTAAGTTTCGTCCCAATACAAGATATGTTGTAATCCATTCAGGAATGGAAACTCAGGTGTATATCAAGGAATATTTTAGGGCAGATTCAAAGGGAAAATTAAGAAGAACTCGAAATCCAAAGTAGTGATTTGTACAAAGAGGTAAATAAGCATGTGTAGTAAAGTAACGATTAAGTAGTACCTACAATGTGGCAGGGCAAATAGTTCGCCTTTCGGGCAATAAACAGGGGCATGAAAGCGTTGTTATTAACAGGATAGGTTATGACAAGGACGGCCATACCGTCTACGCCAAGTTAGGTAACGGCACGGAGACCACCTACACCTACGACAAACGACGCGAACGCTTGCAAGAGATGAACCTCACGGCAGCGAGCACGACGATTATGACTAACAAGTATCAATACGATGCAGTGGATAATATCCTCGGTATCACCAATGCCGTAGACCCGACACGAGGCAATAGTAATGGCGATAAAAAGCTTGGTGGCGCATTCAAGCATAGCTATGCTTACGACGATTTAAACCGTTTGGTATATGCCAGTGGTAAGGCCAAGCAGGCAAGTTAGAGCATGCAGATGACTTTTGGGCGCATGAGCGAACCGCTTGCCAAGGTGCAAAAGGTGGACTCCACAAAGACGGCGCAGTCTTACGACTTCACCTATAAGTACGAGGACAGCAATCATCCCACCGCTCCCACACAGATAAGGCATGAGCATTACACCTACGATGCCAACGGAAATCCTACCTTAGTGGAGAATGACAGCCTTAATACCGAGCGGAGAATGTATTGGGACGAGGATAATCGCCTGATGGTATTGTCTGATAATGGTAAAACCAGCAGGTATACCTACAATGCCGGCGGCGAGCGTATCATCAAGAGCCACGGTTATTTGGAAGGCGTATATATCAACGAGTGCTCCGCAGGAATCACGTTCCACGAGACGGAGGATTACACGATTTATCCTGCTCCGATAAT
This sequence comes from uncultured Prevotella sp., assembly GCA_916439115.1. Lineage (GTDB taxonomy): Bacteria > Bacteroidota > Bacteroidia > Bacteroidales > Bacteroidaceae > Prevotella. Next base: position 991,009 of record CAKAHO010000001.1, read on the forward strand.
CACTGTGACAAAGAACCGCTTTACCAAGCATTACTTCATCGGCAACAACGTTACGGCAGGTCAGAAAGATTATGCTGCCCGCATGATGCAGATAGAGAAACAGCGTGAGGAGTATTATAAGTCGCTCGGTACACCACCCGGAGTACCAACAATGAAAGGTGCAACGGCAGATCTCGACAACACGGGTCGCGGTTATAACGACATTATCGGGGATTTGGGCGACAACTCCGTGCCCGAAGGTTGGGTGCAACGACCGAAGTTCAATGAAAAGGGAGATGTTCCCGGCCCGCCCGTCCAATTTGTAAACATAAAGTCATTTAGTAACAATGGCGAATTAAGGCGTATTGCTGCTATTCAGCATAAAGCATGGAATTATCGAAAGGTTATTTTTGTTATTTGCATTATCTGAAACAGAAATAAGAATCTATAACTGCTACGAAAAAAACCAACCTATATAAAGGGAGGGGACGATATTAATTTAAAAATTAAATAATGCAGAATTATTATGTTATGATACGACATCATCGGATGTCGATACCTTAAATATCCTTGTGGAGATTTTTTCTCGTATAGGAGTAGATAACGGGTTATTATGGACAAAACAGCCAGAAATACGAAAAAAGATAGATTTACAAAACAGAATAGATGCTTATTTGGTAAAAAGTCTTATTGAAACAGCTAAAAGCATTAGAAAAAAAGATGGTTTAAACAAGACAGTTATCCATAGTCTTTTTAATGCGGTCTCTCTTTATTTTTATTTTTTTGGAAGATAAAGGGAGCAGCCAACAGAGTCTGGTTTATATACAAAAAAATCAAAAAGCGATTGTTCAAGTTATTTCGATATCCTTAATAGCAAAGAGGCAACATATAAGCTATTTGAAGAGGTACAGATTCATTTCAATGGAAATGTTACTCCCGTTTTACCTAATGAGAAAGAATTAGTAACCGACAATCACCTTAAACTTATTAAGAGATGTTTTATAGATGGAAATATATCAGATGATGAAACATTATTTAAGAATTGGAGATTGTTTAATTTTTGAGATTATACAAATTGAATTATTAAGCGAAATTTACGAGAAATTCTTAGGGGAATTAAAAACATGAGCGTGGTCAGTTTTACACGCCATATAATTTGGTAGAACTTATCCTTTCTGATAAACTTCCTATCAGTAAGAGTAACTACAATGTGAAAAATTTTAGACCCAGCATGTGGCTCGGGTATTTTTCTTAGTTGAAAGTTACAAACGTCTTATAAAAAAAGATGGAAAAAAAGCTAATAATACTAATAAAATCAGCTTTGAAAAAAATTAAAGAATTTACTTTTTAGACAATATATATGGAATAGAAATAGAAATAGATGAAACTGCCATTAAAGTAGCTGCATTTAGTTTATATTTAGCATTGATAGATGAATTAGACCCTAAAACCCTTTGGATTGAAACTAACTATCAATTACCTTATCTGATTTTTTTGATTCTGAAGATACAAATATCAAAAAAATCAAGGGCGAAATTTATGGAGAAAAAGACACAATCGGAGAAGTGGACACGCATCTTTTCCCAAAAGTTGATTTAATTATTGGTAATCCTCCTTTTTGGGACTAAAAACTTACCGCAAACAATCAAAAGAGTATTGTTCCAAATATAAATTTTCAAATGAGTATGTACTTCCATTCATTCATAAATCGGTTGAATTTTTGTCCAACGGGAGAGATTGCTTTAATTTTTCAATTCAAAAAGTGTTGACAAATACGCAAAAAAACCATATTAAAATTTCAGAAAATGGTTATTCAACTCAAATTATGTCGAAAAAAAGTATATAATCTTTCTATATTCCGTAAAAACACCAAAAGCATTTCGGTGGACAATTATTTGCGTCCGCAGTAGGACCTGTAAGTATTGTTTCTTTTTCAACATATTGCTCCTGAAACCATTTCTGAGACAATAGAATATTGGGCTCCTAAAACCTATATAAAATCAAGTATTGTTGATGGCATTGTCATTGATAATAGCGATATTAAAGAATTACCTAGGACTGAATGTTTTGAATCCGAATTCTAAAATTTGGAAAGTTGCATTATGGGGTAATTTTTAATAATTTTTAGACTTTTTGAAAAAAACTTCAAAAAAACGACTTTAAAAAGATTATTTTTGACAAAACTGATAATTGGATTTATGGAAGAGGTTTAAATGCAGATAGTGATAATCCTGATTTTTGTTCCTAACCAATTGATAAGAACAGAATGTATTGAAAGATATTTCACAGCCCCCGATACATCTACACAATCCAATACAAAATTTTACAGAAAAAATAACGAACAATTATTTTATCCTCCATTTGTAATATTCAAAGAGGGACAACACAATACAGAAATAGCATGTTCTCTTTTTGAGAAAAAAAGATACTGCACCACTGGTGCTTTCATTATAAATTCAACGGATGAAAAGTTAGATGATTTAGTTTCATATTTAAATTCAGATATTGCTAAATACATATTATTTTTTTAACTGCGTCATCATGGGGAATTGAACGAGAACGTGTTTTGCTAAATGAACTATTAGATCTACCATCTCCATTTTTTCTCAATAGATTCTGATATACTAAAAAAACATAGCAAATGCTTTTTGATAAAATTGTTTTACTCAAGAAAAAAATGTAATTGGTAATGATGCAAAAAAATTAAAGAGCAAGAATAATATATATTTAATGAGTTTATTAAGCATTTCTCATTGTCTGATAGAGAAGTTGCTCTAATAGAAGATACAATGTCGTTTGGCTTAGGATTATTTAAAGATGGACATAATTCTATTGGTTTTAAGCGAACTCAATTGTCCGAAAACAGAACGTATGCAGAAACTTTATATAATGATATAAATTCATTCTTATTATCATCAAACACAAAAAGTTTCGGCAACGATATATTATGTACAATCAAATGATCCTTTAAATTTAGTCATTCTACATTTTGGCAAAGACGTAAAAAGAAATTGAAATTAAAAACATTTTTTTGAATTTAGGAAACAACTACAAGAAATAGACCAATATACTATTCTGAGAAAAGCACATAGTATATATGTACAAAAATACATAAAATACTATGATAAAGATACGGTTTATCTGATTAAACCTAATCAAAAGAGATTTTTGGACTAGAACTCAAGATATGGAAGATGCTTCTTCATTAATAGCTGATATTATTAACATGGCTAAATAATGAATATGGCAGGACTTCTTAATAAAGACATTATTAGCGATTTTGAAAATAGCTTCCGAACTAATTGCCTAATTTTAATCGGAGGAAGCATATAAGTGGCTAAAAGACACAAAAAAATATTACCGTTGACTGGGATGAGGAAACAATTTTCAGCTAATATTTTTACTCATATATATGAGAATGAAAAAAAGCTATAGCGTGGAATATCAATGTTTCGGATGAGTGCCGACTATATTATCAAGCTATTCTCAACAACAAAATAAGAGCTAGGTCTGCATTTCGTATAGACTTAAAAACTATCCACTAATTGGATTAAAGCAACTAAACGGGTGTGCTATTTTTGTTGAAGCAAAAACTTAATAGGGAATAATTGTACCAAACAGGGACGAAAAATCAAAATTAAGCGCAAAAATACAAGAAAGATACATATCTACAGGTATAGACCATTTTATTTTCGGAGATTATCCAGCAAATGGCTGTATGCTCGGCTATATAATAGAGGAACAACAACAAGGATAGTGGAGAATATAAATGAAATATTATTTCAGAAGACAAGAAGTAATGAAACCTTAAAAAAGAAAGAATTGGACATTCCATATTTAGAAGAAGCCTATATATCAGTGCATCTAAATGATTATGTATTACATCATTATTTTTTGCAATTTTCAAAACCTCAAAACAGTTAATGACTTTTGTTTTTGTAACCATCTGTTGCAGAAACGCCCCACATACTAGAAGTATCCCCATTTTCCAATTATTAGTTGGGAAATGGGGGTATATATTTAGTCGCTTTGGGCGATCGCGATCAGGTTGTCAAGATCACGGAAATAGATAGTGGGCAACTCGTCTATAATGTAAGCATCCAATATTAGCCGCCTTTCAGACTAATCGAGTAGGAGGTAAACACTAATGATAGGTGTTTATTTCCACTTTCGTGTTCACCGACCTCTCATACCACCGTACATGCGGTTCCGCATACGGCGGTTCCTATTTTGGGTGCTATTCGAGATACGACCCCATTAAAGTTGCATACCCAGCTGAGCGTAGTCTATTGTTATCTATCGCCCTTGTTAAAATAAGACTATCAGCTATTCGTCAATAACCCTTGCAGTATTACTCCATTGTATGCTTTATATTTAGGGACTGCTAATTTATTTCTTTCATGGATACTCACCCTGTCTTTGATTGGAAGATGTTTGCTCTTGGGATGATGTCTGTATTTTTATCTTATGCCTTGTGTGCTTGGCAAGTTCCCCTGTTGTGTCATTGTGGATGATGTTGTAGATGGACTGGTGGGACACCTTTATCCCCTCATTCTTGCGCAGATATCCTGATATTTGTCTTGGAGACCACTGGTCGTTGATAATATATTTCTTGATTCTCCAAACCAATTCGTCGGAGAGTTTGGAGTTCTTTACCGTTCTATTTTTGCGCTGCATAGCCATGTCGTGCGCCTTTTTCCTGATATACTTTCCCGATGGCGTGCTGTTGTTCTTTAGCTCACGACTGATCGTAGCTTCACTCGTACCCACAATGAGGGCAATTTCTTTTCTCTTTATTTTCTTTTGGAGTAAGGCGAAAATTTGCGACCTTTGCTCTCAGGTTAATTGATGATACATATACAATACAAAGTTAATTAATCTTTGGGAGACTGCGGTCGCCAGAGTAAAGCGACTACCGATAAAAAGAAAGCAAGCCTTGGTGCCGCACAAGGACAGAACCAAGACTTGCTTGTAAAAAAATATTTAGGGAAACAATATAGCCGTTAAATATATTGTTCTTCAAAAAAATACCTACTATATTTACTAATGCTGTGGTTGCAGAAACAGAGAGCATCATATCTTTTTTTAGTTGCATTTCTTTCGTGTGTAAGAGCATTAGCCAGTTTATTAGTTGTTTTGGCATACGCTCTATATTCTTCAAAATGAGTTACGTGAAGTTTGTAGGTGAAATATGTTTCTAACATTCTAAAACCATCGGTTTTTCCAATTGGTTTATTCTGAGAATCAACTGCCCCATAAAACATCCTTGTTATAAACCAACTGTCCTAATGAAATTATTATTTCTCAGCATAAAAAGTCCCACGGCTTGAAATTTGTCTACAATCTTAGCTTGTGATGAATCTGCCAGAATTTTTAGCATAAGTTCTACGTATTCTATCCATGGAGTAAGGTCAATAACGATTGGATTTCCAGACTGACGAATTGTAATGTCTGAAATTATTTTCTTTAATGGTTTATATAGTTCATTGATATATACCCTTCTGTCTTGCCAACGCTGTAAATTAGGACTATAGTAGTGATACCAATCCCATAAGCTAAAGTATGGATTCGGGTTGTCTAAGTTCAAAGTTTTAAGTTTGTCGGACAACCAATTATATAGTTTTTTATAATCGCCATCCACGAGATCAAAACTCGGTCCACCTGTGGCAACCTTTATTAGCAGGTTGCTGATTTCTTCTATCTTTGAGAGAAGTTCTTTCTTGCCAATCTCACCTCCAATAAGTGTTGAATCAATATCCTTAGGAGAAAACCATGGAGAAATTTGAGTAATGAAGCTACAATTATTATCTGCTTTGATTACCTCGTTGAAAGTATTTGAAATCTCAGATTCAAACTCATTGATTTTATCAGATGTGTAAGCACTATATTGGGAGACAGGCAAACTACATAGATAGTGTAGCCATACGTTTCACCATTCCAATTGTCATAGTCTGTACACACGACAGATATAGTTCCTTCATCAAGAATAGAACAACAGTCTATGTACCCCCTTTTTTAAGAAGCTCTTTTGCTGTCTTTAATATGGGTTTATAGTTCATTTCTTCTTCGTAGTAACTCATTTAATTTGAGGAAATACAATTATACGTCACCAAATAGCTTTACCTCTGACTTTGACTCAGCCTTCACTTCCTCCAATAACTCGGTGAGAGTCTTAAAGTATGGGTCTTTTGCGTAAGGAGTCGGACTCTTTTTCACTTTGAACACACTGCTGTCAGACTTATGCACATGTACAATCGGTTCGGTGCTCTCCAAGTCGAAAGCAAGGTAGAAAGTCACGCTTTGCGTTGAAACCTTTGCCGCGCAACTGCTCGCCAGAGACGATGCGCGGACCATTTGCGGATAGCTTGTAGAGTTCCTGACTCTGCTTGTTGTGTAACAACACATAGTGGCAGTGCTCAAAACCTGCGGTTATACGCAACGAGCCTTGATCCATTCCGGCACGGACATAGTAGAGTTTGTTCTTCTTGATAGTTTCAAGCTGCCCACTCTTGTAGTAGCCCACAAGCACAAGGTCGCTCTCGTCGGGAACAATGGTGTAGGTCAATCCCTTTTGCGGTATGCTGTCCTTGATTTGCTCGTAGCGTTCCTCGGTGCGAAGTATCTGAACGAGGTGATCGCGCAGTATCTTACCCTCTTCCTCTGGATGTTCGCCGTTAGGCAACAGAGGAAAAGCACCGATGTTCACCTTCTTTATGGATTTAATGTAGTAAGGTGATTCTGAACCATTCTCCTTGCGATAGCGTCCTGGGAAAAGGATGTAGCCGCCGATTATCTCCTTAGCAGTGTGTTTGAAGTGGTTGCTGCCATAGTAGATGGCATCGCGGTACCGGTGCATCTGGTTGAGTGCATCGGGTGGCGGATAGTCCGAGATGTCGTAGTCATCTTCGAGGTTATCAATATCCTTGTTCGAATCATCAAGCACACGATATTTGGCATCGTAGAGGTAGGTCAGCACAAAGCCGTCTGCCTTTTGGATGTTGAGCACAATGTCGGGCCGCTGCTCCGTGGTAGCGGTATGCACCTCGCCCGAACGGCGGTTGTAGGTGTGCTGATAGCACAGTTCCACAAAGTCATCGTTGAAGCGGTTGTGGTAGGTAATCTTGTGCTCCACGGTGCTGTCGGTAAACGGTGTGAGCATCGTTTTGCGGTTCTCCTCCACAAGTACCGCTTGGTCGGGGTCGGTAAGGTCTATCTCCAACACGTCCATCATCAGTTGCTTCATCTTTAGGAAGCACCACAACTCGTACAGTTCCCAAATGGGGCGCACGCCAATCTCGTTGCTACCCTCGTAGAAACCGAGACCGCTTTGCAGGATGTACCACAAGCGGTAAATCTGCGAATAACCAGTGCGCTTTTGCAGCACACTACTCTCCTGACGAAAACCTTTGAACTCGCCAATCTGTCGCCAGATGCGGTGGTGTAAGATGTTCTGCAAGCGTTCTCCTTTGCCTTTCAGCCAGTCCAGTTCCTCTCCCAAAAGCTGACCTTGATAGTTGCGCTGCAACTCTCCCAGCACGTCCACAAGTTTCTTACCAATCTGCTTGACGGTGTACTTCACAAAGCGGTTCTCCTTTGTGTCGATGGTCTTCTGCTTCTCGTCGTGACGGAACAGGTAGTGGTTAAGCGTCCTGGCAGCCTTTTGCTCCTCATATTGGTTGAGCATCTTGGGCGACCAACGCTTTATCTTATCCACACGGTCGTAATAGGTAATACGCTCGCCTCGGGTGTTAGGGCGGTTGGTCACAAACTCCAAAGCGGTGATGTACTCGTCTATCACACCCTTAAAGATAGAGAGCCAAATCATTTCATTGCTCTGACTGCTCGACAGGTTCAGCGACTGAAACGTCTTGGTAAGATACTTGAACACAAGGTTTTCATACTCGGCGTTAATCATGCTCATCATGTGCATGAGGTCGAAAACTTCGTGTCGAGTTTCGGTGATACCACACGAAACTCTATCCATGCCAAGCGTTCGGTCAGTCCTTTGGGCTTATAAGCATATTGCAGACGGAAGATGCCTGGCTCGTTGAGGAAATCAAGAGCCGCCATGAGGAAACCACCATTGTCAGCGGCATACCACTGGAATGCCGCTGACACGTCTTTGTTGATGTGGATGATGCGAGGCTCTTCCTCAATGTCAGTGAAGTGCAGCGTGATGTTGTACTGGCAAGTCTCGAACATCACAGGGGGCAGTGCCGCCCACTCCCTGCCCTCAGGAAGAGGCGGCACACCAGCCAACTGCAACGTGCCCTCGGCTGACGAGCGGTAGTCGCAGTAGTGCATGGCAGCATCCTCACCCTACACGGCTTTTTAAGTCGTCGGAGCGAGTTCTGTATGGAGCGTGTGGTGATAGTTATCTCCACATTCCCTGCCTTGTCTGCGAATTTCAGCGCATCCATATTTTGCTATCATTTATGGCCAGAAACTGGTGAAGTGAGATCGTTCGAGGCGTTCACGCATTTCTACAATCTTAGCGTTGGCTTTGGGGTATGCTACCTCCGTCCATGTTGCCAATTGTGCCAATGGCTCTTTCACCAAGTCTTCATTACCCTCAATGCGTGGCAGCACTTTTCATCATCAGGATATTGTCAAGTGCCTTGTTGTAGAGTTCCTCAAACTCAGCGTTCTTGTCCTCCCAGCACAGAGCGTAGAAGTGGAGTATCAACTCGTTTACTACACGGTAAGCGATACGGAACGGTGTCTTGCCGAGGATGGTTTCAAGACTGTCAGGCGTTGTTCTGCCGTTGGCGTTGGTTTGTCCGATGGTTGCCTTAATCTTCTCTGCAAGCAGTTCACGCTCGTCGTTCATTTGCTGTAGTGCGTTATTGCTCTGTGCAAATGGAGCGAAAAACCAATCCTTATCCACCACGTCCTCACGATAGCTGAGTGCGTCTGGTTTCTCTGTGTCAAACATATCGTTTAGGTTCACCTCGTTCATCTCTATGGTCATGGCTCGGTCTATCACCTTACGGCTGAACTGATAGGTGGTATCGTCCATGTTCACTGTGCCGACCACAATAAGGTTGCGAGGAATGCGCAGACCTTCCTCCATCAGTTTTGCGTAAGTGCTGTGGAGATATACGGCAGTACCGTCGTCGGCAGTGTAGCACCCCGCACCCGTACTTGAATTGGAACTGTCCTTGGTTGGGAATAACTCTTCATGGGTTTCTGCTGGTATTTCTCAAAGATAGCAGCAGGAATAAGTGGTTCGCTCTTGATAGTTCCATCCACATCCTTACGGCTTTCCAATATGCTCAGGAACTCGGCGAAGTACTGCTCAACAGCTGCAAGATTCATTTCATCAAGGCACACGAAGAATGGTACATTCTCGTGTTGCATAGCTTTAATGAGGAACTTCACGAACTTTGTCAGGTGGTAATTACCACCGTCAAGTACAGTTTCATAACCGAGCAGTTCAGTGGAGTCGTTCCAGTTTGGTTTCACCTCTACAAGGCAGTAGTTGCCGGGCGATGTCTTATCCTTGCGCAGGTCGCCCTCGTCGGGGCAGCTGGCGTATGCCATTTCCTTTATGATGCGGCTCTTGCCTGTACCTGAGATACCTGCAAGGAGCAAGAAAGGCTTCGTGCGGATGGCTGAAAGATATGAAACAACATCCTTGTTAAGAGTAGTATCTTTTCCATTCACATAATATGTCAATCCACTTCGTTCCGTTGTTGTGCCATTTATTTCGAAGTTTGCAACCAATTTACGAGCATGCATAACAAATTGATCTTGCAAAACCAACTCTTTGCCTTCTGTCTCAATAAACTCGTGGTTCGCTAAAAACTTTTGTATGCGAACGTCTTGAACCGACTGAGTTCGTGCATTATCACATTCATTCTTATAAACGCTATCTTCTCTATATCTTAGAATAGAGTCTGTCACTTTGAAAATAGTCTTTCCAAAGAGAAGTTGTCGCTACGAACAACTTAAACTCGTTTATAGTGATTTTGTATTCTCCTGTGGCATCTCCAACCTGAAGAAGTATTTTTCAAAAAGGAACAATAATGGATTCATATTGTTATTATTTACTCTTAATACAAATGATTGCAACTGATTATTGATGAGGTCTTGGTACGACTGCGTGTTAGCAAAATTTGCATTACATCTTTCTTTAATAGAATAATATAATGGAGTTAAATTGTCTGAATCATATGGGTCATTGGTTGTCAACAATCCTGCAGGAACACAATTAATTGTGGCTCTGTGCGGTGTATTTTTCACTCAGAGAGCCATATTCTTGTTTTTGTCTTGTTGTGATTAAAAATGATTCGTAGTTTTTCAAACTTATCGTTATTCCAATCTTCCAAAATGTGCGACATATAGCACAAATCAGCAAACGATTGATTCTGTTTGGTTATGTACCAAACAGAATCCATATTGTCAGCAGATGCTATTTCTACTTTTTATATTACTTATTCTCATTGACGTTATACTTACTATTTAAATATAATATAAAATGAGCAAGAAACTCAGCTAATCTTGGTGGAACAGCATTTCCAATTTGTTTACAGATACTTGTCTTTGACCCCGAAAATATAAAATCATCAGGGAAAGTTTGTATTCGTGCAGCTTCTCTTGCTGTAAGTGTTCGGTCTAAATCGGGATGGGTAAAACGTCCTCCAGCAGGGGTATCAAACCGTGTTGTTATTGTCATTGAAGGCTTATCCCAGTCCATTCTCCCATATGCTCCACTATGAACAGAGTGTATCTCTTCATCAAGGCTTTGCCAGTTTTCGTTAGCTATAATTTGTTTCATTCTTCTTAAAGCTATACCATTATGTTTTGAAGAAACATGATTAGGTACAGAACTACTACCATCGGTAGCAATGTCTTTCAAATCAAAGATAGCATCTCTAATTGTTTCTCTTCTATTGAAAACACTTTTGCAATTCTGTTGGCAAACTCTCCCGCATCAATTTTAATTCCCTATCAAGGTCAAAAATCAAATTTTTGTACCCAAGATAATAACACGACGACGTTGCTGAGGAACTCCATATTCCTCAGCCTTAAATACTTTTATATGTAAGTAGTATCGACCATTCTTGAAATTACTGTCATCTTCGAAGATACTCTTTATCGTTTCAAGAATCTCACCATTCTTGCTGCTCAGTATTCCAACAACATTTTCAAATACAAAATATTGAGGCTCAAATTTTTTTGTATTATCTTAAAATAATAGTGGAAAAAGGAAATTACGAGGGTCATCAATGAACTCTGATGTTTTCCTAATACGACTTCCTGCCATAGAAAAGCCTTGACATGGAGGACCCCCAATAACCACATTGACATCATGAAGTTCTTGGTAAAGTTTTTTTCTTTACAGCTGGAATTAAGTCCTTCTGTTGCTTTTTGATATACTGTCATCGAAATGGTCGACAAAAGAACGTATATCTTCGTTTACCATTATTGTGTGTGTATGGTTTCTTTTATAGGACTGTGCTATCTGTTCATCAATTTCATTAGCAAGAACTACATTAAATCCTACCTTCTCGAAACCTACCGACAAGCCACCGACCCCAGAAAATATATCTACTACATTCATTTCCTTTCTGTATTTAATCTATACGCTAATTGGTAATTGATAATCTCGTTTATCTCATCATCATTCAAATCGAATAACTGACCAATGAGAATATCTATTTTATCAATGGTTGTCTTATGCAGTTTATGCTGATAGACATAGTCGGTTTGAACTGAACCAATATACTTTTTTTACTATTTTTCTAATTCATCTTCTAATTGCTTATACAGTTTAACTATTCTCTTTTTTTGTTTCGCTATCTACCAAGGAAAAAAATCCAAATGTATCAAGTCAAGTTCTTTTTTGTAATATGCCAACAATCAGAATATATCTCCCAAATGTAATAAAAACAAGGAAGAGTTTAATATAGCTGAAAAATAAACAAACATCATCCTCTTTTTGAAAATGTGTATTTTTTTATACTCGTTTGATTTCATTGCATGAGTAAAACACTTACACCAAAAAGTTGCTCTTTGATTCAACCATGCTACATATTCTCCGTTTGCACAAACATTTTTCAAGCAACGAAATCTGACTGTTGTTAATCACTTTTGTCAGATATACTTTTTGAAAGTTCAGAGCAAAACTTTGGTTTACCTGATAATGCATCTTTATCCAGTTGAACAAACTGTATATCCTTGTATAACTCGTTCCATTCATCCTTATACCAATGCTTATATTTTGATACAAAAACACTCTGATTTGAGCGGTTTCTTGTACCAATTATGACTGTAAGTTTTTGGTGAACACCAAGAAACAATGAGCATGGTCTATCAGCAAAGTTTATAAAGAACAACTCAGTGAATTTATCTTGTAGCAATTTTCGTAAGGGCTCCATTCTTAGAGTTGAAACTATAGATATAGGGACGATAAATCCAATTGTTCCTCTTGATGATACTAAATTGCAAATAGAGCGTTCAATAACAGGAGCATACAGGTTTCCCACTGGAACTGTCTTTAAATATTCAGGTAACGAATAATTAAGTTTTTGCAACGGTGTATTCCTTGTAAGGAGGGTTTCCTACAACACAGTCAAATCCTCCATCTTTTTAAAACCATTCCAAACTCTTTTTTTCCCAAAGGAATGTATCATCGCAAATTGTGTTGCCCAACTTGAAGTTCTTTAAATCCTTCTTCGTAAGTTTTACAGAAAAACTCATATAAGGCAGTTGAAAAGAGTCTATACTTCAATATCTCTAAAAGCTTCTTCATCAATATCAACACCAAACACATTGTTTTTTTGATAATGTGCTGGATGTCAGATGCGCCTAATGGCATTCCAAGCAATTTGTAGATATTACATAGAATGTCTATTGCTTTTTATAACAAAAGAGCCTGTACCACATGTGGGATCAATTAGTTTAATTGTCGCTACATGATTCTTCATCAATGTAATCTCCTTGTCATCCAAAGTAGATATGAATTTACTCAAATCATTCAACGATAATACATGATTTACTATACACTCTTTATCAAACAAAGAGTGCAAAAATCCAACGACTGTACCCTCAACGATGTAAGTTGTTGTCAAATCGTCTGTGTAATATGAGGCGGTGTCTGTTTTTGTTAAATATTTTTCAAAAAAATAATTCTAAACAACGACTCATAATTAGACTTAGAGATACCCCACTTGGAGATTGTATTCAAAAAAACAAGGCTCCTTTTCGCCACCTATATTATCAATGACTTTCTTTATGTCTTTACTATCTGTTTGTGAGATTGAATAAATATCTTTTATATATGATTTTCTGCGATTTGTTGCTGCGAACAAACCTTGCTCTTCTGATATACTAAGATGAATATAATATAGCAAGACAGACAAGGATACTACATTACCTTTGTCAACATTCAACTTTTTCTGCATACTGTTTAATTTCATCATGTAGCTTGCAGAATGATTTAAATATAGCGTTGCTTGTCATTGCAATTATATCTTTGTAAGCAAATCTCCTGGTTGTACATTAAGAATTTCTGCTATTCTGTGAATGGTTTCCAAACTGGGTCGTGAAGTATTGGTGCACCATTTTGAAATAGTAACAGGGGCTGTCTCCAATTGGTCTGCCAACCATTTTTCCAGTATGACCAGTGTCTGTAAGGACACTTTTTATGCGGTTCATATTTTTTATTCGGCTTAATGTTTTTCGCAAAGTTATTAAATTATTGGAACATTCTATCATCAAGACTTAATTATTTGACTGCACCAAATAAAAAAACGGCAAGAAGGATAACTTTCTTGCCGAAATGGGAACAGACGATATAATGTTTGAGCGAAAAAGGAAATATTGTTTTGCTCACCAATAAGTATTCTTTTGCGCAGCAATTAGCATTGTTTTAGTCTGCAGAAACGTATGTTTTGCATGGCAATGTGCAACAGGCTGTTAGAAAATGCCACTCACTGGCACTCTCATGATATCTCGGACAGGGAATTTCTCGCAACCGATATAGAGGGTATCGAAAGCGTCGGAGCCGACGGTGCGGTGTTCGAGGAGGTCATCCTCGGATTCGGTGAGCTTCTCGCCTGCCTTGTCCTTGCGGAAGCCGTTGCGCCCTCGGCTCACTCCTGCCGATTGGATGGCAAGGATAAGGTCGGGGTTGTTGGAGCGGTAGAAGAATGGCATGAGACGTTGTTTGCCAGCAGAGCCTTGGTTGATGAGCAGATACATCTTGCCGTGGCGTATCGGGTTGTCAAGGTAGACGGCCTCCACCTGCCAGCCGTGATGTTCAAACTCGTGGATGGACACGAAAATCCTGCTTGTTGGTGTGAGGTTTTGTTACGTCCAAGAGCAATAGTATAGTAGTTAATGACAGTCTTATTCTGGTAGCTCTGAATGATACATAAGAATAGAATCCCTGACATCGTGCCGCAATAAACCATACAAGAAATGCCGAGAAACTTTTTGGGTGTAATAAAGGGTGTAAATCACATAATTCGTTGATTTACACCCTTGTTTGCGAGAGAGAGGATTCGAACCCCCGGTACCTCTCGGTACGACGGTTTTCAAGACCGTTGTAATCGACCACTCTACCATCTCTCCTTGCTTAAGAAAGATAATGTTATTGTCTTAAAGCGATACAAAGGTAATACTTTTTTGTATTTGCAAATTTTTCTATCACTTTTTTTATTCATTATTTTGTAATTAAATGAAATTACACTACTTTTTGTAATATGATTTATCCGTCTGATTTTGAGTTTAAAAATAGGTTTTTATAGAAGTTAGAAGTCCTATTAAAAAGTTTATGTTTATCTTCACTTGGAAAAGAAGAAGTAGATAACATTTCATTTACGAATAATTTCGATTTATTGGTACTATGGTTAAAGCAAATAGGTGAATTTAGAGCAATTCAGGAATCTCAAGAAGATATTCCTATACAATATTATTATGATATGCGTGTCATGCTCACTCGTTTGAAAATAGAAAACAGCTATCCTGATGAGCAAGAACTTTTTCATCTTCAGCGGTCATTGCATACTATTATAAATCTTGTTTCTTTTTTTGTCTCAAGTGAGAGAGAGGACATTTTATCTCAAAATAAAATATCGTATATAGATGAAAGGGAAGAACAATCTTCACGTGTGCTTTCTTATAAATATCCCACTTTACAAATTCTCACCCATGACATTTGCACTTTTCCTCATATTGTAAAGAAGATAGAGGAAATCGTCGATAAGTTTGGGAAGATAAAAGATACGGCCTCACCTGCATTAGCTCGTATTCGTGGAGAATTAAATAAAGCTGAAGGAAGTGTTTCTCGTACTTTTATATAGTATATTAAGAAATATTCAACAAGAAGGACTCATTGAAAAAGACACTACTCCAACGCTTCGCGATGGAAGATTAGTTATTCCTGCACCTCCTGGAATGAAGAAAAGAATACGTGGAATAGTACATGACGAATCTGCTACAGGTAAGACTATTTTTATTGAACCAGAAGAAGTAGTAGAAGCGAATAATCGTATTCGAGAATTAGAAGCAGAAGAAAAACGTGAAGTTATACGTATACTAACAGAGATGGGGGATATTATTCGTCCAGAAATTTTGAGTATACTTGAATCTTATACCCTTTTAGCTAAAGTCGATTT
The DNA here is from genome assembly GCA_916439115.1 of uncultured Prevotella sp. Lineage (GTDB taxonomy): Bacteria > Bacteroidota > Bacteroidia > Bacteroidales > Bacteroidaceae > Prevotella. The sequence continues at coordinate 1,006,614 of CAKAHO010000001.1, forward strand.
TATTCGTGCTAAAGCTCTTTTGGCTAAGATGTTTAGGGCCATTGAACCTACGATAAAGAACAAGCCACATATAAATTGGGTGCAAGCAATGCATCCTTTGTTACAGCTCTCTTTAGAGAAACACTCTAAAAAGGTTGTACCTTTAGATATAACTCTAACCACAGAAAAGCACATGCTTATTATTTCTGGACCTAATGCAGGAGGTAAATCTGTTTGTCTTAAAACTATAGGTCTGTTACAATATATGTTACAATGTGGATTATCTGTGCCTATGGTAGAAAACTCTTCTGCTGGTATCTTTCAGAATATTATGATAGATATAGGAGATGAGCAGAGTATAGAAAACGACCTTAGCACTTATTCGGGACATCTGCTTAATATGAAAAATATGATAAAGCAGAGCAACGAGCAAACATTATTATTGATTGACGAATTTGGAACAGGTACAGAGCCACAAATAGGTGGAGCTATAGCACAAGCAGTTCTTACTCAATTTGTTTCAAAAGAAAGCTTTTTGGTATCATCACTACGCACTATCAAAATTTAAAACACTTTGCAGAACATCATACAGGTGTTATAAATGGCGCAATGCTTTACGACCGTAAAGAGATGAAGGCTTTATTCCAGCTTTCAATAGGGCAACCAGGAAGTTCGTTTGCTATAGAGATAGCACGAAAGATCGGTCTTCCTGAAGTGGTTATTGCTGGAGCTTCTGAACTTGTTGGGAGTGATTATATACAAAGTGATAAGTATTTACAAGATATTGTTCGTGATAAATGTTATTGGGAAAATAAACGTCAAAATATTCATAAGCGTGAAAAAGAAATTGAAAAAGATTATTTCTCAATATCAAAAATGAGATGGAAGAATTACAAAAAGTAAAAAAAGACATCTTAAAGAAAGCAAAAAGAACAAGCTGAAAACTTATTAAAGGAGAGTAATAAACTTATAGAGAATACGATAAAAGAGATAAAGGAAGTGCAGGCAGAAAAAGAGGAAACTAAGCGCATTAGAGAAGGTTTTAATACCTTTTAAAAAAATGAAATAAGAAATATAGATGAGCAAGAAAATGATGATAAGATAGCTCGGAAAATAGCACAAATTAAGCAACGAAAGGAGCGTCATGCTAAGCGTCAAGCCGAAAAACAACAATTACAAGAAGCTGCAGCAACTACACTTAGAAATGCTACAGTTAAAAGTAAGCATATCGAAAAACCATTTGTACAAGGTGATACTGTACGTATTAAAGGGTTAAATACTATCGGTAAAATAGAACAACTTAGTGATAATGGGGCGGTAATTATTTTTGGAGATATGCGCACAAAGCTTCCTTTTAAATAGATTGGAGCATGTTCAAAATACGCAAAACTTGTCTACTCCAACTTATAAAATTGCTAAAGAAACCCGAAAAACAATAGATAATCATAAAGAAAATTTTAAGCAAGATATTGATTTACGTGGTTTACGTGGTGATGAGGCTTTAAATAGAGTGATGCATTTTATAGACGATGCTATTTTTAGTAGGTGTTCCTCGAGTGCGTATTCTACATGGAACAGGAAATGGAATTTTGCGTAGTCTTATCCGACAATATCTCAATACAGTTCCTAATGTAGCTTCTTTTAAAGATGAACATGTGCAATTTGAGGTGCAGGAATTACAGTTGTAGATATTGATTAAATGGTAAAAAGAATTATTTATGATTTGTGAAATTCTTTTTAAAGAAAGATTGAATAGATAGACTCCAAGCGTTTATGATATCATAAACGCTTGGAGTGAATATTGATAATGTAATTATAAAAAAATAATATTTTTTTCTTCCTTTTCTATAATAAATCTTTCTCTTCTCTTTTTGTCTTTATAAAATACTTTCTTTGGTATACGCTCTTTCTTTCTACACTTTGTTTTACTATTGTTTAATCGTATCCAATTTTTATAACGTACAGTATGAAGGTATATAAGGCTTATTTTTTTCATTTTTTTGCTTAATCTATAAACCAATGTAGCATGAGGTTTTATTCTCTTGAAAAATATTCCTTTTATTTTCTGAGTGAGTGTAGATTGATTGATACAATCATAAACCTTGTAAGTTGTTTTTGTATTTAAGGCAGAAAATTTATTAAAATCGAAAGTTGCTGTAGTTGGTTGATTACCTACATTTGTAGCACTTATTGCAACATCTCCATTTGCTAAATCTTTCATAAAAATAATAAATGTTTTTCTTTCTTTTCTATAAATTCAGCTTGTAATCCCAACGCATCTTGATTTAATGCAATGAGTTGTTTATTTGTCATTAAATTCTTATCTATTGTAGAAATGGGCTTTGTTAAGTCGAAAGACAATAATAATGGTGAACTCCACATGCACCATAACGCAAATTGAGTTTGATATTCATCGTATGTCATACCGGGTTTCCCATCACATAAGTCAGAACTTGATTTACCTGTTCCGTGTATTCCTACACACATCATATCAGCATCATTAAATCTATTAACACCAGAATAAGGCCAAAGGTCTTTTCATTCCTTCTAAACTTTCTAATATTCCAATTCCTCCCTGACTTACCTTTTCCAACAATCACGGGTATCGTATGTGCATCTCCAAGCATTACTTCCTGTTTCAATAGCCCATTTCCATGGTTCTCTTACGCCCCATTCGCACATATAAAGTGTAATATTTTTACCACAATTTTTTAAGGCATCTCCCATTTTTTTATAGCGAATAAAAGCAGAATCTTGTTCGACTGGTGCATGACAGTAATCGTATTTCAATAAATCCACTCCCCATTGAGCATATTGTTTAGCATCTATTGTTTCGTAACCTATACTACCAAAAAGCGCCTGAGCAAGTCTTTTTCTGCTGCATCTGAGTAGATTCCAAACTTTAATCCTTTATGATGAACAAAAATCAATGGTAGCTTTCATACCTATATCAAATTTCTTTTTCATCGGCTTTAGGACGTCCGTTTGCCTCTCGTTCTTTAGCGTGCCACAGGTCATCTATAATAATATAATTGTAACCTGCTTGTTTTAATTGATGTTTATCAAAGGCTTTTGCCACTTCTTTTATTATGTTCGACGATATTTTATCTTCTACTACGTTCCATGAAATCCATCCCATAAAGGGAGTAGGGAGTGTTAATGATGCGTCAACTGTTAATGTTGCTTTAACAGTGTCTTGTTTTTCTCCGTTAGGAACATATATATAATAGGTGTAAATTCCTTCTTTGGGCGCAATACCTTCAATTAGTTGTCGGCGTTCATTCCATTTTAATCCTGTTGGTAATGAATCCACAGACACTTTTATGCCCTTTTTAGCAGGCACAATTTTGTGCATAAAGGCACTATTAGGTTTGCTAAACATTCGGGTGGCACATGCTAATACATCTTGTTTCCCTTGTGCAAAATCCATTAAAAAGCGTATACACAAGTTGCTAAAAATAAGGTGAAAATAGTTTTTTTCATAAAAAAATAGAATTATAATCTCAAAGATACGAAAAAAATAATAAAGGGTTCTTTTGTTTTGTATGAAAAGACGTTTTTATTGTGTTTTTTTCGTATTATTTTTAGACGAAATATAACGAAAAAGCAGAACGAAAGTGTTTGATTTTTTTCCGTAAAAAGCTTAACTTTGCATTCGCTTTTAATTATAAATATGCCTTTAAATAGGCTTTTAGAAATGTTTAAAATTTTAATATTTACAAAGAAATGAAACGCATTTTATCTATTTTATTCTGTTTAGTTGCAACATCTATTCTAAGCATATCTGCGCAAAATGCTGCCGACAAAATTGTAGGTTTATATCATGTTGTGAAAGATGGTAAAAAAACTCTAAAGTGAAAATCTTTAAGTATGGCAATGGTTATCGTGCGCAAGTTGTGTGGTTAGAGCATACAAAAGAATCCAGATGGAACACAGAAAACAGACCTTAAAAACCCAGATCCTAAAAAGCGTAACACACCTTCTAACCAAATAGTATTGGTAGAAAAGGTTGTTTATAATGGCTCAGATGCTTGGGAAGATGGTCATATTTACGACCCAACAAGTGGTAAAGTGTATCGTGTAGAAATGTATTTTTGATAAACCTAACACGCTTACTGTGAAAGGAAAAATTGGGTCCTTTCTTTTAAAAAGAATGTATTGGGAAAAAAATTAACTAATATTCTTTTTCAATAGACTTTTTAAACCGTATTTAAGTTATGTTCTTATATTACTTATATGTATTATATATAGAATAAAAACAGAATTTAAATACGGTTTAATAAAAAGTATTTGAAAATAAGCTGTCTACAATTGAGCAGTTTATTATAATAATATTGTTAGAAGAATGTGCGATATATATTTATTAGGGTAAAAAGCTGTTGTAATTTTGCATCAACAAGTTCCATTTTACAATCTAATTGTCCACGTTCACTATCTATAATTTCTAAGTAATTTGCTCTATTATTAAGATATAGACTCTGTACAGTAGAAACCGCTTTCGTCAAATAATCATTTTGTTTGTGTTTAAATTGATAAAACGATTCAAGGTTAGATATTTTAGATTGTAGACTATTAGTCTCTATAAAAGCAGTTAATAGCGTTTTGTTATAATTGTAGAGAACTTCTAATTGTAATGCATTTGCTTGAGAAAAATTAGCTTGAATGGCTTTTTCTGTTAACGAAAGGCTCTGTTATCTTTCCTAAAGAATTAAATATCAATGATTCTGGAAACTTCAATAAATACTTTGGGTTAAAAAGAATTTAATCCAATAGTTGAAGAGAGACTAAATGAGGGTAAAAATTCTTTGCGTGCAGTTTCTACATCCCATTTAGCCGCTTTTTAGTTTATGCTCTGCTTCTACAACCTCAGGACGTTGTAATAAGAGTTGGGTAGATAAGGTATAAGAGGTCGTGGGCATTGGTATTTGAAGAAAATCAATATTTGGGTGAGATATTGCTTGAGGAAATCTACCTAATAACAAGTTTAGATTATTTTCTGTTTCTATAATGGATTGACGTAGTAAATACTCGTCGGCCTGTGCTTTTGTTAATTCGGCTTCAAACTTTTCTACGGCCAATTGGGTATCAGCATCAGCCTCTTTTTGAATATGGGCAATTTTTACTGCATTTTTTTGTAATGAGATATATTCTTGCATCATTGCTGATTTATAATCGAGAGCCAATAGAGTATAATAGTTTTCTGCTATATCTGATATTAATTGACTTTTCACAACTCGCTGTCCTGCTTCAGAAGCAAGATATCGTTCAATAGTTGCTTTCTTACTACTATTTAGTTTGTTCCATAAATCTATTGTCCAATCCAGTTGTAAAGTTGGGGCTAAATCAGGAATAACAGTTGGTATTTTGTGACCAGGCGTTATTTCAGTACCTACATTACCTGCTCCTTCTGCTGTGTAACGACCTACTTTAGATACACCTGCACCCATATTAGCTGTTATGGAAGGTAGAAGTGTTCCTTGTTTCAAGGTAATTGCACTTTTGGCTATAGCTAATTCTTGTAATGTTATTTTAATATCCTGATTCTTTTGTAGAGCTGTATCAATTAAAGCTTGGAGTGTAGAGTCTTGAAAGAAATCTCTCCAAATAGGTGGAATGGAAACACTGCTATCTTTCGGTAAAGACGGTAATGACATTTTTAAGTGTATCTTCGTTTAGTGTTGTTTGAGGTATTTTACAAGAACCTATACTTAAGAAGATTACAATGATTGCGATTACAGTATATATATTATTATTTTTTATCATAGATGTTGTCATGTAAAGCTTGTCTTTTGTAACGTTTGTCTTTTTCTTCACTTAATGGTTTTTCCTTTTGATAATGTACTAATTTGTCTGTCATTCCTGCAAAAATGTAGTAAAGACCTGGAATAAGAAACAATCCTCCTAAAGTACCAATGAGCATACCACCTACTGCAGCAGTACCAATCGTACGATTTCCAATAGCACCTGCACCCGAAGCAAATACCAATGGTATTAAGCCAGCTATAAAAAGCAATGCTCGTCATCAGAATAGGACGGAAACGTGCAACTGCAGCTGAAATGGCAGCTTGAGCAATTTGCTCTCCTGCATTCTTACGCTGAACAGCATATTCAACCATTAATACAGCATTCTTGCCCAATAAACCAATGAGCATAACTAAAAGCTATTTGAGCATATATATTATTTTTCTAATCCGCAAAGCTTTTAAAAAGAAATGCACCTAAGATACCTACAGGTAAAAATATAATTACGGGTAATGGTAAAAGGAAATTTTCATATTGAGCAGCTAAAATAAGATAAACGAATACAAGACAAACAATGAATATTATCACAGCAGTATTGCCTTGTTCTGCTTCATCTTTTGATATACCAGCCCAATCGTAATCATATCCTTTGGGTAAACTCTGTTGTGCAACTTCTTGAATGGCTTGTAAGGCTTGTCCACTTGAATATCCTGGTGCCTGAGCTCCTGTTACCTCAGAAGAATTATAAAGATTATGACGAGTAATTTCGCTCATACCATAAGTCTTTGAAAGAGTCATGAAGTCAGCATAAGGTACCATCTGTTCATCTTCGTTTTTAGTATAAAGTCCTAATAAATGCTCTGGAAAGTCCCGATATTGTGGAGCTGCTTGCACAATCACTTTATAAGGTTTTCCAAATCTAATAAAACCCAGTCTGATAATCTGAACCTACCAAAATAGATAGATTATTTAGTGCCTTACCAGGTTTAACACCTTTTTGTAAGGCCTTGTCATCATCAACATGAACCATATATTGAGGATAACTGGCTGAATAAAATGTAAATGCATTACCTATTTCGGGACGTTTGTTTAGTTCTTTCACAAATGCTTTACTCACCTGTTCCATTTCATGGTAATCATTTTTTTACCAGTTTTATCTAACAAACGTAATTCAAAAACCACTCGCAGCTCCATAACCTGGAATAGATGGTGGTTCGAAGAAATCAATATTTGCTTGTGTTATCTGCTTGCATTTATTTTTCTAAGTCTTTAATAATTTCTTTAGCTGTTCGTTTTCTATGTTTCCAATCTTTTAGGTTAATCAAACAACTACCAGAGTTGGCACTCGTACCTTCAGAAAGTATTTCAAAACCAGCTAATGAAGATACACTTTCTACATCTTCTTCTTTTTCTGCAATTTTAAGAAGTTGTTGGGCTACAGCATTTGTACGCTCGATAGTTGCTCCTGGTGGAGTTTCTATGATTGCATAAATCATACCTTGGTCTTCTTGTGGAATAAATCCAGACGGAAGTTCCGTATTCATCCAATATGCTAATCCGCAGAAAATCAAGATAAGTATCATTGTCAAAGTTTTTTTAAACGTACAATATGCTGTATAAGATGTTCATATTTACGACTACCTGTATCAAATTTTGTATTAAAACGCTGTAGAGCGCGTCCCTATGAATCCTAATTTTATATGGTTCTCTTGTTCTTTTGTTAAGATAAGGGCACATAAAGCTGGCGTTAGTGTTAGTGCAATGAAACCTGAAAAAAGAATACTTGATGCCATAGTGATAGAGAACTGACGATAGAACATACCTTCTGGTCCTCCCATGAATGCAACGGGAATAAATACGGAAGCCATAACTAAGGAAATGGCGATAATAGCACCGCTTATTTCTTTCATTGCTTTTTCTGTTGCTTCAACAGGAGATAGTTTGTTACGAGCAATCTCAACATTTACTGCCTCTATCACCACGATAGCGTCATCTACCACAATTCCAATAGCCATAACTAAGGCAAACAAAGATATCATGTTTAGTGTTATGTTAAAAAATAACATAGCAATAAAGCTACCCAAAAGTGAAATAGGGATAGCCATTATGGGTATGATAGAGGAACGCCAATCTCCTAAAAAAATATAAAAACAACAATTGCAACTAAAATAAAAGCTTCGAACAAAGTGTGTATTACTTTTTCCACACTTGCGTCTAAAAACCTACTAACATCATAGCTTATTTCATAATGCATACCTTTAGGCATATCTTTTTCTATGCGTGACATAGCTTTTTTTACCTTGTTAATTACATTCCGTGCATTGCTACCATAAGCTTGTTTTAAGGTTACTGCTGCAGAAGGTCTTCCATTGAAAGTTGAATATATGTCGTAAACTTCACTCCCTAAGTGAATATCGGCAATATCTTTTTAGGCGTACTATGCTACCATTATTACTTTTTAATAATAATATTTTTATATTCTTCTTCTGTAGTATAACGGCCAGGATATTTTAAAAACATATTCTTTAACTTGTGGACGTAAGCCTCCACTTTCACCTAACTTTCCTGGAGAAACCTCTATATTTTTGGTCCTCAAGAGCTTTCACTAACATCGTCGGTAGACAATCCGTGAGGCTACCATCTTGTCGGGATGTAACCACACACGCATAGCATAATTGCGTGTACCCAGAATATCTAAGTCGCCAACTCCGTCAACACGTAGTAACTCAGGAGATATGTTTATGTCAAAATAATTATACAGAAATCCTTGGTCTACTTTGGGGTCATCGCTATAAAGATTGATATACATAAGTATATTAGGCTCTTCACGAGAAATCTTAACCCCTTCTCGGATAACTTCAGGTGGTAACTTATTTGTAGCTGCCGAAACTCTATTTTTGAACATTCACGGCATCTACATTGGGATCGGTCCCCAACTTAAACACTACATTTATTTCTGCTTCTCCGTCATTACCTGCATTACTCTCGATATACTTCATACCAGGAATGCCATTTAACGATTGTTCCAAAGGTATAATCACAGATTTTACCAACAACTCATTATTAGCTCCTGGATAATTAGCAATAACATTTACCTTAGGAGGAGAAATAGATGGGAACTGTGTAACAGGAAGATTAAACAGTGATAGAATGCCAATAAAAGCAATGACCAATGATACTACAATTGAAAGTACTGGTCTGCGAATAAACATCTTAAACATTTCTAATCTGCATTTAGTTTATTCAACTTCATTGAAGATTGTGGAGATATCATAGAAAGTTGTACTTTATCTCCATCGTTCACTTTCTGTATGCCGTCAAGAAGATATCTATCAGTTGCTTTTTAACCCAGAAGAAATAACATAAACGCCAGTAACTTCTGCTTCAATCTTGATAGCACGTTGATGTACAATATTATTTTTTTGTCTACCACAAATACATATTTACGATCTTGTTGCTCATAAACAGCTTCTTGTGGTATTAACATTGCATTTTTTTCTTCTTTACAAAAAGTTTAATTGTTCCCATTTCTCCATTTCGTAACAGATTATTAGGATTATCAAAAATTGCACGCATAGAGATTGTTCCTGTTGAACTATCAAATTGTCCTCCAATATTTAAAAATCTTTCCGTTTGCAGGAAATAAATCTCCATTAGCTAATACAAGTTGTAAAGGTATCTGTGAATATTGGTCTGGATGAAGATGAGAATTTAAATAATCTGTTTCAGAAATATTAAAATAAACAAACACTTTCTTATTATCTGATAAGGTTGTTAGTAGGTCACTTGGTTCTATTAAACTTCCTATCTTATTGGGAATTTGTCCCAAAACACCAGAGAAGGGAGCACGAATAATAGAAAGTCGTTTACGCAACACAGCTAATTGATAGTCTGCCTCAGCTCCTTTCAGCTTTGCAGTTGCCATACGTCTTGCATTGTTCGATAGCACTTTGTTGTCTGTTAATTTGGCTACATTTTGTAAGTCTATACTGGCTTGTTCTTTTATAGCTTTGGCTTTAGCAATTTCTTCATCAGCTCCAACGATTGCTATACGAAAAAGAGCTTGACCAGCTTTTACAAACTGCCCCTCATTAACATACACATTTTGTAAAATACCCGTCTGTTGAGAACGAATTTCTATATTCTTTTCTGAAGAAATGTTTGCAACATAAGAATGTGGTAGAGATACATTTTTCAATCATTGGAGTCGTTGCTGTGTAAACAGGTTCTATTTGTTTTTTTCTTTCTTCGACTGACAAGCACATAAAAATAAAACAAAATAAGGAAATAAGCCAATTGAAATGAATTCTTCATAAATAATTCTTTTGCTATTTGCATCATCTCAAATAAGAACTGATGCATGATTCTAAATACTTATAACTACTTATTGTAGTTGTTATCACTGATTTTTATTTTTCTCTTTTTCTTTACTTAATATAATATACAATCAATCTGTTAAGTAAACGCATTATTATAGAGAAACTTTCTACGAGAAGTCTTTCCTGAACTAATTTCTTTAATCATACGTTTGCTATATAGAGGACTTTTCTGCATAACATACATTGATTTTGTCCGCAAAGGTACAATTTTTTGAATTGTATGCAAGTAAATTACCAATTAAATTCTTTAATGCGATTGATAATTTCCTTTATCTCAGTTTTCGTAATTTCAGGTTATCTGAGATGTTCCTATTTTAGGCCAACTTTAATGGGCAAAAATTATTTTTTTCGAAAATTTTCGGGGTGTTTTGAGAGGAGTCAATTTCCTAAGTTACTTATAATCAAGCATCGTGTATACTGAAATAGGTGCAAATCTGATTTGTAGGACACAGCGTTCCTATTTGATGTTCAAGAACCACGATGATAGCAAGAATCTGGATCATTAGAGTTAAAGTTGGGTCAGGCCTCTGCTTGAACTACCCAATAAGCGCATTGATGTCCTCAAGGCATTCTCCACCACAAAGGTAACTGAAGAAGAGAGAAGCAAAATACTTTTATAACAGAATGCTTTGCCACTACTTCCACGTTTGCCCAATACAGATTCGGTAAGTTTTTCAAAGCCCAACTTTGAGAAAACGTCCATAATGTAATAAATTCCACCGTAGGAAGTTATATTCTCGTTTTTAATTGCTACCTTTGTTATGTCAGTTTTTTGCTTACTTGTTATGTTTGCAGTACCAAGATAGGTGAGATTTCTGACATATCCAAGTGTTTCGAGAGCTTTGTTTCTCAGGCACTTGGAGTTCTCACAAGGGTTTATGCTGTGGAATTAAGGTAAAACTAAAACAGGTGAATTATGGGAAGAAAGTTAAACTATATCCATCTACTATTCTTTAGCACTATTATTGTAATCCTGCTGATGTCGGCTGGTTGCGAAAGAAAAGCAACTATGGTTTCAAGAGTGAACGGAAGAGGTCGTTCCATCATTGATGGAAAATCGGATTCTTTTGTGGATGCCAAGTCTAAAATGACCATCGAACTTGATACCATAGTGAGGGATTGGCATGTGCTATTACAAACTGCAGACAATGGCATTAAGATAAAAAATGAGAACTTCTACGATAAAACGCTTTTTGTGACAATTGTCAAAAATGGCAAAACACTTTTCCATCAAAAGGCTGTAACTACGCCATGGCTATTAGGGAGTCCAGATAATGAACGACAACTATATGCCGGACCCCTCTTTGTTGTTTCTAATACGACAGTCTATCTATTTGTAGGTTCATACCTACCTGAAACAGACGATGGATTCACTTACATTTTAGCATTCTCTAAAGACGGTAACGTCAACAAATACCTGATGCCACAGAGTTTAGACGAATCAGATTTGGTGACCGAATTTTTATTTGTTATATTCCCATGAATGTTTTTACGAACCTTTTGACGCAGAATCTTTACAGCAAATCATCAAGGAATATTGCACAGATGAATTGTTATGGAAAAATCAAACAACAGGGTAAATTTGCTATCTTTCCCCAAAAAAATAAGCGACAGACATTCTCTCAAGTTTGATGTTGCAAGTGAAATGATAGACATAGATACAACTAAAAATGCTATTATATAGTAGAATTTATTTCTACAAACGTCACAGTTATCAACCTCTCGACTCCATGAAAGTTGTGCTGAAAGGGCGTAGGAACAAATATAAAGGTGTGAACTATGATAAGATATTGTCCATTAATCATTGATTTGGAAACGATTAATTGTTATTCTCTTCAACAAGTTCCTTTCTGAAAAAGTTGCGAATATAAAAATCCGCCATTACAAGGACTTACACCTTGGTAATGGCGGCTTTGTAAAAAAACGACCCGCACATTTGCATAATACTTGCTGCATTCGGCAATGTGAAAGTGCACTTTCCATTGCCCTCATTTGCAAACTCATTTGAGCATCGTTGAGAGGCTTGGCGGATTCTAGCGGTGCAAAGATACAGTATAAATCCTATCTATCCTCAATTCCGCAGCATTATTCCTTGTGAGGTACTTTTATATATTGAAGTGACATTTTGGGGATTTATCCATTGATATGGGGATTTTCTAGAATTCTTGGTTCTTGCATATACATGAAATCCCCCACCCAAACCAATGGGGAAGTATGAAAAGCCACAAAAAAATGATGTTTATTCAATGAAGACTTCAGCGTAGTAGGTTTTATTTGTATATAGGTTCAGAACGTTCTGCCTTCCAATGCGCACCCATTTTGCTGGCACGCTGACAGAATGCAGGATAAATGCTTTCAGTCTGTTTGTCTTTTTTCAATGGCTTAACCTTATCGCTGATATGACGGACGAGATAGAGATAGAAGTTCTTCAGCATGACGGTAACATTCGCGTTTTTTTAATTGCTACCTTTGCCATGTCAGTTTTTTTGCTTACTTGTTATGTTTGTAGCACCAAAAATAGGTCAAATTTCTAACATATCCAAGTGTTTTTGAAAACTTTGTTTCTCAGGCCTTTCTTTATAGCGCTTTGTTTTGTTTCATTAAAAAGAATATAGGTGAGTATTTTTCTATTTATCAGTATATTTTAAAGAATTCATGATTAACGATTAGATGTAAAGAAAAATCATATTGATTAAATGAAGTCATGCTTTCTATTAAAATAAAAAGTTCTCATGTGGTTGGTAAAGCTACGCACATGAGAACTTTTTATTGTATGATATATAATTGTGTATGTTTTATTTCGTTATTCCTTGCTGACGATAAGGGCAATCTTTTTATTACTTGACGCATACGTTTCACTTGGTCTACACTTACAGAACTGTTTGTAGAATGTTTATCCATGATGTTATACGAATTAAAAGAAATAGCTTGGACCATTTTTTTGTATAAAGGAATAGATTTCTTTTTCTATGCTTCCGTTATCTTCAAACAATGAATAAGTGTCTGCACAATAATCAACATCTGTTTCGCCTTTATATAGAGATGAATTGATAGCTGTGGGCAATAAACCGTAAAATCGACCTAACATACGTTCAAAAATCTCTTGACGCATAGCCTGTACCTTGTTGAAAAAAACATCTGCAAAAAGTCATAGGTATTCCCACCTCTTGAGGTTCCAAATTAGTGATGTCTGCTAATGTATTTACTTTTTTTCAAAGTCGATACCTTTTAATATCTGCAGGGTCTCCAAAGGTGTATTGAGGGTGCACTTTTTGTTTCATTCATCGTCCAATATGGCACCGCATTCATTAACCAAACATAAATCACTTTATCAGCTCCTGTTAGTAAATTCTTTTGAATATACTTTGTAATCTCTTCATGTTCCTCGTCCGATAGTTTAATGGTTTTATATTCTTTCATGTAGAATTTCATTTTTGCATCACAACCATTAGGTGCCTTATCATTTACTCCTGAAAATGCTTGGTTAGCATGTTCAATCATTTGTTGTAAGAGATGGGGTGTAACCGACTCCATTTGCATTTTTGACTTCTCGTTGTAGAGCGATATAAACACTACAGGAATTTCTAAAGGAGTTAGGTTTAATTCTTGTGGTTGACGTAAAGCCACTGTCACTTTTGCTGATTTTAGTTTATTACAAGTGGCAGTAAAACTCATAGAATCTGTTTTGGCAGTCGTAGAAAAAGCCTCATTCACATTAAAACTTCTACCATCAGAACTTGTAATTATTATCTTATCCACAGGCACGCGGTCGTCTAACATCTGCACCTCTGTAGAGTCTACCTTGTAAAAACACTTCACTAAGAATTTTAGTTGACTTATTCCGTCGGCATTTAAAGTTAACGAATTGGGATAAATCTCAAAGCGTGTAATCTTATCTTCGCCTATTCTTGTTGGTTCAAGAAAAAGTTTCATCTCTATTACAACTTGAAAATAATGATACAAGAGCTACCAAAACCAGCACTTAGCCATTGCAGTTTATAGCGCAAAAAGCGCAGAAACAAACGTGTTATTTGTCATATTTCTATATTTTATAAAACCATTTACATTTTATTTTAGTTGTTGTTCTCACCATAAAATGCAAGATAGGTAAGGTTTAAAAATTATTCCAACCAGGATTTTTGGTCTATATTATTATCTTTCAACTCTGCCTTTTTAGGAATAGGCATAGTGTATCTAAAATCGTTTTTTGTTAGCTTATAAAAGCTCAGGGTCTTCTTGTTTGTTACGAGGTTTTCTACTAATTTCCACTCCCTAAGCGACGCATATCAAACCAACGAATATAAGGTTCGAAACAAAAATTCCTTACGTCTTTCGTCTAAAATACTTTTGTAATACATTGGCACGAGCAGGTTCTACATAGTTTGTATAACGAGTAGCAGCAAACTCTTTTAGTTCTTTTTAGTGCCGCATCATCATGTCCTTGACGTGCTTCCTGCTTCTGCAATAATGAGCTCATCTCGGCACCCGAACATAAATTAAAGCGAATATACGACCATGGAAAATCGCTTTCAAACTTTATAATACCTTTATCTTCTGCAAAAAAACTCTTTTTTTACGAAGGTCATTATCGGCGTAAAGTGCATACAAATCATCTGAAGGGTATTGAGGGTAATTCATAGCTCTTATTGCCTACAATGTCTTGTAATTTCTGACCATCGCTATATAAGAACATTAAAGGAGCAAACTTTTTAGAAGTTAAAACTCCAAAGTCGTCCGATTTAGCTGGTGTTGTTTTAATATCATTAAACGTAATTCCGCTTTCTAATACCTCTTTTGCATATTGAGCAGCCTTAGCATAATCGTTATTATCTTTAGCACCCGAACCCGCTTTATACAAATACACTTGTGCTAAAAGACCTTTTATAAATGTTTTTATTATAAAAAAATATTGTATTCAGATTCTGGTGTTGCACCGAAATTAAGAGCTGTTTCTAATTCAGAAATGATAAACGCATAGTTTTTCTGTTTGTGTTTGTCTTCTGCTATCAAAAGTTACCCACTTTATCTGGATCGGTGTTTAAAGGCAAACCCAAAGAGTTGTCTTTGTAAGGAGAAAACAATTGAACTAAGTGAAAGAAACAATAAGCTCTTGTCACTCTTGCTTCTCCTTCCACGCGTTCAGCTTCTGTTTTATCACTTGTATTGTGCTTTTTAAGTTCAGCCAATACAATGTTATAAAAAGCCAATAGCTTTATAATAGTTACTCCAAATGCTCTCGTGAATATCAGGGTGTTTTCCATGTTAACGATTTATTAAAGTCGCCTTTATTGTTTTGTCCCATCCATGTATCAAGATATTTGTCTGTATTACAGTCGTCTGTATAGAAGTTTGTAATAAGATATTCATCGTAAGAAGTTATAACATTAGGCACTCCATAGAGATAATTATTTCCTTCCTGATAGTTTCTCAAACTACCTCCTAACAAACGTTTTACGTCGGTAAAGCTGTTCACCGTTAGTTGGTTGGTAGGTTCTACATATAGAAAATCTTTACAACTGCTAAAGAAAGTGAGCGCACAAACAAGTAGCGCACAAGTTTGTAGCTTATATTTTAAAATATTGTTCTTCATTTTTTATAGGATATTAAATAAACCATTTGTTAGAAACCTACATTGAGTGTAATGCTATAAGTGCAGGTAGAAGGGTAGCTAAGTGTACCCATTGATGCAGGGTCGATACCTTTGAAGTTTGTAAGCGTAAATAGATTACTTGCCGAAAGGGCAACGCGAGCACTGCGAACAGATAGCTTTTTACATAATGATTCAGTTAAACGATAGCCCAAACTGGTGTAAGTGCAACGAAGATAATCGCCTTTTTCTAACGAGGTGTTAAAGCGATATTGGTCGTATGCAGTGTTGGTATTGCCTAAATAAGGACGTTCTGCCACATCACCTGTTGCTCTCCAACGATATTGGTCAGCGATATAACGATTACCAGAGTAGTTATAATTGTGGTTCATCGTGCTGGAAATAGTTGGAATAAGATGACCTGTTTGAAATTCAAACTGTGCATTTAGTTCCCATTGTTTGTATCTAAATTCAGTAGAAAAACCACCTGTTGTGGTAGGGTTGCTTTCTCCTAAATAGTGCATAGGTGGACGTTTAAGAGCTAAAGTCTTATTATTAAACATATCCATGTCTACCTTTGAGCCATCTTCAGCATAAGCCAATGTGTGCCCAGTGTTAGGGTCTATGCCTGCAAAGTCGTATCCTAACCATGCACCCACTGAATAACCTTGAATATACACATTATCGTTTTCCGATAAAAGAGAGCTTTTTTGTGGCACTTGTTTGAAGTCTTGATAGAATGTTTTGGTAATAATATTCTTATTAAAGCTCACATTTCCGCGAAGCATCCATTCAAAATCTCTGGTTCTAACAGGTGTAAATCCTAAGTCAAACTCCCAACCACGGTTTACCAAGTTGGCAACATTTTGTTTAATAGACTTAATACCCGAAGAGTAGGGAAGCGACCTATTGTCTAACAAGTCTATCACCTTATTATTATAATAGTTCACATTAAAAGTTATTCTATTATCCCATAAACTCGATTCTAAGCCTATATTAAAAGTCCTTTTTCGTTTGCCATTTAATGTTAGGATTAGCATTTTTTTATACGATGTAGGCACCACCAAGCCAGCATAAGGACGTGTTTCTGTTAGTTGCATGGTAACAAATGGAAGTGCATTATGGTCGATACTACCCGTGTATCCATAACCTACACGCACCGATAAAAAGTTAATAAAGTCCCATTTCATAAATGGTTCTTTGTAAATATTCCAACGTCCAGACACATTCCATAAGGGTGTAAACTGGTTTTGGTTACCTATAATGTCTGAACCATCGTAGCGTGCAGACGCATTTACTACATATTTATCGGCATAAGAATAAGTGGCATTGGCAAAGAACGAAGACATTTTAGACTCATACTTTCCTGTTCCGCCTAACGAAGAGAAAGGAAAACGAGTCATATCTGTGCCTTGTGCCACTTGTGGGAAGCCTATAATACGGTGCACTTTGTCGTATTGTGGAGAATAATTATAAGAACTATAATTCACATTCGATGTGATTTCCTGTCCTGTCATCAGCTCTAAACTATGGTCGTTGCCTATTGTTTTATTATAAGAAAGCATGTTTCTCCATGTATAGGCATCTGTGTTATATTGTCCTTCGCGTAGAGAACCCTAACACATGAGATGCTGGAATTTCGTTTCCTTGCACATAACTTGCTTCCCAACTGTTATACATGTTGGTGTAAGTACCTTCTCCTTCTTCTTTTTCGAGACGAAGTGTTCGACACCGATAACGATGCTTGAGAAGTGTAAATAAGTCCTTCGAGAGGTGTAATCCATTGCAACTTAACGTTTAGCGAAGCACCTAAATAACGCGAAGTGTTTTGGTTTTCTAACATCTCACGTTTCATATTAAGCGTTTCCCAACGAAGTCCCGGGTGCAAACGGCTAATCCTTATGTCGTAACTCTTATCGTAACCATTAGGGTCTTCGTAAGGGTTTGCTTGGTAAGCATAACGCATAGGCGATATAACCGATGCTGTGCTACGGTCGCTACGATAAGTGGTTGCAAGAATAGTTTGTAGCGTTAACTTGTCAGAGAAGTGATGATACAACTTACTGTTAAAGGTTATACGCTTGTAATTGTTTGTTAATTCGGTTCCGTTTTGATTGAGAAAGGTGAACGAATTATAGAATTGTGTGCGTTTAGAACCACCCGATAAACTTAAATTCACTTGTTGAGTGTTAGCAGGACGATAGAGTTCTTTAAACCAATTGGTGTTTCGTGAACGTAATAAAGAAATTTCTTTGTCGGCTTCTTCTTGTGTAATAGCTCCATTTTTCACTTGGTTAAGAAGATAAGCTACACGTCCTACCGAGTCATACTCTCCATCTAAGAACATCTCTCTTTCAAATCTTATCTTCTCTTCGCTATCCATCATGCGAATATTAGAGTAGGGACGTTCTGTTATACCATAATATAATGAAGCATTATAAGTGGCTTTTCCTTCTCTACCATTTTTTGTTTTCACTACAATAACACCGTTTGCTGCCCTTGCACCATAAATAGCTGTGGCAGCAGCATCTTTTAAAACAGTGAGAGATTCTATGTCGCTTGGTGCTATATCGCCTATACCTGTTTGGGTAACTAAGCGTTGCAAGTCGTTACTATTACTAACACTTGGCGCAATACCATTAAGAGGCATGCCGTCTACAATCCATATTGGCTCCGTATTTCCGGTGATAGAATTAGCTCCACGAATACGTATTGACGCATCAGAACCAGGTCTTCCGTTATACGATGTAGCAACTCCAGACATTGTACCTCTTAGCACTTGGTCCATAGAACGTACGTCCATTTTGGCAATATCACTACTTTTAATAACCGAAACAGAACCCGTCATGCGAGGACGGCGAACATCTTGATAACCTGTAACTACTACTTCGCTTATGTTGTTGGCTTCATCTTCGAGCTTAATGTGCATCGGTTTGTCGCTATTTGCTTCTACAATGGCAGTCTTCATGCCTAAGAAAGACACCTGAAGTTTTGCCTTTTTTATGTTGCTTTGTAAACTGAAATAACCTTGAGGGTCGGTTGTTGCAACAATATCTTTGTCTACCACTCGCACAATGGCACCCACAATGGGTTGTTGGTTGTTGTCTAACATATAGCCTTCTATATGCTTTTGTGTTTTTTCTACCTGTGTATTGTTTGTTTGAGCGCAAACAATGGCAGGAGAAACACTTAGCGATAAGCATATACACAAGGCTTTAGCTACGGCGTTAGCGTGCTTAAAAAGAACGATATTTGTGTTATTCTTCATGAGCTTCTTCATTTTTTTATGATGATAAAAGTAGTGTATGTAGTTTTAAACTGTTGCAAATTTACATATAAAAGTAAAAAAATCACAACAAATTATCAAAAATATTAAACGTAAAAAAATACAAATAATCGTTTATTACACCTTATTTTTTTACAGTTTTAGAATATATCTCTGTGTTTTTATATAAAATGGTTTTGTTTTTTTAGGAGCATATAAAAATGAGTTGTAACGAATGGTAAAAGGCATTTTATTTCTACTACTTTTGTGAGCGTTTTTGTTACATTTTTAAAAAAGTTGAAAATAGCTCGAAAAACGACTATGAACATAGCTATAAAGCTATAAAATTTACTGAAAAGCGATAGAAAAAAATGTGATAAGAACGAAACATATAGGTTTTACATTTCTAAAAAGAAACAAACTGAAACGACAAAAAAACAAGCTATTAGGGTGTAAAAGCTTAGAGTTTAGCATGAAAAACTCTTGTTTCTTACCACCTAAAAACATAAGGTATTAGCTCCTTAAAAGCTTATCTTTTACACGCTAAAACCTTAGCTTTTTGCACCAAAAAAAGCACTAAAAACATCTATTTAAAGGCTCGGTGGGTTGTTTCGTTGTTTTTTAAAGTGTTGTTTTATGAACAATTGTTTGTTTGGTTAAAAAGTGGATAGAAATAAGCGTTTTTCTTTCTTTTCTATTGTTGTTTTTTTATCTTCTTTCTTCCTCAAAACGCCTATTTTTTTGTAAAACTAAACATAACAAAAAAAGCGAAATAATGTAATGTTTTTCTCTTTTTTTATCCTCATAATTGGGTAGTAAAAAAATTAGGTTATACCTATAAAAAGGGTAGGGGTTAAAATGCAAATAGTAGGCAAAAACAAAGTGGCATTAAATGTTTCTTAAATGCTTTTTGTTATGGTTCTTATTCTTTTTGTAAACACACTTTTGGGTTGCTATACGAAGTGTATTTTTGCTTTAAACATATAACTATAAATAGGTATTGTTAAAACTATAATTTTTAGGTATTGTGCCGTTAAAGTAGAATGTTTATCTTTGTGCCGTAAACTTATCACTCTTTTATAATTAAAAAAACAATATGAAAAAAACAATAGTGGTTTACGGTTCTTCTACCCGGAACATGCGAAGCAATTGCTCAAAAGCATTGCTGAAAAACTTGGAGTTGATGTAATTAATGTTACCGAAATGGACGAAAACACCATTAAGGAACACGATAATTTGCTGTTAGGTACTGCTACTTGGGGCGAAGGAGAATTGCAAGACGATTGGTTTGACGGAGTTAAAGTGATTGAAGAGGTAGGCTTACAAGGTAAAACAGTGGCTCTTTTTGCTTGTGGTGACTCAGAAAATAACGGTGAAACTTTCTGTGGTAGTATGTCAGCTCTTTATAAAGCAGCAACGAAAGCAGGTGCTAATGTGCTTGAAGGTGTATCTGCTGACGATTATACATTTGATGATAGTGAAAGTGTTATCAATGGTAAATTCGTGGGATTGGCACTCGATGAAATGAACGAAGACGATAAAACAGAACCTCGTATCAATGCGTGGTTAGAACAAATAAAACCCTCTTTGTAGTCTAATACTGGTGTTGATAAGGGGAATAATAGGTTATGAACAAAAATAAATCTCCTTATACATATCAATAAAATGTATTTATTAGCTTTATGATGCTTATACAGGGCTTTTTATTTTTAACAATACAAAGGTTCTAATGAGCGCATAAACAAAGAAACAGCTCACTGAGAAGTGAGCTGTTCTATTTTTGTTGTTTATCCTGTTAACGCTTGTTGTTTTATTCTTTTTATTGATTGTTTTTTTGTGAACTACAAATGGTGCTTTTTAGCGTAACTATTTATGAGCGATGAGGCGTTAACAAAGATATTTCTTTTAATAAAACACTAAAATGTTGATACAAAGAGTGTATAACAGCTTGCATCTGACCCACCATTTGCGAGCGAGTTTGTAGGTCGTCAGCATAATAAACTCCTTCGTTTGTAAATAAAACACTGTTTTTAACTGCTTTCTGGTCGTAGTTAAATATAAAAAGAAAGCCATTTTTGTTTCATATCTTCTAATAAACAAACAGACGAATGAGGGTTAAAAGATGGCTCATTGAGCATATACCACACTACAAAAGGAAATTTGTTTTCGTTTGTTCTCTCCCAACATGCTCTTACAGTGTTATATTTATGCACCAAAAACACATGCTTTCCCTTAGGTGTAAGCGTAGCAAAACCCAGTGTAGCACCTAGCAATCCCGTGCCTAAAGCTACTCCTTTATTCCACGAACTATTACTTATGTAGGCTCCTGCGATGGCAGATGCAGCACCAACAACAATAGATGCCACTGTTAAAGTATTGCTTTTTATGGCTGTTTTTTTATTAGCGAGCATCTCTTCTATCTGGTCTAATTGCTCGCCTTCGCTATCGAATATGCCTGCAACAGCATCTATTTCATTCATAGAAAGCATCACTTTGTTTTGCACTCTGTTGTTTAATGCAAGATAGTGTTGAATACTTTGAGGCGTAGTGTCTTGTTTTAAACGAACTATCTCACGCAAGGTTGAATCAATAGATATAGCATGAGAGAGTAGGATAGACTGCTTTGACAAGGTGGGCATTAGTGTTTTTGTTTTTCTAAAAAGCACAGAGTCTGCATTAAATGAAATGTTCTTTGCATCGTCTTTGTTGGTTGTTTGTGGCATAACAATGTTGGTGTTAAGCGTAAATACCTGCTGAGAACTACACGAGCTAACAAGTTGTAAGAAAACAAGGGCAAAGACAAACGTCGAAAAAGTGTTTCTTTTATACATAAATCATTTATTTTTTTAGTTTACAAAGACGTCTGTTTATATCTTATAACTTGTTGTTTGGTTGCAAAAGAGGGAGTGTGTAGAGCAAATGGTTATTCTTATAAATTTTACACACCATCTTTTTATAATTGTCTACATTCTCTAACACGCTAACATAAATATCTTCTTGGTTACTAAACACTTGTGTAACATCGCTGTGAACGTCATCTTTACTCATTTCAACAAGTGTTCCGTCTTTCCAATAACATGCTCTGTTCTTTTCTGTTTGCTTACTTCCGCAGTGTCCATATACATAAAATGACCCATTTACAAACGCTATTCCTTTGCACGCTACATTACCTTTGTGCGTGGGAAGAGTGTAAAGTTTATTGCCATTTTCGTACAGTTCAGGAAACGATTCACTATTTAAAGCGGTGTAATAGTAATTGTTTTGATGCACCAAAAACTGTATATTGCCATCTTCATAAGATGTAAATGCACGATTAAAAGCCAATTCTTTGTTCTTTAATAGTTTGGGAATAGACTCGTAACGACCCACCCAATAGGCATTATTGTTTATCATTTGAAACGAAGTGGGCGATTCATACTCGCTCAATTCTTGCCAAATAGTGTTGTTTTTATAAAAGGTTGTACCTTGATTGTAGCCACTGATGCACACAAAACACGTGCCTTTTTGCAACTGAAGATAAGCCTTTTCAATGGTTTCGTAAGTGGTTTTCACCTTATATTCCTCTTTCTTATTTTTATAAAGATAGAAATAAAGACTTCTGCTTGATTGTTTTTTATCTTTGTTTGGGTAGCTAATACAAATATATCGTTGCCATTTGTTGCCATATCTTCTATAAAAATAGACGTTGGAAACTGCTGTATCGCTTGCCCATCTTTATATATTGTGTGTTCAATTGCTGTGTAAATGTTTCCTTGTAGAACAACGTTCGACACTTTAGGGGCTACAAAATCTACCCAGGCAAAGGCTTTATTGCCACATAAAAACACCTGCTAAGCAACTTAAATAAACAACAATGCGTGCTTGAAAAAAATAACTGAAAAATAACTTCATAAGAATATGTTTTTTTATGATGTAAGAATATCTTTTTAATAAATAAAAAACACTGTTAATCTTGATTATAATAACGCGAAAACATTCGTAACTCTATGTAAGTTTCTCGAATATCTTGAGGGGTAATGTCGAAATGAGTGGCAACCGAGCGTGGATTATCTTTCAAAGAATGTGTAAAAAGCCAATCGTATGTTTTTCTGAAGGTAAAACAATCGAGCAGGCAAACCATGATTTCCACCTTGTAACCACGTGTAACGTAAAAGTTTATTATTGCCTTCTTGCTCTAAATTCTCTACCACTCTTTGCGATTGTTTTATAGGAACTGCCCTGTCGTTTGTGCCGTGTATAATCCATAAAGGCACTTTCCCTAAAGGTGAAACATCTTTTGCTGAGCAACCACCGCATAGAGCCATGGCTGCAGCCACTTTGTTTGGATAAGCACAAACAAAATCCATTGTGCCGTAACCTCCTAAACTCATGCCCAATACATACACTCTATTGGTGTCTACGGCATAATGTTCGGTAGTCCATTCTAATAGCTTATTGAGTTTAGAAGGGCTCCAAGCTCCACCCGAATTTTTGAGGGCTATCACCAAAGTGGGTATAATTTTACCCTTATCTATTGCGTCTAAAACCCCATATCTACGCACTTTGTTAATGTCATGGCCACACAAACTGGCGCCATGGAGAAAGATAACAAGCGGTAAAGGGTGTCCGTTGGGAGGGTGTAATCGGCAGGAGTATAAATCCAAAAACGATAACTATCGGGCGAAAGCGATGTGTTTATTTCAAAAATGTCCCTTTGTTTCTTCTTGTGCCAAAACACATAAAGGAAGGGTTATAAGGACAAATATAAATGTAAAAAAATAACTTTAAAAAAATGCTGTGTGTATGGTTTGTTTTTGCATAAAATGTTGGTATAAAGCGAACCCATAAAACATATTTCTTGGCATAAAAAGCACGTTTATACCTTCTTATCAACCCATAAATATGTTGCAGTGTCGCTATGTTTCTACAATAAAATAGGGGCTTTAACACCATGTATTACAAATGGTTTTGCCAATTTTTTTACCACCCTTGTTCGTAAAACTCATGTTGTGAGTTTACTTTAAAACAAAACATGAGTTTTCAAAATTACGTATTTTCTTTTTATATACCCATTAAAAACGCTCTATTTTTTTCATAGTTTTTTTCGTCAACACTATCTTTGTGTCTGAAAAGAGATAGTTTTTGAGATAAAAAAATAAAAAGAAATGCGTGTTTAAAGGGTGTTTTTAGCGAAAAATGGTGCAAAAGCTAAGAGTTTAGGGTGAAAAACACGATGTATTGAGGGCTAAAACATAAGAGTTTAGGGGCTAATAGCTTATGTTTTTCACGCCAAACTCTAAGCTTTTGCGTGCTAATAGCTTGTTTTTGTTGTTTTTAGTTTGTTGCGTTTTAGAAATGCAAAACCTATATGTTTTGCTATTATAGCTTATTTTTTCGCCTCTTTTTGCCCTCTTCTCATCGCAAAAAGAGTGTAAAACCTAAGCTATTTTTGCTAAAACAAACTTTTAAAAGCACAAAAAACAACCAACTTTTTACGCCTTTTTTAGGGCTATTTTAGACGGATAAATAACGATGAAAAACAATCCATTTTTCTGTCGATATATAAAAAGAGAAGGTGTAAAGAATAGTTATTTTTTTGTTTCTCTACACCCTCTCTTTATTTCAATTGTTTATTGTATTATTTTATTATCGCTACACTAAGGTGCGCATAAAGCACGTTCGCTTTGTTCGGCTTCTTCTCTTATTTCTACTGAAAAGTTATTGTTTTTGCGTGTTTCTTGCAAGAAAGAACGAATAAGAGGTAAATAAACAGAATGATAACGCCAGCCCAATGATTCTATTATGGCTCGTTTTTATGGTGTCGTTTGTGGTGCTTTTGGCACAGTTAACGAGCAAAGGAATTGCGCTATATGGGCAATAAGTTCTTGTAGAACGTATTGATTTTTAAACGCTTTTTAATGCTTTCTTTTTCGTTAATAATGGTGTTAATATCGCCCCACCACTTAGAGCTGTTGTTGATAATTTGTGCCTTTGCTTTGTTATAAACCTGCTCACTACAAACCATATAGGGCGATTTAAGGGCAAAAACACTGTCTAAGGTGTGCATTAACTGTTCTTTTTTGTAAAGCGAAAGTGCGTTTGTTATACTAAAAGCGCAACGCGGAGAGAGTGTAGGCTCTAACATTTTTGTGATTAAAACAGGTAGAAGTGTTTCGCTACCATTTTTTGTTAGTAGGTTTAAAGAAGTGCGTTGAATGTATTCGTTAGCATCGTTTACACCACATTTAATAGCTTTTATGAAAAAAGAATCTCTGCTATGCGCTAATAAAGACAAGGCTTGTAAACGTAAAATAGTGGTAGACGAGTGTGTAAAGAAGTGAAACAATTGCTTAGAAGACAATACTTTGAGCTTAAAGAGCTTGTCCATTGCCAAACAAGACACATCGGCTGGTTGGTTAGGGAGATAAATATTTACGAAGCATTTTTCAGTCTTTTTTTCATTCACAATGCGGTTCACTTGCAAGCGAGGTTGGGTGTTTTTGAAACAGAAAGTAGGGTCTCCTATGCAATGACTTTCTAACAATTCGCTCAGCAGAGCTATGTTTTCCTGCATACAAACCCTGTTGCATTAAACCTAAATAGCGGTCGTTCCATTTGTCTTGTAACACGTTAACGCTGTTTGCTATACAAGCTATGGTGTTACCCGCATTAAAAATATAGGCTGAAGCAATGCAACTATCAAGATGAAAAAGAACCATTAAAACAAGCATCTAAAATAACCATTTTTTACGTTAGGACGAAAGTTGTAACAACTAAAATCGGCAAGGGTTAAGTCTTTGTTGGCGTTGTTTAGAGAATCTTTTTTTGTTTTATTTTTTTCTTCAAAAGCATTATTAAACCATGCGTCGGACACGTTAAAACGTTGTGAAAGTTTTTGTAAAACACTGTCTTTATTTTGGTCTTTA
This sequence comes from uncultured Prevotella sp., assembly GCA_916439115.1. GTDB lineage: Bacteria > Bacteroidota > Bacteroidia > Bacteroidales > Bacteroidaceae > Prevotella. Next base: position 1,032,471 of record CAKAHO010000001.1, read on the forward strand.
TTCACTTGTTTACGCATATATTCTCGTCCATAAGCTTGTATTAACTGTTGTGCTTCTTCGGCTGTTGAGGCTGGTAAGGTGGCATCTAAATACTGAGTGTCTGGCGCACCATGATGATGAAGCAAAGCAATGTCGATGGTAGGACTTTGCAAAGCATTCATTAAAGTGGTTTTTGTATTGTTTTGAAAACGATAGTCTAAATAAAAAAGTGTGTTGTTTGGGCGTTTTAATGTGGGAAAGTGTTCGTATAAAAACATTTGTTTCGTGCATACGAGCAACAAACGAATCGGAGATGTAACCATGTCCTGTAAAGAACAATATTTGGTTGATGGTTTTCTCATTTAGCTTATATGCAATCACTTTTCTTAAGTAACGGCGCAAATGTTCATACTTGTCAATATTGTTATAGTTTGTGGGTTTTATTCTTCCTGAAAAGATATTACATTGCAAATGCTGGGTAGATGATGGCGAAAGTGCATAGTAGAAATAAGGTAAGGTGTTATCTTTTTGTAAGAAACGAAAGTCCATTTGAAAGTCTTCATAGTATCTATCAGAAGGTACAGAAGAAGTTTTTCCAATCGCTATCTTCATTTCTTTTTAAAAAGCACTTGTTAAGCGTTGAGCATGTCTAATCATAGCAATAGGAATATCGCCTATAAACACTGCACCAACAATAGCATCTTTTTTTGCGCTTGTATAAACGTTCTAATTCTGCCTTAATGCCGTGTGGAGTGTGCCAAATGTCTTGCACGATATACACCTTAAAATGTTGTTTTTGCTCTAAAAACCTCTGCATATTGATTGACTTCTGTTTGTGCTTCTGCATAACTCTTACTATCTATTACGATAGCAAATCCTTGTTTTGCATGAATAGGAGTTAGGGGTGTGAACCATAAAACACTTAGCACTAAAATGCAAGTGTATAGGTTGTATGTTCGTAAAAATAAATGTTTCATTTTTTAGGTGTTATATATTGTTGTTCGCAAGATTATAAAGAGAGTTGTAAACCCATAGAGAATAGGGTGCGATGAGTGGCATTATATATTTCGGAAATGCGCCCTTTTCCTAAGAAAGAGTGACGGTTTGCGCGTAAAAAACAGATACAAAACTTTGTTGATGATACATTTTTATGGGAAAAGAAACCTTTATAGCACCGCCATAACTAACATACTGTGCTGTGCTATATGCGAAGATAGGACGCGTATAGGCGTCGGATAGAATGCCACGAACATCATTAAAGAGAGGAGAACCTAAGGTGTTGCCATAAGATAGTTGGCTTGTTATTTCGCCAATGCACTTTTTTAGCATAAAAAAATCTATTTCCTTTCATCTTAATGGCATAGGTGCTGAAAGCTTGTTGGTAAACATCTGCCTCGTAATGAGTGGCGTTTGTTGTTTTCAACTCTCCACTGATAACCATTGTCCACAAAGGATTATCGTTAAAAAAACTTATCCATTCTATAACTAACCAATAGTTTGTGTGCGTTCCATTTGTCCACCATTCCATAATGAAGAATAGCATAATAAGGTCTATTGGCGTGTTCTGTGTCTACCATACGTCGTTGGTCGTACCACCAACCCTCGTTATTGTATTGATTATAGTTGACTGAAACAGAATGAAATAATTGTTTTTTTGATGAAAAAGTGAGTCGGTTAAACAGCTTAAATCCCGTTTCTTTATGGTCTCCACCTTTAAAAATAAAGTCCTGCATCACCGTCTTCTGCCACCTCATTGTTAAAATAAAATCCCATTTCTAACACATTATTAAGATGTGAAAAATGTGTTTTCCAAAAGGTAGATAGCCCCCATTGCTTTCCTTTATATCGTCGAGGATAGTTAATATTGTCGCTTGTGTTCACAGAAAAGTTATCTCCCATGCCTCTCATAAGAAAGTAGGTTGTAGACTTTTGATTATCTATTACGGTGTGAGAGAGGCTCGATGAAAACAATTTTATTTGTGCATTTAAACCTAAAAGATGAGTGGGTGATAGTTGAAAAGAAACACCCGGGAAGGCCATGAAGCGCATACTGGTAGCAAACGGACGTGGGTCGGTTTGGTCATCTCTGCTTCCTGAGGTGTAAGTCAACTGTAAACCCACGTTCCAACGCTGGTTTATAGCATAGTTAGTGATAGCATTTAAAGAGAAAATTTCTTGTTGAGGATTACCATAAATACTATCGGATAAGATAAAAGGGTTATGCGGTGAAAGCATAAAAGTGTTGTTCCAACGCTGGTTCTTCTGCTTAGTAAGCGAGTAATTCATAGACCCTTCTAACGAAAAAAACGTCCCACTTGTTGAATGCCAAGCATGTTAAATGTTCCCTCGTAGCTTGTCTGTGGTGCATCTATTGGTGCAAAATTACCCTTCATTGTTTCGAATTGTAGACCACTAACAGCTACCTTTTTTTACCTTATAATAATAAATGCGAGTGGGATTTTTCGATGTCGTTTAAAACATTATTTACCCAATTTTTTTGTGAAAATAGATGGCATTGCTACTTAAACTATCTGTTGTAGAAGCGTTAAGAACAGTAAGTGGTAGTAAAAAGAGTAAGCTCGAAAGCCATAACTTATAAGTCATACAAGATAAAAAAAGAAACAATAAAGAGTTAAAAAGTAAAGAAAGAGAAAAAGAAATGAGCGTAAAGCCCCCTTCTTTTCTCTTTTTATGGTTTAATATTTAAAAGGTTAAGTCTACATTTGTATCCCAATCGGCAGAAGAATTATTGGTATCTTTGTAATAAACTCTACCTTTTTCGGTTTTTAAAACCTTTCTTTGTACGCATTTTCCTTTGTTTGCAGCTGCTTGAACCACACCTTGTGCATCGTCTTTAGGTAGGAATGTAGGATAATTGGTTATGTCTTTAGACGACCAAACATCAACTGCATCGAGCACATACTTGCTTGGTATCATTAAAAACTGCATCTTACTTGTTGTTTTTGGTGTAGTCATTAAGTTTGATGGATTAGCTGCAAAGTCTTCAACGCTAACACCTTCTGGGCAACGAGCTAAGATATAAGCACGTCCGAACAAGCCTATTCCGAATGCTTTCATGTTAGTATTGTTATTAAAGATTATCTTCATGTTTCTTGCAGGATAATCAATGTCTCCTTTTTGCAGCAGAGATATAAATGTCCCATTGTGCTTTTGATAAGTCAGGACATTTGTTTTCACCTCCCGAAAGCTCCTTATGATTAGCTGCATCGTTAGCAATTATAACGCTTTCACCTGGTTGAATAGGATATTCTTTACCACTTCGGGGAAAGCAATTACTGTTCCTTGACCGCAAGCATATAAGTTTTTCAAGTCCATTAGCCTGCCAAGGATTCTTTTCCTTTTTGTATCCCTTGAGGTGCAGAAAGTATTAAACCATCTAAATATTGCACATCGTTACTATTATTAACAAGCTCAAAGAAGCTGTCATTTAAGTATTTTTCTTTAGCTCCCGAAGTGTAGATAGTCTTAAAAAAATAATAGGCGATTGAACCACTTTATGCAAGGTTATATCTGCTGTTTTATTATCGAATAAATCTATTTGAGCTGTTCCTTGTACGTAAGCAGCTGCTTTCGTCTATCACTTTTCCTGTAACAGTTAAAGCGTATTGTCCTTGTATCAAACTCAATTTATCTCCTTCTTTTTACTTGTAAAGTGTCGTTCATTCCTTTATCGTTCTTTACAATTAGTTGCAAATGAGATAATTTATCGAGTGCTAAACCATCGTTAAGATTAAAATGAATTGTTAGTTCATGTTTCGCAATAGTTGTGTTTTTTGCATCTAATTCATTCTTGTCTGTTGGATTACAAGCAGTGAAAGACACTAAACCACCTATTAAACAAGTGGCGAGACAAAAGTTTTTTTAAAGTTGTTGTCATTCTTATTAAATATTTAAAATTAAAGTTTCAGTTTTAATTCTGCACCAAAAATACAAGTCAGGATATAGTTCTCTGCGTCCTAACGAGTGTTTGTTTATATGAAATTTACTGCTATTTAGGAAGTTATTAGCCATGAAAGAAAGCTCTGCTACCTTACCTAATTCTTTTGTTAAGCGAAAGTTTAGTAAAGCCCAAGGCGACACCTTATCTGTTTGAAAAAGCATAAAGAAGGAAACGAGATTTTTAGTTGTTGTAGCTCAGGAGCGTTATTGTTTGAATTTGTCCACGTGTTATATTCGCCCCATTTATTATAAAAATCCGATAGGAGATACCTCGTATTGAGTTTTTATCCGACGATAGTTGATAAGCTATACCACAGTCTTTTTGTTTCATAAAAAGCTACGATATTGTTCGTGCCAAAACCACTTGTAGTGTAGTGGTAAACACCATTTTAAGAGCCGAAAGATGTGTTATTAGTCGGAAATTACTATTCACTCTGCTACTAATAGTGCCTTCTCCAGCGGGTAAAACACCTATATAAGGATATAATTTATTTACATATTGTAGAGAATTATTGGTGTTTTTTTCGTTTAATATAGAACCAAGCACCGTCTAAAGTTAGCGATGTTGAAAGCCATTTACACGTTCCAAAGTTAAAAGAATATTCTATTCCGAGCTTTTTACTTATACTATTGTTGGCTGGTTTATTCCATGTAACAATTTCGTTTTCTGTTTTATACGAGGCAATAAGTGGGTTATTGTTTTGCGAATAATACACCTGATGCTCATTAAAATGAAGATTTGTTGCTCCCATAGGCACTTGATACTTCTTATATTGCAGAAATTCAGGAACCCCATCAGAGCCCAAACTCGTTTTTTTATTCTCTTCGTGAAAAAAACAGTTATTTGCCCATTTATTTTTACCTATACGACCATTTAAAGACACTTCAAATTTAGTGTTCTTTGTAGGTTGTAACATAGCATTTTGCACATTATCTATCACCTTTGTAGACATAATAGCTAAAGATTCTCCCGCTTTGTCAGAGTTTTTTTATAACTCAAACTGTGGCTATCAAAATAAGCTTTATCGGGATATAAGTAGAGTAGAGGAGGCATTTTGTAAGCCACACCCCAACCCAAAGAAAGCGAAAGTTTATCGAATATCGAATTATTTTGCGAGGTTAAAAAGGTGTATTCTGCGTTGATACGAGGTTCAAACACCGTGATAGATGAGCGTTTAGCTTGTTCTTTATTTATAAAAAGCGTAGAAATGCGCATACCATACATTGCTTGTAAACGTCCACTACCTACTTTTAAAGACAAATTATCTTCTGCAAATGCCGATAAAGAACTAAGGGGTGAAATGTCTTTATGCGAGCGTGGACGAAGTGTTTGTGTGCTTATTGATTGTGGAGGGTTGGCCATGTTAAACACTAAACCTTTTTCCTTTATTTCCATCAAGCTTATATTCTATACCGAATTTAATATTAGTAAAGTTAGAAGACCTTAATTGTATGTATTTATTAGCCTTTTAATAAAGCATATAAATGATAAGGAATACCCTCTATAAAATAATCGCTATAATATGGTTTTGTTAAGAAATTAGCCACAGATTCTCCGCTTATAAGCGCATTAGTCACTATCCCGTCTGGGTTAGCCACATAGCTGTGGTGAGTGTCTTTCAGGTGTGCAACCTGTGCAGATACATCATAGTTAATTGCCGATACCCATTTGTTCATTTTTAACATCGCCATTGATAGTTATTCTACCGCCTACATTTTCATTTGTATAAGCTAAGCCTAAATCTTTTTAACTGTGCATCGCTTTTTATAATTATTGATATTGCTGTAAAAGCTCGAAAACAAGTTGAAAGAAATAGGACGCTGTGTGTTACTATTCCAAATAGTGCCAAACGAAAGCGAAGAAGTGATGCGTTCAAACCCTCGATAACGACGACGTGTGTCTGGATAAGATTGAGAATAATCTACACTTACATTGGTTGTAGAGTGCTTTTTATAAGCAAATCCCTTCCCGATATAAACTAATTTAGAGAAAGGGTCTGTTTTTTTAGTTTCATTTCAAGCGGTGTTTCGCCTTTCTTTGTCTTAATAAGAACCACACCAGAGGTTAGATTTCCATATTCGGCACTTGGTATTCCTCGAATAACTTCAATGCGTTCTATGTTATCGGCACTAATAGAACGAAGGTCAATACCTTTCGAAACAGATGTTTGAAGGTTCATTCCATCTGCTTTATTGCTTGCCATTGTTCCCGATTTTTGCTGTAGAAAGAGCTTGCAAATTAGCATCGTTGCTCTGTGGGGCACCGTCTATAATGATGGAAGTGCCTAACGAATTATTGTCGTTAACAGACATTTCGCGGATATTGGCTTGTGCAATTGTGTTTAAACTGGGGTTAGTGGTGAGCGAACCCGGTAGCAATTGCAATAAATCGGCTACACTTTTAGGCTGTAAATGCCTAATGGCATCTTGCCCAATTATCGAAGCAGAACCCATTGTTTTTTGCTGTGCTGTAACATGAACCTCATTCAATTGGAGCGTTAAAGGTTGCATAACGATTGTAAATGTAGGGTTATCGTCGGCATTAACCACTATCTTTCCACTCGTATCTTCATAACCAATGCACGTAGCAGTGTAGGTGTATTCGCCTTTTTTTAGATTTCTAAACGTAATAAACCCTTGCTTGTTTGAAACAGATTGCAACGAACCGTTTAATAAAAACAGAAACATTTTCGATTGATTTGCCATTTTGTAAGCACACTTTAACATGTATTGAAAGTGGTTTTTTTGTGCCATAACAAAGGTTGAAAAAAATAAGAAATAGCACAATAAAGAAACCTTTTAATGGTGCGTAAAGTGATTTTTTTGAATAGATAAAAATAAAGGTTGTTGCCTAAAAATAGTTTCATTATGTTTCTGTTTCTACTTGTTTTGAAAGGCTGTTTGTTTACGTCTGCAAAAATAAGGTATAAAGTTGAATGCTACAATACCTATTTGTGGGTATATTAAAGGAGTAAAAACATCGAAAAAAAGACGCCTTTTTTTAACTTGTTTTTTTATACTTTGTTCAGTGTAAGGAGTTTTGAGATAAAAAATAAAAGAAATGCGTGTTTAAAGGGCGTTTTTAGCGAAAAATGGTGCAAAAGCTAAGGGTTTAGGGTGAAAAAAACACGATGTATTGAGGGCTAAAACATAAGAGTTTAGGGGCTAATAGCTTATGTTTTTCATGCCAAACTCTAAGCTTTTGCGTGCTAATAGCTTGTTTTTGTTGTTTTAGTTTGTTGCGTTTTAGAAATGCAAAACCTATATGTTTTACCATTATAGCTTATTTTTCGCCCCTTTTTGCCTTCTTCTCATCGCAAAAAGAATGTAAAACCTAAGCTATTTTTGCTAAAACAAACTTTTTAAAGCACAAAAAACAACCAACTTTTTACGCTTTTTTTAGGGCGAAATAATTGACTTTTATTTTATCGTAAAATAGAGTTTTTTTATGTTGCGAACTATATATATGTGTTTTTAATATACATGCATTCGCAATTGCGAGGGGAGTGTTTTTTTAATTTTTAGTGTATCATTTTTAATGCAGTTTTTCTTATGTTGTTTCAAAAATATGTAAGTTTGCACCTTATTATATATAGAAAAAAACTATTTGCATGAAAGAATTTGTTATTTCAGAAGTAAAGGCAGAAACCGCCATTTTGGTAGGTCTTATAACAAAAGAGCAAGACGAAGAAAAAAACAAAAGAATATCTTGACGAGCTTGAATTCTTAGCCGATACAGCAGGAGCTGTTACCGTTAAACGCTTTACACAAAAAGTTACTGGTGTAAACTCTGTTACTTATGTGGGCAAAGGAAAGCTTGAAGAGATAAAACAATATATCTTAAACGAAGAAGAAGCTGAACGACCTGTGGGTATGGTGATATTTGATGACGAGTTAAGTCCCTAAACAAATGCGCAATATCGAGGCCGAATTAAACGTTAAAATATTAGACAGAACATCGCTTATTCTTGACATCTTTGCCATGAGAGCGCAAACTGCCAACTCTAAAACGCAAGTAGAATTAGCACAATATCGCTATATGTTACCTCGCTTACAACGCCTTTGGACGCACTTAGAGAGGCAAGGTGGTGGCTCAGGAAGCGGTGGCGGAAAGGGTAGTGTAGGGCTTCGTGGACCTGGAGAAACGCAGCTTGAAATGGACAGACGTATTATTTTACAACGAATTAGCTTGCTAAAACAACGCTTAATAGAGATAGATAAGCAAAAACAACACAGCGTAAAAAAATCGTGGAAGAATGAGTTCGTGTAGCGTTAGTGGGCTACACTAACGTGGGAAAAATCTACTATTATGAATCTTCTTTCCAAAAGTGAAGTGTTTGCAGAGAATAAGCTTTTTTTGCTACATTAGACACCACTGTGAGAAAGGTTGTAGTAGATAATTTGCCCTTTTTATTAGCAGATACTGTTGGATTTATTCGTAAGTTGCCTACCGATTTGGTTGATTCTTTCAAATCTACGCTTGATGAAGTGCGCGAAAGCCGACTTGCTTTTTGCATGTAGTGAGACATATCTCATTCCGACTTTGAAGACCAGATTTCGGTGGTAGAGCATACACTTAAAGAGTTAGGAGCTGCCGATAAACCTACCGTTATAGTGTTTAATAAAATAGATAATTATAGCTGGACAGAGAAAGAAGAGGACGATTTAACCCCTGCAACCAAAGAAAATGTGTCGTTAGACGAGCTGGAAACAAACGTGGATGGCTAAGCTAAAAAGAAGATTGTATATTTATTTCGGCTAAAGATAAGTTGAACATTGACGGATTTAGAGAGAACCTCTATGCTCGTGTAAAAACAGTTGCATGTGCAGAAATATCCTTATAACGACTTTTTTTATATACTATCGAAGAAGAATGAAAAAAACGACTACAGACAACTAACAGAAAGTGAAATACTTACATTAGAAGAACAAAGGGTGTTATGCTCAAGACTGGGACAATGTGAGGGTGGCAGACGACTTTTTGCCTCATCATATAAAAAATGTGTCGTTCTATGGGTATAACTATTTAGGGGTGTTTGAAAAGAGTTTGGAGGTATCTAAAGGCTTTTTTAAAAACACTCAGGCATATTTAATGCTACCTTGAAAGATACAACGGTAAGCGATAACTCGTTAATAGAGAAGATTGGAAACTATATCAATGATTACGAAATAGGTAGCGAGTCTATCATTTCTAACACGTCTACAATAGAAACAACTGAAGGCGCGAGCTTTGGAGAAGGTAACATAATATCGGTATTAAACGAAGTGGGTGATGGCAATGTGATGCTTTTTAGTAAGCTAACAAGTCAGATAGCAGCTCTTTTTACCAAATATTCTGACAATGAAAAGTTTGTTTCTGCCCTTCGAAAATTAGTGAAAAACGAGGTAGATAACAATAGTTTGCCCTGCGGAAGAATAGGCGATAGGGTGAAAATAGTGAACACTACCGAGATAATAAACACGCATATAGATAGCGATTGCGAAATAGTTGGTGCTTGTCGATTATCAGATTGCTCTATAAAAAGTAACAAAAATGCCACAGTTTATATTGGTTCGGGTGTAATATGCGAGAGTTCTATTATTTGTAGCAACTCTTCTGTACTTAATAGTGCAAAGATTTCAAACTGTTTTGTGGGTGAAGCATGTTGCATTACCAATGGTTTTACGGCAGAAAGTAGTGTTTTTTTGCTAATTGTCACATGGCAAATGGCGAAGCTTGTGCAGCTTTTTGTGGCCCATTCACATCGAGTCATCACAAAAAGTAGTTTGCTAATAGGAGGTATGTTCTCGTTTTATAACGCAGGTTCTGCTACAAATTTCAGCAATCATGCTTATAAAATGGGTCCTATTCATTATGGAACATTAGAACGAGGATGCAAGACTGCAAGCGGAGCCTACTTGCTTATGCCTGCAAAGATAGGCACTTTTTCGGTGTGTTTTGGTAAGTTAATGTATCATCCCGACACGCGGTCGTTGCCTTTCTCTTATCTTATTGCCTACGGAGACATTATGTATTTAGTGCCAGGACGTAATATAACAACCGTTGGTTTATATCGAGATATTCGCAAATGGCCTAAAAGAGACATGCGAGGGCATAACTCTCACAAGTCAATAGTTAACTTCGATTGGCTCAGTCCCTTCTCTGTTGCAGAGCTATTGCAAGGCAAACAAATCTTAGAACGTTTGAAAGAAGCATCGGGAAGCAATGTTTCGAGCTATAATTATCATGAATATGTTATTAAAGAACAGTCGTTAAAGAAAGGTATTAAGTATTATGATATCGCTTTAAGGATATTCATGGGAGCCGTTCTTAAGCGTCATCCGCTTGTCTTGCCCACAACTCTTGCAGGCAAAGAGCATTGGAACGACTTGGCAGGGACTTTTTGCTTCCTGCAAGCGAAGAACAACGAATGGTGAGACGATGTGATAAACGAAAACATTGAAAGTGTTGAGGAATTGCTTTTACAGGTTGCAAACCATTCACGATAATTATGCCGAATATCGTTGGACATACACTTATCATCTCATTTGCAAATATTATGGTGTAAACGAGATTACCAGTGATATTGAAGAACAAGTGAAGCAAGATTATATCATAGCAAGGCGTGCTTGGATAGCAGAAATACGTAAAGATGCGCAAAAAGAATACGAAATGGGAGATGTAGAAGATAGCGTTCTCTTGTCGTTTCTTGAACAATTAGACCATGAAATAGATTTTGAAAAGACTAAAATAGAAGAAATATGAAAATAAAAAGTTTATTGGTAACGCTTTTAGTGCTTATTTCTACAAACTTATTTGCTAAGGAATATGCTTATAAAGAGGTGGCGGGCGACTTAATGAAAACTCGCTGTTATGAATTAAATAACGGATTAAAAGTGTATCTTTCGGTAAATAAAGAAAAGCCAAGAATACAAACTTACATTGCAGTTCGTACGGGAAGTAGAAACGATCCCAAAGAAACAACGGGCTTAGCTCATTACCTTGAACACTTAATGTTTAAGGGAACAAAGCGTTTTGGTACAACTAATGCTGTGGCAGAAGAGCCTTTTTTGAAAGATATAGAGCAGAGATACGAGAAGTATCGCTTATTAACAAACCCACAAGAACGCAAAAAAAGCGTATCAAGAGATAGACAGTGTGTCGCAATTAGCTGCTCGTTTCTTCATTCCAAACGAGTATGATAAGCTCATGAGTGCTATCGGTGCAGAAGGAACTAACGCTTTTTACAAGTTTTGATGTAACGTGTTATGTAGAGAATATCCCTGCAAACGAAGTAGAAAACTGGGCTAAAATTCAGTCAGACCGCTTTCAAAATATGGTGATAAGAGGCTTCCATACCGAGCTTGAAGCTGTGTATGAAGAATATAATATAGGACTTGCCGATGACAAACAACGTTCGTTTAACGCACTGTTAAGTAAGCTCTTTCCTACTCATCCCTATGGAACTCAAACAACAATAGGCACCCAAGAACATTTAAAAAATCCTTCTATTACAAACATAAAGAACTATTTTAAGAAGTATTATGTGCCTAATAATGTGGCAATCTGTATGTCGGGAGACTTTGAACCCAATGCAGTGATGGATATAATAACACGCTATTTTGGCGAATGGACGCCTTCTAATAACGCAAAACCTGTGCAAGCACCTGTTTATGCACCAGTGGCAGAGCTTAAACAACACAAAGATACAGTGGTGAAAGGGGTAGAATCGGAACTTGTTTTATTAGGTTGGAAAGCACCAAAGGCAGCTTCTTATGCTACCGACACATTGAGTGTAATGGCTAAATTATTGTCGAATGGCAAAGCAGGTTTAATGGATTTAAATCTTGAACAAAAGATGAAGTACCTCACAGGAGGAGCTGAAGCCTATCCATTTGCCGACTATGGTGTCTTTCTTGCTATCGGAATGCCTAAAGAAGGACAAAGTTTGAACGAAGTGAAGCAACTTATTTTAGGCGAAATCAATAATCTTAAAAAGGGTAAGTTCTCTGATATGTTATTGAAATCGGTGGTAAATAATATGAAATTAGACTATTATAAAACCCTCGAAGACAATAAAGAACGCACCAATATAATGATGGATGCCTTCATACAAGAGCAGTCGTGGAACGATGTTGTAGCACGTATGAAGCGCATAGAAGGCATGACAAAAAGAGCAAATAGTGGCTTTTGCTAATCGTTTTTTTCAAAGATAATTATGCGTGTGTGTATAAAGAACAGGGCGAAGATGCTTCTAATAAAAAAGATAGATAAGCCTGCTATTACACCTATTCCGCTTAATCGTGAAGCGCAAAGCGACTTCCTTTCGGAGGTGATAAACGAAAAGGTGAAACCCATAGAACCTGTATTTGTTAACTTTGATAAAGACCTTTCGCGTGCTAAAACACAGCGAGGTGTGCCTGTTTTGCATGTAAAAAAATAACACCAATGGTTTGTTTCAATGGGTTATGCGTTTGCCTTTTGGCAATAGTACCAATAAGAAATTAAACCTTGCAGCTGATTATTTAGGTTATCTTGGCACAACAAAATACAGCGCAGAGCAACTAAAAGAACGCTTTTATGCTTTGGCTTGCGACTATAATATAGCAGTTCAAGACTATACAACAGAGATTTCTTTGGAGGGACTTAGCGAGAATATGGAGCAAGCTCTACAACTTTTAAAGCATGTATTGACCAATGCTCGTGTAGACAAAGAGGCTTATAAAGAATATGTAGACTTGTTAATTAAGTCGAGAAACGATAGTAAAGCAGAACAACAAACAAACTTCCGTGCCTTAACGGCTTATGGAAAATATGGCAAATACAATTCTTTTAGAAACGTGTTTACCAACGATGAACTGAAAAAGGTGAACCCTGAAACGCTTACTGCTTTGCTTAAAACGCTTATAAACAGCCAACACACCTTATTATATTATGGTAATCAAAACTTAAAACCTTTTGTGCTAACCATGAACAAGGTGTTTGGTAATGCCAAATTAAAGACCGTTTCTGCTGGAAAAAACTACCAACTTGTTTCTACAACACAAAATAAAGTGTTGTTAGCTCCTTACGATGCAAAGAACATTTACATGATTCAATATAACAATAGCAATCGTGTATGGACTCCACAGAATGCTCCTATCATCGAAGTGTTTAACGAATACTTTGGAGGAAGCATGAATTCTGTCGTCTTTCAAGAGCTTCGTGAAACACGAGGATTAGCATATAGTGCCGCTGCCTCTTATGTTTCGCCTGCTTTAAAGAGTGTTCCAGAGTATGCACAAACCTACATTGTAACTCAAAACGACAAGATGATGGATTGCATTAAGGCATTTAATAGCATTATAGACACCATTCCACAAGCTCAAGCAGCTTTCGATTTAGCTAAGCAAGCCTTAACAAAACGCATTGCAACCGAAAGGGTTACAAAGATGAATGTTATTCGTAAATACTTAAAAAGCACAAGATTTAGGGTTTGAATTACGATATTAACGAAAGTATTTATAAGGCTATTCCATCGCTCACTTTACAAGACCTTGTACAGTTTGAGAAAAAGCAATATGGCGCAAAAACCTTATCACTACATCATTTTTAGGCGATGAAAAGAATCTTGATATGAAAGCTTTAGAGAAGATTGCACCTATTGAAAGAGTGAAAACAGAAACCATTTTTGGATATTAAAAAATAAATGTTCTTTGTTTTTGAAGGTGGCTTTATAAGTAATCAACCTTCAAAACAAGAACACATATTAATATATAATGTACACCAAGAATTTACATAAAAACATAATTATAACTATACAATTAAACATTATGGCAACAACACCAGAGTTTAAGTATGCCCCCATGTTTCAAGTGGGAAGCGATACAACAGAGTATTATTTGCTAAGTAAAGAAGGCGTATCTACAGCCGAGTTTGAAGGAAAAAAACCATTTTTAAAGGTTTCAAAAGAAGCACTTACTCAATTAGCAGAATGCAGCTTTTTAAAGACGTTAATTTCTTGCTCTGACGCTCTCATAACGAGCAAGTTGCAAAGATATTAACCGACCCAGAGGCAAGCGATAACGACCGTTATGTGGCTTTTAACCTTCCTTCGTAATGCCGAAGTAGCTTGTAAAGGAGTCTTCCTTTCTGCCAAGATACAGGTACAGCTATTATCCATGGAGAGAAAGGACAGCGTGTTTGGACAGATTTTTGTGATGAAGAAGCACTCTCATTAGGCGTATATAAGACCTATACAGAAGAGAATTTACGTTATTCACAAAATGCTCCTTTTAAACATGTACGACGAGGTTAACACTCGTTGTAACCTACCCTGCACAGATTGATATTGAAGCTACTGAAGGCGATGAATACAAGTTTTTATGTGTTGTTAAGGGAGGTGGTTCGGCTAACAAAACCTATTTTTATCAGGAAACAAAAGCCATTTTGAACCCACAAACACTTGTTCCCTACTTGTTAGAGAAGATGAAAAACACTCGGAACAGCTGCTTGTCCTCCTTACCATATTGCGTTTGTTATTGGCGGAACCAGTGCTGAAAAGAACTTATTAACTGTAAAATTAGCGTCAACACGCTTCTACGACGAGCACCCTTACTACAGGAGATGAGACTGGAAGAGCGTTTAGAGACGTTGAATTAGAAAGAGAATTGTTAGAAGCATCTCATAAAATAGGACTTGGTGCACAGTTTGGTGGAAAGTATTTTGCCCACGATATACGCGTTGTTCGTTTGCCTCGACACGGAGCCTCTTGTCCTGTAGGACTTGGAGTGAGCTGTTCTGCCGATAGAAATATTAAAGCAAAAAAATCAATAAAGATGGTATTTGGATTGAAAAGTTAGATGATAATCCAAGTGAATTGATACCTGAAGAATTCCGTAATGCAGGCGAAGGAGAGGCTGTTAAGATAGACCTTAACTTGCCAATGGACGACATTCGTAAAGAATTAACTAAGCACCCAGTGTCTACTCGATTAAGTTTGAACGGAACAATTATCGTTGCAAGAGACATTGCACACGCTAAATTAAAAGAAAGACTCGATAGAGGTGAAGGCTTACCCGATTACTTTAAAAATCATCCAGTGCTTTATGCAGGCCCTGCAAAGACTCCTCAAGGTCTTCCTTGTGGCTCTATGGGACCTACAACAGCCAACCGTATGGACACTTATGTAGACCTATTCCAACAAAAACGGAGGCTCTATGGTGATGATAGCAAAAAGGAAATAGAACGCAAATGGTTACCGATGCTTGTCAAAAAGAATGGAGGTTTTTACCTTGGAAGTATAGGAGGTCCTGCGGCAGTTCTTTCTATGAATAGCATTAAACACATAGAGTGTGTAGAATATCCTGAGCTTGGTATGGGAGCTGTTTGGAAGATAGAAGTAGAAAAACTTCCCTGCGTTTATTCTTGTAGACGATAAAGGTAACGATTTCTTTAAGCAATTGCCGGGTGGCTTTATCGATTGTAAAAAAAGCATTGATAAAGTGTAGCTTAAGGGCATACAACAAACCATAAAGGCGATACATCTTCAGGGTGTATCGCTTTTTTTATAGCTTCTTTCATTTTTTGTTTTTCTTTTTTTATAGGTTAAAAAAAGATGTTTTTGTGTTTGGTTGTGTAACGAGTTTTGTGGTTTTTTGTTGAGGTTAAAAAAAGTAAGAATTTATGGCTTGTTGATAAAGAGGGTGATTTTAGAACCCAAAAGTATAAAAAAAGAGGCTGTTTTTTGCCTTGTTTTTTTCGTTTTGTTGTCTTTGTGTTTGAAATGAAAAGAGTTATGAACGTGTTTATGTAAAGATGAGCCTTGAAAAAGGCGTTTTTAATAGAAAAACGTGTAAAACCTTAGAGTTTAGGGTGAAAAAAACACGATGTATTGAGGGTAAAACATAAGGGTTTAGGGGTTAAAACAAGATGTATTGCATGCAAAAACTCTTAGCTTTTGCGTCTTAATAGATTGTTTGTTGCTTTATAACATAGTGTGTTTTAGAAATGCAAAAACCTATATGTTTTTGCATGTATTGTCCCGATTTTTCAGTCTATTTTTGCCCTTATTTTCATTTAAGAAGTATGTAAAAAGCTTAGCTATTTTTTTCTAAAACAATCGTTGCAAATGTAACAAAACGCTCACAAAACTTAGTCGTTAAAAATGCCATTTTGGTGTCTTTAAAATTCTTCTTTATTATAAAAAAAGTAGTAGCATCAACAAACCATAAGCCTAATGTTTACAACCCTTTATGTCGTAAGAAAAAAACTTTTTAACCTTTATTTTTGTTAGCAATATGCTTTTAAAAAAAGTTGTAAAATATAAACAAAAATAGAGGCTTATTCAATAAATATCAGTAAATTTGTTCCACTCAGATGTTTAACTAAATCAGTGTAATTATGAAAAAGAACATTTTAACAAGCTCAATTTTTATGAGCGCACTCTTGCTTACCAGTTGTGTAGCAAAGAAAGAATTAGACGATTGTCGCACCCAAAAATAAAAAGTTTAATAGAAAACTATCAAACGACCAAAAGAAGAGCTTGCGGCAAGCAAAGCCCGCATTGTTAGCTTAGAAGAGCAATTGGCGCAACAAAAGAAAGACTATGTAATGTTGCAACAATCGTTAGATAAAAGTTTAACAAACACCAGCACCAACAATGTAAATATTTCAAAATTGGTAGACCAGATAAACGAGTCGAACCAGTATATACGTCATTTGGTAGAAGTAAAGACCAAGAGCGATTCTCTAAACCTTGTGCTTACCAACAACCTAACACGCTCTTTAAGCAAAGAAGAGATGAAAGAAGTAGACGTACAAGTGTTGAAAGGTGTGGTTTATATATCGCTTGCCGACAACATGCTTTATAAAGAGTGGAAGCTATGAAGTGAATGAAAGAGCGGCAGAAACGCTAAGTAAGATAGCTAAAATTATTACCGATTATAAAGACTACGACGTGTTGATTGAAGGTAATACCGATAATGTTCCCATTTCAAGAGAGAACATTCGCAACAATTGGGACTTGTCTGCTCTTCGTGCATCGAGCGTTGTTCAGTATCTACAAACACATTATGGTGTTAATCCTAAGCGTTTAACAGCAGGTGGACGAGGAGAGTTTAATCCAATAGCAAACAATGATACCGAGTTAGGACGTCAGCGTAATCGTCGCACACAGATAATTATTACGCCAAAACTCGACCAGTTTATGGACTTAATAGATAAGGCACCAGAAGACACAAGTCGTTAAGAGGCGTCGCAAAACATGCTATATAGTAAGGCAACAAACACTTGTCTAAGCCTATAAAGTATAGGTGGTGTTTGTTGTCTTATTACATTTTATTTTTATGTTTCATCTTTATTTAATCATTAACAAAACATTATGTCTTTAGAACAATTACCCGAAAACGCTTTTAGAGAGTTGAAAAAAGACGAAGAATATTCGCCCATGATGTCTCCACAAAAAAGCTATCCAGAGATAACAGCTTGGTCGGTAACGTGGGGAATACTAATGGCAGTGCTCTTTTCTGCTGCCTCTGCTTACTTAGGACTTAAAGTGGGACAAGTGTTTGAAGCAGCTATTCCCATTGCAATTATAGCCGTTGGCGTGTCTACAGCTATGAAACGAAAGAACGCTTTGGGCGAAAATGTAATGATACAGAGCATCGGTGCTTGCTCAGGAGCAGTGGTTGCAGGTGCAATCTTCACCCTTCCAGCCATTTACATCTTGCAAAAGTAAGTATCCAGAAATAAGTGCTTCTTTCCTACAAATATTCATTGCATCTCTTTTAGGTGGTGTTTTAGGCATATTGTTCTTAATTCCTTTCCGTAAATATTTCGTAAAAGAAATGCACGGAAAATATCCTTTTCCCGAAGCAACAGCTACCACTCAAGTGTTAACAAGTGCCTCTAAAGGCGGTGGACAAGCTAAACCGTTGCTCATTGCAGGACTTGTTGGAGGGTTATACGACTTCTTTGTTGCTACATTTGGTTGGTGGAACGAAACCATTACATCGCGTGTTGTACCCTTTGGTGTGATGATTGGAGAAAAAAAGCCAAGTTGGTCTTTAAACTCAATACAGGAGCTGCATTGTTAGGATTAGGCTACATTGTAGGCTTAAAATACACCTTTATAATATGTTTTAGGATCGGTGGCAGTTTGGTGGGGCATAGTTCCTGCAATGTCGTTTATATTTAATGACACCATATTAAATATAGGAAGCGTTCAGCTAACACAAACCGTTGGCGCATTAAGTGCCGAAGAAATATTTACTTTTTATGGTAAAAGCATTGGTATTGGTGCAATTGCTATGGCAGGGAATTATAGGCATTATAAAGTCGTGGAACATCATAAAGAACGCTGTTAGCTTAGCCACAAAAGAACTAAAAGGCGGTTCTAATGACCAAAAAGAAGTAATAAGAACGCAAAAAGACATTTCGTTTAAGATTATAGCAATAGGCTCTTTGGTTACATTGCTCGTTGTTTTTGTCTTCTTTTTGGTTGGGTGTAATGCACAATCTCTTCTTTGCTGTGGTAGGAATCTTGCTTGTTGCCGTAATAGCTTTTCTCTTTACAACCGTAGCAGCAAACGCAATAGCCATTGTAGGCAGTAATCCCGTGTCGGGAATGACCCTTATGACGCTTATATTAGCATCGGTTGTGTTAGTAGCAGTGGGCTTAAATGGTGCAAGTGGTATGGTTGCAGCTCTTATTATGGGAGGAGTTGTGTGCACAGCACTATCTATGGCAGGTGCATTTGTAACCGATTTAAAGATAGGATACTGGTTAGGAAGCACTCCTTACAAGCAACAAACGTGGAAATTTCTTGGCACTTTAGTGTCGGCAGCTACTGTTGGAGGCGTAATGATGTTGTTAAACGAAACCTATGGGTTTACCTCTGGTCAGTTAGCAGCTCCACAAGCAAATGCTATGGCAGCAGTGATTGACCCCTTAATGAATGGTTCTGGCGCACCTTGGCTTCTCTATTTAATCGGTGCAGTGATATCTATTGTGCTAACATGGTGTGGAGTTCCTGCTCTTGCCTTTGCACTCGGAATGTTTATTCCCTTAGAGTTGAACCTTCCATTGCTTGTAGGAGGACTCATCAATTGGTATGTAACCACTCGCAGTAAAGATGCAACAACGAGATGCAGAACGTGGAGAAAAGGGTACACTTCTTGCCAGTGGGTTTGTGCAGGAGGAGCTTTAATGGGTGTAGTGAGTGCCATTGTGCGCTTTGCAGGTTACGATTTTGTGAACAAAGCGTGGTTAGACAATCCGTTATCGCAAGTAGTTGCTCTTGTGGCTTATGCACTTTTAATCGTGTATTTAATAAAGGCAACAAAAAAATAAACAAAGCGATAAGGCAAAAGAGTTGAGCAGTTCTCTTTTGCCTTATTTCTCTTTATAAGACAAAAGCTTATAAAATATTATGAATTATTTACGCTGAAGACACGTAATATGTAGAATTTTATTACTAAATTTGCATGCAATAAATTTCTTAAAAACATTTATATGTCATCATTTGTTGCAGATAAAATCGTTATGGACGGTCTTACTTTCGACGACGTCCTTCTCATTCCAGCTTATTCTGAAGTACTTCCTAAGTCGGTATCATTAGCCACTCGTTTCTCAAGGAATATCACCTTGAATGTTCCTTTTTGTAACTGCTGCGATGGATACTGTTACCGAATCTGCTATGGCCATTGCTATTGCACGCGAAGGAGGAATAGGAGTTATTCATAAAAATATGTCTATTGAGGAGCAAGCTCGCCAAGTGTCTATCGTGAAAAGAGCAGAGAATGGTATGATTTACCACCCTGTTACTATCAGAAAAGGTAGCAAAGTGAAAGATGCTCTCAACATTATGAGAGAATATCATATAGGTGGTATTCCCGTTGTTGACGAACAAAAACAAACTTGTGGGCATTGTAACAAACAGAGATTTACGCTTTGAACGTAAGCTTGATAAGATGATAGACGAGGTGATGACAAGTGAGAATTTAGTAACAACTCATACCCAAACAGACCTTGTTGCTGCTGCACAAATTCTTCAAGAGAATAAAATTGAAAAAGCTACCTGTGGTAGATGCAGAAAAATCATCTTATTGGTTTAATTACTTATAAAGACATTACCAAGGCTAAAGACAAACCTATGGCTTGTAAAGATAGCAAGGGTCGTTTGCGTGTAGCTGCTGGTGTAGGTGTAACAG
The DNA here is from genome assembly GCA_916439115.1 of uncultured Prevotella sp. Lineage (GTDB taxonomy): Bacteria > Bacteroidota > Bacteroidia > Bacteroidales > Bacteroidaceae > Prevotella. The sequence goes on from CAKAHO010000001.1 coordinate 1,052,581, forward strand.
CAGACACTTTAGAACGTATGGAAGCGTTGGTTAAGGCAGGAGCAGATGCTATTGTGATAGATACAGCTCATGGTCATTCTCTTGCAGTGATAGAGAAATTAGAACAAGCAAAGAAAGCTTTCCCTGAAATAGATATTGTTGTAGGAAACGTTGCCACAGGAGAAGCAGCTAAAATGCTCGTAGAACATGGTGCAGATGCTATTAAAGTGGGTATCGGTCCAGGCTCTATTTGTACAACACGTGTTGTTGCTGGTGTGGGTGTTCCTCAACTAAGTGCTGTTTATGATGTATATAAAGCACTTGAAGGAACAGGAGTGCCTCTTATTGCCGATGGCGGTTTACGCTATTCAGGAGATGTGGTGAAAGCGTTAGCTGCAGGAGGTTCGGCTGTGATGATTGGTTCAATGGTAGCAGGAACAGAAGAAAGTCCGGGCGAAACAATTATCTTTAATGGTAGAAAGTTTAAAAGCTATAGAGGTATGGGAAGCCTTGAAGCCATGGAACAAAAGAATGGTTCAAAGGATAGATACTTCCAAGGAGATACCAATGATGTGAAGAAATTAGTGCCAGAAGGTATCGCTGGACGTGTTCCTTATAAGGGAACAGTGCAAGAAGTGATATATCAATTGGTGGGAGGACTTCGCTCTGGTATGGGATACTGTGGTTCTGAAACCATTGATAAGTTGCATCAAGCAAGATTTACTCGCATCACTGGAGCGGGTGTTCTTGAGAGTCATCCTCATGATATAGCGATAACAAGCGAAGCACCAAACTACTCTCGACCTGAATAAGTTGAGCTGTATAGCGGTGTTTTTCTTTAAATAAGACAGAAAAATTTGAAGAAACAAATTCTTATAGGTTGTCTTACCGCGTGTATGACAAGTCTTTTTTTGCACAATCGTCTTCCATCTTAATGAAGGTGGGAGACGATATTGTATCTAAAAACGAGTTCGTTTCTGCTTATAAAAAGAATTTCCCTGATGGGGTGTTCTCTAAGAAACGACTTCGTAGTTTTGCAAATCAATACGCTTTATATAAGATGAAGTGTATGGAAGTGGCTGCTCTTAAAAATGAAGAAAAGGTACCTTTTACTTCGACTTTGCAAAAGTGAAAAGAACTTAACAGCAACGCTCCATGCTACACTTGGCAATGATTTGCTTGCGCAATCTTCTATATTATATAATAAGGTGAAGCAGGAAGTGAAAGCCAAAGGAGGAGTGCGTAGAGGCACAGAATTGTTCGTTGCTTTGCCACAAATGAGTTCGAAAGCGCACGAAGAACAAGCAAAACAAACCATGATGCAACTTTCTGAGCATCTGAGAAACGTTCCTCATTTATCTAATTACGATGTGTCTAACTTCTCTACAAATGGAGTTAAGGTGGAGAAACGTATCATTCCTTGGACTACAAAAGAAGAGTTACTGCCCTGAAATAGAAGATGTTTTATTCGCTTTAAAGCCACAAGAAAGAAGTAAAAGCGTTCTTAGCTGTAGATGGTTGGCATATCATTGAATTAGAAGAAGCAAAGGATTTTTCCTGATTATAGCGAAGTGGAAAAATAATTTGTTAACCTACTTAAAACAACAAATTATTCGTCAATATTTTTGATAAAAGAATTAGTAACTTTGTCGGTAGAACAGAGAAGAGAAGGTGCAAAGGATAGTGCTACATGTGTTTCTAACGCCATTCTTACATCTCAAAAAGCATGTTCTAAGAATGTTGAAGATGCAGACTTGGTGCTACAACAACAAGTGGTGCGCTTGCAACAACAAGTGATAAACCGCAAAATTGCAGAAAACAAAAACGCAATAAACGACTTTTGAAAAACGTTATAGCAAGAAGATTATAAGTAAGAAAGAAAAAAACATTCTCTCGACAAAAAGCACTTTATCGCTCCTTATAAAAAAAGCCTATGAAGAATATTTATTGGAAGAATGGGAGAGAAGTTTGCAACAAAAAAATATTCTTTACTGATAGATAAAAAGGTGTTGAAAAAGCATTAAGTAGGCATTAAAACGACTTAAAATAAACAGCAATATATAATTATGAGTGGAAAAAAAAGATAATCCTAAGCGTGGCAATCCTTATGTCTTTTTATCGGCATGAGTATGCAAGCTGAACGCTATATGCAACGTGATGAAACCACAAATGCTACCACACAAACAATAAAGGAACAAGACGTTAATCCTAAAAGTGTGATAGATAAAGTGATTTGGGTTGTGGGAGATGAGCCTATTTTAATGTCGGATGTAGAAGCAATGCGCCTACAATCTGAACTCGAAGGTGTGAAATGGAACGGTGACCCCGACTGTATTATACCAGAACAAATTGCTGTTCAAAAGCTATATTTGCATCAAGCGGCTATCGACTCAGTAGATGTGAGCGAAGCAGAAATAAGTTCTGAAATAGAACAACAAATAAATTATTGGGTGCAACAAATAGGTTCTAAAGAGAAATTAGAGGAATATCGAAAGATGAGTATTGCGCAAATGCGTCAGCAAATGCACGATGATTTCAAGAATAGAATGCTTATTCAGGAAATGAGAAGAAAAGCTTGTGAAAGATATTACGGTAACTCCTTCAGACGTACGTCGCTACTTTGATAAACTTCCAACAGATAGTTTACCCTCTGTTCCTACTGCGGTAGAAGTAGAAATCATAACAATGCAACCTCGAATTCCTATCGAAGAAATAAACAGAGTTAAAGATGAATTACGCAATTACACAGAGCGTGTAACGAAAGGTGAGGCTTCTTTTTCAACCTTAGCTCGTCTTTATTCTGAAGATCCAGGCTCTGCACGTCAAGGAGGAGAGATGGATTATGTGGGAAGAGGTATGTTAGACCCTGCTTTTTGCATCGGTCGCTTTTAACTTAACCGACTCTAAAAAGATTTCTAAAATAGTAGAAACGGAATTTGGATATCATATCATTCAATTATTGGATAAGCGTGGTGACCGTATCAAAGTACGTCATATTTTGCGTAAACCTGTTATCTCTAACGAGATGGTTGAGGCTACTAAGCAGAAAAATGGATTCGCTTTTTAACTGATATTAAAGCAGGAAAAAGCAACATTCGAAGCAGCTGCTTTTCATGTTTCCGACGATAAAGATACGCGTAATAACCAAGGCTTAATGGTTAATAATGCAAATGGTGAACGTACATCTAAGTTCCAAATGAAAGATTTACCCACAGAAATAGCTCGTGAAGTAGAAAAAGTTACAACCAGAAGAGTTATCGAATGTGTTTGAAATGGTGAATGAAAAAGGTAAAAAGGTCTGTGCTATTATCAAACTAAAAATAGAATACCTGCTCATAAAGCTACTATCACAGAAGATTATCAGGTAATGAAGAATGTGGTATTGGCAAAAGAAAGAGAGAAATTCTTGCGTAATTGGGTTATCAATAAAAATAAAAACTACTTATGTAAGAATGGACGAACAATATAAAAACTGTAACTTTGAATATCAAGGTTGGATAAAAATGAAGCATAAAAACTTGATAATAGAATTGAAAAAGGCATAGAAACAGGTTCTTATTGTTTCTATGCCTCTTTGGCTTATGTATGCTTTGTGTGTATGCTACACCACAAAAAAACGTCAAACTATTCAAGATGAGAAGGTTTATCTCGAACATGCAGACGAATTAAGACGAGATATGTATGGTTTAAATCCTGATGCTCAAATCTTAAAAAGGCCATGTTCGATTAAAACATAAAAGGAGCTATTCTCACTTGTGATAGTGCTTATTTGTATCAAGAAGCTAATTCTGTAAGAGCTTACGGAAATGTGTTTTTTAAGCAAGGAGATACGCTTTCGCTTAAAGGAGACCGTGGTTTTTATGATGGAATGAATCAAATGCTCGAAGTAAGAAAGAATGTTATACTTAAACATCGTCAGCAAATATTGCTTACAGATAGTCTTAATTATGACAGATTATATAATCGTGCTTACTTTTTTTGATGGTGGAAAGCTCATTGATAAACAAGATAATTTGGTTTCAGACTGGGGAGAATATAACACAAAAATCTCGAGAGCTATCTTTTTATTATGCAGTGAAATTGCGTAGTGGAAAGAACCTTGTAAATACGGATACCTTATATTATAATACTCAAAAGTCGCTTGCTCACTTTAAAGGACCTACTACAATAAATAGCAATGGAGATGTTATAAAAAAACAACAGACGGTTTCTTTGATACTAAAAAGATAAGGTGCAACTTTATTCTCGTTCGTCTATTAAAAGTGGAAGTCGTGTCATTACAGGCGATACTCTTTACAGAGATAAGAATACAGGAGTAGGTCGTGGGTTTGGAAATGTGGTATATAAAGACCTCAAAAATAAAAATGAACTGCATGCAAATGTGTTTGTTTACAATGAAAAACAGGACGTGGATATGCCACTAAGCAGACTTTACTTAAAGATTATTCACAAAGTGATACGCTTTTTGTACATGCCGACTCTCTCAGATTAGAGACTTTTTATCTTAATACAGATTCTGTTTATCGTAAAGTGCATGGATATAAACACGTTCAAGCTTATCGAACAGACTTTCAAGGGGTATGTGATTCGCTTGTAATAAATGGTAAAGATTCTTGTTTAACCATGTTTTACGACCCTGTTTTATGGACGGATAACAGACAAGTGTTAGGAGAAAGAATTCGTGTTTACACCAATGATAGTACTTTGAGATATGCTCATGTAGATGGACAAGCCCTTTCTGTGGAACAAATGGCAGACAAAACAAGCTATAATCAAGTGTCAGCAAAATCAATGGAAGCTTTCTTTCATGACGGGAAATTACGTAAGATGGTTTGTACAGACAATGTTCGTTTAATCTTTTATCCTATAAATGATGCTGATAGTACTAAGATAGGACTTAACTATACAGAAACAGATACGATGCGAATATTTGTAAATGCAAATCGTGAACTTGAAAGAATTTGGATGCCAAAAGCGCAAGGAACGATTTATCCGCTAAACCAAATACCTACAGATAAATTGCTTTTTACCTTCTTTTTGTATGGTTAGATTATCTGCGACCTCTAAGTAAAAAACGATATATTTACTTGGAGAGGAAAGAAAGAAGAACACAAACTGAGAATTATTACACGACCTTCTGAACAAAATAGTTCTGTAGAATTAAACGATAAATCTAAAGAAGAAGCTATTAAGAAGGCAGAAGCAAAAAGGGCAGTTGGTGAATGGTAAAGAAAAGAAAAAGCAAACAATTGCGAGTTAAAAGAAGGAGGTAATGCCTTATGAACTTTTTCCATTTACATAAACCAAAAGGCTTTCAGCACACCTATTTATATTATAATGAGAGAAAGGAACAACTGAGAAAGCTTCAAGACACAGTGTTAAATGAGCATAACAAAAAAGATAATAATGCCCAACAACAGGTGTATACCTCGATTAAACCCTTCTCTTTCAAACCCCATAGTATTGAGAAAAAAACAATTGTTTTATGGGTTTAATCTTTCTTTAGCCACTTTCTTTATTCTTCTTATTTTTATTATTAAGCGCAACACTTATCTATTTATTTTTAATTAAAAAGCAATGAGTGATATTATTCAACTTTTACCCGATTCGGTAGCAAACCAAATAGCTGCGGGCGAAGTTATACAGCGACCAGCAAGCGTTATTAAAGAGTTAGTAGAAAACTCTGTAGATGCTGGAGCTAAAAATATTAACGTGTTAGTAGTAGATGCAGGGCGTACTTCTATTCAAGTGATAGATGATGGAAAGGGAATGTCTGAAACAGATGCGCGTCTTTCCTTTGAGCGACATGCTACATCTAAGATACGTAATGCGTCAGACCTTTTTAGATTAAGTACAATGGGCTTTCGTGGAGAAGCGTTAGCATCTATCGCTGCTGTGGCTCAAGTGCAACTAAAAACTCGTAGAGAACAAGATGAATTAGGCACGTTGATAAATATTGAAGGTTCTACTTTTAAGGGACAAGAATTGTGTAATTGCCCCGTAGGCACCAATTTTCTTATTTCTAATCTTTTCTTCAACGTTCCTGCACGTCGTAAATTCTTAAAAACAAATTCTACAGAGCTTAATAATATTATTACAGCATTCGAGCGTATAGCATTGGTTTATCCACATATAACCTTTACATTACATAGCAATGGAAACGAACTCCTTCATCTTTGCAGTGGAACATTGCGTCAACGTATTGTAGATATCTTTGGAAAACGAATCAACCAAGACCTCTTATCACTTAATGCCGAAACCACTTTATGCAAGATAACAGGCTTTGTTGGAAAACCAGAGTCGTCTAAAAAGAAAGGAGCGCATCAATATTTCTTTGTTAATGGTAGATATATGAAGCATCCATACTTCCATAAAAGCCATTCAAAATGCTTTTTGAACGACTCGTTCCTATGAATGAACAAGTGCCTTATTTTTGTATACTTTGAGGTGCCAACAGAAGACATAGATGTGAATATTCATCCAACAAAAACAGAAATAAAGTTTGAAAACGAACAAGCTATTTGGCAAATATTAGGTGCTGTAGTGAAAGAAACTGTGGGCTTATATAGCGATGTTCCTTCTATCGACTTTGATACTGAAGGACGTCCAGACATTCCTACTTATAGTCCAAATGCCAGTTTTAATGCGCCACAAGTTGAAGTAGATGTTAGTTATGACCCCTTTAAAGAAACATCTTATCATAGAGAAAACACTCAAACAAGTCAGTGGGAGAGCCTTTATTCAGGCTTAACCGACAGCCAAGACGAGCCTTCTTCTTTCTTTGATACTATGCAAGAACAGCCCAAAGAAGAAAGTTTGATAGACGAAAAAGCACCTTGTCATTATCAATATAAGGGACAATACATCATGACTTCAGTAAAGTCTGGATTGATGATAGTCGACCAACATCGTGCCCATATTCGCATTTTTATATGAACAATTTTTTTAGAACATTTAGCTAATAAAGTTCATTCATCACAAAAAAATACTTTATCCCGAAGTGTTCAGAGCACCTGTTAGTAAAGAACCTTTATTTGCTCAAATTATGCCAGAATTAGAGAATTTAGGTTTTGAAATAGCTCCTTTAGGTGCATCAAGTTATGCAATTAGTGCTGTTCCCGTTGAGCTTGAAGGCATAAATCTGCAAACCCTTTTAAATGATATGCTCGATGATGCAACCGAGAAAGGCAATGTTTCTGCAATCGAAGAGATACGTCAAACGATTGCTTTAACCATGGCTAAGAACGCTGCAATTCCATTAGGACAAGTGTTAAGTAACGACGAAATGGACGATTTAATCACCAGTTTATTCACAACAACAAACGTTAATTACACTCCAACAGGTCAGCCCATATTGTGCATTTTAAAGCAACAAGAAATCAGTAGATTGTTTGGATAAACTTACAAAAGGTGTTCTAATTTTCGTATTTACCCCTTTATTTTTAATCTTTTTATAACATTTAATAGCTTAAATACCTATCATTATAAAATTTAATGTTTAATTTTTGCAACGCATTTTTTTATGCAATATAAGCTAAGAAATTATATTTTTAAATATTTAATAAATAAAGCTTTATGAAAAAAACTTTTTTTACAATGTTAGCTCTTGCTGGTTTATCTTTAACAGCAATGGCACAAGATGCTACCCTGTAAAGAAACACAGTGTAGCAACAAACTCTTTTTGGAATAATTGGTTTATCCAAGCTGGTGCAAACTGGAATTCTTGGTATTCTCAACAAGAACACGGATACGATCTTTGCCAAAGCCCATTTGGTAGACATCGTAGAACAGTAGGTGCTGCTGTAGCACTTGGTAAATGGTTTACTCCGGGCTTAGGTCTTCGTGTTAAAGCACAAGGTCTTTGGGGTAAGACTGTAGCTCTTTCTGCTCCTGAATACGGTATGGCTAAGACAGATAGCCATTCTTACGCTAATAAATATTGGATTATGAATGGACAAGCGTTGTTCAATCTTAGTAATATGATATTAGGTTACAACCCTAATCGCTTTTTGGAGTGTAATTCCTTTTTGTTGGTGCTGGTGTTGGTCGCTCTATGACTCATAACCTATATGCAACAGGTTTAAGCGCAGGTTTATTAAACGAATTCCGTATTAGCCGTAAGCTTGCAGCTCATGTTGAATTAGGTTGGAACCGTTACGAATCAGACCTTGACGGTGTAGAAGACTGGGAACAAAACACACGTGGTTGGGATACTCACGACAACAACTTATATGCTGAAGTTGGTTTAACATTCAACTTAGGTAAAGCAACATGGGAAAAGACACCAGACGTAGATGCTATTAAGGCTTTATCTCAAGCACAAATCGATGCACTTAACGCACAATTGAACGATGCAAATGCAGAAAATGCACGTTTGAAAGACCTTCTTTCAAAACAACAACCAGTTGAAAACAAAACAGTGAAAAGAGTTTATCATGACTCCAATCTCTGTATTCTTCAACTTAGACAAAACAAACATTGCATCTAAGAAAGACCTTGTTAACGTTGCTGCAGTTGCTAAATATGCTAAAGCAAACAACACAAATCTTCTTGTAACTGGTTATGCTGATAGCGCAACAGGTAAGCCTAACCACAACCAATGGTTGTCTGAACAACGTGCTAAGACAGTTGCTAACGAGCTTGTTAAGATGGGTGTTAACCGCGATAACATCAAAACAGACGCTAAAGGTGGTGTAAACGAACTTTCACCAGTTCAATTCAACCGTCGCGCTACTGTTCAAATTGCAGAATAATATGTGAATATTCATAATATTTAAAATTAATATTTGATGGCATCCTACTTTTTCTTTTAGTTAGAAAAGGTAGGATGTTTTTCTTTTATATCTATTTGTCTGTTTATTTAAAATTTAGCACCTATTGTGGCTATAATATTAGCCGTGTAGAGGAAAAAAACTTAATAGAAAAAAAGCAGAAGAAATAAAGACCTGCAAGAGAAAGTTGCCTATTTAAGCTAAAAAAATGTTTCTTTTTAAGGATATTATATGTAGAAGAAACGTGTTTTAAGTCTTAAACTATTATCTTTTGTAAAATAAACGATAATAAACTTTTTATCGTTTTAAAACAATAAAAAAATCCCATAATAGTTAAGTCGTATTTTTCTTTTTTTAGGGAGTAAAAGATTTTTGCGTTATTTGTCTTTCTTGTTTGTTATACTACTCCTATTTCTTTGTTAATGTAAATAGAACTTATGCGTTACAACAAAAGAAAAAGGCAATGTAAATAGAGAAAACAACAGAGTAGATAACATTAAAGCCATGTTTAGGTTATCTTTAAAAAGATAGAAGGGTGATATTTTTAAAGGCGATAAAGAAACTTTTTAAGGAGAAAGATAAAATAATATAACACGATAACTCTATATATAAAAAACTTATGTTTGTATGCAAAGATATTTAAATTTAGACTTTCTACGTATAGTAGCTTGCTTCATGGTTGTTATGATGCATGCGCAACCATATAGTAATGAAAGTAGCTCTTTATTGTTAGTTGTAACCAGTTATGCCACTGCTCCTTGCATAGGTCTATTCTTTATGCTTTCAGAAACTTTGCGACTTACTCATACTATAAAAAGACTATAAATCTTATTTTATTGGAATATTACGAAAAAAATTGTATTACCCGTATTCTTTTTGGAATACTTTTATATGGTGTTTTTTTATACATTTATATATCATCAATCTTGGACATCGTTTCATACCTATTCTTTTTATTTTTTTCGATTAAATAACCCTACTTTATGGTTTATTTTTCCGCTTCTTGGGTTGTATCTTCTCGTGCCAATATTGCAATCATGGTTGCAGAATAGCACAAAAAAACAGCAACATTTTTTTATATTATTGTATGGTTAATAACCCTTATATTGCCTTGGTTTAATAGGTTTTTACCTATTGAATATGGAAGTGGGAGTATGTTTTATTATTTTTTTCAGGTTATGTAGGTTATTTCCTTTTTAGGTTATCATTTGCGTCATCACGCCTCAAAGTTCTCTCGTTATTCTATTTATCTTTTTTTATTTTTGCTTGGTTAGTTCCAATAGTTGTTAAGGGAGATGAATTTTTGAGCTAAATTTTTTTATCAATACTTTTGGTATCTTTCTGTTTTTTTGTTGTTGCCCAATGCGTTTTTCTGGATGCAATTTTCTACCTTGTCTTTTTATAAGTAAGTTTCTTAACAAGTATCAAAAGAGTAGTTGTAAAAAAATATCACAGTTAACTTTTGGTGTTTATCTCATACACTGGATATTTATTTTTTTCTTTTTAGACAATATGTTTATCCCTTACATTTAGATATACCATTTGTTTGCCTTTATGCTATCACAACCATGGTTTGTTTTTGGTGGTAGCCTATTCTTTGCATGGCTACTCCAAAAAAATAGACTTACACGCACCATTATTGGAGCTTAAATAAACAAAACAACAATGGTAAATATATAATGGTATAAACAAAAAAACTTCTTATTTTTTTAGCGAATAAGACCCGAAGGGGGCAAATTAAAGATTAAGAACAGGAAGAATACACTCATAAACAAACAGCGATGAATGTATTCTATCATCAACAAACGAATGATAGAAACATGGTAGATGCCTTAAATTTTTGTGAGCGTTTTTGTTACATTTCAATTTTTCTATTTTAGCGTAAAAAAAGACCCTATCGACCTACTTATTAACCTCTATTATAGAGATAAAAAAACAACTTGTAAAACCTAAAACCATAGCTTTTTAAAAACACTATAATGTAACAAACAACAATAGTAAAAAAATAGTCTTTTTACCCCTTAAAAAGCTTAGAGTTTAGCACACAATATACCATCTATTAAGTACCAATACCTTATGTTTTAGGGGGTAAACCCTTATCTATTGCACCCTAAAACACAAGCTTTTGCACAAAAAAACACAAAAAAAGCTATTTTATAACCCATTTTCTTTGCCAAACTAAAAACCACGTGTCACTTTTTCAAAACAAAAAAAGTGAAGCGTAAAAAGTAGCCAAAAATAACAAATAACACATTTCTTTTTATTATCTCTTTTTTGCTATTTTTTTATAAAATAATAAGGTATAAATGCTTATTATTTATTTTTTTATTTGTAATTTTATGCCTAAATAAACTATAAAACATGCCTATGCAACTTAACTTTTATATTAACTATCGTACCCAATGGGGCGAATCGGTAGTTGTAAAACTATGGAATTTTAAGGATAAAAAAACCTTTCCTACGTCATAAATATGCGCTCGAAACCCACAACGGAGAGCTTTGGTTTTGGCTCTATTGATGTGTTAGAGAAGATTGATACAGAGTGTTTAATCTATGAATATGTAATAGAAGAAGGTGGGTATGAAAAAGCATACAGAATGGCAAACACAAAAACATTTGCTGTGGATAAACAACCGTCGTGCTACACAATATAATGTGTTCGATTGTTGGAACGATATGCCTTACGACACATATCTTTACACTTCTGCTTTTAATCAGTGTATCATTCAACGACACGAACAAAGTCTTATGCCTTCGTCGTTTGCGTCTACACTTCGTATAAGTGTGCGAGCACCTCAATTGCGCACACATCATAAATTAGCAATCGTAGGAGATACAAGTTGCTTAGGTAAGTGGCAACCTAAAAAAGCGTTGCTAATGACCGAAACCCAAACAAACTTATGGACAATAGATTTAGATGCTTCTGCCTTACAAGATAGCACCATCACCTTTAAGTTTGTAGCAATTAACCCCAAAAAGCCTACTGAGGTGATGTGGGAAACAGGTGAAAACAGAACCTTAGAAGTGCCCATTATCCCTAATCATGTAGTGCATTGTGTTACACAACACTCAAGCATTCTTCGCACTTTGCGATATAAAATTGGCTGGAACAGCTGTTCCTTTATTCTCACTTAGAACTGAAAAGAGCTTTGGTGTGGGAGATTTTGGCGATTTAAAGAAAATGATTGACTTTGTATCGGCTACACATCAGCGCGTTTTACAGCTTCTTCCTATTAACGATAGCACAGCTACACACACATGGTTAGACAGCTATCCTTATAGTTGCGTAAGCGTTTTTTGCCCTTCACCCACAATATATTTGCTTACATGCGCTACCAGCTTTAACCGATAAAACTAAAAAAGCGCATTTCGAACGTTTGCAAAAAGAGTTAAACCAACTGTCGGAAATAGATTATGAGGCAGTGAATAATGCTAAAAACGACTATTTAGCAGAACTTTATAAGCAAAATGGAAAAGAAGTGTTAGCATCAGATTCGTTCAAAGTGTTCTTCAAAGATAACGAACATTGGCTGGTGCCTTATGCTCAATATTGCGCATTGAGAGATGCTAACGGCACTTGCAATTTCGATGAATGGCCAACTCAACAACGTTGGGACGATAGATTAAGAAAAGCATTGTCTACTGCTTCAACGGCAGAATACAAAGCTGTGGCATACTATTATTATGTGCAATATTTGCTATTTACACAAATGCAAGAGGCTCATCGCTATGCACAAAGCAAACAAGTGGTGCTTAAAGGAGACATTCCTATAGGTGTTCATCCTCATGGAAGCGATGTTTGGATGGAACCAAAGTATTTCCATAGAGACTCACAAGCTGGTGCTCCACCAGATGATTTTGCAGTGAATGGACAGAATTGGGGCTTCCCTACTTACAATTGGGACGAGATGTTAAAAGATAATTGTGAGTGGTGGAGACGTCGTTTTACGCACATGAGTGTCTTTTTCGATGCTTATCGTATAGACCATGTATTAGGTTTCTTCCGCATTTGGGATATTCCAATTAGCTCAGTAGACGCTTTGTCGGGACAATTCTCACCAGCCATTGCCATGTCGAAAGGCGAAATAGAGCAAGCAGGATTTTATCTAAACGAACCGTTATTAACAATACCTGTTATTGCAGAACACGAATTAGGTTGGTTGTTTGGAGCGTCATCAGAAAAAGGTGAAGCAAAACTATTTAATGTCTTTAGATGGTTATTATTACACATTAAAACCAGATTATAACACCCAACGAAAGGTGGAAAAAGCCTTTAAAGATGCCACTAACGACGAAGATAGAGCTATAGAAAACGGCTTATACATATTATTAAATAATGTTCTATTTGTGAAAGATAAGCACAGAGAAGGCTACTATCACCCACGAATAGTGGGATATAAATCTATTGCATTCGATAGATTAGAACCGCATCTCAAATATGCTTTCTCTCGAATTCACGACGATTATTTCTATCATCGTAATGAAGGACATTGGAGATACAGAGCTCTTAAAAAGTTGCCATTGTTAGTTCAAGCAACAAATATGCTGGTTTGTGCCGAAGACTTAGGTATGGTTCCTGCTTGTGTGAAAGATGTGATGGACCAACTGAGAATGTTTAGCTTAGAAATAGAAACAATGCCTAAAGACACAGGCATACGCTTTGGCAATGTAAGAAATTATCCTTATCGCAGTGTTTGCACTATTAGTACGCACGATATGGCAACTCTTCGCCAATGGTGGGACGAAAATGAAGAACAAACACAATGCTATTATAACCATGTTTTATATCAGTATGGTGCTGCTCCACATCCTCTTACGGGACATGTAGCATCTATGGTGGTGCAAAATCATTTAAATTCTCCTTCATGTCTTTGCGTTTTAAGTTTGCAAGATTGGCTTTCTATCGACGAAAACATTCGCTTATCCGATGCAAATAAAGAGCGAATAAACGTTCCAGCCAATCCTCGACACTACTGGCGTTATAGACTTCACCTTAATATAGATGAGCTATTGCAAAACCAAGACTATATAAATAAGGTGCAAAAGAATGGTAGAAGAAGGAAACAGACGAGTGTTCTAAATAGACTGAAAAAGCTGTATTTAAAAACGGAATAAGATGTGAAACAACATGAAGGGTTTTTGTTTAATTGATATAAAACAATACCCATGAGTAGGTATTTTTTTGCTAATAAAGTGCCTAAAATGCGATGTAATGTTGTGAGCAACGAAAAAAATATAACTATATTTGTATGGCAATATAACGAACCATAACAATAACTTTTGAGAAGTTATTAACATGCTTAAAACCTTAAAAAAATGTGTTGAAATGTGGCACATGTTATGGAGGAAAAAAAGATGTATTAGTGGGTTAAAACAGCTCGGAAGATTATAGTAAATGTCGAAAAAAATAAAATTGTTAAAAAAATGGCAAGTGTGGCTTATGCTAACACTAAATGGCCATGATACAAACGACAAATAGGGGAGTGTATTGAAACATAGCAAATACATTTAACTAATATATTAAAAATATACAATGAGACTAATTATAGAAAAAAAGACTACGACTCGCTGTCTAAATGGGCAGCAGAGCATGTTATTAAACGCATTAACGACTTTAAACCTACGGCAGAACGCAAGTTTGTTTTTGGGTCTTCCTACTGGTTCTTCTCCTATGGGAATGTATAAAGAACTTGTAAAAGCCTATAAAGAAGGTCGTGTTTCTTTTTAAAAATGTGGTAACATTTAATATGGATGAATATGTAGGACTTCCCGAAGAACATCCCGAAAGCTACCACTCTTTTATGGCAACAAACTTATTTAATCACATCGACTGTCCTAAAGAAAACATTCATATTTTTAAATGGTAACGCTGAAAACCTTGACGCTGAATGCGAAAAATACGAAGAGATGATTCGCCAAGCAGGTGGAGTTGACTTGTTCTTAGGTGGTATTGGTCCCGACGGACACATCGCCTTTAACGAACCATGCTCATCTCTTAGCTCAAGAACTCGTATCAAAACACTCACAAGCGACACTATTATCGCTAACTCTCGCTTCTTTGATAACGATGTAAACAAGGTACCTAAAAAAACGCATTAACAGTGGGTGTAGGAACCGTTTTAGATGCTAAAGAAGTGCTTATCATGGTAAACGGACACAATAAGGCTCGTGCTTTTACAGGCTGCAGTAGAAGGTGCTGTAACGCAAATGTGGACTATTAGCGCGCTACAAATGCACAAACATGGTATTATTGTTTGTGATGAAGCCCGCTACAGACGAACTTAAAGTGGGTACATACAAATATTTTTAAAGATATAGAAAGGAAATAATATGCGTTTAGATTTATGTTCTCAAATAGCGTTAAATAATGTTCCAGAAGAATTCTACAATCCAAGAACAGCTGTAGAACGCTCAGAAAGAACACGATTAGAAAAGATTTCTACTGATATATTCCCTTCAGTAGAACGTGGAGCAGTAAGTATTGCTGATGTAATAGAACACGAAATAAAGCTAAAATACAAGGAAGGTAAGAACTGTGTACTTGGTTTTGGTACAGGATTGTCGCTCACTCCTGTATTTACAGAGCTTATTCGTCGTCATAAAGAAGAAGGTTTGAGCTTTAAAAATGTTGTGGTGTTTAATGCTTATGAGTATTTTCCATTGAATAAAGACTCACAAAATAGCACTTTAAACCAATTAAAAGTTCGCTTCTTAGACCATATTGATATTGAAGAAAAGAACATCTTTGCGCCCGATGGCACTATCTCTCAAGAAGAAGTGTACGATTATTGTCGCACTTATGAAGATAAGATTAAGAGCTTAGGTGGCCTCGATATTGTTGTATTGGGTATCGGTCGTAAAGGTAATATGGCGTCTAATGAACCCGGAAGTGGACTTACTTCTGCTACACGTCTTATCCTTGTAGATGCAACTTCTCGTGAAGAAATGTCTATGAGCTTTGGTGTAAACGAACAAGTGCCACCTTGTTCTATTACAATGGGTGTAGAAACAATCTTATCTGCTCGTAAAGTTTTTATTACTGCATGGGGAGAAGAAAAGGCAGATATTATCCGTCAAGCTGTAGAAGGTAAGATGTCCGACTCTGTTCCTGCATCTTTCTTGCAAACACATAATGCTGCTAAGGTAGTTGTAGACCTCGCTGCAGCAGGACAACTCACACGTATTGTTCACCCATGGCTTGTTGCTGCTTGTAAATGGACAGATAAATTAGTTCGTTCTGCTTTTGGTTTGGTTATGCTTAAAAACAGATAAACCTATCTTTAAAGCTCACCAATAAAGATTATAACGAAAATGGTTTAAGTGAATTGTTGGCACTTTATGGCTCTGCATATAATGCTAATATTAAAGTATTCAACGACCTTCAACACACTATTACAGGCTGGCCTGGTGGCAAAACCAAATGCCGATGATACCAACAGACCTGAAAGAGCAAACCCATATCCCAAACGAGTTATCGTCTTTTCTCCACACCCTGACGATGATGTTATCTCTATGGGAGGAACATTAAGACGCTTAGTTCAACAAGGACATGATGTTCATGTAGCCTTCCAAACTTCGGGTAATATCGCTGTTGGAGATGAAGAAGTGACACGTTTCATGCACTTTATTAACGGATTTAACCAACTTTTTGCCGATAGTAAAGACACTGTTATCAGCGAAAAGTATCAAGAAATAAAACAATTCCTTGCTAATAAAAAGGAAGGAGACATGGATACGCGCGATATTCTTACGATAAAAGGACTTATTCGACGTGGAGAAGCGCGTACAGCGTCTACTTATAATGATATTCCACTTGACCATGTACACTTCCTCGACTTACCTTTCTACGAATCAGGAACTATCGAAAAGTTAGAAATGGGTGAGAAAGATGTGCGTATTGTACAAGACTTATTAGAAAAAGTGCAACCACATCAGATTTATGTAGCAGGTGATTTAGCAGACCCACACGGAACTCATAGAAAGTGTACGAATGCAGTTTTTGCTGCAATAGACGAAAGCAAGAATGCAGGAGCTAAGTGGTTAGAAGATTGTAGAGTGTGGATGTATCGTGGAGCGTGGGCAGAATGGGAAATAGAAAACATCGAAATGTGTGTTCCAATGAGCCCAGAAGAGCTCTGATCTAAGCGTAATGCTATCTTAAAACACGCTTCGCAGATGGAAAGTGCACCTTTCTTAGGCAATGATGCACGCTTATTCTGGCAACGTTCAGAGCTCGTAACACCGCGACAGCTGCTCTTTACGACAAGTTGGGATTAGCTTGTTACGAAGCAATGGAAGCTTTTGTAGAATATAAACCTCTTTAATAACACGGTTTTAGTTTAGAGGAATTAGCAAACCTACTTACATCTTATATTATAATAGATGTGTAGTGGAGGGCTAATTCCTCTATTTTTCTTTATAAACAGAAACAATATGATAGATTTTTAATGCTATATTATCTCACTTTATCATTGACGGAGAAGTGAGCGAAGTGAGCCTTTGGGAAATGGATTGATAAACGACACTTACATGGTTGTAACGCAATCGAGCCTCACACCCAACTATGTTTTTGCAACGAATCAATAACGCTGTTTTTTTCAAGATGTAGATTTGTTACAGCATAATATAGAGGTGGTTACCTCTCATATTCGTACCAAATTAACTAATAAAGGTGAGCAAGATATAAACAGAAAGGTATTAACTTTTATACAAACTCATAGCGGAAAAACCTATTATTGCGATGAGCAAGGACGCTATTGGAGAGTGTCATTGCTTATACCTAATGCTTGTAGTAAAGAAGCAGTTAACCCCGAGTCGGCTTATTATGCAGGTTTAGCATTTGGAAACTTTCAGAAAATGCTCGTAGATGTACCCGAAAAGCTTGGAGAAACCATTCCCAACTTCCACAATATGGAGTTTAGAATGACTCAATTGCAAGATGCTATCAAAGCAAATCCAAAAAACCGAGTTGATGAAGTGCAAGGTCTTTTGCGTTTTATAAAAGTGAATGCAAAAGAAATGTGTAAAGCCGAAGACCTTTACCGACAAGGACTTTTGCCCAAACGTTTATGCCATTGCGACACAAAAAGTGAACAATATGCTTTTTTTGATGAGCAGGAAATATTCTTTGTGTGATAGACCTCGACACCGTGATGCCAAGTTTTATCTTCTCCGATTATGGCGATTTTTCTTCGAGCAGGAGCAAACTTTACAGCAGAAGACGACCCCTGATTTAACCAAAGTAGGCTTTTAATTCGTCTATTTTTTTGAGGCCTTTACTAAGGGTTATTTAGAAAGTGCTGGAGAGTTTTTTTAACCGACATAGAAGTAGACAATCTGCCCTATGCTGTGGCTTTATTTCCATTTATGCAGTGCGTAAGATTTTTGACAGATTACATTAACGGAGATGTTTATTTCAAGACAAAGTACGACAATCACAACCTTGTGCGTGCTAATAATCAGCGTGCTTTATATGAAAGCGTGCAGAAAAATAAAGCCCACATGGAAGCATTTATTAAACAATGTAGAAACAAATAACTATCAATCTACCATGAAACAGTTAAATATTAAGCACTTGCAGGTGTCTAACATTAACGCAAAAGACATTCCTGCGCTTTTTAACGAGCAACACATTGCGTTTGAAAAAAATAGATTGTGTAAATTGGAAAGAAGACTTTCCTTATGCTCCTAAGGTGTCTTTTAGGATAGCATACACCAATACCGACATTCTTATTCACTACCAAGTGAACGAAGAAGATGTGCGTGCTTTAGCCGAAGAAGATAACGGACGTGTGTGGGAAGATGCGTGTTGTGAGTTTTTTTGTTCGCCTGAGAACGACGGAACCTATTATAATATAGAAAGCAAACTGTATAGGGACTGTGCTTGTGGGTTATGGTGCTGAGCGTGAAGGACGTGTTCATGCACCCGTAGGAGTTGTGAGAAACATCAAGCGATGGTCGTCTTTAGGAGACCAACCCTTTAACATTAAGTCTGCACCAGCTCAGTGGGAGATGGCTCTTGTTATACCTTTCACCGTGTTCTTTAAGCACAACATTAGCTCATTAGAGGGTAAAACAATTAAAGGAAACTTCTATAAATGTGGCGATAAGTTGCCTAAACCTCACTTCTTATCTTGGAATTTCATTTCTCTTCCACGCCCCGATTTCCATTGTCCACCTTTCTTTGGTGAGTTAATATTTGAAAAATAAATCCCTTATTAGTCGTGTCTTTAACGTGTAGAGCCAAGCTTTGCAACTAAAGACACGACTTTTTTTATTCCACGTTCTTCGTTTTTGCGTTATGTCTTCTACCACTTTATCACCTATTTTTGTACCTGATGAACAACAACAGACGGTAATCAATCTCACTCAAGGACACCATTTAGTGTTAGCACCACCGGGTTGTGGCAAAACACAGATACTCACTGAGCGCATAAAGAAAGCCCTTTCAGAAGGTATAAGTTGCGAAGACATGTTGTGTTTAACATTCACCAATAGGGCTGCTCGTGGAATGTTAGACCGCATACAAACGCATATCGATAGCGAACCATTAAGCCATTTATTCGTAGGAAACGTGCATCGGTTTTTGTTCTAAGTTTCTTTTTCGACTATCAGTTGGTGCCTGTTGGTATATCAGTGATAGACGATGAAGACGCCATGAGCATTCTTTCTAACTATTTTTCAAGAAGATGAAGGAGCTGTTTTTTTGCCAACTATCATCGCCGAAAAGAATATGCTTCTTGCATTCAGTTGTCTGCTCTTATGCACCAAATAAAGCACCAACACCCCAAAGAATTGCGACTTCATGCCGACTGTTTCACACCTATCGACTTATTAGCTTTTCGCACTTTGTGTAACCACCACAATCTATTGATGAATGGAGAAACGCTAATACACATTTTTGAGCATAACGAACACTATGTAACCCTATTGCAAACAGCTCAATACCCACAATCGGCTTATCAGCAAGTGTTTGCTTTTTTAACGAAAATGAGTGCGGCTTTTTATTATCATAGTTATAAAAAAGAACACCGACTGCTCGACTTTGAAGACCTATTGTTATACACCTACGACGCATTAACACAAGAAACCGAAACGAAATACAAACGTTATAGTTGGATACAAGTAGACGAAGTGCAAGACCTTAACCCACTTCAGTTGGCTATTATCCATAAGTTAACGGCAGAAAACAATGTAAACCTATTGTATTTAGGGCGATGAGCAACAAGCCATATTCTCGTTTATGGGCGCAAAACTCACCACCTTAGACCATTTAAAAGAGCAGTGTAAAAACGCCATTTATCGTCTTAGCACCAATCATCGTTCGCCTAATTACTTGTTAGAGGTATTCAATGCTTATGCCGAAAACGTGTTGCATATAAACAAAGAATATCTGCCTAACACCAACAACCATAGCGAACAGCCCCAAAATGCAAGGGTTTTATTAACCAGTGGAACGATAGACGATGAGAAAAGAAACGTGTGCGAATATGTTCAGCAGTTGTTAAAACAAAGCGAAACAGACACCACTGCCATTGTTGTTAATGCCAATAACGATGCCGATGCTTTAAGTTTAGAATTGCAAAATGCAAACATTCCTCATTTTAAAGTGTCGGGAGAAGACCTTTTTAGTACGAAAGAAGTGAAGCTATTATTGGCACATTTAGGAATTATTGATAACGAATTTAATTTTCTTGCGTGGGCAAGACTACTTAAAGGGCTACACATTTTTGAAACAAATGCCACTTGCCAAAAGTTTATAACCGCACTCTTTCAGAATGGAATAGCACCTACCGACTTGCTCAAACCTCATCTTCCAACCTATTTAGAGCGGTTTGTAGAGGTGTATAATACAAAAGAACTTGTTATTTTTGACACTGAAACAACAGGTTTAAACGTGTTAGAAGACGACATAGTGCAAATAGCTGCGGTGAAAATTCGTAACGGAAAGAGGGTAGAAGGAGGACAATTTGAGGTGTTTATTCGTACCTCTAAGCCTATTCCTGCTATGTTAGGAAACATAGAAAACCCGCTTGTTGAGGCTATAAAGCACCACACTTTGTGCGAACCCCACGAGGCATTGCAACAGTTTCTGGCGTTTGTGGGCGATAGCATGTTGCTTGCTCATAACGCAACCTACGATTATCAAATGTTGCGTAACAATCTTTCTCGTTATCTTCCGTCAGCGATATTGCACGAACAGAATGCCATTTGTTTCGATAGTCTTAAACTTATCAAACTTGTTCAACCCTCGCTACAATCTTATAAGCTAAAACATTTGCTCGAACAGTTTGGTTTAGAAGGCGAAAACACTCATTTAGCCGATGCCGATGTGTTAGCAACCATCAGCTTAGTGAACTATTGTTACAACCAAGCAGTGCATAAATTGCCTGAGCAACGTGCGTTTTTAGAGCGTAAAAAGGTGGTGCATAAACAAGCCGTGTTAGCAAAAATGCTATGCAACCATTTACGAACAAGCGCTACAACGTTTATATGATAAGAAGCAAAACGAAACGGGTTCGTTATTAGTGGCAGAATTGCAACGTTTTTTACCACTTGTTAAAGGCAGACGGATTGATAAACCATTTGCCCAAACTGCATTATGTGTTTAGCTTTTTTTAGAACAAGAAATGATAACCGAAACGCAACACCATTGTTTGGCAAGCGAACTGCAAACGCATTTAGCAAGCATAAATACATTGAAAGAATCTGACCTTTGTGGTAGTAAAATTATGCGCGAAAGGGTGTTTATAAGCACCATTCATAAAGCAAAAAGGATTAGAGTTTGACAATGTAATTGTGTATGATGCGGTAGAAGGAAGATACCCTAATTTCTTTCATAAAGACGACAATGAGCAGGTAATGGAAGACGCACGAAAGTTTTATGTAGCCTTATCGAGAGCCAAAAAAACGCATTGTTGTGGCTACATCTACTATCAGATTAGGTTATAACAATGAACCTATTGCACGGCAAATCACCCCCTTTATGTCGCCCTTATTGCCTTTCTTTACAAGTGAATAGTGAGTTCTGACCTTTTTAACGCATATATAACATTGTGTTTAGGTCTACTTTTTGCGCATTTTAGCTTAATTTTTTTGTGAGCGTTTTTGTTACATTTCAAAAATCTGTTTTAGCGTAAAAAAAGAGGCTATGGAGCTGGCTATATACCCCTTGTTTGTGGTGAAAAAAGAGAAAAAATAAGGCATAAAACACCAAAACATATAGGTTTTATTTGCGTAGAATGCAAGTAATTAAGAGCAAACAAATGAGCTTTTAGCCTTAAAAAGCTAAGAGTTTGTGGTGAAAACTCTTAACTATTGCACCCTAAACCCTTGTGTTTTTAGCACATAAAACACTATCTATTGCGTGCTAAACTCTTGTGTTTTTGCAGGTTTTTTATGTTATAAATGGTGTTTTTTATGGCTTATCAATGCTTTATAAAAAAAGAAATAAGCGCGTGGTTAAAAACATTCTCCGTAAAAAAATTGAAAAGAGGGTAGAAATACGATTTTTTAGCGACACAATTGCACCGAAAAAAATAAGGAATACTACTTGTAAACTTTTCTTTTTATCATCACACAAAAAAGGCAATGAGCCTTTGCCCATTGCCTTTTTGGCTTTATGTTATAAACGTTTGTAGTTTAAAAAGGTTTAAAACCAATAATTTTACGCACTTCATTCAGTGTAGCCGATGCACTTTCTCGAGCAGCATCTGCACCCCTTTCAGCAATTTTATTTAGTAAGTCGGTGTTTGCTTTATACTCTTCTATGCGTTCACGGATAGGAGCAATCACCGCACAAAGGTCTTGCGCAATTTGCTTTTTAAGGTCTCCATAACGAATAGACATATCGTTCCATTTCTCATCAAAGTAGTTGTAGGTGTCTTCCGAAGAGGCAATTCTTAAAAAAAGTGAATAGGTTTTCAATCACATCAGAGCTCACACTGTTAAGCGATTGAGGACCACTATCGGTAACAGCTTTCATCACTTTTTGTAATGGTTTTTGTCGTCGTCGTGTAAATAAATGCAGTTGCCTTCGCTTTTTCCCATCTTTCCACTTCCATCAAGTCCCGGAATTTTCACTGCTTGAGCGTTAAAATAAAAGTTTTTTGGTTCAGGAAAGAAGTCAACACCATATATATTATTAAATCGTCGTGCGCATTTACGTGCCATTTCCATGTTCTGTTCTTGGTCTTTTCCTACTGGAACACGCACTGCTCGATGCTGAAGAATGTCGGCAGCCATCAGTGTTGGGTAGGTAAAAAGTCCTGCGTTCACGTTGTCTGGTTGCTTTCTTGCCTTTTTCTTTAAAGGTAGTTACACGTCCTAACTCTCCCTATATAGGTGTTCATATTTAAGTATAAATACAATTCAGAGCGTTTCTTTTTACGTCGCTTTGTACATATATTGGAGCCTTATCAGGATTGATACCGCAAGCTAAATACTCAGCTAATATGGTTCGAGCGCTACGTTGTATATCTTCAGGCTTTGGTGAAGTAGTGAGCGAATGCCAGTCGGCGATGAAGAACATACAATCATAATCGTTCTGCATTTCTATAAAACTCTTCACTGCACCATAATAATTGCCCAAGTGTAGGTTACCTGTTGGGCGAATACCACTAACTACTTTTTTTCCATTGTTGTTAATTTAATGTTATGTTTTTTTACTTGTGCTTTTGAGAAAAAGTATTAAAAAAACACTTTTTTTCTTATAGCTTATTTTATTTATAGATACAAAGATAATAATTTTACACTAAATGGGGGCTTTTTTATTAACTCATATATATTTTATAAAAAAAGTGGGATTTTATTTTGTAGTTATAAATAAATTATCTATCTTGCACTCGCTAAAAGGGGGAAGATTTAGGGCGTTTAGCTCAGCTGGTTTAGAGCATCTGCCTTACAAGCAGAGGGTCGGCGGTTCGAATCCGTCAACGCCCACCACTAAAAGGTTTGGTTTTCATACAGAAAGCTAAACCTTTTTTTCTTTATCTACTTATATGTGTGTAGGAAATGGTTGGTTGATGTGTGTGCGATGGCTTGTGTTATAAATAAAAAAAGCGCATAAACAAACATTCTTGTTTATGCGCCTTATCTTGTTTAATGCACTGTTTTTGTGCTTTATGTGGTGTAGAACATTCTTATTGTTCTTTCACTTCGTTTGTTAAAGTCTTTCCTTCTTCAAACTCTTTAATGCTTTCTAATGTTGTAGTAGCAATGTTATGAAGTGCTTCTGCAGTGAAGAATGCTTGGTGAGAGGTTAACACTACATTTGGCATCAATAATAAACGTGCTAATACATCATCGTCTATCATCTTGTCACTGCGGTCCTCATAGAAGTAATTCTTTTCTTCTTCGTACACATCAAGACCAGCAGAACCAATCTGTTTGCTACGTACTCCTTCTATAAGGTCTTCGGTATTGATTAGTTTTCCACGACCCGTGTTAATAATCATAACGCCTTTTTTCATTTTAGCAATGCTATCCTTATTTATTAAAAAGGTGGTTTCGGGTGTGAGCGGACAGTGCAATGAAATAATATCGCTTGACGCATAAAGCTCATCTAACGACACAATTTGCACATCATGTTGCTTTGCAAACTCCATATCTGGATAAAGGTCGTATGCCATAACATGCATTCCAAAGCCTTTTAATATCTTAATAAGCTCCTTAGCAATGCGTCCCATACCAATAATACCTGCTGTTTTTGCCATACATATCGAGAGCCTAATAAACCTTTAAGCGCAAAGTTTCCTTCTCTTGTTCGGTTCACTGCACGATAAATTTTACGGTTTAATGCAAGCATAAGAGATACCGCATATTCTGCAACACCATGTGGAGAATAAGCAGGAACACGCACTACGCTAATCTTATCTTTAGCAGCTTTAAGGTCTACATTGTTGAAACCAGCGCAACGAAGAGCCACTAATTTCACACCGTTCTTTACCAATTCATTTATAACCTCTGCGTTACATTCTGCATTAACGAAAATACAAACCACGTCAGCTCCCTTTGCTAAGGGCACAGTCTTTAAGGTGAGATGCTCTTGATAATAACGAATATCAAAACCAAACTTCTTGTTTATCTCATTAAACGATGCTTCGTCGTAAGATTTAGCATCAAAAAAAGCTACTTTTATTGCCATCTTTATCTGAAAAATAAATTAAAAAAATTCTTTTTTATTATAAAATTGTTAAAGAAAAACTTATAACCGACCTATAAAAAAATTAGATGTTATCCCTTTATTTCTTTAAACAAAAGCAAAAATTACACCTTTATTTATAATTGGACAAATAAAAACCTCGTATTTTTAGTACGTTATTTTCACTTTTTACGATGTATCAAGAAAAGCTATTGTATAAAAACTCTATCAGCAATTTTGAATGAAAGAATAAACAATTAAAAAAATAAAAAAATAAGGTGTTTGTTGCTAAAAAAATAAATCTTTTTGAAGATGTTAAAATAAGTCTTTAAACTATATTTAATATCTTAATAAAATCTATAGAATAAGTGTAAAAAGCACAAAAAAAGTGCTTACACATTATAAATAAAATAGCAAAAGATTATAATTCAATACATTTTTAAATATAAAACATAACCAATATCAATATAATGGTTAAACAAAAAAATAACTTGATAAGAGGTTGTAAATATCAATATAAAACAGTAATTTTTGCAACATATTAAAACGTAAACACACAATATGAACCAAAAAGACATCTATGAATAAAGCGGCAGATAACATCCGTTTATTAACAGCTGCTATGGTAGAAAAAGCCAAATCAGGTCATCCTGGTGGTGCTATGGGCGGTGCGGATTTTATCAATGTGCTCTTTGCAGAGTATCTAATATACGACCCAAGCAATCCCTTTTGGGAAGGAAGAGACCGTTTTTTTATCTCGATCCAGGCCACATGTCGCCTATGCTTTATTCAGCTCTTGCGATGCAAGGTAAGTTTTTCTATTGACGATTTAAAGAACTTTTAGACAATGGAATTCGATAACTCCTGGACATCCAGAGCGTGATATTGAACATGGAATAGAAAACACTTCAGGTCCTTTAGGACAAGGACATACGTTCGCAGCAGGTGCTGCTGTGGCGCAAAAAGTTCCTCGCTGCACAACTCGGAAATGAGGTAATGCAACATAAAATATATGCGTTTATTTCTGACGGAGGAATTCAAGAAGAGATATCTCAAGGCACTGGACGTCTTGCAGGTGTGCTTGGATTGAATAATCTCATTATGTTTTACGATTCAAACGATGTTCAGTTATCTACAAACTGCGACATTGTAATGCGTGAAGACACTGCTATGAAATACAAATCATGGGGTTGGAACGTGTTAACGATAAACGGTAACGATGTAGATGAAATTCGTCAAGCTCTTAATGAAGCGCATAAAGAAACAGAACGTCCTACACTTATTATCGGAAAAACTATCATGGCTAAGGGTGCACTCAAAGCAGATGGAACCAGTTATGAAGGAGATTTCCGCACACATGGTGCTCCATTAGGAGGTGATGCCTATGTGAATACCATTAAAAATTTAGGTGGTGATATTGAAAATCCTTTTGTTATATGGGACGAAACAAAAGAGATATACAGCAAACGCAAAGAAGAATTAACAAAAATCGTTGCAGAAAGACACGCTATTGAGGCTCAATGGGCAGAAAAGAACCCAGAAAAAAAGCACTTAAAATGAAAGAGTGGTTCTCTGGAAATGCTCCCCAAAGTGGATTGGAGTGGTTTGGTTCAAAAAGCCTAATGGACCAACTCGTGCGGCATCAGCTGCATGCTTAGGAGTGTTATCAGAGCAGGTTAAGAACATGATTGTATCGTCTGCTGACCTTTGTAACTCTGATAAAACAGACGGATTTCTTAAGGATACGCACAACATTGAACGAGGAGATTTCACTGGAGCGTTCTTCCAAGCAGGCGTAAGTGAGTTGACTATGGCTTGCATGTGCATTGGTATGTATTTACATGGAGGCGTTATTCCTGCTTGTGGAACTTTCTTTGTATTCTCTGATTACATAGAGCCTGCAATCAGAATGGCAGCTCTTATGCGTGTACCGATTAAATTTATTTGGTCACCTGATGCTTTCCGTGTTGGAGAAGATGGACCTACTCACGAGCCAGTAGAGCAAGAAGCACAGATAAGACTTATGGAAAAGCTTCGTAATCACAAAGGACAAGACTCTGTAAGAGTGTTCCGTCCTGCCGATGTAAACGAGACATCTGTTTGTTGGCAAATGGCTATGGAGAACATGGAGACGCCTACTGCACTCATTTTATCACGTCAAAATGTAGATAATTTATCAGAGGGAACCAACTATGAGTTAGCAAGAAAGGGTGCTTATGTTGTGGGTAATTCTGATGAAAAACTTTGATGTTATCTTGTTAGCATCGGGTTCTGAGGTGTCTACACTTGAGGCTGGAGCTGTTCTTCTACGAAAAAGATGGAGTTAAAGTGCGCATTGTTAGTGTACCTTCTGAAGGCCTTTTCCGCCGTCAGAGTGCAGAATATCAAGAACAAGTGCTACCAAAAGGAAGTAAAATATTTGGTTTAACAGCAGGACTTCCTGTAACTCTTGAAGGATTAGTGGGAAGCAATGGGAAAAGTATTTGGCTTAGATTCGTTCGGTTATTCGGCACCTTTCACCGTGTTAAACGAAAAACTTGGATTTACAGCAGAGAATGTTTACAACCAAGTGAAAGCACTTTTAGCATAAACATACATTATATATTATAGAAAAAAAGAGTGAGCAAAAAAATATCGTTAGAGATTATCTTTCGGCATTTGCTCACTCTTTTTTAGGCATAAAAAAACCGTTAAACATTATAAAAATATGAATATTAAAACAATAGGATTAGCAAGTGACCATGCTGGTTTTGCTATTAAAGAATTTGCAAAAGAAATACTTAATAGAAAAAAAGGATTTACTGTGAAAGACTATGGAACTCATAGTGAAGATTCTGTTGATTATCCCGACTTTGGACACGCATTAGCAAAAGGATTAGAAGCAAACGAGGTTTCGTTGGGAATTGCGGTGTGTGGTAGTGGAGAAGGAATAAGCATGACTTTAAACAAACATCAGCACATTAGAGCAGCTCTTTGTTGGATACCTGAGATTGCACACATGACACGTTTACACAACGATGCTAATGTGTTAGTGATGCCAGGACGTTATGTAAACGAAGAAACAGCAGCAGGAATGATTGAAGAATTTCTTAATACCGAGTTTGAAGGTGGACGTCATCAAGCTCGTATCGAAAAAGATAAAACTATAATTTTTGCCTTTTTAAGAACATCTACAAATGTTTTTGGGAGTTCGCATCTTTATTTTTGCAAAAAGCGACAGAAAATAAAGACCGAACAACAAACCTTTCAAACATTTGTAGATGTTTTTGTGCTTTTATCTATCAGTTTTTATACACCTTTTGCCTATATTTTTTTACCAACAAACACCTTGTTATTACATTTTTTTCTTATTCTTAAAAAGTAATAAAATAGAGCAGAACCCCACTTGTTTGCATTGTATAGAAAAACACAGAGCTTGTTGGGTAGAAATTTATATCCTAATAAACACCCTTTTTGCCGTTGATTTTTTGTGAGCGTTTTTGTTACATTTCAAAATCTCGTTTTTAGCGTAAAAATACCCCTATCTACACCACTATAACTCTGTATTTTTTTAAACCTAAAAAGAAGAAAAAAACGAGATAAAAAAACGCAAAACATATAGGTTTTAAGTTTCTAAAACGAAACATGTTGAACCACAACAAACAAGCCATTAGCTTGCAAAAGCTTATGTTTTAGCGTGCAATACATGGTGTTTTACCCCCTAATAGCTTATCTATTGTACCCCAAACTCTTATGTTTTTTTCAACGTAAACCCTAAGCTATTACGTGTTTTTTTAGCTAAAAAGAACGTTTAATAACCTTGTTTGTTATTTTCTTACATCAAAACTATGAAAATAACGCACTGCATTTATTTGAAAAAAAATGAGCCTTATTTTTGACGTAAAAACATTCAAAATAAGACCCCCTTTTTAGTCTTTTTATCACCATTGTCTTTCAGACTATTTTTTTCTTTTAACACCCAGCTCCAAAACATTCTATCACCTCTTTGGCACATTGCTCGTCATTATATAACGATTTAGCCAATTGTTTTCCACGTTCTCCCATCTTAGCAGCTTCCTCTTTATGGGTAGCCATGTAAGTAATAGCCTTTTGCCAACCATCTACATCGTAATAGTCAACTGCAATGCCACATCTTTCTTTTTCAACATCAATAGGTATTTGCGGGTTTCGTGAACAAATAATAGGTAAACCCATAGCAAGAGCTTCTACCACCGTAGTTAAGCCCACTGTGTATTTTGTTTCTTTGCAACAAATAACCACACAATGCGCTTTATTCACCTCTAAAGCCAAGCCGTAAGGGTCGAGTTTGTTAGAATAGTTTAAACAAATATTGCTGTTTAATGTTAGCGAACTAAACACATCGTGATAACGAACATTGCCATTTTGCTTATTTATATAAATGTTTAACGGCTCGTTTGTAGCATTAAAAGCCGCAATAAGCGTGGGCATATCTCTCATTTCCTTTCCCGTAGAAATGAAACCTGTGGTGCGTTGGGTTTGCATAACCACCTTGTTGTAAAACGAAAGGTCGGCTCCCCAATGTCCCTACATTCATTTTGTGAGCAGGAAAAAAAGACGAGTTCTTATAGAATCGTTCACCAATTTTTTGAGAGAAAAAGAACAATTGGTCGAGGCCTTTGTAGAAAAAGCTTTTGCCAATAGTCTACGAGCTTTTGAAGGCGATTGAATAATAGGTTGATGATGCCAAACAATGAGAGGCTTTCTGAATAGCTTTAATGCTCGTAAAAAAACAATAAGTTCTAAACCTTGATAGTGTGTTGCATACACTGCATCGAAGCGTTCGGAACAAGTTAAGATGTGCCAAGTGGTGCGCAAAATCATGCGAAACCTACTTAAACCCAACTTGCTTTTTGTGCCACACCACTTGCACATTATGCCCCTCAAACTTAGTGGCTCCATATAAAAAAATGGGGTGGAAAAAGCATCTTGTTTTTATTTGCTTTTAAAATGTATTGAATATCTTGTGTGTGATAAAAATATACCTTCATACGACAAAAAGTAGGCAAAAAAACTTTGATTATAGGTAGATAAAATGTAATTTTGTGCGATAGCCCTAACGTATTGAACCATAGTTTTTAGGGTGATAAAGAATAAATATATAAACCCTTTTAAACAATTAAAGAGTGGCTACACTGAAAGAAAAAACGGCAAAAGGACTGTTTTGGGGAGGCATGAACAACATGGTTCAACAACTCGTGGGACTGGTCTTTGGTATTATATTAGGTAGGTTGTTGTCGCCAGAAGACTATGGCATGATGGCCATGATAAGCATCTTTTCGCTCATTGCCACTACGCTTCAAAACAGTGGTTTTACCACTGCTTTATCTAATATAAAGAACCCTTTGCCTCGCGATTATAATGCTGTTTTTTTGGTTTAACATTATGTGGGCATATCGCTTTACCTGCTTTTTGTTTTTTCTCGGCACCACTTATTGGCGATTATTATCATAACGAAAAGGTGGTAAACCTTTGTAGATATGCTTTTTTAAGTGTTGTTATTGCCTCGTTTGGAACGGCACAATCTGCCTATCTCTTTAAAAACATGAAGGCAAAACAACAAGCCAAATCGGGCATGGTTGCCGTTGTTTTATCGAGCATAACAGGAGCTTTTTATGGCTTATAAAGGCATGGCTTATTGGTCGTTAGCTACACAAGGCTTGGTTTATGTCTTTATAAATACGGTGTTAGTGTGGCACTATTCTCCTTGGAGACCTACTATTAAAAACATCAGTTTTGAACCTATTAAGGGCATGTTTCGTTTTTTTCTTTCAAAAATATTAGCTACTTCTATCACCACGCATATCAATAACAATGTGTTAAACATATTGCTTGGTCATTATTTCACGGCTCACGAAACAGGAAACTATAATCAGGCATATCAATGGAATAACAAGTGTTTTTCGTTAGTTCAAAACATGATAAATCAAGTGGCACAACCTGTGTTAGTAGATTTAAGAGATAACGAAAACAGACAGTTAAACGCACTGCGAAAGCTCATGCGCTTCACCTCTTTTGTAACCTTTCCTTTGCTCTTAGGGTTTCGGAATGGTGTCGCAAGAATTTATTGTGTTAGCTCTTACCGATAAATGGATAGAGAGTGCAAGGCTTATTCAGATACTTTGCATTAGCGGAAGCACTGTTCCTTTGGCTACATTGCTATCGAATATGCTTATAAGCAAAGGACGTAGCGATGTGTATTTTTGGTGTACTTTTGGTTTAGGGTTGGTTCAAATTGTTACCATGGTGTGCATTTGGCGTTACGGCATACGCACCATGGTGATGGTATATGCGCTTATAAATGTGTTATGGCTTTTTGTTTGGCATTTCTTTACTAAGCAAATAACGGGTTATAAGCTAAGTGCTTTTTTGAAAGACGTGTTGCCTTTTGCGCTCACGGCATTGTTTGTGGCTGTGTTTATGTATGCCATTACGCTATATATTAGAAGGGTATGTGTGGTTATTGTTGTGTAGACTTGTTGGTGCTATGGTGCTTTATGTGGGCATAATGTATGTAGCTAAGGCACAAATATTGAGCGAATGTGTGCAGTTTGTGCTACAAAAAATAAAGAAAAAATAAAGATAATGAACAAAACAAGACGAAACTATACACCCGACGAGTTGGCACGTTTGCACACAGAATTATACGATATATTGGGAGAGACCATAAGGGTGTGCGAGCAAAAACAATCTTCGTTATTTCTTAATAGGTGGCACTGCTATTGGTGCTTTATATGATAATGGCATCTTGCCGTGGGACGACGACATTGATATAGGTATGCCTCGAAAAAGATTACGAACGGTTTTTAAAGTTGGCACCAACGTGTTTAAAATCGCAATATTTCCTTTCTTGCGTAGAAACCGACCCTAAAACACCTTATTATTTTTGCTAAGGTACGAAAAAAATGGAACGCTTTTTTTAAAGAAGAAACATTTAGCGAAATAAAAAGATGCATCAAGGCATTTTTATAGATGTATTTCCTTTCGATAAAATTCCACAAAACAAGCAGTTGAGAGCCATTCACCGAGGGGTGGTTAACTTTTTTAAAGTGTTGTTTGCTCGGAAAAAGAAATTTGGTTATGGCGTTATTGTGGCACTCCTGCAATAGAAAAACCCATCAAGCGTGAGACTTTCTGCCTTGTTTGTTAAACAAGATAGTAGATGTGGTTGTGCCTAAAATGATTATTTATAAGTTGATGAAAGGGGTGCAAGGAGCGTTTTAATAGTGGTGCTTCTCCTTATTATAATAATGTGGTTACTAAAAACAGATGTTATTCTTGAAAGCGAAATAAACAATGGGGTAGAGGTGTTGTTTGGTAGCTTAAAGGCAAAAAGTTCCTCAGCATTTAGAACGCTTTTTACACAGAAATTATCCTCAATTGCATCGGTTTACTCCCGAAGAACAAGCAAAAATAAGCAATCATTGTCCGCTTGTTTTTGCAGTTTAGCTGACACAAAAAAAGCCACTTACAGAATAAATAAAAAGTGTTCTGTAAATGGCTTTTTAGGTATGTAAATAAAAATGTTTTGTTTTTTATTTCTTGTTTCTTTGTTTTTCTTATTTCTTGTGTTTATTGCTTAAAAATTTAGGCATATCAAAAGCAATGGTGTAGCCAAGAGTTAAGAAAACACCCCACTTGTCTTTATAATTCTTATTTCGTGAATCGAAAAAACGAATGCCACCGCCTAATGTAAAGTCACCAAATGCCTGATTACCTGTTGAATAATAGCCCAGTTCGTACAAAAAATAACGATACTCGTTGCGGTTAAGAGGCAAGCTAAACACAAACCTTAAATCGTCTAAACTTTTATCTTTGCTTTGCCATTGATAACCACATTCTAAACCTAAGAGTGTTGTTCGGTAGTTAAAATGTATACCATTATTTCTTAAAGCCTCAATTTGGTTGCTCATGTCGGCACCTAAATAAACGTGTTTACCTAAGAAACTATCAAAGCCTAAACCATAACTTCCGTAACGAAGTGTCTTATCTAGTGTAGAAAGATGTGTGTCTAAGTGAATCATTAGTCGCTTTACAGGAACATCTATACTGTCTGTTTTCTGTGCAAATGCCGATGATATAGGCATAACTAACGCCAATGTAAAAGGCGAAAAAGAAGATGATGTATTTTTCATATTTGTTATTGGTTTAAAGGAGTGTAACCCAAAGTTTGAAATAATGATTGATATAAAATGTGGTGATTGTTGCTACAATAGTAGCATGTAGACAATAAATAATGGTTTTAAAATCTTACCTATAACTGTTTGTTTCTTTGTTCCTCTGTTTAATTTATTTAGTTAATAATACAATATAATATTTGTTTGTAAAAAAACGGTAAAATAAAACACTGTTTATATATGTGTGTTGTTGTTAAATGTTTGCTGTTTACGTTGCAAATATATGTATTTATGTTTAATAAACAAACAAAATGTAAAAAATGTGTTTTAGCGTGATTTTTTTGTTTGTTTTTTTGTATATTTGTTTATACTTGTTTATTGGAATAGATGTTGTGAGTAAAACTTTTATTAACTAATTTGTGAGATGCAAATGAGCTATGTTTTTTATTAGATAAATTGATTGATGAAAGATAAAAGCGATACTAAAGTCATTTATAAGTTGGTGAAATAGCATTTAAATGTTATTTAATAACACAATAAAAAGAAGGTTGATAATGCTATTTTATTTGCACTAATAAATCACATTTATTCGTGTCTTTCATTTAAACAACAATAGTTATAAACACAATTGATTATAGGATATGAAAAAAAGAGGAACAAACTTAAATGTTTATTCCTCTTTTATGTAGTAGTTGCGGAGACACGACTCGAGACGTATGACCTCCAGGTTATGAGCCTGGCGAGCTACCAACTGCTCCACTCCGCGATGTTTATTAAGCAGTAATCTCTCAACTGCGATGCAAAGGTAGGTAAAATATTTGAAACCTGCAAATAAAATGTAGCTTTTTGTTATCTTTTTATTTGTGTTCTCAACTCTTTCTGTTGAATAAACGAAATAAAAATTTTTTTGCTATTCATACCCTATACATTAAATGTAAAATGCTTATTATGAGTGGAATAAAAAGTTTATTTCGTTTATTCTTAAGTTTATGTTTCAATGCTAAAATTGATTGAAATAAAAATATTACAGAAAGCGTTAATTTTTTTCGTCTTTTATTATATCGTGTTTGTTTAAAAAAAGCCCTTTTTCGGTTTTTTCTTTTTATAATAAATATGTGTAGATGGTAAGGCTTAGTAGAACAATTGAATTAAGATGTTTCCACCTACAACCAGCCAAATATACAGAAAAAAAGGCTAAAAAGAAAGGGCGTAACCCTGATTGTTTAAACTTAGCAAAGGTAGCATCTAAACCAATAGAAGTCATTGCCATGGTGAGTGCAAAGGTGCCAATAGTGTTAATAACCTTAGTGATTTCGGTGTAAAAAATATTCCAGCCACCCGATAGAGATACACTTGTAAGCATAGAATTAAGTAGAATAATGCCCATAAAGTAGAATGCAAACCAAGGCACAGTTATGCTTTTTAACCCATTTCTTTTTTATTGGTAGAAGTGGCAGAACGCATTACTACGCTTAAAAAGAGCAATACAGGTGCGAGCATCATCACTCTAATCATCTTTGTAATAGTAGCTGTTGCAGTGATTTCAGGTGTCATTGCCGTTCCAGCTCCTAACACATGAGCCACTTCATGTATGGTAGAACCCGTATAAACCCCAATGGCTTCTGCCGAAAAGTTGTGAAATAAACCTATTCTATATAATAGAGGATAAAGAAACATAGAGAGTGTTCCGAACAAAACCACCGTAGCTATTGCCACCACTGTTTTGTGTTTAGGTGCTTGTAACACGGGTTCTGTTGCCAAAACAGCAGCTGCTCCGCATATAGCACTACCCGATGAAATGAGTAAACGTTCGTCTTTATCTAACTTTAACCAACGTCCTATTGCATTACCCAAAAAGCAATGTGCCACAAACAATAATACAATCAATCATAACAGCTTTAGCTCCCATCACAAATAGCGAGTTAAGAGTCAACTTAAAACCATAAAGAACAATACCAGTGCGCAAGAAATGTTTACTTGCTAATGCTAAACCACCATTCCATTCGTTAGGGAATAGCGGACGAAGGCTATTGGCTAAAAGCATACCTACTACTACACCAAGAGCAATAGCACTAAGTTTTATACTCTCAAAGAAAGGCAATTGAGCTAAAAAAAGTGATACATAAAGCTAATAATGCCACAACAAAAAGCCCCATATAAAGGGGTATTTATTAGTTTTTTTCATTTGTTTTTAATTTTACAAAACTATATGTTTAATGGGTGCAAAGGTAATCTTTTTTAGTGAGCTCTTTTATGTAACCTTTAATAAATGGTGTTTTACTACAGTAAAAAGATGATTGTAAGTGTTTGTTGTAAAGGTTTAGAGTCTTAACAAGGCATAAAAAAAGTTTTTTGAGCTAATAAAAACGACAAAAAAAGTTCGTTTTTTTAATTCTTTACACTTATCTTTGCTCCCGAAATATAATTTTTTTAAAGTATTAAATAATAACATTTTTTCATGGATACTCTCTACTTAGTAGTTCTTGGTTTCCTACTTATTTTTAGCAATATTCGACCTAAGTGTGGGTGTTGCAAACGATGCAGTAAACTTTCTTTCACCAGCTGTTGGCGCAAGAGCAGCTAAGTTTAAAAACCATTTTTAGGTATTGCTGCTGTGGGTATTTTTCATAGGTGCTGCTACATCAAGTGGTATGATGGATATCGCTCGAAATGGTATTCTGCAACCCACCCATTACACTTTTTGCAGATGTTATGTGTGTGTTTCTGGCAGTATGTGCCACCGATGTAATTTTATTGGATATATTTAATACCTTAGGAATGCCTACTTCTACTACCGTTTCTATGGTTTTTTTGGACTTATAGGAGGCTCTACTGCCTTGGCATTTAAATATATTATAAACGATGGATTACGTTATTCAGAACTTATAAACACAGATAAAGCACTCACAGTTATATTCGGTATCTTCTTATCGGTTGCTATTGCTTTTTGTCTTTGGATTAGTGGTGATGTGGTTAACTCGTGTTATTTTTTTACTTTTTAACTATAAGAAACACAGTAAATATACCATTGGTTTTGTATGGTGGATTCTCTATCGCTCTCATCTTATTCTTTCTCCTTACAACTGGATTACGTAATGCTCCATTCATGAAAGAAAGTGGTATTGGCACTTATGTAAGCGAAAATCCAGCTCAATTGTTTGGCTATTCATTCCTTACCTCAATCATTTTTAGTGCAATGTTTGCACTTTTTTTAAGGTGAATATCTTTAAGATTATTATTTTGTTTGGTACCTTCTCGCTTGCAATGGCTTTCGCTGGAAACGACTTAGTGAACTTTATTGGCGTTCCATTGGCAGGATTAGAAGGCTTTTTAGACTTTTATAAACAAGGCGATAATGTAGCTGCTTCTTCTTATTTTATGAATATCTTAGCACAACCTTCTACTCTTCCGGGCGTGCAATGGTATCTTATTGGAGCTGGATTGATTATGACTTTTGCTATTTGCACTTCTAAAAAAAGCGCAACAAGTGGTGCAAAATACAATCAACTTAAGTAGCCAAAACGAAAACGAAGAGGTGTTTTCATCTTCAAAGATAGCACGATTAACGGTGAGAAGCGTACTTAATTTTAGTGCGAAAGTAGTGAAATATGTGCCACAACCCATAGCAAATTGGGTTGATAGTAGATTTAATAAAGACGATATAGACGATAACGAAGGAGCTTTCGACTTAGTGCGTGCAAGTGTAAACCTTGTTCTTGCAGGTCTTCTTATTACTATCGGAACCTCTTTTCAGTTGCCTCTTTCAACCACTTATGTAGCATTTATGGTGGCAATGGGTTCTTCTTTAGCGGATAGAGCATGGGGAAGAGAAACAGCAGTGTATAGAATTACGGGCGTAATAACTGTGATTGGAGGTTGGTTTATCACAGCGGGTGCTGCTTTTATCATGGCTTTTCTTATTGCAAGTCTTAATAATGTAGGAGGCTTTTTAGCAATGGTGGCGGTTATAGTGCTTATTATTTTTATTTTTAATTGGTAATAATAAACGATTTTAAAAACGACAAGCACAAGCTGAAAATGTAGATGTGTTATTCCGTCAGATGATAAATTCGAGAGACGAAACTGAAACATGGAACCTTTTATTACAGCATTGTCAAGAAACCGAAGTGAGCTTTTTACAAGCAAGTAGAAATATGTTTAAAGGCGTTACAAGCGGATTGATGAACGACCATGTGAAAGATATTAAAGCAGCAAGTGTACTATTAAAAGACACAAAAAGATGTGGAAACGTTATCGAAAGAAAGAGATTTTTGGTGATGAGAAAGATGAGATCGTCTGCAAGCAGTTGAGAAAAACACATGGTTTTTATTTAAGTACAAACAGTATAACTCAACTTCTTTATGGTTTAAGACGTATGTCGGAACCTATCTTGGAACATGTAGATAACAACTTTAATCCTCTTCCTAAAGATTTTTGTTGACGAATATTTGCCTATCGTGCAACGCACAGATGCGTTATTAGAAATGATAGAACAAAGTATAAAAAAATAACGACTTTACTAATAGCGACAAGATTTTTAGTATATGGAAACGAACTAAAAAGTGGATATATCTAATATCCGTCATGCACTACAAGACAAAAATTCATCACGACGAAAACAACTTAAATATATCATTGTTATATTTAAATGCTTTGCAAGAAACACAAGAATTAGTGTCGAATGCACGACATCTTATTCGAGCAGCAAAACGTTTTAGTGCATAAAAAGAATAGCGCATCTCTTTAAAAAGAGGTGCGTTTTTTCTTTCTACACTAACACCTCTTTTCTCCTTATTAAATATATAAGGTGTTTTTGTAGACTGATGTTTTTTTATTAAAAAAACACAAAAAAACAAGACTATATAAATAATGTATAAAGATAAAATATTATATTTGCATTTCATAAAATCATACATACGTGAAAGTTAAAGACGTAGTTCTTGCCCTTGAACAATTTTTCGCCTCTGCCCTTACAAGAGAGTTTCGATAACTCTGGTTTGCAAGTTGGATTGACAGAAACGGAAGTATCAGGGGCATTATTGTGTTTAGATGTTACCGAAAAAGTGGTAGATGAGGCAATGAAAAAGGGGTGCAATATGGTTATTGCGCATCATCCTCTAATATTTCATAAGCTCTCTCGTGTTAGTGAAGATACCTTTGTTCAGCGCATTGTTTATAAGGCTATACAAAACAATATAGCAATTGTGGCGATGCATACCAATCTCGATAATGCGCAAAATGGGGTGAATTTCAAAATAGCCGAAAAGCTATCTTTACAAAATGTACAGTTTTTAGGTGCAAAGAAAGAAGTGAATGGAATGGTAGGAGCATCGGGTGTGATGGGTAATTTTGTAGAACCAATGTCATCAACCGACTTTGTTATGCTGTTAAAACACACGTTTAATGTAGATTGTTTACAGTGTAATGAGTTATTAAAACGTTCTATTTCTCGTGTAGCCATTTGTGGAGGGTCAGGCTCTTTCATGTTAAATGACGCAGTGAAAGCAGGAGCCGATGCTTTTATAACAGGCGAAATGCACTATCACGATTACTTTGATTGGGAGCAAAAGATACAAATAGCAGTGATGGGACACTATCAAAGTGAGCAATATACCACAGAAGTATTTCAACAAATATTAAACAAACATTGCAGTGAAGTGCCTTGCTACATTGCAGAAACAAATACGAGATCCAATAATATATTTATAATATGGCAAAAGAAAGATTCAATGGAATTATCGGTTGAAGAAAAGCTTAAAACGCTTTATCAGTTACAAACCACCTTGTCTGAGGTTGACGAAAAGAAGGCTCTTCGTGGTGAATTGCCTTTAGAGGTACAAGACTTAGAAGACGAAATTGCTGGTTTAACACTTAGAACAGATAAGATTCAGCAAGACATACGCGATTTTCAGAACGCTGTAACACAAAAAAACGTGTGGACATGGATCAAGCTCAAAAGAGCATTGAACGTTATCAAACACAGTTGAATGATGTAAAGAATAATCGTGAATACGATACTTTGACCAAAGAAATTGAGTTCCAAAGCTTGGAAATAGAGTTGTGCGAAAAGAAGATAAAAGAAGCTCTTATAAAGATAGAAGAAAAGACTCGTGCCTTAGAAGAGGGTAGAGAAAACATTAAAGAGCGACAAGCAGACCTCAAACACAAGCGTGGTGAGTTGAATGAAATTATTCAAGAAACACGTGAAGAAGAAGAGAAACTACACGAAAAAGATTGCCGAACTCGAGACAAAGATTGAGAGTCGACTTCTTTCAAGCTTTAAACGTATCAGAAAAAAATGCACGCAATGGCTTAGGTATTGTTTATGTTCAGCGTGATGCATGTGGTGGTTGTTTCAATAAAAATACCACCTCAGAGACAGTTAGACATTAAGATGCACAAGAAAGTGATTGTTTGTGAATACTGTGGACGTATCATGATAGACCCAGATTTGGCTGGTGTTAAGACAGATGCGACACTAACTGACGATAAACCAAAGCGTAAGAGAGTAGTTAGAAAGAAAGCTACTGAAGAATAAAAATAGGCTTTTTGAGAGCAAAACAGCTCAAAGTTTTAACCATAAAAGATGGTAGATATTGCTTTTAAGAGCAAGTCTATCATCTGTAATGATATTAAGGGAAGAAGAAAGCTTTATAAGATAAGAAGGTTCTTTGTTGCAAAACAAAGAACCTTCTCAATTCAAAAACAAAAAAATATTATTATATGAAAAATCAAGAATTATATTGCCTTTTCTTTTTATTAAATACTCTGCTATTTGCACCGCATTAAGCGCAGCCCTTTACGAATTTGGTCACCAGAGAGCCACAATGTAATGCCATTGTCGTGTGAAATGTCTTTACGAATACGACCAATATACACATCATCTTTACCAGCTGTGTGTAAAGGAAGTGGGTAAATACCATTGTTTACATCGTCTTGTAGCGTGCAACCTTCTGCATTTGCAATAGCATTGCGCACCTGTTCTATGCTTAAAGGCTCTTCTGTTTCAATCCAAACGCTTTCAGAGTGTGAACGAAGAGTGCTTACTCTTACACATGTTGCAGAGCATTTTACATCGCTGTGCATA
This sequence comes from uncultured Prevotella sp., assembly GCA_916439115.1. Taxonomy (GTDB): domain Bacteria; phylum Bacteroidota; class Bacteroidia; order Bacteroidales; family Bacteroidaceae; genus Prevotella. The sequence continues at coordinate 1,092,694 of CAKAHO010000001.1, forward strand.
ATCTTTTGTGTTTCGTAAAACATCTTCATTTCCTCTTTTGTGTAGCCATTTTCGGTAAATACGTCAACTTGTGGAATGACGTTATATGCCAATTGGTGAGGGAATTTCTTAACCGTTACCTCTTCATTGTTTTGCAGTTGTGTGTATTGAGTTTGTAGTTCAGCCATAGCTCAGCACCTGCACCACTCGCACTTTGATAACTTGACACTTTAATGCGCTTGATATGCGATAAACATTCGATAGGTTTTAATGCAACAACCATCATTATTGTGGTGCAATTAGGGTTGGCAATGATGCCTTTAGGACGAACTAATGCATCTTTAGCGTTGCATTCTGGAACCACTAATGGCACTTCGTTATCCATTCTGAAAGCACTCGAATTGTCTATCATAACTGTTCCGTGTTTCGTAATGGTTGAGGCATATTCTAATGCAGTGCCACCTCCTGCCGATACAAAGGCAACGTCTATGCCCTTAAAGTCGTCGTTATGTTGTAGTAATTTCACTTCGTAAGAAGTTCCACGAAAGGTATAATGAGTTCCTGCCGAGCGTTTTGAACCAAACAAAAACAGCTCATCTATGGGAAAGTTTCTTTCGTCTAAAATTCTAAGAAACTCTTGTCCTACGGCTCCACTCACACCTACTATTGCTACTTTCATAAACTATTATTCTTTAATTTTTTTAACGTATTGTTATGTGCAAAAAAATACGCTTTTTATCTTAATTTATAAGCTAATGTGATATTTTTTTTGCACCTTTGCAATATTATTTGTTATTTATATGATGCCTTTTACATCTACTATACACCATTATTTACCGATAACAGACCCTACATGGACATTCTTTGTGGTGTTAATGATTATTCTTTTTGCACCTATTGTGATGGGTAAACTGCGCATACCGCATATTGTTGGAATGGTGTTAGCAGGTGTTTTTAGTCGGAAAATATGGACTGAATTTGCTGGAAAGAGATGCCTCTTTTGAGTTGTTTGGTAAGGTAGGATTGTATTACATATTGTTTTTGGCAGCCTTAGAAATGGATGTTGAAGGCATGAAAAAAAACATTTCACGCTTTCTTATCTTTGGTTTATTAACCTTTTTGTTTCCGTTTATCCTCACATTTTACACCTCTTTATATTTATTAGGTTGCAACATAATCGCTTCATTGCTATTAAGTTGTATCATGTCTTCTCACACTCTCATTGCTTATCCAGTGGTTAGTAGGTTTGGTTTACAGCGAAAACCAGCCGTAACACTCACAGTTGGCTCTACTATGATATCTCTTTTGTTGGCTTTTGTTAGTGTTGGCAACCATAGTATCGTCAAGCAATGGCACATCCGATGTGTGGTTTTGGGGGCTTCTTTTTTTATTAAAGTTTATTGTTTTTTTGTGCAGGAGTTACGTTCCTTATACCTCGTTTAGCACGTTGGTTTTTACGAAGTTATAGCGACTCAGTCATGCAGTTTATCTTCGTAATGGCTGTTATGTTTTTAAGTGCAGCACTATCTCAAGCCATTGGTTTAGAAGGCATTTTTGGAGCATTTCTTGCGGGATTGATTCTTAACAGATACATTCCGGGGGTATCGCCTTTAATGAATCGACTCGAATTTATTGGTAATGCGCTCTTCATTCCCTATTTCTTAATAAGCGTAGGTATGCTTATTAACATTTCAATTCTTTATCACGAACCTTTTGTTATAGCCATAACTGCCTCGTTAGTGTTCTTTGGTACACTCGGAAAAGCTATGGCTGCGTGGTTAGCAAGCAAAGTGTTTAAATTGCCAAAGCATTCGGCTACCATGATGTTTGGTTTGTCTTCGGCTCATGCAGCAGGGTCTATTGCCATGTTGTTAGTAGGGTTAAACATTGTAATGCCCTAATAGTTCAGAGCCTGTTGTAACAAATAGTGTGTTAAACGGTGTTGTTATTATGATTTTAATCACTTGTGTTTTTGCTTCCATCGTTACACAGTCGGTTTCTAAAAAAATGATGATGAGCGACACCGACTCTCATTGGGAAGAAGATAAAGAAGAAGATGATGAGCGCATATTGATACCTGTTAAATATCCAGAAACAGCCGAAAACTTGTTAGCTTTGGCACTTCTTTTTACGCAGTAAGAAACTCAATAGAGAGCTAATGGCACTTAATGTAGTTTACGATGATGCAGATATAAATGTTAATCAAGCAAAGGGAAAGCGACTTCTCGATAAGCTATCGAAAGATGCTTTCGGCAGTAGATGTGAATGTAATAACGCAAGTTAGAGTGGCAGCAAACATTGCTAACGGAATAAAACACGCCTACCAAGAGTTTAGAGCCTCAGAGATTATCATAGGAATGCACACCCACAGAGAAGTGTCGGAAAAGTTTTGGGGTGCATTTCATCAGAGTTTGTTTAATGGTTTAAACTGTCAAATCATCATGGCACGCATCGAACACCCTTTAAACACTTTGAGAACCATACAAGTGGCAGTGCCTTCACGCGCACAATATGAACCCGGTTTTTAAGCGTTGGCTTGAGCGATTAACACGTATGGCAGAACATCTTGATTGCAAAATACAGTTTCATGCACGTTACGACACACTCGAACGCATTACCCGATACAATCAAAAACATCATGCCCACTTGCGTGTAGAATATAAAGACATGCCACATTGGAACATGATGCCTCGTTTAGCGTCGTCTATTCACGAAGACAATTTGTTTGTAATTATTACAGCTCGAACAGGAACAGTTTCTTATAAGAATGCTCAGGAACGGTTACCCGAAGAAATAGAAACGCATTTTCGTGGTAAAAACCTTTTTAATTGTATTCCCCGACCAGTATGGTTATGAGTTAGACCAAATGACCTTTGCTCAGCCTAAACACATTGAAGAACAAAAGTGCTTACAGAGCTGTGGGCAAGTGGTTAAGAAGAAAAATTAACGTAAAAACATTAGTTGGTTATGATAGAAATTAAAAAAATATTCATAAGAGTTTTTGGTAGCTTAGAAGTGCTAAAAGGTATAGATTTAACTATTAACAAAGGAGAAGTGGTGAGCATTGTAGGCCCCAGTGGAGCAGGAAAAAAACCACCCTTTTGCAAATAATGGGTACGCTCGATAAAAGCTACGCAAGGGTCTATTACAATAGCAAACACTGCCGTACACACTTTAAGCGATAGTAAACTGAGTGCATTTCGCAATAAACACATTGGTTTTTGTGTTTCAGTTTCATCAGCTATTGCCCGAGTTTTCGGCAATAGAAAACATCATGATTCCTGCCTTTATAGCAGGAGTTTCAAAGAAAGAAGCTAAGCAACGCGCGCAAGAGCTATTAGCTTTTATGGGTTTAGAAGATAGGGCTAACCACAAACCTAACGAACTATCGGGAGGAGAAAAACAACGTGTAGCGGTGGCGCGTGCGTTAATGAATCAGCCAGATGTTATCTTCGCCGATGAACCCAGTGGCAGTTTAGATTCTAAAAATAAAGAAGAACTACACCGATTGTTTTTTTCGATTTAAGAGATAAATTTGGTCAAACATTCGTTATTGTTACGCACGATAACGATTTAGCAAGCATCACCGACAGAACGATTCACCTTAAAGATGGACTTATAGAACAAGAGGTGTTTGCACAAAAAAACAAAATGACAAACCCATTGCTAACGAGCTTGAAAGCATTTAGTGATACTTAATAAGATTATAAAAACATGAACAAACTAAAATTAGGAGATTATAACTTACTAACCGTTGTGAAAGCTGTCGACTTTGGATTGTATCTCGATGGTGGTGCAGCTGGCGAAATATTGTTGCCTACACGCTATGCCCCTAAGGACGCAAAGATAGGCGACACACTAAATGTGTTTATTTATTTAGACCAAGACGAACGACCTATTGCTACCACCGAAACGCCGTTTGTAAAGGTAGGAGAGTTTGCTTTGTTAGAAGTGGCATGGGTTAATGAGTATGGAGCGTTCCTTAAATGGGGCTTAATGAAAGACCTTTTTTTGCCCCTTTTCGCGAACAAAAAAAAGCGCATGAATGTGGGAGAAAAACACATGGTGTATGTGTATATAGACGATGAAAAGCTATCGTATTGCTGCCTCGGCTAAGATAGAAAAGCACTTATCTAACGAGCCTTTTTCCGCATAAAGTGGGAGATAAAGTGGACGTGTTGTTATGGCAACGAACCGATTTAGGTTATAAAGTGATTATCGAAAACGAGTTTTCTGGACTAATATATCTTAATCAGGTGTTTCAAAGGTTATATCTTGGAGAACATAAAACGGCGTATGTGGCTAACATAAGAGAAGATAATAAGGTAGATGTGGCTTTGCAACAACAAGGCAGACAACAAACACTTGACTTTGCAGAAACGTTGTTGACTTACTTAAAAAAACAATAATGGTTATTGCGATTTATACGACAAAAGCGATGCAGAAGACATTTATAACCGCTTTGGAGTGAGTAAAAAGGTGTTTAAAAAAAGCTGTGGGAGATTTGTATAAACAACGTCTTATTGTGCTTATCAATAATGGCATAAAACTGGTTTAATGGTTTGTTAAACGCCAAAACCATTTGCACACGCAAGAGTAGGGGCGATGTGTTAAAAAAAGTAAAGATAGTTAATCCATAAGAAGACAACGATGAGTTGCACTCTTATGGATTTTATTTTTATGTTTTTTTCTTTCTGTTTTTTTGTGAGTGTTTTTGTTACATTTCTTATTCGCGTTTTAGCGTGAAAAAGGGATATTCACCCTACTATTTGCCACTGTTTTTGCGCTTGTTTTTTTGTGTAAAAAAAACAAAGGTGTTTTACAAAACATATAGGTTTTTACTTTTTCTATAATGTAACTCTTTAAAAATGTAATAAATGGTTTATTAGGTACTAAAAGCTAAGGTTTTTGGCATGCAAAACATGGTGTTTTACCCTCTAATAGCTTATGTTTTAGCCCTTAAACTCTTATCTTTTTAGCAGGTAAAACCTAAGCTATTGCAGCAAAAAGAGCAAAAAAACATGGTTTTTAATGGGCTTTTTGTTCATCAACATTCTTTTTAATTGCCATATTTCTACCTTTGGTAGTTTCTGTTTTAAAAAAAGTGGCTAAAAAAATAGCGCAAAAATGTGTTTGAGGCTTTTTACTGTTTCTCTTTCTTGTGGTAAATAAAAAAAGAGAAATATAAGTGATAAACAAGATGGGTGTTAACAAAAAAGTGCAAAAAAACAGATTACCACTTTGGTGTTTTCACAAAAGTGGTAATCTGTTAAAGTATAAAAAGTGGTATGTGTATTTACAAATCGAGGTCTAATTCAACAGGACAATGGTCGCTTCCCAAAAATATCGGTATGTATTTTTTAGCTTCCGTTATCTTGTCTTTTTAAGCGTTCAGATGTTAAGAAATAATCTATACGCCAGCCCGTATTCTTTTCTCTTGCCTTAAATCTGTACGACCACCAACTGTAAGTAATGGTTTCAGGGTATAGAAAACGAAACGTATCTACAAAGCCACTGTTAAGCAATTGCGTCATTTTTTCGCGCTCTTCGTCGGTAAAACCAGCGTTTCTGCGGTTCGTTTTAGGGTTTTTAAGGTCTATTTCTTGGTGTGCAACATTCATATCTCCACACACAATAACAGGTTTTTTCGCGTCTAATGTTTTAAGATAAGCCTGAAAATCAGTTTCCCATTGCATTCTATAATCTAAGCGTTTTAGCTCGTCTTGTGTGTTAGGTGTGTACACGGTAACGAGGAAAAACGAGTCGAACTCTAATGTAACTACACGTCCTTCATGGTCGTGTTGTTCCACACCCTATACCATATGAAACATTTATAGGTTTGTGTTTACTGTAAATAGCTGTACCAGAATAGCCCTTCTTTTCGGCATAATTCCAATAAGAAGTGTATCCTTCAAACTGAAGATCTAACTGTCCGTGTTGCATTTTTGTTTCTTGTAAACAAAAAGTCGGCATCTAAATTCTTAAAAATATCTTCAAAGCCCTTGGTAACACAGGCTCTTAGTCCGTTAACGTTCCACGAAATAAATTTCATCGTTTTATATGTTGTTTTGTTAATGTAAAAGCGTTTTTATTTAGAAGGTGTGGTTTGTGCAATCATATTGATAAACTCGTTACGCAAAAGTGCATCGTTAAAAAGTACCGCAATAGTCGGTTGTAGAAACAATAGCTCCTTGTGTTTCGTCGCCTCTCATTTGCATACACATGTGCTCAGCAGTGATATATACCATTACACCTAACGGGTTTAATGCTTGCTGTATGCACTCCATAATTTGGTGAGTGAGCCTTTCTTGCACCTGAAAAACGGTGAGAATAAATGTCTACCACCTTGGCAAATTTACTGAAACCTGTAATCTCTTTATTGGGAATATAGGCTATGTGAACCTTTCCAAAGAAAGGCACAAGATGATGTTCGCACATAGAAAAAGAACGGAATGTTTTTTGCACTACAATCATTTTTTTGATGCTCTTCTGCAAAAAGCACCTCTTTTGCAATTCGGCTACGGCATCTTGGTTATAGCCTCTTGTTAGCTCAATCATGGTTTGAGCAACTCTTAGCGGTGTTTGTTCAAGACCTTCTTTGTGAGCTCTCGTTTACGAGAAGGTTTAAGATGTCTTTGTAATGCTTTTCTAATTGTTGAGCAATGTTTTTCGTTGCTGTTTTCGTGTCTTCCATCTTAATATTGTATGGTTATTTTTCCTTGAACTAAGCATGCTTGCTTGTAACCCATTCGCTGAATTTGTTTTAACATCTTGTTTGCTTCTTCGTAAGAGCGATAGTTTCCCATTCTACAAATCCATCTTGGCGAATAAAAAAATGTACATAAATAGGCTCAGTGGGGAACTCCATTTTTAGTTTGTTACCAATGTTTTTCAGCCTTTTTGTCGGTCAACTCTTGAGTTTCCACCCGCAAACACTTGTACACGGTAACCATTCACTTTGTAACTGTTTACCATTACCTTTTTGCGCATATCTATAACAGGTATGTCAAAATCTTTATCGTTTTGCTCTGCTCCTGTTCGGCTTTTTCTATTTCTTTGGCAATGGTTTCTTTTTTTAGCACTTGAGTCTGGTTTGTTTTGTTGTGTGTGTTTTTACTTCTTCTTGCTCTGTGCTGTGTGTAGGCGTGGCAGTTGTAGCCTTAGTGGTAGGCACATCGGCAGTTGTCGAAGGCTTTTTGGTGTTGCTACACTTGTTGTGGTGGCAGAATTAGCTGTTTGTTTTGTGCCATTCACCAAGTCGTTAATGTCTTTACTCTGCACAATAGTAACAACACCTTCGTTATTTTTACGTTGTTGCACTTGCTCGGTAAAGGTTTGCGCCTGCATTGTTATGTTATAAAAACATAGCAAAAAGGTTATAAAAAAACAGTTTTTTTAAAAATCTTTCACCCTTATATATAATTGGTTTATACCTATAAAAAAAAGTTAGGCAAACAAGCCTTTTAAGCCTGTTTGCCTGATATAATGTAGTGTAATTACTTCTTCCAAGCGTCGATAATACCCTTGAAATCTTCCACTTTAAGTGCTGCACCACCAATTAAACCACCATCAATGTTGGTTTTTAGAGAATAGTTCAGGAGCGTTAGAAGCTTTTGCAGCTACCACCATAAAGAATAGAGGTGTTTTCTGCAACTTCGTTTCCATACTTTTCAGCGATAGCAGAACGAATGAAAGCATGTATCTCTTCTGCTTGTTCAGCAGTAGCAGTTTTACCTGTACCGATAGCCCATATTGGTTCATAAGCTACGATAACGTTTGCAAATTCTTCTGCTGTAAGGTTGAAAACAGAACCTTCGAGTTGTGCTTTCACTACTTCATTTTGCTTGTTAGCCTCTCTTTCTTCGAGTGTTTCTCCTATACAGAAAATCACTTTAAGGTTGTTTTTTTAAGTGCTAAAAGAGTTTTTTTCTTTCAATATTTCTGGTGTTTCTCCATAGTATTGACGACGTTCAGAGTGACCAAGAATAACATAGTTTGCACCCGTACTCTTAACCATTTCTGCAGAAATCTCACCTGTATAAGCACCTTTTTTTCCTTATCGGCACAGTTTTCAGCACCAAGTCCTATAATGTTTTTTTGTCAAGGATTGTTGCTGCAGAGCTAAGTGAATAAATGGTGTACAAAATAACTACATCGCAGTTAGGTTTTATCTGCTGTAAGTGCATCATTTAATCCTTTAGCTAATGCTAAACCATCTTGCAGGTTCATATTCATTTTCCAATTACCTGCTACAATTTTTCTTTCTCATGTTTATTTTTCTTTTTAAAAAGTTTGTTATAAAAAAAGTTTGATTGTTCTTTTTCTTTCACCCAACGCGTCCAAGCCCAAAAGTCTGTCGGCAATACAAAGCAATATTAACGGACAGAAAAAAACCATAAAATGAGTTTTTGTGGTTTTAGTGGTTATGTCTTGTGGTTGTGCTTTTATTAAGTTTGTTTGCTCTATTTTTTTCCTTTTTAAATCGTTGTCTTTTTGGTAAATCGTGGCAACTCCATTTGTTGATAATTGTTCCTTTTTTTAAGTAGTAACAAACCCAGGGTTACTGCGAATAATGGTCTTTAATGTGGTTGCATCTGTTTGACAAAAAGGATATTCAGCACTCAGTGATATCGCGCCAAATGTTGATACCTTTTTTTCGCCACTTGCTGTAAGACAATAAAAACGGATAACCATATTCTAAGGCATATTCGTATAGCTTATCAATGTCGCCAAACGATGCTTCGTCGGCTTGTTCAATGTAAGGAGAAACTAAAATGAAGGTGTATTTCTCGTTTTGAAGTATGCTTTGTGTAATATCTTCACCGTCTTTTGTTTCAATAGAAAAGTCGTGTATGGGTGGAATATACCCCTCTTCGGTTTGTATAGTCTTAGAATCTATAAACGTCCATGTGCTATCTGGATAGTTATTTAACGTGAATTCTTTTTGCAATCCATTCTTTTCTAAGATGAAAGAGGTTTCAAATTTAGGTTGTTTAGCTCCTTTCGGAATACTCATTTTTTTCGTTTATATTACTACCAATGCTAAACGGACGAAAATCGAATAAGGGTAAATAATATAAGGAATAAGCACTTGAAAAAGAATAAAGATGAGCGTATAATTCACTAAAATCCATCTGTTATTCTTAGAAATAAAGCGAATCATTCGTTCATGACCATAACTTACCACAAAAGCGCATGGCAATAAAACGATATTCTTTAAGAGAGTTTGAGTGTTAGACAGCTTTATGGCATCGCCAAAGCAACCACAATCGCTAATAGGATTATACAAATAGGTGTATAAAGTGAAAGCCGTCATGACAATCATGATAACAAATATCGCTCTTGCTGTTTGTTTACGACGCACAACAAACAGTAGAAAAAAATGCCCTAATGAGAACTCTATTGTAGATAATAAAACCGATGCCGATAGCGTGAACCAATGGTTTGTTAAGAGATGAAAAGGGGTATTTTCAAGATATTCTTGCAATTTATATTGAGTTCCCAGAGGGTCTATTGCCTTTACATATCCCGAAAAAATAAATGTAAATGCCAATATCAATCGGCACACATTCACAACTATTGTTTTTTAAACTATTCACCAAGTTTAATGACACCGAATACAGAATAGTTAATAATGTCCATGTAGTTAGAGTCTATTCCTTCAGAGACTAACGTTTCACCATCACTATTTTTCAATCTCTTTTTATGCGTTGAAGTTTGGTTAAAATAAGGTCGGTATAACTACTAACACGCATCTCTCGCCATGCTTCATCATAGTCGTGGTTCTTCTTTATCATAAGTGTTAGCGCAGTGTTAGCAAACTTATCATACAAAGAAAGTGCCGTTTCATTGTTAATATCCACAGTGTCTGAAAAACCAAGACTAAGCTGTATTAACCCAACAATGCCATAATTAACGAGTGCAACATACTCTGGTAGAATTCCTTCGTTTATCCATGACTCCTTTTTTTCACTTCTAAAGAACGAATACGTTTAGCCTTAATAAAGAGTTGGTCGGTTAGCGATGAGGGACGAAGAATGCGCCATGACGCCCCATAGTCTTGTAATTTCTTTTCAAACAAATCACGACAATTGCGCATGACGTCTTGAAATTGTTGTTCTGTTGTTAGTTTTTTCCATGTTTGTAAAGCAAAAAAATAGAACTCAAACCTATATGTTCTTGCCGTGCAAGGTCGTGTTTGTTTCTTTTTCAATTGCAAAAAGTAAACAATTCGATTGAGTTATACAAACTAAACCGTTTTTAATTAGTTTTTCATTCTTTTTTTCTTATCATTCTCACCACAGCACACATAGCATCGAAACGTGCTTTTAAGCGAATCTTCTTTCACCTTTAACTTGTTTTTGTAATAAAGACGTAGCTTGTGCTTGCATATAGGGCATGGTTTGCAAGGCAGAGTCGGTTTGCATTAACTCTAACTGAGCCATTTTTGAGCGATGATTGTTGCCAAATAGCGAGTGCTTTTTCTGCGCTCTTCTATGGCATTAGGATATTTTTTCGTAGCAAACTAATAGAATCTAACGCCTCTTTATAGCATTTATGTTGATAAAGAGAGTCTATTTTAGCATACAATAGCTTGCTTTTTCTCGTCCTTATGTAAGGTACAAGACGAGCATAACACCAAAGCCTATAAGGCATAAACCCATGTTCTTCATAACTACAAAAATAGCAAAAAAATCTGCTTTACTCAACCTTTCAACTTGTTATTTTTTTATGTATCTTTGCATAGATATTAAGAAGAATTTACATATAATGAGACATCTTTCTGATGCCGATTTGGCAGACTTATTAGATAAAAAGATTTTTCACCAAATAGGAGAAGCTGCCGATAAGCTTTCTTTAGAATGCTATGTGGTGGGAGGATATGTTAGAGATTTATTTTTTAGAACGTCCCTCAAAAGATATTGATGTAGTGGTGGTTGGAAGTGGAATAAGTGTTGCTGAAACTTTAAAAGATATGCTTGGACGTGGCGCACACTTATCTGTTTTTCCGCAATTTCGGCACTGCACAAGTGAAATATAAAGACATTGAAGTGGAATTTGTTGGTGCAAGACGTGAAAGCTATCAACGTAATTCGCGTAAACCAATAGTAGAAGACGGCACATTAGAAGATGACCAAAACCGAAGAGACTTTACTATTAACGCTATGGCGATATGCCTTAATAAAGAAAGATTTGGTGAATTGGTAGACCCTTTCTATGGTGTTGAAGACTTAGAAGATGGAATTATTCGCACACCGCTCGACCCTGACATCACTTTCTCTGATGATCCGTTGCGTATGATGAGGTGTATTAGGTTTGCAACTCAACTTAATTTTTTTATTGAAGACGAAACATTCGAGGCTCTACAACGAAATGCTGAGCGGATAAAGATTATTTCTGGAGAAAGAATTAGCGACGAATTAAACAAAATTATGCTAAGTGCTACACCCAGTAAAGGCTTTATCGACTTGTATAGATGTGGACTCTTGCAGCTTGTTTTACCTGAGTTATGCGAATTAGATGTTGTAGAAACACGCAACGGAAAGGCGCATAAAAACAACTTTTATCACACGCTTGAGGTGGTAGATAATATCTCTAAACACACTAATAACTTGTGGTTAAGATGGAGTGCGCTATTCCACGACATTGGCAAACCTCGTAGTAAACGATGGGAACCGTTAGTGGGTTGGACGTTTCATAACCATAATTACATTGGTGCAAAAGATGGTTCCTAACATTTTTTTCGACGCTTAAAAACAACCATTAGATGCTAAGATGAAGTATGTACAAAACTTGGTTGACTTGCACATGAGACCCATTGTTATAGCAGAAGATGTGGTTACCGATAGTGCTGTGCGACGTTTAATTAACGATGCGGGCGATGATATTGACGATTTAATGACGCTATGCGAAGCCGATATCACCACTAAAAACTCGATGAGAAAGCAACGCTTTTTAGATAATTTTCGTATCGTGAGAGAGAAAATAGACGATTTAAAAACAGCGCGATTACAAACGTTTGTTGCAACCATGTATAGATGGTAATGAGATTATGGCTATGTTTAATTTGCCACAAGGACGAGAGGTGGGCTTATTAAAGCAAGCACTTAAACAGGCGGTATTAGATAATGTGGTGCCTAACGAGACGAGAGGCGTTGATGCATTGCTCACGCAAAAAGGCTACAAAAAAATGGGTCTTATCGCGCCTCAAAAATTTGCAATAAACACCTGAATAAGGTTTATTTTTTATTCTTTTTAACGAGGGGTTATTGGTTGAATAATTCCCTCTTTTTTTATTTCAAAATTTTTTTCTTTTGTTGTTATGAATGTTGTTAAAATAACTTCGTTAAACGACCCCCGAATAGCCGTTTTTCATGCTTTAACCGAAGCACAGTTGCGCAATAAGTTGCATAAAGAGCAGGGATTGTTTATTGCTGAAAGTCCGAAAGTGATAAAAGTGGCACTAAAACAAGGCTTTTGAACCTGTGGCTTTGTTGTGCGAAGAGAAGCATATTGAGGGAGATGCAGCAGACATTATCAACCAATGTAACGACATTGTGGTTTACACGGGAGCAAGAGAAATGTTAGCAAACCCTAACGGGTTATGTTTTAACACGTGGTGTGTTGTGCGCTATGAAACGTCCCATTCTTCCAACAGTAGAAAGCGTTTGCAACAACGCTAAGCGTTTAGTGGTGATTGATGGGGTAGTAGATACCACCAATATAGGGGCTATTTTTTCGTTCAGCAGCTGCTTTTAGGAATAGATGGAGTGTTGTTAACTCCTTCTTCATGCGACCCCTTTAATCGTCGTGCCGTTAGAGTTTCTATGGGTTCTGTCTTTCTTCTTCCGTGGACATGGCTAAACAATAGCGTTTCTTCTTTAAAGCAATATGGCTTTAAAACAGCAGCAATGGCACTAACAAACAGAAGTGTTTCGCTTAATGATGAGCGTTTAAAAAGCTGAGCAACGTTTAGCTATTGTGATGGGAACAGAAGGAGATGGATTGGAACAAACGGTGATTGATGAGGCTGATTATGTGGTTAAAATTCCTATGTATCATGAGGTTGACTCGTTAAATGTGGCTGCTGCATCGGCAGTGGCTTTCTGGGAATTAGGTAAACCTTTATGATTGTTGCCTTAAAACAAAAAAACAATGTTGGTGAAGAGCTTTTTTTATGAGTTGTTTATTTATAAAAAAACACTTTAAAAAGCGATTGAAAAAAAGTGGACTAAAAAGCGGTGTTTTTTGTGAGCGTTTTTGTTACATTTATTTTTTTCTGTTTTTAGAAAAAAATAGCTAAGCTTTTACAGTGTTTTTTAAGGGCAAAAAAAGCGGTGTGTTTTTTGTTTGTTTTTCTTGTTTGTAGAATGCAAACTCATAGGTTTTTACAATTGTAGAGACGAAAGATGTTTCAATGCAATAAATGGTGTGTTAGCATGCAAAAGCTTAGAGTTTAGGGTGAAAAACACGATGTATTGGCACCCTAAACTCTTGTGTTTTAAGTGGTAAACTCTTATGTATTGCATGCTAAACCCTAAGCTTTTGCGTGTTTTTAGCTAAAAAACACCGCTTTAAAAGGTTTTTAATGAAACAATAAGGGTATAGCTGTTTGTTTTACAAATGGCAAATGTGATGCGCAAAGAAGAGGTAAAAAAATAGCGCAAAAATAAGGTGTTTTTGGGGCATTAGCAAAACAAACAAAAACGTAAAAAAATAAAGCTATCGTTTTTTTCTATTTGACGAACGTTGTAAAATAGCAAATAATATTTCTACCGTTAACCTCTTTTTGCTTTATCAATCGTTTCCTTGTTTTATTGTTCGCTTCAACTTGTCGGTTATGCTTCAACATGTAAGAAGAACAACGCAAGTTATTTCTTTTTTCGCTCCTTTCCCTATATGTTTTGTTGCCCATTTATAATGTGATAACAGTGTAAAAAAATAGAGATAGATGTGTTGTTTACACATTATATATAATATAATAGCGTAGAAAATGTTTTTTTATTTTGCAAGACAACACGTTGTAAAACCGATTGGTAAAACTCTTTATTTATAAAGGGTAGACGCATTAAATTTTATCTTTTTAATAAAAAAAGTGTTATTCTTTACTACCCACTTAAAGTTTATTGTCGTCTTATAATTGTCTACGTAGGCTCATAATGAAGAGCCATTATATATTTATTACTAACAGTTGCCTTTTTGACAAATATGTGAACAAGAAGTTTATAAATGGGTGTATTGCCCTTATTTTCACGGCTTTATACTTTTTATAGTATTCTGTTTATAGCAAAAACGACCTAAGAAGTGGATTAAAAAGTCTACAACGATAGATATAAAACGATAGACCTTAACGTTTGACAAATAATAAAAATAAGTATAACTAAAAAAACAAAAAAATCATGTCTAAACCTAAGAAACAAATTTTTACATTATGTTTCCTTTTAGGCATTCAGAGTGGATTGATGGTGCAACACATCTCAGCTAACGAGAGTAAAGTTGCCGAAACAGTTCTTCAAGGAATGCAAAAACAGGTTACGGGGTCTGTAATAGACGAAGCAGGACAGCCAGTTATTGGCGCAACAGTTAAGTTGAAAGGTTCTCAATTAGGAACAGTTACAAACATGGACGGTAACTTTTCATTAAAAGTGCCTGAGGGTTCTGTGATTGTTGTGTCGTATATAGGCTACCAAACCCAAGAGTTAAAGGCTAAAGAAGGAGCCGTTTTACAGGTTCGTTTACAGCCCGAGTCGAAACAATTAACCGAAGTTGTTGTAACAGCATTAGGTATTAAACGCGCTCAAAAAGCGTTGAGCTACAACGTTCAACAAGTGTCGAGCGATGATTTGGTAAGGAATAAAGACGCCAACTTTATTAACTCGTTAGCAGGAAAAGTAGCAGGTGTAAACATCAAACACTTCATCTTCGGGTGTAGGTGGTGCTTCTAAAGTGGTTATGCGTGGTGCTAAAAGCCATTGAACAATCAAGCAATGCACTTTATGTTATTGATGGTGTTCCTATGTTTTAACTTAGGTGATGAAGGCGGAAAGGGCTCTGAATCTAACGGAACAACTGAGGCTATTGCCGATATTAACCCTGAAGATATCGACAATATGACCGTACTTACAGGTGCTGCCGCAGCTGCTTTGTATGGTAGTAGAGCAGCTAATGGTGCCATTGTTATTACCACTAAAAAAGGAAAAGTGGGCAAAACAGAGGTTACACTCTCGCAAAATACGGAATTTTTAAATGCTTTTCGTTTGCCAGAATTTCAAAATCGTTACGGCACAGGCTCGTCTGTTAGTGAAGTAGCGGTGGTAGATAAGAGCTGGGGAAAGCGTTTAAACGAAACAAACTCTTATGGTTATAATCCAAGAGAACACTATTTACGCACGGGTATCGTAACAACTGAAACTGTAACGCTATCTACTGGTTCGGAGAAAAACCAAACTTATCTCTCTGCAAGTGCAGTGAATTCGGGAGGAATTGTGCCTAACAATAAATATAATCGTTATAACTTTACTTTTAGAAACACGACCAACTTTTTTTGCAAGACCGCATGGTTTTTAGATGCAGGAGGTAGTTATGTTAAGCAAAACGACTTAAATATGGTGAACCAAGGAACTTATTCTAATCCCTTGGTAGAGCCTATTTATTCCCAAGAGGCGACGACTGGAACGCTATAAAAATGTATGAACGCTACGATACACAGCGTAAATTATACACTCAATACTGGCCTCAAGGCTTAAATGAGTTTACAGGTCAGAACCCATATTGGATAAATTATCGCAATCTTCGTAGTAATATTAAAGACCGTTACATGCTTAATGTGGGCTTAACTTATAAGTTAACCGATTGGATGAACATTGCAGCACGTATCAGAGTGGATAATGCTGAGAATAAATTTGAAAGAAAACTCTACGCATCATCTAACACTACGCTAACAGAAGGCTCTAATACTGGTTTTTTTATGAAATAGTGAAAACATTAGATAAGCAAACCTATGGCGACGTAATGCTTAACATTAACAAGACATTTGCTGAGAAATTGAGCTTACAAGCCAATGTGGGTGCATCGTTATCGGATATTCAACAAGACTTATTTAGTAATAGAGGACCATTGAGAAACGACCTTTATTCTAATAAATTCACCGTTTTCCAACAAGATGATGTCAAAACTGCTCGCAAACAAAGTGGTTACCATGACCATGTAAACTCTTTGTTTGGTAGTTTAGAATTGGGATATAAGGGAGCTTATTATCTTACATTAACTGGTAGAAATGATTGGCCTTCTCAGCTTGCAGGACCAAACTCTACACAGTCATCTTTCTTCTATCCATCAGTAGGAACATCGTTTGTTTTATCAGAAATATTCCACCTTCCAAAGCAAATAAGCTACTTAAAAGCACGTGCTTCTTATGCTTCTGTGGGTCTTCCTTTCCCTCGTTTCTTAGCAAACCCAACCTATGAATGGGATAGCAAGTTGCGTCAATGGAAGAATAAAGCAAACTATCCTCTTTATAACCTTAAACCTGAGAAAACAAACTCTTGGGAAGCAGGTTTATCGGCTCGTTTGTTTAATCATCTAAAGTTAGATGTTACGCTTTATTATACCACCACTTATAACCAAACCTTTAATCCACAAATATCTGTTTCGTCGGCTTATAGCACTTTATATGTTCAAACAGGTAGTGTATCTAACAAGGGTATAGAGCTTTCTTTGGGATATAATAACAAATGGGGTGATTTCTCTTGGGCTTCTAACTATACGTTCAGTGCAAACAAAAACAAGATAAACGAGTTGGTTAGAAACTATGTTCACCCTGAAACAGGTACTGTTATCAATAAAGACCGATTAGATGTAGGAGGACACGGACAAGCTCGTTTTATATTAAAAGAAGGTGGTACGCTTGGAGACCTTTATTCTTTATCAGATGTTCAACGAGATAGTGAAGGTAAAGTGTATATCAATGAAAAAGGAGAGATAACAACTAATAATAAAGTAGACGACATTAAGTTGGGTACAGTCTTCCCTAAATGCAACATGGCATGGCGTAATGATTTCTCATTTAAGGGCTTTTCATTAGGTGTTATGTTTAGTGCAAGATTTGGAGGTATCGTTTATTCAAGTACACAAGCTACTCTTGATGCTTATGGAGTGTCAGAGGCAACAGCCAAAGCAAGAGACTTAGGCTATGTAGAAGTGAATGGTGGTGACCGTGTTAAACCAGAGATTTGGTACACAGCAATTGGTAGTAAGAGTGGTATTCCTCAATTCTATACTTACAGTGCAACAAACATTCGCTTACAAGAAGCAAGCTTAGGTTATACATTTAAAAAGCATCAATTGCTTAATATTGCAGATGTTACCTTGTCATTAGTGGGTAGAAACTTGTTAATGCTTTATTGTAAAGCTCCTTTCGACCCAGAGGCTACTGCTGCAACAGGCAACTATTATCAAGGAATAGACAACTTTATGATGCCAAGCACACGAAGCATTGGATTTAATGTTAAGCTTAAATTCTAAATATTGACTTGTTTCTTATAACACATTAGTATAACAATGATATCCTATGAGTTGATGAAACAAAAACGAATAACACAGAAAACAATGAAAAAGAATATATTATATATAATGTCTTTTGCCGTTCTTAGTGCATTTACATCTTGTACGGCAGATTATAAAGACTTTAATACAAGCCCTTACGATGCAACCCACGAAGAATTGGAACGTGATGGATATAACGTAAACGCATCGTTAACAAACTTGGCAGGTTGGGTTATTCCTATGGATGTAAACGCATTCCAGTTTAATGATTGCTTGTTAGGTGGTTCGTATGGAGGTTACTTGGCTGACTCAAACAATGGTTTTTAATGGCAAAAAAAACTTTGCACAATTAAATCCAGAAGAACATTGGTCTCAAGCTATGTTTAACGACGTAATTCCTAAGATTTTTCGAAAATTATAACCATATACAAGCTGTAACTAAAGACCCAATAACTGTGTCGGTAGCTCGCATTATGAAAGTGATGGCGTTATTAAGAGTTACAGATACTTATGGTGCAATTCCTTATTCTAAGGTTGGAGAAGATGCTAAAATAACTGCACCTTACGACTCTGAAAAGGATATTTACACTAAAATGTTTAGTGAATTAGATGAAAGTATTGAAGCATTAACACCTCATAAAACTATCGACTTTAATGGAGATGCCGATTGGGTTTATCAAGGTAAGGTGGAAAAGTGGATTAAATTAGCTAATTCTATTAAAGACTCTGTATGGCTATTAGAATAAGTAATGTGGAACCAGAGCTTGCAAAGAAGATGGCAGAATCTGCAGTATCGAACACAATAGGTGTGATAACAAAGAATGCTGACAATGCTTTTGCAACTTGTCCTGCTAACAATCCACTCCGTGTAGTTATGTATGAATACAATAAGGAGACTCTCGTGTGTCTGCAGATATCACAAGTTATATGACAGGATATAAAGACCCACGTTGTGATGCCTACTTCACTAAGTCTACATTCTCTAACAATGCTATCAATGGATTTGTGGGTTTGCGTTCTGGTATAGATATTCCTTCGGGTGAATCTATTAAACAATATAGTAATGCAAAGGTTGAATCTAAAGATAAACTAATGTGGATGAATGCCGCAGAGGTTGCTTTCTTGCGTGCAGAAGGTGCTTTAAGAGGTTGGAACATGAATGGTACAGCCAAGCAATTGTATGAAGAGGGTATTCGTTTATCTTTTGAACAACACGGTGTGCAAGGAGCTAATGAATATTTAAACAATAGCGAAAAACACACCAGCACTTTTATAAAGACCCTGTAAGTCCAGTGTTCTCTTTTGCTGGAAACCCTGCAACTATCACAATAAAGTGGAAAGATAATGCTGAATTCGAAGAGAATTTAGAACGTATTATCACGCAAAAATGGATTGCAAACTTCCCTCTTGGTGTTGAAGCATGGGCTGAATATCGTCGTACTGGCTATCCTCATTTAATGCCAACATTAAAGAATAACAGTGGAGGAATAGTATCTTCTTTCCGTGGAGCTCGTCGTTTAGCTTATCCTCAACGAGAGAGAACAGACAACACAGCGCATTATAAAGATGCAGTGGCTAACTTCTTAGGAGGTTTAGACAATATGGCAACCGATTTATGGTGGGCTAAAAAGAACTAAAACATAGACTATTGTTCCAACAATCAAAAGAAAATAGAGATATGAAAAGATTATTTCAATATACAATAGGTGCATTATCTGTTTGTGCTTTGGCTGCTTCTTTGGTTTCTTGTAATACAGATGTCGAAGCTGTAAAGGTGGTTTCGCCTAATATAGAGCAACAAAATCCACAACTATATGCGCAATATTTAACCAATTTAAGAGCTTATAAGAATAGCGACCATCAAGTGGTTATTACTTATTTTTGATAACAGTGCAAAGGTATCTACTAATCAATCACAACGTATTAGTGCATTACCTGATAGTGTAGATTATGTGTGTTTAAGTGCACCTCAGAATCTTTCTGACCTCGAAAAGAAAAAGAGATGAAAGAGGCACAAGCAAAGAAAGGCACTAAATTTATGTATTCTATCGACTTTGATGCTATTAAGTTAGTGTACGAT
Organism: uncultured Prevotella sp.; assembly: GCA_916439115.1. Classification (GTDB taxonomy): domain Bacteria; phylum Bacteroidota; class Bacteroidia; order Bacteroidales; family Bacteroidaceae; genus Prevotella. The sequence continues at coordinate 1,112,297 of CAKAHO010000001.1, forward strand.
ACACGAAAGGCTGATTTCTATGCTGTGCCAGATAATAAGAAAAAACCTTATATGGAGCTAAACACTTTCTTGGTAGATTCTGTGCAAACAGCATTGAGTTATTACGATAAGAATGTGTTTGATGCGATTGTATTTGCTTATAATGGTAAGCAAAAACACTACATGTCTAAAGAAGAAAAGAATATGTTCACAGGTTACGAGAACGACTTTATAGGCATGGCTACTCATTGGTTAGAACGTAATCCATCGGTTAAATACATGTTCCAAGGTAAGCCTCAGAATGTAATGAACCAACAAATATTTGAGAAAGTGAGCTATATAATTTTTACCATGCTTAAATATTAAATCGGTATCAGAGCTTCCTTATACTGCACAAATGGCAATAGAAGAAGGCATACCTACCAATAAGTTTATTCCAATGGTTCAAACAACATCGTTAGACAAAGCAGATGTAAAGACTGGATACTTATCAAGTAAGCTCACAGCTATTGAGGGAGCAGCAAAATGGGTAGCATCTTATCACACACAATATAGTGTTGTAGGTTTAGCTATTTATAATGCTTCTACAGATTATTTTAATCCGTTGTTAACCTATCCTAATGTAAGAAAGGCTATAGCAACCATCAATCCTAACATTTAAACATAATAAAACATGAAGACGAAATATATAAACAGCGTGATAGCACTTTGTTCTATTTTCTTCTTTGCATGCCAAAGTAGCGAAGAAAACTTTGAAAATAAAGCCTATATCAACGCTTCTTCTATGCGAAACGAAGTAATAGTTAAGGGTAGTACAAATACTATTACAAAAACATTTAATGTTTATTTGGCTAAACCCGAAGCTAAACCGATAGACGTTTTTATAACTGTAGAACCATCATTGGTGGCTACTTACAATAAAAAATATGGTGAGCAAGCTCAAATGTTGCCCGATTCTTGCTTTACATTAGCAGAAGCTACAGTACAAATTCCTGTCGGTAGTATTAAATCAGAAGACATTCATCTTTCTTTTTCTAAGTTAGATTCTGTTAGAAATGATAAAGTTTTTTTGTGCTTCCTGTTCATATCAATACAAACAACATAGCGTTACTCGAATCTCAAAACACATTTTATTATGTGTTTAAAGCAGGTGCTTTGATTAACGTTGTAGCAGATATTGAAAAGAATTTCTTAAGCGTTAGTTGGAAAAATCCGAGTGTTGTTAGTTCTTTAAGTCAGTTAACAATGGAAGCATTGATACGTGCAAGAGACTTTGACCGTAAGATAAGCACTGTTATGGGAGTAGAGGGTTACTTCTTAATTCGTATCGGTGATGCGGGATTTCCTGCTAATCAAATTCAAATAGCTACGAGTAGAGGAAACTTCCCCGATGCAGATAGCAATAAAGGTTTACCAACTAACAAGTGGGTTCATGTGGCTTTAACTTACGATTCTACAACAGGTGAGATGGTAATATATGTAAATGGTAAAGAACAATCTCGTGGAACAAAGAACGTAGGCAAAGTTAATTTAGCATCAGGAGGCTCTAATCCATTCTTTATAGGCTATTCTTATGCAGCAGATCGTTGGCTTGGTGGAGAAATATCTGAATGCCGTATATGGAATAAAGTGCGTACTCAAGAAGAGATTGCACAAAAACATTTACAGTGTATCTCCTAAGTCGGAAGGTCTTGTTTCTTACTGGAAGTTCGATGAAGAAAACTCTTTGTTAGTGAAAGACGTTACAGGAAATGGCAATGACGCTACTGCTAACAAACCATTAAAAATGGACTTCGGTATCGTTACCTGAAAGATAATTGGTTTGAAATGTTTATAAAACAAATGAAATTAACCTCTAAAAACATTCCTCAATGAAAATGTTTTAAAAAAATAATATAACCACTATTTTAATGGGAATAACCTCAGTAGTGGCATTCTCGTGTACAACAGATGTTGATGTAATGCAATTGAATGAAGAACGTTACACTGCATCTTCGGAAGCAGGTTTACTGATGATTGACCAGTTTGGAGCGCAAAAAGCAGACTCTTTAAACTTCTCTAAAAAAAGGTACAACCAATGTGTTTTTTTACACTTACAAAAAGCCTATGATGGCAGAAACAAGTTACACATTAAGTTACGACGAAGCAGCTCTTACAGCTTATAATGCAAGTCATGGAACAAAACTAAAGGCTCTTCCTGCAGAATTAGTTGAAATTCCTGCAACTGCAACCATAGCTCAAGGAAATGTAAAGTCGGCACCTATTGCTGTAACATACAAAAACATCTGCTACATTAGATAGCTTAGGAACCTATGCATTACCTATCACTGCGATGGCAGAAAAAGACTTCCGACGGAAAAAAAGCTAACAAAGCATCGTTTGTTCTTTTAGTAAAAGACTTATCAAAGATGCCCGATTGCCACAAACCTACAGGCATTGAAATTATTAGTTGTATGGAGGTGAACGATTGTAACCCTCTTAATAACCTTTGTTTCACGCTTAAAAAGAAGTGGTAAACTTTTAATCGACCAAGTTATTCTCTTCTCTGGCAACATAAATTATAATGTAGAAACAGGACAAGTGTACGTTTCTAATAACGAAAAATGTACAACATCTGCTCGATTATAAAGAAAAAGTATTTAAAGCCATTACAAGAGAAAGGAATAAAAAGTTATCTTAGGTATATTGGGTAATCACGACCGTTCTGGTATTGCAAAACCTCACTCCTAAAGGAGCAAAACTCTTTGCAAAAAGACATTAAATCGGTGTTAGATGCTTACGAACTCGATGGTGTTTTTCTTCGATGATGAATATTCTAATTACGATGGTTCTCCCGGTTTTTGAGCCTTATCCCTCTAATGGAGCAGCCGCTCGTTTATGCTATGAAACAAAAGAAAGCCATAGGCAATAAAATTGTTTCGGTGTATGCTTATGGTCGAACAAGTAGCTTTAATAGCGTAGACGGACATAAACCTGGTGAGTTTGTAGATTATGCTTTGCACGATTATGGTCGTTCTTCAGACCTTTCAGATGCATATCCGGGTTTGTCTAAAAAGCGTATGGGATTATTCTCACAAGAATATAATAGAGGTTATTGGACACAAGCTACCAATCTAAGACGTTTGCGTGCAGATGGTTATGGCTGCCATATGATTTTTGCAATGGACCCATTTAGAGCTAATTTCTCTTATGGACAAATAGGTTCAATGAATGCTATTGCAAGAGAACTATTCGATGATGAATTGGTATATAATGGTAGACCTTATCGTAAAGACTGGTAATTAGCACCATTCTTTTATATACACTAAAACATAAAAACATATAACATGAAAAAAACATGCTTTATATACAGCATTAGCAGGCCTAACGTTTGCTTTTGCAATCACTTCTTGCCAATGCAAAGAAGAACCAATTGTGCAATCTAAAACGACCACAGATTTAAAGCTATCTACCGATACTGTTTCTGTTTCAGTGGGCGATACTACGGACTTAGATATTCTTTCTGGCGAAGGAGAATACAAGGTGTTTAGCGAAAAATCCCGATATTGTTGCAGTAGAACTGATTAAGAATAAGATATCTCTTAAATCTAAAGAAAAAAAGGAAAAAAACAGCTGTGGTTGTATCCGATGCAACAGGACGTTTTTAAGCGCATACCTATTCTTTTCGCGTTACGGTCGCTTATTGTTAAGCACAACAGAGCTATCAACTGTTAATAAAATTGGTACAAAGAAAGAAGTTAAAGTAGACATTAAAGGAGGTAACGGAGGCTATAAAGCCGAAAGTGAAAAATCCCGATATTGCTAAAAATCTCTTCTGTTTCTGAAAAGCGAAATACGCATAACTCTTCAAAAAGCAGGTACTACTAAGATTACTGTTACCGACATGATGGGACTCACTCAGGTGATAAATGTAAAGGTAGAAACCACCGATGTGGCTTATACAGCAGACGAAATAGAAACATTTAAGAATAGCGATAAAAAGATAATAACATGGGACGACGACTCATGGAGTCCTTCTAATGGTGGTTCTTACAGCTATTTTGCAAAAAGAAGCAACAGGTAAAGTGACCATAGGATGGGAACAAAAAAATGGGGTTCTTATGTGTATGGTTCGCTCAAAAATTACTTATGATGGCGATTTAACTGTAGGTAAGAAGAACAATGTTAGCTTAGATGATAATTCTTCTTATAATGAAAAATAAATACACACTCACTACTTTTTGAGATAGTTAAAAACGATGGAACTAACGTGTGGGCTATTTATTCTGTTATTAAAGATGGCACACTACATTACGGACATTTGTGCTTAGCTTTTAACAAAAATAAAGAAGAGGTAGTTTTTTTATATTATGTATAAATGCGATGAAGGGGGAGCAATGTGTTGCTTCTCCCTTCTTTTTTGTAAAATAAAGGGGGACTTCTTTTTTGGTTGTCTAACGTAAAATTTGTAACTTTGTTAGGCATATTATACTTTAATAAACCTTTAATAGTGAATAAACAAGATGTATGTTTTTATCGAACAATTGCAAAAGGGTAGCGAAGAAGTCTACACACAATTGTTTGAAATGTACCATGAAGAACTATGTAATTATGCCAACCAATACGTGCAAGATAATTATATAGCACGTTCTGTTGTGTTAGATGTTTTGTTTCATTTCTGGGAAACAAGGCATCAATGGTGTATCTGTCAATCGCTTAAAGGGTATTTATTAAAGGCTGTTCATAATAAATGCTTAGATATAGTGAAAGCACAACGCACTCAAAGAACCTTATTAAAGAAGTGCGAACTACAAGAAATAGAACAACAGTTAGAATGTATTGAAAGTCCAGATTATGTTTTAAATAACCTTATTGCCGACGAATTAAGGCATAGTTTACAAATAGCTATCAACACATTGTCGCCAGAATGTAGGCGAGTGTTTATGCTTAGCAGAGTAGAAGGTAAAAAGAATAAGGAGATAGCCGAGCAGTTAAACATTTCTATTAACACCGTTAAGTATCATTTAAAGCAAGCCCTAAAACGTTTAAATTTAGCACGTTAAATGTTTTTTCTTTATGGGTTGTTTTTGTAACAACTATTTTTTTAGGTTGGCATTTATGTTTTTCATTGCAGTGATAGGTAAATGCCATTTTTAAAAACTTACTTCACACTCTTTAGTTTGTAGATAAAGGGCAGAATAAAACCTATAAGTGACCATGAAAATGGTTTGAAAAGGGGACTAAAAGTAGTGCTTTTTTGTGAGCGTTTTGTTACATTTTGTTTTTCTGTTTTAGAGAAAATAGCTAAGGTTTTAGGGCGTTTTAAGAGTGAAAAAGAGGTGTGTTTGGAGCTGTTTTCTTGTTTATAAAATGCAAACTCATAGGTTTTACAATTGTAGAACGAAAGATGTTTGTGGGCAATAATTGGTTTGTTAGGGTGTAAAAAGCTTAGAGTTTGGGGTGAAAAAAACACGATGTATTGGTACCTAAACTCTTGTGTTTTAAGTGGTAAACTCTTATGTATTGCGTGCTAAACCCTAAGCTTTTGCGTGTTTTAAGCTAAAAAACACCGCTTTTAAAGGTTTTTAATGAAACAATAAGGGCATAGCTGTTTGTTTTGAAAGTGGTAAAGGTGTTGCGCAAAAAAGAGGTAAAAATAGCGCAAAAAAATAAGGCGTTTTTGGGCATTAGCACACAAACAAAAAAACGTAAGAATAAAGCTGTTGTTTTTTTCTATTTGTCGAACGTTGCAAAGTAGCAAATAATATTTCTACCGTTAACAGCTTTTGCTTTATCAATCATTTTCTTGTTTTGTTGTTCGTTTCAACTCATCGGCTATGCTTCAACATGTAAGACGAACAACGCAAATGATTTTTATTTTTGCCCCTCGTTTTATGTAGTTATGCCCCAATTGCTATGATAATAACAGTGTAAAAAATAGGGATAGACGGTTATTTATAGCCAAATGCACAACCAAAAAGAATGTTTTTTTACACCGCACCTAATATTTTTTTCTTGCGTTATCTATACGTGCTTGAGTGGGCGAATCGATGTGATTGAGCGAATAAGGTATGCCCAATTGTTCCCATTTATAGACGCCTAAGGCATGATAGGGGAGAACTTCAATGCGTTCAATGTTATGCAAAGTGTCGAGAAAAGAGCGCAATTCGTGCAAATATTCGTCGTTATCGGTGATAGTAGGAACCAGTACATGACGAATCCATACAGGTTTATTTATTTCCGACAGATAGCGTGCGCAATCTAAAATATTGTCGTTTCCGCGTCCAGCTAAAAGCTTGTGTTGCTCGTTGTTTATGTGTTTAATGTCTAACAACAGTAAATCGGTGTATTGCATTAGCTCTTTAAACTTTTCAAAAAACACTCCTTCGCGCGTAAAAGGTTGTGCAGCAGTGTCTATACACGTGTGAATGTTCTCTTTTTTTAGCCTTTTTTTAAACAATTCAATCATAAAGTCTATTTGCAAAAGAGCTTCACCACCGCTCACCGTTATGCCACCTGTTTTTGCCCCAATAGGTTTTTATATTTTTAAAGCCTGAGCTAAAAGTTCGTCTGCCGAACGCATATCTTCTGAGTGTGCATTCCATGTGTCGGGATTATGACAATACCTGCAACGAAGTTTACAACCCTTAAGAAAAATAATGAAACGAATGCCAGGTCCGTCTACCGACCCAAATGTTTCGATGGAATGTATAGCCGCTTTTGTGGTCATGAATTAAAATTAAATAAGATAAAACAAAAAGATGATTGTTACGCTTTTTTTCTATGAAAATAAATTGAAAAACAGTAGCTTACTGCATACTGAAATAAAAAGAAGTGCGAAAGCAATGGGCTTTCGCACTTTTTATTGATTAGCTACGAAAGGTTATTAAGCCATCTTGCCATGCGCCTGACGTGCTATAACATCTAACTGTTGTTCGCGTGTTAGGTCGATAAACTTAACAGCATATCCACTTACACGAATGGTAAAGTTAGCATATTCTTCTTTTTCAGGGTGTTCCATACAGTCGATTAACTTTTTCAACACCAAACACATTCACATTTAAGTGGTGCGCTCCACGGTCGAAATAGCCGTCCATTACAGCCACAAGCGTGTTCACTTGTTCCTCTTCGGTGTGTCCTAAGGTGCTTGGACTTATGGTTTGCGTGTTAGAAATTCCATCGAGAGCATATTCGTAAGGCAGTTTTGCTGTTGAATTTAACGAGTCTAAAAAGTCCGTTTTTTTCTCAGCTCCATAAGATGGATTAGCACCCGGTGCAAACGGAGCACCTGCTCTTCTACCATCAGGAGTGTTACCTGTTGCTTTACCATACACCACGTTTGAAGTGATAGTTAAAATACTTGTAGTAGGTTCAGAGTCGCGATAAGTGTGATGACGACGTATCATTGTCATGAAAGTCTTTAATAACCACACAGCTATTTCATCAGCTCTGTCGTCGTCGTTACCATATTTAGGGAACTCACCTTCAGTTTTGAAATCAACAGGAAGTCCGTTTTCATCTCTAATAATGCTCACCTTAGCATATTTAATAGCCGATAATGAGTCTACAACGTGGCTAAATCCAGCAATACCCGTTGCGAAAGTGCGTCGCAAATTGGTGTCGATAAGAGCTAATTCGGCAGCTTCGTAGAAGTATTTATCGTGCATATAATGAATTAAGTTGAGCGTGTTAACATACACACCTGCAAGCCATTCCATCATATCAATAAAGCGAGGAAGGAACTCATCATAGTTTAATACATCGCTTGTGATAGGACGGAAAGCAGGTCCACACTGCTCTTTTGTCTTTTCATCTACACCTCCGCTAACTGCATAAAGTAAGCATTTTGCAAGGTTTGCACGAGCTCCAAAGAACTGCATCTCCTTTCCTGTTTGTGTAGCAGATACACAACAACAAATAGAATAATCGTCTCCCCAGATAGGACGCATAACATCATCGTTCTCATATTGTATAGAACTTGTTGTAACAGATATCTTAGAAGCGTAGTGTTTGAAACCTTCTGGCAAACGAGAGCAATATAATACAGTTAAATTAGGTTCGGGAGAAGGACCCATGTTCTCTAATGTATGGAGGAAACGGAAATCGTTTTTTTGTAACCATAGAGCGTCCGTCTTGTCCCATTCCAGCCATTTCAAGAGTAGCCCAGATAGGGTCTCCAGAGAATAACTGATTGTAAGAAGGAATACGAGCGAACTTAACCATTCGGAATTTCATTACTAAATGGTCAATCAACTCTTGTGCTTCGCTTTCAGTAAGCGTTCCTTCTTCCATATCACGTTGAATGTATATGTCTAAGAAAGTAGAGATACGACCCACTGACATAGCAGCTCCGTTTTTGTGTTTTAATGGCAGATAGATAACCAAAATAGAGCCATTGAACCGCCTCGCGAGCAGTTGTTGCAGGTTTAGAAATGTCGTATCCGTAGATAACAGCTAATTCTTTAAGTGCTTTCAATGCTTTTTATCTGCATAGAAATCTCTTCTCTTAAGCGGATAATGCTATCTGTCATTACGCCACAACCTGTGTTTCTAAGGTCTTCTTTCTTCTTTTCAATTAAGAAATCTACACCATATAAAGCCACACGACGATAGTCTCCAACGATACGTCCTCTACCATATGTGTCTGGTAAACCCGTTAAAATGTGGTTATGACGCACGAGTTTCATCTCGTCTGTATAAGCATCGAAAACACCTTCGTTATGAGTTTTGTGATATTCTGTAAATATTTTTATGCAATTCGGCATCAGGTTCGTATCCGTAAGTGGTACATGCTTGTTCTGCCATCTTTATACCTCCGTAAGGCATAAAGGCACGTTTTTAAAGGTTTATCGGTTTGTAATCCTACCACCTTTTCAAGGTCTTTACACTCTTCACTAATGTAGGCAGCACCATAAGCTGTAACACTTGAAACAATTTTTAGTTTCCATATCGAGAACGCCACCCTTAGCTCTTTTCTTCTTTTTTGAAGGCCTTGTAAAATGCCCCCAAAGCTTGTTAGTAGCTTCCTGTTGGCTCAGCTAAGAAATCTGCATTACCATCGTATGCAGTGTAATTGTCCTGAATAAAGGCGCGAACATCTACGTCGTCTGTCCAATGATTGCCTTTAAAACCTCTCCATTCGTTTTTTTAAATTTCATCGTAATATTATTTTTTTATTATAGTTGAGTGCCTAAGCACTGATTGTTTGATTTGTCAGATATTTTTATCGAATTTCATCTGATTTCGGTGCAAATGTATAGATAATAAAACAATTACGCAATACTTAAATATAATGATTTTTGCAAACTCTACATTGCAAAAAAAGCCTCATAATGTAGTGTTTTAGGGCTGTTTGACGCAAGTGTTAAACTACGTTTATATATAATAAAAAGTCGATAATAAGCCTTCAACTCTTGTTAAAGCACTTATTATCGACTTTTATTTGTCTTTTCACTTGTATCATATTAACACAAGCGATATAACCAAAATGAAATTATTTAACGGCTATACACTCCACTTCTACTAAACCATTTTTAGGCAATGTTTTCACTGCTACGGCAGAACGAGCAGGAAATGGCTCAGAAAAAAACTGTGAATAAACCTCGTTCATATCGGCAAAATTTGCCATATCAGAAAGGAATACGGTGGTTTTTACTACATTGCTCAAACTTAAACCAGCTTCTTCCATAATGGCACGAGCGTTAGTTAATGCTTGTTTGGTTTGTTCTTTTACGCCACCTTCTACAAAGTTTCCTGTGTTAGGGTCTATTCCTAATTGTCCAGATGCAAAGATAAAACCATTTGCTTCTACAGCTTGACTGTAAGGACCGATAGCACCGGGTGCCTTAGTTGTTTGAATTGTTTTCATATTGAATGTGTTTATTTAAAAATATAATGATGTTTGTTTTCTGTAACCGACACTAAAAAAATTATCGTCTTTTCTCTTATATATATAATAATGTGTAAGAGGCTATTTCGTTTTAAGTCTTTTCAAATATTGTTTCAATCGTTTATATCCTTCTTTTCCTAAAATAGCTAATGCAGTGTATTGGCATGCTTTTGCTAAACCAAAAAACACCGCCCATAATATTCCTTTCAATGATGTTGAAATGGGTAAGGTGAACTGTGCAAAGGAAAGAAAGTAGAACAGAAGGCATAGTGAGAGAACTATTACTCCTGTAGAAAAAGATAAACGAGAAAAGCTTCTCCTGTATATTCTTTAATTGTTGTTTAAATAATTTCTTGCATGTCATATCGTAGCACAAAGATACAGAATATCTCTAAATAATATAAATGAAAACTATTTTTTAGTATTCTTTTATTGTCAGTGCGACAAGTTTTTTTATACTTTTGATAGACAATGTTATGCCATTATGGCACAACTTTTTGTAGCGCTTTTTGACAAAATAAAGCATTGGCACATGCTTTGTTTATGATATAGCGAATAAAAAAACTCTTTAGAGCTGAAGGTTGAAACCAAAAACATATTTGAAAAAAACTTACCAGCTTCTGAGGATAAAAAAATAAGATTAATAACGAATAATAAAAAAATAAAATATAAAAATTATGGGAAAAAAATTATTGAATTGACTTAGGAACAACAAACTCTTGTGTTGCTGTATTTGAAGGTAATGAACCAGTGGTTATTGCTAATAGTGAAGGTAAAAAGAACCACTCCTTCTGTAATTGGTTTTTACTAAAGAAGGCGAAATTAAGGTAGGAGACCCTGCTAAACGTCAAGCTATAACCAACCCTAAAAAAACACGGTATATAGCATAAAACGCTTTATGGGAGAAACTTATGCACAAAGCTCAAAAGAAGCTACACGCATGCCTTATACTGTTGTTGATGAGAATGGATACCCTCGTGTAGAGATTGAAGGACGAAAATATACACCTCAAGAAATTTCTGCTATGATTCTTCAAAAGATGAAAAAAAGACAGCAGAAGATTATCTTGGACAAGAGGTAACAGATGCAGTTATCACAGTACCTGCATACTTCTCTGACTCACAACGTCAGGCTACAAAAGAAGCTGGACAAATTGCTGGCTTGAATGTACAACGTATTGTGAACGAACCTACTGCTGCTGCACTCGCTTATGGTGTAGATAAGTCTAACAAAGACATGAAGATTGCTGTGTTCGACCTTGGTGGTGGTACTTTCGATATCTCAATATTAGAATTTGGTGGTGGCGTGTTTGAAGTGCTTTCAACTAATGGAGATACTCACTTAGGAGGAGATGATTTTGACCAAGTGATTATTGATTGGTTGGCAAATGGCTTCAAATCGGACGAAGGAATCGACCTTACTAAAGATCCAATGGCTATGCAACGTTTGAAAGAAGCTGCTGAAAAAGCTAAGATTGAATTATCAAGCTCTAATTCAACTGAAATAAACTTACCTTATATCACAGCTGATGGTGGTGTGCCTAAGCACTTGGTTAAAACCTTAACTCGTTCACAATTTGAGCAATTGGCTCACGAACTTATTCAAGCTTGTTTAGTTCCTTGCCAAAATGCAATGAGAGATGCGAAACTATCTACATCAGATATCGACGAAGTTATCCTTGTTGGAGGTTCAAGTCGTATTCCTGCTGTACAAGAATTGGTAAAGAATTACTTCGGTAAAGAGCCTTCTAAGGGTGTAAATCCTGATGAAGTAGTGGCTTTGGGAGCATCTATTCAAGGTGCAATTCTTAATAAAGAAGAAGGTGTAAACGATATTGTATTGCTCGATGTAACACCTCTTACACTTGGAATTGAAACCATGGGTGGTGTGATGACAAAAGCTTATCGAGGCTAATACCACAATTCCTGCAAAGAAAAGCGAAACATTCTCTACAGCAGTAGATAATCAAACAGCTGTTACCATACACGTTCTTCAAGGTGAAAGACCTATGGCTCTCAAAAATAAAAGCATTGGTCAGTTCAACTTAGATGGCATTGCACCAGCTCAAAGAGGTGTGCCTCAAATTGAAGTTACATTTGATATTGATGCTAATGGTATATTGAATGTGTCTGCAAAAAGATAAAGCAACAGGCAAAGAACAAGCTATTCGTATCGAAGCATCAAGCAGTTTGAGCGAAGAAGAAATCAAGAGAATGAAAGCTGAAGCTGAACAAAATGCAGAGAATGATAAGAAAGAACGTGAACGTGTTGATAAGATGAATCAAGCAGATTCAATGATTTTTTTAGCACTGAAAACTTCTTAAAAAGAAAATGGTGATAAGCTTCCCTGCAGACCAAAAACCAGCAGTAGAAAGCGCATTACAACAACTTAAAGACGCTCACAAAGGTGGCGATTTAACGGCTATTGATAATGCAATTAATAACTTAAACACTGTAATGCAGGCTGCAAGTGCTCAAATGTATCAAGGTGCAGGAGCACAAGCTAATCCTAATGCAGGCGCACAACAACAAACAAACAATAACTCTGCAGACGATATTCAAGATGCAGATTTTGAGGAAGTGAAGTAAGTTTTTAGCAAACTACATTAGTAAATATAATGAAATCCCAGTGACTTTTATGAGTTACTGGGATTTTTTTATTTCTTTTGTAATGATTAAATCTTATCGTTCTTAATCGTTTTTTTGACTTATATATTGTACCATATTTGTGCCACGACTTAATGGGAGATAAAGTGCGACTTAATAAAAAATAAATAGATGCAAATAGTATGGCAAGTGAAAAAAATTTCAAATAGAGCGGAAATGCGAAATTTGTGGTGTACGTTGTCAAACAAGAGTGCACAACTTGAGCTCCAATTTAGTTTGGGGTTTTAGTTAGAATTATTAATAAAAAAAGTATATTTGCACAATAACAATAAAAAAAGAATTATTCAGTAAATATCCTAATCAAAGTTCTTTATAATCTTTATTAAAGGATATTCTTCGCAATACGAAACGAATTTTTTTACTCCATAACAAAAGGTTTTATTGTAATGAAAGAAATTTGTGGTAAGCGTAGTCTTACCGAGTTCTGTCGTAAGTATCTCTGTAAGAAATATAATATCAAGCATATCCATAGCAAGTTCATGAATCCGCAGACGCAAGGAAAGATAGAACGGTATCACATATCTATGAAAAAATGGAATTAAGCCAAATCATTATTTCTGCCCCTCTAACCTGAAAAAGGCTATTGATGAGTAGGGTGAAATATTATATATAATAGAAAAGATTTTATGAATAGTTGGATAATCTTACACCTAAAGATATATATATAGGACAAGGAGAGAAATCAAGAAAAATACGAGAAATAATAAAAGTAAAATTCTATCAATAAAAATAATTTTTTTGAAAGAATCCTAGGTTGTTCCGATAGCAACTTGTATCATCATACCGCCAATAAGCGGATCTTTCAGTGCATCATCTGTTACATATCTCACTGCATCGTCAAAAAGCATCACTAAACTTTCTTCTGACTTCTGCTTCGTATTGATTTGAATTTGCATAAGTTTATTTAGCTAAACATATTTATAGTTTCCTGTGGGAGTTGACGTTGTATCTCATAAAAAGCTTCTTTCTTGTCGAGAATATCTTTCACATAGTCATGAACACGAGGTGAACGGTCAAGTGCTTTTTAAAGCAATTCGCGCAATAGTCAGTCCATACGCTTCCCATTATTGTTATTTTGGTTTGAGTCCCATAAATTGGAGCATAAAGAATATAGTGCATCGGATATTCATTTGCTTCTACAATATCGATGACGGCAACACGAGTTATCCATGCTGAAACATACAAATAGGTCAAATCAGGGTCGCTTTCATATTTATCAAGCATATTGATGACATTAGCAACACCATTTGATATTTTGGTAAGTTCTTTTGCTCCTCCAAAGATTTTTAGAAAATAATCCCATATTACTGAAATTTAGATAATACGTTTTCCATGTATACTTCTACATCGTGGTTGATTTTACGAATCATCTGATGTTGGTCTTCAAACTCATTGAACTGCCATTCCAGTTTGTGATTTCCGAGGGGTATACTCTTAGAAATCCATTGAATGGTGACAGTTCCGTAAGTTTGAATAATATCAAAGCAAGTACTTGCTGCAGGACTAGCTACACCAAGACGGATGAATGTGCTGTTCTCCTGAACTATTCGACAATGCTCATGCCCTGCGAGGAAATTGTCAACTAAAACTGAATATTTTTTTCTCATGCCACCTTGTTTGGCTACTGCATTCGATTGGGCATTTGAGTCCAAAATGAACTTAAATGCAATAAAAGCTACTATTGCAATAATAAACCACCACATAATTTTACCTCTTAAAATTGTTTTACAAATTTATCAAGCGATTCTTCTAGAATTTGATCAAACCTCATTTTTTTATCAACATTGCCTGAGGCATATAGCTTATTCATGAGTTGTATATTTTGTATTGTCATAGACGGCAATATCATTTTAATTTGAGAGTCAACATCACCACTCTTAACCATATCTATAACCAAACTACCGAAGACATAAGCCATATCCTCATTCATTTTTTTCTTTCAATTTATTTGTAAAAAAAGACGGTGTCTCATAATGACTCTATCATAGAGCGAACATCGCCAGTAGTAATGTTTTTTTCTTAGACAGTCTGCGTTGTGCTTCTTTTTAAATATTGAAGCATAAAATGACTAATTGTATGATTCTGAGAAATGTTGAAAGTCCGAGCTTCTGGTGGAATCGCTTTTCTCAATTTAGACTCCAATATTTCGTAAGAAACTTCATGAAGAAATTCTGATAGTTGTGCTATAATATCTTCTTTTAAATTTGAAATTGGCTTACCTGTATTCTCTGACCAACGAAGAAATGTACTCACAACCTCAAAAAGCATCTTTATCACTCAAAGTATTCATATTAAGTCCAGAGGCATCAGAAATTGCAGAAGCCTCAATCGGTTTTTCTCCTTTTAAATCTTTCCCAATAATGCGCATTATTATCGCCCAAAGAGTGAACTACCTCCATCATTCTCGCATTGATATTTTGTTGCGATGACGTAGAGTGCCTTTCTTTCTTTTTTTGTAGCTAGATTCCTTATCTCTTCGTTGTGTTTATTCCCCATTATAATATTGATTATGAGAATAACTCCTATGATGGCGAAAATAACAAATAAAATTGTCATACAGTTCTTGCAGTTAAATGTATAATTTATTGATTTGTGGTGACAAATTTACTACATAATCGTGAATCTACCTCCCCAATTGTTAAATAATATTAATAGGATATATTTCAGAGTCGTTCACTTTGAAGATACAAACATCGCGGGTGCGGCGCATTTACCCCGAAGTGAATAGTTTTTACGTTGCTCTACCTCCTGCCACTCGGCGCAGAGGATTATCCCTCTGATCTCCATCAAATCAAATTAAAGAAACAAGTATGATAAAAACAGAATATAAAAAAAGGTGGTTGTCCAACCAAGGACGTAGCCGAAAAGAAGAAATACCGTATCACGGTGAAACTGAATACGCAGGATTACTATAGGCTCAAAGGTAAAGCCAAAGGCGCAGGAGTAACCGTGAGTGAGTTTGTAAGGAAAGTTCTTGATAAAGGAAACGTCATTGAACGATTGACCATAGAGCAAGTAGACTTCATCCGCAAGCTATGTGGAATGGTAAACAATCTCAATCATTTAACACATCGTGCCAATGCGAAAGGGGTTCATGCCATTGCTCTTTTCCATAAAGCCATCATTGGCAAGATAGATGAAATATTAAATCTGATACGAAGATGATTGCCAAAATTATGAAAGGTTCGGGCTTCAAGGGTGTTATTAATTACATTCTTGACCCGAAGAAAGGAACGGAACTCATAGATAGTTTGGGTGTGAGAACAGATTATATTAGTCATATTGCCCAAAGTTTCATCGACCAAACAGAACTTAATCCACGAGTGGGTAAGGTTGTGGGACATATTTCCCTAAGTTTCTCTGTACAGGATTCTTCCAAATTAAGTAATAAGTTCATGGCACAAATGATTCGTGAGTATATGGAGAAGATGAGAATAAAAGATACGCAATACATCATTGGGCGCCACTTTGACAAAGAGCACCCTCATGTGCATATAACTTTCAACCGAATAGATAACAACGGCAAGACTATCTTTGACCGTAATGACAGATTCAGAAGTGAGAAGATTTGCAAGGAACTGATCGCCAAATATGGTTTATACTTTGCTGATGGCAAGGAGAAGGTCAAGGAACACCGCCTGAAAGAACCTGACAAGACCAAATATGAAATCTATCAGGCATTGAAAGCAGAAATAGCTCGGTGCAGGGATTGGACAACTCTCCTTAGTCGTTTGGAAAAGCAGGATATTGGTGTTCGTTTTAAGTATAAAGGCAACTCACAGGAAGTGCAGGGAATTATCTTTGAAAAGAACAGTTATCATTTCAATGGCTCAAAAGTGGACAGGGCGTTCAGTTATTCCAAGATAGACTTTGCTCTGCAACAGAATAATAAGGAACACGAACAGCAAACACAGGGAATGATAAACCTCATATCCAATGTTGCTAGTGTTACGAGCGAAATTACCAACAATCTCATAAAAGGAGGATTGGATTTGTTTCAAACTCATGGTACTGTCCCTGCGGAGGTTTACAACACACTCGATAAAAAAAGAAGAAAAAAAGAAAAAAACGTAAAATACATTTATAACTATGGCTGATAATAATACATTTGTCCTCTTTGAGGAAATCAAAAACAAACTGGAGACAATTTACAGGGAGCTAAAGGAGTTGAAAGAAAAGGAGAATGGTTCTGTTTCCCTCCCTATTCAATCTACACCAGCACTAAGTAATGAGCAGAAAGATCAGGATTTGCTCAATCAGTATGAACAGCGAACGAAAGACGTGATTAACAAGTATATTGGAGTACAAGTACGCATCAAGGACGAGAAGGCTAAATTCATGGACAAATTGGTAGCAAGTGTCTTGACCATGTTGCACGAATGGCAGGAGAAGAAAGAGCATCCAATACCGCAGGAACATATTCACAGGCACAGCTTTGATATCAAATCGTCAAGAGTCTTTACTACTGTGGTGGCAGTGTCTATCCTTTGTTTTGTTTCTTTGGTCGGTAATTACTTCTTGTGGCAAAATAAACAGCAATACAAAGACGATGCCTTGAAATTTCGTGTCATCAGAGTATGGAGAGGTTGTAGCTCTAAGGAAATCTTATGGCTTAACGATATGTTTGACATTCATCGCAATGAAAAAGATTATCAAACTAATCAAGGAAAAAGCCGATGATTACGACATGGAATTGAAGCAAAAAGGCAGATAGTTTGATGCAGAATAACCTGCAAAAATAAGAAAAAAACAAATAGTGTTGAACATATAAACTTCAATAAGAGGGAAAAATTTCCCCTCTTATTGAGTATTTTATACAAGAAAATTTACTATATTTGCAAACAATCAGATGATATTTATGGAAAGTCCAACTAATAGAATTAAAGAGGTGCTTATCGAGAAAGGGATTAAGCAAACATGGCTTTGCTGAAAAAGCTCGGCAAGAGTTTTTACTATTGTCAACTCATATGTTTGCAATCGTCGACAGCTAAGCCTAGAATTGCTATTTCAGATAGCAGAGATTTTTGCAGGTTAATCCAAAAGGATTTAATAGTGTTTGTAGATAAGGAATTGAGTAAAGAGCAACTTAAATGAAAGATCTGAATTTACAGCCCAATAAATCATCTTGGGCTTCAAAACGTTTGGATGAAAAATCTGTTCGGCTACTACGGAAAATCTTAGAAGATAAAAAGGGTTGACACTTCTAACATTAAAGAAGGTGGAACAGAAGCAAATACAGATGGGTATATTAGCATTTTTGGATGGCAATGATACAATTGTCGCAAAAAGTTACTGTGCAGATAAAGCATTATAATAACAACGCTATCAGGGAGAAGGGCGTCTGTTATGACATCCCGAGATCGCTTCTTGCGTATGCCCATAGAATGAAAGGAGAAGTTGTTTTGTTTATCACTTGTGATACTAACAACGATATCGTTTATTGGAAGTATATTGACAGAGTTTTTTTGTTGAGAGTCAAATTGCTAACTCGGAAAAATATTCAACAGACTTACAGGTATTATTTTTAAAGACAACGAAAATCTTACAGAAAAATAATGTTGACTCGGTCATTGATTTATGGGAAACATTATACCATGAGCAAATGTTATCATTAAAAAGATGAGAAGTCAAAACTATTAGATTTTTTTAGATGTAAACCTGAAATCTTTTGAAAGAATAACAACTACATTTTATGGATTAAAAAGAATCTCATATAGCTAGAAAAGAAACAGATCAATTATTTGATTGGATACAAGGCGATTTGACATCTAAAGATTGTCAATTAAAACTTCTGGTTGGAAATGCAGGAGTCGGGAAAAACTGTTATCATTAAGGATTTACTGGATAAACTTACTGCATCAGGAATTAAGTGTCTGACGATTAAGGCAGATTATTACAACATTACAGAAAAATGAAACTTCTGATTTTTTTCTTTGGAGAGATTACACGCTCACTGGATTTATTAGTATCTGAGCATAAGAGAGTTGTTTTTTTATTATAGACCAAATAGATGCATTATCCCAATATTTATCTAACGATAGAGATAAGCTAAATATACTCTTGAATGTAATTGCTGCATGGGAAAAGGAGTATAGCAAAGACATAAGAATAATAGTGTCTTGTAGGAAGTATGATTTAGAATATGACCCATCATTAAGTCAATTAAAAGAGCATAGCACTGCTATTGAGGTGAATAGATTGGATGATAAGGATGTTGAGTATGTTATTAACAGATTAGATTCTGGTCTTTATTGTAAATTAACATCCCAAACAATTACGATACTAAAAACTGCCCAATATCTAGATGTCTTTTTGTAGGTTATATGGCTCTGACAATGTTAGAGAATACAATTATCAAAACTATATGGAGTTATATGATGGCTTGTGGTTGTCATTGATAAATTATGCAAGCAAACATACGTCTTGTAGTAATTTGGAAGATGTCATGTTTGAAATTGCAAAGTCTGTTCAAGGAGCGGAAACTTTAACTCCAACATGGTTAATAACGGCTGGAAACAATAATGCGACAAGGTATTTAGCAAGCGAGTGCATCGTAAAATATGACCATAAAAAGAATCTCGTTCTTTCATCAAAGTTTTTACGATTATGTACTTGCAAGGTATTATGCATCAAAGAACAAGTCTCTTATTACTGAATTGAAAAGTCAATTTCAAGGGTTAGAAGTACGTTCCTCAATTAAAATTTTCTTAGATTTTGAAAGGGGACATTCTGATTCATTGTATAAGAAGGATATTTATACAATAATATTTTCTAATGATATTCGTTTGCATCTGAAACAACTGGCTCTTTCTATACTCTCATATAGTGATGCTGTATATAAGTTCGAGATTGATATCATTAAGAAGTTGCCCAAACTCAACCATCAATTATTTATTTATTTCCTTTCGACAGCAGCAAATCCTTTTTTTGGTTCCCGACAATAAAGGACTTGATACAACCTTTAGTGGCTGACCTTACCACCGAAAACGATTATTTTGATCCTCTGCGAATTTTGTTTTCGAATTATGCCTCGAAATTTCCCGACGACGTTTATGACATGGTAGATACAATAAAGGACAGTCCTACTAAAGAGAATATAACGATGTGGATATTACGAAATCATAATGATTATTCCAATAAGAAAGTAAGAGAAAGTTACATTAACTTAAAAGTAAAACCCAATTTCGATTTGGCAAGTTGTGTCATGGATGCAATTGATACCAATCTGAATTTTGCTTTGGAAGAGACGAAGGAACTTCTCATTAACTACTTTGTTAATAACAATAAGCATAAGTCGCATTACGATTACGAGTTGTTTGAACAGATATGTAATAGGCTCTATAAGGAGTACCCAAAAGAGTTTTTAATGATAACATACGACTGCTTTTTGCAGATAGTTTCCAAGACAAGAAAGCAAAGCTATCAGTGGTATTCGATAAATGAGATTTTTAGTAACTATATGTCTGACTATGCAGAAAAGTTTTTTTGAATGGTTAGGAAATCTCCTTACACAATATATTGGGGAACAAGATTTTGGCACCTCTATGGTGCAAAAAAATTATTGTCCCTTGAAGATGAATCTGCATTTATTTTTATCTTTCAAGGTAATTGCAGCAAAAACCAACTCAATTTGACACATATATCAAGAATTTAATTTCAAATAATGAAGAATTAGATAAGTTCATCGAATTTGGTGACGTTAGGTATTATTTCTTAGAAGCTCTATCTAAATTGTACCTGTCAATATCACATGAAGAACAAGTAAAGTATCAAGAGACTATTTTGAAATATCGGTCAAGAGGAGACTATATACATAACTATGATAGAAGATACACTTAACTTGTGCTACCTTATCTTGGTTGGAATAAGTGGCAGTTGCTATGTTGTACCGTTTTAGAATCTACATTGACAAAAGAAACTAAGCGATGTAAGCAAGAACTTTGTCGGCGTTTCAATGGTATATATGTAAATGAGAAACCTAACCACCATGTAACAGCTGCATCCATTTGTGGAGGTATAACAACGCAAGAAGTTTATAATCATTTCTCTCCCGAGAATTGGCTATCCTCTTTTGATAAATTAGATGAGCACAAGGCTTTCCGCAAAGGAAATTTTTCGCCAATTAGTCTAAGAGCACATGCAGAAGCATTTACTAAATGTGTAGAGAATTCTCCAGAAAAGTATAAAAAATTTATCATCTCTTTACATGATAATCCAAATATCAAATCCATGTACAAAGAAAGAGGATTATTAGGATTATTTTTTTAGGTGGGGCTGAGAAAAAGAGTTAGCCCCGTTCTTCCAAAAGATATATGAATATAGACTATATAAAAAAATAATGCATATACTTTTGAACAACTTGCCACGAACTATACAAAGGAAGAAAAATTGTGTGATAGATGATTTGATACCGATACTTATACAAGCAATAAAACAACCATTACTTTTTAAAAAGATGAGCAAGAAAAATTTGCACTGTAGAAACTTAGCAGATATTGTACAACACAAATTGGGTGTTGCTATCAATAGTTTTCAAGGTCATGCATTGAATATCCTTATATCTATTTGTGCGTTATCCACCCGTCGTGCCCAGATCTATCATCTTTTAAACCTATTATATAAGGACTTAGCAATAGAATTGCGCTTAGAGGTTTTATACTACATATACTACAAGGAATATTATGATGAAGTGCTAACTGATAAATTATTCTCTGTATATTTATCTGGTAGTGGAGCCTATGGGCTAATGGTAAGAGCAGATGTAATACAGTCTCATTATTATTTTAAGACAGATTCCATGCGTGCATACATTTCTGATCTTATGAAAGATAATAGATGCCATGTTATTTTTGGCTCAGATATTCTTTTATGGATTATATCATAAAGACATAAGGAATGTATGCAGGCAAAAATCTAAATAAAATTTTATTGTTGAATAATGAGAAAGTAATAGCGATGATGGTAAGACTTTCCTTAAAAAAATATTTCTGAACCTTGTTATAGGGAAACAGCAAATGATATTGTGCTATGTCACATTGCGGATAATAGAGAAGAGATTGTAAAATCATATGAATATCATATAGATAGCCTATCTGTAGAAGATTTCAATCTATTTAAAAGAGATTACAAAGAATTGGAACAATAAAAACGCATCGGGAACGTCTTTCTCAGATTAAATATCTAGAAAAATGTGCTAGTATGCTACCATTAGATTGTTACCTGTATATAAAAGCGCATGACTTCTTGCATTCTGATGATTTTTTTACCTTAGAGAAAAATTGTGAAACTTTTTATTAGGCATATATAAGCAAAATGAAAGAAGAGGAAAAATTTGGACGCGATGAACAAAATGATGAACTTGTTTGATGAATATGTCATTGCGAATTCTTATATTATAAATGATGCAATAGAAAAGTTAGGTGTATAATTTACCTACCATAGTTGTTGTTAATGATGAAATATTACATTCATGGTAAAAAAATAAATGTATGAAATTTGACATGACTGATTTTTGAAGAATATATCCGACAGAGCGAACCGCATAAACGAGAGAAAGGTTATGCGTGGCAGACGGCTATTGGCTTGCAGGCTGTTGATGGCTTGAAAACTTCCAACTATCTGCGTGAGACGGCTCGACAGCATATTGAGGGCGACATCACGATTGAGGAGGTGAAGCAGCTCGTCAATAGCTACTATGAATCAAAGGTTGCTCGTAAGGATATAGAAGACAGAACAGAAGAAGCTGATAAGGTTTCGGCTCGTATCACCGAACTGCTATCCGAGCAGAGTTTTTACGTTCTCGCCATTGGAATATATTTCTATTCATTGCCGATTGTTTGGAGGTCTCTATGAACATGCTGGTAAGATAAGGGATTACAACATTACGAAAAAGGAATGGGTGCTGAATGGAGAAACGGTGCTGTATGTATCGGCAGAAAGCCAAAGTGCAGCAGAGAATGCCCCCAAAGTGCAATAGTTGCACTTTGGAAGAATTAGCATTGCTAAACTTCATCAGGGAGAAGTCTCAACGCAACGCAAAAAGAAATAGTTGCGCATATAGGAAAATCAGAGCGAACAGTAAAGACTATGACCGTGAAGTGGTCTAAACAAGGCATCATTGAGCGGAAGAATGGCCGTAGCAATGGTTACTGGGATAGTGAAAATAACGAAAAGAACAACTAAAATCCAATTTATTTATGAAACGCTATTCACTTAAAATAAAAAGAAATAGAATTACAGCTACATGATGGTAATTATAATCGTCGTGTACAGTATAACGAAAAAAAGATTTTTGATATTCTTGTTATCAGCTTTAAGGAAAAAAAGCTGACCTTATAAGAAAATTTTGCAATCTCTGCAAATTGTTTACCAAATAGTGATTCCATTCATTTGATATTTGATCCCAATACTCACAAGGTAAGTTTCTCACCACAAGAAATAAATACTAATATTATTAGTGATGTTGAAAAATTGCTTTGTTCTGATAAAACATGAGCATTTATGGTAGAAGATAAAGAACAATATAAGAAATCAATCCGTTTCTTCAACGACCGTGAAGTAAGAGCGGTGTGGGACGAGGAACATAGTAAGTGGTGGTTCTCTGTGCTGGACATCATTGCTGCGATTAACGAGCAAGATGATTACCAAAAAGACGAGGAACTATTGGAAGTATCTCAAAACTAAGTTGAAGAAGGAGAATAACGAACTGGTTAGTGTTACTAACCAGTTGAAGTTGCAAGCCCCAGATGGGAAACAACGATTGACAGATATGTTAGATGGAGAAGGGGTTGTTCTATTGGCAAAAGCAATACCCAATATCAAAGCAATGGGATTTCTTGATTGGTTTACCTACAGCGATAACACCATTGATGGACAGAGCAAGAAGAAAGCATATCAACTCTTTGAAAGTGGCATCTTGCAAACGGCAGAACCTGGCAGTATCAAGTGTCTGCAACAGATACATGCTTATCTCTTTGAGGACTGTACGATTTTGCAGGGCAAATCCGCACGAAGAATATTTCAAAAGGAGGTTTCACCTTTGCTAACTGTATGCACTTCCCCGAAACCCTGCAAACAATAGAGCGAATGCCAGAAACAACCTTTAATGAGATTATGGATAAGTATGTAGAGATGAACGTAGCCCATCCTTTTATGGAGGGTAATGGTCGCAGCACTCGCATTTGGCTCGACCTCATGCTGGAAGCTGTTCTCTCAAGCGGTGTGTGGATTGAGTCAGATAGACAAGAACGAATATCTATCGGCAATGCGTGAGAGTGTTTCTGATAGTACACACATCAAGGCTTTGGTACAGCCTGCACTCACCACCAAGATTCATGACCGAGAAATGTTCATGAAAAGGTATTGATTATTCATATTATTATGAACAAGAATAGAAATTATACATCTGCAGTTACTTATTAAAAACATTCAAATTATAATTAGTTATAAAAATATGGCAACCAATCAGAATTATCCTCATTTCTTGCAAAATGCCCCATGTGGAGAGGACTTGTTTGAAGGAAAATCACACAAAACTATTGCAAAAACATAAAGAAACTTATATTGTCCAATGATACTTGCAGAGTGATTGGTATAGATGGTGGTTGGGGAACAGGCAAATCAAATTTAATCAAATTGGTAAAAAAAGCAACTGGAAGAAGATACAAATACTAAAGGTAAATACCATATTTTTTTGAATATGATGCTTGGGATTTTCAAACTGATTTTTCAAAGACGAAGTATCTTAGAAAATCTTACATCATTTATCGTTAAAGAGTTTCCTGGTTTAGATAAGAAGAAATGGGAAGGACGCCTATATAAATTATTATCACGGGAAGCTGAAGTGCAGGTGCTAAGACTGTTAAAGAACTGAGTGCTGTTTCAAAGGTAGCTTCTGTATTATCAATTTTTAGTCCACTATTCTTTATACTGCTAAGACTTCTGAATAGTTCTACAACGATATATGTAGTTTATTCTGTACTTTTTTGCTATTGTTCTCTTTATGATATATAGGTTGCAAGTCTCTAATATGATAAAGTATGGTCAAGACACATCATTTAAGAATGTATTGCATGAATTGTTCTTTTTCATATCTTGATTATAAAGGAGAGGAAACTTTAGAAGAAATTCTAAAGTATGAAACAATATATGAAGAAGAACCTTCTTCAAGAGATTTCAAAACTTGGATTAACGATATAAATAAGGATTTGTCAAAGTTAAAGCAGAATTTAATTATCGTCTTTGATAATATGGATAGACTCCCAAAGAAAAAAAGTGCAGGAACTTTGGGCGGCAATTCATACATTTTTTTGCAGAAGAAACATATTCTAATATTCATATTATTATACCTTTTGACAGAGAACATGTCAAAACAGCATTTAAGGCAGAAAACATAGAATATCAAGCAAAAATCATGTTCCAATCAAGACACAGTCATCTCAGACAATCTTAATGAAATCTCTTATGGAGACGATTTTATAAATAAGACATTTAATGTTGTTTATAGGGTTTCTCCTCCTACTATGCGTAATTGGAAAGAGTATTTTTAGAACTATTTGGAAAAAGTGCTTTTGGTGATGGTTCTGAACCAGATGAGTCTGTGCCCCAAGTGTATGACCTATTGACAAGTGCACATACACCGCGTAAAATAATAGCTTTCATTAATGAGTTTGTTTCTATTAAACAACTCTTCGCAGGGGAGAATATTCCTGATAAGTATATTGCAATTTTTCATCTTAAAGAAAAAAATGAGATTTCTAAAAATCCAAATAAAGAGATTTTTATCTCCCCACTATTTAGGTGCTTTGTCGTTTCTCTATGGTAGTGATACTGATTTACCCTAAGTATATTTCTGCACTATACTATCAATTACCAGTGGAAAAAGCTTTGGATTTGATATATGTAGATCAACTGAAACGTGCGCTCGATGAAGGAAATGTTGAGCGTGTAAAAGATATTCAGAACTTAGCACTATTCCCAAATCTATTAGAAAATGCGATTGCATCTATAACAAATACAGCAAATACCACTATGGTATTAAATGAATGTTTGAACAAAAAAATAACTCTTTTGAGAAAGGTATTTGGACTTGTGTCTGGAAAAGTCTTAAAGAGAGAGAAGAAGACACCTTACAAGATTACCAAAAGGTTTTGCTTACTAAGATACCTAATAGCAAGGATAAAGAAGCGTATCTTAAAAATAATTACATGTTTTTTTATAATAGCACCACCTTTTGATGCAATTAACTTTTATAATGACATAAAAGAATTGAGTATAATTGATGGTATCAATCCAATAAAAATACTTGGAAGATAAGGTTATAGAACATCAAGATTTTTCTTAAATATATTGCTATTTCAGGTAAGGACTATGGTAAGTACCGTATAAAATGTGACAATGATAAATTGGATGAATACCTTGGTAATATTGATGTTAATGAAATCAGTAAAGTTTCAGCTATAAAAATATATTGTAGATGAGTACAAATTACCAAAATATAAAGATAATTTAAATGCATTGATAGATCAGAATACTAATTCTACTGATTCAACTAAAAATTTTGTATAATCATCTGAAGGAGTTAAATAAGCCCGTAAAAAAAGTGCTTAGTGACCATATCATATACTCTTTAGCAAGTTCTATTAGCAATGATGAAGTTTTTTATGTCGATCTTTTATGCATGCGAATGGCAAAAGGTTCTTCGTACAGTTCTTCATACGATTCTCCTTTTACAGAGGCTTTAGCTAAAACAGATAAAGTTTGGGTAGATAAAGTTGCATCTCAAATAGAAAATTATATTTGTTATGGAGATTTATTGAAGAATGCTCCGTTGCTGGATTATGCTTTATACAAAGCTGTTGTTATAAGGTTAACAGAAAAAAATCTTATGGCGTGCAGCGACTAAGTATAAAAAGAAACTCTATTTAGATATGATAGCATACTGAATAGTTTGGAAAAACTCAGTCCACAGAGTTTGCTTAAAAAATTAGATGGATGGAGTGAGTTTGCTGTAAGGGATATAGATGAAAGTAATATTAAGAATATACCTATACCGTTTTTTAAGGATGCCTTGTCTATAAATAATGATCTAACCACATTGTATCCAAACAGCAAAAAAATATATGAAAACTATTCAGAAGGATAGTTGGAAAGAGGCAATTAAAGAAAAACACCTATGATTATCAGTTAATGATTGTATTAAGATATGATATACAGAATTGTTTTGATGCCTTTAAGGTAGTTGTAGAAGAAAGTTGTATTAATCATTCTTTAAGCCTGTCAATTGAAACTTATAAAGAGTTGATGTCAATATTTAGCAAACGTTCTTTTATTAGTTTCTTTAAGAAAATACGCGATATGTACTGTAGCGGAAATGCTATAATGACAACAGAACTATTTGAACTTATAGGTGAAGGACTTATGTTACATGGAAAAATTGGAGGATAAAGAAGAGTCGTTAAGAACAATATTTATTCCTTCTATTTTTGGATGATGCCAACATTGTAACTTTATTACTTAAACACAAAGAATTATTAAGTAAAAATCGTAGCGAAGACTTCTTCTGAAGAGGCACAGGATTTCATGGATAAGCTAAAGGCACTATATCCTTCTTACAAGAAGAATAAAGAAATGATGGAACTATTTTTCTGATTTGAAAATAGAAATAACGGCTCAGAAAAATGATAAATAATAACAATATGAGATCTCTGCAAAAGTCTTTTTACCCCTAAAAAGCTACTATTGATAATCAATGAGTTATATTTATGATTTCGCTATCTATATGAGGTTTTGAGAGGTCTGAATATGAAATTATACCGGATAGCCCAAAAGTTATATTAGAATTACGAAAGAGTTGTATTGATATGTAAATATAATATCCGAAGAGTTTCCTGATTGATTCTATTCACTTGTCGCTTATTGAAAAAAAGTGTTGAATATCTATATTTCATAACTAATTTTTTTATTATATGGACAATTTTTAAAATACAGAGTATTTATATAGGAGAAAAATGTGATAAAAAAATATTGTAAGGTACTAAAGAGAAGATGTGAATATAAATTTTATTCAGGTAATCTTACAGAAGAAATAAATTTATACGGTGATAATATAAATATTTGTGCCTTAGTAGGAAAAACGGTAGTGGTAAATCTTCGCTTCTTGATATGTTATACCGTATAGTAAACAACTTTGGACATTTACTTTTTAGAGGTTCTATTATGCCTGGAGCTGAAGAGCCTATTTTTTTCTTAAAAGGAATCCATGCTTCTATAAAATTTAAATACGGAGACCAAAGACTAGAACTTAAATGTGAAGATAAATGTATGTACCTATGTTCAAATACAACAGAACATATTTGGAGTGGTAAATACGATGGGAAAAAGATTATTGATGCAGAGACAGGGAATTCTGATTCTTGGATAGATAATGATAAAGAGGACATAATTACTGTTGCCAAAAATTTCTTTTTTTACAATAGTAACAAACTATTCTATACAATCATTAAATTATGAAGATTATGAAGATGAAGGCCCTTGGGTACAAAAAAACTTTTTCATAAAAAAATGATGGCTATTCGCGCCCTATAGTGTTAAAACCCATATAGACATGATTATGGTATAAACACAGAAATAGAGGCAGAACTTACAAATTATCGCTTATCTGCTATCTTATTAAATTCAACAGAAGAAATACCTTTTCTTGACGGCTATAATTTAAATAGGTTAGAATATCATTATGCACCACTAAAAATATTACCGGAATATTTATGATGACTTTCGTACTCGATCAATTAAAGGACAAAGAGAAGAACAATCTTTTGACCTTAAAAAAAGTGATGAAATTATTAATTTTATAAATGAAAGATTCATAAAAGCATATGAAACGAAAGGCTCATATACAAACCTCATTTTAAAAAGGATTAAAAAAATCTTAGTTTAGACTTATCACAAAACAGTCCAGCTTCCTATAAGGCTGCATGTGTATATATTGTTTATAAAGTTCTTTCATCAACAAAATATCCTGATTATGCTCAGTACTATGAAAGTCTCCATAGATTTAAGCACTGCATAAGTTATAAAGTGGTTAATGAAAAATATTAAAAATTACATTGATAAGTTAATAGATGATGAATCACATATAGTAAATAAACTGCATCAAACTATTCAATTCATAAATAATTATGATCGTATTAAAAGAAAGAGTTGGATTGAGCTTGAACAATACTGATTCATCTTTTTAATTTTTAAAAACCTATTTGGATTCAAACAAATTGCCTAACAACATTTCGGACATAATCAAGAAACTTCCCCACCGTTTTATAAGGTACAGATTTATCTGAATAGAAATAGAAACAAAAATGACAAACCGAATCAAAGAAATGAAATCCTATTTAGTAGGTTAAGTTCTGGTGAAAAACAATTTGCTTATATGATGAGTACTTATATCTATCATTTAGCAAATTTAGAGTCTATCCAGAAAGCTAACCAAACTAACTCCAACGACAATAAAAAGAGTATCATATTCTATGATAAATATGATATTTGATGAAATGGAATTATGTTTCCATCCAGAATATCAACGTACATTTGTTAACAATCTTATTTCTTATATACAAAGAATGGAATTAAATAAGACGTTCTTTTTTCAATATTATTTTTAACAACACATTCACCATTTATTTTTGTCAGACATACCAGCATGCAACATTCTTGCTCTAAAAGACGGAGAGCCTGATGAACAGTTTAAGAATAAGAAAAACATTGGCGGCAAATATATATGATATTTTAAACAGTGGGTTCTTTATGGATGATTTTATAGGGGAATATTCTTCGATATTTATAAATGAAATAATAAAGAAATTAAATGATTCTAATGATGATATTTCAGCAAAAGAACAAGAGATACTTTTTTTAATCAAATATCTCTCATAGGAGATGATCTTGTACGAATAAAAATTATTAGAAAAAAATTAGATCAATGTACTAATAATAGATTCAGTATTTAAGAGCGTAAAAGAATATAGCAAAAAGAACTAGACAACTTAAATTAATATGATACCCTTTAAAGTTTAAAGATGATGTTTGTCCAGAATTCTATAAAGAATTTGTCTCTAATTTTGAAAAAAAGAATAAAAAAATATATTGATAAAAAAATCCTACAAAAAAAGAAGAAAAAGATTGGTAGAGAAACGAAAGCTTTTTTTAAAATATTTACTAATAAGGAATCATTTATCTTTTTACTAAATTGTCCTGCAGATAAACTTGATAAATTATCTTGTATTTTCTTTTAAAAAAATTTCCACGTCTTAAGGAAAAAAAGAAAGTAGACTTTATAGAGAAGTAACAAGAATATTTGTTAATGAATACGAAAAATTTCGAAAGAAGACTTTCTCAAAGCTTTAGACATAAAAAGTTTGTCCCTATTGTAATCGATCTTATATAGAATGCATAGACAATAACGATAAAAAAACGCTGATAAAAGGTCAAATCGATCATTTCTATTCAAAGAAAGAATACCCTTTTCTTGCACTTTCAAGGTTTAATCTCATTCCTTGTTGTAGTGATTGTAATGGGGTGGGAGGAAAATTTATGGCGGATGCTGATAAATACAAACTGATTAATCCTTACTTGCTCGAGGATACCGATGGAATACAATTTAAGATGGAGCTTTTTCCGAAGTCATTTTGCTAATTTTGAACAGTGCGCAAGTTCTATAAAAATTAAGGTAGAGGAAGCTAATCAATCTGGATTAAAGCAAAATATTAAAGTTTTTCACTTACAAGAAATATATCAATCACATTGTGATATTGCAGCAGAAATATATTTAAAAGGGAAGTTAAAGATGCCTTCGACTTATCGTCAGAAAATTATAAATATAATGAAACCTATTATGCCTATAACAGAACACGATTTCAACCAGTTGATATTGGGAATAGAAGATAATCCTCAGCAATTTAAAAAAATAAATCTCTGTCAAAGTTTAAAAGCAGATTTAGCTAAGGATGAAATGTTAATTTAGAGAATAATTTAACTCTGTGCCACACAAAAATAATTCTGAAACGATGATAACATCCAAGATGTTTTTCTAATCAATACTACTCAAATTGAGGAAATATTTTTTTGTACCATAAGAATGTAATCATCTGATAATCAGCGTAGGATAAGTTTGAGGAAGTGAAGTAATGCCGAAAGGTAAACACATAATAAACAATAAGCAAAAGCGTGCAGCTCAATGAGTTGCACGCTGGGGTTCTTGTTTCTTATGCCTTTGTTATGCGCATGTTTATCGCTTATTTGCGGCACATTTGCAACACAACAAAAAAAGTAGATAATGTGGGATTTTTAGGACAGTACCAAAAAAATGCAGAGATTATAAATCGCAATATACAACTGACAGAAAAGCGATATGCAGCAATGATGAAGCTTTTATGCAAGCGAAGAAATCCAAGGCAATAGAGCTGCCATCCATACCACAGACAATGAAAGGGCTTGCCATGCTTTATTTTTTTCCTAATATATCCCTGGTATTGGACAAAGAGGATGTATCGGAGTGAACACTTCCGCCGGTTTTGGGTTATCTGCATGGCTTGCATTCTTGTGGTTTCTGTGTTCTTGACGATATTCTTGGCGTATGATAATGCGCAGTTGAGAAAAAGAAATATGTAGAAGATGTTATATATTAACATAATAATGTGAATATAGAGTTCGTTCTATCTATATATCTTTGCACCATTAAAAATAGTAGAGTAATGCCAGCTAATAAGAATGCGATGACTCGATATAAGATACTTGACGACCCTGCTTAGTTGTCGGTATCATAACTATTCGCTTGATGATTTAACAGAAGAAGTCAACAAGCGTCTTGCCGAATTGTATCCCGACACGAATGGAGTTGGGCGTCGAACAATCGAGAAGGATATTTACTATTTGGAATATGAGGGACCTTTCTTAGTGGAGATTGAACGTTACACCGCTCCAGGATATAATCGCGAAAAGCAGAAATCGTATAACAAGCGATGCCTCCGATATGCAAAACCATCATTCTCAATCTTCAAAAAAAGATTTGAGTGATGACGAAGAATATCTGTTGAAAGAAGCATTTTCATTGCTTGGACAATTTGAAGGGCTTCCAAATTTAGATGCATTGGAAGGATTAAGACTTGGATTAGGTGTAAAAAAGGATGAAAGAAAAAAATAATATCTTTAACAAAGAGTCCTTTTGGAAAAATTCTAACTTGCTTGGTGAACTTTTTTATTGCCATTTCACACCGACAGGTGATAGAACTGCATTATCACAAGTTCTCCTCTGCACAATCAGAATTAACAACAAACGTATACCCGTATCTTTTAAAAAGAATACAATCGTCGTTGGTTTTTTTATTGCAGCAGCAGAAGCGGATGGGAAAAATGCTATGCTCCAGCCTTGACAGAATTGATAGCGTTGTTCCACTACCTTCGCATAAGTATATAGAATACGATGGTAAAAATAAATGAAATTTTTTTAGTGACATTATAGGAGTAACAATAAACGAAGAAAAGCACTGTGTATAATATCATATTCTGGGTTAGTGATATTTCAAAAGATTATGTTGCAACAAAAACCTATTCATGAATCACAAAAAAATATATATGGAAGTGAAGAGTTGAAACTTAGAAAAAGTACCCGACACTTTCTAATGGAAAAATTCTTCAGCATAGATTGCAAGGAGAATTATGAACTTATTCGTGAATTGACGAGCTTTGGCAAGGAACTTATAGTTCTTTCGCCAAAACTTATATAAGAAAATCATCAATAGAATTGATGATTTAAAAAATATACACTAATATCGAATTACGAACATAGTTTTCGTATTACACTGCTATTTTTTTGCATTGTCAAAGAAAAACGACATGAAGTATCTAATAAGAATCTGCAATAACATAAACAATGAGATCTCTATGACTACATTTACAGTTAACACTCATCATGCATATTTGAATAATAAAATTGTTATCCAGTCTGATTCTGAAGAATGGATAACAATTGAAGATATCAATACTGGTCAAAAATATGAATTTCAGAAAGTTTTAGCGATCAAACTGTCTGCAGGCCATCATATTTTTGAAATTTGATGACCACGAAGAAGAGATAGTAATAGAAGATGCTATTAAATTAGGTGGTAGTAAAGTGAAAAAAAGCTTTTTGTTTTTGACGATAATCCTTGGGCTTTCGTAACAACAAAAGATAGACTATATATTACGAATACAGAAACCCATGAAGAGAAAGTGGAGTTTAATATAACTCCAGATGAAATTATGAGTTTACCAGCCTATGGATATCCTAATGAGTATTTTTATCTTTAAATCGCACGATGATTATGCGGTGTACAATGTGCTGTCCGGCAAATTGGTCTTTCAGTTTACAAATTACATCTTTGCTAATGAGCATTTGATTATATTTGAGCAAGAAGATGGTATTGAAGTGTATGATTTTCGTAAAGAAAGAACCATTGTCCATTTTGATGGTCAATATTCATTTGGGAATAAATTCTTTTTTGTTAACAAAAATGTATTATACGGATTAAATCTAAGCACATCATATATTAATAGTATTCCTTTTTTCGGGAGTATTAAAGATAGCGATCTGTTGTTTGAAAATTTTTTACTTAAACTTGACAGTGATTGTTCTAAGCAGAAAATTTACTCTTACATTTTGGCTAGGAAATGGAGAGAATGAAAAGGGTATGAGAAGAACTAAACTCATTCTTCCTTATTATATAGAGAGTTGGAGAGGAAATACGACAAAGAGTTTTTTTACAAGCAAAACAGAATCGTGACACTTTAATAATGAAAATGTCGTGAAAGTAATGTAATACCCGCAGATGTACATGTCATATGTTTAGGATTAAAGATTTCCAATGCTTTGGGCAAATATGAAGGCAAAAAACGAGTAATGGAAATGCATGGAGAAATAATATCTTATCCAACAACTGACTTCACTATTCCTTTTATGGTAGAAGGAATAGATGGAGATTCTGTAGATTTCGCAAATCATATAATCGAATTGCCAATACTAGAAAATGTTGAAGAAGATAAAGAAAAAAATCAGAAAAGGATGAAAGTGTAATCAAGCTAGATAAAAATGAAAAAAATATTAGGAGAATCAGAATCCGGCAATCTACTTATTACAAAAAGGAGAATGCGGTGTTCGCGTATATAATTTGGAGAAAGGAGAAAAAGTATAGAATCTTAAAAGACCTGTTTGATGATTCGAATTATGCGAATGCTTATTTTACAAGTGATGGGAAAAAAATGTTTTTTTACGTATCAGCAACGCCGAAGCACAATTACTCAGACTTGAAAATCTTGCAACACAGCCTTTTGAGGTTGACGGTTTTACATTAGCAAGAGACGAAGGGTATAACGGCTATAAGCCAGAAATTTCATTGGCTGATAGCAGAGCTCCCGTATGGAGGGATCCGATAACATTGAAGCATATCTCAGAGAAAGAAATGTCTAATTATATATTTAAAAGTCCAGATGGTAAGTATGTTGCCAACACACAAATGAAAACCATATTATTCAACAGATTGACAAAGTCCGAGATAACTTCAGATGATGTTAAAGAGCTCAGACTAAATATGATTGGAATTCTGATACTTCAAAGAATAAGAAAGAACATATAATTGAAAGAAGAAAACAGCTTGCTGAACAAAGTAAAAAAACAAGATTTGTTCGGTAAAATTTACGAGGCACACAGAAATATGTTTCCTAATATTGAAAACGAAGAGGAAAGGAACAGAAGGCGTAACAATTTAATAGAAAATACAATAA
Source organism: uncultured Prevotella sp. (assembly GCA_916439115.1). GTDB lineage: Bacteria > Bacteroidota > Bacteroidia > Bacteroidales > Bacteroidaceae > Prevotella. Next base: position 1,146,621 of record CAKAHO010000001.1, read on the forward strand.
AAAGATACGTCACAGAGAAAAATGATTTCTCATTGTTGATAATAGATAGATTAGGATACGTATGTTATCGGAAGAATGAAAAACGCTGAAGAAAAAGAGACTACTTATAGGAAGAAACGTCTACTTCCTAAATTACGTTTCTTTTTCATACGATTCAAAAATATCTAAGTTTTGCAGCAAAAATGAACACTGATAAATTCCGCTTTTCTCAAGAAGGCGTTTTTTTGAAGTGTTTGATTTGGAAAAGGAAGAGGTTGTAAATGAGATCAGAAAAACATCCACAACCATCAACTTTGGGCTGTTTGGATGACAATGTTCAGCAAGAATGGAGATGTGGCATTCTATGACAGTTGCGCAAATGCGTATCTAAAACATAAAGTTGACAATTATAATGATACAGAAGAGGCTTCTGGTAAAAGTTTGCTTTGCTTTCAGCCCATCTGGGAAATTCATTGCATGTTCAGAGCAAAACTATATAAATTACACTCACCATCCAAATGGTAATTGGGGGGCATCAACCTTCGGGAAATGTGTTCATTCATTCCGTAGAAGACTTTTTCAGAATGTTTAGAACAATACAATGACCTTGGCGATGGAATCTCTGAGTGTTGCTTCTAGAGCAGGAAATGTATCATCAGCGGCTTTCTCGCAAGATGAGAAAAAAACTTTTAGTTGTCGGTAACGATGGTGTGGTCGTCATAAGGAATTTGAAAAATACGAACAGTAACAACAATGAATATTTTAATACCGAGAGTACTTTTGAAAGCCCTGATGAAGACGATTATGGTACACACTATGGAGAATACGCTGGTACATATGCACAAGATGTAATGGGTTATAGTGATGATGTAATAAATGATGCCTTTGATGGTGAACCTGATGCTTATTGGAATATTGATTAATAAAAACGCAAATACTACATAATAACGAACAAAGAGTTCGCAACAATGTAGTAGCTTTGCATCAGAAAACAAAAAGAGGTCTTTGACATTCGGGACGACAGACATAAATTTGAATCCGTCTTGCGGGCTAAAGCCATGCCTTCCTTTAAGAAGGTAGATTCGCATGATGTCTCATTATCTCTCGGGATATTGAGATAACAATGTTATCACGTTAACGTAGACTTGTACATACGTTGTATGTCTTTCTATTGTGTTATGTAGTTTTTTTATTTTTATATTTTTTTATATAAAGAAATGAACGTTCGTCGTTTCCGATGTCTCCCTCTTAAATATAAAAAAGTATGGATAAGAATAGTATAGGAAAAGCCACACAACAATTGGAGACGAAAGAGGATCTCCTTCGTCTTCTTAACCAAATAAAGCAGGATGAGATGACAGAATGTGGTATGTCCGATAAGTTCTATCCATTCACGATAAAACATCTGAATTATTATTGCAACCCCAACAATTCTTTTTCATCGATATAAGCAATTCAAGATAAAAAAAGAAATCAGGAGATTTTTAGGTTGATAACAGCACCAAGAAATCAAAAATTTCATGTTGATATTACGATATGTCAATGAGATCTTCAAGGTTGTATACACTCCTTCTGATTATGCAATGGGATTTGCCGAAGGACGTTCCGTTGTGACCAATGCCAATATGCACAAAGGACACAACTATATTCTCAACATCGACTTGAAGGATTTCTTTCCAAGTATTCATCAAGCGAGAGTGTGGAAGAGGTTACAACTGAAACCACTATTTTTCAAACAACCTATAGCCAATATTCTTGCAGGTCTGTGCTCCATGAAAGAGAAAGCTGAAGATGGCAGCATTAGGTATGTTTTACCCCAAGGCGCGCCAACATCACCTATCATAACAAACATGATTTGTGACAACCTTGATCGCAGATTGGCAGGATTGGCAAAACGATTTGGCGTTGTGTATTCCAGATATGCCGATGACATCACATTTAGCTCAATGCACAATGTTTATAATACTTCGGGAAAATTCAGAAAAGAACTGAAACGAATAGTGGAAGGCCAAGGTTTCACAATGAACGAAGCCAAAACAAGATTGCAAAAATTGGGTTCACGACAGGAAGTTACTGGCATCATAGTTAGTGACAAACTCAATGTGTCACAAAAGTATGTTCGTGACATTCGCAACATTCTCTACATATGGCGTAAATATGGCTATGATACCGCATTCAATAAATTCTTCCCTAAATATAAAGAGACTAAAGGACATGTAAAGAAGGGTAATCCAGATATGATGAATGTATTGGATGGTAAACTTATGTATCTGAAAATGGTAAAGGACGAAAACGATAGCGTATATATAAGGCTAAAAGCGCAATTTGACGAATTGTGCAACTCGCTCCATGATGACACAAAAAAATAACTCAACAAGGAATTACATACGTTGAAACATTGCCAGTGTTGGAGTTTGAGAGGAAGAATAACACGACAATTGCTATAATGACAACGAAGCCCAAAGAATTCTACATCGTACAGAAAAAACAAGAGGCAACAGAATATACACAAAAGAGTATTTTTGAGAATTTCATTCCTCATCGCTATGCATCCTTTAAATTAGGTGGAAGAATGCAAAAGGCATCAGTAAACAAGTCATTGAAAAAAAGAAGACGAAGACCGAAAGGAGTTGTTGTCAATATCCAATTGTCGAGATGCAAAAGGGAAACTCTTCTGGCTCGTTCATCGTTCAAGCAAGGTGATAATACCCCCAACTCGACCTGTTGACATCGATGAATTGAATGAAGAATTGGACAAACTATTGAATTAGTGCTTATGGACGAGAACCTGAAATCGACAATAGATAAAATAGTACGACTGAGCAAACAAAATCCAGAGTTTGACTCAGAATTGCGAAAGAGGTTAGATATAACTTCCTCCGCAAATTATGCATTGGTTGAAGATGAACGCATTTCACAAATATACGAGTATTGCATAGAAAAAGTTATCCGAAGCCAAGCAATTGATTTCTATAAGGACTTTCCACTTAAGTCAATAATTTCAACTATTGTTGAAGATTTTGTCAGAATGGAGACATTTAGACGTAAAGACAATTTTGGTGACTTTTGCCTTTCATTGTACCAACAGATAGAATGCATAACAAATAAGTTGTGTACAAATCCATCATTGTCTGCTGTTGTAGAGAAAATGATGGGGTATTCTCCTTATGTTAAGTCTGAAAAAAACATTGAAACGACAATAGAAAATAGAGTAGATGGAGAATATACTATAGCAGCACTTTTATTTCCTGGACAAAATAAAAAAACAGGACTTCCATATAGTATAGAAAAGTCAAAAGTGACATTACAGTCGCAATATGCGAATGACAAAATGAGAATTTTGGTATACTTCATTGGCTACAAAAACCTTAATGAAAAGTAGTGACTATGATTCCTATATAGAATTTACGTCACTGCTTTCTGACATATACCAATGTAGAAATATGAACCATCGTGGTAACACATTGAACGAATGGGAGCAATCTACACTAAATAGAATATCACCACTAAAAATCTTTCTATTATTTTTAAGTTCATGGGGGTGTTGGCTCAATATGTGGATTATATTAGAAATGGATTTGATTATATTCCCGAACTAAAGAAATATAGCGATAGTATAAAAGAGAAAAAAATGTCCGTTCCTAAGTCAAAAGTATTAGGAAAGATTGATTTGAAAGACGATGGAAAGAAACGATTCAAATAGTGTCGAAGAACAATTACTAATTTTGAATAAAAAGTCTGTATTGTTCAGATCTTAAGCAATCCTTTCGCTCCAGGCATCTTCTTATATACGAATCCGTCACTACCAAGAAAGTAAGCTTCGAATACCGTGCTGAAGAGTTGGGCAATGTCTTTACGCTTTTCCCAATCTTGAAGAAAGCGGAACTGGCATACGTTATAAGCTCGGCTTGGCTGCATTTGGCATTAACGACTATGTTGATTTTTGGTATTACTATATGGTAACGATCGACAAAAGCTATGGCACAGGCGTTGATGGCCTCTGGTTCTTCTTTGCTGAACACGCTCATCTTCGCTGCAAACCAGTTGAGTGTTTCTTGCACTTTGTGCTGCTGCTTTTCATCCACGGCTAGCGACATTGCAACAGCATGTTCCTGTTCAAGTTTCCCCACCGTGTCTTCAAGCACCGCTACCTTTTTCTTCATGAGATTGTACTTCACCATATTCGCCATGACGAAACAATAGCAACACACAACGACGATGAAAACAAGCACGGCTTGATAGCGTAGTTCGTCCACAATATCGTTCAGTCCTGCAATATAATGGCTCATCATTGGCACTGCCATCAACGACAGCGCAGCACCGACATACATAAACCTTACTTTCGCCTTATCGCTTATTGGCGATATGCCCACAAACAAGGCAAGGAAGAGCGACAATGCGCAGAAGCAGAGTGCAAGTAATGCTGTTCCCATATTCTATCCTGTTTTATTGTTTTGTTTTATGTTCTTTGTCAAACAATTCATCATCCTCATGAAGCAGATATTCATATTCGGTACCGATAAGACTTTCACGCTCCTATTCTTTTCTGTACTCCATGATGTAATAACTTATGGTTTCGGGGGTAGTGTACTAAAAAAAGTGTGCAAGTCCATATTTTTTTCTTATCTTTGTATAAACAAAAAGTAATAAAAAAATGAAACTTACACATTCACAAATTTCGGAAATTATTTCTGATTACACAAGCAGTAGTGAGGGTTTTGTTACCCTTCAGTCTTTAATTATGAATTCTTTAATGAATCATGAACGTAAATTATTCGTTAAAGAACATGAAGGTGAGTAATGTAATGGCTTTCGTTCTCGTCGTTGGTATAGTCATGGCTTTGAGTTTTTCTCTTCGTATTCCTCGTAGTCGTAGTGGCAATTTCTATCCTATTCTTTTAGGTTTCATCCGTAACGAAAGCGAAGACCGTGCAAAGTTATTCAATCTACTTAATACCAAAGGTCTTACCACAGAACAGATAGGTGAAATCTCTGATGCAATTTATCGACGCACTTATAGTAAACAACACGTGTCTTATTTGAGCACCAATTGTCGTGAAGATGCTGAACAATGGCTCAATCGTAGACTTTCTTCTCATTATTTAGCCATTTATATTGATGCTACTTTCATTGCTACTCGCAGAGATAAACAAATTTCTAAAGAAGCTTTATTATACCATTTTAGGGGTTCTAGAAGATGGAAGTAGAGAGGTGTTAAGCGTTGTAAATCACCCTACTGAAGGGGCGATATGCTGGAAAGAAGAGCTTTGAGGCATTGAAAGAAAGAGGAGTAACTCAAATAGATTTAGTGATATCGGATGCACTTCAAGGAATAGAGAACGCTGTCTGTGCGGCTTTTCCTCAAGCTTCACATCAATTTTGTGTTGCTCACGTTAAGCGACAAATACTTAATTGTGTCTCTCATAAAGACAAATCACAAATAGCAGAAGAACTCGATGAAGTATTTACTTTGGAAAAACAAAGAGATGAAATCTTTGTTAGGATATCAACAATTTATTACTTTTGTAGCCAGATGGGAAAAGAAATATCCTGTATTAAAGAAGTATAAAGCAGAAAGAAACATAGCTTACTTTTACTTATATGGACTTTTCTATACAAGTACAAAGGTGCATATATACGACAAATTGGATTGAAAGACTCAATAGAAAAGTATAAGAGAACAATAAAAATGAGAACATCAATGCCATCAAATAACTCAGCATTGTTCCTCTTATCGAGTGTTGCGATGGAAGAAACTAAAAACAACATACACAAGGAAAAATTCATCAATGGAAGTTCTGGAAAACAACAAAGAAAAATGAAGAATAAAATAAGAAAAGGAATTTAAGCTTACACACTTTTTAGGACAGTATCCTCTGAGAAGACTTATAGATATTTTTGTTACATATATAAACTCAATTTTTCGTAATGTTTGATAATCAAGAAAAAGACATCGTACAATGTGCAGCAACTTTAGCTTGTCTGCTACATAGAGGACAAGTGGATAAAGCTGGAGTTGATTACTTTACAGGCCATCTTACAGCTGTGGCAGAAATGGGCAACACTTGGCAAGAGCAGGTTGTTGGTTATCTACACGATGCAAGTGAGGATACTCCGAATTCTGTTGAGCAAGTGCTTAACTTGTTAGATGAGAAGTTAGAAACTCCATTATCAGATACCAACAGGGAAGAGTTGGCTGTGGCTTTGCGATTACTTAATCATCACCTTACGCCTGATAGAGAAACATATATTCAACATATTAAAAGAAATGCACTTGCAAAAAGCGGTAAAGATGCATGATCTTGCTCACAATATGGATCTTGCTCGTCTTCCTAATCCGACACGGAAAGATTACGAGCGAGTAGATCGATACAAGAAAGAGTATGATTACTTGAGTAAACTTTAATATAATCTTATCTATAAATCAATTTTAGTAAAAAAATATGATTGAAAAAAATATAACGCATCAAACATTTCTCTTGACCAAATTTTTAAATTACATAAAGTCTGAAGAAATTGCTATACCAGAAATTCAACGTCCTTTTTGTTTGGAAACCTCGTCAAGTTAGAGATTTGATAGATTCTCTTTATAAAGGTTATCCTACTGGATATTTGATAATCTCTCAAAGTCCAGATATGAAAATTAAAAGATGGGACACTATCGTTAGGTAAAAAAAGATAATGATAGATGGACAGCAGCGTGTTACGGCATTGATGACGGCTATTGCTGGATTTAAAGTATTAACCAGTGATTTTAAAAAAACGTAGAATAAAAAAATTGCATTTAATCCACAGGCATCAGAAGAAAATGAAGAGGAAATTTTTTTAAAGTTCAAGATAATGCTATTCTGAAAGATAAGAAATGGATAGCTGATATTGCCGAGTTATTTAAGTCTGACTTTGATCAATGGGCATTTGTGAATGAATATTGTCAGCAGAACGCAGAAGTAAATGGATCGCAGATGAATAATATATTAATGCGTTTGTTGGATATAAAGAATCGTCAAATTGGAGTTATCACACTTGATAAAGATTTGAACATTGATGAAGTCACAGACATATTCATACGTATAAATAGTCAGGGAGCCAAACTGAATCAAGCTGATTTTTGCCATGTCGAAGATTGCTGCTAATACAGAATATGGCGGTAACGCATTACGTAAAGCTATCGACTACTTCTCACATTTAGCAGTAGAGCCAGATTGGTATACTGAAATGGCTAAAGATGCGCTATTTATGGGAACTCCATACGCGAGTAAATTGAAATGGCTAAAAAGATTATCAAGAGTCTATTTTTTGAACCTGATTATAACGATATACTGCGCATTTCATTTATGTATAAGTTTGGTCGTGCTAAGTTAAAGGACCTTGTAAGTCTTCTCGGAGGACGTGATTTTTGAGTCACGAGAATATAAAGTACAAATAGCAGAAGAATCCTTTGTCAAATTAAGTGAAGGTGTTATTGATTTTATGAATCAATATACATTCTCAAACTTCATCCTTGGAATGAAGGCTGCTGGCTTTATCTCTAACAAGTTGATAAATTCTCAAATGACGATGGACTTTGCCTATACATTATACTTGTTATTAAATAATGACACTACAATAGAAAAGAGTCAGATAAAGCATTATGTAGCAAAGTGGTTTGTTATGTCAACATTAACAAGTAGATATACAGGTTCTCCTGAGTCACAAATGGATTTTGATATAAAGCGTATTCGTGAAAAAGGTTTTTTAGCATTCTTTCAAGAAGTAGAAGAAGTCTAATCTTTCCGATACATTCTGGAATGTCCGATTGGTCCAACAACTCGAAACGCAAGTCATTAACAGTCCTTTCTTCAACGTATTCCTTGCTGCACAGATTTATGAAGGTAATAATGCTTTATTTAGTAATGGTACTAAAGTGGGATATTTAATCACATTAATGGGTGAAGTACACCATATCTTCCCTAAGCAATATCTGCGTAATAATGGCTTTAACGAAAGAATACAGTATAATCAAATAGCCAATTTCACTTATCTTGATACACAAGTAAATAAAGAGATTTCTGATGATGCACCGAATGAATACTTTACCAATGCAATAAAGCACTGTGAAAAAGGTAGTTCCCTCTATGGGAATATATCTGATATAAATTGTTTGAAAAAAATAACATGGCAGAAAAATTGCATACCAAGTCAAATTATGGACATGGATTATCTCAATTATCCTGAATTTTTTTAGTTGCAAGAAGAAAGTTGATGGCAGCAAAGATTAAAGACTATTATTTTAGCTTATAATAAATATAAATAATGTAATAAGTATGATGGGAGTAGAAACGATGAGACTTAATTTTATTCCTTTTTTTATTTCTTTACTTTACTGAGATATAAAGAAAGCACAATATCCGTAGCATTGTTTTTATATACTAAACGGAGTTTTAAATTTATTTGCTGTCACTTTAGACATTTGTTATTTTTCTGCTGAATTATAAAGTGTTATACGTTATAGATGGCTGATAGGAATGACAGTACTGCTTGTGTAATCAGAAATAATTTCTGAAATTTGCGAATGTGTAAGTTTTATATTATATTTTTTTGCTTATACAAAGATAAAAAAATATGGACTTACACTTTTTTTAGTACACTACCATGCTTTTAAAAGCATAATAACAATGCAATTGCCAATCATAGGCAGTGGGGATATATTCTAATCCAAAAAGAAGAGATCTAAAACAATTCGTTTTAGACCTCTTTTCTTATATCTCATCGATACCTTCGAGAGTATCTTTTATTTGTTAATTATCTTAGCTTGCAACCTTTAAATGCGTAGAAAGCAATGTAAAATGAAGCAAAGGAAGACAAAGCCAATAAGCGTTTTGTGCGCCGAAAAGATCTTTAAACCAACCGAAAAGAACAGTTAGAATAGCACCTCCGAACAAGCCCATTGTTAGAAGAGAAGAGCCTGTTTTGGTGAACTTTCCAAGATCTATCATTGCCAAAGGCCATATCGCAGGCCACATTAACGAGCAACCTAGAGCCACAATACCGATGCTATAGATACTTAAATGTGCAGGAAGAGTAGTCACACATATGGTCTCCTATGAGTGCAACGATAGCGCAAATTTTTAAGCGCAGTGTTTTGGCTTAGATACTTAGGAATGAACAATACGCCCAAAAATATAGCCAATACTCATTGCAATAGGGGTAATCCATGAGTAGTTTTCAGCTGCTGCAAGTCCTAGCGTTTTAGCATAGTCGATAACTGAACCCAATGCAATTGTTTCTACACCAACGTAGAAGAAAAATAGCAATACTACCCAATACAAGGTGTGGGAACTGCAAAATTGAAGTCTTGCTGTTAGCATATTGTGCCACTTCTTGCGATTCTTCTTCGTTAGAATCATCTTCACCTGTAGCCTTAATTTCAGGTAATGGAGAAACAAGAGCAATCAAACCAAGAAGCAAGAATAATCCGCTTAGAATATAGAAAGGAACATCTAATTGTGTAACTTTGATGTCGAGAGTACTTCCAAGCACTGCTGCAATGAACAAAGGAGATATTGGCCATGCCAATTTATTAAGCATTCCTATGATGCTTATGCGCTTTGCTGCACTCTCAATAGGGCCTAATATGGTGATATAAGGGTTAATTGCTGCTTGCAAAAAAAGGTGTTAGCAATACCGCCTAAGAATGATGCTGCAAGGAAAAGAAGGTAACTTTCTTGCTTTGCAGAAACCACAAAGATGAGGAAACTAACAGCGTAAATAGTATAAGAAAAAGGCAATTGTTTTTCTTGTAACCAATGGCCTTTATAAGTTGACCTGCAGGGTAACCGAACAGCACAAAAGGTATAAACATAGCTGCAATGAGAGCATATGCACCTGCAGAAGACACTTCTAACGATTGGTTTAGGATAGGAATTAAGATTCCATTTACACTTGCTGCGAAGCCCGCCTGAGAAGAACATCAATCCCAAAATGGCAAGGGGTAGGAGGTAATTTTTATTTTCTTTCATAAAAATAGTATGTATTAATTAATTTTGATTCTTTTCAAATTTGTATTGAATGATTTTGCTTTCTGTTTTTTTAATAACCTGAACTTAGGATAAGAATAATACTCAAAAAAAGTTGGTAATCTCGTTATGTTCTGTAATTTTATAGTTGAAAATAAATAACTTACAACTTATATAGCGATGATTACCAAAGACAAAATTACCGAAATCTTTTTGTATTGCAGATGACTTTTGCAAAAGAATTTGGTCAGAAATTGATAAAATAGGGTTTCCCAATGATGCCAAGTGTAAGTATCGCCGTCGTAAATGGTGTATGAGCAAGTCAGAAATCATAACTATAATGATCTGTTTCCATTTTAATTCTTATCGTAACTTTCAACATTATTATATGTTCTTTGTAAAGGAGCATCTTGCAGATATGTTTCCTCATCAGTTATCCTATAATCGTTTTTTTGGGAGCTTGAAGCTATAGAATCGGTAGAAATGATGATGTTCTTGCAAATATGTTGTTTTTGGCAGATGTACTGGTATTAGCTTTATTGACTCTACCAGTAGTCCTGTCTGCCATAATAACCGTATTTATCGCAATAAGGTTTTTAGGGATTATGTTACCAGAGGCAAAAGCACAAAGGATTGGTATTTTGGATTTAAACTGCACTTTATATGTCATGAACGAGAGGAAATTCTCAATTTTATGCTTACCAAAGTCAATGTAGACTATAAAAATGAAAAATGTCTTTAATAGGCTGATTGACAATGTATTTGAAAAGTTATCCTTCGATAAAGGATATATTTCTAAAGGACTATTTGAAAAATTATTCAATGATGGGATTAACTTGATAACAGGTATAGAAGTAATATGAAAAAAATAAATTAATCCCAATATATGATAGACTGCTTTTTAAGAAAAAGATCTGTAATTAAAACCATCAATGACAAACTGCAGAATGAGCTCAATTGGTCCACTCTATACATAGGAAGTGTCCTAAATTTTGCTATGAATGTATTATCAGCAATAGCTGCATATAGCTTCTTTGAAAAGAAACTTGAAGGCAATTTAGATTTCTGTATAGAACAACACAACGGTCAACTTTCTTTATTCTAAAGAAACAGTTTGCATCTTGATAAAAAGGATTAGCCTCAATCTAAGACAATTGAGGCTAAATGGATTTTTAGGATAAATAAATTAGAGTAATAAAAAGAAACTTATCCCGAGTTCAGATTATCCTAACAAAGATTTCGTCTCTTTTTCCCAAAGTAAATACTTCATTGAGTTCTTCTGCTATTTGTGATTTGTCTTTATGAGAGGCACAATTAAGTATTTTTCTTAGAATCTCACTTGAAGATTACTGAAACATTCGCCCAGTTTCTTTAAGAAATGACGTCCTGCAGCTGCTGCTATAAAGCTTCTTATTGAAAGTATATAGCGAATATTTATTTTGAGTTGGATAGAACTCGGTGCATAACTCCAATTCTCTATTTCCCGATTCGCTTGGAATTGAGAGTGTAAAAGAAAGCCGCATTTTTTGATCAATTGTTTGCTTGCTGCTTGATTCTCTTTAGGGAAGATCTTAGCATTAGCTAAGCGGTCATTGTCAAAAAAAGATAGTGATTTTTTTACCTCATCATCTTTGTCAAGCTCAATAACGTGTAAGCCGTCTTCGGCTAAAAAAATAAAGGAGTTGCAACATAAACAGTTCTAAATTTCACCATACCCAATGTAAGTAAGCTATATAAATAGTTTTTTTACACCATTCTTCATGTGCTCTTTTTGTGTCAGGAGCGTGAAATAAACAACTTACAGCAATAAGTTTTTTTGCCATTTAAATGCTTTATGTAGTCTCCCATTTCTGACGTATAGAACTCTTTAATCTCCTGTTCGCTTGTGTTCTTAATACGGTTATCTAAGTCTTCTATAGTACCTTTAGCACTAAAGAACTTGCTGTAGAGAAAACTAAAAAGAGAATGCTACTACGATAAATACTGCAATAATGATAATTTGAGTTGTTGGCATAATAATAAATGTTTTATGTTAAGTTTATAATTTTATTGGTTCTTTTTATTTCATCTTCGGTCTTGATGAAAAGGAATTCCCTAAGACAAATGCGAGTACTAAGATAAATACAGCCTTGCCACCCCAGCGTTTATACCAGCCAATTTTTTTGTCAATTTTTTTCTTTGTTAAGACCTTTTTTCTTTAAGATATTCGTCCAAGAACTTTTTTTGTTCAGTTGTTGTTGGCTCGTAAAATCATATCGTTTTTCTGCATCGTAAAAAAACAAGTTTTGGCTCGTTAACAACATAAAGAGGAAAAAAATGTAAGCGATGTCAAATAGTTTGTAGTAACGTGCAATATCCAATTTTACATCATCTTGATAGATGCTGTCTTTTTCAGGTGTTCGATAAACAAGGTCTACAATTTCACGAGTACCTACAGGGATTTTTAGCTCTTGCTCACTCTTACTTGGCATTAAAAGGAAAAAGAAGTGTTAGCACCAAAGCATAACCAATAAGATGTGTGTTCTTTTTTCATTTTGTTCTTTGTGTATAAAATATGAAACTTAATTTTTATTTGCACAAATATAATAAGAATTATAAGAATTTATATAATATAACTGGTGTTTTTATGTTGTTTTTGTATTTTTTTAACAAAAAGAAACGATATTGATGTGTTTAATAAGAGGTTTATTAGAGGAAGACAAAGGCTGACATGTAGGAGAATAGATAAGTATTTTCGTCGCTTGTATATTGAAGTATGTTCTTTTATTGATATGTAAAGAACTGGAAATTCATTGAGAAAGAAGAGCATTTATTACTTTTTATGCGAGTTTTTTTGATAATTATACAGCGCAAGTTACTCTTATGCAACAACAAATATACAGATTTACACTCTTTTAAATGGCTCCTTTTAACGCATTTGTGTTCTTTGTTTAGAGCGTTAGAGATAAAGAAATGGCGTTATAAGTGTGGTGAGAATAGTTCGGAAACAATATAATTACTTCCACCTATAAATATAAAGTCGCTTGCATGCGCTTGTTTACGAACCATTGAAACAGCCTCTTTCACGTTAGTAGTGTAGCTCCCTTTTAAGTTAAACGCTTGTGCCAATTTGTACACTTCCTTAGCAGGAATGGCTCGTTTGCATTGCGCTTGTGTAAAAATGTAGTGCGCATCTTTGGGTAATAAGCGCATCACTTCGGTTATATCTTTATCGTCTACCATGCCAAAAACAATCCATTTTTGTGTGCAAGGCACAGACTTTATTTGTTCAGAAATGTATTTCCAAGCAGCAGAATTATGTCCTGTGTCGCATATCATCAGTGGGTTTTGTTGCAAAATTTGCCATCTTCCACTTAGTTTTGTTAGGCGAATAACATCAGAAAAAGCCTTGCTGTATGGCTGTAATAGGTAGGTTTATTCCTTGTTCTCGTAGAACATTTAAAAGCACAAAAAAACTGTTTCTGCATTTTTTTATTTGATAACTTCCCGACAGTTCTCCTTCCACTTTTTCCAAACGAACGAGTGGTGTATAACCATTTATTATCGTTTGTTTGTTCGGCTGAAATAATCTCCTTATGGTCTTCGGCAAATACAATTTTTGCGTTCATTTCTTTTCGCCTTCTGACAGAACACCCGATGCGTTTTCGGGCAAATATTCGCCCACCACCACAGGCACATTTGGCTTTATGATGCCTGCTTTTTTTCGTGTGCAATGGGCTCATAGGTACTTCCTAAAAAGTGCAGTATGGTCTAAACCAATGTTTGTTATGATAGAAAGAAGGGGAGTAATGATATTTGTTGAGTCGAGTCTACCTCCCTAAAACCCACTTCAATAATGGCAATATCTACTTTCTGTTCTGCAAAAATATTTGAAAGCCAAAACAGTGGTTAACTCAAAAAAACGAAGGGTGTAATGTTTCAAAAAGCTCTTTTCTTTCTCAACAAAGTCGATAACATATTGTTGCGAAATACATTCTCCATTCACTCGAATACGTTCTGTAAAATCTTTAATATGTGGCGAAGTGTAAAGCCCCACCTTGTATCCTGCTTGCTGAAAGATAGCGGCTAAGGTGTGAGAAGTGGAGCCTTTGCCATTTGTTCCAGCGACATGAATAGAACGAAACCTATGTTGTGGATGTTGAAAATGAGCTGCAAGAGCCACTGTAGTGTTTAATCCCGGTTTATAAGCACTATTTCCTTTGATGTTCAAAAAAACAGGGGTAGCATTAAATAAATAGTTAAGTGTTTCAATATAAGTAGCCATTCATGTAAGGGTGTTATGCTTTATTGGGTGTGAGCAGATATAAAAATGCGATAAGTAAACACCTTAAAAAGAAGTTTATTTATCGCATGTTATGTGTGTTATGAATTAGTTAAAGAAGTCTTTAAAACGCGAGAATATTGTTTTTTTGTGGTGTCATCGCCTTTTAAAGTTATCGCTATTTCGCATTGCTTCAATAGCTTCTTTTTTTCGTCTCTACTAAGCGTTTTTGGGTACATATACGCTTGTGTGAACCACTAAATCTCCCATTCCGCTTCCATATCCTTGAACTGCTGGCAATCCTTTACCACGCAATCGAAGTGTTTTACCCGGTTGAGTTCCTGCTTCAATCTTAATTCTTACCTTACCACCTTCGATAGTTGGAATTTCAACATCTCCTCCGAGAGCAGCAGTAGGAAAGTCTAATAGCAAATTATAAATAACATCTTGTCCGTCTCTTACAAATGTTTTTGTTCTCTTCCTCTGCTATATACACCTGAATATCACCATTAACACCATTGCGAGGTCCTGCATTTCCCTTGCCCGGAACATTAACAACCATGCCTTCTGCCACACCTTTTGGAATGTTAATCTCTATCACTTCTTCGCCTTTTTGTCACTCCGTTACCATGGCAATGCTGACATTTTTTTCTTTATAATAGTACCTTCTCCGTGACAAGTAGGGCATTCTCCTTGCGTTTGCATCATACCAAATGGCGTGCGAGCGGTCTTCATTACAACGCCACTACCATGACAAGTAGAACATGTTTCAGCACTTCCTCCGTCTGCAGAGCCTGTTCCTTTACAGTGAGAACAGCACACATCTTTCTTCACTTTGAACTTTTTTTGGTAACACCAGATGCTACCTCTTGTAAAGAAAGACTAACTTTTAAGCGCAAATCAGTTCCTTTATATTGTGGTTTTTTTGACGACCTCCTCCACCGAAACCGCCAAACCCTTCAAAGCCACTGGAGCCCGAATGACCTCCAAAGATGTCACCAAAAAGCAGAAAAAAATGTCGTCCATTGAGAAACCTTGACCTCCTCCAAAGCCTCCTCCAAAACCACCTCCTGGCGCATTAAACCCAAACTGGTCGTATTGTTTACGCTTTTTGTTCATCGTGTAAAACATCGTATGCTTCGGCAGCTTCTTTAAACTTTTCTTCTCTTCTGCATTGTCTGGATTTCTATCTGGATGGTATTTTTATGGCGAGTTTTCTATACGCCTTCTTTATTTCATCTGCCGAAGCACTCTTAGAAACACCAAGTACTTCGTAGTAATCTCTTTTTGCCACAATTTTAACTCCTATATTATATAATGTTAGTTGTGTTGATTTATTGACCCTACTGCCACCTTTGAATGACGTATCACCTTGTCGTTTAATGTGTAGCCTGTTTGTATACAGTCTATCACTTTGCCTTTTTTATCATCGCCAAAGCCAGGAACCATTGCCACAGCTTCGTGATAATCTACGTTAAAATCGGCGTCGGTTGTTTCTATTTTCTTCACTCCTAACGTGTTTAATACCTTAACAAACTTACTAAAAATAAGTTCCCATCCTTCTTCGAGAGCTTGCAAGTCTGTTGCTTTGTCAGCGTTAGCAATGGCACGTTCCATATCATCTAAGATAGGAAGAAAGGCTGTTATTGTTTTTTCACTACCGTTTAATATGAGTTCAGTCTTTTCTTTTAGTGTTCGTTTTTTGTAGTTATCAAACTCAGCCACTGCTCTTAAATACTTATCTTTCAAAAGCTTTCCTAACTCTGCTTTAACGCTTTCTATTGTTTCTTGTGGTGCTTCTTCTACAGTTTGTTCTTCTGTTGTTTCAGCATTTTTGTTCAGCGTTTTTCCACTTCGTTTGTTGGTGCATTGTCTTTTGTTATATCTACTTTTTCTTCGTTATTTTTCTACGTTACTCATGTTTAATACGTTTTTTTGTTTGATAATGATAGAGCAAAAAAAGCTTGCCAAAAACAAAAAAAGAGTCCAAAAAAAGTTGAACTCTTTTTCCCTTATAATAATAATTTATGGAATAAAAGTGGCACCTTTTTTTAGGCTTTTTCCCACCTTTTATTATGTTTTTTTAGTGCTGTTTATTGATACATAGACGCACGTTGTTCTTTTAGTTTTTTTCATCGTAAACATAATCGTCGTAAGTGGTGAGTTTGTCTATTGTTCCTTTAGGAGTAAGCTCTATTACACGATTTGCTACGGTGTTAATAAACTCATGGTCGTGGCTTGAGAACAACACATTGCCATTAAAACCAATAAGGTTATTGTTAAATGCTTGAATACTTTCGAGGTCGAGGTGGTTGGTTGGGGTGTCTAATACCAAGCAGTTGGCGTTTTTAAGTTGCATTCTTGCAATCATACAACGCATCTTTTTCGCCTCCAGAAAGCACGTTAACCTTTTTCAATACCTCTTCTCCTGAGAATAACATGCGACCTAGAAGCCTTTCATTTGCACTTCGTTACCCGGTCCGAATTGGCTTAACCACTCTACAAGGTTTTTTTATCTGAGTCGAAAAACTCAGTGTTATCTAAAGGCAAGTAGGCAGTAGTGATAGTAACACCCCATTTAAAATGAACCTGCTTTCAGACTTCTCTATTGCCGTTAATAATTTCAAAGAGAGCAGTCATAGCCTTAGGATTTTTTACTTAAGAACACTCACTTTTTTTCGCCTTTTTTTCAATGTTAAAGTTAACATCTTCAAATAGCACCGTTCCGTCTGCGTCTACAGCCTTTAAGCCTTCCACTTCTAATATTTGGTTACCCGGTTCGCGTTCCATTTGGAAGATAATACCAGGGTATTTGCGACTTGAAGGGCGAATTTCTTCTACATTAAGCTTCTCTAACATCTTTTTTTCTACTGGTAGTTTGCTTACTCTTAGCCACGTTTGCAGAGAAACGGCGTATAAATTCTTCCAATTCTTTTTCGCTTTTCATCGGCTTTTTGCTTTTTGGTTTTGCGCCTGACGGAGTGCTAATTGAGAGCTTTCATACCAGAAACTGTAATTACCAGCAAACATAGTAACCTTTCCGAAGTCAATATCTACGGTTTGAGTACTTACAGAATCGAGGAAATGTCTATCGTGTGAAACCACTAACACTGTTTGTTCAATGTTTCCAAGATATTCTTCAAGCCATGTAACAGTATCCAAATCGAGGTCGTTGGTAGGCTCATCAAGCAATAAGTTATCGGGATTACCAAACAAAGCCTTAGCCAACATCACACGCACCTTTTTCATTATTAGATAATTCGCTCATTAGTTTTTGTGCATATCTTCTTTTATGCCCACATTAGAAAAGCATTTGAGCCGCATCACTTTCGGCATTCCAACCGTCCATAGATGCAAACTTATCTTCTAACTCGGCAGCTCTATTTCCGTCTTCTTCTGTCATTTCGAGTTTAGAATATAGTGCTTCGCGTTCTTTCATGTTAGCCCATAGAGGTTCATGTCCCATCAATACGGTGTCAATCACTCTATATTCGTCGAATTTAAAGTGGTCTTGTTCAAGAATAGACATACGTTCTCCCGGCCCTAACTCAACTGTTCCTTTGTTAGGGTTCCAACTCTCCACTGATGGCTCTTAATAGCGTAGACTTTCCTGCACCATTGGCTCCAATGATACCGTAAATGTTTCCATTCGTAAACTTCAAGTTCACATCTTTATAAAGCACACGCTTTCCAAACTGAATAGTGAGATTTGTAACTGTTATCATGTTGTAAAAGTAACTTATTATAATATATACAAGTGCAAAGATAAGCATTTTTTTATTTACACAAACGCTATATTCATATTTTTTTATAGGTTGAGTTTTATGAATGCAATGGGTGATAGTAGAGGGTTAATGCTACAAATGGTTTTTGTTTTTATGGGCTAAATAATGGTGTTTAAACAGAATGAAAAAGATGTGTTTAATGCACTCTTTTTTTGTGAGCGTTTTTGTTACATTTTCAATTCTTGTTTTAGCGTGAAAATGAGGCTATGAACCCATCTATTTACCTTTATTTTTATAGCTAAAAAGAAGTGAAAAAAACAAGATGAAAAAAAGCAAAAGATATAGGTTTTTGCTCACTTAAAAAGCCAATGTGTTATTTTTATAAAAAAACAGTAGATAAAATGTAAAACCTATATGTTTTAGCGTGCAATAGATAAGCTATTACACCCTAAAACACGACATATTAGGTGCCAATATACCGTATATTTCACCCTAAACTCTAAGCTTTTGCACCTTTTTGAACGAAAAACACCATTTGCAAGGCTTATTTATAACATTTCAATAAAAATGCGCTGTTATTTTGAATGGTGGCTAATGCTGTTTAAAAAGTAAGCAGAAATACGTTTTTTTCTTGCTAAAATAAGACGTAAAAATGCACGGATATTTTTGCAAAATAACCATGTGTTATGGTTGATAAAATAGTTTCTTAAAATCTATAATGAAGCCCTTGTTAAAAATAAAGCGCACAATTAAGCTCAATAAACGCCTATCGTGTTAACGAAAATTTAAAGCTAAAACCAAAGTCTTGCGTAGTGGTGGGATAAGAATTGTTCGATAATAAAGGCACATTGCTCTGTACATCGTAATAAAAACTCATAGACACTAAACGCGATAACGTGTAATCTGCTAAGAAACTAAGCTTGAAAGCAGTGTTTCCCATATTAGCATTACTGGTTTGAGAAGCTATATCTCGGGTGATAGATGCTTGTTGACGATAGCTCATATCCATGCGAAGATTAAGACTATTGTTCACTCCATTAACCGATTTGTTATTGTTTGATGTGTTGTTATTGCTATTGTTTTTTTTTTTACTATGTGGCGTTTTATTTGCCCCCAAAGAGCTTAAATTGGTTAATACGATAGCCCAATCCTAACACCCAATCTTTGCTTGTACTTTCGTTTATCTGCACACTTGTCATGCTTAAAGCCAACACTCGTGTTGAACGGAACTCTAAACGAGTGGTTAAATTGTTATGCAATGTAACATCTACTCCTAACAATGGTGAGAAACTTTCGTTAATACTTACCATTGAAACGTTATACATGCTACTTGGAACGGGGGTGTTTGTGTTGGCATTAGTGATGAAACCAAGGTTGTTCATGTAAGATTGATAACTACTAAACGAACTATAAGAACCCACCGAAAAAAATGCTTTTTATAAGCATGATTGATGTTTACACTCTTAAAAATATCCCTTAACCAAGGCAAACGAGATAGTCCGCTATACCTGAAAGACCAGTTGGGTAGCAACTGAGAAAGGGTAGGGAACAATGCTAACGACCCTCTTCCGCTGTGTGTATAGGTTTGTAAAAAGGCAGGAACCATAACGTCTGCACTATATTTATTTATTCCACCGTTTGCAGCCGAAAAAGGTTTGACCAGCTAAAACACTACCCTCAGGATAAATAGCCCCTGCATATTGAGCTCAACACGAGAGCGAACACCCTCTAACGACCGACAGAATTTATCGAAACTGGCACTTTGATAACCATTAGAAGCATTGCCAACGCTTTCAAAAGCAGAGCCTAACGAAATGGTAGTCATTGTAAACGAACCGCTTTCTGTTGTGGGACGTCCTGCATACATATACTGAATACTCTTAGAAATGTTGCGCATACGAGCCGCATCTAAGTCGATTTTAAAGTTTTTTAAAAAGGCTCGAGTGTAGCACGAATTTGAAGGTCTTCGGTGAAAGTGGTTGTTGCTGGTGTTGCAATAGAATCGTTTTTTAATAACCATTGGTTGCTAATAGCTTTATCAACATAATCATCTCCTGCCAAACCAAACGCAAAATCGAGTCCCGGAGAATAAACTCCAGACATCTTTGTTTGCCCCATTGCAGCCCCAATAGTTGGTGTGAATCCGGGTAAACCCATGCCATATTGGTTGCGATAGCTCACACTTACATTGCGAACCATCATGAGTAAACGAGTGGCACGCTCTGCTATTTTATACCAAGACTTGTTTTCTAACGGCTCTTTAGCTAACACTGTAACCTTTATTTTTTTGAGCCGTGTCTACATGGTTGATTATCTTTATGGCATTTTTATTGAGCTTTTTATATTTTAAAGTAACCACTTTTCCACTCTCGGTGCGTGCTGTTACAATGAGTCGTTTGGTGTTTTTGCTGTGAAAAACCTCAATGGTAGTGTCGGGCAAAAGCGTAATTTCTTTTTCAAAAGCTCGTGTATTTCGGGGTAAAGCCTGCTTTTCTTTCTCAATTTTTGCGTCCTTTCCGCTTAGTTTTTTTCTTTACTATCAGTGGGCTTTTTCTTTTCCTTTTTTTCACCACAGCACTCACCTTATTAAATTGTTCATTCACCTTTTTAAGGAACGGAATTTGGTTGTATAACTTCTCTAAGTTAAAGGTGCTGTTAATATTAACTTGTCGGTTGTTCACAATAGTGTTGCCTAAATTCTGCCCATGTGTGGTTTCACTACCCCTCATCCAGTTGTAAGTGGCAGTGTAATTCATGTCGCTTGTGAGCCAATTAAATATAGGTATGTATTGAAGAGGCAACTGATAAGAGAGCGAAAAACGATTGATTGTAGCTTAAAGGCTTACCAAAACGCTTTACACTCGTCCACACCGAATCTTTCCAAGCTTGGTATTTATCGGCATAAAGGTCTTTATTAACAGGCGTGTAAGGCTCTTCTATCTCTGCATTCGTACCACTTTGAAAGTTCATGTGTATGTTTGGAGTGAGGTCCCAACGAAGAGTAAAATCTCTATTCCAAAGAAATTGACGATTAAAGGTGAGAGGTAGCGCATGAGAAGATAGTGTTTCCATGTCTCGTTCTTGAAGTTCATAGTAGTTACGCACCATCTCTGTGCCAAAAAGAAACTGTTTGTGGCAACCAATTAAAGCCAAATCGGCGAATAATCTCTAACCATTTACTTCGGTTTTTCATTTGTTTAAATGGTTCAAATGGCTTGTATATAGGCGTCCACGCATAGTTTGCGCCTCCCTTCCAAGCGTCTTCTTTCTCGTAAACAGTGGTGTGTCCACTCGTTCTACGTTGAGAATGACTGTAAGAAAAACTAAAGTTGGCAGGGTCGTAAGGCATCGGATGACGCTTATTTTGTATGCCTATGCGCACATTAGATAGCGAAAAAGTTGGTGTTAAGCGTACGTGTTACGGCAATACTTTCTATCGAATCTCGCTCTTGTTTGCTTTTTAATGCTGTTTAAACTCTCGTTTAATAAAAGGTCGTTATCTAACGGATTGTACTTAGGACGTGTCTCTTCTTGCGTTCGCGAATAGTAGAGAGGAGCCGACACGTTGGCTTTTTCGGGGAAAAACTTGCCCAATTCTAAACCAGCCGTTAAGCTATAATTCTTATAATCGTCCTTAGAACGCTGATTAACTCCCTCTTCTAAACCTCCAAAACCTTCGGTGATATAACGTCCTTGCAGGTTGATTGTACCTAAATCGGACAATTGTAGATTTAAATTACCTTGTGCAGCCCAACCTCCTTTATTATTATATTCGAGTAAACGAAGTTCGTTTATCCACACTTCTCCACTTTTTTGTTGGCTCGATTTATTACGAACACCCACAACAAGTGTCTTTATTTCGCCTAACGAAGGGTTGCCCATAATGGTAATTTTATTATTAGGCTTGTTGGTGTCGTATATAGAATAAGGTGAAGAATACGATGCTTGTCCGTCTGCCTTTGCTCTGTTACGCGCTTTTTCACATCTGTAAGCGCACTTAACGAAAGGTCTAACATGTTATCGAACGGCCAAACAGCTTGTGCATCATTAACAGAATACATTCCATAACGCCCCTTTGGAGTTAGTTTTAAGGGTATTTCGTATTCATAATAATTACTTCTATAATCGCTACCTAAGCGTATAAAAAAACGGCAAGGTCGTTGTCTTCGAGGTTTGAAACATTAGGTTCTAACACGTTAGCATGCGCAAAGAATTGCATTTTCTTGTATTGTCTAATATCTAACGATGTGTTTTTATACACAGCTTTCGCCTCGTTTGGTGCCAAATTATTTAATACTAAATTTAAAAGATTGTTCGTTATTTTCTACCAATTGAGGCTGTGTTGGGTCTTGAGCTCTACGTATTCCGGGTGGAAGAATGTAGTTAACAGGTTCTTTATCGCCGTTTTCTTCTAAGCTAACTGCACTTACTGACATTCTACCTGTTTGTGCGCTGTTCGATAATCTCTGCTCGTATACACGCCATTCACCACGTACAAGGTCTAAACTACCTAATCTTATAACAATAGGGTGTTTGAAATTGGTTAAGAACATACGCATAAAACGAATGCCAGTGAAATCGTTTATTCCTCCTATGCGTTGTTGATATTCGCGTACAGGAATACGAAATTGGTACCATGTAACCGTTTCTGTGTTTCCATTTCTTAGTTTTGGTGGAGCTTCTCGCTTATCTACAATGAAGTTTTTACCTACCATCATGTCGGCAGGACGTAAGGAAATATGATATTGAAAAATACTTTTCATACTCGTTTAAGGTGTAGTCTTGGTTAATATCTTCTACATCTGGTGTTGTTTTTATACGAGGTGTCATATCGTTCATTACGAGAGTCTGTGTCGGGAGAGTTGCCTTGTGGGTTGTTAATACGCTTGTATCTGTATAAAAATAGGTGCTTGTATGCGGTCAAAATCAGCTTCCTCTAAAAATAGTGATAGTTATCGTTTGCAGGGTCGTTTAATATCGAATCTCGTGCCGAAGTATTAACCGTTGCATTCACAGAACTTAAAAAAATGGTTGATAAGAACTAAACAATCGTTCTTCATTATCTGTTAAACCATTGTATCCAACATCTTGTAATGCACGCGAACCCTTTGTGGTTGCAAACGAATAAGTTGTGGTTGCTTGTTGTGGAACCTTACCCCATTGCGTGGTAACAAACTGCTGTGAGCCATCAACAGGCATGCCACTTTCGTAAAATTTCTTACCATCGCGCAACACATCTTCGCTTATTTCGCCCAAATTGAGATAGAAATCGCCTCCATATTCATTTGCATTTACGTTGTTTTTTTGCTATACAAGAAGGGGTCAAGCATCCAGAATTCGATGTATTCAACATTAGCTGCTTCAAAGTCGTTTGTATCTAAACGACGCATCATACCTGCCCAATTATGCTCAGGAGAACGAAGAGTTCCGTTTGTATTAAGTGTAGGATTAAAGTTGTAAGGTCCTCTTTCGTTAGGATAATAAGCAATGTTTAAGATAGGAAGTGTAGACACTGCACCGCCATAACTACTCTGATTACGATTAGGAAACAATTCTCTTGTGTACACTTCGCGTACATAATGGTTTGATAATTGGTTTAAATCGCCTTTTATATGAGCAGGAGTTAGCGCACTACTGCTACGAGTAAAGAGCGGATCTATGTTGTACCAAGCCATTAAAGAACGACGATAACCGCTCGAAAGACTTGTCTTATCGGTTTGTTCTGCAAAGGTAGAAGGAACCGATGAAAGCACCCATGAAGCAGGATTGCTTATATCTATGGTGTTTTTAGTATTCTCAAAGTCGTCTAAATAAGAAGCGTTGTCTTGTGTGTTGCTACTTTGTTGTGCTATAAGATGCGCAAACTCTCCTTTAAAAGAAATGTTAGAAGGTTGTGTTAAGCGTAAGAATGGGAGTTTATCTAACACGTTAGTGAGCCATTGACTCTTTTTTTCCATGTTAAGTTAACACCCCATAATGTGTTATTTAAGGGTTCGGAACCCATGTTTACCTTTGTGGTTAAAGCTTGTTCGGATAAGTGTTGAAACGTACCACTTAGTTGAAAATCTTTTGAAAAGTTGTATTCCCAGTTGAAACCGAACATTGTTTTGCGCTGTTGAGCAAAGTCTGTATTGCTCTCAAGAGAAACATTTACGGCAGTACCTGCATCTATTATGCTTTGATTAAGTATGGTTACTTCGCCTGCATTATAGTCTACTGAGTAGTCTATGTTTTCCTTTAACGTTACACCACCTGCTGTTACAACCACCGAACCCGTAGGAACATTAAATGCACCGAGTGATATTACATTGGCAACCGAGCCTTTATATTGTCCCGAAAGAATAAATTTGTTTTTTCTCAGCTATTTGTTTTGCAACTGTTTTTTTGTTGAGTCGTAAAAGTTCTGTAAAGGCATATTTTTGATGCCACATTGGCACTTATTCCTTGTTGAATTAAATAGCGTTGAAGATAAGAACCAAAAGGTTCTGCCACAGGAAAAGAACACTCTTCCGTTGCTAATGGTAAATCCTTCAATGTAATCAAAAGTAGCCATTAGGGTGCGGACGATTGTTGTTATCGAGTCTGTCGGCACCTAACACACGAATAAGAGGAGTGTTTTTCACTCTTTCTTCTGGTAAATAATTAAGATAAACACCCGTAGTGTCGCTTTGATATTTAACGTCTAAGCGGAATTTCTCTCGTTCTATATTGTTTGAAAGAGCGTAGACATTTTTCATCATCAAAGACCAGTTACCTTGTTTGGGGTTGTTATTCGTGTTTTTAAGCGACTTAACAAAGAGTGCTTTCTTTGTATCTGGAAGGTCTTGCGCAAACTCTCCAACCTGAAAAAGTTGTTCCACCATAAGTGTATTCGTAAGCCACAGCCAGCACTTGGTCTGTTTGTAAGGTGTTTTTTTAACGACACATAACCCAATGAAGTGTTAACATCATATTCCGAAGGGTTGAGCAATCGTGCATTAGAAAGCTTTTTCATAGTCGTTTCCACCCACAACTCCTGGGATAGCATCTAACACCGTTGACGTTTGGTCGATATCTCTTGCTGCCACATAAGACGAGTTAATGCTTCCATATAGGTTGTTGGCTTGGTTTGAAGGAACAGGCAGTGTGCCTACACTCCATAAGGGATTATACACATGAGTGTTCTCTCCAAGGTCGGTAAAAGCCACAATATTGCGTGTGTTTGTAGTAGTTCCACTTTTATTAGTTACCCAAATTTCTACACGATTTATCTTTATACCCGTTAAAATGTTAGGTAATGAGCGCATACCCTCATCGTATTTGTCTTTAAAATAACGAGCTAAAAAGAAGTGACGGTTCTCCTCATAATTGGCTACATTTATTTCGTAAGACGTTAACTGAACCCCTCCACGAGAAGAAACGCTTTTTGTTTGACGACTTTTTTGCGATGCTACGAGTTGCAATTTGAGCTTTCCAAACTGCAAATCGGTACGCAATCCAAAGAGAGAACTTGCGCCTTTAATGAGCGAAGAGTTGGAAGGAAACGACACATTACCTGCTTCTACAAGCTTAATTATCTCGTCTTCTTTGCCATCATATTTCAGTTTGAGGTTTTGTGCATCAAAGTCGAAAGTAGCATCGGTGTTATAATTAAGGTTCATATTCACCTTATCGCCCACCTTTCCGTTAACATTAAGGTTTATTTTTTTCATCAAAAATCAAACTTAGTTGTTTTGCGGTTACGAATAGGAAGCGAAGGGTTATCTACGTTTTTTAGGGTTGCTCCAAACTTAATTTCTGTGCTTCCTTGTGTTTTTATGCGCACTCCTCCGGGTCCAAATATCTTTTTCTGCTGGTCCAAGGTCGAAGTGCATATCGCTAAAATCAAACTTTTTCTTTTTCCCTTTGTCTTATATATTTCGGCATTTTTTTATCACGAAATAATTTCCACATCACTTGTTTTTTTCGCTCCATTTAAGATATTGTTCGGTGGTCATCATGATAGGAGTAGACAAATAAGAACCGCCTATCTTAGCACCAATAACATAGCTGTTAAGCGTGTCGTTATAAACAGCTGTTTGTTTTTAGATTATCGGGTAAAGTTAGGTCGGTGGCATTTTGTCGCAAATCCGACTCGAAAATGGGGACTGTGCGTTGAACTTTCCAACGAGAATGGAGGAGAGAATCGGGGATAGTGTCTTCTTCGATAGATAGTGAAACCGTATTTTTTTAGTTGGAGTGGTGGTTTTATTAGGCACAACAGCAGTGCTTGTGCCTTTTTTTCTTTGCACCTTTTGAGGCGCATAAGACAAAGACACGGCATAAGATGTTAAGCTGATGATGAGCAAAAAAACACCGTAAAAAGAAATATGTTTTTATGCTTTATCACTTAATTTGTTTAAGTGCTAACTTTACAACTTGCTCCACTGGGAGGTCGGGATTTGAGGTTAAGATGTCTGAAACCACCTTTGCTGAAGGAGCAGGAGAGAACCCTAACATGGTTAAAGCCCCTACAGGCTTCGTCTTTTACAGCTGTGTTTATGTTTGAATGACTATCAGCAGAAACCTTAATCTCTGATGTAATGCCAAGCGAAACAATCTTATCTTTTAAATCAATAATAATGCGTTGAGCTGTTTTTAAGCCTATTCCCTTTACACCTTTCAATGCTTTGTCGTTGCCGTTGGCTATTACATTGCATAATTCTGACGGGGTAAGAGACGACAATATCATGCGGGCAGTGTTAGAACCTACACCCGATACGGTGATAAGAAGGCGATAAAGCTCGCGTTCTTGCTTAGTGTAAAAGCCATAAAGTGTAAAAGAATCGTCTCTTCCACCTGTGGTTAAGGCTTCGTGAACATACAGTTTTACCTCTTTAAAGGCTTGAATTGCTCCGTAGGTAACTAACGAAATGTTAAGCGAATAGCCCACGCCATATGCTTCAACAACAGCTAATGCAGGCGAAACCTCTACCAATTCGCCTTTTATATAATCTATCATAAAGTGTCAAAAAAATGTGTATATACATTTTTTATAACGCATGTGTGCGGGTTATTATTATATATATGCTCACTTTTTAGTGTGTTTTAGTCGACTTATTCGTGATGTGTTTGTTTGCATCGCTTTTTGTTTTTTTATATTTGTAGAATATTGTTTTTTTATGGTACAAATTATGGTATTTTTTTAGTCGAAAAATGTAAGAGAAAAAAATGTGCTAAAAAAATATTTTTAGCTAAGGTTTTGCATGCTATTGGTGGTAATTTTTATATGCTATTGCAGAGGTGTTTTTTTGAGATTTAATGCTAAAAGACGGTATTTTTGATTTTTTTATTAGTGATATTTTTGAAAAACATAAAAAAATAGCTTTTTTTATGCCCAATAGTTTGGCTTGTAACCTTTAAAAGCTTGTGTTTTACCATGCAAACTATGGTGTTTTTATGTGGTAAACTCTTGTGTTTTTAGGGTGTAAAAGCTAAGATATTGAGTGCTAAACTCTTATCTTTTGCATTGTAAATCAGTTTTTTTATGCGTTTTAATCTTTATTTTTAACAAATCTTTACCTCATATTTCTCGTATTTAGAACAAAGGTAAGTGAGTTGAAAAAAATAATGCCATCATTGAACCGAAAAAGTGAGTTTTTTTAGCTTAATATTTCTGCTTATTTAAGTGATAATATTGGCAATTAAAAAGAAAAACGCTAATTCTTGACACAGAATTAGCGTTTTAGTTTGTTATAAATGATAGTGTAAAAGTGTATAAATAAGTAGTTACACCTTACTCTTTCACCTTTCCATATATATCATTTAATATATATTGTCCTACACTTTCGCGAAAATGGTCGGGTTCGTAAAAGTTTTCTATCTTATTTAGTTCTTTATGAACATTTACTTCATAAGAAAAACATTTTCTTTTTCTAATATTTGTTGCAGAATGGCAAAAATCTTTATCGTTGATATAATCTTTGTTCAGTCGGGGAGCAATTACTAATTTCAGGTTTGTTTTATGCTTATTAGCCAACTGCTTTAATGCTTTTAAAATGTTTATTTGTGACTTTCCTAATCTGGGAGGTAACATTTTAGGTTTTAAATTTAGGGCATGAGCAAACTTTTCTTTATTTTTTTGAAAAAACTGAAATCCTTTTTGGGCTATTAAGTTCTCTATAGCCTTAACTTCTACGGCATCATTGGTGTATTTTTCTAATGTTTTTACTCTATTATTGATAATAGCATTGCTTCCTTTATCATAGTATCCTGTGAACAAATATCTGAGATAAGGTACAAAAAAAGTCGGCAACTAAGAAGGATTTTTATATAATTAGTATGAAATTTAAACCAGCTAATTCCGTTTATATTAGGCCCTATATCGTAAGAAACTCCTTCTTGTGGTTCTGTTATAGGTAGCAATTTAGAATCTGTTATGATAAGAACATTTTTTTATTTTCTGCCCTTTCATCTCATCTAAAAGCCTTCATTCTTGCATAATTGTTATATAATCCTTCATTAAAACTTATTGTTCTTATAGGAGAACTTTGAATATGTTTATTCCATTCATCGCAAGTGAATGCAAGTGTGGCAGATGCTCCCATTATAAATGAATCGTAATGTTTTTCGGGATTAAATTTTAGGAATTTATGCCACATAATATATCCTATATTTTTGCTGATTAAGCACAGGGATGGTCGTAATCTTCATACTCTCGTAAAACCATGTAGGGGTCTTTTACGAAATAAATGGTGAGTAGGAAGATAAAAAGGTATAGCTAATAGTAATGTTTTTAGCTATTATCTTAATGAGTAGTTTATGTCTGTTCATTAAAAATTGTACGTATATAAAGTTTTTCAACTCCAAATGCTCCAAATCTAAAAATAATGAGGACAATGATGAAAATAAATAGCCCAACGGAAATAAAAAGGGTAGTTTTTCTTACTGCTTTTTAGTAGGTCTGTTTTTTTCGTTATAATGCTCAAAAACAAACATAATAAGGGTAAAGACTAAAAAGCATAGCCCAATATTTTTAATTCTGTTAAAGCAGTAAAAATCTCCTAAAACTAATAGGGGTTGTGGGTAAAAGGTGTGAATAGATATGCCACACTTGTGTTACATTTGGCACTCTAAAAAAATAAGAGTGAAAGTGCAAAAAAGAACATAGGTGCGCGTAATCATAAAAAGGTTTGAAAAAGCCATGAAGGCAACTTTTCCTGAATAGCATTTCGTTTTTTTCTCGCTAAAATGTTCCCACATGATAACTATAGCTTGGAACAATCCGTAATAAACAAACGCCCAACCTGCTCCATGCCAAATACCTATTGTTACGAAAGTGACAAGCAGAGAAAAAAATAAACACCCCATTCTTTATATTTTCTAAGCGAAACAGATAGGGAGAAAAAAACATAGTCTCTTACCCAAAACGAAAGAGATTGATGCCAACGACGCCATAATTCGCCCGTTGTAAGAGAAATAAAAAGGACGGTCGAAGTTAGGAGATAACTGAAAACCAAACATTCTACCAATGCCTAAAGCCATAAGAGTGTAGCCTGCAAAATCGGCATATAGCTGTATAGGATAGCAGATGGTTGCTATAACTAATTGCCAATTAGAGGCTGAAAAAAACATCGTTAAAGACAATATCTAATGCAATTGACATTCTATCGGCTATCATTAGTTTGAGAAAAAGCTCCCCAAGCAACGGTTAACATGCCATTGGTTATCTGGTCGTAGTTTAATGAACGTGCTTTTTTTAGCTGTGGAAGAAAGTCGTAACTGCGCTCAATAGGTCCTGATAAGAACTTCATAAAGAGTAACATATATACACTGAAATCCCATAGATTGTCTTCTGGTTCTTCTTCCCAACTTGTTTCTATAAGGTAAGATATGGCTTGGAAGGTATAAAAAGAAATGCCAAGAGGGAACATTTGGCTATAATATCGAGCTAATAACCAAATGCCAACAAGGGAAGAAATGCCAAAGGTAAGAATGTAATTTGCTTTTTTTGTGTTTACATTTTTGTACAACCAATGCGCTGTATAGTAGGTGAATAAGGTTATACCAATGGCATATACTAAATATTGCCAATGATAAAAGCCTATAAAAACAAAACTGGTAGCAAGTAAAACAAAGCGTTGCCAATTTTTATTCTCTTTGATATAATACAGAATAAAGGAGAGAATAATGGTGAATGAAAAAAAGGTATGGATAGAAATTCCATGATATTTATTTCTTGTATTTAGAATAAAATGTTATTTATTGAGGCGTATATTATAGCCATAACAAGTTAAGATGAAGTCTGTTTATTGCTGTAGATAAAGTATTTATCTTGGGAGTTATAAACTATGTAATGTCTTTTGCAAAGGTACATATTTAATAAATACAATATAAAAAAACATATGTGTTTTTTTATGTTTTTTATAATATGAAATGTATGTAATAGCGGTTTTTATAGTATGAAAAGAAAATATTTTTTTACTATAAGTTTGCCCGTTTAATGCTTTTTTTACGCTCAGTTAGTTGATAGAAAGTGAGGACGTGTGAAAGTTTGTCTTCTTTTTATAAAGAAAAAGGCAACTCAAAGTTGGTTATCTTCGAGTTGCCTTTTCTGTTATGAGTGTTGTTTTTTTATAATGTAACGTTAGCCATAATATATTCGAAAACGAATGAGCAAACACCTAAAAAGAAGAATGCCTGCGGTGCAAATGGTTAATGCTACTTTTGTATTAACATCGCTTTTAAATGTTGGTAGAGCCTTGTCGTTCTTGTTAATATACATAGCTTTAACAATAAGTAAGTAGTAGTATAAACTTACTACGGTGTTGATAAGTGCTATGAAGACGATAGCATAAGACAAAGTGTTGCCTTGTTCTACTGCTGACATGAAGACAAAGAACTTGCTAAACATTCCTGCAAAAGGAGGAATACCACCTAATGAGAACAAAGCAAGCGTCATAATAAGAGACAATTTAGGGTTGGTGCTATAAAGACCATTATAAGATTCCAACTCTGTTGTTCCGTTATTATGCTCTTCTATAATGCCTATTATGGTGAAAACAGCCATGTTTGCTACGACATAAATTAAAACATAGTATGACAAAGCTGCAATACCTAACGAATTGTTTGCTACTACTGCTAACATGATATAGCCTGCTTGCGAAATAGAACTAAATGCCATAAAGCGTTTAAGTTCTGTTTGACGTATAGCAAAGAGATTGGCTATGGTAATACTTAACACGATTACGATGTAAAGCATGTATTGCCATTGTTCTATCATGTTAGAAAATACCTTCATAAGAATGGTGAGTAATGCAAACGATGCTGCACCTTTAGACACCACAGAAAGGTATCCTGTAACGGTAGTGGGTGCTCCTTGATAAGAATCTGCAGTCCAAAAATGAAATGGAACCAAAAGAAATCTTAAAGCCAAGTCCACTAAAGAAGAACACTAAACCCATGATGGTGAGAGGTGTTGCATGCAAAAGTGTTTGCATATCGTTAAAATATAATGTGCCTGTTGCACCATAAAGAAACGATATTCCGTAGAGCATTACACCACTTGAGAATGTTGCTGTTAAGATAAACTTTGCTCCAGCCTCAGCTGAGTGATGGCGGTATTTATCGAAAGCAACCAAACATGCCATAGGTACAGATGCCATTTCGAGGCCTAAGAAGAATAATAAGAAATGATTAGCACTTACCATCATATTCATACCCTAACAAGGTAGAAATGAGTAATAAATAGAACTCTCCTTCCTTAAAAGAGGTGTCTTTACGAGCTAACCATGTGCGACTTTTGAATGAGAACAATGAAAGCTCCCAATGCCAAAAATGCTTTTTTTATTACACTGATAGAACTATTTGTTTGATACATACCTCCAAATGCTTCTGAGAGAAACAGAAAGCATGATGTTAATAGCAAGATGCGCTAACATGAGCAAACAAACAACAGGATTGAACCAACGACGTTCTTTTTCCTGCTGATATAAAATCGCAAATGAAAGTGATTACCAAGAGAGTCATCAAGGTAACTTCGGGCATCATTGTGAGAAATTGACCGTAATTCATTCTATAAATTCTTTATTTATATTGATATATAATGCTACATTGTGGCAATAGTAGCTACTTGCTGTATGTTATGAAGCACAGGAGCTACGCCGTCGTTAATGATATTGCTTGCCCAGAAAGGAGCTATACCTAATGCTGCAACACAGAAGATGAGGCAGATAACAGCAAAACGTTCGTCCCAAGAAGCATCTGTTAATTGCTCAAAATGTGGGTCGGCTACCTTGCCATAAAAGTATTTTTTTCCGACAGTACGAAGTATGTAAACAGCTGTGGTTACAATACTTGTACAAGCGATAATGGTACAAGCACGGTGGAAAGTATCTGCATTTTCAAAAGAACCAACAAACACAGTCATCTCTGCTACGAAGCCTGAAAAAGCAGGTAAACCAAGGTTTGCTAAACCTGCTACAACATATCCAACACTTAAGAATGGCATGATTTTTCATTAAACCACCTAATTTGCGAATGTCACGGGTATGTGTTCTACCATAAATCATACCGATGAGTGCAAAAAAATAGAGCAGTCATTAAACCATGAGAAAGCATCTGTAATACTGCACCTGTGCAAGAAGTACGCGTCATCATAAGCAATGCAAAGAGTACAAGACCACAGTGTGAAACCGAAGAATAAGCATTGATATACTTTAAGTCGGTTTGAACACATGCTGAAAAGGCACCATATACTACCGAAATAGTTGTTAAGATAAAGGAATATCCAAGATATTTCGTTGGCAGCATGAGGTAATAAATACATTGCAATACGAAAACATCCGTAGCCTCCTAACTTCATAAGTACACCTGCATGGAAGCGATTGATACTGCTGTAGGTGCCGATGCGTGACCGTCGGGAGACCATGTGTGGAAAGGAAATAATGCACCTAATACGCCAAAACCAATGAATACAAATGGGAATAACACATTTTTGTACACCAGCAGGAATATTGTTTAATGCTGCTATTTCGTGAATATTCATGGTTGTAGCGCCACTGAAGAAATAAATTCCTAAAATACCTATGATGAGTAAAGCAGAGCCTCCCATAAGCATAAGGGTTAACTTCATAGCCGCATATTCTTTATTTCCACTTCCCCAAACACCAATGAGTAAGTACATAGGAATAAGAGCCACCTCGTAAAAACATGAACATAGTGAACAGGTCTGTTGAGATAAAGAAACCATATACACCAATAGAAAGAAGTACAAACCAAAGGAAGTATTCTTTTGTTAGTGGTTTTAATTGCCATGAAGCAAACGTTCCTGTGAATACAATGATACTGGATAATAGTAACATTACAACTGAAATGCCGTCAACTCCTACGCTATAAGCGATATGAAGGGCTGGAAACCAAGGAGCACTATATGTGAACAACATGGCATCTGTATTTCCAGCATGGCGCATTTGTATAAAGGTAATGGTTAACCAAGCAGATAATGCAAGTAGTGCAGTTGATCCCTACAACCATCACACTACGTATTTGTGTTAGATTTCGGCTAAGCCAAAGACCCTAACATCATAATAACGAGAATTACTACGAATAATGTTAATATACTCATCTTATTTCAAAAACAAAGTAATACCAAAGTTAAAGCTACAGCACCAGTTAAGAACCATACTGCATATTTACGAACATCACCACTCTGCCAAGGGCGAATTGACTCTGCACCTTCGTTTGCTCCCCCATGCAAGGAAGTCGAATGTGCCATCAATAACGTGCTTATCGAACCATGCAATAGGTGTACTTACAAAGCGGAAGATGATTTTTATGAGTTACAAATTGCCATACCTCGTCCATATAAAAAAACGGCGATAAGCAGCTTGATGTAGAGTAGGGAAGGTTTTAGCTAATTTGTCTGCAATAGGTGTTTCTTCTCCTTTATACATGATAGTAGCAAGGATAATTGCTAAAACAGCTAATCCTACACTTGTTATAGCTACTGACCAATGAATGTGAGTAGTGAAACTTAAACCATTAGCAGAAATATAATGACCAAAAGGAATAAATCCGCAAAAGCACTGTAATGATAGATAAGAAAATGAGAGGGAAGGTCATTGTTAATGGTGCTTCGTGTGGTTTCTGAGCACCGTTATTAATATTTGCTTCATAATAGCTCTTACCCCAGAATATCACATAGTATAAACGGAACATATAAAAAAAGCTGTCATCATTGCTATTCCACTCATTATAGCACCCATGATAGGACTAAAATGATAGCTTGCCACTAAGATTTCGTCTTTAGAGAAGAAGCCTGAGAAAGGAGGAATACCTGAAATTGCAAGACAAGAGATTAAAAAGGTGATATGAGTTATTGGCATATACTTACGTAAACCACCCATATATTTCTTTTTCATTTGAATGTACTGCATGAATAATACAACCAGCTCCAAGGAATAAACAAGCCTTGAACATGGCATGAGTAAATAGATGGAACATACTTGCCATATAGCCTAAATCGTTTACATCAGCATATTCTTCGGTATGAGCAACCATTCCTGTTGTTGCGTCGGGCATACATACGCCCTAATGCAACAAGCATAAATCCAATTTGAGAAATTGTAGAAAAAGCTAATACTCGTTTGATATCGCTTTGACAACAAGCCACTGCTGCTGCATAAAAATGCTGTAAAGGCAGCTATATAAGCTATCCAATGTAATTGTTCTGGAGCATATTGAACGAATAAAGGAAATAAACTTGCTGTTAAATAAACTCCTGCAACAACCATAGTTGCAGCGTGAATAAGTGCTGAAACAGGTGTCGGGCCTTCCATTGCATCTGGTAACCAAATGTGTAATGGGAACATTGCACTCTTACCAGCTCCACCTATAAACATCAAAAAAATAATGCTAAAGGAAGAATTGGTGCAGCAACTGCTGCTTTGTTTGCAAGCTCAGGCATAGCTGTTAAATCATAATTGAAAGTTCCTACATAATAGCTATAAACGAGAATTCCAATTAAGAAAAACAAATCGGCAAAGCGTGTAACGATGAATGCTTTCTTAGAGGCAGACACTGCAGCGCTTTGTGGATAATAAAAACCGATAAGTAAATAAGAGCTAACACCTACAAGCTCCCAAAAATAAATACATTTGGAAAATGTTAGTGGCAACAACCAATCCTAACATAGACATGGTGAAAAGAGAAAGATAAGCATAGTAACGTTGAAATCCTTTTCTCACCGTGCATGTAACCAAAAAGAATAAATGTGAACCATAAAACTCACAGTAGTGATAACCACCAACATCATAACTGAGATGGGAGTGAGGCGGAAACCAATATTGAAAGTTAAAAAGGTCGTTAAAGTGTAGCCAGTTAATATTAAAAGGCAGTGATAGTGGGAAATACTTCTTCTGTTCCTCTTCCTGCAATTAAGAAATAATTTATTGCAGTGTAAAGAGATAGAACAAAAAGAGTTCCAAGCACTGTTGTACCAATAAGGCCGGCAACTTTATGGCTCATTTTCATACCTGCTAAGCCTAAAATAATAGCCGAAAGAGCAGGTAAGAGTAGAATTAAAAAGACATAACTGTATTCCATAATCCTTATTAAAATTTCATGTTTTTCAATACCGTTCACCTGATCGTTCTTCAGATTATGGTATACATTTATAATTATTGCAATAGCTACTGCTGTTTCTGCAGCACTTATTCCCATAGAAAAGAGGGTAAAGAAAAAGCCATCTAATTGACCAGAGAAGAGTAAACGGTTAAAAACAGCAAAGTTAATGTCTACTGAATTTAATACCAACTCTACTGAGATAAGCATTGCTATTAAGTTTCTACGAGTAACAAAACCAAGTACACCTATGAAAAAGAGTAGGGTACTGAGGGTTAAAAACATATATGCTGGTATCATTTCTTATCCTCCTTTCTTGCTATCATAACGCCTCCAATAATGCAGGCTAATAGAAATACAGAAATAAATTCAAAGGGAAGAACGTATTGTCCCTTCTCTGTTCCAAGTAAAGCTGTACCTACTTGTTCCATTGAAATTTCGGTTGTGTTAGATAGACTCACAGCTTTATTGAATATTTCGTTCTTTAATAGAATGCAAAGAACTGTGCAGAAACCAACAAGTGTAGCAAGAATTGCTCCTAAAGAGCGTTTAAAGCTAAATGGTTCTTGTTGTCCCTGAAGTGTTCTTTTAGACACTAATTGCACTGCAAAGATATACACCATGGTGATACCACCTGCGTAAATAGATATTTGTGCAGCACCTAAGAAGGTGTAATCTAAAAGGAAATAGATGCCAGAAACACCAAATAAGACAAAAAGAAGAAAGGTAGCAGCTCTCATAATTCTTTTTGTTAGTATACAAACAACTGCCGATGCTAAAATAATTAGTGACAGAATGCAGAATATAACGATACTTGCCATAACTTATTTCTCCTCTTCTTTTTTAGTTAATTCTTGTGTTGCAGCTGCTTCTTTTCTCTGCTTTTTTTCTTTTGCAGCTTGTGCTTCTGCCTTTTGCTTTAGCTAAAGCTGCTTTAGCTTCTTCAGCCTTTTTTGCATTCTCAGCATATTGTTCCATCTCCTTATCCGTTGGTGGATTATTTAGATGTTCTACTAAGATATTGCGATTAAAAACAGAGTGTTCGAACGAATTAGAAAAGTGTATAGCATCATAATTACACGCATTTACGCATAATTGACAAAAACATACAGTCGCCTAAATCATAAACATAATCTTTCAATAAGCGTTTTTTCTTTCCATCAGCGGTAACAACACTTTCCCATTTTATACGAATTGTCCCATTAGGACACGCCGATTCGCACATCAAACAAGCAACACATTTGTTCTTACCTTCTTCGTCGTGAGGCATAATAAGAGTACCTCTATGACGTTCGGCGATATGAACAGTCTTTCTGTTTTTCAGGATATTGTTCGGTTATCTTAGGTGTAAAATACTCTTTCCAAGTAACACCCATACCAGTTAAAAGACTCTTTGCAGTTTCTTTTATCTCCCCGAAATATGATTGTTTTTTATCTTTCATTTCTTTGTTCACTTAAAAATGCCATCCAAAAGCCACTATTAAGGTCATTAAAACGAGGTTTAATAAACATAGAGGCATCAAATATTTCCATTCTAACTTTAGAATTTGGTCGATACGAAGACGTGGAAATGTCCATTTAATCCAAAGTAAAACCCATATTAACATGAATGCTTTACCTAAGAACCAAACAATTCCTGGAATATAATCCATCACCATATTAAATCCATCTAAGCCGTTAATGTGAAGTGGCATCCATCCTCCGAGGAAGACAGTAGCAGCAACTCCAGCAACAATAAATAGATTTAGATATTCAGCAAGATAGAAAAAACCAAATCCCATACCAGAGTATTCGGTATGATAACCTGCAGTTAGTTCGCTTTCAGCTTCTGCTAAGTCGAAAGGTCCACGGTTTGCTTCGGCATTACCTGCAATAAGGAATACCACAAAAGCAATGAAAGCAGGAATATGGCCTTTAAATATGAGCCATCCATTTGCTTGAGATTCAACTATACCACTTAGTTGCATTGTTCCTGTTAGGATAACAGCTGTGATTAAGCAAAGTCCTAACGACATTTCATAAGAAATCATTTGAACAGCCCCACGCATAGCCGATACTACACTAAACTTATTATTAGAACTCCAACCTGCAATGAAAACGCCCACGACACCAATACTTGAAATGGCACTCATGAGGAATACTCCTACGTTAAAATCTAATATTGGGCTCCTTTGTTCCAAGGCATGAAGGCAAAAGCACCTACAGAACCAATTAAAACTAAGAAGGGAGCCATGTAATAAAGAAGTTTATCTGCTTTGTCAACAGGGAAAATTTCCTTTATAAGCATTTTGATAACGTCTGCAAATACTTGGAAAATACCCCAAGGCCCAACACGCATTGGACCTAAACGACACTGAAAAGCAGCGCACACTTTGCGCTCCATAAAGATTAGAATGATAGCCAACACTGCATAAGCTAATAAGATAAGCAATGCCACTACAACGCATTCTATCAATACCGACATGAAGTTGCCTAAGCCTATTGTTTGGCGAAGGAACGTGTCGAACCATGATGTTACAATACTAAAATCAAAACATAATTATCTATCAATATCAGGTATTACATAATCCAACGAAGCACCTACAGCAATAAGGTCTGCTATTTTTTCTCCTTGACACATCTCGTCTATGGCTGCAACAAGTGGCAATCCCATTGGACGGAACTTCAAACGATAAGGAGACTTGTCGCCTTTTGAATCTAAATAAACGCCTATTTCGCCTCTACTACCTTCGCAAGAGAAATACCATTGTCCTTCTGGTACCTTAATAATAGGCTTTTTGTTTAATATAGAAATCTCCTTCAGGGATATTATCTATCAATTGTTCTATAATCTTAATACTTTGTTCTATTTCAGCCATTCTCACAAGGTAACGGTCATATGAATCACCATTATTAAATAACACTTCATCAAATTCCACCTTATTATATATACCGTATGAGTGATGTTTACGAACATCGTTAGCCCAACCAGCAGCGCGTCCTGTGCCACCTGTACATCCATAGCTAATAGCATCTTCTTTAGAAAGAGTTCCAACATTCTTGAAACGATTCATAAAGATGCGGTTACTTGATAGAATATCATAGTATTCTTTCAATTTAGGCTTAAGATATGCGCAAAGTTTCTTTGTGTTTGATACGAAATTTGGGTCGATATCTTCTTGGCAACCACCAATTCTATAATAGTTTTGGATAAGACGTCCGCCAGTAGTTTCTTCCATTACGTTCAACACTTCCTCACGGTCTCGCATACCATAGATAAATGCAGTAAGAGCACCAAGGTCCTGACCACAACAACTATAGAAAAGCAAGTGAGAGTCTATACGTTGTAATTCGTCCATAATGGTACGAATATATTGAATACGTTCGCTTAGTTCTACACCCATAGCTTCTTCTATAACGCCTACCAAAGCATGACGTGTGTGCATTGCACTAAGATAATCCATGCGGTCTGTAAAGCCTAATGTTTGAGGATAAGTGAAACCTTCAGAAATCTTTTCGATACCTCTGTGAATATAACCACAATGCGGATAAATCTTTTTAATTATCTCACCATCTAATATAGTTTGAAGTCTTAACACACCATGGGTTGCTGGGTGTTGAGGGCCAATATTAACTACATAATCATCATCTGTAAACAATTTGCGCTTTGTAGCAACTAATTTACCTTCTTTGTTTAATGAATATTGTAAAGTGTAGTCAGGTTCTGGGTCGTCAAAAAGAGGGTGTTTATTCTTTTCAGGGTCCATATCGTAATCTTTACGCATAGGAAAACCCTTAAAATCGCTACGTAAGAATATGCGACGCATATCGGGATTGCCGAGAAATTTAATGCCAAAGAAATCAAACACTTCACGTTCTAAAATCTCTGCACCTTTCCATAAATTGCAAACCGAAGGTATATAAGCTTCGTCACGGTCGTTGGTTAATACCTTTACCGAAATGCGTTCATGTGTTAAAGTGTTTTTCTAAAAATATAGATACATCCTAATCCTTCTTCACCAAAAGTCTTCTCCGACAATCGTTACAAGGAAATCAAAATGTTTCTCATTTTTGAGTTTTGCCATTTCGTTGGCAAAGTTACTCAAGCTAAATTCTAAATTATTTAATTTCATGAGTTTATTCCTTCTAAAGATTAGTCTTCTATTCCTTGCTTAGGATCGAAGTTTTTCAGGTACACCATTTACTATAATTGGTTTCTTTTCCTTTTTGTTTGCACCACCAAAAAACTTTTCCACTTTTATTTTACGTTGCAACTGCATCATACCATAAAGAATGGCTTCCAGGACGTGGAGGACAGCCGGGAACATACACATCTACGGGTACTATTTCGTTAATACCTCGAACAACATGGTAACTTGCTTTAAAAGGACCGCCACTAATAGCGCAACCTCCAATGGCAATAACATATTTTGGTTCTGCCATTTCGTCGTAAAGACGTTTAAAAACAGGTGCCATTTTGTTTGTAATCGTACCTGCACACATAATTAAGTCGGCTTGTCTTGGCGAGTTACGTGTAACCTCGAAGCCAAAACGAGCAAAGTCGTAACGTGCACAACCTACAGACATAAACTCAATACCACAACAACTTGTCGCAAAAAGTTAAGCTCCAAAGAGAGTTTGAACGTCCCCAGTTTATGAGCTGGTCTAATGAGCCTGTTAAGATATCTACTCCTCCTTCATGCAATTCTTGTGCAATTTGTTCGAGAGTTTCGTTGTCTTTAAACTCTTCATAAGGAATGCTTTTTAATGTATGGTTTCTTTACTTCCATTCCAAAGCTCCTTTCCGCCAAGCATACGCTAAGCCAAATACTAAAACTAAGAGAAAGAAACCAATGCTCGCAAGAGCCATCATTCCCATTTTCTGAACTACAACCGCCCATGGATACAAGAAAACGGTTTCCACGTCGAACATTAAGAACAAGATGGCAAAAAGGTAGTAGCCTACATGTACAGGTATCCACGAAGAACCTCTTGTAGGTATTCCACATTCAAATGGTTCACCCTTTACCGAGTTGTACGAACGTGGTCCTATCAGTTTAGCGATGGCATACGCAGCCACTACTAAGAAGATAGCCGTTAGCAAAACGGTAACAAATAAAGTAAAATTCATAAAGATATTATAATATAATTATTAGCACTATAACAAAAGTGTCCAAATGTTGTTGTCTTGCAAAGGTAGTAATTATTTTTAAATAAATTGAGAAAATAACAAAAAAATGTGTAAAAAAACAACGATAAAACAGATGTGTTTTTACTGTTGTGTGTGATAGATAATTAGTGCTGAGATAGGAGATTTAATCACTTCGCCAATAGTTATTCCCATTTCTTTTGCTACCTCTTTTAATATAGATTGGTAATAGAAACCCACACTACCTACTACTCCTAAAGGTAAATCGGGGCGATTATAAGGCATTAAATTGCGCTCTATAAATTGTCGAAAGTTTGTTTTTACTAATTCTCTAACAACTTCTATGTGTAGATGTTCATAAATAAATGGCGAGAAAAGAAGTTTTAAAAACCTGTTGGGCATAGGTTGTTTATACACATTATTTATTATAGAGGCTAAACTGAGCTGATAAGTATCTAAAAACTTATTCTTTATGTTTTCTGGCAATTGTCCTTTAAACATAGCGTTCAAAAACATACGACCTAACACGGCACCACTGCCTTCATCTCCCAAAATAAACCCCAAAGCAGGAGTGTTTTTGCGCAATTTTACCTTCTAAAAACAAACAAGAATTAGCTCCAGTTCCTAAGATACACGCCATGCCATCTTGTTTTTGGCAAACTGCTCTTGCAGCTCCTAACAAATCGCTGTGTATCTCTATGAGTGTATTTGTACCCCAAAAGCGTTGAAAAAGTTCTTTCATCTCTACACACTTTTCAGGAGTACAGCCCGCACCATAGAAGAAAATAGACGTTACAACACGACCTTCGGCAACCATAGCAGAGGCTGTTTCTTGTATCATCTCTTCTATTTCGGATAGCGATTGCACACATGGATTTATGCCCTTGCTATCGAATGTAAACACCACTTGTGTGTTTTTCTACACCTACCCAATTTGTTTTTAGTGCTTCCACTATCGGCTATTACAATCATTGTTTTGCTTTGTTTTTGTTATAAATAAAAGACACTAAGCTGTTTTGAAATAAGAGAAATAGATGAAAACTAATACTACTATGACCGCAACTAACACTGCACCTTTTTATTAAACAACCTGTTATTTTCTTAACAATCATAACACCTGCAAGCACAGAAATCATGCAAAACAAGTAGAATAGAAAATCTTTGCTCATTT
This sequence comes from uncultured Prevotella sp., assembly GCA_916439115.1. Lineage (GTDB taxonomy): Bacteria > Bacteroidota > Bacteroidia > Bacteroidales > Bacteroidaceae > Prevotella. Next base: position 1,188,460 of record CAKAHO010000001.1, read on the forward strand.
CTTTTTTTGTTTCTTTTATTTTTTTAATAGAAGACTTTTTTTATGTTTAATTACACTGTAAGCTTTGTATAAGCCCAATTCTCCTGCCTTACTTAAGCTACTTGTTGCATTCACCACATCTTTCAGTTCAAATAGCACTAACCCTTTGTTGTAGTAAGCTTCGGCAAGTGTAGGGTCTAAAGCAATGGCTTTATTATAATCGTTTAATGCTTCTTTCCAGTTTTTTTGCATAGCCCATAAGTTGGCACGATTATAATAAATAAACGCATTTTGCGCATTTAAGGCAAGCGATTTATTAAAGTAATCTTTCGACTTTTCTATGTTTAGCATCACGTCTGATGCTTTTTTTGTTTTTAAACTGTTAGAAACCGACTGACAAACACCTAAATGCCAATATGCCAAAAGCATTTAAACTATCTATTTTTTATGAGCGAATTTAAATCGTCGAGTGCTGCTTCTTTGTCTTGTAATACGCTGTAAGCTATGGCACGTTGTAAAAAGTAATAACGCCTTTTTTTATCAGGTTGTGATACTTCATCTAAGCGTACACTCAAACTATCTGTTATAGAGAAAAAGTGCTTAGATTGGGTTTCGTTAAGCGAAATAGGGTTGCAAGTAATGCGAAGTAAGTCTTGTTTCGATTGTTTTTAAGTTGAATGCTTTCTACCTCTGCTACGAATGGATGATAAGTTCCTAAACCATTGTTATAAGGTAAATACGATAGCTCGAACATGGGCATATATGCCAAATCGGCATCTTTGTTTTTGCACCTTACCACGATAATCGCTTGTGTATTCTCTTTCAATGGTAGGCTCTTCTTCTACCATAAAGTTGTTATATTTAGAAAAAAATCTATTTCGTTTCGTTTGCGAACAGCTTTTTACCTTAGCCGACGACCAACGTGGTTGAATACCTAAACTCTTATCCATTCTTGCCTTTAACACCTTAAATTCGTCCATTTCGGCTAAGGCATTTTTTTCCTATTCTACGGTAACATCGGGCGCGAGCCATTAACCCTGTCCAGAAATTAGGAAATTCTTTAATGAGTTGACTATAATCGTTTATCGCCTTTTTTTATATCTCCTGTTTTTCTCTAACAATATCGCTCTGTTGTAAATAGCCATTAAATTGTTAGGTTCCATTTTAAGAACATAGTTAAAAATCGTTTATCGCTCGGTTGTCATCTCCTAATTGCAAAACGAAGTAAGGCACGATTGTAATGACCTAAAAAGCTATTGGGGTCTAATTCTAAAGCTTTGTCGTAGTCGTTCATGGCACCACTTAGTTTGTTTAAGTTTACGCGTGCCAATGCTCTATTTAAGTAGTGCAGAGCTGTTTGAGGCTTAAAATGAATCACTTTTAGATAGCGTTGTTTCAGCCTTTTTTTCCATTCTTTTTTTGTTGAGCGCAATGTAAGCTCTTGTTTCCCAACTCGATGCGTCGTATGGGTTTACCTCCAAACTTTTATCGAGCCATTTAATAGCCGTTAGCGTGTCTTTTTTTATTGAGATACACCTCAGCTTTTTAACGAATAAGCAACAGAATTGTTAGGCCATTTATGTATTAACGTGTCTGTTTGTAGTAGAGCCTCTGTCAGTTTTTTATTATTTACCAAACATATAGCACGGTTAATCCAATAGCCTTGCACCGTTTGGTCTATCGAAATAGCTTTTGTTATAATCGTCGATAGCCTTATCAAACATGTTTTTGTTTAATAAAAGATATTGCCCTTAAATCGTACATTTTATCGATATAAGGATTTAAAGCAATAGCTTTCGACACATCATTTGTTGCTCCTACATAATCGTCTAAATAGAATTTTGCCACGGCACGATTATACCATGGCAAATAAAGAAATGGTTTTAGAGCAATAACTCTGTTAAAATATTGAATAGAAAGAACATAATCTTCGTAGTGAAGAGCCATTTCCCCACCATTTATTAAGCGTTCAATATTAAATTGTGCTTTTGTTGTTAAGCACACAAAGCACAATAATAACAGTGTTATTGCCCTGTTTATCACCTTAAAATATACTTATTTTGTGGCTGCTTTTGTGCGATAATTAGCACGATATTTACCCTTAGATAGTGCCACCATCTTGTTTCTAATGAGCTGTTTGCGTAGAGGTTTTATGCGGTCGGTAAACAACACACCATCTAAGTGGTCTATTTCGTGTTGTAACACACGAGCCAAATAGCCATCAATCCATTCGTCGTGTTCGTTAAACTCTTCGTCTACATACTTTACATGAATACGAGTGTGGCGTTCAACTGTTTCGTGTATGCCCGGAATAGACAAGCAACCTTCTTCCGAATTTTCAATTTCGCTCTCTTCATCTACTTCTATTATGTGTGCATTGATAAAGGCTTTTACGAAACCCTTTATACTCTGGAAAGTGTTCACTAAGCACATCTAAGTCTATAACTAACACTCTAACGCTTTTCCCTATCTGAGGTGCTGCCAAGCCAATGCCATCTGCATTGTCCATTGTTTCAAACATATTAGCTAAAAACTCCTTCAATTCAGGATAATCGGGTGTAATGTCTTCTGCCACTTTTCGTAGTACAGGCTGACCATATATATATATAGGTAAAATCATAAAATCTGTTTTGTTTATATTAAGCTCTTATTTGTTTTGTTATCGCCAACAAAATATTGGGAGCGAAAAAGTGCTTTAAAAAGAATTGTTTTTAAAGGCAGAATGAAAAAGAAAAGCGTGTATGTGAAACCGAACGAGTGAATGAAAAGAGAGTAATAAATAAGTCGAAATGTTTAAAAACAATCACTAACGAACACTTTCTAAGTAGGATTGTAGAATGATAGTTGCACTTATTTTTATCTACTAACGCTTTGTCTTGTCGAGTTTTTTCTTTAATCCTCCGTCTATCATTGCCCCTATGTGCTAATACCGAAGTGAACCTTTCATCATAGTATTCAATAGGGATAGCAGGAAAATCTTTTTCCATTTAGCCACAAAAAGGTTCAATTCGTTTCATGTTTTTCGCTTGGTAAACCATTCGTTTGTTTGGGCAATCCAACGATAATACGTTCTACGTTTTCTTTTAGAGATATAATCTTTTTAAGAAATCGTAAAGTGTGTGTGTAGGTATGGTGGTTAAGCCGTTTGCAATAATTTTTCATAGGGTCTGTAACCGCTAACCCCGTTCGTTTTTTTGTCCGTAGTCTATCGAAATAATTCTTGCCACACTCTTTCTTTATTCTGTCTTTAATAGGTAATGCTTATAACAAGTTGAGCCATTAAAGCACTGTTGCATATTAGTATACAGTGGCTTGATAGCCTATAAAAAGGTTCAAGCCACTGTTTAAGTGTTTAATTTTTAGTGTGTTTACTTTTTAAAGAGCAACCATGCGTCGGGATAAGTAGCACGAAGTTGGTCGCGGGAAGTAACTGCAGATGCTTTATCGCTAAATGTTGTAGCAATAACTCTATACATATTTCTTTCTGCATTATAGCCCTAATTGAGCAGCATAGCCCGATGCTTTTTAAACGATTTTGTAGGCCTTCTGCATTTGCTTTTTAAAGAGAATGAGCCTACAACAACGCTAAAATTGTTTAAACCAGCACCGTTAACAATGCTCAAGTTTTTCTGTTCTTACAGGCACATTGTCGGTATTTTCTACCATTGTTGGTTGTGTAGCAGGTTGTTCAACCATAGGGGTAACGGTTGCAACTCCTTCGTCTGAAGTGTTACTTACGCGTGCACGTTCTTGTGCTTTTGCTTTTTCGTAAGCTTTTTTATAAGCACTTTCGCTCGATTTACAACTTGTCATTGTTACAACGGCACATAAAAACAGCGCCCCAAAGAAGATTTCTTTTTCATAGTTTTTTTATATTCTATTTTTTTATGATAATACTTGTTCGAGTGCTAAAAAAACGCACTTTTGCTATTTGGTGCGAAGATATAAAAATATATTATAAATAATGTGTAAATGAGGGTATAAAGTTTGTTAAATGCCTTATTCTATAAAAAGATAATAGAGGCTGAAGCTCTGTTTGTAAGGAAGTAAAATGTGCTTTCTGAGCTTTTTGTTTTTGCATGATGATAGAAACAAAAAGACCATGACGGAAAGTTTGTGAACCTAATGTGTGATAACATAAATACTTGTTGTTTGCTTTTTGCATTTAGCATTTTTATGCAAATAAACATAAAATATTCCGTTTGAAAAACGGGGGCTGTTTTTGCGTGTGAAAGTTTTTTTGGTTAGAAATGCGATAGTTATGCCATGAAAGATGTATAAAAAAAGCTTTGAAAAACCCACAAAATAAGCCGTTTTGTTGCAATAGCTAAGAGTTTAACGTTAAAACTCTTATGTTTTTAGGGGTGCAATATCTTGTGTTTTAGCGTGTAATATATAAGCTATTGCGTGGTAAAACCTATGCTTTTAGGACGTAAAAAGGTGGTGTGGTGGGATTAAAAAAATAGGGTGTTCTACAAAAACAAAAACCTATATGTTTTTAATAAAATGACTTGCAAATTTCTTTTTCGTTTTCTTCTTTTTGCTCATAAAAAGCAAGTAAAACCTTAGCTGTTTTCTCTAAAACAATCCATAAAAGAGCTAAAAAAACGATACTTTTTTTCTGCATATTTATTGCATATATTCCATTCGTTTTTTCACCATATTCCGTTTCTTTTTTTCGTGTAAAAATAGCTTTCTCCTTCTTTATTATTTATGCGTTTACAAGTAAAAGAAACAACGAGTGAAGTGGTGAAAACAGCTATTTTTCATTGCCTAAAACGCCCCATAAAAAAAGCCCTCACCTCTGCTGTTTTTTTACTTTTTCTCAAAAATGTATTTAGGCAGAAGAAAGTTAAAGAAAAAAATGTAAAATAAAAATGATGTAATAGGGCAGAATGAAGAGAGAACGAAAAAAATGTAAAGACAGAAGGAAAAAAAGGTGAAAAAAATAACTAAATGAATGCTTTTTATATGCTTAAAATGCGTTTTCTAAACCATATAAATATTTGAAGGAGAACGAATAAAAAAAGAAAGGTTTTGTAAAAAAACAACTTTTAATTGCTCACTTTTTTTCTTTATATTTTTTTGTTCGCTAATAAAAAAATGCTTACTTTTTATCGCCAAAATTTCACCATAATAATATATAATATGAGTTTGAAAATAGTTGTACTTGCAAAGCAAGTTCCCGACACAAGAAATGTAGGTAAAGATGCAATGAAAGCAGATGGAACCATCAATCGTGCTGCATTGCCTGCCATTTTTAATCCTGAAGACTTAAATGCACTTGAACAAGCTCTCAGAATAAAGGAGCAAATTCCGGGTACAATAGTAGGAATTTTAACCATGGGTCCACCTCGTGCAGGCGAAATAATTCGTCAAGGACTTTATAGAGGTGCAGATACTGGGTGGTTATTAACAGACAAATTATTTGCAGGAGCAGACACCTTAGCCACTTCTTATGCGTTGGCAACAGCCATAAAGAAGATAGGTGGAGTTGATATAATTATTGGAGGACGCCAAGCAATAGATGGTGATACAGCGCAAGTGGGGCCACAAGTGGCACAAAAAAACTTGGTATAAACCAAGTGACTTACGCAGAAGAAATATTAAAAATAGATAGCAAAAACTGCTACTATTCGCCGACACATAGACGGAGGAGTGGAAACTGTTGAGCTCCACTGCCTGTACTTATAACCGTAAATGGTAGTGCAGCACCTTGTCGTCCGTGTAATGCAAAGCTTGTAATGAAATATAAACGAGCTACATGTGCTTTGGAACGTAGTAAAGAAGATGCGTATGCTTCGCTTTATGAAACACGTCCTTATCTCACATTAAACCAATGGTCGGTAGCCGATATAGATGGAGATCCCGCACAATGTGGGTTGAGTGGTTCACCAACTAAGGTGAAAACTATTCAAAATATAGCATTCCAAGCAAAAGAAAGTAAGACGCTTACTGCCAGTGATGCTGATATTGAGAGCGTAATAAAAGAATTGTTGGACGAAAATATAATAGGCTAACACATGAATAACGTATTTGTATATTGCGAAGTAGAAGGCACAAAAAGTGTTAGAAGTGTCTCAAGAACTACTTACAAAAGGAAGAAAATTAGCAACCGAATTAGGCGTTCAGCTTCATGCTATAGTAGCAGGTAAAGACTTAAAAGGTGAGGTTGAAAAGCAAATAGCTCCTTATGGTGTAGACAAACTCTTTGTTTTTGAAGGAGAAGGACTATTTCCTTATACCTCAGCACCTCACACCGAAATTCTTGTTAAACTGTTTCAAGAAGAGAAACCTCAAATTTGTTTAATGGGTGCTACTGTGATAGGACGCGATTTAGGGACCACGTGTTTCGTCGGCTCTGTTTAGCGGTTTAACAGCAGATTGTACTCAATTAGAAATAGGAAGCTATGACGATAGAAAAGCAGGAAAGCACTATGATAACCTTCTTTACCAAATTCGTCCAGCTTTTGGAGGTAATATTGTGGGTACAATTATCAATCCTGATAACCGTCCACAAATGGCTACTGTGCGTGAAGGAGTGATGAAACGTGAGATACTAAACGATAATTACGCTTGCGAATGTGTGTATCCAGACGTTAATCAATATGTTCCTCAAGAAGCTTTTATGTGGTGAAAGTGTTAGAAAGACATGTAGAAACAGCTAAGCACAACTTAAAAGGTGCGTCGGTAGTTGTTGCAGGTGGTTATGGTGTAGGTAGCAAAGAAGGATTTGATTTGCTATTTAAACTGGCTAAAGAACTACATGGTGAAGTAGGTGCAAGTCGTGCAGCAGTAGATGCAGGCTGGGTAGAACACGATAGACAAATAGGTCAAACAGGTGTAACCATTCACCCAAAAGTGTATATTGCTTGTGGTATTTCAGGACAAATTCAACACACTGTGGGTATGCAAGATAGTGGAATTATTATCTCAATCAATAATGATGCTAATGCACCCATTAACGCAATAGCCGATTATGTGATAACTGGAACAGTAGAAGAAGTTGTTCCTAAACTTATAAAAATATTATAAGAGCAATAGTAAATAACATAACTCATAAGGGCTTTATGTAATGAAATATAGATAAAATAAAGCTCTTTTTAGAACACTAAAAACACTATGGCAAACTATTATAAAGACCAGCCCGAGTTGGAGTATCACCTCCATCACCCTTTGATGAAACGCATTGTAGAGTTGAAAGAACGAAACTTTGCAGATAAAGACACTTACGACGATGCCCCTGTCGACTATAATGATGCAATGGAAAACTACGACCGATTGCTTGAAATTATGGGAGATATCATGGCAAATGTGGTAGAACCTAATAGCGAAGAGGTAGACCTTGAAGGTCCACATCTTGAAAAACAACCGCATGAAATATGCTTCTAAAACTTATGAAAACTTAGAGGCTACACGCCAAGCAGGGCTTTGGGGTATTTCTATGCCACGTCGTTATGGAGGCTTAAACCTTCCTATTACGCCGTATTCAATGGCATCGGAAATGGTAGGAAGAGCAGATGCGGGCTTTCAAAACATTTGGTCGTTGCAAGATTGCATAGAAACATTATACGAATTTGGTAACGAAGAACAGCGACAAAAATATATTCCACGCGTTTGTGCAGGAGAAACAATGTCGATGGACCTTACTGAACCTGATGCAGGTTCCGACCTTCAAAGTGTTATGCTCAAAGCTACTTATAGCGAAGAACAAGGCTGTTGGTTGCTAAATGGTGTTAAGCGATTTATTACCAATGGCGATTCGGATATTCACTTGGTGTTGGCTCGTTCTGAAGAAGGCACAAAAGATGGTAGAGGATTGTCGATGTTTATTTACGATAAACGTGATGGTGGAGTTGATGTGCGACATATTGAGCATAAATTGGGTATTCATGGTTCGCCAACTTGCGAATTGGTGTACAAAAATGCTAAGGCTGAATTATGCGGAAGTACACGTATGGGCTTAATAAAATATGTTATGGCATTGATGAACGGTGCCCGTTTAGGTATTGCAGCACAAAGTGTTGGATTGAGTCAAGCTGCTTATAATGAAGCATTAGCTTATGCAAAAGAACGTAAACAGTTTGCTACTGCTATCGTAGAAATGCCTGCTGTGTATGATATGATTGCACGAATAAAAGCAAAACTCGATGCAGGACGTAGCTTACTTTATCAAACTTCTCGTTATGTAGATATGTATAAAATTTTAGAAGACATATCTCGTGAACGTAAACTCACACCAGAGGAGAAGGCAGAACAAAAGAAATATGCTCGTTTGGCAGATGCTTTCACACCTATTGCAAAAGGTATGAACTCTGAATATGCTAACCAGAATGCTTATGATGCTATTCAAGTGCATGGTGGTTCGGGCTTTATTATGGAATATAAGTGTCAGCGTTTATATCGTGATGCTCGTATTTTTCTCTATCTACGAAGGAACAACTCAATTGCAAGTTGTAGCAGCTATTCGTTATATCACTAATGGCACTTATCTTAGTATGATAAAAGAGATGATAGAAAACGAAGTGAGTGAAGACATGAAGCCTTTGAAAGAACGTGTTGTTAAGCTTGTGCAATTGTTAGAAGAAAGCAATTGAGGTGGTTAAAAACGCGAATAATCAAGAGGTTATCGACTTCCTTGCGCGTCGTTTATACAATATAACAGGAAATGTGATTATGTCTCTTTTTATTATTAGAAGATGCAACCAAAGCTCCAGAGTTATTTACTAAGAGCGCAAAAAGTGTATGTGATGCAAGCTGAGGAAGAAATTATAGGACATCATCATTTTATTAAAAACTTTGATGTAAATAGTATCGAGAGCTTACAAACAAAAAGACTGTAGATGCTTAAACACTATTGGTTTGAATAAAAAACACTAAAGACGTAGCCTTTAATGGTTGCGTCTTTTTTTTAAAAAATCTATTTTATGTATCTTTGCAATTATGATAGATAAACTTACTATTGAACGTATTAAAGAGGCTGCAAACATTGTTGATGTGGTTTCTGAATTTGTTTCTCTCAAAAAGTGGTGTTAACTACAAAGGTTTATGTCCTTTTCACGATGAAAGAACCCCTTCTTTCTTCGTTTCTCCTTCGCGTGGTATGTGCCATTGTTTTAGTTGTGGGCGTGGAGGAACACCTGTTTATTTCCTTATGGAGCATGAGCAAATGACTTATCCAGAAGCTTTTGAGGTGGTTAGCTCGAAAATATAATATTGAAATTAAGGAACGAGAACTGACAGACGAAGAACGAAAAGAGCAGAACGAAAGAGATAGTATGTTTATTGTAAACGAGTGGGTGGCTAATTATTTTTCAAGATGTTCTGCACAATCATGTAGATGGACAAAAGCATAGGTATGGCTTATTTCCGCTCAAGAGGTTTCAGAGATGATATTATAAACAAGTTTCAATTGGGATACGACCTTACAGATAGGTTCGCATTGGCACAAACTGCACGCTCGAAAGGTTATAAAGATGAGTTCTTAATAAAAACAGGTATCTGTTATAAAACCGATAGGGGAGATATGATAGACCGTTATGCAGGTCGTGTTATCTTTCCGTGGGTAAGTGTTAGTGGTAAGATTGTGGGGTTTTGGAGGTAGATTGTTAGATGCAAGAACCAAAGGGGTGTCGCAAAAAAATATGTCAATTCTCCCGATTCAGAAATCTATCATAAAGACCATTTGTTATACGGCATTTATCAAGCTAAGAAAGCTATTTCAAAAGAAGATAGAGTGTATATGGTGGAAGGATATACAGATGTTATATCTATGAATCAATGTGGAATAGAGAATGTTGTGGCTAACTCTGGAACGGCTTTGAGTGTGCATCAAATTCGTATGTTGCATAGATTTACTTCGAATATAACGCTTCTTTATGATGGAGATGAAGCTGGTATTAAAGCAACATTGCGTGGAACTGATATGATTTTTGGCAGAGGGTATGAACATAAAGGTGCTTATTTTTACCTGATGGAGAAGACCCCGACAGCTTTGCAAGAAAGCATTCTGTAGAGGATTTTAAAGCATATATCGAAGAAAATCAAACCGACTTTATTTGGTTTAAAATAAATTTGATGCTTAAAGGAGTTACCGACCCTGCACAACGCTCTGAGGCTATTAACTCTATTGTGCAAAGTATTGCGGTTATTCCTAATCAAATATTGCGTGATACTTATATTCACGATTGCGCTCAACGATTATTGGTTTCGGAAGCAACTCTTATAAATACAATGAATAATTTTTATTAGAGAGTAGAGACCGAATGAATGAAACGGCAAATAAAGAAGGCGTTACGGCTGCAATAACAAAAAAAATGAGGCGCAAATGCTTATTGAAAGTCCTGCAACTCCTAAAGGTGGAAACGTTGTTAGCTCAAATGATTGTGCGTTATGGAGAAAAAGATTATTTTTTAAAGATGTGGTAGATGAAAAACGAAGGAAAACATCATGATTTAAGTGTTATTGATTATATTGATTATAATCTTCAATCAGATGGACTTCATTTCTCTGTAAAAGTGTATAATCTTTTTACTAAAAGAGGCAGTTGAACATGTACATGATGATGGATTTATAGCTGAACGTTTTTTTGTGCATCATAACGATATTGCAATTAGTCAATTAGCTACTGAACTGACTTTAGATAAGTATCAATATTATAGAATGCAAAAGCAAGGAAGCGCAGAAAGCGAGCAAATAAGTGCTGAAGAACAAAAAGGAAAAAGGAACGAGAAAAAAATAAAAAAATCAGTTATTGCATTTGCTATTAGACTTTAGAAAAGATTATTTGGAACGTTCGTTGAAAGATTTGCAAAAGGCAAATAAACAGAGCTATGAATACTCCCGAACGCTTATTGCCATTGATGAAAGAGTATCAAGAACTTCAAATGGCGCGTAATAGATTGGCTAAAGAGTTAGGAAATAGTGTGGTAGGATTTTAATCTTACCACTTTTTTTATCACAGAGTTTAAATTGTTTGTGATGATGTAAATCAATTTAAAAAGTGATTTTTACATTTAGTATATTATAGCATTCAAATTTGAGATACAGATTTGTTAAAGTTCGAGGTATAAAGACTTAAAAAACATAAAAACGTCATCATAAAAAAAGGGTGAAAAAAATAGGGAATGCAGTAAAAAAATCATCATTTTTAGGTATTATAATTCTAATTTTTTTGCAATGTAGGGTTTGCAAATAAATGAAATAAATAGTATCTTTGCATAGATATTTTAATAAGAACAAGATGATCAGAGCATTTTTATCGTACCCATACTTATTTGGTAGAACACTTAGAAGCACCAGTTCGTCGTGTCTTAATGGACGAGATAAACTGGGACGATCGCTTGATTGGTATTAAAGGAACAAGGGGAGTTGGGAAAACAACTTTTCTACTTCAATTTGCAAAAGAACGCTTTGGGGCGACTAATAGAGAATGTTTATATGTGAATATGAATAATCTTTATTTTTCAAGGACACGGTATAACAGAATTTGCCGAACTGTTTATAAAAGCAGGAGGAAAGGTGTTGATTGATAGACCAAGTGTTTAAACAACCTAATTGGAGTAAGGAGTTAAGACAATGTTATGACCTTTTTTTCCCGAATTGAAAATTGTTTTTACAGGTTCGAGTGTAATGCGTTTAAAAGAAGAGAACCCTGAGTTGAATGGTATTGTAAAGAGCTATGACCTTAGAGGATTTTTCTTTTTAGAGTATCTTAATTTGCAAACAAAAAGTTGTTTTTAGCGTTTATACAGCTTCCCACAGATACTAAATGAACACGAAAACAATTGCAAAGAAAATAGTAAGCGAGATAGATGTGCTATCTCATTTTTCAAAGTTATTTACATCATGGTTTTTATCCATTCTTTCTCGAGAATAGAAATTTTTCAGAAAATTTATTGAAAACTATGAACATGATGACTGAGGTTGACATCTTATTGATTAAGCAAATAGATTTAAAAATATTTAGCTAAGATTAAAAAAAGTTGTTTTATAGTTTAGCTTTAGATAACAACAAAGCACCTAACGTAAGCAACTTGGCAAATGACATAGCGACAAGTCGTGCTACAGTAATGAACTATATTAAATATCTCGAAGATGCACGTCTTATAAATATGATATATCCCATTGGAGTTTCTTTTCCCTAAGAAACCAGCAAAGATAATGCTTCAAAAATACAAACTTAATGTATTCGGTCTATCCCATACATGTTGAAACATCAGTTGTAATGGAGACGTTCTTTGTGAATGCTTTGTGGAAAGATTATCTCGTTAATCAGGGAAATAAAGAACACTATTATGTAGTGAACGAAGAAACAAAAGTTTAGAGTGTGTGATGCAAAAGGCGAAGCAAAAAAATACGTCATAATGCAGATACTATCTATGCTTTTATATAACACAAAAACAGGAAAAGGAAACCAAGTGCCTTTATGGCTTTTTAGGTTTTTATATTGATACAAAACATTAATTAAATATTTTATCTATAAAATGGCAAAAGAAAAAAAGTTTATCACTTGTGATGGTAACAGAAGCTGCAGCGCATATTAGTTATATGTTCTCAGAAGTAGCTGCTATTTATCCCATCACTCCATCGTCTCCGATGGCAGCACACGTAGACGAATGGGCTGCAAAAGGACGTAAGAATCTTTTTGGACAAACAGTTGCTGTGCAAGAAATGCAATCAGAAGGTGGTGCAGCAGGTGCTATGCATGGTTCATTACAAGCAGGTGCTTTAACAACAACCTTTACAGACTCTGCAAGGATTATTGTTGATGATACCTAACATGTACAAAATTGCTGGCGAAATGTTGCCTTGTGTTTTTGACGTTTCTGCTCGTGCAATTGCTACTCATGCTTTAAGTATTTTTTTGGTGACCATTCAGATGTTATGGCATGTCGTCAAACAGGTTTTTGCTTTATTCTGCTCTGGTTCAGTGCAAGAAGTGATGGACTTAACAGCTGTTCCACACTTGGCTCTGCTTAAAACAAGCATTCCTTTTGTTAATTTCTTTGATGGATTCCGTACTTCACACGAATATCAAAAGATAGAAGTGATGGAACAAGAAGAAATAGCAAAAGCTTCTGACCCAGCTGACGTTAAGCGTTTCCGCGACCGTGCTTTTATCTCCAGAACGTCCAGTGACAAGAGGTACAGCTGAAAACCCTGAAACATTCTTTTGCTCATAGAGAGCTTGCAACCAATATTATGATAATATTCCAGAGGTTGTAGAAAGTTATTTAGCAAAGATTTCAGACATTACAGGTCGTGAATATCATCTATTCTCATATTATGGAGCTAAGGATGCAGAGAATATTATCATTTTGATGGGTTCTGCAACTGAGGGCAGCTCATGAAGCAATCGACTATTTAACAAAGCAAGGAAAGAAAGTGGGTATGATTTCAGTACACCTTTATCGTCCTTTTCTCTGTTAAACATTTATTCGCTTCTATTCCAGAAACTGTTAAACGCATTGCTGTTCTTGACCGTACAAAAGAACCTGGAGCAGAAGGAGAACCTTTGTATCTTGATGTTAAGAGTGCATTCTATGACCAACCAAAACAACCTCTAATTGTTGGTGGACGTTATGGTTTTAGGTTCTGCAGACATCACCCCTTCTCACATTATTTCTGTTTATGATAACCTTGAACTTCCTGAACCTAAGAATCATTTCACTGTAGGTATCGTAGATGATGTAACCTTTACATCTCTTCCTGCTGTAGAAGAACTTCCATTAGGAGGTGAAGGTGTGTTTGAGTCTAAGTTCTATGGATTAGGTGCAGATGGTACTGTAGGTGCTAATAAGAACTCTGTTAAGATTATTGGAGATAATACTGATAAATATTGTCAGGCTTATTTCTCTTACGACTCTAAGAAATCAGGAGGTTTTACCTGCTCTCATTTACGCTTTGGTGATGCTCCTATCCATTCTACATACCAAGTTAAAACTCCTAACTTCGTAGCATGTCACGTTCAAGCATACCTTAACATGTACGATGTTATTCGTGGATTGCAGAAGAATGGTACTTTCCTTTTGAATACAATCTTTGAAGGTCAAGAATTAGTAGACTTTATTCCTAATAGAATTAAGCGTTATTTTGCACAAAACAATATCACAGTTTACTATATTAACGCTACAAAGATTGCACAAGAAATAGGACTTGGTAACCGTACTAACACCATTCTTCAAAGTGCATTCTTCCGTATTACAAACGTTATTCCTATCGACCTTGCAGTAGAACAAATGAAGAAATTCATTGAAAAGTCTTATGGCAAGAAGGGACAAGACGTTGTCGATAAGAACTATGCAGCGGTAGATGGAGGAAATGAATATAAGGTGTTAGAAATAGACCCAGCATGGGTTAACTTGTCTGACGATGCTAAGGTAGAAGATGATGCACCTGCATTCATCAAAGAAATTGTACGTCCTATCAATGCACAAGACGGTGAAATGCTTAAAGTTTCCGACTTTATTTCACATGGAATGGTAGACGGTACATTGCAAAATGGTGGCGCTGCTTACGAAAAACGTGGTGTTGAGCTTTCAACCCTGAATGGACAGCAGAAAACTGTATACAATGTAACAAGTGTGCTTATGTTTGTCCTCACGCAAGTATTCGTCCTTTCGTTCTCGATGAGCAGAAAAAAAGCGGGCTTTGAAGATAAAACTCTCGACATGAAAGTGCCTAAGACAATGGCAGGAATGCAGTTCCGTATCCAAATAAGTGTACTTGATTGTGTGGGTTGTGGTAACTGTGCAGACGTTTGTCCTGGTAATAAGAATGGTAAAGCATTAGCTATGGTACCTTTCACTCACGACGAACAACAAATTAGCAACTGGAATTATTTAACAAAGAACGTAAAAACTAAGCAACATTTAGTCGATACTAAGAGCAATGTTAAGAACTCTCAGTTTGCTAAACCTCTATTCGAATTCTCTGGAGCATGTGCTGGTTGTGGAGAAACTCCTTATGTAAAAACTCATTTCACAGCTATATGGTGACCGTGAAATGATTGCAAATGCTACAGGTTGTTCTTCAATTTATTCAGCTCAGTTCCTGCTACTCCTTATACAACAAACGAACAAGGACAAGGTCCTGCGTTTGATAATTCACTCTTCGAAGACTTCTGTGAATTTGGTATGGGTATGGCTCTTGGTAACAAGAAGATGAGAGAACGCATCAAAGTGTTACTTGGTCAAACTTTTGAAGACGAAAAAGTTTCTGCAGAATTTAAAGAAGCTGCACAAGAATGGATTGATTCTATGAATGACGCTGATCTTCCTAAAGTAGCAAGTGCTAAGCTTAAACCACTTATTGCACAATGTGCTGAAAAAGGGTTGTGCTGTTTGTCAAGAATTAAAAACACTCGACCACTATCTTGTGAAGCGTTCACAATGGATTATTGGAGGTGATGGTGCATCTTACGATATTGGTTACGGTGGTCTTGATCACGTAATTGCATCTGGCGAAGACGTTAATATTCTTGTTCTCGACACTGAGGTTTACTCTAACACAGGTGGTCAAAGTTCTAAGTCAACACCGTTAGGTGCGCTTGCACAGTTTGCTGCTCAAGGAAAGAGAATTCGTAAAAAAAGACCTTGGTTTAATGGCTACAACATACGGATATGTTTACGTTGCGCAAATAGCAATGGGTGCAGACCAAAACCAAACCTTAAAGGCTATCCGTGAAGCTGAAGCATATCCCGGTCCATCTCTTATCATTGCTTATGCACCATGTATCAATCATGGATTAAAGATTAAGGGTGGTATGGGTAAGAGCCAAGCAGAAGAAGGTCGCGCAGTAGAGTGTGGATACTGGCACTTATGGCGTTACAACCCAGAACTTGCTGAACAAGGAAAGAATCCATTTGTTCTCGACTCTAAAAAAAGCCTGATTGGGATAAGTTCCAAGACTTCCTAATGGGAGAAGTTCGTTATCTTTCTGTTAAGAAAGCATATCCTAACAGACACAAGAACTATTCAATGCTGCTGAAGAAATGGCTAAATTGCGTTATAAGAGCTATATTCGTAAGACCCAAGAAGATTGGAGTAACGAAACAGAAGCTGAGCATAATAAGCTATCACTTAGCTATTAAGGCTATAACACTAATAAAAAGGCAAAATACATTTACTTGTATTTGCCTTTTTTTAATCTCTCTATTTTTAAATTGTTTATTTCTTTACTTTTTGTTTTTATTTGTTTATTGTAAAGAGCGTAAACTTTTATATTATAACTGAATGATAACCTTTCCTTGTGAAGAATAAAGGGGCGTTACAGTCATTTGTATTTGTCATTTTTATTTGTTGTTTATCCTTTAAATAAGGATTATATAATTTCTTTTTATTGTTGCACATGAAAGGAAAAAAAGACTTGTAAAAGAATGCGCTATAGCTCATAAAGAACTGAGTAAAACAAGTAAAAATCAAGAAACAAGAATATCTTAAAAATCGTTGTTAGGACACGAATATGCACAATTATGTAAAAATTACCTTATACTTTTTTTATTAGAAAAACTTGTAATAAAAACATAACACCCTCTCAATAAGACGAATATCATTGAGAGGGTGTTGCGTAAAAAGTTAGCTTGTAGCCTTAATTTTGTGCCTTTTTATAATTTAAGAAACACACCACGGCAATGAGCAACACCAATACACCGAAAGCAATATACGCTATTGTTTCAGTGGTATGCACAGATGTTGGGTCGAAAACAAGCTTCACTTCGTGTTTACCTGCCGACACATTAAGTGCGCGAAGAATATAGTTCACTCTGCCAAGGCTTGCCTCTTTCCCGTCTATTGTAGCTTTCCAACCCGGATAATACACCTCCGAGAACACCACAACGCCACCTTTATCAGAGTTTACCGTGTAGCTTAGTGCATTAGGAGCATAACTGTTTAACACCACATTCGATGTTTTACCTTGAGGAACACTATTTTTTAATTGCTCTTTAAACGCCTTGTCTGCCACAGCTTCATGACGTAAATTGAGCTTACCCACAAGGTCTATTTCTTCGTTAGCATTGTTTACAAAGCGAATTTTATCAACAAACCAAGCATTACCATAAGCATAAGGGTTTTGTAAAGGAATGGTTTGATTTTGTTGTAAAGGCAAAATAAAAATACTTAGTGTTTAGCATGTTAAGCACAGGGAACAAACTATTGCCGTTTATCTGACTCATATCTCCGCCGTGTTTAGCTATTTCTGGTAGCATTTTTTTGCATTTCAGGAGCAATATAATGCTCAATCATTTCCTGATAACGACGTAGTTTTGCAGGGTGATAACCACCTATACTCTTATGATAATAAGACGTTTCGTTTTCGTTAAACGTGTTCGATGCCAAGTTTAACACTCTGTAGTCTAAACTCTTATCTTGCAAAAATTAGCTTATCGGCATTGGTCATGTTAGGCGCAGTTTCTTTCACACTACGTTCTACAAACATATCGTCGTTAAGGTAACGTTTGTTCACTTGCCACATATCTATTAAGCATAAAAAGGGTTAAACCTGCTAATACATATTTATAAAGGCAATTTTTAGTTGGAAAAAGAGCCAATAAAGCCGTTCCTAAAACAAGTATAAAGATTGTTCTATAACAATCTGTTGTGAAAATATACTCACGTATGGCAGTGATATTAGCCGTTAATGGAGCGATATATTCTGCGGGAATATTTTTGTAAAAGCCTGCATTTCCGACGATGAAATGAGCCACTAAAAACACCGAAGGCATGATAGCAAAAGAGCAAGGTTATGCCTGCTGTAACTCCAAAGGTGATATAAACCACCTTCATGTTTGCTTTTTAAGCGTTCTTTATCTTCGAAAATTGTTTTCAAAGTCATCATTGCCAAAAGCGGAATGGCAAACTCTGCAATGACCAAGATAGGAAGCTACTGTTCTAAACTTAGCATACATTGGCACATAATCTATAAAGAAATTGGTGAAAGGCATAAAGTTTTTACCCCACGACAATAACACCGAAAGCACCGTTGCAGCAAGTAAAGCCCACTTCATAGGTGTTTTTTACAATCCATAATCCTGCTATAAATAGCATTAAAACAAAAAGCTCCCTACATACACAGGGCCACTTGTTCCGGGCTGTTCTCCCCAGTATTGACCCATTTGTTCGTACACTTGCATAAACTGAGGGTCGGCTTTTTTTGCATGGCTTGTTTGTTCATTGATAGCGGAACAGGAAGCACCTCCTTTGGCATTAGGGAATAAGCAGTGTCCACGTTTCATCTATGCCATAACTCCATTGAGTGATGTAATCTCTTTCTAAACCGCTATTGGTTTGGTTAGTAGAATTCTTTTTAACAAGTTCGCTTTTACCACGCATACTCTCTTTACCATATTGCCATGTGTGATAAAGGTTACTTATATTTATCAATATACCAATAGTTGCTCCAGCTAAACACACAGCTGTTGCTTTTTCCAAAATGTGCCAATTGCTTTTTCTGAGTGCATCTACAAAGAAAGCAATCACCATAAATAAAAAGTGCAAAAAGATAGTAATAGGTCATTTGCACATGGTTTGCTTTTCACCTCAAAAAGCCGTGAAGAGTGCCGTAATAATAAGTCCCCATAGCAACTTACCACGATAAGATAGCACCACACCTGCAATCATTGGCGGAAGAAAAGCTAATGCCCACACCTTCCAAATGTGTCCTGCTGCGATAATAATGAAGAAGTATGACGAGAAAGCCCATACTATTGAACCCATAGCCGCTAATTCTTTACGAAAATCGAAGGCACGAAGTAGAATGTAAAAAGCCTAACAAATAAGCAAAAACAAACCACACATATTCTGGTAAACCTAATCGATAAACATCTATGAGCTTACCTAATAAGTTTGTACTATTATAAGATGGAGCTGTTTGGTATGTAGGCATACCACTAAAAAGCCGAGTTACTCCAACGTGTGTGTTCGCCTGTTTGCTCAAAATAGGTTTGCAATTCGTGTCCCAAACCACGTCCTGCTGATGAGTCGTGTTGGTAAAGAATGCGCCCTTCGACGGTTGCAGGCATAAAATGAGACAAAAGGATATAAGGGCAAAGAAAACCACAATTGCCACATCTAACCAATATTTTTTTAAGATAATTCATTGTGTGATAGTTATTTTTGTTGTTTTGTTACAAAAAAATACGAAAAAGAATTTGCTTTTTATTGTTATTTTTTTATGAACAATTGTTGTGATAGGTCGTTTTTGTGGCTTTATCATGTCTTTTTTGTGTGTGTTGTATTGCAGAAAAAAACATGCAAAAATAAGTCCACTTTTTTTCAGTAGCATTTACCAGCGTTCAAAATAACAGCTCTTTTTTTATACCCATTGATGAAATAACCTTTTAAAATGATGTTTTTAGCGAAAAAGACGTGCAAAAAGCTTAGGGTTTAGGGTGCAAAACATAAGCTTTTTAAGAGCTAATACACGAGAGTTTAGGTGCTAAAACATAAGCTATTGTGTGCCAAACTCTAAGCTTTTGCACGCTAATGGCTTATATTTTGTAAATAAACAGGTTGTGTTTTTAGAAAAGTAAAACCTATGCTTTTTAGTGTTTTTTTGCTTGTTTTTGTGGTGCTTAATTGTGCGTAAATGGGATGCGAATAGGTAGCTGAATAGCCTCATTTTTGCGCTAAAATGAAAGTTGAAAAATGTAACAAAACGCTCACAAAAAAATATGCTCTTTTATCTTAAAAATGTGTTTTGTTTCTTTTGCATAAAGTAGATAAAGAAAAAGAAAGAAACAAAATGTTTTTGTACCAAATGAGGTACTTTTAAGGTGAAATAGAGTGGGGACGAGTGGGCAAAAACAATGCAACGAAACGTAAACTCGTTTCTATGATAAACAAAAAGGCTTTCTGTTATCTCCAAAGAAATAAGCAGAAAGCCTCTTAAATGCCTTAAAGCAAATCGTAAAACTATCGACGAAGACCTAAAGCCTTAATGATAGCACGATAACGTTCAATATCTCTGTCGTATAAGTAGTTAAGCAATGAACGACGCTTACCTACCAACTTAGTTAATGAACGAGCTGTTGTATAATCTTTTACGGTTCTTCTTTAAATGTTCCGTCAAGTGGGAAATACGGTATGAGAACAATGCTATTTGGCTCTCTGCAGAACCAGTATCAGTGTTAGACTTTCCGTATTGTCCAAAGATTTCTTGTTTTTTTGCTTGATCTAAATACATAGAACTTTTTAATTAGTTAAACGTTTTTGTTGCAAAAATGCGGTGCAAAGATATAAAAAAAATATTGATACTCTTGCAAATAACATCTTATTTTTTCTACCAATTAAATAAAAATAACTACCTTTGCACCATCATATTATATAGGTAAACCGATGCAGGATATAAGAAATATTGCAATTATTGCACACGTAGACCACGGCAAAACCACTCTTGTAGATAAGATGATGCTTGCTGGAAAACTATTTAGAGAAGGACAAGATAACAGTGGTCAGGTTTTAGATGCTAACGACTTAGAACGAGAAAGAGGAATTACGATTCTTTCTAAAAACGTTTCTATTAACTGGAAAGGCACTAAAATTAACATTATAGACACACCTGGACACTCCGATTTTTGGTGGAGAAGTGGAACGAGTACTTAACATGGCAGACGGTTGTATACTGCTTGTTGACGCCTTTGAAGGGCCTATGCCACAAACACGCTTTGTTCTTCAAAAGGCATTACAAATAGGTTTAAAGCCTATTGTGGTAGTGAATAAGGTGGATAAGCCCAACTGTAGACCCGAAGAGGTGTACGAAATGGTGTTCGACCTTATGTTTTTCGCTTAATGCAACAGAAGACCAATTAGACTTTCCTGTGGTATATGGTAGCGCAAAAAAAACGGTTGGATGGCTGCCGATTGGCAAAATCCAACAGATAATATCGACTATCTTCTCGATGAAATCGTTAAACATATTCCCGCTCCTAAGCACATAGAAGGAACTCCACAAATGCTTATTACGTCGTTAGATTATTCTAATTATACAGGACGTATTGCCGTTGGACGTGTTCATCGTGGTGTTTTTAAAGATGGAATGAATGTTACTATTTGCCATAGAGATGGTTCTAAGGAGAAAACTAAGATTAAAGAACTTAGAACTTTCGAAGGTATGGGACACGCTAAAGCAACTGAAGTGAGCTCAGGAGATATCTGTGCTGTTGTAGGACTTGATAAATTTGAAATTGGAGACACAATTGCCGACTTTGAAAACCCTGAAGCTTTGCCTCCTTTGGCTATTGATGAGCCTACAATGAGCATGCTATTTACAATTAACGATAGTCCGTTCTTTGGTAAAGAAGGTAAGTTTGTTACCAGTAGACATATTAACGACCGACTTCAAAAAGAGTTAGAAAAGAATCTCGCACTAAGAGTTCGTCCTTTCGAAGATAGTACAGATAGCTGGATTGTGAGCGGTCGTGGCGTATTACATCTATCGGTTTTAATTGAAACCATGCGTAGAGAAGGATATGAACTACAAGTGGGACAACCTCAAGTTATCTACAAAGAGATAGACGGAATTAAGCATGAACCTATTGAGGAACTAACGATTAACGTACCAGAAGAGTTCGCAAGTAAGATGATTGATATGGTTACACGTCGTAAAGGCGAAATGACTTCGATGGAAAGTCAAGGCGACCGTGTGAATATCGAATTCGATATATCGTCAAGAGGTATCATCGGTTTGCGTACTAATGTGTTAACTGCCAGTCAAGGAGAAGCAATTATGGCGCATCGCTTTAAGGAATATCAGCCTTTTAAGGGAGAGATTACGCGCAGAGTGAATGGCTCTATGATTGTAATGGAAACAGGAACAGCTTATGCTTACTCGTTAGATAAACTTCAAGACCGTGGTAAATTCTTTATAGACCCGGGTGAAGAAGTGTATTACGGACAAGTGGTTGGAGAACATGTACACGATAACGACCTCGTAATAAACGTAACAAAAAGCAAAAACAATTAACAAACGTTCGTGCTTCAGGTAGCGATGATAAAGCTCGTGTTATACCGAAAACTATCATGAGTTTAGAGGAGTGTTTAGAGTATATTAAAGCAGATGAATACGTTGAAGTGACACCTGTTAATATGCGAATGCGTAAGATTATACTCGACCATAACGACCGTAAACGCGCTAATAAAGACTAAATAAAAAAAGGTATTATCTCAATATTAAATGCTTTCTTATTACATATCGTTGTATAAGAAAGCATTTATTATATAATAAGGTATAGAATAAAAGCAAAAATAATCGCTTAACAGTTACTCTTGATTAGAGAAAAAGCTGTTAAGCGATTGTCGTTATTGTGCGTTTAACACAATTATGTGTTATTTCTTAGCGTCTTTCGATAAGTTAGGAGATGAGGTGTAAGCCTTATTTAAACCAGCAATAACCTCTTTAGTTATATCATAACTCTTGTCGGCATATAAAATATTATCGCCTGCTTTACTAAGTATTAATCCAAACTTCTTGTCTTTATTGTAAGTAGCAAGATAGTGTTGAATGCTATCTCGTAGTGCATTGTTGTATTTTTTTCAGTTTCTATTTGGAACTCTTGGTTTTAAGCGTTGACTCAAAGCCTGTAAGTCTCTTTCTTGTTTTTTTGCAAGTTCATTTGTATTGCTTCTGCTTGCTCTCTTGTGTAAGCATTTTTGTTGAATTTTCTGTTGAAAATTAACTGCTGCTGCTTGTAACTGTTGTTGTTTCTGTGCAAGAGTGTTTTTGAATGTTTTGTCCTTTCTTTTGAAGAACGAGGCGAATACTCCTTACAAAACTTATATTGAGACATAATACTATCTACTTCTACATAAGCCACTTTGGTATCAGCTTTAGTTGTTGTAGAGCTTGTTTCTTCGCTTTCTGTACTTTGTGTTTTAGATTTATCGCACGAAACGAGTGCAAAACCCAATGCCAAAGCAAGAGTCATTGTACCGAAAAGATGTTTCTTGTTCATTTTATAGAGTGTTTTTTTAAGTTTTTTTAAATACATTTATTAGTAAGCCTTTCCTGCTTTTCTTGCAGACTTATCTTGGTCGATTACGCAGTGAATACCTTTTTTTCTTAGTGCTTCACTATCGTGAATATGCTGCGAAGAGAAACTTCCGTTCTTACGAAATAGAAGTTTTACACTTAATAAAGCTATACTAATAGCAATTATTAACACCGTAAAGAGTAGTGTTTGTATCATTTTTTGTATATTTGCAAAGTAAGCATCACCCCGTAGAGTGTTGTAAACTATATGAATGATGCTTGCAAAGATAATAGAATTAAAGTAAACAACAAAAGAAAAAAACAAAAAAAGAATAAAAACTATGGATAAAACTAATTTACAACCTAAATGCGTTTTTGACCACTTCGCAAAAAAATCAATTTAATTCCTCGTCCCTCAAAACATGAAGAAAAAAATCATCGCTTATTTGAAAAGAATTTGGTGAGAGTAGAGGACTTGAAACATTAGTAGACGAATGTGGAAACGTGCTTATTCGTAAACCGGGAACAAAGGGACACGAGCATAGAAAGACCGTTATATTACAAAGTCACACAGATATGGTGTGCGAAAAGTTGGTAGATGTGGAGTTCGACTTTATGAATGACCCCATTGAAACTTATATTGATGGAGAATGGCTCACAGCTAAAGGAACCACATTAGGTGCAGATGACGGAATAGGTGTAGCCATGGAGCTTGCACTTCTTGATAGCAACGACATTGAACACGGACCTATTGAGTGTTTATTTACCAAAAGATGAAGAGACAGGACTTACAGGGTGCAGAAAATCTTCAACCAGGTTTTTTTGAAAGGAGATATGCTTATTAACCTCGATTCGGAGGACGAAGGACAAATCTTTGTATCGTGTGCTGGAGGTGTAACAAGCTATGCTAAGTTCGAATTTAAGCGTGAAGAAGCACCACAAGGATACGCTTTCTTAAAAGCATCGCTTAAAGGATTAACTGGTGGACATAGTGGAGACGACATCAATAAGAAGCGTGCTAACGCCATTAAGTTGCTCACTCGTTTCTTATATCTTACTCAACAAAAGCACGGTTTACGCTTAGCAAGCTTCCAAGCAGGTAAGATGCACAACGCAATACCTCGTGATGGACAAGTGATTTTTGCAGTGAAAGAAGACGTGAAAGAAGCTGTTAAAACAGAATGGAACGAATTTTTTTCAAAGCTGTAGAAGAAGAGTTTCATGTAACAGACACGGCTATGGACTATGCAATAGAAGACACACAAGCGGTGAAAGTGATTGAAACAGAAGTGGCAACACGCATTATTCTTGCGCTTCAATGTGTAGATAATGGTATTTACACCCATTGTCAAGACGAAGCTTTGTCGTGGTTAGTAGAAACATCGAGTAACCTTGCAAGCGTAAGCACCGACGAAAACGAACTAAATGTAGTAGCAAGTCAGCGTTCAAACGTAGCAAGTAATCTTAAAAACATGGCAAACACCGTTCGTGCAGCTTTCCAATTAGCTGGTGCAACCGTAACAGGTGGAGACGGATATCCTGCATGGAAGATGAATCCTAACAGTCTTTTTAACGAAGATTGCAGTAGATTCTTACAAGAAACTATTTAATAAAGAACCTAAGGTGCTTGGTATTCACGCTGGTTTAGAGTGTGGATTGTTCTCTGAAAAAGTATCCTAATTTAGATATGGTTTCATTCGGTCCAACACTAAGATACGTGCATACACCAGAAGAAAGACTACTTATCCCTACCGTACAAATGGTTTGGGACCACTTATTAGATGTTTTGAAAAAAACATTCCAGAATAATGAACAATTATTCATTCAATAATCTATTAAAAGGGGTGATTGCAACATTTGTTGTAATCGCCCTTTCTTGTTGTGGCAGTAAAAAAAGCAGGTTAAGCCTTTAGTAGAACAGTTTTTTTGACAGATAATTTAAAAGAGAACAACTTTTTCTAACCTAAGTGTAGAAACGTTAGATTCTACCTTTTTATTAGCGATAGTTTATTAACCGACCTGCAACAGAAAAAGTGCTAAGAACCCATTGTTACGTTCTGATTTTTCGTTATCCTAAAACGGTGGTGAGTAAAAAGAAATATTTTTGTGAAGGTGAAATATAACCTTCCCGATGGAAAAGAACAAAACCAAACGTTTTTATATAGACGAACATTTAGAACATATCATTGCTTTTAAAGACAATATGAAATAAAGAATGAGATTTTTATCTCATTCTTTTTATTTTAGCAGTATTGGGTGTTTATGCTTTTAACGCCTCATTTTGTAGAAATAATCTATAAAAAAAGTGGGATTGTTTATATCGTGAATACCACTTTTATAGATTTTATTTTTGTTTTTTTATTCAATTCTTTTTTTCTCTATCAATCAACCTATTTTTTGTGAGCGTTTTTGTTACATTTTCAACTTTCATTTTAGCACAAAAATGGGGCTATTCAACCACCTATTCGCACCCCATTTACGTATAATTAAGCACCACAAAATAAGCTAAAAAAACGCTAAAAAGCATAGGTTTTACTTTTTCTAAAACACAACCTGTTTATTTACAAAAATATAAGCCATTAGCGTGCAAAAGCTTAGAGTTTAGTGTGCAATAGATGATGTTTTTAGCACCTAAACTCTTATGTATTAGCCCTTAAAAAGCTTATGTTTTGCATGCTAAACCCTAAGCTTTTGCACGTTTTTTAGCTAAAAAACACCATTTTAAAGGCTTGTTTCATTATTTCTAATAAAAAAAGAGCTGTTATTTCAAACTCTTGTAAAGGTTACAGAAAAAAAGTGGGCAGAAATAAGTGGTATTCGTGAAAAAAATAAGAATAGAAAAAAAGTGAAAAACAAAGTGAATGGACAACAGTTTTTTTCACAGCGGTTTCTTGTTTGCAATGACATCAATAAGCGTTATGGGTTTAAAAGTTTATTTGTGCAGTTGCAAATGCTTATTTTTATAGCCCTTATCCAAACATTTTTATGCCACTTACGAAAACGCTCTAACCCCTCATCACCAAACTTTTGCAAACTCTTTTTCGGCTTGTTCAAATGTTTTTTTCTATATCTAAATGCGACTTAGAAAAAAACTTATCGGCATAGCAAACCAATTGTTCTTCGATGGTTTCGGGTAGCAAATCTTTCTCAGGCAAAGGCAAGTTTCGTTCTTTTATCTGCTCAATAGTAATGCCAGCTCCTGTGTGTCGTTCGCAAACTCGTGCATGTTTTTCGTATCCTTCTTTACGTATAAGGTTTGCACCAAGTGTTCCGTGTGCTATATAAGGTTCGCTTCCTACGCATTCAATACTGGGTGCATTACATAAAAAAATGCCAATATCGTGTAGCATAGCAGCCTCTTCTACGAAAGTAGCATCTATATTAAGCTCTGGGTGCTTAGCTATGGCACGCAATGCACGCAATGCAACAGCTCTACTATGCGTTATTAAAATGTGTTTTAACGCATTGTCTTCGGGATAATACTTGTTAATAATAGCCTGAAAAATTCATGTTTTTTTGCTTTTACTTATGTAGCTACAAAAGATACAAAAAGTTTTTTTATATATAATAAGGTGTAATATTTGTAAAATAAGAAAAATGAATGTTATTGTATATAAATATTCATTTTTGTTTGAAAAAAATATTTGCAATATTGGGTCTTTTGTGTATCTTTAACGCCGAAAAAAGTTACTATTGCTCTTTTGATAAATTTTTGATATAAAAACACAAAAAAACAAACGAAAAAAACCTTTTATGCGAACAATTATTTTCTATCGAAAAAAATAGAATAAGGGTTCTGCTTTTTAAACAATCTTTGAGATAAAAAAACTAATAATAATTAACCAACCTAAAACAATCTCTTATGGCTAAAAAAACAAGAGAAAAAAAGTGTTTGTTACACATGTGGAACAACGCTAAGAGCATCGGTGATTGCACTGAGTATGCTCGCATTTAACGGTGCTGTGTTTGCCGAAAAACACAACAAAACCAATGTAAACATAAATGCACAAGCACAAAAAAACAAAAGGTGCAAGGTGTGGTAGTAGATGCTAACGGAGAACCTCTTGTGGGAGTGAGCGTGGTAGAAGACGGCTCTACAAATGGCTTTATTACAGATGCCGAAGGACGTTTTTGAACTGCAAACCACAACGAATGCTGTGTTAAAGGTGTCGTATGTGGGTTATAACACTCAAAAAGTGCGCGTAAACGGACAACACTATATTAAGGTAGAGCTAAAAGAAGATAGTAAAACGCTTAATGATGTAGTGGTTGTTGGTTATGGAACAATGCGCAAAAGTAGACCTCGCTGGCTCTGTTGCAGTTGTGGGAAACAAGTCTTTTAAAGACCAACCAATCACTCGAGCAGCCGATGCTTTACAAGGTAGAGTGTCAGGTGTTCAGGTTGAAAATAGTGGAATTCCCGGTGGAGCCGTTAAGATTCGTGTTCGTGGAACAGGCTCTATTAACAAGAGTAACGACCCTCTTTATGTTGTAGATGGTATTGTTCGTGAAAGTGGTTTAGATGGTATTAACCCCGAAGATATAGAGTCTATTCAGATATTAAAAGACGCTTCGTCTACAGCAATCTATGGTGCCAGAGGTTCAAATGGTGTTGTTATGATTACTACAAAAAGTGGTAAAAGTGGCAATAAACAAATTGTGTTCGATGCATCGGTAGGTATTGCTAACGTAACAAAAACGCTACGATGTGCTAAGTGCTTACGAATATGCACAAGCATTGAAAAGATATAAAGGGGGTAAACGATTTCTCTGCGGAACAATTAGAGGCTTTCAAAAACGGAAAAGCTGGTATAGATTGGCAAAACGAACTGTTTAGAACAGGGTGGACACAAAACTATAAACTGGCTTTCTCTAATGGTACAGACAAAACTCAATATTATATATCGGCTAATTACATGCAACAAGATGGTGTAATTATTGACTCTAACTTCCGTCGTTACCAAGCTAAAGCAAACATTTCATCACAGTTGACCGACTGGTTACACGTTTCTGCCGATGTAAATGCGGCACATAACATTCGCAAAGGTGGTGGATTGACAAGAGATAACGGAAACCCATTGTGGCAAGCACTTAACTATTCTCCCTACATTATCTATGTTTGCGCCTAACGGTTTGTATAGTAGAGATACCTATAATAGCATCGGTGCAAACCCAGTAGGTTCGCTAAGAGCAAATAAATCGGAGTTTATGACCGATATGTTTAATGGTAAATTAGAGTTTAAGTTTAATATATTAAAAGGTTTAACCTTTACTTCTACCAATGGAATAGACTACAATGATAGTAAAAAAACTATTTCCTTACATCGCATTTAGTAGCAAGTACTAATGGTATGTCTAATGCAGATAATTACCGAATGATGTTGCAAACATCGAACACTTTAAACTATAATGCCGATTGGGATAAGCATCATTTAAACGCAACAGCTGTGTATGAAGCTACTACTTCTGAAACTCGAATGATGGATATCACTGGTAAAAAGATGATAAACGAGGCTGTTGGCTGGTGGAATATCGCAAGTTCTCAAGACCGAGATGGCTCTAATGGCTACACAAAATGGACTCTTCAATCGGTTGTTGGACGTGTGGTTTACAATTTTAACGATAAATATCGTGTTACAGGAACTTTGCGTGCAGACGGTTCTTCACGCTTTACTAACAAGAAATGGGGCTACTTTCCATCTATAGCAGGTGCTTGGACTGTGAGCAATGAAGAGTTTATGAAGAATGTAAAGGTTGTAGAAGACATTAAAAATACGTGCAAGTTATGGTATCGTTGGTAACCAAGCTATCGACCCATACTCTACACTTGCGCTTATTTCTACTTCTGGTTACGGATGGGGTTCATCGTCTTTGAAACCTTCATGGAGTAGCTTTGCTATTGATACTCCTGATGTAACATGGGAAAATACCAAACAAATGGACTTTTGGATTTGACTTTAGTTTGTTACACAAACGTTTGAAAGTGGGATTTGATTACTTTGATAAAATATCTAATAATGCGCTTATCTTGAAAGAACTTCCTCGTTATAAAGGTGGTGGAAAATACTGGGTTAACGATGGAGTGATTAGTAATAAGGGCTTTGAAGTGTCGCTTGATGCTAACATTATCAACACCGATAACTTGTCATGGAATTCAACTTTAAATGTTTCTTACATTAAAAACAAAGTTAAAAAACTTGCTGGTGGTGCTGATGACTTTAGCTGGGGAAGCAAACCTGCACCCGGTATGGTTGATAATGCT
Organism: uncultured Prevotella sp.; assembly: GCA_916439115.1. Lineage (GTDB taxonomy): Bacteria > Bacteroidota > Bacteroidia > Bacteroidales > Bacteroidaceae > Prevotella. Next base: position 1,217,670 of record CAKAHO010000001.1, read on the forward strand.
ACAATTATTAAACCGGGATATGCTGTTGGTACATTCTGGGGATATAAGTGGTTAGGTCTTGATAAAGATGGTAAAGACATGTATGAAGACCGTAATGGTAACGGAAGAGTTGATGGAAACGACCGCACTAACATTGGTAAATCGTCGCCAGATGTAACCTTTGGCTGGAACAACTCTGTTAGTTATAAAAAAACTGGGACTTAAATATTTTTTTGCAACAAGTGCTATCGGTGCTAAACGATTAAACCTCGTTCGATTTGGTATGGCATCAATGGTTGGTAGTACACGTTTTATTACTTTACGCGATGCTTATGCTAAATCGTTCGATAAAATAGGTGCTGCTGCTATTTATCCAAGCCTTAAAACAACTGGTAACACTTATGAGCTGTGTCTACAAAGTGGTTAGAAAACGCTAATTATCTTCGTTTAGAGAACATTAGTTTATCGTATAATATGCCTAAAAAGGTGGCTAAATTTGCTGACTTACGTTTCACTTTAAGTTGCCAAAACTTGTTCACTATTACAAGTTATTCGGGATATGACCCCACAGGAAGCAACTTCTCAGAAGGTAATATTGATGTAGATGGTGGAGTAGATATAGGTGCTTATCCTACACCACGCACTATTACATTAGGTGTTCGCATGAATTTTTAATCTTTAAACACAGACAAATATGAAAACAAAACATATAGCAATGCTCCTATTATTGGGTGCAACAATGGGTTCTTGTTCAGACTTTTTACAAGAAGAGCCTAAAGGAAGTCTCACAAGAAATATCTCTTTATATAGTCAAGAATCGGTAGATGCAAACATAGCAGCACTCTTTAATGAGCAACTTCTACACAAGCATGGACAAACATGCAAATTGTAGAGTGGCAAGGGAGACGACATTACAAAGTAATCCCGGTAGTAATAAACAAGCTTATGCAGAAGCTGATAGGGTTTACAATGCCTAACACTAATAAGGGTGTAAGTGCTGCTTGGGCGCAATATTACGAAGTGGTTAAGGTGGCAAACTTTATTATTAACAACATTAACACCAGTACGGTTAACGATACTGAAAAGTATATTGCAGTAGGACAAGCAAAATATTGGCGTGCTTATGCTTATTTTACGCTTGTTAGATACTATGGTGAAGTGCCTTTGAGTGCTCGATGATGTAAATGATAATTACACTGCTACTAAGGCGAGTGTTGCAGACATTTATGCGCAAATCATTAAGGACTTAAAGGATTGTGAGAGCCTTCCTGCAAGCTATAACACTGAACCCAGAAAGATGTTTGGTGTGAATTCTTATATCACTCAGCAAGCTGTTAAATCTACAATGGCTGCTGTTTATATGGCAATGGCTGGTTATCCTTTAAACAAAAAGAGTGTTACGAGCTTGCAGCTACTAAAGCTAAAGAGGTTATTGATGGAGTGAATAGTGGCAAATATGAATACAAATTAGACGCAGAATACAAGAATGTATATGCCATGAGCAATAACTATAACCTCGAAACGGTAGTTGGTTTAAACACACATCCTATTGTTGGAAGTTGGAGAAACGATGCTTCTCAGCTTACATCATGCCAACTTTTTGAATCAATAGGTGGTTGGGGAGATGCTTGAGGGAGAGCTTAAATTCTGGAAAGAGTTCCCAAGTGGTGCTCGAAAAGATGCTACTTATGTGCCTCAAATACGATTGAAAAATGGTGAATTGGTGAACTTCTGGGACAAAAAAGAGGGTAAAGCCATCGTTCCAGAACAACATCCTATGTTCTGTTTATTCACCGTTAATGCCGATGAAAATGATAAAAATGTTGATGCTCCCTTTGATTATAAGAAAGCACCAAGTAGGAATATGACTAACGGACATCGTCATCGACTTATTCGTTATTCAGAGGTTCTACTCTGGTATGCCGAAAGCTAAGGCGAGAACAGGTAATGCAGATGCTCTTGCTTACGAGTGTTTTAAAAGAAAGTAAGAGGCGTGCTGGTAACACAGAAGCTATGCCTACAAATGCTAACGACTTAGCCGAAGCTGCGTTTAAGGAGCATGGTTGGGAGGTTGCAGGCTATTGGGTAGCACTTGTTACACGACGTGCTGACCTTTTAAGAATGAACCGTTTAAAAGATGTATTTGCTGAACGAGTAAAGAATGAAGGAGTTGTTGTAGCTCCGGGGGTGGTTATTAAAGAAATGGAATACACTCATAAGAAATGGGACGATTCGATGAATTATATGCCAATTCCTGATACAGATTCTTCAAAAAACAAAAACTTATAATTGTAAATAGCCTTAAAAGAAGTTTTAAACCATTGTTCGTTGTGGTGTTATACACGAGGTAGAATAAGAAGTGAGACCTCTTTTAAGGTTCTCTTTAGTGAGAAGTGTTTACACATTATATAATATACTTCATTTCTAAATCATAAATTTAGCGAACAAACGATGTTGCAACTACGAGACTTTTACTTGTAGTTGCAACTTTTTTTATGTGTTTTTAGGATAGTAGAAGCGAGGAGCGAAGGCATAAAAAAACACCCTTCTATCTGTTAAAAGATAAAAGAGTGTTTCTGTTTTTATTATGAAAGAATAGCGTTAGAGCTACATCATTAGTCTTTATTTCTTTCGATATAAGCTAACACATCGCCCTTTCTAACCTTTCCACCTTGCTTTGTTGCAATTTCAACAAGTTTGCCTCCAAGAGCAGCAGGAATAGTGGTTAGTTCGCCCCATGTTGTTAATATAAAGCAGAAAGCATCGCCTTCGTTGTATTCTTTACCAATGTAAGGCTCAACAGAAGGTGCGCATTCGCCATCACCGTTCATCTCCCAGAACACTTGACCTGCTACTGGAGCCACAATAGCATCTGCTTTTGCGTGTTTAAAGGCTGCTAATTGTTCAGGAGTTAGCTTGCTACCAAGTTTTGCATCCTTAGCTTTTTGAAGGTCTGCCAAGAAGTTTTTCTTAGCTTGACCACTCTTATAGTTGCGATATTGTTCAGGGTGCATAGCTAATTCGAATAGCTCTTCGTCGTCTTTACCATAGTCCCAACCGTTTTCATCCATTTCTTTACGGAAGTCATCGAGGGCATTTGTGAGTAAAGGGCGTGGGTCTACATCGGTAAACTCTTTGCCTTGAGCTTTTGCAAGGTCAACTAATACAGGGTCAATTGCACCGGGTACCTTTCCACTCTTTCCTAAAATCATTCCCCACATAGAGTCGTCCATCATCACAAATCTACCCTTTCCTTGCTCAATAGTAAGTAAGTTCATTAAAGCAATGTTCTTAACATACTGTGAAAAAGGTGTTACAAGAGGGGGATAACCTACTCGTGGCCACACATAAGCTACCTCATCAAACAATTTCACTAACATATCGTCTGTTGATAGTTCGCTTTCACCTTTCTTTTTGCGTAGGTTATTGATTGTTTGTTGTATGCCTGCAAGGTCTGACATCATACTTCCCATCATACCACCAGGGTGAGACCACAGCCCAAAAGAAGTGAGCTCATAAGCATGTTGTTAGGGTTAATAAAGTAGCCTAACCATTCGTCTATAAACTCTTGTGTTAAGGCACGAGCTTTCATATAAGCATTCATGTTAATTTCAGGAACATCAAATCCTTCGTGTTTTAACATGCTTTGAACAGATATAATGTCGCCGTGCATCTTACCCCAAGATAGAGGTTCCATGGCACAGTCTATAATATCAGCACCATTGTTACAAACTTCTAAGATTGAAGCCATGCACAAACCGGGGCCAGAATGTCCGTGATATTCTACAATTATGTTAGGATATTTCTCTTTAATAGCCTTTGTTAGCTGACCAAGGAGTGCAGGTTGACCTACACCAGCCATGTCTTTTAAACAAATTTCTTCTGCTCCTGCTTCTATGAGTTGGTCTGCAATGTGTAAATAATATTCTAATGTATGGATAGGAGATGTTGTAATACACAATGTTCCTTGAGGTGTCATGCCAGCTTCTGCTGCCCATTTAATACTTGGAATAATGTTTCTTACATCGTTTAAACCATCGAAAATACGAGGAATATCTACACCTTGAGCGTGTTTCACTTTGTACATAAGGGCGCGAACATCGTCGGGAACGGTGTACATTCTAAGTCCGTTCAAACCACGGTCGAGCATGTGAGTCTTTATACCTGCTTCATTAAATGGTTTACAGAAAGCTCTCACGGCTTCATTGGGGTTTTCTCCTGCCAATAAGTTCACTTGTTCAAAGGCACCACCATTAGTTTCTACACGAGAGAAACAACCCATTTCAATGATAACGGGTGCGATACGTTCCAACTGATCCTTACGAGGTTGAAACTTACCTGATGATTGCCACATATCTCTATACACGAGACTGAACTGTATTTTCTTTTTCATATCGTTAATCTTTACCTGTTAACTTTAGTTTTACAACGTGTTTATTTGGTTGCAAATTTACTAAAAAAAAGGTAAAACAAGGCTCGTTTGATGTTTTTTTGTGCATGCGTTATGTTAACAAGGCTTTGTTTTATATGTAATGATAGAAAAGAAAAGGGTTGTTTGTGTTGTTTTATGAAAAAGGAATAGAGGAGATTTTTTTGTTTTTATCTTGGCATTTTATGCGATGGATATATATTTTTTCTGCCTTATTTTTGCCCACTTTTTCTGCAACCTTTACAAGGTTTCAAAACAGAAGCTCTTTTTTATAAGAATTGATTAAACCAGCCTTTAAAATGGTGTTTTTAACTGAAAAACGTGCAAAAGTTTAGGGTTTAGCATGCAAAACATAAGCTTTTAAGGGCTAATATACAAGAGTTTAGGTGCTAAAACATAAGCTATTGCACACTAAACTCTAAGCTTTTTGCACGCCAATGGCTTATATTTTTGTAAAATAAACAGGTTGTGTTTTAGAAAAAGTAAAACCTATGCTTTTAGCGTTTTTTGCTTGTTTGGTGGTGCTTAATTGTGCGTAAATGGCGAGTGAATAGGTGGCAGAATAGCCCCATTTTTGTGCTAAAATGAAAGTTGAAAATGTAACAAAACGCTCACAAAAAGAATGCTCTTAAAATGTTATCTACCTCTTTTTTTCTTTTCATGAATAAATGATGTAACCTGAAACAAATAGGCAGATTGAAAAGATAAGGGTAAAAAGAATACGCAAAAAATTGGTGCGTTTTTGCGGGCTATTGCTGTTATTAAGCCACATTATAAGTTGATTGTGAAAAGAATTAGGGTAGTGGCTTGATAGAAGAAAAGATGTAAGATAATAGGTGAGAAGAATAAAAACAGTTTAAAACATTCTGCTTTATAGAACCGTTTTAAACTGTTTTTATTGTTTAATGCCTTGTGTGTATGAATTAAAGTTATAATCCATACATTTTTTTACATGCTAATTTCTCCTGAGCCTAAGCATCGATGATGTTCTTTATCGTAAACCACACAGAACTGACCGGGGGCTACTCCGTGTATAGGAACTTCTGAATGCACACGATATTCGTTATCGTTTATCTTTTCGATGCGTGCTTTGTGAAATTCTGGAGTGTGTCTAATTTTAAATGTAACCTCGTTTAACGCAACTTCTTCTGTTAAAAAAATGAAAGTCTATAACACCAAATTCTGTTTTAAAAGCAGTGCTTGGTTCGTATCCTTTACTAACAAATAGCACATTTTTCTCTACATCTTTTTTAACAACAAACCACGGTCCACCACCAAAACCTAATCCATGACGTTGTCCTATGGTGTAAAAACCAGAGTCCACGGTGCTCTCCTATCTTCTTATTTGTTTCCCATTCGAGCACTTCACCTTTGTTTTCTCCTAAGTATTTACGAAGATAATCGTTATAATTTATCTTACCTAAGAAGCAAATGCCTTGCGAATCTTTTTCGTTTAGCATTGATAAGATGCTCTTGTTCGGCAATTTTTCGCACTTCATCTTTTTGAAAATGACCTATGGGGAACAAGGCTTTACGCAATTGCCATTGATGTATTTGGGCTAAAAAGTCGGTTTGGTCTTTCACAGGGTCTGGACTTGTAACGAGCCATTTCTTGCCATCTATCACCTCAGTTTGTGCATAATGCCCTGTAACAATATAGTCGTAAAGATGTCCTTTCTTATCGTGAAAAGCACCAAACTTAATGAGACGGTTGCACATAACATCGGGATTAGGTGTAAAACCTGCCTTAACCTTGTCCATAGTGTAGCGTGTAACCTCGTTCCAGTATTCCTTATGACAGTCGATAACTTCTAAAGAACAACCATATTTTTTTAGATACTGCTGTTGCCATTTCAAGGTCTTCTTCCGAAGAACAGTCCCATTCTTCGCTTTCTTCTGGACCTATTTTTAATGTAAAAGCAATCGGGTTTAAGGTTCATTTGCACCAATTGGTATAATGCAACAGCACTATCTACACCACCAGAGAGTAGTACGGCAATTTTTATCTTGTAAATTTTTCGTTCATAAACACAACGTTAATGCTTTTTTTGTATTAAATAGTATGGAGTTAGATAAAATAAAAAAAGGTGTAACAAGCTATTTCTATTTAAGTTACATCTTTTTATATAGAGTTTATAAAGCTACCACTCTTGTTCTTGGTTACCAATGGTTAGCTTTCTTAAATCGTAGTAAGAACCATTGTAAATGTTAAAGTCTACATAGCCTTTTAATGCCCGGTAAGCGTCCAGAGTCTGTGTGTTGCCAAAACTTCCACTTGCCTTTATAAGCCACTTTGTTTACATAATAGTGTGCAATCCAGTAAGGATAATCGTTAAAAACGGCAGCGTTAAGATAGCTTTCTTTAAACTTGTGATAGGTATAAATAATGGGTTTAACATGGTATTTATCTTCTACAATGTGCAACCATGTTAATATTTCTTGTTGAAACTCCTCAATTGTTTTGTCTTTTAGGTTTATGCTCTATGTCGAGAACAGGAGGTAAATCTCCGTTTTCTAAATGCACTTGTTTGAGAAAAATGGTAGGCTTGTTTCCGTGCAGACGACCTATTACTCCAAAAGTGATAAGCACCTCTTATAAATCCATTTTCACGTGCTTGATAAAAATTATCATTGAAATTTTCGTCTAATGTGTTGGCTCCTTCGGTAGATTTAATAAGGATAAAACGTATAGGAGTGTTCTCAATGGTGGCATTTCTGAGCCGTTTCCAGTTTATATCTCCTTGATAATGAGATATATCAATGCCGTGAATTTCGTATCCGTCGGGGTATTCTTTATCTCCATAAATGGCTTTCCATCTAAAACCAGTTGGGCTAACGAAAAAAATAATTAAAAGCCCAAACATAGGCAAAAACTACAGTTAAGCCAAGAACCCATCGTGTCCATCGTGGAAAACGCTTCCATATAGAGCGTTTTTTCTTGTTAGAATAGCGACGGCGACGATGTTTTTGAGGGGTCATATATAAAGATGTGAATGAAAAATAAAAAAGAGATGAGTTTTATGTAGCATGATGTTTATGCATCACTCTACATAAAACCATCTCTTTAGGGTTTAACTATTTAAATAAACAAAATAGTTTTTATTACTTTTTGTTCTAACTCGAGAGTCTTTGTTGGTTGGTCGCAAACTTCGCTTGGACCCCCAATATTGAATAGGACCGGGATAAACATAACAAGTTTCTTTAGCCCATTTTTCGCGTTGTTCAACAAAAAGCTTTTAAATGGTTTACCATCTAATTCAACCAATGCTTTTACGAATAACTGGCTCCATTTCTCCATTACGTTTTTTTCCATGTTCATCATCATAGTGATGGGCACACCACCAGCTTTCCACTCGTTAGTGTTAGCAGTTGTATTCTTAACAATTGCCATATAGCCAGTTTTACCACTTGCAATAAGGAGAGCAGCACTTGTTCCGAGAGCGTAACAATAGTCTGCATCGAAGTTAGAAGGAGCAGCGCAACGTCCTTCATAACCAAAGAAATGATGAAGAGCAGAGAACTTTCCAGTGTATTTACCTTCTTTTTTCCATTGTGCAAGTTTAGCACCTACCATGTCTGAAATAAGCTTTTCTGTTTCGATAAGCGACACTTGTACGTTTCCGTGTGGGTCTCTATCGAGTGAAAGTTGACGTGCAACACCTTCAGGAAGCGTTTCGAATGTAGCTTTATTTTTCAGGAGTAAGGTGAGAAAGAATGTAAGCACGTTGTGCATCTTTATCGAGATTGGTATAATCTGCACCATGTGCTGCCAAAAGGTCGTTGAGTTCTTGAATAAGTCTACCAATAGCAGGGATAAATTCTACCAATCCTTCTGGGATAAGCACTACACCAAAATTGTTTCCTTGATTAGCGCGATAAGCCACAACCTCTGCAATATTTTCGATAATATCGTTAAGAGTTTGGTCTTTAGCTCAATCTCTTCAGAAATTAAACAAATGTTAGGTTGTGTTTGTAGAGCACATTCGAGCGCAATATGCGAAGCACTTCTACCCATTAGCTTAATGAAATGCCAATATTTACGAGCAGAGTTACAGTCGCGTTCGATATTACCTATTACTTCAGAATAAGTTTTAGTAGCAGTGTCGAAACCAAAAGAAGTTTCAATTTGGCTATTCTTTAAGTCGCCATCAATTGTTTTTAGGGCAACCAATAACCTGAACTCCATAGTTCTTAGCAGCATAATATTCTGCTAAAACACACGCATTAGTGTTAGAGTCGTCTCCACCGATAATAACAATAGCGTTAATGTTTAATTGTCGAATAATTTCGAGACCCTTTTCAAATTGTTCTTCTTGTTCGAGTTTAGTTCTACCACTACCGATTAAATCGAAGCCACCAGTGTTGCGATAATCTTTTAATAACTCTTCTGTAATCTCTACATAGTTGTGGTCTACAAGTCCACCGGGACCCATCAAGAAACCATAAAAGTTTGTTTTCAGGGTTAAGTTTTTTTCACTTGGTCAAACAAGCCACTAATCACATTATGACCACCGGGTGCTTGTCCACCACTAAGGATAATACCCACGTTCATTTGTTTTTTTGGTTGGCTGTTTCGCCAGGAACAAACTCAACAAGAGGCATTCCATAGGTGTTAGGGAATAAAGCTTTAATCTCTTCTTGGTTGTCTACACTTTGTGTTGGAGCACCCTCTTGCACCTTAACAGCACCTTGAAGTGCTTTTTTAGGAAGCTTTAGGTTGATAAGCTGCTCTTGCTTGTTGTAATGCACTTGTTTTTCATATTTTTTTCTTTTTGTATTAAAAAAATATATTTATAATTATTTATCTCAACTTTCTACTGCAAAAATAGTTTTTAGTAGATAATAGGAAAAGAATGCACTAATAAAAGAGGTATTTTTAAGAAACTTTTAATGTAAAATGAAGACTCATTTTGTTTTTCTATCTTTGTAAAGCATAGAGGACAAAAATATAACAAAAAGCTTTTGCAAAAGAAGGAAATATTTATGCCCTTTTGTTCAGTATATTATTAACAAAATAAACAAACAAAATTATGAGTAATAAAAAGAGACTTAAAAGCGAACCATTAACTATATTTGTAGAGATTTATTTGCAGAGTGTGTAGCCGCATCTTTATATAATGGTAAAGTAAGCGAAGAAAATGTGAATGCACTTCTTACAACTATTTTGTCGTTACACGATGATTTTGTGCGTCGTATATCTCACCCAGAACCGGGTTTAAAAACAAAGAAATATTTTTAAAGTGTTAGTAGAAAATTTTTGAAAAAGAAGTGTCGGACATTGTAGACCAAATATCTAATTTACACTAAAAATATATTCTTATAGTATGTTACAAAAAGCTTTGTAGCTACCTTTTATATCGCAAATTAGGTTGGAAAAAAAGAGGTTACAGTAAAACATCCGCATAAATATATCATTTGTTTAGCTCCTCATACAAGTAATTGGGACTTTGTTATGGGGCAGTTGTATATGAGAGCTGAAGGTATGAAGATAAACTTCTTTATGAAAAAAAGAATGGTTCTTCTTTCCGTTAGGTATTCTTTTTTAAAAGCAATAGGAGGTATTCCTGTGTGGCGTTCAACCCACTCAAGTATGACGGATAACATGGCAGAAGCAGCCAAAAAAAGCAGAAACTTTTTCATGTTTGTATTACACCCGAAGGAACGCGCTGCTTAATCCTGAATGGAAAAAAAGGTGCTTATTATATAGCCTTAAAAGCGCAGATACCTTTATTATTATATGGTGTAGATTATCAAAAAGCTTATTAAATGCACAAAAGCCTTCGTTCCTACGGGAAATGTGGAGGAAGAAATGAACGAAATAAAATTGTATTTTAAAGACTTTTAAAGGAAAGTTTCCTGAAAAATTTACAATAGGAGAACTCGCAAAATGATAAAACATCTTGCTCTATGCCTACTAAGTGTGCATTTTTCGTCTAAGCTGTTAGCGCAAGATAATGGCTATATGAAAGAGGCATGGGGCAATATTAACCACGAAACAAAACAATGGGTACAGAATGTTTCGCGACCCAATAAAATTACAAAGGGGCTTCAAAACAGGCATATAGCTTTGTGGGCAAGTCATGGAAGATACTTCGATTCTAAAAAACAAACATGGAAATGGCAACGTCCTGCTATGTTTGGAACTACAGAAGATTTGTTTACACAAACCATAGTGGTGCCTTATCTTATTCCAATGCTCGAAAAAGCAGGGGCTAATGTGTTTACTCCGAGAGAACGAGATTGGCAGACTAATGAGATAATTATTGATAATGATGATGCTGTTAAAACTCCTTTTTATACTGAATATAACAGCGGAAAAGAATGGACAGAGACGTTTTTAAAGGGTTTTGCCAATCGTTTTAGAAATTATATAGATGGTGAAAACCCTTTTAAAGCAGGTACGTCGCGTTTTGTTGATACAACAAAAGGTAAAAAAATATCGAGTGTTTCTTATCAACCTAACATAAAGCAATCGGGTAAATATGCTGTGTATGTGAGTTATTCTACATTAGAAAATAGTGTAGATGATGCCGAATATATAGTTTATCACAAAGGTGTTGAAACGCGTTTTAAGGGTAAATCAACAAATGGGAGGAGGTACTTGGGTGTATTTAGGCTCATTTGATTTTTGATGAAGGGTGTAATGTTTATAATCGTGTAGTTATCACTAATCACTCGCATCGTAGAGGAGTAGTGAGTACAGATGCTATTCGCTTTGGTGGAGGAATGGGTAATATTGAACGAGGGGGACAGTTGAGTGGACTTCCACGAGCTGTAGAAGGAGCCAGATATTATGCGCAATGGGCAGGTGCACCCCTATCTGTTTATTCAACAAAAAGATGGTAATGACGATTATGCCGATGATATAAATGCTCGTTCTTTAATGACCAACTGGTTGGCAGGAGGTAGTGCTTATGTGCCAACAAAAGAAGGTTTAAAGGTTCCGTTAGAACTTTCTTTGGCTATACATAGCGATGCTGGATATGCAAAAGACTTTAAATCGATTTTTGGGCTCGTTAGCCATTTGTACCACTAAGTTTAACGATGGGCAATTAAATGCGGGTATCTCTCGCACTACTTCAAAAGATTTTTGCCAACTTATTGCTTACACAAGTGGTGGGAGAAATGAAACTTTTATACAGCAATTGGAACAAGAGATACTTATGGGATAGAAACTATTCGGAAACCAGACTTCCTGAAATTCCTTCTGCTATATTAGAAACAATGTCGCATCAGAACTTCCCTGATATGAAAATGGGGCAGGACCCACACTTTAAATTCTCGTTTGCAAGAGCCATCTATAAAAGTGTTTTTGCAATATATTTCTGACCAACATGGGCTTAATTATGTAGTTGCACCGTTAGCACCGCAAAACTTTCATTTGGAATTGAGGGGAAAAAGATAAAGGTGCATTTATCGTGGAAACCAACAAAAGATGTTTTAGATGGTAATGCAAAATGCCACTTCTTATAATGTATATATGTCATGCGGTACTGCGGGTTTTGATAATGGTACAAACGTGAAAGATAATTCTTTTACGATGAAATTAGAACCAGATGTACAGTATAACTTCTATGTTACGGCTTGTAATAATGGAGGTGAGAGTTTTCCTACGGAGGTGTTATCAGTTTATCGAGCATCTCAAGCTAAAAGAAACAATATTGGTTGTAAACGGATTTTTCTCGTTTAGCATCTCCACAAGTTGTAGATAATGCTTTGCAACAAAGGGCACTCGATATGGATAAAAGATTTTTGGTGTTTCGTATGGTGCTACATTAGGTTGGAATGGTAAACAACAATGTTTTTGATAAGTTTAAAAGCAGGCATTGAAGGGGTAGGAGGTTTAGGGATATGGGAAGCGAAGAGCTTGCAGGAAAAGTGATTATGGGGCAGGATTTTTAGCGATGTTAAAAACGCATGTTTCTGCCATAGCAAGTAGCAATAAATATAATGTTGTGAGCATGTGTAAAGATGCTTTCTTAGCCGATAAAACCGATTTGCATAAGTATCGTGCGATAGACCTCATTCTCGGACTTGAAAAAGATGATGGTTATTCTCTTGTTAGAGGAAAAACATTTTCTTTGCCTATGAGAGATAAATTGGCAAATTTTACTCAACATGGAGGGTCTATGATTGTTAGTGGGGCTTATGTTGGTAGTGATATGGTTCGTGATGATGAACAATGGTTTTTGGAAAACATATTAAAAAGTGCGTTATAATGCAACCGACTCTTGTGTAGACAATAGTTCTATAAAAAGGGTTAAACTTAGATTTTTAGCATTTATACACAGCCTAATGAATTTCATTATGCTACGCCTTCTACTAATATCCTTCATCCTGTGAATGGTGCCATTTGTGTAATGACCTATAAAGATAATAGTAGTGCGGCGGTTGCTTACAAACAAAACCAAAATGGACTCTTTGTGATGAGGGCTTCCCCGTTTAGTTGTATTACGAACGAAAGTGTACGAAATAAAATGATGAAAGGTGTTTTACAATATATTATTCCCTAAATGCTTTAACAATGATGATACATAAAAATTCAATCAAATCCCACAGCTACTCGTTTTTATTGAGGTAAGCGATGAACATTTACAAACCATAGAAAAGTATGCTCTTTTACGAAATTTGATAGATAGTAATGGTATTGTAGACGAAGAAGTGTTAGATAAATTAAAGTTTAATGTGCGCTCTTTATTAGAGTCGGAGAGTGGCAATAATAAACAATTGCTCGACCTTTGTTTAGATGTTATCTATCATAATAACATGAAAGCTTTTGCGCTCCATCAGCTTGTTTTGTTATTTATAAAGTGGAAAGAAGAACATATTGAAGAATAAAAGTCGATGTTGCGGCTTACTATAAATGATAAAAGGACTACCAAACTGATGGTAGTCCTTTTTATTATAATGTGTTATGACCTGGTTTTAATACCACTGAATAGCATTGGTGTAACCACTTCTCTTATCATATTTAAGTGCATCTGCCAAGGTTGAGCATTACATCTGAAACTGAAATTATAACTTGTGTAGGGTGCTAACACGACAGAACAACTCATATTAAAACAATGTAAATCTCGTTGAACAGAAGCTGTGGTCATGCTAAGGCCTTTATTTTCAAAATCGTAACCTGATGAAAAACTGATATTCCAACCCTCGCTTAAACGTAAATTACCACTAAAATTAAGCGTTTGAGTGAATTTATAAGGATAACGCATAGTGCGTTTATTAAATGTTCCACCTGTGTTTTCTCGCATTGTTACACCGTATCCTATAGTTAAAGACCATGGCATGAGAATTTAAGGTAGCCGTCTTCATCTATTTGAGCTTTGTCGTTATTGCCTTTCGACTTAGTCTTTGCTCGTGCATTCATCATCTTGTCGTCGGCATTTGTTTCTATATCAGGATTAACATCTTCGTTATCTTGATTTCTTTTAGCCTCTTCTTCGTCCTTATCTTCCTTACTTCCTCCAAATAATTTCTTAATCTTTTCAGGTGTAAGAGTGTATGAAATGTTTTGCGACATACCTTGGAAACGACCAAAACGACCCATTCCCCATTCGGTATGATTTCCTATATAAGGATGTCCGTTATCGTCTAATTCGTAAGCGTAAGTAGCAAATACAGCATTAAGATTAAAACTGTAATTTTTCCACCACTTAAGTCTTATGTTTGTACTTAAATCACTCCATGGTCTTTGTTTTGCTGCCATGTTATACGACATACTCATTCCAAAGGCATCAATGATACTTATTTTTTTGTAGCCCGTTGTGTCTTTATCACTTCGTAGCTTCATTTCTAAGTTATTATCGATACTCATTGAAATGCTACCTGTGCGTCCTCTTCCTGGAACACCATATAAACTATTTTTGATAAGGAGAATATTCTACCAACGAAACGCTACCATCTGTATTTGTTTTTGATAGGTTTCATAATATCCATAACGTCTTTCACCAAAAATCGGAGAATAGTTTAAGCTCATAGAAGGCGTGAATACATGTCGGATAGCCTGTATTTTTCTTTTCCAAAAATTTTTAGGATTGGGAACGTAAAAACCATATAATTTAGTAGACATTCCTAAACTTAAACTCAATTATATATGTTGTAGAAAGCCATACGTGGTATCGGTTTCTTCTTTTTGGGTAGTTTTATTCCACCTACGTGATTCTTTATAACTGTACATTCTGTCGGTGAAATTAAAAGAAGGATTCACATTTATAAAATTAAATAATGTGAAGTTTCCACTTAAAAGGAATGCTGTGTTGAAAACCATTGCGCCAATCTTTTATCAAATTAGACTTGAATAATTTGTCTTCTTTGGTAGAAATTGAATTTGAAAACTGACCTGTATAGCTCATTGAAATGCGTTCATACCATCGTTCTTTACCTACAGCATGGCGACGTTTAAAGGGATAAAATCTGCTAATACTGATATTTAAATCGGGTAAAGTCATCGCAATAGAGGAATCACGCATGTTTTGTGAGAGGTTCATTGTTGAGCTAAGAGACATTCCGATACTTGAGAAAGTGAGTACTCCAGCTTACAGATGAGGTTCTTGTACTTTGAGCTAATGTTTGTGGATTATAAAGACTATTGAGGTTATTTCGCTCATAAGAAGACAGAGCTGAAATTAACGCTTGCAGATAAATTGCTAAATGGATTAGCCTTTGTGTCTTGTCTATGATTCCATTGTATCTTGAAACTTTGCTGACGACTATAATCTGGTAAACCTTCATCGCCTGTTCTTGTATCTTGATAAGCTGCATAAAAGCTACCACTAAACTTGTAGCGTTTGTTATAATTACTCGCTACAGAAAGTCCCCAAGAACCTTTTTGTGTAGATTTCACCTAATAGCTTTAAGTCCATTTTATCTGATAGAGCAAAATAATATCCTCCATCTCTTAAATAAAAACCACGTGTGTTTTCATCTCCATAAGTAGGCATAATAAATCCACTGGAATAGCTTTTTGTGAAAGGAAAGAAACCATAAGGAATAGCAAGAGGTAAAGGGAACGTCTGCTACTACTAAATAAGCGGGACCAAAGACCACATCTTTTCCTGGACGAACTTTTGCTCGAGAGAGTGAAATATAAAAGTCGGGACAATCTTTATCACAAGTGGTATAACGTCCATGTTCAAGGAATATATTTCCCTGAGCATCTCTTTTAGCTACTTTTACTACTTAAGAAACCATCTTGTTGTTGCGTCTTAACATTCGTAATCAGCCCCTTTTTCGTTTTTAAAATTAAAAGGCAATAGTGTCGTTTTTATAAGTATCTGCTCCCATCTTAAATATAGGTGTACCCTTTAAACGACTGTTGGTTGAGTCTGCATAGATACCCATGGCATGCACCAAGCTACTATCTAAGCGCATATTTATTTGTTCGCTGGTTAAATCCATTTGTTGATATTTAACCTTAGAGTCGCCATATAAGAATGCTTTTTTTGAACGTGCATCGTATATAAGCGAATCTTTTGCCTCGTAAACAACAGGAGCATCAATCGCGGAAGGTTTGTTTCGAGCGATAGAATCTTTGTGAAGAGAGTCGTCAATGTGCTGATTATATCGGAAGATAGCACGTTGCAAAGAGTCCATCTTTGTTGTATCGTTTAATAAAGAATCTGTTTTTAGTGCAATAGAATCGGTTTCTTCTGCCAAAAATACACGCTTAACTTTGTGTGAACGCTCTTTTTAGCCCACACCATCTGTGCTGTTACCATGCAAGAGGCAACAAACACACTTGTTACGAATAAAAGTTTTGACCTCATTCTCTTGCAAAATTAGTGATTAAAACCTATAAATTAACTCAATTTTTCTATTTTTAACGCAAATAAAAGCAAGCTTATGGGTATTTATGTGTTCTTTGTTTGCGTCTTATACCTTATAATATATGCTCTGTAACACTCTTTTTTTATTGAGTTAAATAAGGGACAAAATAGAGTATGCTTGTTTATTATTACGTTCTTATTATCAATATTTTGATACTGCTTTTTATAAATGATGAATGAATAGAACGTAAGAATATAAAAACAAAAAAAGAATGAATTTCTGTATTGAAACTCATTCTTTCTCTTAGAGGCATCTAGCAGAGTCGAACTGCTCTACACGGTTTTGCAGACCGTTACCTAACCGATCGGCCAAGATGCCTTATCTTATTTTGCTCTGCAAAGGTAGTGTTTTTAATTGAAACTACAAAATTTTTAATCACACTTTTTAGAATTACATGTATTTTTTGAAGTGCTTTGTTTTCCTGTTTGCATTATTTTGTTGTGTAAATCGCAACCTGTGCAACCGTCACACTTACTTTTTTTCCTAAAAAGAGTTCCATAAATAGCATATAATGTATATGCTACTGCTAAGGAGATAACTAAGAATACAATGATATTTTTGCATAAAAAGAAAAAGAGGAGTGTATAAAAACACCCCTCGTATTATGTATTGTAAAGATGAAAAGTGTTTAGTATGCAAATAAAGGATAATCTTTCATGGTGTTGTTCACCTTTTCTTTCACCTTTTTCAATTGTTTTTTTCATCTTCAGGATTATTAAGAACTTCTTCTATCAAGCTTTGCGATAAGAACCATAAGATCTTCTTTTTGCACCGCGTGTAGTGATAGCTGGTGTACCTAAACGGATACCCGATGTTTGGAAAGCAGAACGTGAATCGAATGGCACCATGTTTTTGTTTGCAGTAATATCTGCAGCCACTAATGCTTTCTCTGCTACTTTACCAGTTAATTCTGGATACTTTGTTCTAAGGTCAACAAGCATAGAATGGTTGTCTGTTCCACCACTAACGATGCTAAATCCACGAGCGATTAGTTCATCAGCAAGTACCTTTGCATTCTTTTTCACTTGTAAAGCATAATCTTTCCATTCAGGTGTTAGGTTCTCACCAAATGCCACTGCCTTAGCACCAATTACATGTTCAAGTGGTCCACCTTGTGTTCCTGGAAATACAGCACTATTTAATAGTTGGCTCATCATCTTTATTTCTCCCTTAGGAGTTGTGAGATTCCAAGGATTTTCAAAATCTCTACCCATTAAAATAATACCTCCTCGTGGTCCACGAAGTGTTTTATGAGTGGTTGAAGTAACAATATGTGCATAAGGAAGAGGATTCTCTAATAAGCCCGCAGCTATCAAACCGGCAGGGTGAGCCATGTCTACCATGAAGATAGCTCCTATCTCATCAGCGATAGCACGCATGCGTTTGTAATCCCATTCACGACTATATGCAGAACCACCACCTATAATTAGTTTTGGTTTATGTTGTAAAGCAAGGCGTTCCATTTCGTCGTAATCCACTCTACCTGTTTCTATATTAACGTTATAACCTATAGGATTATAAAGAATACCCGATGTGTTAACACTGCTACCATGCGATAAATGTCCTCCATGAGCAAGATTTAAACCCATAAAAGTGTCGCCTGGTTTTAGCACAGAGAGCAACACTGCTTGGTTAGCTTGCGCTCCAGAGTGAGGTTGTACGTTAGCAAATTCAGCACCAAATAGTGTTTTAATGCGTTCAATTGCCAAGGTTTCAATCTCATCTACCACTTCACAACCTCCATAATAACGACGTCCTGGAAGTCCTTCGGCATACTTGTTGGTTAAATAAGAACCCATTGCAGCCATTACTTGGTCGCTTACGAAGTTCTCAGGAAGCAATCAATTCTACACCTTTTAATTGTCTTTGGTGTTCTCTCTCTCAATTAGATCAAAAAAATCTGATTGTCTTTTTCATTGTCGCAGATGTTATTTAATGAATTAAAATAGACGTTTTAAAGTACTGCAAATGTAATGAAAAATGATACAAAATGCACTACTTTTGATTATTTATAGCTTTTAATTGAAATAGGAACTTGTAGAATAACTTGAGTTAAATCTGCTTTAGTGGCATGTGCCTTTACTTCTGCTCTATTGTAAGCCCTTTCATGTGAGGAAAACTATAATGAAAGTTCTCACTGTTTCATAGTAGGGACGTTCTATGATATTAGCATTATTTCCCATATGTCTGTATAGATAAGCTCCCAAAGACACAGCTAATGAAATGTTATGATAATACACTTGATGCTTTGCCGACACGCCAAAACGACCATGGGCTATGCTCAATTGTAAGTGTTGTATAGCATCTAATTCTGCTACCCGTTTGCTATAACTTCCATAAAAAAAGGTCTAAACCTATTCCCGAGGCCCATCTTCTTGCATAACGGAGCATCATATTGGCATTAAAAACTGTAAGCCATGTACATCTTAAAGGTCTCCGTTCTGTATTCATCGCTTGTCGGAGGAGTGTTAAATTGAGTGCGTTGCCATTCTTCGTTTAATGTCTTGGCACCAACACCTAATGTAAATGTGGTATAAAGACGTTTGGTAAAAGTGTTTTGGGATTGAGTTTTTGAAGCTGTGAGAATATCTTTTCTTGCAGGAAAATATACCAAACCTATGTTTGGACCTAAATAGTTGGCACCTTTATTAGGGGCGATATAAGGCTCCATTGCTATGATGAAAAAGTCGATACCTAATTTTATTCCCCATTGAGAACAAGGATAATAAGTGGTAAAAGCACCTGCACCAAAGTATATAAGCATAGTAGAACCTAAAAATTCATTATCTATATTGGTTTGATTGTTATATTTATTTGTGGCTAATGCTACACCTGCATTAAAAGAATAGCCCATTTCCCAATGTTTAGAACGATAGATAGAACGGTTAAAAGAGCCATAAAGGCTTAATAAGTCTCCCAATTTAGACGTGTAATTCACAGGCTCTAACAGCCCCAATCCGTATCTTTTTCTCGTTTCATTGCAGCATTCGAATGCGTGTAACGTAGTCCAACACCCAAACTGGGATAATTAAAATCACGTACAAAAGCATCACTGTCGTTAGGAATAGCTGTATACAGATAATTGAAGTCAACAGAAAGTGTGCCTTTCTTTTTAAAGCCATTTTGCAACATACTCATCTAAAAACAAGCACTTGAGCAGGAACGATGGAAACACTAAAACCGTTATTTTTTAGTGATAGAATCAGTGGTAGACGCTTTTTAACGTGCTGGTTATAAATAAGAAAAATAAGAAATAAGTTTTTTTCATATTATAAACATTTAAGGCATAGAACCAAACTCTTTAAAAGTAGTATTTACAATGGGAAGTGCTATCAGAAAAGCCAATAAGTCGCTAAAAAGCTTGACACATTTCTACACCTGCTAATCCAAATAAACGAGGAAGAATAAGAATAAGTGGAATAAAGAATAAACCGCTGCGAGCAGAGGCCAGTAGATTTGCTCTCCATGGCTTACGGATAGTTTGTAAAAGCATATTACTCATAATGGTGAAACTTAATAACGGAAGCACTAACAACTGCCATTGTAAAGCTTGCTTACCTATTTCTATCACAGCCATTTCTTTTGCTAAAAGTGCTATAATATAGCTCGAAAAGAACCAACCTACCACACTTATGAGCAAAAAGAAACATAAAGCACACCTTTACTGAAAAGCTAAATCCGTTTTTCACTCTTTGTTTTAATCCTGCACCATAGCAGAAACCACAAAACGGTTGAAAACCTTGACCAAATCCAATGACAAGAGATAAAACCATCATGGTACATCTCGAAACAATAGACATACCTGCAATTGCCACATCACCATATGCGCCAGCTCCTTTATTTAATAACATCATAGCTAAGCAAGCCAAGCCTTGACGCGATAAAGAAGGTGTTCCTCCTGCTACAATCTCTTTTAAATAGCTTATTGATGGTTTACTTTTTTTTATCGAGAAGCCTAAGTTTCCTCCCTTATAACTCATCCATAAAAGAATAAAAAGCTAATAAGTTGACCCACTAAGGTAGCCATTGCTGCTCCCATAATGCCCCATTGAAAGGTAAAAAAATAAAGAGAGGGTCTAATAATACATTGACGATTGCTCCCGATAAAATACCCCATAATGCAAAACGAGCATTACCTTGAAAGCGCATTTGGTTATTCATCGTGAGCGAGGAGGTTAAGAAGGGGGTGCCTAATAATAGTATTCCTAAGTATTGTTGCGTGTAAGGAAGAATGGTAGGGTGCTTCCTAACCATATACACAAAGGCTTTAAGAATATTAAACCTAAAACACAAATACTTAAACCCAAAGAAAACGATAGCAGAAAACCGATTGATGCCATACGTTCTGCATGGTCTTTGCGTTTCGCACCTAATTCTCTTGAAATATAATTGCCCGACCCATGCCCACAAAAGAAGCCCATTGCTTGCATAAAAAACATCATAGAGAAAGCAACTCCAATAGCAGCTGTGGCTTGAGTGCTTAGTTTTTCCCATAAAGAAAGTGTCGGCTATGTTGTATAAACCTGTAGTAAGCATAATCAACATAGTAGGCAGTGCCATACTTATAATGGCTTTTATGGATAGGCGCTTGTGTAAGAAGTTGGTAATTGTCTTTTGTTTTTATTGACATGAAAAATACCTTTCTGTGTAATGAGCAGATAATAGGTTGAAAAAGGTTGATATATAAAACAAGAATACACCTTATATATATAATAAGGTGTAAACTTCTTTTATAGAGATAAATAATTATTGCATTTGTTCTAATAATATGCTTACAATGCGGTCGGCACTACGCCCGTCCCATCTATCAGGTATGGCACAAGACTTCCATCTCGCCCCTTTTATCATGTTTTGTAAACTTGTTTTTAATAAGTCTACATCATCGCCTACGAGAACATTCGAACCCACTTTAACCGTTTCTATATGTTCTGTATAATCGTTAAGCGTAATACAAGGAATACCATTAAATGTAGCTTCTCTGCCACATTACCCGAGTCGGTAACCACACCTTTGGCATTTTCTGCTAAATAAATAAACTCCGTGTAGCTTAAAGGCTCAATAAGTGTAATTTTAGGAGCTGTTGGGTTTTGCATCTATCCATGCTTCAATAGCATTTTTAGCCTCAGTTCTTAGGGGGAGCAATAACAGGCATTTGTGTCGCAATGGCAGATAGTTCTGTCATTATTTCGTCTATTTTTCTGTGCATTACGAATAAGAGCTTTTCTATTAAGTGTAAACAGCACATAGTTATTAGCCCGAATATTTAATGTAGATAATAGTGCTGGACGCGTGTTACGTGTATGATAAAAACGAAGAGTATCCATTAAAATGTTACCTACCATGTAAATGTTTGAAGAGTCGATACCTTCTTTTAATTGCCACACTATTTCCGCCTATACCTGCTGTAAAAAGGTAGTCGCTAAGTCCATCTATTACCAAACGATTTATTTCTTTTTGGCATATTGATATTAAAGCTACGTGTTCCAGCTACCAGATGGGCGAGCTTTTATGCCTTGTTTCTTTGTAACAATAGCTGCTGCAAGTGTAGAGGCAAGGTCGTCTACCACAATCACTACATCAGTAGGAGTAGTAGATAAATAAGTTTCAAAAGCAGACATTACCTTACCTGTAAGTTCGTTTAGATTCTCACAAACCACGCCTAAAAACACATCAGGGCGATTTATTTCTAAGTCATCAAAAAGAGTTTGTTCTAATGTCTCATCGTATTCTGCACCAGTATATACAAGTTTGAATGACACCTTTTTTACCTTTAGCATTCTGCATTGTTAATGGCATGAACAATAGGAGCTACTTTTAATAAAAATTAGGACGAGCACCCGCCACAATACATATATTCATGTTATAAGTTTTATTTTTTTATGCTTGTTGGTGAAATAAATGCAAACATTGTTTTGTAAACGAAGTTCACATGGCATTTTGTTTGATTATCCATGAGGCTGTATAAAAACCATTCGCATCAAAAAGCAAAAGTAACAAAAAAATAAATTGAGTTCTCAAAATTTTTGCCTTTTATAGTTTTATCTTTTTGAAAGATAAAGGGCATATAAAATAATGTAGAATCTTTTTAATCATTAAGACCCAAACAGTTCGTTTAATGATTCTTTTTCTCCTACCATCCAAACAATATCTCCTTTTTGAAAACGCGTGAGGGAATAGCAGGGTGTTAAGTTTTTCTTTTCCATCGTCAGAGCCCTACAATCATGCAGTTATACACTTCTCTTAATCCGCTGTTTTTGAACACTCTTTCCAATCAGTTTGCAGGTATCCGAAACAATCAATTGTCGTAAGTTTGTTTCTCGTTCCTCTAAACTTGGATCATCGGGAATAACGTTTTTCTGTTACAGCTGTATTGAAAGCAGTGAGTTGTTCATCACTTCCAATGGCTTGAATTTTTATCGTATGGCAATAAAAGGGTAGAAGCATTAGGAATGTTGAGGCGTTGTTTTCCTCTGAGTATGCTACTTATTTGAATACCAAACACGCGAGCCAGCTGGAGCTCTTCTAAACTTTTACCCGTCCAACTGCTGTTCTCAGGAATTTCAAAGTCGGCAATGTGTATATCTCTGTCTAATAAATGACGTGCATATTTGGGCTTGTTATAACCTAACACTACGGCTTCTATTTCTTTTGAACGAAGGTTTTCTACAAACTGACGCTCCATTCTTAAAGTGCGAGTTGTAAGATGTCTACTTAAAAGTAGTGGGATAATGGCTACTACAGCAATGCTTATAACGAGTGCATAAGAAAAAGTCGCTAAGCGTGTGAGTGATGTAAAAAGAACCCAGAGGCAATGAGTATGCGAATAAAACCTGTGAATAACAGCGGTAAACGGTTTTTATGGCTTTCGCTCCACAAATCTTTAAACTCTTGGGTGTGATGCGGTTGAACTACAATAGAACGTAAGAAAGGTGCTATAAAAAACACTGTTGTGAGTCCACAAAGTAGGCGTGCCCATAACGAAGGCAAGTATTGATGCACAAAGGGGAGAAAGAATGTAAACATTAAGCCTATCACTGCCACCGACAGAATGACATATATAATGGTGGTGCGAAACATCTTTATCCATAACATCTTCCATTTACTGTTTTGTCCGTTCGTTTCTGCACTTACATTCATGTGGTTTATCATTTTCATCCAGCGTTTGGGTAGGCTGCGTTCTATTAAGTTATAAGCAGGAACAGCACTTTTTATAACATAAGGAGTTAAGAAAGTGGTAAATGCCAGAGCTGCAACAATAACAGGATACATAAAGTTTCCTATTACACCTAACGACATTCCGAGTGATGCAATGATAAAGGGAAACTCGCCAATTTGTGCTAATGAAAAGCTACTTTGCATAGATGTTTTAAGCGATTGACCGCCTAACATAAATGAAAAGGTGCCAAACAAAACTTGACCTACTATCACTAAGGCGATAATAGACAAAATAGGAATGGCATATTCTATAATAATATGAACATCTACAAGCATTCCTACCGACACAAAAAAACACTGCACCAAACAAGTCTTTAATAGGGTCTACCACCTTTAATATCTTTGTTCCTTCCACTGTTTCTGCTAAAATAGAACCCATAATGAAAGCTCCAAAGGCACTACTAAAAACCTACATGAGCCGAAAAAAATAGCCATGAAAAAGCACATTGCTAAGGAGATAATCACTAATATTTCGTTACTCATAACAGAACGGGTTTTCCTTAATAGCATAGGAACAAGATAAATACCCACCACGAGACCAAAGTACGATAAAGAAAAACTATTTTTTTAATAGAATGCCTACCAACTGTAAACTTGATAACGATTTACCGCCTGCTATTGCCGATAATAAAAACTAAAAATAACAATAGATAGTACATCTTCTATCACCAACACGCTTAATACCAAGCCTGCAAAGCGTTGTTGCTTTTAATTTAAGGTCGGTTAGTGTTTTATAAACAATGGTAGAACTACTGCAAACTGCAAAAGATAGATGCTAAAAACACGCTCCATAGGTGTCCAATGAAACGCCCAACCTGCACCATAACCTATCAAAACCATAGATAAAACAATAACACTTACAGATATAAAGGGCGAGCTACCCAGTTTTACTATCTTCTTAAATGAAAAGTCTAACCCCATAGAAAAGAGTAGAAAAATCACTCCTAAGTCTGCCCATGTCTTAACATTTATCTGGTCGATAATCGAAGGGGTATAGGGCATATTAGGACCTACAAGAAAGCCTGCTACAATATATCCTAATACAAGAGGTTGTTTTAGTTTCTTAAACAGCAAGGTTACAACACCTGCCACAATAAGAATTAAGCCTAAATCGCTAATAAGTGGTGCTATATTATCCATCTTAATAAGTTGTTAAAAATAAAGATGATAAACAATAAGGGTAAATAAATAGAGCTATAAAAAAAGCTTTTAGAGAACAAGAAAGCAATAAAGCAGGTGTTTTATTGTTTTTGTCTTGTTCTCTAAAAGCAATACACTTATGGTTATAAGTGTTGGTAATGATTAGTCGTTAAACTTAGATGTAATCTCGCATATCTTAACGATTACGTCTACAGCTTTTTTTCCATTACTTGTATAGAGATAAACTCGTGTGGTCCATGAAAGTTCAAACCACCTGCAAAAATGTTAGGGCAAGGCAAACCTTTAAAAGCTTAGTTGTGCGCCATCTGTTCCTCCGCGAATAGGCTCAACCTTAGGTGCTACGCCACTTTCTTGCATGGCTTGCAACACAATATCTATAACGTGCATGTTTGGGTCTATCTTTTCTTTCATGTTATAGTATTGGTCTGTAATACTGCACGACACTGTTTTTTCACCATATTTGTTGTTCATGGCTTTTACACAGCTTTCTATAAAGGCTTTTCTATCTTCAAAACGAGAGCGGTCATGGTCTCTTATTATGTAAGAAAGTGTTGCCTTTTCGGTGCAAGCGTCTATGCCAACAAGGTGATAAAAGCCTTCGTATCCTTCTGTGTGTTCGGGTGTTTCTTCGCGAGGCGATATTTCCAAATTCACAAGCCAACTGGTTTGCGTTTATCATCTTGCCTTTTTGCGTATCCGGGTGAACACTTACGCCATTGATAACCACTTTTGCACCTGCTGCATTAAAGTTTTCATACTCTAAACCACCAAGGTCTCCGCCGTCCATTGTATATGCCCAGTCGGCACCAAAGCGTTTAACATCGAAATGATGAGCACCTTTTCCTATCTCTTCGTCGGGGTTAAAGCCTATTCTTATATCTCCGTGTTCTATTTCTGGGTGGTCTCTTAAATAGCACATTGCTTGCATTATCTCGGCAATACCCGATTTGTCATCGGCTCCCTAACAAAGGTTGTTCCGTCTGTAACAATGAGGGTCTTCGCCTATATGAGCTTTTTAGTTCAGGAAACTTTTCTACGCTCGATACAACACCATTGCCCAACTCTATGTCAGCTTCCATCATAGTTTTTATGATACGAGCTTTAACATCTTTGCCAGAACAATCGGGACTTGTGTCGTAATGAGATATAAATCCAATGGTAGGAGTTTTTCTTTTTGGTGTTCGATTTTTAGTGTTGCATAAATGTAACCCATATCGTCCATCTCTACATCACTTAAACCTTCGTTCTCTAATTCTTTTCTTTAAATATTCAGCAAAAGATAAGTTGTTTTGCTGTACTTGGTACTGTTTCTGAGCTTTCGCACGATTGAGTATCAAACTTGGTGTAGTTTATAAATCTTTCAACTATATTCATTTTTCTTAGTCTTCTTTTATTTATGATTTGATACAAAGTTAGTAAAAATGCTTGACATTCAAAACTTTTAAGAGAGTTTGTGGTGTGAAAAATGGTGAAAAGAATAAGCCTTTTTAATGTAATCCCCATAAGTTAAGGTTCACAGGGGCGCTTTCTATGTTTCTTTCTCGTGCGTCAGGGAAGGTTACAAAAGAAGTCTATTCCAGTTCTACGTTCAAGCTCTTGAATGCTCACTGCATATTTTGCTAAGTTAGAATCGGTGTTGTTTGTGTGTTCAACCCAAAAGCCCATGGCGTTATATTGATTGTTTTTTACTCTTAAAATAGCCATAAAGAAATATTTAGGAACAATCATTCCTCTGTTTCCTTTGCTATATTGAGAGGCATTGTCTATTGTTCCACCTTTGCACACATAAAGCGTATCGGCAAAAGAATAATTGTTTTGCGTTCCCCATTGTCGCACTTTTGTTTTTCCATTTCTAACCAAACACCCGCATTAAACTGGTGCAATTAGGGGTTGCATATTTGTCATATAAAATGTTTGTTTATTAGCTTCATAACTGTTTAAGCGGTCTGCTGACGGACAAATATGCCCATGGTCGTAGCCTGTTCCCCAATAAGGATCGGGCTTAATGGTAAACTGTGAAGATAAAGAAGGGTCGTAAGGATATTGTTGTTGATGGTTTTTCTGTGTAATATCTCTTTGTTGCTTTGCGCAAATTGCTTTTTGTATAATTGGTAACAACTCCAACGTTGTGTGCGCTTAATGTTATTCCATTCTACGCAAAAGTTAATTTCGTTAGCTCCTGTTTTATAAATAAGTATCTGGTTTTTGAGTTGGGTCTTTTAGTTGAGGAAACTCTAATCTGCCATACACCTTATTGGCTTTTTTGTGTTGTTAGCATTGGTATTATTGCTATTAACAGCAATGTTATTGGTGTTTTCGTTGTCTTTATTACAACCTAAAACACATGTTGTTAAGCAGACAAAAAGAATTGCTTTTTATCATGGCTAATGGCTTTTGTTTTTTTATAATAATGATTTTTACACCTTAATATATAAGGCACTTATAAGAAAAGTAGAAAAAGAACGCATTGTAACGTATATGCAACTACGTTATAATGCGTTCCTAATGTCGTAAAAATATATGCTGTAAAAGATATATACTTCTGATGTTACCGTAACGGTTCATGAAGCTGGTCAACACGACCTGCTGTATCAACAAGCTTTACTCTTACCTGTGTAGAATGGATGTGATGTGCTTGAAATTTCAATCTTTACTACAGGATAAGTTTCTCCTTCAAATTCTATAGTCTCATTAGACTTACATGTAGACTTTTGTAAGGAACATATCGCCGTTGGACATATCCTTAAATACGACGGGGCGATAGTTTTCTGGGTGAATACCTTTTTCATTTTTTATCTCTAATTATTTAAAAATTATTTATTCTATTACGAGTTGCAAAGATAGTAAAAACAATAGATATAGCAAAATAAATTCTATGTTTTTATTGATTTTGGAGTGTTTTATGAGAGTTCTAAGTTGAGTCCTTCGGCTAATTTTTCAAAGGCTTTGTTCTCTTTTATGAGCTTTATAAAGAGTTCTTTCTTGCTTAATATGGGTTTCAACTCTTCTTCTTCTGCCAATCGAAGTTGCAATTTCTATGTTGCCATTTTCTAAACCTTTGGCCATAGAAGTCACGTATTCTGCCTAAAATAGCTTGTAGCTGTTGAAGAAAAATACTATTACCTACCACCACTTCGAGTGTTGGATAAGTGGTAATAGTGGGTATCATGTTCTTCATTCGTGTAGCCATTGCTTGCATCTGAGCAGGCATTCGGTTGCACATCATAAGCCATTGCATGCGAACATCGTCTTGTGTAAAGTGTTTCTCTTGGGTTGTTTCTGTTAATTCTTCTACCTCTTTTGCTCTTTTTCTTTTGTCTTTTTCGCAAACTGGCAAAGGTAACACCTATATCAGATAGCTTTTAATTTAGGACGTGTTGTGGGTTTCGACTCTGTTGGCTGTGGTTTTTCACTCTCTTTGGTAGGCATTGACATTTGAGATGTTTCTTTCGACACATCTTTATACAAGTTAGAACCAGCCACCTGCTGAGCTGTTATGTTCTTACTGTTTGCCAATAAAAGTTTAAACAGGGATTTTAATCGCTTAGGGCTATGCCCCGATGAGGCTCCATCGCTATCGTCTGGTTGGGTTATCTGTGCCACTTCTATCAGTGTTAGTTCAACCAATAACGCTTTATTGCTACTTTGTTTATATACCACATCGCAGCTATTTAGTATTTTTAGAGCCTTATATAAAAAGGTAGTGCTACACTTTTGGGCTTGTTCGGCATAGCGTTTGCGTTGTTGTTCACTGGCTTCTATGAGCGAAAGGGTAGAGGTGTCTTTAGCCATTAGCACGTTTCTTATGTGCGAAGCTAAGCCAGAAGACACATTTCCATAGTCAAATCCAAAGCGAAACCACATTGTTTAGCAACAACATCAGCTCACTCACCTTATTATCCCATGCCAAATCTACCATGTTAAAATAGTTTTCGGCATCTAACACATTAAGGTCTTCAATCACTTTGCTATAAGTTATGTTTCCTTGAGAGAGTCTAACAGCTTGGTCGAAGATAGATAATGCGTCGCGCATACCACCATCTGCCTTTTCGGCTATAACGTTTAATGCGTTAGGCTCGTAGCTAATGCCTTCTTGTTTAGCTACATTTTCGAGATGATTGATAATATCTTGAACTGCCATTCGCTCGAAATCGTATATCTGACAACGAGAGATGATGGTGGGTAATATTTTATGTTTCTCTGTTGTAGCTAATATAAAAGATGACATGAGCAGGGGGTTCTTCGAGCGTTTTAAGGAACGCATTGAAGGCAGCAGTTGAGAGCATATGCACTTCATCAATAATAAACACCTTATATTTTCCTACCTGTGGTGGTATTCGGGTTTGTTCCATAAGGGTTTTTATGTTCTCTACTGAGTTATTACTGGCAGCGTCTAACTCGAATATATTATAAGAACGTTGCTCATTAAAAGCACTACAACTCTCACAATGGTTACATGCTTCGCCGTCTGAAGTGGGCGTTAAACAGTTTATGGTCTTAGCAAATATGCGAGCACAGGTGGTTTTTTCCCTACGCCACGAGGGTCCACAAAAAGAGATAAGCATGCGCAAGTTTTCCACTTTTAACAGCATTCTTTAATGTGGTTGTAGTGCTTTTTGTCCCACAACACTCTCAAAGGTAGTGGGACGATATTTGCGTGCCGAAACAATATATTCTTCCATATAAATGTGTTAGGGATTGTTGGGTGATACATCACAAACGAGGTTGGGTGCATACACCGCTCATGTGCAAAGTTAGTAATTTTTAGTTTATACCCCTTGTGTTTTTCCGTTTATTTTTGTGTAATAAAAATGTGCTAAAAAAATATTTTAGCTAAGGTTTTAGTGGCTTTCGAAAAGTTTTTACATGCTTTTTCTAATCCATAAAAATAAGCTATAACCTATAAAACACGGTGTTTTGCATTTCTGTTGTGTGTTTTTGTTTTTTTCTTGAAATAGGGTTTTAGGGCTAAAAAAACAAGTAGATGGCACGCAATAGCTTAGCTTTTTACCATGCAATAGATGGTGTTTTAGCTCCTAAACTCTTGTGTTTTACATCCCTAATAGCTTATGTTTTGCATGGTAAAACATAAGCTATTGCACTGAAAATGAGCAAATTCTTGTTTTTTAAGACGAATGTTAACGCATTTTTAACCTCATAATTTCGTATTTCTAACTCATGTAAAGACAAATAAAAACAAGCTTTCTCTTTTTGCGATAAAAAGGTGTTTTTGTACAGAAAAGCAACTGTTTATTGCTTAAAATAGAGTTTGAAAAACGTTTTATTTTAGTTATTTCTTATAAATTATTTAGATGATAAGAGGTAACAAAATAAATTTTTGTATTTTTGCAAATACCACTTTGCATAAGTGTCTTTTATATTTTAAACACATAAACAATGAAGAAACCAACACTTTCTGCCCTTTTTAACACCTGCAATGCTCACTTCTGTGGCAAATAACGCTAATAATAACGAGGCTATAATGGGTAAATACAAGCAAAAACCCAATGTAATTATTATTTATGCAGACGACCTTGGATATGGCGATTTACAGTGTTATGAGCTAAAAATGTAGAAACCCCTAATATAAATAAGTTATCTAATAATGGCATTCGCTTCACTAATGCGCATGCAGTTGCATCTACCAGTACGCCATCTCGTTATTCTTTACTCACAGGAGAGTATGCTTGGAGGCGTAAAGGAACAGACGTTGCACCGGGAAACGCTGGTTTAATTATTCGCCCAGAACAGTTCACTATGGCAGATATGTTTAAAAGTGAAGGCTATTCCACTTGTGCTATTGGTAAATGGCACTTGGGTTTAGGAGATAAAACAGGCACTCAAGATTGGAATGCGCTTATACCTGCTGCGTTAGGCGACTTGGGTTTCGATTATCATTACATCATGGCTGCAACGGCAGATAGGGTGCCTTGTGTGTTTATAGAGAATGGGCGTGTGGCAAATTATGATGCTCTGCACCTATACAAGTGAGCTATGAACACAATTTCGATGGTGAACCTCACGGGAAAAGACAATCCTGAGTTGTTAAAACTCAAACATAGTCATGGACACGACATGAGTATTGTAAACGGAATAGGTCGTATTGAGTTTACATGAAAGGTGGTGGAAAAGCACTTTGAAAGATGAAAATATAGCAGATAGTATTACCTCTCATGCCATTAACTTTATAAAAGAACACAAAACAAAACCCTTTTTATGTATTTTGCAACAAACGATGTACACGTTCCTCGTTATCCTCATCAGCGTTTTAGAGGGAAAAATAAAATGGGATTACGTGGAGATGCTATCGTACAATTCGATTGGACGGTAGGCGAAATCATGAAAAACATTAGATAAATATAAGCTCACTAATAACACATTAGTTATTCTTTAGTAGCGATAACGGACCAGTGGTAGACGATGGTTATGCAGATAAAGCAGAAGAATTGCTTAACGGACACGAGCCAACAGGTGGTTATCGTGGAAACAAATATAGTGCTTTCGAGGGTGGAACCTTAATTCCTGCTATTGTGTCGTGGCCTAATAAAGTCGCCAAAGGAGAGGTGTGCCATGTGTTAATGTCGCAAATAGATTGGTTAGCATCGCTTGGCGAACTCATCGAAGCTAAGCTTCCACAAGGTAGCGCACCAGATAGTGAGTCGCATTTAGCAAATCTTTTAGGCAACAAAAACAACGAACGAACATGGATAATAGAGCAAAATAATACACGAGTGTTATCGGTTCGCACACCAAAATGGAAGTATATAGAGCCTAACGATGGAGGTAAAATGATTACATGGGGGCCTAAAATAGAAACAGGAAATAACCCTTTGCCTCAATTATACAATATGATTGAAAGTAAAACAGAAACCAATAATGTGGCAAACCAATATCCCTGAGGTGGTTTACGAACTACAAAAATGTATTAAGAAGAGAAAGAGCTAAAACCATTAAAGAATAACCCTTTACACCTTATGCACACTTTTGCACCTTTTGCTAAGCCTCTTTATGTTATGTTAAAGCCTGTGGGTAGTGCTTGTAATTTGGCTTGTCAATATTGTTACTATTTAGAGAAAGAGTTGCTTTATCCTAACAATAAACGTTCATGGATGAGCGAAGAAACGCTCGAAACCTTTATTCAACAGTATTTTTTAGCACAAACACAACCCTATGTGTCGTTCACTTGGCACGGTGGAGAGCCTCTTTTACGTCCTATTTCCTTTTATAAAAAGGCATTAAAGCTACAACAAAAATACGGAAAAGGCTTTTATATAGAAAACAGTTTACAAACAAATGGCACTTTATTAACTGACGAATGGTGTCGTTTCTTTTAAGGAAAAACAACTTTAATAGGGCTTTTCTATCGACGGACCTGCCACTGTTCACGATGCTTATCGACAGACATTAAGCGGAAAAAGGGTCGTTTCAAAAAGGTGCTTAATGGTATTCGTTTGCTCAATAAACATGGGGTAGAGTGGAATGCTATGGCTGTGGTTAACGCGCAAAATGTGAAAGATGCTGCCACTTTTTATAACTTCTTTAAAAGCATTAACTGTCATTTCATTCAGTTTACACCTATCGTTGAGCGTTTAGTTCCTCATGCAGATGGGCGTTGTTTAGCATCGGTAAACGAGCAAACACAAACCATGAGTCCTTTAAGTGTTACTCCTGAAGAGTGGGGAGCTTTTTCTTTGTAATTTATTCGACTTATGGATTAAAGAAGATGTTGGCACTTATTATATTCAAATGTTCGATGCTACATTAGCTAATTGCGTAGGTCAAACGCCCGGATTGTGTACCCTTTCAAAGTCGTGTGGCTATGCTTTCTGTGATGGAACACAATGGAGATGTGTTTGCATGCGACCACTTTGTGTTCCCAGAATATAAGAGAGGAAACATTCACACACAAACCATTACCGAGATGATGTATAGTCCTGAGCAGTTACAATTTGGTAAAAACAAGTGGCAGAGTTTACCTCGTCAGTGCAAAGAGTGTTCCTTTTTGTTTGCTTGTTATGGTGAATGTCCTAAAAATCGCTTTGCTATAGATGCTTACGGGAATAAAGGTTTAAAACTATCTTTGCAAGGGATATAAACGCTTTTTGCACATGTTGGCCTTATATGCAATTTATGAAAGAGCAATTAGAAAAGGAGTTGCCACCTGCCGATGTGATGTTACATCTTAACGAACTAAGTATTAAAACTTTATAGCAAACTTATTCGTTTGTTTTAATCAATCATATAACACAAAATCAATAATCATATAATACAAAAAGACATGACGCTTAAAGAATTTTTAATGCTCCTGAGAAGAAAGCAAAAAGCAAGAATTGGAGTATGGTGGACGCTTTGTTATTTTTATTACACCATATCTTTTATTGTACTTACATTCAGATTAAAGAGCAAACCTTATTTTTATTGCTCACGACGAATATGCTTTTTAAGCATGGTTGGAAATACTTTTCTCATTAGTTTTCTTTTGGGTTGGTGGGTATTCCCTCAGGTATTGCGTTTACTTTAATATCTCTTACTATTCATTTAAAGGAAAAAAACGTTACAGAAAAAGTTGCTTTTCCCTCTTCTTTCTACAGAAAATAACGAGCAACAAATAGACGATACAAACGTAACAAGCACTTTATAACGTTTTTATAAAGCAACGAAAAGTGAATAAAGGGGTGAGAACTGCACTAAAAGGAACGAAGACGGAAGAATTAAAGATAAACTTTTAGGAATAATGAACTAATAAATGCGCCCCAAAAATACATAACATAAAAAGACCAGCTGAGCCTTTAAAGGTAGCTGGTCTTTTGTTTTTACTATTATGAACAACGCTTAATTTAAGCCTTGTTTCTTTTTAGCTTCTTCTAAATCTTTTGCATATTGTGCTTTTTCGACTCTATAGTTAGCCAATCTGCTCTTATCTATTTTTGCAAATAACATTCAGAACGAACATTCATTAGATTGTAATCACTAATAAAATTGATTTCTTTTTGTGTACACATTGTAATAACCTTGAATGAAACTACCATCGGCTTTTACTTCTTGACCCGAAAGTCCTACGATAAAAAAATGCTACCATTGTTTCCCTTAAACTTTATCCAACCATCGCCTTTGTATTCTTGTTTTTCAAAGCTATTTAGCTCTGTTACATGTACAAGAGTTTTAAAGTTAATGGTAAAAGGCATACTTCCTACATGAAAATCGATGATAGACAAGGTGAAAGCATCTGCTTGTTTCTCGTCCCAAAGAAAGTTGAATTTAACGGGAGCACCTGTTTTTAAGAGCGTTTTATTTACCCCCATTAACTGTTGCATGACTACCTAATACGATGTCGCCATTTAGCATTTCTTTTGCTTTTAACTATGATATTTTTCGCTTACAGGCTTATTTTTCTAAGCCGTTATCAGAGTTACAACTACTCAAACCAAAAAGCCAAAGTAGCCACTAAAAAGCATTGAGAATATTTTTATACATCATTTTTGTGTTATTTATTATTGTTATATTAAACGAATAAATGTGTTATTTCCAACTTGAAACATTAAAGTCTTTCTTGGTATCATAGTCTAAATAAGGATTTTTCTACCTTATTTTTATACTTTTCGAGATAGGCTTTTATTGTTTCATTTTTCTTTTCATTTTCTTGCTAAAAGCAAAGCCGAATTTAACACCATCACCAAGTTTTAGCATTGAATTTTCATCTTCCGACGAAACAACCCTTGTGATATTAGGAAGTGTGAGCATAGTGTTTTTCGGTTCCTAACACCAACTTTTGAATGGTAGAAACTGCACTTAAATCTAATGTTTTAAGCTTAGGAGCATTGCCAATAAATAGCTCTTTTATAATAACATCTCCTTTATTAGGCAATAAAACCTCCTCTAAGTTAGACATTTCGTTACCTTTAAGAAAGGTAATTCCATAAGAGGTAAGTCTTTATCGGTGATGTTAAACATGCGTGTATGTTGCAAATCGAGCTTTGTAACACCATCGCAACCATTTAAATCGAGGAACAACAAGTTGGTTGCCTTTGAACAATCTAAACCTGCTTTAATGTTAACATGAGGCATAATAAGGGCAGATGCGTTGCCACGAGGCATTAAATAAGAGAGAGAATTGTTGGCAAATTCGCCCATAACAACAAACTTACAAGGGCGAGAAAAAGGATTATTGATAAAATATTCTAAACCTTCTAAGCTCTTAATCTTTTGTAACGTCAACAGGATAAGCTAAAACCTATCGACTCACCTTGTTCTCTTAAAACAGGTTGTTTACTAATGTCTATGTGTGTATCGTCTACAAATAAGCTACCATAAATAGACTTTAAGTAGCTTGCAAGACCAGCATCTGGAATTTCACGAATGGTGTTATAAGGCATTATTTTGCCTGTTTTGTCTGCCATTTGCAAGTCCACTTCTTTTCCTTTGGTCAGATAAAGCACCACCACATCTTCTATATTATATTTTGCTGTTTCAGGTAGAACGAGCTTTTTTATAGGTCGTACACTCTTAACCAATGGTGCATTGTTTTCTTCTACCGCATCTACGAGATGCTCAAAATCGTAGATATTGTTTCCAGAGAGGTCTACTGATGTGATAGAAGAGGGATATTATCGAAATCGAACACAGCTCCGTAGTTGTTATTCGATAGTTTTATTTCGTTAAGATTTGGAAAAACAGACAAGTCTTTTAAGTCGGTTAAACCCGTATTCGATAAGTCTAAACTTGTAGTTTGAAACACTTTGTCGTTCATCTCAAGTTTTCCGTCTGCATTAAAGCTGTATCCTTTTTCTTTTAATACAGAAGTTAACGCCGTGTTTTTAATGGTTTGAGGTGGAAGATATTCCACTTTGTCTTCATTACAACACGACATAAAACAAGAAGCTGTAATAGCCATAAATGCTACTACAAAAAGTTTTGTTGTTTTCATTTTGTTTATAAAATGTTATATATTTAATGAATAAATGTTTGTAGAACCTTTTTATCCTGATTGGCTTTTTTACGTTTCATGTGTTTATAATAAAAATATAAACAGCAAAGGCGTTAATGGGTTACTACTTAAAAGCACTGCAAAGGTAAAATAATATTTACTTTCTCACAATCATTAAAAATGATGATTTTGTTTACTTTTTCGTTGTTTTTTATCCTAATAATATAGGATATTAGGCGTTAAAATAGGGCGAATGAGGCAAGATGGCATTCACTTTTGTCATTGTTTCAATTTTATTTTGAAACACATCTGCCGACACTTTTCTGCCTCGTAGCGACCTAACAGACGGAAAAGACGTAAAAAATAAATCGGTTGTTGCATACCAATTGTGCCATTGAATGCCCTTTATGGTGTGTAAAGAACTTTTGCAACGAATGCGCAAAAACGAGGGTTAACCACCGATAAAAAAACACTCGTTGTTTGTTTTTAAGTGCTAAAACCAAAAACAAACCTTGTTTTTGCTTTTGTTGCCATGCTTTTTGCGTAGGAACAAGGTGATTTGTGCGTTCAGACACACTTAAATTAAAAACCATGTTGCTCGTTAAAATAGTGCAAAAAGCGCATAAATATAGCTCCATGTGGACGCTTTTTCCCACCAACCATTAAAAGCTATAACATAATGAATCATTTCGTGTAACAACACTTCTGCGCTTGCTTTTCGCTAAAAATCGTAAAAAGTGGTCATGGCAATGGCAAAGTTATAGCCTTTAATGCCTTTTAAGCGTGAGTTTTTATTACACTTAAATTGACCTAAAACTCGGCGCGAACGCGATAGTTGAAACAACGGAATAGGCAACTCGCCCTTAAAGAAAGTCGAATTAAACCTATTAAATTGTTGGCTCATCCATGCTGTGGTAACTATCATTGTGTAGCCGTTTGTGTTTAAAAATGTGGCAAGAAAAAGGTATTACTTGCGTTTATGCTACGAAAAACAAACAAAAAGCGAGCCAAAAACAAACAAAACCTAAACCTTAAATAGGTTTTTAAGAGATGAAAGAGGAAAGAGATAAAAATAAAAAGAGAGTGGGAGGGGAGAGAACAGATTGTTATGTGCCAATTTGTCGGTAAAGATAACGAAAAAAACAGCTTATTTTTAGCCAAAAACAAACCGAACTTGTGCGTTTGTATAAACAAACAGTTATGCCATAAAAGGAGATGATGAGGCTTTTATAAAGAAAAATGTTAATGTGCTGATACATAATGTGTTAAGAAATAAAAGGCTAATAGGTTATGTTGCAAAAAGCTAAGGTTTTAGCATGAAAAACATAAGAGTTTAGGGCTAAAACACCATGTATTGCACCTAATAGCTTATATATTGCATGCTAAAACCTAGCTATTAGCCTAAAAACACTAAAAATGAAAAACAAAATGTGCGTTATAGAAATGCAAAACATATAGGTTTTGCATTTTTAATGCTCTGTTTTTATACTTTTTACTGTGGCAAAATGTGTTTCAAAACCTGCAAAAGCTTAGCTATTTTTGCTAAAAGTGATTTTTTAAGTAACAAAAAATAGGATTAGGCTAAGCCACTTTTTGCCATTATGGCACACTTAAACACCTATTATTGTTTTTAAGTGATAAGTGCAAAAAGAATTGTTATAAGTGTTTGTTTGATTGTGGTTTTAAGTTGAAAATAATGCAACTAAAAGGCATGACCATGCTCAATAAAATAAAAACACCCACTTAAATGTGGATAAAACCACAACATAAATGGGGTGTTTCTTTTTCTTTTAGGCTATTCCACCTTATATATATAATTCTCTTTTCTTGGCTTTTGAGGTCTCAATTCTCCCTCTCTATAGCCCTAAAGCACAAAAGCCAATGCCCTCATAGTCTCCTTCTATTCCCCATTGAGCTAACAGTTCTTGTCCTTCGGCACAAGCAAACACCTCTTAGCTCTATGAATCCAGCAAGCACCCTAAGCCCAATGCGTGTGCAGCCGTTAAGAGGTTTGCCATAACTAAAAGTGCCGTCGTCACATAAGTGGCTTGTTTTTATTGGCCAAAACCGCAATAATAACAGGCGAACCATAAAAAGGGGTCGGTTGTAGAACCTAAGAATTTAGCATTGAGCGATGCTATTTTGTTGCGCATTTGGGCGTTTGTTATTTCTATGATGATAGCACTTTGACGTCCCATACCACTGGGTGCGTAGGTTGCAGCTTGTGTTATGGTGTTTAAAAGAGCAGTTGATGGCATTTTTGTTAGGTATAAATTTTTACACTTTGTCGTTGTGAGAGCTCTATAGCGTCCATATGTGTGTGGTTTTTAAAGGTTTTATATGTTACACTTGTTTTTTATACAGCTAATATGTCGCAAATGTAGCATAAATTTGCGACATACATAAATGATATGTACAAAAAAGAACCTCTTTTGCTATGAACAAAAGAGGCTCGAAACTTTATATATAAAGTGTTACAAACAAAATGAATGGTAAATAATAACCCACTGGTTATAAAACCATTTTCTGATAAATAGCGTTCTGCTTCCATAGCTGCTTTACAGCCAGAACCAGCCGCTACAATAGCTTGACGATAGGTATTGTCTGCTACATCGCCTGCTGCAAACACACCCTGCTATGTTTGTTTTAGGGTGTATCGCCTTGCGTTTTAATAAATCCATGCTCGTCTGTTTCCACTGCATGTTTAAACACTTCAGAGTTTGGATTGTGTCCAATGGCAAGGAAGAAACCATCTATGGCAAGGTCGTAGTGCGACTCATCTGCTTGTCCTAAGCGTTTAACAAGATGAACCCCTCAACTCCATTCTCGCCATAAAGCCCTTCTGCGTTGTGTTCAAACAACACTTCAATCTTTTCATTCTGCATAACACGCTGACGCATAACGTCTGATGCACGCAAATAGTCTTTTCTTACAATCATATAAACTTTGCTTGCAAGACCTGAAAGATAAATAGCTTCTTCGCAAGCGGTATCTCCTCCGCCCACAACAGCTACCACTTTCTTGCGATAAAAGAAACCATCGCAAGTAGCACAAGCACTCACTCCCCATGCCTGCATACTTTGTTTCGTCTGCTAAACCCTAAATATTTAGCACTTGCACCTGTTGCAATTATCACTGTGTCGAGCTTCTATTTCGTCTCCTCTATCGGTAGTTAATACGTAAGGACGGCTTGTAAAAATCAGCCTTAGTTATAATGCCATCGCGCACATCTGCACCAAATCTTTCGGCTTGTTTGCGAAGATCTAACATCATAGCATTTCCGTCTATTCCCTCTGGATAACCGGGAAATTCTCTATATCGGTGGTTTGTGTTAACTGTCCACCCGGTTGAATACCACAATATTCGATAGGGTTAAGGTTTGCACGACCTGCATATATAGCTGCAGTATAGCCTGCAGGACCACTTCCAACGATAACACAACGTGCATGTTCTCTTGTTGCCATAATTTTTATATCCTTTCTTTTATGATTTTATATAAAGTGTTTATTCTGCTAAAAGTTTTTCTATTTTCTTTTGCAATAACCTCCATTTCTGTTGTAGGCTCAAAGCGAGCAACAACAATTCCCTTTTTATTTACAAGGAATTTGGTGAAGTTCCACTTTTATATCTGCTTTACTTTTTTATAATCTGAATCGAGCTCAGATAACATCTTTTCGAGTATAGGTGTTAGGTTATGAGATGGGTTCCAACCTGCAAATCCCTTTTTGTTGTTGAAGATATTTAAATAAAGGTTCTGCATCTTCTCCATTCACTTTTACTTTCTTAAAACGAGGAAATTCGGTGTTAAAGGTGAGTTTACAAAACTCGTGAATTGCTTCGTCGGTGCCCGGAGCTTGGTTTCCAAACTGGTTACAAGGAAAGTCTAACACTTCAAAACCTTGTGCATGATATTTCTATACAGTGCTTC
Source organism: uncultured Prevotella sp. (assembly GCA_916439115.1). Lineage (GTDB taxonomy): Bacteria > Bacteroidota > Bacteroidia > Bacteroidales > Bacteroidaceae > Prevotella. The sequence continues at coordinate 1,257,135 of CAKAHO010000001.1, forward strand.
TAACTCTTCGTATTGAGGAGTAAAAGCCACATTTTGTAGCTGTATTAACAATAAGAGTACTTCGTTGTTGTATGATTTTTAAAAAGAAACATCTGCTCCTTTACGGTCTTTTACACTAAAAATCGTATACTGTTGCCATTTTTTATTTATATGCGTTTAATTGAATAATATATATGTTTATAGGTGTACAAAGATAGTGCCAAAAACGAAATAACGCTTAGTGATGTTTATTTCTTTGCTTAAAAACAACAAAAACAAAAATGTTTTGGAGAGTTTTTCCTGTGTAAATGTAGGGAAATCCCTAGTAAGTGTAGAGAAATTACATAAAAAAACAATGAAATGTTTGTGCTATCTTTGCAACACATAAAACAATTAGAAACGTTTAAAACCGATAGCTCTATGAATAGAAATAATGTAATGTGGGTGTTGTTAATGACACTTTTTTTAGGAGTTAGTTTCACTTCGTGTGACATAGAAACAGAAACTTATTACGGAATGCGCACACACTATTCTTGGTGGAACGATAGTTATGAACGTCCTTCAAGCGAAAAGTGTTGCAATGGCAAACATGCTAAAAAGGAACGTGGAGAGGTGCTACTGAAACACGATATAGGGATGATTTTTGGCGATTTAAAATAGAACGTTTTTAATACAGAAATTGAGTTTAAACAGGATTATATGAATGCTATTTATGGCTCAGGAATACAAAGAGATTACGATGGAAACCGTCTATCGGCAGCAGCAGCTTTTACATGGAGGCTCAATGTGGTATCGGGTAACATCTTAATAGAATACAACAAGGCAAACGGAAGTACGTATATAATGGAATTGCCTTATAACGATTTGCATTTAGATAATCGCAGTTTTAGCGGTGTTATGGTGTCGAGAGACGAACAAGACGATTTTGATTATAGAAGAATAGGATTCAGAAAGATGATAAATATCTCAAAAAGAATAAAAAAGGTATGAAAGAGATTGTAATAAGGAAAACTACTTTTGAATAGTAATGTATTTTGTGAAAAAGGAGGCAAACAAGCGTGTTTGCCTTTTTCAAAACAATTCCATGAAAATAAAACGAGATGCTTTTTGAGCATCTCGTTTCCTATTATATATAATGTGAAAAATAAGCTTATACTAACGAAGCAATAAGCTCTTCTCTGTTTCCTGGTAGCATATCAATCACAGGAATCTCAATCATTGTGTAGCAAGCAGGGGTTAAACGCATTGAAGCACGTGCTACATTAACTAACACTTGCGCAGTTAATGCAGGATTGTTAATGCTCATATTAAACTCAAAGTGTTGATTTTGTGTTTCACCACTTACGCCTTTACGTACTAAATGCACACCATGTCCCATGTCTTTAACGGCATCTACCGAAGAAACTGCTATCACATGTGTTTCATCATGTAAGAAATAAGGGTCTTCTTTAATAGCTTTTGTCACTTCGTTAATGTCGGCTCCGTCTTCTAACTCTACATATACCATTCTACGATGAATGCTTTCACCCATCGGAATAGTCATAGAAAGCGCGTCTTTTACACCCTTTTACCCTTAGCACACACGCTATGACCCATAGACATACCAGGTCCAAAGTTAGTATAGCTTAATCCTCGTGGTGCAAGACTTTGCATTAGGTTCTTACAATAGAGTCGGAACCCGGGTCCCAACCTGCAGATATAACGCAAACAGCATTGTGTTCACGACAAAGAGGCATCATTTCTGCACGATAATCTACTATTCCTGTGTGAATATCGTAACTGTCTACTGCGTTAATACCTAATGAAATAACTTCTTTTGCATATTCTGGACAACTGCGAGTGGGTACAGCTAATATCGCAACATCTACGTCTTTAAGTTCTTTAATGCTCTTTACCACTTGGTAAGGTGCTAATTCTTCTGGTTTATTTTTCTGCTCCATTACGACGCACAACACCAGCTATTTCAAAGTCATCTGCTGCTCTTAATCGCTTCAATTGTGTAGCGACCAATGTTTCCATAACCCACTACTGCGGCTCTAATCTTTTTCATGATGATAATAATTATATGTGTTATAACTTTTTTTAGGTTGCAAAAAGTACACTTTTTTCATTAAAAAAACAGTTATAAAGAAATTTAAATGATGCAATAAAAAAATTTATAATTGATACACTTAAAAATGTTTTTGAGCAATGAATAGATGAATGGTAATGTTATAAAAACAAAGAAGGTGTACACCTCTTAACGAGATATACACCTTTAATATATAATGATGAATGATTGAATGACTACGCCAATTGCGCTAATTCTATCACCTTATCTACTGCAACACTTATGCCTTCGAGGTCTTTACCACCAGCCGATGCGTAATGAGGTTGGCCTCCTCCGCCTCCTTTAATTAGTTTTGCAGCTTCTTTTACCATAGCTCCTGCGTTAAGATTGTGTTCTTTTACCATGTCATCTGATAACATAACACTCAATAATGGCTTATTTCCGCCAGTGCTACCGATAACACATAACAATTTAGAAGGAACACTTTCGCGAAGTTTAAACACAAGATTTTTAGCACTATCTGCATCTATTGGTAACACAGCCTTTATCACTTTAACGCCATTTATTTCGGTTGCACTACTTAATAACTTGTCTTTTTGTGCGTTCCACTGCTTGCGCTTTGAAAGTCCTTCTACTTGTTTTTTAATTGCTTCATTCTCGTCTAAGAACTTCTGAATAGCACCTTTTAAGTCTTTAGCATTATTAAATAGAGCCTTAACAGCTTTCATTGTATCTTCTAAGGCATACACCGCTTCTTCGCAATTCTTACCTGTTATGGCTTCTACACGACGTATTCCTGCCGCTACACTACTTTCGCTTACAAACTTAAACATGCCTATTTTGCCCGTAGATGTTGCATGAATACCACCACAGAACTCACAACTTGGACCAAAACGAACAACCCTTACCTTGTCACCATACTTCTCTCCGAAGATAGAAATAGCACCCATTTTCTTTGCATCTTCTATCGGTGTGTCGCGATATTCATCTAATCGATAATCATCTCTTATGAGTTGATTGATTAAACGCTCAACTTCTCTGAGTTCTTCGTCGGTTACTTTTTGGAAATGAGCAAAGTCGAAGCGTAAAGTATCTGCTGAAACAAACGAACCTTTCTGCTCTACATGGTCGCCAAGAACTTGCTTTAATGCGTAATCTAACAAGTGAGTAGCCGTGTGATTAGCAGCACTTGCATCTCTATTGTCGGTATCTACGCATGCCATGAATGGTGCATTTAAGTTTTTAGGCAACTGTTTTACGATGTGAATGCTTTGACCGTTCTCTCTTTTAGTGTCTATAATTTGAACGGTTTCCTCCTCGTTTACGAGTACACCGATATCACCTACCTGTCCACCCATTTCTCCATAGAACGGTGTTACATTAAGAACTAACTCATAATAAGTGTTCTTTTTGCGTCACTTGTCGATAACGAAGAATAGAACATTCGTGTTCTGTGTAATCATAGCCTACAAATTGCTGTTCACCGCTTTGCAATTCAACCCAATCAGAGCTTTCTACAGACGCTGCATTACGAGCTCTTTCTTTTTGTTTAGCCATTTCTTCGTTAAACTGTACAGCATTTACACTCACTTGATGCTCTCTACAAATAAGTTCGGTGAGGTCTAATGGGAGCCATAAGTATCGAATAAGCGGAATGCTTGTATGCCATTCAGCTCGTTTTAAACCTTGTTTCTTTTAGTTCGTCGATAGCATTTGTAAGCATAGAAATGCCTTTTTCGAGCGTACGAAGGAAAAGAGTCTTCCTCTTCTTTTATCACCTTTCCAATGAGTTCTTGTTGAGCTGTTAACTCAGGATAAGCTTGTCCCATTTCGGCAATAAGCACAGGAATAAGTTTATAAATAAAAAGCATCTCTTTGTTCTAAGAATGTGTATGCATAGCGAATAGCACGTCTTAAGATGCGACGAATAACATATCCTGCTTTTGCATTGCTTGGCAATTGACCGTCGGCAATTGAGAAAGCAACAGCACGAAGATGGTCGGCAATAACACGCATGGCGACATCTATGTCTTCATTCTTTCCGTATTCTTTTTCCCGATAGCTTACATATTTCCTTAATAATAGGTTGGAAAAATGTCGGTGTCATAGTTGCTTGTTTTTGCCTTGAAGAGCTCTTACTAAGCGTTCAAAGCCCATACCTGTATCAATCACATTCATGCTTAAAGGTTCTAAAGAACCATCGGCTTTGCGATTAAACTGCATGAATACGATGTTCCATATTTCGATTACTTGCGGATTATCTTTGTTTACAAGCTCGTAACCCTTTAACTTTTGCTTTTTCATCAGCAGGTCTTGAGTCGAGATGTATTTCAGAACAAGGTCCACAAGGCCCTGTATCACCCATCTCCCAGAAGTTATCATGCTTGTTACCGTTAATGATATGGTCTTCAGGAAGGTGTTTTTTTCCAGTATGATGCAGCTTCTTCATCTCTTTCAATGCCTTCTTCTTTAGAGCCTTCGAACACTGTAACATAAAGGTCTTCAGGGTTTAAATGAAGAACATCTACCAAATATTCCCACGCATAATCAATGGCTTCTTGCTTAAAATAGTCGCCAAAACTCCAGTTGCCTAACATCTCAAACATCGTATGATGATAGGTATCGTGTCCCACTTCTTCAAGGTCGTTGTGCTTACCGCTTACTCGTAAACACTTTTGAGAGTCGGCTCTACGGCGTGGTTCAGGCTCTTTTGTGCCTAAAATAATATCTTTCCACTGGTTCATACCAGCGTTTGTAAACATTAAAGTAGGGTCATCTTTAATCACCATAGGTGCAGATGGCACAATGATATGTCCTTTAGAAGCAAAAACTGCTTATAGGATTCACGTATTTCGTTCGCTGTCATCATTTATATTGTTTATTTTTTTAATTTCTATTAAAAGTTTTGCAAAGATACCTAAGTTTAGCTATTTTTGCAAATAAAATAAGGTATTGTTTCATAAAAGCTGTTGTATATGGTTTTTAAATTCTAATAAAAAAATCTCAAGTTGTATTATTCTATTAGCGAAGTAGCTAAGAAGTTTAACATTAACGAAAGCACACTTCGATATTGGGAAAGCGAGTTTCCACAGCTTAAACCGAAGACAAATAGCAAGAATGCACGTCAATATACAGACAAAGATATAGAGCAAATTAAGGTGATATATAACCTTGTTAAGGTGAGAGGATTTAAGCTTGCAGCTGCTCGTAAGCTACTAACTGAAAATAAAATGGGTGTAGATAAGAGCGCAGAAGTGTTAGAAACGCTGATGAATGTGCGAGACCAATTGAAAGATTTAAAAGGCAAAAATTCGATTTGTTGGTATAGCTTTTTTGCCCTTAAAACATGGGTGGGGAGGTTTTTGGAGCTATGCAGAAAAACCATGATAGCAGGTAATTTTGAGAAACAAAAATGATGTTTTAAATAGATAAAGAGGTGAGTTTTTTTAGCTCACCTCTTTCTTTTTATGCCATTGTGTAACATTTGTCAATAAAGATGCAAACGATGCCCTTTAAAGGGTAAAATGTAGAAATGAAAGCGTGCATAAAAACCATATAAAACGACTAAAATTTGTGAGTGTTTTGTTACATTTTAAAAACGCATTTTAGCATGAAAAAGACACTATGAACCTACCTCTTACCACTGAAAAAATGCTTTCTTAAAACCTGAAAAACAAGATAAAACAGCAAAACATATAGGTTTTGCCACCACAGAATGCAAGTGTTGATAACACAAAAAACAAGCCTTTATGTCTTAAAAGCTTAGGTTTTAGGGTGCAATAGCTTGTGTTTTTGCCCCCTAAACTCTTATGTATTACACCCTAAACCCTTATGTTTTTCATGCTAAAACCTAAGCTTTTGCACGTTTTTTTACCCCAAACACCCTTTATGAGCCTTATGAAGTAAAAAACAAACCCAAAACAAGCAAAATTCTATCTCTTGTTTGTTCTGTTTAAAAAGAGGGCAGAAATACGCATTAAAAATGCTTTCTATTCTTTCTAAAAACAATAAAAAAAGGAACAAGAAAAAAACTTCTTATCCCCTTTTTATTACGTAAAAATAGTGAAAACCATTAAACCAATCCTTCGATATATTTACATAAAATAGAAATGCCTTTTTATGTTTTTTCGCCACCTTGTGGTATAATGATGTCTGCATAACGCTTTGTAGGCTCAATAAACTGCTCGTGCATTGGCTTTAACACTTCCATATAACGCTCCATTACCATGCTAACAGTGCGCCCACGGTCGACAGTGTCGCGCTGAATGTTACGAATTAAACGCTCATCAGAGTCGCAATCAACAAATATTTTCAAGTCCATCATCTCCTTAACTTCTTATTTAAAAGCGTCATAATGCCTTCAATAATAATAACAGGCTTAGGTTCTACCTTAATAGTTTCGGGCAAACGATTGTTAAGAATATACGAATAAGTGGGTTGTTCTATGGCTATACCATCGCGAAGGCTATTCACTTGTTTTTATCAATAACTTCCAATCGAAAGCATCAGGGGTGGTCGAAATTGATTGCACGGCGTTCCTCTTGCGTCATTTCAGTTGTGTCGTTATAATACGAATCTAAAGGAACAACGGCAACATAGTGTGGAGGTAGCGACTCTACAATTTTCTTTACAACAGTAGATTTACCAGAGCCTGTTCCTCCAGCAATACCTATTATGGTGGTGGTTTGTGTCATATTTGTGCTTAAAAAGTAAAAAAATTATATAGGATTATTGTTGTTTAATAGTTCTAAAAAGCATGGGCTTATAAAATTCTGCTTTACGCTCTATTTTCATAGGATAAGCCCTCGAACTACTTGGCATTCGGTATAGTTTGAGCGTTCTACCCTCGAATGTAAAGGTAACAAATTGCCCCACTTGTGGTGTTTTAGTTATGTTAAAAAGCTGTTGAAGCACCTTTGTTGCCTTTTCTCCAGTGGTTACTAAGGCCTTACAAAGCGGAATTTGTCGTAGCAAACCCGCTACATCGGTAGGCGTAACTACCACTAAATCTTTGTCGGCAGCTGTGCCTGTAGAGCGAATAACAGCAGTGGCAGTGTCGTAAAGAGCTACCCCTTTTTGTTGTAAAAACTGTTTGAGCAAATCTAATTTAAATGTTTTGTTGGGTGCGTCTACAAAATATTCTTTGTTATGAAAGAACACAATGCCAAATATTCTCCACATATCATTGATATAATTGGGATAATAAAAAAGGCATTGTCCACCGCTTTTCGGCAGGCGGAAAGCTACCTAACATGAGCATTTTTGCATTTGTTGGTAAGAAAGGCTCAAAGGGGTGATGCTCTATTGCGTTCATTATTTCTGCTCTTTCACTAAGTAAACAACCACAGGAAGGTGGTCGCTAAAACCATCAAGCCACACTCCTCCTGCTGTAGTTCTTTTGGGAGAACCTTTATATTTACCTTCTGTTTGGAATAAATAGTCGCGCTTAAAAAAATTTGATTTTTCCAATATTTAAGTGTAGAAAAGTCTTTTGTTCCCTTTTTATTCACTAATGATGGAGATACAAGAATTTGGTCGAATAAGTTCCACGAACCTTGATATGTAAGCGTTCCAACGCCTTCTTTTGCTAAAATGTTATACCATGGGTTATACATATCGTCGTTTCCTACCTCGTCGATATTTGCCTTTCCACGTAGCATCTCTTTCATACTCTTGTTTGTGGGGTCGTCGTTCATGTCGCCCATCACAAACACTTTACACATAGGGTCTTCTTTTAAAATAGAATCTTTCACAGCTTTTTATCTGCTCAGCTCCTATCTCTCGATAGAAAGAGGTGCTAAATCTACTTGGAAGGTGGCACACAATAACGGTTACATGCTCGTTTGCAAGCGTTCCGCTAACGGTTAAAAAAAGCCTCTTGTAAAGAACAAACTGTCTTTTTCTAAACGCTGAACAAAAAGGCACCAACTTAGCGTTTTTTAACGGTGAAAAGAGCGGGATTATAAAGCAAAGCACAATCTATACCACGCTTATCGGGGCCTTCTATATGCACATATTGATAGTTTCGAGCCTTTAATTCGGGCTGTGCAATAAGGTCGTTGAGCGCGTTGCTGTTTTCAACCTCTGCTAAACCAATGAAAGAACAACCCACTTCTGGAAAGCACATCTGTACCCATATCGGCTAATGCACGTGCCATATTATGCAACTTATGCTTATATTTCATGGTGTTCCATTTATAAGAACCCGTTGGAAGAAAGTCGTAATCGCGCTTCCCTTTATCGTGACATGTGTCGAAAAGGTTTTCTTGATTGTAAAAACCAACTGCATAAACAGAGAACTTTTTGAGCGTTTGCAACAAAACAAACAAGCAGTGATAACACTGAGGCTAAAAAAATACTTTTTCATATATAATGTAAATGTGTTTTACAAAAAGTGTGTATTTGCCAGTTGGACGAGACGTTTTTGATGAAGTATACATAAAAATGTAATGGCAAAAACTATCTTTTTCGACTCCTAAAAGCAAAATATTCAACCTAAATATACTGCAAAATATCTTAATTTTTATTTGAGAAATAGGTTATAAAACCTCGTTTTTTAACGCTTAAAAAAAGCGAAAAAGAAAAGAAATAATACACTTTTTAAACACTCATCATTGATTTTTTTGTTTATACCTAAACCCCTTAGTATTTATGTTTAAGAAACTAAATAACACACAAATACAACCTATAAATTGTAAGTTATAAAACAAAGAAGAACCAAAAGAATAAATAAAAAAACAATGCTTTCTTACATATTAAAACAATTCTAAAAAAATTTCGTTATATCAATTTATTTTTTTGTTACTTTGCAAATATAATTATTATATCATTATAATCATATAACATTATGCAAATCAAGCTACATTTAGCGGTTATTGCGCTTTGTTATTCACCTTTTATTTATGCACAAAATGATGGTGATAAAACAAAGGGTCAAAACTTAAGTACCAACGAATCAGCTTTTACCTTTACAGAAGCACAGTTAGGCGAAAATGATAACATGTCTTCAAACATCACAGTTATCAATTCGGGAACTAATATTTATGCTCTCAGGTGGGATTCTTGTTCTTCCAGTTCGTTTTCGTTATCGTGCATACAATCAAAAGTATAATGAAATGCACGTAAACAATGTTCCTTTGAACGATATGGAGAGTGGACAATTTCGCTTTTCACATGTTGGTGGATTAAATCAACAAACAAGAAAATGCCGATTTTCTCTTTGCCTTTTTGAGTATGATGGCTTTTGCTATGCCAGCCATGGCAGGCTCTAATAACTACGATTTTTCGCCCTTCTCATCAAGCCGCAGGACATCGTTTAACGCTTGGAGGTGCTAACCGTAATTACACTCTTCGTGGTATGTACACTTATAACAGTGGGTTAAATAAAAATGGATGGGCTTTCTCTGGAAACTTAACTTACCGTTGGGCAGGCGAAGGTTATGTAGAAGGTACGCACTATAATGCACTCTTTATTTCTTAGGAGTTCAAAAGTTGTTCGGTAAGAACGATGCTCATTCGCTTTCATTTACTACTTGGGGAAATCCAACAGAGCGTGGAGCGCAAGGCGCAGGCACAAATGAAAGCTACTGGATTGCTAACGATCGCTTCTATAACCCTAACTGGGGATACCATAATGGCAAAAAAAGAAACTCGAGAATTGTAAACGATTTTGCTCCATCGGCTATTCTTTCATGGGATTGGAAACTGAATGATAACACTCAATTAACCACATCTTTGTTTGGAAGATACAGCATGTATAGTGCTACTCGATTGAACTATAACAACAGTGATAACCCTCAACCAGACTATTGGAAGATGCTTCCAAGCAGCTATTATGATGTTTGGGGAGATGCAGGAGACCATTTTAGAACTCCACAAACACTTGCCGATTGGAATACAGCTTACAACTATTTAACGGCATCTAAGGCTAATCGACAAATAAATTGGGACCGTTTATACTTCGCAAATCGTAGCGTTGCAGCGCAAGGAGTTGATGCAATGTATTTCATTCAAGCAAAGAGAAACGATGCACTAACACTCACTTTATCGTCTACATTTAATACTCAATTAAATAAAAAGTCGGCTTTAAATCTTGGATATGTATTAGCTACAAACAATGGACGTCATTATCAAACAATGGAAGACTTGCTTGGTGCAACGTCTTATCATAACATTAATAATTATGCTGTTGGCACTTATGCGCCTTATTCAGAACAAGTGCAATACGACTTAAATAATTTAAACAAGTCGATAGCTAAGGGAGATGTGTTTGGTTACGACTATAATATCCTTATAAACAAGGCTCATGCGTGGACAAGCTATCGTTATTTAACTGGTCGTTTCAACTTAATGGCGTCTGGAAAGATAGGCGGTGTAAGCATGCAACGTGAAGGAAAGATGCGTCATGGCTTGTTTGCTAACTCTTCATTTGGTAAGAGTGGAGTGGCAAAATTCTTGGAAGGAGGAGCTAAAGCATCGGCTATTTACAGTGCAGGACGTGGACATACGCTTTCATTAGGTGTGGGTTATCAATGGAATGCACCAACTGCTAACGTTGCATTCTCTGCTCCTGAAATGAATAACGACTTTGTTCGTCATCTTAAAAACGAAAAAGTGTTTAGTAGTGAGTTAGGGTTATCAATATCAATCGTCATGGATTCATGTTAATGCAAACGCTTATTATAGCCGAATTAAAGATGCTACTGAGTGGCAAAACTTCTTCTTCGACGATATAAACTCTTTCTCTTATGTTTCTATAACAGGAAATAATAAGGTGTATTATGGTGCCGAATTAGGTGTTAAGTTTAAGGTAACAAGTGCTTTCGACGTGAAGTTAATGGGTACAATGAGCGAAGCTTTAAGAACACAAACGACGCTTATTCTACTTATTTAAGCTCAACACAAGGCGTTTATAGCTCAGATATTTTTGCTTAATAAAGATATGCGTGAAAGCGGAACCCTTTGACTGCATCGTCTGTTATCTTGAGTTATCACAGTAAAGGTTGGTTTATTGATTTATCATGTAATTACTACGACCGCATTTACCTTGGTTATTCTCCTTATTATCGCTTTAAGAGTGTGAATGAAAAGCGTGGAAATGTAGGCGAAAATGGTGAAATATTGCGCATGGAACAAACTCGAAAGGTAAGGGTGGATTGATGGTAGATGGTTCTATCGGAAAGAGTATTTATCTTAAAAAGGTTCGCTTTCTATCAACTTAATGCTTACAAACATTCTTAATAATCAAAACATTATTACGGGGGATACGAGCAAAGTAGGTCAGATTTTACTGCTTTCTGGAAACGCAAGAGCCTATAAGTTCTCTCGCAATCCTAAGCTTTTCTATGCTTATGGAACAAAATGGTATGCTCAATATTTCTTACAAATTTTAATAGAAAAAGAACAATGAAGAAATTACAATATTTAGTGTTAGCACTTGCAAGCGTTGCTTTTTTTCGTCTTGTGATATGTTTGATTGTGATGCTCCAAAAACAGTTCAAACTTACGGAAATGAGCAACTACAAGAAACAAAAGTGGTAACTGTAGACCAATTAAAGAAAACTTATGCCGACGTAATCGCTGCTTCTGAAAAATAGTTATAAGCTAATTGAAGACGACATACAGTTAAAGGTTAGAGTTTCTGGAAACGACATTCAAGGAAACATATATAATAATGTAGCGGTAGAAGATGCCAGCGGTTCAATCTTAATAGGAGTGGCACAAAAACGGTCTTTTTCTCGTTCCTTCCAGTTGGACAAGAAATCCTTATTAACCTAAAAGGTCTTTATATAGGAAGTTATGGACAGCAACCACAAATTGGAACACCATTTACTAACGCTCGTGGAGCTACCTATGTAAGCAGAATGAATCGTTATTTATGGAACGAACACTTTTGAAGTTAATCGGACAACCTGATGCTTCTCGTGTTACAATTGAAGAGTTTGATGTGTCTAAAATACAGGATGAAGACTACTTAAAGAGCCACAGTGGAAAGCTCATGATTATAAAAAACGTTTCGTTTGTTGGTGCTGATGGAAGAAAACCCTTTGCTACCGAAGCCGAAAAAGATGCTGCAAACAGCGTAAATCGTGAGCTTGTAGGGTTTAATAGTCGAAACATAGTGGTGCGAACAAGCACTTATGCCGACTTTGCAGCTTTGCCTTTACCAGTTGGAAAGACAAATATAACAGGAGTATTTACACGTTTTAGAAACACATGGCAAATACTTATTCGTTCTATTAACGATGTAGAATATCCATTATATAAATAGAATTGAACGAGAGAAATGATTAAGAATAACGTAACATTTATTTTTAATCATTTCTCTCGTTTGTTTTTTTATCTCAAACAACCTCATTAAAAAAATAAAACAATATGAAGAAAGTTATTTATTCAATGTTAGCATTTTTGTTAACAACAGTTGCATTAACAAGTTGTGAAAAGGTTCCTGCACCTTACGAAAATCCCAACCAACCAACCGTAAAAACATCTGTTCTTACTCCTACAGGAACAGGTACTGAAGCTCGACCCTTATAACGTTGCTGCTGCTTTTAGATAAGATTAAAGCTCTTGCAAAAGATGCAAACACAGAAGAAATGTGTGTAAAGGGTAAGATTGTTTCTATTAAAAAAGGTAGATACAGCACAGTTTGGTAATGCAGAATATTACATCTCTGATGACGGAACAACTAATGGACAACTTTATATTTTTCCGTAGTTTAAATCTTGGAAATGCTAAGTTTACTCGATGAAAAATGCTATTAAAGTGGGCGATGAAGTAGTGGTTAAAGGCATCTTTACTAACTACAAAGGAAACACACCAGAGAGTGTTACTAACAAGAGTTACTTAATTTCTATCAACGGAAAAACAAGCTCTAACAACACAAACAACACCTCTGTAGCTAAAAGTGGCGAAGGAACTGGAAGCTTTCTCCTTATAACGTTGCTGCGATGCTTGAACGTATTTCTACTTTAAAAGCTGAGGAAGAAGTGGCTAATTTATATGTAAAAGGAAAAGTAGTGTCGGTTAAAAACATTGACACAGGTAAGTATGGAACTGCAGACTACTATATTTCTGACGATGGAACAGCAAAAGGTCAACTTTACATCTTCCATAGTTTCAATGTTAATAACGAAAAGTTCACCGATAAAAACGCTATCCAAGCGGGCGACGAAGTGGTTGTTACAGGTTCATTTACTAACTATAAAGGAAACACTCCTGAAACTGTAGTGAAGAAAAAGTCATTTGGTTTCTATCGTAAAAGGTTCTGGAAACAATGATAACAGCAACAACAATACCGAAAACAATGGTGGCAATACACCTGCTCCTGCTGGTTCTAATGTAAGCATTAACGGCCAAACATTAACCTTAACCAATAGTGCTGTAAACCGCAGGCACTGGAAACATTGAGCGTTAATGTAACAGATTTAAACTTAACAAATGGCGACCTTTAAAAGCGCAATCACTTTGAGCGATGGCACTGTTATCTCGTTTGATAAGGGTGCAGGAAAGAATGCTCCTGCGTATAACGGTCAACATCATAACATCTGTGTTTATGCTAATAACGTAGTAACGTTTACAGGTAAGAAAGCAATTGCTAAGATTGAGATTAAATGCGACCAATATCAAGGTAAAACTAATGTAGGTAATGAAACTGCAACTGTTAGCTTTGATGGCACAAAAAGCTGTTTTACACAAACGTATTTAGCGGACAAGGTGGTGGCGTACAGCTACGCATTTTTATCTTTTGTTATTACTTATGCAAAATAAAAATGCCTATTCAGGCACTATAAATATTTATAATTAAGAGCTGTTTGCTTGTGTTGAAACTTGCAAACAGCTCTTTTTCTATGCGTATGTTTTTTTGTTTTATGCAAAAATGTTATATCAATGCTATTCCAGCCTCTTTGCATTCTGCCCTCATTTCATCGCTCCAAATGCTCGCTTGTATTTCACCCTATGTGCGCTTTTATGTAGTAAAATCATGCACAATCTACTTTGTCCAATACCACCACCAATGCACAATGGCAGTTCGCCAGCTAATAATCTACGGTGAAAATAAAGCTCTTTTCGTGCTTCTTCTCCCGTTTTCTCTAACTGGTTCACTAACGATTGCGCGTCAACTCTTATGCCCATCGACGACAATTCGATAGCTCTGTTTAGCACAGGATACCAAATAAGAATATCACCATTAAGACCTGGCAACCCATTCTCTGCTTTCGTACTCCAATCATCATAGTCGGGTGCGCGTCCATCGTGCTTTTCTCCATTGCTCAAACGCTCTCCAATGCCCATTATAAACACAGCTCCATGCTCTTTACAAATGGCATCTTCTCTTTCTTTTGGCGATAAATTAGGATACATTTGCAATAGTTCTTCGCTATGAATAAAGTGAATGGTGGGTGGAAGAAATGGTTGTAACGACGGATAAGTTTCGCAAACAAGATACTCTGTACTGAAGAATGGCAGCATAAATGCGTTCCACTACATTCTTTAAAAACGTCACATTTCGTTGTTCGGGCTTAATAACAGCTTCCCTAATCCCATTGGTCTACATATAAAGAATGTAAGTTGTCTAAATCTTCATCGGCACGAATAGCATTCATATCCGTGTAAATGCCAAATCCTTCGGCTATATGATAGTCGGCAAGTGTTATGCGTTTCCACTTTGCTAACGAGTGAACCACCTCTGCTTGTTGCTCGTTTAAAGCCTTAACAGGAAAGGTAACAGCACGTTCAACACCGTTTAAATCGTCGTTAAGTCCTAATCCTTTTAGTACAAAAAGTGGAGCTGTAACACGTCGTAAAACGAAGTTCGGTAGATATATTTTTGCTGAAAGAAGTCTTTAATCAACTTAATACCTTGCTCTGTTTGCGTAGCATTTAAGAGCGGTTTGTAGTGTTTGGGTTTTTAATAAACTTTTCATTTTATAACGGTTATGATATATGTTACAAATATAATCATTTATTTTTAAATGGGTTAATCTATCATAATGATACGTAACATAATAGCTATAATAAAAACTTGCTCTAAAAACCACTGAAAAATATACTTTATATCGCTAAACGCTGAGGTGTGTGAGCTATTAAACACCCTCTTTGAGGCTTGTTTTATTGCGTAGAAGAATGAAAAATAGGAAAAATAAAAGTACGCTATGCACTATTTTGTTTTTAAAGACACTAACCAACCCTTTTTTTACAACTGTTTTTTTGTTGGTATAAAACGCCATTTATGAGGAGAAAAACAACGCAAAAATGCCCATTTTTGCTTCTTTTTTCATTGCACACCATAAAAGTTATAAAAATAAGAGTTGTGCGCTTGTTTTGCTACTATTAAGTCTTAAAAAATAACTTTTAAGCAAAAAACATGGCAAAAGCTTAGAGTTTAGGGTGTAATACATAAGAGTTTAGGAGCTAAAACACCATGTATTGCACCCTAAGACCTTATATATTACACGCTAAACTCTTAGCTTTTGCGCCTCAATAGCTAAATTATTGCCAAACTATTCTCTGTGTTTTAGAAAACTAAAACCTATATGTTTAAGCAAAAAAACATAAAAACAACTATAAAAAAAGAGTGGTTAGGGCTTTGAAAACTACTGTAAAACCTTAGCTTTTTTCTCTATTTCTTAAAAACACAATGTAACAAAACGCTCACAAAAAGCACCCCTAAAAAAAGGTTTGTTTTTATGCCGTTTTAAAGTTTGTAAAATGATGAGTGAAATAACACAAAACGACTTGTTATAAACTAAAAATACTGGTATTTAATTTTTGTGTTATGCGCTAATTGTCGTATTTTTGTAAACGTAATAGGCTCTGTAGCTTAGCTGAATAGAGCGTCAGATTCCGGTTCTGAAGGTCTTGGGTTTGAATCCCTAACGAAGTCACAACCCTTTGTTTTTATGTTTGATAAAACAAGGGTTATTTTTATTGCATATAACAAAAAGAACGGGGTAACGTGGAGGGTTTATCAGGCAAAAATCCCCATGCTAAGCATGGGTAACCCTATGGGTTGTTACTGTTTATTTGCTTGGTTAGCTTTTTCAATCATAATCTTTGCCGCATTGTTAGGTGCGCATTCGTTGCCTAACAGTTTTCTAAGTGTGTCGTAATCGTTTAATAAAACACTTCTTTTTATGCCCTTCTGGTAAAAACCGCTTTCAACTCTTTTATAATGTTTTCTTCGCTAAATTTATCGGCAAAAAGTTCGCTAACAGCCTCTTTTATTTAAAATTAAATTCACCAAAGAAATAAACTTCACCTTAATAATATGCTGAAAAAGCAAAACGCAAAATTTTACCTAATGGTGTTTTTATAGCACACCACTTGAGGCACACCAAACAGTGCTGTTTCGAGTGTTGCAGTGCCACTTGTAACCAAAGCAGCAGTAGAATGAGAAAGCAGAGCATAGGTTTGGTTGTTTACAAAATGCACATTCGTGCCTTTTAAGGTAAGGTTCGTAATAGTTAAATGCAATAGAAGGCGCACCTGCTAACACCAATTGATAGCCTTGAAAAGCACTTGCGGCGCGTATCATGGTAGGCAAATTGTCTTTTAATTTCTTGCTTTCTGCTCCTGCTAACAAAGCAATAATGGGCTTATCGGTATGTAGTTTGTGCCCTAATGGCAAAGTCTTTGCGTGTTTCGGTGTAGCTTTTTTTGAAACAAAGACACCTCGTGTGCTGTGGGATTTCTACATAATGAATAGGGTAGTGGTGCTTTTTCAAAAATCTACCTCGAATGGTAAAATAGAAAAACAGCTCTTTAATGTTTCGTTTAATACTTTTTATGCGCCATTCTTTCCACGCCCAAATCTTAGGAGCTATATAATAATAGGTAGGAATAGCTGTTTTGTTTTTTTAAAAACTTAGCAATATTAAGATTAAAACCGATAATCTACCAATATCACTATATGGGAGCCCACGAAACAATGTCTTTCTTGCATTGTTTCATGTTCTTTAAAAATAGTGTTAAGATGCAATAACACAGGAACAAAGCCCATATAAGCCAATTGCTTTATAATGTTTTTACACATGTTCCGCCTTGTTTTTGCCATTAAATCTCCACCAATAAACCTAAATTGCGCTTGTTTATCGTGTTCTTTTAGAGCCTCCATTAAGTGCGAAGCTGTGTAAATCTCCTGATGCTTCTCCTGCTATTAAATAATATTTCATGTGGTGTTTTTACAAGTTGGCACAACCTTATTCAAGTTCTAAATTCCATGTCTTAGCCTTCTCAATCATGTCGTAGGCAGTGACATCTATCGTGGTAGGTGTTATTGCTACATATCCATTGTTTAATGCCCACTTATCTGTATCTTCTGCATTAGGCTCTAAATCGTGGTAATGACCTGCTAACCAAAAATATGAATGACCAAAGGGGTGTTCGCGTTCTTCCACCTCTTGTGTCCATAAACCATTCGCCATGCGACATATTTTAATGCCTTTAAACGTTTTAGCAACAGGAAAATTAACGTTTAAACACACGTTAGTGGGCAACGATTCTTGCATCACTTTCTTTACAATGCTACGCACTATGGGTTTAAGATGGTCGAACTGAGCATCTAAACTCTCATCGCAGAGCGAAAAAGCAACACTTGGTATACCTTTCATACAACCCTCTTTTACCACCCCAACAGTGCCAGAATAGTGATTATTTACAGACGCATTGTCGCCATGATTTATCCCACTGAGAATAATTGTTGGTTTTTGAGAAGTGAAAAGTTGGTCGAATGCCACCTTAACACAGTCTACTGGCGTTCCACTACACGAATAAACAGTGGCTCCATGTATAGAGTTTTGACGTTTTTAAGGTTACAGGTAGAGAGGCAGAAAACGCACACGAAAAGCCCGAACGACCACTGTCTGGTGCGCAAACAATCACTTCTCCAAGGTCTGCCACCATGCTAATAAGAGCCGAAATGCCCTTTGCCATGTAGCCATCGTCGTTAGAAATGAGTATGATAGGTTTGATATTATTCATTCTTTAATAGCGTTTATTTTCCTGCAAAATTACGAAAAAACATTTAAAGCATAGCTTTCTAATAGAAAATATGTATCTTTGCAGATTATAGGCTGTGCTTTTATCAATTCAAAATAATGCAAGCAATGGCTTTATGGTTATCGTGCAAAGGCAATGTAAACCCTAAATAAAGCTACAACGATTATACAGAAACATGATAGGCACTACAAATAACAACAACAACTTACACACCTAAAACACTATGGGCAAAATTATAGCAGTGGCAAACCAAAAAGGTGGTGTCGGAAAAACCACCTCTACCATCAATTTAGCAGCATCTCTTGCCACCTTAGAACAAAGCGTTCTTGTGGTAGATGCAGACCCTCAAGCAAATGCTCTGAGTGGTTTGGGCGTAGATTTAAAAAGAGGTTGAAAGCTCTATTTACGAGTGTATAGTGAATAAAACAGATGTTCACGATGCCGTATACACCACCGATATAGAGGGCTTAGATATTATTCCAAGCCATATAAACTTAGTGGGTGCAGAGGTGGAAATGCTTAATATGGATAATAGAGAACACATATTAAAAAGCATTTTAGAACCTATCAGGGAGTGAATATGATTATATATTGATAGATTGTAGTCCGTCGTTAGGCTTAATAACGGTAAATGCTTTAACGGCAGCCGACACGGTTATTATTCCTGTTCAATGTGAGTATTTCGCTTTAGAAGGTATCAGTAAGTTGCTTAGCACTATTAAAATTATAAAAAGTCGACTAAATACAAAGTTGGAAATAGAAGGCTTTTTACTCACCATGTATGATAGTCGTTTGCGATTAGCTAATCAAATATACGATGAAGTGAAACGTCATTTCCAAGAATTGGTATTTAAAACAGTGATACAACGTAATGTTAAGTTGAGCGAAAGTCCAAGTCATGGCTTTACCAGTGATACTCTATGATGCCGATTCTACTGGTGCAAAAAGAACCATTTAGCCTTAGCTAAAGAAATCATACATAAAAACAAATAACGCATTACACCTATTATATATAATAAGGTGAAACAACATATCGACGTTCAAAAACATTTATATACACACAATGGGAGTACATAAAAATACAATTCTTCGAACAAAGGCTTTGCATTAGGTAGGGGATTAGACGCTTTAATCTCTACCGATGAACCCATAAAAACGCAAGGTGGAAGCGACGATTAACGAAATTCCATTGAGCGAAATAGAAGCAAATCCCAATCAGCCTCGAAGAGAATTTGACGAAACAGCTTTGCAAGAATTGGCTAATAGCATAAAAGAAATAGGCATAATACAGCCTATTACCTTGCATCAAGTGGCTGAAAACAAATATAGAATAATAGCGGGTGAACGTCGATGGCGTGCATCTCAGTTGGCAGGACTTAATGCTATTCCTGCTTATATACGCACGATTAGCGATGCAAACATAATGGAAATGGCTCTTGTTGAGAACATTCAACGAGAAGACCTCAATGCCATTGAAATAGCATTGGCATACGAACAGTTGGTTGCACGTAGCGGATTAACGCAAGAACGCTTAGCCGAAAGAGTGGGAAAAAGTCGCTCTGTTGTAACAAACTATCTTCGTTTGCTCTGTCTTCCAGCACAAGTTCAAATGGCATTGCAAAAAGAAAGAGATTGATATGGGTCATGCTCGAGCACTTCTTGCCATAGATAGTCCATCATTACAGATAAAACTTTTCAACGAAATTCAAAAAGCATGGATACAGCGTTCGCAAAGTGGGAAGAGATGGCAAAGCTACTAAAAAAAGCGGCGAAGGTATGCAGGAAATGAAGAAGAAAGTGGCGCAAAACAACGCAAATGCCTGAAGGCTTTCATCTTCTTAAAAACCGTTTATCGAAGTTCTTAAACACAAAAGTTCAGCTTAATTATTCGGCTAATGGAAAGGGAAAAAAATTAGTATTCCTTTTGCAAATGCAAACGAATTAGAACATATTATGCAAGTGTTCGATAAACTAAAAAGAACAACAATAGCTCATAATAATTGTGATATTAAGTAGAACATATAAACATCTTGCCACTGCTTTCTTGGTGTTTTTAGGCTTTTACACCTATGCAAGCACAAGAAAAAGCTATTCTGCCGATATAGAAAAAAACAATATATCACGCAAACAACGATAGCCTTTTATCGTCGCATAGCCTATTAACAAAACAAGATAGCTTAGCTTTAATGCAAACAAAGCCAAGCTCTATGCATGCAAAACGAGATTGGAACACGTGGCGTCCACAAGCTAAAAAGGCTTTTATGGTTAGCACTTGTTGTGCCAGGAGCTGGTCAGATATATAACAGAAAAATACTGGAAACTGCCCTTAGTGTATGGAGGTTTTTGTGGGATGTTTGTATGCTTTAAGGTGGAATAATCAAATGTTTCACGATTATTCTCAAGCCTATATTGATATAACAGACAATAATCCGCAAACAAAATCATACGAATCGTTCCTTCATTTAGGAAGAGAAGTAACGGCAGATAACCTCTCTCGATATCAAAAATATCTTTCGTCAAAGAAAAGATAAATATAGAAAATGGAGAGATATGAGTATCTTTTTCGCTCATTGCTGTGTATGCTTTATCGGTTATTGATGCGTATGTAGACGCATCATTGTCGGAATTTGATATTTCAAAAGACCTTAGTTTGCAACTTTCTCCTACGATGATAAATAAACAAAACGACAACAATCCTTTCAAAACAAACGCTTTAGGACTGCAATGCCGTTTAACTTTTTAAATAAAATATGAACACATTAAAACTGCTTATAACAGCTTTTGCCTTAGAACAACAATGGTTTCTAACGCACAAAGCTACGAAACAGACACTGAAATAACCGTTACGGGTAAGAATGGAAAGCAAGAAGTGATAGATATTCCAGTAGCTATGACAACAGAAGTTGATAGCCTCTTGCATCTTTATAACACACAACGATACCTTAAACCCTCAGCAGATTGTAATCAACCAGACATCAATCCATTCTATGAAAAAGAGGTTTATAAGGCTCGTTTACAACGTATGCCCACCATAATAGAGATGCCTTATAACGATGTTGTGCAGAAGTTTATCGACAGATACGCTAACAATTTGCGTCGTTCGGTAAGTATTATGCTTGAGCGACAAACTTTTACATGCCAATATTCGAAGAAGCTGCTCGAGCTCTACAATCTTCCATTAGAATTAAAGTATCTTCCTGTGATAGAATCGGGGCTTAATCCACAGGCAACATCTTATGTTGGAGCTGCTGGATTATGGCAGTTTATGATTGGAACAGGTAAACGTTATGGCTTAGAAATTAACTCTTTGGTAGACGAAAGACGCGACCTTATAAAATCATCTTACGCTGCTGCTAACTATTTAAGCGACCTTTATCGCATCTTTTAGAGATTGGCATTTGGTGATAGCAGCTTATAATTGTGGGCCTGATAAGATAAATAAAGCCATTCATAGAGCAGGAGGTACGAAAAGATTATTGGCAGATTTATCCTTATCTTCCTAAGGAAACAAGAGGTTATGTGCCAGCGTTTATTGCAGCAAATTATATCATGAATTATTATTGCGACCATAACATTTGTCCTATGGTAGCAGATATTCCAGCTAAAACAGACACGGTTATGGTGAACAGAGATATTCATTTTAACCAAATAGCCTCTGTTTTAAACATGGAAGTGAGCCAGTTAAAAGAGCTAAACCCTCAATACCGACGTAACATTATCAATGGAAGTAACAAACCATCGTCGCTCTGTTTGCCCTCAACGCTTGTCAATAAGTTTATTGATAACGAGCAAGCAATTTACGATTATAATGCAGATGCGTTGTTAAACAAAAAGAGCTGAGGTAGAAGTGAACGAAGAAAACATTGCAAAATACCTCGTATTCTCGTAGCAATAGCTACACCCGAAGCAGTAACAACAATAGCTATCGAAGCAGTAGACATAAAAACAAACACACAAAGAAACATAAAGAACGTTCTCAAAACGTTACCATTAAAGACGGAGACACTCTTTCTGAGATAGCCGAACGCAATCATACCACCGTTTCAAAGTTAAAGAAATTGAATAAAAATAAGTGGTAGCAACATTCGTGCAGGTAAGAAATTACGCGTTAAATAACGTTCTTCATCATTCTTTTAACCCCTAAAAAAACACGTTTACAAATATGCTTTTTATTTATATTACACTCATTATATAATAGAAAGATGCTTGTAAACGTGTTTTCTTTTACCGTAAAACATCTTTCTTTCTACCGTTTGTTTGTAGATAGTAAAGAGTTATTTAAGACACAAATCATCAACCCATAAACCATTAGTTTTGCTATGAACGACGCTAATCAACAGGTTCTTATGACAGAAGAAAGAAACGAAAAAGCTCATAAAAGATGCTTTCGACCACCTTATTAACACCTATACTGAGTCGAGACATCGCAAGAAAGTAGAGATAATCACTAAGGCTTTCAACTTTGCAAAGCAGGCACATAAAGGCGTAAAACGTTTGTCAGGAGAGCCTTATATCCTACACCCAATAGCAGTAGCGCAAATAGCTTGTGGCGAAATGGGATTAGGTTCTACCAGTATTTGTGCTGCTTTATTGCACGATGTAGTAGAAGATACCGACTATACAGTTGAAGATATTGAAAACATTTTTGGAGAGAAGATTGCGCAAATTGTAGACGGGTTAACCAAAATATCTGGTGGAATATTTGGCGACCAAGCATCGGCTCAAGCAGAAAAACTTTAAGAAATTGCTCTTAACTATGAGTGAAGATATTCGCGTTATCTTAATTAAGATATGCGACCGTCTGCACAATATGCGAACACTCGACAGTCAACCAGCTAATAAGCAATACAAAATAGCAGGAGAAACCCTTTATGTTTATGCACCATTGGCTAACCGATTAGGATTAAATAAAATAAAAAAACCGAGTTAGAAAACCTTAGCTTTTAAGTTTGAACATAAAGAAGAGTTTGAGCGTATTAACCAAAAACTTTCGTTTACAAAAAGAGCAGAGAGACGAGCTATTCGAGCAGTTTACACGTCCTATTCGTGAAGTTCTCGACGGCATGGGCATTAACTATCAAATTAAAGAACGCGTTAAAAGTCCGTTCTCTATTTGGCATAAAATGCAAACAAAGCATCTCACTTTCGAAGAAATATACGACATTTTAGCCGTAAGAATTATATTTAAACCAACCACAAGAGAAGATGAAATAAACGAATGTTTCAATATTTATGTGGCCATAAGTAAGATATATAAGTCGCATCCCGACCGTTTAAGAGACTGGTTAAATCACCCAAAAGCAAACGGATATCAAGCCCTTCACGTTACATTGATGAGTAAAATGGGACGTTGGATCGAAGTTCAGATACGCAGTGATAGAATGGATGAACTCGCAGAAAAGGGTTTTGCGGCTCATTGGAAATATAAAGAAGGGGGTGAATATACAGAAGACGAAAGCGAACTAAACAAGTGGTTGCACACCATTAAAGAGATTTTAGACGACCCACAGCCCGATGCTATGGACTTTTTTAGATGCTATAAAGCTCAATCTTTTTGCGTCGGAAATATTTGTATTTACGCCAAAGGGTGAAATAAAAACCATGCCAGCAGACTGTACGGCACTCGACTTTG
This sequence comes from uncultured Prevotella sp., assembly GCA_916439115.1. Lineage (GTDB taxonomy): Bacteria > Bacteroidota > Bacteroidia > Bacteroidales > Bacteroidaceae > Prevotella. The sequence continues at coordinate 1,280,795 of CAKAHO010000001.1, forward strand.
CGTTCAGAATACACACTTTTTTAGGTAGTCATTGTATTGGTGCAAAAGGTAAATCCGAGTTAGTACCCATTAGTCATAAGCTACAAAGTGGCGACCAAGTAGAGATTATCACATCAGTAACACAGCATGTACAGCCAGAATGGATACAATTTGTGTCTACTGCCAAAGCTAAGGCAAAGATACAAGCTATCCTTCGTCGCCACGACAGAGAGACTCAAAAAGCAAGGAGAGTGCATTCTTCGCACATGGTTGCAACGAAATAATCTCAGTATCACTACCAACATATTAGAAAAACTCTATGTTTTTCATCATTTATCGTCTGCCGAAGAACTCTTTACTGCTTTGGGTAAACAGGTTGTAGTGTTATCCGATAAAGACCTTGCTGCTATCAATAACAAAACAAGTGTGGGCATTCAAGAGCGTTTGCGCAAGTTTGTTCCCTTCTTATCTATCGACAAAAAGAAGTCGAAAGAAACCCCTAAGTTTGTTGTTGGAAAAGACTTTAACAAGAAAAAGCCTATTATTATTAACGAAGAAAAACATTCGTTCGTTTATTTTTAAGCCTTGTTGTCATTCTATTCCGGGTGATGATGTGTTAGGATTTATAGACGATAAACAGCATGTAGAAATTCATAAGCGTTCTTGTAGTGTAGCCGATAAACTAAAAACAAGTTATGGTAATCGCATTTTAGATGCGCAATGGGACATGCACAAACGCTTATTCTTTAATGCAACTATTAAGGTTCGTGGTATCGACCGTCAGGGATTGCTCTTTTCTGTGTCGGAGATTATCAGTTCGCAAATGAACATTAACATTCATAAAATAACTATTTCTACCGAAGAAGGCATCTTTGACGGAACAATAGAGATAGGGGTTCACGATAAAGAAGAAGCGAACGAATTGGTAGAACGCTTAAAAACAGTAGACTCTTTAACCGAAGTTAATTTTATAGGATAAAGTGTTTTTTGCTTGCATGGACGAGCATTTACAACAAAAAGCATTAGCTATGTTCGAGCAAACAGAAATGTTTGTTCGAACATTTTTTTATGATAAAGCCCTTTTTACACCATGCGTTAAAAGGCTTTTGGATAGTTTTATAAGGTAAAAGCGCAAAGTGTGAATACCCCTTTTGCACCGAATTAAAACCTAAGATGTTGCTATGTAAAGCGATAAAAAATAGGGGAGAAGTCTACACGGTTGATGATATATAAACGTAGATGGCGTATAAACAAATGTTATTGCATAAAGAAGATGTTGTGAGGCATAAATATTATGGCTGTAAAAGCATAAAAAAACGGTTGTTTTTAAGGGCGTTTTTGTGAGCGTTTTGTTACATTTAAAAACTTGTTTTAGCATAAAAACTCGCTATTTACCTACCTATTCTCGTCTTATTTGGAGTGTTTTTTTGAACCTAAAAACAAGCTAAACCTGCAAAACATATAGGTTTTTACTTTTCTATAATCGTTGTTTTGAAAAACAATATTTCAGCTTTTTTAGTGCTAAAAAGCTAAGAGTTTAACGCGCAATACATGGTGTTTTGCATGCTAAACTCTTATCTATTAGTCCCCTAAACTCTTATGTTTTTACACCCTAAACCCTAAGCTTTTTGCGTGTTTTTACCCTAAAAACGTGTTTTTTTACCCCTTTTTTCTTTATAGTAGAAACAAAATAACTACTTGTGTAGAGAACCTGAAAAATGTGTTGAAAAAGGCGTAAAAATAATGCTTTTTATTTGCCTTCTTTCAACACAAAAACATTTGCGTTAAAACAGCTTCTTTTATTTGTTGTTATTTCACTAACACTTTTTTTATAACTTCCGTCTTCGTATTTTTATAAGGTTTAAACCCTTTTTGCAATTGGTTGGTTAAAAACACCCTGATAAAGTGTATATACCCTTTATCTTTTTGTTTTTCTGCGCTTGTTGGTACATGAGCAATTCCCTGTGGCATTAGTTCCTTGAAGTCTCAACCACTAAACGTTCGTTTGTATTTCCTTGCGCATCTTTAACTATGCCAGAAGGAATCATAACATAATAAGCTATTGACTTGTTAAAATCGTATAGTTGTGTTGAACCAGCGTTATTAGATAGCCCCACACAGTGATTGTTTTGTTGTCGTTGCTAAGTGTTACATTCCATTTTCCTTCGGGTGTAAAATACATTGGGATACTCTCTCTCTCTTTACACAATTTAATTTGAGGTGTGTTTTGTAGCACTTGTACGGCTGTATCGAAAAAGAAATTTGAAACGAAAAAGCTGTTTTTTCGCTCACTTCTTTTTCCGTCTTCAGGATTAAAAGCGATAGGCATTAACACACCTTTGTCTGCTTCCTACAATGCTAAAGGGAGAGTTCCAGCCTTCTTCTTTATAGTGGTTTGCTCTGCCTTTGGGTACCGTTAAAGTGGAATTACTTGCTATTTGATAGAATGGGTCGTCGTAGTCTTCGCCCACAAGCATAATCTGTGGAGCTTTATAGCCTAAACATTTAATGCTTTTTAATGAGCCACATCTCGAAAAAGCATGGTTATAAATGCGTTTAATGCTCGAAGGTAGCACCACGCTGGTTAAGTTTTTACAAGATGCAAACACACCATCATCTATGTAAGTAACACTCTCTGGCAAGGTTAATTCGCTTATTTTTATGTCGCTAAAAGCTTGTTCTCCTATAAAAGTGATATTGTTTGGTAGGGTTAACTGTGAAATTTGTGTGCTTTCAAAAGCATATTTGTCGATAGCAAGAAGGGTAGAAGGGAAGTTAACCGATTGCAATTCGGCTCCCCATGCAGCACCTCCGTTTACGCCAAGTACCCCTTCTGGAATTGATAGGGTTTGCATTCCACGCATAGGAACAGCGTAGAGTAGGGTTTTATCTTTATTGTATAAACAGTTATTCTCTACAACAAAAGTAGGATTTTTACCGTCTATCTTGATTTCTTTTACAGCTGTTGCCGCAATAACACTAATGCCCCAATGTTCTAAGGTGGCAGGTAGTGTGATGCTATTTAGGTTAGAACACTTCATAAACACCTCGTCGCCTAAGTAGATAAAACCGTGAGGTAGGGTGACAGATGTTAGGAGAGGACACTGCATAAACGCACCATCGCCAAGACGTTTCAAAGCTGTTGGCAACTGAAGTGTGGTGAGTTTTTTCGCTGCGAGCAAAGGCTGCTTTCCCAATACTAATAACGGTGGCAGGCAATTCGAGTGTTTTTAATTTTGAAAGATGATAAAAAGCACTCTCTCCAATCTCACGTAGTCCGTTATAAAACGTAATTTTCTCTAAGTTTGTACATGAGAAAAATGCTCCATTACCTATCTTTGTTACAGTGGCAGGTATGGTTATTTCACTCATCTTACACGATGAAAAACAACGGTCACCGATATATGTTAATTTGTCAGGGAGTGTTATTTGTGATAAATCTGTGTAAACAAAAGCCTTTGATTTGATAGAGTCGATGTGTTGAGGAAGTGTAATTTTTTTGTAGTTTTGACCACGAAAAAGATTCTTCTCCGATAGCTGTAACGGTGTATTCTTTGCCTTCGTGGCTCACTGTTTGTGGAATATTCACCTCTGTGTTTTTACTCTCAAACTTGTAAGTTTGTACTGTTTTCGGACTTGTAGTTTGATAAACCACATCTCCAACCTTAAAGGTTGTTTGCGCAGTAGCTGTTAAGCTCGTTAAAAAGATAATGCAAGTAGAGTTTTTCATACGTTTAATTTTTTTAAGTAACGATAAATAAAACGATAGAATAAAAGATAAAGAACTGTATTTCTCTATCAATTCTCTTTTAAAAAGTAAATTATTTACTCTTTTGTATTGCAAAATTTATAAAATAATCGCAATATAACAAATAAATAATAAATATTTTTATGTAAAAATGTAACAAAATGTTTTTTGAGGTGTATTTGTTCTTATTTTTAAGAAACAAAGAAGGTATTTGTTGTTCTGTTTTTATTTTTAACAAACTTAGTTTGCTTTATCAATAATAAATGAGTTACTTTTTGAAGTCGAAAAAGCAAATACATCTTTTTAAATACCGTTTTTTTATTGTCGAAATAAAAACACATAGGCAAAAGGATAAACGCTTAATAAAGCCAGGCTATATATATAATAAGGTGTGTTTAGCTTTTATATAGACCCTACAAAACATGATAAAATAAAACGAACAAGACACTTTCCACTGGTTAAACAATTCAGTGGTTATAGTGTTTTGTGCTATAACACTAAACAAAATATGAGTATATTTGATAAAAGAGTGAACTTTTAAACCCTTTGAATATCCCTGAAACAATGGACTTTGTTGACAAAATGAACAAAAACCTTTTTGGGTGCATAGCGAAGTGGAGTTTACCTCTGATGTACAGCATTTTTCATTCTAATTTAACACCTGTTGAAAAAGAAGTTATTAAGCGTAGCTTGCTTAGTATAGCACAGGTTGAAGTTGCAGTAAAAACCTTTTGGGGCGACCTTTATAAACATCTTCCTAAGCCAGAGTTTAACGGTTTGGGCGCAACCTTTGCTGAATGTGAGCATCGTCATGCAATGGCATATTCTCGTTTGTTAGAGGTTTTTGGGTTATAATGACGAGTTTTTTTAAATTTAATAGAGATACCCGTTTTTCGTCATAAACTGTCTTTAATAGACGAACACTTTGCTTTCTAAAAAGAGTTTTATTGAGCAATTGTTGTTCTTTGTGATAGTGATAGAAAACTCATCTCTTTTTCTCAGTTTGCCAACATATTGTCTTTTACTCATTTTAAAGGCTATATGAAGAACACATCTAACATTATTGCATGGACATCTATCGACGAACAAACTCATGCAGATGCAGGAGTTTATCTTTTAACAAAGATATTTGAAGAGTTTCCTCACTTGCGTCCAAGTCAAGAAACAGTAGAGAAAGCAGTGAAAGACTATTTAGAATATGAGATAGAATTGCTTTAATTGGATTTATGAAGAAGGAGAGTTGAGCTTCTTTACAAAGCAAAATTTACTCGATTTTATGAAGACTCGAGTAGATAATTCATTAGCCCAAATAGGTTATAAAAAAAGATATTTAATATTGCAGAAGAGGCTTATAAACCCATGAATTGGTTTGATGAAAACGTGTTTGCAAAACGAGTTAGACGACTTTTTGCTAAGCGTCCAACAGCTTATACCAAACATGATAAGTCGATAACAGCAGACGATTTATTTTTAAACATACACATTATTATATTATAAAAAAACACATGGAAAGAAGTTTACCTTGGTGGTATAATGACGAATCGGAAGCAGTTCTTAACAGAGGATATTTGCTACATGGAGAAACAATTCACGATGCAATAGCTCGTATTTCAGGAGCGGCTGCGCACCGTCTCAATCGTCCTGAGCTACAAGAACGCTTTGCTGACATCATATATAAGGGTTGGATGAGTTGTAGTTCACCCATTTGGTCGAACTTAGGAACATCTCGTGGACTTCCAATCTCTTGTTTCGGTTGCAATATACCCGATAGTATTGAGGGCATAACAACCAAACTTGGAGAGGTAATGATGCAGACAAAACACGGTGGAGGCACGTCGGCTTACTTTGGAAACCTACGTGGTCGTGGTGCAGCCATCACTAATAATGGAAAGTCTTCAGGCTCTGTTTCATTCATGAAGCTATTCGATAGTGTTATGGACACTGTGAGTCAAGGAGCTACACGCAGAGGTTCTTTTGCAGCATATCTCGATATAGACCACCCCGATATCAATGAGTTTTTACAAATAAAAGATATTGGTAACCCCATACAAAACCTGTTTTATGCCGTTTGTGTACCAGACTATTGGATGCAAGAAATGATAGATGGCGATGTGGAAAAAGCGCAAAATATGGGCAAAAGTGTTAGAAAAGCAGACAACAAAAAGGGATTGCCTTACATTCAATTCTCTGACAATGTTAACGCTACTCGACCAGAGATTTACAAACAATTAGGGCTTAGAAATAACGCATTCTAACCTTTGTAATGAAATTCAATTACCAGATGGTGAAGACGAAAGTTTTGTTTGTTGTTTAGCATCGATGAACCTTGAGCTGTGGGAAGAGTGGAAAGATAGCGATGCGGTACAGTTGGCTATTTGGTTCTTAGATGCAGTTATGTCCGAATTTATTGAGAAAAACAGCTCATTCTACCTTCTTAAAACAAGCACATAAGTTTGCATCAAGGCACCGTGCACTCGGTTTAGGAGTGTTAGGTTGGCACTCTTTATTACAAAAAAAATAGTATCTCTTTTGAGAGCATGGACGCTAAAATGCTCACCAATAAGATATTTAGACATATTCAAAAACGAAGCTCTTTTTGGCTCCAAAAGAGTTGGCAGAGTTTTACGGACCTGCACCTATTTTTTTAATGAAGTAGACAACTTTGACGGCGTTAAATATCGTAATACAAACCGTTATGGCGATAGCTCCAACCACATCAAGTTCATCTATTTTAGGACAAGTATCTCCCGGAATAGAGCCTTATTCATCTAATTATTATAAAGCAGGACTATCAAAAAGGAAACTTTATTCGTAAGAATCGTTACCTCGAAACACTGTTAAAAAGAAAAAAGGAAAGAATACCGATGAGGTGTGAGACACATCATGTTAAATCAAGGTTCAGTGCAACAACTAACCTTTTTAACAGAGCATGAGAAAGAAGTGTTTAAGACTTTCAAAAGAAATATCTCAACAAGAAATTATTATTCAAGCATCTATTCGACAAAAATACATAGACCAAGGACAGTCGTTAAACATCAACATTCCGCCAGCACTTTCTATTAAAGAAGTGAATGCACTGATTATAGAAGCGTGGAAGTTGGGAGTAAAGGGCTTATATTACCAACGAAGTCAGAGTATTAGTAAAGAGTTATTAAAGTAATATCGTGTCTTGTCGCAGTTGCGAAAGCTAAAAAATGCACAACAATGGATACATTACAAAGCAGAAGAAGCATAAGAAAATATAGCTCGAAAGATGTTTCAAACCACTTGTTATACCAGTTGTTAGAGCGTGCAGAACGAACTCAAACCATGGGAAACTTACAACTTTACAGCGTAGTGATAACCCGTGATGCCGAACAAAAGAAGCTTTTTGTCGCCAGCACACTTTCATCAACCTATGGTTATGCAAGCTCCTGTGGTGTTAACCTTTTGTGCCGACTTTAACAGAACTACACAATGGGCTAATAACAGACAAGCAAATCCGAGCTATAACAATTTTCTTTCGTTTGTAAATGCGGCTTCAGATGCTCTACTTTATTGTCAAACATTTTGTCAATTAGCAGAAGATGCAGGCTTAGGGCTATGCTATCTTGGCACAACTCTTTATAATCCGCAACCCATAATCGATGTTTTTGCAACTTCCAACCTTAGTAATGCCCATTGCAACGATAACACTTGGTTATCCAGACGAAAGCGTTGAGCAGTCGGAACGTTTGCCTTTGCAAGCTATTGTTCATCAAGAAACCTATCAACCCTACGATGCACAGCGCATAAACGAATGTTATGCCGAGAAAAGAAGGTTTAGAAGTGAACAAAAAAATTTGTAGCAACGAATAAAAAAAGAAACCCTTGCTCAGGTGTTTACCGACATTCGTTACACCAAAGAAGGCAATGAAATGTTTTCAAAACATTTATTATATGCACTTAAAAAAACAGCATTTTTTTAGACTAAAAAGTGCTTGTTATAAACAGAATAAAACCTATAAAAGAAATCGTTTCAAGAGTAAATTGGAGCGATTTTTTGTTGAATAAAAAAAGCGAGAAATAGAAAAAAATAGCTTAGCTTTTGCATCTTTTGTTTGTAGAAAAATGGCAAAAAATGTTTTTAGAAAAATAAGATAAAAAAACACCAAACATATAGGTTTTTCATTTCTAAAAACGCTCCTATTGAAAAAAACTTAAAATAGCCTTTTTGCGTGCAATCTCTTGTTTTTACCACACAAAACACCATCTTTTAGGGTGCAAAACCTTGTGTTTTAGCCCCTAAGAGCTTAACTATTGCAACCTAAAACCTTAGATATTGTATCAAAAAAACACTAAAAACAGCAGTTTTAAGGCATATCTCTTAAAAAAACATAGCTCAAAAACTATTGTTTTTTTGCCCCTTTGTTTATTCCGTTGCAAAAAAACGCCTTTATTTCGTGCTTTTTTTAGTGATTTTTTTCATAAAAACACCCTTTGTACATTCGTAAAAAAATACGTTCTCAAACACAAAGTCCACTATCCCTTACACTTAAACCTACCATCTACGACCTTTCTTAATAGAAACAAACCCGTGAAAAAAATAAAAATTTTTGCTACTTAATAAAAAGTAAACCACGAAAAAAACCAACACACCCTTTTTGTTTCTTCCCCTATTTTTCATTATCTTTTGCATAGCATACAATTCACTCTTAAAACAAAGAGTAAAGCTACGCTCATGCCCTTGTTTTATGCAACAAACATCATAACAACGAGCATAAAAAAATAGCTTTTTCTTTTATTAAAAAAACACAGAGTAGCATGAATATAGATAAAGTAAAACAATTGTTACAAGAAGATAAAGGACTTGCATTAACGCTGGGTATGGAGTTTTTCTCTACACCCGAACCCGACACTTGCAAAGCTACCATGAAGGTAGACGAAAGAAACAGACAGCCATTTGGCTTTTTAAGTGGAGGTGCAACCCTTGCTTTGGCAGAAAACTTAGCAGGTGTAGGCTCGTTAGCTCTATGCCCCTAATGATATATGTGTGGGTATAAATGTGAGCGGAAACCATGTAAAAAGCGGTGGCAGAAGGCGACACTGTAACGGCAATAGCACATCTTATAAGCAAAGGAAGACTGTTGCATGTGTGGCGAGTAGACATTTATAACAGTGCCCAAAGAACTTATTTCGGAAGTAAATGTAACAAACTATGTAATTATTCGCAATAACAAATGAGTGCTTTTGTTTGGTTTAGAAAGCCCGACGACACGGCTTATTACGAGCTAAAACAAACACACGGAACTCCTAAAAGTTTCTCGTCTGTATTACAATTAGGCACAGAGCAAGGTTTTGTTTTTGCTCCTTTCGAGCCTAATAGCGAGCAACCTATTGTTGTTATACAAGCCCAAGAAGTGGTAAAACATAGCTTCGACACCGCTTTGTTAGCTTCTTGCCATTTTAACGACACCGCTTTAAGTCAACATAAACAAAACTATGTGGCAGCGTTTCGTAGGTTTCACACGGCATTAACCCAACAATATTGCAAAAAAATGGTGCTATCTCGTTGCGAATGGCACAATGCTACACTCACTCATAAACGAGCAAAAACACTTGTTTTTAAAAGCTTGTAAGTGCTATCCGCATTTGTTTATTGCCCTTATAAACACCCCACAAACAGGCACTTGGCTAATGGCTACACCTGAAACGCTTTTTACAACAAACCACAGAAGGTTGGAAAACAATGGCGTTAGCAGGAACTAAAAAAAGCGAAAGACTTAGAAAATGCCACTTTAACGGGTGATACTTTATGGGGCGAAAAAGAAAAAAAGAAGAGCAACAATGGGTGGTGTCTTATATCGAAGAATGTTTTAAAAACAACAAAACATAGGCTACACCCTTACGCCTGCTTATACCAGCCATGCTGCTCATTTAGTGCATCTTCGTAGCGACTTTTCTTTCTCTGTAGCAAACAAAAAACAAGTGCTTAGCGTTTTAAATGCTTTACACCCAACCCCTGCTGTTTGTGGTTTACCCAAAGAAAAAGCCCTTTGTTTTTATTAAAGAAAACGAAGGATATAACCGTAAATATTACAGTGGTTTTGCGGGATTGTGGCAAGTTGAGGGCTTTTTAACACATCTTTTTGTTACCCTTCGTTGCATGGAAATAACACCAAATGCCGTTTGCTTTTATGCAGGAGGTGGCTTGTTAGCATCGAGCAATGCAGAGAGTGAGTGGCAAGAAACACAAAATAAAATGCAAACCATGAAAGAATTGTTTGTTTAAAAACATTCTTTCTTAGCTATAACATCATGTTTTCAAATAAAGAAAATGTAAATATGCTCACGGCATTGATGCTGAAACATGGCATAAAACACAATGGTTTTATGTCCCGGTTCACGCAATACGCCTTTGTTACACAACTTTAATGAGTGTGCAGAAATGCAGTGTTTCTCGGTTACCGACGAACGTTCTGCGGGCTTTTATGCACTGGGATTAGCACAAAACACTCATAAAAAAGTAGGCATTTGTGTAACGTCTGGCTCGGCATTGCTCAATGTTTTGCCTGCTGTGGCAGAAGCTTTTTACCAAAAAATACCCTTTGTGGTGATTTCGGCAGATAGACCTTTGGCATGGATTAACCAGTTAGATGGGCAAACACTACCACAAACCACCGCGCTAAAACAGTTTGTTAGTTGCGAAGTAACGCTCAATGAGCCATCTAACGATATAGAAAGATGGCATAATAACCGACTAATTAACCAAGCATTGTTGGCCTTTAATGGCTTAAAAAAATACCTGTACACATCAATATCCCCATTTCGGAACCCTTGTTTCAGTTTGATTGTGCCGAACTACCTAACGAACGAAAGGTAGAAAGCATTGAAAACAACTCTATTTCTGTCGACACTCTGGAAACCATAGCTCAAACATTGAGAGGAGCAGAACAACCCATGATAGTGGTAGGGCAGGGCTTTTACACTGCCGAAGATGCACAAGCGTTGAAAGAAATGGCGCAAAACATAGTGGTATTGGCAGAACCTTTGAGCGGTGTTGAGGGCATACAAAACTTTGATGAGGTGTTGGCAAGTGTTGAAAATGCGAAGGATTATGCGCCCGATGCGCTTTCTTTATGTAGGGAACAGTGTGGTGAGCAAGCGTTTAAAGGTTTTTAAGAGAGCAAAAAGGGTGTTACCAAATGCGAATAGCTATGGAAGAAACACTCGAAGACACGTTTATGAACCTATCGTTATGGGTGAAAGGCAGTGCAGAAGGCTGTTTTAACGAACTTAAAAAACGAGTGGATATGGCATCGTATCCGCATGGTTACCAACTAAACTGGGCTACTTTGGTTTTTCAAAATCAGTTTGTAGAGAGATGGAACACGGCATCGAAACGTGTTGTAAAGGTGCTTCAAAATTATCAACCCTGCTTTTCGCAACTCTCTGTTATCAAACTTTTTGAAGAAAAAATAGCTCAATTAAAGCAACAACCCTATGTGCATTATGCCAATAGCACGGCTGTTAGGCTTGCAAATGTTTATGCTAAACACTTTGTTTATTGCAATAGAGGAGTGAATGGAATAGAAGGTTGCTTGTCTACAGCTGCAGGAATGAGTTTATCTACATCGCAAAATGTGTTTTGTGTGATAGGAGATTTGGCTTTCTTCTACGACCAAAAATGCGCTTTGGAACAATCATTTAAAAGGCAACTTTCGGGTTATATTGCTTAATAATGGTGGTGGAGGTATCTTTAATATGTTAGCGGGCGCATCGAAAAGTGGGGCGCATAGCACGTTTATAAAAAGCCGAACACCACACCAATGCACAAGGCATTTGTGCAGAAAATGGCATTGTTTATCTGTCGGCATCTAACGAAGAAGAGTGTGTAAAAGCATTAAATAAGTTGTTAAAAACCAAGCACGAACGTCCTGTTTTGCTTGAAGTGTTCACCCTACAACAAGCAGATACCGATGCATTAAGCACTTATTATAAAAAAATAAAGCAACAATTAACTAAACATATATAGATTATGACAAGAGAATGGACACCCGTAGAAGGGTTCAACTTTCAAGAAATATTATTTGAAACCCTATAATGGTATTGCTAAAATAACCATCAATCGCCCTCGTTATCGTAATGCTTTTACCCCACAAACCACATGGGAAATGAGTCAGGCTTTTGCTTATTGTCGCGAAGATGCTAATGTGTCTGTGGTTATTTTAACAGGTGCTGGCGATAAAGCGTTTTGCGCTGGTGGCGATATGAACGTGAAAGGACGCGGTGGTTACATAGGAAAAGACGGCGTGCCAAGGCTTAATGTGTTAGATGTTCAAAAAGCAAATACGCTCTTTACCCAAACCTGTTATTGCTATGGTTAATGGCTTTGCCATTGGTGGAGGACATGTTTTGCATCTTGTTTTGCGACCTAACAATAGCATCAGAAAATGCTATCTTTGGACAAACAGGCCCTCGTGTGGGTTCTTTCGATGCTGGTTTTGGTGCTTCTTATTTAGCTCGTATCGTAGGACAGAAGAAAGCTCGTGAGATATGGTTTATGTGTAAACAATACAATGCACAAGAAGCTGAAGAAATGGGAATGGTCAATAAAGTTGTGCCTTTTAATGAATTAGAAGACGAATGTGTAGCGTGGGCGGAACGAATGATGGAACATAGTCCCTTAGCACTTCGTATGATAAAGGCTGGACTCAATGCTGAACTCGATGGACAAGCAGGCATTCAGGAGCTTGCAGGTGATGCAACAATGCTTTTATTACTTCTTAGATGAAGCTGCAAGAAGGTGGAAAAAGCCTTTCTTGAAAAAGCGTAAACCTAATTTTAAAAAGTATCCTAAATTGCCTTAATTGCATTTTTATTGAGAGGTGTGTTCTTAGCTTGTTTATGGCAAAGAACACACCTTAATTATATACTAAACAAAACTGATGCGTTATACCTTTTCAACTTATTCCCTACGAATTGGTGTTTATTGAGCCAGCAGGAACTAGTAGGGGGTGTATAAAACCCGTAAAACATGGTTCGTTAAACTGTTTCATGCTACCAATAAGCAGATATATGGCATGGGCGAATGTGCGCCTTTACCAAATCTTAGTTGCGATTTTTCTTCTCAATACGAAAGTCTTTTACGCACACATAGCGAACGTTTTTGCCACGAAGGCGAAGACTATTTGAGCGAATTGCGTTCGTTTCCTTCTATTCTTTTTGGTTTAGAAACAGCTCTTTTTGCAACTAAAAGCAGGGGAAAGGGACTGTTTTTACGACACAGCATTTACGAGAATGGAAGAAGGAATACGCATAAATGGATTGGTGTGGATGGGCTCTTTTGAGCAAATGATGCAACGATTAGAAGATAAATTGTCGGCAGGTTTTTCAGTGTATTAAGTTTAAAAATAGGCGCAATAGACTTTCAACAAGAACTAAAGTTGTTAGCAGCTGTACGCGAAAGATATGATGAAAGCCGTTTGGAGATTAGAGTTGACGCCAATGGAGCTTTTTAAAACCACCGATGTGGAAAGGTGTTTAGATAAACTTTCTGCCTATAATGTGCATTCGATAGAGCAACCTATAGCACCCAAAAACTATTCTTTTATGCGCAAACTATGCTTAAATACGCCCATTCCTATTGCCTTAGATGAGGAACTAATTGGCATAAATGAAACCAAAGACAAAAATATCTTTATTAGAAGAAATAAACCCGCATTACATTATTCTTAAACCATCGTTACACGGAGGTATTAGTGGAGCAACTGAATGGATAAACTTAGCACGAGAAAGAGGCATACTTTCGTGGAGTACAAGTGCTTTAGAAAGTAATATTGGCTTAAAATGCTATCGCTCAATGGACTTCGTTTGTATATTCTGAAAAACGAACGATTGCCACAAGGTCTTGGTACTGGAATGCTTTATACCAATAATATTGAAATGCCATTGCTACTTAAAAAAGACGAATTATGGTACTCGAAGAGTTTTTAGAACTATGGAATAACGATAGCAACACTATGGTGGTGCATACAAGTGGTTCAACAGGAAAGCCTAAACAATTGCATCTTTTAAAGGAGGACATGCGTGAGAGTGCTAAAAACACTTGTAGTTTTTTACAACTAAAACCCAACGATGAGGCTCTGTTATGTTTGTCTTTAAACCATATGGGGGCATGATGATGGTGGTAAGAGCCGTAGAATGTAACTTGAAATTAAAGGTGGTAGAACCGTCGGCTCGTCCTTTGCAACACTTAACACAAGCTCCTGTGTTTGCAGCCATGGTTCCGATGCAGGTATATGAAAGTTTAAAGGTGCCAAAAGAAGCGGGAATTACTTCGTAATATTAAGCATTTAATAATAGGAGGAAGTGCCATTGATGAGAAACTATCTCGTGTGTTAGCGTCTTTTCCACATGCCGTTTGGAGTACGTATGGCATGACAGAAACTTGTTCTCACATAGCATTACGTAGGTTAAATGGTGAAAATGCCAGTGAATGGTATGTTCCTTTTTCGCATATAAATGTGTCGTTAAGCGATAAAGGGTCGTTGGTTATTTCTAAAAAAACACTTGGTGTTGATGAAAAAGATGGAGCTACAATGCAACAATGGATAACAAATGATAGTGTTATCTTTCATGAAGATAAACGTAGATTTAAGGTGATAGGCAGATTAGATAACGTGATTGTTAGTGGAGGAATTAAAAATTCAAGTTGAAGAGGTAGAACGTTTATTGTCACAACATCTTAATTGTTCGTTTATGATAGGTGGTGAACCTGATGAGAAATTTGGGCAAAAAGGTGGTATTAACTCTTGAAAATGGAGATGTAAAAGCAGGCGCAATGTATATGTAATAAGGTGTTACCTGATTATTGGAAGCCTAAGGTTATAAGAAATGTAAACCAACTTCCACGTACTAAAAACGGAAAGATTAAGCGAAAAATAAAGGAACAATAAAAAAATAAAAAAATATGAGAATGAGGTAATAAAAACAATAAAAATCTTTATTCTTAAAATGTGGCAAGAATAAAGATTTTTATGAAGGTGTATTTTTCTGAAAATATATTCCTTTTTACATCAATCTAAAACAAATAGTCTTTATAACGTTTTTTTCTTTTTATTATTTAAACGGTTTCTTTTAAATTTAAAAGAGCATCTTGTTAATACCTTAAAAATGAGCTGTTGTGTTGTTATAAAAAGCTCTTTTAATGTGTTCTTTTTAATGTCTTATTATATAAAAAGAGGTGAAAAAGGAGAGTTTATATAATCTTTTGAATTGTTTTTGAGTGTTAGCATATCGCTTGGAACAGCTTCTTGAATTTCTTTTGTTATAAGTTCTTTAATAGAATTTCTGATGAAATTCTTGCTTGTTATCATGGTTACATCTCTTGTAGGCACAGGAATAGCGAAAAGGACGAACCAACTTTTTGAGTAGGAGTGAGCTGATAAAAGAGCTAATTCGGGAATAAATGTAACTCCTTTTCCACTTTCTACCATTCGCATAAATGTTTCAATGCTACCTAAAACTATATGCTTTCTTACTCTTATCTGCCGATTTGAGATGACAAAACTTAACCAATTGGTCTCTAAAAACAGTGTCCCTCATCGAGTAACCACAAAAACTCATCGGTTAAATCGCTCGTCTTTATTGAAGTGTTTTCTTGTAAAATATCGTTTTTCAGAGACGTAAACAAAGAATTGTTCGTAGAATAAATGCGTGCAATCAAAGTCGTCCATATCGTCTAAAAGAGCTAATATTCCGACATCAATATCGCCCGTTTTGATAGAATGTTTTAATTCTTCAGTTTTTCATTTCGGTAATTCTTACGTCTAAATTAGGATACTTAGACATGAGTTGAGGAAAGAAACGAGGAATGAGATAAGGAGCAATTGTGGGAATAATTCCAATCTTAAAAGTTCCAGTTAACGAATGCTTTTCTTCTTCTACGAGCTTCTTTTTAAGCGTCTTGCTCTTTGCAATACACGCCAAGCATGCTCTATAACAAGCTTTCCCGGAGCAGTAGTTGCAATTGGTTGCTTCTTTCTATCGAATATTTTAACGCCTAATTCATCTTCAAGCTTTTGTATCATAGAGCTTAAAGTGGGCTGTGTAACATTGCAATGCTCGGCAGCTTTTGCAAAATGTTTAAAGCGATAAACAGATATGATATATTCTAATTGTTGTAAAGTCATATATAATATAATGTGTAATGATAGCAAAGTTACGCTTTTTTTAGGTATTCTACAAAAGGATTAGGAGTATATTTTTTTAGGCTTAATAATAAGTAATTAAAGCGACGAGAAGAGGCTTTTTATTGGCAAAAAGAGTGGTATAAATAGAAAAATATCTATATATAGATAGAAATTATCTGTTTGATGTTTTATTTATTATTGGTAACTTTGCAATGTAAAAAAATCACAGAAGTGTGAGAACATAAGAACAGACGATGTTATTAACAAAAAAATATTATTTATTATGAATATAGTAATGCCAGTCTTCCTTATGCACCAAATGCTTTGGAACCAGTGATAAGCGAACAAACCATAAACTTTCATTACGGAAAGCATCTCCAAGCATATGTAACAACTTTAAATACTCTTGTTGAAGGTACAGAGTTTGCTGGTAAAACCGTAGAAGAAATAGTAAAAACAGCACCAGATGGTCCTATTTTTTTAATAATGCAGGTCAGACTTTAAATCACGCTTTCTATTTTGGTCAATTTAAATCTCCTGTAAAAGATAACGCACCTACTGGTAGATTGGCAGAAGAAATAACGAAGACTTTCGGTAGTTTCGACGAGTTTAAAAAGCAGTTTTCACAAGCAGGAGCAACATTATTTGGCTCTGGTTGGGCTTGGTTATCTCAAGATGTAAACGGAAAACTTGTGATAACAAAAGAACAAAATGCAGGAAATCCTCTTCGTCATGGTAATAATCCTTTGATGGGAATTGATGTTTGGGAACATGCTTACTACTTAGATTATCAAAACAAGCGTGTGAGATCACTTGGCAGCAGTTTGGGATATTATTGATTGGGACGTAGTAGACTCACGCTTAAAGTAATCGACTTGTCGTTTAAAAGATAAAAACATAGTGTTTGGTTATTATCTTTGCATCGCTATGAGTGAGATGTTAACCTACACAAAATAAGATAATAATAAAAAGTAAAACAATTAAAAATATAATAAGAATTATGCAAACAATTATCAACGCACAAATGCCTGAATTCAAAGTTCAAGCTTTTTCAAAATGGAGAATTCAAAACAGTTTCAAGTGAAGATTTAAAAGGTAAATGGGCAATCTTCTTCTTTTATCCAGCAGACTTCACTTTTGTATGCCCTACAGAATTAGTTGACTTACAAGAAAAAGTATAGCCAATTACAAGAAATGGGTGTAGAGGTTTACTCTGTAAGTTGTGATACTCACTTCGTACATAAAGCATGGCATGACACTTCAGATAGCATTAAGAAGATTCAATACACTATGCTTGCAGACCCATTGGCTGTGTTAGCTAAAGGCTTCGGAGTGTATATTGAAGAAGAAGGTATGGCTTATCGTGGTACATTCGTTGTAGACCCAGAAGGTAAGATTAAGCTTGCTGAAATTCAAGATAACAGCGTTGGACGTAATGCAGAGGAACTTGTACGTAAAGTAGAAGCAGCTCAATTCGTTGCAAATCACCCAGGTGAAGTTTGTCCAGCTAAGTGGAAGAAAGGTGGAGAAACATTAACTCCAAGCATTGACCTTGTTGGTAAAAATCTAATTAGATTATACAATATATATTATTCCCCCTTTATTTTGTTCATAAAACATTAGAGGGGAATGATTTTATACCTACTATAACAATTTAATAGAACAGAGCTTAAATTTTAAAAGCTAATTCGAGGCTCGCTCAATGTGTGTTGAGAGAGCATTTCACATTACATTATTACATTTATATATTATATGTTAGAGGCTCAATTTTAGAGCAAGTGAAAGGTGTTTATGCAAACCTTGATGCTCAATACACATTTAAGATGATTTATAATAAGGACGTTGTTTGTGCTAAAAACCATGCAAGAGTTCTTAACAGATTTTGTTTCTACATCGGATAAACTTTCTCTTGTAACCGAAGAAACAGAAGAGCGTACAACTAAATTTATTATTCTTAAAGACGGCAAAGATATAGGTGTAACCTTTTAGAGGTGTGCCTAATGGACACGAATTTACCACTCTTATTCTTGCTGTTTATAATGCAGATGGAAAAAGGAAAGAATCTTCCTGATGCTACAATCGCTAAGCGTGTAAAAGCTATCAACGGAGATAGACATTAAAACTTATGTTTCTTTTTAAGTTGTACAAACTGTCCTGATGTTGTACAAGCATTAAAACATCATGGCCATTCTTAACCCTTCTATCTCTCACGAGATTATTGTTGGAGAGAATTTCCAAGAAGAAGTAGAAGCTAAACACTTACAAGGTGTACCAGCAGTGTTTATCGATGATGAACTATTTCACTCTGGAAAGAGCGATTTCGGTACTCTTTTACAAGCATTAGAAGATAAGTTTGGTTCTTCATTCGATAGCGATGGCGAACAAGTAGAAAGAAATTACGATGTAATTGTTGTGGGTGGAGGACCCTGCTGGCTCGTCTGCTGCAATTTATTCTGCACGTAAAGGCTTGAAAGTAGCTATTGTTGCAGAAACTATCGGAGGACAGGTTAAAGAAACAGTTGGTATCGAAAACCTTATATCTGTTCCTAAAACAACAGGTGCTAAACTTGCTTCCGATTTAAAAGAGCATATTAACGACTACGATATTGAAGTGTTTTGAAAATCGTAGTATTAAAGAGGTGAGCCTTTCAACTCCTACTAAACGTATTACAGTTAAGGGTGGAGAAGTGTTTATTGCACCAGCTGTTATCCTTGCAACAGGTGCTTCTTGGAGAAAACTAAATGTAGATGGAGAAGCAAAATACATGGGTAAAGGCGTTCATTTCTGTCCTCATTGCGACGGACCATTCTATAAAGGAAAGCATGTTGCTGTTATTGGAGGCGGAAACTCTGGTATTGAGCTGCTATAGACCTTGCTGGTATTTGTTCAAAGGTTACCGTTTTAGAGTTTGCAGACACTTTAAGAGCCGACACTGTGCTACAAGATAAGGCGGCAAGTATGGGAAATATTGAGATATTTAAGTCGTCTCAAACAACTGAAGTCTTAGGAAATGGAGACAAAAGTAACTGGTTTAAAGGTGAAAGACAGAACAACAGATGTAGAAAGAGAGATAAGCCTTGACGGTATATTTGTACAAATCGGACTTTCTGCTAACAGTGCTCCTTTCGCTGAAGAACTCGAACTTACACGCGCAAGAGAAGTGATAATTGATGCTCATTGCAGAACTTCTGTAGCAGGAGTGTATGCTGCTGGAGACGTATCAAGCGTTCCTTACAAGCAAATTGTTATTGCTATGGGCGAAGGAGCGAAAGTTGCTTTATCTGCATTCGAAGACAGAATGCGTGAAATGTTATTGGCTAATTTATTCTTTTTAAAACTATAAATAAAAATCTATATCACTATAGATAAAAACGTTTGTTGGTTATTTCTTAACTTGCTACCTTTGCATTGTCAAAAGATAATTAACAAAAACAATATAAATAAATTAAAGGAAAAAGATTATGAAGACATTAGATTTTTTTAGGATTAGACAATGCTAAAGTGCAACCAGTTGCACAAGCTCTTAATCAACTATTAGCAGACTATCAAGTGTTCTATGCTAATCTTCGTGGATTTCATTGGAACGTAAGAGGAAAAGGTTTCTTTACACTTCACGGAGTCTTTATGAAAAAGCTTTTACAACACTGTTGCAGAGCAAGTTGACGAAGTAGCTGAACGCATTTTACAATTAGGAGAACGTCCTGAAAACCGTTATAGCGAATATCTTAAGGTGTCAAACCTTAAAGAAGATGGTTTTTGAACGTGAAGGACGTCATGCTTTTAGACAGAGTTTTTAGACACTTTTAAAAACTCTTATTGCTCAAGAAAGAGCTATCATCGAATTAGCTAACGAAGAAATGATGATGTAACAGCTGCTTTAATGAGTGATTATTTAAAAAGGTCAAGAAAAGCTTGTTTGGATGCTTTTTTCTTTCTTAGAAAAGAAGGCTTCTAAATAAGAACATTATTAAGTAAGTGAATACTTATAAGCGAACAAATCTATAGTAAGTGGACAACATTATTTGATAATCAAAAATGTTGTCCACTTTTTGTTTTTCTTTATTCAGGAAACGTTTTAACAGCTCAAATTGTTTTGCACATTTTAGTAAACAATCATAGCTGAGGCTTTAAAACATTTCACCTTTATATATAAAAAGCCCTAATTTCTTTTTCCTTATAATCAATTATTAAAAATAAAACAAAGTAACAATGTGACCGTATTAAAAATGTTTATTCTCTTTTTAAAAATGAGAGTTGTAAAAACAACAGTCCTTCTTTTGGTGGCTCGTGTTGTGTTTAGTTTGCTTTTTAGCAAATCATGGTTTACAAAAAGCTAATGGCGTTCGATGCCATGTCAACCCAATTTCCTCCAATGCTCGGACTTAATTCCGAAGTGGCTCTAACACTTGCTATTTTTTTAGCGAATTGGTATGCAGTGTGGCTGTAATCGTGGGATTTCTCACTCGTTTAGCCTTAATTCCTATGATATTTACCATGGCAGTTGCCTTTTTTGTAGCTCATGGAGCAAGCATTAACGAAGGAGAACTTGCCTTTTGTTTATCTCGTAGCTTTCACGCTTTTATGGATTGCAGGAGCAGGAAAATGCTCAATAGATGGCTTTATTGCAAGTAGATGTAAGTGCAATAAAAAAATTGTTCTTGCTCAAAATAAAAGCTCTTAACGATAATTAAATATTAAATAGATTGATATTTAAAAGAATAATTCTACTTTTGCAACCAATAATAATTTAATTTGAAAAAGATGAAAAAGTATTTTTTAATGGCAGCTTTTTGTGCTGCAATTGTTGCTTGTAACAACAACGGTAAAAACAGCTTCTAACAGCAATGGTACTGACTCTGCAATGACAGACTCTACACTTAACGACAGCGTACGCTATGAAGGTATGGTTCCAGCTGCCGACTGTAAAGGTCTTAAATACAACATTGCTATTGCTGCAGCAGACTCTACTGTGGGCTATTCTCTTACACAAACTTACGTAGGAACTAAGGAAGGAGACAAAACTTTCGCAACTACTGGTAAGGTAGAAAGCATCACTGAAATGGTAGATGGTAAAGAAGTGAAAGCTATGAAGTTAGTTGGTAAAACTAAAGAAGACGATTTGTATCTATTACAAGTTAGCGATTCTATCGTACGCATCGTAGGTGCAGACCTTAAAAGGTGCTGTTGAAGGTGCAGAAAAATATGACTTAAAGTTGAAATAAATCTCGCTTCTAGAATAATTAAACAAAAACAAAAGGTGCATACTTGTTAAAGGGTATGCACCTTTTTGTTGCTTATCGTAGCGCAAAAACACCACCTTTTACACCGCTGTTCGGGATACTTAAAAACGAATTATAGAAAAAAATAGCTAAGGTTTTACATCGTTTTATGAATAAATAAATGCCCTTTATGGGACAAAAAAATGCGTTAACACCCTAAAACCCTATATGTTTTTACATTTCTGTAACAACATTTTTTGCCGTGTAAAAAAATAAGCCCTTTTTGTAAAAGCTTGTGTTTTACCATGCAATAGCTTAGTGTTTATAACATAATATACAAGCTATTACACCCTAAAACACCTGTATATTGAGGGCTAAAACACAAGAGATTGGAGCATAAAAATATAAGCCGTTGTTTTTATAAATACTTGATATATAGTGTTTTTAACCTAAAATGTTTAGAAAAAAACAGCTAAAAAAACACCCCTCAAAAACTGCTCGTTTCTGCACGCTTGGCAAATGTGCTTTCAAAAACAACCCCTTTTTTTGTTGTTTCATCATCTTTCAACAACAGTTATTTTTTTGTA
The DNA here is from genome assembly GCA_916439115.1 of uncultured Prevotella sp. GTDB lineage: Bacteria > Bacteroidota > Bacteroidia > Bacteroidales > Bacteroidaceae > Prevotella. Next base: position 1,302,481 of record CAKAHO010000001.1, read on the forward strand.
AGCCGAAATAACATTAAAAAAATAAAGAGAAAAATCAATGTAAAAGAAACAACTTGTTGGCTATCCTTCTCTCACAAAATCGAGTGCCATTTTAAGGTCTTCTTCCTTAAAAACACAATCCAGAACCACCTCACCAATATTCTTTAAAAGCGTAAAACAAATAGCGTTTCCCTTGTTTTTCTTATCGTGTTTCATCAGTTCTATTAACTCATCATAGTCGTTACACGAAATGTTTATTCGTCCATAATAATCGTTTATAAATCGAGAGGTTTGTTGTAGAACGTAAGAGGGGAAACCTTTGTGAATAACCGATAAATATAATTCGCCCAATAAACCCCAAGCTACCGCATAACCGTGAGCTATTGGCGTGTTGTGGCGCATCATTAAGGTTTCAAAAGCATGCCCCATGGTATGTCCTAAGTTGAGTGCTTTTCGCAAACCTCTTTCGTATGGGTCTTGTGTAACAATGCTTTCCTTAACATTCACATTATCTCTTATCATGTCGAGGCTAAGCGTTTCTGCTCCATTGCATAAGGGAAACGACAATGTTTCAGCCCATATTTTTCTCGTTAGAAAGCAAACTGTGTTTTTATCATTTCTGCGTATCCCGACCGTAAGTCGTGAGGTGTTAGCGTGACTAAAAAGCACTTATCTATCACAACTGCTTGCGGGTGAACAAACAAAACCAATGTTGTTTTTTTAAGAGAATAGAAGTTTATTCCTGTTTTACCTCCCTAAGGAAGCATCAATCATAGCCAATAAAGTGGTAGGAATGTTTACAAACTTTATGCCCCTTTTAAACGTTCCCGCAGCAAATCCACCCATGTCGGTTACCATTCCACCACCGAGGTTTATAAGGCAAGAATGGCGTGTTGCCCCGCCATCTTCTAAGCTTTTCCATATAAAAGATAAGCTTTCTATTGTTTTATGCTCGTCGTTAGGTTTCACCACAATGTGTTTTGCCCCCTGCAATATAGGTGTTTTGCCTAAAATGGGGTAGCAAAGTTGTTGTGTGTTTTCGTCGGTTAATATAAAAAACTTATCCACATTTAATGTTTCTAACACTTGTTGTAGTGTTAGCATCACATTGTTTGTATATAAAGGTGTATGGTTCATGTGTGCAAAAGTAAGCGTTTTTTTGTTTGTTTTTGTGCCTTTTATTCCTAAAAACTTAATAAGTTACAAAAAATATAACTATTTTTGTGTTAAAATAGCTCACCTTTGTGGGCTTAATTACATAAAACAATGGAGCTAAATTTACATCGTAAAAAGGTTTTTGTGTGCCATGTTAAAACAGGATATCAAGACCGTGAACAACATATAACGCAAATGTTAGGGCGCATGAAAATGCCTTTTGAATTTATAACCGAAGGAGATATTGCCGATTTAACTCCCGAAGTGTTAAACCATTATTTTGGTGGTGGCATGAAAAAGGTAGATGCCCAAACCTCTTGTGCTTATAAACACATTTTAGCTTGCAAAGCCATTGTAGACCAACAGCTCGATGGTGCTCTTGTTTTAGAAGACGATATTTGTTTAAACGAGTCGTGTTTTGCGAAAAATTTTTTTAATAAGAGTTTAGACGAATTAAATGAACTTTCAAGTGGTGCAAGCATGATTTCTTACGAAGACACTCGGCTACGTTTCGTGCCAAGAAGTAAGCGACAAAAACAAAGTGTTATATGTTGGCGATAGAGACCGCATGACTGGAGCTTATTATGTAAACCATGAAGCCCTGCAAAAACTTGTGTTACATCTTTGCGAAACACAAAAATGAACCTTCCATGCGATTGGTTTTTATGCCGAACTCATTAAACAACATCTCCTTATTTATTATTGGTGTCAGCCCACAATAGCATCTCAAGGTAGCCACACAGGCAGGTTTGTCTTCTACATTAAACCTACATAAAAAGTGTGTTTCTACCGTTTTTGTGGCAGTTTAAATTGCATTATAAAAAGCTATTATATTGGTTTAGATAAGCTAAATAACATTAAGCTATATTGTGAAATTACACTTTTATAACTCAAAAATGTTATTTTTGCAAAAACACAATACACAATAAAACCTATGGATAAAAACAATTCTATTTGGCGTATGTGTGGCTTTTATGTAGCACAACTATGGCACAACAAAAAAACAAGGAGGAATAACAGCCGAAATGCTTTCAATCTTTCAGTAAAAACGCATAACACTTCGGCACAAAATAAGGCACTTTTATAATGCTATTACCTCAAATTCTATCGACGATTTAGCACGTAATCATGCTAATGCAGGTGCTATCGACACTTATTTTAGTGTAGAAACAATTAAACAAAAATACATAATCAAAAAGTAGTGGACGTTGTTGGATGTTTACGGGCTTAAATGTGTTTAGAGGAAACTTTGCTAAAGCGCACAAAGACACTATCAATGTGGAATATTCTCAGGCTTATTTGTTTTTACGACCAGTTAGAAAAAAAGCAAAATATCATGCTCGAGGGAGCAATAAACACTGCCAATAAACCTTTAGACCATAAAGATGTACAGTTCTTTTTTTAAGAATCCTATAAACGATGGGGGTACCTTTTTGCGGTGTTGCAGACTTGGTAGATAAATATGGTTTAGTGCCTAAAGAGGTGTTTCCTGAAACCTATTCGGCAGAAAAACACCAGTCGCATGGCAAGTATTATATCATCTCAATTGCGCCAATTTGGTTTAGAATTGCGCGATATGGTGAATGGTGGAAAGAAAAAAGCAGACATTGCAAAACGTAAAACACAAATGTTAGGCACTGTTTATGGCATTCTTAGTCTAACATTAGGCGAACCTATTAAGCAATTTAACTATGCTTTTCAAAGATAAACAAGGCAAAACTGTAACGCCAGAAAAAAAGCTATACACCGCTTTCTTTCTATCAAGAAACAGTGGGAAAACCACAAAATGGTTCGTTTATTATGGCTATGAACGACCCCAGTCGTCCTTATTATAAAGTGTACGAAATAGAGTTAGACCGCCATACACAAGATGGACAAAACTGGAAGTATATCAATTTGCCCATGGAAGATATCTACACAATGGCTATTAACTCGTTAAAAGATGGCACTAAAAAGCTATACACCAGCTACGATGTGGGTAAGCAATTAGACAAAAAAACGTGGCTATTTAGATGTAAATAACTACGATTATGGTAGCTTGTTTAACATTTCTTTTTAGCATGAATAAAGCACAAAGAATACCAACATTCGATAGTGGTAGCACGCATGCAATGACGCTTACAGCGGTTGATTTAGATGAAAAAGGACAACCAAAGAAGTGGAAAGTGGAGAATAGTTGGGGTGCAGAATACGGTCATGATGGCTATCTTATCATGTCATGGTTTGATGAGTATTTCTTCCGTATTGTAGTAGATAAAAAAATATGTTCCCGAAAACATATTGAAGCTCGAAAAGCAGAAAAGCATTATGCTTCCTTACGACGACCCTATGTTTTCTGCGGAACAATAAACTTGCAAAAATCTCTTTAACACGTTGAGGTTAAAGAGATTTTTTCTAATTTTTGCAACCTATTATGTATAAACATTTCTTTAAACGATTGATAGATATTGTTGTATCTGGTGTGGTGTTATTGCTTATAAGTTGGTTCTTGTTGCTTGTATGGCTATTCTTAAAGCGTGCAAATAAGGGGCAGGGGCTTTCTTTTTACAAGAGCGACCCGGGAAAGATGCCAAAAATCTTTAAGATTATAAAGTTTAAAACAATGAGCGATGAACGAGATGAAGATGGTAATCTACTGCCCGATGAAGTTCGTATAACTAAGGTAGGACAGTGGATAAGGTCTACCAGTATCGACGAATTGCCACAACTTATCAATGTGTTTAAGGGCGAAATGTCGCTCATTGGGCCACGTCCTTTATTGGTTAAATATCTTCCTTTATATTCAAAAGAGCAAGCACGACGACATAACATCAAACCGGGTATAACGGGATGGGCGCAATGTAATGGCAGAAATGCTATTTCGTGGACAGATAAATTCAAGTTAGATGTGTGGTATGTAGACAATTGTTCGTTTCTTACCGACCTTAAAATAGTGTTTATCACCTTAAAAAAAGGTATTCAAAAAGCCGATATATCGCAAGATGGAAGAGCAACTATGGACGCCTTTGATGGAACAAATTAAACTCGTATTTACTATGAATAATATTTTTAATCACTTCGGCAGGAAAGCGTGTAGCCTTAGTGAAAGCATTTCAAGAAACAGCTAAAAAAACTCAGTGTTGATGCTAAAATATTCACTACCGATTTAAATCCTACAATGGCACCTGTGAGCTTATATCAGCGATAAATGCTTTCAAGTGCCTCGTGTAACAGATGAATCTTATCCCGAATATCTCTTAAATTTATGTGTGAAAGAGCAAATTAAATTAGTTATTCCCACAATAGATACAGAGTTGTTAATGCTTTCTCAACATAAAAAGAGTTTGAAAAACAGGGTATCTACATCATGGTGAGCGACGAAAGTTTTATTTCTATATGTAGAGATAAAAAGAAATACGGGGGCTTTTTCGAGCAACACAACATAAAAAGTGCCACATGTAATAGATAAAAAAATAACCCATCTTTTCCCCATGTTTGCTAAGCCTTACGATGGTTCTCTTAGCACTAATCTGCATTATATAAAGAGTGCTGAGGAGCTTACTCCAGACATCTTAAATGATGAAAAACTCATTTTTATGGAATATATTGATAAAAATGTTTATCAAGAATATACCGTAGATATGTATTATGGCAGAGATAATCAACTGAAATGTATCGTTCCGAGAGAACGAATAGAGGTAAGAGCAGGTGAAATAAATAAAGGTAGAACGGCTAAAAATGATGTTCTTAATTATTTAAAAGAACGCTTAAATTATATTGAAGGGTGTGTGGGGTGCATTTGTATTCAATTGTTTTATAATCCTACTACACATGATGTTGTGGGGATAGAAATAAATCCTCGCTTTGGAGGAGGCTATCCTTTAAGTTATTATGCAGGAGCTAATTATCCTAAATACATGATGTTAGAATATATATTAGGCTTTACTTTGAGTTATCATGACGATTGGAAAGATGGTATGTTGATGCTCCGTTACGATGATGCTATTTATGTGTAAGGTGTTAGTTTGTTTCGATTTAGATGATACTTTATATCCTGAAATGGGATATTTAAGAGCTGCTTATAATGCCATTGCTTTGCATCTGCATAAAGAAACACAGGTAGAAAAAAAGTGTTATTTATGCTCTAATGATGGATAGCTACTTAGCAAAAAGTCGGCATTTCATAACATTTGTAGTGTTTTAACTACAAAAGAAACACCTGAAAGTTTGTTGCAAATGTATCGAACTTTAAAGCCTTCTATAGTATTACATCACGATACAATAGAAGTTCTTAATGCTTTAAAAACAGAAAAAAATATAAGCATGGGTATTATAACCGATGGTAGGAGTGTAACGCAAAATAATAAAAATAGAAGCCTTGGAGCTTAATAAGTGGATTGAAAAAAAAGTGTGTTGTTATTTCCGAAGAGTTTGGGTCTGAAAAACCATCGCTTGCTAATTATACTTATTTTGATAAGCTTTTTCCTGATTATAAAAAGGTGTATGTGGGCGATAATATAAAGAAAGATTTTGTAACGCCTAATCAATTGGGGTGGTTAACAGTGTGTTTAGCGAATCAAGGTGAGAATATTCACTCACAAAGTATAGACGTTTTACCCTAATTATATGCCTCAAATAACCATTCAAGATATTAAGCAATTGCCTGCATTTGTAGATAATTTCATTCAAAAACACTGAATTCTTTTTTTATTAAAAGACAGATGATAAAAAGGTAAATAGATGATGCTTATAAGTTTCATCTATTTATTTTTTTATAGCTTTTTGTTGGCTTTTTTTATTTTAAAAAGCGCATAAATGTTTCTTATTATTTCTTTGCTTCAAATTTTTTTACACTACCTTTTGCAGAGCAACATCTTATAAAACACATTTTTCATGGATAGCCCTTTGGGTATAACACATTATTCTTTTCTTTATTATTATGAATTTACACATCTTTAATCCTGAACATGATATAGCTTTAGCACTTAACGAAAGTGTCTTTACAGCACCTCATTCAGCCCGTCGTTTACGAGCAGATTTGGGCTTTCTGCCTGCACTTTATGCCAAAGAAGGCGACTTAGTGTTAGTAGATAACAAAGAGGCTGCATTAGAATCGGTGCGTCATTTAGCCGATTATGCTAAGCATGTAGAGTTTGTAGAACAAGCTGATTTAAGGCAAATGAGCTTAGATGAAACATCTATTAACGTGATGCCATGGGGGTGGGATAAAGCTATTTGTGCCGAATTGGTAGCCATGAATAAAGCATTAGAAATGGTATTGCCAAACGAAAAAAACAGTTGGATAAAATAAGACAACTAAGCAGTAGAGAGTTTGCGGCTACTGAAATACTCCCTCAGTTATTAGAGCTTGACGAACAATTGGTAGGAGAAACCATTTGGTTTGCTGGTACACACGACATTGTGGAACGTTATTTTGGACTTAATCATGGGCATTTTGTGGTTAAAGCACCATGGAGTAGTAGCGGAAGAGGGGTGAGATATATTCGCGAAACCTTAGACCCTTCGAACAAAGGCTGGATTAAAAACGTGTTAGAGCAACAAAAAGGACTTATTATTGAGCCTTTTTATAACAAGATTTTAGACTTTGGAATGGAGTTTTATATAAACGATAAGGGTAAAAGCAATTTATAAAGGACTTTCTATTTTTCTCAACTGAAAACAGAGCATATACAGGAAATTTACTCACAAATGAGGTTACAAAGCGCGAAATAGTTACTCGTTTTGTGTCTGTGGAGCTATTAAAAAAAGTACAAAACAAGCTTGTCGAACTCTTTTCTAATTGTTTTTATCGTCGTTATATTGGTAATCTTGGAGTTGATATGATGATTGTTACAACAAAAAAATGCCAACTCTTTTTGCGCTTCACCCTTGTGTTGAGGTGAATTTAAGAAACACTATGGGACATGTAGCACTTGCTATTTCGCCTAATTTGTTTGGTCCTAAAAAGCAAATGAAGATTGAATTTACCGATAAATATCGCTTAAGAATAACTAAAGTGGGCGATGATATTATTAACAACTCGTTAATTTTTTTAGTGTAAATGCGATGAGTTAATGGCAAAAAAACATACTTTCATAAAGAAAAAAACACCCTAAAAATATTACTTTTTTTAGGGTGTTTTTCTTTTGTTAATATACACTTCGTTTTAGTGTCTTATTTCATCTCTTGGGGCTTATTAGCATATTCTTTAATGCTTAAAGCATCAGCTTTCCATTCATTATATTTGTATATCATGTTCACCGAAAAAGTAGGCATTGTCTGTTGGTTGTAAAGGTTTTTCCGAGTTGTTTCATAAGCAATGCACCTTGTACTTTTATGTAAATGGTAACCAAAGTGTCTTCTTTTTGTGGATTATCGAAACTCACTTCAACCTCAGGATATGCTTCTTGTGCTTGAATAAGAGCCACATCTTCTTCCGAAAGATTAGACGCTAAAAACTGAATAGCTTTCTTTGAAGAAGGTGTACATTGGTTCATTGCATGGTCTAACTGCCACGAATATAAGTTAAGAGCAAAGCTCTCTGCCGTTTGTTTCAAGTCTTTTTTTCTTTTTGAAGAGAGTGTGCAACATGTTAATAAAAACAACATGATAAGAGTGAAAAGATGCTGAATAGCCTTATAAAAAAACATATTTGTTATGCTGAAATGACGTTACAAAAAGTAAATAAAAAGTTGGGTGTTTTTCGGCTATTTTTTTATACTTTTTGTGTCTAAATATATTAAAAACAATGGTAAAAATTTTTTTGTCTTTAGGGAGTGGAAGCAGTGGTAATTGCTACTTTCTTTACACAGAAACTGATGGCTTATTGATAGATGCTGGAGTGAGTATTCGTGCTATAAAGAAGTATTTTAAAGACTATGGTTTGTCTTTATCTCATATAAAGAATATCCTTATAACTCACGACCATGCCGACCATATTAAAGCTGTTGGCGCATTTAGTATGGAGATTGATGCCCCAGTTTATGCTACAAAAGATGTTCATATAGGCATTTTACAGAATTATTGTGTAAGAAAAAAAGTGCCAGGAAGTCTAATGTACGAGTGATAAATAAAGGTGAAACATTTTTTTATTAAATCAGTTTACGATAACACCATTTGGCGTTCCTCACGACAGTAGAGATAATGTAGGATACCTTTATAAAAGACAGAAGATATAGTGTTTGGGCTTATCACTGATGTGGGAAAAGTTACTCCCGAGGTGGGTAAAAATAGTGTCGTCTTGCAATTATTTAGTAATAGAAGCAAATCACGATGAGGGTTTAGTGCGTTCAGGAAGATACCCTTTGCATTTACAAGCGCGTATCCTTTCAGACACAGGACACATGAGTAATTCCACTTGTGGAGCTACTCTTGCGCGTTATGCAACCAAGCAATTAAAGCATGTTTGGTTGTGTCATTTAAGCGAAGATAATAACCGTGCCGACCTTGCACTCGACACTATAAAGTATCAATGGCACTTATTAAAAGAACAAGAGATAACACCTTTCAAGTTAGAAAGCTTTTGAATAGACGACGTCCTACGGGCATTTTTGAATTGATATAAAGTAGCCTATTTTTATACAATTTCAATAAGAATAAAGACGGATTGTTGCTATAAATAAGTTTATTTTTCTAACGTGTTTTGTCCTAATATAAACGCTTTTACCCGCTATTTTTTGTAAGATGTAGTTTCTTAATTAAGTGCATAGCAACAACTAATTGAGAGTGGTTTCCTATCTTATTTTTGAATGCTATGTAAGGTAACAAGAGATGTTTTTTTATTTTTGTTTAGATAATCTTTATTCTCTTCAAACTCGCAAATAAGAATAGGATTGTCGATGTGTTTTTATCGTAATAGCATTCTTTTTCTAAGTCTTTTCCTAAGACAACATCTTCGTAACCATAGGCTTTTATCGTTTCATCGAAGGGGTTATTAAGCATCACTTCTTTAGCTATTAAGAAGTTCTGAGTGCAAAATAGAGCGATAAGGCGATGCTTGTCTTTGTTGTAAACCGTGCTTTTTCGCTATCTTTTTCGTATTTATAGCGCAAATTTCCTTGCCATTTACCACTATTGTTATCGTTTATTGTGCCACCATATACCACCGATGCAGAATGAATACTATCGAGATATTGCTGTAAAAAAATAAAGGTGTGGGCAAATAAACATCGCTATCTAAGAATAGTAAATGAGTGTATTGTGCTTGCAGAGCCAAAAAGTTTCTGATAGCAGAGCGACCCACATTTACTTCTCTTATCATGTATTTGCAATGTAAAAAGTTGGTTAATTTCTTTATTTTTCTTCAATAGTTTCTTTTTTTATCAGACCCATCATCAGCCACAATAATTTCAAAGGTAAGATGCTGAATAGCAGTTGCTTGTTTTACCAACTCTTTGACAAGACGAACGCAAACATAATTTTTTTGTAGGAATAAGAATAGATAATTGTGGTTTCATGTTTTAAACTATTAAAGATAATATGCGTGTGATATACATTGAATGGTGAGCAACTTGTTTACTTTAAACGAATAAATCCCGAATCAATCTCCATTTCTTCTTCGTTTATAAGCGTTCTTAAAGCCTCTTTACAAAGTTCTTCTGGTAAGTTTAAAGCATACACACTGTCTATTAACACTTTGTTTTTACTTTTCAAAAAGTTTTTTTATTTGCTCCATTGCCATGGGTAAATTTTTTTCAATGCTTTTTCATGTTTTACCCGTTCAATGCACACATCACATTGCTTACAATCTTGCGAATGTTCCTCTCCGAAATAACGCAATAACATTCTACTTCTGCATAAATCAGCGTGTTTAGCATAACTAATCATGGCATTTATCTGTGCTACAAACACCTCTTTTCTTTCTTCGTACACCTTAGGCGATAATCTAACGCGCGATGTTTCAATACGATTTTGCGTGTAAGACACTTGAGGCACTTGCTTTTGAGGTATATAATGAAGAACATGTATATTAGTTAATCCCTTTAAACACTGGTACACTTGCTGACGATTAAGTTGCGATTTTTTGCGCTATGAGAGCCTCGTCTATATAACCATAGTCTATAAATAAGTTGCCATAAAGGCGTAGAAGAGCCGTTACAACCGCGTCTTCTTGTGGTGAAAGGTGGTTAAGTGTGTCTAATTGGTGCCTTTCTAATAAGAATTTCACTCGTGAATTGGCATGTGGGTCTACATTATATAATATATAACCTGCACGCATCAAGATAAAAAGAGCCGAGTTTACATGCACAGGAAAGTGTTTTAAAGGTGCGACAAAACTTATCTATATCGAAAGCAAAGGTACGTCCTAATCCCGAATCGGCTGCCACTTGAAAAAAGAAAGCCAAGTGTTCGTACACCTTAATGATATAATCTTTAGGCGGAAAAGTGTCGCTAATGCGTTTTTGTAGCTTTTGTTCGTCTGCTTTATTGTATAGCAATACAGCATAAGCCTTTTGTTTATCTCGTCCTGCTCGTCCTGCTTCTTGAAAATAAAGCTTCTATCGAATTAGGGCAATCTAAGTGTATCACCAAACGCACATTAGGCTTATCAATGCCCATACCAAACGCATTTGTAGCCACCATTACCCGTTTTTTATCTTCTTGCCACTCTGTTTGTCGCGTGTCTTTGGTGAGCAATTCTAATCCAGCATGATAGAAAGTAGCACTAATACCATTATCTTCTAACATTTCTGCCACGTCTTTTGCGTGTTTACGGCTACGTACATACACGATAGCACTTCCCGTTATAGACGACAATATATGCACCATTTCTTTTTCCTTATCGGCTGTTTGACGCACTATATACGATAGGTTAGAGCGTTCAAAACTCATTTTATACACATTTTCTTGTGCAAATTGCAGTTTGTTTTGAATGTCTTTAACCACTTGAGGAGTAGCTGTTGCGGTTAAAGCCAAAAACCTTTGCTTGTGGTTTTAACGCTCTTATTTGTGCAATATCTAAGTAAGACGGACGAAAATCGTAGCCCCACTGACTAATACAATGTGCTTCGTCTATGGTAATAAAGCTCACTTTTATGCGTTTCAACTTGTTTTGAAACTGTTCGGAACTAATGCGTTCGGGCGAAATGTAGAGCAGTTTTACATTTCCTAAAATACAATTATCGAGTGCTGAGAGGGTTTCTTGCCTGCTCATACCTGTGTAAATGGCGTAAGCACTAATGCCTTTTGAGCGCAAATGGCTCACTTGGTCTTTCATTAAAGCTATGAGGGGAGTGATAACAATGCAAGTGCCTTCCATGCTAAGGGCAGGAACCTGAAAGGTTATAGACTTGCCTCCACCTGTTGGCATCAACCCTAATGTGTCTTTACCACTGGTTATACTTAAAATAATATCTGCCTGAATGCCTCTAAAATTATCGTATCCCCAGTGTTCTTTTAATATTTCTTTATAAACAGAAATAGCACTCATGCGTTATGCTTCGTTATCGTCGTCTTCTAAAGGGTGTATGTCTTCTATTTGCAATTGCACGGCATTGCGTTTAAACACATTCTCTTCTAAGGTGTAGGCAATATCGAATCCACGTTTAGATTTAATGTAACGAGCCGATTTACTTTGTCCAAAGGCTATTCCATTCATAACATGACTCGATTTAGAGTCTACCAATTCTAATTTAATATGTTCTTGTTCTCTGCCCACAACCTTACTTGTTCCATAATCATACACGCTATGTGTAATGAAACGAGGCTTAGGATTAGAAGGCCCAAAAGGTGCAAAATTTCTTTAAATCGTTAAAGAATTTCTTTGTAATATCTTTGAAATCAATAACGGCATCTATATCTAATGTGGCTTGTTTTTTTGCTCGGGTAAGATGTGTAAATCTACATATTCTTGAAACCTTTTTCTTAAAAGTAGGAATATCTTTCCATTGCAATGTAAGTCCAGCAGCATAGGTATGACCACCAAAATTAAGCAATAAATCTCTGCAATGTTTCACTGCTGCATACACATCGAAGCCCATAACACTGCGTGCAGAACCAGTGGCTAAGTGTCCATCTTTGGTTAATACAATTGTAGGACGAAAATAAATTTCGGTTAATCGAGAGCTACAATGCCCACAACTCCCTTTTTTCCAATTCTCATCGTACACAATAATAGACGATTGTTTTTTTGCTGACTTTCCAAACGGTCTACAATGGTGTTAGCCTCTTCGGTCATTTGTTTGTCGATGTCTTTACGCTGTTCATTGTATTCGTCTATATGCTTTTGCTTGCATTAAAGCTACCGAATAGTCTTTTTCTACCAAAAGGTCTACACTTTGTTTACCGTTATCTATGCGTCCAGAGGCATTTATTCGAGGGCCTATTTTTAAAAGATAATATCGCTCATCGAAAGCTCTCTGCCCTCTAAACCGCAAATGTCTATAATGGCTTTTAAGCCTATATTCGGATTTTGATTTAATTGTTTTTAATCCATGAAAAGCCAATATACGGTTCTCACCCTCAACAGGTACCAAGTCGGCAGCTATACTTACAGCGCAAAAATCTAATAACGGAACCAATCGCGAGAAAGATATTCCGTTGTTTTTTTAGCAAACGCTTGCATCAATTTAAAGCCTACACCACAGCCACAAAGATGCTTAAAAGGATAAGTGTCGTCGGGTCTTTTGGGGTTAATAATTGCTACAGCAGGTGGCATTTGCTCGTCAGGGAACATGATGGTCGCATATAATAAAGTCGATACCTAACGATTTAGCATAAGCTATTTCCTCAATGGCTTTAATACCACAATCAAGAATTATAACGAGTTTTATGCCTGCTTTATGAGCATATTCAATACCTTTTTCGCTAACACCGTAACCCTCTTCGTAGCGGTCGGGGATATAATATTCTATGTTAGAATAGTATTGACGCAAAAAAATTTATAAACCAATGCCACCGCAGTGCAACCATCTACATCGTAATCTCCATACACCAAGATGCGTTCTTTTGCGCCCCATTGCATCGTTAATTCTATCTACTGCAACGTCCATATCTTTTTAAAAAGAAACGGATTTATGAGGTCGGATAGCTGTGGATGGAAGAACCTTTTAGCCGCCGACTCTGTGTAAATACCTCTTCTAACCAAAAAGAGATACAAAGGGTACTACTCATGTTTAGCTTTTCGCTAAGCTCTTTTGTAGCAACCATTTCTTCGTGAGTAGGGGAAAAATATTTCCAATTTAAGTGCATGGTTTCTTGTTTTTTTACAAATTTGTGCATCTGTTTTGGGGTGAAAAAGATGCGTACTTATGCCTTACGATGTGAAAGGTATATTGTGTTGTAAAATTACAAAGAAAAAAACAATATATTATTATTTCTACTCTTAAAAAAAGTGCAAAAAGAATTTTTTTAAGGGAATGTTTTTTTAGTGTAAAAAAATGAATATTTTTTATGCAATACTGCATGTTTTTTTATGCGCTATTTTTTTGTACCAATAAATCACTAAAAATAGCAAAAAAATAGCTAAAGCTTTTTATGGTGTTTTTAATGGTGATAGAAGGGTGAAAAATGTTTCTTTTTTTCTACACTTTTACCTAAAACATATAGGTTTTTGCTTTTTCTATAATGTGTTTTTTGTTTGCTATAAAATAGGGTTTGGGGTGTAAAAGTATTGAGTTTAGGGTGAAAAACACGATATATTAGGAGCTAAACTCTTATCTATTGCATGCTAAAACCTTATGTTTTTGTGTGGTAAACTCTAAGCTATTGCAGGTTTAGGGTTGTTTTTCTTGTTTTTTTAAGTCTTATTGATAGTGCTTATAAAAATGCGCTTGTATACAGAAATAGGAACACAAGAATTTAAAAACAGGCTTAAAAATAAAGCTGGTTGTTATTGGTTTTATGCAAAAAGAGGGTTGAAAAATGGAATATATGCAAAGAAAGCAAAATGTTTTGTAAGGTTATAAAACAGAAAAAGATGGTGGGAGAGTGTGAGAAAGATATACCTGAATATGTTTAGTCTTGTGTTAGTATGATTAAAAAAATAGGTTTTTATAATGAGTGTATTTACACCTTATTATATTATATAAGAGGGTAAATAAAGACTTAATATCACATGATATAGAGATGGATAGGTAGGTGAGGGATTGCAAAGAGAATGTTTGTGTGTTACCTTTGCATCGTGGTTAGGAAATAACCCAAATATGTTTTAAAGTTTGAAACATAAAGAGGTGAGAAAAACAAATGTCGACTAATGTTTATTTGTCTCTTAATGATGATAACTTAAAAATCAACTTAATAATTTAATACACACAATTTAAAAGAAAGGAAAAAAATTATGTCAGTAAGTTACAAATTGTATCAAGAAAAAAACGCACAAACAGTAGTAGAAAAGGTCAATGGTATGCACGTGCTTGCCATGTAGGCGTGGTAACAACCGAGCAATTGGCAGAGATAATGCAAAGCCAACTGTACGCTTAAAAAGAGTGATATTTTAGCTGTTATTAGCGAATTGGTTGATGTAATGCGCACGCAATTACAAAAATTCTATGAAGGTGAAGCTAACAGGTTTTGGCACATTTAAAAATAACAATGCGCACCACACCCACAAAGTCTCCCAAAGAATTTACCCCTAAAACAAACATTAAGGGATTAAAGGTTTTGTTCTTACCCGAAATGAAAGTAGATGCAAAACACAAGAGAACGCATCGCTTTTTAGAAAATGTTCAGGTGAAAGAAGCATTAAAATATAATGTTGTGAGCCTAAAAAAACGTGACAAGTGAAACTTCTTCTGTAACACATTCTTAAAGATATAAACGACTATGAAAAGTGAAAATGCAACCTTATGGAGAACCATTTTTAAGATAATAATGGCTGTCACTTCTGCTCTTTTAGGAGTGTTAGGGTCGAAGGAGGTGAGAGAACATGACTGAATGGATAGGACTTGGATACATGTATGTGCTTAAATGGATTATCTTTTTGGGTATGTTTAATCGTTGTAGGAAGCTGTTCTAACTTCTTATTCTAATAAATGTGGGCAGACGATTGGTATAACAATACCGCGTCTGCCCTTTTTCATGTTTCGTTAAACCATAACCTTACAATGAAAATGTGCCACTTGTTGTGGCTTTTAAGCCTTGAAAAACAATTGTAAATTTACCGCTGTAAATTGTTCTTCTACTTTAAGAAACTAACTACCATCTTGAAAACTTCTACTATAAAAATCAGAAAACGTATTCTTATAAATCTAATCTTTTATGAAAACAAAAATGTTGCCGTTTTTTTCTGTTTACTATGTACTATAGAATTTTTATAACTGTTATGAATATAACTGCGAATATTATGTTATTTATTTTTTTCACTACATGTTTTTTTATTTCTTGCTAAATTAGTGATTTTTATTTTTATTGATGCTCGTTTTTATAAGGGTAAAAATTAGAGTTTAAGAATAATAAGCACATTTATATAATTATAATTAAAATAAAATGCTATAAAAAAACTAAATAGCTGTTATATTGTAAAGAAAAAGCTCGAACGAGCAAAAATAGAGGAACAGATAAACAATTGTTATATCTGTTCCTCTTATTCGTTATACGAATGCTTATAGAAAAAGCCTCGATAAAGATTAAAAAAACTATTGTTTAATCTTTTTCACGGATATCTTGTGGCACTGCATTTTTTTATTCACTATAAAGTCCATAGTCTTGTAAGCTACGAATGCTTTTTGTTAGATACCATGTTCCTTTATAGTCTCCATAAGTTCCCCAAGAGTTCTTAACCATGTAGTATTCTTTACCATTTTGGTCTTTTGCAATTCCGTAAATGTGCATTCCGTGGTCGTCTGTTGTTTCCCAATTGTCGAAAAGCTTCTTGTCTCATTTCTTGTGTAGGAACCACTTCAGGAGCGTTAATGCCAAGCGAATCTAATTTACCTTTCTTTTCATCTTTTGATAGTTTAAACCAACGATCGGCATCTGTTCCCGACATTGAACGAGCTTTCTTAACATCATAAGCCACACCTAAGCCTTTACGAGTGAAGCCATCTTCGGTAACATCACCTCCCCACATCACTGTATAACCATTCATTATGGCATTATCTATAATTCTGCAAATGTCATTGATGGGTACATTCCAGCTCATAGGCCATCTCCAATTATCTTGTACCTCAACTGCGAACTCAGTCCAGAATGGATGATGCGTGTAACTTGTAAACGAAATATAATCGTTCATATCAAGTCCCTAAAGCTTGCAGCGAAGGTCTTTGGTGTGTATGTTTTGCCTTCGTAAGTGAAAGACTCTGGCATTTTACCTAAATAAGCATCAATAATTCCTTGCAAACCGCTCTTCCATGCGGGTGTAAGTTTGGGGCTATTACTCTTAGCAAGAGCCTCTACATAAGGAGTCATTGCATGAAAAAACTCGCTAAAGTTTGCTAAAGAATCGCCTATCATCTTACCAGGAAGAGGCATAACGCTTTCGGGTACCATTCCATAATGTTCCCAACAATACTGTACATCATAACCACTTCCACCTTGAGAGAAGCTTACATCGCCATGCATACGTACTGCTTTCTCGGCACGATCCATGTAAGTTTTACCTGCAACGAACATCTCGCTGAGGTCGTAAGTTTTGCCTGTTTTTCTTTAAAATCTCGCTTTCAAAGAAACTATTGGTTGAATATGCCCAACAAGTTCCACTTTTATTTTTGGTCTTTTATGCTTGTAATAGGATTTTGCTTTTTACTACTGTAAAGACGGGTTTTACAGGTGTACTGTTCTTTTTCTTAGCTTTTTGCAGAAACTGAAGTTACAGCTATTGCAAAGGCAGAAAGCATCAATAGTTTTTTTCATTTTCTTGTTATTTTTTTCTTGTTATATTATATTTAATAATGTGTATCCTTATTGATTGTTTTGCCATAAATGCTTCCCACATCGGCAGAATGATAAGGAATAATTTTTTTCACCGATAAAGGTGCAACCTGTTTTTGTTATGAGTACATCGTCTTCGATACGAATTCCACCAAAGTCTTTATAAAAGCTTCTAACGCCTCAAAGTTGATGAAATCGGCGCAATGTTTTTTTAGCTTTCCAATCGTTAATAAGGTCGGGAATGAAGTAAATACCGGGTTCATCAGTAACAACAAAAACCTTCTTGTAAGCGTCTACCCATACGAAGTGATGCCGTTCCGAACTGTGTTGAAGGTTGAATTTCATCGTCGTAACCTACGTAAATCTGACCTAATCCCTCCATATCGTGTACGTCCATGCCCATCATATGTCCTAAACCGTGTGGCATAAACAAAGCGTGTGCACCTGCTTGTACGGCATCTTCGGTGTTACCTTTCATCAATCCGAGTTCTTTTAAACGGTCGGTCATTAAGCGACACACGTCCATGTGTATATCAAACCATTTAATATTAGGTTTAGCTATTTGTAAAACAAGGTCGTGACAATCTGACACTATGTTGTAAATATCTAATTGTTTTTGCGTGTATTTACCATTAACAGGCATTGTTCTGGTGTTATCAGAGCAATAATGGTTAATGGTTTCACCGCCACAATCGCAAAAGAACCAAACGTCCGTCTTCTAATTTATTCATCGAAGGAGCACCATGTAGAATTTCTCCATGTTGTGAAAAGATTGTTGGGAAACTAACCATTGAGCCATAGGAAGCAGCCACTCCGTCTAATACACCACTGATATACTTTTCTGTTACTCCCGGTTTTATGAGCTTCATGGCAGTGGTATGCATGGCATAACCT
The DNA here is from genome assembly GCA_916439115.1 of uncultured Prevotella sp. Taxonomy (GTDB): domain Bacteria; phylum Bacteroidota; class Bacteroidia; order Bacteroidales; family Bacteroidaceae; genus Prevotella. The sequence continues at coordinate 1,320,295 of CAKAHO010000001.1, forward strand.
ATTTCTGCAGCACGTTGTAGCTCTTCTATTTCCTCTGCCGACTTAACCGAACGCATTTTAACAATAGCCTTAATCAGCTCAAGTGATGCGTTTTTCTTTTTGTTGCGAAGGGTGAATACCAAGATAATCGAATATTTGTATCTTTATATCTGCTCGATAAGGAGGAAGGAAATGAATAGTTCTTTTTTGTTTTAATGCCTCATAACAAATGTCTTTTAACGCTTTTGCAGGAGCTGTAAGATTAACACCTGCGGCGTTTGCCATATCTTTCACACTTGTAACAGAGCCATACCAAACAATATCTTCAATGTCTATATCGTCTCCTATTAAAGTTTCGGTGTCATTATCTATGTCTATTACGCCCACCAAACCATCTCTTTTTGCTCCAAAAATAATAAAGAAAAGAAGAGTCTTGTCTGAAAGGGTAGTAGGGATTATTTGGGAAGTTACAAGGAGCTTCGTTGTTTCCGAACAAAATAATAACGCCTTTTTGAACCAATTTTTTTAGTTCGTTGCGTCTGTTTATATAAGTTTTTTTGTCGAACATATTGCTACTTTTTTTAAATGTTTACTCTACAAAGATACGAATAATAGTTGTGAAATATGTAACTTTGTATGTAAAATTAGGAGCTTTTATGCAAATTGATTGTAACACAGGTCTTGTGCTTGAGGGAGGTGGAGATGAGAGGTGTTTTTCACCTGTGGGGTGTTAGATGCTTTCATGAAACACGATGTGTGGTTTCGTTATGGTGTAGCTGTTTCGGCAGGAGCAGGCAACGGTATGTCGTATGTTAGTAAGCAACCACGTCGTGCAAGAATGACTAATATTGATTTATTAGCCGAATATAATTATATTGGTTTGCGCCATTTGTGAACTTCATGGCTCTATTTTTCGACCATCAATTGCTATTCTACGATGTGCCTAATCGTTATCTTCCTTACGATTTTTAATGCATATTTTGAGAACCCAATGACCTTTGAAATTGTTACAACCAACTGTTTAACGGGAAATGCGATGTATTTAACTGAGAAGAAAGATAAGCAACGTACGTTAAAATATAGTTAGAGACTCGGGAAGCTTACCTTATGTAAGTAGAATGGTAGAGGTTGATGGTATTCCGATGTTAGACGGGGGAATTGTAGATAGTATTCCGTTAAAACGAGCAATAGAAACAGGACATGAGCAAAATGTTGTGGTGTTAACAAGAAATAAAGGCTATCGAAAAATGGCAAAAAGACCATAAAAGTGCCTCACTTTATTTATAAAAAAAATATCCTCGTTTGCGAGTGGCTCTTAGCAGACGTATTCAGGTTTATAACGAGCAGTTGGCTTATGTTGAAGAATTAGAGAAACAAGGAAAAGTGGTGTGTATACGCCCCAATAACCCTTTAGAAGTAGACCGAATAGAGAAGAATATAGAAAAGTTGGAACGACTATACGAGGAAGGTTTTAGAATAGGGGAAGCTTTTTGCTCCACATTAAAATAGTAGAACAAACGAAAACCATTTGTTTTTTTATAACGTTTGTTCTTTATTGCTATAGATGCTCTTTGTTGATAAGTGTTATTGTTAAACCATTTTTTAGCGCATAAAAATACACTGTTTCTTATTTTTTTGTATTTATCAATCTATGCGATGAAAATGTGTAAAAAATAACCCTTTTATACCCTTATTTTTGTGAGCGTTTTTGTTACATTTTCAAATTCTCGTTTTTAGCCTTAAAATATCCCTATTCACTTAGCTATGAAGACTTGTTTTAGCACTTAAAAGAACAGAAAAAACAAGCAAAAAAACGCAAAAAGATATATGTTTTTAAGTGTGTAGAATAGAAGCTGTTAAAACACAAAACACCATGTGTTATGCCTTAAAAGCTAAGGTTTTAGGGTGCAATAGCTTATGTTTTGCATCCTAAACTCTTGTATATTGTGTCCTAATAGCTTGTGTTTTTCACGCTAAACCCTAAGCTTTTGCATGGTTTTGCCCTATAAACTTGCTTTTTAAGGGCTTATTTTTTTGTATAAATAACTCCCAAAACTATTTGTTTTTAAGAGGAAGGTGAAAAGAATTTGAAAAAAGGGCAGAAATAAAAAATTACAACTCTATTTTTTAAGTGTAACACAAAGCATCTACATACAAAAGCAAAATCTATTTTTTACGAAAAGGAGTGTAGTGGGTTTTTATCAAATTGCTTGTTTGGTTTTAACCACATGTGTATTATCTTTTACTGTATGATGTTTAAACATAAAAAAATAACGCATAAAAAAAGCATTAACATTGCTGTTAATGCTTTAATCTTTAACCTTTTTAATTTTTAAAAGGGTGGTAGATGGGACTCGAACCCACGACATTCAGAACCACAATCTGACGCTCTAACCAACTGAACTACAACCACCATATTAAATACTTCCTTATCGAAAGCGAGTGCAAAGATAAAGAGATTTATTTGAAAACCGCCAAATAAATCTCTTAAATTTTTCTGTTTTTTTTATTTTACAGGTGCTTTTTGTGGAGCTACTGGAGCCTTTGTTGGCGCATTAGCAGGTGCTTTTGCATCTTGAGAAGTACCAAAACCGGGTAACGAGTTAGGGTTTGTTGCAGGTGCTTCTGTAGCCATTTGTTCTACTGCACTTTGTTCTGTAGAAGCTGTTGGAGCAACATAAGCGCATACAATGCTAAACACTACCAAGGCAATAGCAAGTCCCCAAGTGGTTTTTTCTACAACATCTGTAGTTTTTCTTACACCCATAATAGAGTTTGAAAATGAGAAGTTAGATGATAAACCTCCACCTTTTGATTCTTGAATAAGTACTACACCTATCATTAAGAATGATGCTATTACAATAAGAATGATGAATAATGTGTACATTTTTTTCTTGTTTATTTATTTATGTTTGTTATTTAATATCAGTTTATCTAAGAACCTTAATTGATCTGCAAAGTAAACATTTTTGGATAATTCAAATATAAACGCTTAATAATTTCTATTGCTTTTTCGTATTGTCCTTGTTTTATGTATATTTTTTTGCCAGTGTTTCAGTGAAATATCCTTCGTCTGAAAGAGATGAACCTTCGGTATAATCGTCTAACTGAGGGTGATATTCCAATTCATCTTGTAAGGTAATACGTCCCCCTTCTTTTGCTAATAAAGTCGTCGATGAGGCTTTGTCCCTTCATTGTAGCCTCTTCTTTTTGTTCTTGTTGATTGTCTTCGTTTTCTAATTCTAATAAATAAGAAACGTAATCTCTTGCTGCATCGGCAGGTGTGGAGCTTGCGTTTGGGCTTTTCGGGTGTTGTTTCTTCGGGTATCGTATCTAAGAAAGAGTCTATTAACGAAATAGTTCTATTGTCGTCGTTGTTTGTTTTTTTAGTGTCGATAGGTTGTTTTTCGTCTTTTTTTAGCTTGTAGTGAGTGGGCACGATAAGCTGAAATAACACTTTTCTATCGGTTAAATAAACAGCAGAACGTCTTAGTTCTTCGTCGAAAGAAGGGTCGTGAAGAATGTATAAGTTTTGTAGCATCAACAACCGAGCTGGTTGATAATAAGGATAAATGGCAGAAAGCTACGCAAAGCGTATAGCGTTTCTTTGTTCATATTTTTCGGGTTGAGCTATTAAACCTGTAATATCCATAAATGAAAAGCTGAGTGTTGATGTTACCAATTGGCAACAGTAGCGTTAAAAATTTGTTCTGTTAGGTCTTTAACCATTTGAGATACTAATTCTTCTTGCACAGAATTTAGGCTTCGAGTGGTTTCGTATGATTGCAGAGCTGTAAACTGTCGTTCAAAAATCTAATGAGTGATTAGCGTTATTAACAGAGCGTACGTTAACCGTAATAGATAGCTCTGTTTGCGCAGAATAGCCTTCGCTCGATACCGATTTATTACGTTGACTGTATTGAGTAATCTCTCCTTCAATCTTCATATCTCCGTTTCGTTTCACTTGTGTTAAGCGTGTGTGGTTTGCAAACATGTCTTTTAGCGCATTATTAAACATAGGTGCCATGGGTCCCCACACATAAGAAGCGCGAATAGGGAAGTCGTTTATTTGTATAGTCTTGGTTTTTGTGTAGTCTATACTTGCTCCGTTAAACTTGTAGGAGATAGAACAAGCCACAACACTCATTGCTATGATGAGCATAAACCCTACGCCAATAAAGGGAACGAAACTTATTATAATAATGTGTATTACTCATTATCTAACCCGTATTGTTTTATTCTTCTGTATAAAGTTCTATCCGAAATGCCTAACTCTTTCGCTGCTTTTTTGCGATTACCTTCATTCCTTTCAAGTGCTTTCTCTACCATTTGTCGACCTAAATCGTTCAAATTTAACGTTTTAGGTTCGTTTATTTCTTCGAGCTTCTCTTCTTCTATTGTGTTAGAATGAATAGGAGTTGAGGGTTCAATTAGCTCTGTTTTATCGGTTAAAGAGGCTAACGAACTGTCTATATTGGTAAGTGTTGGGATAGAATTGCTAAACCCTGTTTCGCCACTTAGGCCTCTTACTTCGTTTAATTGTCTACGTACATTAGATATATCTCTACGCAAATCGCTCACATTCTTTTTTAGTTCGTAAAGAATATTGTATAACACTTCGCGCTCTTGAGCATAAGAATAACTGCCCGAAGACGCTATCGGAGCTAACTCGGTACTCTCTATATCTTGTGGAATAAACTTCTTTAACACCTCAGTGTTTATCTCTCTGGCTTCGCTTAGCACCGACATTTGCTCGGTAATGTTTTTCAATTGACGCACATTTCCTGGCCATTTATATTTTAGCATCATGGCTTTTTGCATCGTCTGTAAGTGTTATTTTGGGTAAATGGTAGGCTTCTGCCATCTGCATAGCAAACAAACGGAAAAGTAAAAGAATGTCTTCTCCTCGTTCACGGAGCGGGGGCATTTGTATAGGAATTGTGTTTAAACGATAATAAAGGTCTTCTCTAAAACGTCCTTCGCTAATAGCTTTGCGAATATTTACATTCGTTGCTGCTACAATGCGCACGTCTGTTTTCATTATTTTTCTGACCTCCTACACGAATATATTCGCCTGTTTCTAACACTCTTAATAAGCGTGCTTGCGTTGCAATAGGAAGTTCTCCCACTTCATCTAAAAAGATTGTGCCTTTATTGGCTACACCAAAATAGCCTTCACTTTCGCCTATTGCACCTGTAAACGAACCTTTTTCGTGTCCAAAAAGCTCGCTATCAATCGTTCCTTCAGGAATAGAACCGCAGTTAATGGCAAAATATTTCTCTCGTTTTTTCTTACCGAATTATCGTGTATGATACGAGGTATAATCTCTTTACCAACACCACTTTCGCCTATAATAAGCACAGAAAGATTGGTAGATGCCACTTGTAATGCAACATCTAATGCCCTATTTAAGCCATCACTATTTCCTACAATATTATATCGTAGCTTAACTTTTTGAAGTTCTGAAGTGTTCATTTAGCTACAAAAATTAAGCATTTTATTTAGTATATATACATAAAAAAACCTATTATTATTCTTTTTTTAATAGGATTTTTAATACCTTTCCTTTATAAGAATAATAATAGGTTTTTAGAGAATAAAAAAATGTGTTTGTTAAGCCGAAAAATGTTAGTTGTTTAGCATTGATAAGAACTCTTCTTCGTTCACAATTTTAATGCCTAATTTCTCAGCCTTTTTGTAATTTAGACGGTCCCATGTTGTCGCCTGCTAAAAATAAAAGCTTGTTTTTAGAACTTATGCTACCTACATTTTTACCACCATGTTGTTCAATGATAGCTTTGTATTCGTCTCTCGAATGATGTGTAAATACACCACTTATAACGATAGATAAGTCTTGTAATAGGGTAGAAGTGGGCTTTGTTTCGTCTTCTTTTATAGCCATTTGTACGCCCATAGACTTCTAATTGCGACACAATTTTCTACGTTTTTTTCTCGTTCAAAAATAGGCTTTTAATGCTTTGAGCGATAACCTCTCCCACGCCGTCTACTTGCATCAATTGTTCTATTGTTGCGCTTTTGAGCATTTCAATGCTGGTAAACTTGCGTGCAATTAAGCGTGCCGAGGTTTCACCAACGAAACGTATTCCGAGTGCAAAGAGTACTCTTTCAAACGGAATAGCTTTTCGATTTTTCTATTGCTTGTATTACTTTTTGAGCCGATTTGTTGCGTTTTTCCTCCATCGTTTATATCTTCTAAGCGTAAAGAATACAAGCTGGCAATGTTTGTTATAAGACCTTTACGATAATATTCGTCGATAGTTTCGGGGCCAAGGCTATCTATATTCATCGCTTTACGCGATATAAAATGTTCTATTTTACCCTTTATTTGTGGCGAACAACCATCTTCGTTAGGACAATAATAAGCTGCTTCGCCTTCATATCTTATCAATGGAGTGCCACACTCAGGACATTTGTCGATAAAACGAATGGGAGTAGCGTTTAACGAACGCTTTGTTGCATCTACACCTACTATCTTTGGAATTATTTCTCCGCCTTTTTCTACATAAACATAATCGTTTATATGAAGGTCTAAACTTGTTATAAAGTCGGCATTATTTAGGGTTGCACGTTTCACTATCGTACCTGCTAACTGAACAGGACTCATGTTTGCAACGGGAGTTACGGCTCCTGTGCGTCCTATTTGATAAGATACACTCTCTAACTGGAGTAAGCTCTCGTTCTGCTTTTAAACTTGTAAGCGATAGCCCAACGAGGACTTTTTGCGGTGTAGCCTAATTGCTTTTTGTTGTTCTATTGCATTCACTTTAAGCACAATACCATCGGTGGCAACAGGTAAATTCTTGCGTTCGGTGTCCCAATAGGCTATAAAATCGTAAATTTCTTGTAAGGTTTTTCACCTTTTTTTAATGCCTTCTCCTATCTTAAAAACCCCATGTCTTTTGCTTTCTCAAGATTTCCGTAATGGGTAGCAGAAGGCAAATCTTCTCCGAGCATATAGTAGAGATATGCGTCTAAAGAACGTTTGGAAACGAGCGACGACTTTAGGCTTTTTAGCGTTCCACTGGCAGCATTTCGTGGATTAGCAAACAACGGTTCTTCTGCCAATTCGCGTTCTTTGTTTAGTTTTTCAAACACCTTCCATGGCATTAAAATTTCGCCTCTCATCTCAAAAAAACATCAGGGATAATCGTCGCCTTGAAGTACCAATGGAATGCTTTTTAATTGTTTTTTTACGTTAGTTGTAACATCGTCGCCACGAACGCCATCGCCACGAGTTATAGCACGAATAAGCTTGCCGTTTTCGTATAAAAGCGAAATCGACAAGCCATCATATTTTAGTTCACAGCAAATTTCAAACAGCTTCTCCGTTGAGCAATTTCTTAATGCTATTGTAAAAATCGGCTACCTCTTGTTCGTTATAAGTATTGGCAAGAGATAACATTGGATAGCGATGTTCCACTTGAGAGAACTCACTATTTACATCACTTCCCACTCTTTGTGTTGGCGAATTAGGGTCGAAACACTCAGGGTGTTTTTGCCTCTAATCTTTCAAGAGTGTGCATTAAAAAGGTCGAATTGTTCGTCGGATATATCTGGAGCGTTTAATACATAATATTTATAATTATGTTTATGTAGCTCATTTCTTAAGTCTGTAATTTGCTGTAGTTCGTTCATCTTATTTTTATTAGAAAGTCCACTTAGCGGCTAAAGTAGGGATAGCATAAAACTTGTTATGTTCTCCTTTGTTGTTATATACAAAGTTATTACTTATTTCTACTTCTGAACCGATGCTAAGATTAACATCTTTCATACCTTTAAGTGCATTAAGATTAAACCAAAATTGTGGTTCTGAAATAAGCACTAACTTACCACTTGCGTTTTTGTCGTACCATATATCACAGAAACCATTAAAGGTACAAAGTTTATTAGCAAAAGTTAACGCCCCACACTTCAGTTAATTGTACGCTATTAAAGCCTTTCATTGCAGCAGAAGCACCATTGAAATAACGTTTGTACATCAATTGAACTGAGAAGTTTTTTTGCTATAATCTTTACTTAACCAGTTATAGGCTCCACCTAATAAAACAGCGTTTTGATAACGACTAACATAGCTTGTGTTGCGTGGAGAACCTAAGCCACCATTGTATTCAATGTGAGCTGCCCAACGCTTATTGTTTGTTACATTAAACTCACGAGCTACTTCCCAATAAGCTCCTTTCACACCAGATGAATGATAATCGAAGTCTACAAAGAAGAAATTACTTCCCTAAAGCATCGAGGCTTAAACATCTCTACTGTGGTTGTAACGTTTTTGTCTGTCGCTCAAATTCTTATTCAAATGATTACCTAAATCGTAGTGAATTTGTACATTTTGAGCACTTAAACTAACACTGGCAAGCAATAAAGTTGCCGATAAAAAGCTTTTTTTCATAAGATTTTTTTAATAAATTTCTAAATCGTAGGCAAAAATAATTTAAAAAAATGTTACAAGCAAATAAATGCTAAGAAATATTGTTTTTTTATTCTCATCTCTTTCACTTTGCTTTTTGCATCTGTGGTTTTTAGTTTTTTAACAACGCAAGTGTTTTTGCACCACCTATATTTAGTAATTTTGCAATTATGATGAGAATAGACATTATAACCGTATTGCCTGAAATGTTAACGAGAGCTCACTCAAGAGTCGATATTAGCTCGCGCACAGCAAAAAGGCTTAGCAGAAATAAAGCTACACAATCTTCGTGATTATTCTAACGATAAGTGGAGAAGAGTGGACGACTATTCTTATGGAGGTTTTCCGGGCATGGTTATGAAGTGCGAACCTATTGATAATTGCATTAGTGCCTTAAAAAAAGAACGTCATTACGATGAAGTTATCTTTACAACACCCGATGGCGAACAGTTTAATCAAGGAATGGCTAACGATTTATCTCTAAAAGGTAACCTTATAATATTATGTGGTCATTACAAAGGAATTGACCAACGAATACGTGAACACTTAATAACAAAAGAAATAAGTGTAGGCGATTTTTGTTTTTAACGGGTGGTGAACTGCCTGCTGCTATCATAGCCGATGCGGTGATAAGGCTTATCCCCGGAGTGATAGGGAGATGAACAAAGTGCGCTTTCAGACAGCTTTCAAGACAACATGTTGTCGGCTCCTATCTACACAAGACCTGCTGAATATAACGGTTGGAAGGTACCCGATATTCTTTTTAAGCGGTAACGAAGCTAAGATTAAAAGCTTGGGAGATGGAACAGAGTTATGCGCGAACAAAGGCGTTAAGACCCGACCTTTTAGATAAAAAAATAAAAAGCACTTTTAACACACATAATTATTATTGTAACAATAAAAAGGTAGTAGGCAATTGTGCAAACTGCCTTTTTGTGTTTTATAAAATGTTGCAATTTAGCTACAAAAATGCTATCAGGACATAAATCGTATTCTTTATTTTTTTGCATTAAACAAAGTGAACAATTTGTGAGCGTTTTTGTTACATTTACAACTTCTATTTTTAGAGAAAAAGCTTAGAGTTTACAACACTTTTAGCAACATTAGCACCCCTTAAAAACACTTATTTTGGTAACAAAAAGCAAAAACATATAAGTTTTTGTTATTCTAAAACACAACACATCTGCTTATAAAAAAACAAACTCTTGGCACGTAAAAGCTTAGGTTTTTAGGGTGCAATAGCTTGTGTTTTGCATGCCAAACTCTTGTGTATTAGCACTTAAACTCTTATGTTTTACACCCTAAACTCTAAGCTTTTTGCAACTTTTTGGGCTATAAAAGTGCGTTTTACACGCTTGTGTTGTGTGTTGTTAGTGAAATGCGCATTGTTTACAGTCTATTTGTTTTTGTGGCTCAAAAAAATAGGCAGAAATAATGCACTTATTTTTGTTTTTAGGTAAATCATTATTGTTATTTATGAAACAACAAAATAGCCATTAAAAACCAAATCTTTTTATGCTTGTTACATTAAAAAAATAAAAAAACAACAATTAAAAAAACAAAATGTAAAAACAGCTTGTTGTTAATGAAAAGTGAATAAAAAAATGTAATTATTTACTTTTTAAATAGCTACTTTTTTTCGCTTTAAAATGTAAAAAAATGGAATATTTATGTTGCTATTCGTAGAAAATAATGTAATTTTTACAACTGCTAACACAAATAGCAACAAAATAAAAAAAGCAATTACATATAAAAAAATACTTGTCTGTAAAGAAGTTTGAAAATACTCTTATATATAATTAAGGTGTAGATGTTATGCGGACAAAACAAATAAAATGAAGAAACAAAAGCTAATAGCTTGTTTCTTGAACCCTGATAGAAATGTGTGATGTTGTTAAACAATAAATACATGTTCTATTTCTTCTGTTGCTGTTTAAAATGCTTGAACAGTGTGCGATATAAAATAAATTAAAAAAACATCTAACTGTATTTTTAAAAAGATAAAAAAAGAGGTTTGTATCACTTGTAAGTGAACCATAGCTTATTTATGGCATAATAGTAGAGCAAATATAAACCCACTTTTATGGTCTGTAAAACTTAAACCGATATATTTATGCAACAAAAAAACTGGATGTTAGCCCTTTTAATGCTGTTTGGCTTTGTTTCTGTTTGGGGACAAACCATACATGTAAAGGGTTTAGTGGTGAGATCAAAACAATGAGCCTTACCCGGAGTAAGTATTCTTACAAAGTCTACACCCTCAAAAGGGAACCGTTAGCGATGTTAATGGTAAGTTTTTCTGTAGATGTAAAGAAAGGAGAAACACTTGTATTTCAGCTGCTTAGGTTATGTAACAACAGAACAAACAGCCACCGAAAACATGCGAATTAGCATGAAACCAGAAGATGTTACACTTAACGATGTTGTGGTTGTGGGCTATATGGAACGAAAGGTGGCAAACACATCGGCATCGGTTGTAAAGGTAAGTGCTAAAGATATTGCACTTAAACCCGTAGCTAACCCCTTAGATGCTGTACAAGGTAAGGTGAGTGGTTTGCAGGTTTTCTCTTCTTCAGGAGAACCTTCTGCACGTTTATCTATGTCGCTTCACGGAACAGGCTCTTTGGGTGCAGGCTCTGGTCTCTTAATTATTATGGACGGAATGCCTGTTAGTATGAACGTTGTTCAGGCTATGAATCCTAACGATATAGAAAGTGTTCAGTTTTTTAAAAGATGCTGCTGCTACTTCTATCTATGGTGCAAGAGCTGCAAATGGTGTGATGTATATCGCTACTAAGCGTGGAAAAGCAGAAAATAAAGCGTCTGTTAAGTTGAGAGCGCAATATGCTGTGTCGTCATTAGCTAATACCGATTATTTTGACCAACTAATGACTGGACCTGAATTGCTTCAATATTATCGTGAAACAGGACTTTATAGCGATGCTGAAATAAACAACTTTAAAACAAAATATTTTAAAGAAACAGATTTTCAATGGTATAAATACGTGTACCAACCTGCTCCGTTATACTCTGCCGACGTGTCGGTTTCAGGTGGAACAAACTCAGTTAACTACTATTTATCTGCTGGTGCACTCTCACAAGATGGTTTACGAATGGGTTCAAGCTATAAGAAAACGTTCGGACGTATGAACTTAGGGGCTAAACTCAACCCTTGGGCAAGATTAAACCTTAACACTTCGGTGTCATACGATAAGACTCGCGTGTCTCCTTTTGGTAATAATAACGCAGTAGGTGGTGGTTTAGCGGCTATGAATGCGCCTTTTTGCATCGCCATACGACCCAAATACGGGTGAAGAACTTCAACGTGTTCCTTTATTAGATATTGTTACACCTACTCATGTCATAACTACAAACCCTGCAAGTAATAATGCTTTTGTGCTTGCCACTAATGGTAATGTAACCTTAACACCGTTGGCTAACTTAACACTACGCTCTATGGTGGGAATGGAACTTAACTATGGCATTAGTCAATCGCGCACTTTGCCAAGCTATTACAGAGCTTATGGCAACGGAAATCTTTCGCGTGGTTATTCAATGAGCTTCTAACATAACAGTAACTAACACGAGCTTCTATGCCATGAATTTTTGGTAATCACCACCCTAACAGCTTTGTTAGGGACACGAATATACCAACTATGTAGACGATGGATTTTCTGCCAGTGGTTCGGGATTGTTAGACGATAGATTGTATCTTCTTAATAATGTAACACAAAACTACAGTGTGAGTGAAGATAAAAACAGTTATGCTTTCTTGTCGTTCTTTACTCAAATGTCGTACGACCTCAAAAGAAAAGTATTTTTGTAGATGTTGTTCTTCGTAATGATGCCTCTTCTCGTTTTTGGTAGAAATAAACGAAATGGTGTGTTCTGGTCGGTAGGTCTTTTGTGGAAAGCAAAGAAGGAAAAACTTCTTAAAAAGACACTTCATGGTTAAACGATTTAGACCTTAAAGTGAGCTACGGAACACAAGGTAACTCGGCAATTCCTCCTTATAGCACTGCTTCTTATGTAGGTAAGGTGGGACAAAAGATGAACCAAATGAGCTTAGGAGTGTCTACTTATGGTAACCCGAACTTAAGTTGGGAACACCAAAAGCAAGTTTACTATAGGGTGTAAAAACAAGAATGTTTAATGCAGTCGACTTGAATTTAGAATATTATCATCGTACAACAAGTGATATGCTCTTTGAGGTTCCAATGTCGTTTAGCAGTGGTTTGCCTATAGGAAGTTTGGGTTATGTAACTCGTTACGAAAATATTGGCAAAGTATCTCAATCAAGGTATCGACTTACAACTTAGTGCTGATGTATTAAAAGGTAAAGATTGGGGTGTATCTGTTAATGCTAATATCAACTATAATGCAGATAAAAGTGTTAGAATTGTTTGATAATAGAGATTCATGGTACGACCCGGGAACGCAATGGGCTTATATTGTAGGAAAGCCAATCACGTTTATGGTGCCTTTATATAAAGGTGTAGACCCTCAAACAGGTATGCCTCAATGGTATCGTCCAGGCTCTGATATAGGAAAAAAACTTATAGAAATGACAACGAAGTGGTGAACGAGTGGTCGAGCAATCTACAACAAAATACGGGTACAAAGGCTTACACTCCATGCACAGGAGGTTGGGGTGTATCTGCCTATTGGAAAGGTTTCTACATGAATGCTAACTTCTTCTTTGCATTAGGTAAGCACATGTTATCTATGGATAAACAAATGTATGAAAACGATTATTTTTGTTCGTGATAAAGAAAAGTAACTATAACGGTTCGCGTAGATTATTCGATTATTGGAAGAAACCGGGAGATAATACAGAATTTCCTTCGCTCGAATGGGTAAGAGACCCTAATCATCAAAGTGTGTATCTCGACTCTAAAATGTTAGAAAATGCTTCTTTCATGCGCTTAAAAAAGAATTCACCTTAGGCTACGATATTCCTCGTAAACATCTTGGAAAACAAAATATTATACGCTCAGCAAAACTATTCTTTACTGGAAGAAACCTTCTTACATTTACTAAATTCCGTGGTATAGACCCCGAAGTGAATAGAAGTGTGTCTTACGGAGTAAACCCTAACACAGAAACAAATGAGCTTTTGGTGTTGAAATAGGATTGTAATTCCACTTATAAATAATTGTATATATAGAAAACAACAAAGATATTATTTTTTTAACTTGTCTACTTGCTCTTGGCTTTGCAAGGATGCGACCTTGATAGAACACCAGCTGACTCTATTGAGTATGAAGAGTCGTTTAGAAATATGCAAGATGCTAAGAAGTGGGACAATGGTATTTATTCTACACTGCGTGGAAAGCTTGGTGGTGCTTACGTATTACCTCAAGAAGTGCAAGCCGATATGCTAAATGCACACGCTACATATGGCAATCTTTATTCTGAATTTCATGGGTGGAAAATAACAACAGAGAATAATGTTTTTGCAAGAATTATACCATTCTTATTATGCTGCTTTGACAGATGCTAACGTGGTAATAGAACGTTTGCCCGCTGTAAAAGCAAGTAAGGAAGAGCAAAAAGCTAAGGACCAATATTTAGGTAATGCTTATTTTGCACGCGCTTTCTATCATTTTAATCTTGCAATGCGTTGGGCTAAGCCTTACGAAGAGGCTACTGCAGAAACAACACTTGGTATTCCGTTGGCTTTAAAACCATTTATTTTAGATAAACCTACTCGTGCTACAAACAAAGAAACATATGACCAAATTCTAAAAGACTTGCACTTGGCAGATAGTTTGCTTGCTAATGTTCCTACAAAAGAAGGAAATGAAGAGATAAGTGCCGATGCTGTAAAGGCTTTTAGAGCGCGTGTTTGTTGTATATGGGTAACATGGAAAAAGGCATTAGACGAGTCGAAAGCACTTATTCAAAAGCATGTTTACACATTGATAGAACCTTATCAAGCTAAATTGAACGAGGAACAAAAGATTGATCCACGAGAAGATGTTTTTGCACAAATGTGGTTTTATGATAGTGGAAAGGAGCAAATATGGCAACCTCATGTAGCGAAAGAAAACGAAATACCTACTCCTACGAGTTTATATGGTGCCGATTTATCTGCAACCACTTATTGGGATGAGAAAAAAATGACGAAGCTATGAAGGGAGATTATAATAAACCTAAGTACATTCCTACAAAAGAAGTGTTGAATAATCTCTTTGCAGAAAGTAGCGATCACAGAGCTCTTGCGTTATTCGAGTTTGTAAAAACTACCGTAAACGATATGAACAATGCTACAAGTATTTATGTTGTATCGAAGTTTAAAGGTAATCCTAATTATGCAACTCTTAATAGTAAACATTGGGAGGATATGTTCCTAATGGTAATCAAGCACCTAAACCGTTTAGAATAGCAGAACAATATCTTATTGCAGCTGAGGGACTCATGCGCTTTGCAACAATGGGATGAGGCTTTAAGATTTATCAATGAACTTAAAACCTCTCGTGGTGTATCTACTATCAGCGTAACTGGAGATGAGTTATATAAAGGAAATTAAGGCAGAAAGAGCAAGAGTTAGCTTTTGAAGAGACTCCGTTTATGGGACTTAAGACGTTGGAAAGAGGGCATAACAAGTCGTTCACATCAAG
Source organism: uncultured Prevotella sp. (assembly GCA_916439115.1). GTDB lineage: Bacteria > Bacteroidota > Bacteroidia > Bacteroidales > Bacteroidaceae > Prevotella. The sequence continues at coordinate 1,335,329 of CAKAHO010000001.1, forward strand.
GTGCAGAAGGCTATTATAACGTGCCAGACCTATTCTATGCTGCAGGATTTAAGCAGAAAATGAACATTAAACCCGATAATTTTATGTTTGTTTGGCCTTTCCCTAAAAACGAAGTGAGCATTAACAACAACTTGAAACAAGATAAAGAGTGGAATAACTAATTACTTTCATTGTCGTATTATTTTTAGGTGTTGCACGCTTTTTTTCTATAATATATAATAAGGTGTATCTCGTGAAATAAACTACGATAAGAGGTAAATAAACCATTTAAAACCAAAAGAAATTTATGTATAAAAATAAACATATTAGCATTTCTAATTCTCTTTGTAATGGCAAGTGCTTGTCAAAAAGACTTCATGGCACAAGATGTTACCGATATGGTGATAACAGGTGGAGAAACAGTTGTGCTTGAACAAAAAGGTGAAACCAAAACTGTTGAGTTTGCAACATTATCAGGTGAATGGACAATAGATGAAAATTCGTATGATAAATGGTTAACTGTAGAGAAACAAAAACAACAAACTTGTGCTAACAGCTCTTGCAAATGAACAAAGCAGATGAGCGTGTAACGCAAGTTATCGTTAATGACAAAGGAGGTAAAACCTCAATTCCTGTAACTCAATTTGGTACCAATCCATTCATATCTGTAGACAGTAACAACGGAACAGTTGTGTATAGTCATGATGCACACAAAGCTGTTGAATTAAATGTACAAACTAATTCATCGCATTGGACGGTTTCTCAAGTTGATGGAGCTAATAACAAATGGCTCACTTACGATGTTAATCTCAAAGAAAATAAGCTCTTGTTAAATCTCAGAGCTATCGATCGAAAATAGTGAATGGGCGCAAACAAGTAGAAAGTACAAAACTCTTTTTGAGCAATGGAAACAAGCATTATATGCTCAATGTTGTGCAGAATGGATACGTTCAGTTCCAGTTTCCAGTGTGGGATTTAAGCAATTTTAATTTAAATCGTGCTATTGAATTAGAAGGAGAACGAAATAATGTGAGAAACTTAGTATTTGAAAGAGATTCATTGTTACCTTATAAAGAGGACACTGAGAAGATGTATTACGTTTTTTTCACTCAGCAGGTGAGCAAGCACCATACCTTGTTTATTGGCCAAACTATTACACCAAGCTGATTACAAGTGCTTGGATTAAGGCACCAAAGGGTAAAGCTTTTAAGAAAGAGTCTTATGAATCGTGGTTAAAACAAAACAATTTTAGAATAGGAAACAGTCAAAAAGACGAAACAGAAGCAGAATATTACAGCGAAGAGCAGACAGAACACGTTTGATTCATGTATATAATGACCCTCAAAATACCAAGATGTTTGGTGGAATTTTTAAGAGTTCTTGCATGAAATACGTTGAAAGTTCAAACAGTTTACAGTTGTCAGAGTCTGGATATGCTACCACATTCCCCGTATTAGGTTCTAATATTCTTAATAATAAGAAGTTTAAATTAGAACAAATCATTGCTTTTGAAAAGACAAGAGGAATGAAACCCGACTTTAACAACCAGTTTAATGAAGAGAATGTTACATTAAAAAAATACAAGACCCACTTTGTCCTTATGCTCGTTTAATCTTTGTTCCTGAAGACTCACGAAATAACAATGGCGATTTAGCTTATGTTATTTATCATTTCAATTGGCAAGGAGTTACCGAAGGAGATAAAGACTCTGGCCTGAGAGCAGACGAGGAATATAGCGGAACAGTGGGACTTTGTCAAGTGTTCTATGTAGGTCCTGACGTGTTCTACGACCGTCGATTAGAAGGAGAACCAGGTGTTTACGAATATTATGAAAGTTCTTTAAAGCGTACAACTCGCACAGCTTTAGAAGATAAAGGTTATCGTTTTTGCGCGAGAAGATAATAGTGGATTCACTACATTCTATCGTGGAGAAGAAGATTTAGTAGATATTCGTTTACAAAACACTCGTACAGTGCTGTCTTATTATCAAAGTAAGCACTATATAGAACTTATCAAGAAAAACTTAGAAAAATAGATTATTGTTTTATGAAAACACTTAGATATTTAGCACCTGCTTGTCTTTTCTTGTCTGTGGGCTTATTCACAGCTTGTCAAGACGACAGTCTTTTAGCTACAAAAACAATCCTTCTGCCGTTATCAATGGTCAATCAGACGCTATGCCTTGGCAACCTGGAATGGCATTCTTTAAACTTAAAAACAGTTTAACAGCTCCAACGCGTGCAGCTCAATCAGCTGTGAACCATGCAAAAGATATTTAATGATGAGCATGTAAAGGTTGAACAAGTGTTCGATATGTCGTCCGAGTATGCTAATCTTAAAAGAAGTAGAGGCATGGACCGTTGGTTCTTGGTAACGTTCGACGAAGATAAAGACGTTAATCAAGTGATTAAAAGAGCTTGAAAAAAGACCCTGCTATCGAGAAAGTGCATGGAAATATTAAGCTTGTTCCTGCGAGTGTAACCTATAAACCCGCAACTCGTGCGCCATTAACTATCGACAGAGTGTTTCCAGCGAACGATGGAACAGGTCCTTTAAACTTCTCCGATCCTTACTTAAAGTATCAATGGCACTACACAACAACTATCGAAGAATACGGTTGGTATAAGCCTGGAGCAGGTATAAACCTATTTTTCAGCGTGGCAAAAAGAAACTGGAGACCCCAATGTAGTTGTAGCTGTGATGGACTCTGGTATTGATTTTACGCATGAAGACCTTAGAGAATCAGCTTGGAAAGGTCGCGATAAAGAAACAGGAGTTGAAATTTCTGGACGTAACTTTTGGTATGCAGAATCTAAACAAGGCGACCCTAACGAGCTTATACCCGGTGGACATGGTACCCACGTAGCAGGTACTATTGCAGCAAGAAACAACAATAACAAAGGAGTATGTGGTATTGCAGGAGGTAATGGCGAAGCTAATTCGGGTGTACGACTAATGAGTTGCGAGATATATGGCCACGATGGTAAAACAGAAGTTGCCAATTCTGCCTCTATAGCCAAAGCTTTTGAGTTTGCAGCAGAGAACGGTGCCAACATTTGTAACTGTTCTTGGGGATACGGTTTCGATAGAAAAAAGTATTTAAACAACACCGTTTTTCACGAAACATTTAAGAATCAGTTTGCTATTCTCAAAGAAGGTATTGATTATTTTACAGACATTGCAGGTTGCGATGCTCAAGGAAATAGAAGCCAAACTCGTATATGAAGGGTGGATTGGTATTCTTTGCATCTGGAAACGATGGTCAAGACGACATTGAAATGATACCTGCTTCTTACAATAGAGTGGTAGCTGTGGGTGCAACAAACAGCATGGACGTGCCAACCGATTATATGGATAAAGGTCCTTGGGTAGATATTTTGGCACCGGGAGGTACAACTGTAGAGCAAGAAGTATCGAAAGGCGTGCTAAGCACTGTGCCAGACGACTCATTATTTCATGCAAACAGGACCTTATAACAATAGCGATTTCACCTTCCCTACAAGCAATAACTACGCTTATGCTCAGGGAACATCTATGGCAACACCATGTTACAGGGTGTAGCAGCCTTAGTTATTTCTAAATTTGGTAAGAAGAATAGCAATTTTACTAATGAAGATTTGCGTAAACGATTGTTAGCTTCTATTAAAACGGTGAGTCCTTATAGCTTACGATCGGAGCAAAATTTTGCAGGAAAGTTAGGAGTGGGAATGATTGATGCCAACTTTGCGCTATCAGATGCTGAGGTAGAAAAACCCTAATGCACCAGAAATCATGGTAACAGATTATAGCAATGATGCTACTAAAGGTTATTATAATGCACAAATAAGTTGGACTGTTACTGCCGATAATGATGCTATTTCCGACAAAAAAACGGCTTTTGCATACGACCTTTATTTATATGCAAAAGACAATATGGCAACACCATTAGTGCGAGAAACTATTTATTCTTACGATAAAAACGTAGGCGATAAGTTAGAATATAACTTCTCTAACCTCGATACCGATAAAGAATATGTAGTGAAAAATGGTAGCGAAAGACCGTTCAGGAAATAAGAGCGAAGAGGTTGTTAAGTCGTTTTAAAACACGTTTAAATCATGCACCTGTATTTGTAAATACAATAGAAAGCAACTTAAAACTTAGCGAAACCACTCCTTTCTACCATAAAGTTATCGCTGTAAAAGACGAAGATAACCACTCATGGACGTATGTTACAACCGAATTACCTGAGGGTGTAGAACTAAAAAGAGTAGGTAACAGCTTTGATTTATTAGTGAAAGTGAACAAAGTGGGTAAATTTAGTTTCGATATAACACTTACCGACCAACTCGGAGGTAAGAGTACGCAACATATTAGCTATGAGGTTGTAGCTCAGAGTTTGCCTAAACAAACCCAATCTTTAAGCAGTGTGTCTTTATTTGAGCGTGGCGAATCTACAACTATCGACCTTTCAAACGTCTTTTCTACAGATAATGCCACAGAAAAGTTGACTTATAAAGCTACATCAAGTAATAATAATGTGGTAAAAGCCATTCTTAACGGACACCAACTAACCCTTGTTCCAAACCAATCGGGCAATGCTAATGTGGTTATCACAGCACAAAACGGAAGTAGATTTATAACATCAACCATTCAAGTGCATGTGTCTTCAAGCACAGCAGCAGATGTTCATGCTGTTTATCCTATACCAGCACACAGCTATATTAAAGCACTAATGCGTAGCAATGTAACAACAGTAGAGTTAATGGTTACTTCTATGCGTGGTCAAAAGCTCATAACAGAAACCATAGATGTTAATCCTTCTACCCACGAAGCTACCTTAGGAGTAGACCGTTTAGCACCCGGAACCTACTATTTGTTAGTAAAGACAAACAGAACAACAAGTAAACACACCTTTATAAAGAAATAAAATTCACAATGAATAAGCAGCTATTAACAACCTTGTGCTTATCTTTTTGTGGCTGTTTGCTACACAACAGCGCAAAGCAGAATATTACCTATACTTGAAAAATAACACCGATGTAAGAACAGCGGCTATGGGTAATACACAGTTAGGACAAGCTCACGACATGTATATTTATAGCAATCCTGCGTCATTTTTTTTCAATGAAGAGCGTTTTAGTGCAGATGTTAGCACCCAATTGTTTCCTAAATCGGAAGAAGGACGTTTGCAACAATACAATTTTGGAGCAGCTTATAAGCTACAAAACACCTCTGCATTGTTGGCAGGATTTCGTTATCAATCGGGATTAAGTATACCATCTATGGGTGTAGAAAGTGGAAAAAAGCTTATACAAACCTTTACGAATTAAGTTTAGATTTAGGCTATTCGTTTGTAGTAACACCTAATATTGGTGTATATGCCACAGCCACTTATGCTCGTAGTAGCCATGCCACTAAAACACAAGCATGGGCTTTTTCGGTGGGAACGAGCTATTTTAAGCAAGTTAATCTCACTGCTTCTATACCCACAAGTCTTACCTTTGGAGTGCGATTGCTCGATTTTGGTAAGCCAGTAAAGTATAACAACACAGGTTTACCTTATAGTTTACCCACATCAATGCTTGTAGGTGGCGATTGGAAAGTTAAGCTATCGAAGGCACATAGTGTAACTTATGCGCTTTCATGTCGTTATTTTACACCTCAAGATGCCCACGAAACATGGGTAGGAACGGGCTTAGAATACACTTATAATGATATGTGTTCTGCCAGAATAGGTTACCATCATTCCGACAAAGCATCAGATGCGCTCACCTTTGGTGTTGGTGGTAAGTATGCAGGCGTTAAGTTGAATGTGACTTATAATTATGCCTTTAAAAACTATGGAGTAGATGCGTTGCTCGTAGGACTTGGTTATAATTTTTAAAACACTTAAATGCTTATCAAGAAAAAAGGTTATAACATGGTTTTCATGTTATAACCTTTTGATTTATAAATAAAAGCCCTATTATTGAATATAACAATAATAGAGCTTTTATTTGTTTTTACATTAATTGTAAAACCCTAATGTTATTTTGTTCTTTTTATAATATTTCAAACCTTCTTCTACATTCTTTATAACAGCCTTAGAAGAGTAGGTTGCCCCTGTAACAGCATCGGGTTTTAATTTAGAAGCCTTATTTACGGTGAGTCCATCCCATGCAGTTAAGAGTGTTTGTAAACTTCTTAAAAACTTAGGTGTTTCTTTTATTTGGCAGTCTTCCCACCTTTATTACCTTATTCTTTTTAATGTATATTTTTACAGGAGTTTCTCCTTTGTATCCACGAACATCTTTAACAATATCTTGAGTGTTCACTATTGTAACATCATTCTCTTTTTGTTATTGCATTGTTTGTTTGTGCTAATGCAGGCATAACACATACATTTGCCAACAAAGCAGATGCAATCATCATTCTTGATAATCTTTTTCATCATTCTTTATTTTATGTTTTATTCGATTAAAGATACTATAAGTCGATTTTTTTATAAACAAACTATTTTGTTATCCAACTTATCTTACCTTGCAAAGATAAGCATTTTTGTGGAAAATAGTATAAAAAAACAAAATGTATTTCTGCCCGTTTTTAACTATAAAAGCAAATGCTCTGTAAACAATGCGCTATTTTTATACAAAGAGAAAAAAACAAACGTGTAAAACGCACTTTTATAGCCCAAAAGTGCTAAAAGCTAAGAGTTTAGAGTGTAAAACATAAGAGTTTAGAGGCTAATATACAAGAGTTTTAGCCTATAAAAACCTTATCTATTTCACGCTAAAAACCTAAGCTATTGCGTGCTAAAGGCTTGTTTTTTATATGCCGATGTGTGGTGTTTTAGAAAAGCAAAAACCTATATGTTTCGCTATTTTTTGTTGCTAAAATAAGCATTTAAATAAAGGCAAATGCAGTGTAAAAGCCTTGCAAACTCTTAGCTTTTTCTCTAAAACAGAAATAACAAATGTAACAAAACACTCTACAAATTTTTGCGTCTTGTTGAATAAAAAAATAAGGTAAATAGTGTGTTTACACTTTGTTATAATTAAACGTGCTACATATCGTTTTTATGAGGCATTATATGCACGCAATGCTTAAAAAAAATAGCACATACAGGGAAATAGGTTATAACAATAGCTGCTGTTTGGCTTTTTATTTTTAAGGGTAGGTATAAGTTTTCAAGAAAGAGTCTACAATGTGCTGTGCGCATGTTTGTTGCAAAATAAATTTTTAAGAGATAAATGATGTAGCAAATAAAAATAAGCAATGGGTAACAACCTCTTTCTATAAAAAAATGATTACCTTTGCATTGTTTTTACGAGAAATTATATTCTGTTTGTAACAGAAATGTAATTAAACAGCTCATAAATAGTTATTTTATATTAGATATGGTCTTTAATTCTTTCTCCTTTTGGCTAATATTTCCACTGATATTTGGAATTTATTGGCTCATTCCTTCTAAGCAAAAAGAGCTTAAAAAGTGGTTTCTTATTGTTGTAAGCTATTTGCTTTATATGAATTGGAATCCCGCTTTTGCGCTTGCATTGATGTTTGTTACAGGCGTAACTTACTATGGTTCGCATCTTATTAGTGATGCAAACGACCAGAAAAAGAACAAACAATTTGCACGCTTACGGTTCTTTTTAGGTGTTTCTTTACTTGTTATCTTTTAAGTATTATAACTTTATTAACGACAATATAAACACTTTGTTAAGTTGGGACTCCATTTGCAAGTGGAATTGCCAGGACTTAACTATGCCATTCCCGTCGGCATCTCTTTCTTCACCTTTCAAGCAATTGGTTATTTCTTAGATGTGTATTTTAAGAAAAATAGAAGCAGAAAAAAATCGCTGAGCGATTATGTTTCTTTGTGTCGTTCTTTCCACAAGTTTCATCGGGACCTATTAGTAAAGCATCAGAACTTTTACCACAGATTAAGAACCCAAAGCCTTTTAATGAAATTCAAGCAACAGATGGTTTGCGTTATCTTTTATGGGGAATGTTCATGAAAGTGGCTGTTGCCGACCGCTTAGGAATATATGTAGACACGGTTTATAAAAAAACTATTCTCATTTTTCTGGGTTTACTCTTTTGTTTCAATAATTTTCTATTCGTTTCAAATTTATGCCGACTTTTGCAGGCTATTCGCTCATGGCTTTAGGTATTGCAAAGTTGAGTTGGTTACGATGTTATCAATAACTTTCAGCAACCATATTTTGCTTTTAGCATAACAAACTTTTTGGCGCAGATGGCATATTTCATTGTCAAGATGGTTGAAAGACTATATTTATATTCCTTTAGGAGGTAGTAGATGTTCTTCTAAGAGAAGCTATTTTAATATATTTATCACCTTTCTTGTGAGTGGAATATGGCACGGAGCAAATTGGAATTTCATTATCTGGGGAGCCTTACATGGCATCTTTCAAATTATAGAAAAAGCACTCCATCTGCAAAAAGAGCCAGCAAAAGGAGGAATTATAAAAAGCTGTTCGTGTGGTAATAACATTCTTCTTAGTTTCATTTGCATGGATATTTTTAGAATGCCCACGTTAAATGATGCAATAGGACTCTATTACTCACACTGTAAAAGATTTTACATCGTTTGAACTACTACAAAGAACAACGCATTTTTGATTATACTGACTTTTGCCCCTACTTATTGCTCATGATATTTATTTAGAATACTTTTCTCATAAGCAATATTGGTGGAATAACACCATAACTCGTTGGATGTTATATGTCACTTTATTTATTCTTATCCTTATAGTAGGGGTGTTAGATAGTGGACAATTTATTTATGTAAGTTTCTAAAGTATGAAAAGATTTATTATAAAAAAATCGTTGTTTTTTTCCTCATTATTGCCGTTATAGACAAAATCGGAGGGCGAGTTATAAAATATTTTTAATAGCCATTGTCTATACGGAGAAGCTTTTTACGCGAGAATATGTCACATCTCATTGCACGGAAGATATGATTATTATGGGTTCATCAAGAGGTTTTCATCACTACGATCCACAAATTATGAGCGACTCATTAAAAGCTTAGTTGCTTTAATTGTGCTTATGAGGGACTCGGAATACTTAATATGTATGGAAGATATTTGTTGATGACTCGCAAGCACACTCCAAAGGTTTTTAATCTACGATGTCTTTACTGAATTTGACATATATAATGATAATAGTGAGTATATTGGTAGCCTTGAAGGTATGAAACCATATGTAGATGAGCCACAAATAATGAGTATTTTCGATGATATTGTACCTCTTGAACGTTATAAATTAGAATCTTCTTTATATAGATATAATAAAACGATATACCTTCTTTACGCTTTAACAAGGTCAAAATGGGACTTCTCCTAAATTGGGATATTCAGCACTTGATGGAACAATTAACTATGAACCCGACCCTTATGTGGCAGAGTATACAAATAAACAGCCCGATAGTGTAAAAAAATAAAAATATATGCGAAAATTGGTTCACGAAGCACGTCGTAAAAGGTACAAAGATTATTTTTGCATCTCACCTCGATATGGAGCAACTCCGAATAGCGACCTTGACCCAATTATAAAGTTGGCAAAAGAAGAGAATGTGCCTTTGCTTAACCATTACACGGATAAGCGTTTTTTACAACAAAAAAAGATTATTTTAAGGATACTCTTCACCTTAATAGAACAGGAGCAACGGCATATACAAAGATGATTGTGGGTGAAATAAAGCAACTAATAAAGTGATTTAGAATGCTTTCTATACTAAAAAGAAGAGAGAAACAACGCATTATTGTTTTTGTTTCTCTCTTTTTATTAAATGTAAACAAAGGTGTATCTTAGTTTTTTTACTTTCTTCTTTTTCGCGTTTACAAAAGCGACAAATAAGGACAATATTCGCAGGTCTTACTGTCTTCTGTGATATTAAAAAGGCACATGAGGATTATACATTTCTGCTAAAACCTCTTTTTAGCTTTTTCTTCAAAGTCAGGATATAAATTGGGTTCATCTTTTAGAAATGTTTTTTTCCACCATCTTCTTTTTTTCTTATCAAAGTATAAAAGCAGAATTGTAGTCGTCTTTACTCGATTGTAGTATAAATAACAAGTGCGGACTAACAGGTAGATTGTTAGGATTATATTCTTTGTTATTCTTTATAATGCCAGAATATAAAATAGCTTGAAGATAATAATCAGAATGTTTCTGATGAATGTTAGTTCGTGTAAACACCTCATCTAAGTTGGTAGGTGCTTTATCTTTTAAAACTTCCCGTTTTATAGTCGATAACTCGCATTTCGTTTATTTGTTTATCACTTCCACATTCGTCTAATCTGTCGATATAACCATGTAGCAATAGTTTTTATTCTCTTTGTTTGTTTCAAAGCAAATCTCCTTTTTACATTTAATTCTAACCCCTTTATTATAAAAGGAGCATTCTTTTTATCGAGTTTAAGAACCTGTTGTATGTATCGAAAAAAATAACCTTTCGGTTAATTTGTTGCAAGCCATTGTATTGCGGTTTAAAGGATTGTTTGCCTATATTAAATAACTCTGTTGCAAAAAGCCTTATCTATATTTTTGCAACAATAAATGCTCGTTTTTAAGTAGTTTATCTATTTCTTCTTCTGTAATCCATTTATGGTTTTTTTGTAGTATTCCTCATAAATATTTTTCCATTGCCTTATGAAAAAAACAATACCAAAGGTGCGATTATCCGACACATCTTCGTGGCTCTCTTCGGGTTCTTTAACGCCTAACACATTGTTATAATAGAACTTTGCAGGGCAAGATAGATAGCGATTGATGGCAGTAGGCGATAATTTATTGATGTTATTAAGCAGTTTCATCACCTCATTTGTTTTTTTGTAATAGGAGTTTTTCCTTAGTTTTATAACCTTGTTCGCTTTTTTTAACGAGAGTTTAGTGATGCTGTTAGGACGTTCTACAAGCAACTGAAGCGATAAACCTACTCATTTCGTTTGTCTTGCCCTCTTGTATGCTATTGGTGTATGTAAGACTAATGTTTGAAGCACGTTGTAATAACCTATAAAAATAATAAGCAAAGATTTTTTTATTTTATGTTCCTTAGTGGTAAGCTCGTAGGCTTTGCGAATGTTATAAGGAATAAAAAGACGAATCGTTTACCGATTTAGGCATAAAACCCTCGTTACAACACAACATTAAAATGTTATCGAAGTCGAGATTACGTGTTTCAAGCACACCCATTATCTGAATACCTTCAATAGGTTCTCCGTGAAAAGGAATGGAAGTGGAACGTACCAACTGATTAACGAGGTTTCGTAGGGTAGTGGTTTCAATGATTAAATCGCCACTTTCGATGAGTTGTTTTTAACCTGTTTAGTAGCGTATACATTCTAAAAACTGACTCTTGTGCTAAAGGGTCTTTCTTTATTTCTGTGTGTTTTCCTACACGTTTTAATATCTCAATAATGTGTTCTAACAATGTTAAGTTGGCATTGTTGGTAGTGTTGAGAATATTACGGAATATGAATTTTAAGTTGTCGTCTAATAACTCTTGTTTGTTTTCCTCATCTTTAAGTTGGTCGAACTGCGGATAATAAATATGATTTTTTTGTAGATAAGTATAGAGTAAATCAGCTTTTTCGCTCAAATTTTTAATGTAAGGATGCATTAACACCTTGTTAACAAAAATTCAGTCGGAAACCATTTGTTCCACTTATCTTGCCTATTTGGTACAAATCGAACAAGCTTTTGAACCAATAACGACACTTGCGCATGATGTAAAGGAAACCCCATAGTGATATTCACCTTATCCACTTCGGGAGGTAAAGAGTGTAGCACATTAGGCAACAACGTTTCGTCGCATAACACAATAACAGTTCTTTTTACCTGCTTTAATTCTGTTGTTAGCTCGTAACCAATCGCTAATATAACGTGTTTGAAGGTTCTTTGTAGAACTTGAAAGATAAGTGATGTCTTTGTTTTTTTGCCCAATTATTGTATATAGTATCTTCTTTATTATCTAATTCATTAGGGAAAAACAGAAAGATACTTCTTGATGTAATAGCCTGCTTCAGGTTCTGTTTTTATCCATATAATAATAGTCGAAATCCCAATAAAAACAAGCTTTTTTTGTTCTTTCATTAAGTATTCAAAGAGCTTTTTCTTCTGTTTTTATGTAAAAGATTAAAAGCCTACAAATAAATACATTTTTTTGATAAAACAAACGATTGTTGTTCTATAACAGAACGATACAAGTGTCCTTCGTAAGTGATTCCTTGCTGTGTTATAGCACTTTGAAACTGAGTGTAAATATCTTCAAGTTTGCTCCATAGCTTAATAAATCGTTCTTTAATAACGCTGTTATGATTGTCGGTAAAAAGAACTAAAGAACTGTTTTTAGCACTTGTTTTTTTGCTCATCTGTAAGATAGGTAATGTCGTCGTATTCCTTAATGTTCGATAAATTTTGAAACACTTTAGACGCATCTGCCAAGTTCTTATCCAAGTCGTCAAAGTCGGAAAGTAATAACTGTCCCCAACCAAAGAACGCATCTAAGCTTTCATTTGTTTGTGTGCAATGGGTGAAAACCTTATGTAGCTCGCAAATAAGTTTGATATTATCGCTCACCACAAGAGATGATTGTTGCGCAAACAACTCGCTAATAGTGATATAAGAAGGCGCCCATAAAGGTTTATTTGTTAACCGAGCAAAATACTCATTCATAAATAAAGCAGCACGTTTGTTTGGAAAAACAATGGCAATATCTGCCAAATTGGTGCCATATTTGTTAATAATGTCGGCTGCAACATTTGCTAAAAAATCTTTCATCTTACGTCTTCTATATTGTTATTATCTAAATACCACAAATAACCGCTCACTTTGTTATAACCCATTTCTTTAAGTAGTGTTATATATTGCTTAACCTGTTTGTGATGAGCAGGGTAGGGATTACCCGTTTTAAAGTCGATAACAATCATTTCGTTGCCATCATAAATAACCCTATCAGGTCGTTTATTGATTACCTTTCCTGTGTTTTCGTCGAGATAAAGAATAGTGCATTCATTAAAAATATTGTATTTTTCATTAAACCACGAAGCCACTTTAGGATTCTTAAACTTCTCTTGTAGCGTGTGTTTTACATTCTCTTTCGACCATTCGGGTGTGGTTAAAACTCCACTTATTTCAAGCTTTTCAATGGCTTTTATCTAAGTCGTTAAGCTGTTTGCATATAAGATAACACGCTGTGATAGATATTTCCTTCTTTAATATATTGTAAGCGTTGCAACTCGTTTTCGTTATCTTCGATAAACTCTTTACTATTGTTGCTTTGCATAAACGATGGACTATAATCGAAAGACTGAATGTGTACTTCCTGTTCTTTTGCAGAAGTTAAGAACACATTCTGCGTAGTTTTTTTTGATTTTTCGCTGTTTGGTGCAGTCCATTCTCCATAAGTAAATGTTATTATCGACCCTTTTTTCAAGCTTAATTTCTTCGAAGGTTGTAAGTTCGTTGTTAAGGTTTAAGTCGCTTATCACCTCTTTTAGAAGTTTATCTCTATAACTTCCTTTAGACTTACTTGTGGCAAATATAAAAGAGATTTCGGCAGGCTCTTGTAAATGCAACATATAACAAATTGAGATTATCTACTACCATTTGAACATGCTCTTCTGCTAATTGCTCATCGAAAAACAGAATCTTCTTTTATATTGTTTTTGAATTTCTTACAGGTATAATTGGTAGGTCGTTAAACTTACTATCCGTATTCTCTACCCATATATTAGCAGTGCTTTTTTCTAATTCCCAATCGCAAAATGGAATGATAAGATGCTCAAATTCAAGTCCTTTGCTCTTATGAATGGTCATGATAGAAATGCCATTTGAACCACTTGTGTCAATACTTGTTGTATTTAAATTGTTATCCCATTCTTCTAAAAACAACAACATGTCGCTACCATAAGTTTCTATAAAAGTTTGTTATAAGGTCGGAGAAACCACACAAATAAGCACTTTGATTGCTTATTTTTTCTAAAATGAAACATTTTAGAAATACGCTCAACTAAGTCAATCAAAGGCAATTCTTTTAACTCAGCCAACTGTGCATAAAAATCTGAAGGCAATAATAAATGCCATTGTTCTTTATGATTGCAGAACAAAAAGTCGATGTCTTTATTATTTAGTACATGTGTTTGATATTCTTTAGCCAGAGTGATTAAAGCTAACTGATTAGTGTCGTCTTTCAAAAAAACGTAAAGCATTGATAATCATGCTAACACTTGTAGAAGAGAAAGTTTGAATGCTTCTGCCGAAAGAAAACGATAACTTGGGCATTTTATCTGATAGATATTCTACCAAAGGGTCCATCTCTTTTGTGTTACGAAGTAAGATAGCAATGTCTTTAGGGTGAACATTTTGCGCTAAAAAGTTTTTGAATAATGTTTAGTGTTTGCTTGTAGATAACTTCTTTATCTGTGTTTTCTGAATGTATTTTGAATCTGTACAAATCCCTCTTGAGGTTTGTTTTTAGGCACTTGTTGCACCACATCTGCATAAGCATGTTGTAGCTGTTGCTTCCAAAAAGGAGAAATGTTATCAATATTTTCAATTTCTTTATGGCAAGCATTGGTGAAGAACACATTATTAAACTCGATGATATTACGGCACGAGCGATAGTTGGTTGTGAGGTTCTTCACTTGAATTGAGGCACCCATTGACTGAAAGATTTGCTCGATATTATTTAGTAAACGCCAGTCACCATTGCGCCATCTGTAAATACTTTGCTTAACATCTCCCACTATGAGGCTTGTTTTTCTGCGTCGCTGGTTAGCTCTTTTAACAACGATTGAAAACTTTTCCACTGACTGGTGCTTGTGTCTTGAAACTCATCTATCATGATATGGTTAATGCGAGTGCCTACTTTTTCAAAAATAAAGGGCGCATCTTGGTCCTTTATCATTGCATTTAATATAGCTTGAGTGTTGTTTAATAAAAACTGATTGTTTTCGTTGTTGATGTCGTTCACTTTACTTTGCGATATTGGATAGCAAACTTAATTGATGCAAATTATTAAGAATGATACTCGCAGAATTGTAAGCCTTAAACAGTTCTTTACGCTGTTTCTCTATTTTATTCATTAGCGGACGTAGCGTTGTTTCTACCAATTGAAACAATGGATCGCTTGCATCTTGGTTCTCGCTTCTAACCATTTTTTTGCTATTCTCTAATCCTTCTTGTGCAGTGGCATTGAGAATTTTTGCTCGATGTGTATTCTTGAGGGTTTAATTTTGTGAAATATCCCAATACACCCGTTTTGCCTCTGCTGAAAGATGAGGCGTCTACATGATGCTGTTGTAATAACTCTTGAAAAATCTGTTGCGTATTTATTAAGTGTATCTAAAGCGTTTTTTTCTTATTTCTTTTTAACTTCTTTTTGTAGCTGTCGAATTTCTTTTTATCGTTTAATAAATTAGATATTTCGTGTTCATTATTTCGATATAAATCGTTAAAGATATTTTTTTCCAAACTCTTTTAGTTCATTGATGATATTCCATTTTTTGCATCTTCTATCTTTTGAGTTAATATAACTCATTACCATTTCTATTTCTTTTACTGTTTTCCTGTAACTCTTCTACAAGTTGGTCTACTGCTATTGATACCACTGTATCATTGTTTAACGACACTCTTAAATTAGCCGTTAATTCAAGTTCTCTTGCTAAATTGCGTAAGATAGATTGAAAAAAAGTGTCGATGGTTTGAATTTGAAAATAGTTATAGTTATGTAAAATCTTTGTTAAGGCTAAGTTTGCGTTCTGTTGAATAATATTGTCTGGCAGTTTTGTTTCGGCTTTTTAACTTGTCGAAATAGCTTTTTAGAATCGGGCAATTGTTTACTTATGCCGTATAATTGGCTAAGAATTCGTAGTTTCATCTCTTCTGTTGCTTTGTTCGTAAAAGTAACTGCTAAGATGTTTTTAAAACTATCTGGGTTTTCAATGAGTAGCTTGATGTATTCAGAACTTAAAGTGAATGTTTTTCCAGAGCCTGCACTTGCCTTATAAGCGGTTGAAGATGTGTTCATTGTTGGTGGTTTGAAAAGAGTGTATATCTTAATAATGAATAGAAGATAACTCGTAAAATGTTTATAAAGAACTTATTAGAAGTTGGAATAAATGCGAATAAAGAAGAAAGAAATACTCTTTTAAAAAGGATTGATGGTTAATGAGATAAATGCTTTTTATGTTGTATCTTATTTTATATGTGCTTATTTCTTAGATTAAAAAAACGTGCGTGTTTATCTACTTTAAAACACTTATAAGCTGAATAAAAATGAGGTGAAAGTTAAGTTATTTTTTATGTAAATAAGAAGTAATAATTTGGGTTTCTTGCTCGTTACAGAGTAGATTTTTTTAGGCAGAAAAAGCTCTCACAAGTTTATTGCACATTGTTATTTTCGTTTGTATGGTGCGTGTTTGATTTCACCATATCTGCATTTTTCTATTGTCTTTTTCTTACGTTTCTTGTGCTTTTTTTGTTTGTTGTAGGCACATTCATATCAATCTGATTAGAGACAGATTGAATGTCTGTTTTAGCAATAGAGTCGTTAGTTTGTTGTAGTGAATCTACTAGTGTTAAGGTGAGAATTAGAGTCGATAGCGGTAGTATCTTCTAATGGAATTTCTATTAAAGAATCTTCACTATTATTGACTGCATTAGTTCTATTTCCACAACTAATAGTACAAAAACTTACAAAAAGAAATAAATATATAAACGATGAGTTTCATTTTTATGGTGTTTATCGATTATAACAAAGATATAACTTTTTACTGAAATAAAGAAAAAGTGACTATTTTTACTAATATTTAATTTATAAGTTTTTAAACAATCAAAGAAATTTTTAATATATAAAATTAAAAAAATCTATGTGCTTGGGAGTATCTGTATTAAATGAAAAAAACAAGTAAGAGTGATAGAATAAAAAGTAGTATAAAAATGTCGGAATAATTACCTTGAATTATCCCGACACCTTAATTATTATAAACGAATATTATTCTTCTTCCTTTGCTATTTCTTTAGCATGTTCCTCTATTAGCTTACTTTGTAGCTCGGTAGGAACCAATTCGTAACTCGCAAATTTAGTTGTGAAAGAGGCTCTACCACCTGTTAATGAACTGAGGGAAATGGCATAATTACTAAGTTCTTTCAAAGGTATTTTTAGCTTGAGCTTTTTGATATCCCTGCCTCAGTATCCATACCCATGATAAGAGCTCTACGGCCTTGAAGGTCGCTCATAACATCACCCATAAAATCAGCAGGTAAGTAAACCTCTAAATCGTAGATAGGTTCTAATATTTTAGGACCTGCATTTTTGAAAAGCATCTGCAAAGGCATGACGTGCTGCAAGCATAAAAAGATAATTCGTTAGAGTCTACTGGGTGCATCTTACCATCTAATACAATCACTCTTACATCTCTTGCATAACTACCTGTGAGAGGACCATGTTCCATACAATCCATAACACCTTTTTAATATCGCAGGCATGAAACGAGTGTCTATTGCACCACCTACAACCGAGTTAATAAAGAGCAATTTACCTCCCCAATCTAAGCTTATTTCTTCTCGAGCTTTGATGTTAACCTTAAATTCTTGACCGTTAAATTTATAAACAGTGGGGTCTGGCATTCCTTCAGCATAAGGTTCTACGATAAGATGTACTTCTCAAATTGTCCTGCACCACCAGATTGTTTTTTTATGTCTATATTCTGCAAGTGAAGAACGTGTGATTGTTTCGCGATAAGGCACCTTGGGTTCACCAAATTTTTACCTCTATCTTTTCGTTATTTTCTAATCTCCATTTAAGCGTTCTTAAGTGAAATTCGCCTTGACCATGTATAATTGTTTGTCGCAATTCTTTGCTTTGGTCTACAACCCATGTGGGATCTTCTTGTCGCATCTTAGTGATTGCAACCATAAGTTTTTTTCAGTTTCTTGCGATTTAATCGCCTTTATTGAGCGAGAATATTTAGGATTAGGATATTTAATAAAGTCAAATCGTTGGTCAAAGTCCTTTTCATTTAGCGTATTACCTGTTTTAACGTCTTTTCAATTTCACAGTACAACCAATGTCACCAGCATTAAGTTGGTCTACAGCTAATCGAGTAGCACCAGCTGAAACATAGAGTTGTCCTAATCGTTCTTTGCTTCCTCTATCGCTATTAGTTAAGTCATCTCCTGTTTTTACACAGCCACTCATCACTTTAAAGTAGCTCACTTCTCCGATATGAGGTTCCATTCCTGTTTTTGAAGAAATAAATAGATTCCTTTCCATTGCTAAGTGGTTGTACCTCTTCGCCTCGTGTATTATGTATTTTAGGCATATCGCTTACAAACGGAACCACGTTTCCTAAGAACTCCATTAAGCGTCGAACGCACATATCTTTCTCTGCAGATATGCAGAAAATGGGGAACAGTGAACGAGCAACTAAGCCTTTACGAATACCTAAACGCATTTCGTCTTCAGTTAAAGTTTCTGTTTCAAAGAACTTTTCCATTAGCGTTTCATCGTTCTCTGCAGCAGCTTCTACCAACTTTTTTTGTGTAGCTCTAAAGCCTTTGGCATTTCACTTTCAGGAATATTTTTCAATAGAGGGAACACCTCCTTCGAGCTCCATTTATACATTTTCATTAGTAAAAACATCTACTATAGCATTAAAGTTGGTACCTGTTTCGAGAGGGTATTGAATTTGTACACATTTATCTCCGTAGATGTCTTTCATGTTATTTATAACCATATCGAAATCACATTTGTCAGAATCGAGCTGGTTGATAAGGAAAATAACAGAGCTTCTAAGCTTTTTCTGTATAACGAAAAAAACATTTTTGAGTCTCCACCTCTGGACCGTATTGACCATTGATAACCATCACTGCTTGGTCGGTTACATGGAGTGCAGTGATAACTCCTCCAATGAAATCATCTGCTCCTGGACAATCTATAATATTGAGCTTTTTTTGTTATTATACTCTACATGAAAGACAGTAGGGAACACCGAATAACCATATTCATGCTCAACAGGGAAATAATCACTCACAGTGTTTTTTGCTCAATAGAGCCACGTCTTTTTATCACTCCAGCCTCAAATAGCATACTTTCTGCGAGTGTTGTTTTTTTCCACTACCTGAGCTACCAATGAGTGCAATGTTCTTAATTTCTTCGGTTTTATATACCTTCATAGTTTAATAGATTTAATTGTTAGTGTGTAGATTGTTTTAGTCTTTGAGGAGTAAAAGTCCTCTTATTCGACCTCTAAGATAAGAATTTTTATTTTAATAGATGATATTCTATTAGAAAAATAAGCTTTTTAAACTATATTAACCTGTCAAAAAAATGCTTGAAAAAGACATAAAGTGATTTTATAAGAAAAGAAGTTAGAACCGTGAGTGCTATATATAATAATGTGAAAAAGAGCATTTGTAACGACAATTGTTATAAATGCTCTTTCTCTTAGATAACCTTTATATTCTTAAATTGCTTGTATATACCTCTGTATAAATTGTTTTTCCAACGATTGTTTTATGAACAAACCATTGTAAGAGAATTATTCCTAACGCGGCAGTTAATATGCCTAAAAAGCACATCTATGATGTAATGATGACACGTATAAACGGCAGTGAACCAAATACCAACACATATTGTTGAGAATAGAGTAATGGTATAAACCGAACGTTTACCAATAATAGCATAGATAGTGGCAACCAACATGTAGGCAGAATGTAATGAAGGAACGGCTGCAAACACGTTGGCATTCTTACCATAAAGTGTTTGAAAGATGTTTAATCCTGTTAGATTATCCCATCTTCCTAAGCCTGCTACATTTCCGGGAGTGTGTAGTATGGGTTCAAAACCATAGTTCAGAGCGTACCAAGGTGGTGCCGCAGGATACAAATAATAGCCTATAAAGCCTAAAAGGTTTACCACCAAAAAGGCAATAGAAAAGTTAAGATAAGTTTTCTTTTCACCTATTATATATAAGTAGATGCCAAATAAAAGTGGAACAGGTACCCAACATAAATAAAAGATACCTGCCATAAAAATCTAAAAAGGTGTTATGGTGGAGGGCAAAAATATTGTGAAGGAATGAGTGTTTCTCCTTGCTGATGAAAGAAACCGAATAGATGTTTTTTCTGCCATAAATAAGTTTTTTTACATCTATAGGGTTAACTTTATAATTAGGATAAAGGCGCATACAATCGTAAGAACACGCAAAAATGAGCCATGGAGTTAAAGCCAAAGCCCATTTACGTGTAGGCTTTTACAGCAAGTAACACTGCATAGAAAGCTAATAAATAAAGACTAAACATTTATTTATTCTTTAATTGTTTATAGCAATGAGCTATGCGCCAAAGGGCAGTTATATTAGCTAATAAGGCAATAAGCATTAAAAGGTATGGCCAAAGCCCATAAGCTATTACACGCCCAACACAAAATCATTCCGACAGCAGATACTACCACTCGTTCTGGTCTTTGCATGAAACCAACTTTCACATCTATACCTAATCCTTCGCCACGTGCTCTTACATAACTCACCATAATTGAGCCGATAATCGCTAAGAAAGTAACGATACCATTCCAAATCCACCCGTGAAGAATGAAATAGAATTGTAATGAAAAGAGAGTAATTAGTTCGCTGTAACGGTCGAGTGTAGAGTCTAATAATGCCCCAAAGCTCGATTGCATTCCACCCACTCGTGCAACACGACCGTCTATCATGTCAAATAAGCCTGCAAAGAGAATCATTGCACCTGAAAAACCTATCAGTGTAAGATTATTAGGCTGATAAATAGCACTGTAAATAACAAGAATGGCAACCAAAATATTGATAATAAAACCTGTGATAGTTATGGTGTTAGGGGTTATACCTACTTTAATCATGGCTTTCACCATAGGATTGATAATTTTTATAAATTATCTGTTGTAAAAAAATCTCTATAATTCATCATTTCTAAATACAAATAAACGTTGCATAGGGATAGTTCCAACATAGCGCAATGCAAACAGACACTATCATGCGTGAAATTATATAATTAAGGTTTATTGTTTCTGTTAATAGCATTGTTCCCCATGTATTAAAAAGCACCACAGGTTAGCCATGTAAGGGTATAACGATAAAAAAATGCGTTTCTTTTTTTATATTTCTTACATGAAAAAAACCCATCTATAATTGATAACACAATTTGTTATTCCACCTGCTATAACACCAAGAGTTGTTGAGTAAACATACCATAATCCAAAACACCTCTACTAATAGATAAGTGGTTGAAAAGTCTACCATTGATGCTACAAAAGAGGACAATTGAGCTTTTAAAAACTTTCTTATATTCACAATCTTACCACACTTGTTGAATAATAAGCAAAAGCAATCAAACTATAAATGCCTGCTAAAAATATCGTCTGCCATCACCCAAAATGCTCCTTTTTACGGTCGAGTGAACGTATACCAAAGGGCTTTATAATATCAAAAGCGCGAAAAAGAAAAGAGTGATAGTAGCATGTATCTAATATTTGTTGCAGGGGTAATAAGCAACGGAATCCATACTCCTACCATCTCGTCTATTACCACTTTAGAAGGGTCTTCTCCCCAATAAGGTTCTAATTTCTTTGTTGCCCAAGTTCCAAGAATAGTGCATAAAACGATAGCCACTATGCCACTAATCACTAATAAATAAGGTGTGAGCCATAAAGAGGCTAACCACCATAATGCAGTAGCTAAGATGGCACCAGCTGTTCCAGGAGCTATCGGACAGAAACCGCTACCTAAACCAGTGCCAATGATTGTGGGTATAAAAGGGTGTTTTTTTCATTTCTGACTACAAATTTACTGAAAAACATTAAGAAAGAGTTAGTTTGCTTATGTTTTTATGATATAATTTCTATCTTTGTAACATTTATGATAAAAAGCAAATACCGACTTTATTTCTTTTGAAAAAAACAAATTATTGAAAAAAATTCAAAAACAATACGATGAAATAAAGAGCGATTAGCTTTCTTTATCTATTTAATAATATGATTGTATTAAAAAGATAACTCTGTGAAAAAGACTATTTCTTGTTTTATATATTTTTGTCATTGCTACAATGGTAGCTCATGCACAGCTAATGGGAGAAATAACCGATGAAGATGGTTATGCTATTCCTCATGCAAGTATTGTTTATAAAAGGCCATTCTATTGCTGTAACAAGCGACGTAAATGGCAAATTCTCTATTGTTAGAAACGAAGGTTGGCCATTAACTATCAGCTCCGTAGGCTTTCGTTCACAAGTAATTAAGGTCGATTTAAATACACCTGCTTATCTTAAAAATCGTTTTTAAAAAGAAGATGCTAAACGCTTAAATGAAGTGTTGGTCAAGTCGAAACGTGGAAAAATATAAGCGAAAAAGACAATCCGGCTGTAGAACTCATGCAACGAATTATTGCACAAAAACGTAATAAACTCGATAATCACGACTTTTTTTCAATACAATAAATACCAAAAAGATAACATTGGCTTTGGCTGATTTAAAAACCAGAAAACTTAGAAACAGGCTTATTTAAAAAGCTCTCCATGGCTCATAAATTATATAGAAGCAAATGAAAAAACGAATCAACTCATTCTCCCTTTATCAGTAGACGAAACCATTACACAGCACATTTATCGCAAAAATCCTAAGTCGGAAAAAGATATTATACGAGCTCAAAAGAGCAATGGTATCAATAAAATTATTCAAACAGGCGAAATAGTAAACACTGTTTTAAAGGATATTTTCACTGATGTGGACCTTTATGACGACCAAATTCGTTTGTTACAATATCCCTTTACCAGTCCTATCGCCGATAATGCCACCTCTTTTTATCGTTATTACATACAAGATACGGTTTATGTCGATAAAGATTTGTGTTATCATTTACACTTTTTACCGAATAATATGCAAGACTTTGGGTTTAGAGGAGACCTTTATGTGCTTGCAGATAGCTCGCTTCATGTCAAGAAATGTACCCTTACTATTCCTGAAAAAAGTGATGTAAACTTTGTGAAAAACTTTACTGTTGAGCAAGAATTTACACGCTTAGAGAGTGGAGAATGGGTGCTTACAAAAGATGATATGTCGACTAATATCCAACTTGTAAGTTTCGTTCAAGATTTGTATGTGTCGAGAACAACACGATTAAAAGATTATGCTTTCGACGAATTGCCTAAGAAATTGTTTCGTGGAAAAAGCAACTGTTATGCACTGAAGCTGATGCTTTAATTCGTGATGAAGACTTTTGGAAAGAAAACAGAAGTGTGGCTCTTACGAAAGGAGAAGCAAGCATGGACGGGCTTATTGACAGAATGCAGCAGGGAAAAGCCTTTAAATGGTTACTCTTTGGCATGCGTGCTTTTGTAGAAAAACTATGTGGAAACAGGCGGAAAAGATAAGCCCGGTAAGATTGATATAGGTCCTGTTACCACTTTATTGTCTAATAATTTTGTCGATGGATTTCGTTTTCGAGCAAGTGGAAGAACCACTGCACACCTTAATAACCATTGGTTTGGTAAGGCATATTATGCTTATGGCACACGCACAAGTAATCATTATTATGGTGCAGAACTTATTTATTCTCTCAATAAAAAGAATTTCCCTTTTGAGTTTCCACTAAGAAACATCACCTTTGAAAGCTCTTACGATGTAATGTCGCCTTCTGATAAATTCTTAATACATAATAAAGATAACATTTTCATGAGCGTTAAAACGCAATCTGTTAAGCAAATGTATTTCTTTAATCGTCAAAATCTGCGTTTTTGATTATGAAACCGATTGAGGGATTTGGTATTCATACAAGTATAAAAAAACAGAAAGTAATGAACCTACTGGCGACCTTGTTTTTCGTAAAATGCCTCTTTCTACAGATTTTATCGCTAATCCTATTGTGCAAAAAAATACGCACCACAGAGTTGTCGTTAAAAGCTTCGTTATAATCCGGGACAAACCTACATGAATACCAAGCAACGACGTATTCCTGTTAATTTAGATGCTCCTGAATTTACATTATCGCACACAATGGGAGTAAAAAAACTTGTTAGGTGGACAGTATCAACTAAATTATACCGAATTAAGGGATATACAAACGCTTTTGGTTAGCTTCTTGGGGACGACTTGAGCCTATGCTTATGCAGGCATAGAGTGGAACAAAGTGCCTTTTTCCTTTATTGATAATGCCTCGTGTTAACCTGTCTTTCTTTGAGCATTCTAACACTTTTAGCATGATGAGAAACATGGAGTTTTTTAAACGATAGATATGCTTTTTGGGCGTTAGCGTGGAATATGAACGGAAAAAAATATTAAACCGTGTGCCTTTAATTAAGCGTTTAAAATGGCGTGAATACATAGCTTTTAAAGGCATGTACGGAAGTTTAACCGATAAAAATAACCCCTATTTAAGTCAAAACGCTAACGATAACACGCTTTTTCAATTCCCCGATGGTGCGCATACCATGTCTTCTAAAACGCCTTATATTGAAACTGTAGTGGGAGTTCATAATGTTTTCAAATTCTTTTCGATAGATTGGGTGCATCGTTTCACCTATAATCATCTTTTAGAAGCAAAGAAAAATGGCGTTCGTTTTGGACTCACTATGAGCTTTTTAGTAAAAAGTGTTTAGCGTTCAACTATAAATGATAAAAACTAAGAGGGCAGATTTTTCTCACGAAATATCTGTCCTCTCATTGTAAATTCGATAAAGATTGCAAAGATAAAAAGCCACTCAATAAATATTCTTTTCTATTTTTACGACCTTCTTAAATAGGTGTTTTTGTGTCTAACGTAATCAATTTCACTTCAACATCTTGTGTTGTAATAATGCAACCTTTAGGGTCTTTTTGTAGAGCAGGTTTTATTTTCTCAAAAACGCTCTATTTTTCACTCATTATCAACTATCTCTACCATGATGGGAGATTTGTCTGTAAATTCAAAAACGAGTGTGTATCGTGGTAGAAGAACTACAGCCATAACCCATTATACCTTTGTAAATGGTAGCACCTGCCATGTTTAATTCCTTTGCAATACGAGCTAAAAACTGGTACAGAGGCTCGTCTTTGTATAAGTCAGTATTACTTATATAAATCTTAATTATTTTTGCCTTGTCATTCATACACTGAATTTATTTTGTAGTTTTTGGAGAGCATTGCAAATATACGAAATAATGTATTAGAATGCCCGAATTTGCCACTAAAACATAGGTTAATATATTTAAATAAATAAAAGGTTTGTGCAAATATTAAAATAAATGTATATCTACGGCTTTATTTTAAGTTTTTATAATATAAAGGTTAACGGTTTTTTTACCTTATTTTCTATTAAAAATACGGAAAATAACCACAAAAGCATTTTTTGAAAAAGGTGCGAAGAATGGCTTAAAAACAGAGCTCTTTGTGGTTTATAATATGGTTTTATATGGCTAAAAGGTGACTTTTTTTATGCTTGTTGTGTTTGTTAAAAAGATGTGTTTCTCATAGTTTTTTTATTACTTTTTGTGCGTGTATTTATATCCTAATTTATAGGTTTTATTTAATTATATAGTATATGAAACATATTGTTATTTCTTGTTCTTCTTGTTTTTGTAAGTAAAAGCCGTTTTTCTTCTTATGTGTTTGTTTTTGTGTTACAAACATAAGTTTTGCACAACAAAACACCAAAAAGTATCCTTCGTTTTTTAACCATCGAACAACTTCCCGATGGACGCACTTTTTTACCTGCACCCCCAGATACAATGAGCATATTGTTTATGCACGACATTGCAAGATACCAATGGGGAAAGTCTATTCGTCAAACAGAAAGAGGAAAACAGTCTGTTACCGATGCTAAACAAGACCCCGAATCGTTAGCTCAGCAGTTTGCTTCTGCTTTTGGATATACCATCAATCAAGAAACAACACCGAGTTATATAAATTGATTGAATATGTTGCTAACGACTGTGGATATGCCACTCGCACCACAAAAAAATACATTATAAGCGTAAAAGACCTTATGTATATTTTCACGAACATACCACCATTCTCGACAAAGAAGAGCATTACAGAAACACAGGGTCTTATCCTTCTGGACACACATCTACAGGTTGGGGAGTGGCATTGGTGCTAAGTGAAATCAATCCTGAGCGTCAGAATGAAATTGTTAAGCGAGGTTTTGAAATAGGAGAGAGTCGTGTTATTGCAGGTTATCACTATCAAAGCGACGTAGATAACGCACGTTTATTAGCCAGTGTAACCGTTGCTCGTTTGCATGCCGATAAGGCATTTATGCTTTCAACTCAAAAAGGCAAAAGCAGAATTTGCCAAACTTTCTCACCATTAAGAAATTTATCAGTGATGCAAGCGATAGGCTCTACTTGTATTCAAGCATTCTTTAAAGCACTTTTTAGCATTGTTTTATGTGCGCATACCACCATTCTTTTTGCGCAAAAAGACAGTCTATCTTCTACTCAACACTTGCAAGAAGTGGTTGTAAAAGGAACATTTAACACCTCACAACTCACTTCTGGTGCTCCTATACAAGTGCTTTCGTCGGAAAGTCTTAAAACCTTAGGACTTGATAGTTGGGCAGATGCAACCAAACTCTTTACCGCTGTTCAGTTAAAAGACTATGGTGGAGTAGGAAGTCTTAAAACAATAAACGTTAGAAACATGGGAGCAGAGCACACACAAGTGAGCTACGATGGTGTAATGCTTAGCAATATGCAAACAGGTAGCATAGACCTTTCTCGTTATTATATATATAATGTAGAGCAAGCCACATTGTCGTTAGGGGCTATAACCTCTCTGTTGCAAAGTGCAAAGCATTATGCCAGTGCATCTGTTGTTAGTTTTAACACACGCAATAGTTGGCATAATGTGTCTAAAACCCACCCTCAATTAAACATTTGGCTTAAATATGGTTCTTTTTGGCGAAAAGCATTTAGGAGCCAATTATGCACAGCAAGTGGGAGAAAATACCCTTTTTCGATGTGTCTTCTCATATTCTTCATAGCAAAGGAAACTATCCTTTCACCCTTAAAAAAATGGAAGTCTTATTACCACCGAAGAGCGTTTGCACAATCGTTATTTTTCTGCTAATGTCGAGTTAAACTTACGTCAGCACCTTTCGTCTGTTGCTCAATTACACACCAAGGTGTATGCTTTTCAGTCGCAACAGCAATTGCCCAATAGTGTCGTTTTTTTATGTATCGCGAGCAAACGAAACCTTAAAAAGCAAGCAAACCTTTATACAAAGCGTTTATAATACCCAGTTTTCTACATTAAATATATGGTTAAAAAGGAATTGTAAAATGGAGTTATAGCCAAACAGAATATAAAGATGTAGATGTGAAATACCCCTTAGGAGAGCAAACAGACGTGAACAACGAACAAGAATTATATGGTTCTCTTTGTAGCGTGTGGAAACCTTTTTCGTCGTTAAAGATAGCCTTTGCACACGACATGGCTTACCATCACCTTCGTAACAATCTACCTTTACAAGCGCAACCCATACGTTTAGAACATTACACCGCCTTCACTTTGCAGTATGAAAAATCTCGTTTCAAAGTAGAAAGCACATTGCTTTATCATCAAGTGAATGATAAAACAAATTTCCAACCCTCTTCTTTATCGCTTCATAAGCTCTTACCTACATTGTCGTTAAGTGCTTGTTTAAGTAGCAAACCATTGGTTTATGCTCGTATCTCCTATAAAGATGCCGTACGAATGCCCACATTTACCGATTTATATTATCTCCGATTAGGCAACACACACTTACAACCAGAGCAAGCACACTTATGGAATATAGGAGCCAGTGTGCAACTAAAACCCTCTTCAAAAAACACTTTTAATGCTCATATTGATGCCTATTATGGCACCATTAACAATAAATTAGTAGCTTTTCCCACGCTTTATGTGTGGAAAATGACTAATTTTGGCAGAGTAAACACAACGGGATTTGAGTTGAGTGCATCGTTAAATACACTGTTAACAAAGCACATTTGTTGGCAAACAAACGTAGGTTATACCTTTCAAAGTTTGCTTGATAAAACACAAAAAGGCACTCCTGTGTATGAAAAACAATTGCCTTACACACCCAAACACCGTTTCACAGTTACAACCACTATGCAAACATCATGGTGCAATATAGGTTATACAGCTTCTGACTACAAGCGAACGATATAGCGGAGTTCAACAAGCTAACAACGAACGCTTAGAGGCTTTTGCAGAACATAGCGTGTTTGTGCAAAAAAACATCTACTTAAAAAAACATCAGTTGCAGTGTTCTCTTCGATTAAAGAACATCACCAACGCCCAATACGAGTGGATAAAATATTACCCTATGCCCGGGTTTAGCCTACAAAGTACAATTGCTTTTTACATTATAAATAAATATATAAAATGAAAAATCTCAAAAACATCGTCTCATCTTTTTGTTATGGGCACTTCTTCTCACAGTTTTTACATCTTGTATTTTTTTAATGAAAACTGCGAAGATAAATCATTAACATCGTCAAAAGAAATACCATCTCGTGCAAAATATTACATTTTGTGCGAAGGTTCTTTAAGCAAAATAACAGTGTGTTATCGCTCTTTTAATGCGCAAACAGCCGAGCTATTGCCAAACGATGTGTACGAAATGCAGAACAAAAACGGTTGGGCGATACGGCAAACGATATGTTTTTTTATGACGATAACATTTATGTTGTTGTGAATGGCTCTGAAAGAATAGTGAAATTAAATAAAGATGGAGTGGAACAAGCCAGCTTTCAAAACTTTAAAGACTTGGGTTCGCCACGTTATGGAGTAGCCCATAATGGCAAAAATATATGTGTCTTGCTATGGCGGTTATGTAGCAAAAATTCGATGCAAAGACGCTCCAATTAGAAGGAAGAGTTAAAGGTAAATGCAAATCCAGAAGAGTTGGTTGTAAACAATAACCTTTTTATATTGCGTAAATAGTGGCTTTGGTGAAGGAAAAAAACTTTATCGGTAATCAACCTTCAATCGTTTGTTAGTGTAGATAATATTACTATTGTTTACAACCCTACTGGCATAAAACAAGACCACGACAACCTATATATAACAGCAACAAACCACGATGCTGCTTGGACATTTTACCAAGGAGAAGTGTATCGTTTTAATGCTATTAGCAAGCAATGCACCAAAATTAGCGATGCTACCCGTGTGTTAGCTGCCAACAATTTGCTGTACATGGTAAACGAAGTAACCACAACCAAACCTAATTTTTATAACACTTTTACCATTTATAACCCTGCTACACAGCAAACAACAACGTGGAATTTAAGCGATGCAAAGGCTAAAACACTGCAAAAACACGTTTACATGATAGAACAAAACCCAAGCAATGGCGATTTCTTTTTAGGTGTAACAGATTATAAAAACCAATGGAATTATTTACCAATACGATAAGGACGGACGTTTTATAAGAGAGTTTTCGGCAGGTGGAATTAACCCTAATAGCATGTTGTTTCTATAACAATGAAAACCTTTTATAGCTTTTTTTGCCTCATAGCGTTGCTTCTTTGTTTCTCTTGATGGGGAAACAAGGAGCAACACCTTTCTAATAGGTGATACATTAAAGTTAGAATACGCTTCAAAAACATAGAGATTATACGTTATAAAGACTTCACTTTAATCAATTTAAAAAAATCCTTGGGAGCCCCAAAAACACTTGGTTCAATACATTGTTAGCAAATCGAAAAAGCACCTCAACCAAAGAGCTTTTCCGCATGCCATTAAGGTGTTAGTGCCGTTAAAACGAATGGTTATATCTACCACAACGCATTGTTGGTTAGTAAACCAGCTTAATCAAACGCAACACATAGCAGGAGTTTGCGATTTACCTTATATCCATGTGCCTAAAATCGTTCAGTTGGTACAATCTAAACACATTGTAGATTGTGGCAATAGCTTTTATCCCAATTTAGAACAAATAGCCCTTTTACAACCCGATGCGCTATGGGTTTCGCCCTTAGAAGATAGTCGAGAGCAAGGCAAACTATTGCCTTTACACATTCCACTGATTATGTGTGCCGATTATATGGAAAGCCACCCGTTAGCCAGAGCAGAATGGATGCGCTTTTATGGCATACTTTTAGGGGTGCGAAGAACAAAGCAACAAATTGTTTAACGCTGTAAAAATGCGTTATAATGCTTTAGTGTTAAAGGCAAAGAAAAGCACCAATAAGCGTTCCATCTTATTAGAAAAACCTTATGAAAATGTGTGGTATTGCCCCGCAGATCACTAGCACTATTGGTAAAATGCTTAGTGATGCAAACGCTTATTACGCACTTAGCCAAACACCACAAAGTGGGTCTTTGCCCCTAACCATTGAGCAAGTGTTAGCAAATTTCTCAACAGCACAAGCGTGGGCTTTTTACCTATAATGCCCCCATAAATATGCGTTTCTCGCAAATAAACAAATTGTTTAAAGGTGTTTCGCTATTAAAGGCATATAAAAACAAACAAGTGTACGGTTGTAATGCGCAGTTAAAACCTTTCTACGAAGAAACTCCTTTCCGTCCAGACCTTTTTGTTAAACGACTTTATAATAATGCTTTCATGCTAATAAAAGGGTGCGTAGAAAAAAATGAGATATTATGACAAATTGGACTAACAA
The DNA here is from genome assembly GCA_916439115.1 of uncultured Prevotella sp. Classification (GTDB taxonomy): domain Bacteria; phylum Bacteroidota; class Bacteroidia; order Bacteroidales; family Bacteroidaceae; genus Prevotella. The sequence continues at coordinate 1,365,915 of CAKAHO010000001.1, forward strand.
AACAACTTTCTTTCTTTTTGGGGTATTGTTGTTTTTTTGGCTTTTTATTGTTTTTTTGCCATGAGTATTTTTTTGTGGGTAGTGTTTCAATTCCTGTTAACGAGGTTTGGAACATAATTACCTGTGCTAAAACGCCTCAAAACGAAACCTATCAATTTATTGTTATCGAAAGCAGACTACCTCAAAGCATCACAGCTGTGCTTTGCGGAACAGCCCCTTTCTGTTTCAGGCTATTTTGCTTTCAACGAGTGTTTAGAAATGCTTTGGCAGGTCCATCGTTGTTAGGTGTAGATGCAGGAGCTATGCTCAGAGTGGCTATTGTGATGCTTTCTACAAACGATAGCATAGGCTTTATGGCTTTTAATAACACTGTGTTTCCTTTTTATTTATTGATGGCTTTGGCTGGTGCTTTTATGGTTTTTAACGCTGGTGCTATTAGACTTCTAAAATATTAACAAACAATGTTTTTGGTGCTTATTGTGGGGTTGTTAGTGTCTTATTTGGTTAATTCGTTTATCTCGTTACTCAATTTTTGCAGGAGCCGAACGCTACAAAGCCTTTTTATATATGAGGGATTAGGTAGCTTTGGGTATGTTTCTTGGAACGAAATGCCTTTGTTTTTATCTTTGGTTTGTGCGGGCATTTTAGGAGCTGTTTTATTGATAAAACCCATAAATTTATGGAATTTAGGCGACCATTATGCCACGGCTATGGGCTTAAATGTAAGGCTAACACGCACCCTAATGTTGTTGGTGGCAGGCTTATTAACGGCTTGTAGTGTGGCTTTTTGTGGCCCTATTGGTTTCATTGGCTTAGCTGTTCCGCATTTAGTGATGATTTTTGCGTCAAAGAAAACAGTAGGATAGTCTTCCCTTTGTTGTTTTAACGGGCATTGTGGTAGCTTTAACTTGCAACATCTTGTCTTGTTTGCCTTTTCATGGCATGGTTTTACCCTTAAATGTTATTACACCATGGATTGGTGCGCCTGTTATTATATGGGTAATTGTGAAACATAGGGTGTAAAAACAGATGTTTTAGGTAGAAAACAACTTAAAAATGTGGCTAAATTTAAGGCTCGTTTTTGATTTTTTATTTACACTCGGTGAAAAATATGAGAAATATGAGGTAAAGAAATGTTAAATAAGCGACTAAAATCCATAATTTATTGATTTTTCAGTGTAAAAGTCTTATGTTTTTACTGTGCAAAACGTTGTAGATTAAAGGGCAAAAACATAAGAGTTTAGGGGTAAAACATAAGCTATTGCACGCAAAACTCTAAGCTATTGCACGAAAAAGCTCGTTGGTTAAAAACTAAAAAGTGGCTTAATAAAAATGCAAAAAGCATAGGTTTTTACGTTTTACAGCTTGTTTTTGTGCCGAAAAAGCATAAAAATGGTTGCTAATAACAACCAAAACCTTAGCTAAAAATATTTTTTTAGCACGATTTTTATCGACAAAAAAATAAGGCACTTAAAAAGCCCAAGAAACACATAAAAAAATCATGTTCTGTTTTTTTAATAGTAAAGCTGTTTTTTATGTAAAAATAAACCTACTTTTTTTATTCATATCCTTAGTTTGGTTTTTCTCATCGGTTTCATTTTACACTTTTTTTAATCTTCATTTCTTGTCCTCAATCATCTCCTATTATATATAATGTAAAAGGTTTCTATATTTCAATAGTTTTGTGTTACCTTTGCATAACAATAATTTTTGCCTAGAAACCGCAAAAATAGTTGTAAGATAAAACACAGAAAAAATATGGCAAAAGACACCGTTTTTATTGCAGGACCCTGCGTTATTGAAAGTAGAGAGTTGCTACACACAGTGGCAAGAGAATTGGTTCGTATCAATAAAGCACACGGAACTGATATTATATTTAAGTCTTCTTTCGATAAAGCCAACCGCACCTCAATTCACTCTTTCAGAGGTCCAGGATTAGAAAAAGGGCTTGATATGCTTGCAGAAATAAAACAACAATACGGTTTACGCTTGTTAACAGACATTCATGAAAGCTACCAAGCAGAGCCAGTGGGTAAGGTTTGCGACGTTATTCAGATACCTGCTTTCTTATGTAGGCAAACAGATTTGGTCGTAGCTGCAGCTAAAACGGGTGCAATAGTGAATATAAAGAAAGCACAATTTTTAAGTGCTAACGACATGAAATATCCTGTAGAAAAAAAGCAAAAAGAAGCAGGGGCTAAAGAGGTGTGGCTAACAGAACGTGGCAATACCTTTGGTTATAATAATCTTGTGGTAGACTTTAGAAACATTCCAGACATGAAAGAATATACCCAAAGAGTTATTATGGATTGCACGCATAGTGTACAAAGACCCGGCGGAAAAGATGGAAAAACAGGCGGAGACCGTAAGTTTGTGCCTGCTATGGCATTAGCGGCAAAAGCATTCGGAGCTAATGGTTATTTCTTTGAAGTGCACCCTTCGCCCGATAATGGTTTGAGTGATGCTGCCAATATGTTAGAACTAAACAAATTAGAACAACTTATTTGCGATATATTATCTTAACTTCTATGCAAGAAAATAAAAAGCAAAATAATAGGATATGCTGCACGATGTTTGCAAGACAGAGCAGAGGCAGTGAAACACTTAATAAGCCAATTGGACGAAAACTTTGAACGTGCAGCTACAATGATGTATCATTGCAAGGGAAAAAGTGATTGTAACAGGCGTTGGAAAAAAAGTGGACACATTGGAGCTAAAAATAGCAGCCATCTCTCGTCTACTGGTACACCTTCATTCTTTATCAACCCTTTAGATGTGTTTCATGGAGACCTTGGTGTGATGACAAAAGATGACGTTGTGTTGGCATTAAGCAATAGTGGACAAACAGATGAACTGCTTCGTTTCATTCCAATGGTGTTAGAAAATGAAGGTTCCTATTATATCTATGAGTAGTAACCCTTTGTCTTTATTAGCTAAATATTCTGATGCTCACATCTTAGTGAAGGTAGAAAAAGAGGCTTGCCCTTTAAACTTAGCTCCAACAAGTAGCACTACTGCAGCGTTAGCTATGGGAGATGCGTTGGCTGTGGCTTTGATGCAAATGCGTAATTTCAAGCCTAAAGACTTTGCACAGTTTCACCCCGGTGGCGAATTGGGTAAGAGATTGCTCACCACAGCTGCTGATGTGATGCGTAAAAACGACCTTCCTATTCTTCCAAAGGAAATGAATTTAGGCGATGCTATTATAGAAGTGAGCAAAGGAAAAATTAGGTTTAGGTGTTTCAATGAAAGCCATAAGGTGATAGGAATTATTACTGATGGAGATATTAGGCGAGCAATGGAACGATGGAAAGAAAAAGTTTTTCGATAAAAAGGTGGAAGACATTATGACGAAAACACCTAAAAGTGTGTTGCCAGAAACAAAGATTGCCGATGTGTTACGTACCATGAATGAGCATAAAAATACACACGGTTTTTGGTGGTAAATACACAACAAGAGTTGCTCGGAATTGTAGACCATTATGCTTGCATGATATAATATAAATATGTGTAAGCAAACAAAAGCAATGAAAAAGTGTTTTTTTTTAATGCTATTACTTATGGGCTTTGTGCATTTATCTGCACAAAAGTGTAGACTCGGTAGTGGTAAAAGAACTACAAAAAGAGGGTGTTAGCTTTTCGCATAACAATGCTGTTACCTTGTTAACAACAGGACAAGAAAAGTTTGATGACCTGTTTTGTGTATTCAACAAGCAAAGAAAAGTGTTCATTTAGAATATTTCAATTTTTAGAAACGACTCTATTGCTAACGCTTTATTTAGTCTTTTTAGCGCAAAAGGTGAAAGAGGGAGTGCAGGTAAAAGCACTCTTCGATGATTTTGGAAACATGTCTAACAATCGTCCACTCAAAAAAGATAAGTTGGAAAAGCTAAGACGTCAGGGAATAGAAATATATGCTTTCGACCCTATACGCTTTCCTTGGATAAATCATGTGTGGAGCCGTGACCACCGAAAAAAATAGTGGTTATAGATGGTAGTGTGGCGTATATTGGTGGCATGAATGTGGCAGACTATTATATACATGGTACTCAAAAAGTGGGCGAATGGCATGATATGCACTGCCGAATAGAGGGAGATGAGGTGAATACACTTCAACAAATATTTTTAAAGACATGGCATAAGGTGACCAAACAATCGGTTTATGCACTTGATACTTACTAAGCCTTATGGAGAAAAACACTGTTTGCCAACTAAAAGAAAGACACCACTGACACGGCAAACCATAAAATGGTGGGTGTTATTAACCGTGAACCACGACTGTCTAACAAAATAATTCGCTCTTTCTATACAAGTGTTATCAATGCAGCAAAGGATAGTATTCAGTTAATAAATCCATATTTTTACACTTGTTAGACCTATAAAAAAAGCATTTGAAAATGCTATAAAACGAGGTGTAAAGGTACAAATATTGTTATCGGAACAAAGTGATATTCCTTTAACTCCTGATGCAGGCTTTTATAACGCTCATCAATTGATGAAAAAAGGGGCGAGATTTGGATTTTTAAGAAAGGTTTTCATCATACCAAAAGAAATAATGGTAGATGGTAAAATTTGCACAGTGGGCAGTGCAAACCTAAATGCAAGAAGTTTAAAAATGGGATTACGAAGCTAATTTAGTTATTGTAGATAAGCACACAACACAAGAACTTATAGGCTTATTTCATAAAGAAAAAGCGCAATCGGTGCTGTTAACGCCACGCGTTTGGAAAGAAATGAGAAGCCCATGGAAAAGATTTGTGGGCTGGATAGGTAGTGTGTTGGCTCCTTTATTATAAATAGGTGTAACTAAAAATAATAAGCAATATACACCTTATTATATTTTTATTTATGTCTACATAGCCGTGCATCACTGCGTATATAGTTAAGGCAGAAACGCTCTTCATGCCCAATTTTTCGACTATATTCTTGCGATGTGTAATAACAGTGGTTAAGCCAATGTTTAGCTGAACGGCAATTTCTTTGTTGATAAAACCTTGTACTACAAGCGAAAGAACCTCTATTTCACGATTGGTAAGGAGTTGTTTTGTAAGCGTTTCGGGGGTATGTAAAGGTGGAAGATTTCGTCCTCCGTGATGTGCATGTTGCTCTAATACGAGTAAAGAACGAACCAATTCTTCTTCAGGAACATTGATACAAAGACAATTGAAATCGTTAAATAGCTTGCTATTCTCGGTGGTCATGGTTAAAACAATGGTGTTTCGGCGATGTTCAAAAAAGAAATCGCGATGTTCTAACACCTCACTTGTTGCCACAAAGTAATGAAAGAAACTTTCAGGAGCATCTTCTTTTAATTCGTTAAAGCTATGAAAAAGCCTTAATATCCATTATAGGCATGATGTTTTTGTAACACTTGTCGAAGACCTATAATACTTAAAGAATTAGGCTCAATAATAGCTATTCGGGGTCGACCATTTTGTCATTTTATGTTCCATACATGTGCAAAAGTAGTGAAAAATAGAAAATAAACCCGTTTTTATGATGTTTTTATCGTTTAAAAAGTGAGATAAAAACGCTTGTAAAGAACTTGTTTAGTGTGGTTAAAAGCATGGAAGAACGCATTATTTTTACATATAGACATGGATGCTTTTTTTATCTTCTGTGGAGCAAAGAGATAATCCTTCACTACTTGGAAAACCCATTGTAGTGGGAGAAGATAGCTTGCGTAGTGTGGTGAGTACGGCAAGTTATGAGGCCAGACGTTATGGAATTAGTTCGGCTATGCCTATGGTTAAAGCTAAAAAGATGTGTCCTAACTTGATAATTGTTCCTCATAGATTTGATGTGTACAAAGCTGTTTCGACACAGATACACGGCATTTTTAAACAATACACGCAACAAGTAGAACCTATTTCGTTAGATGAGGCTTTTTAGATATAACTCATTACAGAGCGAAACGGAAGAGATGTGTGTGAAATAGCACAAGAAATAAAAGATAAAATATACAGAGCTACAGGGTTAACGGCATCTGCTGGTGTATCGTATAATAAGTTCTTAGCTAAAAATAGCATCGGATTATGAAAAACCAAATGGCTTGTTTTATGTGTCGAAAGAAGAGGCTTTCAACTTTATTTCGGCCTTACCTATAGACAAATTCTGGGGTGTAGGACGAAAAACTGCCACAGAAATGCGCAAAATGGGCATCTTTACAGGTCGTGAATTACGGAAGATGTCTTTAAATCATTTAACAGATGTGTTTGGAAAAAGTGGGTAAATTATATTATGATTTCGCAAGAGGAATAGACACAAGAACAGTGGAAACAAACCACGAACGTAAGTCGGTGGGCTGTGAAACAACGCTTATGGCAGATATAGTAACATTTTCGGGTGTGTTAATAGAGGTGTATCACCTTATTATAAAATTAGAACAAAGAATAAACAAAAGCACAGTTTGAAGGTAGAACCTTAACCTTAAAAAGTGAAATATGCTAATTTTCGTCAGATAACACGTAGCGTAACGCATGACGAAGTACTAAGAACAAAGGCTCAATTACTTCCACTTGTTAAAAACTGATTAAGCAAATAAATATTTCTTTAGAAGGAATTAGATTGTTAGGTGTGAGTGTTTCTAACATGAATGTGATAGATAAAGAAAAGAAAAAGAAAACAAAACAGAATTATTGTTGCCCTTTGAATAGTGATACACTTGTTGCTTGTTTGTAAAAGGTTGAATATCAACGATAAAAAAACGTTTATTCTGCTTGCTTATTGTCCTGTATTTAATATCCTATTTTTATAATCTTGTTCTCTAAAAGTTGTGATTTTTCAAGAAAAAAATCAGTATATTTGCAACAACTAAAAATAAGTTTCACATTTCAATATATTATATACATGAAACAAACAAAGATTGTTTGCTCGATAAGTGACCTTCGTTGCGATGAAGAGTTTTTACGTAAATTGTTCTTTGCAGGTATGAATGTTGTTCGTATGAACACAGCACATGCACCCGCAGAAGGTATAAAAATAATTAGAAACACTCGTGCAGTGTCTCCACATATCGCACTTTTAATTGATACTAAGGGTCCTGAGATTAGAACAACTGGTGTAGAAGCACCAATTGCTTATAAGATAGGAGAGGAAGTGAGCATCTATGGTAACCCAACACAACAAACAACACACGATGTAGTGAATGTTTCTTATGTAGACTTAGCTAAAGATGTAAAAGTAGGAGACCATGTTTTGTTTGACGATGGTGCGTTAGACATGGAAGTAGTGGCTAATGATGGTGTTAAACTAACTGCTAAAGGTGAAAAATGATGGTACACTTGGTGCTCATAAAAAGTGTAAATATTCCGGGTGAACATATAGACCTTCCTACTTTAACAGAAAGGATAAAGCGAATATCTTATTAGCCATTGAAGAAGATATCGACTTTATTGCACACTCTTTTGTACGTTCTGCTGCTGATGTTAAGGCGGTACAAGATATCTTGGACGAACATAATAGCGATATTAAAATTATCTCTAAAATTGAAAACCAAGAGGGCGTAGACAATATTGACGAAAGTATTGATCTTCTTATGGTATTATGATTGCTCGTGGAGATTTGGGTATTGAAGTTCCTATTGAGTGTATTCCAGGTATTCAACGCCAAATTATTCATAAATGTGTGAAAAAGAAAAAGCCAGTTATTGTGGCAACTACAAATCTTTCACACAATGATTAACAATCCACGTCCTACTCGTGCAGAGGTAACGGATATTGCAAATGCTATTTATTATCGCACAGATGCTTTAATGTTAAGTGGAGAAACTGCCTCAGGAAAATATCCTATTGAAGCTGTTAAAACAATGGCTGCTATTGCAGAACAAGCTGAAAAGGATAAAATGAGAGAACATGACATTGACCCACTTACTGATGTAAGCGACCAAAGAGAGTTCTTAGCTCGTGCAGCGATAGAGTCTACACAACATTTAGGTGTTAAAGGTATTATACAGATAGTGAAACAGGTCAGACAGCTCGTAATTTAGCATCATTTAGAGGGCCTACTCCTGTACTCGCTATTTGTTATAAAGAAAAAACTCAGCGTTTCTTAAATTTAAGCTATGGAGTTATTCCTATTTATCAGAAAGAACAAGTGTCTTCTGAATACATGTTCTTAGCTGCATTAAGAATGCTACGTCAGAAAGGTTACTTAAACTTAGATGATAAAGTGGCTTATTTAAGTGGCTGTTTCGGTGATGGTGGAGGTACCACTTTCTTAGAAGTGAACACAGTAAGTGCTGTATTTGATAGAAATTATAAATTCCATTTGCCTACTCACATGGTAGGAGGAGAAGAAAGAAAGTAAAGCTTCTGAAAAAATAAGTAATAATAAAATGAGCGTAATAGTTCTGATTGGGAGGACTTGTTACGCTCATTTTTATTAATATGCAATAAATAAAAGTGATAATTGTAAGCACTCAATATTTATTGCACTTCTTTAATAATATAATGTGTAAAAGAATTCCTATACATACGCACAGAAATCCGATGATGAGAAGTGTATTTTTAGTACCTAAAACACAACTAAGTAATTGCAATATTACTCCTATATATATAATGTATAGTCCATAAGGAATATTTCTTATTTTCATCTCTAATAAACTTTCTTTTTATGCAAAAAAATACAAAGAAAAACCAGTAGAAAGGACTAATATTTTTATAGTAAAGTGTGTTAAAAAGAATAAACAAAAGAATGATAGATAAGGCAATCTTTTATAATCAACTAAATGTATTATCTTTGCACCGCATTATTGCAAATTAATTTTTTAATCAACAAAAATTTTTAATTAGTATGAATCATTACGAAACCGTTTTTCATTTTTGACTCCCGTTTTGTCTGATGAACAGATGAAGGAAACAGTCGCTAAATTCAAAAACTTCTCACTGATAATGGTGCAGAAATTTTTTGAACGAAGAGGCTTGGGGATTGAAGAAGATGGCGTATGCTATTGACAAAAATCAACAGGTTTTTATGAGCTTGTTAGAGTTTAAAAGCAGACCCAACTCTTATCAATACCTTAGAAGTTGGCTACCGTCGTGACGAGAGAGTTATTCGTTTTATTACTGTTAAACTTGATAAGTATGCTGCAGAGTATGCAATCAAGAGAAAAAAACAAGTACGCTAAAAAACAGGAGGCTTAAATTATGGCAGAACAACAAAGTGAAATACGCTATTTGACTCCACCGTCAGTAGACAACAGAAAGAAAAATATTGCCGTTTTAAAAAGAGCGGAATAAAGTATATTGATTATAAGGATCCTGAATTCTTAAAAGTTCTTGAATGAACAAGGTAAGATTCTTCCTCGTCGTATTACAGGTACATCTTTGAAATTCCAGCGCCAGTGTTGCACAAGCTGTTAAGCGTGCTAGACAAATTGCATTCTTCCTTATGTAACAGACTTGATGAAATAAAAAGGAGGTAACGAAATGGAAATCATACTTAAAGAAGATATTATCGGCTTAGGATATAAGAACGATATAGTAAATGTAAAGCCTGAGTTATGGCCGTAACTATTTAATTCCTACGGAAAAGCTATCATTGCTTCTGCTTCTGCTAAGAAAGTGTTAGCTGAAAACTTAAAACAACAAGCACACAAGCTTGCTGCTATTAAGGCTGCGGCTGAAAAGAGAGCAGAATCTTTACAAGGAGTTGAACTTGTTTTGCTGTTAAAGTATCTGCTACAGGTGCTACTTATGGTTCTGTTAATGCTGCAATTGTAGCTGAAGAACTTGCAAAGAAAGGTATCGAAGTAGACCGCAAGATTATCACTATGAATGATATTAAGCGTGTAGGAGACTTTGAAGCAACTATACATTTCCATAAAGAAGTGGAAATTAAGGTTCCTGTAAAAGTTATTGCAGAAGGAACTAAGGCTGAAGAAACAGTACAAGCTGAAAATACTACAGTAGAATAAAAATGCTTTAATGCTAAAAATATAACTACTGTAAAGCACATTTATATGAAATCCCAACTCATTTGAAAAAAATGGTTGGGATTTTTATCATATTCTACTTACCCTCCTAATAAAATATACAATGTTATATTAAGAGAAAAATTTGTGATTGCAAAAATATAGTATTTTTGCAACAATATTATATAATATAAAAATAGAATAAAATAAAAATATGAAAGCATTTGTTTTTCCTGGTCAAGGCTCACAGTTTTGTTGGAATGGGTAAAGACCTATATGATAATAACCCTTTAGCTAAAGAATTGTTCGATAAAAGCGAATGAAATTTTTGGAATTTAATATCACTGATATTATGTTCGCAGTACTGATGAAGAGTTAAAACAAACTAAGGTGACACTGCCAGCTGTATTCCTTCATAGCGTAATCTCTGCATTGTGTATGGGTGATAAATTTGCTCCTGAAATGGTAGCAGGTCACTCTTTAGGCGAACTTTCTGCTTTGGTAGCATCAAACGCTTTAAGCTTTGAAGATGGATTGAAACTTGTTGCTGCTCGTGCAACTGCTATGCAAAAAGCATGTAAAGCAGCTCCTGGTACAATGGCTGCAATTATTGGACTTGCTGATGATAAGGTAGAAGAAATTTGTGCTTCAGTTTCTAATGCAGATAATGTGGTTGTTGCTGCTAATTATAACTGTCCAGGACAGCTCGTTATCTCAGGAAATGTAGAAACAATCAATGTTGCTTGTGAAAAAATGAAGGAGGCAGGAGCAAAGCGTGCCTTACCTTTGCCCGTTTCAGGAGCCTTCCATTCTCCTTTAATGCAACCTGCTAAAGATGAATTGCAAGTGGCTATTGAGCAAGTAACGTTTAACATTCCAAAGTGTCCCGTTTATCAAAATGTAGATGCGAAACCACATACTAATCCTGAAGAGATTAAGTCTAACCTCATTGCTCAATTGACTGGTTCAGTTCGTTGGACTGCTACTATCCAAAATATGATAGCAGATGGTGCTAATGACTTTTACTGAATGTGGACCAGGTAAAAGCTTTACAAAGGAATGATTGGGCGCATAGATAAAAAAATGTTGCGGCTCACGGAATAGACTAATTTCTGCATAGAATTATCATTAAGACGATATACTATAGTGAATAAAAATAATACTATATCAAGTATTTACTCGCCTTTTCGGCAATCGAAACCAAGCTAATGTGGCTAATGGGACGATTGCCGAAAATGGTGTAAATAAGATGAAGGACTTTAATCACGCCACTTTTAAAGAAAATAAAAAAACACTTGGATGTACTCATATATGGTACACTGGTGTGATTAGACATGCTACAACTACAGATTATTCTGTATATGGAATACCCTACACAACACCCTTCTATTGTTAAAAGGAAAAGCAGGCTCTCCTTATGCAATAACAGATTATTATGATATTGACCCTGACATTGCAACCGATGTTGAACATCGTATGGAAGAGTTTGAGGCGTTAGTAGATAGAACACATAAGGTGGGATTAAAAAGTTATTATCGACTTTGTTCCTAATCATGTGGCAAGACAATATCATTCTATTATGAGCCTGAAGGTGTAAAAGATTTAGGAGAAGATGATGATGTTACTAAACATTTTGATACGAATAATAACTTCTATTATTTTCCTAATACAACTTTTGCCCCACAATTTGAATTATATTCTTCTGAAACAGACTCTGTTTATCAAGAATTTCCTGCAAAGGCAACAGGAAATGATTCTTCCATTATGCTCCAAATGTTAACGACTGGTATGAAACCATCAAGCTTAATTACGGAGTAGATTATTGTAATGGAAATGGAAGAAGTGAGCATTTTAATCCTATTCCGTCTACTTGGACTAAGATGACTGATATCCTTTTATTCTGGACATCTAAGGGAATAGATGGTTTTTAGATGTGATATGGCTGAAATGGTACCAACGGCTTTCTGGTCGTATGCTATCAATCAAGTTAAAAAAACATTATCCAAACATTTCATTTATTGGTGAAGTGTACAATCCTAATTTATACCATGATTATTTAGCAAGTGGCTTTACTTATTTATATGATAAGGTCGGAATGTATGATTGCTTGCGGGCTGTAGTTAGAAACGAACATCCTGCAAGTGATATAACTTATCAATGGCAAGCTACCGACTCGATAAAAGACCACATGTTATACTTCTTAGAAAATCATGATGAGCAACGAATTGCATCTGATTTCTTTTTGTGGAAGTGGCTTAAAAAGCTTTTCCCGCAGCTGTAGTTAGTGCCCTTTTATTAGGAAATCCATTCATGATTTATGCAGGACAAGAGCTTGGTGAACGAGGAATGGACGAAGAAGGATTTAGTGGAAGAGATGGAAGAACCACTATATTTGATTATTGGAGTGTTTCTTCTCTTTGTAAAGCTTATGATAAAAAGACAGTTCTTAAAGGAGAAGAGAAAATCCTTTGGGATAAATACATTGCTCTTTTACGTTTTGCCAGCCATGATAAAGTTATTTCATTAGGTGCTTTTTTGACCTAATGTATGCCAATCCTCTTACATCAAACTTTAATTCAAATAAGCAATATGCGTTTTTGCGTGCTTACGAGAAAGATGTTGTTCTTGTAGTTGTAAACTTTTTCAGACACCAGAGCACAATGTTCTATCAAATATTCCAGCACATGCTTTCGAGTGTTTGCATTTAGAAGAAGGAATGGTTCATGCTCAAGATGTATTAACAGGCGAAACCATTAGTCAACCATTTGCTTCTGATACGCCTTTTTAAAGTGCGTATCGATAGTTTTGGAGCTCGAGTATATAAGTTTTGGTTTATAATCTTTCAACGCTTTACAAACTATCATTTTATTAAAAGTAACGAATCTATTAAGTAAAATATAATTAACGATGAACGAAAGTAGACAAACCCTTAACCGCAATTTAGCTCAAATGTTGAAAGGGCGGAGTTATAATGGATGTAACCACACCTGAACAAGCTCGCATAGCAGAAGCTGCTGGTGCATGTGCTGTTATGGCGTTAGAAAGAATTCCAGCAGATATTCGTGCAGCTGGTGGAGTTTCAAGAATGAGCGACCCTAAGATGATTAAGAGCATTCAAGAAACTGTGAGTATTCCCGTTATGGCTAAGTGTCGTATTGGTCATTTTGCAGAGGCTCAAATATTACAAGCTATTGAGATAGACTATATCGACGAGAGTGAAGTTTTGTCTCCTGCAGATGATATCTATCACATCAACAAGAATGAATTTGATGTTCCTTTTGTTTGTGGAGCTAAAGATTTAGGAGAAGCACTTCGTCGTATTGCAGAAGGAGCTACAATGATTCGTACAAAAGGGGAACCTGGGACAGGAGATATCATTCAAGCAGTAAGACATATGAGAATGATGCAAAGCGAAATGCGTCGTTTAGTGTCTATGTCTGAAGACGAATTGTATGAAGCTGCTAAGCAATTACGTTCTCCATACGAACTTGTTAAATATGTTCACGACAATGGAAAGCTACCTGTTGTAAACTTTGCAGCTGGTGGTGTAGCAACTCCAGCAGATGCTGCTTTGATGATGCAGTTAGGAGCTGAAGGTGTATTTGTTGGTAGTGGAATCTTTAAAAGTGGAGACCCTGTTAAGCGTGCATCAGCTATCGTAAAAGCAGTTACAAACTATAAAGACGCAAAAAATGATTGCCGAGCTATCTGAAGATTTAGGAGGAAGCAATGGTAGGAATTAACGAGAATGAGATAGAAGTGTTAATGGCTGAACGTGGAAAATGATTAAAATAGCAGTATTAGCATTACAAGGAGCGTTTATCGAACACGAAAAAAATCTTCCATCAGTTGGGAGTAGAAACCTTTGAAGTGCGTAAAAAGAAGATTGGAACCAACATAAAGACGGCTTAATTATACCCGGTGGGGAGAGTACCACTATGTTAAAGCTGTTAATAGAACTTGATTTGTTAGCTAACATTCAAGAAGATATTAACAACGGACTTCCTGTTTTCGGTACATGTGCTGGTCTTATACTTCTTTCTAAAGAAGTAAAAGGAGAACCAAAGCAACGCATTTCCACCATGAATATTACAGTTTGCAGAAATGCTTACGGACGTCAATTGGGTAGTTTCTACACAGAACAGTGCTTAAAGGGTATCGAACAGCCTGTTCCCATGACCTTTATTCGTGCGCCTTACATTGATTCTGTGGGAGAAGGAGTAGATGTTTTGGCAGAAGTAGATGGTCATATTGTGGCTGCAAAACAAGGTAACCAACTTGTAACTGCTTTTCATCCTGAATTAAATGATAACACTGCTATTCACGCTTTCTTCATAAATAACATGGTGAAAAAGGCATAAAACACAATTAAAGATTGATAACAAAAAGGAGGAAAACGATAAAATGTCGTTATTCCTCCTTTTATTTTGCTTTATAAAAGGTTTATAATCCCAATAAAGCCCTGTTTATTGTAGCTTTCTTAAAACAGAAATCACCTTATTGTTTTGTTCTTTTGTTCCTACAGCTATTCTCAAACAGTTTTCGCAACCCTTTTTATCTCTCATATCCTTTACCAATATACCATTTTGTAACAGTTCGTTGTATATTTTTTCGCAGTTTATAAACTCCACTAAGAAAAAGTCCGATTGTGTTTTATATATCTTTTTACAACAATCAAGTTGCTGAATAGCTTTCACAAACTTTGCCATTTCGGGCAGAATAGAACGTTTCCATTGGTCTTTTATGTGGCTGTCTGAAACGAAAGAGCGAGCCATTTTAGCATTGATATTGCTTATTGTGTATGGCATTTGTATGGCTTTTAGTACCTCAATAAGCTCTTTATGTGCCACCACAAAGCCTATTCTGCAATCGGCTGCACGCCATATTCTGCTAATAGAGTTAATCAATACAATGTTTTTAATACCTTCAAACGATTCTTCCCACGTGTCTTGGGCGCTGAAATTAGCATAAGCATAATCAACCACCACCAAAACCATTAAATTCTCGTGCTATTTCTTTTATCACTTCAGGTTGAACACCTTCGCCTGTTGAGAAATGTGGATTAGAAATAAAAAAATAATCTTCGTAAAGTTATTAAAGCTACGAAGAACAGTGCTTGCATTTATCGTAAAGTTCTCATCCACATACACTTTTTTATAACAAACTCCTTGAATTTGAGCTAATTTACGATAAATAGACCGAGTAGGTTCCACACCTATTACATTATTACTACTTGGAAAACAGCACATTTTTAGTAACAAATCTATTGCCTCTGCACTACCATTTGTGAGTAAAATGTTTGAAAAATCAGTGTTATATATACGAGAAATCTCCTGTTTTAGCTTTTCCACTTCCTCCGTATTGTAACGGTTACATGAAGTGATAAAGGGCACTTTCATTTTTGTCTAAACACACCCTCAAAGTCGTGGTTAATGTTCTTTTTCTGCTTATTTCTTCTTTTGCAAACGATAAAATATCGGGTCTAATCCAATTTTCAATGCTTTTCATGAGCCTTTTCTTCCTAATTGTTTTGTGCAAATATATCCTTTTTACACTGCTTTTGCAAGAAATATTGTATTTTGTAGTCTAAAAATGATGCGTTTATTTTTACATTCTATGTTTGTTTTTGTGGCTTGCTTTTTACCTCTTGTCATCAAGCGAAAAAGTCGGAAACCACTCCTTGGGGAACACCTTTGGAGCAAGATTCTATGCTCAATAATGCCAACTTTAGTTTGCAAGACATCGTGTCTAATGGAGAACTCATCATGTTTACGCTTTCAGGAGCCGACACTTATTACGATTATCATGGACGTGGAATGAGACTACACTACCTTCTTTTGCGAAAAGTTTTGCGCAACAGTTAGGTGTCTCTTTACGAGTAGAAGGTGTAAAGATACAGCAGAAATGATTCGCAGACTTAATGAAGGAGAAGGTGATATTGTAGCTTATCCCTTACCTAAAAGCATCAAAAATGTTTTTATTTTGTGGCGCTTTCGATGCTACAAAGCGCACCCAATGGGCAGTGAAAAACAAGCAATACCGAGTTAGCAGACACCCTTAATAAATGGTTTAACCCATCAATGGTGGCTAAATTACAGAAAGAAGAACGCTTTTTGCTTTCTACTCGAGGGGTAATAAGGCATGTTTATTCTCCCCATGCTCAACCGTTTGGGAGGCATTATTTCTAAATACGACGATTTATTTTCAGCGTTATGCACCTCTTGCAAAGGTTAGATTGGAGGCTCATGGCAGCGCAATGTTATCAGAATCCACTTTCGATTCAAACGCCTCGTTCATGGGCTGGTGCATCAGGATTGATGCAAATTATGCCATCAACGGCTCGCAGTTGGGGCTTACCACAAGAAGATATTTTTTCTCCGGAACCTAACATTGCCGCTGCTGCAAAAGTATTTAGCACAACTTAATTCAATGTTTAGCGACATTCAAAAACCCTTTAGATAGAACTTCGTTTATGCTTGCTTCTTATAACGGAGGGGCTTTTCACATACGCGATGCCATGGCTTTGGCTAAAAAGAGGTAGAGATGCGCACCGATGGAGCGAGGTTTCTCCATATTCTCAAACTCAACAGCCACAATATTATAGAGATAAGGTGGTGAAATATGGATATATGAGAGGGTCGGAAACAGTAGATTATGTGGAACGTATTCATCAACGATGGGCGCAATATCGTGGTGTTGCACATGGTGGAACTATTTTTCGGGTAGTATGAATATGCCACGAAAAGCCAAACACAAAAATAAATATTCTGTAAATTAAACCTATAAAAATATGCTGTCTTGCCTGTGGTGGCATAACACCCTGCTTTTTATGGTTTTAACCTTGTATTTGTAGAACGAACTAACCTATTTTTATATAGAATATGAACGGTTTTTATTCTTTTTCTCTCTATTTTACGGTGGTTCAACTTAATTGTGAGAACTTTTTGACTGTAAACACGACTCCCTTAAACAAGATACCGAGTTTCTTCCTACGGGATTTCATCACTGGACACCTAAAAAATATTGGCATAAAACAACACATTTAGCACAAGAAATTGTGGCGTGTGGAGAACAAAACAACCAATGGTTTATGCCAGATGTTATAGGGTTGTGCGAGGTAGAAAACGATTCTTGCATGCAAACTCTTGTCCGTCGTTCGCCGTTGCGCACTGCTCGTTATGAATATGTTATGACTCATTCGCCCGATGTGCGAGGTATCAATGTAGCATTGCTTTATTCTCCTTTCTCTTTTAGGCTCATTTCGTCGGTTTCTATACCCATAAATGTGCCTAAAAATGTGCGACCTACGCGAGATATTTTGTATGTTTCGGGTTCTGTTTCCACGCAAGATACGCTACATTTTTTTGTGGTTCATGCACCAAGTAAGCGAGGAGGAGAATTGCAAACATTGCCTTTGCGTAAAAAAAGTGTGTAGCATTTTAGCACAAAAAATAGACTCTTTGCAAGGAATAAATAAAGATACTAAGATTTTTGTGTTAGGAGATTTCAACGATAATGGGAAAAGTGAGGCGTTTGAACCGTTGAAACATTGCTTAATAACAGATATTTCTGAAGGTGTAAAAGGAAAGAATGGGGCTAAAGGAACCTATAAATTTAGAGGTGAGTGGACAAGTTTAGACCATATTTTTGTATCAAATTCGGTACTGAAATCATTGCTTAAATGTGTTATTAACGATGCTCCTTTTTTTGTTAACTGCCGACTTAAAAATATGGTGGAGTTCAACCTTTGAGGTGTTATATCGGAGCTAAATATACCAATGGGTTTTAGCGACCATTTGCCTTTAGTTGCCTTTTTCGATTGGTAAAAAGGGTTACTTTTTCTATAAAAACCATTTTTTCTTCTCTTTTTTTGTGCTTTATTTGTTTATTGATAATGAGAGAAGAAACAAACTTTCACTTATTTTTACAAAGAGGAATTGGGGGAGATAATGAAAAGCCATTGCTTATGTTTTTCTCCTTTATTCTTTTCTGTGTAAAGCTATTTTTATGCGTTTGTTTTTATGATGATAATGTGAGTAAAAATACTAAAAAAATAAGTCTATAAAAAAAGGCGAATTTTGCACTTCCTGTTTACTGTTTTTGTGAGTGTTTTTGTTACATTTCTAAATTCTTGTTTTAGAGAAAAAGCTTAGATTTTTATGCTTTGTTCTGGTGAAAAAAATACCGCATAAAAAGACAGAAAAATAGAGATGAAATAACAATATATATATGTTTTTCAACTTCTATAATGTAACCTTATCAAATGTAATAAATAGGGTTTAATCCTCAATAGCTTGTGTTTTAGCATGCAATAGCTTATGTTTTACCTCCTAATAGCTTGTAGTTTGTGTGCTAAAACATTATCTTTTACACGTCAAACTCTAAGCTATTGCGTCATTTCTCGTAAAAACAGCTGTTTTTACCCTATACATTGCTTTCCCACTAAATACTGCTTATTTTTGACCAACAGATTGTTTGGTGAAAAAGTGGGGCTTATTTTGAGAGTTTCTTTTGCTTGGGTGAGCTAACATGTTTTTGTTTTATGCTTTATGTAATGAAACATAGAGTGGTGGAAGGTAAATGGTAGTTTTACTATTTCTAATCGAAAACAATACGAAAAAAATAAACCCTTTTGGGACATTGCTTTATTTTTATTTTGAAAAATATCTTTTTGTGGATATGTATTGATAAATCAATAAAAACAAAGAAACGAGACTTTTAGTTGCTAAAAATAGAAAAAGAAACATATAAAAACAATTATGTTAAAAAAATGATATAACAGGGTTTTGATATAGATATATTAACAATTAAAGGGGAGATATTTATCAAGAAAAAAAGAACCTTTTTCTATCTTCTTACTCTAAAATAGACTAATAGAAAAGTACAAAGGTTCAAAAAAATATATCGTTATTTTTGGACCTTTGCACATCGTAATGTAGTGATGCACAAATTGGTATAAAAAGCGCAATGATAAGTGATTTTATTTTTGTGGAATAAAGGTTTCCCATGTTTGGTCATCAAAAGAAAATCCTTATTTCAGTGATTTTTTCTCTGGGGTTTTTCTATGTATTTTATCTCTGTTTTGGTGGGTATTGCTCATTATAAGCCCTCGTTCCAGCCTCATATCCTTTACTATCTGTGTCTGTATAGCTGTTTGTTTCTCCATCAAAATCTATCATTGAGCCGTTTAGTGATGGAGTAGAAGAGGACGAAATTTGTGAATTATTGGGGTCGTCGTCTGTAAAACATAGAACCATTTTCCATTTATTAACCACTCTAAATTTATAGTGGGAAATTTACGCTTAATAGACTCTACATGATTTAAAAGTAGGTTTTGTTCGGTCGTTAAAGATGCTACTGAGTGATGCAGGAGATATTCCTAATATATCAGCAAACGTTTGTTGAGACATTTTTGACGCTCCATTAATTGCTTAATTCTATCTTTCATAATAGCTGTTTATTGTGTTTTTACCCTTAAAAGGCGGATTTTGTTGTTTTTACAAAGGTAAACAATAAAATTAAGACCAACAACAAAATGTAATATTTATTTGTATATATAAACTTTATATTTATGTTTTAATAATATAAATACGTAAACGTGAATTTGTAAAAGGTGAATATATATTTGTAAATATGTAAAGTGTTTGCCTTTATGTATTAAGTAATAAGCTTTTATATATATTCTTAATATATTGGTTTTTAAAGTGTGTTATTACTCGTATTTGCATGTGGTGTGCTTAAAAAGCGTGTTGTAGCAGAGTGAAAAATACGTGTTTATTTCAATAAAATATATAGAATATCGCTCTAAAATATTGGTAATCAATTGTAAATTGCTTTTATTTATTATTGCTAATAGTTATGTGTTTTACATTTTTATATTTAAAGATTTGTGTATTTAAGTATAAATATAAAAATGTAAATCAGCGCATTACGTACTGACGTATTACAAATAAAAACAGTTACATTATATTTGTAAATTGTAAAAATCTAAATATTACAAAAAGTAAATATTAAATAAAAGCTAATTGCAAATTGGTTGTTCGAAAAATAAGCCCATATTTGTTATAACTTTAATGATGCTAACCAAGGGATTATTATTTTAAAAAGTGGGTAGAAATACGAGAGTGCCACAAACATAGTGTTTATGGCACTTACACCTATATTTTTTCTGTATAGAAAAATTGTAATTATAGCTCAAAAAGCACCTAAAACGCATGTTTTTAGTGCAAAATAAAGAAAATAAGCTCCTTTAAAAGCTCCTCGGCAGAGGTATTTGGGTTGTCTAACCCCTTACTTTTTAGCATCAATCTCTCTTATTTTAGAAATTATCTGCATTGTTTTTACACCCGAATAGTTTTTCATTGCTACGATAAACTCTTTGGCTGCCCAGTTTGATTTAAGGCCTCAAAAAGTTGGCAACCGATAACTCATCTGCCCTATTAGGTGCATAATAAGCAATCATTAGGTTTTTGAAAAAAAGTTGAAGAGAATAGGCAAAACAAAGTGTAAAGCGAGCCAGACTTAGGCGTCTTTATGAAGTAGTTCATAATTTGATTGGCCTTTAATACATCTTTATTTATTAAGGCTGTTTTTAGTTCAAACACATTAAATTCTTTTACTAATGCCTATCTCCACCATTTCGGGTGTAATACGCTTTTCGGCCTCGTTTTCGGCAACCATCATCTTATCCAATTCAGACGTTAAACGATGTAGGTCTGCTCCTATATGATTTGCCATCATTTGCAGAGCCTTTGGGTCTATAATCCATCTTCTTAGCTTTAAATAATTGTTAATAAAAGCTATCTAATTCGTAATCCTTTTTCTTCTTACTTTCAAAGATAATGCCCGATGCTTTCAATCTTTGCTACAATTTTCTTTCGTTTATCAATCGTTCCGTTTTTATAGCATAACACCAGAATTGTAGAAGGTGTGGGTTGAGTGGCATAATGTTCGAGTGCTTCGAGCGAACGAATGTTTTTGTGCTTCTTTTATCACTACCACTCTATGGGTAGACATCATAGGAAATTCTCTGCAATGGTCGGCAATTTGCACCGCTGTAGTGTCTGTTCCAAAGAGAATAGATTAGTTAAAATCGCGCTCATCGGGTGTTAATACCGTTTCTAAAATATAATTACTAATCTTATCAATGTAATAAGATTCCTCTCCCATGAGCAGATATATAGGAGCAAAACGTCGTGCCTGTATATCTTTCATTATAGTTTCGAAGGTGTGAGTTGGTTTCTTTTCTGCCATAAAAAGGTAAATTTAAAAGCCATTAGTTTAGCATTTAAAATACAAACTAATATGTAATCGCATTGCATAGCATTATTTCTAATGGGTTTAAACGGCTCTTTGTTTGTTTTTGGTGTCAACTTATAAAGCGTAACAAAAAGTGCCATTCTGTAGCTAAAAACATTATCTTTGCAGTGTTTTGCAAAGATAATAAAATGATTTCATTAAAACCTACCGCCCTTTAATATTAAATTATCGGGAACAAAACAGCAACCAAAGGTGTTCGATGTGTTGCGTAGAAAGTATGTTACACTTACACCAGAAGAGTGGGTGCGACAGCATTTTATTCATTATCTTATAAACAATAAAAAAACTATCCTGTTGGTTTTGTTGGCAAACGAAGTGAAGCTGTCGTTGGGCGAAAACAATGAGAGCCGACTCGGTGTTATATAATCATGCGCTAAAACCTATTGTTGTGATGGAATATAAAGCTCCTACGGTGGCAATAACAGAAAAAGTTTTTACGCAGATAACAAGTTATAACACGCTATTGCAAGTGGAGTTTTTAATTGTGAGCAATGGTTTACAGCATTATTGTTGTAGAGTGAACAAGCAAAATAACAGGTATGAATTTTTAGAACACATTCCTTCGTATGAAGAACTTATAACAACTTTAAAATAAAAATATGTATGGTGGAACTTAAAAGAGAAGACAACGGCATTGAAGGACGCTTTTTAGCGTATGAAGATGGTGCTTTTGCAGGAGAAATGACTTATCTCTGGGCAGATGACAAAGAAATTCTTGTAGAACATACTCGTGTAGGTGAGGAGTTTAGAGGTAGAGGTATTGCTAAAAATATTATTTGATGAAATGATTTGTT
This sequence comes from uncultured Prevotella sp., assembly GCA_916439115.1. Taxonomy (GTDB): domain Bacteria; phylum Bacteroidota; class Bacteroidia; order Bacteroidales; family Bacteroidaceae; genus Prevotella. Next base: position 1,387,941 of record CAKAHO010000001.1, read on the forward strand.
TTGCTAAAGAAAACAACGTTAAAGTGATGCCTGTTTGCTCGTATGTAGTGAAAAATGTTTAGAAAAGACCCCAGCTTAGAAGTATTAAAGGTGAGTGAAGAGTAAATAAAAAGAAAAATTTTTTGCGTTGGTGATAACCTGTTATTGCGTTGGTCATCACGAGTGAAATATTGTCATATTCTCTTTTATCATTCCATTGGTAAAAAGAGTGATAGTTAAAGTAAGTAAGGACTCTTTTAAATAAAAAGCGTTTATATTTTTAGTTGTTATTTACTTAGCTCAAAAAGAGCCTTAAATGATATAGCTTTTAGTGCCTTTTTCCTTTGTAATATGTTCTTTTTGTCTTATCTTTGCAACAATATAATTTTGAAAAATAACATTATAATAACGTACATGAAACAGTATCGATTAGTGGATAATGTGCTTGGTTGGGTTGCATTTCTTATTGCAGCTTTTGTGTATTGCTCAACTATTGAGCCAACAGCAAGCTTTTGGGATTGTCCAGAATTTATCACAACAGGCTATAAATTAGAAGTGGGTCATCCACCAGGAGCACCCTTCTTTATGCTCACAGCCAATCTTTTTTCACAGTTTACCAACGATGTTACGCAAATAGCACGTATGGTTAATACGATGAGTGCTTTGTTTAGTGCTGCTACCATCTTGTTTTTATTTTTGGTCGATTACGCATCTAACATGCAAGCTACTCATAAAGAATTGGAACGAATTAACCACTGCTAAGGTCATAGCCATTGAGGCTTCAGGACTTGTTGGAGCACTTATTTACGCTTTCAGCGATACCTTTTGGTTCTCAGCAGTTGAGGGAGAAGTGTATGCTTATTCGTCGGCTTTCACTGCAGTGGTATTCTGGTTAATTCTAAAATGGGAAGACCATGCAGACGAACCACATAGTGATAGATGGTTAGTGCTTATTATGTATATGACAGGACTTAGTATAGGTGTACACTTATTAAACCTTTTGTGTATTCCAGCTATCGTGTTAGTGTACACTTATCGTAAGTTTCCTACTATCGAAACCAAAGGTTCACTTCTTGCATTAGCTGTTTCTTTCGTGTTAGTGGTTGCGGTTCTTTATGGTGTTGTGCCAGGTATTATAACCGTAGGCGGTTGGTTTGAACTCTTATTTGTAAACATTTTAGGTTGTCCTTTTAATACAGGAGAAATTATTTATATTGTTCTTTTGGTGTTAATCGTTATTTGGGGAATTTACGAAAGCTATACCGATAAGAGCATAATGCGTACAAATATTTCCTTTCTTCTATCTGTTGGAATGTTAGGAATTCCTTTTTATGGATATGGGTGGAAAGCTGCTATAACTGGTATCGTAGTTCTTGCATTGTTGTATGGCATACTTATTTATCGTAGAAAAGTAGATGGAAAAACTGAATTGCTTGTAAGTAGACGCATTAAAAACACCGTGTTGTTGTGTATGCTTATGCTTATGATTGGTTATTCATCGTATGCAGTGATTGTAATACGTTCTTCTGCTAACCCACCAATGGACCAAAAAACTCTCCTGAAGACATATTTACTTTAGGTAATTATTTAAGTCGCGACCAGTATGGCGACCGTCCTTTAGCTTACGGATAGTTTATACATCACAACCAGCTTTAAAAGTTGAAAAACGGAACGTGTGTGCCTAATTTAATAAAAGGTGCTCCTATTTGGCAAAGAAAAGAAAAGGCAAACCCACAAGAAAAAGACTCTTATTTCATCGTATCTACTAAAGACAAGTATGAGTATGCGCAAAATATGCTCTTTCCACGTATGTATAGTTCGGCACATGCTCAGGCTTATGAAGATTGGTTAGGAGGAGTTGAAGGTACAGAAGTGCCTTACGACCGTTGTGGAGAAAACATTATGGTGAAAGTTCCTTCGCAATTAGACAACTTAAAGTTCTTCCTTTCTTATCAATGCAACTTTTATGTATTGGCGTTATTTCATGTGGAATTTTGCTGGAAGACAAAAACGATATTCAAGGAAATGGCGAGATTAGAACACGGTAACTGGATAACAGGTATATCGTTCTTAGATAACCTTAGATTAGGAGACCAAAGTCAATTGCCCGATAGTTTGAAAGAAAATAAAGGACACAATGTATTCTATTGTCTTCCTTTATTATTTGGATTACTTGGTATTTTCTGGCAGTCTTATAAAGGAAAAACAGGTATTCGTCAGTTTTGGGTTGTATTTTTTCTTTGTTCTTTATGACAGGTTTTAGCTATCGTAATATATCTAAATCAAACACCAATGCAGCCTCGTGAACGAGATTATGCCTATGCAGGTTCATTTTATGCGTTTGCCATTTGGTGTGGAATGGGTGTGGCTGCGCTTTATGATTGGATAACAAGAAAACTACAAAAACAACAAACTGCTGTGGCTATAGTGGTGAGTGTGGCAGGTATTTTGGTTCCCTATACAAATGATTTCTCAAACCTATGACGACCATAATCGTAGTGGACGTTACACTTGTAGAGACTTTGAGCGAACTATTTAATGACACTTCAAGATAAAGGAGACCCCATTATTTTCACTAATGGAGATAATGATACTTTTCCCATTGTGGTATAATCAAGAGGTTGAAAACAAGCGAACAGATGCTCGAGTATGCAATTTAAGCTATTTACAAAACCGATTGGTACATCGACCAAAATGGAAGCTGTCCTGCTTATAATTCGCCTGCTCTTCCTATTTCATGGGAAGCGTCTTGATTATTGTGAAGGCACTAATAATTATATCGAAGTGCAACCTTCTATAAAAGAAGAAATAAAACAATTCTATAAAGAAAACCCTCAAGAAGTGCATGTAAACGCTTTGGAGAAGACCCATTTGAAGTGCATAATATTATGAAATATTGGGTACTTTCTAAAGAGCAAGAAATGCGTGTTATACCTACCGATACCCTTTTATTTAAAGGTAGATAAAGAAGCTGTTCGTCGTAGTGGAATGTTATTACAAGGCGATTCGATACCCGATAAGATGGTTATCTCTTTGTCTGGAAAGCGTGCATTATATAAAGGTGATTTAATGATGCTTGAGCTTATTGCTAATAGTAATTGGACTCGACCAGTGTATATTGCAACCACTGTAGGCGAAGAAAACTATGAATTTAGGTAATAACTTTATTTCTGAAGGTTTAGCTAATAGAGTTACACCATTCACAACAAATGTTCCGGGAGCTAAAAAAACTTCGATACAGAAAAGGTATATACAAACATGATGACTCGTTATCGTTATGGAGGACTTGATAAAAAGAGACTTTATTTAGACGAAACTGTGCTCTCGTATGTGTTACACCCATCGTAGATTATTTGCTCAGTTAGCACTTCAGTTAATTTCAGAAGGTAAGATTAAAAAGCAAAAGCAGTGTTAGCAAAAAGCAGATAAAGTGATTCCTGCATACAATGTACCACTCAATTTCTTAAGTGGAGCTGTAGATTTAGCGCGTGCTTATGTTCTTGTGGGCAATAAGAAAAAGGCATTAGAATATATAAACGGTGCTTGGAAAGATGCAGAACAGTTTGCTCGTTGGTATTTAACATTAAGCCAATCAAACTTTAACGCATCTCAAAGCAATTGTTTAACACAGTTTTATATTCTTAATCAAATTATCGGTACCACAGAAATGGTTGATAAGTCGTTAGCAAGAAAAAAAGCGATAGAATTAGATATGCTAACACATCTTTATCAAAAACGTGGTGGAACAATGCCCCAATAATTATGTTTATAGAACAACCTGCTAAATGGTTAAGATGGATATATCCGCGTGCTACATGGAGAATGAATAAACATGAGCACGCGGTATACCTCACTTTCGACGATGGACCCATACCAGAAGCCACGCCATTTGTGTTAGATGTATTAAAAGAACACAACATAAAAGCCACTTTCTTTATGGTGGGAGATAATGTAAGAAAGCACCCATTGATATATGAACGTGTAAAGGCTGAAGGACATCAGATAGGAAATCACACCTTTAACCATATCAGTGGATTTTAAACATTCTATCAAAACTTACAGTGATAACGCAGAAAAAGCAAACACATACCTACACTCTCATTTGTTCAGACCTCCTCATGGTTGGATGCGTTTAACACAATATGCGAGGTTAAGAAAGAAATATAGAATTGTTATGTGGGACCTTGTAACTCGTGATTACTCTAAGTGGATGACAGCAGAAGATGTTCTAAACAATGTAAAAAGATATACCTGAAATGGCTCTATTATAACTTTTCACGATTCACTAAAAAGCATTGAGAAGTTAAAAACAGCATTACCGCAAGCCATTATATGGTTAAAAAGAACAAGGATATGAGTTTAGAACTTTCGAATAAGATTAAAGCCGAGGCACAACGCCTTGGCTTTTTGCGTGGAATAGCAAAAAGCAGAGAAGGTAGATGCTGAAACTGAGGCGCATGTAAGAAAGTGGTTAGCAGATAAAAAGTATGCTGGTATGGAATATATGAACAACTATACTGAAAAAAAGACTCGACCCTCGCTTGCTGATGAGAGGACTTAAAAGCATTGTTTCGCTTGCCATTAACTACGCACCCGACAAACGAATACCCTGACGACCAATATCAAATTGCGGCTTATGCTTATGGTTTAGACTATCATGATGTTGTGAAAATGAAACTCAGAACATTAGCTACTAATTTAGGGTTTGTACCTGCTGAGCCCGAAGATGCGCCGTTATTAGAAACAGATAAACCACATTTTAGAATGTTTTTGTGATACAGGTCCTGTGTTAGAACGCTATTGGGCAGAACGTGCTGGCATTGGTTGGATAGGTAAAAAAATAGGCAACTTATTATTCCTAAATCTGGTAGTATGTTTTTTTCTTAGCAGAATTGTTTTTAGATGTAGATTTAGTGTATGACGAGCCAATTGCTAACAAATGTGGACGTTGTAGAGCCTGTTTAGATGCTTGTCCTACACAAGCTATCAAAAGAAAACAGAGAGATGGATGCCCGTTTATGTATTTTCATATCAAACGATAGAAAAACAGAACTGAGATAGACGATGATGTGAAAAATAAATTAAGTAATAATCTTTATGGTTGCGATATTTGTTTGCGAGCATGCCCATGGAATAGAAAATCGCCTCCAACACTTATAGAAGAGTTTGCACCAAAGCCCGAATTACTTGCCATGACGAAAGATAAAATGGGCTGAACTAACACAAGAACAATACCAAAAGTTGTTTAAAGGAAGTGCCATTAAACGTGCTAAATTTAGTGGAGTGGTAAGAAATATTAAGGCACTACGTGAGCAAGAAGAATAACATCATTTATAAAACAGCGTTTGCCACAAATACCATTTAGGTTTTATCTCTTTTTATAAAAAGAAGATGAAACCTATTTTTATTTTAAAATGACCATGAAATAAAGCTTTATTTTTGAACAGAAAAATGCTATTCTAACAAAAAAATAGCTAAGCTTTTATAGCTTTTTTTACAATGATAAACAACCTAAAAATAGTTGTTTTTATAGCTGTAATGCTTTAAAACCTATATGTTTTGCATTTCTAAAACGAAAGTTTTTGAAAACACAATTATTGAGTAGTTTTTCTCTAAAGATATATGTTTTAGCGTGCAATAGCTTATCTTTTGTCACCTAAAACACAAGGTATTATCCCTAATATCTTATCTCTTGCGCGTTAAAACACAAGCTATTGCAGCATTTTTCATTAAAAACACCATTTTTAAAGCGTTTTTCTGTTTTTAATAAAATACGAACCGTTTTTTTCAACCGTAGGACAGTTTCGTTTGAAAAACATAAAATTTTTAGCGCACAATAGCTTGTTTTGTGAGACAGAACAAATAAAATAAAACAATCTTAAAAATGGTAGATAATGCCTTAAAAAGGTGGAAGAAGTGAGAAATAACAAATAAAAAGAGGTAAAAATAGCGACGATTATTTATAATTATTTTCACTATCTTTTGTAAAGGAAATAATTGTGTCTACGACGTAAAAATCTATTCTACCTAAAACTAATTATTATGTTTTACAAACGAAAACATTCAGCAATTTACAGAAAAAGGCTTAACCGTTGAGCAAGTAGAACAGCAACTAAAAGCCTTAAAAAAATGGATTTCCTTTTTAAAACTTCATGCCGCAGAACTTCTGCTAAGCAAGGAGTATTGCTTGTAACCGAAGAAACAAAAACAATGGCTTAGCGTTTGGAACGCTTATAAGCAAGAACAACACACTATTATGAAGTTTGTTCCTGCCAGCGGAGCAGCAAGTAGAATATTTAAAGACTTGTTTGAGTTTTTAAATGCCGATTATACAGAGCCAAAAACTGCTTTTGAACAAACCTTTTGTCAAAATATTAAACGTTTTGCTTTTTAGACATGAGTTGTGTGAAAAGTGTAAACAAAACGAAGGAAAAATGTAAAAAGCATTGTTAGAGGCTCGCGATTATAAAACATTGGTTAGAATTTGTTGAGCGAAAAACGGCCTTAATTATGGCAATCTTCCCAAAGGTTTATTATTGTTTTACGAGTATGAAAACGGTGTTCGCACAGCGATGGAAGAACATTTGGTAGAAGGTGCGCTGTATGCCACTTGTAAAAAATAAAGTGAATTTACATTTTACGGTGTCGCACGACCATTTAGATTTATTCCAAAAAGAAGGTGGAAGAGAAGGTGAAAAACCTACGAAAAATGTTTAATGTGCAATATAATATTACCTTTTCGGAGCAGAAACCAAGTACTGATACCATTGCTGCCAATTTAGATGGAACACCCTTTTTACGATGAAAAAGGAAAATTGTTGTTCCGTCCCGGAGGGCATGGTGCATTGATAGAAAACTTGAATGATTTAGATGCCGATGTGGTTTTTATTAAGAATATAGATAATGTTGTGCCTGATAATAAGAAAGGTGATACGGTAGAATATAAAAACTTGTTGGCTGGAGTGTTAGTGCAAACCCAACAACAAGTGTTCCGTTACCTTGAAATGCTGGAGAAAGGAGACTTAAAACGCAGAAGAGTTAGAGCGCATTTTAATGTATTTAGAAACTCAATTGTGTTGTTATAAAGAAGGTGTAAACAAACTGTGTGATAGCGATTTATCTTCTTATCTTGTAGAAAAGCTTAATCGTCCTATTCGTGTTTGCGGTGTAGTGAAGAATGTAGGAGAACCGGGTGGAGGTCCATTCTTAGCTTATAATCCCGATAACAGTGTGAGTTTACAGATATTAGAGTCGAGCCAAATAGATAAAAACAACGCTTCTTATGTAGCAATGTTCAAAGAAAGTACGCATTTTAATCCTGTAGATTTAGTGTGTGGACTTAAAGATTATAAGGGCAATAAATTTAATTTAACCTCTTATGTAGACCCTAATACGGGCTTTGTAAGTTTAAAGAGTAAGAACGGAAAAAGAGCTAAAGGCTTTAGAATTGCCTGGGTTATGGAATGGAGCAATGAGCAATTGGAATACCATTTGCGTAGAAGTTCCTTTGTCAACCTTTAATCCTGTGAAAAACAGTGAACGACTTATTAAAAGATGTCGGAATAGTTTTTGTTCTAAATAAAGATAATCTCAAGATAAAGATAAAAATAACATTTGTCTTTGTTTTGAGATTTCTTTAAAATGCTTAACTTTGTATATACAATTTTTCGAGGCGTTTTTATGCCTTCACTTAGTGTAATTTTATACATACCAAATTAGATTGATGATGTTAAAGACACGTTTAGCTTTAATGAATTTCTTGCAGTTTGCAGTGTGGGGAGCCTACCTACATCTATGGGAACATATCTCGGACCTATGGGAATGGCGTCTAAAATAGGCTTATTTTTATGCAACTCAAGGAGTAGTTTCTCTTTTTATGCCTGCTATTATGGGTATTTATTGCCGACAGATGGGTACCTGCTCAACGTTTATTAGAGCTTCTGTCATCTTATAGCCTCTGTCTTTATGCTCGCTACAGGCTATTGTGGTGGAGTGATAATGCTTAACGGTGGAGTGGAAGAGTTAGCCATTTGTGGCAAACACAAATGCTTTTTCCGTTTTATGCGTTAAGTGTTGCGTTTTATATGCCTACGCTTGCATTGAGTAATTCAGTGGCTTATGCCAGTTTATCGAGTGCAGGAATGGATACAGTAAAGAGCTTTCCACCCATCAGAGTGTTTGGAACAGTGGGCTTTTATTGCCACTATGTGGGTGGTAGATTTATTAGGTTTTTAAGTCGAGTAACTTTCAATTTTACGTGTCTGCTCTTGTGGGTTTATTGCTCTTTTTCTACACTTTTACATTACCCATGTGCGCTGTTTCTACTTCTAAAGAAAAGAAAAGCGTTATTGATGCCTGTAGGTTTAAGGGCTTTTTGCGCTATTTAAAGAGAGAAAATGGCTACTTTCTTTGTTTTCTCAATGTTGTTAGGAGTGTGTTTGCAAATAACAAATAGCTATGCAAGTCTTTTTCTAACAAAGCTTTGAAAGCATTCCTCAATTTGCAGAAACATTTGCAGTTAAACATCCTATTATCTTAATTTCACTTTCTCAAATGAGTGAAAACGTTCTGCATTCTGCTTATTCCTTTTTCATGAAACGCTACGGAATAAAGTCTATTATGTTTATGGCAATGACGGCATGGGTGCTTTCGTTTCGGCTTATTAGGTTTAGAAATCCGGGTGATAGACTATGGATGTTAGTGGCATCGATGATTGTTTATGGTTTAGCATTCGACCTATTTAATATTTCAGGCTCTCTTTGTAGACCAATCAACAAACGAGAATATGCGTTCAAGCGCACAAGGACTGTTTATGTTAATGACAAATGGTTTAGGAGAGCAGCAGTTGGTATGCTCGGAGCGCAAGCTGTTGTAGATGCTAATACCACAGCTAATGTGGTAGATTGGAGCACTTGTTGGTATTTATTTGCTGGTTATGCAGCCTTAGTAGCAATAAGTTTTGTATTCATATTTAAATCAAAATCCGAATAGAAATCTTATGGCAAATATCGAAGTAACATTTAAAAGCGTTTCAGAAATAGTAGGTATAGAGGGAATAGGACTGGTTATTTTAGTAGATAAAGAGGAAAAACGACAACTGAGTTTATTATGTGATAAAGACACATTGAGGCAGTTTGAACAGCGATTACCTTTCTCTAAAAAGCCCAAAAACACTCTTCCCGAAGTGCTATGGGACGTGGTTCGCTATTACACCGAAGACCATTTTGAAGTGATAATAAACACTTTAATAGATGGAGAATATAGGGCTATGCTATATAATGTAGATAGTTTAGATATTAAAAGTGTGCGTGCCATAGATGCAGTGTTACTTTCTGTTAGTGCTAAACTTCCCATCTTTGTAGACGAAGTGTTAATGAATAGACAGAGTTTGCCCTATAATCAAGCATCTCCATCTATGAGCTTTACCTGTAAATGTGCTAACAATTGAAATGTTAGAAGAAGCCTTAAATAAAGCAATAAAAGACGAAAACTACGAGTTGGCTTCAACATTAAAGATGGAAATAGAAAAGACGTAAGAACATTAAACCCGAATAAGAAAACAATAACACTTGTTTAGGATATATTATTGAATGAAAGAAGCAAGATATTTTTATGTGCCTGAGGCTCCTTTAACGCATGAACTACCAAAAGAAGAGGCAGTTCATGCGTTAAAAGTGTTACGTTTGAAAGAAGGTGATGAGCTGTTTGTTATGAATGGAAAAGGTGTTTTTTATAGAGCAGAAGTGTCGCTTATTAGTGCCAAGAAATGCTTATTTGAATATAAAGAAACACTCCCTCAAACCAAAAACATGGCAAGGGCATATTCATTTGGCAATAGCTCCAACAAAAGCATAACGATAGAACTGAATGGTTATTAGAAAAGGCAACAGAGATAGGATTTGATGAGATAACTCTGTTAAACTGTCGGTTTTTCGGAAAGAAAGGTAGTGAAAATAGACAGAATGGAAAAAGATTGTTGTGTCTGCAATGAAACAAAGTAGGAAAGGATGGATACCCATTTTAAACGATATAACAAACTTTCAAGATTTTTATAAAAAGCTTTCGATAAAAAGGGTATAAGTTTATTGCACATTGTTATGATGATATGCCTAAAATAAACCTTTTTCACAGCTTTGCAACAGTTACAAACACCTTTTTGATATTACTATAATGGTAGGACCAGAAGGCGATTTCTCGTTAGATGAAGTGAAATTAGCACAAGAAAAGGGCTTTCAATCGCTCTCTTTGGGCAATAGTAGATTAAGAACAGAAACAGCAGGGACTAATGAGCGTAACACAAGCTCAATTGTTTTTGAGTGATAATAAAGAGTGATGAAAATTGTATCAACACAATATATACACTCTTTCGACTAAATGAAAGAAAGGAATAGCATGAAAAAGAAGATTTACGAATTATATTTATGGGTACACCAGAGTTTTGCTGTGGGTACTTTGGAAGCGTTAATAGAAAATAAATTTAATGTAGTGGCTGTGGTAACACAGCCCGATAAGCCCGTAGGACGTCATGGAAATAGTCTTCAACCCTCTGCGGTAAAACAATATGCGCAAGTTCATTGTATTCCTGTTCTTCAACCCGAAAAGATGAAAAACGAAACTTTTATCGAAGGATTGAGAAGCTTTCGTGCCGATATTCAGGTGGTTGTGGCTTTCAGAATGTTGCCCGAAGTGGTGTGGAATATGCCTCGTTTTGGTACATTTAACGTGCATGCATCTCTTCTTCCACAGTATAGAGGAGCTGCACCTATCAACCGTGCAATAATGAGAGGTGAGACACAAACAGGTGTAACAACGTTCTTTTTAGACCATGAAATAGACACTGGAAAGATGATACTTCAGAAATCGTTTGATATTCCTGATGAGGCTGATGTGGAATATGTATATAATGGATTGATGAAATTAGGTGCTTTAACTGCTGTAGAAACATTAAATTTAGTGTTAGAGAAGGGACTTGAGTTGCCAACTATTCCTCAACCAGAGGTTTCTCCCTTATATGCTGCTCCTAAAAATATTTAAAGATGATTGTTTAATTTGTTGGAACCAATCTTCTAAAAGTATTTATGATTTTGTTAGAGGATTATCTCCTTATCCCGGAACGTGGACTTATTTATGTGCAAAGGCTCATTCAGAAGATGGAAAGAATGCAACGAAAACGGTATTAAAGGTTTACAAAACAAAGAAAACGACAGAAGAATGTTGTGAGGAGTGTGGCACTTTGAGAGTGAAAAACAATGCGTTGCAAGTGGCAACAACTGACTATTGGCTCGAAATAGAAGAATTGCAATTGACAGGAAAGAAGCGTATGAAAGCAAAAGACTTCTTAAATGGATTTCAACATATAGAGCAATTTTATGTAGAAAGTAAAACTGAAAGTATTTAATTGCTTTCAATCAATCATAATAACAACATTAAAAAACGATACAATATGACACAAAGTGAAGATATAAAGAATGCCATTGAAGTGATGAGAAAAGGTGGAATTATTCTTTATCCTACAGACACTGTATGGGGAATAGGTTGCGATGCAACGAATAAAGAGGCTGTTGCAAGAATCTATCAACTAAAACAAAGAGACGATTCGAAAGCTATGATATGCTTAGTAGATAGTGATGCACGCTTACAACGTTATGTTAGAAATGTTCCTAATGTAGCGTGGGACATTATAGAGCTAAGCGAAAAGCCTACAACACTTATTCTTGATGATGCTGTAAACTTAGCCGAAAACCTTATAGCTGATGATGGTAGCATTGCATTAAGAGTGACAAAAGAGGCTTTCTCTAAAGAACTTTGCTATCGTTTTCAAAAACCTTTAGTTAGTACAAGTGCTAATATTAGTGGTCAGCCTGCTGCTTCTAATTATAAAGACATTAGTCCTGAAATCTTAGAAGGGGTAGATTATGTTTGTTGGAGTAGACGTCAGGAGCATAAACCTCACACTCCTTCAAGTATTATAAAGTTGACTAAAACAGGAGAAGTAACGATTATTAGAAAATAATAGATTTAATCTTTAACTATTTATATAAAGATTATAGGTATTCATAACAATGAAAGAACAAGTTGTATATTATACAAATAAGGTGAAAACTGTGGTGATGTGGATTCATAGACATATTCCACAACGACAATTAGTACTTATTGTTGCCTTCTTAATAGGTATTTGTGCATCTTTTGCAGGTTTAGTTTTGCATCATCTTATCGAAGCTATTCAGTGGTTATTGACATCAAAATTTACCATAGTTCTTACAACTTGTTATATCTTGTCTTTCCTGTTGTGGGTATATTCTTTACCACTTTATTTATAAAATATGTGGTGAAAGACAATATTTCGCATGGAATAACGCGTGTGTTATATGCCATTTCTTCTAAACAATCTTTCTTAAAAGCACACAATTGTTGGTCGTCAGTGTTTGCATCTGCTATCACTATTGGCTTTGGAGGTTCTGTTGGAGGCGAAGCTCCTATCGTATTAACAGGTTCTGCTATAGGTTCTAATCTTGGAAGGTTATTCTATATGGACAGAAAAACACTCATGTTATTGGTTGGTTGTGGTGCTTCTGCAGCTATTGCGAGGCATCTTTAAAGCTCCCATTGCAGGACTTGTGTTTTTACATTAGAGGTGTTAATGGTAGATTTATCGATGGCATCTATTATGCTAATACTTATTTCTTGCGTTACAGCTACCAGTTTTACATACATCTTTAGAGGAGGTAATTCGATGTTCGAGTTTACCTTAGATAGCGCATGGAATGTAGATAGAATTCCAGCAGGTGTGCTATTAGGTGTTTTTGTGGCATTTTTAAGTTTATATTTTTATTAGACTTATGACCACTTGCGAAGGTATTTTTGCTGAATTAGAGCGTATCCTTACACTCGTTTACTGTTGCGTGGAATTATATTAAGCTCTCTTATCTTCTTATTTCCTGTGTTATATGGCGAAGGATACAAAGCTATAAACGTACTTTTAAGTGGTAATACAGAAACTGATTGGGGAACTTTAATGAATAATTCTCTTTTATGGACACGGAAAAACTTTTGGTGTTATACATTGCTTTAGTAACTTTTTACGAAAGTGTTTGCTACATCTGCAACCAATGGAAGTGGAGGATGTGGAGGAACTTTTGCACCTTCTTTGTTTGTAGGTGGCTTTTGGTGGTTTTCTTTTGCTCGTTTTTGGAATATCAATAACATTGGTTTGTATCTTCCAGAAAAGAACTTTACACTCTTAGGAATGGCTGAGTGTTATCGCTGGAGTGATGCATGCACCGCTTACAGGAATATTCCTTATTGCCGAAATCACTGGTGGTTATCAGCTTTTTATGCCACTCATTATAGTGTCTTTATCTTCTGTTATATTCATTAGTATCTTTGAACCTCATAGTATTTATGCTATGCGTTTAGCGCACGAAGGAAAAGTTAATAACCCATCATACCGACCGTTCTGTGTTAACATTGATGAATCTTAAAAGCGTTATATGTAAAGACTTCACAACATTACACCCCGATTTATCGCTTGGAAAGTTTGTTAATGCAGTGAGTAAAAGTAGCACAAGCTTCTTACCTGTTACCGATAAAGCAGGTGTTTTAGTAGGAGAAGTGGACATAACAAAGGTTCGTCATCTTATATTTCGTACAGAATTATATCAACGTTTCACCGTTGCTCAACTCATGAGAACTGTAAGTGAAACGGTTGTTATTAACGACCCAATGGAAGAAATCATGGATAAATTCGATAAAACTACACTCGAATATATTCCAGTAGTCGATGTCGACCATCACCTGATAGGATATATTGCTCGTGCAAAGGTTTACTCTATGTATCGAAAAATGGTTTCTGATTATTCAGCCGATTAAGATGTAAGATAAAAGACGTATAAAAATAAATCCCCAGAATAAGTATTCTGGGGATTTATTTATTCGTGATGATAAGGTTCACCTTTAATAATAGTGCAAGCACGTATATTTGTTCAGTGAAAAGAACTCGTATCATTTGATGTGAAAACGTCATTGCAGAAAGTGAAATCTTATCGTTTGCTCTATTATATACATCTTGTGAGAAACCATAAGGACCTCCTACAATGAAAATAAGGTTCTTTTGTGTGGTGTTGTTTCTGCTCAATCCACTTTTGCAAATTCTACACTTCTAAACATTTTTTTCCATGTTCATCAAGTAATACAACAAAAGTCTGTTGGCGACAATTGTTTTAAAAATCAATTCCTTCTTTTTTCTTTTTTTGTTGTTCCTGAGTTAAACTTTTTTGTGTTTTTAAGTTCGGGAATTGTTGCAATAGAGAAAGGTAGATAGTGAGAAATTCTTTCGGCATAATCGTTTATAGATGCTATAAAATGTTTGTTAACCGTTTTGCCTACCACTAATAAAAGTTACCTTCATATTGTTTTTAATTTTTTTGTCTCTTGTTCTTTTTTTCTGTTGATTATAGCAATGAGAACGTTTAGGATTCATCGGAAACCAACCCCTTTTCTACACGCTTTTTGTTCAAATATCTCTCAATAGACCATAATAGAGAGGCACCTAACACACCTAATAAAGACGAAAAGAACACGTCTTCAACAAAAAGTGCGCCTATAACGCAAACCTATTCCGCTAAATAAAAAGCCCACCAAGGGCGAGTTCCCCAATAATACTCCACTTTTTATGACGATAGGATGAAATATTCCTATAATTAAAAAGGTAGACATTGCTATCAGTAAACCTTTGTAGTATAATTCCATTATATAATAACTAATTGTGTTTTTTACGCTTGCAAAAAGTACTAAAAACACGCTTTTTGATTGTCTTTCTCGTAAAAAGCTTATCTTTGCTACATCAGTGAAGAAAAATATAAACAAAATACTAAAAACAAGAATTATGGAAAGTAACAGCCAACTAATTGCGTTTTGCGAAACAAAGGCAAAAGAATGGTTAACACCCGCTTTTAATGAAGAAACACGAAATGCTGTGCAAGCTATGCTCGACAATAGCGATAAAACAGAGTTGATAGACAGCTTTTATAAAGACTTAGAATTTGGCACAGGAGGCCTTCGTGGCATCATAGGGGAGCTGGTTCTAATCGCATGAATATCTACACTGTGGGTATGGCAACACAAGGTTATGCAAACTATTTAAAGAAGTGTTTTGCCGATAAAGAACAGATTGCAGTGGTTGTAGGACACGATTGTAGAAACAACGGACGTTTGTTTGCTGAAACTACAGCTGCAATCTTTTCTGCTAATGGCATTAAGGTGTATCTATTCGACGATTTACGTCCTACGCCTGAAGTGTCTTTCGCTATTCGCGAATTAAACTGTCAAGGAGGAGTTAATTTAACAGCAAGTCATAATCCAAAAGAATACAATGGTTATAAAGCCTATTGGGAAGATGGAGCGCAAGTGTTAGCTCCACACGATAAAGGAATTATAGACGAGGTAGCAAAGGTTAAGATTGAAGACGTTAAGTTTGAAGGTAATCCAGCACTTATTCAAAGCATTGGCGAAGATATAGATAAGATTTATCTTGAAAAATTGAAAACCATTAGCATTGAACCTGCTGTTATTGAGCGTCAAAAAGACCTTAAAATAGTTTACACTCCTTTGCATGGTGCGGGACGTGTGCTTATTCCTGCAAGTTTAAGAAATTGGGGATTTGAAAACATTCACTGCGTAGAAGAGCAGATGGTGAAAGATGGTAACTTCCCAACAGTTGTGAGTCCTAACCCTGAAAACGGAGAAGCATTAACATTAGCATTAAGAGATGCTAAGGCTATCGACGCTGACATTGTGATGGCATCAGACCCCGATGCAGATAGAGTAGGTATGGCTTGTAAGAATAATAAGGGTGAATGGGTGCTTATTAACGGAAATCAAACCTGTTTACTATTCTTATATTACATCATAACAAATCGTATTAAGACAGGACAAATGGAGTCCTAACGACTTCATAGTGAAAACAATTGTTACTACAGAAGTTATTAAACAAATAGCAGATAAGAACAATATTGAGATGATAGACTGCTATACTGGCTTTTAAATGGATTGCTCGAGAAATTCGTGAAAACGAAGGTATTAAGAATTATATAGGTGGTGGTGAAGAGAGTTATGGCTCATGGCACAAAGCTTTGTACGAGATAAAGACGCTGTATCTGCATGTTGTTTGTTAGCAGAAATATGCGCTTATGCTAAAGATAAAGGACAAACATTGTATGATTTGTTAATGGAAATATATTTAGAATATGGTTTCTCTTACGAATACACCATCAATGTTGTGCGTCCGGGAAAGAGCGGTGCAGACGAAATTAAGGCTATGATGGAGAACTTTTAGAAATAATCCTCCAACCGAATTAGCAGGAGAAAAAATCACAATAGCTAAGGATTTCTTAAAGTTAGAACAAACAGATGCTAATGGAAACGTTACAAAACTTGATATGCCAGACACAAGTAATGTACTTCAATGGTTCTGTGAAAACGGCGATAAGGTTAGTGTTCGTCCTTCAGGAACTGAGCCTAAGATTAAGTTCTATTTAGAGATTAAAGGTAATATGAAGTGTGCTGATTGTTATGAACGCTGTATAAAAGAAGCTCAAGCTAAGATTGAAGAAATTAAAAAAACAACTTAAGTTGAACTAAGTGTATAAGGGCATTAAGCCTTTAAAACACAATATATAAAAATAAGGATTATGCTTTTTGTTATAAAAAGTATAGTCCTTATTTTTAGTTGTTGCATTCTGTTATTGTTATGATGGGTTAATAATGTGGAAAGTGGCATGAAAAAGAAGCGCAAAAAGAGCTATTGGGCATAAAACAAAATTAAATTTTATAGCATTATAAAATAAAAGTAGCTTTTCTTTCTTTATGTATTGAAGAAGTAAATATGTTAAATAATGTGTCAAAAGAGCTGAAGGTACGAGTGTTATAAAAATACTTTTTTTGTGAGCATTTTTGTTACATTTAAAAACTCATTCTAACACAAAAAAATAAGACTATCAACCTATCTATATAATCCTTATTTACACACAAAATAATGCGAAAAATAAGATAAAAATCACTAAACATATATCTTTTTTTCATTGCTATAATGCGCATTTTTGAAATAGAAAAAAACACATTTTTAGCTCTTAACTCTATATGTTTTAGGGTGCAAAACATTATCTTTTTAGCACTCAATAGCTTGTGTTTTTGCTCTTAAAAGCTTATCTTTTTAACGCTAAAACACAAGCTTTTTGCAATATAAAAAAATGATATATTAGAAAGAAAAACTTTATAGTTTGTGTGTAAAGGGTTTTATTTACAATGAATTATAAAGATAGAAAATAAATTCTTGTTTTTGTGTCTTTATATAAATAAAAATATCCATTTTTACGCCCTACAAAAACAGTCTTGTGTTTTTATAAAAGTAGGGGAGAAATAATAAGAAATAAGATGAACAGACTAAATTTTTTTATAGATACAAACGTAAATGAGGAGATAAAGACGTTTAAATTCGTTAACATTAAAAATAAATTGCTAACTAATAAATATAAAAAAATAAATGTTTTTGAGCCGATACCCGGGCTCGAACCGGGGACCTATTCATTACGGAATGAATTGCTCTCACCAACTGAGCCATATCGGCAATGAGCTATAAATGCACCACATTTTATAAGCGATGGCAAAGTTAGAACTTTTTGAAAGCAACAAATAAAACTCCTAAATTGTTTTAATATAAGGAAATAACCTATGAGGTACAGAATAAATTTAGTATATTTGCATTGATAAGAGAGGTGAAAGTTTTTTAAAGTGTGGCTTTAAAGCAAATGTGTTATAAAAGCCAAGTATGTATAACAACACTCTCTATATGTATTATTCTAATTTTATAAGCTATGAGTCAGTTCTTTAAATCGGTTCTTTCTACGGTTGTTGGTATATTTCTTTTCAATATTTTTGTTGCTATTATGCTGTTTATTGGCTTAATAGGTTCATTGTCGTTGAGCAGTTCTTCTACCACAATCGAAAACAATTCTGTGTTGGTTTTAAAGCTTTCTGGTACTTTATCTGAAACCGCTGGAAATAATTTCTTAGGCAAATTAACGGGCAACAACTTAAATGAGTTAGGATTAAACCAACTGCGTTTTGCTATTAAAGAGGCTGGAAAGAATGACGATATAAAGGGAATTTATCTTGAAGGTGGAATACTTGAAGGCGGATATGCAAGTTTGCAAGAACTAAGAAAACCTGCTTAGTGAGTTTAAGAAAAACAGGAAAATGGATTGTTGCTTATGCCGATGAATACACGCAAGGAGCCTATTATGTGGCATCGGTCGCAAACGATGTATTGATAAACCCACAAGGTTCGATAGATTGGCACGGCTTGTCTGCACAACCAATGTTTGTAAAAGATGCAACTGCTAAGATTGGTATAAAAATATAATGTGATAAAGGTAGGAAAGTATAAAAAGTGCTACCGAGATGTATACAGAGGATAAAATGAGCGATGCAAACAAAGAACAAGTGGGTGTATTTATTAACGGCACATGGAAAACCATTTGTAAAGATGTTGCTCAGAGCAGAGAATGTAAATGTTGATTCGCTTAACGCTTATGCTGATAGACTTATAGGTTTAGAAGAAACTACCAATTTAAAGAAATATCATTTAGTAGATGCTTTATTATATAGCGATGAGGTAAAAGGTTATATTAACAAAAATTAGGACAAGAAACCGAAGAAAATATCAATCGTTTAGACCTTACTCAAATGGTAGAAAAACAAGTCTGATGTGTCTTTGGGAGACCAAATAGCGGTGTATTATGCTTCAGGTGCAATCGTACAAGAGAATGTTGGAGGAATGTTAGCAGGCGAATCGAGCATTGTAGCAACTACTGTTTGTAAAGATTTAGAACAGTTAATGAACGATGATAACATAAAAGGCTGTTGTGCTTCGTGTTAATTCTGGTGGTGGAGATGCTTATGCTCAGAACAAATTTGGCATCAAGTGGCTAAACTAAAAGAAAAGAAACCTGTGGTTGTTTCTATGGGAGATTATGCTGCTTCGGGAGCTTATTATTTTTAGTAGTGTAGCCAATTGGATTGTTGCTCAGCCTACAACGTTAACAGGAAGTATAGGTATTTTTGGTGTAATTCCTGATTTTTAGTGGTTTAACAACTGAAAAGTTAGGACTAAAATTCGATGTGGTTCAAAACAAATAAAAACAGTTCGTTTGGCAATATCTATGCACGTTCGTTAAACCAAAAGCGAAACTATGTTTTTACGAACAAAGATAGAAAAACGGTTATAAACTATTTAAAAAGCGTGTAGAAAGCGGACGTAAAATGACACCAAACTATGTGGAAGACATTGCACAAGGTCGTGTTTGGCTTGGTACAGATGCAAAAGAGTGGGCTTAGTAGATGCACTTGGAGGTATAGACGATGCTATTGTTAAGGCTGCTTTGTTAGCAAAAGTAACCGATTATACGTTAACTGATTATCCAAAAACTCCTTCTTGGTTAGAGAGTTTAGAGTCTGAAAGCAAATAGAACAACTTATATCGACGACCAACTTCGTGCCACTTTTGGGCATTTATTATGAGCCTTTAATGATGGTAAGAAGTTTACATAAGAGCGCAAGAGTGCAAGCACAACTCCCTTTTGTGTTAAATGTGAAATAATAAAAGGATATGAGAACAGAAGGAGATTTTTATTAAAATAAACGAATGGCTACTACCTTTTAGTTGGCTATATGGTTTAGGTGTGCGTTTTAGAAACCAACTGTTTGAACTTGGAATTTTAAAAAGTAAGTCGTATAAAACTCCCGTTATTTCTGTTGGAAATATCACTGTGGGTGGTTCAGGTAAAACTCCTCATGTAGAATATATCGTTAGATTGCTTAAAAACGAGTTGAAAGTGGCAGTGCTTTCGCGTGGTTATAAGCGTAAAAGTAAGGGTTATGTGTTGGCAAACAATAGCACAACGATGTTAGAAATAGGAGATGAACCCTACCAAAATGGAGCTGTAAGTTTAACGATATTTATGTGGCGGTAGATAAAAACAGATGCGCAGGTATAGAGCATTTAACCACCGATGAAGAAACAAAAGATACAGAGGTGATTTTGTTAGACGATGCTTTTCAGCATAGATATGTAACTCCCGGAATAAATATATTGCTGATTGATTATCATAGACTTATTATTTATGATAAGCTTCTACCAGCTGGTAGACTAAGAGAACCGCAGAGTGGGAAGTCGAGAGCAGACATTGTTATTATTACAAAATGCCCAAAAAGACCTTAAACCTATGGAGTATAGGGTTTTAACAAAGGCGATGGACTTGTATCCTTATCAAGGTTTATTTTTTTACATCGATAGATTATGGACATTTAAAAGCTATTTTTCTTTAATGACGAGAAGCCATTAGATAGCTTGTCTAATCAAACCAATGTGTTGCTTGTTACGGGTATTGCTTCGCCTAAGCAACTAACAAACCGACTTAAAAACAATATGGTTGTAACATCACTTCTATGGCTTTCGACGACCATCATTTATTTACAAATAAAGATATACAACGTATAAATGATATGTTTGAAGCTATGCCTTCGCCTAAAATTATCATCACAACAGAAAAAGATGCGAGTAGGTTAGAGTGCATTGAAGGTATGACTGAGAACGTAAAAACATTTATATATGTTGCCTATTACTGTTAGTTTTAGGCAAGAACAACAAGAATTATTTAACGAAAAAAATACTAAGTTATGTACGAAAAAAATTCAAGAAACAGCATCTTGGCTCAAAGAAAGAATGACAACAAGTCCCAAAACAGCCATCATATTGGGAACAGGTCTCGGACAATTAGCTTCCCGAAATAACTGATGCTTATTATTTCTCTTATAACGAAATACCAAACTTTCCAATATCAACAGTAGAAGGTCATGCAGGACGTCTTATCTTTGGAAAACTTGGAGACAAAGATATTATGGCAATGGAAGGTAGATTTCACTACTATGAAGGTTATGATATGAAGCAAGTTACCTTTCCTGAACGTGTGATGTATGAGCTTGGTATTGAAACATTATTTGTGTCTAATGCTGCAGGAGGTATGAATCCTGACTTTAATTGGCGATTTAATGGTTATTACCGACCATATAAACATGTTCCCTGAACACCCTTTGCGTGGTAAAAACTTCCCCACTGGACCTCGTTTCCCTGATATGCACGAAGCTTATAATAAGCAATTGATAGCATTGGCTAATGATATTGCTGCCGAAAAAAACATTCGTTTAGTGCATGGAGTTTATATGGGTGTGTCTGGACCAACATTCGAAACACCTGCAGAATATAGAGCTTTCCGTCGTTTAGGAGCTGATGCTGTGGGAATGAGTACGGTTCCTGAGGTGATTGTAGCATGTCATTGTGGTATAAAGGTGTTTGGTATGAGTATTATAACCGACCTTGGTTTAGAAGGACAAGCTGTAGAAGTGAGTCATGAAGAAGTGCAAGTGGCGGCTAATAAGGCACAACCTTTGATGACCGAAATTATGCGTGAAATGATAAAAACGCTCTTAATTGATAATATATATATAAAGGTATAGTGCCAAGCAAAGATGTTATTTCATTTATGTCTTTGTTTGGCTACTTTTTCTAATAAGGTTCTTAAATATAAACAAGCGATAAAAATAAATATTATTAGTAGGTTTATTAAATGACAGATATTGCAAAATTAGGTGAGTTTGGCTTGATAGAACACCCTCACAAAGGATATTAAAAGTGTTAATTCTTCTACACAATATGGTATCGGAGATGATTGTGCTGTCCTTAATTATGAGGGCAAAAGAACTCTTGTAACTACCGATATGTTAATGGAAGGAATACATTTCGACCTTACATATATAGATCTTCGCCATTTAGGATACAAGTCGGCAATGGTAAATATTAGTGATATTTTTGCTATGAATGGCACGCCTAAGCAGTTAACGGTTAGTGTTGCGTTAAGTAAACGTTTTTCTGTTGAAGATTTAGAAGAATTCTATACAGGCGTAAGAGCTGCTTGTGAAAAATGGAATGTAGATATTGTTGGGGAGATACTACTTCTTCTTACACGGGATTAGCTATCTCTATAACTTGTATTGGCGAGGCAGATAATGATGATATTGTATACAGAAATGGGGCAAAAGATACCGATCTTATTTGTGTATCGGGAGATTTAGGTGCTGCTTATATGGGTTTACAATTGCTCGAACGTGAAAAACTGTGTATTATCAGCAGGTAGATGAGGCTCGTAAGAATAACAATAAACAGGCATTAGAGGCTCTTAAAGATTTTTCAACCCGACTTTGCTGGCAAAAGAATATCTTCTACAACGTCAGTTACAAACAGAAGAAGAGGGGATATTATAGAGCGTTTAAGAGATGTAGGTGTTAAACCTACGGCAATGATAGATGTTTCTGATGGATTAAGTAGTGAGTTAATGCACATTTGTAAGCAAAGCGATTGCGGTTGTAGAGTTTATGAAAAGAATATTCCAATCGACTATCAAACGGCTATTATGGCAGAAGAATTAAACATGAATGTTACTACTTGTGCTTTAAATGGTGGTGAAGATTATGAATTATTGTTTACTGTTCCTATTGGAGACCATGCTAAAATAGAGGATTTACAAGATGTGAAAATCATTGGACATATTACTCGTAAGGAGTTGGGGACGCAACTTGTAACTCGTGATAATCAAGAGTTTGAATTGAAAGCTCAGGGGTGGAATCCTATAAAGGACTGAAAAATAAGGATTGAAAAAAGGGAGGTGTGAAAACTGAATTACATCTCTTTTTTTGTTTTTACATCTTTTCTTTACGTGATAACACTCGTTTTAAAGAGTAAAGAAAGATGTTAGATAATACAGAATTAGTATTTTTTTGCAAGTATATATTATTGTAATTTTGGATAGATTATATTTGCTACGGCTTAATATAAATAAGGTGTAGAGTGTTTTGTAAGTTATTTCTTACTTCTATAAAAAGAAAAAAAGATAAGGCGTTTAACCTTATCTTTTATTTTATCTAATTCTGTCTAACGATTTAACTAATCGTTCGTCAGCTTTTATTCCTTTATAAGCTCATAAACACAAAAATAAGTGCTACAAGCGGAAAAAGCTATGTAGAAGGTAGGCTTGAAAGTGTATTTAGGGTCGTAACCCCAATAAAGAACAAACCATATAACCATACCAAATTACTAATGATAGTTGGTTTATAGTGCATAACTTTGCTTGCTTTTTCTATTCTTATACATAAAAATTCCTACTAAACTCAATAAAATAGAAAGCGAATTTAATGCAAATAAACTAGCATTGGCAAAAATTCAGAGTGCCATTTCCATCTTTTTATATAAAGATTAAATAACACGTTTGCCATGTCCATATTGTTGTTTGGTGTCCATTGCGCAATAGGCATAAGAAGTGAAACAATACAAAAGACAATAGCAAAAAAACAAGAAGACAGTTTGTTTTTCTTTGTATCATATTACTCTTCTGAGTGGTCTTCTTGAGATGGATCTCTATAATAAACCTTATCTTCTAAGAACTCTTGAGTAGCATAAAGAGTAGGCTTTTGGAAGTTTTTCGTAATAACGAGAAATCTCAATTTGTTCTCTATTTTCATACACTTCCTCTAAAGAATCGTTGTAAGAAGCAAACTCTGATAACTTTTTTTGTTTAGTTCTTGTTTAATATCTATACCAATTTGATTAGCGCGTTTTGCTATAATTGCAACGCTTTCATAAATATTATTGGTATCTTCACACAAGTCTAAAATGTTTCTTGTTACAGTGCTTGTTGGCGCTTTTGTTCTTTTTAAAATCCATATATCTATTGTTATTTTTAATTGTTTTTATTTGTGTGTAAACTCTTTACATTTAAGAATGTATTTCTGAGCAAGCGTGTTGTATTTTTGAATTAGGATATTCGTTGATAAATCCATAACACTCGTCTTCAGCATCTTGGAAACGGTCTTGTTTCTTAGACTCTATACTTTGTTGTGCTAATTCAAACTTACTTTTCATTATTAGCAAAGCAAAAATCCTCTCGTAAGTTTGTATAAGGATAATCTTTTAAAGCATTTTGCGCTGTAATAATGCATGCTTCATAGTTGTTTCCACCACTGGTACAGTTACCAAAGTAGGTTCCTAAGTCGTAATAAAGCTGTGCTGAATGAAGTTCTTTCTGCACAAGTTTGTCTTGTAAAGCAAACAATCGTTTGTGAGCGACCTCTTCATTGCGTGCATTAGGATAGTTATCAAGGTAATCTTGGAAAGCTGTGATGGCAGAAAGAGTAGGAGTTTGGTCTAATCTCGACTCTGGTGAGCCCATATAAAGGCTTTGTCCTATATAAAACTTTGCGTTTTCAGCATACAATCCCTTTGGATAACTATTGCAATAGGTGCGGAATGTTTTTGAAGCTTTCTGCGTAATCTTTTATTTAAATATTGTGATAATCCCAAAAAGATATAAACACTCTTGTCCATTTTCTGTTCCTTTTTGTAATGTTACAACATCGCCAAATAGAACAATAGCACGTGCATATTTCTTAGCAAAAAGCTTTCTTTTTGCATATTCATATTTGTAGTTATAATCGCTACTTTTTATATACTTGGTTGAACTGATTTGCACAACTAAAAAGAGCTAAAAATAGCTAATGTGGTAGCAAAAGCAACACCTAATTTCTTCATAAGCAGAAAAATCTATTTGTGCAAATATACATATTTTTATGTAGAAAGGCAAAAGCATTTAAATTATTTTTAGCCTATTTAGATGAAATAGAGCTTATATTTTTGATTGATATTTTTATACTTTTGCAAATATGAATTTCAAGATAACATCGGATTATAAACCAACGGGAGACCAGCCAAAAGCTATAAACGAACTTGTAAAAGGTGTGAACGAGGGAGAAACTGCTCAAGTTTTTTATTAGGTGTTACAGGCTCAGGTAAGACCTTTACGATGGCTAATACAATTGCAAAGGTTAATAAACCCACGCTCATACTTAGTCATAATAAGACATTGGCAGCGCAGTTATACGAAGAAATGAAAAGGATTCTTTCCTGAAAATGCGGTGGAATACTATGTTTCTTATTATGATTATTATCAACCAGAAGCTTTATTTACCCACGACAGACACTTATATTGAGAAAGATTTAGCAATCAATGAAGAGATAGACCGTTTGCGTTTAGCTGCTGTGAGTGCGTTGTTGTCTGGTAGAAAAGATGTTATCATTGTTTCGTCTGTTTCTTGTATTTATGGTATGGGAGCACCTATTACCATGAAAGAAAAATATCATTAGTATAAATAAAGGTGAGAAGATGAACCGTAACGATTTGTTAAAAACGGTTGGTTGATTCTTTATATTTGCGTAATGATATGGAACTTCTTAGAGGTCATTTTCGTGTAAAAGGAGAGATAGTAGATATCGCTATGGCTTATAGCGAGAATATTTTAAGAGTGTCGTGGTGGGATGATGAAATTGAAGATATTGTTGAACTTGATGGTACAACTTATAAAAAAAGGTTGCAACATTTAGTAGTTATCAAATTTATCCTGCTAACCTTTTTGTTACATCTAAAGCTCAAACGCAGAGTGCATTAAGGCATATTCAAGATGATTTAATGCTACAAATTGACCATTTTAATCAACTTGGAGAATCTTTTAAAAGCACATCGAATAAAAAGAAAAGGGTAGAATATGATATGGAAATGATTAAAGAATTAGGACATTGTGCAGGGATAGAAAACTACTCACGTTATTTCGATAATCGTCTTCCGGGTGAGCGTCCATATTGTTTAATCGACTTTTTTCCCTGATGATTTTTCTGCTCTTTATAGACGAAAGTCATGTGAGTATTCCTCAAATTAGAGCGATGTATGGAGGAGACAGAGCAAGAAAAAGAGAACCTTGTTGAGTTTGGTTTTTCGACTTCCTGCAGCGTTCGATAATCGTCCATTAAAGTTCGAAGAGTTTGAAAACATTATTCCTCAAACCATTTATGTATCAGCTACTCCTGCTGAATATGAACTCGAAAAGAGTGAAGGAGTTATTGTTGAACAACTTATTAGACCAACGGGACTGTTAGACCCACAAATAATTGTGCGTCCAAGTGAAAACCAAATAGACGATTTAATAGATGAAATTCACGATAGAATATATAAAAATGAAAGAGTATTAGTAACGACTTTAACCAAAAAGAATGGCTGAAGAACTCACCAATTACTTATTAGAAAAATAATATTAAAACAGCTTATATTCATAGTGATATTAGTACGTTAGACCGCATAACAATTATAGATGGTGTGCGTTCTGGCGAGTTTGATGTGTTAGTAGGTATCAATCTTTTGCGTGAGGGATTAGACCTTCCCGAAGTATCTCTTATTGCTATTCTCGATGCAGATAAGGAAGGATTTCTTAGAAGTTATAGAAGTTTGACGCAAACAGCAGGTAGAGCCGCTCGAAATGTTAATGGAATGGTTATAATGTATGCAGATAAGATAACCGATAGTATGCAAAAAAAACAATTGATGAAACAAACCGACGCCGTGCAATTCAAGCTGAATACAATCATAAACATAACATCATTCCAACACCAATTAAGAAGAAAAAAACAAGAATATCTTTTGGTTCACAAGAAACAAAAAGAAACGATTAAAACCTATCAGATGCCAAATGATGACCATTCAAATGTTATAAAGATGGCAGCAGAACCCATTGGTAGTTATGGTGAAAGTTCTACTATCAAAGTAGAAAAAGCAAATAGAAATTCTAACGCAAAAGATGAAAGAAGCTGGCTAAAAACTTAGAATTTTTGCAAAGCAGCTCAATATCGTGATGAGATAATAAGATTAAAACAACAAATAAGCGAATAAGAGGTTTATGGCTATTTATTCGTAAAAAAATAACTACATTTGCATCATTTTATTACACATAATTTTATTGAATAATGGAAGAAAACAACATATCAAACGAGTCTTTTTCCTCGTAAACGAAGACATAAAAAAAGCAGATTTCTGCAACCACTATATTTAAAAATTAGAACCATTTTAAATATCATTTTTTTATTATAGGAAGCATTGTAGGAATGGTTATTTATTTCTTTCATTCTGAAATAATAGGTGGTATTATCATTTTATCTTCAATGATTTTTTTAAGTTTGTAGAATCTCTTTTCCGACTATTATACAAATGAAATTTTTATCTTTACATATCATTCTTTTTTAGGTTTTTACATTGCTTCTTATGCTCAAAAGCCTTCTGTCAGAAATAGTAGAATACCAGATACCATGCGCGAAAAAGGGGGAGATATAAACGAAGAAGACTCTACTCACCAAGATAAAAACATTCCTACAGGCATTAAAGCATGGACTATAAACGAGCGATTTGGCTATAGAAAACCAGCAGAACCCGATACTCTTCACGCCATGTATATGAATTCTGTGTTTACAGAAGGCTTGCAAGGAGAGTATAACACCTTAGGAAATTTAGGTACACCGCGTTACCATCGCATTTTTTTATAGCTCGTCAGCAACAGCAACAATTCTTGTTTACACAGGGCTACGACTATTTCTTTAAGCCCGTCAATCAGTTTCTTTTCACCAACACTCTTTCGCCTTTTACCATCTTAAATTATAATTCGGCGGGAGGAAGTACCGATGGTGAAGACCATTTAAAGGCTATTTTTGGTGTAAATGCAGGCAAGAAATTAGGGGTAGGAATGAAGTTTGATTATTTATATGGACGTGGTTTTTTATCAAAATCAAGGTTCTTCTCATTTCAATTATTCATTGTATGGCTCGTATATTGATAGTAAATATCAGGCACATTTCTTGTTTACAACCAATCATCAAAAGCTTTCTGAAAATGGAGGAATAACAAATAGAGCTTATATCACTGCTCCTGAAAGTTTTTTTCCGACGATTATTCTGCCAGTGAAATACCCACTACATTGCGTCAAAACTGGAATAGAAACTCTCATTGGCATGTTTATTTAACACATAGTTATAGTGTTGGGTACACTAAAAACAAAAAGTTAGAATTAGAAAAAAACAGGTGCGAATATTGCAGAAGACAGCATTTTTACAAGTGAAAACCTTGCAGGCAGAAGACAATAACTTTGTGCCTAAAACATCGTTAGCTAATAACGAACAAGTGAAAAGCGATAGTTTGTCGCAAAAAACAATGCTAAAGTATTGGCAAAAAGAGGCTCAAAAAAATAGAATTTATACCCGTTACAAGGTTTACACACACGCTTAATGTCGATAAATATAACAGAATTTATCAGGCTTATTATTCACCAAAAAACTTTTATAAGAATAACTTATATGCCGTAAATGGTGTGTCGAACGATTCTATTTTCGACCAAACTAAGCATTTTAGAGTAAGCAATATGTTTGCTATTTCTTTGTTAGAAGGCTTTCATAAATGGGCTAAGGCAGGATTAAGAGCCTTTGCTAATAGCGAACTAAGACATTTCTCGTTGCCTCAAAAACATAACTCAAACAAAAGTCGTTTACAGAACATAACACCAGTATAGGGTGGACAATTATACAAGCAACAAGGCAAAACATTGCACTATTTAGCTAATATTGAAACGTGGTTACAGGGTGAAGATGCAGGTCAACTCTTTGTTGATGGTTCAATAGATGTAAATGTTAAACTCTTTGGAGATACTGTTCGTTTAGATGCTTCGGGCTTTTTTCACAGAATAAATCCCACTTTTTATTATCGTCATTACCATTCTAAGCATTTTTGAGTGGGATAATAATACGCTTAACAAAAGTACTTCATTCACAATTGCAAGCAAAACTTCGTTTTCGATAAAACCAACACCACTCTGTGTATATCCGTAGATAATATAAAAATTACACTTATCTACAACAAAGCTACGACATAGATAATAGCTTTAATAAAACGAACCACGAAGTTACAGTATTACAAAATAAAGGAGCAATAAACCTCTTTACGGCTGAGTTAACACAAAAGTTTAAATTGGGATTTTTGCATTGGGATAATGTTATTACCTATCAAAAATCAAACAAAGATGCTCTTTTAGGCATACCAACACTCAATGTTTATTCTAATTTATACACTCAGTTTTAAAAATAGCTCGAGTGCTTTCTTGCGATTTAGGAGCCGATGTTCGCTACTTCACAGAGTATGAAGCATTAGATTATAGTCCTGCATTAGGGAGCTATGTAGTGCAAGGAAACGCCGAAAAAGTTAAGATAGGAAACTATCCTTTTGTAAATGTTTATGCCAATTTTATGCTTAAACACACACGTTTCTTTGTGATGTATAGTCATGCAAACGCTGGTTCTGGCTCAAGAAACTATTTCTTAACACCTTTATTATCCTACTAACGAACGTTTATTTAGATTTGGAGTTAGTTGGAATTTCTTTAACTAAAACACTTATAAAACATCATAACGAATGCTGTATCTGTATTCTTTTTTTACAGATAGCATTCGTTTTTTAATTATCAAGCAAACTTAATATATTCATTTATTTAATATTTTACTAACGCGTCATGAAATACGTTTTTATTATCTATCTATTTATTTATTTCCTCTGTATTAGTTGCGCAAAACAAACATTCTTTAATGCCTCTTTTCGCAATTAAACAAGGTGTTTCATCAATCACAGGTCAGTTGTTCTTTTCCAAGTATAACCACTTCCGAAATCAATTGGAACCAAGTGAACACCCTCATTTCAAGCTAATGGCATTAAAACCTTTATTGCTATGCGCAATAATAGCATTGTTGGCACCTCTCGTTCGATAGCTATTTAAATGTAGAAGGTGCTTTATGGCTCGATAAAAAGCTACACGCTTAAGGTTGAAAATAACCAACTTATAGCTATTGAAAACACGCAAACAAAACATGCTTGTGTGTTAAATTCTTTGCAAAAAAATAGCACTCGTTTTGCTGTTCCTATGGTTAGTGCCAATAACCCATCAGGTGTTACAGGAAAAGAACTAAGCGATGGCGTTTTTAGAGATTATCGTTTAGCTATATTCTTTAGTAAAGACGATTACGAATCTAAAAGATTTGATAAAGACATCAATAAAATAAACACATGGTTGGCTACTGTCGAAGCCTTTCTTAACACTATGTATGTAAGAGATGCAGGCATACATTTCACCTTAGTAAGAGACGAACGACTTATAAAAACTAATGTAAGAGCCTCTAATATTAAGATTGATAAAGCAACAGAGCTAATCAATAATGCCATAGGGGTTGATAATTACGATGTTGGAGTGGCACTTTATTATGTTGGAGACGATGCTGCTGGTGGAGCAAGTTATGGTTATGTAGGAGCTGTTTCCAACCCTCAATACAAAGGAGGAGTGGTTATTGTCGACCAAGAACCATGGAGTTTAGGCCACGAATTAGGACATTATTTTTGGTAGTCAGCACACCTTTGGTAAAGACGGACCTGGTGGTATTGGTTATGGTTCAGAGCCCGGAGCAGGACAATCTATATTGAGTTATGGTCGTGCTGCCGACTTTATTAGCGTGAAGAGCTTACAAGTGATGCGTCCACATATTATCGCTGGTGATGCAAGAATGAATAAAATTCGTCCAAACTATTCGTTTAAAGCAGAAAACACAGCACCTGTTATCGACCGAGAAAAGATGAAAACAGAATATATTGTGCCTAAAGAAACATTCTTTTCTATTCCTATTTATGCATCAGATGCAGAACAAAAGGTGCTTCATTATGCTTTTCAGCAAGACAATTACGACCCTATGCACCCCGCACATTTTGCCACTTTGCACCCAACAACAATGCCTGTGTTGAACTTTGGACGAAGATATAATCCTAACAACTTTGTAGTTATAAATAATACAGATAAAATTCCTGTGGGTGAATATCGTTTTACTTTTACTGTAAGCGATGCACTTCCTTATAATGAAGCAGTAGAGAAAAAGCAAGCACCACTATACGATGCTTTTCAAACCACTATTAAAGTGATTGATGTTGAAAAAGCCTTTTTAAAATAACTTCTGCTATTAAAACAGAGTATAAAGCAGGCGAAACGTTTCGTTTAACATGGAATGTTGATAAGCATTTCTTTAACGAAAGTAGTAGAGTTCGTGTGCTTTTATCTGATGACGGAGGAGAAACGTTTAAATATACATTGGTTCCCGATGCGCCTAATAATGGTGAATGTGAGGTTGTGATGCCACTAGCTGCAATAGATAAGGTAGAGGTTTACGGTATAGATGTTGCGGGAGAACACATTCCTATTTATTTTTATGGGAAAAGCAGTGCTTAAACTTGAAACCTTTGATGGCTATTATGATGTGTCTGATAACGGGAAAAGAGGAGAAGAAATGGTTATAAATTCATCTTCAATAACGTTTAATCATCTGCCAGAAAATAGTGTTGTAGAGCTTAAAGAAGGCGAAGAAATGCCTATAAAACCAGAGGTAACGGCAACTGATAGTAAAGGTTCGTTAGATGTAACTTTTAAAGAAAGTGTAGAAGGAGATTGGGTTAAACGGACGTGGACGGCAAGCAATGCAACCGATAAGAATAGTTTTTGTGCAATATATTCATAAGGTTAAAAACGAGCTTCGGGCATAAGTATGGTTAAAAAGAGGTGGGTGATAAGGATAAAAAAATACGACCTCGACGGCCGTGAAATAACGCAACCTATAAAAAAATAATATTTATATTATTGGCGGAAAAAGTATCTCGAAAAGTAAAATGTAGTTTCAATAAAAGTGCAAAGGTGATAGAACAAAAAAACTATCACCTTTGTTGTTTTTTGTGAAAAATGTTTCCGTTGTAAGGCTATTTTATTGGCTACAAACTTTGTAGGTTTTTTGCTATATGTTTATAAAAATAAAAGGGTAGGAGCAAGGGCATGGCATAACAGCTTTAAAAATGTTTTTCGTTTATTTATTCTGTATATCAATTCTCTAAAAACACCTCTTTGATACACTATAAGAAGAGGAGAAATGTAGACGTAAAAAAGAGAATATTTTTTCTTTTTTTATATGCCTTATTTTTTGTGAGTGTTTTGTTACATTTTGTTTTTTTCTGTTTTTAGCTAAAATAGCTAAGCTTTTTACATGCTTTTAAGGCTGTTCAGGTTTGCTATAAAATGCTTTTAGGGCTGTTATACTGTATAAAACATATAGCTTTTTAGCTTTGTAGAACGAAACCATTAGAAAACAAAAATAAGCCATTAAGGTGTAAAAGACGGTGTTTTTAGCACACAATAGCTTATATATTGGGTGGTAAAACCTTATGTATTATGACCTAAACTCTTAGGGTTTTTTTCATGCTTAAACCTAAGAGTTTGCAATGTTTTTTTACCTTAAAATGACTTTTTTAAGTGCTTTTCTTTTCGTTTTTCTCTTCTCAAAACTATCTCTTGTTCGTATAAAAAGAATTTTTGGTATAAAATATTAAAGTTATGCATCGGAAAAGTAAACGAAAAAGACGAAAAAAACGTTCTTAAAAATAGTTTCAAAAAGGCTTTTTTGCTTTTTAGTTTTTTTATGCAATGAAATAATATATGTAACAACTTAATAAGCATTGTGTGAGGTAGTGAATATAAAAAGCGACAAATAAGGGTTTAATGTGTTGCAAACCGTTATTTGTCGCTTAAACTATTTGGGTTGAATGTTGTATCAATTAACCTACTTTTTCTTTTTCTTTTCTACATAAACCTTTCTTAATGGGTTGTGAAAAGGAAAAACATATTGCCTTTTTATTTCTAAGAAAATCAATGGCAGTATATATGGCATCTAACACAATAGCTTCTGTTTTTCTTGCAAGTCGGGCATTTCGTTTTCTACAAAAAGAAGAGGGTTGCGTGTGTATAAAAAGGCAATCCAAAATGTAGTTTTAATGGCATGCTGTTGCGTTAAATGTTCAAGTAGTTCAGCCTTGTTTTCGTCGGCATAAACAGACATAATATCAAAGTCGTTTCTACTTTCTTCGCTGTTTAATTCTTCCAAAGTAAAAAGGTCCAAAGGCACAAGTGTTATGGTCTTTCACCAATTTCTCTAATGCAGTAACCATGTAAGGTTCGCTATCAGAAACAATAGCAATGCGAGGTTTAGCGATAGAATAGTGGCATCTAAGCGTTTTACACAATGTTTGTGTTTGACTAATAAATGCTTCTATGAGTTCAGCCGTTTCTTTTTGTGCGTTTGTTGAGGCTGGTTCTTGTGTAGCAACTCTTAAATATGGTGTTTCGTAAACATGAAAAACAGGGGCATTCTCTTCTGTTTTAACCATGTTGTAAGCCTTAGTTAACCTCGTTAACAGGCGTTGTAGATGGCATAGACACTAACACATCGAAGGCACGTTCTTGGTAGTCTGCAAGTGTTTGTTTATACAGTTGCAATCGAACCCCTTCTTCGTTAGCCGCTTCTTGTTCGTCGAACGCATAAGCAAAGATATTGATACAGCCTTCTTTTGCTCTGTTAAAGTGTCTAATAACCTTTTAAGTTTAAGTGTCCGTTTCCTTTCTTTTGATTAAGTAAAAACGAACGCGGAGTGTATATAATAGGTGTAAATAGCTCTAAAACATTGGGTAATGAAAATGCTCTTAATAATAAATCGTAGTGATTTTTTGTTCTCTTCCTTGTCTTCAAAAACAAGTGCTACACGAACTTTCTTTTGTTCCATTATGTATAAATAAGTTATGTTTAAGACAATGTTTTTCTTTTGCAGTAGATAATAAACCACACGCAGCAAATATATCTTCGCCTCTGCTGGCTCTAATGGTGGTAGTTATGCCTCCTTTCGATAGCATTTCTTGAAACTGTTTCATTCTAAAATCGTTCACACCTTTTAGAGGTACATTGGGAATTTGATGAAAACGAATAAGGTTAAAAACGACATTCAACACCCTTAGTAAGGTCGATAATGGCTTGTGCATGTTGTGGACTGTCGTTTATACCATCGAAGACAATGTATTCAAAAAGATAAACGACGCTGATGGGAAAAGTCGTATTCTCGTAGCACATCCATTATTTCTTCTATCGAATAAGCACGTTCCGAAGGCATTATTTCCTTTCGTTCTTGAGGAATAGGGTTGTGCATGCTAATGGCTAAATGGCAATCGCTTTCGTTTAAAAAAACGCTCTAATTTACCTTTTAATCCTATCGTGCTTACCGTAATACGTTTGGGACTCCAACCATATCCCTCGTTGCTTGTTAGTATTTTTGGTAACGTTTAGCATGTTATCAAAGTTGTCCATAGGCTCTCCTTGACCCATAAATACAATGTTAGTGAGCTTTTTCTCGTTCGGGAAGAGAATATATTTGATTGATAATATCACAACTTGTTAACTGTCCTTCGAAGCCCTTTGTTTGCCTGTTTGACAAAACAAACAATTCATCTTACAACCAACTTGTGAAGATACACAAAGCGTTGCTCGTTCTTTATCGGGGATATATACGGTTTCAATAAACTTGCCACTGAGGGTTGGAAATAAATATTTTATTGTGCCATCTTTTAGAATATTGAGCATCTATAAAGGTAGAACAACCTATAATGAAGTGTTGTTTTTAATATTTCGCGATTGTTTTTTTAGAAATGTTAGTCATATCGTCTATTGTCTTTACATGTTTGCTGTAAAAGCCACTGCATGATTTGTTTTGCCGTGAAAGAAGGCATTTTTAATGAAATAAGTTCTTCTTTCAACTGACTTAAAGTCATTCCTAAAAAGTGCTTTTTATGTGTTTCAGTATTCATTTCTGTGTATTTATCATGCAAAGTTACTGAAAAAGAAATGATTTTTTCTTATTCAATGCTTTTTATATATTTGCATATAAAATAAATAAGAATGAAGAATAAAATAGACTATTTCTTTTCCTTGCGCAAGTAAGGAGGCTTATCATAAAGTGAAAAGAAGCACTTAAAAACGAATGTTTAATAAACAATATATTCGGATTAGTGCAACAAACAGGTGATGAAGAAGAATCGCAAAACCCTTATATAATAAAGGTAGAAGGTATTGAAAGTACGAATGCTTTGCAAAAATAGCACAAAAATGCTACTGCAAACTATGTGTTATTGGCAATAGATGCGTTGCCCATTACGCTCATTTAGGAGCTATAAACCGCTTATGTCAGGTGGCTAACGACACGAATGCAAGTGTTGTATATGCCGATTATCAAGAAAAAGGCGAAAAGAGAACGCTACACCCTTTTGATTGATTATCAAATAGGAAGTGTGAGAGATGATTTCGACTTTGGTAAGCTGGTTCTTATTCGTACAGAAAGCTTAAAAACATGTAGAGAAAGGCTCTTTAACGTCTTATTTGTATTCAGGTTGGTACGATTTTCGTTTGTCGCAACACTTCAATAAAGGCATTTTTCATCTTAAAGAAACGCTTTTACACTGTTCAAAAAAACAGGTGGTTAACAAGGAAGGAGAAGAACAATTTAATTATGTAAACCCCTGCTAATAGAGCAGTACAGATAGAACGTGAGACGGTTGTTACACAGTTCTTAAAAAGAAAATAAGGCTTTTAATAAATCCGCAAAACTATTGCTCTATCGACTTAAAAAAAGAGTATTTTTGCTTACGAAGCATCGGTTGTTATTCCTGTATTTAATCGTGAAAAAAACAATTAAAGATGCAGTTCTTTCTGCCTTATCTCAAACAACACAATTTGCTTTTTAACGTGATTGTGGTAGATAATCATTCAACAGATAACACGACAAAGGTGCTTTCAAGAGTTGGCAAAAGAGCATAAACATTTGGTTCATTTAATACCCAATGCAGATAATTTGGGTATTGGTGGTTGTTGGAATTATGCTATTATGAGTGACTATTGTGGACGTTTTGCGGTTCAACTGGATAGCGATGACCTGTATTCTTCGCAAGAAACGTTGCAAAAAATAGTTGATTGTTTCTATCAAACAAATGCTGCAATGGTGATAGGAAGCTATCGTTTATGCGATTTTAACTTAGAAACTCTGCCTCCGGGGCTTATCTCTCATAGCGAATGGACTGACGATAATGGCGCAAATAATGCTTTAAGAATAAATGGATTAGGTGCTCCAAGAGCTTTTTATACACCTGTTTTGCGCTCAATGGCTTTCCCTAACACGAGTTACGGAGAAGATTATGCGGTGGCATTGCGTATATCGAGAAACTATAAAATTGGTAGAATATACGATGAACTCTATCTTTGTAGACGATGGGGAGGTAACTCTGACTCTAATTTAAGTATTGAATTGCTCAATAAAAATAATGCTTATAAAGACCAAATACGTAGCATTGAACTATCAGCAAGAATGAGTTTGAATGCTAAACAATTGTAATAAAAGGTGGAAATGTCGTTAATCAGTTTTTATACGCAACTTGAGAATTGGAAACTTGCTAAACAGAATTATGAAAGATTGAAAAGAAGCGCAAATAAAAACGTTTCTTTTATCGCGAAAATGAATTTCTGTTACAATTTAATCCTCATCGAATTTCGTCGGCATCGGCAAATGTTTCAGCGAAAGCTATTAGCGAACGACCTTGTTTCTTATGTAAAACAAATCGTCCAAAAGAACAAATAACAATACCACAAGGAGAGGATTTTTGAGTTTTTGGTTAATCCTTTTTCCCATTCTTTCCATACATTTTACGATAGCATCGCTCATCATCAAGCTCAAAATGTAAAGGAGTATTACGATGAGTTTTTATTCTATTTTTAAATAAATACCCATCTTTAACGGTCTTTTATAATGGTGCTAAAATGTGGTGCATCTGCTCCCGACCATCTTCATTTACAAGCTTTTTGATGGTAGATTGTTACCCATTCAAAAGCAGTGGAATAAGCTAAAAAGAACATATAAGGATTGCTATACAAATAAAAAGATAAAGCCTTAATTGGTTGTATAGATTGTTTTATTGTGCCTATTATTATCATAAAAAGGGATAGACGGGAAAGCTCTTAACGATTGTTTCACTGTGGTTTATCGTGCAATGCAAGATGTTTTGCACACAACAGACGAGCCTATGATGAACATTGTGTCGTGGAAAGATGCCGAAGAAATGGTATCTATTATCTTTCCGCGTGCTAAACATCGTCCTCAATGCTATGGAACTGAGACTGAAGAACAATGCTTAATAAGTCCCGGAGCTTTGGATATGGCAGGTTGGGTAGTGTCTTCAAGAGAAGAAGACTTTAATAAATTATCGGGAAAAAGTGATTGTAGGTATCTTAAAAGAATGTGCTTTACCGAATGAAACGGTTGAGTTAATCATGCAAAAGAATAACCGAAAAAGCTGATAAAGAAATGTATGTGAAAAGGAGAAAATGTATGAATAATCCACAAATAACCGTAGGAATTTTATCGGCAGAGTGTATCTCTTTTTCCTTAAATGCTCCTTTCTTATGCAATGGAAAAGAAGCAATGGGATTGCAAAAGGTAATGTTAGAAGGTCATAACATCAATTGGAATGGCACTGTTTATAATGAATTATGTTTTGAACCCTTACAAACAAACGCATCATTTACGCTTCATGATGTGACAATAGGTATAGATTTTTCATTGGGAAAAGACAAGAAAATCAAACTTTTTTAGGCTGTTTACGTATTGTAGAGCATAACAATCAACTCATAGCAATTAACACTTTGCCTATTGATACTTATCTTGAAAGTGTTATTTCGAGTGAGATGAGTGCTTTATCGTCTATCGAATTATTGAAAGCACACACCATTATATCTCGCAGTTGGTTGTTAGCTCAAATAGAAAAAGCGTAAACAATTAACGCAAACTCCTTCTACCTGTGATGCGTTTATACAAACTTCTGACACA
Organism: uncultured Prevotella sp.; assembly: GCA_916439115.1. Classification (GTDB taxonomy): domain Bacteria; phylum Bacteroidota; class Bacteroidia; order Bacteroidales; family Bacteroidaceae; genus Prevotella. The sequence goes on from CAKAHO010000001.1 coordinate 1,425,716, forward strand.
CAAATAAAATGGTACGACCGCGAAGACCACACTCTTTTTGATGTTTGTAGCGATGACCATTGTCAGCGTTATCAAGGTATTACGAAAGAAACAACAACGAAAAGTGAAAGAAGTCTGTACAAGCTACTAAGGGGCAAACTCTTATGTATGGCGATGAAATATGTGATGCTCGTTTTAGTAAATGCTGTGGAGGTGTAACAGAAGAGTATAAATATTGTTGGGAAGATATAGATAAACCTTATCTTAATAGTGTAACAGATAACGTAAAAACCGCTAATGCTCGACCTTACAAAAGAAGACAATTTTAGTAAGTGGGTGTATGCTAATGAGCCTGCATTTTTGTAACACTAACGATGTAGAAGTTCTTTCTCAGGTGTTAAATGACTATGACCAAGAAACAACAAACTTTTATCGTTGGGAGGTTCATTACACTCAACAAGAAATAAAGAGCTTGTTAAAGAAGAAATTAAATATTGATTTAGGAGATATAAAAGACCTTATTCCGTTGGAAAGAGGTAAGAGTGGACGTATTTCTAAACTACAAATTATAGGTGAAAAAGGGACACTTTACGATAGGAAAAAGAGTTAGAAATACGCCGTGCTTTTTAGTCAATCACACCTTTATAGCTCAGCTTTTGTGGTGAAAAACAAGATATTGAAAACAATATACCACAAACAATCACATTAAAAGGTGCGGGTTGAGGGGCATGGAGTGGGACTTTGCCAAATAGGAGCTGCCGTAATGGCTCATAAAGGTTACGATTATGAGGCTATATTATTACATTATTATAAAAGGAGCCTCTATACAACAACTCTATAAATAATATGTTTATGAAGAAATATTCAGCCTTAAAAATGGGTTCCATCTTTATACTTTGCAGAAGGATTACCTAATATTATTGTTGCAGAAGTGTCTGTTTTTTGTATCAACAATTAGGCTTATCTGCCGAAGAAATTACTTTTTATACCAGTTGGTTCTATCTTCCATGGGTGTTAAAGCCCCTTTGGAGTCCTTTTGTAGATGTGTATAAAAACCAAACGTTGGTGGATTTTTAGCGATGGAATTGTTATTAGGTGCTGCCTTTGCGGGTGTGGCTTTTTAGTCTTCCTACATCGTTTTGGTTACAAACAACGATATGCTTATTTTGGTTAATAGCTTTTTCAAGTGCTACACACGACATAGCAGCTGACGGCTTTTATATGCTTGGATTAAACACAGAAGAGCAATCGTGGTTTGTAGGAATACGAAATACTTTCTATAAATTTGCATCGATTTTTGGAAAAGGAATTTTGATTTCGTTTGCAGGAATATTGCAAGTTGTTTTTAAAGGACAAATAAAATACTCATGGACTTTGTCTTTTTATGCCGTAGCAGCCCTTTTCTTGTTGCTGTATTTCTATCATTATTATTCTTTACCACGCCCTTTTTTAGACCATAATCAGGCAAAGAAAAAAACATTCAAGTTGTAGCAAATGAACTTTTATCAACCATTGTTTCGTTCTTTAAAAAAAGCCCCATATAGGCACAGCTTTATTGTTTTTTTATTGTTATATCGCTTTCCTGAAGCACTCTTATCAAAGGTGTCTATCTTGTTTTTAAGAGACTTTAAACACGCTGGTGGCTTAGGGTTAGCACCACAAGAGTTTAGCATGGTGTATGGAACCCTTGAGTGTTATCGGTCTTCTTATTGGAGGAATTATCGGTGGAATGTTAGTAAGTAGAGATGGATTAAAGCGATGGTTATGGTGGATGGTATGTGCTATTACTATTCCAGATATTGTGTATGTTTATTTAAGCACTGCTAACGATGTGCCTTTTTTTCTTGGTAAATGTGTGCGTATTTATAGAACAATTAGGTTATGGATTTGGTTTTACCGCTTACACACTCTATATGTTACAGTTTTGTAGAGGTAAGTTTCAAACCAGTCATTACGCTATTAGTACAGGATTTATGGCTGCTTCTATGATGATACCGGGTATGATTTCGGGTTTTTACAAAAACAAATTAGGCTATCAAAAACTTCTTTATAATGGTTATGTTTACATGTATTATAACTTTTTGTTGTAACCAGTTTTTATTAAGGTAGAAGACCATTGTAAGGGGCAAAAATAAAGAATAAAAAGTTATAAACTTTGAAATGAACTATCTTTATACTTAGATATTATTTTTGTATCTTTGCATAAGATAGAGTGCTTAAAAACATAGGTTTTAGCATCTTTACATTAAACAAAGACGTTTGATACATTTATGGCTTATAACACTTTCAAAGGCTTAGGAACAGCACTTATAACTCCTTTTACAAAAAGAAGGGGCAGTAGATTATGTTGCATTACAACGTATTGTTGATTATCAACTACAAAATGGTGCCGACTTTTTATGTATCTTAGCAACTACAGGAGAGACTCCTTGCTTGTCTCAAGAAGAAAAACATAAGATAAGAGAATTGGTTGTTAATCAGTGTAAAGGTAAGATTCCTATTGTTATGGGTTGTGGTGGAAATAACACAATGGCTGTTATTGAAGAGTTAAAACACCCTGAAAACTTTCATGGGGTAGATGCTCTTTTAAGCGTATGTCCTTATTATAATAAGCCATCTCAAGAGGGATTATACCAACATTTCAAAGCTATTGCCACATACAGTCCGCTTCCCTATTGTTTTTATATAATGTTCCCGGACGCACAGGAGTTAATCTTTCGTGGGAAACCACTATACGATTAGCAAACGATTGTGAGAATATTATAGCAATAAAAGAAGCCAGTGGAAACATGGAGCAAGTAGATGAGATTATACATCATAAGCCTGAACGATTTGATGTATTAAGTGGAGACGACTCATTAACGTTTTCTATGGTGGCAAGTGGTGCCGCTGGAGCGATATCGGTTATTGGTAATGCTTTACCAAAAGAGTTTTCTAAGATGATACGACTTGAATTTAAAGGCGAATATGAGCCTGCAAGAGTTATACATCATCGTTTTTGCCGATCTTTATGGTTTGCTTTTTGTAGACGGAAACCCCTGCTGGTGTGAAAGCATTGATGAGTGAAATGGGATTTATAGAGAATGTTCTTCGCTTGCCATTAGTGCCTACTCGCATTACAACAAAGCAAAAATAGCTGAAATATTACATGAATTACAACGATAACACGGCGTGTTTAGATAAATAAAATTCTCTCTTTTGTGTGATAAAACAAAAGAGAGAATTTTTATTTTAGACCTTTTATACCATTGTATGTCGTTTCTAAAACTGTTTTTATCCCTCATTTTATCCCTTTATATTTTTAAGGTATAACCCCTTATAAATAGCGCCTAAAATGCGTAAATTTGTGAGTTTCAATTATTTTATGTACCTTTGCACCCGTAAAGGGTGATTGATGCCTCCCTCAAATGTTTGTTAGGGAAGTGTTTACACCAAGTGCTAACGGAATTGACATTGCTGTTATATACATTTATATATCGTGCATTGTTTTGAATAAGAACGCAAAAGAAACACTGTTTATAGCAAGATATATTGCAAGATAGTTTGTTATTTTAAGAGTATATCTTACCCACATGGTGTTTTTAAAGAAATAAGGTTTAAAAATATTTTTGTTTTTTTATTTTCTACTGCTTTTTCTTGTTTTGTTGTTTTTCCAAACCCACTTGTTTGGCTTGTTCCAATTCCACAAAATAAATAATAATGAATAAAATTTCAATTAGTGGATTATTAGTTGTAGTATTGTTGTTGATACCAGTATCAACATTATTTGCTAAAGCAAGCAAATGAAGAAAAAGCAGAAAAAGAGTTTTTAATTGGGAGCCCTATTATTACTGCAATAATAGAGGTTGAGAGCGGTGGAAACCCGTATGCTAAGAGTGGAAGTTCTGTGGGAGTGTTACAAATTACACCTGTTTTGGTGGCAGAATGTAATAACATCTTGAAAAGAGACAAAAGCCAGAAACGTTATTCTTTTAAAAAGACAGATTTTTCAAAGGAAAAGTCTAAAGAAATGTTTTTATTGTTTCAGCGAACATATAACCCACTTAATAATGTAGAAAAAGGCTATTCGTTCGTGGAATGGAGGCTTGAGATACAAAGCAAAAAGAACGCAACGTTATTTTTGAAAAAGGTAATGCGTGTTTTTGAGTAGAATGAGTAATTAAAATGTATAACGTATATTTTTACGATTGAAAAGAGCAAATATCTTGTGGTATTTGCTCTTTTTCTTTTTAGTTCTATCACTTATTTTTTTGTAAGTGGAAACCTCTTTTTCATGGGTAATAAAAAAAGGAAGGTATAGGGATATAAAGCATCTCTTTAAAAAGTGTATAAAGATAAAAAGTGAATAGGTTGAAGTTGTTTTTTTAATGAACAAAAGTGGTTTGATGGGGGAGAAAAAAACAAAAGGAAAGTAATATAAAAATGTGAGAAATGAATGGTGAGATATTCCACTTTTGTGTTAAGTGAATGTTAGTAATAAAAATCTTGCTTAAAAGACAATTGCTTTTTAGTGCTAATTGTTTCATAAAATATTGATGAGTGTTGAGGTAAAAAACGTTCAAAAATGCTATTTTTTTCAAAGGTTTTTAAGTTGTTCCTCCTTTAGACTTGAAAAATAGGGAAGCTCACATTGTTACGTTTAAAAAAATAAGCCTTAAAAACATACTTTTTAAGAGAAAAAAACCTGCAAAAAGCTTAGGTTTTAGCATGAAAGAGATAAGAGTTTAGGTACTAAGACATAAGGTTTTACCACCCAATATATAAGCTATTGTGTGCTAAAACACCGTCTTTTGCATCTTAATTGCTTGCTTTTTGTTTTTTTATATCTGGCATTCTGTGTTTCAAAAACCTATATCTTTTAGCTTTTTAGCTCAATTTTCTCGCTCTTTTTGTTCGTAAAAATGGTGTTCATAGCTAAGTGCATAGCCCTATTTTTACGCTAAAACAGAAAAATTAAAAATGTAACAAAACGCTCATAAACAAAAACGCCCTAACGAGGATAAAAAAATAAGGAATATGAGTGTTTATTTTTATCAACTAAAAAAGCGAGAAACACTTGTTTTTCTTTTCATTGCATACACCTACTATTTAAAGTGGGGCATTGTTTTAATAAAAGTTGCTGTATATAAATAAAAAAAGAGATAGCGTTTGCTATCTCTTTGTACATCCTTAGGGATTCGAACCCCTAGACCCACTGATTAAGAGTCAGTTGCTCTACCAACTGAGCTAAGGATGCATTGCATGATTATTCGATAAAAAGTACATCCTTAGGGATTCGAACCCTAGACCCACTGATTAAGAGTCAGTTGCTCTACCAACTGAGCTAAGGATGCTCAAACTTTGCTATCTTTGCACTCAATGCTTATGTGCGGTTGCAAAGGTAGATGTTTTTGTTATAGCCAAATAAATATATATTTTTTTATCATAAATATAAGTCTTTAAAAGTATACGTACGAACTGTGGAGTGGGTGGAGGTGAAGGATAAATGCAGGTGTTATAAAATAAAAAAATCTACTTATTGCCTTTGTTGAAAGCAGATAAGTAGATTTAAAAGTGTGTTTTTACAATTTAAATAATGCCTATTTTTATTCAATAATGCTATATTTGTTGTTTGTTATTTGGTTGATAGACAGCGACAAATAAGTCATTTCATGATAATCTTTTGGTGCCTCTTCGTAGAAAAAGGCTATTTGCTTGTTCTTTTTGAAGGCACATTGTGCTGTATGCAGAATTGAGCTTTTGACACCCTGATAAAACCCCCATTCCAATGGCTTGCTATTTCGTTAGATGTAATGTTGTGTTTTTTTATTTTTTTCATTAAATCTCCCAAATCTTTATAGTATATAGACACGTCTTTTCGTCCGGGACCTGCAGGGATACTTTGCAATAAAAGATAGCTCTTTTGTTTTGTTTCGTTGTTTTTAACCTTAACAATCAGCACTTCTCCGTTGCAAGGAGTGCCTGTGTTAGCAATTCCACCCTCAGCTTTTTTTCAGAATCGATAACCATGTCCCATTTTTCCTTTTGCTTGTTTTATATTGCTAAAATGGAAAACATTAAAATAACGTCCGTGGTCTTTTCGGCTACTTAACAGAATGCTTCCATCGGGCAATTCTTCGCATTTCACCTCATCACCTTTAGGCGCACAACTCTCAATAGCACTGCCTAACACATTCCATGAATGGCCAAAATTGTCTGAATAAACCACGAAATTACCTTTTTCTTGTACACATGGCAGCATATAAACGATAATATTGTCCTACTTTAACTGTGCGAGATTGGCATATCTTTCCTGAGGACATGAACATAGAAGGAATGTTATTTTTGAACAAATCTTGGTAGAAATGTTTTGTTAAGTCTTTAGGCTTTTGCCACTCCCATGTGTTTGTTTTCTTGTTATAAGTAGCATGTAATGCCATAATGCGTTGTGGATGTTCGAGTGAAGAATCGAAATATGAAATATCACCAGAGGCACACATGAGAAGCATTTCTTGTTTTTTTAGCATCTGCAATTAAACAAGCATCGCCATAACCAGCCTCATTTCCTTTTCCTGTTCCTTCTATAATCACTTGTTCAGGTGTCCATGTTTTGCCATTATCGTTACTTGTTCGCATCACTAAGTCTACACGTCCAAAGCCAATATCACGTAAACAAGGACGATAATCGGAAACCGCAATGAGTTCGCCATTGGTAGCTTGTGTTATAGCAGGAATGCGATAAGGATAAGGACGCTCGGTTGTTGTTTTAAATAATACTGTTTGTGCAAAGCCACTTGTGCATAATAAGCTCGACAAAAGAAAAGTATAAAAATGTTTTTTCATTATTTCTTTAATTGTTTTTAGGGTTATATATAAATCACAGCTAATTGTCAAAAAGCGATGAATTATGTTTACAAAAGATAGTGTAAAAAGAATGAGATACGAAAGTAAAAAAGCTTATGGAGAAAGCCTTTAATGACAAAAAGGAGATAATAAAGCGATGAGCAAATGATGGTTGATAAAACCATTCCATTTGTTCATCGTTTATTTATAAGCACTTTTATTGCCTATATTTACGTTTAGTAGTAGTGCTTACAATATAAAAAAAGAAGTGGTTTGTTAATTGCGTTTTTTTACGTTTTTCCTTTTGTCCACACATAAATAGCTAATAGGATAAACGACCCTAAAATCATTAGCATTTCTGTGCTATATTGTTCTGGTTTTAACCCATATTTCATTAAAGAAATTCATTCTTCCAAGAATTTCTACTGGTGTCCAAAATATAATAACAGTAGCAATTGCCATGCGAATGTTAGCTCCCCATGAAGCTCAACGTTAGTTCTTTTTTAAACATAAAAGATAGAGCCAATAAAAACAAACTAATCCCACTAAGAAGGTAACAGGGTGGTGGTCTCCTAAAAAACGTTTGTCGTAGCAAAACATTAAACAAAGATATAAGCCCCATAACATCATGTTTAGTTCCATAAAAGGTTACTAATGAGGTGTGTCGAGTCATGGGTTGAACAACTATTTGTTTACGTTTAGAACGAAAACAAACATTCTGAATCCATGTAATAAAGTCGCAACCGTTTTTTGTTCCAAAGATATATAAGGTCATCACCATCATCCATAAGCCAAAAAGAAGCAGGCATAATAAGGTATTCGGGTTTAGTTACTACAACTCCGTTTTCTATTTCTGGTGCTACTCCATATCGTCGAGCATAATATAAAAAGAGAAATTCTACCCAACCAGTCCAAAACAATAAACCTCCAAAAAGTCCCCATAAGGTTTGACGGGTGTCGCCTTTTACAAATACACCTACAATAACAAACACTAAACCCACTAAGCCCATGGCAAACCCAGCATAGTGCATTGTGGTTTCAGTCATAAACTTTTTCCATTAAAAATCATTAGCGCATGACCCAATGGCATGGCAAATAACACTACTAAAAAGATGCTATTGTGCGCCACCAATACAATTGTTTTGTTTTCTTTTCCATATATATTTAAATTATTTACAATAATAATTCGTGTCTATTTTGTTATCTTCTCTGTCGTAAACACTTTGCTTAACTCTTTTATTAGGGGGCTTATTCAAGATGTATAGAGTAAGAATGTTTTTCAAATATCATTATTACATTTATGTTATTATTAGTCGATGTAATGCTATTTTTATGATGGTTTGAAAAAGAAGAGAGAAACATTGAAAAAAAGAAAGATTGTGTTTTTACATTGTGTATCAGCGTAAAAAAGCAACTCGGATAGCAAATGTAGGGGTAAAATGGTGTATCCATTTTATCCTCATTGCTTGTTGTTCTGTGGTATGAAGCATAAAAAATGCCCTTTTAAAAACGAGAAATATAAAAAGAACAAGTTGTTTCATTTTACATCGAAAGAGTAGTTTTACAGAAGATACATATTCCATTTATATCTTTTCATTTTCAATAGAATAGACCTTTATTTTTTATTTCGTATTTATACTAAATGCAAAGTTACAAAAGGATTATAAGAACCTGCAATAAATAGTAGAAATATATTTAATTGGTTTACAGGAGACAATTTTTTAGTGTATCCAGCTAATTCTGGAGATGTAAAAGATATATGTTTAAAGTTGTATACCTAATTTCTTTTGAAAAACAACTTGCTAAAATAGGAACAAACTTATTAAAACCTTAGCTTTTTTTGCTATAATGAGAAAATGAAATGTAATAAAACACTCACAAAAAGAGAAAGAGTGGGGAGGAGAAAGAAAAGAAATAAGTCAGTTTCTTATTATTAAAAAGTAATAAAGAAACTGACTTAAATAACTCGATAAAACTAATCTACTTTTTACAATTTTAGTAGCTTCTTGTTCTCTATTTCGTTTGTTTGTAACTGTAACAACAGCTTGTGCTAAATTGATAAATGCTTGTCCTGTTACCGTGTCTGTGTGTAAAGCAACAGGTGAACCTTTATCTCCATTCTCGCAAATGCTTTTGCACTAATGGTATTTGAGCTAACAAAGGAAAGCCTTTTTTCCTTAGCTAAATTCTTGCAACCATCTTTTTCCGAAGATAAAATACTTATTCTCTGGTAGTTCAGCAGGTGTAAACCATGCCATATTTTCTATTAAACCAAGGATAGGAACATTGATTTTTTTCGTTTTGATACATGTCTATTCCCTTAATAGCATCTGCTAATGCCACGCTCTGAGGCGTACTTACAATGACAGCACCTGTGATAGCAAGCGTTTGAAGCAATGTTAAATGAATATCACTTGTACCTGGTGGAGTGTCAAGAATAAAGTAGTCTAATTCTCCCCAATCAGCATCTGCAATTAATTGTTTTAATGCTTGTGTAGCCATTCCTCCTCTCCAAACAGTTGCAGTTTCAGGAGATACAAAGAAACCAATGCTTAATAACTTCACACCATACTTCTCTACAGGCACAACAAGGTCTCTTCCATCTTTATGAACAGCGTAAGGACGCTCGTTTTCTACATTAAACATTTTAGGCATAGATGGTCCAAAAATGTCTGTATCTAAAAGTCCTACCTTATAACCAAGCATAGATAAAGCGATAGCAAGGTTGGCTGAGACAGTGCTTTTACCAACTCCACCCCTTACCAGAGCTTACTGCTATGATGTTTTTTTAACTTGTGGTAAGAGCTTTTCTACCGTAGGTCTTGGAACTGATTTAAAGTTGGTTAATATGTTAACTTCTACATCTTTTGAGATGTTATAATGAATGGCAGCTTCTGCAGATTTGATAGTTGATTTCAAGAAAGGGTCTGTATCGCGAGGAAAGATAAGTGTAAAGGTAACCTTCATTCCATCTATTTTGATGTCTTCGTCTACCATTTCACTTTCAATTAAATTCTTTTTAGTGCCTGGATACATCACAGTTGCCAGTGCTTCTCGTATTAAGTTGGGATATAATGTCATATTGTTTTTTTGTGTTAAGTATGATAATAAAAAAAGTGTAATTGTTATCCTATCACACCTTTATTATAATATATTTACAAATATTATTTACTGGTTTCTAATTCACTTCTTTTATTTCTGTGATAGCTCTGATACTCATCTAACGAGATTTCTACATCAGGTTCGGTTAATTCAGCATCTTTTTTTAAGTTCGAAACACATATATTTTTATGTTTAAACCCCGTTCTAACCACATTTTTTTCATAATAGGTTTGAATAGATAATAGTTGCTTGGTTTCTTCTTTTTAGTTCGTTAGTGCCATACAAATCGGTTGTAGATTCGTGTACAAAAAAAGTTGGTTATGTTTAACCATTTCTTTAGTGTAAGTGAACAAAAAAAGTTAGAGTCGGTTTTTAAATGTACCAATCCATTATCTACCAAAAAGTGTTGATAACGTTTTAAGAAAGTGGTTCCAGTGAGCCTTTTTCTTTGCGTTTTTTTCATTTGAGGGTCGCTAAAAGTGAGCCATATTTCGTTTACTTCGTTTGTGTGAAAAAGTGGTCTATAAACTCAATATTTGTTCTTAAAAAAGCAACATTTGGTAGTTTCTCTTCTAATGCTTGTTTGGCACCACTCCACATTCTTGCCCCTTTAATGTCTACACCTATAAAATTCATTTGTGGAAATAGCTTTGCTAACTCAACAGTGTATTCTCCTTTGCCACAACCTAACTCTAAAAACAATGGGATTATCATTGTTAAAATAATCTTTATTCCATTGACCTTTCATAGAGAAAGGTGTTTCTTTAATAGTAGAGAAAGGGTATTGAAACACGTTAGAGAAAGTTTTCATCTCTGCAAATTTCTGTAATTTTCCTTTTGCCATCTATTGATTATGAGGTTAAAAGTGTATTTGCTTTGTTTTTATAAAACCAATTATTCTAATATAACAGTCGTCCATTGGTGAACATCTTCTTCTATTCCATATTGAATATTACAGTGCTTTTGTTATATAAAGCTGTTGATTTTGGACCTGGAACATCTCCAAAAATAATAACGTTTATTCGTTTCACTATCATCAATATAAGATATCGGACTCAATGACAGCAGCCGTTCCACAAGCTCCTGCTTCTTCAAATGTTTCCAACTCTTCTTCAGGAATTTGACGTTCTTCAACAGTCATTCCTAAGTCTTTTGCTAATTGCATTAAACTTTTTATTGGTGATACTTGGAAGAATAGATGTAGATTTAGGAGTTACATAAGTGTTATTTTTTTATGCCAAAGAAATTTGCAGCACCACACTCATCGATGTATTTCTTTTCTTTTGCATCTAAATAAAATTCGCTTGCATAACCCTTTTCATGAGCAATGTGGTTAGCCTTTAAACTTGCTGCATAGTTTCCACCAACCTTGTAAGTTCCAGTTCCCAGAGGAGCACTTCTGTCATAATCTCTCATGATAATATAGGGATTAGTGCTAAATCCACCTTTAAAAATAAGGACCAACGGGAGTAACAAAAATAATAAAGATGTATTCTTGCGCAGGACGAACACCAACTTGCGCACCAGTGCCAATAAGTAATGGACGTATATAAAGTGTGGCTCCACTTTCGTAAGGCGGAATATATTCTTTGTTAAGTGTAACTACCTTTTTTTACCATTTCTTCAAAAATAGAAGTTGGAAGTTCAGGCATCATAATTCCACGACATGTTCTTTGCAAGCGTTCAGCGTTGTTTCTCATTCTAAACACACGTACCTTTCCATCGGGACAGTTATAGGCTTTTAACCCTTCAAACGCTTCCTGACCATAGTGAAGACAAGTGGCAGCCATGTGCATTGGTATGTATTCGTCGCTATGAACTTCTATTTCACCCCATTTTTCCGTTGCTATAACGACAACGAACATTATAATCAGTAGGAATATAACCAAAAAGAGGTTCTCCCAATCTAAATTTTTTTCATATTTAATTGTTTTTATCTGTATCAGTTATTTAATATGCGAACAAAATTACGAAGAATAGATAGTTTGTGCAAAGGTTTTTACCTTTTTAACCCTTATAAAGCTACTTTTTTTATATAAATATTGCACGCTATATGTAATAATGTGCTAAGTTTAGTCTTATAAACAAAGTATTAAGACATTTCTGTTAGTATCTTTTTTTAATTTCTTCATCGGTCTTTGTGAGCTTATCTTTACACAGCTTTACCAACTTTTGAGCTTTCTTTAATTGTTCACCCAGTTCGTCTATGTTTTAGCTCATCGTTTTTCCATTTGTTCCACAATTTCTTCTAATTGTGTTAATGCTTGCTCGTATTTAATTTCTTTTGCCATAGTTTATTTAATTATAGAAGTGATGGTTCCCGAATTTAATAAAGTTTTTAATAGTATCTCCTTTATTAAGTTCTTTTGCATTTTTACACTCTTTCCATTGTATAGAGTTATGCTATAGCCTTTTTCTAATAAGCGTTTGGGGTCTAAAGCTTTGGCTCTTTGTTGTAATAACTCTATGTGATGTTTTTTTCTTGTTGTAACTTTTGTTTAGGCGAAAAACAAGAGATTGTTGGTGTTGATGTAAACGAATACTTTCTTGATGAATGCGTTCTTGTACCTTATTAATGATGTGTTGATAATAAAAATCTATTTTTTTGAAGTATTCTTATTCTTTATCACTGAAAAATAAAAGAGGTAGTTTTTTTCGCTTTATATGGGCTATGGTCTGCCGTTCTTGAATAAGTTTCTTTTTCAACACATCTAATTATCTTTTTGTGTAGCATTTTTCTATTCTATACAAAGTGTTTGATAAAAGATTGATGAGATAGTCGGCAGCAGCTGTAGGTGTTTTTACCGCTCATAAGCTATTAAATCTAAAAACACTTTCGTCTCTATTATGTCCAATTCCTGTGATAATAGGTAGAGGAAAGTTTGCAACATTCTCTGCTAAAAGCCAATGTATCGAAGCTCACTTAAATCGCTGGTACCACCTCCACCACGAATAATAATAACAAGATCGAAGTTGTTCAAACTGCATATTTATAGCATTAAGAGCAGCAATAACACTTCTTTCCACTTCTTCTCCTTGCATCACAGCATTAAATAATTGAATGTGAAAGCAAAAATCCAAAAGGATTATTTGTTAAGTGATGTAGAAAATCATCATAACCTGCGGCACCTGAACTTGATATAACTGCAATGCGTTGAATAAAAAGGGGAGAGAATAAAAGATTTTTTGTAAGTCCCATACACCTTGTTCTTTAAGTGCATTAATAATAATATTACGATTTTTGAGCCATCGTCTCTAAGGTGTAAGTGGGGTCTATATCGGTTACAATCCACGAAAAAGCCATAAAAGCTCATGAAAGTTTGCTTGAACTCTTAAACGTACTTTCATTCCTCTTTTTAGTTCGTTTCCTGTAATTCTTTCAAAGTGAGGTTTTAATAATAACCACTTGTTACTCCAACATTTAGCCGATGCTTTGGCTATAGGAGTATTCAGGTTTTCATCTTTTTCTAATAGCTCCATATAACAATGTCCACGCACTTCTCGAACTTCAGAGAGTTCGGCCTCACCCAAAAAAATCTGTATTCAAGGAAGAACTTATTACTTGATTTACAAGTTGATTAAGTTCGTATAAAGAAAGTGTATGGTTGTTATTTATTTTTGTCATTTTGTATGTTTGATTTGCTGAAATCAACTTTAAAAAGCTTTTTAGAAGCAGTGATTATGTGATTGTTTGCACAATTTGTATTTTTTTACATACTATCTTTTAGAGAAGAATACAACTCTATATTATATTAATGTGTAATAAATAATTACAGCACAAAAATACAATTTTTATGTGAATATAACTTGATAGAGATATATAAAAATGTATGTATGTGAATAGAAAAAGCAATAAAAAGATAAAGAAAGATGGGAGGAAGAACAAAAAGAAAAATGATTTTTTTCTATTCTTTTTATTTGCAAAAGATAAAGATGGGAATATGTGTTCATCATCTTTTTTTAAGTATGTTTGTAGGTTCCTTTTTATAGCCTTTATACCTACTCTAAGGTAGATGTAAATGTGAAAATGATATAAATGGGGGAGTTAAAATGCCCTCAAAACAGTGTAAAAAGGAATATATATCATAACAAATAAGGTGTTAATTAATTGCTGAAAGTTTAAACTCTAATCATTAGTAGGTATTTTTCTAAAAACCCTACTTTTAGGTATTTGTGAATCAAAAAAATGTATCTATCTTTGCAACGTTCAATAAAAACAAGACAAATTAAATACATAGTAAAGATATGAAAACAACAGTAGTAGTATTTGGTTCATCAACAGGAACCTGTGAAAGTATTGCAGAACAAATTGCAAACAAATTGGGTGTAGAAGCACTTAACGTAACAGATTTAACCGCAGAAGTTGTAGCTGAAAACGAAAAACCTTATCTTAGGAACCTCTACTTGGGGAGCAGGTGAATTACAAGATGATTGGTTTGATGGTCTTGAAGTGTTAAAAGGAGCAGACCTTTTCAGGTAAAACCGTTGCTTTGTTTGGTTGTGGTGATGCAGAAAGTTATTGTGATACGTTCTGCGGAGGCTTAGCTGAAATTTATAATGTTGTTAAAGATGGAGGTGCAAATGTTATAGGTGCAGTTTCTACAGATGGTTATACATTTGATGATTCAGAAGTCTGTAGTTGATGATAAATTTGTAGGTCTTGCTCTTTGATGATGTGAATGAAGACGACAAAACAGAAGGTCGTATAGATGCATGGCTTGCTGATATTAAACCAGCTCTTTAATTATATAAGAAATAAAAAGCGTTTAACCAATAGATTAGATAGTTATATGCAACAATTCGCAGAAATGCCCTCCGACCTTAAAGTGTTGGTCAATCATATCTACGAATTTCAGAAAAGGAGTTCGTCCTATGGTTCTTTTTACTTGCAAAAAGCAATATCAGGACTTCGCTATTGCTCGATTGCAAAATAAAAACATCTCGTATATAGTGCAGCCAGTAGGGGACAATCACCTTAATTTGTTTTTCGGTAAATCGGAATGTATAGACGCTATTAAACTATTGGTTAAACGCCCTTTAAAACCAATTGTCTCCAGAAGAAGACTTTATTTTTGGGCGCAATCTTAGGATACGATATTCGTATTCAGTGTGAAAGATATTGTAAACGCAAATGCGACCATTGTGATAAAGTGCAGTAAAGAGACAAAAATATTAGGTTGTGAAACCTTTCTTAATCCTAAATAGGATAAACTTTTTAGATCTTGTTCGCTAAATAAAGTATTCATAATGTTTTTGTATAATATGTATTAGGCTGGCTGTGAAGTCCGCCTTTTTGCTTTTGTATCGCTGATTACCAACGATATATTCGTACTTTTACTTATGGCGTCTTATTCATTAGAAATTGGTGAAAAATTGGCTTGTAACTACCATTTAAGCACTGGATTTAAGCACGGATTTAAGCACGGATTTAAGCACGGATTTAAGCACGAATTTCAACATGAAACAACATTTGTATAATGCATATTTTAACCTGCGTGATAGGAAAGCGAACAAGCTCACTAATATTTATTGTGTGGTGTATCTACAAGGTAAACAGTATCGTTTTGCTACAGGGGTAAAGGTCTTGCCCAGTCAGTGGGATGATAAGCTACAAATGGCAATTATCAGTAATGTGCAGAGCAAAATTGATAATTACAATAATAAGGTGGTAAATGACAAATTAGAAGAATTAAAAGCATCGTTTACCAAATTCTTGGAGTATCTTTGTACATCACAAGATAAACCCAACTACTATTTATTACGTTCATTTATGCACAGTCAGAAAATATCACAGCAAAGGAACTCATAACAAGGGCTTATGAGTATAAGTATGCTGGTACTACATCCCATAAGAATTATATGTCAAGACTGAATGCTTTTCTTAATTATTTGAAAGAACAGAAAAAGTCTTCCTTAGATGTTTTTACCCAAGCAGGATTTAATCAATATGTCAAATTTCTAAAGAATAAAGGGAGCGACAAAGAGTGCCATCAATGCAAACTGCCAATTGATTGAACGCTTGATAAGCAAGATTCTGTCAGTGGAATCTCCGTTCTTGGAATATGGAATATCACCCGTCATTTATAATAAGGAAAAAGACATTAGACCAGATAAAGGACGTTTTGCACTGGAGGAACAGGAAGTTGAAGCTATTTCCAAGCTGAAAATAAATGAAGAGGAGAATTTCAGTTTTGAAGATATTGCACCTAAAGATAAAACTGGTAAGGTAAATCCCAAATACCGTTCACACAAAAAGCGGTAGAGAGCTGGCAGAGTACCGTGATATATTTGTTTTGCAATGTCGCTGTGGGCAGCGTGTAAGTGATTTGGTTCAGTTCTTAAATGGCGAGGTTGAAATCATTATTGAGCGGGCAAACCTTTTACGAGTTGAAAACGAAGAAGAGTCAAAAAGAAAGAGTCTGCCTTTATCCCTACAGGATGATTATGTCCTGTCGTTTCAGAGCTGTTATGCTTATGGTTTCACTGTAGACGTCAGCAAGTTGGATTCTAATAATAGCTATTACAACTTAGCAATCAAGAAACTTTGTAAGTTAGCTGGTCTTGACAGAATCATCACTTACCGAAATTCACAAGATATAGAATGTAAGCAGCCTGTATATGAGAAAATTACCTCACATGATGCACGCCACACATTCATTACGATAATGCTCAAAAAGGGATTTGCTCCTGACAGATTATGTTGGATGACAGGACACCGTGACGATACGATGATTAAACAGATATATTCTCATCTGACTTCTAATGACAAGGTAAAGGCTTTGGCAGAAGAGATGGGGAAAGTGGGAGACCCTATGCCTATCTTAAATTCTCATAAAGATATCTTGGATAAGTTGTTTCTTCGCAGTGCTATCATCAAATTGAACAAGCAGGAGAAAGATGGATTATTTGTTTATAAGGATACGAGTATTACAGATATTAAAGCAACAATCAATAATGTGGATAATCTTGACGAGTTGGTAGATGAGGTTATGGTATCTGATAATTATGAAGAATTGAAACAGAAAAATCCTTTGAACTGTACGATATGGTTTGGGCTATCGGGAGATACGACACTGATATTGAAATGTTCAGGCGGTTTTCAGTATAAACTTTACAGATTGGGAGTGATAAAACAGGAAGAACAACTTTCTATTGAAAGCTCATTAATAAAAAAAGTGGTATGTTGAGAATTTTTATCTGACAGAAATCGAAGATGGGCTGTTGAGTGTATAAACGAAACAGCGTAAGTAGCCATAAAAAATATAGGGAATGATCCATGCCCTACTTTGTACTGCCCCCCTGTTTTAGCATCAGTTCTACATTCTGTAAATGAAGTGTCTTCCAGTATTGGAGTAAATCAAGAACAACATCATTAATATATGGCATGGTATTATAAACTGTCTTATAATTTTTTTGTCATCTAAGCCAATTTTTGTCTGAATAGAAAACAGTAAAATGCTTGTTGATATAAGGATTTAAGCTGTCTTCCTTAAAATTCTGCTTGTCATTGAATTAAGAATAGTTCTTGCAGTTTCTTATTGACCTCTCCAAATTTTTCGTTTATTTCTATCATAATTCGTTTTTACATTGTAATGCAAAAGGTACGAACTATGATAGAAAACTTCTTTATATAATTTCAAAATGTAAAATCAAACTTCATTTTTCCCAGCTTATATCCATTAATTTTTCTTGCCTGTGGAGTAATCACTACATCGTTTAACTTCATAAAGCTGACAGTCCTTGATTAACGTTGCTTTGGGAGTGAGAGAAATGTTTAATTGCTTGAATTGCTCTGCAAGTTTCAGTTTCAAATCCTTGTCACTTATAAAGGTATTTTTCTTGGTAAAAATAGCCGTAAATGCCTTGTTAAGTAGCTTTCTGCCATCTACCATCTTTCGCATTATCTCCTTATTCCAGCGACAAGTGTTCATTTCTGTTTCAGACAGGTACTTCCTGAATAGTGAAAATTCTGGGTGTTCTTGTTCGTATTGCATATTGGGATGTGCCAGATAATCTTTTTAGTAATTGTTCGTATGAAACGGTAAATGCTTTTTCATGACAATGTCAAACTCCGTCCAAGTATCTTGATTGGTAGGAATAAACTTTTCTGACTTATCAAAAACACGCTCGTAGGTTGATTCCATTCTTGTAGCACTGCTGTAACTTGTGCTTGTAGATAAACGATTGTCTTTTCTGTTCATTATAGACCAGTCGGTCATGGGATATGGATAAAATGTCCGTTTCTACATTTACTCGTTTAATAAGCGTTTCACATTCTGTTGGTGTAGCCTTTTTCCTGTAATGATAACAACTGCTTTGCATCGTTCTCCTTGCTTTTCATGATAGCTGTAAACTCTTCATCAGACAGAATATGGTTGTTCGTACTGAAAATATGAATCATTATGTGTCTGAATATATTCTGCGATTTCTCGTTTACTCTTATTCGTCCAGCAATCTGCTCCATCGTTGTAGAAATATCTACAAGTGTGTTGGCTCTATGAGCATCGCTGGCTACGATGACCAGCCCATTGTTGGTGAAAAGATTACATCCCTGAAAGCATTTCTTGGTAAAGAAGTTTATTCGCTTGTTGGGATTGCACACAGGCTCTATCGGGTATTTGTCTAAAATGAGTTTGTTTCTCATCCTGTCAGCACAACATATTTTTACCTCTGTTGAGTCCAAATCCAGCGTTTCTATAATTTGCTTGATGCTGGTAACGGAGTTAATGAAGATATAGAGCTGTTTTTACCTCTTTTAACTCTCCGTGTATATCAGAAAGCCTTATTCCCTGAGAGTTGAATATATTGATAAGTTCTGTAAGCCCACTTAGCAATCTTGTTGCCTTGATGCGTTTAACGGTTATCTGTTGACAGTTATCCCACATAACTTTGTAATGGGGAAGAGAGCGAATAAATGGTATCTCAAACTCATCATCTATGGGCGTTGCAGAGAGAAATGTATAATGACTGAACTTGCTGATATTATCCAACAGACCATCAATTGCTTCCTGAACGGTAATCCATTTCTTCCAAGGTCATGTGATATTCATCCACAACAACGCTCCACCCAGCTGTATCTTCTTGTAGCCATTTTAAAAAGCTTGGGTAGAGTGTCATAGGTCACTGCAATCTTGTAAGGAACTTTATGTTTATTGATATAGGACTTATAAGCGTATTCTTTCACTCCTCCATAACACTTGAACACTTCGTATTTATTGTTTTTTATCTGCTACTATGCTATCCACCAAATCTCTGAAAGGGCACACGATGATATAGTTTTTGTCGCAGTTTGCTGCAACGTATGTCCCCCAACATCTGTTTTTGTTTTTGTTGATTACCCCATGTGGTAATCCATTTTTGAACTCTGGCAATTCTCCCAGATAACGGGCATTCCCACCTTTGATTATTTGCATATAATTCTCCCATAATAATTAAGGTTATTAAAGTCAGATCTGATAAATTGAGAAATCTGTTTATAAGGGTTATTCCCATGTTGTAGAATATTTTTCTTGTCTATATATAATGAATTTGAAGAAAAAAATGTTCTATGTACGAGAATTAAAGAGGTGCATTGCTGCACCTCCGTATTTCCTTTATATCATTGGGATTACCTGAATATCTGAAACAAATATAGGCATTTTTATTCCGCAAATCCAAGCCACTTCGCACTTTTCTGAAAAAAATCGATTAAAAGTACACTAAAAGTCAGAATTTTTCGTTTGGAGTGACATTCTTATATTTGGGTATATATAAGAATTTTAAGAGTAAAAAAATGTCATCAATGAAAAAGCACCAAATGATTGCTCAAATGGTGTTTATATGGCATTTTATTATTCTTCTAATAACGAGGACTATAATCCCGTTGGTCTGCTGGTGCAAAAATATCCCATTTACTATACGGTTTATAATTTTGGAGGTATGTTGCTATTTTTCTTGCTTTCAGATAGAACAGATGAAACTTGTTTTTTTATCGAATTGAAAATTCTTGTTTCTGAATTTAGGACTGGTTCTTATCACCTTAAGTTGATAATAAGCTGATTCTGGGTATATATATACTCTTTTACCATAAATACCTTGACTAAGATAATCCTTTACTGTTGCCTGTGGATTATAATATAACAGAGAAACCATTTCTACTTTTTCCGTGTTCTGTTGAGTAGTAGCCCCTCTACTAAATAATAAGCTAACTATAAATAAGATTAGGGTTAAAGGATTCTCATTATTACTGCTTTATTTATGATGACTATATATTGAAGTTCTTAAGGCAAAAGATGTTTCTCTATTAACATGGAAATAACATCACTAATAGGATTAGACAAAGTATTATCTATCCATCTCCTAATTTTCTGCATAGCTCTATTTCTCGTATTTGTTTTGCCTGTTGATGAGATAGATAATAAGGCATGTCCAGTTTGTGTTGTTGTATGCCTATGGGTACAAGCATATTTTATCAAGGCAAGGAATATCTCCATGTCTTTTTGTGGATATGGTATTATCCGATTTCTATTCCCGGTATTTGATATATATAGGGCTAAATGGTCAGAATCTGTTGAAACATACCCTTTTTCTTTTTAAGAAGTTATAAACCAACTCAACGTCAGGCGTAATAACAGCTTTCAATTTTACCATTCCATCACTCAACCAGAAGTTGGTAACATCTTCAATATCAATTAACCACCCATTATATCTTTCCATACTTTCTTCAACCTAATATTGACTGTGTATTATATTAATAAGTAGATACCATATCATCTCTTCGATATATTTCATTACCGAGCTCGGATCGCTTTACAATATTTCCATTTCTGAAAGATAAAGTTTCTGTTTCCCCGTTTTCTGATTCCGTAACTATATTTCCTGATTTATCTTGGTACCAATTAAAAATTAATTGTACCTCGATTTTTCTGTATCATTATCTAACCCACCGGTCAAAAATCCAACAACCTGTACCATTGGCATTGAATAAGTAATGTCCTAAAAGATAAGCATCACCATCTGTTCTATATTCAGTCCAATAACCAACGATTGCATCTGTGTTTGAGTTAGAGATACCATAAACAGTATCATTACTTTCCATATCGTTATTAGTAGTAATACTATTGTTCCCATCTGTTATTCCAACATCATTAGGATTATAACCACCAGACGAGTTTCGGTTATAACAGCTACAAATTAAGCTTGATAAAAGTATAATAAAAAAACAAACTTTCTCATAAAGAATATTTTTAAAAGGTGTTCAAATCAGCTAAATTTATGACCATATTTTTGGACATTTGTAGTTGTATTGTGGCTCACAATTTACTTTATAGCCTGTTGTATGAGGTCTGCAAGTTGGATAACCACAGCTAGGGCAAGAACGCGTATAGTTCTTATATCTATAACTCCGTGCCTTAAATACCATAAATAGCAAGAAAGCTCCTGCAAAAATCATAAAGATAATAGTACTTTCCATATTTATATTTTTTTCGTTAAAGCTTTTTTTCTCTACTATTTGTTTTGCTATTTCTCCAACCATTCCACCACCTGCGGGTAATCCTTTCTTATTCAAAAGAAACGATGATGCTGTATTGTGGATTGTCTGATGGATAGTAGCCACAGAACTGTAAGCAGTAAACTGTGTTATCTCTATCGTCTTTTTGCAACGACAGTTCCTTGTTCACCAGCGATGCTCACTTTATTAGAGTGTGCTTGATGAGCAAGACCATCTTTTACTTTCTGCACAAGTAATTGCTGAATGATGGCAATGTTTTCTTTACTCGCAAGCTGTTCTTTTATAATGGTGGTATCACCTTTATGGAATATTGGCTTTACCATTTTACCATTATTGGCTATGGCGTTATAAAATGTAAGTATTTGTAAAGGTGATATCTGCTGATTCTTTCCATTTACAAACTTAGCAAGAGAAATATCATTGTAGGGACTTGGTAAGATTGTTTTTGAAGCTATTTTTGTGGTAAACCATAGCCCATATTGGTAATGGCTTTATAGAACCTGTCATACTCCTTGCCAAATGCTTGCTTAACTGTTAAATATGTAGCGATGTTTGATGATAACAAAAAGCCTTGCTGTACGCTTGTCTTTCCATTTCCTCCTCTAAGCCAGTTGTAATCTTTCAGCAGATAGCCGTTTATATCAAGCATTCCTGCTTTAGTATCAATACTGTCATTCAGGTTTACCTTACCTTGTTCCAATACTGCTAATAATGAAATTGTACGCATTAAGGTAGTTGGTTCTGACAATTGTCTTATTGTTGGCTTGATGCCTGACTTAGTATTCATCAAGTTTACCATTGCCTTAATCTCTCCAGACTTACAATCCATTATTATTATCTGTCCATTAACAGCATCTATCTTTTTGATATTCTCTTTTAAAGTGGGACGAACATAATCTTGTAAATCTGTATTTATGGTTTGGTAAGTATTTATATATTGAGCATATCCTTGGTTGTTAAAAAGCATAATATGCTCATAAATAGTAGGTGAAATATCCTTTTTCTCATAGCAGAGTTTTTTTGATTATTTTTATCAATGCAAATGATAGAGGCTTTAAAGAGATAGAAAGCGAATAGTCTCTTGTCTAAATCAAATTCTCTCACATACTTCCACTAGTCCTGCAATTGCGATTGAAATTTGAAGTAAGTTCATCTTTCTACCAAAGAGATAATAAGGTGCTGTTCTTACGGAGTTAGATGATTTATCAGCAATATTCATAATTTCACTCATAAGAACTGATATAGTACCACATTCTACCCTAATTCTATTTTTATTCGGATATAGTGAGTTTACCTCATATTGAATAGACTTCTATCTTAGGTTCTATTTGCTTAAGCAAAGTGTTTATTTTTATTAAGATCGCAGAAACTTGAAAAATCCCATATGTATGATAACTTAAAAAGTTAATATCTTGTTATAAAAATCGCTTGGCTTTTTCCCCTGTGGGATATATTCCATAATAGTAGCAATAAACATCTCCTCTTCTAAGGCTAGATTGTTGTCAATCATTGCTGCTTGGTTTAAAAGACTAATCAGAAAGTCTTCTTTATTTACACTTTGAAGAACCTTAAACATTTCCTCGTCTTCTAAATCTACAGGCTCCTTAAGTAATTCGTTATTGATACTTAAGCCTTTGAGTAATTGTGCAAAAGAAGTTCTTTTTCTTCGTTGGTTATAATGCCATCAGCACTGATAACATACAAAACCGCTTTTATAATAGCTTTCTTTTGTATGATAGAAAGTTCTTGTAGCTCCTGAGATATAACAAGAGATTCAGCCAGATCTTCTGTTATAAAATTTGAGAAATCTATTTTTATTCATTGTATATTCATGTGAAGTTAAACAATAGAATTTAGTATAAATACTTGTTACTCATTCTATCGATGGTTGTATTGACGACTTCTGATATTTCACTTGGAGTTGCCCCTAATTGGCTTGCATTATTTACTAATGAATTTAGTAGTTGTGTGCGAAATTTACCAAACGAGATTTCTATAATTGAACCAGTCATAAGTCCTAGTCTTTCATTTTGTGCATCTTGTACTAATTGTTTACAATACTCTTCGATTTGAGATTCAAGCCCTTTTTTTCAAATTGTAATCCATTTTGCCTTATTTTTTTATTTGTTGTAAAGAATTGTACTTATTAATACTCATCCACCATATAAGTCCCACTTACATCGATATTGCATTCAAGTCCTAATTTATATATAATTCGACCTTCTTCTGTGTCTTTATCTACACTTGTATTCCCATAGAAAGTTCCACCACCAGACCGATTCATTGTCTTTTAACCAAACATCCCTAACTATTTCTTTTTCGTATTATTCATGCCTCTTAGAACTCTAATCATATTTAGTTTCCACATATCCGTAGCATCTCTCATCAATTGCTCATCACCATTCATCTTTAGTACAAGGACACAAATAAACTGATTCTCGCTATAATTAATCCTATTATCTGCATTTTGCTATCAGAATCGCAGACTTAATTATAGCACGTTTCTCATCTCTAGTGAAATCATTCCAAGTCATATTATCACTTTTTGTAAGCTAACTGTTTCCCAGAAGTAAGCGGTTACTATTTAGATAAATGAAAAAAGCGTGGGAACTATTGAATGTTGTCTTATCTGAGGTTCTGCAATACCCACTACCAAACAACAACCAATAGCCCACGCATTGAGGTATATTATTCCCTTTGATAAAGGGTACAATAATCCCAAGCGTGAGCGTACTGCCTACAGTCTTTGGTAGTTGAAATTTTGCAGATTTCAGATAAAAGACAATATGTCAAACGCTCTTTTTATGTAGAACTCTTTCTAACGCACACCTACACACAGATGCACTGGAAGTTCAACTGCAAAGATATAGAAAATTCCTTATCCTACGCTTTATTTTTTTACAAAAAAACTTTATATTGCAAGGTGATTTTTTTCTACCTCAAAGAGCGTTATTCTTTATAAATGGTGAAACAATGACATTTTTAAAATGGGGTATATAAAAGATTATTCTCTGAAAAATGTCATTATTTAGAATGTAAGACAGTCGTATGTATCCAATATTTCCTCCTGACGTAATCCAAGATAACGTTTGGTGATAGCGACTGATGAATGATTAAACAGCTCCATTAGCTTGACTAATGCCAGTTCTGCATTGTCGTCGTTCATATTATAGACCTGTCTTCCAAATGTCTTTCTCAAACTGTGACAACTGAAATGCTTTATCTTCAATCTGTATTTGCATTTGAGTTCTTTCAGTATTACGTTAATGCGTTGTACTGTGAAAACTGTACCTTTCTGACTGACAAGGATAGGAGCAGCAATACCAAGTGGATGTATATGCTCGTAACAGTCCTTGACATGTTCTTGCAAATCTTTATTAAGACGTATGGTTCGCAGTTTGCCTGTCTTACGTTCGGTGATGCTAAACTCTGAAACATCAAGTATCTGCTTCCACCGTAAAGCAAGAATATCAGAGATTCTCAATCCTGTAAAACATCCGATTGATATAAGAAGTGAAATCTTGTAATTTCCATCTTTTGTCAGTTTATGTATCAAGTTCATCGCTTCTGACCATTGGAGGTAATCAGCCGTTGTGTTGCTGTATTTTTAAACTCATAATAATGTTCGTTTATGTTGGTTTATAAGGAAAGTGAATATTATTCTGACAGTCATTTTACCAAATGATTGATTATCAGTGCAACATTCACTTTCTCTATTAGTGAATATAATCAGAGGTAATATTCCTCGTTCAAAGTTTCACATGTCATCCAACAGCAATTTTTTACTTGGAAGCCGTATTCGTCTTCAAGTGTAGATAGGAACTCTTCAAAATCCTTATATTTGTGAAATTCCTCAATCTGTTGTTTACTCAAACGTATCTTGATGATTGTTGCTGTACAAAAGTCAAGAATTATAATGTAGTTTACGTCCATTCTCAAATCCTCCCTTCATCACGATAACTGTAATAGCCGTCAGCAGACAGAATTAGGTGGTCTGTGAAATGTACTCTCATCACTTCACACGCATTCTTCACGTTCCTTGTAAGTATATCGTCTTGTGAACTTGGCTTTAAGTTTCCACTTGGATGATTGTGTGCAAGAATTATCTGTGTGGCATTAGTGAGTAATGCACCTTGTAGTATCAGCCTTATATCAACGACAGTCTCCATCAGTCCTCCCTCTGAAACCGTATTGTAAGCAATCACCTCACTGGCTTGGTTGAGATAAAGCACTTTGGAATGTTCTCTGTACTCAATCGTTCCCTCTTTGAATGTAGGGAGTAAGATGTTATATGCTTCTTTTGAACTCATCACCTTGCCTTGTTTCTTATAAGTTGGTTTATATTGTAGCGTTACTTCTGCTACTTTGAAATCCATATTCATAATTGTTATGTATTAAAATGTTGGTAAAATAAAATGAGGAGGCACCTCAACGAATGCCTCCTCTCCCTCAATCAATAGTCCACTTATCCAATGAACCATTTATATTTCTCATCACCATGTAGGGCATTATGAATTCCAACTGCAACATCTGTGGCGTTTACAGCTCTTTGCAAATAAGTATCGATATAACTTCCCTTGTTCGATTCCGTAAGTAGGTTATGGAAATCCCATATAGACAAGCTATCATCCTTGGCTCCAAAATTAGGATTACTGAAATAGCCACGACACACATTATTAATCTGACTGTCTGTAATTAACAAACGTGGAATCTGCTTGGTATATCCTTGTGGTAGGGCTTGGTACATTCTCATTCTACCAATAACTTGCGCAAACTGCGTTTCTGTGATAGAGGTGTTGGAGAGTGTCTGTAAGAGGTGTATCTCCTTGGCAGGATTAAATTGATAGAGTAATTCCATCACACTTTTATATAAATCACGAATGTTCATTACTTCTATCGACAGTTTAACACCATCTCCTGTCAGTACTTGGTTACTGCACACGTTTACTCTCCAGCCAATAAAGACAGAGAACTTCTCTACTCCACGGCTTGCCCTGTAAAGATTGAGATCGTTGTAATTACGCACCCCACCTATGCAAAGCTCCAGGCTCTGACCGTTTACAGTCTCATAAATGGTAGGAATCGTAAAGGCAAATGCCATACGCTGATAGAACTGTGTCTTTTCACATTCCAACAGTTCTGATGCTTTCTTGCCCAGTGCATTGGGAGTCCTACCTCTTACGATATGAGAAACACGAATGGCAGGATTGTTTATCTGCTCATTTTGATAGAAGTCCTTAGCTGCACCATGAACACAACTTATAAAATCCTGATGTGAGATGGTCAGCTCCTGATTTCCCAAGTGGGGAACAACACATGTACTGGTAAGTTCATTAAGTGAAATGACATTGGTGTTGGCTTCGAGGAAAGAGACGCTGCTACTCTCTGTTGGGATCTCCTCAGCAATAATTGCTTCCTCTGTATCGCTGAAATCATAGGCTCTGTTGTTTTGTGCCACAACAGCAGGCATAAAAATTACGTTGTTCATAACTTGTAAATGATTAAGTGTGAATATTGATTGAAAATAGGGAGTAATGAAACAGGCCGAAAGCGGAGTATTCCAGCTTTCCAGCCTGTTCATTTATAAATCCCTAAAAGCATTTAGAAGTTAATCAAAAGCCTATTTTCTCAATGTAAAGACCTTTACTATTTTTCATTTACTCCTGTACAGTATGGGAGGGAAAGCAAAGTAAGCGTACCCTTGTGCGTGAGTTTTGTATAAATGGTACTTAGCTGCTAATCCCTTTATGTCTCTATGACAAAGTGAGGGAGGTGGTAATGAGGGGGCATATTTTAGAAAGGCATGTTGTACGGTATTTCCGCTTTATTACAGCATCTGTATTTTTTTAAGGATGAGAATGGATGGTTTTTCGGTGGTTGCTATATATAAATTTAGAAAAAAAGTGATTATTTAATCAGACATTTATTATGGTTATAAGTGTCTCTCATATGCGTCTGATAGAATAAGAGTAACACAATTTTTTTAGGAAAGAGAATCTGCATTATGGAGAATTTTTAATAATAATTTTGTCCTTTTTGCAATGCAATCAGAGTACCTTGCTGTATAGGCAAGGTATTTTTGTTTAACCATTTAAATATAAATAAAATGGAAAAAGCTATTTAAAATAGCTCTGATTTGCAGCTGTGTTCTTTTGGCAAATCTTGAAGAGAATGAAAAAAATGGCTTTTATCTTAGGTAACGTTAGAGGAGAAAGCATATTCTGACATCATGAATGGAGGAAATGCAGAAGCAGGATATGCTATAGAGCGTGTAAGGACTTTTTCTTACCGTTACTCTTGGAAAGTTTGATGATAAGTTTATTATGAAACGTTACCTTATTGATGTTGTTTCTGACTTGTGTACAGGTAAAGATTACAAGTTGGTCTTGAATGCCATAGGCAAATTTACGAAAAGACAATGTGAGGAAAATCACAGAATCCAAGTTTGATAACAAGGAGAATATGATTAAAGTGTATTATTGATGTATATGCAAGAAGAACAAGCTACTTAAAATTAACTATGCTACACAGCAGGTTGGGGATAATTCTTTTATGGATTATCCTCTTTTTCTATATTTCCAAGATAGTTACTTTTTTTATAGGATTTTCTCTTTAAGTTGTATGTAATATGGGAGAAATTCACTACCTTTGTTTCAAGGTTCAAGCACGGTTTTAATAACCAATTTAATAACAGCCTTTACGTAAGTATCTGAATTACAGTGTGTTTTGTCTTTTATTGGCGATTCATAATGTTTTTTTGTATAATATGTATTAGGCTGGCTGTGAAGTCCGCCTTTTGCTTTTATATACCTATTGATGCTTTAAAACTATTATTTGTTTATTTGAAGTGTATGAAAACAAATAAACGAAATAGTGATTTTAATAGTTCCTATCAACATTCTTTATATTATTCATCTTGAAGGTCGATAAGTTTGTAAAACTCTTTTCGTAGCTCATTGTCTGTTTGAAAAATACCAGTTAAACGTGCTACAGTCATTTTTTTCCATTGTTCTTAACACCTCGCATACTTTTTGCATAAGTGAGTGCCTTTCATAACGATAGCAAAACCTAATGCTTGGTTGTTTAATGCTTCTGAAAGCATATCTATAATGTCTTTTGCAAGTCGTTCTTGTAGTTGTAATCGTGCAGAACAATAGCCAACAACACGTGCAACCTTACTTATTCCTAATATTCTTCCATCGGGATGAGGGATATAAGCAAAGTAGTATTTACCAAAAAAAGGGAAGCATGTGATGCTCGCACATAGAAAAAAATAATCGCCCTGAGTCAAAAAAACCAAATCGCTTGTGTGTTCATCGTTTTTCAAATGTGGTGATAGTTGGTTTTTGGCTATTATCATAACCTCTAAATATCTCTTGCCACATTTTTATGATTCGTTGAGGCGTGCCTTGCAGTCCTTCTCTATTGGGATTTTTCTCCAATGGTTTCGAGAATAAGTTTTAAGGCATGTTCAATATTTTTTTGTGTTTGTAGGGATAATCTCCATTTTGGGTTATTTTTATATATTCAATTACTTGGTTTACAATTTCTTTATTCTTTGTTTCGTCTTGCAAATCGCATGGTTGTAAAAAAATAATGGTCGGCTTTTTATTGTTTCGTATACTGACATGTTATTACTTCCATCGTACACTACTTTAAGCTCATTGATGTGCTCTGCCTTTATTTCTGCTCGTTTACAATATTCAAATTTAGGCGACACTGTTATCCAATCGGCATTTGATGGAGGATTAATAGTGCCATTTGTTTCTATTTGCACCTTCTTACCAATAGCATGAAGTTTGTGAATGAGCGATGCTGTTAACTGTATTGTTGGTTCTCCGCCAGTGATAACTACCCATGTAGAAGGAAACTTATTGATGGCTATCACTATTTCTTCTTCGGTCATAGACGTGTATGTCTCGTGCTGAGTGTCGCAAAATGAGCATGTGAGGTTGCAACCTGCAAAACGTAAAAACACTGCTGCTGTACCAGTATGGGCGCCTTCTCCTTGTAGTGTATAAAATATTTCGTTTACTCTCATGAATTATTTAAGGGGTTAATTGGGCGGTAACAGAACATTTACGGGTTTCTTCTATTCTACATTTTGTTAAGATGCAACCGTGTTCTTTCAATAGTGTCAGGGGCTACATGGTTGAGCATGTAGAGGGCAATATTTTTCTGCGGTGGGATTAAAAGGCACTACTACAATACTTTCTTTTGAAAGATTTTTGTAGGGTAGGGAGAAAGGGGTCTTCTTGCCAAAGGAGGAATTTATGGTCCCATTGGTTTTCTAACCACTGACAAAGAACTTGTTTAATGACCGAAAAATCTATCACTCTTCCAACATTATCGAGGGTGTTTGCTTCTATAGAAAAAGTGGAAACGATAGTTATGTCCATGCAAAATTTTTGCACTTACCTTCGTGTCCTACAACCCCTATGTCCACACGAAATGTCGTGATATCGTTCGGCTGTTATGGTGGTATTTGTATGTGTCATTGTTTGATATATGTGTGATGCGGTGTTTTTAAAAAGTGCTTTTTATAGAGCCAAAAACACTGCAATGGTGGTCTTTTTAAAATGCACTTTTATAATTTGTAAAAAGTGTGAAAACGATGATAATAATAAATAAATGAAAAGAAAAAGAGAACACTAACAAGCAGCGTTCTCTTTCTTTTTTATTTCGTTTCTATTTCTTCTTGCATATCTATAAACTGCTTTTGTGGGTCGAAAAAAAACTCGTATTGTAGGAATGCGAGCTTTTTGTGATGGAATGATATGAACACCAAATCCATATTTAAACTGCCATTTTCTTTTTATAGACCATAATCCTTTGTTGAGATAAGCTGCAACATAAGGGTGTACATGAAGATAGAATTTGCGAATGCCAATCTTGTTGATTAGTTGGTCAATCTTACTCTCTAATTGTTCAGTAAATAGTACACTTGAGCGTATTTTCCCTTTTTCCAAAGCAAGTGGGGCAAGTCTCTTCTACGTTAACATCAATAGCAGGACGTACCCTCTGACGGGTTATTTGCATTAAACCAAACTTACTTAAAGGCAGAATATTGTGTCTTGCACGGTCTTTTTGCATGTTTTTACACATGCGTTCATATAACAATTGTCTGTCTTCTGCCAAGTGCATATCGATAAAATCTACAACAATGATACCTCCCATGTCTCTTAATCTAAGTTGACGGGCAAGCTCATCAGCCGCACCCAAATTGACATCGAGCGCATTAGCCTCTTGTCCATTTTTCCGAACGAGTGCGGTTTCCACTATTTACATCTACAACATGAAGTCTTCCAGTATGTTCTATAATAAGATAAGCACCATGCTTGTAGTTAATAGTTTTACCAAAGCTTGATTTTATCTGTTTAGTGATGTTGAAGTTGTCGAATATCGGAACTGTTCCTGAATACATCTTTAACAATGCTTGCTTTATCAGGGGCAATGAGTTCAAGATAGTTCTTTATTTCTGCAAAAACTTCTTCATCATTAACATAAATATTTTCAAACGAAGGATTAAACAGGTCTCTTAATAATGCAATTGTTCGTCCTGTTTCCTCGTAAATCAATTGTGGACGTTTTTTTGAGTTTTTTTGTATTTTAAGGATAGCAGCTCCCATCTGTTATTCAAAACTTTTTTAGTTCGGCATCTAATTCGGCTACCCTTTTTCCCTCAGCAACAGTCCTAACAATTACTCCACAGTTCTTTGGTTTAATGCTATGGATAAGTTGTTTTAAGTCGTGCTCTTTCTTCTCCGCTTTTTAATTTTAGAAGATACTGATACTTGATTGCTAAAAAGGAATAAGTACTAAATATCTTCCTGCAAAACTCAACTCTCCTGTTAAGCGAGGTCCTTTGGTAGATATTGGTTCTTTAACAATTTGAACTAATACCTCTTGTCCTACGCTTAAAGTGCTTTGAATACTACTATCTTTCTTTATTTCGGGAAGTTTTTAGAGCTTTGGAGAAAGGAAATAATTTCTTTCTATCACTCTGTACTTGCTTTATATACTTATCAGTACGAGTTAAATTGAGCACCTAAGTCAAGATAATGAAGAAAGGCATCGCGTTCATAACCTAAATCTACGAAACAGGCATTGAGCCCTGGCATGAGACTTCTAACTTTGGCAATGTAAACATTACCCACAGAGAATGAAGCTGAACGGGACTCGTTTTGATACTCTACAAGGTTCTTATCTTCAAGCAGAGCTATCGAAATTTCCTTCTCTCGTGCATCAATTACGATTTCACTTGTCATTCTTTTTCTTCTCGCTTAGTGTTAAATAAAAAGGGTATGTCAACACATCTCATGGAAGTATTTGACATACCCCTTTGTCAATAGACGTATTAGGGCGTTTATTTGCTCTTATGTCTATTCTTTCTTAGTCTCTTTTTACGTTTGTGAGTAGCCATTTTGTGGCCTTTTTTCTTCTTACCGTTTGGCATAATTTTAGTGTTTTAATGATTTATATTGTTGTTATATTCTCTCTTATATATAATGTGTAAAAATACACTTTATAATTAGTTCTGTTTCATTTGCTCAACAAAACTCTTTGCAGGCTTAAAGCTTGGAAAGTTGTGAGACTCAATAGTCATTGTTGTGTTCTTAAGAATATTGCGTGCAGTTTTAGCTGCTCTGTGCTTAATAATAAAAGCTTCCAAATCCTCTAAGATAAACATTTTTCTTTTTTTATCGAGGTAGACTATCTTTTATAGTGTTCATTAAACTTTCGACTACAACAGAGACGTCTTTCTTTTTGTAAGCCAGTGTTATTAGCTATTTCGTTTATAATTTCTGCTTTTTGTCATTTTCTTCTTATATTTTTATAATCTAATTACCTCATACCTTAAATAAGGTTTGCAAATATACGAGTTTTCAGTGTTATACGGAAATTTATTTTATTATTTTAGTTTAAATGCTTACTTTTTTTGTGAAAAAAAGGTACTGAAAGGTACTTATTTGCTGTGTACAAACTTCTAATTTGTTATTTTTTTAGACCTTAAGAGCCTATAATGAAATAGCCAATAAGTAAACCCTTATTGTGTGGACGCAATAATCTTAGTTGGTAAGTTCCTGCTGGAATAACATCTATTTTTACTTTGTTTTCACTTACTGAGTAAGTAGAAATTATATTTCCTTGTAGTGTTTCTACTGCTATTATTTGTGCTTTTATTTTTCCATTCTTGAGGCAATTCTACGATAAAGTTTTTACAACTGAGCCAAGAGTCTTGCGACTTTATAGTAATAATCGTGTCAGAATGGCTTTGAATAGGCAAACTTTCGTTTCCATATCTGTCTATTGTTGTAACGGCATAATAGAGTCTTTTGTGCGTAGGGATATTGATTTTAGTGTCTTTTATACGCATTTTTATCAGATTACCTGCATCATTTGTATTTACAGGAGTAGACACATCGGCATATACATTATATAATAAATAAGGAGAATCGTTAGTGTTAATAGCACTTTTTCCAGTGTAAAAACGCCCTTTAAGCTATCAATTGTTGTAGGCTTGAGGAGCTGTTGGAAGAGGCTTGTTTTTTCCATGTTTGAGCTGGTACAAGAGCGGGTGTTTGATTAAAGTTGTTTGTGATAAAAAGAATATATTCCTTTTGTATTATCTAAAAAGAATTTATTTCTAAAGAAAGCATACCCCATGTTTTTGTTTACGTAACACTTGCAGTTGACGTGTAATCACATTGCTGTCCCAGTTTTTTCTTTAGGGTCCATAAAAATAAATACCTAATCCCGATGCAATAGTTCTTCCATGATTATTCTCATTCCAATCGAAAACAAAGGGATAGTAGCTGTTTCCTTTGAAATACATCATAGGGTATAATTCGTCCATTATTCCCTCTTTAAGCCATTGTTGTGCATCTTGAGCCACTCTATTATAGGCATTCCACCCGTTACTGTAGTAGCGACTGAGATCGTTAAACTTTCCTATGGGCGAACAACTTAGCTTTACCCATGGTTTTAAGGCACTCACTTTTTTGTGAACTGTTCGAACAATATTACTTATATATTGTCTTGCCTGTGGTTTACTCACGTTTATTTTCCACGTTTCAGGATAGCGAATATAATCTAAATGAATACCATCAATATCATAATTTTGTGTTATTTCAGCACATAAATTGCCTAAATAGTCGGCTGTTTCTGTCATTTCAGGATTTAAGAAACCTTCTTCGCCTATTTTCTTTACCAAATGTGGATACTTTTTCATTAAACTCTTGCAACCTAATTGGTTCCATTTACCGATAGGAATACTTACAATCCATGCTTGAATTTCCATACCTCTATCGTGACATGCTTGTATCGCAAAACTTAAAGGGTCGTATCCTGGGCTTTTACCTGGAAATCCTGAGGTGCAACCGTCCCATGGTTCATAAATTGAAGGATAAATAACAGTGCCACGAATACGGGTTTGAAACAACACCATATTTATACCTGCATTCTTCAATTTATCTAATATCTCAAGCAATTCTTTTTGTTGTTTCGCTATCGAAGTGGCACTTTGTGCATAATTATGAGGCCAGTCTAAACCTCCGATAGTGGTTAACCACACTGCACGAACTTCTCGTTTGGGAGCATTTTGGCTCGAAGTTGTAAATAAAGAAGTGTTATAATTGTTTTTGTGCCATTATCTTTATCGATACAAACAGCATTAAAACAATTGAAAATATGTTTTTAATGGAACTAAAAAGTCATGTGTAAAAATAACCTGAAATGTTGTAAAACAAATGTTATGTGCAAAAGATAAATATAATTTTTTAACCTTAAAAAGAGCACTTCCGCTTTTTGTGATTTAATCCACTATAAAGTGGCTTTTAAAAAAATATGGTAAATAGACTTTGAAAAAGATTAAAAACCTATTGCAATAATCACTAAAAAGTATATTATTTTTACTAGTCTTTAAAATATAATGTGTAATTTTTGTACTATCTATAGCGAAAATATAGATGCCGTATATTTTTTTATTATTTGCATATAAATTCAACAAAATGAATCAACCTTATCCCTCACAACTCTTAGAAAAAGCCGTGGGAGAACTCTCAAAATTACCTGGAGTAGGACGTAAAACAGCACTTCGTTTAGCCCTTCATTTATTGCGGCAGTCAACTAATGAAGTTGAAACATTTGCGTCTTCGGTGGTTAATTTGAGACAAAATATAAATTATTGCACTTGTTGTCATAACATATCCGACACCCCTTTATGTTCTATTTGCTCGAACCCTCATCGTAATAAGGCTTTGGTTTGTGTGGTAGAAAATATACAAGATGTGATGGCAGTAGAAAACACTCAGCAATTTAAAGGGCTTTATCATGTTCTTGGGGGAGTAATTTCTCCTATGGATGGGATAGGACCTTCCGACCTCGAAATTCAATCGTTAGTAGATAAAGTAGCAGAAGGTGAAGTCGAGGAGGTGATATTTGCACTTGGAAGTACAATGGAAGGAGACACTACCAGCTTTTATATTTCGCGTAAACTAATGCCTTTAGGAGTAAAAATGAGTGTGATAGCGCGAGGTATTTCGGTAGGAAATGAATTGGAATATACAGACGAAGTAACTTTTAGGACGTTCTATTATTAACAGAACTCCTTTCGATAAATAAACGAAAATGAAAAACAATCATCTTTTAAAAGTAAAACTTCTTTGTTATGGAAGTGTAGCAATTAGCGTTATTTTAGCAATCTTGTTTTGAAACAGATGTTTTTGCCAATGGGATTTTTTTAAGCCACAAACTGTGGTAGAATTTGTAGTAACTTATGTCATGGAATTTATAGCAATTACATTTGTATGGCTATCACTTCGACTTTTTAAAATTTAAGTCATTACAGCAGTGGATTATAGCAGAAAATAGCAAACAGACCACTCGTTATTCTCTTTTTTTCAATGGGGAGAATGGCATTAAACTGTTTACCTTTGCTACTGAATGTTGTGTTTTATTATTTATTTGTTAATACAACTTTCTCAGGTTTAGTAGCCATTCATTTAGTTGCATTGATGTTTTATCTTCCTAATAAAAAGAATGGAAAGCGAACTTCAATGGATCGTTTCTCAACAACAACATTCTTAAACGCTAACCTGTTGTTCTTTTTATTGTGAAAAAGTCTTTATTGGTTATGAAAAACATTATCGGTTATTATTGTCAACTATAACGTTAAATATTTTTGTAGAACAATGTTTGATGTCGGTAGAACGAAGAGCATCAAGAATATAGATACAGAGATATTTGTTGTAGATAACCATTCGTCAGACCATTCTGTAAGCTATCTTACAAAGCGTTTCCCACATGTTCGGTTTTATCAATAATCAACACAATGTGGGTTTTTTCTCGTGCTAATAATATGGCCATTAGGCAGAGTTCTGGGCAATATGTATTATTGTTAAATCCCGATACAATTGTTACTGAACATACTTTTTACTCATGCTATAAACTTTATGAAGGAACATCCTAAGGCTGGTGGACTTGGAGTTTGTATGTTGAAAAGTGATGGAACACCTGCTTTAGAATCGAGGCGTGGACTTCCTACACCTATCACTTCGTTTTTATAAAATGTGTGGCTTATGTGCTAAATTTCCTACACCCCATCGTTCGGACGTTATTATTTAGGGACATCTTCCGTGGCATAAACCAGTACAAATAGAAGTGATTAGTGGTGCTTTTTGCATGATAAGCAGAGAGGCTTTACAAGTAGTTAAAGGCTTAGATGAAGACTTTTTTTATGTATGGAGAAGACATAGATTTATCTTATCGCATATTAAAAAGCAGGTTTTTGAAAATTGGTTTTTGCCTACAAATATTTTTGCATTATAAGGGCGAAAGCACGCAAAAATCATCGTTTAAATATGTTCATGTATTCTATAATGCTATGCTTATATTCTTTAAAAAAAGCATTATGGAGGCATGAGTAAGTTATTGCGTTTACCCATTAAAATGGCCATTTACCTCAAAGCCTTAACTGCTTTAACTGGCACTTTATTCTCCTTTTTGCAACGCAATGCAGGTCTTTCTACTATGAAACGCAAGGAAAATGTGTATTATGTCTTTATTGGTGAGCAGAAATGCTTAAAGAATGCCAAGAGAAAGCACTTAAATATGGATTAGAGTATGAGTCTTTGGGAGGAACAGAGCATACCTTTATAAATGGACACACTATGCTTTCTCTTCCTAAAAACAAAGAGGTTTGTATTGTTTACGACACAAATGCTTATTCGTACCATCACATTTTAACACTGTTTTCTACTAACTCACAAGCAAATGTGTATATAGGAACGTATAACACTCAAAGCAAAGTAATTATAACTCCAACCGAAATATATGTTTAATGCTAACAAATAAAGATTTTTATGTGCATTTAAGGGCTTTAGAACCCGAAGACCTTGATGTTTTATACCAAAATAGAAAACGATACAAGCACATGGAGTGTGAGTTGTACTAATGTGCCTTATTCTCGTTATGTCTTACATCAATATATGGTAAATTGTGTGAATGACATTTATACCGATAAGCAAGTGCGTATGGTCATTGCAACTCCTGAAAACGAATGTATTGGATTGTTAGACTTTTGTAGATTTTTAATCCAGCAACACAATAGGGCAGAGTTGGGGCTTGTAATACAGACTAAATACCGTAATAAAGGCTACTCTAAACAAGCATTAACCTTAGCTTTGAATTATGCAAAGCACACCTTACATCTTCATCAAGTTTATGCTATAGTGGCTAAAACAAACGAATTATCGCTTCATCTGTTTCAATCTGTGGGATTTCAAAACCAGTGTATGCTAACCGACTGGTTGTTTAATGGAGAAAAAAATATAGCACGGCATTATTATTACAATGTGTGTTATAGTGCAAATGCTTATATATAAATAAGGTGTAATCTCTTAAAAGAACTTTTTATAACTGCTTAAATCTGTAAAATGTAAAGTTTTTTTCGATAAATTTTTAAGAGAATATTTGTGGATTTCAAAAAAATATTCGTAACTTTGCACTCGCTAAATAACGATAAACTTTTAGGTGCGTTAGTTCAGTTGGTTAGAATACATGCCTGTCACGCATGGGGTCACGGGTTCGAGTCCCGTACGCACCGCCATTAAAGTTTAAGAGTTATTTTATTAGCACAAAGGTGCGTTAGTTCAGTTGGTTAGAATACATGCCTGTCACGCATGGGGTCACGGGTTCGAGTCCCGTACGCACCGCAAAAGAGAACTTTAAAGGTTCTCTTTTTTGTTTATATACATACAATAGTTGTTTTTATTTGTTGGGTTCTATTTCATTGTTTATAAAAATAAAACGCTTGTTGTTATTCTTTGGGTTTGTTTCCTCTTTGTTTTTCAATCTAATTTAAGTGAGTAAACAATAAAGACCTGTGTCATTTGGGTTTTAAAATATCACTTGTAATATCTTAAAGATGAAATATAAAAAGGGGTAAAATGGTTATTTAATTCCATCTTACCCCTTTTTTTGTATGAAAAGTATTGTTATTCTTTAATTCTTATCACAGCATTAGCAATGATAGCAGTTAAACCTCCAGTAGTAATACCCGATGAAAAGATGTTTCTTATATCGTCAGGAAATTGTGTAAGAATATCAGGTACCATTTCAACGCTTAGCCCTAATGAGAAACTTAATGCTAAAACAAGTGTTGCTTTTCTATCTATTTTCTGCGAAGCAATAATGCGAATACCTGCAGAAGCTACTGTTCCAAACATTAAAAGTGTAGCACCACCCAACACGGGGTCGGGCATAATAGAGAAAATAAGGCCTACTGCTGGGAATAAACCTAATATAACAAGGAATGCAGCAATATAATATCCAACATAACGGCTTGCTACACCTGTTAACTGAATCATTCCGTTGTTTTGTGCAAAGATAGAGTTAGGGAACGAATTAAATACACCTGCAAGCATAGAGTTAAAGCCATCTGCCAAAATACCGCCAGAGGCACGTTTCATAAACACCTCTCCTTCTACGGGTTCTCCCGATATTAAAGAATTGGCAGTTATATCTCCATAAGCCTCAATAGCCGTAATCATGTATATAATACCTAAGGCAATGATAGAAGAAATAGGGAAGCTAACACCATATTTAAAAGGAGTGGGGAAATGAAATTCCGTAAAACTTTTAATAGAGTCGAAGTGAACAAGTCCCATAAAATAAGCTACGATATAACCTAAGACAAGACCTATAACAATAGAACTCATTCTTAAATAGCGGTTATTACTTCTATTAAAAGGCAATGATAGATAGCAATACAAGAGCCGAAAGCCCTAAATAGCGTAAATCTCCAAAGGTTCCGTCTGCCATAGCTTTAGCTCCACCACCACAAGCGTTAATACCTACTTTTATTAAACTCATACCAATGAGTGTAACAACGATACCCGATACAAGTGGAGTGATAATTTTTCGTGTATATTTTAGCACCCTACTAATAGCCATTTCTACAACCGAAGCAGCCATACAAGCACCAAATATAGCAGGTAAACCACCTGTTAAACCTGTTGCGATAATAGGTCCGATGAAAGAAAAGCTTGTTCCTTGAATACAAAGAAGGCCTGTTCCTATTCCACCTACTCGTTTACATTGAATAAAAGTGGATATACCAGGAAGCAAAAAGTGCCATCGAAACCAGAAAACCCGTTGTGGAAATATCTAGTTTGAGGGCACTTGCTATGATTAAAGGGGGCGTAACTATTGCCACAAAAATGGCTAACAAATGTTGTAACGCAGCAAATAATGCTTCTTTAACTGGTGGCTTATCGTTTAAGCCATAGATGAGTTCATGCGATGAGTTGTTTGTGTTCATTATCTAAGAATTATTTTTACAATTATCTAAAAGATTCTACTATTGCCAAGCTTTTGCACATCTATTCCAAGGTTTCTTAAATAGACTTCCACCATCTTGAAAAGCCTTTTCTATAATAAAGCCCATACCTTTTTATGGTTGCACCAGCTTGTTCGCATAGTTTTATAATGCCCTTTGCTGCATTTCCATAAGCCAAAAAAATCGTCTATAAAAAAATAATGTTATCGCCAGGTTGTAAGAAC
The DNA here is from genome assembly GCA_916439115.1 of uncultured Prevotella sp. Classification (GTDB taxonomy): domain Bacteria; phylum Bacteroidota; class Bacteroidia; order Bacteroidales; family Bacteroidaceae; genus Prevotella. The sequence goes on from CAKAHO010000001.1 coordinate 1,465,173, forward strand.
TCCTTACTAATACATATATTATATTCTCTTTGTTTTGGTAAACGAAAAACAGACGCAGAAAGAATGTTAGTCATCGTAGAAGGTTTTTTTCTTTTTAGCAAAAACCACAGGCAAATCTAAAAGAAAACCCATCATAATAGCGGGAGCAATGCCCGACAACTTCTACTGTAAGAATTTTTGTTAACACCTAATAAATTAAAACGTTTTGAGAACTCCGCGGCTATAGATTTCATCAAATTAGGGTCCATTTGATGATTGATAAAACTGTCTACTTTTGAGAATACCGCCCGGAAAACAACGTCCATCGCTTAGTATTCGGTCTTTTTAATAATTTCATTATCTTTCCTTAAATAATGCGTGCAAATGTAATAAAAAAATCTTTGAAATGTAAGATAATGTTTTTGTTTTTTCGCAATAAAAAAACACTTTTTCTTGTTGTATGAAGGTGCTTTCTTAAATGTTTACACCTCTTTAAATATATAACAAAAAGCAATTTTATACCCATTATATAAAATTGCTTTTTGTTCATGCATCAATTGTTTTTACTATTTATTTGTTGATTGCTTCTGTTGCCAAACTTAGTAATTTTTTTCGTTTTGTTCTTCGCGTGTTAGCGTGCTATTATCGAACAAAATGGCATTGGGAGCTTGTTTTAGCGGACTCACTTCACGACTACTATCCATGCGGTCTCTCGATTCTACATTATTTAATATGTCGTTAAAGTCGGCAGGAATACCCTTTTTCTTGCAGTTCGTCAAAGCGTCTTTGCGCTCTTACTTGTGCAGAGGCTGTTACAAAAAGTTTTTAGTTCTGCATCAGGAAAAACCACTGTTCCAATATCTCTACCGTCCATAACAACACCTTTATTCATACCCATTTTTTTGTTGTTGAGCTACGAGTTCGTTACGCACAAAACCAATGGCAGCAATCACACTTACATGGTTCGACACTTCAAGCGTTCTTATCTCTTTCTCTACATTTTCGCCATTGAGGAACGTAATAGGTGTTTTTGTGTCTTCGTTTAAATGAAACGATATGTTTATATGGGGCATTTCTGCTTGTAGAGCATCGGTGTTAACACTACCATCGTTGTTAAATAGACCACGACGAAGGGCATATAAGGTTACAGAACGATACATAGCACCTGTATCAACATAAATATATCCGAGCGATTTTTGCAAGCCATTTTTGCCATCGTACTTTTGCCACAAGACGATAAACCATCAATGGCGATAGTTATTTTTTTCATATAATGAGAATATTATAATTGTGTTTATGCTATTTTTTATTACGCCTTTTTACAGAGAATAGCCCACGTTTACAACGAGAGAAGCTCCCGAAACATGATATTTTCCATAGGCTAAATTCAGCTTAAAGCGTTCTAAATTGATGCCTGCACCCTAAGGTTAAACCAGCCCCATGAGCAGCAGTTGTTTCGGCACTTGTTATCTTCATTTCGTTAGAAAGGCGTGGATTATAGCCTATTCCTGCCCAAATGTTTTGCGAAAGCAATGCGTCCATACCTAAAGCAAGATGTTGTAAAAGCGGATAACCACCATGATTAAGGTCTATCAATGTAGCCGAAAAGCGTAAAGGCATGTGTTCTAAACGTTTACTTACACCTATTTGCACCTCTGCGGGTAGTTTTTCGTATTCGTTGTCGTAAGCTTTTAGCTGTCCACCTAAGTTCTTTATCACCATAGAAACGCTCCATTCTGTTTCTGGGTGATAGTAGTTCAAACCTAAATCTACCCCCATTGCAAACGACGAATAGGCTCCTATGTTAGAGCTTATCATCTTTATACCAATTGCACCTGCTATGTTTTTGAGCTAAAATATACGACAGATAACCACCCACAGCAATATCTTTTTGGTGCAAAAGTGCCTATTTCTGTATTGTCGGCAGTGCGTTCCGAGAGTGTTCCATAGTTCATATATTGAGCCGAAACCGCAACACTTGTTTTTTTCTTTTTATCGTTTTATTAAAAAAACAGCCGATAAGGCATTTACACCTTTTATATAATTGCTATAATTTTAAATTGAGTGTTTTATCGCTCACCGAAGATAGGAGAGCTGGATTGTGAAAAACAAGCGATGCATCGTCTTCTATGATGCTAATGTTGGCTCCTCCCATAGCTGCTGCGTGGGCAGAGACAGGCAAACGCAAGAAATTATAAGCTGTTTTGCTCTCTTGTGCTTGCATGGTTATTCTTAAAAAACGAGTATATATAAAAAAAGTTTCTTCATGTGTTTTATTTGCTAATAGGCCTTTCTTTTATGTATAAAACATAAAGAGTTAAAGAACCACTAAATCATTTGTTGCATATTGCGTAAAAACATCAACACATCTGTGTTTTATAGCTTAAATGTCTTTTGCAAAGATAATCTTTTTATCTGTTACACGCTTATAAAAACTCACTAAAATAACCACAAACTCAAAAACTATTATAAATAAAAAAGGCTATATACACATATTATTATACCTCAAATCTGCAACTAAGCCCTTGAACGTTCTTATTGCGTTTACATGTCCCCGCATTGCTGAAATTGCTGATAATTTGAACTTGAAGCACCCACTTTACTCATGAGAGAACGGATGATTTCGCTGTACTGATAACCGAATGATCTACACCTTAGACCGAGGGTTGAGTCGATTACAGATGATAATGTGGAGTCAAATTGCTCCATGATTGAAAATAATCCCCCAAAAGGAGTGAGTCTCTCAGATTTAATTTGTATCTTCGCCATGTCTATAGTCGGATTCTCTTGTTTTTTTGCAACACTAAAATAAGTGAAAATTCTGACATGGCAAAATCCTAAAGCAACTTTTTTTGTTGCTCAGATATAAAAAGTTTAATTTATAATAGTGTTGCGGAATTAAGGGTAAGGTAAACCATATATGAACCATCATTTTATTAAATCTATATTTCAATGGCTGCTCATTGCTATTGTCTTGACGAAAATCGGAGCATTGGTCTTAAGGGTCGTTGCCATTGGCGGTAAGGGGCCCACAGTGATTGGTCTGCTCATCGGCGGGGCGATCATCTGGGCAGAGCATTACACCAGAAGCGGGCCGAGAAGCGTGACGTGCTGGAGATGGAGACGTCGGCAGATAAGGCGGAGGACGGCACGGATACATTGCCAGCGAGCGAGGAAGCACCGACCGAGAGCTATCGCATCGAATGGGAAGACAATTTTGCCACAGCCATAGAGGCACTGACGCATCAGGAGATTGCCGCAGGGCAGAATAGAGTGCTTGCTTTTTGAAGACTCGATGGTGTACGCCCTATGAGCTGACGGAGATAGGGATTGCTCACGGGAAGCGGAGAGCAGATGCAGCTTTCTCGGTGGTGATTCCGCTGCGTCGCAGCAACTGGCAGACGGAGCAGGAAGAGATAGAGAGAAGGCTCGCAGAGGTGTGGAGGTGTCTGTGGCAAGACTATGGTTTTGAGACGGCGCATGCGTTGTCGAGAGCAGCCTGATGCTCAAGATAGAGGCTTGCGGGCCGGTAGCCCACGCCGTGAAAGCGTTGAAACCAATGCAAGATATACTTCACGAGATTATCATACGTCGGGATCTGCATCTGTTGGACTCGTATCTGCTCATTCACGGCTATGATTGGCCAGAATATGCCTATCTTAGAGGTGGACAGGTGGTGCACGATTTCAGAGAAGAAGAGGGTGTGGCAAGAGATGTGTACCATGAAGACGAGGCGATGGCTGTGGCACGACTGTACGATACTTTTCAAGACTGCCAACGCATCAGCGAGGCGGAGTATTTAGAGGCATTTTTCCTCTTACGCTCACCTGCCTTTTTGCGTATCATGGTTCTTACGAGGCGTATAAAAAACTATAAGTTCAAAGGCGTAGTCTTCACCCTGATTGCGGGCAAATTCCACTTGTTTTTGCGGTATTGACGAGGCCCTACTTTACGACGGATCTGAGCATGTTTGACCATTTGGAGGAGGCACGTCAGTATAACTGTCGAGTGATGGAGGTACGCTTCAGATACGACCATCTGCCCATGATGCGCCTGCTGACAGGAGAGATATTATATATTGATGTGGTGCTGGAGAAGTATGGAGAGAAATTATATTATCTTGTTTCAAGCTCGTATGGCGGCAGAGATTATGCTCGCATCAAGGCCGATTATGATGCTGCGAAGGTGGCAGAGATAGGGGTGAAGATGAAACTTTAATATAGTATAGCCTCAAATTCGCAACTAAGCCCTTAAACGTCCTTATTGCGTTTACACGTTCTCTCATTACTGAATTTTGCAGATAATTTGAACTTGAAGCACTCACTTCTGTCTACAATATCCCCTTACCCCGCAATGTGACTTGAGGCAATACGCAGTATCATACCCATAAGTTGTAGGCGTTATCCAGAATCAGTTTGGAAAACATCTGTGTAAGCATTATTACAGGTATAGATATTCAGCACATACCGCCTTGATGTCCTGATCCACTTGGCTGGTACAGAGATAATTTGTATCTTCACCATGTCTATCGTCGAATTCTCTTGATTTTTTTGCAACACTAAGATAAGTGAATTCTTCGACATGATAGAATACTGGGCAACTTTTTGTTGCTCAGGTACTTAAAAAGTTTAATTTATAATAGTGTTGCGAAATTAAGGTTATAATAAATCCTTAAAAAAACATTTTTCTTTGTTTTTCTGTTATTCATTCTTTTTGTTAACTTTGCATCAAAAGCCTACATAAGGCGTTAAAAAAACTCCATATAAGTATGAAAAAAAATAATAAAAAAATCTCTTAATATGGCTCTTCTTGTTAGCCATTAGCTTTGTGTCTTGTGATAAATACGACACTTATGCCGACCAAAAAGAAAGAAAAAAACAAGCCATCAATCGTTTTATTGAGAAAAAAGGCATAAAAGTTATTTCTGAAAAAGAATTCTCCGAGAAAGGAAACACTACCGATGTAAGTAATAACGAATATGTTTTGTTTGAAGGAAATGGGGTTTATATGCAAATTGTTAGTAAGGGAGTAGGAGAGCCTTTACCAAATAATGCCTCGTCTACGTTGCTTTGTCGATTTGACGAAACAAACATTTTTACCGACAGTTTGTTGCTTTCTAACAACGTGCCTTATTTCTCTTCAATTGTAGAAGAGCTACAAGTGCGACGTAATTATGCAAACTTTACTGCCTCATTCGATGGTAGTTCGAGCTTAATGAGCAGAGCTTATGGCAGTACAGCTGTTCCTTCGGGCTGGTTAGTGCCTCTTTCATACATCAATGTCGGACGTGTATCGAGTGAAAAAGAAAGCATTGCAAAGGTAAACCTTATTGTTCCACACACCGAAGGACAAAGTTCGGCGAACCGTGGACGTTATCCTTGCTTTTACACAATTACATATCAACGCGGAAAATAAAAATATTATAACATCAATAAGGATATGCCCTACAACAAAATGTAAGGTGTATCCTTGTTTTGTTTTTATACTCATTTATAAATATAAGCCAATAATTGAATGACACTTATTAAATCAATTTCAGGAATTAGAGGAACCATTGGAGGTGAACCAGGAAACAATTTAAGTCCGTTAGATGTGGTTAAATTCACATCTGCCTACAACTTCTTACATTAAACAAATAACCCCTAATGGCTCTAACACCATTGTTGTAGGTAGAGATGCACGCATTTCTGGAACAATGGTGATGAACATTGTGTGTGGAACACTTATCGGAATGGGCTACAATGTTAAAAACATTGGATTAGCAACAACGCCCACTACCGAGTTAGCTGTTAAGATGGCAGGAGCCGATGGAGGAATTATTATTACGGCAAGTCATAATCCTAAACAGTGGAATGCTTTGAAACTGCTTAATAAAGAAGGAGAGTTTTTAACAGCAGAAGATGGACAAAACATTTTAGAAATTGCCGAAAAAGAAGCATTTTGTTATGCAGACATCGACCATATTGGGGTGTATGAAACCGACGACACTTACGATGAAAAACATATTGAACATGTGTTAAACTTAAAATTGGTAGACGTTGAGGCGATAAAAAGCTGCCAAATTTAAAGTGTTAGTAGATGCGGTGAACTCAGTAGGAGGGGTTATTATGCCAAAACTACTCGACAAATTAGGGGGTAGAATACAAGGTGATTAACGGAGAACCTACTGGACATTTTGCGCACACACCCGAACCTTTAGCTAAAAACCTTACACAAATAATGGGCGAAATGGCAAAGGGAGGCTATCATTTAGGTATTGTTGTAGACCCAGATGTAGACCGTTTAGTGTTTATATGTGAGAATGGTGACATGTTTGGAGAGGAGTATACGCTGGTGAGTGTAGCAGATTATGTACTTTCAAAAACAGCAGGAAACACCGTTTCTAACCTTAGTTCTACTCGTGCCTTACGAGATGTTACACTTAAACATCAAGGGAAATTACACCGCAGCAGCTGTGGGCGAAGTGAATGTTACTACACAGATGAAGGCTGTGAATGCTGTTATTGGAGGTGAAGGAAACGGTGGAGTGATTTATCCTGAAAGCCATTATGGGCGTGATGCACTTGTTGGTGTGGGCTTATTTCTTTCTTGTTTGGCACATAAAGGTTGCACAGCAAGCCAGTTAAGAGCCACTTATCCCACTTATTTTTATGGCTAAAAACAAGATAGATTTAACACCTACTACCGATATAGATGCTATCCTTGAAGGCGTAAAAGCACATTATGCCAACGAAACCATTACAGATATTGACGGTGTGAAGATAGACTTTGCCGATTCTTGGGTGCATCTTAGAAAGAGTAATACAGAACCTATTATTCGCATTTATAGCGAAGCTAAAACCGAAGAAGAGGCTCAACAGTTGGGTGAAACGCTCATTTCGTTAATGCAAAAAAATACAAGGTTAAGGGCTTTATTCAGTCATATAATAAGGTCACTGTTTAGAGATAAATTATCAATAAAAGGCGATGAGCAATATAAGCTCATCGCCTTTTTGTGTAAGGAGGTAAGTTGGAAGAAAAGAACAAAAGAGGATTTATGGCATCAATAGCTCAAAAAAAGTGGTTTATTTTTTTGCCACTTTTTTTAACCGACACTAACAACGGATAAAAAAACGAGAGTTTTGAGATGAAAAAAAGTAGAAACCAACTATAAAAAGGGCTTTTTTTGTAAAAAAACGTGCAATAGCTTAGGTTTTAGCATGCAATACATTATCTATTAGGAGCCAATATACGGTGTTTTAAGGGCTAATAGCTTATCTTTTTCATCCTAAACTCTAAGCTTTTACACGCTAATAGCTTGTTTTGTGTGTTTGTATAACTTGTGTTCTGTAAATGTAAAACCTATATGTTTTTGCATTTTTTTAGTTATGTTTTAAGAGCAAAAAGTAGAAAAAAACAAACAGATAAAAAAAGGGTAAAAGCTTAGCTATTTTCTCTAAAACAAAAAAATTTTATAAACAAAAAAATAAGGACTAAAACAGTCCTTATCTTTATGCAAAATAAATAGCCTTATGGGTTTTATTTGTTTTCTTCTATCCACTTCATTTCTTGTTCCACAATGTTGGTAAGTTCAACAAATTGTGCCACAGACAATTGTTCTGGTCGTTTAGTCATTACCTCTTGTGTGTAAAAAAATCGTTGCGTGCAACACCCATCGTAAACATCTGTTTTAAGCTCACTCGTAACATCTTTCTACGTTGATTAAACACCGTTTTCACCACACGCTTAAACAATGTTTCGTTACACCCTAAGTCTTCCACATTGTTCCGTGTCATTCTTATTACCGCACTCTTCACTTTTTGGCGGTGGATTAAACACATGTTCGTCTACAGTGAAAAGATATTCTACGTTATACCACGCTTGAATAAGTACCGAAAGAATGCCATAAGCCTTGTTACCGGGTGCCGATGCCATGCGTAAAAGCCACTTCTTTTTGTATCATTCCCGTGCAACATGGAATGAGATGCTTATAGTCTAACATCTTAAAAAAATATCTGTGAAGATATATCATACAGGGTAATTTCCTGTAAGAACAAAGCTCTTGCCGTTAAAAAAACATCGTTTAGGTTCATCGTTAAAAAGTCGTTCGAAATAACATTCTCTTGTAACGAAGGGTAAGCAGCATGTAAATAATCTACCGATTCTTTATCTATTTCAACAGCTTTAAAGGGTCTTTGCTTCTTCACTAAATATTTAGTGAGCACTCCCATACCAGGTCCTATCTCTAAAACAGGTAGGTCGGGGCAGGCATCTACGGTGTTTGCTATGCTCAAAGCAATGCTCTCATCGGTTAAAAAAAGTGCTGTCCTAAGTTTTTGGGCTTAACTTGCTTTATCATGTATTGTTGTTTTATGTGTGCAAATTTACAAAATATATTGCAACAAATAAGGCGAAACGATACAAATCGTTCCGCCTTGTGCTATAATTGTTACTATAAATAGTTCGTTTTCAATGTTTTAACGTGTTACGTTTGTTAGCCATATCAATTCTAAAAAAATGTTTTAGACTGATAAACTGGCTGAACGTAAACGTTTAAAAACGAAAACAAATGAGGGTTTATTTGTTACCCAAGTTGATTTTGTTTCCTAAATTAACTGCTTGTGCAATCAAAAACTGCTACGATAGCAATACTCATTACTGTAATCATTTTTTTACCTTTCTTTTTAAATTAAATTATCCTTGAATACTTTGTTCGATGCAAAGGTATTGCTTTTTTTAGTGTGTGCGCAAACAATTTCTAAGAAAATAAGCGTTAAATGGCTATATATTTGATAGACGTCAATGATAGCTAATGGGTTAGTTGATATGTATCAGTTGTTTACAGCGTTATATTATTCTTTTTTTGTTTACTTACTATGTTTTCTGTCTTCGCTTATCTTTTTATTTTTTAACGATTAAAGAAAAAGATGGTTTAAAGTGTAACAAACCAGTCTTTTTGGTATCTCTTTATATATAAATAATGTATAAAAAGTGGTATCAGTGTTTTGGCTATTTTAGGGTTTTCTTGTATATTTGCAATAAGGAAGAGGGGCGATGGGGAGCTGCTTTTTGCACGTAAGAAATAAAGAAAGCAAAAGCTAATGAATTTAATTAAAAAAACATCACGTCTAACATTTTTTTAAGATAGTATTCTCGCTTATTTTTAGGGGGATTGATACTCTTTTGGATGTATAAAGATTTCGATTTTAAGCGCATAAGAACATGTGATGTGGCACGAAATGAATTGGACGTGGATGTTATTGTCGTTTCCCTTTGGCATATTAGCTCAGCTATTTCGTGGATATAGATGGCGTCAAACGCTCGAACCTCTGGGAGAAAAACCCCGAATGAGTACGCTGTGTAATGCTATTTTTTACCTCTTATGCTGCCAGTTTGATTGTTCCTCGTATCGGAGAATTTGCTCGATGTGGTGTAGTAAAACGCTACGAAGGCGTGTCGTTTACAAGTGCTTTGGGGACAGTAGTTACCGAACGATTGATAGATTCGTTGTTGGTAATGAGCATCACGTTTGTCACTATTGTGTTACAAGTGAAGGTTTTTGGCACTTTCTTCAATGAAACAGGCACCAATGTAGATAACATTTTGGCGCATTTCTCTATGATAGGCTATCTTATAACAGCGTTGTGTGGGGTGTCTGTTATGGTGTTAGGCTTCTTTATTATTAAAAAAATGGCTGTTTATAACAAGTTAAAAAGCACATTATTGAATATATGGAAGGGCATAACATCTTTAAAAAGTGTAAACAATAAACCGCTCTTTCTTATGCTAACATTGGGTATATGGGCAAGCTACTTCTTACATTATTATCTCACATTCTTTTGCTTTGAAGCAACAAGTGGTTTGGGATTATGGTGTGCTTTGGTTACCTTTGTGGTGGGAAGTATTGCGGTTATTGTGCCAACACCTAACGGAGCAGGACCATGGCACTTTGCTATTAAAATAATGCTTATGCTTTATGGAGTGGCAGAACCCGATGCTCTTTATTTTGTTTTAATAGTGCATACGGTTCAAACGTTGCTTGTTGTAGTGTTAGGAGTGTACGGTTGGACGGCTCTTTCCTTAACAAGTCAGAAACAAAATGCTGTTGCTAAAAACGAAAATATATAACTTTTACATTAAAAAAATATTAGCCAATAACTATAGTTTATTCTGTGTAATAACAAACTATTTGGGCGCAATAACTACACTTTTAAGTGTGAATAATAAGAACATTAAAAATAAATAATCATGAGTGAAATTAAACATTTAAAGCCAGAAGTTGTGTGGAAAAACTTCCATGCCTTAACTCAAGTGCCACGTCCATCAGGACATTTAGACAAAGTAGAACAATTCTTATTAAACTTTGCCAAAGAGGTTGGAGTAGAAGCATTTAAAGATGAAGCTGGTAACATTGTGATGCGTAAACCTGCAACACCGGGTATGGAGAATAGAAAAACTATCACTTTACAAGCACACATGGACATGGTGCCTCAAAAATCACCAGATAGTAACCACAACTTTGAAACAGATCCTATCGTAACTTACATTGATGGAGAATGGGTTAAAGCACGTAATACCACATTAGGAAGTGATAATGGTATGGGTGTTGCTGCTATTTTTAGCAGTTATGGAAGCAACTGATATACAACACGGACCTATCGAAGGACTCATAACAGCTGATGAAGAAACAGGTATGTACGGAGCTAATGACCTTCCAGAAGGTGAATTAAAAGGTGATATTCTTTTAAATCTCGACTCTGAAACATGGGGTAAATTCGTTATAGGTAGTGCAGGTGGTATTGATGTTACTTCTGTTTTAGATTATCAAGAAGTAGATACCGACTCTGAAGATGTGGCTCTTCGTGTTACATTAAAGGGACTAAAAGGAGGTCATTCGGGCTTAGAAATACACAAAGGACGTGCTAATGCTAACAAACTTATGGTGCGTTTTGTGCGTGAGCCATTGAAAGATTGCAAGCACGTCTTGTTTCTTGGCACGGAGGAAATATGCGTAATGCTATTCCTTTCAATGCTACAGTGGTGTTAACTATGCCTAAAGAGAACGTAGAAGATGTGAAAGCGTTGGTAGAAGACTGGAAAAACGACTTTATTGCAGAGTATAATGGCATTGAAGAGGGTATAGAATTCTACACTGAAAACGTGGAAACACCTGCTAAACAAGTGCCAGAAGAAATTCAAGATAACCTTATTAACGCTATTTATGCTTGTCATAATGGTGTTATGAGAATGATTCCTGCAATTCCATCGGTAGTAGAAACATCTTCAAATCTTGCTATTATAGATATTGAAAATGGCTCTGCAAAGTTTAAAATCTTAGCTCGTAGTTCTAATGAAGATATGAAAGAATACATCGCAACTACGTTAAAGAGCTGCTTTGATATGGTAGGAATGAAGACAACCTTTAGTAAAAAGCTATGGTGGTTGGGACCCAAATGTGAACAGTGAGATACTTAAATTGCTCGAAAAGAATTATAAAGAATTGTTTTGGGAGCAGAGCTGTTGAACAAGTAGACCATGCTGGTTTAGAGTGTTCTATTATCCTTGGAAAGTATCCTAACATGGATGTTGTGTCGTTAGGACCTACTATTCGTTCGCCACACACTACTAATGAACGTTGTTTAATCTCTACTGTTGAACCTTTCTGGGCACTTCTTAAGAAGACATTTGAGACGGTTCCTGTGAAAGAATAATTAGAGATTTAGCAATAATCGCTAAACTAATATATATTTATACAATAACAAAAAGGTTTTTCTTGTGTAGTGATATACACTAAGAAAACCTTTTTAATGTTATTACGATTAACTTTTTCTTTTTCTACATCTTTCCGTTTATTTTATTCTTGTGCCTCTTTATCATCAAGAATCGGTTTGTGTCTTTCACTTCTTTTATATGAGGTGTAAGACTTTTTTTATGCGATAAATGTGGAAAGCGTTGATTGCTTCTGACACGCCATATACTAAAAGAGCCCAACTAATTATTAACACTAATAGGTCGGAAAAAGGGTGGGTTTAATGATAGTGGCTAAGCCAATAGAAGCGTAATACAAGGAATAATCCAGAAGAAAGCACCCTATTTTTAGCTATTTTTAGCATTTGATAAGTTGATAAACTGATTGATAGAACCTATTATTAAGATAATGGCAATGACATAGTTAAGACCCTTGATGAATGTTTGTGGCATAAGAGCCAACAAACCACCTAACACCATGCTACCAATGCCCACTACTGGAAACGAAGAAACACTGCTATTTATTTTATTTCCATTAGCATCGAACAGTTCAACAGATGTATTTTTTTATTTTTTTAGAAGCATAATAGCTGGCGCAAGAAATAACACCCGATACGAAGAATAAGCAACCTATTGTTGTCACAATCCATTGAGATGTTTGAGTGGTATTGTTAATCATTAAACCACCAATAATAATGCAACATAAGGCACGAAAGAAAGAACTTTGTAATAATTTCATAATTGTTTGTTTTTGCAAAAATACAAATTGTTTTTAGTTTTCTATATTTTTGATTATAATGTTTGTGTTTTTATTTCATAAAATATCCTTTGTTTTACGTTATCAATAGTAAAACAAAAGGATAAAAAAGCTATTGAGAAAAAAACGATATATAATAACGAAAAAAACACATTATTATATAGGTGTACTTTTAAAATTGAGTGTGTTTAAACATAGAAACTACATAGACTTTTTTATTTCAACCTTTCTATTTTTAAAAGATTAAGCTAATACAAGTGTTTCACAACATTTGTTTTTCAATAGCTTTTAAAGCGTTTTTGGGATTATCGTCTTGAAGGAGAACCACTGCCAAAACTACTACTTGAAGAGCTGTTCGACCTGCTTTCGAAACTCGAACCACTACGAGTAGAACCTCCAAAGCTATGCATGTTGCTACTGCGTGATGAAGAACTGCCACCGAAAAGTCTGGTTGTCTGAACTTCTAAAACCACCATACATCTGTTCTACTGTTACACGAGTGCTACTCTGACGATTGCCAAAACTGTCGTAACTTCTGCCAGTGTAACGATTATTATACGAGTTGTCATAATAATAACCATTATCGTTATACAAATCACTGTTGCGTCTGCTCGGACTCACATTTTGCAGAATTATATCTCCAAGAACCACCATCAAAGGCATCTCTCATACCTAAATAGCCACCGGGAGCACCGTTTCCGAAACTTCTTCCATAATACCATGACTTGTTATTGTTATTATACCAGCTGTGACCGCCTTTGATAATAGCTGTAAAAACGTGGTTCACCAAAGTAATAATAGTCGCGTCTTGGGTAACGAGAGTAAAGAGAAAAACGCCAATAACCACCGCTATAATGCAATGGACGATAAAAAAATAAGAGGCATTTAGAAAATCTCTATATTGCCAATCGAATAGTATATAACGCAAATCGGCATTTCTTCTATCCCAGTAAACACCAAACACATCGTCGTAACAATCTACCTTTAATAGGTAATCTAAATTTATTTCGTACACAGCTTCGTATTGTTCTTCAGTTAAATTAAGCTCGTAAGCCATTTTATCTGCAAGAAATAAAGCGTGTTGTTTTGCTTGATGATAATTCATTGCCGATGCTGTTACTGCCATAGATAGAGCGAGTAATAATGTAAAAAAATATCTTTTCATAAGCCATCTTTTTATTTGTTTACGTTGCAAAGATAGGAAACGAAACGTAAGTATTGAAAGGTTTTTCCCTACAAGGTTAGGGGAATATCCCTATTGGTGTGTAGAGTGTTGAAGTAGAGAAGAAGAGTGATACAGAAATATACTTGAAATAGAATGTGAGGCGACTGTGAGCAGATAATGCAACAATAGTGAATTGGCTCTTTATGGTGGGTGTATGCGATTGTTATAGATAGCTCATTAAAACACCAAAGAAGAGTTGTGAATTTAAAGTAGTTGGTAGAAATCGACTTTTTAGCGCACTTATTTTGTTAACGCAATAGCACTTTTTATAAACAAATAAATAGTTCTTACCAAGATGTCGCTTGTAACATCAATCATTGCACATTATTTTTTTCATAGATGATAAGTCTACTGTTGAACTTAAAAAAACGCACTGAAAAACGCCTTATTTCTGCCCCTCGTTTTATTTTTTTATTTATCTCGTTCTTAAATGACATAGCTATTCTTCTGTTTTTTTATAAATACCCCTTTAAAACGGCATTTTTAACCTAAAAACAGTGCAAAAGCTTAGGTTTTACCATGCAATATATAGGTATTAAGAGCTAAAACATAAGCTATTAGGAGGTAAACCCTTATGTTTTTTAACGCAAAACTCTTAGCTTTTTGCAACCCTAAACCCTTGTTTTTATGTTTCAATCACTTTCTTTTTATGCGTGTAAAAGCTATGAGTTTTGCCTGTGACGTTTGTTTTTCGCTCTTTTTCTACCACCAATTGCCCCTTCATAGCTAAGTGCATAGCCCCATTTTTACGCTAAAACATAAAAATGAAATGTAACAAAACGCTCACAAAATAGCCACTAAAAACGGCAAAAACGAGGGTAGGGAACATATAAAAAAATAGTTTTCGGATATAAAAAAACGATGTGTTTCGCTAAAAATAACTATCTTTGTAAACATGAGCAACTTAGGTATTGATTGGAAGAAATTTGTAATTTTTTTCTTATTATAACAGGTGGATTATTATATCTCACCTCGTCTTTTTCATGTCGTTAGGCATTGTTTTATTGCTATTTGTGTTAGAACATTTTTATAATGACTTATGTAGAAAATAAAAAACGAAAACATAACGATAAATAAAAAACGCTACACATGGACACACTTTTACAACTATATAAAAAGCTATACAGGGAGCAGAACCTGCACAAATAGAAACCATTAAGGCAGGTGGAAGTACACGTTCTTATTATCGTTTCATAGCGGTAGACGGGTCAACCCTTATTGGTGCAGTGGGAAAAAGATGCCGAAGAAAACTGCGCTTTTGTGTATTTATCGCATCATTTAGGTGCTAAAAACATATCGGTGCCTAAGGTGTTAGCCGTGAGCAACGACCATTTGTGTTACCTTCAAACAGATTTAGGCAATCAATCTCTTTTTCGATGCCTTTGCAGATGCACGTAGCAAAAGGAGGAAAATATAGTAGCGAACAAGCAGAATGGTTAGAAAATGTAATGAAACATTTGCCTATTTTTGCAGGTTAAAGGGGCGGAAAACTTAGATTGGAGCAAGTGTTATCCGCAATCGTTGTTCGATGTTACCAATGTAATGTTCGACCTTCATTATTTTAAATATTGCTTCTTAAAACTCATGCCCTTAGAGTTTAATGAGTTAAAACTAGAACAAGATTTTTAATTGTTTGAAACTTCTCTTTTAACTCAAGAAACGCTACAAGGTTTTTTATGTATCGTGATTTTTCAGGCTCGGAACATCATGATAGATAGCCATAAAAACCTTTCGTTTATAGATTTTTCAAGGTGGTAGAAAAGGGCCTTATTATTATGATTTGGGCTTTCGTTTTTGTGGCGAGGCTCAGCATTATATAACGATGAATTAAGAGAAAAGCTCATAGCTGTTTACTACGAAAAAAATTAGGCACTTACGTCGCACTACCCAGCTTTAATGAGTTTAGAGATAAGCTAAACCTGTTTGTTTTATTTAGATTATTGCAAGTGTTGGGTGCTTATGGGTTTAGAGGATATATGCAAGGAAAAGCACATTTCATACAAAGTATTCCGCCAGCAATGAGCAATTTGCGCAAAAATATTGCAAGAAACGAGCGTATTAAAAGAGTGTGTTTATTTAAAAGAGTTGCTCGATAGACTGGTAAATTTAGACCCTTTTAAGGTGAAAAACTCTGTAGAAAAAAAACTGAAACACCGTCTTTTAAAACGCATGACGAGCAAGAAGAAAAAGCCTAAAAAGCTAATTGTAGAGGTGTATAGTTTTTCTTATCATCGAGGTATTCCTTCAGATTCATCGGGCAATGGGGGAGGTTATGTGTTCGATTGTAGAGCCGTTCATAATCCGGGACGTTATCAACCTTATAAAAAACTCACAGGGTTAGATTATCCCGTGATAAAGTTTTTAGAGGAAGATGGCGAAATATTAACCTTCTTAAACTCGGTGTATCAGTTGGCAGATGCTCACGTAGAACGCTATTTAGAACGAGGGTTTACGCATTTAATGTTTTCTTTTGGTTGCACAGGAGGTCAACATCGTAGTGTTTATTCGGCACAACATGTGGCAGAACATCTGCATCGTAAATATGGTGTAGAGGTGCATTTAACGCACAGAGAACAAAAACATACGTAAAGGTGTTTATGGCAAAATAAAAATGTAGTGAGCTGTGAACACTGCTCATAAAAACAAAGATATAACCCCACAAACAAAGGGAGATAAATAATAAAAAAAGCTATGTAAAAATGTGTTTTACATAGCTTTTTATTGTAGTGTAAATGTGGTTTATAAGTTTTATAGCACCTCTTTAATGTATCTTCCTGTAGCACTTTCAGGGTGTTTAGCAATGTCTTCAGGAGTTCCCACACATATAATATTCCCTCCTTTATCGCCCCCTTCAGGCCCCATATCAATCACATAGTCGGCACATTTAATCACTTCTAAGTTGTGTTCAACAACAATGAGCGTGTGACCTCTTGCTATTAGCGCATCAAAAGCTTTGAGAAGTTTTTAATATCATTGAGATGAAGTCCTGTAGTAGGCTCATCAAAGATAAAAAGAGTGGCATCTTGTTTCTCTTGACCTATGAAATAAGCCAATTTTACACGCTGGTTTTCGCCACCAGAGAGTGTAGATGAACTCTGACCCAACTTGATATAACCCAGTCCAACATCTTGTAATGGCTTCAATTTATTAACGATTGTTTTTGATGGTGGAGCTGAAAAGAACTCAATAGACTTCCAGAACAGTCATGTTTAACACATCGTTAATGTTTTTTACCATTAAACATTATCTCCAAAACATCTTGCTTAAAACGCTTTCCATGACAAAAGCTTGCACTCTAAAACAAGGTCGGCCATAAACTGCATCTCTACCGTAATAACACCCGCACCCTTACATTCTTCGCATCTACCACCATCAGTATTAAACGAAAAAAATATTGAGGAGTGAGCCTCAATTGCTTTCTGACAAAGGTTGCTCAGCAAATAGCTGTCGAATAGCATCGTACGCTTTAATGTAGGTTGCAGGGTTAGACCTTGAACTTTTACCAATGGGATTTTGGTTAACAAATTCAACGTGTTTAATGTCTTTCCAACTTCCTTTTAACTCATCAAACTCGCCCGGAATGTCGGCAACTTCGTCTAACTTACGCTTCATTGCAGGGTAAAGAATGCCCTTAATAAGCGACGATTTTTCCCCGAACCGCTTACACCTGTAACAACAGTTAATACGTTTAAAAGGAAACAAAGCATTAACCCCACGTAGGTTATTCATGCGCGCTCCTGTTAGTTCTATTTGTTTATTCCAAGCACGTCGAGTGTCGGGAACGTTTATTTTCTCAACGTTTAATAAGTATTTTAACGTGTGAGAGTGAGGAAATTGCTTTAATAAATCGGTTTTAGAACCTGCTAACACTGTTTGTAAAGCACCATTATACACAATCTCTCCACCTAATCTTCCCGCATCAGGACCTACATCTATTAAGTGATTAGCTGCTTTAATCATGTCTGGGTCGTGCTCTACTACCACCACAGTGTTGCCCAATGATTGCAAAATCTTTTTAATACATGAATAAGCTTTTCAGTGTCTTTTGAGTGTAAAACCAATGCTGGGTTCATCTAAAATGTATAGCGAACCAACCAACGAACTACCCAAAGAAGTGGTTAAATTGATACGTTGACTCTCTCCACCACTTAGAGAATTAGACTGTCTATTTAAGGTGAGATAACTCAATCCCACGTTTTGTAAAAAGCCAAGTCTATTTTTATTTCTACCAATAAGCGTTTTGCTACCTGCTCTTCGTAAGGAGTTAAGGTGAGATGGTTAAACCATTCAAGTAAATTCTTTATCGACATTTCTACCAAATCGGTAATGCTCATGCCGTTAATCTTTACCCATGTAGCTTCTTTCTTTAATCGTGAACCATAACATTCGTCGCATACTGTTTTTACCAGAGTATCTACTTATCATGATTCTATTTTTTGTATTTTATACGTTCCTTCTTTGAGAGTTGCAAAGAAAGCGTTAATACAAATGCGTTCTTTCTCTGGCAGATGACGGTCGGAAGGCAAACCTTTCCATAACATATCTTTTTGCGAACGCGACAATTTATTATAGGGTTCAAAAATCGGAAAGTTGTCTTTTGTTGCTCTACGGCAAAACTCTTCTTTCCAATTTTTTCATCTTTTCACCATGCCAACACTGCACACAACCATCGTAAACACTTAGGTTTGTTTTTTGGAATAACTAATTTTTTTCGTCTATTCCTAACACCTTTTCCAAAGCCTTCACACTTAGGACATGCGCCCAAAGGAGATGTGAATGAGAACATATTGTCTGTGGGTTCATTAAATGTAATACCATCTGCTTCAAATCGAGTAGAGAAAGAATACATTAAATGAGATGGTAAAAAGAGTAACGAACAAGCACCATTTCCTTCGTAAATAGCTGTTTCTAACGAGTCGTTTATGCGTGAAATAAACTCTTCACTATCGTCTACACTTAATCGGTCTATTACCAATGAAACCTCTTTATCGCAAGTGTTATCGTTAAAAACATTTTTGTTCTAAGGCATCTTCTATGGGTAAAAAAAGTCGTTTTTTATACCATAAACGAGTGTATCCTTCACGAAAGGCAAGCTCTAAACGGCTTGTTAATGTTTGATTATTAGTTAATACCAAAGGCGATAAAAGCACAAATTTTTGTACCTTTATCGAACGATTGAATACGCTCTAAAATATCGTCTATGCTGTGTTTCTTTACCTCTTGCGAACTAATAGGAGAGTAGGTTTTTACCTATTCGAGCATATAATAATCGAAGATATTCGTATATCTCTGTTGATGTTCCTACTGTGCTACGAGGGTTTCGAGAATTAACTTTTTGCTCTATAGCGATAGCAGGTGGAAGTCCTTTTATGTAGTCGCATTCGGGTTTACTCATACGTCCTAAGAACTGACGAGCGTAAGATGAAAGCGATTCTACATATCTTCTTTGTCCTTCTGCATAAAAGAGTATCGAAAGCAAGTGATGACTTTCCTGAGCCAGAAACACCTGAAATAACGATAAATTCGTTACGTGGAATGGTTAAACTCACATTTTTAGGTTGTTAACCCGTGCGCCTTTAACCTCTATAAACTTATTCATTCTTAATCATTCATTGACAATAAGAACTCTTCATTATCGCGTGTATGGGTTAATTTGTTATGAATTGCATTCATAGCCTCTATTGGATTCATATCAGATATATATTTTCTTAAAATCCACATACGGTCTAATGTTGTTCTATCTTGTAATAAATCATCTCGTCGTGTACTTGATGCTACGAGATTAACTGCAGGGAATATGCGCTTATTAGCTAATGAACGGTCTAATTGAAGCTCCATGTTTCCTGTTCCTTTAAACTCTTCAAAGATAACTTCATCCATCTTACTTCCAGTGTCAATGAGGGCTGTTGCAATGATTGTTAACGAGCCACCATTCTCTATATTACGAGCTGCACCGAAGAAACGTTTAGGTTTTTGCAACGCATTAGCATCTACACCACCCGTTAAAACCTTACCCGACGCAGGAGAAACGGTGTTATAAGCGCGTGCTAAACGTGTGATAGAATCTAAGAAAATAACCACATCATGGCCACATTCTACCAATCTTTTGGCTTTTTCTAACACTATACCAGCTATCTTTACATGACGTTCTGCGGGTTCATCGAAGGTAGATGCTATTACTTCTGCATTCACTGTGCGTGCCATATCGGTAACTTCTTCAGGACGTTCGTCTATCAATAACATCATTAAATAGGCTTCGGGGTGATTAGCTGCTATGGCATTAGCAATATCTTTCATAAGTATTGTCTTACCAGTCTTAGGCTGTGCCACGATTAAAGCACGTTGTCCTTTACCTATTGGAGAGAATAAATCAACAATACGCGTACTTAAATTCGTGGTAGAACGTTCTCTACACAACTCAAATTTCTCGTTAGGAAAGAGAGGAGTGAGATGTTCAAAAGAGATACGGTCTCGCACTTCTGAAGGATTTCTACCATTTATTTTGTCGATAGATGTAAGAGGGAAATACTTTTCACCATCGTGTGGAGGGCGTACTTTACTACAAACTACATCACCCGTTTTAAGACCATAGCGTTTAATAAACGATGTTGCAACATAAATGTCATCAGGAGATGAAAGATAATTATAATCGCTTGAACGCAAGAAACCATAACCATCGGGCATTATTTCTAACACACCTGTGGCAGAAATAATATCAGAAAAATCGTAAGGTGCTTGTGGTTCTTCTTTATAAGGAGCAACCATTGCAGGCGCAGATGTTTGCATTGGAACCGTAGGATTATCGAAAATATCGTATGTTGGCATAGCTCCTTGGTCTTCAATAGGAATGTCTACCACTGTAATAAAGTCGGTTCCATCTCCCGGATCGCCGTCCCCAAATGCCATCTAATACATCTTCTTTCACTGGCTCAGCTTGTTCATTGCGAGCATTTATCTTGGCTTGTAATTCGGAAATAAGTTTTCTTTCTTCCTCGTTTACAGCAGGAATAATGTTAGTATCTCCTTGGTTGAGTCCTTCTTCTGGTACTATCGACGACTCTACTTCGGCAGCTTTTTTTCAGGTTCAGGAACGATATTTTTCGGGATAAGTGATAATCGTAGGGAGAGGGTGTTTCTTGTGTTTGAGGCTCAGCAACCTCTTCTTTTGCTGTTTCGACTTTCTGCTTTTTTTCTTTTGCAATAGCTTCTAATTCTTTTTTTAGATTTTTCTACCTCTTTTGGCTGGTTTAGGTGCCACTGGCTCCTTTTTCCTCTGCTTTTTCCTCTATAAAAGGTGTAGCATTTGTATCCTCGTCGGCATTTTCTTTTTTTGAATAAAGCAGGAGCTTCACCGCTTATTTTATTCTTTTTAACGTCGAAATTTTTCACCTTCTTTGCCGTTTACAGAATAAACTCTGTCTGTTTCTCTTTTTAGTTATTCTGGTTCGTTTTTCTGGTTGTTGTAAGTGGATTTTTATTACCTTCTACCACCGCTTGACGGTCGAGAATAGCATAAACCATCTCTTCATGATTAAAATTTGCTTTGATTTCGGCTCCTAATTCTTGAGCAATCTCTTCTAATTGTGATACACTCTTAGAAGATAATACATCTTTGCTATACATAAGTATGTGAAAATATCTTGAATTAAAAACGTTTCACGGAAAGAAACGTGTGTTGTATTGAATTTGAATGCAAAAATAATAAAAAAACATTCGAATGGTTTTTATAAACGATAGAATAAAATGTTTATTTATTTTTTAAGACTTTAACAGCTGAATATAAGTTGCATAGAAACATATTCTATTATATAATAGGTGAAAAAAATAAGCGACATTTACGAATGTTGTTTCAACCAATGGGAAAGAAAAAGGCTAAATTTATAGGTAATAAGAGCTTTTTTTATAGTCAAACTGTGGTTTTATTTCTTTTATTTAAGAACATTACATGTTGAAAAAAATAAGAAATAGAACAAAAAGCGTGCAATAGCTTAGAGTTTATGTTGCAATAGCTTGTGTTTTACACCCTAAACTCTTATCTATTAAAGGGTAAAACCTAAGCTATTGCACCCTAAAACCTAAGCTATTGCGTTATAACATTTGTGGTTTGGCGAAATAAATGCAAGGTGTTTTTAGTCATAAAACTGTTTTTTAGAGAAATAAAAACACGCTAAAAGCTTAGATTTTAGGGCGTTTATACAGAAAAAAGATGCCAATGAACCTCAAAAAAAGGGTGGGGATATATGCTTAAAAAGCTTAGCTATTTTTTTCTAAAAACGCATAAAAATTACAACAAAACAAAACGTTAATTTTAGCATTCTCAAGTGTTAATTTTTTAATACACATCTTTGTTTCTTTCGTTTTTATTTCATTGCAATTGTAAAACATGCAACACTACTTACAATCACCATAAAATAACCTTTAAACAACTTTTTATTTTTGTTACAAAGAGGCAATCGAAAACAAGTCAAAGCCTAAAAATTTGGGCATACTACATATCTTTGCCACCTAAATAAAAATAATTAAAAAAATAGAGTTTACTGCTATGAATAAGATATTTGCAGAATATACAGGTCTTGATTTAACGAAGACCAATAACGAAATCTTAAAGGCGTGGAAAGAAAAAGACGTGTTTCTTCGCTCAATAAAAGAAAGAGAAGGTTGCCCTGAATTTGTCTTCTTTGAAGGTCCTCCCTCTGCAAATGGACACCCGGGTATACACCATGTTCTTGCAAGAGCTATTAAAGATACCTTTAATCGCTACAAAACAATGAAAGGATACCAAGTGAAACGTAAGGCAGGATGGGACACTCATGGGCTTCCTGTTGAGTTGGGTGTTGAAAAAGAGCTTGGTATTACCAAAAAAGATATCGACAATAAGGCATCAGATAAATACATTTCTGTAGAAGATTATAATAAGAAATGTAGACAAAACGTGATGATGTTCACCGAAGAATGGCGAGAACTAACCGAGAAAATGGGCTATTTTGTCGATTTAGAACACCCTTTATATCACCTACGACAACAAGTATATAGAAACGCTTTGGTGGTTATTAAAACAATTCTATACCAAGGGTTATCTCTATAAAGGTTATACTATTCAGCCTTATTCGCCTGCTGCAGGAACAGGATTGTCGAGCCACGAACTTAATCAACCCGGTTGTTATCGTGATGTTAAAGACACTGTTGTAACGGCATTGTTTAAGGTTTTAAGTCCAAAAACAAGAATGGACAAACTGGGGAACACCTTATTTCATGGCATGGACTACCACTCCTTGGACGCTTGCATCTAACACAGCGTTGTGTGTTGGACCAAATATCGACTATGTAGCTGTCGAAACTTTTTAACCCTTATAATGGTTCTCCTGTAACGGTAATCTTAGCAGAAAGCAGACTAAATGCTTATTTTTAATGAAGAAGGTAAAGATGCTTCTTTTAACGAATATAAGCAAGGTGATAAAGTTATTCCTTATAAAATAGTAGGAAAATACAAAGGTACCGACCTTGTAGATATGACCTATGAACAGCTAATGCCATGGGTAAAACCTTGTGCTAAATTAGATATTACAGCACACCAGTTTGTTACTGATTATGCAACAGCTCACCCCGAAAAAGTCTTTACATCTGAAAATGGTAAAGATAAGTTTGTAGAAATGAGCGAAAGAGCTTTCCGCGTAATTCCGGGAGATTATGTAACAACCGAAGATGGTGCAGGTATTGTGCATATAGCTCCTACCTTTGGAGCCGATGATGCTAAGGTTGCTAACGATGCAGGCATACCTCCTATTGCCTTAATAAATAAAAAAGGTGAAACCAGACCTATGGTTGACCTTCAAGGAAAATATTATGTTGTGGGCGAATTAGATGCAAACTTCGTGTCTACTTGCTTAAATGTTGAGGCTTATAATCATCATGCGGGAGATTATGTAAAGAACGATTACGACCCTAAATTTAATGTAAATGGGTACGATAAGAAAGCCGCTGATGCAGCAGAAGACCTTAATTTAATTATTGCACTTGAAATGAAAGCGGCTGGAACAGCCTTTAAAATAGAAAAAAACATGTGCATAATTATCCTCATTGTTGGCGTACTGATAAACCTATTTTTATATTATCCTTTGGATAGTTGGTTTATTAAAAAGTACTGCTAAAAAGGGTAGAATGTTTGAACTAAACCAAACAATCAATTGGCAACCTGCATCTACTGGAACAGGACGATTTGGTAATTGGCTCGAAAATCTTAACGACTGGAACCTCTCTCGCTCACGTTTTTTTGGGGTACACCGCTACCTATTTGGCGCGACGAAGACGGCGAAGAAAAAGTGTATTGGCTCGTTAGAAGAACTTTATAACGAAATAGAAAAAAAGCGGTTGAAGTTGGTTTTATGGTTTCTAACCCTTTTAAAAGATAATGGCTTTGAACCCTAACAATTATGCACAAGAAAACTACGACAAGGTAGACCTTCATCGTCCTTATGTCGATAATATCACATTGGTTAGCTCAAAAGGAACACCGATGACACGCGAAACCGACCCTTGTAGATGTGTGGTTCGATTCAGGTTCTATGCCTTATGCACAAGTGCATTATCCTTTCGAAAATAAAGAATTGATAGATAACAACAAGGCTTTCCCTGCTGACTTTATTAACGAAGGTGTCGACCAAACTCGTGGTTGGTTCTTTACCCTACATGCTATTGCTACTATGATATTCGATAGTGTAGCGTTTAAAAACGTTATCTCTACGGGATTGGTGTTAGATTCTAAGGGCAATAAAATGAGTAAACATGTTGGAAACGTTGTAAATCCATTCGATATGATAGAACGATATGGAGCCGATTCGGTACGCTTCTACATGATGACCAATAGTGAACCATGGGATAATCTCAAGTTTGATAAAGACGGAGTAGATGAAGTTCGCCGTAAATTCTTTGGCACTTTATACAACACCTACTCGTTCTTCTCGCTCTATGCTAATGTAGATGGCTTTTCATTTGCTGAAGATGAACTTCCATTGGCTAAGCGTCCTGAAATAGACCGTTGGATTTTTATCGTGTCTACACACCTTAATAAAGAATGTAGAGAAAGAACTTGAAGCTTATAATCCTACTAAAGCAGGACGTTTTATAGATGCTTTTGTTAACGACGACTTATCTAATTGGTTCGTACGTCTTAACCGTAAACGTTTCTGGGGGTAAGGAAATGAGCGACGATAAACTAAGTGCTTATCAAACACTTTACACTTGTTTAGAAACAGTGTCTAAGTTGTTAGCTCCTTTCGCACCATTCTTGCAGATCGTTTGTATTGCGATTTAATGGCTGCTACTAAGCGTGAAGAATTCGATTCGGTGCATCTTGCTCAATTCCCAACAGCAAATGAAGCTGTATATCGACCGAGACCTTGAAACACGAATGGCTATCGCTCAAAAAAATAACTTCTATGGTATTAGCCCTTAGAAGAAAGGTGAATATAAAGGTAAGACAGCCTTTACAGCAGATAATGGTGCCTGCAACAGACGACCAACAACGCAAACATATTGAGGCAATAGCTGAACTTGTTAAGGGTGAAGTGAATGTAAAAAGAACTTAAATTTGTTGAGGGTGAAGGCGTTCTTGTTAAGCGTTTAAAATGTAATTTCCGTACACTTGGTAAGAAATATGGCAAGTTGATGAAGGATATTGCTGCTCAAGTGGCTACACTAACACAAGAAGATATTGTGAAAGTGGAACGCGATTTAAAAAGAAAAACAATGTTTTTTGTGTTAGGTAATATCGGAGATGTTGAAGTGAAAATGGAAAGAGAAGACCTTGAAATTATTAACGAAGATATCCCCGGTTGGTTAGTGGCTAACGAAGGAAACCTAACAGTTGCGCTCGAAGTGGAGCTTACCGAAGCACTTATTCAAGAAGGTATGGCACGCGAATTGATAAATCGTGTGCAAAATATACGTAAGGAATCGGGTTTTGAAATTACAGACCGCATCAATATAACACTTGAATCTCACGATGTAATGAACAAAGCTGTTGAGGCTTTCGGAGATTATATTAAGGCGCAAGTGCTTGCAGACTCTATTACTATTGCTGATAACAATGGTGTAGAAAGCGAGTTTGATGAATTTAACTTGCATATCCTTGTTGAGAAAAAATAGTATTTATTATCAATGTACTAACAAAAATAAAGGAATACCATGACAACACAAACACGTTACAGTGATGAAGAGTTGGAAGAATTTAAACTCATCATTAACGAGAAAATAACTTTGGCTAAAGCCAGTTATAACGACATGATTAGACAACTGATGAATGCTGATAGTAACGATGTAGACGACACTACACCGCAATATAAAAGCGTTAGAAGAAGGTAGTTCTACACAGTCTAAAAGAGGAATTAGTTAGCATGGCAAACCGTCAACATAAGTTTATTCAAGGTCTTGAAGCAGCTTTAATAAGAATAAAGAATAAAACTTATGGTATAGACCGTATCACTGGTGAGCTAATACCTAAGGAACGACTTCGTGTTGTACCACATGCAACACTCAGTGTAGCGTCTAAACAGTTGCGAAAAAAATAAATAATAAGCAATAAAGGTGAATAAAATAAATAATAAGCAGTTAAGTTTGGTGGCAACATGGTTGATTGTTGTCGCCATACTTGCTATTGACCAATGGGTTAAAATAGAAGTGAAATCTAACATGATGTTAGGCGAAAGCATTTCAATCACTAATTGGTTTAAAATAGCTTTTGTAGAGAATAACGGCATGGCGTATGGTATGACGTTTATAAATAAGCTGTTTTTAAGTGTCTTTCGATTAGTGGCAATTGCTTGCATAGGTTGGTATTTAACTTATGTCATTAAGCATATACATCGTAAGGGATATGTGTTTTGTTTGGCATTGATATTTGCTGGTGCACTTGGAAACATGATAGATTCTATCTTTTTATGGGCTTATTTTCGAGGCATCTACACCGTTTCATGTAGCTTCTTTTGTGCCTTGGGGACATGGATATGCAGATATTTTACAAGGAAAGGTGGTAGATATGTTCTATTTTCCTCTTATTGTAACGCATTATCCTTCATGGATTCCTGTCTTAGGGGGCGAAGAATTTATTTTCTTTTCACCAGTGTTTAATGTTGCAGACGCCTCTATTAGTGTGGGTGTATTTTTTTGCTTTATTTTTGCTTTATCGCAAAAGAGCTTGATGGAATATCAACTGCCTTTGGATTTAAGAAAAAAACAAGGAAAGTGAAGATAAAATAGAACAAAATAAGGCTTAACGACTTATATATAAATGTTTTTATAACTATGGCATGGCTGTTTCGTAAACCAAATATTCTACTCTGTTTATTATGTCTTTTAGGTGCAATTAGTGCTTGTAAACCTTCTGTTCCTTCAGAATTTATACAGCCAGACGAGCTTGAAGACATTCTTTATGAGTATCATTTAGCTGAAGGAATAGCCATGTTAAAGAGAACGATTCGGTGGCTTTTTTTATCATTATAAGAATGCTATTTTTAAACAAATATGGCTATTCTTCTAAACAGTTTGATACCTCTCTTGAATATTATTTACGTCATGCAGATAAGCTGAAAAGCATTTATACTAATATTGCAGAGCGGATAGATAAAGATATAAAAGCTAATGGAGGAACACTTGGAGAATTTGCTTCGGCTTCTTTAAATAGCGCACAAGGAGACACTGTTAACGTGTGGAAAGGGGAGAATGCTTTTGTTTTAAGTACCAAAAAGCCTTTTAATGTATATTCATTTGAGTTGAAAACAGATTCTTCTTATCATGCTGGAGATAAGCTAACCTTTGGCTTTAATACTTCTTTTGTTAGTAAAAACGGTATGAAAGAAGGAACGGTTATATTTGCAATGCAACTGAAAAATGATAGTATTGTTTCGCAAATGATGCGTATAACAGGAGGTGAAAGCGTTTCAATAACTATTGAAGATGCGCAAAAGACAGGGAATAAAGAGCGTTAAAGGTTCTATTTTATGGACTGGAGGAACAGAATATCATGCTGTCAAAAAGTGATATCTTACAACTCATGGCGGTGTTAAATCCTTTCTTAATAAGAATTCATTTGCCTAAAAATAGTGTTTCCTTGCAAACTAATTCGTTAGCAACAGATTCTATAAAGGCTACTGAAACATCTGAAGTATCTACTCAAGAAGCTCCTAAAAAAATGATGAAACTGAATGGTAAAAAGAATATAATAATAAAAGTGTAACTTATTTAATATAATATGAAAGATGCAAAGAAACGACCACTAAAATCGTTATTTGCATCTTATTTGTTTATTTTTTTCAAACATAAATAAATATGATAAATGCGAAAAATAGCTCTTTCTGTGTTATTAGTATTAGTGTCAAGTGTTTCAAATGCTTGTACTAATTTCATCGTAGGAAAGAAAGCGAGTGTAGATGGCTCAGTTATTTGCACCTATAATGCAGATGATTACGGTATGTTTATTAACTTATGTCATTTTCCTGCTGGTATTCATGAACGTGGAACTATGCGTAAAAATAGTTAATTGGGATACAAATGTATACCAAGGAGTTATTCCTGAGCTCCTTACACCTATAATGTAATAGGAAATATGAATGAGTATCAGGTTTGTATAGGTGAAAACCACTTACGGTGGAAGAGAAGAAATGGTGGATTCAACGGGGCTTATTGACTATGGTTCACTTATTTATTTAGCACTTCAACGCTCAAAAACTGCAAAAGAAGCTATTAGTGTAATGACTCAATTAGCTAACACTTATGGTTATAATTCGGAAGGAGAAACCTTTACAATATGCGACCCCTAACGAGGCTTGGATTATGGAAATGATGGGTAAGGGAGCTGGTTCTAAAGGTGTAGTGTGGGTCGCTTTGCGTGTTCCAGACGATGCAATATGTGCTCATGCCAACCAAAGTAGAATTACAACCTTTAACCCTAAAGACACTAAAAACGTGATGTGTTCTAAAGATGTTATTTCGTTTGCACGTAAAAAGGGGTGGTTTAATGGAAAAGATAAAGACTTTTCATGGAGAGATACCTATGCTCCTGCCGACTTTGGAGGTAGACGTTTCTGTGATGCACGTGTGTGGAGCTTCTTTAATCGCTTCTCAAATGATTTCTCAAAGTATCTTCCTTGGGCGATGGGAAAAGATAAAAATGCAGTTGATATGCCATTATGGATAATTCCAAAGCATAAGATTAGTGTGCAAGAGGTGATGGAAGCAATGAGAGACCATTATGAAAACACTCCTTTAGCCTTAGATACTACGAGTGTAGGAGGGGAATTTGGGAGATGCCTTACCGTCCCTACACCACTTAAATACAAAGTAGATGGGGTTAATTGTTTTAACGAACGACCTGTATCTACGCAACAAACAGCTTTCTCTTATGTAGCTCAAATGCGTTCATGGTTACCTAGTGAGATAGGAGGAGTTCTGTGGTTTGGAAACGATGACGGAAATATGGTGGCTTATACACCTATTTATTGTGGAAACACAGAGCGTCCTGAATGTTACAATACGCAAGGTGCCGATGCAGTAACGTTTAGTGATAAAAAAATGCTTTTTGGGTGTGTAATTGGGTTTCTAACATGGTTTATCCACGTTATTCTCAAATGTTTCCTACCTTAAAAAGAAGTGAGAGATAGCCTTGAAAAAGCTATTTTGAGCTCAACCTACAATTGAAAAAGCAAGTAGAAAAACTTGTATAAAAACGAATAAAAAGAGGCTTTAAGTTTATTAAATAATTACTCTAATAAGAAAGCCGATGAGATGATGGACACTTGGAAACGCTTGGCTATTCATTTAATTGTGAAATATAACGATATGACTGTTAAGCCTGAAAAGAATGGTTGTTTCTTAAGAACGAAATCAGGAATAGGAGAAAAGGTGGTAAGACCCGGTTATTCTGCTTCTGTTTGCCCGAAAGTTACTAAAAGAAACAGGTAATAAATATGTTGTAGAATAGTGTGTTTAAGCTAATAAAAAGCCCTTTGTATTCATATTATAAAGGGCTTTTTATTAAAAAGATGAAAAGCTTTAAAAACTTCTTTTTGTGTAGATAAAAGGGAGAAAAGTTGGTTTTTTATTCTAAAGAGGAGATACCATTATGCGGTATTATTTATGAATAAAAAGGTAGACGGATATCTATAAATATCGAAAAGGATTGTTTTACATGCTTAATAAATATGAAATAATGCCGTATAATATCAGTTCTTTTATCAAAAAAAATTAACTTTGCCCTTTCAATATCACTAATATATAAAGATAAAATGAAAAACTTTAAAGTAATGACATTAGGAATGTGCACATTAGCAGTGGTTAGTTGTGGCACAAAAACAGGGTACAGGAACACTTATAGGAGCAGGTGGTGGCGCACTTTTTAGGTGCAATTATTGGTAAAATAGCAGGTAACACAGCTGTTGGAACAGCGATTGGTGGAGCGGTAGGAGCAGGAGCTGGAACGCTAATAGGTCGTCATATGGATAAAGTTGCAGCAGCTACAGCAGCAAAAGTACAGAATGCTAAGGTTGAAGAAGTTACTGATGCGAATGGTTTAAAAGCAGTGAAAGTGACTTTTGATAGTGGTATTTTATTTGCAACAAACAAGGCAGACCTTAGTAAAAATAGTAAAAATGAATTAGCAAAGTTTGCAACTGTATTGAAAGAAAAATAATAGTTGTAATGTTGATATTTATGGTCATACCGATGCAACGGGTAACGATGGAATAAATATACCTTTGAGTAACAGTCGTGCTAAGAGTGTTGTTGCTTTATTTAGAGTCTTGTGGTGTGAGTACAACACAGTTCCAAAAAAAGTAGAAGGAAAAGGAAGTTCTGAACCTGTAGCAAGCAACGATACAAACGAAGGACGTAAGCAAAACCGTCGTGTTGAAGTGTATTTGTATGCAAGTAAAGAAATGGTGAATGCTGCAAACAATGGAACATTAAAATAATCGTTCATTGTTTTTCTATTAAATATAACAATTAAAAGGAGGACATGTATCACATACCTCCTTTTTTTATATACTATGCGTATTGTTTTAAAAGTGTTGCGTTGGA
Organism: uncultured Prevotella sp.; assembly: GCA_916439115.1. GTDB lineage: Bacteria > Bacteroidota > Bacteroidia > Bacteroidales > Bacteroidaceae > Prevotella. The sequence continues at coordinate 1,495,928 of CAKAHO010000001.1, forward strand.
GCTTAGCACTCTTTTTAAGTTCCACTATTTTTAGCAGTTGTTTTATATCGTTTTTTGCCTGTTTATGTAACTCCTTTAATGGTTATACGTTGTTTTGAGCAAGTAGGTAAAGGCGAAAGTGTGGCTCTTCATCACACATGGGTACCCTTAAATAAAATGTCAAAATATATGCCTGTTGCAGTAATGGCAAGCGAAGACCAGCGTTTTTATGCTACATCATGGTTCTCGATTACGATGCTATTGAAAAGGCAGCAAAAGCACAATTTAACTCATAAAGGCAAAAAGTTTGGCGCGAGTACCATATCACAACAAGTGGCAAAAAAACGTTTTTATGGCCGGGTAGGTCGTGGATAAGAAAAGGATTTGAAGTGTATTTCACGGCTTTAATTGAACTAATGTGGAGCAAGCAACGCATTATGGAAGTTTATTTTAAATTCTATTGAGATGGGACGAGGCATCTATGGCGTTCAAGCAGTTGCCGAACAACATTTTAATACCATAGCCATAGACTTAACACGAGTCGATTGTGCGCTTATAGCTGCTACTCTTCCAGCCCCTCTTCGCTTTAATAGTGCTATGCCAGATGCTTATGTTCGCAGGCGTCAAGCTCGTATTATGCACGAAATGAGATTTATTCCTTTGTTTCCAAACGAAAGAGAAGATAAAAGCAAAGCCCTAAATATATAAATGTGTAATCTTGCAAAATAAGAGAAAACATGAATTTATTAAAAGAACTAAACGATAGTCAACGTGTTGCAGTAGAATATATCGACAGCCCTCAATTAGTAATTGCTGGAGCTGGTTCTGGTAAAACTCGTGTATTAACCTATAAGATAGCTCACCTTATTTCGTTAGGGTTAAAGCCTTGGAACATACTTGCTTTAACTTTTTACCAATAAGGCAGCTAAAGAAATGAAAGAACGTATTGAGCGTTAGTGGGTATCGATGCTACGTCAAGATTACAAATGGGAACTTTCCATTCGGTGTTTTTCTCGCATTTTTAAGGGTCGAGCTGAGCATATAGGATACCAGCCCTAATTTCACTATTTACGATGAAAATGATTCTCGTTCTTTAATTAAATCTATTGTAAAAGAACTTGAATTAGACGATAAGTTATATAAGCCTGCTGCTGTACATCAAAAATTAGCATGGCTAAAAAAACAAGCTCATAAACGAGCAAACCTATGCTAATGATGCAAGATTAACAGGTAGAGATGCGTCAGACCTGATGCTCTGAAGTGCATACTATTTATAAAAATGTATGCTGAGAGATGTCGTAGTGCCAACTCAATGGACTTCGATGACTTGTTAATGAATATTTATCAATTGTTTTAAAACACAAGACGCTATTCGTAAAAAGTATGCCGAACATTTTCAATATGTTTTGGTAGATGAGTATCAAGACACAAATGAAGTGCAACAAAGCATTGTGTATTTACTCACAAAAGATAATCCCCGTATATGCGTAGTAGGCGATGATGCACAGAGTATTTATGGATTTAGAGGAGCAAATATAGATAATATTTTAACGTTTAAAACGCTTTATCCCAACACAAAACTCTTTAAGTTAGAACAAAACTATCGGTCTACACAACCCATTGTGCAGGCTGCTAATAGCTTAATAAAACACAATACGAAAACAAATACCTAAAGAAGTTTTTTAGCGAAAAGCAAGGAGGAGAACCTTTACAATTAAAGGTTGCCATGTCGGATAGGGAAGAAGCTGCTATTGTTTGCAAAGAAATAAAGGCTATAAAGCAAGAAGAAGGAGGCGGATATAACCAGTTTGCTATTTTATATCGTGCCAATTCTCAGAGTAGAACCTTTGAAGAAGAACTATTAAAGCAAAAATATTCCTTATGTTGTTTATGGTGGTTTGAGTTTTTATCAACGAAAAGAAGTGAAAGACATTATAGCCTATTTTCGTGTAATTGTTAATGCTGACGACGAAGAAGTTTTAAAACGAATTATCAATTATCCCACTCGAGGTATTGGAAATACCACTATTTCTAAAAATTATAGATTGTGCAATAGAGCATAAGGTGAGCTTATGGAAGGTGCTAAATAGTCCTTTGAGCTATGGATTAAAGGTGAATTCTGGTACACAAACCAAGTTGAATAACTTTACAGAGCTTATTAAACAATTTACAAATAACGCTCAAACCCAAGATGCACACGCAATGGCAATGCAGATAGTAACCGAGAGTGGAATTACAGCCGACATCTTTTTCGGGGACAGATGTAGAAAGTTTATCACGTCAAGAGAATGTAAATGAATTTTTATCGAGCATACAATTGTTTGTAGATGAACGCTTAGAAAGGGGAGAAGACACCCATATTTTATTGTCTGATTACTTACAAGAAGTGTCGCTTTTAACCGATGCCGATACCAAAAATGATAATGTAGAAACGGTGAAACTCATGACTATTCATGCATCGAAAGGTCTTGAATTTCCCACTGTATTTATTGTTGGATTAGAAGAAAACATATTTCCAAGCTCAATGATGGTAGATTCTGTGCGTAAATTAGAAGAAGAACGACGTTTGTTTTTATGTAGCCATTACGCGTGCAGAAAAAGCATTGTTACTTAACATTGGCTCATAATAGATATCGTTACGGACGAATGGAATTTAATCCACCCAGTAGATTTTTAAACGATTTAGATGATAAACTCGTTGAGAAAAGCAAACCATTAGAAGGTGTATCTATAGGCTCACACCAGTTCTTTGGACGTAGAGGTATTCAAAACAGCAACCCTGTTGCATCGCAATTTAAAGCAGATATAAAACCCAAAATAACCTCTGAACGACGACCTGAACCCCGTGTTAATCCATTTAGCGATAGCTTTAAAGAGCGTATTATTCGTTCGGGAGCAAATGTAACACGATTAGAAAAGGCATTAAAAAAACAAAGGTAACACCAAGCCAATCAGGGGATTATGTGTTTAATGGAGAAACTTTAAAGGTGGGAACTGTTATTGAACACCAGCGTTTTTGGTAGAGGTGTAATTCTTAATATAGAAGATGTAGGAGAGAATGCCAAAAGCAACTGTAGACTTTAACAACATGGGAACAAAACAGTTGCTATTAAAGTTTGCCAAGTTTAAAAATTATCTCTTAAACATAAAAACAGAAAATATGATGCTAAAAAAACGGACACGACTTGAGATTATGACATTGGGTTTTGTGAGTGTTTTGTTACATTTTGTTTTTTTCTGTTTTAGCAAAAATGCCTCGTCTTTTGCATACGTTTTTTAAGTTGAAAAACAAAATGTTTTTTGCCTATTTGGCATCTCCTTTGGGTAAAACATATAGCTTTTTAAATTTCTAAAACAGGATATATTGGAAAAACAAAATACAAACTTTTTAAGTGCTAAAAGCTTTGTATTTTTAGCTCGTAAAACATAGTGTTTTAGAGGGTAATACCTTATCTTTTAACCTCTAACATCTTATCTTTTACATGGTAAACTCTTATCTTTTGCCATGTTTTTGTGCTAAAAAAAGTGCCATTTATAGCCTTGTTATAAAGAAAATCTTCTTATAACTATTTATTTTTGTGAAAGAAAGGGAAAGGAACAGAAAAGATGCGCTAAAATATGAATTTAGCGCATCTTTTTATTGTGTTTATATTGGGAGATACAAGATAAGGTATAAAGAAATAAAAACAGTATGAAGTTCTTTTCTCTGATTCCTTTTATCTGCATTTCTTGTTTAAGGTGTTATTATAGAAAAATGAAAAAGTGTGTTACTTTGAGATACTCACTTTTTACCTTTTTAAAGTCCATAGAATGCAATAATTGGGTCATTTGTTCAATTGCAATGTTTTCAGCCATTGCTTTTTGTACTATCGTTAAAGCATTTACGAAGCATCTTTGCATAAGCCTTTTTTTATACATTTCTGCCCCTTGCTTGCGAATTCCAAGTTCCTTTCTCATGAAAAAGAAAGAGTTCGTGTTTCGTCTATAAAATTGGTGTCTAATAATTTTTATAGGTGGCAATATAGCTATGACCGAATCGTTCTTTACAGAAATAAAATTAGGATTTAACTCTTTAAAGTTTATTCCTAAGCGTAGAACTCCGTAATAAATGCGAATAAGTTCATCGTCAGAGAAGTAACCTTTTCTAATAGAATCAACCATAATTTCATCGTTGATAGAGAGGTATTCCATTTCTCCAATATCAGAAATCGAACGAATTAAAGTGGGTGTAACATCTATTTTTCGTTCTCACTAATTTCTATACTGTTATAACTGCTTGTGCATTTTTGCGATGACACCTATTATAATAATAATGCTTACTATAACACATAGCAGAAAGAATTTATATTTTTAAAAAGCGATTTTTATCATCTTGTTCTTTTTTTAATGAATGGGTTTTTAGTTTGCCTTTTGCAGGGCTTTCAACGAAAGAAGATAACTTGTTTACGTTTAATCCTTTCTTAAATGTAATTGTAATATTTTCTTTTTGAAAGCCCATTGAGCTGAAAAGAGGAATAAGAATTTTACTTGCGTGTATTTGAGAAAGAGCGATTAAATTTAGTTTTGACAAGTCTTTAACAATGGCATCTCTACCTTGTAATTCAAAATTGCTTAACTCTTTATCGCTAAAATCGCTTCTTAGCATTGGCACTGAGACTCTTATTTCTTGGTGATTGATGCGTGTTGACGTTATTTCTATTCGTGGGTCTGGCAATATTATTTCTAATTTATTGCCGTCTTTTTTTATGTTTTGTTCTGAAAAGTCCTGAAAATCGATGTATGTTTTTACTGTTGCTTCGATAGGAATAGCAACTTTTCGCTCTCCAAAGGGTAGATTGATACTAAACTTTTTGCTTGAGAAATGTGCCCGATATCTGCTTTGTATCGCTGTGAGTGATAATCTTATGCACTTCAATCTTTGTTGTATAGAGTTTAGAACACTTTTGAATGTGTTGTACAAGCATGGGTATAGTGTCTACTTCAACAATCTTTTTCTCTGTTTTTTTCCTGATGAGCAGGCTGTAAGAATGCCTATCCATAAGGCGTAAAAAAATATCTTTCTTATCATTTTTGTTATTATTTATCTTATGCAAAGGTAATTAAAAAGATATTAAAACGATAGATTTAAATGCAATATTCTCTAAACTTATTATATCTTTGCACCAAGAAACAAACAATTATTAGTTGTTTCTCTTTCAAATAAAAACATAATATAAAAAAACAAAAAAGATTTAAGACAATGAAGAAAATGATGTTAGCCTTTGTAGGACTATTTATGATGTCTACAATGGTATTTGCACAAGAATGTGACAAAAAGAAATGTGGCGGTTGCTGTAAAAATAAAAGCTGAGTTTGCACAACAACGTACTGAAAAATGGCAGAACGTTATGGGTTAAAACGAAGAACAAAAAAAGCAAAAGGTGCTTGCATTAAATACTGAATTCTTTTTCAAATGTTGCTAAATTGAAAGACGATAGCAAAAAAAGAAGAAATTAAAAAAAGTGTTGCGATGCTAAGAAAGAAGGTGCAAAAGAAAGCTGTGATAAGGCTGGAAAATGCAATAAGAAAGTTTGCAAATGCGACAAAAAGAATGTAAATCTTGTTGTAAAGACGCTTGCAAATGTGATAAAAAGAAGAAAAGTCTTGTTGCAAAGACGGTGATAAATGTGACAAAAAAAGAAGGAAAGTCTTGTTGCAAAAGATGGTGACAAATGCGATAAAAAGAAGGAAAATCTTGCGATAAGAAGTGTGATAAAGACAGTAAATGTGGAGCAGATGAGGCTGTTGCAGCAAAGATGAAAAGAAGAAGTAGCTAAATATAAAAGCAAATTTAAAGGCTATTTTTACAGCAGAACAATATGCTCAATTTGAGAATGATATTAAAGAACGTGCTGCAAAAATGTGGCAGTTGTAAAAAAATAATATTAACTCAATAAACCATAAAAATACCTTTACTAAAAGGTATAATAAATAAAAATATAACGGCTTTCTATTGCAGAAAGCCGTTTTTTTCTGCAGTTTATTACGAGTTTTTATATCTTTGCTGTATAAAAAGAAATAATAGAATATGAAGAAAAAAATATTTTTATTATTGTGTTTAATTAGCTTGTGTGCTATTGTTGCTTGTTCAGATAAAAAACAAAGTCAAACTATTATCACGCATAAGCCTAAAAAAGAACAAGCCAGACCTGTGCAAAAAATAGGAGATTACAAAGATTCTACTTTTGTTACATGGAATAATGAAGCATACAAAGTTGTGATTATTCGTAAAGCAGACAATCAATTGCCCATTGTAAAAAGATGATAATGGCATTAAATTTTTATGATAATTCTATTACTGTAAAAATAGCAAAACGTGCAAACGGGCAAGTTATATTTGAGCATGTTTTTACAAAATCTGACTTTGCAAAAGTATCTTGATGAAAGTTTTTAAACAAGAAAATGTTTTGCAAGGAGTAGTTTTTGATGAAATAGAAGATAATAATTTACTTCTTGTTGGTAGCGTTGGAGCAGGCGACAAATCGAATGATGAATTTGTTCCTTTTAAGATAAAAATCTCAAAAGGAGGAACTATGACGATAGAAAAAAATCGAGTAAAATGGAAGATGCCGATGAGGACACAATGTAAAAACATATAGCAATTTGAACATAATATTCTTTTATAAGGTTTTTATAAACAATTGTTTTTTATAGATATGAAAAACTTGTTTATGAAAACCTTATTTGCTTAAATAGATGTTTTATATATTTGTTGTTATTCTGTTTTTATATCAGTTATTTATTCTTATAGGAAAAAGTATTACAGTAGCGTAAAACATGCTTGTTTTTGTGCCTTTTATAGTGTATAATGTTTATTTATATTATTCTTTTATCTGATTTTTGTCTTTCTTTTTCTAAGATATAACATGTGAAATAAATATAATCTTTACTTTATTAGAGCGTATAAAAAAATAAAAACAAGCATTATAAAAATGAATAGTGGAAAAAAATATCACTATCTTTGTAGCCAAAACATTATAAATAAAAAAAGCGACAATGAAAAATATAAAATCTTTTATAGCCTTATTATTAGTAGCGTTAATTACATCTTGTGGAACAACTAACAGAGTACCTATTACAGGAAGAAAAACAAAGTCTATTAGTTTCTGAACAACATTTTATCGCTTAGCAATCAACAGTATAAAAGAATACATGTCTTCTGCTAAGCGTTCAAATAATGTGGCTAATACCGAAATGGTTAAAAGAGTTGGTCAACGTTTGGCAAATGCAGTAACTTCTTATCTTAATGCTAATGGTATGGGAGCTGAAGTGAAAAACTATGTTTGGGAGTTTAATTTAGTGCAAGAGAAAAGTGCTAATGCCTTTTGTATGCCTGGAGGAAAGATTGTTGTCAATGAAGGTATATTGCCATTAACACAAACCGAAGACGGATTAGCTATAGTTTTAGGACATGAAATAGCTCATGCTGTGGCTAAACATGCAATGGAAAGAATGAGTATACAGATGAAACAACAATATGGAGCTAAAATATTAGGAACTGTTTTAGGTGCTGTTGGAACAACAGATGGTGTTTCTAATATTGCACAATTGGGGTTTTGGTTTAGGTAGTAAGTTGTCTTCTCTCATTATTCGCGTGAAAATGAAAGTGAAGCAGATTATATGGGACTCGTATTTGCTGCTATGGCAGGATATAATCCACAAGTGGCAATAGACTTTTGGAAGCGTATGGCAGCATCAAATAATAGCAGTACACCTGCATTTCTTAGTAGTCACCCTTCTGATGCTAAGCGTATTGTAGATATACAAAAAGCACTTCCTGCTGTGATGAAATATTATAATAATAAAAGTAATAATATATCGTATTAGAATTTATTTAAGTAGAGATTAAGAAATTTATAGACTTGTATTTCTAATACACTCTAAAAAGAATAGTTTGTTTTTTTCATAAATGCACTGAATAGTTTCTTTTTCTACCTAAAGAACTTCAGAATTCAGCCTTAAAGGTTGAACTGTCTGATAGGAAATAGGCATCAACACTTCTAAAAAAATAGTCACAAAAATATAATCTGATGAACGATTAAAACAATAATCGTTATGATGATATTTCTTGTGTATATATAAATAATGTATAATAAAATAATGCACTCTCGAAATAAAATGCTAATTTTTGTGGGTGATAAAAAAATAAAAACTAATTTGTTATGGTTAAAATTACATTTCCGGATGGCTCTGTTCGTGAATACGAAAAGGGGATAACGGGGTTACAAATTGCAGAGAGTATTTCACATGCTCTCGCTCGCGACGTTGTATCTTGCGGGGTAAAATGGTGAAACAACAGAATTAAATCGTCCTATAGAAACCGATGCTACCATTGCACTTTATAAGTTTGATGACGCTGAAGGTAAACGCACTTTTCTGGCATTCTTCTGCCCATTTGTTAGCAGAAGCATTGCAAGAATTATATCCAGGCATACAGTTTGGCTTTGGTCCTCCCTATTGAAAAATGGTTTTTCTATGACGTAATGCCTAAAGAGGGAACAGCTATTAGTGAAAATGATTTCCCTAAAATAGAAGATAAAATGCGCGAATTGGCTAAGAAAAAAATGAAGCTCATTGTGCGTAGAGATATATCTAAAGCAGACGCCATGAAGGAGTTTGGAGCAGATGGTCAACAATATAAATGCGAACATATTGACCTTGATTTGGAAGATGGAACTATTTCTACTTATACACAAGGCTCGTTTACTGACTCTGTGTAAAGGTCCCCATCTTATGAGTACAGGAGCGATTAAAAGCAATTAAACTTACAAGTGTAGCAGGTGCATTCTGGAGAGGTGATGCTGAAAAAGACCAAATGACACGTATTTATGGTATTACTTTCCCAAAGAAAAAAATGCTTGATGAATATCTTGAAATGATAGAAGAAGCAAAGAAGAGAGACCATAGAAAGATTGGAAAAGAAATGGAACTCTTTTGATGTTCTCTGAGCGTGTAGGAAAAGGAATGCCAATATGGTTGCCCTAAAAGGAACAGAGCTCTGTCTTAGATTACAAGATATGTTGCGAAAAAAATTCAAAAGCGTTTTTGGTTACCAAGAGGTAATCACTCCACATTTAGGAGGTAAGAATTTGTATGTAACATCTGGACACTATGCGCATTATAGCAAAGATGCTTTCCGTCCTATTACAACTCCTGAAGAGGGAGAGAATACATGCTTAAAACCTATGAACTGCCCACATCATTGTGAAGTGTTTGCATGGAGCCTCGCTCATATAAAGAGTTGCCTTTGCGTATTGCAGAATTTGGAACGGTATATCGTTATGAAAAAGAGTGGAGAACTTCATGGATTAACTCGCGTTCGTTCATTTACACAAGATGATGCTCATATTTTCTGTCGACCAGAACAAGTGAAGAATGAGTTCTTAAGAGTAATGGATATTATTCAAGCCGTATTTAAAATATTTAATTTTACTAATTTTTGAAGCACAGATTTCATTAAGAGATCCTAAGAATACCGAAAAAGTATATTGGTTCAGATGAAGTGTGGAAACATTCTGAGCAAGCAATTATTGATGCTTGTAAGGAAAAAGGATTGGATGCTAAAGTTGAATATGGAGAAGCTGCTTTTTATGGTCCTAAACTCGACTTTATGGTGAAAGATGCCATTGGACGTCGTTGGCAATTGGGGACAATTCAGGTGGATTACAATCTACCACAGCGCTTTAAATTGGAATATACTGATGAAGATAATCAAAAGAGTACACCTGTGATGATTCATCGTGCACCTTTTGGATCTATGGAACGTTTCTGTGCTGTCTTAATAGAACATACAGCAGGACATTTCCCCTTATGGTTAACTCCTGATCAAGTTGCCATTTTACCTATTTCTGAAAAATATAACGACTATGCACGTGATGTTGCGAAGTTCTTTGACAATGCAGGTGTTCGTGCAAGTGTAGATGATAGAAACGAAAAAAATAGGTAGAAAAATTCGTGATAATGAACTTAAGCGTGTTCCTTACATGATTATTGTAGGAGAAAAAGAAGCTGCTGATGGTCTTGTTTCTATGCGTAAGCAAGGTGGAGGCGAACAAGCTACCATGTCTAAGCAAGAGTTTGTTGATAGAATAAATGCAGAAGTGGAAGAAATGTTAGAGGCTACTAACATACAACCACAAAGCTAAAAAATCATAGTGTTTTTGTAATTCATTTATTGAATTAGATAAGTGTAGTACAAAAGTTATATTTTATAATAAAAGAAAGGTGTGCTTGACCACACCTTTCTTTTAAATATTTATAGATAGTTCCTTTTTATTGTACGTTCTATTATATAAATTAAGGTATAATAATATGATGATTATTTCTGTTTCATAGAGTATCTGTAAAAAGTGAAAATAAATACTTTAAAATTTGGTAGCTAACAGTAAAAATGTTAACTTTGCAACGCTTATTATAAAATAGTTGAATGAAGAATGACAAAATAACAAATCAGTACCGTATAAACGAACAAATTCGTGTACGGGAAGTTCGTGTTGTAAGTGATGGTGGGTCAGAAGTTATGTCTACAAAGCAGGCTTTAGAACTTGCACGTCAAGAAGGTGTAGACCTTGTTGAAATATCTCCAAACGCTCAACCTCCTGTTTGTCGTATTATAGACTATTCTAAGTTTCTTTATCAACAAAAGAAACATCAGAAAGAAATGAAGCAAAAACAAGCAAAAGTTGATATTAAAGAAATTCGTTTTGGTCCCCAAACAGATGATCATGATTATCAATTCAAACTTAAACATGCTAAAGAATTTCTTATTGCAGGTAATAAAGTTCGTGCTTATGTCTTCTTTAGAGGACGTTCAATCTTATTTAAAGAACAAGGTGAAGTTCTTCTTTTAAGATTTGCAAATGACTTAGAAGAATATGGAAAAGTAGAGCAATTGCCTAAACTTGATGGTAAAAAGATGTTTCTTTATATGGCTCCTAAGAAGGCTGGAGTTGTAAAAAGAGCCAACAAAAAGTTGGATCGTGAACGCAGAGAAGCAGAACAAAATAATGTAATGGTTTCTTCTGAAGAAAGCGAAACAGCAACGAAAGGCGGATTATTCGCAAATGCTAAAGGTGGAGACAATGCTTTGAAGAAACTTGCAAGCGAGGAATAAACAGATAAAAATACAATTAAAGGTGCGTAACGCCTGGTATATGCGTTGCCGCCACTATATATTAATTATTTAAAAATAATAAAAATGCCAAAAGTTAAGACTAACTCCGGTGCTAAAAAGAGATTTAAGTTCACTGGAACAGGTAAGATTAAAAGAAATCGTGCCTTTCATCGTCACATCTTGACAAAGAAGACAAAAGAAGCAAAAACGTAATCTTACACACAAGACAATTGTAGATAGTACAAACACAAAACAAGTTAAAGACTTGTTGCGTCTCCGTTAATTAACTTTTTAGTAAAAACCATTTAAAGAAAGAAAACTATGCCAAGATCAGTAAATCATGTTGCATCTAAAGCAAGAAGAACTAGAATCTTAAAGCTTACTAAAGGTTATTTCGGTGCAAGAAAGAATGTTTGGACAGTAGCAAAAAAACACTTGGGAAAAAGGGTTTAACCTACGCTTATCGTGACCGTCGTAATAAAAAAACGTAATTTCCGTTCATTGTGGATTCAACGTATTAACGCTGCCGCTCGTTTGGAAAAATATGACTTATTCAACTCTTATGGGAGCTTTACATAAAGCTGGAATCGAAATTAATCGTAAGGTTCTTGCAGACCTTGCGGTAAATAACCCACAAGCTTTTTAAAAGCTATTGTAGATAAGGTTAAGTAAGAAAAACAACGAAAATATTGTTTATTCAATATTTATAAGTCTAAAAGTCGCTTAGGAAACTAAGCGACTTTTTTATATTATTAAAAAAATCTTGTAACATACGTTTATACTTTAATATTTTTTGTAGTTAAAGTAATTATCTTTAATTTTTGCAATAGATAGTTAGCATGCGAATAAATATAAATAAATTTGTTGAAAAATGTATGCGTTATTATGTTGAGTAATGAAGGTATATTGTATTGGGATAGATAACTATTGTTCTATCTTAATGTACTCATTCTCGTATTATGAAACTAATGTTTTTTTATTTTTTAGAGATATATGATTTCAGTTGAAGGATTAAAAGTAGAATTTAGTGCTAAGCCATTGTATCAAGATGCGAGTTTTGTTATAAATGATAAAGACAAGATAGCACTTGTAGGGAAAGAATGGAGCAGGAAAATCTACGATGTTGAAGATGCTTTGTGGACTTCAAAAACCTGATGCTGGAGTTATTGCAATTCCCGTCAGACACAACTATAGGTTATCTTCCTCAGGTAATGAAGCTCACAGATGATACTACATTACGTGAAGAAACTCGCAAAGCTTTCTCAGATACATTGAAGCAAAAAAGCAGATTAGAACAAATGGAGAAAGAGTTGGTGAGTAGAACCGACTATGAAAGTGAGAGTTATATGGAATTAGTAGAGAAGTTTACCCATGAGCAAGAACATTATATGATGCTTGGAGCAGAAGGGTATGGAGCTCGAAATAGAACGAACATTACTGGGATTAGGCTTTCAATCTACTGATTTTTGATAGACCTACTTCTGAATTTAGTGGAGGATGGCGTATGCGTATAGAGCTTGCAAAGATTTTTATTGCAACGTCCTGATGTTTTTATTGCTTGATGAACCAACCAACCATTTAGATATAGAAAGTATTCAATGGTTAGAACAATTTCTGTTACAATCAGCTAAAGCAGTTGTTTTTAGTTAGCCATGATAGAGCCTTTTATTAATAATATAACTAATCGAACGCTTGAAATATCATGCGGAAAGATGATTGATTATAAAAGTAAAAGTATGACGACTATTTAGTGTTACGAGCAGAGCGAAGAGAGCAACAATTGCGAGCTTACGAAAATCAGCAAAAAGAGATTGCAGATATAAAAGATTTCATTGAGAAGTTTCGTTATAAAGCTACTAAGGCAGTACAGGTGCAGAGTAGGATAAAAACAACTTGAGAAGATTGTACCTATTGAAGTAGATGATGTTGATACATCCGCGCTCTCGTTTAAAGTTTCCACCTTGTTTACGAAGCGGAGATTATCCTATTATTTGTACCGATTTGCGTAAGGATTATGGTTCACATACTGTATTTAAAGACGTAAACTTAACAATCAAAAGAGGTGAAAAAGGTTGCTTTTGTAGGAAAAACGGACAAGGCAAGTCTACTTTGGTTAAGTGTATTATGAATGAAATATCCTATCAAGGTCAACTAAAAAGTAGGACATAATATTCAAATAGGTTATTTTTGCACAAAATCAAGCACAGCTTTTTAGACGATTCTCTTTCTGTCTTTGAAACCATAGATAACGTTGCAAAAGGTGAAATACGTTTGCGTATTAACGATATTTTTAGGTGCTTTTATGTTTGGTGGAGAAGCGTCAGAAAAAAAGGTAAAAGTGCTAAGTGGAGGAGAAAGAACTCGTTTAGCAATGATAAAACTTTTGCTCGAACCAGTTAATTTACTTATACTTGATGAACCAACAAACCATCTCGACCTTGTTTCAAAAGAAGTTTTTAAAAGAGGCGATTAAAACATTTGATGGTACTGCCATTATTGTTTCTCACGATAGAGAGTTTTTAGATGGTTTTGGTAGAAAAGGTTTACGAGTTTGGAGAAGGTAAGGTAAAAGAACATCTTGGTAGTATTTATGATTTCTTACAGCATAAAAAAATAGATTCATTAGCTCAACTCGAACTTTCAAAAAATGCTCCAAAGACAGTCGTAAAGATTGAAGAAAAGGTCGAAGTAAAGCAAAGTTATGCTGAGCGAAAAGAGTTTCAAAAACGTGTAACAAAGCTTGAGAGAGCTATTGCAGATAGTGAAAAAACAATAGAAGCATTAGAAATAAGACAAAAAGAATTGGAAGAAACGCTTTTTAAAGCCTGAACATGCATCAGATATGAGCTGATAAATGAATATACAGAGCTTACTCAACAAATAAGCAATGCAACAGATAAATGGAATAATTTATTAGAAGAACTTGAAAAATTAAATGGTTCTTGCTAAAAAGTTTATTTCGCTATAAGTTAAAAAAACAATATCATAAGAACAATATAAATGCCTTAGATTTTTTTATTTAAGGCAAAAAGAATAAATAATAAATATATGAAAACAAAAAAAGCTTTATTGCAACAATGGTGCTTGCATCGTCTGCTATTGCAGGTATAGCACAAAGTCAATTAAAAATCAGGAATAGACCTTACAAACATGGATTTAAAGGCTAATCCTGCAACAGATTTTTATCAATACGCTACTGGTGGATGGCAACAAAAATCCACTACCAAATGCTTATTCTCGTTTTTGGTAGTTTCGACCAACTTCAAGAAGACAATAATAAGCGTATAAACGATATTTTTGAGTGAATTATTAAAGAATAGTTATCAAGATGGGAAGCATAGAGAAAAAGTTAAGCGATTTCTATAAAATGGCAATGGACTCTGTGCGTAGAAACAAAGAAGGCATTTCTCCTGTATTACCATTATTAAAAAGAAATAGAACAACTTAAAACCGTAAAAGACTTTTAAACAATTACAGTTTAAGTATGCTACTTTTTAATTATGGCGTTCCTTTCTCTGCAGGATTTGGTGCTGATGAGAAAAATTCTACCATGAACATATTGAATGTTTATCAGGGTGGACTTACTCTTGGACAAAAAGAATATTATCTTGATAAAGACAAATCTACTACCGACATCCGCAATGCTTATAAAAAAACATCTTGTAAAAAAATGTTCTGTTTGTTTGGTTTTTAAGCAAGCACAAGCAGAGAAAAAGGCTGAATATGTATTGCGTTTTTGAAACAGCTTTGGCGCGTATTTCTAAAAAAAGTAGTACAGAGCTTAGAGATGTTGGAGCTAATTATAATAAGATGTCTTTAAAGCAATTCCAAGCAAAAATATCCAAACATTCCTCTTCAAGCTTTATTAAATGCAGAAGGAGTTAAAACAATCTATTTTTGAAAAATTTTTGTGGTTGGTCAACCTTCTTTCTTTGAAGGATTAAACAAGTTAGCTAAATCATGGACAATAGAAGAACGTAAAGCATATATGCAGTGGGACGTAATAACCCTCTGCTGCATCTTATCTTAGCGACGAAGTGCAAGCCACTAATTTCGACTTCTTTGGTAAGACAATGCGTGGTAGAAAGAGTGATTTCCTTTATGGAAACGCGCAACATCTCAAGTAGAAAGCACAAATGGGAGAGGCACTTGGAAAGATGTATTGCGACCGTTTTTTCCCTGCTACTTCTAAAAACAAGAATGGAACAGCTTGTGAAAAAAATCTTCAAATGTCTTTAGTAGAACGTATTGAAGTGCAAGATTGGATGTCTGAAAAGACAAAGAAAGCAGCATTAGAAAAGTTGAATTCTTTTTTATGTAAAGATAGGTTATCCTAATAAATGGACTGATTTTTTTCTGGTTTAACAATCGATACCAATAAATCATATTATGAGAATGTTATTGCTTGTCGTTTATTCCATGCAAAGAAAGAAATTAGTGAGAAAGCAGGTAAGCTAGTAGACAAAAGATGAGTGGTTAATGACACCTCAAACTGTAAATGCTTATTACAATCCTACAACAAACGAGATTTGTTTCCCCGCAGGTATCCTCCAACGACCTTTCTTCGACCCTGAAGCAGACGATGCTTTTAACTATGGAGCGATTGGAGTGGTAATTGGTCATGAGATGACTCATGGTTTTGATGACCAAGGAAGACACTACGATAAAACTGGAAATATGGTAGATTGGTGGACAGCAGACGATGCAAAAAACTTTGATGAACGTGTAGGTAAATATGCAGATTTCTTCTCTAACATAAAAAGTTCTTCCTGATTTAAATGCTAATGGGCGCTTTACATTAGGGTGAAAAACTTAGCCGACCATGGAGGATTAGAAGTGGCTTTCCATGCTTTTTGAAAAGTTAAATAAAGAAAAACCCACTTCCTGTAATAGACAATTTAACACCAGAACAACGCTTCTTTATTGCTTATGCTGGCGTATGGGCAGGAAATATTACAGATGAAGAAATTAGAAATCGTACCAAAAGCGACCCACATTCTTTAGGTAAATTGCGTGTTAATGCTGCTTTACCTCATATCAATGCATGGTATAAAAGCCTTTAATGTTACAAAAAGATAATGCGCTTTTTTTATTCCCGAAAACACTCGTTTAAAACTATGGTAAGAAGCACCATAGAAATGTAAAAGTTTTTCATTAATATTATAACTCCAATACATGCCTTTTTATTAAAAAGAATTGTGTTGGAGTTTTTTTATAATTATCTTAATTTTTTGAGGTGTATTGAAAGAGAGGAAAAACTATGGTTTCATTCTTTAAAGAAGTCTTGTTCTTTTTCACTTTTATGTAATTTTCTTTATTTTTACAGAATACTATTTTTTTATAAAAAGTGTTTGTAAAATGCTATTTCTGCTTGTTTCTCTTAGTGTAAATATTGTAAATCAGAATAAGGCAATTATGATATAGATTTATGCTTAAAAAGTCTATTAAAATGGTGTTTTTAATGAAAAAAAGTTGCAAAAAGCAAAGAGTTTACCGTTTAATAGTTAAGGTTTTGCACTGTAATAGATAGTGTTTTAAGAGCTAAAAGATAATATATTAAACGTTAAAACCCTAAGCTTTTACGTCTTAAAAACGTTGTTCATTACATTTTATTTGTCTTGTTTTAGACATTAAAAAGCTATATATATTGTTTTGTGAGATAAGAAAAAAACGAAAAAAATATGGCTTTATAAGTTCTGAAATGATGTAAAAAGCTTAGTTTTTCTCTAAAACAGAATTTTCAAATGTAACAAAACACTCACAAAAAAATATCCCGTGTTGAATAAAATATAGAGTAGAAAGAAATGTATATAAGAAATAATTTTTAAATAATACAAATCGTTAAAAAGAAAAAGATTATTTATTCTGTAAGTTCAACTAATAAATTTAACGAAGACCCCCAAAAAGTTGGAATTTATAACTCCTATTGAAGTTTTTTTCTTACATTTGTAAGACTATTCAAATTTTTGGTGTTGAATCTTACCGACATTAATAATTAACTATAAAAAAATAAAGTGATATGAGACGTTTGCTATTATGTTTTTATTGTGTTGTGCTCTCAAGTGATGAGTATGACGGCTCAGGTGACGGGACGAATCGAGTATCCCCATCGTGCTGATTATGAAGATCAGATAGTTCTTCCAGTAGAAGAAAAGGGCTGGTTGTTCAGTCATTTGCTAAAAGATTGCAAAGGAGACAAGCGATACTTTAAGACTGAGTATTATTCAACAGAAATGAAATTAGTAACTACCGATTCAGTACTGATTGACAAAGGTATGTACTTTTTATTCGGATGTGGTTGAAGACAATGTGCTCTATACTGTCTTACGTGAGAAGGATGGTACATTTATGATTGTTGCTTTCAATCCTGCAACACGAAAAAAATAACCACTACTGATGGCGAATACACCCGAAAGGAACAATGAGAAACCTGATTGTTGATAAAGGAGCTGTCATCTTTAGCTCAACGCAGAAGAAATTAGACCGCATAGCATCATTGACCTGAATACGGGTAACTGCCGTTTTGTTGATATTCATTTCCCGAAAGTGAAGGATAAGAATATCTTTGTTCTTGAGAACACTGTAATTGACAATATTATCTATGCACTGGTGAGGGTTGAGACAGATGTTTATCTATTGCGCATGGACATGCAGGGCAATCAGTTAGGGACAAACAATCTTACTGCTGACATTTCCGAACGTATCATTTCAGCATCGGTTTCAAAGGCTGGCAACAAATTCTTTTGTCACTGGAACTTACTCAAACGAAAAGAAAGGTGAGGCAGAAGGTATCTTTTTCTCAGAGTTGAAAAATGATAAATTCAATAATATCAAATTCTACAACTTCTTAAATCTGAAGAACTTTACGGAGTATATGAGCAATCGTATGCAGAAGAAGGTAGAGCGTAAGAAAGCAAAAGGCTGAGAAGGCTGGTAGGGAATATTCACTGAAGTATCTGATGGCTTCGCACCGTATTATGACGGATGGTAAGGATTACTTCTATTTGGGTGAGGCTTTTTACCCAGTTTATCGTACG
Organism: uncultured Prevotella sp.; assembly: GCA_916439115.1. Classification (GTDB taxonomy): domain Bacteria; phylum Bacteroidota; class Bacteroidia; order Bacteroidales; family Bacteroidaceae; genus Prevotella. The sequence continues at coordinate 1,514,096 of CAKAHO010000001.1, forward strand.
ACTTGGGTTGGTAATACGACGGTGACAACCTTTGACGGTTATAATTATACGCACGCTGTTCTGGCAAAGTTTGATGTTGCAGGTAATCTGCTATGGGATGAATGTTTTCCAATGGAGCCACATATAATGCCGATGTATGTGAAACGTTTTGTGTCAGCAAGTTTGAAGGAAAGAATGTCAACCTACTCTTTTGCTGATAAGAACCGACTGGTTTCAAAACTCTTCAGAAATGCTGACGGAAATGTTATTCAGGACCGTACATCGGAGATAATGGAAACGGATAACGAGGATGAAGATATAAAGAAAATGCGTTATTCTAACTCTCAACACTGGTATGGTGATAACTTCCTTGTCTATGGAACTCAGGTGGTGAAGAATGCAAAGACAGGGGAACGCCGTAAAGTTTTTGCTATTACAAAGTACACAATTAAGTAAAATTACCTGTGAAAATGATGAAATACGTAGATAAAAGCTGTTTCTATAAGTGCCTTCTGTTATTTGTTTGCCTGCTTTGCGTTTCTCGTAGTGTACAGGCACAGGCATGGGACGGAGAAGGTGATGTGAAAAGCCTATGCTGGTTATACCAATGTTGGGAGGAAGTCGGGATTTGAGTTGGGAACTTATTATGCGCTCAGTGATTTTGTTTCTTTAGGTGGTCAGATAACTTATGTCTCCGTCAAAAAGCATGATGATGAGAATAATAATTTTCTGTTGGGTTATGATCTCAGCCTTATGGGTAATTATCATTGGGCGGAACTACTAAAGTTGCCATCTATATTGGATATTTATACTGGTGTTTCTGTCGGCTTGCGGACGGGTAGTTTGCAGGCAGGTGTGCGCTATAATTTTAGTGAGACGTTCGGAATCTATGGACAGGTTAGGCAAAAATCTCTTCAAAACTTTTGGAGAGGATGAGTATTACGAACCTATCTATCAAGGGAAAACAGCTCTCTCTTTGGGTATGAGCATTACGTTCTGATTTAGTGAATAGAAACAACAAAGAGGGTGTGTCAAAATACAAATTATTAACTTGATAATATTTAGTCTATAAGTCGGATTCTTCTAAAGGCAAAGAAAAGACCAATTCTTTACTCAAAATCGAGTATAGAAATGGTCTTTTTTATTGTTTTGTTTCAAACTGTAAGATTACCAAAAAGGTATTTACATTTTGATACACCCTTTTTATATTATAGGTAGTATCCAAAAACAGCTTTGCACAGCTAAACAACATGACTAAAAAAATCTTCTACTTATCTATTTCATATAGTATAAGTTATGTGTAAGTTCCATTTTAGAATTGCTTTTTATCTGAATGTAGAAGATAAGAAGAATATGGACTTACAAACTTTTTTAAAAAGCAGTACCTAAGCCAATAAGATATTAAGTTTGAAAAACAAAGAGATGAAATTCTTGTCGGAATATCGACAAATTGTTACTTTTGTAGCCAATAAGAGATAGAAATATCCTACATTGAAGAAGTATAAAGCAAAAAGAACATAGCTTAACTTTACTTATCTGAATTTTTCCTATGATAGTGCAAAGGTGCATATGTATGACTAAGAGGACTGAAATACCCAATAAAAAAATATACAAGAACGGTAAAAGTAGAACATCAATGTCATTAAATAAGTCAGCACTTTTTCTTTTTAGCAAGTGTTGCTATGGAAGAAACAAAACAATCTATAAAAGGAAAATTTATTAATGATAATTTTTTTGAAAAAAAGACGAAAAAGAAATAAATAGTAAACAAAGAAAATAAATCTAATCTTATACACTTTTTTAGGACTGTACCTGCTCCAATATTGTAATTATCCTTTTGTAAAAGGCGTATTGATAATTCGAAAGTTTTTGTTCAAAATTTCGAACATGACAATTTCTAATACCATAAAAACAGGGCGTCCATAAGTGTAATATCAAATGGATTGGAAAGAATAAACTCCATTAAACCTTACACCAATAATGAATAACGAAACAAACATTAGCCGTAATAGTCAAATTGATATTCTGCGTGCATTGTCTATGTTTATGATAATCATCTGCCATTTCATCTATCACGGTATCAGGCATGTGGTAAAAGAAGATACCTTTCCCGACCTTGGTTTCTCAGCCTCATTAACAGGAGAAATAAACTTTTTTTTCTGCCAGTTGTTAGGATATCTCACTAATATTGGTCCAAATCTGTTTGTCTTGATTACAGGATATTTTCTTATTAAACCTCGAAAATTTCGATACGCTACACAAAAGGCATTGCATTTATGGCTTGTTACTGTGTTTTATAGTCTGACCTCATTGTTGGTCGTTTATCTTCTAACAAGTGGAAAGAACTTTGCCTACAAAGACTTAATTGATAGTCTACTACCTCTTTGGTCACGCCAATATTGGTTTATGTCCATGTATATACCGTTATTATTGCTTTCTCCTTTTCTTGCAACAGGAGCTTCTGCGCTTGAAAAATGTGATTATCAAAGGTTGTTACTCGTCCTCTTTATACTTAATTTCGTACTAAATGGTATAGGATATGGAGCTATTTTTCTTGGGTCCTATCCCGCTTCCTTTTTATATTTCTGTGTTTCTTATTGGTGGTTATTTCCGCCTTTATGGCTGATCAAACCCGATACAGTCAATACGGAATTTATATTTATTTGTTCGGTTATCTCGCGTTAGCAATAGCAGGAACCATTATCCAATTACACTTTGTTACTGCTGGAATCTTCCCACATATAAAAGGAATGGCCAATAACAGTATAACATTGTTTATGTCTGTATTGGTTTTTGGCTGGGTTATCTCACGGCCTCAAAAAGATACACGCATAGGACAATGGGCTATAAAAAATAAATCCTTATATTTTTGGCTATCTATCTTATACACGACAATCCTCACGTCCGACCGCTACTATGGAACAACCTTATTGCGACAAGAAACTATATTCAAAAACCTTATCTTATTCTCTATTGCTTTCTCGTCGAGTATTGTTATATTTTGTATTTGTCTTGGTGTTGAGTGGTTGCGCACCACTATTTCAAATTTACTGTCTACCTATATAATCGGTAGTCACGTAAGAAAAATAATAAATAGGTTATAACAGAATAAAAAGTATCAACATTATAATAAAAAAATGGAAAGAGCCATAATTAGCAATAACTAATACGAAAAAAATAAACTATAATAGTCGTAGAAAAGCCACTCCTCTTTTTCTTTTTCTTCTTTCTAAATAAATTTCATGAAATGAGGGTGAAAAAAATGGTGTTTTTTAATGAAAAAAAGTTGAAAAAGCAAAGAGTTTACCTTCTAATAGTTAAGAGTTTGCACTGTAATAGATAGTGTTTTAAGAGCTAAAAGATAATATATTAAACGCTAAAACCTAAAAGCTTTTACACCTTAAATGGTTGTTTCTTACATTTCTGTTTATCTCGTTTTATACATTAAAAAGCTATATATATTGTTTTATGAGACGAAAAATACGCGATAAATATAGCTTTATAAGTTCTAAAAATGCTGTAAAAGCTTAGCTTTTTTCTCTAAAACAGAATTTTTAAATGTAACAAAACACTCACAAAATATAGGTTGTGTTGAGTAAAATATATAGTAGAAAAATATATATCGAAAGAAATAATATTTGAATAATATAAGTAGTTGGAAAGATAAGATTATTAAAAAATCACTACTGCTTATATATTTAGAAATAATTTTCGATACATGTAAATGTATAAGTTCCATTTTGTGATTGTTTTTTTGTACTTGTACAAAGATAAGACAAAATATGGGCTTACACAGTTTTTTAAGATATTACCTATATTGAAATGAATCATGGTATAATATGATGTTCTTATTTTTGAACGAATGAACAATATAAGTAAATTTAAACCCTGTTTCTTTTGTATATTTTTATATCGGGATTTGTATCTAAATTTTTCTTTAGGTATTTGTGTATAACTTCCTTATTTTTCTTTTACTAATTCGTTGTTATCGAATAAATCACAGAAAGAATAATAGTAGGTATAAGTTTTTGTTGTTTTTGTTGAAAGTAATACTATCTATAATAGTGTAGTTTTTAGCAGGAGTAGGACAATTCTTTTGAGTAAATTCTTTGAGCTTCTTTTAAAGGCACGGTCTTCCAAACTTTCTTGACAAGAAAAAGCAGAAAAAAATGCAAAAATATATATAATAAATAGGTATTCTTCTATATTATAACTTGATATTTTTATTGCAAAGATATATATATGTAGCGAAAAAAATATTATCTTTGCTCGTAAATTGATAAAATAACAAATGGATAAAATAAGAAATTTCTGCATTATTGCGCATATAGACCATGGTAAATCTACGTTAGCAGATAGACTTTTAGAGTATACTAAGACTATTAAAGTGACTGGTGGACAGATGCTTGATGATATGGACCTTGAAAAGGAAAGAGGTATTACTATAAAAAGCCATGCAATACAGATGGAATATGAGGCAAGACGAAGTGAAGTATATATTGAACTTAATAGATACTCCAGGTCACGTAGACTTTTCTTATGAAGTTTCATGAAGTATTGCTGCTTGTGAAGGAGCTTTGCTTTTAGTAGATGCAACGCAAGGAGTGCAGGCGCAAACCATCTCGAATCTTTATATGGCTATTGAGCATGATTTGGAAATAATACCAGTTATAAACAAGGTAGATATGCCCAATGCAATGCCAGAAGAAGTGGAAGATGAGATTGTAGAGTTGATAGGATGTGATAGAAAAAGATATTTTTAAGGGCATCAGGTAAGACAGGAGAAGGTGTACCCTGATGTGTTGCGAGCTGTTGTGGAACGTATTCCTGCACCAGAAGGAGATGCAAATGCACCTTTTACAGGCTTTGATTTTTTTGATTCTGTATTTAATTCTTTCCGAGGAATTATTGCCTATTTTTAAAATAGAAAATGGAAGTATTAGAAAAGGTGATAAGGTAAAATTCTTTAATACAGGAATGGAATATGTTGCAGATGAAATTGGAGTATTAAAGATGGATATGATACCCCGAACAGAATTAAAAACAGGTGAAAGTAGGCTATATCATTAGTGGAATAAAAAGACGCGAAAGAAGTAAAAAGTGGGTGATACCATTACCCATGTGGCTCAATCTTGTCAAAAAGCTATTTCAGGGTTTCAAGAAGTAAAACCAATGGTCTTTTGCAGGTGTATATCCAATAGATCCTTCTGATTATGAAAACTTGCGTGCATCACTTGAAAAAGCTCAACTAAATGATGCTTCATTAACCTTCTCTCCAGAATCTTCTATTGCTTTAGGATTTGGGTTCCGTTGTGGATTTTTAGGCTTATTGCATATGGAAATTGTACAAGAACAGATTAGACCGTGAGTTTAATATGGATGTTATAACTACTGTTCCGAATGTTTCTTATATGGTATATGAAAAACGGGAGGGAGAAAGAAGTTCATAATCCCTCTGGATTACCTGAAGTAACAATGATAGACCATATTGAAGAGCCTTATATTAAAGCTACCATTATAACTGACACTAATTATATTGGTGGAATAATGAAGCTTTTGTTTAGAAAAACGTGGAGAGCTAATAAAACAAGAATATGTAAGTGGTAATAGAGTAGAACTTCACTTTATGATTCCTTTAGGAGAAATCGTAATCGACTTTTATGACAAACTAAAATCTATAAGTAAAGGGTATGCTTCGTTTGATTATCACATAGATTCTTTTTAGAACCTCAAAACTTGCGAAATTAGATATTCTTCTTAATGGAGAGCCAGTAGACGCTCTTTCAACTTTAACGCATCAAGATAATGCAGTTACATTAGGACGAAGAATGTGTGAAAAATTGAAAGATTTAATCCCAAGGCAGCAATTTGATATTGCTATTCAGGCCGCAATAGGGTGCTAAAAATTGTTGCAAGAGAAACTATAAAAATGTGTACGTAAAGATGTTACTGCTAAGTGTTATGGTGGAGACGTAAGCCGTAAAAAGAAAACTTCTTGAAAAAAACAAAAAGAAAGGTAGAAGCGTATGAAGCAAATTGGAAATGTAGAAGTTCCTCAAAAAAAGCATTCCTCGCTGTATTAAAATTAGACTAACAATATACAATTAACCTATATAATTATGATTAAAAACATAAACTCAGATTCGCTACCAGTTACAACGCGAGATATTGCAAGAGAATTGGCAAGGCGTTATAGCACGATGACTCATGAAGAATTAGATGTTTTTAGAACGTATCATTATCCCTATGAAATTTACTAAAGGACAGAGTATTTTTGAAAGAGGGAGAAGTGTGTAAGAATATTTATTATCTTGACAGAGGATTGATTAGACAATTCTATCTTAAAAAAATGAAAAAAGAAGTAACTGAACATTTAGGGGCAGATCATTCTATTTTTTTATGTGTATAGAAAGTTTGTTTAAAGAAAAACCTACAAAAATTACAAGTGGAAGCACTTGAAAATAGTTGGGTGTATGCTCTACCTAAATCAGATCTTGAGAAAAATAGCATTACATAATGTGAATATACAAATGATGTTTAGAAAGATTTTTAGAAGAAAGTCTTATCATTTCTCAAATTCATGCGGATCTTGTGCGTTTTGAATCTGCTAAGAGTCGGTATCAAAAAAATGCAAAAAGTTATACCCACAGGTTATTTTACGTTCTCCTCTAACCTATGTAGCTAATTATTTACAAATGACTCCAGAAACTCTGAGTAGGGTAAGAGCGTCTATATTATTTGATTAAGAATAATTTAATTCATTTATAACGTTGTAATAGGTTATAAGTATATAAACGATAAAGTTAGAACTCTTAGAAAGAAAGCTAACTTTATCGTTTATCTTATTTAAAGAATGATAATGTAAAAAGCGTTGAAATGAAAAACATCTCAACGCAATAATAAGTTATAAACAATAAACTATTTATATCAATTAAAAAAAGAAATTATTTATTGTCTTTTAATAAATCACGAATTTCTGATAGAAGTTTTTTCTTCATTTGAAGGTTCTACGAGAGCTGGCTCAGACTCTTTTGTATCTTCCTTTGATGGCTTTTTTTAAGCTTATTAATTGTTTTAATCATAATGAAGATACAAAAGGCTACAATAATGAAGTCTATTACATTTTGTAGAAATAATCCATAACCAACTTTTGCTTCTCCTATTGTTAATTCTAAACCAGATAAATCAACTCCTCCTGTGACAATGCCAATGAGAGGCATCAAGATGTTATCAACAAGTGAAGAAACTATTTTTACCAAATGCGGCACCGATAATAACACCGACAGCCATATCAATAACATTGCCACGCATTGCAAAGTCTTTGAACTCAGTTAAAAATTTTTACTCATACTAATGTATAAATTATTCTTGAAAACGAGTGCAAATATAGAAACTTTTTGTAATTTTTGCCGTGTACAAGATAGATAAATGCTTAATATCTTGGTATATAATTTGTCTTTGTACTATATAAATAATGTTTTTAATAAAGAAATTATATTTTTAAACCCTTTTAAAAATAAAAATAGAAAATGATTAAAATTGGTATTAACGGATTTGGCCGTATTGGTCGCTTTGTTTTCCGTGCTTCTTTAGAAGCAGCTAACGCTAAAGATGTTGTAGTTGTAGGTATTAACGACCTTTGCCCTGTAGATTATTTGGCATACATGTTGAAATATGATACAATGCACGGACAATTTAACGGTACGATTGATTATGATTTGGAAAAAAATCTCAACTAATTGTAAACGGTAATGTTATTCGTGTAACAGCTGAACGTAATCCTGCTGATTTGAAATGGGGCGAAATTGGTGCTGAATATGTTGTTGAATCAACAGGTCTTTTCTTATCAAAAAGAAAAATCACAAGGTCACATCGATGCAGGTGCTAAGTATGTAGTAATGTCTGCTCCTTCAAAAAGATGATACTCAATGTTCGTTTGTGGTGTAAACGATGATAAGTATGTTAAAGGAACACAATTTGTTTCTAATGCATCTTGTACAACAAACTGTTTAGCTCCTATTGCTAAAGTATTGAATGATAAATGGGGTATTACAGATGGTTTGATGACAACAGTTCACTCTACAACTGCAACACAAAAAAACTGTTGATGGTCCTTCTTTGAAAGATTGGCGTGGTGGTCGTGCTGCTGCAGGTAACATTATTCCTTCTTCAACAGGTGCTGCTAAGGCTGTAGGTAAAGTTATTCCTGAATTGAATGGTAAACTTACAGGTATGTCTATGCGTGTTCCTACTCTTGATGTTTCAGTTGTTGACTTGACAGTTAATCTTGCAAAACCAGCTAAGTATGAAGAAATCTGTGCAGCAATGAAAGAGCTCCTGAAGGCGAATTAAAAGGTGTACTTGGATATACTGAAGATGCAGTTGTTTCTTCTGATTTCTTAGGTGATGCTCGTACTTCAATTTTCGATGCTAAAGCAGGTATTGCTCTTACAGATACTTTCGTTAAGGTTGTGTCTTGGTATGACAATGAAATTGGTTATTCTAACAAAGTTGTAGAACTAATCAAGAAGATGGCTAAAGTTAATGGCTAATTCTTTGTAAAACTTTATATATTAAAAGCCATTCGGGTTTTGCCGAATGGCTTTTTATTTACATTTGTAATGTATTTTATAGTGCTTATATATAAAAATATGTGTAAGCCTTCACAACGTAAATAGATGTATATCTTTTTATCTTTGAAACAAATATAGAGCTATGATGAATAAACTAATTACAATTCTTGGTCCTACAGCATGTGGTAAAACATCTTTTGCAACAAAAATGGCAGCTCAGATTGATGCTGAAATTATTAGTGCCGATAGTCGCCAAGTGTATCGTAAGATGGATTTAGGAACAGGTAAAGATTTGGCTGATTATGTGGTAGAAGAGAAAAAAAATACCTTATCATTTAATAGATATTTGTGAACCAGGTACGAAGTATAATTTATTTAAATACCAAGACGATTTCTTTAAGTCTTATCAGCTTATTCAGGAGCGTAAGCATCATGCAATATTATGCGGTGGGACAGGACTTTATATTGAAAGCAGTATTAAAAGGATATCATTTATCTTTTTGTACCTCAGAATACAGAACTTAGAACAAAAATTAGCAGATGAGATCGTTGAATGAATTAACAGAAATCTTAATAGAATTAAAAAGAAGAATAATTCTATGATGCATAATCATTCTGATGTAGAAACTCCATGTCAAAAGAGCAATTCGAGCAATTGAAATAGAAACATATAATTTAGAACACCCTTCTTCTATGAGAGAATATCCCTCTGTAAATTCGTTAATTATCGGTTTAGATTTGGAAAGGGAAGAACGAAGAAGAAGAATAACTATTCGTTTGAAAGAAAGATTAAAAGAATGGAATGGTAGAAGAAGTGAAAAGAATTGCTTAATAGTGGAATTTCTGCTGAAGATTTGATTTATTATGGGTTAGAATATAAATATTTAACAGAGTTTATTATAGGTAAACTAACTTATCAAGAGATGGTTTCGAAATTAGAAATTGCAATACATCAATTTGCTAAAAAGACAAATGACTTGGTTTCGTGGAATGGAGCGTAGAGGGTTTAAAATTCATTGGTTAAATGCTTTAGATAGTCCAGCAGATAATATCAATAAAGTAATGAACTTGCTTTAATTTATTTATGTATATGTAAGAGCTTAATAAACATAATTATATAGGTTATGACGATGGTGGTAGAAGAAGAAAAATGGGGAGTAATATTCTGTCCTAAGACCAATAGGTTTGTGAGAGATAAAAAAAGCGAGAAAAGATAAAGAAAATTTTAACATCCCAACAAATTAACTATGAATTAGTACAAGCTGCTGGAACTGATAAAATAGAATATCTCACAAAAAAAGTTTATAAATAATAATTATCACACAATTGTTGTAGTGGGAGGAGATTCTGCTTTTACATGATGTTGTAAATACTTTTTATGCAGTTTGAGCAATCTATTATACAACAAATATCTTTGGGTGTTATTCCTCATGGTGTGATGAATGATTTTTTCTCTATTTTTGGGGGTATAAAAGAAGGAGAAGATGAAGAAATCATAAAGGCTTTGACGTATACGTTCTATTGATGTTGGGAAAAATTCGTTATACTAATAAAGACGGTAAACAATGTAGACGCTACTTTCTTAATTGTGTAAATATTGGATTTATTGCCTCTATAATGAATTTAAAGCATCAAACACGTGCATTAGCTCTATGATAGAACTCTTTCTTTTATTGTTTCTTTTTATTCTACTTATCTTTCAACGTTTAAGTTATAAAGTACATTTAAAAGATAAATAATGAAGAAATAAAACAACGTATTATGACTATTTGTAGTTTGGAAATTCGTTGGGATATGGTCAAACACCAAGTGCAGTTCCTTATAATGGATTATTAGATGTTACTTTAGTTCGCTTACCAGGACTTTTACAACTCTTTGAAGGAATATATCTTTTTATAAAGGGGTAAATTTTTAAATCATAAATACGTATTGCCTTATAGGACGAAAAAGTTGAAGTTTTATCTACGGGTGGTGCAATGATTAGTGTTGATGGTAAATTTATGAGTCAGCGATTAGAACAATTGGACATAACTATTGAGCCTGAAAGAATAAACTTTATTATTCCTACCTAATTATATACAATAATAATAAACATCTATCTTTTTCAATCTATTTTTATAGTTGTTGAAAAAAATAGATGTTTTTTTCTTTTATCTGAATACTGTATTGAAAAATAGGATTATATATGAAAATAAAAAAGAAAAAGTTTCTCCTTATAATGAAAATTTACTAACTTTGAAAACATAACAAAAAGAAATTTTTATTTCTTTTATAATAAAAACTAAACAATAATCATATAAAAGCCTTTAAGAACACTATGAGCTATTTGCGATTTGAAAAACCTTTGATGACAAACTTAGAGGAGTCTCTACCACGAGAATTACTACGAACTAATCGTTCTGGCGCTTATTCTTGTTCAACAATTGTTGATTGTAATACCCGCAAATATCATGGCCTATTGGTTGTTCCAGTTCCTGAGTTAGACGAAGAAAATTATGTATTATTATCTTCTTTAGATGTAAGTGTTATTCAGCATGGTGCTGAGTTTAATTTAGGCTTACATAAATATCAGAACGAAAGTTACAGTCCTAAAGGTCATAAATATATTCGTGAGTTTGATTGTGACAAAGTGCCTACAACATTATATCGTGTAGGAGGAGTCTTGTTGAAAAAGAAGTTGTTTTTCAACATTATGAAGATAGAATTCTTATTCGTTACACTTTGGTTGATGCGCATTCTGCAACAACCCTTAAATTTAAACCTTTCTTAGCTTTTCGTAGTGTAAGACAATTCACACACGAAAATAGCATTGCAAGTAGAGAGTACACCCTCGTGGATAAAGGTATTAAAACTTGTATGTATCAAGGATACCCTGAACTATTCATGCAATTTAGCAAAAAGAATAATTTTGTTTTTCAACCCGACTGGTATAGAGGGGTTGAATATCCTAAAGAGCAAGAACGTGGATATGCTTCTAATGAAGATCTTTATGTTCCTGGATACTTTGAACTGAATATTCAGAAAGGAGAAAGTATTGTTTTTGCAGCCTCAATATCTGAGAGTAAAACTGCTTCTTTGAAAAAGTTGTTTGAAGAAGAAGTTATAGAACGTAGTCCCCGAGATAATTTCTTTCATTGTTTGGTGAATGCTGCACACCAATTTCATAATCGAACCAAAACAGATGAACGTTATATTCTTGCAGGGATATCCTTGGTTTTAAATGTCGTGCAAGAGACACATTTATTTCTCTTCCAGGTTTAACTTTATCAATTGAAGAACAAGATTATTTTGAATTGGTAATGAAAAACTGCGACAGTTGGACTTCGAGAGTTTATGCAAGAGAAACCTATTAGTGTAAAAATTTATGAGATAGAACAACCTGATGTACTTTTTATGGGCTGTGTGGACAATGCAACAATATGCAAAAAGAAACGAGTAAAAGAAAAGTGCAAAAGGCATGTATGGCGACTTGATAAAAGAGATTATCATTTATATAATGAATAATAAACATCCTAATTTATTCCTTGATGATAATGGATTAGTTAGGACAAATGGTAGAGATTTTTGCCGTTACATGGATGAACTCTACTGTAAATGGACAACCTGTTATTCCCCGAACGGGTTATATCGTAGAGTTTAATGCATTGTGGTATAATGCATTAATGTTTGTTGTTAGCTTATTTGAACGCGATGAACAAGAAGATAAATTTTGTGAAACGCTATAGATTTGGCTGATAAGTGTAAATATTCTTTTGTAAGTACATTCCTAAATGATTATGGTTATTTGTTTGATTATGTAGATGGAAATATGATGGACTGGAGTGTTAGACCCTAATATGATTTTTCCCCGTAGCTTTCGATTTTTTTCTCCTTTAAATCAAGAACAAAAAGAAAAAGTATTAGATGTTTGTACTCGAGAACTGCTTACTCCTAAAGGATTAAGAACATTGTCGCCTAAGAGTGGAGGTTATAATCCCTATGTATGTTGGACCACAAGCACAGAGAGATTATGCTTACCATCAAGGAACAGCATGGCCATGGTTAGGAGGTTTCTACATGGAGTCTTGTTTAAAACTCTTTAAGCGTACTCGTTTAAGCTTTATAGAACGTCAAATGGTAGGGTATGAAGACGAAATGATGAACCATTGTTTAGGAACCATTCCTGAATTGTTTGATGGAAATCCACCCTTTTAAGGGACGAGGAGCAATTTCCTTTGCAATGAATGTTGCCGAAAATTTTGCGTACGTTAGAATTATTAGAGAAATATAGTTTTAAATAAGAGGAGAATATAACCATGAAAGTTTTTAATGTTTGGATGGGAATATCCTCCTCACATTCTTGGAGGATTAGGAACCGCAAGTTATGGTATAACAGAAGGTCTTCATGCACAAGGTGATATGGACATAACATTTTCGTCTTCAAAAACCTTGGGGTGATGAAGATAAAACTTCAGCCAATATTGTTGCGATGAATTGTGTCCCTATAGCTTGGAGAGATGTTGATTATAATTATGTAAAGAGAACGTATTGGGAATGTAATGACACCCGAAATGTATTATCAATTGAGAGATAATATTTATGCCGACTTTAATTATATGCATCTAAATGATTTGGGATGTATTGAGTTTTCTGGCCGTTATCCCGAGAATTTACATCAAGAAATCAATAATTATTCTATTGTTGCAGGTGTAGTGGCACGACAACAAGAGTTTGATATTATTCATGCGCACGATTGGTTAACATATCCTGCGGGCTTACATGCAAAAATGTATCAGGTAAACCTTTGTGCATTCATGTACATGCTAGATTTTGACCGTTCTCGTGGAAAAGTTAACCCTACTGTTTATGCAATTGAGAAAGATGGTATGGATAATGCCGATTGTATAATGTGTGAAGTGAATTAACACGACAAACAGTAATAAATCAATATCATCAAGACCCTCGAAAATGTTTCACTGTTCATAATGCGGTATACCCTTTAGCACCAGAATTACAAGCTATTCCACGACAAGAACATAATGGAAAAGAAAAAATTGTAACTTTTTAGGGCGTATTACCATGCAAAAGGGACCAGAATATTTTGTTGGAGCAGCTAATATGGTACTTCATCGAACACTGAAATGTTCGTTTTTGTATGGCAGGAAGTGGTGATATGATGAATCAAATGATTTATCTTGCTGCTGAAAGAGGCATTGCAGACCGTTTTTCATTTTTCCCGGATTTATGAGAGGTAAACAAGTGTATGAATGTTTAAAGAATTCAGATGTCTACGTAATGCCTTCGGTGAGTGAACCTTTTGGTATATCTCCTTTAGAAGCAATGCAGTGTGGTACTCCTACAATTATCTCTAAACAAAGTGGTTGTGCAGAAATTCTAAATAATTGTATTAAGGTAGATTATTGGGATATTCATGCACTTGCAGATGCTATTTATTCTATTTGTCATAATGAAAGCATGTTTAATTATTTGCAAGAAGAAGGACAAAAAAAGAAGTTGACCAAATAACTTGGCAAAAGGTAGGATTATGGATAAGAGAACTTTATGAGCGTATTTTTATCATAATCGACTATTTTATATTAAACTTAAATCATTAATACTCAACAATCAATGCAATGAAAAACAATATGTCTATATTTTTGAAATACATCAGATAACACATTTTAAAGCGTTATAGATTTTTGATATTGGAACAGACCATTATTATTATGATGATTATGAAAATGAACGAAGCATAACAGATATAGTGGAGCGTTCTTATATGCCAGCTCTTGAAACTATTCATGAAATGATAAAAGAACATGGACAATATTTCAAAGTGGCTTTTTCATTATCAGGTGTAGGTATTGAACAACTTGAAATGCATGCTCCACAAGTGTTAGATAAGTTACAGCAATTAAACGAAACAGGTTGTGTTGAGTTTCTTGCTGAACCTTATTCACATGGACTATCTTCTTTTAATAAATGAAGACAGTTTTTGTGGCGAAGTTAAGAAACAATGCAAAAAGTGAAGGAGTATTTTGGACAAATGCCCAAAGTAATTAGAAACTCATCGCTTATTTATAGTGATGATATAGGTTTACAAATGGCTCAGATGGGCTTTAAAGGTGTACTCACAGAAGGGGCTAAACATGTTTTAGGTTGGAAATCTCCTCATTATGTATACAATTGCGCATTAGCACCTAACTTAAAATTGTTGTTAAGGGATATTGCTTTAAGTGATGACATTTCTCTTAGATTTAACAATAGTGAATGGGACGAATATCCTTTATTTGCAGACAGATATATAAACAAAATAGCTCAACTTCCCAACGAAGAACAAATTATTAATGTTTTTATGGAACTATCTGCATTAGGGATAGCACAGCCATTATCAAGCAATATTCTTTCTTTTATTCGTGCATTGCCAGCCTGTGCAAAAGAAAAAGGTATAACTTTCTCTACGCCTACAGAAGTTTGTTTAAAACTTAATAGTGTTGGTACGTTATCTGTTCCTGATACTCTATCTTGGGCAGATGAAGAAAGAGATGTAAGTAGTTGGCTTGGAAATCCAATGCAACGTGAAGATTCCAAAAACTTTATAGTGTAGCCGACCGTGTGCGTATTGCTAATGAGCCTCGTATCAATCAAGATTGGGATTATTTACAAAGCTTCAAAATAATTTCCGATTTATGAGTACTAAGCCATCAAGTGTAATGTTTGGACGTGGAATATACGATAGTGCTTTTTGATGCTTTCACCAATTACATGAATATTCTTGGCGATTTTATTAGTAGAGTAAAAGTCTTTACCCTGAAGAAATTGATAATGAAGAATTAAACGGTCTTCTAACAACAATTAAAAATCAGGGAGATGAAAATTACTATGAAAGAAAAAAAGAAATCTTACGTTTACAGACTAAGATTGCTAAAATAGAAAAAGAAGAAGTCTAAATTGAAAGGAAAAGAAGAAGCACTATCTACAACGAAAGTGCATGCTGATAAGAAAACAGCCTCTAAAAACTAAAACAAAGAAAAACAAAGTAGGATAAAGTTTCTTTTATCTAATCTAAACAATAAAAGTGTCTTTCTCTATATATAAAATTAGAAAAAGACACTTTTTATTTTTATGTATAAGTAGACTTTTGTATAACGACTTACCCAATTTGGGATAAGCAAAGCTTGTTTTTTTTCTTAAAATAGTTTCAATCAAGAGATTCTTTCATTGATAGAATTAGAAATGAGAGCGCATCAAAACAAATCTATTTTTACGTCACCTTATAAAAAAATAGCATACATCTCAATAATCAATTCTCTCGACTGAGATGTATATACCAACCATTTTTTATCGGACGATATAACTCAATATTTACAGAATATCTTTGGGAAACTTGCTCCAAATCTTCCTTCGTAATTCTTTCTATGATATACATTTCAGTGGTGGGATCTAAGGCAACCTCTTTATCGTAGTTCTTTATATTATCCTCAAGATTTGGAGCATAGATATACTCCTTGTACCCTCCGCTGACAGAAATTCCATATGTATGAAAGAGCAAACAAACTTCCGATATCCCATCATATTGTATACTCATAATATTTAGTTTCTTGATTAAAGAATCCAATTCCTTTTTATCTTTATATGAGATAGTATAGGCTGTACTCTCTGTCTCATTATAGGGAGGGTAATGAAATCTATCATACTTAATAGAAATGTTTCTCAATCTCTCAAATTCAGACTCATTGAGACTGAAATTCTCTAACATTTGATGATCTGACGGCATATTATTTCTTGTACATCCAAAAAGTAAATGAATGCAATTAAAAGAAGATACTAATGATTTGGGCATGTCTTGATATTTTACAAGTTTGTTGTTCTGATTAGATTTATAGATTTCATCTAAGAATCTTTCTACCTTGTTGTAGACCGGAGCTTCATTGTTTCACACAAGTATATTTTTTAGAAAAAGTGTGAGCAACTCACTTCTCTTCTTCCTCCATCTCAAATTCCATATTGATGAAGAGTTTTGTATCGTAAAAAGCATAAGCTGCCATTCCAGCCAAAAGGTTGACAATAAAATATGAGACACTTCTGTAGCGGGTATGAACAATGTGTGCCACGTTCTTGAGCATATCGTTGATGTTCTCGATAATCTTTCTTTTTACGGAGCATTATCGAGAATACATCCATTAATTGGTTCTTTAAGGTAAACAATAAGCCTTGTTTATCTCGAATTGGGATTACTTGTTTAGATATTTCTTACCATTTTTATAATAACACCTTTATAGAAATTGTCAACCTTTATACCGTTTATATTTGTATAAAGTGTTGTTATTAACGTTATTATATAGTTGTGAATGTTTTATGCCTGAAGTTTCTTCTGTAATTTCAATGGGTTTAAGTTCTGGTTGGTTTTTAAATAAAACTATTGAAAACAGCTACTATGGTGTAAGTTTTATCGTTGTTTGCTAAATTTTTCGTATTTAGATTCATTCTTAAATAAGATTACTTTTTTCATTATTAGCAGTGGCATAATAGTTTTCTTTTCCATCAACTTCTTCTTTTATAATCTTTACATCAGATATCTTTATTAAGTCGCATATACCTTTTTTTGTGCATTAACTTCTGTTATAGTAAGCGCTAAAGGTTGAAGAGTTGCATCTTGAGAAGGTTCTATTGTGAGCATTTCTTTATTTGTATTAGCATTATCTTTTAATTCTGAAATGCCATGATAATTCACAAAATTAAACTTAGCACTACCATTTTATAATCGCATTTACTGGAATATCTAAATTGCTTTTTATATAACATTAGTGCTTTATCGCCTTGTCTTACGTGTAAAGTTCCGTTATCAGAGTATACTACAAAGGGCATTATTAAATGTTACGTTTACAAAGTTTTCGTCATTCTTTAATGCCAATGCTTTCTTCAAATGTTATGTTTTTATATTCCTTTTTGTAAATATTTCTGATGCAACACTACTATTCTTATTATTTAATGTTGCAATAGCTTTTTAGTGTTGTGCTGTTTTTTAGTGTGAGAGTAAGAGGAGATAGTCCCGATAGAGAACTTGTTGTAGGGTTCTGACCATCTGTGGTGTAATAAATAGTAGACCCTTCTGCACCAATAATCTGCACTTTAGTAGAATCTGCAAACAGCTTGTTTCCCTCAATCTTAGGGTAGAAACAGCTGAAATTTCTCCGTTTAATGTTATTGTTATTTTATTTATTCTTAATTGTTTGGTTGCATTTGTTAATGTTACAATAGAGACTCCACCTGTCCCACACACCTGTATGTCCATTGTTTTCAAAAGTGTATCCTTCATTTTTAGCAAAGCCTCCAGGACCATACTTTTTGGGCTTCCTTTAGCTTTACAAGTAAGCTCTACTTTTGTTATGTTTCCTACAGATGAGCAATTTCTAATGAAGAATTTTGAAAAACACGAAATTCTGTAGTTTCACTCATTGAACCTTGAGGACTAATTGTTAGCCAGTATACCATCTCTCTCTATCGTTAATGCGTTTGGAGAATCTTTTTCCACGTGGTCATTCTCAGAAGTAAAAACGATTGTTTTTGTGCTTTCGCTATCAAACTAAAGCATAAGAGTAGGGCGATAACCCCCAAATGTAAAACTTTTTCATAATAAAATGTATTAAAAAAATAATGATATAAATTTTCATGTGAGGAATAATTATTATAATACGTATTGCCTCTTTTTATTTCTTTTTGCAAAAAGTAATACATTATTTGTGAAAAACTTAAGACCGTTCCTTTTTCTTTATTTATACTTTTTAATAAAGAAAAAAACTTAAGAATGATAAAAAGAGTTCAAAAGGTTGGAAATTTTAAATATAATATTTAATGCGAGTTCAATGAATTATAAGTGTTTGTAAATTCGGTGGTTAGCGAAATTTGTTGTAATTGTAAGGTGTTGAAAATCAATAATTGCAAACAAAAATCGCTATGCTCATTGAGGACACAATCACAGAAAGATTTTGTATGGCAGATTACTTCTCCAAGTTTTTTGATGCTATGCCAGTAAAACATACGCTAAAACCTATTGGAAAAAGAACATATCATCAAAGTTCCACTATGTCAAAAGCAGAAGTTATGCTGGTATTGTTTCTTTCTCACGACTTAGGGTATCGCACTTTAAGTATTTCTATCTTGAGAAGGTGTGTAAAGCATCTTCGGCATCTCTTCCCAAATGTTGTGTCTTATAATTGTTTAGTAGAATATGAAAAGGGCCATACCCGTAACCTTGTTTATCAAGAGAATCTTGTCTGTTTCCAAAAAGCCGTGCATTAGTGTACAAAAGACCATTGATACATCGCTTGCGTTGTTCTGAATTCGTCGAATTCACGTTAAATTAGTATTATACAAGCAACTTTCACCATTATATCTTCTAAATTCTTTTCATGAACAAAATATTTCTGCTCATGAAAAGAATCTATGAGTTAATCGTATTATAAGAAGGTTCAATCTTTTGCAACAACAGCCTTAAAAGCTCATATCAAGTCCTTTGACACTGTGTGTTAGTGCCCCGAAAAGAAATAAAATCTACACCAGCCAGTGCATAAGGAATCATCGTATCAAAAGTAATGCCTCCACTTGATTCTGTCTCACAGCGTCCAGCGACTATTTCCACTGCTTTGCGAGTATCCTCAGGTGTGAAATTATCAAACATAATACGGTCGCAGCCTTCATTCAAGGCTTCATCAAGTTCGGCAAAATTTCTAACCTCACATTCTATCTTGAGGTCACTCTTGCCATGATCCTTACAATACTGCTTTGCCATAGAAATTGCATTCTGTACACCACCACAAAAATCAACATGATTGTCTTTCAAAAGAATCATATCAAAGAGACCAATGCGATGATTCATTCCACCACCAATTTTCACCGCCTCTTTTTCCAACATTCTCATACCCGGGGTTGTCTTACGTGTGTCTAAAACACGTGTCTTCGTACCAGCATCAATGAGTGCTTGCTGATACTTGTGGGTCATCGTTGCAATACCACTCATGCGTTGTAAGATATTGAGCATAAGACGTTCTGTTTGCAAAAGGCTCTGTGTTCTCACCCTTCACACTCATGATTATATCGCCAGGCTCACACGAGCACCATCTTCAACATAAACTTCTACCTGTAGTTCTGGGTCAAAATGATGAAACACTTTTTGGGCAACATTAACTCCTGCCAATACACCCTCTTCCTTTATCAGTAATCTACTTTCACCCATAGCATTAGCAGGGATACAGCAAAGCGTTGTATGGTCACCATCACCTATATCCTCACTGAAAGCAAGTTCGATAAGTTTATCGTTTAATTCTTCTACTGACAACATAATAATATAATTAAATTATAAACCTAATTTTTGTGAAATATCTAACATTCTATGAATTGATTTTACTGCTTTCTTCGCCATCTCTGGATCAACCTCAATGGTAGGCCACTCATACTTTAAGCAATTGTACAGCTTCCGCAAAGTAATATACTTCATATACTCACATTCGTTACAAGGACTATCGCTATCATTAGGAGGGGCTGGAATAAAGGTCTTATGTGGAGCCAATCGCTGCATTTCAATAAGAATACCACTCTCTGTTACCACTATAAACTCCTGCGCATCATTCTCAACACAGTATCTCAATAAAAGCAGATGTACTTCCGATCTTATCCGCCAAACAGAGGACAGTAGGTGGACATTCTGGATGAGCCAGTACTTTTGCAGATGGATGTTCGCGTTTTAGTTGCTGAATCTTCTCAACAGAGAATCTGTCATGAACTTCACATACACCATCCCAAAGCAACATCTTGCGCCCTGTTTGCTCACTAACATAATGTCCTAAGTTTTTATCTGGACCAAAAATAATAGGAGTATCCTTTGGTAAAGACTCAACAATTTGCTTTGCATTACTGCTCGTTACTACAATATCTGTCACAGCTTTTGGTTGCTGCAGTTGTATTGACATAACTTATCACAGTATGATTAGGATGTGCTTTTTACAAACTCTCAAACTCATCAGCAGGACAACTCTCTGCTAATGAACAAGAGGCGTTAAGATCAGGAACGAGTATTGTCTTCTCAGGACATAGATTTTTATTTGTCCTCACCCATGAAATGTACACCGCACATAACAATAGTATCGGCATCTGTGGTGGCTGCTTTTTGTGCTAAAGCCAAACTATCACCTACAAAATCTGCCAACTCTTGAATTGCGCCTTCTGCATAATAATGTGCCATGATAAGTGCATTCTTCTCCTTACACATTCGACGAATTTCTGCTTTTTACATCTGTTCCTTCAGGAATAGGTTCATCTATAAAAACCTTGTTCCAACCATTTTTTTATCTATCATATTATTTTTGTATTATAAACCGAGAGTACAAGTTTTTACAACTCTCGTATCTTCTTATTTTATTCTTCTACTTCTTCTCGTCGTATGCATGCTTCGGATAATCTACTGTGTAGTGCAATCCTCGACTTTCCTTTCGCTCTATAGCTTGTCTTGTTATCAGATAACCAACATTTATCATATTACGAAGTTCGCATATATCCTTCGTTGCCGTAACACGCTTAAAGAGGCTTTCTGTTTTCCTCATACAATAAATCAAGCCTTGCCCAAGCACGTTTCAAACGTAAATCACTTCGCACAATACCAACATAATTACTCATGATTTCGCCAACCTCCCTAATACTCTGTGTGATTAAGATATGTTCTTCATTGGTCATTGTGCCTTCATCATTCCACTCTGGAATATTCGTGTTAAAAATCATAGGTATCTATCATCTGAAGTGTGTGCTGCTGCAGACTTGGCATAGACGACTGCTTCTATCAGAGAATTGCTAGCAAGTCGGTTTCCTCCGTGCAATCCCGTACAAGAACATTCACCAACGGCATAGAGCCTATGAATAGAACTTTCGGCATTCAAATCGACCTTTATACCCCCACAGATATAGTGAGCACTTGGACAAACAGGGAATATATTCTTTTGTTATATCAATCCCAATGCTCAAACATTTCTCATAAATATGTGGAAAATGGTGCTTCGTTTCTTCAGCATCTTTATGTGTTACATCAAGACAAACATGGTTTAGTCCGTGAATCTTCATTTCGCGATCAATAGCTCGAGCAACGATATCACGTGGAGCAAGAGAAAGACGTTTATCATACTTTTGCATAAATTCTTGCCCATCGGGAAGTCGCAACACTCCACCATAACCACGCATAGCCTCAGTAATCAGAAATGCTGGATGTGTCTCAGAAGGATTATAAAGAACCGTGGGATGAAACTGTACAAACTCCATATCCTTGACTGTTCCCTTAGCTCGATAAAACCATTGCGATACCATCGCCAGTAGCTATAACGGGATTGGAGGTCATTGCGTAGACAGCACCCACACCACCAGTTGCCATAAGTGTTACCTTACTCAAAAAGTATCAACCTTTTTGGGTATCCGTATTGAGAATATACGCACCATAACATTCAATATCTGGAGTTCTACGCGTTACTTTTTATCCCCATGTGATGTTGTGTAACTAATCTCAACAGCATAATGATTTTCAAAGATAGTAATATTCGGATTAGCTCGCACAGCCTCCATTAGTCCACGCTGTATCTCAAAGCCTGTATCATCAGCATGATGAAGAATACGAAAATCACTATGGCCTCCTTCACGATGTAGATCGTATGTACCATTCTTATTCTTATCAAAGTTAACCCCCATTTGACAAGTGCTTTAATAGCTTCTGGCGCATTACACACAACTTGCTTCACAGCCAAAGGGTCGGAAATATAATCACCAGCGACCATAGTATCGTTGATGTGCTTTTCAAAGTTATCAATGGCAAGGTTCGTTACTGCAGCTATTCCTCCTTGTGCTTTTAGCTGTATTAGCTTCGGCTAAAGATGTTTTGCAAACAAGGGCAACCTTTCCTTTACCACTATTTTGCCACACTCAGTGCATAACTCATTCCTGCGATACCGCTACCGATAACCAGGAAATCAAATTGATGTATCATAATATGATTCTTTCTAATATCAAAAAATAGTCGGTACAAAAGTAAAAAAAAATACCATAATAACTCTAAGAAAAGAGTATATATATTGATGAGTGCATAAAAACAATTTGTCTTCTCCTATCAAAAATGAGTAGCGTTCTTTTTCTAATTCAAGAATAAGCAAACTTTATTCTACTGATTTTTAGTCCTTGAGAGGATACTTTTTATATACTATAACCCAAAACACGGGATAATAATAATACTCAGAGTGGGTAATCTTGTTTTTATTTTGTAACTTTTATAACAGAATACCATCCTCTTACAATTACAATAAATTTCTGCTAACCATCAAATTTATAGATATTTATAATTCATCTAACTCATATTATTTATATTTGGAAACGTTTATATGATTTCTGTCTTTTTAGAAATCATTTGCTTTTCGAGGTTGGTTGCGTCCTGCACCAACCTCATTTTTATGAAGATAAATTTTGATAAATCAATAAATATCTCTATCTTTTGCTATATATTTATGTACTAATACTTATAATCTTTAACAAATTAAGAGCCTATCGGTATATTTTTACTTCATAAAAAGAAACATTAAGATGAAGAAATTGGAAGAGATGACCAATGAAGAAATTGGCTATGCTTTTATGTCGATGGAAATAATAGAGCTTTTTTGATTTGTTATTAGTTAGAAATCAAGAACGTTTATTTTTCTTATATCCTTTTTGTGGTAAAAGACCGTAATCTTGCAGATGATATTTTTCAAGAAATATTTATAAAGGTTATTACCAAACTTAACGAGGGGTTATTATACCACTTCTGGAAAGTTTTTCTTCGTGGCTTATGACTATTGCTCATAATGCGATTATGGATTATTATCGTAGTCATAAAAATAGATTCTCGAATAAACAAAGTAAACGATTTCGACAATGAAATGATGTTCGAACGCAACTTATTAGAACGAAACATTGAGACATAAATATGTAAATGCACAAGTGATGAATGATGTAAAGCGAATGATGGATATGTTACCCACTTTGCAAAGAGAGGTAGTGTATATGCGCTTTTATCAACAACTTTCTTTTAAAGAAATAGCAGAAACAACAAATGTAAGTGTAAATACTGCTTTGGGAAGAATGCGTTATGCTATTCTTAATCTTCGAAGAATGGCAAAAACACATGGCATAACTTTACAATTAGATTAAATAGATTTATTGAGGAAAAATTTCTATTTCCTCAATAAATCATTTCTCGTTTATCTTTCAATCTCTTTTTAATTTTGCTAATTGTTTCTAATGGGTTAGGAGCATTAAAAATGTAGCTTCCGCTTACAAAGTACATCAGCTCCTGCATCAACTAATAGTTTTGCGTTGTCTCCTTGTACACCACCGTCTACCTCTATTACAGCTTTAGAATTAGAGTTATCAATCATTTGTCTAAGTCTACTTACCTTATTTAGTGCATTAGAAATAAACTTTTGACCTCCAAATCCTGGATTTACACTCATAATAAGTACCAACTCAACATCTTCTATAATGTCTTGTAACACTTCAACAGGTGTTCCTGGATTTATTGCCACACCTGCTTTCATACCAGCATTATGAATTTCTTGAATAACACGATGAATATGTGGACACGCTTCATAGTGTACACACATGAGCATAGCACCAGCTTTTTGCTGTTTGTTGTATATATTGTTCAGGGTGAACAATCATAAATGCACATCTAAAGGCTTTTTACATTTTTTGCCTACAGCTTCTAATACAGGAAATCCAAACGAGATGTTAGGAACAAAAACACCGTCCATCACATCCATGTGTAACCAATCGCATTCACTTTTATTTATCATTTCTATGTCTGCCTCTAAATTGATGAAGTTAGCAGACAATAATGAAGAGATATTTTTAACTTTCATTTCTTATGTTTTAGTTTAAACAATAACTCTTGTTCTTATTATTTTTCTTTAAATGTGCGATAACTGTAAGCTATTTGTTTAATAATTTGTATCGTCTTTTCTGACGGACAAATATTCTCTTAGGGTAAATTTTTTCATAGGCACATCTAATTTTTTGTTTATGTGTATATAGTTTAAACGAAACACTTAATTTTTTTATTACATCTAGGGTGTAAAATATATTGTATAAACTTTATTCTGTGAGAGTAAATTTTTATAAAGAAAGGTTTGTATGATGTTGTAGAGCAATAAAAAAATATTTACCAAAAAGGTAGTTTGTAGGCGGATTAGTCGTCTAACTGTACTTGTAATTCTACTTTCTGGTTTTCTTTATATCGGCTTTGTTGTATTATTCTTTATTATTGTATGAAATATGAATGCTAAAAGTGAGGGGTATGAAACTTGTGTTTTTAGAAAGCTATTTTTTTGTGAGCGTTTTGTTACAAATAGAATTGCTGTTTTAGCGTGAAAATGGGGACTATGAACTTATCTATTTCTCCATGTTTTGATACAAAAAGAAGAGAAAAGATGCGATAAAAAGTAAAAGATATAGTGATTAGTGATACAGAATTGAAAAATGTAAAAAGCAAAAACAGTTAATTAAGTTGTAAAAGCTTAACTTTTACCCTGCAATAGCTTATCTCTTGGAGGCGAAAAGCTTATATATTAGCTCTTAAACTCTTATCTTTTTTTCATGGTAAAAACCTTAGCTATTGCATGAAATTTTTATTAAAATCTTGTGTTTTATCAGTGATTATACGAAAAACAGCTCCATATCTTTCCGTTTCTTGACCCAAAAGAAAGAGTGGGGAAAAATGGACTAAAAATAATGATTTTTCCTTATCTTTTTTTATCTAACAAAATAAGGTATGATGCTAACTATTGCTAAGTGTTGATTTAAGATGTATAGAGGATAAAATAAATAAAAGTGATTATCTTCGCATTAAAAATAAACGCTATATCTTAACAAGATGATGATGTTAAACAGATTATACTTTTTGTTCTATTTGTTAAGATATAGCGTATGATTATTTCTTTACAGAAAATAGGGGATAATATAAACTTTATTGAAACTTATTTTTACCCTTTTTATATTTTTAATGGTGGCACTTCTTTTCTTTCGTCGGCATGAACAGCAATGCGAGTAGGGTTATTAAACCGGTCGGAGAAAAAGTTGTAATGCTCATCATTATACTTAGTGTGAATACCTAAAAGACTTGTTAATGAATTTGTAAACCACGCAGTAGAGATAGGACGGAATTTAGCTCTTTTAATTTGTTTCCATCTTTCTGGATATTCTTTTCTAAGTTTTGGTGAAGCATAAACAAAGAAAGGAATGTCTACTGAAGGATGGTCTACATTTGTACTATGCCCAAAGAAGCTTCTTTGTTGAGGTTCATCTATCATTTCTCCATGGTCAGAGAAATAAAAACAAGTGACCTCTCAGATGAATAATGTTTGATTATCTTTTTCGAGTAAAAGTCTGTGTAACGTAAAGTATTGAGATATGTAGACTTCTGACGTTTAGCATCAGAGGTTAAACATTCTTTCATTTCTGATGAATGGAAATATTCAAACTGTTTAGGATAGCGTTCATTGTATAATACGTGGCTACCCATCAGATGTAAAACAGTAAAAGTATTCTTATGGTTTAGTGTTGAATTATGTGCGTCATATTGTTTTTAGTAGAGGTAATAATAATTCGTCGTATCCAGATTGTGATTCATTATCATTACTGTTTATCATATCTTTATTTTTTTGAAGTTGTAACTCTGATACTGTGAGCAGACGTTGCTAATAGTTTTTCTATAGCAAAAATATCAACTATATTTTTGGTTAGTAAGCCACTGGGTGTAGTATCCAGAATGTCTTAAAACATTTGTGAGGTCAGGATAATTGTGCCATTGTTTATGTGGAGTATTATTCCAGTAAGTAAATATACGTTGACTTGCGAATATTGTGTTTGGAGCTGCACTGCAAACATCATTGAAAAGTATGAGTTCGTCTTCGTTTTTACTAATAGAATCTAACCAAGGTGTGGTGGGACGATTATATCCATAGGCAGACATAAAATCTGCTCTTGCCGATTCACCAAGAATAACTTCACAACTTTTAACGGTTTCTTTATTGTAGGTTTGTAGCTAAGTCCTTGAAAATGGTGTTCGGATTTCATTTCTTCTAAATAGTAGCTTGTGTTTATTCTTTCTTTTATGATTGAAGGAGCTACCCAAAAGATACGGTCAATAGGAGTTGCGATACGCCTAATAGGAGAGTCTAACTTTTTCAATAAACTGATGGTAAGCATGGTGTGCAATAAAACTCATCCAGCTAATTATACATAGTAGTAATAAACGTAACGAAGGATGTGTTAGTTTCTGTATTGTATTTTGTGTCTTAGAAAAAAATTCTGTAATCAGGGTATTAAAGCGTATATACTCCATAGTGAAAAACAAGTGTAAATAGAAAAGTGATAAGAGGTGTAAAACCTAACGAATGTAAAAAAATTCTAATGCTTCTTTTGTATTTGTTGCAAATAGACATATACCAATATTATAATCGAATATATGTTTGTAATAAAAAGAGTAAGGGTATTTTCTATTATAATAGGGATAGATATGGTCAACACTTCTATAAAAAGAATAATCCAATTTACTTTTTAGAAGGAATAGAACGATAAATATATGAAAAATGAAATGTAATCCCCAAAAAAAGAAAAGACTTGTGGAATAGCTGTTAGAAGTGATAAACAAAGCTACAAAAATATTTTATATTAGAAATGATATTAAGACTTATTTTAAGAAATATGATGATAAAAGATAATCTAAAGTATTTATTTAAGTATGCAAAAAGGAAAAAAATATTTATTTTTATATAGAATATTTGAGAGAGATAAGTACTTATCGTATGTGGGCGTATTATAGAAAGTTGTATAAATTATAGTTGTTATTTTTGTGAAATAAGATTTTTAGAATTTCTTCAGTTGAATGTTCATTGTTGATAACATCTTTGATAATTTTTTCCTTCTTCTAATAATAATATTCTTTTGCGAAATATCTATACAATGTTCTATGTTATGACTGCTCATAAGAATGAGGCATTTATGTTATATTCTTGTATTATATTTTTAAAGCATATTGACTTGACGGGTCTAAAAAAATTAAAAAGGTTCGTCTAATATAATAAGTTCAGGGCAACTAAGAAAGCAGCCATAATACCTATCTTTTTGTTTGTTTCCGTCTGAAAAATCTCTAATTAACTTTTTGTGTTCCCAGTATTTCATTCCCAATAAACTGGTGGAATAATGCAAAATATTTCTTCCTTTTTTTGTTTTCAGGTATTTCATATAACTGTGTAATCAAATTAAAAATACTCTTGAGGAGTGAGATAGTCTATGAGATAATTTTTTATCAGAAAGGCTCCTGTAGAGCTTTTTCCAATCTTCCTCTAAGGTTGGATTTAGGTTCTTTCCGTTTGCATAAATAAAACTAATCTCTCCTGTGGTGGGTTTGATAAAATCGAGAGAAGGCGTAGAAAAAGTGGTTTTTTTCCTGCTCCATTATTACCTATTAAACTGATAATATCACCATTTTTAAAGTTAATCCAGATATATTTAAAAACTGTTTTTTTGTTCCATACTTTTTGTAAGTTGGCTAATGTTTATATCCATAATTTAATAAGTGAGAAAAATAAAAAGGGGAGAAATAGTTATAAAATAGAAAAGATAAAATAATAAAAGAGAATGTGATAAAAGCACTTTGTATTGTGTTTTTTCAACATTCCTTTCATTGCATTTCCAAAATTGGAAGAATAGATAATATGGTTTATTTAAACAATACCTTGTCCATGACAATTTTTGAATTTCTTGCCACTTCCACAAGGACATGGCTCATTTCTTCCTGGCATTTTTCCTTTATATAAAAGGTACCTTAGATTCTTGAGCAGCGGTCTCACGGGTGTCATAGTTTGCAGCTTGTTGCTGTGCTGCTTGGTTTAAATCTTCTTTTTGCTCAGTGTATTGTTGAGAATGTTGCTCAGGAGCTGCCTCTTGAACCTCCTCTTCTGTGCTATCTAAGATTTGCGCACGCATCAAAACACTCACAATCTTGTTATTCATTTCGTTAACCATGTCGTCAAAAAGGTTTTACACTTTCTAACTTAAATACAAGTAATGGGTCTTTTTGTTCATAAGATGCATTCTGCACACTATGGCGTAATTCGTCTAATTGGCGAAGATTTTCTTTCCAGCAATCATCAATTGTATTCAACATTATTACACGTTCAAACTGCTTGATAACATCTTTTTGCTTCACTTTCGTAAGCATCTTTAAGGTTACAAGGAATGTTATAACCACGTTTTCCGTCTACAATAGGAACTAAAATGCGTTCATAACGTTCTCCTTGTTCTTCGTAAACAGGTTTTTATAACGTTCCAAGCAACCGCCCTGAATACGGTCCATTTTACGCTTAAATGCCGCCATTGCGCTTTGGAAAGCTTGTTCACAAAGGTCTTGCTTATTTGTATTAACAAAAGATTGTTCGGTGAAAGGACATTCTATGGCTAATATCTTTAAGAATTGTTCTTTGCAACCTTCATAGTCATTCGTTTCAATAATGTTTATAATTCTATCCCAAATGGTGTTTACAATATCCATTCCGATACGTTCTCCCATTAAGGCATGGCGACGTTTTTTTCATAAATAACAGTACGTTGTTTATTCATTACGTCATCATATTCTAATAGATGCTTACGAATACCAAAGTTGTTTTCTTCTACTTTCTTTTGTGCTCTTTCTATGCTCTTTGATATCATTGGTGCTCAATACGCTCGCCCTCTTTAAAACCAAGACGGTCCATAATGCTGGCAATACGCTCTGATGCGAATAAACGCATTAGCTTATCTTCTAATGAAACATAGAAAACAGAAGAACCAGGGTCTCCTTGACGACCTGCACGACCACGCAACTGTCTGTCGACACGTCTACTTTCAGGACGTTCTGTACCAATAATTGCCAATCCACCAGCATCTTTTTACTTCTGAAAGTTTGATGTCAGTTCCACGACCCGCCATATTTGTTGCTATAGTTACAGCACCTTTACCATCTTTGCTTTTACCTGCTTCCTGCCACAATATTAAACTTCTTGTTGGTGAAGTTTAGCATTAAGCACTTGATGAGGAATGTTTCTGAGCTTTAACATACGAGATAAAAGTTCAGAAATTTCTACCGATGTAGTACCAACCAAGCAAGGACGACCACTATTTCGCATTTCTTCTACTTCATCAATTACAGCAGCATATTTTTTTCACGAGCTGTTTTATAAACTCTATCATCCATATCTTTTTCGTAAGATAGGTTTATTTGTTGGAATTTCTACAACATCGAGTTTATAAATGTCCCAAAGCTCTCCTGCTTCTGTAGATGCTGTACCAGTCATACCTGAAAGTTTGTGGTACATGCGGAAATAGTTTTGTAATGTGATTGTAGCAAATGTTTGTGTTGCCGCTTCTACCTTTACATGTTCTTTTGCTTCGATAGCTTGATGAAGTCCATCGCTCCATCTACGTCCATCCATGATACGACCTGTTTGCTCATCAACAATCTTTACTTCACCGTCCATAATAACGTATTCATCGTCTTTATTAAACATGGTGTAGGCCTTTTAATAATTGTTGTAAAGGTGTGAACACGTTCACTTTGAACAACAAAATGATTAAGAAGGTCATCTTTTTGTCAAGACGTTCTTGGTCGGTTAAACCTTGTTCTGTTTTCAAGATCTGATAATTGAGTCGCAATATCGGGAAGAACAAAAAAAGGTCTTTTGTTATTTACTTGATTTGCTAACCATTCTGTTCCGCGATCTGTTAAATCACATCCGTTTTGTTTTTCATCAACAACAAAGAATAAAGGTTCTGTTGCCTTGTGCATTTCTCTATTGTTGTTTTGCATATAATATTCCTCAGTTTTAAGCATTCCTGCTTTAATACCTTCTTCTGAAAGGAACTTAATAAGAGGTTTATTCTTAGGCAAACTCTTATAAGAACGGAAGAGAGCTAGAAATCCTTCCTCTGTAAGTTCTTTATTGTTGTTAGCTTGTCCTTCTGCTATTTTTGTTTTTGCTTCACTTAAATATTGTGTAGCAAGTTTACGTTGAACATCTACTAAACGTTCCACTAATGGTTGATATTCTTCAAACATTTGGTCGTCTCCTTTAGGAATAGGACCAGATATAATAAGAGGTGTTCGTGCATCGTCTATCAATACAGAGTCAACTTCGTCGACAATCGCAAAATTATGCTTGCGTTGAACAAGATCTGCAGGAGAAATAGCCATGTTATCGCGCAAATAGTCGAAACCAAATTCGTTATTTGTACCAAAGGTAATATCTGCTTCTGTATGCTTTTCTACGTTCAGGAGAATTGGGACGATGTTTGTCTATACAGTCTATGCTAAGCCCATGGAATTCATAAAGAGGACCCATCCATTCAGAGTCGCGCTTTGCCAAATAGTCATTAACAGTGACAACATGTACACCATTCCCTGTAAGAGCATTTAAGAAAACAGGTAGGGTAGAAACTAATGTTTTTACCTTCACCTGTTGCCATCTCAGCAATTTTTCCTTGATGTAAAAGCTATACCTCCAAAGATTTGAACATCATAGTGTACCATTTCCCATTTAAGGTCATTGCCACCAGCAGTCCAATGATTGTGATAAATAGCTTTATCTCCATCAATAGTAATAAAGTCTTTTGCAGGATTTGCTGCTAATTCTCTATCAAAATCTGTCGCTGTAACAATGGTTTCTTCGTTCTCAGTGAAACGTCTTGCAGTGTCTTTAACAATACTAAAAGCGATAGGCATTATTTCATTAAGAGATTTTTCGTAAATGTCTAAAATCTCTTTTTCTAACTTATCAATCTGGTTGAAGATAACTTCTCTTTCATCAATAGCTGTATCTTCGATAGTGGCTCTTAGTCTTTCGATTTCTGCTTTTTGATTTTTTTGCAGAATTACGTACAAATTCTTTTTATCTCTTGAGTCTTAGCTCTTAATTCGTCATTGCTAAGTTTCTGTATCTCTGGATATACAGCTTTTACTTTTTTTCAACAAGAGGTTGTATAAGCTTCATATCTCTTGTTGATTTATTACCAAACAGTGATTGTAAAAGTTTATTGAAATTCATTGTATGTTGTTTTTATTTTCTAATGTTGTAGGTTTTGCTATAAAACCTATGCAAAAAAATACAAATATAATTTAAGAAATCCCTATTTTTAGTATCTACTTATTCAAAAATAAGGGTAAATCAGCACAAGCATTAGGTGCTCTGATGTGGATTATATTTGCTAAAGTAGGCGCTATTTGATTGATAGATACTATGCTTTTTATGTGTTCTGCTTGAATGTTTGTACCATAAAAGATTAGTGGGAAAGGTACAAAAGCAAGATTTGAAGACATTGTTTCGTGTGTGTCTTCATTTTAAAAAGCTTCCCAACCTGGTGTTATTTCAATAATTATATCTCCACTAATTGCAGGAGGATATTTACTTTGATGAACACCTAATACACCTGCATTTTGTAGTAGAAAATCTTTTTGATTTAGCGTAGATATCGTTGATAGAGAGTTGTTTGTTCTCTATTACTTTTCTATTTAAATAAAGTTGATTTTTGATAATAACCTTCGATAAAGTTTGTTTTTTTGTATAGACAGCAGATAGATACATATTTAATAATGCTGCTGTTCTATTTATATAAAAGGTACCCGTAGGAACTTTAAACTTTTTGTAGTCTGCTTCTTTTTCTTCAGTATATCCAGTTCCTGTGAGCATAACAAGAACTTTTTCTTTGCCAATCTTTTTGTTCTACTTCTCGAAGAATTTGTGCTAAGAGCCCTATCTAATTCAACGTAAATTTCTTCTTTTTCAGAGTTGTTTTTATGTTCTTATTATCTTGCGCAGATAAAGTTATAGCAATATAATCGGTAATATTATCTCGACCAAGTGCATTGTTTTTGAATGCAATCGAGTGCCATTTTTACGACTCTTTTATTCTTTGAACTTTGGGAGTCTTTATCTTGAACACGATTATAAGCGTTTATCCATTGTTGGATAGATGAAGAATAAAATTTAGATGTATTCCAGTTTTGGTTTTTAGCATCTAACCATAAAGCCCCATCTGCAGCATGTCCTGCAGATAAAACAGCAACATCTCGTTCCTCTGCTATTGCATAAACTAATGCAGAACCATTACTGGCAATTTTTAATTCATCACCTATTGTTGATGTTAATAGATGATTGGGAGAGGTTATAAAAGCTTCATCATCTACGCAACTTAGCTTCTTAAAGTTTTTACGGCTTAACCAATAGTTGGAAATAATCCCATTATACTGTGGAGAACAACCAGTTGCAATACTAGCAATAGAAGAAGAACGGTCGATAGGGGAGAAAGAATAGTGAGGTTGTTGAAAGACTTTTCCTTGTGTAAAAAGTTTTTTTGAAGCCCTCATTATTATATAAAAGCAGAATATCTTTCAATATAATCTGTGCGTAATTGGTCTATAGTTATATTTATAACAAGTTTAGGAACATCTTCGGTTGATTGAGCTAATGTTCCTAAATTAGGTAAACTTGTCATTAAAAGAATTGAAAGATATTTATTCATTTTTCTTTATGCTTTTTTTCTTTCTAACTATATTTATTAAACATCTTATAAGCAAAGATAATGCCAAAAAATAGATTCCTTCTGCGTATTGTTGATGAAATCCTAAAAAAATAAGAAAATAATCAACATTAAAAAGAAGCGCTTTTCCAATAAAAATATAAATGTTCTCTTCTTTAATAGTTTTGTATATGAAACAAAGAGAGAGAGGATTAAGCAATAAAATTTTGGAAATTGATGTTTACAGTAGGGTGTTGTGAGAATACCATTGCTAAAATAATGAGTCCTATTATTCCACTACTAAGAAGTAGAAGAAAATCATAAATCCACATTATTCGCTTTGTCTTTATTTCAATGGCACTAATGATAAGTGTAAAAATAAAAAAGGCTTACAAAGCATTGTAAGGGCGAAATAATGTCAGAGTTATCCTCAATAATAGTAGGAGGATTAACTACTAAAGATGTTTCTTTTACGAGTTTTGTTTCTTTTATGTTGCTTATCTACAAGAGTAGCGTCAGAAAAAAATCTGATTTCAAAGTAGCTGGAAGGAACTGTTTTTTTGTACTCTTGTTAAATTTAAATCTGCTTGATACCCCAACAATAAATCATTGCCAAAGCGAAACCAAGGATGTTCTTTTTGTGCATTCATGAACAATTTGTCTGTATGTAACAGGAGTGTCAATTCGTTTTTGCATATTTTTATCTCTCGTTTGATAGAGCCTAATAAAAATGTCTCGTGCTTTGGTAGTGCAATTATTATAAAAGTAATTATAACGATAAACTTTATTTTTGGGGTAAAAAGTTTGTATTGATAGCATTTATAATTTCATTCTTCTCTTTTTGATGTGAAAGAAAGAACTTGTTCGGTTACCTTGCTACCATAATAAGCATATTGATAAGCAAAAGTTTCAAAGTTTTTGAATGCCTATTTCATAATCAGTTAATCCAAATATAAAACGTAAAATAAAATAAGGTTTATCAAAAGAAAATATTCCATAGTTCACTACTAAATCTTCATTTGTCGTAAAGTTTTTGTATCCTTATAGCAGTGTGTCCATATAAACTATACACTTCATTATGAGGATTACAAGTTAGTAAGCTAATTTTTATTGAATCTGTTTCTTGTGAAGAACTACTTGTTTTTTGTGCAAAAGTAGGGAACACTATTACCGATAATAGTGTCAAAAAAATAACTTTTGAGAGATATTGAAACTGTTTCACGATGCAAAAATAACTTATATTTCTTACTTACCATTGTAATATGTCATTTTTCAATAAATTTGCAACGTAAACATTGTAAATATAGAGCAATGAAGAAAATTATAACAGCTTTCCTTGTTGGTTTAGTCTTGATAAATGGCTATGCCCAAAGTGGAACAAATTCGCCTTATAGTCAGTTTGCTTATGGGGTGTTATCTGAACAAAGTGCAGGTTTTAATCGTGGAATGAATGGAGTCGGATTGGGATTCCAAGAACATAATCAAGTGAATTTCTTAAATCCTGCTTCTTATGCTTCATTAGATTCTCTCAACTTTGTGTTTGATATGGGCGCATCTGGCCAGCTCACAAAGTTTAAAGAACAGTCAAATACATTTAGTGCGCGAAATGCTAACTTTGAATATGTAGTTGCAGGACTTCGTTTAGCTAAGAATCTGGGCGTAAGTTTTGGATTTCTTCCTTTTACAAATGTAGGATATAATTATTCAACGAGTAGTATTGTTGCTCGTTCTGAAAGTGGAACAAATCTTGCATCTACCATAAATTATAATGGCGAAGGAGGTATAAGACAAGCATATATTGGTGCAGGTTGGAAACCTTTTAAGAACTTTTCTATTGGAACGAACCTCTCTTATATATGGGGAAGCTATAATAAAACTGTACAGAATGTTTATAACGATTTGTCTATAAATACTCTTTCTAAAAAAATTATACTGCAGATTTTGTTGCTTTTTCATGCAAACATAGGTGCGCAATATCGTTTTGTGTTATCTCCTAAAAATGCGATAACATTAGGTGCAACCTATAGTTTTTGCTCATAAATTAGGAGCTGAACCAATTAGTCAAATTATTTCAAGAAACACTCAAACAGGTGTTTCTGATACGACAACTTACCATTTACATGAACAATTACGCATGCCTTCTACTATTGGTGTAGGCTTAATGTGGAATCATCAGAATAAGTGGAAGGTAGGTTTAGATTATTCTTTACAACAATGGAAAGATGTCAAAATGCCTGTTTTTATTCGTGAACAAGGTACCCATTCTTATGTCTTTACAAATAATCAGTTTGAGGATAGACAAAAATAACACTTGGAGGTGAATTTATTCCTAATCTCGAATCACGTAGTTTCTTTTCTCGTGTTCGTTATCGTTTAGGTATTTCATACACTACACCTTATTTAATAATAAATAATCAAAGCTGGACCTAAAGAATATGGTGCGAGTATTGGGGTTGGAGTCCCCATTATAAATACTTATAATAATCGTTCTTTCTTAAATGTTTCAGTGCAATGGAGTAATTTGTCTACTCAAACTTTGATTAAAGAAAATACATTCAGAATAAACATTGGCTTAACCTTTAACGAACGTTGGTTTGCTAAATGGAAAGTAGAATAATAGCGTGAAAAAGTTATACACTTGTCTTTTTTCTAATAGGTATGTTGTTGTGTGGTTTCTGTTCTTGTAATGAAGAAAGGGAACACACAGCTTCTGCTATATATGATAGCGATTCTGCATCAGTTATGACTTCGTATGGAATAAATACACTCGTATCTGATTCAGGAATTATAAAAATATAGAATTGTGACTGAGCGTTGGGAAGTAAATGAAGAAAGAAATCCTAAACGTTGGATTTTTGAGAAGGGTTTATTCTTAGAACAGTTCGACGAGAAGTTTCATGTTCAGGCTTATATACAAAGTGATACGGCATATTATTTTACAGAGAAGCAATTATGGGAGTTGCGAGGACACGTTCGTATCTTAACAAAAGAGAAACTTCGTTATTTTAGTGAGCAACTCTTTTGGGACCAAAGTACACATGAACTTTTATTCTAATGTGTTTTTCTCGTATAGTAAGTCCTGAGAGAACATTGCAAGGAAGTTATTTCCGAAGCGATGAAAAGATGACCAAGTATTATATTTCTAATACGAAAGGTTCTTTTGAAAAGGTTGATTTTGGTGGAGATAAGCAAGACACACCAACATCAGTAGATACAGTTCAAGAGGTAAAAAGACCTTCAGCTACGCCACTTCCAAAGTCTACAACACCTTAATAACAAGTAGTTTATCAAAATAAGTAAAACTAATATTACATCAAAACATTGGATATTCCCCTTATTTTTTTGGCATTATTATCACGCTTATCCTATCGGGTTTCTTTTTCTGGAATGGAGATAGCGTTCGTCTCGAGTAATCGTATGCGTGCAGAAATGGATAAAGAACGTAAACCTTTCTCTACACGTTTTTGTCGATTTCTTTTACCGTCATCCCAATGCATTTTGTTAGTGCAATGTTGGTGGGCAATAACATTGTATTAGTTGTTTATGGTATTCTTGTTGCTCAATTGCTCGATACTACAATCTTTTACTCAATGGAACCTGGAGTAAGAGTTATTGCAGACACTATTATTTCTACAATTATTGTTATCTTTTTGGCGAGTTTATTCCTAAAAACTCTCTTTTAAGAATAACCCCAACGGAATGCTTAACGTATTCTCTTTTCCTGCCTTTTTGTTTTATTATTTATTGTGGCCTGTTAGTAAAGTGTCTACTTTTTTATCTAAAATTGTACTTAAAATTATGGGTATGAAGTTAGAAAAAGAACAAGACGATGCAGAATTTACTAAATTAGACCTTGATTATCTTGTGCAGTCGAGTATAGAGAATGCGCGTAACGATGAGGAAATTGTAGAAGAGGTAAAGATTTTTCATAATGTATTAGATTTGTCAGATACAAGAGTGAAAGACTGTATGATTCCGAGAACAGAAATAAATGCTGTGAATATAGACGATTGTACGGACGAAGAACTTATGCAAATATTTATTGAAACTGGACGTTCTAAAATCATTGTATATAAGGAAGATATAGATAACATTATAGGTTATATTCATAGTTCAGAAATGTTTAGAACTACAGAAAAACTGGCGTTCAAACATTATTGAAATGCCGTTTAGTGCCAGAAACAATGGCTGCTCGAAAACTTATGTCTATTTTTTTACAGCAAAAAGAGTTTAGGAGTGGTTGTAGATGAGTTTGGAGGAACGAGTGGACTTATTTCTCTTGAAGATATTGTTGAGGAAATATTCGGAGATATAGAAGATGAGCACGACAATAATAAATATATTGCTAAGCAAATAAATGAAAAAGAATATGTACTTTCGGCTCGTTTAGAGATAGATAAGGTAAACGATATGTTCGATTTAGCTCTGCCTGAAAATGATGATTACATGACTATTGGCGGACTTATCCTACATTATTACCAAACTTTTTCCAAAGCTAAATGAAATTGTAAAAATAGAAAACTATTCGTTTAAAATTATAAAAAAACACAAACAAAGATAGAATTAGTAAAAATTAAAAGTAGAGTAAAACACTTGTTTTTACATTAAATATTACGCTATTAAATAACTTTTTGTATTTTTTTGTAGCGATATTACATACTAAAAAGCAAATAAAAAAAGCTACTAAATCTTTCAATGCTTCTGTGTGTCTTGTCGTATTCATAAATGAGAATAATAAATAAAATAACAATAAAAAATATGTCAGTATTAGGAAAAATCAGAAGTAAAGGCGTTATCCTTATCTCGGTAATTGGATTTGCCTTGTTTGCCTTTATTGCAGAAGAGGCTTTCCGTTCTTGGGAAACTAATCGCAATAACGAACGCCAACAACTTGGTAAAAGTGTTGGGAGAAAAAAATTGATGTACAAGAGTTTCAGAAACTTGTTGAAGAATATACCGAAGTGGTTAAGATGCAACAAGGTAAAAGAAAACCTAAGTGAAGAAGAACAAACACAAGTGAGAGACATGGTTTGGAATTCTTTTTGTACAGAATAAAATCATTGAAAAAGAAGCAAAAAAACTTTAGGTTTAACTGTTACCGATGGAGAAATTCAAGACTTGTTAACAGCTGGTACTAACCCCATGTTAATGAGTACTCCTTTTTATCAATCAACAAACAGGGCGTTTTGATATCAATGCATTAAAGAAGTTTTTAGCAGATTATAAAACACAAAAGAATACCAATCCTCAGTTGGCACGACAATACGAAAACCTTTATAAATACTGGATGTTTATAGAGAAAAATCTTCGTCAACAATTGCTTGCACAAAAATACCAAGCTTTGTTTGCCAATTGTTTCCTTTCTAATCCTATCGAAGCTAAGATGGCGTTTAAGGATAATACTGAAGAAAGTAGCATTCAACTTGCTTTCCATTCCCATACGCAAGTATTAACGATAGTAAGATTCAAATTTCAGAATCTGACCTTAAAAGTAAATACGATGAGTTAAAAGAACGTTTCAAACAACCTGTTGAAACTCGCAATATAAAGTATGTAGATGTACAAGTAAAACCTTCTGCTAAAGACGTTTCTGCTCTTAATACTTTATTTGCTACTTATCGCACACAACTTGCAGAAAGCAACAAACCCCTAACGAAGTAGTTCGTCGTAGCACATCTCTTGTTCCTTATCTTGGTGTAGCTATTGGTAAATCAGCTTATCCTTCAGATATTGCAAGTCGTATAGATTCTATGTCTGTAGGTCAAGTTTATGGTCCTTTTACTAATAAGCAAGACAATACTTTTAAATCTTATTAAACTTGTTTCTGCGCAACAATTGCCCGATTCTGTTGAATATCGTCAAATTCAAGTAGGAGGAGCTACCGTTGAGCTGCACGTAAAACAGCTGATTCTATTTATGTAGCACTTAATAAAGGTGCAGACTTTGAAGCATTAGCAAAGAAATATGGTCAGACAGGTGCTAAGCAATGGTTAACAGGTGCTCAATATGAACATGCTCCTTCGTTAGATAATGATACGAAAACACTACTTGAAACATTGCAAACAGCAGGTGTAAACGAAGTGAAAAACTTAGCTTTTACACAAGGAAATATTGTTGTGCAAGTGCTAAATAAGAAAGCAATGACAACAAAAATATGTTGCTGCTGTAGTGAAGAAAACTATAGATTTCTCACAAGATACTTATTCCGCTGCTTACAATAAGTTTAGTTCTTTTGTTAGTGCAAACACCACTCCAGAGGCTATTATGAAAAATGCTACAAAGCAAGGTTATACTGTTTTAGATGGTAAAGATGTAACAACAGCAGAACATTATCTTGCTGGTGTAAGAGGCACTCGTGAGCATTAAAATGGTTATTCGATGCTAAAAGAAAACGAAGTATCGCCTATGTATCAATGTGGAGATAATGACCATCTCTTGTTAGTGATATTAGATAAGATAAATCCTGCAGGCTATCGTTCTTTAGCAGATGCACAAGTGAAAGAAATTGTGAAAGCAGAAGTGATGAAAGACAAAAAAGCTGAACAATTAATGGCTAAAGCACAAGGTGTTAAAAGTATTGCAGCAGCTAAAGCAAAGGGAGCTATTGTAGCAGATTTAGCTCAAATAACATTTGCTGCTCCTGTATTTATTCCAACAACAGGTTCAAGTGAACCTGCTTTTAAGTGGTGCTGTTTCAGCTACTGCTAAAAGGTAAATTTTGTGCAATGCCTGTAAAAGGTAATGCTGGTGTTTATCTCTTCCAAGTAACAAATAAAACCACTGCAAAGGTTCCATTTAAAGGTGAAAGAAGAAGAACAAAAATTGCGTCAACGATATATGCAATATGCTGGTTCTTTCATGAATGAGCTTTATTTAAATGCTAAAGTTACTGACAATCGTTATTTATTCTTCTAAATAAGAATTTATCTTTATAACAATAAATGAGCAATAAAAGTCATTCTTACTTTTTGTTGCTCATTTTTTATTTCTGTAATATCTAAATTATTCTTTTTAGGTGTTATTTTAAGGAGATTAAGTTTTATAAAAAGGTTATGAAAAATCACGCTTTTTTTCATGCAATAACAATCTTTGTTTGAAATTCTATACTTTTGCGTTAGTATTTTTCATTATTTTGCCCTTTTATATATCTTTTTATGCAAAAAACTTGCAATAGCTTAGGTTTTTACTACGTAATATATTATCTTTTATGCTATAAACTCTTGTGTATTACCTGCTAAGAGATAAGAGTTTGTAGGCTAAAAACACAAAGCTATTGCGTCTTAAAAGCGTTATTTTTTTGAAATTAAAAAAAGTTCATTATAGAAATGTTATACCTATATGTTTTAGCATCACTTGCTTATTTTTTTCTGTTGAAAAACAATTCTATCATGATATTATAACCTATAAAAAGCTTAGCTATTTTTTCTATAATTGCAATTTTGATTGTTATAAAACACTCATATCTTTTCCTTTCTTTTTCTCATTATTTTATAAGTGAAAAATGTTTTTATAGAAAAAAATATAAATAGAAAAATTTTTGTTACCTTTATAAATATAGATAAATAACATTCTTATCGTTTCTACTTTTTCTTTTTTATACACAAAGAAAAATTATTCTTATGAACAAAGAAAATAAACCAAGATTAAAAATTTCTTTATTCTATTTTCTTACATTTGTAAACTATAATAAACATTTTTATCTATGAGCCATAATAACAATCATTTTGGTCATCATGGCAGGTGGAGTGGGAAGTCGTTTTTGGCCCATGAGTACTGCAGATACGCCTAAGCAATTTATTGATGTTTTAGGGTGTAGGGGCGAACACTTATACAATTAACTTATGATAGATTTGTAGGTATATGTTTACCTGAAAATATTTGGGTGGTTACTAATAAGAAATATCTTGATTTAGTAAAAAGAACAACTTCCTGAAATAAATGAAAAACATATTGTTAGAGCCTTGTAGACGTAATACGGCACCTTGTATTGCTTATGTTAGTTGGCGTATAAAGTCGCAAGATGCTAAAAGCTAATATTGTTGTAGCACCCAGTGATGCGATTGTTACTGATGTAAATGAATTTAGACGTGTTATTACTTCGTCTTTAAAATTTACTCATGAGACAGATTCTATTGTAACATTAGGAATGAAACCTACACGTCCTGAAACGGGATATGGTTATATTCAAGCCGACCTTAGTTTAGCTTCTCCTTTAAATAAAAGAAATATTTAGAGTTGACTCTTTTCGTGAAAAACCCGATTATGAAACGGCAACTGAATATAAAAAAATAACAACTATTTTTGGAATGCTGGTATTTTTTTATTTGGAATGTAAGTACAATCGTAAATGCTTTTCGTATTTATCAGCCTTCTATTAGTAAAATATTTGAGTCTCTTTTGCCTATTTATGGAACTCCACAAGAGCAAGAAGAGATAGATAAAAATTATCCTAATTGCGAAAAATATATCAGTAGACTATGCTATAATGGAGAAGGTTGACGAGATATTTGTTTGTCCTTCAGACTTTGGTTGGAGCGATTTAGGAACATGGGGTTCGTTGTTGATGCACTCAAAACAAGACTTATATGGAAATGGCTGTATAGGTAAAAATATAAAATTGATAGAATCTCACAATTGTATAATTCACACAACAGAAGCAAAACAAGTGATTGTGCAAGGTTTGGACAATTATATTGTAGCAGAAAAAGATGGTAAATTGCTTATTTGTAAGATGTCTGAAGAACAACGAATAAAAACAATTTTGTGACGAAAACTAAAATAACTAAACATGAATAAAAAGATAGCACTCATCACAGGTATTACTGGTCAAGATGGTTCTCATTTAGCTGAATTTCTTATAGATAAAGGGTATGAAGTTCATGGATTGCTTTAGACGTTCATCTTCTTTTAATACTGGTCGTATAGAACATCTCTATTTAGACGAGTGGGTGAGAGATATGAAGCAAAAACGACTTGTTAATTTGCATTGGGCGAGACATGATCAGATTCGTCTTCTTTTAATACGTATTATAGGCGAAGTGCAACCTACAGAAATTTATAATCTTGCCGCTCAAAGTCATGTAAAGGTGTCTTTTGATGTCCCTGAATATACAGCAGAAACTGATGCAACTGGTGTTTTTAAGATTGTTAGAAACAGTGCGCATTTGTAGATTAGATAAGACTTGCCGTGTATATCAAGCCTCTACATCTGAATTATATGGTAAGGTGCAAGAAATTCCACAAACCGAAACAACACCATTCTATCCTCGTTCGCCTTATGCTGTAGCTAAACTTTATGGCTTTTGGATAGTGAAAAAAACTATCGAGAAAGCTATGGCATGTATTGTTGCAATGGTATTTTTTATTTAATCATGAAGGAGAGGCGTAGAGGAGAAAACTTTTGTAACGCGTAAAATAACCCTTGCTGCTTGTCGTATTGCAAAAAGGCTATCAAGATAAGTTATATTTAGGAAACTTAGATGCCAGACGAGATTGGGGCTATGCTAAGGATTATGTGGAATGTATGTGGTTGATGCTTCAACAAGACGAACCCGATGATTTTGTTATTGCTACAGGAGAAATGCATACGGTAAGAGAGTTCTGTGAATTAGCATTTAAAGAGGCTGGAATAACACTTAGATGGGACGGTGAAGGAGTGAATGAGAAAGGTATTGATGTTTCTACTAATCGAGTATTAGTAGAAGTAGACCCAAAATATTTCCGTCCATGTGAGGTAGAACAATTGCTTGGAAACCCTGCTAAAGCTAAGAAACAATTAGGTTGGAATCCCACAAAAAAACATCGTTTGAAAAATCTTATCAAATTGATGGTTGAGCATGATATGAAGTTTGTTGAAAAAAATTATATCTTAAAAAGCACAACAACCAGAATAAATGTTATGGCACTTTTAAAGGAAGATAAAATTTACATAGCAGGGCATAAAAGGATTGGTTGGTTCTGCCATTTGGAAGAATTTAGAAAGCAGAGGTTATACTAATCTTGTGGGTAAAACACATGCTGAATTAGACTTAACAAATCAGCAACAAGTGGCAGATTTTTCGCAAAAAGAAAAGCCTAAGGCTGTTGTTTTTAGCAGCTGCTTTTTGTTGGAGGAATTATGGCTAATTCTTTATATCGAGCAGATTTCATTATGCAAAACATGATGATGCAATGCAATGTTATACATGGAGCTTATAAAAATGGGGTAGATAAACTTTTTATTTTTTAGGCTCTACTTGCATTTATCCTAAAGAAGCTCCACAGCCAATGACCGAAGATGTTTTTGTTAACATCACCTCTTGAATACACCAATAGAACCGTATGCAATTGCTAAAATAGCAGGATTAAAGATGTGTGAGAGTTATAATTTGCAATATGGAACGAATTATATTGCAGTGATGCCTACAAATCTTTATGGTCCTAACGATAATTTTCATTTAGAAAAATAGCCATGTTATGCCTGCTATGATTCGCAAAAATTTATCTTGCAAAATTGATGGATGATGGTAATTGGGAAGAAGTGAAAAGGATTTAAATCTTCGTCCTGTTGAGGGAATAGACGGTTCTGCTTCACAAGAAATGATTCTTTCTATTTTATCTAAATATGGCATATTTCCTAATAAAGTAGAATTATGGGGAACGGGTAGCCCATATCGTGAGTTTTTTTATGGAGTGAGGATATGGCAGATGCAAGTGTTCATTTATTGCTTCATGTAGACTTTAAAGATATTATTGGTATTGATAAATATTCTTCTGTTCAATGCGGTGTAAAAAGCTAATGCGATTGTAAATAGAAATGAAACTAAAAAGTAGAGGAGGAGCAATTCCTACACTTGGAGAAATTAGAAATTGCCATATAAACGTGGGAACAGGTAAGGAATTGACAATAAAAGAATTGGCTTATTTAGTTGTTAAAACGGTAGGTTTTTCAGGTGAGATAGTATTTGATACTTCAAAGCCTGATGGTACACTACGTAAACTGATAAGTGTAGAAAAAAATTACATTCGTTAGGTTGGCAACATAAAGTTGAAATAGAGGAAGGTGTAGCACGTTTATTTGCATGGTATAAAGAAACCATGAAATAATAAAAAAATAAATTTTTACAGTCACAAAACACTCTTCTTATAAATTTTTAAGGTATGAAAAAGGAAGGATATTTTTTTATCCTTCCTTTTTATTAT
The DNA here is from genome assembly GCA_916439115.1 of uncultured Prevotella sp. Taxonomy (GTDB): domain Bacteria; phylum Bacteroidota; class Bacteroidia; order Bacteroidales; family Bacteroidaceae; genus Prevotella. The sequence continues at coordinate 1,558,420 of CAKAHO010000001.1, forward strand.
TTGTTGATTTATTTTTTTGTTCTTCATCTTCCATTTCACAATAAAAAGATAAGAACAATAGCAGCGATGCCTAATATAAAAAGAAATTTTTAGGTATTCTCCGTATTCCATAATCTTAGTATTGAGTTGTTCAGGGGAACAATCGTGTGAAGATAATATCCCATTCCTGCTAATACGGAGTGCCATGCTGTGGCTCCGATAGTAGTATATACTAAGAATTTCCAATAGTTCATCTTAGCTAAACCTGCAGGAATAGAGATGAGATGACGAATACCTGGGAGTAAACGTCCTGTAACAGTGGCGGTTTTCCCGTGTTTATCAAAGTATTTTTTTCACTTTTTTTCTACTTTTGCTTGGTTAAGCAAACACATCTTTCCCCATTTGCTATTAGCAAATTTGTAAATAACAGGTCTACCTAAATAGTAGCCTGCCCAATAGTTAATAGATGCCCCCACATTGGCTCCAAGTGTAGAAGACAGAATAACAAGCCATATATTTAAGTTGCCCGTCGCTGCATGATAAGCAGCTGGAGCAACAACAAATTCAGAAGGAACAGGTATAACTGTACTCTCTAAAAGCATTAAGAAGAAGATGCTTCCATAATTTAAATGTTCTAATAGGGGTGTTAACCAATCCATCTTTAAGCATTTTTATTTTGTTTAGCCCAAGTGTCTTTCAAGCCAACAGTTTTTATTAAATATAATCTTTTCTTCAGTAGAATCTGCATCAGCCATGAAATATCCAATTCGTTGGAATTGTAAATATTCTCCAGGTTTCTTATCTGCAGCGTATTCTTCAATGTAGCATGGTGATAATATAGTCATGCTATTAGGGTTTAATAATTCTCTGAAGTCGCGTTCGTCTGCTGAAGGATTTTCTATATTAAATAATCGGTCGTATATTCTGACTTCTGCTTCTTTACAATAGTCGGCAGATACCCAATGAAGAGTACCTTTCACTTTACGGTTTGCACCTTCAAGTCCACTCTTACTTGTTGGATCATATTCTGCTTGTATTTCTATAATGTTACCATTCTCATCTTTGGTGCAACCAGTGCATTTAACAATGTAAGCATTTTTTTAAGCGCACTTCTTTATCTATAGACATACGGAAGAATTTCTTTGGAGCATCTTCCATAAAGTCGTCTCTTTCTATCCAAAGATTTTTAGAGAAAGCAATTGTATGTGTTTGACTGTTTTCGTCTTCAGGATTATCTATTGCTTCTAAATGTTCAACTTCTCCTTCTGGATAATTTGTAATTACTAATTTTACAGGATTAAGAACAGCAGAAACACGAGTTGCTTTTTTGTTTAAATCATCTCTAACTGCTGCTTCTAATAGTGCCATATCATTTAACGCATCGAATTTTGTATAGCCAATAGAGTTGATAAAATTACGTATACTCTCAGGCGAGTAACCTCTTCTACGCATTCCACATAAGGTTGGCATACGTGGATCGTCCCATCCTTGAACTAATTTCTCTTCTACTAAAGCTAATAATTTACGCTTACTCATTACGGTGTAAGTGAGGTTTAAGCGGTTAAACTCAATCTGTCTTGGACGATTGTCGTTTATATTATCAGCCTCATTATTCATCTCTTTAAGAAAATCTACAAACTTATCGTAGAGTGGGCGATGAGGAACAAACTCTAATGTACAAATAGAGTGTGTTACTTTTTTTCAAAATAATCACTTTGTCCATGTGCAAAATCGTACATCGGATAAGCATTCCATTTTGTACCAGTTCTATGATGTGGAGTGTGAATAATTCGATAAATAATAGGGTCGCGGAAGTGCATATTTGCATGAGACATATCTAATTTAGCACGTAAAAACCATACTTCCTTCTACCAGCTTCGAGAGTGTTCATTTGTTTAAATAGTGCTAAACTTTCTTCAGCGGGCGGTCTCTATAAGGTGAATTTACACCTGGAGTGGTAGGAGTGCCTTTTTGTTTAGCTATCTCTTCGGCTGTTTGTTCGTCGATATAAGCAAGACCTTTATTGATAAGCCATTCTGCAAATTGCCATAACTTTTCAAAATAGTCAGAGGCATAATAAATGTTTTCCCATTTTGAGCCTCAACCACTTTATGTCATTAAGAATATTGTCAACGTATTCGTTATTCTCTTTACTGGGATTTGTATCATCAAATCTTAAGTTACAAATGCCTTTGAATTTTTTCTGCAGCACCAAAATCCATGCATATAGCTTTTTGCATGTCCTATATGTAAATAGCCATTTGGTTCTGGTGGAAAACGAGTTTGAATACGACCACCATTTTTTACCTTCTGCTAAGTCTTGTTCAATGAGTTGTTCTACAAAAACTTAACGACTTTTTCTTCTCCAACATTGATGCTTGCTTCTTTTTTGTTGTCATAATTATTCTATATTTTATTTTTTTGCGAAGAGTTTTAATCAGCAAAAAAACGAATATTTAGTTTCTGCTACTGACCTATTATTTATATAATGCAAAGATACTTAAAATGAATTGAAAGACAAAAAGGAAACCTTTATTCTTTTAAATCTTAAGTTTTTTTATAACTGATCTTCTTATAAAAACATATTAGGGAATAGTTTTTTTATGATTTTTCATTTGGACTTTCTGTATATAATCCGAACACAGTGCTACCACTACCGCTCATTGATGCATAGATTGCCCCTGTTTTTTATATAGTGTATCTTTGATATCTTTTTAATTCTGGAGCCATAGAAAAAAATGGGCTTTTCAAAAGTCGTTTAACAGTTTTTTTCTTTCCATGTTTCAATCGGTTGAAAAATAACATCTTTACAACATACTTCTGGCTGTTTAGGGGTAATTAGTTTAAAAGCTTGAGCAGTAGACACTGCAACTTCTGGCTTTATTAAAACTAAAAAAATAATTTCTTAGAATGGATTTTAAGTCTTTAATTATCTCCAATTCTTCGCCTATTCCCGTTGCAAAAAGCAGGTTCTTGTTCTATGAAAAAAAGCACAATCTGCACCTAATAAAGTGGCATATTGCTTTAATTGAGGAATCGAAAGTTTAAGGTTACATTCTTTATTGATAATTTTTAGCATCTCTGCAGCATCGCTTGAGCCTCCACCCATACCGGCTTGTGAGGGTATTTCTTTATGCAATATGGCTTGTAATGGAGGTAAAGAAAAGTCTTTATTTAATAGGTTATAAGCTTTTACAACTAAATTATCATTGGAGTTTTCCTATCAATGGTGTTCCGCTGACTGTTAAATGACATACTGAATTAGTTGTTTTGTCCTCTATACCTCTAATGTATCATGTAAGAAAGAAATTGGATAAAAAAACAGTTTCTAAATTGTGGTAACCGTCAGCTCTTTTTAGAAACAATATTTAGTCCTAAATTTATTTTTAGCGCAAGGAAATGAAATCATTTTTATATTTTTTTAGAATACAATAAGGGGATGTAGTTCTCTGAAAAGAAAAACTACATCCCACTAAAAATCTTATTATATAAAAGCTTTTATTTTGCATTTTTGACGTGCAATAAGACTCTCTTTATAATTTTCCCAGTTTGTAATTTTCTTACGTGCAGCACCACTTTCTACCGCTGCTTTAGCAACTGCCATACTCACTTCTATAAACAAACGTGGGTCTACTGGTTTAGGTATAAAATAGTTTGCACCAAAGGTTAAGTCGTCGGTGTTATATGCTTTTTTAACGACATCTATTACTTCTTCCTTCGCAAGTGAAGCGATAGCGTGTGTAGCGGCAAGTTTCATCTCGTCGTTAATTGCTGTTGCATGAACATCGAGTGCACCTCTAAATATGTAAGGAAAAACCTAAAACGTTATTTATTTGGTTGGGATAATCGGAACGTCCTGTAGCCATTAAGATGTCAGGTCTACTTTCTGTTGCTTCTTCATAGCTGATTTCAGGAGTAGGATTTGCTAAGGCGAATACAATAGGATTAGGTGCCATAGATAAAATCATTTCTTTAGACACTACATTCCTTTAGAAACACCTAAGAAAACATCTGCTCCTTTTTAGAGCATCGGCTAATGTTTTAACTTCTGAGCGTGTGCTAATGAATTGTTTCTTTTTGTTCGTTTAAATCGATTCTTTCGGTTGTGATGGCTCCTTTTGGAGTCTAACATTATTATATTTTTCTTTACGAACACCTAATAATAGATAGAGGTTTGCTGAAGATATAGCAGCTGCACCAGCACCGTTGATAACAACTTTTACTTCATCAATCTTTTTTTACCAGCAACTTCTAATGCGTTTTTTTAAACCTGCAGCAGAAATGATTGCGGTTCCATGTTGGTCGTCGTGCATCACTGGGAATATCTAATGTTTTCTTTAAACGCTCTTCTATATAGAAACATTCGGGAGCTTTAATATCTTCAAGATTTATGCCACCAAAGGTTGGTGCAATGCGTTCTACTGTTTCGCAGAATTTCTCTGGGTCTTTTTTCTGCTACTTCTATATCGAAAAACATCTACAGCACCATAAATTTTAAATAGAAGTCCTTTTGCCTTCCATAACGGGTTTACCACTCATAGCTCCGATATCTCCTAAACCCAATACTGCTGTACCGTTAGAGATAACTGCAACAAGATTTCCCTTATTAGTGTAATTATAAACATTATCAGAGTTTTCTTGTATCTCTAAACAAGGATAAGCTACACCTGGAGAATAAGCAAGGCTTAAATCGTTTTGTGTGCTATGTGGTTTTTGTAGGATTTACTTCAATCTTGCCCGGACGACCATTATTGTGGTATGCTAATGCCGCCTCTTTTGTTACTTTTTATCATAATTTATATTCTTTATATGTCACTGAATTAGAATGTACAAAGTTAGTAAAAAGAATAATATACATATCTTTTTAATGCTTTTTTTGTATCTTTGCAACGATATCTAAAACATATTTTTAGAATGATAGAGCTTGCAGTAGGTAAGAATAAACATATATTAAAAGAGCGTATATTGAAACATGCAACTATGCTATTTTTATGCTAATGGTGTGAAAATGATAAAGATGGATACGATAGCAAAGGACCTATCTATATCTAAAAAAACACTTTATTTATTTTTCCTACAAAAGAAGATTTGTGTTTAGCTTGTTTGGTAAAAAGAAAAAGAAGCCTTTATGCAAGCATATGGAACTTTACAAACAAACTGGAAATCATAATGTAATAGAAGTTTTAATGGAAAATCTATTACAAGAAATGAAAGCTTTTTACAAATATAAATCCTGTCTTTTTTTGAAGATATTCATAAGTATAAACGCATTCAAAACTACTTGTTAGATACAGAAAAAGAACATTATGACGAAGATTATTTGGCTTTTTCAAGAAGGGATAAGAGAAGGTTTATTTAGAAATGATGTTGATTTTGCTATTATTAGAACAATGTTTAGAGCTTCTATTGAAAAATGCAATGCAAACTCCTTTACATAAAGAATTTGGTTTTGTAAAGATATTTCACGACATTATAACCACTATTATAAGAGGTTTTTCTACAACTAAAGGTATTGAAATAATCGACCGACTATTGTTGCAATAATCGATCGATTTATTTCAGATGATGGGTTTATTATATTCTTACAATTTGTTTAACACCCTTAATTGTTTTGTATTTTCTTTATTAGTCCACTAAGTTTAGTGGTATCTTGTAGCTGCAATGTAAGATTACCTATAAATAATCCATCATTCGATTCTATGTTGATAGCTCTTAAAGCTATTTTTATCTTCTTTGGAAATAATGCTGGTAATGTTATTTATAATGGCAATGTCGTCGTTACCAGTAATGCGTAATGTGGTGTTATATAATGATGTGCCTTTGCCACTCCATTGAGCTTTTACTATTCTATATCCAAACTTTCTACGCATTTCTAAGCTGTTGGGACAGTCTTTTCTATGAATTTTTATCCCTCCACTTACTGTAACAAATCCAAAAACATCATCTCCATATATTGGATTACAACATTTTGCTAAAGTAAAATCTATGCCTTTTTAAATCTTTATCTATAATTAGGATGTCGTCAACTTCTTTATGTGTGGCACTGATAGGGCGTTCAAAGTTGAATTCTTCTGCTGATATTACTGAAGATGAATTATTAGTGATATGTTCTTTTTATTTCTAAATACTTTTCTATAATCTCATTACAATCAAGCTTTTTCTTCAGCTATTTGTTTGTAGAAATCGGACACAACTTTAAAGCCCATACGCTTAATAAGAGTATATAAAAATATTTTCTTCAAGTTCAATCTTTTTTTATTTTTTTAAAGCGTCTTTCAAGTACTTCTTTGGCATATAAACCCGATTTTTGCTTGTGTCTCTTTTAATGCTAATCTAATTTTTAGACTTAGCGCGTGCAGTCTTTACAATCTTTATCCAATCTTGCTTGGGTCTTTGATTTACTTGAGTTATAATTTCAACTTGGTCTCCCGAATGTAGAACTTCTCTTATAGAAACATTTTTGTTATTAACCTTTGCACCAACACATTTTGAACCAATTCCAGAGTGGATATGAAAAAGCAAAAATCGAGTACTACTGCTCCTTTAGGTAATTTATACAAGTCGCCTTTTGGGTGAAAAACATAGATTTCATCTTCGTATAAACCTAATTTAAACTGGTCCATTAGTTGCATGTCGTTGTTGCTTTCTAATGCCGTACGTATGTTATTAAGCCATTCATCGATGCCATTAGCACTTTTTAACTCCTTTATATCTCCAATGAGCAGCAAGACCTTTCTCGGCTATTTCATCCATTCTTTCTGTTCTTATTTGGACTTCTACCCATTTATTTTCTGGACCTAACACGGTTATATGTAAACTTTCATATCCATTCGATTTAGGTACAGAAAGCCAATCCCTTTAGTCGTTTAGGATTGGGTTGATACATATCGGTTATGATAGAGTAGGCTTGCCAACATTGCATCTTTTCTTTTTTTCTTCTGGAGAGTTAAGAATAATTCTAATGGCGAACAAATCATAAATTCCTTCAAATTTACATTTTTGCTTTTGCATCTTTTTGCCATATAGAATGAATGCTTTTTTTGTTCTACCTTTTATATGAAAAACTCAATCCTGCTTGTTCCAGTTTCTTTTTAATAGGTTCAATAAACTGTTGAATATATAAATCGCGTGCATTTTTTTGTTGCATTTAATTTTTTTCTTTTATATGATAATAAGCATCATGCTCTAAATATTTAAGACTTAAATCTTCTAATTCGCTTTTTTTATTTTGTATAATCCTAATTTATGAGCAAGAGGAGCGTATAGATAATTTGCTTCTTCTGCTATTTGTTGTTTCATTGCCAGTTCTTTTTGTTTCTTTTTATTTCTCGCATGATATTTATTCTATCTGCAATCATAATAAGAATAACTCGCATATCTTCAGCAAACGAAAGAAGTAGATTTCTAAAATTTTTCACTTTCAACAACAGGAGTTCGTTGATATAGTTCATGAATTTTTTTATTAAGCCTTTTCATGATACGAGAAACTTGTTCTCCATATTTTTTTCTCAATATCTTCAAGACTGTATACGTGATGTACTACACCAATAAATAGAAGTGTTGCAATAACACTTTCTTGTTTTAATCCCATTTCTTCCATTGCAATTTTTAGCTGTTTCAAAACTAAATACAATAGGATTAAAGCCAAAAAAATGTCAGGATGTATATCTTTGTTTTCAGTTAATAAGAGTATATCATCAAAGAGAGCTTTTTGAATTTCTTGATTAAAAGGTTCTGGTATAACTTTGCATAAAGATTGGAAAAGTGATAATATTATTGTCTTATTTTCTGTCATAACTACGTACTTTATGGTTTTAAAACAAAAAGTACGATTAAAGTTCTAACAATCAAAAATAAATGATATTTTTTTATACAAAATAAAAACCTTTTTAGCCTGTTATTTTTAAGAATAAGTAATATAAAAATATTTGTTTATGGATAAATGTTATTTTTCTTTTTTTATCAATACATTATATTATAAAAAAAGGTTATCTAAAATTTTTAGATAACCTTTAGTGACTCCGGCAGGATTCAAACCTGCAACCGCCTGATCCGTAGTCAGGAATTCTATTCAGTTGAACTACGGAGCCATTCCGTTTTTCTTCTAAAATCCTCTGTTATAGAGTTTGCAATTATTATTTCAAAAGTTTTATAACTTTACTTTTTTTAGTGACTCCGGCAGGATTCAAACCTGCAACCGCCTGATCCGTAGTCAGGAATTCTATTCAGTTGAACTACGGAGCCATTCCGTTTTTCTTAATTGCGATTGCAAAGATAAATAAATAAATTTAAATACCAAAAATATTTTAGAGTAATATTTAGATAAATAAGACGTTTAGGTTTATCTTTGGGGCTTTTTGGGGATAATTTCTTTTAGGATAATATGAATTTTAAGGAGAGAAGATATTAGAGACAATTCTTTAAATTGTCTTGTCATTGCTTTTTTTATTCATGTATATTTTTCGATTACTTTTTGTTACCTATTTTATATATAAAAAGAATAGAAGGATAAAATAAAAGAAAGAGACTAAAACATATTGCTTTAGTCTCTTTACAGTTGATTTGATTTTTCTTGTTAAGCGGAAGCTGGGGATTCGAACCCCCGGTACGGGAACCCGTACGGCAGTTTAGCAAACTGCTGGTTTCAGCCACTCACCCAAACTTCCTTAGCTTTGTATTTACAAAGACATTTGGCTTTAAATGCGATGCAAAAAGTAATTAAAACTTTTGAAACATGCAAATGTTTTTTTCAATAAATATCAATTTATTTTTTTGAAAAAGGAGTATTAAGAGCTTGGCTTTTGTATAAATACTCCCTTTGTAAAATTACATTCTTAATATTTTTATGTGCGTATGTAAAGAACGTTATGCTTGAATATTTTTTCTAATTGCTGTAATTCCTTACCATCATATTTGATATATGCCAATGCGGCACCTATAGCTGTACAATATTCGCTATGAGCAGGAATATGGAAACGTACATTATATAATTTCTCCATAGCCATACATATTTCTTTACATTGGGGGAGGAGAGTGAGATTACCTATAAGTACAAAATCTTTAATGTCACTGCCTAAGCTGGATAAAATAGCACTACTTCCAATTGCTTGTATTACCATACAGATAATACCTAATGCAATATCTTCTCTTGATGTATTGCTTTTAGCTTTACCAAAAAGAGAGGCTGTAGCACTTTTAGGTAGTCCAGGAAGTGGATGAGGACTAATGTCTCCTATCAAAACATTGGTATTTGATATATTCCCCTTTGTGGCTAATGCGCTTACTTGTTTAATGTCATCAGTTTTAAGCATTACTCTTGCTAATCCTTGTAGTGTTCCTCCACCTATACCTATACCACCAATATGTCGTATACCTTGTTCGTCACACTGTACGAGAGATGTTCCTGTTCCCATGCTAACAACAATCATTTTATTCAGTTGTGCTTCATGTTTTTGCTCCAAGACCGTCTGCAATAAACTCTTGTGCCTTACTTGTTGGAAGTCCATATATCGAATTCTCGATATAAGCAGAACCGACTCCCGTAAGCATCACTCGTTTTATGTCTTCTAATTTAATCTTGTTATCATGAAGATATTTACCAAAAAGCACCATAAAGAGAGGTTACAGGGTCAGTGGCTTTTTATTGTTATAGGAGATATTATATTGCCTTTTGGGTCTATTCCTACAATTTTAGTGGTACTAATGCCCACGTCAATACCTATGATAATACTCATATTTGTACCTTTATTTTATCTTTAATTCTTTTTCTTGGTGAATTTTTATGATGATAATAAATAATAGTATTTCTATTAAACGTTGCAAAAAAATACGAGTGTGTATCTTGCCTTTAAAATTATAGAAACATTTGAAACTTTCTTATCGTATAATTTCATGTAGATGCTATTCTGTTAATAAATAGTTCTTTTTTTCTGTGGGCTATTACTGATAAATATAATAAGGTGAGTTGCCTTATCAATATAAGAAACCCACCTTATTATATTTAAGAGAAAATTTATTTTAGTTGTTTTTCCAATGGAGCTTTGAGCTGCAGCCAAGCGTGCAATAGGCACACGGAAAGGAGAACAACTTACATAATTTAAGCCCACTTTGTGGCAGAATTTAACAGATGAAGGTTCACCACCATGTTCACCGCATATACCACACATAAGTTCTGGTTTTGTTGCACGACCTTTCTTAACAGCCATATCTATCAATTGTCCTACTCCTTCTTGGTCTAACACTTGGAATGGGTCTACTTTTTAATATCTTATTTTCAAGATATGTAGGTAAGAAACTTGCAATATCATCACGACTATAACCGTAAGTCATCTGTGTTAGGTCGTTTGTTCCAAAGCTAAAGTATTCAGCTTTCTTTGCAATATAGTCAGCTGTAAGTGCAGCACGTGGTATCTCTATCATTGTTCCGACATGGAATGAAAGTTCAACACCTTCTTCTTTGAATAATTGAGAAGCTGTTTCTCTGATAACTGCTTCTTGGTTATCAAATTCATGTACGATACCAATGAGAGGAACCATGATTTCAGGGTGAGGGTCAAAGCCTTCTTTTTTTAAGTTGAATAGCAGCTCCAAGAATAGCTCTTGTTTGCATTGCTGTAATTTCAGGATATGTGTTACCTAAACGACAACCACGGTGTCCGAGCATAGGGTTGTGTTCGCTAAGCGAATTAACGCGTTTTTGAATTTCTTCAACGCTAACACCCATTTCTTCAGCCATAATTCTTTGACCTTCAAGGTCATGAGGAACAAACTCATGCAAAGGTGGATCTAATAAGCGAATGTTTACAGGATATCCATTCATTGCTTTTAGGATACCATAGAAATCTTGTTTTTTTGGTAGGGCAATAATTTTTTTCCAATGCTTTTTCACGTCCTTCTTTTTGTACGAGCCAAAATCATTTCTCTCATGGCCTTAATTTTTTTCGTTTTCAAAGAACATGTGTTCTGTTCTACAAAGACCAATACCCACAGCACCGGAGCCCACGGGCCACTTGTGCGTCGTGAGGAGTATCTGCATTTGTACGAACAACCAAGCTTGTATATTTATCGCAGAGTTCCATTAGTTTTGCAAAATCTCCTGTTACTTCTGCTGGTTTTTGTTTCTATTTGACCTAAATAAACTTCTCCTGTACTTCCGTTAAGCGACATATAATCACCTTCTTTTTAGTGTTATGCCGTCTATTTCTACAGTTCTGTCTTTGTAATTAATGTTTATTGCACCTGCACCCGATACACAACATTTACCCATACCGCGAGCTACTACGGCAGCATGACTGGTCATACCACCACGAGCAGTTAAGATACCTTGTGACGCAGACATACCTACTAAGTCTTCAGGAGATGTTTCAATACGAACCATAATCACCTCTTTACCTTCTTCATGCCAGCGTGCTGCATCATCAGCAAAGAATACTATTTGTCCTGTAGCTGCTCCAGGAGAAGCTGGAAGACCTCTTGTAAGCACCTTAGCACTTGCTTGTGCTACTTTTATCGAATACAGGATGAAGAAGTTCATCAAGTTTATTAGGTTCACAACGATTAAGTGCTGTCTTTTCATCTATTTCTCCCTCTGCTAACAAGTCCATAGCTATTTTTACCATAGCTGTACCTGTTCGTTTACCATTACGAGTTTGCAAGAACCACAATTTACCTTCTTGTACAGTAAATTCCATATCTTGCATATCATGGTAGTGCTTTTCTAAGCGGTCTTGAATAGCATCGAGTTCTTTATATATTTCAGGCATTCTTTCTTCTAACGAAGGATATTGTGAAGCTCTTGTTGCTTCATCTATTCCTTGAAGATTAGCCCAACGGATAGAACCTTCCTTTGTTATTTGTTGTGGAGTACGAATACCAGCAACAACGTCTTCTCCTTGTGCATTTAAAAGATATTCTCCATTAAATAGGTTTTCACCAGTAGAGGCGTCACGAGAGAAGCATACACCAGTTGCAGAGCCATCACCCATATTACCAAATACCATAGCCATAACGTTTACAGCAGTACCCCATTCTGCAGGAATACCTTCCATCTTGCGATAAAGGATAGCGCGTTCGTTCATCCAGCTATCGAATACTGCGCATACAGCACCCCAAAGTTGTTCCATTGGGTTGGTAGGGAAATCATTTCCTGTTTGGTCTTTAATAGCTTGTTTAAAGAGGTTAACAAGTTGTTTAAGCTCTTCCACTGTCATTTCATTATCAAGTTTGATGCCACGTTGTGCTTTTTACATCCATGATAATTTTTTCTCAAATGGGTCGATATCTTCCTTGTTAATAGGTTTCATACCAAGTACTACATCGCCATACATTTGTACAAAGCGACGATAGCTATCGTATGCAAAACGTTCGTTTCCTGTTTTCTTTGCAAGACCTTCTACCACTTCGTCGTTAAGACCAAGGTTTAGAATGGTGTCCATCATACCAGGCATTGATGCTCTTGCACCACTTCTAACGCTAAGTAGAAGAGGATTTGTTACATCACCGAAGGTAGAATTCATCAATGTTTCAATGTGTTTAACAGAATTCTCTACTTCATTCTTTTAATAAAGCCACCACTGTGTCTTTACCTTTTTCAAAGTATTCATTACAAACGTCTGTAGTAATAGTAAATCCAGGAGGAACTGGCACTCCAATAAGGTTCATTTCAGCAAGGTTGGCACCTTTTTCCACCGAGCAGATTTCTCATCTCTGCTTTTTCCTTCAGCCTGACCATTGCCAAACGTATAAACTCTTTTTCTCGTTCATAGTTTTTAGTTTTAAATTTGTGATACATTGTTATAATGCAAAGATAAGGTTATTTTTATAAATTCTCAAAACTTTTTATTCTATAAATGTAAAGTCTACATTGCATTTTTAAAGGCTTTTTTTGTTATTCGGCTTTTATTTCAATGATTAAAAACTTGAAAACCGCCTTTATTTAAGTGTAACTTGTTTTGTTTAGTCTAAATGAAAAAGTCGTTTCTTATGTGAAAGAAACGACTTTTTAAAAGTGTATGAGATGTATTGAAGAACTTGTTTTTAATAAACCTCGTTTTCTGTTAGTTCTTTTTATCTATTTTCTTTCTATCCATTAAGTACCAAACATAGGCAATATAAGCTACCACGAAAGGAACTAATATAGAAACAATAGTCATTGTTTGAAGTGTAAATAAGCTACTACAACTATTAGATAATGTAAGACTACTTTGTAAATCTGCATTAGAAGGGTAGTAAAGCAGTATTGTTCCAACCCACATTAAGCAAAAAGAGCTAACACTACAAGAACAACACCTGTGCCTGCAAACCATATACCATAAATGTATTTTTTACAAAGAAGTGTTTTAACAATAGCAAATAATAACAACACAACACCCACTAATAAAACGATTACTAAATACCACATATCTATAAAGTTGGTGAGATATTTGTAAGGTTCCATATAGATGTTTCCTGTTTCTGGATTAACTGCAAAGCCTTCTTTTTACAAGCGTTCTAACTAAGAAAGTTAAGAATAAAACCAAGAAAGGAATAGTGTTTAAAAGCAACTGACGTCTTCCTCTTGTTCTAATTGCATCATCTTCCACATTATTTATAATATAGAAAACACCCAATACACGAGCCAAGAACATTACAGAAAGTCCGAATATGAGGTTCCAAGGGTCTAATAAAGCATCTAAACCATTGCTACCATTTGCCCAATGACTAATAACTGGTTGAAAATGGTTCGTAATATTCATTTTATCTACCACGAAATTAGACCCGTCGAAGAAAGTTGCTACGGCACCACCTAATAACAATGGACCTACAATGCCATTGATTATTAAGAACCATTGGAAAGTGGTTACACCAAAGATGTTACCTATTTTTATTCTGAAATTCGTAGCTGATAGCTTGCAAGATGAATGAGAATAAAATAATCATCCAAAGCCAATAAGCACCTCCGAAGCTTGTACTATAAAATAAAGGGAAAGAGGCGAAGAATGCACCACCAAAGGTTACGAGTGTTGTAAAGGTGAGTTCCCATTTACGACCAGTAGAGTTTACCACTAAACGACGTTCTTCTGCAGTGTGTCCTAATGAGAAAATGAGCGAGTTTGCACCTTGTACAAACATTAAGAAAACAAGTAGTGAACCTAATAATGATACGATAAACCACCAATAGTTTTGAAAAAAATATGTAAGACATAGTTTGTTCTTTTTAAAAATAGTTATTAGTTATTTTTCTTCTGAAGAGTATTCTGGTCCTTTTTAATTTGCTTGCACAAAATGTTTATTTCCGTGATAAGCATTGCAGTAAAGAAAAGTAAGAACAAGAAGAAAGTGATGATAACAGAGCTTGCATTCAAGTTTGATACAGCAATCCATGTAGGCAACATATCTTGAATAGTCCATGGTTGACGTCCCATTTCGGCTACTATCCAACCTGCTTCGCTGGCAATATAACCCAAAGGAAGTGATAAAATGCCCATGAAAAGTAGACTTTTGTATTTGCTAAGATTTTGTTTATAGCTCATAAACAATAATACAGCAAAGAATAAAATGAAGAATGTTCCTAAACCAACCATAAGGCGGAACGACCAGAAACACACGGGGATATATGGAACTACTTGGTCGGCTGATTTAATATAACCATATCCAAAATACTTCATGTTTTCGTTTAAAACCTTTAAGTGTGCTTCTGCTTTGGCTGTGTCGTTAGCTTTTTGCTCACGATAAGCGGGTAGTGCGACAATCGCTTTTTTTACCACGTTCTATTTTTTTCTGTTAATGAGGGTTCTTTTACGCCTTCATTCGTGGTATAACCTTTAATAATATCGTTTATACCAGGTACAAATCCATTAAAAGTATTAGTTGCTAAAAACGAAAGAGCAAAAGGAACATCTATCGTGCAAGGGTGTTTAGGACATTGTTTGTATTGAGGTTGTGCAAAACGGATTTATAAGACTGAATGCTGTTAGAGGCTGTGTTTTGCCACCATTGTATAAGCGCTTCCATTGCAGCAAGCTCATTGGCTGTGTCTTTGCCACGATTTGTGCAGAGTGATGGCCTGTCATTCCTGCCAATAAAGATGCTACAATACCTACACATGCTGCAATTTTTATACTTGCAATAGCTAATCTTTGTTCTCTTTTCTTTAACAAATAATAGCTACTAACAGCAATAACAAACACCGCACCTACTATCCATGAAGAGGTAACAGTGTGGCTAAACTTGTCTACAGCAGCAGGGCTAAACGCTACATCTAAGAACGATGAAACCGAAGAAAGTTCGTTTCTCATTGTGTCGGGATTAAATGTATGACCCACAGGGCTTTGCATCCAAGAGTTTGCCACTAATATCCACCATGCAGAAAGGGTTGCTCCTATGCCTGTTAACCATGTAGATGCAAGGTGAAAACCTGCTGAAACTTTTTTCCAACCAAAAAACATTACAGCAACAAAGGTAGACTCCATGAAGAAAGCTAATATACCTTCAACGGCTAAAGGGGCACCAAAAATATCGCCAACGAGCCATGAATAATTACTCCAGTTTGTACCAAATTCAAATTCAAGAATAATACCTGTGGCTACACCCATGGCGAAATTTATACCAAAAAGCTTTTGCCAGAACACAGTAGTGTCTTTCCAAAACAAGTTTTTTTGTGCGATAATAGCACGTTTCCATAATAGCCATTATAACAGCTAAGCCAAGTGTTAAAGGCACAAAAAGCCAGTGATAAATGGCAGTTAGAGCAAATTGTGCTCTCGACCAATCAATGGTACTGCTTGAAACATCTAATAAAAAGATTGCTAATCATAGTGTTATTGTTTTTTTATTTAATTATTTATATATTGTAATTATCTTGTTTGCTATGAAGTAATGTCTTTCTATTTATTGTTGTTTAAATGTATCTTGAGGCTTTTTATTGTTATTTAATGATGTCTGTTTATAAGCTCTTTTGATACATAATCTGCTTCCCCTCCTTTGGGTGTTTGGTGTTTTAAGAAATTAGGAAAGAAGAAAACTTTAAAGATAGCGAACATGATAAACAGCTTAATAGCAATGATAAGCCATAATGTTTTTTTCCTAATTTCATGTTCTTAAATCCATCATAGTATAAATAAAAAGCACTACGCCAAAACGATTGTTTTTTTCATATTATATGTGTTTTTTTCTTAGTTTGCAAATATAAACATTTATCCTCAGAAATGATGATAAAGTGCATGTTTTTTTATAAAAAGCATAAAAAGGAAAGGTGTTAAATGGCTTTTTTTGCTTTTTGTATATGTTCTTAAATACGCATAAAAAGGTATGTTTTTATCATCTTTTTTTGTACGGAAAAAAACTGCTCTAAAAAAATATTTTAGCTAAGCTTTTACCCACTTTTTAGTGTTAATATGATGCGTTTAGTAGTCTTGTTTTTTTAAGAGAAAGAAGTCAAAAACACGGTCTTTTGCATTTCTATAATGCGCTAAATAAAAATGTAAAAAAACAGTGAAAAAGGGTGTAAAAGCTTGTGTTTTTGCTATGCAATAGCTTATGTTTTATGTGCTAATATACCGTGTTTTATGGGGTAAAACCTTATCTTTTTGCAAGGTAAAACCTAAGGTTTTTTCATTCTTTAAAAATAAGTGGTGTGAGTTAAGTTGTTTATAGTCAGCTTGTTATAATGTTGCTAAGAGGAGTGATAGAAATTGATTTTTATGGAAAACTACTTTATTCGTAGCTTAATAAAAAAATAAATTAAAACGTAGCGAAAAATGACAGATAAAAATGCTATCAATAAAAAAATGTTTTTTTATCTTTGGAATAGATAGAACACAAAAAAAGAAATGTTGAGCAGAAGTAAAGATATAAGTAATAAGCTCTTTAAGGATATGAGAACTAAATAAAAAAATACATCATGTTGTAAAACCAAAAAGCGTAAGAATTAAAGGAACCAATGTGAGCATGTTAACCTTTGTTTATTTATTTTTTTATGCCATAAAAACAGTAATTTTGTAACCACAAATATTATTCTGTTATATATAAGGTATATTATGGCAAAAAGATAGATAAAAATTATGGGCATTTACAGCCTCAGGCTATCGAGATAGAACAAGCTGTTTTTGGGAGCATTGATGATGAGATCAAGATGGTTTTTTCTATGGTATCAGAGATGTTACGTGCTGAAACGTTTTTACGAACCACGACATCAAAAGATATATAAAAGCTATTCAAAGCCTTAATATGAGTGAACGTCCTGTGGATATCCTTACGGTTACAGAGGAGTTAAAACGAGAGGGAACATTAGAAGAGGTGGGTAATACATCTTATATTATTCAACTCAGTTCTCTTGTAACATCAGCTGCTCATATAGAAGAGCATGTTCATATTTTATCACAAAAAGTATCTTGCACGTCAGTTAATATCATTCTCAAGCGTGATAGAAACAAAAGCTTTTGATGAGACAGTTGAAATAGAAGACCTAATGCAAGAAGCAGAAGGAAAGCTATTTGAGATTTCTCAAAAGAATATGCGTAAGGATTATACGCAAATAGACCCAGTGTTAAACGAAGCAATATCTATCTTACAAAAGGCAGCAGAGAACACAGGAGGACTTACGGGATTATCTACTGGATATACAGAGATGGACAAAATAACGAGTGGATGGCAAAAGTCCGACCTTGTTATCTTAGCGGGACGTCCTGCAATGGGTAAGACTTCGTTTGCATTATCTTTGGCTAAGAACATCTCAGTAGACTATAAAGAACCAATAGCGTTCTTCTCTTTAGAAATGAATAATGTGCAATTGGTTAATCGTTTAATATCTAATGTGTGCGAAATATCTGGTAGTAAAATCTTAAATGGTCAATTATCTACCGACGAATGGGCAAGACTCGACCATAATTTGCGCAAACTTACAGGTTCACCTATTTATATAGATGACACTCCTGGCTTGTCTGTTTTTTTGAATTAAGAACAAAAAGCTCGTCGCTTAGTTCGTGAGAAAGGAGTGAAACTTATCATGATAGACTACCTTCAATTGATGAATGCTAATGGTATGAGATTTGGTAGTAGACAAGAAGAAGTGTCGACTATTTCGCGCTCATTAAAAAGGTTTAGCAAAAAGAATTAGATATTCCTGTAATTGCATTATCACAGTTGAGTCGTAATGTAGAGGGTAGAGAAGGTGCCGAAGGAAAGCGTCCGTTATTGAGCGACTTGCGTGAATCGGGAGCTATTGAACAAGATGCTGACATGGTTTTGTTTGTGCATCGTCCAGAATATTATCGTATTTTTGAAGATGAACACCATAATGATTTGCGAGGAATGGCACAAATCATTATAGCAAAACACCGTAAGGGGGCAACAGGAGATGTGTTATTACGATTTAGAGGCGAGTTTACTCGTTTTGAAAATCCTGACGAAAACGCACAAAGTTTTTCTCATTCGGAGATAGAAGAAGAGATAACAGATTCTCGATTAAATGGTATGAGTATGCCATTAGGAGAAATTTCAGACCCAATGGGTGCGCCTTTCTAAATAAAATGTATAAGGGCATGAAGAAAAATAATAATGACGATTGTTGCACTCGGAATGAGCTGTGTGGGCTTTGCTCAGCAAACACAAGTGCTAAAAGATAGTCTTAATGATGTGTTAAGAAAGCTCGAAACTCAACCTACATCTGTGGTGTTAATGCTTAAAAAGGCTTCTTTTAATATGCAATTAAATCAATGGGGAAAATGCTATCGACACTTATTCTGATGTTCTGCAATTAGATAAAAAAACAATCCTTCTGCACTTTATTATAGGGCTTATGCTTATGGACGAGTACACAATTATGTGGCATCTAAGGTAGATTATGAAACTCTTTTAAGTGTTAACCCACTGCATTTTCATGCTCGTTTGGGCTTAGTTTTTATTATATCAAGCTACTAAACAAACAATAGAAAGTTGTTTAATTTAATCAATCAGTTAATAGAAAGTAACCCCCCAAAAACGCTATGGTGTATGCTGTAAGAGGAGGTATAGAAAAAGAACAAAATCAATGGGAATTGGCATTATTCGACTATTCTGAAGCCCTTAAATACGAGACCCAATAACACTGATTACAGGTTTAATAGGGTAGAGTGTTTGCTCTCTTTAAATAAAAAGAAAGAGGCTTTGGACGATTTAAACTATTTAAGAATGCAGAAAGTGCAAACAGATATGCTTGCCTATTGGTATAAAAAATGTAGAGAAAAATAAGTTATACACTTACACTTGTAAATATATTACGTTATTATGATAAAAAAAATAGTATGCTCTTTGGCACTGTTTGCTTCCAATAGTTTTAAGCACTCAAGCGCAAATAGCAAAGAAAAAGAGAATTTCGTGGTGCGTGGATACAAGCTGTTAATGGTCAGTTTCAAGGTTTAACACCTCAACAAATGCAAGAAACTCTTCGTTATCAGTTGAACGAACTACAAAAAGATGGAGTGAATGCCATTATCTTTCAAGTTCGTCCCGAGTGTGATGCTCTTTATCAAAGTGCGTATGAACCATGGAGTAAGTTCCTTTCTGGAAAGCAAGGAGTTGCTCCTTCGCCTTATTGGGACCCACTTTCTTGGATGATAACAGAGTGCCATCAGCGTGGAATGGAGCTTCATGCGTGGATAAATCCGTTTCGTGCTAAAACTGCAAATACATCTTATTTAGCACCTACACATATCACTCAAAAATATCCCAATAGAGCTTTTTCCTATAATAATCAACTGATTTTAGACCCAGGGTTACCCGAAAATAGAACTTATATATGTAAGGTGGTGAACGATATTGTGCGCCGTTACGATATAGATGGACTGCATATAGACGATTATTTTTTTATCCTTATCCCTACAGCAGGACAGGTTATTAACGATGATGCATCTTACAAAATGTATGGAAACAATATATTGAGTAGGGCTGATTGGAGAAGAGATAATGTGAATATATTTATCAAACAGTTGTCGGACTCTATTCATACTGCTAAGCCATGGGTTAAGTTTGGAGTTTCTCCTTTTGGTATCTATCGCAATGCAAAGAATGATAATAGAATAGGAAGTGCTACTAATGGACTTCAAAATTATGACGACTTGTATGCTGATGTGTTGTTATGGGTGAATAATGGTTGGGTAGATTATTGTGTTCCTCAGCTTTTATTGGCAGATAGGAAACAAAGCTGCAGATTATGAAGTGCTTATAAAATGGTGGAATAAATATGCGTCTAATAGACCTTTATTTATAGGTGAAGATGTGGAACGAACGGTTAAATATGCAGATACTCACTATCCCAATCAACACCAAATGGCACAAAAAGTTTGCACTAAGAGATAGACTTCCACATATACAAGGGGCTGTGTTATGGTATGCAAAGGCTGCTGTTGACAATATAGGAAACTATGGTACAATGCTTAAAAACAATTATTGGAAAGCTAAAAACCTTACAACCTTTAATGCCTTTTTATTGACGATGAGGGCTCCTAATAAGCCTAAACGATTAAAAGCAGTGTGGACTATAGATGGTTATATGCTATTTTTGGAAAGCTCCTAAAGGAAAAAAACATGGCAAGATAAAGCACATAAATATGTGGTGTATCGCTTTATAAAAAGGAGAACCTATTGATTTAGAAAAATGCTGAAAAATTGTAGGTATAACAGAAAATACATTTATAAGTTTACCTTATGTTGATGGAAGTATTCCTTATGTTTATGTAGTTTCTGCTCTTGATAGAATGAGTAATGAGAGTAGGGGAGTTAAGAAAAAGTGAAGTTATAACGTTGTGTTAGTAATGATAGAATAAGCGTTTATTCGATAAAATAAAAAGCTAAGTAGATAAAGAGTGACTCTTGCTACTTAGCTTTTATTTTTACACTTTGTTATAAGTAAAGAATAAGTGTAAACGTAGTGTTTTCTAACTTATTTATCTCTTTTGTTTATTGTTCATCGAGCAAATGATTGAGAAAATCATCTAAATCTTTTTCCAACCCTTCCATTAAGTCTCCACCTAATATAACAGTATCGTCATCGGCTAAATAAAGTTCAGCAAGGTCTTCTTTATCTTCGTTCTGTAAAACAAAACTATAAGGTTTCATGATGCCAAGATTATCTACTGTTTCTTTCATCTTTCGTAGAATATCTCTTAATATCGCCGTGATGTGATGATAAAAGTTTTGGTCTTTATTTTCAATCCACTCATCTATAACGCATCGTGTTATCTCTTTATCATTGTCATCGTACACAATTAAATCTCCAGATTCTGGTGAAATAAACAAATGAAGGTCTGTAATAATATCGCAATTATTTGATAATGGGAAGTGTTGAGCTATCTTTTTTTAATGGCTCTTTCTAATTGTTGAGTGGTTTGTTCAGATATATTCATAATCTTAAAAACTTTCTGTATTGTTTCTTATTTTTAAGTAAAGAGACACTGCAAACTTACAAAAAAAGTTGTAAAACTTGCAAAAAAACAACTCATAAATATCTAACCTTTATAATGTTATCTCTGCTTTAATAATTCAATGAGGTATTTACTTTGGAAAAATAAAGAGATGAAATTTTCTATGGAATACCAACTCTTTTTTTCCCGTTTGTAGCTAAATGGAAAAAGAAATATTCTATATTAA
The DNA here is from genome assembly GCA_916439115.1 of uncultured Prevotella sp. GTDB lineage: Bacteria > Bacteroidota > Bacteroidia > Bacteroidales > Bacteroidaceae > Prevotella. The sequence goes on from CAKAHO010000001.1 coordinate 1,580,002, forward strand.
AGAAGTATAAAAGCTGAGAGAAACATGGCGTATTTTACTTATATAGACTTTTCAGTACAGCTATATAAGGTGCATGTATAGACCTAATAGGATTGAAAAGCTCCAATAGAAAAATACAAGAGAACAATAAAAAAAGAAAACATTAAGGCCATCAAATAAGTTGGTATTTTTTTCCGTTTAGAAAGTGTTGCAATGAAAGAAATTAAGGTTAAAACCTATCATCATATCATTTTCTTCAAACTGTTTCATAAAAAGCATAAAAACACTCACATATAAAAAGCAAAAGAAAAAAATAGCAGATATAAAAAAACACTTAACAAGAAAAACTCTTGCTAAGTGTTTATACATTTATTAGTTAATAAGTGAGAGCTAAATTATAAGTCCCAACCCACTGCAGACGCACCAAGAACAGCAGCAGAAGAGCCTTCTAAACCACTAACAAGGAACTTTGCTTTTCCTTGATATATCTTTTAAAACATGCTCATCGTAACTTCTTTTAAGTGGTTCCATTAACAAATCACCTGCTTTAGTTAATCCACCAAAGAAAATAAACGCTTCTGGAGAAGAGAAAGCAGCAAAGTCTGCACATGCCTCTCCTAACATTTCACCTGTAAAATCGTATACACGTTTAGCCAAAGCATCGCCTTTAGAAGCAGCAACACTAACATCTAAAGATGTAATATCGTCAGGGTTAAGGTCACGAAGCAATGAATCTTCATCAGAATTAGCTAAGAATTCACGTGCTGTACGTGCTACACCAGTAGCAGAACAGTAAGTTTCTAAACAACCAGTTCTACCACATCCACATGTTCTTCCATGCTCTCTACGGAAAGGAATATGACCTAATTCGCCTGCAAAGCCATCTGCTCCATACACCACTTGTCCGTTAACAACAATACCAGAACCAACTCCTGTTCCTAAAGTGATAACAATAAAGTTTTTCATACCTCGTGCAACACCATAAGCCATTTCGCCTATTGCAGCAGCATTAGCATCGTTTGTTAAGCCAACAGGTAGTCCGTTAAGTTTTTTCAGAGAACATTTTAGCCAAAGGAACCTTACCATCATGAGCCCAAGAAAGGTTAGGTGCAAATTCAATAGTTCCGTTATAGTAGTTGCCATTAGGAGCTCCTATACCCATAGCCTTGATATTTTCAATACCACCCTACTTGTTCTATAATTACATGTAACGCTCCAATAGAACGTTCTACATATTCTTCTACGCTGTTACAAGCTGTTTTTTTATAGCAGTAGTAGCCTTAATTTCTCCTCTACTATCTACGATACCAAACACAGAATTGGTACCTCCTAAATCTAAAACCGATTACATACGGTTTTTACAACTGGTTCGTCGTTCATGTTATTTTTATTTATTTTTATTAGTAATAATTTCTTAATGTTTTTGCATTATAGGCAAAGTTATTAAAATTCTCTTAATAGGCAAACTTTTTGAATAGAAAATTTGCTTAATCAACTATTTTTGCAATTTTGCAGACATTATGCTATCATTCCATCATATAGACATATTAGACTTAATCATAAAAGGTATTCTCATTGGTATCATAGCATCTGCTCCAATGGGTCCAGTGGGCGTTTTATGTATTCAAAGAACAATGAATAAAGGCCGTTGGTATGGCTTTTATTACAGGTTTAGGTGCTTCTATTAGTGATATGATTTATGCCATGATTACAGGGTTAGGAATGAGCTTTGTAATGGATTTTATCAATAGTAAGGAGTCACTTTTTTTATACTTAAAATAATAGGAAGCTGTGCTACTATTGGTCTTTGGAATATATTGTTTTTAAGAGTAAACCAAAGAAACGTATTCATAAAACTCAAAAGCAAAAAGGCTCTTTTTATTACAATGCACTCACAGGCTTTGGTATTACAATTGTTAATCCCTTAATAATTCTTCTTTTTATAGCTACCTTTGCACAGTTTGCATTTGTTATTCCTAACCATACTTTTTGAAATGTCTATAGGATACATTAGTATCTTTATAGGGGCAATGTTGTGGTGGTTTTGGATTAACATGGTTAATAGATAAAAATTAGAGGAAAGTTTGAAGATAATGGTGTTATCATTATCAATAAGATTATTGGTAGCATAGTTCTTTTCTTTTCTATTATATTTTTTTAATTGGAACTGTATTTAATTTATACTCTATTCACTATTAAGGTGAATAAACAGCATAGGGTTCCACCTTGTTAAATATTAAGTATGTATATTTCACAACAACTCCGTAAAAAAATATAGCTGAGTATATTCTTTACATGTGGCAAGTAGAAGACTTGATAAGAGCCTATGGTTGCTCTATCACTCGATTGCAAAAAGAATATATAAGTTTGTTCAATTATTCTGAAGAACAAAAAGAAGATATGTTAGATTGGTATGGTGATTTAATCAATATGATGAACCAAGAAGGCAAAAAGAACTAACGGACACCTTACCATCAATAATATTATTGTGCAAGACTTAAAAAGACCTTCACAATCAATTGCTACAAAGTAGTAAGTTTCTTTCTATAATTCAGAATATTATAAAGTGTTGCCTTTCATCGTAGAACTACGCAATAAAGGCGATAAAGATATTAACGAGATTGAAACTTGCTTAAATGCTTTTATACGGAATTATGCTTTTTGCGACTTCAAAAAAAGGAAATTTCTCAGAATACGAAACATGCTTTGCAAGAAATAACAACCTTTATAGGAATGTTATCCGACTATTATTTAAAAAGATAAAACTGAAGGTTTGCAGTTTGAAGACGAATAATTTTTATATATTAAAAGACATTCTTAAAACGCTATTACACATGAATATTCTCATAACAGGATGCAATGGTCAATTAGGTAATGAGTTACAATTATTACAAAAAAACATTCAGCCAACACACTTGGTTTAATACTGATGTAGCCGAATTGGATATTACCAATAAAGAAGCAATACAAGCTTATGTAGATAAAAAAACGCAATTGATGGAATTATAAATTGCGCGGCTTATACAAATGTAGACAAAGCAGAAACCGACCAAGATTTATGCAAACGCATCAATGCTGAGGCTCCACAATATTTAGCAGAAGCAATGGCAAAGGTTAAAGGTTTTATGATTCATGTTTCAACAGATTATGTTTTCAATGGAACCAATAATCGTCCTTATGTAGAAACACAGGAAACTTGTCCCAATAGCATATATGGTATAACGAAAAGAGCAGGAGAGTTAGGCGTTATAAATGCTGGTTGTAATTATGCAATACTTAGAACAGCATGGCTTTATTCAAGCTTTGGAAACAATTTTGTTAAGACAATGATACGTTTGGGAAAAGAAAAAGACCAATTAGGTGTTATCTTCGACCAAATAGGCTCTCCTACTTATGCTCGTGATTTAGCGCAAACAATACTCACAATGATAGACAAAGGAGTGAAACAAGGTGTATATCATTATTCAAATGAAGGCGTTATTAGTTGGTACGACTTTACAAAAGCAATCCATAGATTAGCAAATATCACCACTTGTAACGTAAAAACCAATTCATACAAGCCAATATCCAACAGCCGCAACTCGCCCTCATTATTCTGTTTTAGATAAAAACAAAAATAAAAAGAAACCTATAATATAACTATTCCTTATTGGGAAGATTCGTTAGCAGAATGTATTGCTTTATTACAAAAACAATAAAAAAACAATACAGATAGTAATAAAAAGAAATTTAAGAAAATGAACGAAATAGAAAGAAGAAGAACCTTTGCCATCATTTCTCACCCAGATGCTGGTAAAAACGACATTAACAGAGAAATTCTTGCTCTTTGGTGGACAAATTCAAGTCGCAGGTGCCGTTAAAAGCAATAAAATTAAGAAGTCGGCAACGTCCGACTGGATGGAAATTGAGAAACAAAGAGGTATCTCTGTGTCTACTTCGGTAATGGAGTTTGATTATAAAGACTACAAAATAAACATCTTAGATACGCCTGGTCACCAAGATTTTGCTGAAGATACTTATCGCACTTTAACAGCTGTTGACTCTGCAATTATTGTTGTTGACTCTGCAAAAGGTGTAGAAGCACAAACACGAAAGCTAATGGAAGTGTGTAGAATGAGAAACACTCCAGTGATTATTTTTCGTAAATAAAATGGATAGAGAAGGTAGAGACCCTTTCGATATTCTTGATGAATTAGAATCTGAATTACAAATAAAAAAACTTGTCCATTATCATGGCCTATCAATCAAGGAGCTAAGTTTAAAGGTGTTTATAACATATATGAAAAGAAGTTAGATCTTTTCACTCCTAACAAACAACGTGTAACAGAAAAAGGTTGAAATAGACATTCATAAGAGTGATTTAGAGGCTCATGTAGGCGAAATGGATGCCCAAAAAAATTGCGAGACGATTTAGAGTTATTACAAGAAGTGTATCCCGCTTTCGATAATAACACTTATAAAGCAGCCGAAACAGCACCTGTTTTTCTTTGGGTCAGCATTAAAACAATTTTGGTGTACAAGAGTTGCTCGATTGCTTTGTTGAAATAGCTCCTTCGCCTAAACCAACACAAGCCGAAGAGCGTAAAGTTGACCCATCAGAATCTAAATTCACAGGGTTCATATTTAAAAATAACTGCTAATATCGACCCCAATCATCGTAGTTGTATTGCTTTTTGTAAGATATGTAGCGGTAAGTTTGTTAGAAATCAGCCCCTATCTACATGTACGTTTAGGTAAAACTGTGCGTTTTTTTCATCGCCTACACAATTCATGGCACAACGCAAAAGTACGATAGACGAAGCTTATCCGGGCGATATAATAGGATTACCAGACAATGGTATTTTTAAAATAGGTGATACCATTACTGAAGGAGAACAATTGCATTTCTTAGGTTTACCCTCATTCTCTCCCGAAATGTTTAAGTACATTGAGAATGATGACCCTATGAAAAACAAAACAATTAAACAAAAGGTATTGATCAACTAATGGGCGAAGGTGTTGCGCAATTATTTGTTAATCAATTTAATAATCGCAAGATTATCGGAACAGTAGGACAACTTCAATTTGAGGTTATTCAGTATCGCTTAGAAAATGAATACAATGCTAAATGCAGATGGGAGCCTGTTCATTTATATAAAAGCATGTTGGATTGAGCCTGATAATGAACAAGAGTTAGAAAACTTTAGAAGCTGTAAATACCAATATATGGCTAAGGATAAAGAAGGAAGAGATGTGTTCTTAGCAGACTCAAGTTATGTTTTAAGCATGGCACAACAAGATTTTGAGCACATTAAATTCCACTTTACAAGCGAATTTTTAATATATCCTTTTATTATAATATGTAAAGAATAAACATATTATATACATCAACTCTCTATAAAAAGTTATCTTATCAAGATACTTTCTATAGAGAGTTTTTTTCTTATACATTAAGAGAATGGCTAGTAACAGAATAGCATTGTTTATGTCTGTGCAGGTCTTTGGAAGGGTTGTCTCACAGCCTCAAAAAGATATATGTATTGGACTTTGGAACGTAAGCATAAGTCCTTACATTTTGGCTGTTTATCTTATATGTGATAATCTCCAAATTCTACCGCTACTATGAACAACCTTATTGTGCTAAGAAACTATATCCTGTAACCTAATCTTATTTCCTATTGCTTTTTTGAGTATTGTTATCTTTGGTATTTGTCGTGGTGTAGACTAATTGTATATCACTATTTCAGACTTACTATTTACCCCATATAACGGGTGGTGATGTAAGAAAAACAATAAATAGGTTATAACAGAATAAAAAGTAAAAATCAACATTATAATAAGAATGGAAAGAACCATTATTAGCAATAACTAATACGAAAAAAATAAGCTATAATAGTCGTAGAAAAAGCCACTCCTCTTTTATTTTTTTCTTCTTTCTAAATAAATTTCATGAAATGAGGGTGAAAAATGGTGTTTTTAATGAAAAAAAGTTGCAAAAGCAAAGAGTTTACCTTCTAATAGTTAAGAGTTTGCACTGTAATAGATAGTGTTTTAAGAGATAAAAAGATAATATATTAAACGCTAAAACCTAAGCTTTTACACCTTAAATGGTCGTTTCTTACATTTTTGTTTATTTCGTTTTAGACATTAAAAAAAGCTATATATATTGTTTTTGTGAGATGAAAAAAATAGGCAATAAATATAGCTTTATAAGTTCTAAAAAAATAGTGTAAAAAGCTTAGCTTTTTTCTCTAAAAACAGAATTTCCAAATGTAACAAAACACTCACAAAAATATAGGTTGTGTTGAACAAAAACATAGGATGAAATAAAACGAATATATTTGGAAATAATTTTAATAAGATAAGTAGTCGTAAAAGTGTATTTATTCTTTTTGAGTTTAAATTTGTAAATGTACTTGTATTATTAACTTCATTTGATTGTTAAAGAGAATAAAAAGAATGGTATGAAATACTTTTTCTTTTTATAGCAAGATAGAAGTTTTTTTAAATCTTATTTTTCGTCTTTAATAAATGTGATTTTGGTGTTTATTCTGCTCTAATTATGAGTAAAAAAATAAAGAATGTAATGTCTTTTTATGTCGTTAAGGTATTACTTTTTAAGTAAAAAAAGAGATAAAGACAATTTTTAAAAGCTATGGACTTGTTGTTTTTTTATGTAACCTCATTTCAAGGTTTACTAAGAGGATAATTGTAAGTGTCGAAATAAAGTGGAGCATTTGTTTTATTCCATCTTTGTTCAACAGAAACTTCAATGCTAAAAGAAGGATTAAAATTGTATTTTTGCAGTTACTCCAATTCTATCTCCAATGGTAGGGTCATAGCGCCATAAAAAAAGTGTTTTTGTTTTTTTGAGACATTATACTTTTTTGTCCGTATAGGTAAAATTCCCAGTGTTTATTTAGCTGATATCCTATTGTCATAAATAAGCCCGCGTTTCTATAACTGTATTTATTCCATGCTACATTGTTGAAAAAAATCCTTCCATTAAAAACAGTCCACTTTTTGTTTTTATAGGCAATAAATAGGCGGCAGAAACTCTTTGAGAAAAGCCTATGCCAGATGGTGAATATTCACCAAAAGAGGCAAATACTGTTGCTGATAATCCTAAATTTAAACCTTGATGAAGAGAGTAAAAAGGGCTAAAATAGTTGTAATTCGGAGAAAAAAATATGTACTTTGAAATTCCTTATTAGGTTTTTCTTTCACCTTATTATATATAGGCGTAATATTCGAAATGACATTGTTGTCAATGTAAGAGCTATCTATTACACCCTCTTTCTGAGCCGAATATGTTTGCGACACATTGTTTATTACAGGTAAGTCAGTATGTTTTTTTCTTGTGCAAGAATCACGACTGTAATAAAAATAGAGTAGAGAAGTAATTACAAATCTTTTCATATATTGCAAATATAAAGAAAGAACCTTACATCTCAAAAGAAAGAAACCTATTTTTTATTTTTTTATTGCATCTTATTATTTGGGTAAATAGTTTATTTATATTATTTTTTTGTATGATTAAAGAAGACATTATATATGAAAAAAAGATAATAGCTATTTCTTTATTATTTGTATGTGCCTATTCTCCTGTTTTTTTGCGCAAAAGCAATACGCCTAAAAAAATAGGGAAACTCTTGGGAATAAGATTTCTCGTTTCTTAAATAAAACAAGAAAAGGTGCCATAAAAACAGGTAAGCAAATAGGGTGTGCTATTGGGTCGGAAGGCTCAATAGATACAGATAATGATTTAATAAAAGTGTCGGGTCAATATTATATGCCCTTGTATTCTGTAAATGTTTATCATGGTAAAGAAGCCAATAACTTTCAAGCATTGTGCCGTAAACAGTTTGTAAGTAAATATCCAAATGTAAAAATTATGAGTGTTGCTATTCCACAAGAAGAATGGTTAAGAGAACCAGTTGAGAAAGAAGGTAGCATTGTTGGATATTTACAAAACATGTATTGTTATATTATTGGTCGTGATGGTAACGATGGATATATAAATGCTAAATTTCTTTTTCAGCAGTATAAAGAAGTGGGAGGGATATATCAACTTTTGCAAGATAAAGCACCTAAATGGGAAAGAACAGATGTTTTAACCAATAAAGTGTATAATAAGTTACTTCTAAAATAAAACCTATTAAGTGTATATACTTGTCTCATGAGTTTCTTTAAATCGCTATTTGGAGGAAAAAAAGCAAAAAGAAAAGTCGGAGAAATCTTGTTCTCCAGAGCATCTTTTTATCTCATTTGCAATCGAAAGCAGATGTAGCTTTGTCTCAAAAGAATTATAGGAAGCAGTTCAATATTTAAAAAGAGCTCTTGAAATAAAAGGAGTCTGTAAATTTAAGAGAATTACTTGCTGATGCTTATCTTTATGCCAATAGGTTGCCAGAGTGTTTTGAACACTTGCAAAAGATTGCAGAACAAAAGAGTGATGATGCCGTGTTGCAACTTAAAATGGCAGAAGTGGCATGGTTTATGAACAACTTTGGAGCTGTAGCAGATGCTTGTGAAAGGGCTTTGCTATTAGATGACAAGCAAGTGAAAAATACCCTTTTTATATGCAAAAGCATGTTGGGAACAAGGCGATAGCACTAATGCAGTGGCTTTTTTTATTGAGATGTAAAACAATTGAACCGCAGTTTTTTTATTGCTATTTACACCTTAGCCAATTTTTCTTTTTTTGAACTGAAAAGCTACGAAGAACTGCATGAACTGTTAGAGTTAATGCCAGAAAAAGAGGGATTAAGTTTAGAAGTTTTGCATCTTAAAAGCTAAATTAGCATGTGCTGAAAAAGACTTAAATACGGCTCTTAAATTATATAATTTGCTTTTACAAATGTATCCTTTATTTGCATTGGCATGGAAAGAACGTGCAGAAATTAAGGTAGCTTTAAATGATAAAGAAGGAGAGAAGGAAGATGTTCTACAATATGAAAAAAATGTTTAGAACTTGATTATAAAAATGGTAACACTCAAGCATCTAAAAACAAATGTAGAGCAACTTAAATACCAATTATATCATCTAACACTCTCGAATATTGCATCTAATGATGAAATAAAATAAGAACTGATTTAATATAGAAAAAAACTTTCGTATAAATAGGTAATGAAACAAGTAGCACATTTCAATAATTCTATGAATAAAATCTACAATTATACACTTAAAAAAATAGAACTTTTACCTTAAAAAAAGTTGTGTATTTCTTTTTGTATTTATTATTTTATCTTTCTTTAGTGTATACTTATTAACATCTTGTAAAAAAAGGAACTTATAGAGAATTAGATAAACTTATAGTTAGTTTGTCGTCGGAAGATAAGGTGATAGATGTTAATGATTGGAAAGAAATTACCAGCTTAATTGAAAACAATAAAGAAGAGATGAGCGATTTTTATGAAGACGATAAACTTAAAAGAAACCGCTGTTATTGATTATATAACGAATTTATTGCAAAACAGAAGACCTGCTGTTGAGGTGTCTTTTATAGGTGTAGGAAATGCAAAAGACCTATCAATAAAGCTATATTTAGAACGTTCTGGAAGTATGGTAGCATACGATGCTCCACAAGGAGATGGTTCATTTAAAGCTGCTTTGGTTCAATTATTAAATAGTTTACCTACAAAACAAAGTGCTAATAAAGCTTTATGTTGTGAATAGTTCTATAAACGAATACCCTAATGGCTTTGATAAATTCTTGTCGGATACAAATATTTTTGACGCAACAAAGGGCTTAGGGAGACCCTTCGTATACTGATTTTTAGGGCTATTTTTAATACAATCTTGCAACAAACAAAGCAAAAATGAATTGAGTATTTTGGTTACTGATATGATTTATTCTACTAAAGATATGGCAGGAATAAATCCTCAAAAAAAGTATTTGCAGAAGCACAAGGAATGACACAAGCAGTGTTTAATGATGTAGTGAAATCTAAATCAATGCTTGTAATAAGACTCAAATCTTCATATAATGGACAGTATTACACTTATAAATCGCCAACAATAGGCGTGAAATACAATGGAAAAACGTCCTTATTATATTGTTATTGTAGGCGATAATAATGTGATGAAACGTCTTACTGCTGATGCTAATTATCGTTCATTTGCAACCTTTACTAATTTGAAAGGTTATCAACAAACTTATCTCTTCGCAACTTCTTCGTTGTATCAACCCTTTTTATTCGTTATTGTTAAATAACTCTTCTATCCGTGGACGTTTCCGTCCAGAAAGAGGGGAAGAAAGAACAATTACTAAAAATAGAAGATGTTGAGGTTGATGAAAAATAGCGGTGAGTTGCAATTGGCTTTGGCTGTGAATTTAAAAGATATGCTAATAGACCCGTCTTATGCAACAGATAAAAAAATAATTATGAGATTATTTCTGATGATAAAAATAGTGCTGAAAAGCATTAAACCCTTAAAAAGTTTCTGATTTATCTTCTGCTGAAAAACGCTATGCAAGCAATGCCACTCATTTGTTTATACTTGCTTGCAAAAGGTATAACTCACGATCAAAAAGTGAAGATAAGATTATTAAATAAGTTGCCGAATTGGGTAGAACAAGCGTCTAATGATAATGATGAAGTGGTAGATGCTAATACAACATTTGGCTTAAAAGTATTTATTACAAGGTATTTATAATGGTTATAAAAAGAATACAGATGGGGTTCCGTCTTATTTTTGATTTAGATTTAAATATAAAGAAATAAACCTATATAGTGATGAAGAATGTATTATTATTGGTGAGTGGAATAGTTATTACGCTTATTTGCATTATTTTTTTCTACTCAACTTTTTGGAGCTCTTTATTATGAAAGAGAGTTCTCAAACGAAATGTATAATCAAAATATTTATTTTACTATTGCACTTATTTTTGTGTAGTATAGCATGGATAACAGCTGGTGTCTATTATTATCTTATTAACTCTGTAAGTTTTTAGTAGGTGGTTTCATTGGCTTATAACTCTTTTTGTAGCATGTTTTGTGTCTGCAATAGCCAGTGATGCGTATGCCACAGTTATATTTTTCAGATTTACAATTGAACTTTTCTAATCAATTGTTTAACTTTTTTCTATTGTTTTTATTTTTTTGTTGAACTTGTGTTGTTTACCATTGTTTCTTTTTCTATAAGATGGTGGTCTTCTAACTGTCGTCATACACCTATACCCGAATAACTATGAGATTATTTCTTTTTTTAGTGGGAGGAACAGGCTCCAGAGTTATGCGTCCGCTTGTAATGCAATTAGACTACTAGTGTTTTACCCGTAGATGAACAGGGAAATAAAATGCCCTTAGAGATAGTTCCACTGATTATCGATCCGCATACAGCTAATGAAGATTTAAAGCGAACAGATAATCTCTTACGTAATTATAAGCAAATACGACATGCTTTATATGGCGACGATAGTAATGTGAAAAAAGGATTTTTTGCGGCTAAAATATCGACCTTGTCTGACATAATTCCTAACGGAACACTTTTAAACAACACCTTTCTTTTTAATTTAGGTGCAGTAGAGTCGGCTCGTTTTAAGGAGTTTATATCTTATAATACACTCGATGCTTCCAATCAGGCACTATGTTCTATGCTTTTTTCTGAAGAACAATTAAACACAAAAATGGACATAGGATTTGTTGGAAGTCCGAATATTGGAAGTGTAGCATTGAACGAATTTAAGGATAGTGAAGAGTTTAAACAGTTTTTCAAAATGTGTTTCAAAGCACAGATAGAGTATTTGTTGTAAGTTCTATTTTTTTGGTGGAACAGGGGCTGCTGGTTATCCTTTAATCGTAAAAAATATTCGTAATGCCGCTCAAAATAGTAATATAAGTAATCGCGGAGCTTGCGAGATGCTCGTATAGGAGCGCTTACTGTTTTACCTTATTTTTAATATACAGCAAGATGAGAAAAGTCCTATTTCTCGTGGAGACTTTATTTCTAAAGACTAAATCGGCATTGTATTATTATCATGATAATTTAACAGGATTACGTCAAAATGGTAGAGATTTACCGTTATCTAAGGTAAATGCTTGTTATTATTTGGGTGATGAAATTCCCAGTAATCCTTATTTTAATGACCCAGGAAATAATGGTCAAAGGAATGATGCTCATTTAATAGAATATATTGGAGCGTTGTCAGTTCTCGATTTCTTGCAAATTGGAGATGAAGAACTTGTTTCTGTAGATGGATACGCTCGTAATCCCTATTTATAAAGAGTATGGATTGTCCGCTGATAAAGACGTTATTACTTTTAAAAGATTTAGGTTTATCTACACGAATAAGTTTAAATAAAGAAGTGATAAAATTTCATTTAGCCTATTTATATATTACAAATCAGTTAAAAGAAGATATAGGTAGAGGCTATACACAAGATAAACCTGAAGTGACAAAGAGCTTTCTTTCTACTTCATTCTTTAATGCTTTAACTGCAGATTTTTTTACGTAGCATATCAACAATGGTTGAGAGAATTAGCAGGAAATAAAAGAAGTTTTGTTCCTTTTTAATTTATCTACAAATAAGCTAAGTGATGCTTTAAGTGATATAAAGGCTAAGACTGGTTTCTTAAAAATCTGCTTTAGATTACAAGCATGTATTAGCGATGATGAATAAAGAGAGTCAAAAAAAGCAGTTAAGAATAATATGTATTCAGATAGTAAAGTCGCTTTAAAAGCTTTTTTTCATTGTTAGACATATCTCTTGATAAGTTAATAGAAGAGAAATATGACTCTATTTCTTAATACTCTAATAAACATAAAAAAAGACAAGATTGTGAGTAAAAATTTTTATCATATAATAAAAAAACAACAGGAGAAGGTTGGATAAGTCTTCATCACCAATATGCAACAGATGAGATTGAAATGATTGAAGACCCTAATGGTGGATTAGCAGAGAAACCACGTACAGCAATACCATCTCCTTTCGCGCAATTTGATTTATTAAAGAATGCTTTCAAGCGTTTATCTTTATCACCTTCATTAAATGGAGATGTGAAAGATAAATCTTTAGTGTCTAATGCCTTAGATGTAGCTCAATTATTCTTTAATTACAATGAATTAAAAACTACATTGCGTATTATTGAATGGAATAGAGAAAATGAGTTGGAACGCTTAAAAAGCTTCTACACAGCATGCTCTTTTTAGGAGAAACTCTTGAAATGTTCATGGAACAAGACAAAAGAGTCTTTCAACTTTGAGTTAATGGATAAACTTTATTTCTTAATGTATGGGAATGAGGTTATAGGCTCAACTTCGCCTGTAACTCTATTTATGGCAACTCCAAATGCTAAGAAGGGAAGTTTTGATTTACCCATAGAGCAAAAACGTAAAGTTGTTTGATGAGGTGAGAATGCTTGCTGATAGAGATCCTATTTTTCGTTAAATATATCTATGCGTTGTTTACTGCTAACCCTTCATTAAAGCAACAATGTGGAGAAATGAACGACTATCTTGTAGCTCATTCTCGCTTTTTAACTGCTACATTACAAAAACGAAATATTATTAGAAATAGGCTCTCCTACATCGGTAGATTTAGCTAATATAGAAAAAGCAAATGTATATTTAAACCAACATCATTCGCTTATTGATGGTGGAGTGCAGGTTCTTGGTATTCCTTTTTACTGTTTGCGACAAGAAAATATATTAACGTCTATTGCTCAAAGCGATTTTTATTATTGCGCCCACAAAAGCAAATAGAAGGTGCTCTACCTTTAGTTCTTCAAAACAATTTATCGAGTGTTCAAACCCAACCATATCGTTATATTACTTCTCAATGGAGTGATAATATTAAAATAACGCTAAATGATTATGCGTTAGAACCTGATAAACGAACTCTTCCTGGCACAACTCATGTGTATCCATGGCTTAGTACTGATGATTTTTTTAGAGCCTTCTTTGATAAAATTGGATTATACATTAAACAAAGAATGTTTCTTCGATGGTAATTTATCATTGATGTCTGTTCACGTAGATGATTGTGATTTTTACTTCCTTTAAAAGCCTTTATTTTTTTGAATATTTCTCTGTGAAAGATTTAAAAGGAAGAGTAGGAGGGCATCCTTGCTTTGAGATGGAACATCATAAAGAAGGGATAACTGAAAGTTTGACAGTAATATTAAGAATTCCTGTTCAGAAATCGGGAGGCTATATCACTTTAAAAAAGGACTTATTTAGAGAGTAATGGAGTGGATATGGCTTATGATGTAAAGAATGATAGAGGAACTTTTGTGCGCATACCATTTGCCTTAAATATCTTTCCATTTGTGCAAACAAAGCGAAAAAGACAGCTATTCTATTCAACTAATAGATAGAGCTTTGGGGCTTTTAGAATATCATAAACTCTCTCTCTCTTTCTATAAAGAAGATGAAAAGAATGGTTTAAAGGAATTACAAACAACTGACAGACACCGTAGTCTTAAAGCAGATAAACGTGTAGAAACTACCTTTTTATCGTTTACAAGATAATTTTTGATTGTGTGAAAAATTCAGTTAAATGGTGAAAAAAAGACAGCAAATGTTCAAGGATTGATTATTCCTAATTGGGTAGAATACATGTCAGGACATGAGAATTTTACGTTTGCTGTCGACTTTGGAACAACAAATACACATGTAGAAGTTGCTAAATCAGGTGGATTACCCGAACCTTTTGCTTTAGATAGTATTGCTGCTGAAAAGATGGTTGCTACTCTTTATAATGGTGAAAGTGTGTTATATGACGCTTTGTTAAAGCAAGAATTTCTTCCTAAAGTTCTTGGTATAGATTATCATTTCCCATTAAGAACGGTATTAAGTGAGTCAAATCGTTTAGATGTGGAGCATATAGACGAGGTTATTCCATTAGGAGATACCAATATTCCATTTAGCTATGAAAAAAAGAATCTATTGGTTATGGAAATCGTATTATTCCAAATCTTAAATGGTCATCAGATATTTCTGCCAGTAAAAGAGTTAAGGCTTTTTCTAACAGAGTTGGCTCTATTGATGCGAGCAAAAGTACTTATTGAGCATGGAGATATCATGCGAACAAGTCTTGTTTGGTTCTATCCTTTATCTATGAAAGTAGGTAATATCCGCAAATTAGAAGAGATGTGGCGAAAGATAATAGGAGATATATGGGGAATAGAAGTAAATGAAGACAATTTAATACAAATGCCTGAATCAGTTGCACCTTATTATTATTATAAGAGTTCTTCTACTTTTAGAGCTACAACATCTACGATAGCAAGTATTGATATCGGTGGTGGAACAAGTGATGTTGCTGTTTTCGACGGTTCAAAAGAAACGCCCCTATATTTATCTTCTTTTCGTTTTTGCCGCTAATTCTCTCTTTGGTGATGCCTTTTCAGATATTCCTCAAGGAGATAAAAAAACCCCTTACTTACAAAATATGTATCATACTTTAAGCATTTATTTGATGCTGATGAAGATAAGTATGGAGAGTTAAATGGCATTTTTAACTGATATAACCGATAAACGAAAAAGTGAAGAAATAAATGCTTTTCTTTTTCTCTGTTATCAATCATAAAAGCAGTAAACAAAAATGATGTATTCTCTTATAATATTCGTTTAAATGAAGATTCTAAAAAGTAAAAATCATTTTCTTATATTTCTATGCAGCTTTGATTTATTATGTTGCAAACACAATGAAACATCTTAAAGTAGATAAACCCAGAAATATAATGTTTAGTGGAACGGGTAGTAAGGTGTTAGATATAGTTGGGTCACAACGCGATTTAGATTTATTTACTCAAGCTATTATTGAGGAAATCTACAATGAAAAGTATGATGAATATAGACTTCTCTGTTATTTTAGAACGTAAAGAACCAAAAGCAAATTACATGCCGTGGAGCTTTAATGCAAGTGTCTGAAGGAAACGGAAGATTAGCAGTAAAGCACCTAAACACTACGTTAGACGGATTTGATAATAAGCTCAAAGCAAATTATTCTATGTTAGAAAAAAACAGAATTGCTATACGAGGATATGGAAAATGCAAATATCCAGCAATCTATTGTTGAGCGTGTAAAAAGAGTTTAATACTTTCTTTATTGACTTATGTGAGCAGATACGAGTTGTAGACCGTTTCTTAGTTGATAATCAATCTTTCCAGTTATTTAAGGAAATAGTAAATCTTGATTTGTCGCATCATTTACTTTCTGGATGGAAATTTGTAAATAAGAATAGCGAAGAAAAAGAATTCCAATGATGTGATAGAAGACACTTTATTCTTTTTATCCGGTAATAGGAAGCATTAGAAATAATTTAATAGAAAGATTATTAAGCTAATTTTTTTATTATTTATGTTTTTCAAAGATGTTTGGCTCAACAAATAAGTGTGAGAATGCAGAAGATAATGCTTTTTGCTTTAGAAAAATGCAGAGTTAAAAACTAAAAGTAGACGCATTAGAGAAACGATTAACTGTTTTAGAAAGACAAATAGAACAACTTTTTAACGGAAAAGAAACACTTTGAGCAAATTGAGAAGATAGATGAAAAAAACAGAGTGACGACAAATTACAACAAGCTGTTATCGTCTCTTCTGACGTATCTCCTCAAAGCTATTATCTTCCAATGCCTAATACAGATGGCACTTTTTCCCTATGCTTCTGAAAAAAGAAGAGGTAGGGAAAAGTGTTTATAAAATGACCAAAAATAAATTCAACTGAAGGAACTGTGAGTGTTTTATCATCATCAGATGCACTTGCAACAGCTCTTATTAGTATTTCACAAATCATAAAGCCAGTGTGTAAAATCACTTCTTCTATTCCTGCAAATCCATCTAAAATTATTACAGAAACAGAAGGAAAAGTAACGTTTAATGGTAGTTTTTGGCAAAATAACAGATAAGGCAATTATTCGTTTTCAGTAGTAAAGAACATGAAGGTTTAACAATGAAAGAAATAGAATTAAAATGCCCTAAATGTAGATTTAAGTTCGTTGAACACTTTCATAGTGGGTTAACAGAACTCTCTTGTGTATGTCCTCGTTGTGGAACCCCTTTTGCTTATACACTTACAGAGCAAGATTTAGACACTTCTTTAACTCAATCTGAAGTTGCAGAAGGTGAACTTAATGAATTGAATGAACATAAAAGATACTGCGTGTGGTGATAACATTTCATTAAATCATAGTCAACAAAAAGATAGTCGTTCTAATGAGATTAAATCTGTTCACCTTCATTCTAACAATTCAATAGAACAACCGCAAAATGAAAAAAAGCAGGCATCGGTCACCTCTATACCAAAACAACATTTACACAAAAAGCACAAAGAAAAATCGCATAATAGTTGTTTGGGGATAATTATAGGTTTAGCTTTTTATTGCAATAATAGTTGTTTTGGGTATTATCTAAAAATAGTGAGAGATTAGAACGAAAAGGAGAGCCTGAGATTGTTACTCAAATCTATTATACTGCGAAAGGTAATAATGCAGTAGAAAAAGACGAGAAGGTTATTGATGATACGGTAGCAGTTGATTCGTTTAAAGAGATACATCCAGAGGTTATACCTGAATGGTTGAATGGAACATGGGTAACAGAAACAGACTATGGAGAAGTGTTTTTTTACATATAGAAGGTAATAATATTACAGAAAAGAACACAAAAAAAGGTGTAAGTCATGGAACATTCTTTTTATCATGACGGAACACTTTATTGTAGCTTTCAGAAAACACTTCAATGACTTATAAGGTTGATATACATAAACAGATTATTCAGCAAGGAGGAGCTTATTGGTTTACTAAAAAGCGTAGAGTAGTAGACTTCTTATTACTGTTATTACAATGGATAAAAACAAGTAAACAAATATGGAATTTAGCCATTCCGTCTATCATCTCTAATATAACAACTCCTTTGTTGGGACTTGTTGATATAGCAATTGTGGGGGCATCTTGATAGCATTTCGCTTATAGGAGCTGTTGCTGTTTCCTCTATGACCTTTAATATGATATACTGGATTTTTTTGGCTTTTTTTGCGTATGGGAACCAGTGGTATGACTGCACAAGCTTTGGGAAAAGAAGCAATTTGGAGAAGTTTTACAAATATTGGTGCATGCGTTTACCATTGCTATGGCAATTGCTTTGGGGCTTATTTTTGTTGCAAATAGGCATATTTAAGTTAGCTTTTTTTATTTCATGAAACCCAGTCAAGAGATAGTTTATTATAGCTCTATTTATTTGAAAAATATGTATATGGGGAACTCCCTGCTATGTTGGGTTTGTATGCTTTTTACAGGCTGGTTAATCGGAATGCAAAATACCCGTTTACCCATGATTATTTCCATTTTACAGAATATAATCAATATTGTAGCGAGTACAATTTTTGTATTTTTTTCTTTAAAATGAGCATTGCAGGAGTAGCTTTAGGAACGCTTATTGCACAATGGTTTGCTTTCTTTTTCATGGTTATAGGCTTTTCTTAAATATTATCATCGCTTATTTACTTACGATTGGAAGACAGGATTATTCCGAGCATCTGCTATGAATAAGTTCTTTCATGTTAATAAAGATATCTTCATCAGAACGCTCTTTTTAGTGGCTGTTAATTTGTTTTTTGTATCAGCAGGAACTCAACAAGGAGATATTATTTTTAGCAGTTAATACATTGTTAATGACCTTCTTTACTATTTTTCTCTTACATCTCAGATGGTTTTGCCTACGCAGGAGAGGCTTTAAGTGGAAAAATATTATGGAGCAAAAATGAGCAAAATGTTTCATCGATTACACGGATTATTGATAAAATGGAGCTCCCTTTTTTTGCATGTTTATTTTCTTTATTCTATTATTTAGGGGGCGACTTATTCCTTTCCCTTCTTACCGATAAAGCCGAAGTAATAAGTCTTCGCACGATTATTTCTTGTGGGCTGTATTTATTCCGATAGCAGGTATTGTTGCTTTTTATCTATGATGGAATTTTTTTATTGGATTAACAGAAACAAGAGGAATGCTTATTTCTTCGGTTATATCCACTTGCATTTTTATCACTTATCTACTTTTAAACCCTTTATTGCATAATCATGCACTATGGTTAGTAATGATTTTATATCTTTTTATTCAGAGGAATTATACAAATGTTTATCATCAATAAAAAAACAAAAAAAGAATTATGGAAATAGTATTTCTTATAGTTGGTGTTCTTATTGGAGCAGTTATTCTTTATCTTTTTTTGCAAGGGAAAATAAAATCAAAAGATACTGATGCTTTGTTGTTAAAGCAACAATTAGAACAGTTGGAAACGTCGTTTGACCAATTAAAAGATAGAAAAAAAGAGCAGAAAGAAAACGAAGTAAAAGTCGTTAACAAACGAACTTACAAACTACAAAAATAGAACTAAAAGAGGCACAAACACAACTTTCGGCTACTAAAGAACACCATGAAAAAGAAGCACGTTTGCGTGAAGAACAATTCGAGGAACAGTTAAAGACCATGCAAGAGCAATTCTCTAATCTGGCAACAGAGGTGTTAGAGAAGACAGGAGAGAAGCTAAAAAGCTACTAATAATGAAAGTATGGAGCATTTAACTAAGCCTCTTCAAATAAATCTTGCTGAACTAAAAGAAGCCATTAAACACACTAATAGCGAAACAGCTCGTAGTTCTGCTGCATTGTCGGAGCAACTAAAAACAATGGCAGAACACACCATTAAGATTGATAAAACAGCTACTCAACTCACAAATGTTATTCGTGGGGAAACAAAAGCACAAGGAAATTGGGGTGAACGTATGCTCACTGAAATTCTTGAAATTCAAGGATTGAAAGAAGGAATAGATTATGATGTGCAACAAGCTCTAACCGATGAGAAAGGAAATCTGCTTACTAATGACGACACAGGTAAGAGAATGATTCCAGATGTTATTCTTCATTATCCTAATAATGAAGATGTTGTGATAGATTCTAAAATGTCTATAGATGCTTATTATCAATATGTAAATACCGACGATGAGGCTTTAAAACGACAATATGCGTTAGATTTGGTGCGTAGCATTCTGTACACAAGCTACCAATTTAGCAAAGAAAGATTATAGTAAATATATTGTTTCACCTCGTAAAGCTATCGATTTTGTTATCATGTTTGTACCTAATGACGGAGCATTACAGTTAGCTTTAGCCACAGAGCCAAAACTTTGGGGAGAAGCATTTGATAAACAAGTGTTTATAACAGGACAACAAAACCTCATGGCTATCCTTAAAATGATTCGTATCGCTTGGCGTCAATATGCTCAAACCGAAAATCAAATGCGTGTATATGCACTTGCTGAAGAGTTATTAAAGCGTGTAGGCGACTTTGTGAAACGCTTTGATAAGTTAGGAAAAGGCATAGATAGTTTAACAAAAGATTACGAAGAAGTTTATAAGAAAGCTTATACAGGTAAACAAAGTATAGTGCAGAAAGCAGCAGAATTAAAAAGAATTAGGAGTAAAAAGAATCTGCTAATTTCCCTATTCCTCAAGTAAATGTAAATATATTAGATAATGAGCAAGATTAAATTATTATTTGTTTGCTTGGGCAATATTTGCAGAAGCCCAGCAGCAGAAGGTGTGATGAAACATCTTATAGCAAAGAAGGGATTAGACGATGTTTTTTGAGGTAGACTCGGCAGGTATTGGAGCTTGGCATGTGGGAGAGCTTCCCGATGAGCGAATGAGGAAAGCGGGTGCAGAGAGGGTATAACTTTAACTCTCATGCAAGGCAATTTCAAGATGAAGACTTTTTAGCGTTTAACCATATATTGATTATGGATAACGAAAATAAAAAAAGGCTCTTTATGCTAAGACAGACGATGAAGGGAAACGTAAAAAGGTGCAGATGTTGGCACGTTTCTGTAAAAGTTTTTCCGCATTCCACTTTTATTCCCGACCCATATTATGGCAATATGAAAGATTTTAATCATGCTCTCGATTTGATAGAAAAATGCTTGTGGAGAGTTGTTGGTTGAGCTAATAAATAATAAAGACAACGATTTTTTTGAGTTCGTTGAATAATGAATAGAATGCTATAAAGTTGTACGTTAGAATATAATAGCGTGTAAAAATTCTATTCGTGTAATTATCCTCATAAAACAAAGTGTATACAGACCTTGTTTTTATGGGGATAGTTTTTATATCTGTAAATAGCATTTTTTTCGTGGTTATTTAGAGAAAAAAACACAAATTTTGGGCGTTATTTTTTTATAATCATAATTTATTTTTTTATAAATAGGATAGTTATGCCGTATAAAATGTAAAAGAAAAGCCTACAATAGGTGTTTTTTTATTGAAAAAAATGCTGCAATAGCTTAGGTTTTTAGCGTTTAATAGATAGTGTATTGTGTGCTAATATACAAGGTATTAGCAGGTAATAGATAGTGTTTTTTTCATGCTAAAAAGCTAAGCTTTTTGCGTCTTAAAAGACAATTAGTTACATTTTTATTTGATATGTTCTGTACAAGTAAAACCTATATCTTTTATCTTTTTACTTGTTCTTTGGTTGTTTTTCAAGTGCCATTTTATAGAAAAAAAGACTGTAAAAAGCTAAGCTATTTTTAGCTAAAACTGAAATTTTAAATGTAACAAAATGCTCACAAAAAAATATAGAAATTTATGTAAAATCAATCGAAGTATAATTAAGTTTTAACAGCTTATTTATTTCTTTTTATTTATAAATAAAAAAATATAAATCGTTCTCTTTTTCGTTCTTTTTTTATTATATTTGCAATATGACAAAGAAAGAACGTTATGAATATATTTTAGCTCATTTTTAGGAAAGAAATGCCTGTTATTACAACAGAATTAGAGTTTCAAACAGCATTTCAATTAGTGGTAGCTACACTTTTTAAGTGCTCAATGCACAGATAAAAAGAATCAATCAGGTTACACCTGAATTGTTTGCCACTTATCCCGATGCAGCTACGATGTCGAAAGCAGAAAGTGATGAGATTTTTGAATATATAAAAAGCGTTAGTTATCCTAATGCTAAGGCTAATCATCTTGTTGGAATGTCTCGTATGATAATGGAACAATTTAATGGAGAGGTTCCCGATAGGCGTGAAGACTTAATGAAACTACCGGGTGTGGGACGAAAAAAACTGCGAATGTAGTGCAAGCAGTTTGGTTTGGAAAAAGCTACTTTGGCAGTAGATACACATGTGTATAGAGTGAGTCATCGCATGGGACTTGTGCCTAAAACAGCCGATACACCCTTGAAAGTGGAACAAGAACTGTTAAAGTTTATTCCTGAAGATGAGGTTACCCGAGCGCACCACTGGCTTTTTATTGCACGGACGATATGTTTGTTTAAGCAGAACACCCTCAATGTGCTAAATGCGTTTTCACAAATATTTGTCCTAAACGATTAGAAAATTCTAAATTGGAATAAAAAAAGACATATCTCTTTTCTATAAAAAAATAGCGTATGAACACAACTAAAAATATTATCGTTTTTACAAAATATTGGAGCCAATAACAATAGAGAATGGTTTCAGAAACATAAAGATGAATACATGGAATGTAGAACTTCTTTTGACGAAGGGGTTATTAAAAGCCATTACAGCACTTAGTGAAATAGACCCTTCTGTAGCGCATCTTGGTGTTAAAGATTGCACTTATCGTTTTTAATAGAGATACCCGATTTTCGCCTAATAAAGACCCTTATAAAAATCATTTAGGAGCTTTTTATCTGTATGAATGGGCGTAAATCGCTTTGTGGAGGTTATTATCTTCATTTAGAAAAGAGGAAAAAGTGTTGTGGCTGTAGGTTCTTATTATTTGCCTACAAACATTCTTACTGCATGCAGAAACGAAATAATGGCAAATATAGACGAATGGCGTTCGTGTGTAGAAAACAAAGCTTTTTGTCGACTTATTTGGAACACCTAATCACAGTAAATGGGAAGATGATTCTGTTAATGGCTTTTGGTATGGAGGCTTTGAAAACTTGCCCTAAAGACTTTCCACGCGATTATCCGTTTCTTCATTACTTGCGAATGAAAGATTATTGTGCATGGATAAAGGTTCCTGATACATTCTTTGAAGGAGATAACTGGGTAAATTCTTTGGTAGAAATAGCTAAGGTTGGTAAACCTATGATGGACTTTTATGAATAGTGTTATTGCCGATTATGAACCTTAATTCTTCTCTTTCTCTATAACACTTCTTTATCTTTATTTCTATCAAAACTATAAATTAAATGTCTGTTAAGGAGCAATTGTTGCTTTATCCTTTCTTGAAAGTTGTTATTTGCTTTGGATTTGGAATATGGTTAGGGGACTTTTTGTTTCCTATTGTTCCTGCATGGATATGGATATTAGTAGCCTTTGCTGTTTTGTTTGTTTGGCTTGTTATTCGTAAAACATCGTTTTTTGAAAAGTAGCTTATTGTTATTGGTGTCCTTTGTCTTGGGAGTTGGTTGGATTTCTATTCATCGATTAAAAGCAAGTTAAACAAATAACTTCAGTGGAACAAACGTATGATGCGGTGTTATTAAGCGACCCTATTAGGCATGGAAAAAGTGGTTCAAACCAGTTTATTAGTGCTAAATGGCAGATTTAAAAATGAAGAAGTGCAAGCAT
Organism: uncultured Prevotella sp.; assembly: GCA_916439115.1. Lineage (GTDB taxonomy): Bacteria > Bacteroidota > Bacteroidia > Bacteroidales > Bacteroidaceae > Prevotella. The sequence continues at coordinate 1,603,513 of CAKAHO010000001.1, forward strand.
CTATACTGAGAGATACAATTGAAAAATGCTTATAAAATATTGCAAGTAGGCAACATCATAAGGTGTAATTCAGTTGTTCAGTCGTTAGAAAGTGAAAATATTTTTATTCCACCTTATTATAAAAAATATCTACAAAGTAAAGGTGTTGTAGCCACAACATTTTATCTATTATGATGATTGGTGTTTGTCTTCTGCATCATTAAAAGAACTGTCATGGATAAATCAATTAAGAGTAAAGGCTTTATTGTTGCGGAAAGAAACATTAAGAATGTATGAAAAACAAGAAACCACATCTGACATTATATCGGTATTAGATGCTATGACTTTGGGAGAAAAAGGTTATTTATCGAGTGAAACAAAAAAATATTTATTCTGCATCTGGTGCCTCTCATTTGCTTGCTTTTATCGGGTTTTGCACTTGGGTATATTATTTTTATTGTGCGCAACCTTTATCAAACGATTAAAAAAATGCTATTGTTGAAGGGGCTTTGGAACTTACTTTAATATGGGGATATGTATTTGTTACAGGCATGAGTATTACTATTTTTGAGAGCGGCAATCATGCTTTCTCTCTATATATTAGCTAATGTTATGAAACGAAAACCCTTAATGTTAAATAGCTTGTGTTTAACGATTTTCATTTTATTGATAAGCAATCCATTCTCTTTATGGGACGTTGGATTGCAATTGTCAAAATGTAGCAGTGCTTAGTATATTTATCTTTTATAAACCCATAAATAATTTCTTTTTATCTTTTAGGTTAATGAAAGGGTGGTTACAACGAAAGATTATCAGTGTTATTTCTGCTTCTTTGGCAGCTCAAATAGGGGTTGCTCCACTTATTATGCATTATTTTGGAACTTTCCCTGTTTATTTCTTTATGACTAATCTCATCGCCATTCCTCTTTCTACTATTATATTATACGGCTCTGTTTTGCTTTATATAGCTAATGCTTTTACCTGTTGTTCAATTGTTATTGTTGAAAGGAGAATTTATGCTTACACATATGTTAAACTTGTTTTTAAGATATATTTCAACTTTACCTATGGCACAAGTAACTCATATAAATTTCTCTTTTATACATTTTTACTATATTATATTATTGTATTCTGTATCTCTAAAATTATTCATTATGCCATAAAAAGTGGATAGAAGTTTGGTAAATCATTTATAGCATTTAAAAGATAGAAGAACATTTTATGACGTGTTTTTTTGTTAAACAACTATAATTAAACGATTTTTATGATAGTGAATTATCGGTAGAATGTAAAATCTTTAATACCTTTGTAGGGCTATTACGAGATAATAGCATAATAATATAACATTATAAAAATAATAAACAATGGCAACAAAAAAATCAGATTGCAAAAGAGGTGGTCGCAAGAGTTATGCTTTTTATAGCATTGTTATTGCAGACTCAAGAGCTCCACGTGATGGACGTTTTACTGAGAAAATTGGTACTTATAACCCAAACACAAATCCTGCAACAGTAGATTTGAACTTTGAACGTGCACTCTATTGGGTTGAAACAGGTGCTCAACCAACAGATACTGTACGCAATATCTTGAGCAAAGAAGGTGTTTATTTGATGAAACATCTTCGTGGTGGTGTTAAAAAGGTGCTTTTTGATGGAGCTGCTTGTCAAGCTAAATTCAGAAGCATGGGAGCAAACTAAGGATTCTAACGAGCAAGCTATTCGTGATAATGGAGCTAAGGCTAAGAAAGAAAGCTGTAGCAAGAAACCCTTGAGCTGAAAAGAAAATTAACGAGCTATCGCAAAAGAAAGTAGCTGAAAAGAAAGCTGCTGCTGAGCAACTAATGTGGTAGAAGAACCTACTACAGAAGAAACAACAACTGAAGAAACAGCAGAAGCATAATTCTTTTATAAAGATTTAAAATTTAAAATCCCTGAAAGTTAGAGCCAATCTCTTAGCTTTTAGGGATTTTTCTTTATTCTATTCTATCTTTTTTTCTTACATAACTCTTTCTATACCTCTATCTTTTTATAATGCTTTTTCACTACATATCAATATAATTTAGTATCTTTGCAACACTATTATAGATAAATACAACAGAAAGAATAAATAATCATGAGTAAGCAATTAGAAAAAGATTAAAGAGCTTATTGCCAAACGTGAACAAGCTCGTCTTGGTGGTGGTGAGAAAGCCATTGATAAACAACATGAACGTGGAAAAATACACTGCACGTGAAAGAATAGATATGTTGGTAGACGCAGGGTCTTTTGAAGAGTACGATATGTTTAAGCTTCATCGTAGTCATAACTTTGGAATGGAAAAGAAACATTTCCTTGGTGATGGTGTTGTTGCTGGTAGTGCTACAATTGATGGACGTCTTGTTTATGTTTATGCGCAAGACTTTACTGTTAATGGAGGTTCGCTTTCTGAAACAATGTCAGAAAAGATTTGCAAAGTAATGGATATGGCTGTGCGCAATGGAGCTCCTATGATTTGCGTTAATGACTCAGGTGGTGCAAGAATACAAGAAGGTATTTGTGCACTTGCTGGTTATGGAGAAATCTTTGAAAGAAACATTCTTGCAAGTGGTGTGATACCTCAAATTAGTGCAATCTTTGGTCCTTGTGCAGGGTGGTGCAGTGTATTCTCCTGCTTTAACAGACTTTACTTTAATGACAGAAGGAACTTCTTACATGTTCTTAACTGGTCCTAAAGTGGTAAAAACGGTTACAGGTGAAGATGTAGACGCTGAAAGTTTAGGTGGTGCAAGTGTACATTCTACGAAGAGTGGTGTTACACATTTCACTGCAAAAACAGAAGAAGAAGGTATCGAACTCATAAAGAAATTGTTAAGTTATATTCCTTCTAATAACATGGAAACTGCTCCTGTTGTAGAATGTAATGACCCTATTAATCGTATGGAGGATAGCTTGAATGAGATTATTCCTGAAGATCCTAATCAAGCATACGATATGTATAAGGTGATAAGTGCTGTTACTGATAATGGAGAATTCTTTGAGGGTACAACCTAAATTTGCAAAGAATATTATAACAGGTTTTGCTCGTTTTAATGGTCAAAGCGTTGGTATTGTAGCAAATCAACCTGCTTGTTACGCTGGAGTTCTTGATGTAAATGCTTTCAAGAAAAGGGTGCAAGATTTGTTCGTTTCTGCGATGCTTTTTAATATTCCCATTGTTTCTTTGGTTGATGTTCCTGGTTTCTTACCTGGTACTGGACAAGAATATAATGCTGTAATTCTTCATGGTGCACAGCTACTTTATGCTTATGGAGAGGCAACAGTGCCTAAGATTACAATTAACTTACGTAAGAGTTATGGTGGTTCTCATATTGTAATGGGATGCAAGCAATTACGTTCTGACCTTAATTTTGCATGGCCTTCTGCTGAAATAGCTGTAATGGGTGCAGGTGGAGCAGTAGCTGTTCTTTATGCAAAAGAAGCTAAAACACACGAAGACCCTCGTGCTTTCTTAGCTGAAAAAGAAGAAGAATACACCGAAATGTTTGCTAATCCTTATCAAGCTGCACAATATGGTTACATTGATGACGTGATTGAACCACGTAATACACGTTTCCGTATCTGTAGAGGTTTAGCTCAATTAGCCAATAAACGTCAAACGCTACCTGCTAAAAAGCATGGTTGCATGCCTATGTAATGTTGAAATTAAAAATTTAAAAAGTAATGGTTAAAGATAAGAATATTTATGCTGCCATTGCCTTAGCTTTTGCATGAATACAAAAGGAAATAACGTTCATGATAAAGAATCTGGCATCATTACAATCAAGCAAAAATGCACGATGTGGAATGCAAAAATTTCTTTCTTTTACAGAAAAAAACCTGTAAGAAAGTGAGTGTAATTTTTTTAGCAACGATAAAAAGAAATCATAGCAAAAATGAAAGAATATAAATATATTATCGACGGGAAAGAATATAAAGTTGCAATTAACGACATTGTAGAAAATATTGCTACTGTAAGCGTTAATGGTGAAAACTTTCAAGTTGAAATGGAAAAAAAGAAGCAGAACCTGAAAAAGAAAAAAAGGTGGTTCTTAATAAAACCAACTGCTAAAGCAGAAACAGAAGAAACAACAACTTCTGTAGCTAATGTAAATACTGATAATGCTGTAAAAGCACCACTTCCTGGTGTAATACGTGAGATAAAAGTTGCAGTTGGTGATGAAGTAAACGCAGGAGATACTGTTGTTGTACTTTGGAGCGATGAAGATGGCAAACAATTTAGACGCTGAAAAGAGCGGAAAAAGTTACAGCTATATTAGTTAAAAACTGGTGAGAATGTATTAGAAGACACTGCTCTTGTAGTGATTGAATAAGTATTTATACATCTTTTTATTAGATATAACTTATAAACAAAAATGAGTTATAAGGCTTTTTAAAAAGAGTCTTATAGCTCATTTTTACTATAATCAAATTATTTTTCAATAAATGCTCTTTTGCATTTTCTCTGTTTTAACTTTATTGGTTGTTTTTATTTAATAAATTGTTCTTAGAGTTATGACTTTGTTTATAACAGATTGTATTTGTTATAAATGAAAGACCTATATTCATTTATTATATCTTTGTTTAGAACAACTAAAACAAGCATATTTTTGCTTTTTAATGATTGAAATATGACAGATTTTCATAAGTTGGTTACAACAAGACGTAGCATTCGGGCTTTTAAGAATGACGAGATAGAGCCAGAAAAAGATAAGTGATATATTTCGTGCAGCTTTGATGTCGCCAAGTGCGAAAAGCACTTCAACCATAGCATTTGATAGCAGTTGACGATAAAATGTCTATTGAAAAAAACTTTCTGAGCAAAAGAAAATTATATTCGTTTTATAGCTAAAGCACCTTTGATAATTGTTGTTGTTGCAGACGAAAAAAAGTGAGTAATTGTTGGATAGAAGATCGCTTCTATTGTTACAGTTACTATGCAATATCAAATTGAAGAATTAGGTTTAGGCTCTTGCTGGATACAAATAAGAGACAGATATTTATCTGATGGAACCTCTTCAGAAGAGGTTGTAAGAGGTATATTGAATATTCCAAGCGATTTAAGAGTGGTTTGTTTATTGGCAGTAGGTTATCCTGAAAGAGTTATGATGCCACATGATGAAGATAAATTGAAGTGGGAAAAAAAGTTCATATAAATAATTGGTAATATATTAAAACTTACCTTATAACTTTATCAATTATAGTAAAAAAATGAATATATCAATTATTGGTGCAGGGAAAGTTGCAACTCATTTATCGAATGCTTTACAATATATAGGCCATAATATAATAGAAGTTTATAGTAGAACAGTCCTTTCTGCTACAACTCTTGCACATCAATTAAATTGTAAAGCTGTAACAGAAATAGAAGAACTAAGTGTAGATTCCGACTTATATGTTATCGCTTTAACAGATAATGCTTTATCTACAATCATTCCAAGTCTATGTAAAGGAAGAGAAAAGAGCATCTTCGTGCATACTGCAGGTAGTATTTCTAAAAGATATTTTTCAAAGATTATGCGCAATACTATGGCGTTTTTATCCTTTGCAAAACGTTTAGTTTTAGACCGTGAGATAAACTTTTCTGAAATTCCTTTTTTTATCGAATCAAGCGACGAAAGTACTTTTTCTTACATTAAAGCATTTAGCCAACCAATTATCGTCTAAGGTGTATGAACTTACTGATAATAATCGTCAGTATTTGCATTTTAGCTGCTGTATTTGCATCAAACTTTACAAATCATTGCTATGCTATTGCTCAAGAAATATTGAAAGAACATCAATTGCCGTTTGAAGTACTGCTTCCCTTTAATTAAAAGAAACAGCCCAAAAATACAAATTCTATCACCTCAACAAGCTCAAACAGGCCCCGCTATCAGGCAAGATGATAATGTAATGCAAAAACATTTATCGTTATTGGCAGATAAACCTATTATTTCCGATATTTATAAAAAGTGTTCCCAAAGTATTCAAATATTATCTAAAAAGCCATTTTAGAACATGATAAATTATGATTTAAAACGAATAAAAGCCGTTATATTTGATGTTGATGGAGTTCTTTCAGCCTCAACTATTACATTGTCAACAGAAGGAGAACCACTCCCGCACGGCTAATATAAAAAGATGGATATGCCATACAGTTAGCTAATAAAAATGGGACTTCATGTTGCTATTATCACTGGTGGTAATACTCGTGCTGTACAAGTTCGTTACGAAGGATTAGGGCTTTCTGACGTTTATATGGGTTGTTCTAAAAAGATTGAAACTTATGAACTTTTTAAGCAAAAAAACATCAATTAAGTGATAAAGAGATTATCTATGTGGGTGATGATATACCCGATTATGAGATAATGAAAATAGTGGGTTGTCCATGTTGTCCTAAAGATGCGTGCGCAGAGATACAAGCATTAAGTCTTTATATCAGCGATTATAAAGGTGGAATGGGTTGCGGAAGAGATATTTTTGGAACAAGTTTTTGAAGGCACAAGGTAAGTGGATGAGTAATGCAAAAGCATTTGGTTGGTAAATCTTAGTTGAATGAATAGCACGAATAACGATATGGAAAAGAAACATTATAACATCATTTTTAGCGAGTAATTCTCCTCGAAGAAAAGAAATATTATCAAGTCTTTCTATTCCTTTTTAGCGTATATCTAAAAGAATAATATAGACGAATCTTATCCTGAAAGTGTTTCCGTTTTAGATGTCCCTCTTTATCTTTCAAAGAAGAAAGCAGATGCCTATCATGTTTCAGAAAATGAAGTTCTTATAACGGCAGATACACTGGTTATACTTGATAATGAGATATTAGGAAAGCCCAAAGATGAGCAAGAAGCCATTGAAATGTTGCAAAAATTAAGTGGAAAGACCCATCAGGTTGTTACAGGAGTTTTCTATAAAAAAACGCACAATGAAGTAGATGTTTTTTGCGATAAAACCGATGTTACATTTAAAACACTTACAAACGAAGAAATAGCACATTATGTTTCAACTTATAAACCCTTAGATAAAGCAGGAGCTTATGGCATACAAGAATGGATAGGATATATTGGTGTAGAACAGTTAACAGGAAGTTATTTCAATGTAATGGAAACTTCCTATTCATTTTGGTTTATAAGCATTTAAAAGAAAAAGAATTTAATTTAGCAACGCTTATATCTAACTATTTAAACAGCTGTCGTCTTTGTTTCATCTTTTATAAATGAAAGGAAATAGATGCAAAGACGACAGCTTTTTGTATTCATACTTATTTCTTTACCTTTTTTTGCAGAAACGCTTTTTTTATAAATAACATAGCCCGAAATAAGAACACTTAACATAAATGTGCCTGCTAAAAAAATATAAACATATTGACAATGATTGAAGGCAAAAATGGTATAAATTCTACCAACATGAACCTCCAAAGCAGTGTGCCATAACGATATATTTCCATTTCTTACACTGGCTGGCATATTAACAAATGCGGATTGTTTATTAGTGTTTTCAGCACCTCTATTATAGTCAAACACAATTGCTTTCCTATTAAATAAGTTGCAATATCCCGATACAGAATAAGTAAAATCAGGCATACTCATTTTTTTAGGAGCTTTATATAATTGTTTTGTATAAAGATTATAACTCTTTCCTGTTTTGCTGTTCCATTTATATAAACCACTAAAAGACCCTACAATCCAATGATTTTTTTATCCATTTGATGCAATACATTAGGTCCCATAAAAGCCAACAGGGTGGAACGTTATCGAGCTTCTTTGGTGTGTCTTTTTAATGTTTTAGCAGTATAAAAACCCTCTGAGGTATATAACAACCATTGGTGATTCAGACTGTCATACCCTAATAGTGCGTAGTTTATCGAACCATGCATTAGGAGTGTCTTGAATAGTGAATGGGATAGGAGAGTGCCTTGTATTAACAATAGAAATGAGTAAAGGAGGACGTAAAAAGGTTCCTGTAAGCGTTAAAACCATTAAGAAGAAGAGCAAATAAACACCTAATTTATTATGTAAAAACAGAAGCCTTTTGTAAGATGTTATGTCTTATTTTTAGTGTTAAATCCTTTCTTTTTTAGCCTTGTAAATCCATTTTGGAAAGAAAGATAATACAAGTCCTGTAATACATAGAACAATGCAAACCACGCCTAAACAATCTACAAAAAAACATTCCAAAGCTACCTAATAGTTCGCCACTATGTAGTGTCCATAATGTTCTGAATGTTTTTAACAGAAGGTTGATAATTAGCCGTTGGCTGCAAATAAAGTAGTGAGAAATGTTTATAAGGTGGTGTTGCAATATATAAGGCAGACCTTGTTTGCACAATAAGGCTATCTCCTTGAGTGGCAATATCTGTTAATCGCTCTTCTATATTTAATGATTTTTGTTAAGCAAGTCCAGCTATTTTTGTTGATAATTAAGTTTATATATATCGAATGTAGACGCACAGAATAGTGTTCCACTTTTTAGTTCTTACCATATTGCTAATATAGCGATTATCAGCTCCACTCTTTATTTTTGTTTGTGTAATTGCTAAATCTTTTTTTGCTTTTTATATCTGTCTTCCAAATGCCATTAGCACCATATAATAAAATGTGATTAGCGTCTAATGTTATTCCACCTTTTACAGAACCTAAGTTCCAATGCTGATAATGATAAGCTGATGGAAGCCACTTTCGTGGTAAGTCGATACTGCTTAAAGAGTGTCGATGATTGAGAAGTAGCCCTGAGAAGCAAAACATTAGCAAGAAAAAAAGAAAAATAAGCCACCCCATTTGTGCCATTTTCTCATTTTTCTATTACTTTCTGTTGCTATTTTCTTTGTTTCCATAATGGTAAAAACAGAGTGAGTGAGGGTTTACAGCACCCACGTTGTGATGTTTATAGTTGAATTTTATTTTTTTGATACACCTCTTTGTTAAGCACCTATTTCACACAATTCAAGCCATCGAAAAAGACTTTTTCGTCTAATTCACTTTTTAGTTCCGACAAGCGTTTACTCTTTTTGGGTAATAGACTTCAACACTTAGCTCTCCTGTGCATAAAGCCGTTTCAATGGCTGTTTGTTCAAACTTCTAACAATTCAATATCTTTTTCCAATTGTTCAAACTCCATTTTTTTCTTTGTAGGTCATTTTCTTACGTCCTACATTTTCATTCACTTTGTTTGTATTAGTTGGCTTTGTGTCTTTATTGGTAGAACCATTATTGCTTTTGAGGATTTAAGCTAAGCCATTCACGATATTGAGTGTAGTTTCGGAAAGTCTTTTTATCTTTCCTTGACCTTCAAAAAAACCAATAAATGGTCTATAATCTTATCCATAAAAATAACGGTCGTGGCTAACAATTATCACACAACCGGGGAAATCTTGTAAGTATTCTTCTAACACCTGTAAGGTTTGAATGTCAAGGTCGTTAGTTGGTTCGTCTAACACTAAGAAGTTTGGATTTCGCATTAACACAGTACATAAATACAGTTTTCTTTTTTCACCGCCACTTAATTTATATACAAAATTGTGTTGTTGTTCGGGTGTAAACATAAAAAAACTGGAGCAATTGTGATGCCGTTAGATGCTTTCCACCACCCAAATCAACATATTCTGCGATAGCTTTAATCACATCAATAACCTTTTTCATTCTCATTAAATTTAAGTCCTTCCTGCGAAAAAGTAACCAAATTTTACAGTTTCACCAATATCAAATTTGCCCGAATCGGCTTTCACTTCGCCTAATAACATTTTTGATAAAAAGTAGACTTGCCAGAGCCGTTTTTCGCCTACGATACCCATTTTTTTCAAAGCGAGAAAAATTATAATAAAAAGTCTTTTTAATATAATCTTATCTTCGCTCCATGCTTTGGAAACGTATTGACATTCGAATATTTTTTTGAACCTATATATACGTTTTTCGATTTCAAACGCACTTGTCTTTCTTCTATTCTCTGCTTAGCGATGGCTTCCCAATTCATAAAAAGCATCTTCTCTATATTTTTGCTTTATGGCCTCTTGCTTGTGGTTGTCTGCGCATCCATTCAAGTTCTCTTCTGTATAAGTTATTAGCATGTTGAATTTCTGCGCGTGTATTATTTATTCGTTCCTCTCTTTTATCTAAGAAATAAGCATAATTTCCTTTATAAGAATAGATAGTAGAATTATCTAATTCTAAAATGATATTGCACACCTTATCTAAGAAATAACGGTCGTGTGTAACCATCAATAGCGTTTTATTGCCTCGCGAAAGAAAGCCTTCTAACCATACAATCATTTTCTAAATCGAGGTGGTTTGTAGGCTCATCAAGTATCAATAAATCAGGGATTAGTGATGAGAATGTTAGCTAAGGCAACACGCTTTTTGCTGTCCACCGCTAAGTTCTCGCATTGGTTGGTTGAGGTCTTTTATCTTTAATTGCGTTAAAATTTGCTTTTGCTTTTTAGCACTTGTTCCTCATTACCATTATGGTTAAAAGCAAGCATCTAACACCGTATCATTTATATTAAAAGTGGGGGTTTGTTCTAACATACCCACCTTTTAAATCTTTTTATATATAATATTTCCACCATCTTTACTCTCTTTTGCCCGTTAAGATAGAAAGTAAAGTAGATTTACCCGTACCGTTTTTTAGCGATTAAACCCACCTTTTTGCCCTTCAGAAATAGAAAAAGATATTTCGTGAAAGAGCGTATTTGTTCCGAAAGATTTAGATAAGTTTTGAACGTCTAAATAAGGAATATTACTCGCCATTATTGTTAAGTGATTGGTTAATGCTGTCAATATAGTTTAAAACCTCTTCTCTTCCTGTCTTTTTTTCGGCACTTGTAATAAAATAAGGAGGTAGCTCTTCCCACACGTCTTTTTAGTTCTTTCATCCATGCAGCCACGTTTTGTTGTGCTTTTACCGTACCTAATTTATCTGCTTTAGTAAAGATAATAGTAAAAGGAACACCGCTTTCTCCTAACCAATCTATAAATTCGCGGTCTATTTTTTGTTGTGAATGGCGAATATCTATCAATACAAATAAATTGATAAGTTGTTCTCTTTGTAAGATATAAGACGAAATCATTTGTTGTAATTTCTTTTGTGTTGCCTTAGATTGTTTAGCATATCCATATCCCGGAAGGTCTACTAAATACCATTCGTTATTGATGATGAAGTGGTTAATAAGAAGCGTTTTGCCCGGTTTAGAAGATGTTTTTGCTAACCCTTTATGGTTACAAAGCATATTGATAAGGCTCGATTTTCCCACATTAGAACGTCCTATAAAAGCATATTCGCTCTTTTGTATCGGCAGGACATTTTAGAAATTGTAGGAGCAGAGATAACAAATTCAGATTTTTATTTCCATAGTGAAATGTTCTTTTTATCGTTTAAAAGCACAACCACATTTATTTATGAGATTGTGGTGTGCAAAGTTACGAAAATAAGCCCAATAAAATAGTCAAAGCTTTCTCTACTTATTGGCATACATCGTTTATTTATGTTAAATAAAACATCACCTTTATTCTCTATTCTAAACTATATTTGTAGCTTTCATTACCTTGATGTATAGATTTAAGTTTTTAATAGTTTCTATTTTAATTGCCTTGTTTTTATATAAATAAACTATTTTTGCATGAAAAAAATAGTTTGTTAAAAGCGTTATTTTTCTGGTTTTTCAAATGATTATGCCTTAGGGTTCTAAATAATAGAATTGTGCCTTTGTGTTGTGTTTGAAAGGCTCTAAAAATGGTGTTTTTATATAAAAAAATGATGCAAAAAGATAAGAGTTTATACCCTAATAGCTAAGAGTTTAAAGGTGTAATAGTTGGTGTTTTTGCCTATAAAAAGATAATGTATTAGGAGTTAAACTCTTGTGTTTTTACACCTAATACCTTGTTTGCTGCATTTGTATGATGCTTGTTTTTAGCTATGTAAAAGCTATATGTTTTGTTTTAGGGTATTAAAAAAATAGATGGAAAAAAAGTGTCTTTATAAATGCTTAAAACGTTGTAAAAGCTGAGCTTTTTCTCTAAAACAGAAAAAGTAAATGTAACAAAAACACTCACAAATAGACTTATGATGATGCTGTAAAAAGAATGATGACGTATAATTGTTATTTATGTCTTACTTTGAATATGAAATGCTATAAGTTTGTTTTATAGGAGATATAAAGAGTGTATTACAAAAGTTATTATAAGTTATAAACCACTAAAAACAGCATTGAGGTTGTTCTTTTTTTGTAGGTAATTTTTAACTATTTGGCTTTGGGGAGTTGTCGTTTGAGAAGAAAAGTGTCGAATTTTTACATTTTAATTATGTGGGGTAATGTAAAAATAATGTAAAAAGTAATAAGGAAAAAAATAAAAATAAGAAATTTATATATTAAATAATATTATATTACAATGATAATGAGTGAGTTAAACAACAAAATAATAAAATAAAACTTATCTTTGTGCTGTTTTTCATGGTATTAGATTATTAAGGTTTAGAAAGGTTGGTTGTCGTGATGATAATCAATCTTTTGCTTTTATAACGCTTTTTAGTAATAAAAAAAGGTTCCAACTTATAAAAGTTAGAACCTTACTATTGAGTAAAAAGAAATAAATATCTCTTGTGCTTATTCTGCCAATTGACTCATATTGAATTCTGAGATTTGGCCTTGTGGATCTACCACAGCTTGTATTTTTGTATTTTGTTTTTCTAATTTACCATCTTTTATATTGTGTGTTTCTCATAACCATAAAGGTGGTTTTGTATTCGTATTGTTCAATACCTATTTCCTTTTTTGTAATTTTTATATCGTTATTAGGACGCCACTGCATATGTTCAATATCGTCTTTATAAAGTTTACGAAGAAACAAGTTAATGTCACTTTCCGAGAAATCTGTTCGTCCAAGGAAAGATGAAATGTTAGAACTGAGTACACTTGCAATTTTAGCCTCATTCTTTTTCATTTAGTCCTTGAAAGAATGTTCTAAATGTATTGTTTACCATTTGTGCCTCATCTTCTTGTACTTCTTTTTGCTTTTAACAGACTTCATTTTTCTCTTTTGCTTGGTCTATATAAGCACCATCGAAATGGTCATCGAGATAAGATTGATAGGCTTCCATTGTGTTTCTTTCTTGAATAGCAACCCAATCGAGCGAATCTATTTTGCGAAAGTGCTTCGGCTTTGTGTATTGAATTAGGGTTATTTTTCTAAGTATTGTTGTATTGCTTTCTCTCAATTGCTCACTAAAACGTTTGTCCATTCAGTATCTACTTGCGATAAACGAGCTAAATGCGATTGTATAGAATCTATGTGTTCTTGTGGCGCATCTGTAAAAGTTTGCAAGGTAATCTTGTAGCACTGCTGCTTCATTACTTTTCATTGCAAGCTCATAAGACTTCTTGTTCTTTATTCTTTTGAGCGTTGCTATAAAAAAATAAAAGATACCTGCACAAAGCACTAATGCCACTACAAAGGAAATTAGTAAGGTGTTATTCTTATTCTTCTTTTTAAGTTCTGGAGTGGGAGTGGGGATTAACAGACTTTTAGAAGAAGTGGTGTTTTGGAGTTCTATCTACCATTGTTGGTTGAGAAGAAACAACGCCTTGTGCGTTTGCAAAGTGGTTTTTACAATGAGGGACAACATGGTTCATCGTTGAAATATGTTTCGCCACAACTATTACAAGTGGTGATTTTTTCCTTCTATTTCAACACCGCATGAAGGGCATTTAGGCGCTCTGCTACTTGTAGAGTGTCCACATTCAGGACATTTTATCATTGCCATATTACTATTGTTTTATTTAATTTTTATAATAAATGAGTATGTGTGTAAAATACAATTTCTTATATACAATCAAACAGAAAGAAAGAAGAATGAGCCTTGAAAAGCTCATTTCTCCTTTTCTTCTTTAAAATAAATCGAGTTCTGCAATAGCTGCTTTATCGTTATTTCCTGCTATTCTTGTTGCTTTTTAGCATAATGCCATTGGCTTTAAATGCTTTCTTGAAATAATGGAAACGCTTGTTGGGGCTATTGATTAGATTACCAAATTCAATTGTTTCTATCTTCTTCCATTGTCCATTATCTTTCTTTGCATACACTTCCATCTGTTCTATCATGCCTTCAGCATGTTCTGTTTTGTGGAGTATAAGCTAAGCCACTAATGATTTGTTCTCCGTTTAATGAAATAACTAATTCGTGGTTTTGACCCGCCTGAGTTATCCAATAGGTACTTGGGTTGGCGTCTATTGCTTTTGTAGCCTCGTGATTAGATTGTTCACTACTAACCTTTTTCAACTTTCCAAGTGTATTTCTTATGTCCTATTTGTTCGTTAGCTACTGCACCCATCATATTATTTTGATAGGCAACAGCTTTAACTACACATGCTTTTTGTGCAAAAGGAGAGGTGTAAACCTTACTCTTTTGAGTTGGAGTAGACCCGTCGGTGGTGTAATAAATGGTGTAGCTTGCATCGTTAACCTGTGTTTCTGCTTGCTTACCATGCCACTTAAATTGGTGTTTTAAAGGGTGTTATATGAACTAAACCATTTATATCTTTGGTGATAGAAAGCATTGGCGGACGCTGAACATAATAGTGAGCAGAAATGCTACTGATATATGGTGTGGCACGAGTTTCTAATATTCTTAATCTGATTTTATTGGTTGTTACATCATCAAATCTAAGAATACGTTTGTAACCGATATTGGTTCCAACTGCAACTTCTTTTCCATTCGTTATTCGTCCACACGTCGATAGCATGTTTTTCTACACGTTCTCCTGTTTTTAGCAATTGGCTCTTGAAGCATAATACGGTTAATTTTTATTGCAGAAGGAAGTGTAATTTCTATTGGAGAAAGGTATTCTACACTTGTTTGCTCATCGCCATCAAGCAATTCTTTAGGAGCATTTACTGCTTTTCTTTAATAAATTTTCTGCATATGTTTCTCGTATTCTCTTGCCAGTTTCTTGCAATACTTTAACATCTCTATCAGAGAATTTACCTTCACGGTTAGGAGGTATATTTAATATAAGTGTAGCATTGCCACCAATCACACGTTCATATATATCGAAAACGTTGTCGGTACTACGTACACTTTGTTTGGTATCATCGCGATAGAACCAGCCTTCGCGGATAGAAGTGTCCATTTCTGATTGTTGATAATGCAAGTAGTTACCTTCTTTTTAATTTATCTCTACTACCTAAATCCTGACCCATTAAATCGTGAAATCTGGTCATTTCATTTGGATTTTTCTGCATAAGGAATAACATTCCACTCGGTTTCTCGGGTGTCACCAGACTCTCGTTTTCCGCCCCATCTAACATCTTCTCTTCCCAAATATAACAGCATTAGGTGCTAATGTTCTAATTAGTTTTTCCATGCTAAATAGTCGTAAGTTTGTCCTCCTTTGCTCTTAGGATGAGCACCATCAAACCACACTTCGCTTATTTCTCCATATTCAGTTAAAAGTTCAAAGAGTTGGTTTAAGAAGTATTCATTATAATCATCTACTTTAAATTGGAAAGTTGTAGGATTAGCAAAGGGGCGTCCTTCTATCTTACGAGGTATTGTTCGGAGTGTTTTTTTCACTTAGATTACCATATAAACCGCCATCTCTCATTTTGATACAAGTCGGCAGGGAGAGGTAAATACCTAATTTTAAACCATACTTTTTACAAGATGCTGATAATGATTTCATAATGTCTGCTTGTCCATTATTTATGGGAGAAGACATTATTCCATCTCTCGTATAGCGAGTTTGCCATAGCACAAAGCCGTCGTGATGTTTGGTTGTAAGAACAACCATCTTCATTCCTGCATCTTTTTAATACTTTACACCATTGGTCGGTATCAATAGTTTTAGGATTAAATATTTTAGGGTCTTCTTCACCAGTTCCCCATTCACGCTGTGTAAAAGTATTGGGTCCAAGGTGAATGAAAGCAATAAATTCATTTCTAAGTCTTTCCCAATTGTCTGTCAGTAGGCACCACATGAGTGGCTTTTTGCATTAAGACTTCGGGTGAATCGCTCTTCCATATTCTAATAGTGTTACTAAATGAAATGCTATCAGCTTCACTTTTAGCACATAAAGTGTTAGGGGTTAATGCGAGTGAAAAGGCAATAGAACTGTATAAGATAGTGTTCTTAAGAGTTTTATATTTTTTTCATATAAAGATAAGTATAAGTATTGATATGTTTATGCTTTATTGTTATTTTTAGCTTCTATACTACCATAAATATTTTGCATGACAAATAACATCCAAATAGATTGTAAAACAATAACAATACTTGTTGTTAGACCAATTACAAAGCTTATGATATGAAAAAATAATTAGGTAATGTTACTATATCGCCCATGATATTTGCACTATGATAATAACTGTAAAGGGTACAACACAGAACTATTGCTGGCATTGTAAAAGATAATATATAAACTGTAATATGAAGTTTACTTACCATTGTGCTACCAACTAAAAAAACGAATAGTGTTTAAATGCTATTTTTAAAGTTGGATTTTAAAGAGTTCCATAAACAGTTTTTATCTCCAAATATGTATTTAGTTTGGATATAATTTTTGAGGAATTATAACTAAAAAGATATAAGCCATGAATAATGATATAACGATTAAAAGCAAGAAATATCACAGCGTAGGTAAGATGACTGTATATATATTCTGGAAATTTAGAAGTGCAATAAGCGATAAATGCTACAACAGAGCCTATGAATAGATAGGGTATATTATTGAAAAATAGATAAGTGAGCCATTGAAGTAAATTTTGTTTCAATGTTTTTATTACAATATTGTCGTAAAGAAATAGTTAGTATGAAACGATAAACGAGTGCGAACACAGTTAATACACCCATTATACTATAATAGGTAATCTTATAATGAATTGTTTTTCGCTGTTTATAATAAAATAACTCAAAGAAAACAAAGAGCTAATACTAAGGCAAAAAAACTAAAATGATTTGCCAATTGTTTTTAAAATGTTTTTATATTCGGCAAAAACGCACATAAGCATCTTTGATACATGCCAAACTATTTCTTTGTTTAATAATATCGTAGTTCATCTTTTTATAGATTTGCACGTTGAAACTCTGCACATGTAATAGCAGTTGCAATGGCAACGTTAAGACTTTCAGCTGTTTTTTGAGCGTCGCCAGGTATCAATAATTTGTGTGTTATGTATTTTTTTATGTTAGAAGAAATGCCTTTTCCTTCGTTTCCCATTACTATTAAACCTTTTTCTTTCTAAGGTTTGTTGGTAAATATTCTCTCCGTCAAGGAGTGTTCCATATATAGGAAAAGTCTTTGGAAGGGCTTTTATAACTTCTTCTAAATTAACGTATGCGACATTAACATTGGCTATACTTCCCATCGTTGCTTGTATTACTTTGGGGTTATACACGTCTACTGTATTCTCACTGCATAATATTGTGCGAATACCAAACCAGTCAACAATGCGTATAATGGTACCTAAATTGCCAGGGTCTTGTATGTCATCTAATGCTATAGACAAGCTATTTTTCTAAGTGTAATTTAGGTTGTGGCTCTTGTTTAAATATGCCTAAAACTTGTTGAGGGTGTTGTAAAAAAACTAATTTTTAAGTTCTTCTTCAGTAACTTCCACCATTTCTAACACTTTAAGATGGCTATTTACTTCTATCCAATCTGCGGTCGCGGCTATAAAGCAAGGAGTAGAAACCTGTAAAAAGAGCTTCTACAAGTTTCGGACCTTCAGCAACAAAAACATTATCTTTATTTCTGTTCTTCTTTAATTCAAGCGATTGAATATATTTTATTTTGTTTTTACTTATCATATAGTGTCTTACTGTGGAAATACAATATGAGTGTCTAAGTAAATAAATCTTTATTATTGAGCACTACTCCTGTTGATATACGTCTCGAAAACCCATTCTTTGTAATAAGAGTTATAGATGAAGATGCACCCCATTGTTATTGAATTGATTTATACAAAGATATATTTTTCGGTTGATATATGTAAAAGATAGGTGTTTTTTTGTTTTGTTTTTAATAAAAAAATAAGTATTTAAATGAAAGCTTTGAGATGTAGATTATCAATATATTTTGCTGAAGAGACGAACGATAAAATATGCTCGTGTGATAAGATATGCTAAAGAAATATGTTTTAACGGTTTGTACGAGTGTTTATAGAGTATTTCTTTATGAATATCACAGTATATCAGAAAGGTATGTTTTTCTTTATACACTTATTTCACCAGCAATAGAACGTTGCATTTCTTTTCTGATTGTTTCTGAATCTTGATAACGAGCTTTTTAAATACATGAGTTTTTGTTACAGCACTTTCAACTGTTCCGTCAAATCCACTAATAACTTCTGCATCTGCCAATTGATTTCCTGTTTCATAACGTTGCATTTCTACTCGTCCTGAAACACATTGGCTAATATTTACAATACTAACTCCTCGTTTAGATGCTTGTTTTAATAATTTCATGAGCCATTCTTGATGGGGAGCATTCCCACTACCAAAAGCTTCTTATTACTACACCTGATAGTTCGGGAGCATCGAAAATATGCTTTGTTATATTTTCTTGAATACCCGGAAAGAGAGAAAGAACTACGATATTGGGATTCATTTTTTTATGAACGACTAACGGCTTATCGAAGTTGGGTACTAATATGTTATGTGGTTGAAATCGTATATTTACACCCACATTGCATAAAATGAGGATAATTAAAACTTTCAAAAGCATCAAATCCGTCAGCATTACATTTTTGTACTACGATTTCCACGCATTAATAGTCCCTTGAAATAGATGCACACTTCAGGGTACAATAGGGTAACCATTAGCATTATAGGTTCCAGCTAATTCAATACTAGTGATAAGGTTTTCTTTTCCATCGGTACGTAATTGACCTATTGGTAATTGGCTTCCAGTTAAAATAACAGGCTTAGTAAGATTCTCAAGCATGAAAGATAAAGCTGATGCAGTGTAGGACATTGTATCTGTTCCATGAAGAATAACAAAACCATCATAAAGCTCATAGCGTTCTTCTATTAACTCTACTAACTGAATCCACATGTTAGGGTCCATATCACTCGAATCTATAGGTGGTGAAAATTGAAATGTATCAATTTCTGTTTTTAAGTATTTAAACTCAGGTACATTCTCGACTAAATGATTAAAGTCGAGTGGTTTTAATGCACCAGTGGTATTATTGATACCCATTCCGATGGTTCCACCTGTATAAATGAGTAAAACTTTATTTGTTTTTTAGCATTTTTGTGTTATTTAAATGGAGCTAAACTAAGTCTAAATTTATCTTCTTTCTAACAAAACAACATTCTCTACATGTGGAGTATGTGGAAACATATCTACAGGTTGAACAGCTGTTACTTTATAATCTTTATCAAAATCAGCTAAATCTCTTGCTTGTGTAGCAGGGTTACAACTAACATATACAATTCTTTTAGGGGCTGCAAAAAGAATTGTTTGCACTACATTAGCATGCATTCCAGCACGTGGTGGGTCGGTAATGATAACATCAGGACGCCCATGTTCTGCTATAAACGAGTCGTTTAGAATATCTTTCATGTCGCCTGCATAGAATAATGTGTTGTCAATATTGTTAATCTTACTATTTACTTTAGCATCTTCTATTGCTTCTGGGACATATTCTATACCAATAACCTTTTTAGCTTTCTTGGCTACAAAGTTTGCTATTGTTCCTGTTCCTGTATATAAATCGTATACCAATTCGTTTCCTGTTAAGTTAGCAAATTTGCGTGCTACTTCATAAAGATGTAACGCTTGTTCTGTGTTTGTTTGGTAGAAACTTTTTAGGACCCACCTTAAATTTAAGGTCTTCCATTAGTTCATAAATGTAGTCTGTACCCTTGTATAAGTGTACAGGAAGGTCATTAAAGGTGTCATTACACTTTTGTGTTATTTACATAAAGTAGCGAAGTAATTTCTGGAAAATGCGTATGTAAGTCTTCTAATAGTTGTATAGCCGTTTGTTCATCTTGGTCTTTTTCAAAGCAAAAACTGAATTAACACCATCCATTCTCCACTGTTAGAATTTCTTATAACAATATCTCTTAACAAACCATGTTGTGCTCTTAAGTCATAAAAAGCTATGTTATGAGCTAACGCGTAATGATAAATATGGTTACGAATCTTATTCTGTAAATCGTCCATAAGATGGCATTTCTCAATAGGATATATCTTGTCAAAAGCTCCAGAGATATGGAAACCAATAGCATTCATATTATCAAATATGCGATTAGAGTTTATATCTTCTTGCGTTAGCCAACGTTTGTTAGAACATCCAAATTCAAGTTTATTACGGTATTCAAACGTTTTTTTATAGAGCCTAAGATATAGTTAAACTCAGGGTAACTCAACTTTTCCTATACGTGTAAGCTGGTCTTTCACTTGTTTATGTTTAGCCTTTAATTGTTCTTCATAAGGTAGATTTTTGCCATTTACAGCCTCCACAAATTCCAAAATGAGCGCACTTTGGTTCTTCTCTCAAAGGACTATATTTGATAAATCGAATGACTTTAGCCTCACAATATTGCTTACGTTTTTTGCAAATTTGTAAATCAACAACGTCTCCAGGCACTGTAAATGGAATAAAAATGACCATATCATTGACCTTTGCTAACGACTTTCCTTCGGCAGCAACATCAATAACTGTAATGTTTTCTAATATTGGTAATGCTTTCTTTCTTCTACTCATATTGTTTTTATGTATAATTTATTAAGAGTTTATATACCCTTCTATTAGTTTGTGTCGTTTTGTTATTATTCGCTCATAAATATTTCTTATCCACCATTTATGGCATATCATAAAATGATAAACCGATAAAAAGATAAGAAAAAGAAGACTATATTTTATAGGCATAAATAAATCTAAAATAGCTGTAAAAGAGCATGGAATAATAAATAAAATAATATTCATTATAATGTGTTGTGAACTATTGTAAGAGCTTTTTATTGCCTGATATAGAATGTTCTAAAGGAAGACATTCATTGTTATATACAGCCAATTGAAATAATAAGAAGTATTGAAATCCGCTTATAAATAGTCCGTAAGAAAGTATATAATAAACTTTTGATGTATTAAAAATATACTTGGAAGTGTTAAGAAGATAGGGATAAAGAGTAATCCTACATGAAAAATATATTTTCGCATAACAATTTTATAAATCATTTTAGGAGCACTCATTAATAAATGAATATAATTTCCTTCAATCATCATTATTTTACTAAGAAGTAAAGAGCTACCCATTGATAATCCACCCACAAAAACTAAGGGAGAGTTAAAGAAAGAATTAACGTCATTACTATAAGCATATATTATACAATAAAATAATGTATAGAGACAAGCTATATTGAAACGTTTCTTTATTTGTTTTATTTCTTGTGATTGCTTTCCATTCTAAAAAGTAATAAACTAATCAGTGTATTTTGTTTATTTGTATAAGAAGAATAAGAAGAAAGGAGTGTCTGCGAGGAGATCTCTTCATTTAAATCATCGTTTATTTCTTTTTAATGATAGCCTTTTTATTATATAGGTATAATATATATATAATGGTTATTTCGAGTATGAAAAACCATAATTTGTACTCAAATAAAAAGTTCCTATAGGATTATCTATGAGATAAAACACATTTATAGCATTTATTTTTAGAAGTGGAATGCTAAGTATAAATAAATAAATAAGAATGGATATAAATGTTTGAAAATGTGATTTAAAGAATAACTTATGAATAAGTTGATGAAAAGACAAATAATTTGAAAACCTAAAAATAATACTACTGATAAACAATAACCCATCTATAAATGTTATAAATCTATTTTTTTCAATAAAGAAGTAATGATGAATGAAATGATAAAAAGCATACCAATGTATATTTCTAAATGTTGTAATTGAGGCTAATAATTGCGCATTTATCAATCTTGTCTTCTTGATTAGAAGCAATAAATAAGGTGTAATATTGTTTGAATATAAATCTGTTTTTTTGAGCAAATTTAGATGTTAATACACTTAAAAGATAAAAGGCATTAGAGAATAAAGGCTAAGTACTAATAGAGTAGGCGTAGTATTGAGCTGTATTTGTGCAACTGTAATACCTAATCCAGCAAGTAAAGAGCTTATAACAACTTTAAATAAAATACTTATAGTTCTGATAAAGCGTTTGTTCTTATAATCCTCTGAACGCTTAGAAGCCAATTTAGTGTGTTTGTTTAATAATCTATACACACTAAATTGGTCTTTCTCTATTTTTATTTAAGTATTGTAATACTACATTCATTGCTTATTTCCTTCTATCTATAAATAAAGAGAGTAGGGAAGAAGGGGTTAACGAAGGTCTATCACTTCTGCAGAAGGAAAGTCCTTAGAATTGAAAACAAAAGTTGCATTAGATATTTTTGACTTAAAAATTACTAATGTTGATGGTTAACCAGTTACCGTTATGAAGAATTTTTAGCTGAAGAAATAACCGATGAAACCTTATTTAAAAGAGATGTTCATTTCTTTGATTGGAAGCATTAGAAGAGGTGGAAATAAGATGAACTTGGTGTGTATTACCAATTGTCTTCATGCTTAATTTATATCCATGCTTATACATATTTATGAAAAGCGTAAGGGTTCATTATTGCCTGTTTGCTTGCATTTGGGGGTAGATACATTTACTTCGTTATTTGCTTTTAAGATAAGTCCATTGAGTCTTACCATTAAACCAAATCATTGCTTGTGATGTGCTAATATGGAACATATTATTCTTTATAATAATTGTTCCGCTATTCTTAAAAACCGTTAGCACCTGATATTTTTAAATTGTGCACTGGCACCTTCTGTCGCTTTAATTACAGAAGAGCTTTTATCCAAAAACTTTTCTTGCTTGTTGTTCGTTTTGTGCTAATAAGTTATTAGAAAGCGAAAGAATAACCCTAAAAGGGACAAAGTGTAATCGTTCGTCTCATCATTGTTTTATCATTTTATTTTATGAACGTAAGTTAGCTAATAAATCGTTAAGCGTATTCATGTCAGTAACTAAGACGTCACGGGGCTTACTTCCTTGTGCAGGACCAACAATACCCACTCTTTCTAATTGGTCCATTAAGCGTCCAGCTCTATTATATCCAATGGCAAAACGTCGTTGAATCATCGAAGTTGAGCCTTGTTGTGAACTGACAATAGCTTGTGCTGCTTCTTCAAAAGAAAGAGTCTAAACTTCTCATATCTTCATCACTTGCACCACCAGAGCTATTACCATTACTATCAGTTGCTGGTTCTGGAAGAGTTAAGGGACAGACAGGACCAGGTTGTTTGCTAATATATTCGTTTACTTTTTCTATTTCGGGAGTGTCTACAAAGGCACATTGAACGCGCACAGGTTCATTCCCATTAAGAATTAACATATCTCCTCTACCTATTAATTGGTTTGCTCCAGAACGGTCAATAATAGTTCGTGAGTCGGTCATAGAACTTACTTTGAAAGCTATTCTACCAGGGAAATTTGCTTTAATTGTTCCCGTTATAATGTTTGCGGTAGGTCTTTGTGTTGCAATAATCATATGTATACCAACGGCACGAGCAAGCTGAGCAATTCGTTATTGGCAATTCAACTTCTTTTCCAGCAGTCATAATCAAGTCACCATATTCATCTACAATGACTACAATATATGGCATAAATTCATGACCCTTAGTTAAATCTAATTTATGATTTAAAAATTTATGATTATATTCTTTTATATTACGAGCTCCAGCCTCTTTTTAACAAGTCATAACGATGGTCCATTAGTGTGCATAAACTATTTAATGTATGTACCACTTTTCTTTACATCTGTAATGATAGGTTCATCTTCATTGCTCTCAACAGTGGCCATAAAGTGGTCTACAATAGGAGAGTATACACTGAATTCTACCTTTTTAGGGTCGATTAGAACTATCTTTAATTCATTTTGGGTGTTTCTTATATAAAAGAGAAGTAATAATAGTATTTAAAACCAACTGATTTACCTTGACCTGTTGCACCAGCGACTAATAAATGTGGAATTTTTGCCAAGTCTACCATATAAACTTCATTGGTAATTGTTTTACCGAGTGCCAATGGTAGTTCCATCGTTGTTTCTTGAAACTTCTTGGTGTTTAATATACTCTCCATTGACACTATATTTGCTTTTCTATTTGGCACTTCTATACCAATAGTTCCTTTACCTGGAATTGGAGCAATGATACGTATTCCGAGTGCAGAGAGGTTTAATGCAATATCATCTTCTAAGTTTCTTATCTTAGAAATACGAACTCCTTCGGCTGGAGTAATTTCATATAAGGTGATAGTAGGTCCTACTGTTGCTTTTATTTCTTGAATGGCTACTTTGAAACTATTTAGCACTTCTACAATACGAGCATTGTTAGCTTTAATTTCTTCCATATCCACTTGGGGCTGTTGGCTGTTATCATATTTCTTTAAAAGCTCCAAAGTTGGATATTTGTATTTAGTAAAAAGGCTCTTTAGGGTTAATAGGAGTTTTTCATAACTTCTTCAACACTAAGAGCTTTTTGATGAGGCTCTTCTGTCTTTTGCTGCCACTTCTACAGTTAATAAATCTTTTGTTTCTCTACAATAGGAGCAATGGTTGGAAGAATAATTTCTTGTGCTTGAGATTCATCTGTTTCAAAAATCTTCATCTTCAATTTTTATAATTGGTTGTTCTTCTTTTAAGTATTCTTCAATTGCGACTTCTTCATTTATTTTTCTTCTATCGTGGGTTCTTCTACAACCGTTTGTTCTTTTCTCTTCTACGTTATTTAGTCCCATTGGTTCGGTTGTAACATCTTGTTTTTCTGATTTTTAGTTCCAATGTAATCTATTGGATTTTAAAATCCTTCTGATAAGTGTAATTGTTTCAGAGGTAATATAAGTAAAGAATGTTAATGCAGTTAATAAAAGAAAGACGATAAGTCCCGGTGTTCCAACAACTTGTTCTAAGAATTGAACACAAAAATAAACCATGATAACCACCAGGGTTAAATATCTCCTCACCCATAAGTGGTGACAAGAATTTAGTAAAGGCAATAGAACTCCAGAACATAATTATTGAAAGTGATAAGAACCACTTCCAAAGATTTATAGAATATACCTTTATTAGTTTAAGACCTACTAATATTAAAAAAAGTAGGAATTAAAAGGAAGATAAAACCAAACCCTTTTGTTATGAAGAAATGCGACGTTATGGCTCCAATACTACCACATGAGTTTTGAAATAATTTATTATGATTGAGCCATTCTTGAGGTCTTAAATCTTCAAGAAGGCTTTGGTCAGCTTTTTCCTGTAGAGAAAAAGAGAAAAAGAGATAAATATAAGGATAGAAATAAGAAAAGTACATAATCCAAGTACAAATTCTATTTTTTTCATTATTAATGAATGCTTCTGCTCCAATAGACTTCATTTAGAGAGAGAGATTTGTTGCTTTTTCTTCTTTGCCATGTTTATTAACGCTAATTTACCTGCAAAAATAACGTAAAAAAATATAAGAATTACCCATTTTTTTGTAAGTTTTTTTCTAATTTTGCACCCCGTTGTATATTCGTATAGAATGAAGAAAGTAATTTATAACAAGATAGATAAAAACATTATAGGTAATCTTCCACAGGTTGTTTATACAGGAAGAATCATTGTAATACAAAGCGAGAGTGAAGCAGAACAAGCTGTTAGATTCCTTTTAACACAAGATGTTTTTGGGGGTAGATACAGAAACTCGTCCTTCTTTCACTAAGGGGCTTAAGTATAAGGTGTCGCTTTTGCAGGTTGCAACAAGAGACCTTTGTTTTTTATTTCGTCTTAATTTTATTGGCTTTCCTCCGTGTCTTAAACAGTTATTAGAAAACACTTCTGTACCAATGGTGGGGCTTTCATGGCACGATGATTTATTAGCTTTACAGCGACGATTGCCTTTTAAACCTGGATATTTTATTGATTTACAAAAAAATTGTTGGAGCTATTGGTATTGAAGATATGAGCTTGCAGAAATTGTATGCTAATATCTTTTCAGGAAAAGATAAGCAAAAAGCAACGCTTATCTAATTGGGACCAGAGTGTTTTAACTGATAAACAAAAAGAATATGCAGCAATAGATGCATGGGCATGTATTAGACTTTATGAAGAAATAGCTCGTCTTATCACCACAAACGATTATATTTTTGAGATGGAGGAAGAGCCAATAGAGCAGGAACGACAAATAGAAGAATGTTAAGAGGTAAAAGAATAATACTTTCTGTATCTACTTTGTTTTAAAAAAAGAGATAGCATTTTAATATCATAAAAGTAGGTTTGCATTTTGTTCTATACATTATATAATATATAACGTATTCTTTATTTGTTTTGCTTTTGATTATTATATTCTATAAATAAACTTTATTATTTGTTTATATCTCGCTGGTAATGAATAGTTAAAAGAACTTTTTTTGTGAAGTGATAATTAATGTTCTTTAATTGCTAAAAGGTTAGTTTATTATTGTTTATTTTCTTTACTTTTAATTCTATCTTTTAGAAGTCTTTTTCACTTTCTGAATTACTTTTTTTGTTTTTTTATTTCTTTCATTATACTTTCTAAAACGAAATATAAACGCCTCAAAAGAAGGAAGAAATAAATCGCCCTTTTGTTGCCTTATTCATTGTAAATACCTAATTTTTGAAAAGAAATAAAACAATTTTATATGTATAATATTGTGAGAAATAATAAATATAACATTATAACAACGAAATAAAAATATAGTATGCAAAAACATTTTTAAAAATACAGATTCTTTTTCTATTCTCATTCTTTTTTACGCTCATGTTTGTGGGCAAACTCTTAAATGGCATTATCCCATGTTACAAAAATAATGATGTTATTAACGGTAGAGGCTGGAGTAGAGAACTTAAAGATACTTATTTTTAGATTACCAGAACGATTTAAAGAAACCGTACCTCATGAGGTTTGGAACCTTTCTACGAACGCTGCAGGCTTAACCATTAAGTTTTTTACTAATACTCGCCATCTTCAAGTAAAATATTCAATCGTAAAAGCGAGTCAATATCCTAATATGTCTCGATTAAACCAAGAGGGTATAGACCTTTATGCTACAAATCAAAGAGGTAAAAACTCATTGGATAGGCAATCATATGCAATGGAATTGGGGTGATACTATTTGTTTTTACTTTTTAATAATTTAGAGACAAAAAGAAGGCATCTATGAACTCTTTTTACCCCCTTATAGCACAGTAACAAGTCTTAAAAATAGGTAGTGATGAAATGGCTCTTTTTCGTTTCTTACCCTCAAATAGTGAGAAACCAATTGTTATTTATGGTTCTTCTATCGTACAAGGAGCATCACCTTCTCGTCCAGGACTTACTTGGACAAACATTCTTAAACGCTTAACAGGATACAATATCCTTAATATGGGGTTTAGTGGTTCTTGCTTAATGGAACCTGCTTTATTTGATGTGTTAAGTGAAATAGATGCTAAATGTTTTATTATAGACCCTATACCCAATAGTTATCAACTAACAGATGAAGAAATAACAACACGTATAAAAAAATGGAATTCGTTGTTTACGACGCAAGAGCAAAGCACCGATTATCGTGTCAGAAAGCTATCCTCAAGTTGATATCGTGTTTCATCCAAATGCAGAATCTCGTATGCGTACTGCTAATAAAGTGCTATACCAAGCAATAAAGCAATTACAGAAAGAAGGAATAACTCATTTGTATTATCAATTTAGTAAGGAAATAGAGTTTACAGAAGATGCGATGATTGAAGCAACTCATCCTAATGATATAGGATGTATAGCGTATGCAAAGGCTTATGAGAAGACATTGAAAAAGATTTTTTTCACTGATTTTTTCGCATAATATCTTGTTTTTTTATAAGAAATAGTAGGAGTGAAACAACAGATAAAAATCTCATTATTTATGATTAAATTATTTGCTTTTAGGTAATTATTCATCATTATTTCGTACGAAAAGACAAATAAATAGCTAAAAATTATGTTGTTTGTCAAAAAAATATAAATATTTTTTGCATGCAGATATATCATAACCTATAAAATGAAAAAAATCAAAAATGTATGAAGCTCGAGGATAAGATGATTTCAATTATCAAGGATAATTATAGCATTTTACAGAGCCTTGGTGCATTCGGAATCAATCTTGGTTTTGGCGATAAAACAGTAAAAGAAGTATGTGAAGAACAAAAAGGTTGACACATACACCTTTTCTTGCTGTTGTTAATTTTTACTATCAATGGATACAGAGATTATGAAGATGCAGACAGATTATCTATTCCAACACTTCTTCATTACTTAAAAGCATCGCATTGTTACTTCCTCGATTTTTGCGCTACCTTTTATTAGAACAAAGTTAGTTGGAAGCTCTTGATGTGAACGATAATCTTGCTCGTTTAATCTTAAAACTTTACGACGAGTATGAACACAGCATAAGAAATCACATGAACTATGAAGAGAAAAACGTGTTTCCTTATGTAGATGATTTACTTAAAAACGTGGTAACGTCTGATTATGACATAGATACTTATTCAAAACATCACGGTCAAATAGATAATAAATTGAAAGAGTTAAAAGAGCATTATTATTAAATATTTGCCTTCAGATGGTTTGAGAAACAACCAATTATCAGCAGCTTTATTCGATATATATAATTGTGAAGTGTGGCTTATGCAGCATGCTTTAGTAGAAGATGAGATATTTATTCCTGTGATAAGACGCTTAGAACAGAAATCAAAAGCAAAACGATGTCTCTTCTAAAATATCAAATATGATAAATCAAGGAGCCGAGACTGCCGATAATTTGAGTGAGAGAAAGAGATGTTATCGTTAGTTTGGTACAAGGAATGACGAATAAAGAGATTGCAGAACACTTGTGCATTTCTATCAATACCGTTATTACACACCGAAGAAATATCGCTCGTAAGTTGCAAATACACTCTCCAGCAGGATTAACCATTTATGCTATTGTAAATAATTTAGTTGATATTTCTACTGTAAAGTTGTAGAACATTTGACATATAAGTTATTATTAGCATCATTCTTATTAAACATTAAGAATGATGCTTTTTTTGTTTAAAAAGATAAACCAACATGAGTTGATAAAGTTATTGCTTAAGATTCAAATGTTATCTAATAAATTTACCATACAAAAGTTTATTTGCCAAAGTTTTTACAACTTGTTTGATTGGAATGACATAGTTTGAATAATTATTCGAATAAAACGGAATATTCCATTTTTATATACATAATTATACCTTATTTTTGTTGAGAAAAAGACTTGTTTTTAGCAAAAATAGCTAAGCTTTTTAATCGTTTTTTTAACTAAAAACTTCTCTTTGATAGACATTAAAAGAGTGGCAAAAATTATAAAACATATATCTTTTTGCTTGTGTAGAATACAAGTTTTGAAAAATAGAAAAAAACAAGAGGTTAGTGCTTAAACATATATCTTTTTAAGGTGCAAAAGATAATCTTTTACGTGCTAATATATAAGCTATTAGCACGTAAAGTCTTATATATTCAATGGTAAAAACACAAGCTATTGCATGCTTTTTGCTAAAAATAATGCGGTAAATACCCTTTTTTTCTTGTAGTGTTAAAGCATATCTACCATTTTCTTACAATTAAAATGTTGTAGTTAAATAAGTCGAAAAAAATAGCCCTATTATCGACTCTTTATTTTTTTGCATAAATCATCATTTTATGCAAAAATAGCTTTCACCCATTTTTCGTTATCGTTGAATAAATAAAGAAAATGTTATTATTGATATGTCTCTTGGAGATACTCTTTTATAAGAGTAGAAATAATAACAGTTTTTTGTGATAGAATACAATTAAGTATCACTATTTTTTTAGGTATTGTCTTTCTCATTGAAAAGTTTTACTTTTTGCAAAAATCAATATTAGGTTACATGACTCATTTTACGATATGCCTGTTTATTTTTGTTTTTAGCTGTATCTTCTATTGCTTTTTCTCAAACTATTTATAGAGGAAAAAGTAGTAGATAAAGGCCACTTTAGAACCTATTATTGGTGCAATTATAACCATAGAAACTCCTTATGTTCAGCGTATTTCTACCAATGTAGATGGAATATTTCATTATAAAAGTAGCGTAAAACCCAAAATTTCTATTTCGTATATAGGCTATAAAACGCTAACAGTTATGGCAGATACCAATGCTATTTACAAACTTGAATCGTCTATTCGTTCGTTGGCAGAGGTTGTAGTAACAGCTCAGGAAGCAAAAACACTTGCCACATCTTCTATTATAAAAACAGCATGCAATGGAACATTTGCAACCATCTACCTTTTGCAGATGTTCTTGAATTATTACCCGGTGGAAGGGCTTCTAACAATTCAATTGCTACCCCACAAACCATACAACTGCGTCAAGTGCCTATTGCAAGTAATGATTATAACACATCATCGTTAGGAACTCGTTTTGTAATAGATGGTTCTCCCATGAGTACAAATGCAAATATGCAACATTTATCGGGTGCTTTAGACAGAACAAGCACTCATAGAGATTTTACTAATTCAGGGGTAGACATGCGTTCAATAGCTACCGATGATATTCAAGAAGTGGAAATAATAAGAGGTGTTCCCTCTGTTAAATATGGCGATTTAACCAGTGGTTTGGTGCATATTAAGCGAAAAAGGAGGACACGATTTATCTGCCAGATTTAAAGCAGATATGAGTAGCAAGCTATATTATGTTGGTAAAGGCTTTGAATGGCAGGAACATCATTTATCGTTAAATATAAGTGCCGATTATTTAGATGCTCAAGTAGACCCAAGAAACCTTTTTGGAGAATTATAAGCGACTAACATTTTCTACTCGTTTAAATAAGCAATTACGTCTTAAAAACTACACGTTAAATACTTCTTTTAATGTAGATTATAGTGGTTCTTTTGATGATGAAAAGCAAGATGAAGAGTTAAATTATGGCGGAGTAGATAAATATGTGTCGAAATATAACAGATATGCTTCTGCTATTCGTGCAGAGTTTACCAGTGATAAAGGCTAATTTATGGTTAAAAAAATGCAGAAATTTCAACTTCATTATCGTATGAAAGAGATGAGTTAGAGCGCACCAGATTGGTTCAATTGCAAGGGATACTCCTGCTGCAGTTACAGATAAAGAGGGCGAAAGCGATGCTGTTTTTATTTATCCTTACACTTATGTTGCATCACAGAGTGTAGATGGGCGACCTATTAACTTGTTTGTTAATGCAAATACCACTTTTTCTGTACCTTCAGACAAAGTAGAAAACAGTTTATTAGTAGGACTTGATTATCAAATAGATAAAAATTTTTGGAGATGGACAACGCTTTTAATAAGTTGTTTTCCTCTATATCCCGAAACCTTTAATCGTCCTCGAAAATATAGTGAAGTGCCTGCTTCTAAAGAACTATCTTTTTATGTTGAGGAAAGTGTAAAAGTGGCATTTAGGTTCTCATCGCTTTAATACTGTGTTTGGAACACGCTTACAAAACCATGCAAGGGTTAAGTAAAAAAATTATGCAATGAATGGTAGATATTACATAGACCCCCGATTGAATGTATCTTATAGTCTACCATCTTTCTATTTAGGAAATCAACAACTAAATTTTACACTTTCAGCAGGTTGGGGGCAACATACTAAATTTCCTACGATAGAACAGTTGTATCCAGAGCGTCAATACATCGATTTTTGCAGAGTTTTCTTTTTACCATGAGCAAAGAGAACATAGGCGTATGCGCTTGCAAACCCTATGTTATAGACCCCACGAATATATCTCTAGAACCTGCACGGAATACGAAATGGGAGTTGAGAGGTGATGTTTCTTTTGCTGGAAACCGATTAACAATTACTTATTTTTGAGGAAGATATGACTTCAGGTTTTAGAACAATGAAGATTACTTACCTTATATCTATAAGCATTATACAATGAAAGATGTAACAATAGACCAATTTGTGAATAATCCTAATATAGATGCTTTTGCCTTTTTGTTACTAAAACACGATTAAAAGAACATAATGATGTTAGGCAATGGGAGTAGAATTTTTTAAGAAAGGAATAGAATATACTTTCACAACAACTCGTATGCCTTTATTTAACACACGCTTAACAATAAACGGAGCATGGTTTAAAACTTTATATAAAAATGCAATGTCGGTAGAACAAAAAGCCCTCGCGTGTTATAAATGGAAAGTCGATAAATATTGTTGGAATTTATAATGATGATGAAGGCTATATCAAAGAAATGTTGAATACAAACTTTACCCTTGATAGCACTATTCCTTCGTTAAATTTAGGTATTTCTTTATCTGCACAATGTTTATGGTTTACAGCAAGCCAGTCAATGTCTAAGGACGCATATCCCCATAGTTATATAGACGAAAGAGGAAAAGTGAATATTTACACCGATATAGATGCTAAAGATGCTGTTTTTAAGTTCGTTAAAAACGTTCATTAAGCGATGTTGCTTTTTGAACGTCAAGTTGTGCCTTTTAGCATGAATGTAAATCTAAAAAGCAACAAAAAGTTGTGGAATAATAAGCTGATGGTGGCTTTGTTTATAAATAAACTATGGGATGCTTATCCTGAATATACACGTCATAACGTGACATTTAGACGTTATGTTACACCTTATTTTGGTTTAGAAACGAATGTGAAACTATGAGAAAGAAACTATCTTTATTGATTATAACCTTAATAATAGGTGTTTTGTATGCTTGTCATAAGGAAGAGACAAACTATTATACCTCTGTTATGGTTGCATTAAATTTTCCAAATGAGGTAAAAGATTATTCGTTTACAAGGCACTATAACACTAACAAATTTGAATAATAAAAAGTTTATACAACCTCTGACATCGGTCAGTTAAGAACAATATTACAGGTAATGAAAGGAGCTTATTCGCTTTCTGGCGAAGGAAGTGTGCGTTATACGAATAGAGAAAATAAGGATGAGATTCGTCATTTTAGAATTTCAAAAGACTATTGTGAGGTATTAAATCAGCCAACAATTATTTCAGCACCAATTATTTGGTTATAACTATGAAAAAGAAAGTTATTATATGGTTGTGTTGTTTGTGTCTTACTACCTCTTTATGGGCAGTAAAAAAACAGATTCTATAGCCCCTCTTCAATATTATTCTTTATGGCATTTTTGCGCTGTTAGAGCATCGAGATAACCCTGCTGTTAATGATTCTTTATATTCGCAATCTTATTCCTCTTTGTCGGCATCTCTTCATTTAGAAAGAGCTAATGGTCCTTTCTTTTTATCAATTAGGAACAGCAAACCAAAATACAACGGTTGGGGTATCGTCCTATATTTATTTACCTTCTAACATGATAGTGTGGGGAAATGCTGGCTATGAAAGAGGTAAAAATAAAAACATACGTTTTAATTCTACGTCAGATTATACCTTAATTTATCCTTATGTTTTTGGGTGATACGATAGGTGGAAAGACGCATGTTGAAACGTATTCGTTTGCTGGTGGAACGGCATTTCATAAGAAACGATGGACGTTTGGAGCGTCTATCACATGTAGAGCAATGCAAGAATATAGGCAAACAGACCCGAGAATGAGAGGAATTGTAACAAATCTTGTTTTGCAATTAGGAGCAAAATATGCTTTTAAGTATAACGAGGTGGCATTAGGGATAGGCTCTTTGTTTTATAAACAAACGAATGATGTTGACTTTTATCGTGAGGAAGGAGGAAACAAAGAATATTTATTTACGGGATTAGGTACATATAATGGACGCTTTTCTGGTGGAAACAAAGAACTTTATTATAAAGCAACAGGATACCAAGTTGAGTTAAATATAATTCCAAAAAGAGCATCATGGTGTGTTTATAACAGGGCTATATCAATACGTTCCCTATACTCAGATATTAACAAAGCTAAATGCTTTGCCCTTAAAACACTTTATATTTTTAGTAATGGTAGTTTGGTGATGGGCTGGAAAAATAATAAAGATAACCACTGGAGCGTGTATGGACAGGTGACGCAACAAAAGCGTTTAGGTGATGAACATATTGCAGGTGATGCTTCAGGAGGTGAGTATAAACAACTTACAAGTTTAACACTTTATCATCAAGTGGTTCGCTCTTATGCGTTGAGTGCTTTATATCACAAAGGAAATCAATCGGCATTTACCACGAAAATAACAATAGGTTATAAGGATTATAATGAAACCTACGAAAAAAGAACGTTCTATTAGCTTTTCTAAGCTATATGGAGAGGTGAGTGTTCAGTGGCAAAAAGTGTTGAACAAGAGGTGTTTTTTTCTCATGTAGTCTTAATGGCGGTTACGAAAGTGTACTTCAAAAAAACATGATAATGCCTTATTTGAAAATGACGGAAACAATCACTCAACTTGTAAATAGAACTTATGCGCGTTTAACAGATAATTATTTGCATGTAAAAGGGGAGGCACTTGTGTGGTATTATCCTAAAAGTTGGAATAAAAAGGATACTTCTTGGGGATAGAAAATGCTTTTTCTTAAAAGTGAAAATTATAATAAAAAAAGAGTGTTATAGCTACAATGGGAGTGGCTTTTTAACTTATAAATAGATAAATATAATCATTTAATAATAATAAAAAAAGTAGTATGAAAAACATTTTTAATGTAGTGATGACCTTAATGGTCATGTGTTTTATGTTTACTTCTTGTAAACCCGATAATGAAGAGAAAGCAACAACATGGGTAAACTATGGTATTACGCTTGATATGCCAATGACAATAGAAAACCCAACTTTATCTAATGCGAAAGCAGTGTTTACAAATGTGCAAACAAAAGAAACATTTTCGTTTACACAGTTTAAAAGCATCTAATGCCCAATATGTTGCAGTTGTGAGTTTGCCTGTAGGTATTTACGATGTTGTTGTTGACGGAACAATTGCATATAAACTAAAATAATAAAGACTTAACCACAAACGTGAAGGCTACACAGCACAATGTTGCAGTGGATAAAGGTGCTTTAGAAGGTGTTTATTCATCTCTTGTAATGCCATTAAATACCTTTAATTCTGGTGCAGGTTTTGTAATTACAGAAGTATTTTTTGCAGGAACAAGAACTCCACAAAATAAAGATTATATTGACGACCAGTATAAAAAAATAGCTAATAATAGTGATACTGTGATGTATGCAGATGGACTTGCAATTGTTCAAAAGTCTTTTTCAAACAAATATGAAGAATGATTATAAGCCTAATGTGATGAATAGCGCTATGACTGTAGACGAGGGTTTTTGTTATTCCGGGTTCAGGGAAAAAGAACACCCAGTGCAACCAGGGTGAAGAGATTGTTATTGCTTGGAATGCTCGTAATCATAAAGAATTTAATACAAATTCTATCGACCTTTCAAAAGCTAATTTTTCAAATGTATAGCTCTATGACGTTAGATGATGTAGATGAAAATGGTGAAGAAGTAGAAAAAGAAGTACAAAATAATAAGGTGCCTTTGTTACTTCATTGGTATGGTAGTGATGAAGGACGATTAACTCCAAATAAAGCAGGTGTGAGAGCTTATGCGCTTGTTCGTATTCCTATGACAGCTGAATTATTAAAGAAAAAAACTATGAATATGAAGTTAAATGGGTTGAGCTGATGACCCAACAAACTTTGAAAAATGCAGAAACCCATTTGATGATTCCTAATGTATGGGTACTCGATGCAGTTAATTTAGCTGTTACATCAGACCACCAATGGAATGTTGTGAGTGCTGCTTTAGATGCTGGTTTTACGTCATGGGCTGAAACATTAAGTGATGCGGGAAGCTTTATCGTAAAGCTGTATTACGTAAGAAAGAAGGTAAAAACTGGAAGGATACGAATAATTCTACCCAAGACTTTGGAAGCATTTGCTGTACCTTCTTATTTTTAAATAATCATATATTGTAATTTTTATCACTTGCTTTTACATTGTGTAAAAGTGAGTGATTTTTTAGTGAATAGAATGAGATTGAATAAATATATGATGGCTGTTGCACTATGCGTAATGACATTTGTTGCAACAGCTCGTAATGTAGAACAAGATAAAAGCATTAAGACGGGTGTTTTTGTCGAATGGGCTTACTTATTATATTAAGCATAATTCATTTGTTCCAAATACAGCTGATTTCTATTTAGCGCAAAGAGTTGGTTCGATATTAGAAGAACCTAATCAGCGTGGATTAGCACATTTTTTAGAACACATGGCATTTAATGGTTCTAAAACATTTCCGCCTAACGGTGAGAATTTGGGCATGGTTAAATGGTGTGAAAGCGTAGGTATTAAGTTTGGAGTTAACCTAAATGCTTACACAAGTATAGACCAAACCGTTTATAATGTCTCGTCTGCTCCAATACACCAAAAAGGAGTGTTAGATACTTGTTTATTGATTTTGCACGATTGGAGTAACTTTTTAATGCTCGACCCTAAGGAAATAGACAAAGAAAGAGGAGTTATTACTGAAGAATGGAGAACCCGTTCGTCTTCGATGGCTATGCAAAGGTTGATGGAATCTTCTGCTTCTGTTATTTATAAAGGTACTAAATATGAAGATTGTATGCCCTATTGGACACATGAATATCGTTAATTCTTTTTCCGTATAAGGCTTTAAGTGATTATTATAAAAAGTGGTATCGTCCCGATTTTGCAAGCTGTTATTATTGTTGGAGATGTAAACGTAGATAGCGTTGAAGCAAAAATAAAGCACTTGTTTGGAGCTATTCCTAAGTCTCAAAAATGCTGCTGAAAGACTATATTATCCTGTAAATAATAATGATAAAATGATTGTTTTCACAGCAAAAGACGAGGAACAGCCTATGCAAGTTTTAGTCTTTATATGAAAAGAGATATAACACCAAGAGAAGAAAGGTTGTCGTGGAAATGTTTTTAAAGAAGAATATATAACGAAACTATTATTGCAGATGCTTAATGGTCGTTTAGATAGACTTACACAAGAACATAGCAAAGAACTTTTATCGGCTTCTGTACAAGATGGTAATTTCTTTATTTCTACCACTAAAGATGCTTTTTCTATTCAAGCTACTTTGGCTAAGAATGATTTGAAAGAAGGGATAAGACTTCTTATTGGAGAGGTGGAAAGAGCCAGAAGTCAGGGCTTTTTACTATCAGAGTTTCAAAGAGCAAAGGATGAAATATTAAATGATGCACAGAATAAGTTTAATGATAGAACGAATATACGCAATAGTGAATATGTCGATATTTGCTTAAATAACTTTTTAGAAAACAAACCTATGCTCAATGCTGAGTATGTGTTAAATCAGACAAAGCTGTTGAATAAAACAATAACTTTGAAGGAGGTGAATGCTTATGTGAAAGAGTTGGTGGTAAATAAAAAAATATGGTTACAACACTATTTTGCACCCTAAGCAAGAAGATTTTGTTATGCCTTCTGAAAATGAAATTGAGCAAATTATTGTGTCGGAACAATTAAAAAGCATTCACCTTACAAAGAAGAGGCTACTCCAAAAACATTTTTATGACTCGTTTTCCCTACAAAAGGTGCAATTATAAAAGAAGAAAAACTTATTATGGCTATCGCCCTTTTTACTTTGTCGAATGGTATGCGTGTATTTTATAGAAATACTTCTTTTGAAAATGATGAAGTAAATATGCGTATCTTTAGTTTGGGAGGTAAGAGTGTATATAGCGCAGATGAAATGCCAACTCTTTCTTATTTGATTGCAAGTGTTATGTGTGGTGGGTGGGAACCTTTAATGATGTAACTCTACAAAAATGCTTTCAGGTAAAACAGTTAACGTTTCGCCTTTCATCGGAAATGATATGCAGGGAATAAAAAGGATTTTCTACAGTGAGAAATGCAGAGGATTTATTTCAATTAACCTATCTTTTATTTCACTTCACCGCGAAAAAGACAATAAGGCATTTGAGCAGTTAATAAATAATCAAAGAGAATTTTTGACTTTAAGAGATGTAAATCCTAATGTTGTATATAATGACACATTATTAAATAT
Source organism: uncultured Prevotella sp. (assembly GCA_916439115.1). Classification (GTDB taxonomy): domain Bacteria; phylum Bacteroidota; class Bacteroidia; order Bacteroidales; family Bacteroidaceae; genus Prevotella. The sequence continues at coordinate 1,641,504 of CAKAHO010000001.1, forward strand.
AGTATATAATGATGCTCGAATAAAAACGGTAAAGGCAAATGAATTGCATAAAGTGAATTACGAACGAGCATTATATATATATAAAGAGTGCTTTAAAAATGCGGCTGATTTTTGATGTTATTATAACTGGAAACATATCTGAAAAAGCAATTAAAACCACTTTTTATGTAAATATTTAGCATCTCTTCCTTCTACAAAGAAACGTGATAATGGTAATAAAACAGATGTGGTTTTAAAAGAAAATACAGAGACACATTGTTTTATTGTACCACAGAAAAACACCATCTGTACATACTTCTGTTATTTATTCTAATTGTATTCCTTATACTGTAGAGAATGAGATTAAGACAGATGTATTAAGCCAGTTACTTCGTGCTATTTATATTCAACGTATTAGAGAAGATAAAGGAGCGGCTTATGGGGTGAATGTGTCAGGTACATTAAGTCAGTATCCTTTTTCCTCAAATGATATTAAAGGTAGGTTTTTAAAACTGCTCAGAAAAATATAAAGAAAGCAATTCCGTTGGTAGATGGAAGCACTAACTGAAATGGTAAAAAGGAGTTGATGGTATAGAACTAAATAAGATAAAAAGCGTATTTATTAAAAAAACTTACGATGAAGTGATACTTACCAATGATTATTGGGAAGAGATGTTATTTAATTATTTGTATAATGGTGTAGATTATGATAATAATTATAAAAAATATATTACAGGTTTAACTTGAGAGTATGCAAGAGTTTATAAAACAATTTGTGCAAAAATATGGGACGTATAGAAGTTACAATGAGCTCAGAAAAATTAGAAAGATAAGAAAAAGCGTTATCTTTAAAAAGAAAGTAGTATTCCAAAAGAAACTTCCTTTTTATGTAAAAATCCGAATTTAGTTTTTGCTAAATTCGGATTTCTCTTTTATGTACTTCAAATGTTATTTGATATTAGGTTCCTCTAAGCCATAACCTTTTTTTCTTGTCAACAATTCTTAAGTATAGCCCTAAAACTAAGGCAATAATTCCTAATGTAGCAAGCATAAGGAGGGGATAAGTGTAATTATAGGAGGTTGCAGCATCTTCTGGTTTTTAAGATGCCATTAGCTAATTGTTGTTCTACTTCGGGATTTGAGGCTTTTTAAAAACTTTACCAATGAGTAATGGGAAAAGCCATAAACCAATGTTTTGAATCCAAAAGATAAGTGCGTAAAGCTGAGCCAATAATTTTGCTATCAACTAATTTAGGTACAGAAGGCCATAAAGAAGCAGGTACCAAAGAAAAAAACTTGCACCTAATACTAAGATGGTTATGAAAGCCAAAGAAATGCCTCCTACATTGTTACCTTTAAACTCTGGTAAGATAAATGCAAAAGTTAAATGACACACAATGAGCAAAATGCTACCTAAAACAAGCATAGAAAGCAGCTTTACCTTTATGGTCAACATAAGAGCCTAAAACAGGAGTAATACCTACTGCCAATAGTGGGAAAACAGCAAAAATAGCCTCAGCTGATTGGCGATTATAAGCAATATAACAATAAGTTAGTAAGAAAAATACTGATAAAAGGAGTAAACCATATTTGCTAACTTTATTTTTAAGAAAGTTGCTCATAAAAGATGTTGCTGCAATAACAATCATAACAATATATTGAATAACAATGATTGTATTAGAGTCCATATACTTGAAGAATCAAGTTTGTTGAAAGAGATTGTACTTTGCAACATGTTTACAGCATATTTCTGGAAAGGAAATATTGCAGAATAATAAAGAACACAAAGTAAGGCAACAAGCCAAAAAGCCTTGACTTTTTAATATTAAGCCAATATCTGATAATCTGAAAGGGTCGTCTTTTTCTTCTGCTTCTCCTGTTTGTGTATCTAATTTCTTATCCATGAAAAAAATAAACAACAAACATGATTAAAGCTATCATCAATAAAAAGAAGTCCAAATGCAGCAGAACGAGAGACATCTATTCTACCAAACATTTTTAGCAATGACAGGAGAAAAAAATCATACATGTTGCTACACCTAAGCGTGCTAAAGCCATTTCAGAACCCATTGCAAGTGCTACTTCTTTACCTTTAAACCACTTAACGATACCACGAGAAACGGTGATACCTGCCATTTCTGCACCACAACCAAAAAAACCATAAAACCAATAGACGCAAGTTTTGCGGGAAGCAGGCATAGAGGCATAGAAAGGAGAAACACCTAATTCATCGAATACAGGAATATAATTAAGGTGTGTTTGAAACCATTGCTCAAGTGAAGAACCCATAAATCCTTCTGTGATAGCATACCAATTTATACTTGCACCAACAAGCATAACGCAACCAGAGAGTAAGGCTGTGAAGCGAACTCCCATTTTATCAAGGATAATTCCTGCAAATATTAAGAAGAAGATAAAAAAACATTTAAGAACGTTTCAGACCCTGCGTAAGTTCCAAAAAGCAGTAGAGTCCCAACCTCGAGTTGATTCCATAAAATCTTTAATGGGCGATAAAAATGTCCATAAAGATGTAGGCGAAAAACATTGCTAATGCTAACAATAAAAGAGCTATCCAGCGCATAGCAGCTGAATCTCTTAATGTGTTTTGGGGTATTTGCATTTGACATGATAAATGTAGAAATTAAATTTGTTTATGAAAAGTGTTATTGTTACACAGTTTATAAAAAAATAAAAAGGTTAAAATGGGATACTTTTAATTAGTATTTTAACCACTTGTCTAACCAATTAAAAAGGTCCTTTGCCATAAAAATACCATTTTTGTGGTTTTAGCACTCAATGGTTTTCATCTGGGAAAAGAAGGAGTTGTGCAGGTATGCCTTTTTAGTCTTGCAGCATTAAATGCTCCAAATCCTTGATTTGCATTTATGCGATAATCCTTTTCTCCATGTATACATAAGATTGGAGTATCCCATTTATCAACAAATTTGTGTGGGGAGTTTTCATAAGTTCTTTTAGCTCTTTCTGTTTGGTCTTTATTCCAATAGGCATCATCATATTCCCAGTTAGAGAACCAAGCTTCTTCAGTATCTGTATACATCGACTCCAAATTAAATGCTCCATCGTGAGCAATAAAAAGCCTTAAAGCGTTTATTATGATGTCCTGCTAAATAATAAACACTAAATCCACCAAAAGAAGCACCAACACAACCTAAACGTTCTTTATCTACATAAGGTAGATTTTGTGTTGCATCATCAATAGCTGAAAGATAATCATTCATACATTGTCCTGCCCAATCACCGCTAATTGCTTCCATTCCATTGTGAGCCATAACCTGGTAATCCACGTCTGTTTGGTGCAATTACTACATATCCGTTAGCTGCCATAAGTTGAAAGTTCCAACGATAACTCCAAAACTGGCTAACAGGACTTTGTGGTCCTCCTTGACAATAAAGAATAGTAGGATACTTTTTAGTCTCATCAAAGTTGGGAGGTAGTATAACCCATACTTGCATTTTTTTACCATCAGTTGTAGACACCCAACGTTCCCTTACTTCTCCAAATGTTAATTGCTTTAACCAATGCCCATTTTTCGTTTGTTATTTGCTTAGATAATAAAGCCTTTTTCTGAGTTTGTGCTTTTTAAATCAAGAGTGAATAAATCATCAGGATGAGACATTGAATGTATTTTTGGCTAAAAGTTTATTCTGATTTCCCAGTAGCTGAATATTTGCAATATCCTGAATCCCACTTGTTAGTTTTTTTATATTACCTTTGAGGTCTGTTCTGTATACCTGAACTGTTGCATGCCACACACCAATAAAGTATAGGTTAGAACTATTTTTGTCCCAAATAAATTGGTCTACATTAGAATCAAAGTTCTCTGTAACATAGAATTTCTTATTGGTTGAAAGTTCATAAATACATAAACGATTACGGTCACTTTCATATCCGTCATGTTTCATGCTTTGCCATGCAATGTATCTTCCATTAGGAGAGAGTGTGGGTTAGTATCGTAACCAACATTGTAGTCTGTTTCTTGAGAATTATTTGTTTGAGTTTTTAAGGTTTTACTTGTGTTAAATGATAGTTCCTTGTAGTTTTCTGGTTTACAAAGATTTTTAGTTTTACCTGTTTCAAGAGAATATAAATAAATATCAGAATCAGTTGAAGTCGCATATTTTACTCCTTCTTTTTCTGCAAGTATAGGCTATAACCTTTGAATTAGGACTCCATGCTAATTGCTCTATACCTCCGAAAGGAGCCATAGGACATTCATAAGGTTCTCCATGCAAAAGGTCTTTTCCCCTCATTAATGCTGTTTTGTGTGACATCTGCAATGAAAGGATGTTGATTTTTCTTGTACGTAATGATCCCAATGTCTATAATTTAAATCGTTTATAACCATTCCTGTTGTAAGTGGAAGATCGGCTGGTTTTTACTTCAATACTTCCGTGATAGGGAATAGATTTAATTAAAATAACCTTTTTCTCCATTAGGAGCAAATAGGAATTCTTCAATCGATTTTTGAATCATTTGTAAGTTTTATGCGATTGGTCCCATCAGGATTCATCTTCCATAGCTGACCTTCAGAAATATAAGCTATTGTTTTTCCATTTTCTATCCACGCTGGAGAAGTCTCATTCTTACCAAGCTGTGTAAGCATCTTCTTATTACTTCCATCTGAATTTATACAATAAAGGACTTGGAAACTCTTATTCTCTTTTTACGTTATAATAAGAGACTTGATAAACAATTTTACTACCATCTGGTGATGAAACTGTTGTTCCTATACGTCCCATCGCCCATAGTTTTTTTCAGGTGTAAGAAGATAATTCTTTTTCCATATTGTTATTGGTCGGAATATTTACAGCTTTTTATCTTTGTGGCAAAAACTGCTGCCCCAAAAGAAGGACAGCAGTAGCCATTATTATTGATTTATACATGTGTATGAATAATAATTATTTATTTTTTTACGTTGTTGTAATTCGTCTCTTTGCATCTCCTGTTGTGCTTGTTGCATCGCTTGTAATCGAGCAGCAAGACCACTTAACTTTTTAGGATTATCTTTATTCTCTTTATATTTTAGACTTCCTAATAGAAAGAAGTTTCTCATCATTCGTTGTCTTTCTTAAAAAAGCCACATTATAAGTGCACTAAAGAATAAAAGACATAAAGTAATAGAAATTTAATCCAGATGAATAATCATTAAACATAAAGAAGAACATTAAAGGCATAGCAAACATCATATATTGCATCATCTTCATTTGTTCTGCTTGTTGGCCGAACATTTGGTCTTTTTTTGTTGTTTCATACTCATCCATGAATAAAGCAAATTAGCTGCACAGAAGAGAATACATGTTAGCGATAAATGGTCTCCTATCAGCCAAAGATTATTGTGCCATTCTATTATAGGATCGTAAGTACTAAGATCAGATATCCATAGAAACTTTTTCTCCACGAAGTTGAATAGCGTTTGGAACAAAATTAAACATTGCAATCCAAATAGGCATTTGAATGAGCATGGGAAGACAACCAGATAGAGGACTAACACCATATTTAGAATATTCTGCCATCATGGCTTGTTGCTTTTTGCATTTGTTGTTCAGGAGAATTGAGATGTTTAGTTCGTTTCATCCAATTTGGGTTTTAAAACTCTCATCTTAGCAGAGCTCATGTAACTCTTCTTTACAAGTGGATAAGTGATAAGCTTAAGCAATAAGGTAATAAGAATAAGCACAATACCCATGTTGATATTCATAGATGTAAGAAAATCAAAAAAACATAGATAGTGAACCAGCGATTTATAATTCTAAATAATGGCCAACCTAAATAAACCAGACGTTGCATCTGAAGATCTTTGCCAAAAATCGCTACTTTCTTCAATTGTTTGTAATAATCTAAAGTCGTTTGGACCATAATAAAATTCAAACTCTGAAGGTTGTTTTTCCTGTTGGGTCAAAGAACGTTTTAAGTTTTGCTTCGTATGCTTTTTAAATAGCCTGAGCCTTTTTTTCTTGTGGTATAGATGTAAGCAATGCATCAGAGTGAAAATCATTTTTGGTTATCATCACAGCTGAAAAGAATTGATTTTTAAAAAGCAATCCAATCGGTTTTATCTGTAATTTTTTTCTTCAATCTTTTTCAGATGTTTCGCTCAAATAATCTGTACCACCTTCTGATTTATGGTAGGTTAGGGTAGAATATCTATTTTTCAAAAAGTAAATCCTTTCTCTTGTTGACGAGCTTTCTCTTTCTCAAGTTATGTCCATGAAGTTGGTATTTGGATTAAATAATCCTGCCATTCCTTGAGCAAAAACACTAACTTGTAATAAATAGTCATGCTTTTAATGCATAACGAATACTGATTTTTGTTTGCTCCTGATTGCGCAACAAAAGTAACAGTACTGTCGAGTTACATTCTCTGGTGTAAAGAATAAATCTTGAGTAGATATGTTTTTGTGTTTTTGTAGAGAATGTATAATTTAAACTTTGTTCATTATTATCGAACAATGTTACATCAGGATTTTTCGTTTCTGTCTTTGAATCCTTTAATAACAGCTTTCTCTACAACACCACCTTTACTATTAAGTGTAAGTACAAGTTTGTTACTTTTTAAGAGTAATTTTTCTGTGCTTGTCCAGTCAGTGCATTATAAAAATAAAGCAGTGGTATCATTTACAGAAGTCGCTGATTTGTTTGTTGCTACTATCGAATTTAGTTTCTTACTTTGTTCTATTGCTTGTTTTTTTATATTAGCAATAGAATCTTGACGAAACCATCTCTGCCTTTTCTTGTTCTGAAGGTTGAGACCAAATGCTAAAAACCTATAAGTACTGCGGCAATGAGGCTAAAACCCTATAATATTATTTTTATCCATTATTTTTCTTGATTCTTAATTGCTGCTTTAATAAAATCTACAAAAAGAGGGTGAGGTTTAAGAACTGTACTTTGATATTCTGGATGGAATTGAGTACCAATATACCATTTTAGTCCAGGAATTTCTACAATTTCTACCAGTTCACTTTCAGGATTTCTACCTGTACAAAGCATTCCATTGCGTTCAAATTCTTTTAGATATTCATTATTAAATTCGTAGCGATGACGATGTCTTTCTTGAATGTTTTGTTGTTTATAAATATCTAAAACGCGTGAACCTTGTGAAAGAATACATTCATAAGCACCGAGACGCATAGTCCCACCCATATTGGTAATGTTTTTTTGTTCCTCCATAATATCGATTACATTATGGTCAGTTTTCTCATCAATCTCACGACTATTTGCATCTGTATATCCAAGTACATTGCGTGCAAATTCAATAACCATCATTTGCATACCTAAACATATACCGAAGGTGGGTATATTATTTATACGTGTATAATGGGTTGCTATAATTTTACCTTCAATTCCTCTTTGTCCAAAAACCAGGGCAAATCATTATACCGTCTTGTCCTTTTAATTTCTCTGCAACATTCTCTTCTGTAATATCTTCAGAGTTAATAAAAGTAATAACTGTTTTTCTATCGTTATAGACGCCTGCTTGTAAAAGACTTTCACGGATACTTTTATAAGCATCTTGAAGGTCATATTTACCAACAAGACCAATATGAACTTGCTCTGTTGCCTTATTTCTTCTTTCTAAGAAATTCCTCCATGGACCTAAAGAAGGCTTTTTCACCTATTGGTAATCCCATTTTCTTTAGTACTGCAGTGTCAAGACCTTGATTCTGCATCTCTAATGGAACTTCATAGATGCTTGGTAAGTCCTCGCTTTGGATAACACAATCAATGTCTACATTACAAAAACCTGCAACCTTTTTTAGAACGCCTTCATTTAAATGCTTTTCAGTTCTTAGCACTAAAATGTCAGGTTGTATACCAATACTTTGTAATTCTTTTTACGCTGTGTTGAGTTGGTTTTGTTTTTAATTCTTGTGCTGCATTTAAATAAGGTACATAGGTAAGATGTACACAAAGTGCATTTTTACCAAACTCCCATTTAAGTTGTCTTATTGCTTCTAAGAAGGGAGTAGATTCAATATCACCAACGGTTCCTCCTATTTCTGTAATAACAAAATCATAATTGTATTTTTTTACCAATGATTTTTACATTACGTTTAATCTCATCAGTAATATGAGGAATTACTTGAATTGTTTTTCCTAAGTAATCGCCTCTACGCTCTTTGTCAATAACAGCTTTATATATACGTCCTGTTGTAAGAGAATTCTCTTTTGTTGTTTTAATACCTGTAAAACGTTCATAATGCCCCAAATCTAAATCGGTCTCCATTCCGTCTTCTGTTACATAGCATTCGCCATGTTCATAAGGATTAAGAGTTCCTGGGTCAATGTTTATATAAGGATCAAACTTTTGAATTGTAATATTATAACCTCTTGCTTGTAATAATTTACCAATAGAAGATGAAATAATTCCTTTACCAAGTGAAGATACAACACCACCTGTTACAAAAATGTACTTTGTTTCAGCCACGTTTTTTTATTTTTTTATATAATGAATAAATAATATAAATACGGGTTGCAAAGTTAACATAAAAAGCGAATTGCACAAAGAAGTTTATATATTTATTGTTATCTTTGTAGCCAAAATAAAAACTTATAATATGAATATGCGTTTTTGTATTATTTATAATATTGATAATTAAAAGCAGTATATAGTTTGCAAGCACAGAATGTTGCACGAAAGATAAATACACGATTTACGTCTAATACATCTGCTTTATTATCAAACTATTCAGATTCTTTAAAGTCGTTTAGAATGTCGCAAGAAAATAAAGGGCAATTAGATGAAGATAAAATGACTTTAAATAGTGAGCAAATAAATATAGCTCGTTTATTTACTATACCTACATTCTATTATAATGTAGCAAAAGATTTATTTCAATTCTCGAATGATACAGTTAATACAAGTTTCTATAAACAATATGTAAATAACACTTTGCTCAACTTATATCTATCTAATCCACAGTTAATTCATCTAACAGAAAAAGACTTAAATAGAGCCGAGCTGACTTTTTGTAAATAAAGATAAACGGGTAAAAATCACTTCTTCCATTCTTGAGAGCCTTTTAATAAAGGCACAAGAACCGGGAGTTGAACCTATAGAAGTATTGGTGAAGAAACCTAATTTCTGGCAGTTAACAGGCGATTATTATCTTCAATTCTTGCAAAATTACATTTCTGAAAACTGGTATAAAGGAGGAGAAAGTAATTATTCAATGGTAGCCAGCGCAATTCTTCAAGCAATATATAACAATAAACAAGGCGTGAAATGGGAACATAAGTTAGAACTAAAATTAGATTTCAAACTTCTCAAGCAGACACTATTCATCCTTTAAAAACATCAGAAGACCTTATTCGATATACTGGAAAGTTTGGTTTGCAAGCCTCTAAACGTTGGTACTACACCTTACAACTAATTGCAGGAACTCAATTTATGAAAGGTTATAAGAATAATGATAAAACTATCTATTCTATGTTCTTAGCTCCTTTGAGTACAAACCTTTCGTTAGGTATGGATTATAATATGCAATTATTTAATGATAGGTTAAAGGGAACCATTCATATTGCACCTTTAGCTTATAATATGAAGTATGTTCGTCGTACTGATTTAAGCGAAAGATATGGTATAAAAAAACAAATGAACATGCTTTACACGACCTTGGTAGTGAGTTTACAGCCGACCTTTCATGGAAGTTTAGTGATATGATAAAATGGAGAACCCGTTTATATGGTTATACAACTTATAAGCGAGCAGAGTTTGAATGGGAAAATACATTGACGTTCCAACTTAATAAATTTATTTCAACCAATATCTTCTTGTATCCTCGTTTTTGATGATAGTAGGAAACGTTCGTTACGTTATGGATATTGGGAATTTAAGGAATATGCATCTATTGGCTTTTCGTATTCCTTTTAAAAACGCTTTGTAAAACAAATAACTTTTGCTAATTTTGCACCAATAAATAGAAAAAGCGATGCAAGCAATGATTTTTGCAGCCGGATTAGGCACACGTTTAAAGCCTCTAACTGATACAATGCCGAAAGCATTGGTAACTGTTGGTGGACAAACTCTTTTAGAAAGAACGCTTACAACTCTTAAAAACGTAGATTGTTCTGATATTGTTATCAATGTGCATCACTTTTCAAATCAAATTATAGAATTCTTAAAAACATTCTTCTTTTAATCAAAATATCTATATTAGTGATGAAACGTCACAGTTATTAAATACAGGTGGTGGACTTAAAAAGCACTACCTTTTATTTAAAAGTGATGAGCCTATTCTTATACATAATGTAGATATTATTAGTAACATCAATTTAAAAAGAGTTTTTATGAAGTCGCTTTACAAGGAAAGATGCAAGCGTTATTACTTGTAAGTGAGCGTAAAACATCTCGTTATTTATTGTTTGATGATGACATGAATTTATGTGGTTGGATAAATAAAGATACCAACGAAGTAAAAACTCCTTACCCTTCATTAAATATAAATAAGTGTAAATGTTTTTGCTTTTTCAGGAATTCATACCTTTTTCACCTTCACTTTCTTCTTATTTTTCAGCGTTTCCAGATGCTTTTGGTATTATTGATTTTTATTTAAGCATTTGTCATAAAAGTGCAGATAAGGGATATGTAAAAGAAAATTTAACCATAGTAGATGTAGGCAAGTTTGATACATTATCTCAAGTAGAAGAGATAATAAAAACGTTATAGCCTATTTATAAAATGCTTATTCTTAACAACAGAAATATATGCAACAAAAGATTATTATCTTAGATTTTTGGTTCACAAACTACACAACTCATAGGAAGACGTGTTCGTGAGCTTGATACTTTTTGCGAAATTCTACCTTATAATAAATATCCTGAAGACGATTCGGATGTTATTGGTGTAATTTTAAGCGGTTCTCCTTATTCTGTTCACGATAAAGAAGCCTTTCAATGTAATCTCAAAACATTTGTCGGAAAGGTTCCTGTATTAGGAATTTGTTATGGTGCACAGTATATTGCAAACACTAACGGAGGAAAAGGTTGAACGTGCAGAAACAAGAGAATACGGACGCGCTCATTTAAAAAAAGTGTCGATAAAACAAACCCTTTATTTGCAAATTTTGAAACAAATTCGCAAGTATGGATGAGCCATGGAGATACTATAACACAAATTCCAGAAGATTGTTACACTATTGCATCTACCGAAGATGTACAATTTGCGGCTTATGCAAGTAAAACTTATCCACTTTGGGCTGTTCAATTTCATCCAGAAGTGTTCCACTCTTTACAGGGAAAACAGTTGTTAAAGAATTTTGTTGTAGATATTTGTGGTAGTAAACAACAGTGGAGTGCAGCATCGTATGTTGAAACAACTGTTGCAGAGTTAAAAGAAACAAATAGGTAACGACCGTGTTATTCTTGGTTTATCGGGTGGAGTTGACTCTTCTGTTTGTGCAATGTTGCTCAATAAGGCCATAGGAAAACAGTTAACATGTATCTTTGTTGACCATGGAATGTTGCGTAAGAACGAATTTACTAATGTGATGGAGGCTTATAGTGGATTAGGTCTTAATGTGATAGGAGTAGATGCAAGCGAGAAATTCTTTAAGGATTTAGAAGGTGTTACCGACCCTGAACAGAAACGAAAGATTATAGGTCGAGATTTTGTTGAGGTGTTTAATGCTGGAGTCTAAAAAGATTACTGATGCAAAAATGGTTAGCTCAAGGAACTATTTACCCTGATAGAATAGAAAGTTTAAGCATAACAGGTATGACTATAAAGAGCCATCATAACGTTGGTGGACTTCCCTAAAGAAATGCACCTTCAGTTATGTGAACCGCTTCAATGGCTATTTAAAGACGAAGTAAGACGTGTGGGATACGAACTTGGAATACCACCTGCTTTGATTGAAAGACACCCTTTCCCAGGCCCAGGACTTGCTGTTCGTATTCTTGGAGATATAACTCCTGAGCGTGTAAAGATACTTCAAGATGCTGATGATATTTATATCAGTGCGATGAAAAAGAATGGGTGTGCGAAGATGGAGAAAAAGCTTTTATAATAAGGTATGGCAAGCAGGAACTGTACTTTTTAACTACTGTTAGAAGTGTAGGAGTTATGGTGATGAACGCACTTACGAACATCCTGTTGCGGCTTCCGTGCTGTGACCAGTACTGATGCAATGACAGCAGATTGGCGCATCTTCCTTATGAGTTTTTTAGCTAAAGTTTCGAATGAGATTATAAATAAGGTGAGAGGAGTCAATCGTGTTTGTTATGATATCTCTTCAAAACCACCTGCAACAATCGAATGGGAATAAAATTTTAGTTTTATTTATATAAAGGTTTCAATTCTATAATAGGGTTGAAACCTTTTTATTTATTGATGATATAGGAAGAATAAAAATAAAAGCCCTCATAAAGAGAGCTTTTATATAAATAAGGTAATAGAAAATAGAGTGTTATACAATACCTTGTGCCATCATTGCTTTGGCTACTTTAAGGAAAGCCCAGCAATGTTTGCACCTTTCACATAGTTAATATAACCATCTTCTTCGGTACCATATTTCACACAGTTTTTCGTGAATGTCATTCATTATTCTATGTAATTTCTCATCTACCTCTTCTCTTGTCCAATTTAATCGTTCAGAGTTTTGAGTCATTTCTAAGCCGGAAACAGCTACACCACCTGCGTTAGATGCTTTTCCTGGAGCGTAAAGTATCTTTGCATCTTGAAACACTTTTTATCAGCTTCGGGTGTAGTTGGCATGTTTGCTCCTTCGCTTATAGCAATTACTCCATTGTTAATTAAGGCAATAGCATCATTCTTATCAATCTCATTTTTGTGTTGCACAAGGTGTTGCTATGTCTGCTTTTTCGCCCCATGGACGTCCACCTTCTACATATTTCACGCCATAATGTTCGGCATATTCTTTTATACGACCTCGTTCTATGTTCTTTAATTCCATAACAAAGGCCAATTTCTCTCTATCAATTCCATCAGGGTCATAAATATATCCGTCAGAGTCTGAAAGTGTAACAGGCTTAGCTCCCTAAGTCTAATAACTTCTCCACAGTGTATTGTGCAACGTTTCCTGAGCCCGAAACAAGTACAGTTTTTTTCCTTCTAATGATATGTTACGAGTCTTCAACATATTCTCTAAGAAATATATATTGCCATATCCAGTAGCTCAGGACGAATATCTGAGCCGCCAAATTCTTTGCCTTTACCCGTTAATATACCAGCAAACTGATGAGTTAACTTTTTATATTGTCCAAACATATAGCCCACTTCGCGTCCTCCAACGCCAATATCACCAGCAGGAATATCTTCGTTTGGTCCGATATGTCTATATAATTCGTTCATAAATGCTTGACAAAAACGCATCACTTCTGCGTTACTTTTTCCACGAGGTGAGAAGTCTGAACCACCTTTTGCACCACCCATTGAAGTGTTGTAAGTGAGTTTTTTTAAACGTTTGTTCAAAAGCAAGGAACTTTAATATTGATAATTTACAGAACGGTGAAAACGAATTCCACCTTTATATGGGCCTATTACGTTGTTATGTTGCACTCTATAACCCATGTTTGTATGGATATTTCCCTTATCATCTGCCCACGACACTCTAAATTGAATTATTCTATCAGGGGAATACAAAGACGCTCTATTAAATTAGCTCTTTTCAAACTCTGGATGTTGATTATACACTTCTTCAATTGTTTCTAATACTTCTGTAACAGCTTGAAGATATTCAGGTTCATTTGGGAAACGACGTTTTAGGGTTTCCAATACTTCTGTTGCTTTCATTGAATGAATGGTTATTTAATGAAACAAAAAAACTATTTGTATATTTTTTCTGCAAAGGTATATATATAATTGAAAAATGAAAACAAAAACGCATATAAAAAATATCATTTTAAATGAATTTAATAATTCTAAATAGAATACTAAAAAGTTCTTTTTGTCTCTTTTTTATATTAAAGTAAGTGGGGAAAGATAAAAGAAAAGGCAACTTAAAAATATAGGAAAAAGTGCCATCTCCTTTTTGAACTTTTGCTATTATTTGTCGATTTTTTATGGAATATTTTATGACATAAAAATTGGAATATTCTATTTTTAAATGTCGAGAAAAATGGTCGTTAAAAATTCCATTTTTAGCAAAAAAATAGCTAAGCTTTTTGAAAGCATTTACTTTTGCTAAAAAGGTGCATTTTTCGACTAAAAACAGAGACAAAAAGAGTAAAACATATATCTTTTTAAATTTGTAGAATGAACATTTTGAAAATCTACATTTTATGTTTTTATCATCTAAAAAGGTGGTGTTTTAGTGTGAAAAAAATACAGTCTTTTTGCACCCCTAATACCTTATGTTTTGGGTGGTAATAGATAAGCTATTGCATGATAAAACCCTAAGCTTTTGTGCCTTTTTTATCTTATTTATCATGTTTTTGAAGGGTGTTTTATTGATTTTTCTGTAAAAATAGAGCCTTTTATTTTTGAAAGAATAAATGTAAGGTGAAAAAAATATCGAAGAAATAAACTGGTTTTTATGCGAAAAACAGAATAAAAATAGAAAATATTGAGGATAATAAAAAGTGTGATAAAGTAGTTGTAAATAGAAAAATTACACTATCTTTTGCAAGATAGTTGACTATTATTTATTAAATAAAAACTCTTATTTACAAGAGGAAATGATTGGGTTAAATGTTTGTTTCGACACATCTTTTATATGTTTATAAAAAAATAAAGCTTGAAAAAGAATTTTTGAAAAAAAGGAAAAACAACATATCGTTTCAATACACAAGCGGGTAGAAGAATGAATTTTTTGCTCGGTATAATTCTCATATTATCCTTTTCTTTTTACAGCTTTTGAATTTACATCTTATAATAATGATGATACCGACTTTAATGAAGAACTCATTAAGAAACCTAAGAAAGACCCCGATTTGATACCTGCTCCTGTTCCTCCCACAATGCCTGATGTGCCTAAACCCACAACTGAAAAAGTGATAACGCACAATGTTGTAGAGGTGAAAAAGCAAATAGAACACACCGATAAAGAGGTGATTAACAATAACCCTTTGCTTATTGGAAATGGAGAGCTGAAGTTAAAGACGCAAAAGGTAGAAAAAGGCAATACCTGAAAAGCCTGTTAATGCCGACGAAGAGCTAAGCAAGAAGCTTTTAGAAGAATTGCCCGAATTTCCTGGAGGCGTGTTAGCTTTTTATGAAATGGCTTACTAAAAACTTGCAATACCCTGCACAAGCACAGCGTAAAAGTGTAATGGGAAAAGTGGTGGTGAGCTTTATTGTTGCTAAAGATGGAACCATTATTGAACCTAAAATAGAAACATCTATACACCCTTTGCTTGATAATGAAGCTCTTAGAGTGATAAAAATGATGCCTAAATGGCGTCCCGGTAAGGCAAAAAGGCAAAAGTGTGTGAAACCAAAAATATCTATCCCTATTGTTTTTTTCAAATTTAATTTTTAGAACCTATGTTTTACAGGAGAAGAGCTATTAGAAAGTGTTAATCAATATATTGAAAATCTTTCGTTCGACCGCAAACCATCGTCTTTATATGAGCCTATAAAATATTCTTTAGCGATGGGAGGAAAGAGAATACGTCCTATTTTGATGATGCTTGTGTATCAACTTTATAAAGACGACCCTACAACCATTTTGTCTTCGGCATGTGCTTTAGAAACATATCATAACTATACGCTATTGCACGACGATTTAATGGATAATGCTTTGTTGCGTCGTGGACACGAAACTGTGCATAAAAAGTGGAATGCTAATGCTGCAATTCTTTCTGGGGATTCGATGTTGGTATATGCTTATCACTTGTTATCAGAGTGTAATCACCCTCGTTTTAAGGAAATATTAAATCTTTTTACAGTAACTGCATTAGAGATAGGAGAGGGACAACAGTATGATATGGAGTTTGAATTGCAGAGTCGATGTAACTGAAAATGAATACATAGAGATGATTCGTTTAAAAAAACAAGTGTGTTGATAGCATGCGCAATGAAAAATAGGTGCTATGCTTGCAGGAGCGAGCAATGAAGATGCGCATAACTTGTATTTGTTTGGTGAATGTATTGGACTTGCATTTCAATTGCAAGACGACTATTTAGATGTTTATGGCGATCCTAAAGTTTTTGGCAAGTCTATTGGTGGTGATATAGTTTCTAATAAAAAGACATTTATGCTGATAAATGCGCTTAATAAAAGCTGATAATGTACAGAAAAAAAGGAATTAGAGTATTGGTTAAAAAGAAAATACAAAAAGAGCATGAAAAAGAGAAGATTAAAAGCAGTAACTTCTATTTATAATTCTATTGGTGTAGATAAATTAGCTCTTGATAAGATAAATGCTTATTTTTGAAGAAAGTAAGCAATATTTAGCAAACATCGATTTACCTAATGAGAGAAAAGAAGAATTGATGACTTATGTATCGGCTATGATGAAAAGAAACCATTAAGTGTAACAAAGTAAAAAAACTAAATGATTTATGCCTTATCGTCGCCTACCTAAAACAGATGCAGCACGCCTAAAAAGCTCTTAAAACTTTGCTTTGGTAATAATAATATATATGTTGTGCGCAATCGATTCTTAGATTGGAAAACGATTAACCAAGCGCAAACAATGCACGATAAACTACTTACGGCGTATGAACAATATAAAATTAGTGCAAAAAGCGCAAAGCAGGAATGGTGTAAAATATGCAAAATTATTGCGTAATGCGCGACTTTATGTGAGCCATTTTCGGCAAGTTTTACTTATGTCGTTTTGAACGAGGAGAAATAAAAACTCATAAAGAATTGTATGGCTTTGAAAGATGAGGACACTAAATTGCCTAATATGCAAACCATACAAGGGCTTATAAAGTGGGGAGAAAAGGTTATTAAGGGCGAACAAACACGAATAAAAGCAGGTGGAAGACCTATTTATAATCCTACTATTGGCATGGTTTCTACCCATTTATCCATATTTAAAGAGTTTTTATAACCAACAAAAAGAATGCAGAAAAAGCGAACCAAGCAGGCTTTAAAAAAACATTGCAATTGTTACGTCCAGAAGTAGATGAAGTGTTGTTAGATATATGGAATCAGGTAGAAAGCACATTTCTCTCATGAACCTATTATTACGCGTATTAACGCTTGTAAAGAATATGGTTTAATTTATTATTATAGGAAAAACGAAAAAGAAAGACTAAAAGATGAATATTATAGATACGCATACTCATTTTAGATGTGGAAGATTTTTATTGAAGATTTACCACAAGTGATAGAGCGTGCAAAGCAAGCAGGTGTAAATAAAATGTTTATTCCTTCGATAGATTTAAATTCAATACCTACGTTATTACATTTGCAAGAACAATATCCCTAATATCTTATATCCGATGTTAGGATTGCACCCTCGAAGGTGTAACAAAAAGACTTTCAAAAGGTGCTAAACTTGTTACATGCTTATTTGGAAAAAGCCTCATCCGTTTATTGCAATAGGAGAGGTTGGATTAGACTTTTATTGGTCTCGTGAGTTTGAAAAGGAACAGTTAGAAAGCATTTGAACAACAACTAAACTGGTCGATAGATACACAATTGCCTTTAATGATACATTGCAGAAAGGCACAAAACGAAATGGTTAAACTGATGAAACCTTATGCGTCTAAACTTCCGGGAGGGGTTTTTCATTGTTTTGCAGGTAACGAACAAGAGGCGAAGCTTTTTCTTCAATTTGATAATTTCTGCTTAGGAGTAGGTGGAATATTAACGTTTAAAAAGAGTATTTTTGCCACGAGTGCTTCCTAATGTCGTGCCTTTAAACCGTATAGTGTTAGAAACAGACAGTCCATATATGGCTCCTGTTCCTCATAGAGGTAAAAGAAATGAGAGTGCTTTTGTAGTAGAAGTGGCAGAAAAACTTGCAGAATCTTATGGAGTATCAATTGAAGAAGTGGAGAAAGTGACAAATGCAAATGTAGAAAGATTATTCGGTATAAAATAATAGCTATATAATAAAACCTCATTTATCTATATTTTGATAAATGAGGTTTTATTTAATGAGTAACAACTGTTTTATCTTTTTGATTTCTTTTTTTCATTACTTTTTTTCTTTCTACTGAATAAATCTGAGAAGTTATTAAAGTCTTTCTTTATGAGTAATCCTATGCCCTGTGTATTTAAACTGTTACGTGTGAAATAACGGTCGTTAGTTTGATTATACATATTAACAGAGAAAAGAACCACTCGGAGTGAGTAGATATTTCACATTAAAGTCGCCTATAAAAACTTGTTGTTGTCTTAGCATTATCTCTATAACCAAAATTGTCCGTCAATAATAAGACGGTTATTTAAAAAGTTTACCGCTTAGTAATCCTTCATATTCAGCATTGTTCCAAACCCTCATTTCCTGTAGAAATATTGGTTCCAAAGTTCCAATTTGAATTATTAAGTACAGAACTAAGAAGACTATTTATTTGTTGGCTAACAGTTCCACTAAGTAGACTTTGCATTGCAAGGTATGTCTGACTTTGCTGTTCTGTTTCGTTGTTTGCTGTATTGTCATTACCTTTTTATGTAAAATCTTCCAACTGCTAAGAGGTATAAAACTTGTTGGTTCAGTTCTTTTTCTCCATCAATAAGGTTTAAAACCATTTGTTTTATATCATTGCTTGTTGCTGGCATGTCAAGGTCAAAGTCTATTTTTAGGAGTTGCAGGAGTACCCTGTAATATTCATAATACAATTCACCTTGATATTATTCTCTGTGAAAAGAACGCCCCAATTGCAAGTCGGATAAGCTAACACTATTTATAGGATAAAGAGCTTTTTAAACGTAATGTTGCAGCATAAGGATTACCTCCGAAGGTTATACTTCCACCTTTTTTTCAAAAACGAAACTCTTTCTTTATAATGTTTTTGAACAGTGAGTTTATAACTTCCTTCGTCTACTAAATAGTTTCCAAACATATCAAAAACCACCTTTATTATAATAAGAGGCTCGTAAACCACCACTACCTTTTAATATGATATTATCGCCACTATTCTCGTCCATAATGAGTTTTATGGTTGCATCGGGGGTGCAGTTTATTAAGAAATTAACGTGAATATTGTTATTCACATGGTTGTATATCTTTTTGTTCTGAATTATTAAAAAGAAGTTGTAAAAACTTCCTTCTTTGGGGTGGTTATTATTGTTGTCATTCCAATAAATGTATTCCTTATTTGTTATAGCACTTGTATTGCTAACATTATAAACCAGCATAGAACCTTTTTGAGTAGTGCCTGTTACGTCTATAACTACTCCTTTGTCATCGCCTATTATGCTACAATCTCCCTTAACAAAGGCTGTTCCATAAAAGGTGTTATCTCCAAAAGTATGTGTGTCATACGATAATAAATTATTCGCCTTAACATTCACTTTGTAGGTTAAATTGGTAAGATTCTTATGGTAAAGTTTACCCGTTACGATACCTGTATTACCATATTTATCATGAATAGTGTCGTTTTTCAAAGATAATTTCATTAGGTATGAATGATATTTTTACTATCATTCATAGTGTAAGTGGTATTTAAACTTGTTATTCTAATGAGCCTGTTGCCGCTAATTTGCCTGTGAGATTGATTTTATTAAGGTCTCCGAATAGTCTAACCTCTCCATTAGCACGTGCTTGAACATTTCGCATAAAGCTGGAGGTGAATGTTTCTACAAAAGCTATGTTACTGTTGTGAGCATTTATAGATAAATCAATGTAGTTTTTGAGGAGAGACATAGCCTTTAATGTCTGTGTAGTGTTTATCTTCTTCCTGTGCAATGGCATCTATATTGATTTGTTGTTCTTTTCTGTCCCATTCAATATCGGCATTTAAAGTACCCATATTGCCTTTTTCAAACTTAAAGTTTTTCTACTTTTTATATTAGCAAATGCTTGTGGATTTCCTAATGCTGCTGCTATAAAAAGCATTGCCAGAAGCATTACCTTCAAACTCAACTGCATGAAAATCTACAAAATTTAATATGTAATTGACATCAATATCATTAAAATTAACCACAACAGATTCTTTTTAAATCCTTTGTTGCTGTGCCGTTTATAGCTAAATATTGATTTTTGATGGGATAGTTTAAAAATCAGTTATTGTGAGATAATTTTTCACGATAAACAATAGAAGAAGGATGGACGTTCCATATACTGTCGCCAACCATAACACAAGAGGGCTTAAATAAAACATTTGCAGTGGAGCGTCCTTTTGTCATCTGAAAAAGAAACTTGTTTCTGTGTTTATTTCTCCTCGTAAGGTTTTTACATTATGGTTATTAAAAGATAAAATGGTATTTAAGTGATTATTGCTTGCTTTAGCTTTTAACGCCTATCTGAAATTTATTTGTTTCATTACTAATAGAGGTGATACCTCCTTCTGCTTGTAAGGAATTCTCATCTCCGAAAAACATGAAGATAGGTATCAGAGTACTTCTTATTTTGATATGTAAATGTATCTACTTGGCATGTAATACTTACATCTTTCTTTTTCGTTAATAAAACCATTTATTGTTAATGGTGTTTGCAAGTCTAAATCAACATGTACTAAATGCTTGAGCCAATCTGACTTTGTAATATGAGCATTGATGTTTATTTGATTATTTGTGTTATGATTGATAGGAGGCAATCCTGGTATAGTGGGAAGAGTGTGTCCAATAAGGTTTGTTATTGTTTGGGATAATTTTTGATATTCAAAAAGAACCGTCAATGAATACTTTTACCAAAATCGCTTTCAATGTGAACCGCTTGTTTTTTTATGCTTTGAAACGGCTGTTGCTGTGAAATCTTTTATATGATAATGAAGGTCAGGAGATACCATATAAAAAAATTTGAAACAGATATATTTCCTTCGAAATTATTTAATTGTTGTCCTTTAAAAGATGATGAAACATGTGCGCTGAAAGTGGTTTTTAGGATATAAAGGTGTTAAATTAAGGGCATGAGGATTTAGTTGTTGGCAAGTTACATCTATCGTTCCTTCGTATAGATTGTTCGTATTTGCAATCTTTCCAGTGATATCAATAAATCCATTTTTTTATCATCTATTTGAAGTTTTTCCTATTGCTATTTTTTATTCTTATAAGAACCATCGATATTGATATTCTTGTAAGTGTATTGGTTATAATCAATAAAAGGTATTAACCCTTTAACATAAATGTTATTGAGTTTGTTGTCAATTACATCTCCTTGAAGCATCAAATTTAGTGCAACAAGATTTAATTGCTTTTTGATTTGTAAGTTTCTGTATATTAAACTTTTCTGTTTGTATCTTTTGCTTCAAAACTGTCTGTCTTGTAGTCGTGCACCTATTTTTATATCGCCTAAATTAGATTTAAATAAACCTTTTTAAAGATGTGTTTTTTACCTAATCCTCCCATATCGCCTTTATACGAAATCCAATCGAATGTAGTTATAAAGGTCGGAATTTCTTTGGAGATAAAAATGTGTTTAGAAGAGAATATAAAGAATGTTGAGTGGTATAAAAGTGGTTTATACCTATGTACCATTGTGGTTTTTCAAATCTACCTCTTAAATATGCTTGCGCTTTTAATTGTAAATCTTTTCTTGAAGAATAAATATTTAAATCATTGATATATAATGAAGTTCCTGTTCCTTTAAAAACTTAAAGACCCCCAAAAGATTATCCGAGTTAGTATAATGAATGGGAGTGAAATAGTTTAAATCTTTGGGAGATAATCGAATTGCATCTACTTTTTCCATGAAATTGTAAAGAGGGTAGTAGGTATTCTTTATCTTTCTTTATGTAGGTGGGCTTCAATTTTATTTGCACTTGCCGATGAATTTCCCACCTTAATAAATAAATCTTGTAATGTTGCTTTCTGGTTGTTTGCTATCAATTTTAGTTGGAGCGCAGATAAATTGAAACCATTTCTTTCTTGTAGAGATAGGCGCTTAACAACCATATTGATAGAATCTTCTTTCAATTTATTGATGATAAGGTGTCCACTAACATCTTTAATATTAATATGATTTATTGA
This sequence comes from uncultured Prevotella sp., assembly GCA_916439115.1. Lineage (GTDB taxonomy): Bacteria > Bacteroidota > Bacteroidia > Bacteroidales > Bacteroidaceae > Prevotella. The sequence continues at coordinate 1,663,497 of CAKAHO010000001.1, forward strand.
AAATTTATTCTTTATAAGTGGCTCGTTTAGAATATTATAAGCAACTTTACCATGTCTTATAATGATTGAGTTTATTTGTAAATTCAATGGTGTGTTATTTATAGAATCTTTACTTTGTAATGAATCTATTAAGAATTGAAAATTATATTTTTGAATATTTATCTTTCTTATAAAGGTTTATATCTGCTCCAAAAAAAGTTGAATTGAAGAGATGTTTACTTCTCCTTTTTATAAGTGATAAGTAATTGATTTTTTTACGGTAAATCTCTTTGCTAATAAAAAGTTTTTTTATTCTTTTTTGGTCTGTAAGATTAAAATCATCAATAATGATTCTATTGAGAAGACCTAAATGAACCTTGCTTATAACAACCTCTGTTCCTAACTTTTTAGATAATTGAGAAGCTAATTGAGATGCTATAAATCGTTGTACCATCTCTGTGTGAGATAGTAAATTGATTAGGATAAATAGAAAAAAAGTAATCCTAATATGATAGTATTTATTATGTTTTTTATTCTTTTTCAAAGGGATTTCTTCTTTTTAAAGTAGCGCAAAATTACTCTATTTTTGTGTTACAGAGGAATAAATAATGACTTTTCTTCTTAATCTATTTATTTTTTTAGTATTTTTGCATTGATTTTATTAGGATATATATCGTGTTATCCTAATTACGCTATTTATTTCTGAAAAACGTAGAATTATAAAACAATTAAGTCTGTTAATATACAAAAAGTATTTTTATGGCAAGTATCATTAAATTGCGTAAGGGCTTAGACATTAGTTTGAAAGGTAAGGCAAAAGAAAGAAAAGCGCATATTAGACGTGAAAGGAGAATATGCACTTCTTACTGCAAGTTTCACTGGTGTTCACCCCAAAGTAGTTGTACACGAAGGTGATGAAGTTCGTGTCGGCGATTCTCTTTTTATTAGTAAAAAAATGATGAGTCTGTTGTGTTTGCATCTCCTGTAAGTGGTAAAAGTCACAGAAGTGTTAAGAGGTGATAGAAGAAAACTCTTACATGTAAAAAGTGATGGCTGATGGAAAACAAACATTAAAAAGAATTCCAAATTCCACAAGCAGAAACATTAACTTCAGAAAGTGTAATCAAGCTTTTTATTAGAATCTGGATTGTTTGGATATTTAAGACAGACTTTCCTTATGGAATTGTTCCTAAATCAACCGAAAAAAACCTCGCGCAATATTTATCTCTGCATTTAGAGATATGCCATTAGCCGCAGACTTTGAGTTTGAATTAGAAGGTCGTGAGAATGATTTTTCAGTGTGGCTTAACCACTTTGTCAAAAAAATAGCAAAAAAACGTATTTAGGAGTAAATAAAAAAACAAACAGCTACAGCTTTAACGCAAGCAAAAGATGTTGAAGTAAATGTTTTTGATGGTCCTGCACCTGCAGGAAATGCTTCTGTACAAATAAATAATATTGCACCAGTTAATAAAGGAGAAGTGGTTTGGATGGTAGACCCAGCGGTTGTTCTCTTTATTGGTAAGTTTTTTAGAACAGGAGTATTAGAGTTTAAACGTACAATTGCTGTCGCTGGTAGTGAAATAAAAGCTCCTCATTATGCAGAAACACTTATAGGTACAGCATTAGAAGCAATACTTGAAGGTCAATTATCTACTACAGAACATCTTCGACTTATAAATGGTAATCCTCTGACGGGTGTAAAAACTACAATGAATAGTTATTTGGCTACTAATGTATCAGAAGTAACAGCTATTCCAGAAGGTGATGATAAAAATGAAATGTTTGGTTGGATAATGCCACGTTTCAATCATTTTTCTATGAATAGGAGCTATTTTTCATGGCTATTAGGTAAGAAGGAATACAAATTAGATGCTCGTATTAAGGGAGGAGAGCGTCGTATAATTATGAGTGGAGAGTATGATAAAGTTCTTCCTATGGATATTTATGGCGAGTTCTTGATAAAAAGCTATCATCGCAGAAGATATTGATAAAAATGGAACAACTAGGTATTTATGAGGTTTGTCCAGAAGACTTTGCATTGGCAGAATTTGTTGATTCGTCTAAATTAGAATTGCAAAAGATAGTTAGACGAGGATTGGATATGTTATGTAAAGAAAATGGTTAAAAACTAAATACCTTTACTGATAAAAATAGAATTATATAAACAAACTATATTTATGTCTTTAAGAAATATTCTTGATAGAATGAAACCTTCATTTGAAGAAGGTGGAAAACTTCATCCCTTTAAGAGTGTATTTGAAGGAATGGAGACTTTCTTATACGTTCCTAACGAGACTTCTAAATCTGGAACGCATATTCATGATACCATTGATTCTAAACGAATAATGAGTATAGTGGTAATTTCTTTATTGCCTGCACTCTTGTTTGGAATGTATAACGTTGGTTATTTTAACGCACTTCGTGCTGGTGTTTATGAAACAACTTCGTTTTTTTGATATGTTTTATTTATGGCTTTTTAGCTGTTCTTCCCAAGATTATTGTGAGTTATGCCGTTGGTCTTGGAATAGAATTTGCGTGGGCTCAATGGAAAAATGAAGAGATACAAGAAGGATTTTTTGGTAACAGGTATATTAATACCACTTATTATTCCTGTTAATTGCCCTTTATGGATACTTGCTGTTGCAGTAGCTTTTTCTGTAATAATATGTAAGGAGATATTTGGTGGAACTGGTATGAATTTATTTAATGTCGCACTTTGTGCACGTGCATTTCTTTTCTTTTTCATACCCATCTCAAATGACTGGTGACACTGTTTGGGTAGCAAAGCAATCTATATTGGGCTTTGGTAACACCTTACCTGATACATTTAGTGCTGCAACACCTTTAGGAGAGATAGCACAAAAACACAACGATTCCTTATTCAATTAGTGATATGATATTTGGATTTATTCCTGGTTCTATAGGTGAAACAAGTGTTATTGCTATCGGTATAGGTGCTATTATATTGTTGTGGACAGGTATTGCAAGTTGGAAAACCATGTTAAGTGTTTTTTTGTAGGTGGTAGCATCATGGGACTATTGTTTAACTCTTTAGGTATGACAGCTATTCCGTGGTATGAGCATCTCATTCTTGGAGGATTCTGCTTTGGTGCTGTTTTTATGGCAACAGACCCCGTAACATCTGCAAGAACAGAAAAAAAGGAAAGTACATATTTGGTTTTCTAATAGGTTCAATGACTATTATTGTACGAGTAATGAATCCTGGTTATCCTGAGGGTATGATGCTTTCTATTTTATTGGCAAATATGTTTGCTCCACTTATTGATTACAGTGTGGTTCAATGCAACATATCTAAGAGAATGAAACGTTTAACTCCTAAGAAATAAAAAAATAATATGTCAGAAGGAAATAAAAAGAAGTTTGATACGAATTCAAACTCATACATTATTATATATTCTACCTTTCTTGTTGTTATCGTAGCCTTTTTTTATTAGCTTTTGTTTTTTTCAATTCTTTAAGCCTGCACAAGATGCAAATGTGGCGTTAGACAAGAAAAAAACAAATTCTAAATTCTTTAAATCTTAGAGGGTTTTTGAGAATGAAGAAGCAAATAAAATGTATAAGAAAGTTATAGTAGCAGATAACATTTTTAAATGCAAAAAGGAGATATAGTTCAACAAAGGAACACAAGGAGGAGAATCTACAGGATTTAAACTTGGAGCCAGTGACTATAAGGAAGGAAAGTTAGCTTTGTATCTTTGTAAGATTGAAGGTAAGACAAAGTATGTTATTCCTGTTTATGGTATGGGACTTTTGGGGACCAATTAGTGGCTACATTGCTATCAATGATGATAAGTCTACTGTTTATGGTGCTTATTTTAACCATGAAGGAGAAACAGCTGGATTAGGTGCAGAAATCAAAGACAATCAGCAATGGCAAGAACTCTTTCAACACAAGAAACTCTTTGCAGATAATAGAAATACAATAGCCTTATCTGTTGAAAAGAAGATAGAACCAAGTTTGAAAGATAATCAGGTTGACGCTGTTACAGGAGCAACTCTTACATCTAATGGTGTAACAGAAATGCTACATTCTTGTTTAGGAGCATATCTTAAATTCTTTTAATGATAAAAAAATAAATAAACATGGCTTTATTATCAAAACAAAACAAAGAAGTGTTGTTTACACCACTTAACCTTGATAATCCTATAATGGTGCAAGTGTTAGGTATTTGTAGTGCACTTGCGGTAACATCTCAGTTAAAAGCCTGCCATTGTTATGGGGCTTGCTGTTACCATCATCACTGCTTTCTCAAATGTTATTGTGTCTATTATACGTAACACAATTCCTACCCGTATTCGTATTATTGTACAGCTTGTTGTTGTTGCTGCTTTAGTAACAATTGTCAGTCAGATACTTAAGGCATACGTTTTACGATGTAAGTGTTGAATTATCCGTTTATGTCGGTCTTATTATAACCAATTGTATTTTTGATGGGACGTCTTGGAGCTTTTTGCTATGATGAATAAGCCATGGCCAAGTTTTTCTTGATGGTATTGGAAACGGATTAGGATATGCTTTAATCTTAGTTATAGTAGGTATTATACGTGAATTCTTTGGTAGAGGTTCTTTATTAGGGCTTTAAACTATTACCAAAAGGCATTCTATGAAAATGGGATATTTAGACAATGGTATGATGACAATGCCTTCAATGGCTCTTATTCTTTTAGGATGTGTTATTTGGGTTCATCGTTCTTATTTTTGATAAAGGAGGAAAAGCATAATGGAACATCTAATAAGTTTGTTTTTAGATCTATTTTTTGTAGATAACATGATTTTTGCTTTCTTCTTGGGAATGTGTTCTTTTTGGCCGTTTCTAAGAATGTAAAGACATCCTTAGGTTTAGGGCTTGCTGTAACATTTGTATTATTTGTTACAGTTCCCATTAACTACTTGTTGCAAACAAAGGTATTGGGTCCCGATTGTTTAATGGAAGGTATTGACTTAAGTTACCTTAGTTTTATTCTCTTCATTGCTGTTATTGCTGGTATTGTACAGTTGGTAGAAATGGCAGTTGAAAAATATTCGCCTGCTCTTTATGCTGCTTTAGGTATATTTCTACCATTGATTGCTGTAAACTGTGCTATTATGGGAGCCTCTCTTTTTATGCAACAGCGTATCAATTTAGATCCAACAAACACCCAATCTATAAAAAAAGTTTAGCAGATAGTATTGTATATGCGGTTGGTAGTGGCTTAGGTTGGACACTTGCTATTACAGCGATGGGTGCAATAAGAGAGAAAATGCAATATAGTGATGTACCAAAGCCATTACAGGGATTAGGTATCACCTTTATCACAGTAGGCTTGATGGCATTAGCTATGATGTGTTTTAGTGGAATTAAAAATATAATAAACGACACAATAAATTATAGATATGTTAGATTCTGTATTTATAGGGCACAAGCATCGGGATTTTCCTTATTGTCATCTTATTTTTGGTGGTGATGCTTTTAATTGCTAAGAAATTTCTTTCTCCTGGAGGAAAAGTAAAGATAAAAATCAATGGAGATAAAGAGTTAATCGTTGACCAAGGAAACTCTGTGATGAACACTTTAAACGAGAATGGAATATTTCTTCCGTCTGCGTGTGGTGGCAAAAGCAAGTTGTGGACAATGCAAGTTGCAAGTAACAGAAGGCGGTGGTGAAATATTAGACTCAGAACGTTCACATTTCACTCGTAAAGAGATTAAAGATAATTGGCGTTTAGGATGTCAATGCAAAGTTAAAAGTGATTTAGATGTAAAGGTGCCAGAGAGTGTGATGGGTGTAAAAGAATGGGAGTGTACAGTTATTTCTAATAAGAATGTTAGTTCTTTTATTAAAGAATTCATTGTAGAACTTCCACCAGGAGAGCATATGGACTTTATTCCAGGTTCTTATGCCCAAATCAAAATTCCAGCATATGATTGCATTGATTATGATAAAGATTTTGATAAAGGTGATATAGGTGAAGAATATACTCCTGTATGGGATAATTTCAATATATTCTCATTGAAAGCTAAAAAACCCAGAGGAAACAGTGCGTGCTTATTCAATGGCTAACTATCCAGCCGAAGGAGATCGTATTACATTAACAGTTCGTATTGCCACAACTCCTTTCAAGCCACGTCCTGAAGTCGGGTTCCAAGATGTTCCAACGGGTATCGCAAGTTCTTATATCTTCTCTCGTAAACCTGGCGATAAAGTAATTATGAGCGGTCCTTATGGTGATTTCCATCCTATATTTGATTCTAAAAAGAGATGATTTGGGTAGGTGGAGGAGCTGGTATGGCACCTCTTAGAGCACAAATTATGCACATGTTAAAGACACTTCATACTCGAGATAGAGAGATGCACTATTTTTTTATGGTGCACGTTCTTTAAGCGAAGCATTCTTCTTAGAAGATTTCCATGCTCTTGAAAAAGAGTATCCTAATTTCCATTTCCATCTTGCTTTAGACCGTCCAGACCCTAAAGCAGACGAAGCTGGAGTACCTTATACAGCAGGATTTGTACACCAAGTTATGCATGATACTTATCTAAAAGGATCATGAGCACCAGAAGATATAAGAATATTATATGTGTGGTCCTGGTCCAATGTCTAATGCAGTGCAAAAATATGCTTTTATAGCATTGGTGTAGAACCTGAAAGCATTATGTTTGATAACTTTGGTTAAGTTATTTGAATAATGAAAATATAAAAGTCTCTTTTTACTATAATGTAGAAAGAGACTTTTTAGCGTATTTAATAGTATTAATAGGATAATAAAATGAAGTTATTCTTTATTGAGAATGGATAGTATTATATTTTTTTATTATGAACTTAATAAAAATAGTTTTAACGAACATCTTCGTATAGAATATTTCACTAACTTTTGTCATAGATAATTGTAATAGTTATTATTGGTATTTCTATCTTATTCATTGCATCGGAAATGTGGATGGGATACTAAATATTTAATTTGTGAAATAATTTTTATTCGTTCAAATTTATATAACATAAGATGTCTACAAATCATACTTGTCATTCTCATGAGCATTATTCACACCATGACCATTGTCATAATCATGCTCATTGTCACCATCATCATATACCTTCAAAAGGTAGTAAGATGCTTGTTGTAATATTATTAAATGTATTTATTACAATAGTAGAAGTTTTAGGAGGATTATTTTTCAAATAGTCTTTCTTTTATTATCTGATGCAGTACATAACTTAGGGTGATACATTAGCCATTGTTTTTGCTTATATCGCTCGTCTTATAAGTAATAAACAAGCTAACCTACGTCACACATTTGGTTATAAAAAGAGCAGAGGTTTTAGCTGCGTTTATCAATGCAACCATTCTTTTTATCGATTTGCCTTTTTCTTGTTCAAAGAAGCATACGAAAAAAATGGTTACATCCAGAGGTGATAGAAGGAAAAAAACAATGCTTATTGTTGCTATTGTTGGCTTAATAGCCAATCTTCTTTCTGTTATTATGTTACATAAAGATAAGGAACATAACATAAACACTCGTGCTGCTTATCTTCATCTCTTAGGGAGATACTTTATCTTCAGTGGCTGTTATAGCAGGTGGAGTTGCCATTTGGTTATATGAACTTGTGTGGCTCGACCCACTCATAACCGTTTTAGTGAGTCTTTATCTCATGTATCATACGTGGGGAGTTCTTCATGGAGCTGTTAATATTTTTAATGCAAACAACACCTTTAAGTATTGATGTAAACCAATTAAGAAAAAGATATAGAAGATTTATCCGAAGTAGATAATCTTCATCATTTGCATGTTTGGCAACTCGATGATGAACAAATACATTTAGAAAGCCCTCACTTAAATACGGTTCAAGATTACCATTTATCAGAACTTTATTCTTTACATGAAAGTGTAGAAATTCTTTTTACTTAATAAATATGGTATCAATCATGTAACCTTACAAATAGAGTATAATAGATGTAAAGGTAAAGAGCAACTTATTTCTCTTTCTTGAAAGAATAAGTCTTATTCCTAGCTCAAAAAGGAGAATCTATTACAAATTGCGTAATAGTATTTAGGAAAATAAGCTATAAATAAATAGAAATACTATCTCAAAAGAAATAGACTAAACATCCGATAGTCTTCATGTTTAGTAAAAGAAATAAATCACTTATGTAACAATTGCTTATAAAGCAAAAAGTTGCATAAGTGGTTTTTTTATTATTCAGGCAGTGTAACGTGGAAAATACGGATTATCAATATGCTCTTTCTTGATAATCTTTATCATCTTTTTACCTGCTTGGGATATTCTTTTGGCTACATCATTATCTTCATGAATATCAGTTGCTAAGTCATAAAGATGTGGTTTTCCGCTTTTTACAACTAATTTCCAATCATTCATTCGAACAGCTATTTGATTAGTTTCATCAAATTCCCAGTATAAAAACTTGTGCTTTTTGTGTTGAGTTTTGCCTAATAATGTAGGTAATATAGAAATTCCATCAAAGTAATCTTTCTTTTCTTTATTGCTATATTTTTCTTTATAATCTTTTTAAACCAATAAGTTCACAAAAAGTAGGCATGAGGGTCATAAAAGGCAAAAAGGTAAAGAACTCTCACTTTTAGGTTTTATCTTATTAGGATAGTAGGCTATAAAAGGAATCCTAATACCACCTTCGTAACATTGTCTTTTTAGTCCTCTTAATTTGCCATCTCTACCAAAAAAAGTAGGGTCTGCTCCACCTTCTTCGTGCGGTCCATTATCACTTGTAAAAATAACGAGTGTATTTTCGTCTAAATTCTTTTCTTTTAGTTTGTTTAAAATATCTCCTACATAAGTATCCAAACGCGTAATCATAGCGGCAAACTGTGCATGAGTATGTGTTGTTGCATTATATCGAGAACCTTCTTGTCCTGCCCATACCTTATCAGTAGTAAATCTTTTTGTAGAAATCAAGAATTGTATCATTGGGTTGTACAAGCTCTGCATGAGGTAGAGTATAGGTGAGAATACCAAAGAAAGGAGTTTTAGAAGTTTGTTTATCAAGCCATTCCAAAGCCTTTTTATGAATTATATCGGCAGAATATTCGGTTCTCTTCAAATAATCATTACCATACATAGGGTATTTAATATTATCTTCCATTATAACACGTATGGTTGCAGTATCTTTTAGCTCTTTACTAAAAACGATTAAGGAAGTTAGGATAATATAAATGAGCTTGAAATTGACAAATAAATCCATAAAAACTCATCAATGCCACGTTTATCAGGAGTAGAGCATGAACCTTCGTAACCACCTGCCCATTTGCCAAACATTCCAGTATTATATCCATTATCTTTCATTATTTCTGGTAAGATAATATGATTTTTTTATCATAAGGATGTTGACCAACAACCGCATATTCTTGATTTATCCCATATTGCACTTTAGGAGCTGTTGGCCAATATTCTTTGTTGCCTCTTACTTCCGAATGTCCCGTATGTTGCCCTGTCATGAAGGACGAACGAGAAGGGGCACTAACAGGACTACCAGCATATGCTTGTGTAAAACGCATGCCCTCGTTGGCTATTTTATCAATATTGGGCGTTAAAATATAAGGTTGTCCATAGCAACCAATATCCCCATAGCCCATATCATCACACATTATATATATAATATTAGGCTTTTTTATAGTTTGTACCATAGGCTCCAATAGAACATAAAAGCCAAACTTTGTAGTAATAGTTTCTGTGTATTATTTTTCATCAGCGATATATATTATTATCTTGATTTAGCGCATAAAGTTACAAAAGAATACTTTATATAAGTCATTTACAACTCTATTTTTATAAATAAGTTCTATTTTTTTGCTGTATTCTTTTTTTATTTTTAAACTTAATACAAAAATCATTTTTTTATGAAAGAACAATATATAACACGAACCATTCCCATTATAGGAATGTCTTGTTCATCATGTGCTTTACAGGTTGAAAAAGAAGCTACAAAGCATCGAAGGTGTATTAACAGCAGTTGTTTCTCTACCTTCTCGTAGTGCAACAATTCAGTTCGACAAATCATTGGTTACTCTACTACAATTAAAAAGAGCAATAAGCAACATAGGTTGTGACTTAGTTATAGAAGACGAAAAATTAGTAGAGAATATTGAAAAACAAGTTTATAATTCTCTTTTGATAAAAACTTTTTGTATCTTGTTTCTTTTCTTTGATAGTCATGGCATTATCAATGAAGTGGATAGATATATTTAATAAAGATATAACTTATGTTTTTATTGTTTGTTATATCTTTATTTTTCTATTGTTTATTGTGGCAAGGATTATTATGTAAGAGCTATAAAAACAACTAAAACATGGTAGTGCTAACATGGACACTCTTATAGCTCTTAGCACCTTTATTGCTTTTTTTCATTTAGTGCCGTTATCACCTTATTTAATACAGTATGGGTTAACGATTCTTTTCCTCATACACACACCTTTTACGATGCTTCCAGTAATGATTCTTTCTTTTTCTCTTGTAGGACGAGTTCTTGAAGAACGTGCAAAAGAATAGTGCTTCATCAGCCATTAGAGGTTTAATAGAGATGACTCCTAAGACAGCATGGGTTCTATATGACGACAATCTTTCCGAAGTTCCAATTACAACGCTGGTAAAAGGCGATTTAATAGAGGTAGAAGCAGGGCGAAGAGTACCTGTAGATGGAGTTATTGTGAAGAGTTTAACAGATAAAGTATTTATAGATGAAAAGCATGATAACAGGAGAACCAATTCCTACGGAGAAAACTATTAGCAATAAAGTCATGTGTGGAACAATATGTAAACAAGGTAAGTTCATATTTAAGGCACAAGAAGTAGGAGAGCGAACAATGCTTTTCTCATATTATAAAAATGGTACAAGAAGCCCCAAAAATTCCAAAGCTCCTGTGCAACGTGTTGTCGATAAAATTGCACTATTTTTTTGTGCCTATTATCATTTTTATTGTCTGCGTTCACCTTTCTTTTTATGGCTGTATTTAGGAGGAATAGGCAATTTATATCACGCTATTTTTATCAGGTGTTTCGGTTTTAGTTATTGCTTGTCCGTGTGCAATGGGCTTGGCTACCCCCGCTGCATTGATGGTTGGTATGGGAAAAAGCTGCAAAACATCACATCTTAATAAAAGATGCTACCGCACTCGAAAAGTATACGAAGAATAACTGCAATGATTATAGATAAAACGGGTACACTTACCATTCCTAATAAAAATATTGATTTTTACAAATGCTAACGAATTAAGTTTTTGAGCAAAGAGAAACCCTTAAGCCCCATGCTTTTGAAGCCATGCAAGCTCTTCAGAAAAGAGGAATTGATATTTATTTAATGAGTGGAGATAAAGAAGCAGCCGCTCAATATTGGGCAAAAGAAAGTTGAATTAAGAATTATAAAAGCGAGGTGTTGCCACAAGATAAAGAGAATTTAGTGATAGAATTGCAAGCCAAAAGGACATTGTGTTGCTATGGTTGGTGATGGAATAAATGATAGTCAAGCCTTAGCAAGAGCAGATGTTAGTGTTGCAATGAGCAGTGGAACAGATATTGCAATGGATATAGCACAAGCCACTTTAATAGGTAATGACTTAAAACAAATAGTAAAATCTCCTTACATTATCTAAGAAAACAATTTCTATTATTCATCAAAATTTGTTTTTGGGCATTTGGGTATAATCTTATTTGTATACCTCTTGCTGCGGGATTACCTTTTGCTCTTAGGGTTTCATTGGCAAATAACACCCATGTGGGCAAGTGCCTTAATGGCATTATCGAGCATTAGTGTAATTCTTAATAGTTTACGTTTAAAAAGGAGTGAGCTATAAAAAACGTATAACATTTTTAAATATCAGTGCTTTATAGCAAATAAATAGGGGAGAAAAGAATAGCATAATTCTTTTTCTCCCCATTGTTTTTATAAGCCTAATAAATAACCTATACTCAATAAAGTTTATTGATAGAGATAGCGTTTTTATACTTTTTAGGTGTTTTTCAAACTCTTCTTCTTTCACTTCTATGGTAGAAATCTTGCAATAGTTAGGAAGTGTGTTGTTTAGAGCTTGTAAGTTTTGTAGCATCAACTTATTTATTTCTTCCATATTCATACCCATAGACTGCAGCTTCCTCTAAGTCGGGATATACAAGTGCTACCAATTTATCACCTCTTTGTACCACAACACTCTCATTAACCATAGCTAATGAATTTTAGTTTGTCTTCTATTTCTTCAGGATAAATGTTTTTGTCCATTCGAGCCAAGAAGCATATTTTTTAGATCTACCTTTAATGAAAATGTTTCCATCTTTATCTATTGTTCCAAGGTCTCCAGTGTGATACCAACCATTTTTTTATCTATCACTTGGTCGGTTCTTCTTGATTTTTGTAATATCCGAGCATCACATTTAAACCTTTAACAATAATTTCTCCAGGTATATTTTGTGGGTCATTACTGTCTATTTCAACCTGCATATGCACAACAGGTCTACCACAACTACCGGGTACAAACGATTGATAGTCGGCATATGCAATGATAGAGCGCACTCAGTGGTACCATATCCCACTGTATAAGGGAAGTTAATGTTATGTAAGAATGTTTCTATTTCCTTGTTAAAGGCTGCACCACCCACAATAATCTCATAAAAATTACCACCAAATGCATTCGTTACTTGTTCACAAATCTTTTGATTTATCTTTTTACTAATAAAAGGCATGGTGAGTAGAAGTTTCATAATGTTTCCTTGAATCTTAGGGAATACATTCTTGCGTATAATCTTTTCTATCACCAAAGGCACTGCAATAATCACGGTAGGCTTTAATTTCGGCAAACGCTTGTGCTATGATTGCAGGACTTGGAATGCGAGTTAAGAAATAAATATGACAACCTCTTAAGAACTCAAATATAAATTCAAAAGACATACCATACATGTGTGCCATAGGTAAAATACTAATAATTTTATCTCCTTTGCGCACCTTTTTCGCCTAAAACACCCATTGCAAAGTCGAAATTACTCCATAAAGCACGAGCAGGAATCATAACTCCTTTAGAGAAACCTGTGGTTCCACTGGTATAGTTAATAAGCAATAATTCTTCAGGACTTTCTTCTTTATGATAATTTTACATGTTCTTTTCGGAAATATTTAGGATACTTTTTGTCCGAAAAATAGCATTTTAAGTTTTCGCGTGCATAAGAAAGTTTTTCAGAGCGAGATACTATTAATGAAAAAGTCAGGTGTGTAAATAATACCCTCTAATTGAGGCATTTCGTCTGCTTTCAATCATTGTAGATACCACATCACCTACAAATAAAAAGCTTTTAACTTCACTATGAGTTAACTATGTTGTGAACTTGCTCCTTTGTAAACTCATGAAGAATGGGAACAGCCACTGCACCATAAGTAAGTGTAGCAAGAAAGACTACTGCCCAATGCGAACTATTACGTCCACAAATAGCCACTTTATCACCTTTATTAAGTCCTGAATTTTTGAGAATAAAATGTGTAATTTTTCTATTTTACGAGCAACATCTCTATATTGTAAAAGTTGCACCTTTAAAGTCTGTTAGTGCATCGAGTTCCCAATGGTCTATAATAGCTTGCTCTATCAGTTTGGTAAAACTTGGAATTTCCATATTCTTTTCTTTATTTCTTGTTCTTGTTAGATAAAATGTGCAATCATTAAACATTTGGTGTTAATGATAAAAAAATGTGATTCTGTTTTTTTATCACTTATAAGACGCACCGTGATTTGTTATTGCACAAAAAAATAAAAAAACTTGTGCAAAGTTACAAGATATTTGTTCAATTACAAAAATTTTTTTCTGTTTAATTTGTAACCTAAAATAAAATTAAGTAGCTGTATATCACCTTTTATTTATTCTTATGGCTACAGATTATTGAGTGTTGACCATTTTGATGATTTGTGAGCGTTTTGTTACATTTTATATTTTTTATTTTTAGCACAAAAAGCTATGATTTTACACTTAATTTCAATGTATTCAGGTGAGTTTTTGCAGCATTTTTAGCTGATTTTTATTAAAGATATATGTTTTATCATGCTAAAAGAGTTGTTATGTAAGTGAAAAACACGAGCTGTTGTGTGCTAAAAAGCATAGCTTTTATGCTTTAAAATATAAGGTATTAAAGGCTAATAGCTTATGTATTAGGGTGTAAAAAGCTTATCTATTGCACTGTAAAACACAAGCTATTGCATCATTTTTCATAAAAACATATTATTAAAGGCATTTTCCTTGTTTTCTTATCTCATAATTACGAGATAACGAATCATTATTGTTTTGATTGAGAAAAGGAGTAAAAAAATAAGAGAAAAATGTAATCATTCTTTCAAAAATTAAGAGTATTATAAGTTAACTAACACAATAAAATTGTATCTTTGTATAGCTTTTTTTAACCGTAGCATTATTTTTATTATAAAAATAAGTCATACATTTTTGCATGTATAAATATGTAGTTCTTCTTTTTATTAGTTTATTTGTCGGCATGTACTTCTTCGCAACAAAAAGAAACAAGTAGATGTGTTGAACGAACGCGCATACTATTTTCATTATCGCAATTTAGATAGCATTTCGCACTATGCGTATAAAGCTATAGAGCAAGCAAAATATTATAGCGATGGTAAAAGCAGAAGCATTAAACCATTTAGCGTTTGTGAATACTGCCAAGATGAACTACGAAATGGCAGAAAAAAACAATTGCAGAAGCCTTAAATGGCACCGATAATCAGATAGAGCAATGTGTGTCTTACGTAATGATGATGCGTCTTTGTCAGCGTCAATCCAAAAATAAAGAGTTCTATTATTATAAACAACAAGCCAGTAATATATTAGGAAGAATAAGAGATGAACTAAGTTTGTTAAACGAACATCAAAGAAAACGAGCTATATTTGCTGAAAGTGAGTATTACATCGTTTTATCTACTTATTTTTATTATATTGGTTTAGACAAAGAATCGTTTGAGACATTGGGACAAATAGACCCTTTTGGAGATATTCAAAAAGACACTGCACTAATGGCTAAACTACCAATATACCATTGGCTCAGGCGGTATATTGAGAGAGGGAACACAAGAATATATAAAACAAGAAGAGTTTGAAAACTTAGAAAAGTGCTATTTATTAGCTCGAAAATTTGGTTATACTTATTGGCAAGCCAATGCTCTTCAAGGTATTAGTGAGCATCTCTTATCTTCTACTTATGCACCTAAATTAGTAAAAACAAAAATCGCTTCTTTTTACATTCACTTGTAGATACAAGTGCAACAACCCCTCTATCGGTAGCTCTTGCTAAACGTTCTGTGGCTATCTTCCAAAGTTATGGAGACGTGTATCAAACAGCTGGTGCTTACAGAACTTTAGCTTATTGTTATTGGGGATAAATGATTATAGAAAAGCACTCGAATGTTTAGACCATTCTTTGGTAGATAATAATAAGATAATGCTTGCTCCCGACCTTGTAGCATCTATTAGAAGAGCTTTGTCTATTACCTATTCGGCAATCAATAACAAGCCCTATGAGCGATTATAATCGCAATATTTATCTCGATATTCAAGAGAGAACGACAAGACCGACAATTGGGAGCACGTGCAGAGCAACTTAATAAAAAGTTCAAAAAGAACTTAATGCCATGGTTGTTTTGGTGCTTTTTAATGATTGGTATAACTGTTGTTTTTATTGTTTATTTTCGACCGAATGCGTCATAGAAAAGATAAAAACTTTTCGTTAGAAACCTTATTAAATCCTTTTAAAAAGATGGGAAGAAACCAATAAAGAAAAGCAAGAAATAATAGCAGAAGCTTACGAAGAGTTGGAAGAAAAACTATGAGGTTGCTAAGAATAATTTGTTTATTTGTAAAAAGAAAAATATAGAACAAAAAGAGCCAAAAATAGCCTTATTGCAAAAATGTATCTCCACTTATTGATAGAATGATAAACGAGGCTAAATAGGCTAAAAGAAAAAGAGGTAACAACAGAAGAACAAATCCAAGAACGATATTTTTACATTAAAAGAATTGGCTGAAAAATTGTCGGAAACAAACGAAACAACACTCAATGGATTAAAAATATATCAAGGAGAAATAAGTTTAAAGATAGAAAGTTTCTCGTTACAAAGAAATCTTTTGATATTGTTAAACGTAATGTGATGTCGTTTAACTTAAAGCAAATAAATCTTTATGTAGAAGATACTAATTGTGTAGTGAAAGCCGATAAAGTGCTAACGCTATTCATGATAAACACAATAGCTGATAATGCAAAAAAGTTTACACCACAAAAGGAAAATGTATGGATAAAGGCTATTGAACAAGATGATTGTATTGAAATAGTTATAGAAGACACTGGAAGGGGCATAAAAAGAGGCCCTATTTGCCTTATATCTTTAACCATAAAACATTAAATAATGTGGGGTTATCCCTGAAAATGGTAAGGGACATGAGCTCGGACTAATGAATTGTAAAGGATTATTGAGAAATATAAGAAAATAAGTAGCATTTTTAAAGTGTGCAATATAGGGGTTTCGAGTGAAGAGGGTAAAGGAAGTAGGTTTTTATTTTAAGCTCCCAAAGGGAATTAAAAAAGCCTTTATCTTATTGTTCTTATTCTTTGTAAATCAACTATATGTATATTCTTCTGCTCATGATAAGTCCGTTCAATTACAAAACATCTTAAAAAAGGCAGAAATGTATGCAGATAGTGCTTATTATAGCAATGTAAATGCCACTTACGACTGAACCATATTGTTTTGGAGATAGTTGTTTTATATTGTTTAAATTTATACTATAAAAACTTTATCCCACAAGTAAGCAGGTTCTAAAACTTATAGATAATCAGCAAAATCTTCTGAATTGCATTGGTATGAAAAAGGTATTAAAACCAATTATAATGTTATTTTTAGATATAAGAAACGAGTTGGCAGTAGCATCGTTAGCACTTCATCAATGGGATTTTATACACCTATAATAATCATGTTTACATCTCTTTTTAGAGCAAAGAGTGCCGATATGGGTTTAGGAAACTATGTAAAACTAATGCAAGCCTCTGAAACCAACAAAAAAATATAGCCATCTTTATTCTTATATTGCTATTTATTTTTATGTTTTTCCTGCTTATTATTTTTTTGTATTATCGACACCAAGTTTACTATGCTTTCTGTGTAGATAAAAATCAATCAAATAAACAAAGTGTTATTAAAAAGATATATCTGTGAAAGAGAAAATAAGGGTGATAGATAGTTTATGGAACAATAAAATAATAGAAGAACAAAAAGAAGAACGCTTGAAAAAAATTTGAGCGATGTGGTTTTGTAAAAATAAGGCAATCTTTTAGTTTACGAAGAACAAGAAACAACAAAACAAATGGCAAAAATCAGTCGCTTACCGATGAAATAAACAGAAAAAAAGATATGAGGCTGATTTGTTTTATATATCTAATAACATTTTAGATAACTGTTTATCTACTTTCAAACACGAAACAATGTATTATCCATCTAAAAATAAAAGCAAATGATGGAAGACACAAACATTGACATACAAGTGATAAGAGAATTAACCTTATATTATAAGGACTTATATCATATTTTCTTATTACAAACAATGCGTCAGTTAGAACATCGCATAGAGATAAATGCAGAAATGATGGATTATTTGTTCTCTTTGATATAAATAACCTCTCCACTTTAAATTATCATGTGATAGCAGAACAACAATATGTAATGGTACACATAAAGATACCTAATAAAAGATTTAACAATGGAACAATTAAAAAGATATGTTTAGTATATCGACTCATGATGTTCGCTACTTTATATGCAGACAGATTATGCGTGAATTAGGAGAAGAACAACAAGCGCGTAGAGTAGGAATACAAGCAAGCAGACTAAATACAGAAGAAATAGAGATACTAATTACATTAACAAAACATATATGGAAAAGTTTAAAGTTGTCATAGTAGAAGATATAGCATTAGAACTGAAAGGAACAGAAGGGATATTAAAAAGTGATATACCCAGAGCGGTTGTTATTGGAACGGCAGGGCGACGAACAGTCGTATTGGAAACTGATGAAAACAGAAGTGCCCGACCTTGTTTTTGTTAGATTTAGGATTAGGTGGTTCAACCATGGTTGGAGTAGATATTTGTAGACAAACCAAACACACTTATCCCAATGTTAAGGTTCTTATATTTACAGGAGAGATACTTAATGAGAAATTATGGGTAGATGTTTTTAGATGCAGGTTGCGATGGAATTATCTTGAAAACAGGTGAACTATTAACGCATCATGATGTTACAAGTGTTATAAGTGGTAAGAAATGGGTGTTTAACCAACCCATATTAGACAAAATAGTGAAACGTTTTAAGGAGGTGATAACTCATCAAATACAACATCAGGAATCGTTAATAACTTATGAAATAGACGATTATGATGAACGTTTCTTGCGTCATCTTGCCTTAGGATACACAAAAGAACAAATAACAAACTTAAGAGGTATGCCCTTTGGGGTTAAGAGTTTAGAGAAAAGACAAAATGAATTGGTGCAAAAACTATTTCCAAATGGTAATGACGGGATAGGTATAAATGCAACAAGACTTGTTGTTAGAGCTTTAGAATTGCGTATTATAGATATC
Organism: uncultured Prevotella sp.; assembly: GCA_916439115.1. Classification (GTDB taxonomy): domain Bacteria; phylum Bacteroidota; class Bacteroidia; order Bacteroidales; family Bacteroidaceae; genus Prevotella. The sequence continues at coordinate 1,682,114 of CAKAHO010000001.1, forward strand.
AATAATCTTCGTGCAGATGAAGAATAAAAGCTTATTCAATTCATAAAAAGATAGCTTTAATACATATTTCTTTTACAGGATTATTATGTATTCAACTGTCTGTTATTCTTCTTTCATGGGTGTTAAAAGCCATAAACCCAGACTCTTCTATTCGTTCTTTATTAGGTAGAGATGGTATAAGATGGTTTTGGGGGCACTTTTCTGATAACATAAATAATCGTATTTTAGTGTGGATGTTATTTATTGGAGTGCTATGGGGAGTATTGAAAGAGAGTAGATTTGCTCTTTTATCCTTCAAAAAAGGTGATATATCGTATAGAGAACGTTTGGGATTAAAGGTGTTTTTCTCTGAAATTATACTTATTTTTATCGTTTGTATTATGGCTCATTTTAGCTCCTAATGCCATCTTATTAAGCGTTACAGGACACCTTTTTCCCAGTAGCTTTACAAGTGGTGTAATACCCATAGCATCTATTATAGGTGTTTTATCACTAAGCTCTTACGGATTTATAACGGGTGCTTTTAAGCGTGTTAGCCATGTGTTTCACGCTATGACAAAAGGTATTACAGCTATTTCACCATACCTTATTCTATATTGTACAGTCATGGAGCTTATAAGCTCTATTAGTTATGTTATAGGATATTGAGGTTTTGCAACTTATTCTCTCTTATTTTTTCTCTTCAATAGTAGAGATATAAAAGTCTTCTGTAGGCTTTTTGCTATCTTGATATAATCGTGATGTTTTGCGACATAATGTGCGCTTTCCTTTTGCAAACGAACAATTTTTTTCAGGGTGAAGAACTAATTCTTTTTAATCGCTCTCATACACTTTTTTTCATTTGGAACGACATTGATAATGGGGCGAAGTGTATCTTCTTTTAGCAAAACATAGTGTTCTTCTTCGCCACCACCCACACATATAATGCCCTTATTCATAGCTGCTAATGCATTCATCGCAGGAGTGTAGCTATAAATTTGGTCAAGAATTATATGACAATTATTCATCATTTGTTGGTATTGTTCAAAGGGAACATTCTCTACTTGTAATAAATTAACTCGAGAAGGATAGTCGTTTTTAATGGCTAATGCTGCTTTTTAGCATTATATCTGTTCCTTTTATAAACAGCTTCCGTGTTTTATTTATTCCTATAAATATATTTATTTTTTTGTGGCTTTGTATCCTCTATTTTTGCTTCTTCCACTTGTATTGGAACAGGAATGAAAGTTGTTTTTGAGGAAAGTAAAACATATACGAAGTGTAATACTCATATAAAACAGCTACAATCTTATCGCAATCATGGGCTATATAGCTATTTAGTTGTTCTTTTGTTGTTTCAATCCAGTCTCTATATTCACGAATGGCACATTCGTCGTTACGTAGTTTATTTCCTAAATTAAAATCGCTATAACGTAAATGTATCTTCTCCCTACATGCTTTTTATCCAATAACTATCCATGCCCATTGCGCCCATTATAACCACTTTATTGTGCTTTCTGAGATAGCGATAAATAGGAAAAAAATGCGTTCAGGTTTTAGTTCAAAAAAACAATGGATTGATAAGTTGTACTACATCAAAATCTTTTAGTTTAGGCAATAAAAGTATATATCTTAATGAGAAGAAGTAACCCTCCGAACTTATTATAACATCGCGATACATCAATATCACGAGGATAATTTTTCCAATAATCACCATTAGACACCACTAAGACATGGTGCCCTATGACTCTTAACCCTTTTGCAAGAGTGGCATGTACATTGCTATATTCTCCTAATAATAATATTTTCATTTGTTATTTGATTATCATGAAAAGCAATAATCTACCCACTTTTGATTGAATAGCTTTTCTAAATAAATGATATTTAAGCGTGTATTTTTTTAGAAAGGAAGCGGATATAAAGATTGACGCATTAGTCGTTCAATGGTTTCTGATAATCTCTTAGGACTATGGGTGTATTTAATGGTGTTATAAAGAAAGTCCATTGTTAGTTGTGCTATGCGTCGTTCGAGAGCTTTCCGCTCCATCTTAGGTAATGTAAAGGAGTCTTTTTGCAACTTAATTAAAATGCGTTCTAAATCTTTTAGCTTATTAAGTCGATGTTCCTTATTAGGATTATGTGATAAAGAGTCTCGACGCATTCGGTAATAATAAGCATGCGCATTGGTTACAAATAAGCGGTCGGCACGTAAGAATAGGCGAGGAGTAAACTCTTCATCTTCATTTAATAATCCTGGAGTAAAGCCTAAATCAATGAGTAGATTCTTATTAAAAATGTAATGACAAGCTGCTGCATGAAGATTATTTTTTAGCATATATTCGGCTCAGACATAGGTCCTATAATATCTGTATTAAGAATTTCAGCTTTATTGTTTGTGTCTTTAAACAATACAACATCTGGATTGTAGTATCGTGCAATATCTAAACAGTGCTCATATACAGCAGGAATAAGGTAGTCGTCTGCATCAATAAACTGAATATATTTGCCTGTTGCAATACGTATTCCAGTATTACGTGCCTCACTTAGTCCTTTATTTCGTTGTCGGATATAGATAATTTCACTCTTATATTCTTCTAATTCAGTTATAGGAGAGATGTTACTTCCGTCATCTATCAAAAATTATTTCTCTGTCGTTGGGGTGTAATGATAGTAATAATAAACTGTTTAAACACTCTTTGAGGTAAGAAATAGGAAGGTTATAATAGGTAAGGATGAAACTTACTAATGGTTTTTGCGATGTATTTTGCGTATCCATGTATTTATTTTTGCATAAAGAATTAAAACCTAAAATGTTTAATAAGAATAGTTTGATACTGCTCCAATAATGTTTAATGGGTAATTGAGGAGGAGTTTTTAATTGTTCACTAACATCTAATTGTATATTTAATAAGTGTTTATAATATTGTGAATCACAATAAGAATGAATATGCAATAAGTGTCCTTGTAAAAGATCTTGTAAAAGCATAACCGTCTGCTGTTGCTGTTATTCCTTGAGGGTTAGAGGTATAAAAAAATAAAAACCTTTAGAGGTAGTGGCTATGAGAGGAAGCATTTGAAAGTAGACTATTCATCATCCAAATGTCTTCAAATTTTCTTCCAGCAGGATACAAATTATCTTTTAAATAGAACTGCTTTTTATATTTTTATTCCATGCATAAGCATGTTTATACGATTGCTCCTTAAGCCAATAAGTAGCTTTGTCATTATATATATTATCAGATAAAATAAAATGTTTCCTTATATCTTTTTCGCTCATTCACTTGGATATAACTATATTCAATAAAGTCTATTTCAGAATGAGATTCTAAAAAATAATGTATCTTTATAGATAGTAGGAGAGAGATAATCATCAGAATCGACAAAAGTTATATATTTTTCCTTTTGCAATCTCTATTCCTGCATTTCTTCTTCACTAAGTCCTTTATTCTTTTTGTGTTAGTATTCTTATTTTTAGATGGATAGGCTTTGTTTGTATTGTTCGCAAATTTCTTGTGAACAATCAGTAGAACTCGTCATTCACTAAAATTATCTCGTAAAGAGATAACGATTGAGCTAAAACGCTGTTTATACATCGTTTTAATGTGTCTTAGTAATGTTGTAAATAGGAATAATAACACTTAGTTTCATATACTGCAAACTTACAATTTGAGACTTTTTATTTAATAAGGCTAAAAAATACGCTTTTCCAAGGCTTTTTGATGTTGGTAATATAAAAATTTAATGAGTACTTTTTGCTATCCTTTTAAAGAACATTATAATTATATTATTGAAATAATAGAAATATGAAAACAAAAAAACAGCATCGTGGTTTGAAACCAAAGTTCGTTATGAAAAAGAACTTGAGGAATGGTATGCAAAAAGTTTGTAACAGAGCAATATGTTGTTGAGGCACTAAGCTTTACAGAAGCAGAAGCTGCGATTACAAAAGAAATGAGTCTTTATATAAGAGGTGAATTCAAAATAACTGATATTAGACCTGCTACTTATGGAGAGATACATTTTTAGTGAAGCAGAGGTAGATGATAAATGGTACAAAGCAAAGCTACAGTTTATTATTTTTAGATGAAAAACAGAAAAGAGAAAGTTGCTACAGTGATGTTTTTTAGTGCAAGCAGGCAGTGTGCAAGGAGCTGTTAAGAATGTAACTGAAGTGATGAGTAAAACAGCCAGTGATTACACATTAGTTAGTGTGATAGAAACAAAAATCATGGATGTATATGAGCATGCGTTAAACTCTAAAGCTGAAGTGGAAGATAAACCCAGAATACGAATAACAAATATGAAGAGATGGAAGTTGTAGATGTAGAGACAAACTTAAAAAGGTATTAAAAACAATACCAGTCTACAGTGCAATTAGTAGCTATAAGTAAGTTTAGACCGATAGAATATATAGAAATTGCTTATAAAAATGGGACAAAAGATGCTTTGGCGAAAGCGTAGAACAAGAGCTAAGACAGAAGGTTCAAAAGTTTACCAAAAGGATATAAAAATGGCATTTTATAGGGCATTTACAACGAAATAAGGTGAAATATATTGCACCTTATATTTCAATGATAGAATCGGTAGATAAACTTCCGTTTACTAGAAGAAATTAATAAACAAGCCGAAAAACATGGACGTATTATCAATGTTTTACTTGAAATTCATGTTGCAAAAAGAAGAAACTAAATATGGGTTTTCACCTGAGGAATGTCTTTCTTTTCTTGCAAATGAAGAGTGGAAAAACTTGAAATACGTCAGAATATGTAGTTTAATGGGTATGGCAAGTTTTGTTAATGACGATACACAAATAGCCCAAGAATTTCAATCGTTATCACAGTTATTTGATAAATGTAAGGATTTGTATTTTCAAGATGTATCTTACTTTACACAAAAAGTTGGGGAATGAGTGATGATTATTTATTAGCTATAGAGAATGGAGCTAATATGATAAGAATAGGTTCTACTATCTTTGGAAAAAGAGAATATAGATAATTTGATTATCTCTCATCTATTATTCTTTTTAAAATAAATAAATCTGAGAATGAAGTTTTATCGTTCTCAGATTTATTTGTTATTCTAAAAACTATATTTAATACCTAAACTATAAAAAAATTCTTGAGATTTATTTGTAATGGAATTTTTGAACTGGCTACAAAAGATTAAATTTGAATAAGTAAAACTTGCTCCACCTGTTATATATTCATATCCTTCTTCCTATACCCTCCTAAATTTAATTTGTATTTATTATGGATGTTATATTGAAGTCCACCGCCAAATGAAATCGTAGAAGGTGAAGTTCTAAAAGAAGATAAATAATTTCCTTGCACAACAATAGACAGATATTGACGTGTAAAAGTTGGGAATGTGGCTGTTGTTCCTAAGGAAAGTGTAGGGACTTAATGCTTCTGTTTTACGATAAGCGGTAAATCTTCCTATATTATTTGCTAATGTATAAACAGAGTATGCAATATCTTTTGATAATATATGTAGACTATCTTGATATTGTAATCCTAACTGCATAGACCATGATTTTTGTGTAGAGAAATCTTTTTGGATAGCATAGGTTGTATGAATATGACCTATCCATTTATCAGAAAACAAATGAGCATATTTTAAATCTAATCTTAATCCGTCTAATTTGATAGATGAATGCTTTATTTCTTGCATATTTTTCATCTACAAAAAGTTCTTATTTTACCTAAATCTTGATAATTAAATCCTATCCAAAAAGCATTTCTTGCATCTTTAAATCCTATAGACGTTGTATGAAAAGGATTGATTTTTGCTTTTCAGTAGCAGCAATACCAAGTTCGTAACTCACAGATGAGATTCCTACTACCTTTAAGGAATGAAGTAGAATTGCTATAAAGTGATATGTCTGAAGATAAAGAACTTTGTGTATTTCCTAAACTTAATACACTTGATGACGTAGGATTTTCAAGTACTGGCATGGGGACTATTTTTGTCCCCATATGTTAGAGTATATTTATTGCAAGTGTTATGACTAATATGATGAGATATTTTCATGTTTTTATCTTTTTAATAAAAATATTCTGTATAGTGGTTATTATGATTAAAAAGAGTAAGTTGATATTGCCCAGAAAGGTATTTCTTGGTATTTATAGATATGACTCTTGTTACAGGGTCTATATTATTTGTATTATATACTTCTTTCTGTACTAATTTTTCCCTGCAAAGGTCTCTTATCTCTGTTGAAAAAGAACTCTGCGATAGTATTACCTAATTTTATATATACAAAATTGTCTGCAAGGGTAGGAAAGAGGCTATAAATTCCTTTTATTAAGAAAATATGAATACGAATAGTTATGATATTTGTTTGTTTTATGAATGTCTGTTACTTTGATTTTTAATGAAGATTCTCCTAACTGTTCTCCATTGAGAATAAGTTTCTTGTCTTTTAAGATTGATTTAATATTGCTGTTTTGAGTAGAAAGTAGGGTGAAATCTAATTTTTCAGGAGACTCATCCTCTACTAAATTGGTTAAATTAAATACTTTTTCTTCATTCTTAGCAACATAAATTGTTGTGTAATTATTTCTTAATTGAGGAGCTTTGTCTGCCACCTTGTTGATTTTTATTTTAGCGATGCTACTTGCACCTATTTCATCTTTTACAACAAATTTTATTTCATGCTCTCCTAAAAGGAATTCTATTTCCATATAAGGTAAGGATAACCTTATTTTTCTTTTTCCTTTGTTTTCAACATAATATAGTTTAAGTGGGTCTATTGTTAACTTCTGATTTTCCTTATCAGATAATGTGAAAATAACTTCTTTTACATCATTTCCTGCCATAACAATAGGTGTTGATAAATCTATATTTGCCTCAATTTTTGGGAGCTTCATTATATTTTTGTTTGTATTGAACCATTATGTATAACAAGATTAGACTCTTTTCCATTTCGAGCTATTGTCTTTACAGCGAAATAATAAGATGTATTTAGTGAGAGATTTTTGAGAACTCTTATGAGAGGTTCTTCTTTTGTTATATAATTAGCTGGAATAGTTAATGCCTGGACATTAGCATTTTTATAATTATCAGTTGTTATAAGAGTTTTAGAATAATAAAGAATGTATTGAAATAAAGAACCTTTCGTTACGGGAGAACTTGTTAATCCTATTTTTGATTGAAGTATAAGCTTGAATCTGTTTCTTCAGATACAAAACGAGGAATAGATGGATTCGTATTTTCATTTTAAAGGTTGTAATGTTAACATGGCATCAGCTATTCCACTACCCAAATTATCTGTATATTTGTCGGCATTAAATCTATTTATATCTATGGGTTTAACACCACTTAATATCATTCTTTTTAATCTCTCATTTGTCAAGTCTTCACCTCCAAACTTAGAAACAACTAAAGCGGCAATACCAGATATATGTGGACATGCCATTGAAGTCCCTTGTAAATATCCGTATTGTGACTTTCCGTTTTCAATGGGGAGTGTACTTAAAATTTCAGATGTAGGAGAAAAATGCTCTAAAGGATACAATTCTTTTAAAGGTTGACTTCCTCCTGGCGCACAAATATCAACCCATGAACCATAATTTGTATACCATGCAGCTTTAAAATTAGGTGTATGAGAAGATACAGCAATAACATTTTGTATTAGCAGCAGGATAAGATAAGGACGAAGTATCTTCATTTCCAGCAGCAAAAAATACAACTCCTCCTTTCATAGGTGCATTTGCTTTACTTCCTGCATGCTCAATAAAGTAGTCTATTGCTTCATGGATAACTTGTGGCTCACTTATATTTTCATCAAATCCCCATGAGTTTTGACTAATACAGCTCCATTATCTGCTCCATATATGATAGCAGCCGCAATTGACATATAATCTTTTGCACCCTAATGTCTGACGAGATTTAGGGTCTTTAGGATTATAGTTTGGATTCGGTTTAAATATCCGACAACTCATAAGTCTTATTCCTGAGTTTGCTTGTCCATTACCTCCTGCGATACCACAAATACCTTTACCATTATTATTTCTTGCTCCAATTGTACCAGCAACGTGTGTTCCATGGTCTTGAGGAATAATTTCTCCAGTATTATCGACAAAGTTATATCCATTTACATCATCAATATACCCATTATTATCATCATCTATTCCATTGTTAGATATTTCCCTTCATTAACCCATAGACTTTCTTTTTAAATCTTCATGATTAGTATCAATACCTCCATCGACAACTAGCAACAACTACGATAGGTGTTCCTTGTGTAACTTTCCACGCAGGAACAATATTTATATCACACCCCTTTTTACAGAACTGATAATTTGTTCGCCTTTGTTATTTTATATAGTTTCCTATATTCCCTGTATTATGTAAATCCCATTGTGAGAGACCATTGAGGGTCATTAAAAGGCGCGTCTTGTATAACACGAGTCTTTATTTGTGTTATACATGGTAATTGTCTAATTTTGGCAATGGCATAACTCTATATACTCAATGACATTGGTATTGGTGCTTGCATTTAAAGCTCTTGTTATTTGCTTTTTATTCTCATCTACAATGATAGCATACCATTTATTCAAACCTTTTTGTCACATGAGAAAAGCTTTCGTGTTTGCCTGCATAAGGAAATATTCTAACTATTTTATTTACGTTAATTGACTTTAAATATGAATCTAATTCTGAACTGCCTGTTGGAATCGTTAATTCATTCTTTGTATTGTCAATATCTTGTAGAATGTTTTTTTGTTAGCTTAATATTAAAAATATTATTCTCAAGATTTACTTGTGAATTATCCGTAGTTGGGATATTTACTTGTGGATTCTCTAATAACTTATCTTGACAAGCTATCAGAGATAAACTAAAAACAAAGATATAAAGAGTTTTTCTCATTATAGATAATGTATAGAAATTTATTCCATGAAAGAATGGAATTGTATGAATAGTTGAAAAAGACATTTAATAAAATAGACTTAACAAAGAAATCTTTATTTATTAAATGCCTTTTACTTTAGAATTTTATCTTTAATAAAAGCGATATTAAACAACGCTTTTTATTTATAATTGAGATGTTAAAAGAGAATGTAATTCAGCTTTAGTTAGAAGCAGTTGCTCACTTGTTGCCATATTTTTAAGTGTTACTTTCTCTTCAATCATCTCTGTTTCACCTGCAATTACTACAAAAGGAATGTTTTTAGCGTTAGCATAAGCCATTTGTTTTTCATCTTTGTAGAGTCTGGAAACAGTTCTGTTCTAATACCACTTTTGCGTAATGTATTTGCAATAGATAAGCAATATTCTGCTTCTTTATCACCAAAATTGGTAAATAAGACTTGTGTTCCTTCTAAATCTTCTTTTGGGATATAAGTTAAGTGCATTCAAAAACATCATATATTCTATCAGCTCCGAGGCTTATACCTACACCACTTATACCAGGCATACCAAAGATACCAGTGAGATTATCATAGCGACCACCTCCTGTAATGCTTCCTATTGACACGTCTAATGCTTTTACTTCAAAGATTGCACCTGTGTAATAGTTTTAGTCCTCGTGCAAGAGTTAAGTCTAATTCTATTTCATTTCGCGTTTCAACTCCTTTAAGTTTATTTAGAAGATATGAAAGTTCTTCTATTCCTTTTAATCCTATTTCAGAGTCAGATAATACATATTTCAACACAGAAAGTTTCTCTTCATTTGTTCCTTTCAAAAGAAATTATAGGTTGAAGTTTTTCTATCGCATCATCACTTATGCCACTATTGCGAAGTTCTTGATTAACATTTTTCAAGTCCAATTTTATCTAATTTATCAATCGCAACTGTGATATCTATTATCTTTTTCTCTTCTCCAATGATTTCGGCAATACCTGTTAAGATTTTTCTATTGTTGAGTTTTATTTGTACTCTGATACCAAAATTAGTAAAAACAGTATCCATTATTTGAATAAGTTCCACTTCATTCATTAGAGAATCAGAACCCACAATATCTGCATCACATTGATAAAACTCTATAACGCCCTTTTTGAGGGTCTATCTGCTCGCCAAACAGGTTGAATTTGATAGCGTTTAAAAAGGCATTTTGAAGCTCTTCTCTGTGCATAACAACATAGCGAGCAAAGGGAACAGTCAAATCATATCTAAGTCCCTTTTCACATAACGACGATGCTAATTTTAATGTTTGACGCTCTAAAAGTTCGCTATCTGATACTTTTTAGATAATCTCCTGAGTTAAGCACTTTGAAAAGAAGTTTATCACCCTCATCTCCATACTTGCCCATAAGTGTTGAAAGGTTTTTCCATTGCAGGAGTTTCTATTTGTTGAAATCCATACAATGAATACACTTTCTTTATAGTATTAAAAATGTAGTTTCTCTTTCCCATTTTCAATAGGTGAGAAATCACGAGTTCCTTTAGGGATACTTGGTTTTATTTGCCATTATAATTCTTATTTTCTAACAATTGTTTGCGCTCTGTCAGGACCTACAGATAGAATTACAATTGGTGTTTCTAATTCTTTTTCAAGGAAGTTTATATAATCTTTAAATGCTTGTGGTGAATTCTTCTTCTTTTGTGCATTTTGTTAAATCTGTTTGCCAACCTTGAATCTCTTTATAAATAGGTGTAACGTTATTCTCTAATGAATAAGGTAATTCAGTTGTTTCTTTCCCATTTACATTATAAGCTACACACGCTTTAATGGTTGAAAAAGGTGTCCAAAACATCACTTTTTCATCATGATAAGTTTAGTAACTCCATTTTATCATGATAGCATATTTTAATGCTACAAGGTCTATCCAACCGCAACGACGTTCACGACCTGTAACAGCTCCATATTCGTGTCCTAAGTCTCTAATCTTTTTACCATCTTCATCAAAAAGTTCGGTAGGGAAGGGACCTGCACCTACTCGTGTACAATATGCTTTTCATTATTCCGAAAACATCTCAACTTTATTTTGGACCGATACCTAAGCCTGAACAAGCACCAAGACAAATGGTGTTAGAAGAAGTAACAAAGGATATGAGCCAAAATCTACGTCTAACATTGTGCCTTGAGCTCCTTCGCATAGAATGCTTTTACCTGCTTTTTAAGAAATTATTAACCTCATGTTCACTGTCCACCAGTTGGAAGGTTTTCATATATTCTATACCTTCTAACCAAAACCTTCTCTGTTTCTGTGAGGTCAAAATCAGAATAATTTAATGCTTTAAGTATTTCGAGATGAGCAGCTTTTATGCGACTTCATATTTCTCTTTAAAATTATCTAAAAATATCTCCAACACGTAAACCTGTTCTACTAATCTTATCGGTATAAGTTGGGCCAATACCTTTTCCTGTTGTTCCAACTTTATTCTTACCTTTATTAGAACTTGCTGTGCAGCATCAATTAAACGATGAGTAGGCATAATTAAATGAGCTTTTTAGAGATATGTAAACATTTCTTTAAGTCGTGTCCACTCTTCTCTAAATCCTTTGCTTCTTGCATAAACAAGTCTGGTGCTAACACTACACCATTACCTATTATGTTTGTTTTACCGCCTTGAAAGATACCCGAAGGGATACTACGAAGTACATATTTTTCTCCTTCAAACTCAAGTGTGTGTCCTGCATTAGGCCCTCCTTGAAAACGTGCAATTACATCATACTGTGGGGTAAGAACGTCTACAACCTTTCCTTTACCCCTCATCGCCCCATTGTAAACCCAATAGAACGTCTACTTTTTGCTGTGTTCATTTTTAGTTTTCTATTTATTCTCTCATTAGAGTTTGTCTATAAGAGTTTAATACCCGACAAAAAAATACGATAATTTATTGATATTTCTCTCTATTCTTAGTAAAAATTAAAGTTGTAAGTCTAAAAGATTTTAGTGCTTGTTCTGAAATCTTTTTATATTCATCACTTAAGTTACTAAATCTTATTATACAATTATATACTGCGCGTTGTAAGCCTGAATTACTACTCTGTAAGGCTGTACAAGCTTGGTCAAGAAATTCGTTTACTCCTCGTTCATTAGGCTCTTGTCCTTTCATAAATAATCGAGCAAGCAACTGATAACCACATATTTGCTCGATTTTCGTTGCTCGATGCTATCCAACGATAAGCTAATAAAAGGCGCAAACGACAAGTATTGGTATAAATTAAATGCAGCTATTTCGGCTAATTCTTGCGATGGTGTTTCTTCCATCCATAATTCCACTAATTCAATAGGCATTTCTTTAGGTGGCATAATTAGCGTTGCTAAAATCTTACACTCTCGTATATTCTCTTTTCCATAGAGCAACAGCTAAGTTGTAATCTTTACCATAAGGCATTGCCATCTCTTTTAATCTTGTGGTAGGAATTCCCCAATTAAGATGATATTGTAAGCCTTTATCTCTCATCGATTTAGCTACTGCTCCGTCCATAAATAGTCTAAATGACTGTTTTATCGACTTTATTTTATCGTTTATTTCTTCTTTCATAGTGTTGAATATTGTTCAGAATAACGCAACATTTGTTGTGTATGTTTCCGAATAATCTACTTTTATATCTGTTATTGCTCCGTTTACGTCATACACTGGTATTAAGTGAGGATTAACAAACCCTTTGTAAGGTGCTAAATTTAGTTTTTCATAACGTTGAAGTACCTCTTTATGAAGTTCAAGGTCTACTTTTTACAGCATATTTCTCTACCAGTTCTTTTGCACTTTCTAAGTCTCCTTCACTCTTTATACGCTGAATTTCCGCTAAAAAGTTCTGCAAATAGACTTCTTAACACTTCATAGTGATTTATTTCAACAAATGTTTTATTGTCTTTTCTTTATAAGTTTAACAGCACCATTTGCATGTTCTAAAATCCAATGTGCTATTAAAGCACGGTTTTTCATATGAAACTGCTTCTATATTATGTCCTTCCTTTATGCGAGACCAACTGTGTGATAAGTCCGTTCATCATATATGTATAATATTGAGACTTATAAGCCTCTTTGTTTGGAGTTAGCCCTAATTCAAACAATTTATCGTCTGCAATATAATATAAACCGAATAAATCTGCACGTCTTTCTTCTATCACATCTGCATAAGCTTTCAAAGCATTTGGGTCTGTATTGGGTAGCAATTTACCGCTTCCCATGTCCTAAACATTCATGTAAGTCAGTATGCAAATCATCGCAAATATCTCCATATTCATTGATAATAGATAAATGCTGTTCGTCTATAACAAACTCTTCATTAAATCCGTTACCATGCGATGCTTTATTATAAGCATCTGTTATATTACCTATGGTTACGCTCTTACTACCATATTCACTTCTTATCCAATCAGCATTTGGCAGATTTATTCCGATAGCAGTTGAAGGATATTCGTCTCCCCCAACATGGCTGCATTGATAACATTTGCAGTTACTCCTTTTACTTCTGTTTTTCTTAAATCGTAAATCAATAGGAGAGTGGTCTTCAAACCATTGAGCATTACTACTAATTAAGCGTGTACGTTCTGTTCTTCTAAGTCTTTATATTCTACAATACCTTCCCATGATGCTTTAATACCCAGTGGGTCTCCATAAACTTCAATAAATCCATTTACAAAATCTACTCTTGACTCGTGGTCTTTTTAACCATTCTATTGAATAAGTATCAAACACTTTTTAAGTCGCCTGTTGTGTAAAATTGAATTAACAAGTCTATGACTTTAGCTTGTTGTTCATTTTCTGAAACCAGTTTAGCTCTTTCTAACCATGATATTATTTGCGAAATAGCATTACCATATAAAACCATCTTTTTCCACACTATTTCTTTTATTGTATCTCCGTTTTTTTACCAATTTAGAATTTAAACCCCACGAAGGTAAAGTAGAACCCTTCTCTTTTGCTAAATCTTGGTAAAAGGTTTCGACTTCTTTTTGTGTAACATTTTTCATAATAGTTACAAGCAGATGTTTGTATAATGTCTACACCATCAGCCTTATTTACTCGTTTTTTTGTAAATAAGAATTATCAAAGATAACCTTACAAATAGTATCTAAAAAGACTTCAATCTTTTTCATCTTTTTCTAACGGAAGTAAGTTGATTGGCAACGACAAAACAGCTTTTCTAAAATCTTTCTCTGAAAAACATGGCTGAAATTTATCACTTCCATAATGATGATGAATACCATTTGAAAACCATACGCGTTTTTAAATACACGCTCAAATCTTGAAAAAGAGTCTTGTTTATTTCCTCTATAATGCAAAAAATATCAATTCTAAAACTTTTCTTATTTTTTTAGATTATAGCGTCCAAACTGGTCTGTTGTAATATCTCTGCCTAATAAAGTTGCTTGAGAGAGATAATAAATTAAAGTTTTTTTGCTTTAAAGATAAATCCTCAAAACCCTTTTAATTTATAGCGTAAAATTTGTATATCAGCAAACCTTTCGTCTGTATAATTAAATTCACTCATATATTTATAATGTATATATTTAATTTAAAATGTATTCTTTAAATCTTTCTTATAAGATGTAAACGATTTATTTTTCGTATTTCAAAAAAACTACGATAAAACGATTGTCTGTTGAAAATCCCACTAATAAAGCTATTTCTTCTTCTGTTAATGAGGCATAACGAGATGTTTGGAGCAATTCTTTGGCTTTTTCAACTCTAAGTTGGTTAATAAAATCCTTATATGTTTTATGATGTTTCCATTGTAACACAGCCGTTATATAACGTGTGTTTGTGTAAATCGTTAGCCAGTTTCATTAAAGAATAGCCTTTATCCATATACTTTTTGCTTTATCAGCACTTGTTTAACTCTTTTTCTAAGGAAATAAGTGTTGTTAAAGGCACTTTTGGCAATACCAGGAAGTTCAAATGTACAATTCATTGCTATAAAACCGATGAAAATAAGTTTACACAAATAAATACGAAATAGCAGAAGAGTTTTCCTTTTTATTGTTAATTATACTATTCATACCATATAAAAGTAACAACTTCTTCTCTGCAAAAATACGCTTATTATTTCTAATTCTCAAACTTTGTAAGGGCTATTTTATAAGTATGTGTATATTTACATGCGTTGTTTATCGTGTCAATAACCCTTTTGCTTTTTAGCTAAGATAAGGGGTAATTGCATAAAAAAGTATCTTTGTATGATGTTATTAACGTATAAAAGTTATGTTTCTAACATTTTGTTGATATGAAACGCACATTTTTTTATCTAAAAGCATAGTTTTTAATTTTAAAAGAATAATTTATGAAAAACAAATATTAGTAGTTCTTTTCAGTGATAGCATTAACTTATAGTTGTGGAAAAGATGAACCTACAATTATCAATACAACAGAACAAAAAGCAACAAAACAGCAATAATAATACCAACACACCCAATAAATCACAAGAATCTGAAGCACCTGTAAAGAAACCTAATGATATACACATGGCAAAAAGAGCAGTGGTTACATGGAAAGAAGGAGTTGATTATTTGAAAGAATTTAATTTTGATGAGCTTTATCGCGTAAAAAATACGTCTTTATT
The DNA here is from genome assembly GCA_916439115.1 of uncultured Prevotella sp. GTDB lineage: Bacteria > Bacteroidota > Bacteroidia > Bacteroidales > Bacteroidaceae > Prevotella. The sequence continues at coordinate 1,697,555 of CAKAHO010000001.1, forward strand.
TACCCTTGAATATTTGTCAAAGTTTATCACTATTTATAGTACAGAAGTAGATGGAGGCAATCATTATGTTTTTAATAATGACGATTTAAGGCAGGTATCAATCAGTAATATACAGTATAAGCCTTCTAATAGTAATGAAGGAAACATTACATTTGATTTAAGTTATAAAGGAATAAAAGGAGCAAAGGCATCTTTACCTTTTAATAAACAGACGTATTATTCTGAATTTGTTACACTTAACATCAATGTAATAAAAGCAAAAATATATGTATGGTGTATATGAAAACTTAGATGTGTTTTTAAGAAATATGCTTGTTTTCGATAAAACAAAGATTATTCCTGAGTTGGTTACAAAGAATAAAAATGGAACTTCAAACTCGATAGATGTAACATTAAAACTTATTTCTGCCGATGGAAAAAGAAAACCGAAATAGCCACAATACATAAAACTCTTACAGGTTTTAAGCCACTTAGCGACCTTAAAACAGAGCTTGTTTTGGCAAATGGATTTGAGTTGGGAGAATATTTTTGACAAGAAGTTTAGAGATGCAAAAGATGAGGGATTTACTTGAAAGAGTGAAGCTTATAGACCCTCGTGCGTGGATAGGTAAGGCTCAATTTAGCATTAAACGAAATGGCAACTTTATTTCTTTAGATAAAGAAGAAGTGGTATTAAGAGGCGAAAACTCTATTGTAACACTTTATACACCTGTCGACCATTTAGGCGAAAAATAAAGATATTTATTTAAAAGAACCACGCTTTACAGTTATTCAAGCTAAAAAGAGGGCAATTATCTACGCCTTGTTCTTCAATTAGTTGCAGTTAACGATGAATCATTATCTGGAGTAGAAATTCCTTTAAATATCCATCTTATTAAACCATAAAGAGCATAAAAAGCACTTTATCATCTCAATTTATTCTTTAATACAAAAGGATAGATTGAGATTTTTATAAATACACTTGTAAAAGTTAAAAGTGTTAAGACAAGCAGACCAAAGAAAATGCGTAATTTTTGTAGTGTTATGGTAGAAAAGATAATGAGTTTGCTAAAAAGAATATTATGGATATACCTCTTTTAGAGCAAACCAATTAGACATTATAAAAGATGTAATGGCAGGAAACGACTGCTTAGTTTTAATGCCTACAGGTGGTGGAAAAAGTCTTTGTTATCAAATTCCTGCGCTTGCAATGAAAGGTGTTGCAGTGATAGTGTCGCCACTTATTAGCTTAATGAACGACCAAGTAGAAGCATTAAAAGCAAATGGAATTCCTGCAGAAGCACTTAATAGTAATAATAATGCCGACCAAGAAGTTATTATTAAACGGCGTTTACTATCGGGAGATATTAAGCTTATTTATGTTTCTCCTGAAAGATTATTAGCAGAATTACCATTTTTCTTTTCTCAATTATCAATCAGTTTGTTTGCTATCGACGAAGCCCACTGCATTAGTCAGTGGGGACACGACTTCGACCTGAATACTCTCGGCTTTCTATTATTCGTCAACATTATCCTCATATCCCCATAATTGCTCTAACAGCTACTGCCGATAAAATTACACAACACGACATTATTAAATTGCTAAAGTTGCGTGTAGACCCCGATAAAACACCTTCTCATATTTATATCTCTTCGTTCGACAGACCTAATTTGTCGCTTAAAGTGAAAAGAGGATATAGCAAGAAAGAGAAAAATGATTATATATTAGACTTTATAAAACAACGTCCTTATAAAGCAGGTATTATTTATTGTTTAAGTAGAAAGATGTCTGAAGACGTTGCATTGTTCCTCAAAAAGGCAGGAATAGAAACGAGGTGTATATCATGCTAATTTGTCTTTTCAAGAAAGAGAAGACACACAACGCAACTTTAAAAACGATGTTATTCAAGTGGTTTGTGCAACTATTGCTTTTGGAATGGGTATCGATAAAAGCAATGTGCGTTGGGTTATACATTATAACATTGCTAAAAAGCATTGAAAACTACTACCAAGAAATAGGCAGAGCTGGTAGAGATGGAGCTGTTGCAGAAACAGTTTTGTTTTTATAGTTTAGGAGATATTGTGATGTTAAGAAAGTTTTTACAGACAGTGGACAACGCAAAATAAACAATGAAAAATTAGATAGAGATGCAACAATATGCAGAAAGCAATGTGTGCAGACGTAGAATTTTATAATTATTTTGGAGAATTTTCTGAAAAAGATTGTGGTAATTGTGATGTGTGCAACACTCCACCACGCCGATTTGACGGAACTATTGTAGTGCAAAAAGCATTAAGTGCAATTATAAGAACTAATGAACGAATAGGTGTAAACGCAACTATCGACATTTTTAAGGGGCTTAAATTCTCCTGTTGTTACTCGAAATGGATACCATCAATTAAAAACATTTGGCGTGGGAAAAGATATTCCTACTTCTCTTTGGCACGATTATATTTTTACAAATGTTGCATTTAGGTTATATTGAAATAGTTTATAACAACCATAATTATGTACAAGTTACCGATTTAGGAAAAAGATGTGTTATATGGCAGAAAAAAAGCACTATTGGTTATTCCTATGCAAGATGATAATACAAAAGTGAATGTAAATAAAAAGAAAATAGGCTATACGAGAGAGGCTACACTCTTTGTTCCTAAAGAATCGCAAACGCTTTTAGATGCTTTAAAAGCAAAGCGCATGGCATTAGCAAAAGCGCAAAAATGCTCCCTCACATTATTTTTTCAGATGCTGTGTTACACAATTTAGCCACTTATAAACCCACTACATTGAGACGAATTTGGTAATATTCAAGGAATAGGAGCTTACAAAAAAGAAAAATATGGTTTACTTTTTTTGAGCGTTATTCAAAAGTTTGTGAACGAACAATATAAATAATTTCTTATTTTTAGTCGCTTTATAAAGTCTTATCCTACTCATTTCTATAACCAATAGTTATAAAACAAAAACTGTTATTATAGCCATTAAAATGGTTGTTTTTATAGAAAAAGTTGCAAAAGCTAAGACTTTAACTCCTAATAGTTAAGAGTTTATGCCTCAATAGCTTATGTATTAGCATGTAATATATAAGGTATTAGGAGGTAAAACCTAAAGCTTTTACATGCCAAGAGCTTGTTTGTGAGATTGCAAACCACACTGTTTTTAGAGTCTTAAAAAGCTATATGTTTTTGCCTTTTTAAAGGGATAAAACGGGTCGAGAAACTTCCTTCCTCAACACTTAAAAGTATGTAAAAAGCTAGCTATTTTTCTCTAAAACAGAAAAAGTAAATGTAACAAAACACTCACAAAAAGCACGTAATTTCATCTCAATTTTTATCTGTTTTTGAGCGATTTCTTTTATCTATTCCGAAAATAGTTCATAATATATTTCTATGTAAAGAATAATATATAATCTATAAAAACACATTTAATATAAATATTAAATCAGCTTTATTGGTTAAATAGCTATATTTTTATATCTTTTGCATAGCATAGCTAAAACAGTGTTAGACACATTTTCAGGGGAAAAACATTTATCTTCTTTTGCTACAAAAGAGCCCTTATATACGTTTCTTACACATATGATTGTAAATAAAAAAATACACTCATTAAAATCGTTTTTATGCTAAAAACATACCATGCAAAAGTTTATTATATGGCACAAAAACTCATACAGACACAAGAACAAAAGTTGGCTCAAATACAACGATTATCACAGCAACAAATGTTGCAAGTGAAGTTATTAGAGATGCCACTTACAGAACTTGAAGAAAGTATTCAGATAGAGTTAGACGATAATCCCGCATTAGAAACTACAAATGAGGACGTTTATGGTGTGTCTGATAATAATGAGCATGAAGACGATAACGCTTTTAACAGACGAAGAAAAAAACAGAAAGAGAGAGAGAGAAGAGGCTTTTAGACCATGCTTTAGAGAACATGGGTTTCGATGATGAGATGCCTAATTACGCTAATAAATCAGATAGTAATAATGCCGATTATGAAGAGATGATTTATGGAGATACTGTTTCTTTTTACGATAAGTTAAAAGGAGCAGATGGGCGAAATAGAACTATCGGAAGAACAACAAACGGTGATGGAATATTTAATAGGCTCGCTCGATGATGACGGACTCTTAAGAAAATCTTTAGACACTATAGCAGATGAACTTGCGATTTATAATGGAATAGATGTAAGCGAAGAGGACTTGGAAAGAGTATTACTTATGCTTTCAACACTTCGACCCTGCGGGTATTGGTGCCCGTTCCTTACAAGAATGTTTGTTATTGCAAGTAGAAAGACGCTCAGACAGCTTGCTAAAAACTAATGGAGCAAGTGTTAACCGATTATTATAACGAGTTTATAAAAACATTGGGACAAAATAAAAGCACAATTGTCGTTAAATGAGGCACAAACAGAGGCTTTACGAAACGAATTACACAAACTAAATCCCTAAGCCCGGAGCGTCTTTAGGAGAAACACAGGGTAGGAGTGTGCAACAAATAACGCCCTGATTTCATCGTTGAAACTAATGATGATAACACTGTTTCTTTTTTTCTTTAAACAGAGGAAACCTACCCGAATTGAGTGTTTCAACTTCTTTTTCAGACATGGTTCAAGAGTATAAAACAAACAAACAAAACATGTCTAAACAAACTAAAGAGGCGTTACTTTATGCTAAAGAAAAAGGTGGAAAGAGCTCAAGGCTTTATTGAAGCTGGTGAAACAACGTAGAAATACGCTGCAACAAACCATGAAAGCGATTATAAAACTGGCAGTTAAAAATTCTTTCAAGAAGGAGATGAAGCCGACTTACAGCCTATGATTTTAAAAGATATTGCCGATAAAACGGGCTTAGATATTTCTACTATTTCACGTGTAAGCAATATGAAATATGCGCAAACAAAGTGGGGTACATTTCCTTTACGCTTCTTTTTTAGCGATGGATATACCAACGATGAAGGCACAGAAATGTCTACTCGAAAGATAAAAATATCGTTGAAAGAGATTATAGAAGCAGAAGATAAAACAAAACCTATGAGTGATGATGCTTTAACTAAACTAATGGCTAAACGCGGATTTCCTATCGCTCGTAGAACAGTGGCTAAATATAGAGAGCAATTAGGTATTCCTGTGGCTCGTTTACGTAAACAATAGTGTGATAAACTACAATAAATAAAATGACAGAAAAACATTATTCTTCTTTCTCGAGCAGTGAGTATGGTTTTTTTACACCATTCTATCTTCCGCTGGTAGGAATGATAATCCTTTTCTTTTTCACCCATATGAGTGAACTAAATTTAGGGTTATCGTCTTTCCATATTAGGGTATGGTGTATTTATTTACTATTCTTTTTACCTACCTTTCTCATTCGTTTATATAGAAAAACATCAAGGGTGGAACTTGTTTGAATTAGGTAAACAAGAACGAAGAATGGTGCCTTATATTATTTCAATACTATGTTATTCGGCTTGTTTCTATGTGATGAGTGTTCGCAATGTAGCAAGTTTTATGGGACGAATAGTTATTGCCGCACTCGTTATTCAGGTGTTATGCGCTGTGATTAACGTGTGGTGGAAGATATCAACACACACTGCTGCAATAGGAGGAGTGGTTGGTGCGTTAATGGCTTTTAGTGTTCTGTTTTATTTTAACCCTGTTTGGTGGCTCTGTTTAGTGTTCTTTGTGGCAGGGACTTGTAGGCACCAGTCGTATGATTTTTATTACAACATTCGCTATTACAAGTTGTTTCTGGTTTCGGAGTAGGCTTGGTTAGCGCGTTTTTAATTATATTATAACACATAAAAAAATATCAATGATAATGAATCCAAAGGTGAGTATTATAATGGGTAGTACAAGCGATTTATCGGTAATGGAAAAGGCTTGTAAGTTTTTAGATGATATGAAGATACCCTTTGAGGTAAATGCTTTATCGGCTCATCGCACACCCGATGCAGTGGAAAAATTTGCAAAAGAATGCAGGCTCTCGTGGTGTTCAAGTTATTATTGCAGGAGCTGGTATGGCTGCAGCTCTACCAGGTGTTGTGGCAGCATCTACTCATTTGCCTGTTATTGGTGTTCCTATTAAAGGAATGTTAGACGGCTTAGATGCGCTATTAAGTATTGTTCAAATGCCTCCAGGTATACCTGTTGCAACAGTAGGCGTTAATGGTGCATTGAATGCAGCTATCCTTGCAACACAAATGTTAGCGCTATCGGATACTGAAATACAAGCCAGAATGATTGAATATAAAAATGGCTTAGGCGAAAAATAGAAAAAGCAAATAAAGAATTAGCAGACATTAAATACACTTATAAAAACAAATTAAAGACATATAAGTGCTGTCTTTTCTCTGTTTCGATGAATAGAGAAATATAAAAATAAAGTGTGGAGAAATTATAAGAGTGATATATCTTATTATTGCTCCAACACTTTAATATGTTTTATTAAATAGTGAATATGATAGATTTATTTAATTATAGTCGTAGAGAGTCTTCTGTAGCTCGTGTAGGAGATATAGAAATAGGAGGAAAGAACCCTATTAGATTACAATCTATGACTACTACCGATACTAATGACACGCAAGCATGCGTTGAACAAGCAGAACGTATTATACAAAAAAAGGTGGTGAATTGGTACGATTAACAACACAAGGAATTAAAAGAGTCGAAAATTTAAAGTGTATAAATGATGCTTTAAAGAAAAAGGTTATTGTGTTCCGCTTGTAGCAGATGTGCATTTTAATCCTCGTGTAGCAGATGTAGCAGCAACAACTACAGCAAAAGTACGCATAAATCCAGGTAATTATGTTGACCCTGCTCGCACTTTTTAAAGTGTTAGAATATACAGATGAGGAATATGCAAGCGAGCTACAAAAATAGAAGACCGCTTTATGCCATTCTTAAATATATGTAAGAAGAATAAGACGGCTATTCGTATAGGTGTTAATCACGGCTCTCTTCCGACAGAATACGCAACCGTTATGGAGATACTCCCGAAGGAATTGTAGAAAGTTGCATGGAATTTTTACGTATATGTAAGCGTGAACAGTTTAATGATGTTGTTATTTCTATTAAGTCTTCGAATACAGTTGTTATGGTAAGAGCTATGAGATTATTGGTTAATATCATGGAAAAAGAAGACATGAACTACCCTTTACACTTGGGAGTAACTGAGGCAGGAGAGGGAGAAGATGGACGTATTAAGAGTGCAGTGGGTATCGGTGCATTGTTATCTGATGGTATAGGAGATACTATTCGTGTATCTTTGAGCGAAGAACCAGAAGAAGAAATTCCCGTAGCAAAGTATCTTTGTGATTATATTACTTCAAAAACAACTCCTTTCACTTTACCTGCTACGGAAGCAGAAACATTCTCTTTTACGCATCCAAGTCGTAGAAAAACTCATGTAATAGGAAATATTGGAGGAGAAAAAGTGCCTGTTGTGGTTCTTTCTAAATCTTCTACGATGTTACAAACAACAATAGAAGAGGAAGAAACTACCTTGAATACTACTTCAAAAGATAGATAAACCTGAGTTCGACTATATATATGTTGGTTCTCAATTACCTAATAAAATCAATGAGAAACAGGGGTATATTGTTGATTATAACGCGTATGATACTCTAAAAAGCTAATCCCAATGTACGCATATATCCTATTTTTTTCCACATAATGCAATCCCCTTTATCGCTTCATTACAAGCAGATGTTAAGTTTTTAGTACTTCAATATGGAGCCGATAGCAATGAATATTTAGCATGTTTAAAGGCACATTCCGAAGTTGTGGTGGTATCTATGGCAGGAAGAGATAATCTATTAGGAAATCATAGAGCATTGGTGCATGAGCTAATGATTAACAATATTACTAATCCAGTTATCTTTGCTCAAATGTATATGCATACTTCAGATGAAGACGAACAGTTTTTATTAGAAGCATCTGCAGATATGGGAGCGCTTATGATTGATGGATTAACCGATGGTATATGGTTGATGAATGCAGGGTAGCTTATCTCCTCAAGTAGTGGAGAGTACTTCTTTCGGTATATTACAAGCTGCTCGATTGCGTGTAAGCAAAACAGAATACATTTCATGTCCTGGCTGTGGTCGTACACTTTATAATCTTCGAACAACAATTGCACGAATAAAATCGGCAACAGAAGATATGAAAGGACTTAAAATAGGTATCATGGGTTGTATTGTTAATGGACCTGGTGAGATGGCAGATGCAGATTATGGTTATGTAGGTGCTGGTCCTGGTAAGGTTTCTCTCTACCGAAAAACAAGAATGTGTAGAAAGGAATATATCGGAAGAAGAAGCTGGTTGAACGTCTTCTTGCATTGATAAAACGAGATAAAGAATCTAATTAAAATGTTGTTATAAAAGGGCGCATGCTGTGATTTTTATCGATGGTATGCGTCTTTTATAAAATGATTTACTTTGATATAATAAGATGAAATACATTCCACTTACAAGTCGCTACGATGAAACAGAGATACTTTATCGTCGTTGTGGCAAGTCTGGTGTTTTATTACCTAAGGTGTCTTTGGGCTTATGGCATAACTTTGGAGCAGATTGTAATAAAAGAAAATGCCCGTTCTATCATAAGACATGCTTTTTGATAAAGGTATTGTTCATTTTGATTTAGCCAATAATTATGGTCCACCAAATGGTAGTGCAGAAGATACTTTCGGACAGATTTATAAGGAAGATTTACAACCTTATAGAAACGAATTGTTTATTGCGACAAAGGCAGGTTACCCTATGTGGGAAGGTGTATATGGTAATTGGGGAAGTAGAAAACATCTTTTTGCAAGCATAGATGAGAGTTTATCACGTTTAAACTTGGAATATGTAGACTTGTTTTATAGTCATCGCTACGACCCAAATACACCACTTGAAGAAACATTACAAGCATTAGTAGATATCGTAAAGCAAGGTAAAGCACTTTACATTGGTATTTCTCGTTGGCCATTAGAAGCGTTAGAAAAGGCTTATAACTATCTGAATGCACGTGATATTCCTATCTTAGCTTACCAAGAACGTTTGAACTTATTAGATAGAAAGCCACAAGATAATCATATTTTGTCATTCTGTGAGACACACGGAATAGGTTTCTTATCTTTTCTCTCCCTTATCACAAGGATTACTCACGGATAAATATTTAGATGGGATTCCTCAAAATTCAAGAATGGCTAAAGGGACTTCTTTAACCAAAGAAACGCTCACTCCTGAATTGTTAGGCTATCTTCAAAAATTAAACAGGCATGCTCAAGATAGGGGAGAAACACTCTCACAAATGGCATTGTCATGGATTTTATCGCAAAAAGGAGTAACCTCTGTTATTGTTGGAGCAAGCTCTATTAAACAATTGGATACAAATTTACAATGTATTTATTCGCCTATTGTTGATATTGATTTGTTATAATGCTTCTTACTATTGTATCTATAAATTAAATACGGTCTTATCCCTTATATATGAATTATATCTTTTCTTATCTTTATAGCTCTTTTTCTCTGTTAAAATTATTTATTTTAGGAATAATTACAGCTTATTCTATCCCTCTACATGCACAAGAGATTGTCAATGATAGTATAGCACAGAAAAGAGTTCTACTAAAGAATTATTAAAACAAGATTTATCGTATATAAGTTTAGGCTTTTATAGGTTCTGGGTTGATTATTAAGCAACAGAAAAAAAGATTATAGGGAGTTAAGGCATAATTTTATACCCCAATATAGAAAAAAACATGGGATGATTATACAATATGTCCCATTGTTAAGTACATGGGCGCTGAAAAGCTTCTGGAGTAGAAGGTCGCAGTACTTGGGGCGGATTAGTAGTTAGCAATGCACTCTCGTTTGGTATAATGGCAACTATAACAAATGGATTAAAATATACAATACGAGAACAAAGACCTGACGAAACAAGCCGTAATAGCTTTCCCTCTGGTCATACAGCTTTTGCTTTTGCAGCTGCAACCATTTTACATAAGGAATATGGATTAACAAGAAGTCCGTTATATAGTATTGTGGGATATTCTATTGCTACAGCAACTGGAGTGGGGAGAGTGTTAAATAATCGTCATTGGGTGAGTGATGTACTTGTAGGAGCAGGTATTGGTATTGTTTCTGCTGACATAGGATACTTCTTATCAGATATTATATTGAAAGATAAAGGAATGAAAAGAAAACCTATCAAGTTCAGTAACTTTGATATTACTACTCGTCCTTCTTTTCTTAATATAGGTATAGAGGTTTGCAATTCTCCTTCTACTGTTAGCTTAGAAAATTTTTCAAAATGCAAATCAGAATACTTTATTTATAGATAAGGTAGAAGAGAATAAAGATGTTTCTCCCCTGTCAAATATAAGGTTTTATTTAGGAACAGGTTCTGCTGTAAAACTTGAAGGAGCATATTTCTTTAATAAATATATTGGGGTGGGAGGTAATTTAAGAGCCATCTCTGTTCCTACAACAACAAAAAGTTGACTTTTCAAATAGTGCAAAACATCAGTATAACGAAAAGTTGAATATGCTAAATAGTTTACAACGTAATGTAGAATTTATTGGTGTTGAATCTGGACACGCCAATATTTTTGAATATAAAGGTGGAGTTTATTTTTCTTATCCTTTAACATCGAGAATAAGATTAGGAGCAAATGTCAGTGTTGGTCAACGTTTTTATGGCAGATTTTTCTGCAAATGCTATCTTAAAAGTAAATACATCTAACTTAAAAACAGACGCTTTACAAACACCTATATCAACGACCTCTTTCTTTTCAAACTCAATCATCTAAAGATGCTTTTTCACCAATTAAATGATATTCATAATAACAATGATAATTATAGGTATAACTTTATAGTAATAAAAGCTAATCCTGCTATGGTTATGGGTAGCGGACTATCTTGCTCTTGGGCTCATTCTACAAATATGGCATTTAGAGTGATGCTGAATTACGACCATTCTCTTTCGCATTATCGATATATTATCAACGATAGATGGAAAACTGATGTTGTTGGAAAGATTGAGAAAGTTACAACTTATTATCAGTCTAAAAATGAAAATAGGTACATTTAGTTTAGGATTAGGTATGTCTCTTTTTATTCTAAATTAAAGGATAAAAGCATCAATAAAAGTTTATAAATATGGATTTTTAGAACAAAAGTATCTATTCCTAAAAGCCCAATACAAATTGAACCATTTGCTTCTATTCAATGTATTGGTTCTTGTTTTTGCAGAATAATATCGGAAAACGTTTTACAGAAGAATTATTTGTTACTCAAGTCAATCCTGATGGGGTAATGTATAACCCCTGCAAGTGTTTTTCACAGTATAGAAAGAAGTTCTTTTTATTCCCAATTATGCACTATTAACACTTAGAGACAAATCATGTTTATATATTAAAAGGAAACAAACGAGATAGTTGATAATTGTCAGAAACGTCCGCATCAATTATTCCGTGAATATGAACTGAGTATTGACGAATGCCTTTTCTTACTTAGAAAAAAAGCGTTTTTATATATTAAAGGAAAGAAATTCAAAAGGTTAAGATTATTGTCACTGTTAGTCCTATAAGATATGCAAAAATATGGTTTTCATGAAAGTCAATTATCTAAATCTACACTTCTTTTTAGCAACTCATTTATTTATTCAAAAACATACAAATGAGACTCAATATTTTTCCTGCTTATGAGTTATTAAATGATGAATTGCGAGACTATAGATTTTTATGCTTCTGATATGTTACACCCTTCTGACCAAAGCAATAGAATATATTTGGGAACGATTTAGTGAGCATATTTTGGTTTAGAAACAACTCATTTTCTTGCAGAATGGCAACCTTTAAAGAAAAGCTTTATCACATAAAGCATTATTTCCCGATAGCCTTGAATATAAAATGTTCCAAGAAAAAGACACGCAATAAACTAACCGCTTTACAACATAAATATCCAAATTCTCCTCTAAGCGATATGAAGTAGGATAATTATATTCACCTTTATATCCTTATTTTTATTTACTCCAACACCAAAAAGTGCAAAGTCGGCTTTTTGTTGGGTCGTTAGAAAAATACTCTTTTAAAAGCTTCTGTTAATGCAATAGCTGTTTTCATAGAACCTGTTTTAGTGTGAAGTAAACCCTAATAAATTAGCTTGTTGTAAAACATGAGTATCTAAAAGGAATAATTAAAGAGTTAGGATTGATAAAATGAGACCATAATCCCTAAATCGACAGGCGAATGTGGACGAACCATCCATCTGAGAAACATACAAACTCTTTTTGCAAGCAGATTGGGTATTTTTAGGAATGAGAGGTGGATAAATCTTTAGAAAAAAATAACTACATATATGCGTAATTGCTTTCATATCCTGTACATGAATTTCTTTCTACAAAAGAACCTATACTACCATATTCAATAAGGAGTTGTTGTAAAAAGTTGTAAGAAATGATTAAGATGAGCATAGGTATAAAGCCTATAATAACATTTTTTGTAAAAGCTGGTATATCTTGATGAAAGGCTCCCCGTTTTAATCCATCGATAAGGTTCATATTTACTCTTTTCAAGGATAAACTGAATCTTAGGAAAGAATTGTTTACGTGAACCATAACTCAAACATGATGCAATGAAAGCCATAACTTCTTGATTTTCTTTTCCACACACTTGGTGCATGAAAAAGCTTGGGTCATCTTTTTAAGAACTCCTCGGTTTCGTATTGAATAGCTAAATCTTCTAAGTAAACTTTTTAATTGACGATTTTTGTTCATAGCGACAATGGGAATGTTAAGGCAAAACACGTATAACTAAAAATTCCTCTTTGTAAACGTTGAGTCTGCATATAATTGTATAAAGTGGTTATTTCGTCCACAACTTTTTCCTCTAATGCGTGATGCGTTAAATAAATGAAGGGTTTGATTATGCCAAATTGCAATGCCTATATGAGATGTATCTAATCCTGTTCGAGACGTTAATATAGCAATAATATCTCCATCTTTAATAATGTTTTTAAGTATATCTGTATTGTTTAAAAGACTCTTTGGGAATATAGTTATAAGATACATTGCTGAGTTGTTCTTCTCTTTTTCTTTATCTCTTTAATCCATTGGGGATTCTTTACTAACATAGGATACTTATGTACTTGACTGCTCATATAGCTTAATTTGTATATTCCTCTCCCTGTAAATGCACTATGAGGACATGTTATTTCTTGTACAAAACCTTTCTTGGTATTACTCTTTATCCAATCTATAAAATAATGAAGTCGTGTGGGATAAGATATAACATCATCTCTATAACGAATTTGTTTTAATACTTTACAAAAAGAAATAAAGTTTGTCTGTTTTTCTTTGGGTACATAAAAGTAAGAGCTAAAACATTTTTCTGTAAAAGTGGTACAATCTAACTCTCTTGTGTTAATAACCAACATCTCATGGCTGTTCTTATCAAGAGTTCCCGCTACATAAGGCACATTTAAGAATTGACGAGCAAAGAATATCATCTTATTTTCATGTACAGATAAGGTTCTTCCTTCATTTAATAACCTCACAATAGTTAAACTATCTTCTCTTTGATATTGAATTGTTTGAGCTTTTTATAGTATATACTGATGTGATAAGAAACACCCCCAATAGTACATAGCAATTTATTTATATTCTTTTTCTATTGAAATTAAAGCCCACATATATATTTATATTACCAAAAACATTATTTATACTAACTTGTTCTTTACTATAATTATAGCCATAAAAACTGCACTTGCTCCTGCATAATATTTCATATTATTCCATACAAGTCCCTAATCTAAGAATTCCATCTGTATTAAACTGGTGAGAGGAAACAAGTTTGTTATTCTTATTTTCATCTTTTTATATTAGTATGTGTTGATTTATATGCCATACCAACAGACAAAGAACTGGATAATAACCAATTACGGGCAAAAGCCCAATTATAAAGCATATCCTCCTGTAATAGAAAAAGTCTGTGTATTCAACTGTTTTAACCTTCATACTCTCATCTATTAAGTTGGTATGCTGATAAGGATACGTTTGTTGCATAAGCAATTCTAATTTATTCCAGTCTACACCAATTGTATGCATTGAAAACACCTACACCTAAAAGAGGACTACCTGCACTTTTTTTCTCTGAATAGTACTTTGACTAAATGCAGCCGGATACGAAAATTTGTTGTGATTAAATATATAATACAGATTAAGCCCCTTTGTAGTAGCTTTGAAACCATCAAAAGCTAAATCATTAAACTGCATATTCTTATATTTATCTCCTAAGTTTATTCTTTTTATCTTATAATCGTTCCCTGTTATCTTGTAAAAACAAGTCAACCCCTAAGAGTGAACTGTAAAGACTTAAATTGAATTCTTGTTTATTACTTTTGTTCCACAAATGAGAAATATCAAAGGTATATCCAAGGAAAATCCAACGCCAACCAAAGTAAGGTCCAATACGTATTGAAGGTGTAGGAGTCAGTAAAATAGATTGATTATTTTTTTACTGTTAAAAGCGATATCTTTCAATACTATTGGTATTTTAGAAACATAAATGCGTAATTATATTTTTTTGTGGTTCAATGTAGTTTGTATCAACCTTAGAAAATTCTTCTATTATTCTTTTTATAAAAGTTGTTTTATTTTTAGGAATAATAGAATCGGTATATAAAAGAAGTTTCTTGAGCTTTTAAGCCCAGAAACCACTTGATAAAAATAATATAATTAGTATTTTTATGCATGCAGAGATAATTATAACTTTCCTAATATGCGGTCCATGACCCAATTAACAGGTGTTGCACTAATACTCGTACTTTCGCATGTTCCGATTCCTTGTAGGTCTTCTATAACGCTTTTTATAATAGGTAATTGAACATAGGGTGGATTAGGAACGATAACACTTCGTGTACCTTCGCTTGTTATAACGCGTATGGGCTTATAATCGAAAACAGAAAAAGACATCATTCCTTTTTCTCCAATGACATCAATACAGTCTTCACGCGCACTTTTATGCCCTACAAAACACCAAGAAGCACTACCTGGTAAGCCATTTTCAAACATAAAACATGCACTAATAGTATCTTCAGCTTTGTAAAGATGCCCCACATTGGCACAATATCCATGTGCTCGAGTGATAATGCCAAAGAGTTCTTGTAGTGTATCTAACTGATGAGGGGCTAAATCATAAAAATAACCACCTCCAGCAATGTCAGGTTGAAGTCTCCAAGGCTTAGTACTACTGCTATTATAATCGAGTTCACGAGGTGGAACCGAAAATCTTAGTTGCACATTTGTAACCTTTCCAATAGTCCCCGACTGTATTATTTGCTTTACTTTTTTTAAAATAAGGAAGGTATCTTCTATAATAAGCAACAAAACAATCTATACCTGTTTCGTTAGAAATTCTGTTTATACGCGCACAATCTTCATAGCTTGCCGCTAAAGGCTTCTCAATATAAACAGGCTTCCCCGCCTTCATAGCCATAATAGCAAATGTTGCATGACTTGAAGGTGGGGTAGCAATATATATAGCATTAACTTTGGGGTCATTTATAAGTTCTTGTGCATCAGTATACCATTTGCTTATATTGTGTCGTTCAGCATATAATTGGGCTTTATTAGCATTTCTACTCATCACAGCCTCTATAGAAGAACCTTCAACTTCAGCAAAAGCTGGTCCCGATTTCTTCTCGGTTACTTCTCCACAACCTATAAATCCCCCAATTTATTTGCTTCATTTTATCTATCTGTAAAGATGAAATTAAGAATAAACAATACAGAAAGTACGAGTAAAGTGATGTTTAATGCTTTCCATTGAGATGTGCAGAGTTTAAAATTACATAACTTAAGATACCCATATAAATACCATCTGCAATAGAATAACATAGAACCATGGTAATCATTGTAATAAAAGCAGGGAATGCTTCTGATACATCATGGAATTCAATATTCTTTACACTGTCAATCATCAATACACCAACAAGAACTAAAGCACCACTTGTTGCAGCTGCAGGAATAAGAAGGAAGATAGGAGAGAGGAATAAAGAAACGATAAAAAGCAAACCTACAACGAGTGAAGTTAAACCACTTTTTCCTCCTTCAGCTATACCTGAGCACTTTTCTACATAAGTAGTAATTGTTGAAGAACCAAGCATTGCTCCTGCTGTTGTACCGATAGCGTCGCTCATCATTGCTTCCTTTACATTAGGAATATTACCATCTTTCTGAATAATACCAGTTTTTTCAGCTAAACCTACAAGAGTTCCAATGGTATCGAATATATTAACCATCAATAGAGATAAAAGAACAAGTAGAGTTTTTAAAGATAAAAAGCCTGTAAAATCGAATTTACAGAAGATAGGACTCACTGAATGAGGCATTGAAATAGGAGACCAACCTTCGGGTATGTTTGTTACTCCTAATGGAATACCTACAACAGTAGCAACAATAATACCATAGAAAAGAGAACCTTTAACACGTCTTGCCATTAAAAATACCACTTAATACAATAGCAATAATTCCTAAGATTGCAGTAGAATTAAATTCTCCTAATCCTACAAAGGTTGCAGGATTTGCTACAATGATTTGTGCATTCTTAAGTCCTATGAAAGCGATAAACATTCCGATACCAGCAGATATAGCATAACGGAGATTTTGTGGTATACTTGCTAATATGAGTTCGCGTACATTGAAGAAAGTAATTCCAATAAAAATAACTCCTTCTATGAGCATAATAGCTAACGACTGTTCCCAAGAGTAGTGCATTGCTTGACACAACGTGTAAGCAAAAAAGGCATTTAATCCCATACTTGGGCTTGTGCAAAAGGTAGCTTTGCCATAAAAAGCGAGCAATATAGTGGCTATAGCTGATGCAATAGCTGTAGCTGTAAATAAGGCTCCTTTATCCATTCCAGTATCTGATAGGATTGAAGGGTTAACAGCTAAAATATAGCTCATAGTTAAAAAAACGTTGTAGCACCAGCAATAAGTTCTGTGCGAATAGTTGTTTTACTTAGGTCTACGCCTAATAACTTACTTAAAAAAATCATAGTTTTTGAGTGTTGATTTGTAAAATTTCTATTTGTTATAAGTTATTTTGTTTATTCTTATTTTACTAATGTAGTAGGAGAGGACTTTTGTAGAATCTCCCCAAATACTTTTTCTATCTCTTTCTCCAGCAACTTTAACCCAGTCTTCAGGAATAAATTTCCAGTTGTTAAAATGAATTGGTTCAAGTTTACCTGATTGTTCTATCATCTTCATGAGATAATATCTTAAATCATGAACACTTTCATAAATAATTCTTTCTTTTATGCTGTTAGAAACTATTCCCGCACCTTTAGTAAGTAATTCGCCACCGCCTGCTGCACGATAACTATTCATTGCCACGCTATACCATTGTTTTTTTCATCAAAAGGTCTACCATCGCTCAGCTTTATTATTCTAACTTTCTGACCGTTAGGCTTTGTTACATCAACTTCGTATATAATACCAGCTGCGCTATCAAAGTTGAATGTTAAGTTTTTAAAAGCCATAACGTTGCATATCATTCTTTGCTTTATTGGCTAATAAAAACAAGTTATCATCAGGTGTTTTTCATTGTATTTACCCACAAATCATAACTCATTTCTAAATGTTTGCGTATTTCTTCTCCCGTCATTTTTTTAATACACAAATCTTATTTTTCATACTTATAAAGATTAAAGAGGTCGCTTCATGAATATCTCCAGCAGGAATATAAGTATTAAAATTTACAGGAGCATTCAGAGATATATCAGCTTTTGTTTCTGTTAGAAGAACATGATGAACGATATCTGTAATAGAACCATTTCAAAGAAGCTATCAATAATCGATAAAGGTTCAGGAACAGAACCTATTTTTTTCTATTAACAAAAAGTATTTATACTATCCATTTCGTCTTTAAAATGAGATACAAAGTCTTTATTGATAGCAATATTTTTCAATATTTACCACATCACCTTTTTATTTCTTTAGCGAGTATTTTTAATTCTTTTTCTTGTTCTTTATAGGTAAAATCTCTTACAGTTAAAGATATACGAGTGTCTGTTACATTCTTCGCATAGCAAGAAGGATTAAGACAAACAATATCTTTATTCTGTGTGTCTTTTATAGATTCATTACAAACAGTGTGGTCATGTCCAAATAAAATTACATCAAATCCAGTAATTTCTTTAGCCACTTCTAATGCTACATCTTCTTTATAATCAGCAGTTGTTATACCTCCAGAACGTCCTGAATGAAATAAGCCAATAATAATATCAGGATTTTTCATTCCTTTTTAAATAACTAATCCAATATTGAGATGTCTTTTTAATATCGTCAAAAACGAAGATTACTCCATAATTTTTCATTCAACCAAAAGGGAATTGCAGGAGTTATCATTCCTATAACTGCTATTTTTATTCAGCTTCTTTTATATATAGCATAAGGCTTTAAATAAGGTTTATTGGTTTTAGTATCAATAACATTAGCTCCTAAAATAGGACATTTAGTTTCTGAAATCCACTTATCATAAACTGAATGTCCTGTTTTCAATATCATGATTTCCAATTGCTTGAGCATCATATTTCATGTAATTGATAACAGAAGCAGCAATATTTTTGCTTATTAGGAATAACAAAATTGTAATAATAAGAGGTGGGTTGTCCTTGTAATATATCGCCACTATCAAATAAAAAGATTATTGTGATATATTTTTTTCTTAGTGAATCAACATAAGTTTGTATGCGAGCTGATGAGCCTGAAATAGCTTTTACGATTTATAAAATCATACGGAAAAGAAGTGTCCATGTGGGTCGCTTGTATGAATGATACGCAGATTTATCGTACGACTTGTATTTTTTGCAAAAGCTAATGGTTGCTAAAATACACAAAAAAATAAACTTACAAATCTTATCTTAGATACCATGGTGCAAAAATACATTATTTATTTTTATTTTGCAAATAGAATAATCTAATAAATTAGAATGATAGGGAAACTTTATTTTTTTATAGTTAAATTTTTCTTATTTATCATAATGTCTATTATATGTACAATATACAAGATATTTTTGATTAGATATAAAAAGCTTTATAAATTTAATTAGATGCAATTTTTGTAAGTGTTTTGTTACATTTATAATTTAAGAAATAGAAAAAGAGCTAAGCTTTTTATGGGGTTTGATGACCAGAAAAAAATGTATTTTAGAAATAGAAAAAAACAGATGAGTATTTTTTTCTAAAAGTTTAGCTTTTTCATTTCTATAATCACATTTTTGTAAAATGTAAAAATCGTAAATTTACTCCCAATAGCTTGTCTTTTACCACCACAATATATCATGTTTTAGACTCTAATATATAAGCTTTTATGAGCTTAAAAGACTATATATTGCATGGTAAAAGATATGGTATTTTATTATTAGTAGTAGTTCGTGTTTTTTTATAAATAATTGAATTTATGTAAGTTACATATTTAATATGTTTTTCGTAAGACAAGTTTTTACATATAAAATTCTTGAATACTAAGAAATATCGAACTTAAACATTTTTGATTTAAATTTTTGGGGCAATTTTTGAACAAATAACTAAGATTAAAAACTTATAACGCATTTGCAGTTCTACATCAGTTTTAGTCTTTCCATTTATTTGCTGTAAGCCATTTGAGATTTGTCTTCTGTCTAAAAAAACAAGTACTTCCCAATTTTTCCTTGTAACATCATGTGTGAACCAAGGTTTATTTTTCCGCCTATAGTATATCGAAAGCCGTTTCCGTAAAACATAGGAAACGAAAAACTGATACAATAATCCACGTTCATAAGTATAAATTCTACTTTGAAAATCGTTCGTATGAAAGTAGTTTATACTACCAAAAAGACGAAACTGATTAGTTTGATAACTTCCTGTTTGACTAAACATCCACCCCCTACTCTGTTTGTTAAAATTATAAAAAGAGACATCAAAAGTTACTTGTAGTATTCCATTTATCCTCTTCGTAGCTTATAGATAATCGTGCTCTGTCTGTGGTTTGAGGGTAAATAAGGTGTTTATGCAGGGTAATTTCGTTGCTTTTCCTTTCTTCTATATCGTACCAAGAAAGAAAAGTTTTGTAGACGATAGGTCGCAGAACAAAAAGAAATCCCAAGCATGAGAAGGCATAAATGCTTGTGGCTTAGGATAAGGAAAATAAGCATAATCGCAATAAGCATTCAAAATTAAATTTGAAAATGGTGTATAATGAACACCTAAATATAATCCATTTTCGTTCTGAATATGCCCTCCTTCACTAAAAACTCTGCCCTAATAAAGAATAGAAGAATGGACTATAATATCTATGAACAATTGTGTTGATAGTGAATAATGAGGTTGCCACGTTATTTGATGTATTGTAGCCACTCCTCCACTTCGTCCTATTGCAGTTTCTCCAGAAAGAGTTAGTTTGCCAGATGTGTATCCATAATCAACACCAAGCTGATAAAATGACTGTCCAATGGGTTTATACAATTGTCCTATTTTTATATTGTTTACTTATAAAAGGCTTGTTAAAATGCGTGTAATAAGCTGTTAATCCTGCATGAAAAACCTCTCGAGAAAAAGTTTATATTATTACCGATAACTAATTGATAAACATTGTTTTTACGTTCTATTTCTTTTTAATGTACGATGTAATCCAGTGTGCAGTAAATTGAATATGCCATTTTCTTGCTTTTGTAAGAGTTGCGTCAATTGCTCTGTAAGAAGTAAAAAGCAGTATAATGAAATGCGGAAGATAAAGCGATACTTGCTGCTATTCCTTGAAAATAATTATAAGAAGTGGTAGAAGAATGTGCTCTAAATGTAGGCGAATTTTGTGTAAGATTAGACAACATCATTGTCTTTCCAAGTGAGAAATCGCTATTAAGTGTTAGTCCCATACCTGTTTTTATGCGGTAATTTCCTAAAATAATATGAGATATTTTTGGCTAAATTTTTGAGCTTCCTAAGAAAAAGAACAGTGGTCGTATCCCCATGAATTTGGTTGTTTTTAAAAAAAGGTTCTCCTGCATCTTTAGCTCCTGTGAATCCTATTTTAAAGAAGTCTCCATACTTAAAAACATAACGCATTTGGTGTTTATAAGGGTCTCCTTGAAACTCTTTTATATCTCCTTTTCGTGTATAAAAAGGAATTTTAAGGGTAAACATTGCTTGATGATGTCCATAAGTAAATATATTCTTAAGTGAAGGATAAGTAGCTTTTTCTGTATTTTTCTAA
This sequence comes from uncultured Prevotella sp., assembly GCA_916439115.1. Lineage (GTDB taxonomy): Bacteria > Bacteroidota > Bacteroidia > Bacteroidales > Bacteroidaceae > Prevotella. The sequence continues at coordinate 1,718,780 of CAKAHO010000001.1, forward strand.
CCGTAAGAAACACAATAATAACCTGCGTCTTACTTCGTCTAAATTCTCTATAAGAACTAACTCTGAAAAGAGTTTGGATTGGTTTGTACCTATAAACATATTCTACAATACTCTCTATTTGGTTATCATCTAAGAATTTTTAAACTTTCAAGTTCTTCTTTTTGTAATTGTATTTAGATTAAACAAGTATTCTGAATGTTCAACTAATGTTTCATATAAATCTGTTGCAGTAGATTCTTCTATATTGTTTTGAAGTATAAATGTTTCAAATGCAGACTTCCCAATCTTTCTTATTTTCTGCTAAACTAGTAAGATGAAACCCAATTAAAATAAAGAAAATGAATAATGTTTTCATAATAATGATTGTGATTATAGGTTAAAAGTGAAGGGATAGAAATGCGATATTAGTAATTTTTATTAGGTTGTATTTATGCCATTCTTAATGAAGAATAACTACATAAATAGTTGATAAATATAGTATAAGGGAGTAGTAGATAACGTTAATTTATGATAGTTTATTCTTTGCTGTTGTATAGTGGTTAGTATAAAAAGAAATAATAGATGATGTAAAATAAAAAGAGAACCGTAGACGAGCTACAGATCTCTTTAACAGTATCATGTCTATTTTATTAAGCCAATGTGATAGATTTTTCTTGTTCTTTCACTTTACCTTCTTTAAATAGCCATCCAATTCCCAAATAAGTTTCTTCCAATGTGATATTGGCTTTTTTGCGATGTCTTCAACACAAAGGGCAGTTTGTGAAAGCAGCTAAAGTTTGATAGACATCTCCTGCACGAAAACCAACGCTTTCAGCGTTAATATGAAGTACAGATTTCTTTGTAGTCTTCTTAGGAAGCAGTTGCTTTCTTTGTAACTTTCTTTTTCAGTCATAATTTTATAAATAGTTATATTTCATAACATTCCATAAATTTCGATGACAAAAGTACGATTTTATTTTTCTTTTTACAACAACACTTCCAAAACAAAAAGCACTTTTTTTATTATTAAATTATTAGTAAATTTTTACTTTTCTTGACGGATGTCAACCTTAATCTGAAGTTCGTCTAATTGTTTGTCTGCCAATACAGAAGGTGCATCTAACATAACATCTCTACCACTATTATTTTTTTAGGAAATGCAATACAATCACGTATAGAATCGAGACCTGCAAAGATAGAAACAAAGCGGTCAAGACCAAATGCTAAGCCTGCATGAGGTGGTGCACCATACTTAAACGCATTAATGAGGAAGCCTGAATTGTGCTAATGCTTGTTCTTTTGTAAAGCCTAAAATACCAAACATTTTTTTCTTGTAATTGACTGTCGTGAATACGCAAAACTACCCCCACCTACTTCTATACCATTACATACAAAGTCGTATGCTTTTGCACGAACTCTTTCTGGATTTGTGTCTAATAATGGAATATCATCTGGATTAGGCATTGTGAAAAGGATGATGAGTAGCCATTAAACGTTGTTCCTCGTCACTCCATTCAAATAATGGAAAGTCTACAATCCACAAGCATTCATATTTGTTTTTATCTTTTTTAAACCTAATCTTTCTGCCATTTCAAGACGAAGGGTACAGAGTTGTGTTCTTGTTTTATTAGCTTTTTGTACCACTCATCATTAAAATAAGGTCGCCAGGTTTTAGCATTCATTTGGTTGCATACATTTTGTAATATTTCTACCGAATAGAACTTATCTATACTACTCTTAATGGTACCATCTTCAGCAATCTTTAACCAAACTAAGCCAGACGCACCTACTTGAGGGACGTTTTTACAAAAGTCAGTAAGTTCATTTAATTGTTTTCTACTGTATTCTCCACAACCCTCAGCACATATAGCTCCAATATATTCACTTTCATTAAATACGCTAAATTCTCCTGTACCTTTTAGCAAATCTTGTAGCTCAACGAATTCCATACCAAAGCGTAAATCAGGTTTATCGCTACCAAAACGCTTCATTGCATCATGCCAAGTAATTTTTTGTAGTTTAGCAGGAAGGTCTACATTTAGTACTTCTTTAAATAAATGACGTGCCATTTCTTCAAACACTTCCAAAAACATCTTCCTGGTCAACAAACGACATTTCACAGTCTATTTGAGTAAATTCGGGCTGACGATCGGCGCGTAAGTCTTCATCTCTAAAGCATTTTGCAATTTGGAAATAACGGTCAAATCCACTTACCATCAATAACTGTTTAAGCGTTTGAGGGCTTTGAGGAAGCGCATAAAACTGACCTGGATTCATTCGAGAAGGTACAACAAAGTCTCTTGCACCTTCTGGAGTAGAACCAATAAGTAGTGGTGTTTCTACTTCAATGAAGTTTCTTGAATCTAAGAAGTTTCTAATAAGAATAGTCATTCTGTGACGTAATTCAAGATTTTTACGTACGTTATTACGTCTTAAATCTAAATAGCGATACTTCATTCTGAGGTCATCTCCCCATCAGTGTTATCTTCAATGGTGAAAGGAGGCGTAATACTTTCCGATAAGATATTAAGTTCTGTCTACTAATATTTCAATATCTCCAGTAGGAATATTCGCATTTTTACTCTGTCTTTCACTTACAACTCCTTTTTATTTGAATACAAAATTCTCGTCCGAGTTTATTGGCTTTATCGCATAATTCTTTGCTCGATCTTTCATTAAACACAAGTTGTGTTATACCATATCTATCTCGTAGATCGACAAAAAGTCATTCCGCCCATCTTTCTTACAGTTGAACCCAACCAGCTAATGTAACAAATTTGCCAGTATCAGCTAAACGTAGCTCTCACATGAATTCGTTCTATACATTGTATTTTATAATGATTTATTATGCACAAAATTACAATAAAAACATGAAAGAATAAAAAGCAAAAGGTTTTTTTATTAGTATAAACCATTTCTTTTTATTATCTTTGCAATATATAGATGTAAGAAAACTATTTCTTATATGCTGATATAGAGGAATTAGAAACTTAAAAATATAAGACAATGAAGAAATTATTATTAGCATTCAGTTTATTGTTTTGCGTTACACTCACTTTATTAGCACAGAATAATAAGGCAGAGATTAAGTTTAATAAAACGACCTGTAGTTTAGGTAAATTTAGTGAAAAAACAACCTATACAGAAATGTACTTTCACTTTCACAAATGTAGGTTCTGCTCCTTTGATTATAAAATCAAGCAGTAGCAAGCTGTGGATGCACTATTCCAACTTATACAAAGACACCTATAAAGCCAGGAGAAAGCGGTGAAATAGTTGTTACTTATAACGGAACTGGTAAATTTCCAGGACTTTTTAAGAAAACAGTTACTGTTAGAACAAATGCAACAACAGAGATGACACGTTTATATATAGAAGGTGAAATGGAAGCAGCTAAGTAAAAACTATTTATCAAAATAAAAAGAAAAAGTGCAATGCGCGAAGGAAATCTTTAGCATTGCACTTTTTCTTTATGAGATTATTTTGAAGAAACTATTTTATACTTGAGATCTTTAAAAGGTTTCTTTGTTTCAAGATAAATTAGGTAAATCGTCTAACCATAAATGAGCCAGAGCATCAGAAGGCATGCGCCAATCACCTCGTGGACTCAAGCTTACACTTCCTACTTTAGGTCCATCTGGTAAACAAGAGCGCTTAAATTGTTGCGAAAAAGAAACGTTTTATGAAGATAGAAAGCCAAAAATTTAATCGTTTCACAATCATATTTTGTTGTTTCTTTCTTTTGTTCAATAAAAGCTTTGCATGCAAGTTGATAAATCTTATTTGTACTAAAATTATAGCGTAAAAATAATACAAAAGAAATCATGCAATTCGTATGGCCCTACTAAGCTCTCTGTTTTTTGCTTAATTTCGCCATCACTTAATGCAGGAATAAGCTCTGGACTAATGGGAGTATCTATAATATCGATAAGTGTTTCTTGCACTTTTTGGGTCTTGAGAGTTATCTGCAATATGTCTTACTAATTTGATTATAAGTGTTTTAGGAATACTTACATTTACTCATACATACTCATATGGTCTCCATTATAAGTGGCCCACCCCAATGCTAATTCGCTTAAATCACCTGTACCGATAACAATTGCATTTAATTGATTGGCTAAATCCATTAAAATCTGTGTTCGTTCCCTGGCTTGAGCATTCTCGTATGTAGCATCATGAATATTCTCATCATGTTCAATATCTTCAAAATGTTGTCTGACACTTTTTAGCTATATTGATTGTCTTTGTCGTAATTCCAAGATGTTCCATTAAGATAAGGGCATTATTATAAGTGCGGTCTGTAGTTCCAAATCCAGGCATAGTAACTCCTATTATTCCTTTTCTGTCTTTTTAGCTTATCAAACGCACGCACACAAACAAGTAGAGCCAATGTAGAATCTAATCCTCCACTGATTCCTAAAATGACATTTGACCCAGAAATATGCTCTAAGCGTTTAATCAATCCCATTGATTGAATATTTAAAAATGTCTTCATAACTTTGAAAGGCATTTTGATTCGTTAGGAATAAAGGTGCATCATTTACCCATCTTTCTAAACTTTCTGGGATTGATTGTTGAGGATAACATTTTTTTGGACACTTATTTTTATTAAAGTTTAAGGGTTGTGGACGTTGAGCATTTATATAAGTAGTATTATATTTTTCTTTTCACTTCTTAATAATTCTACATCTATCTGTGCCATAATTAACTGGTTTTCTAATGCAAAAACGTTCTCCCTCCTTTACAAGTTTACCATTTTCATATATAAGTGCATTACCGCCAAAAACAACATCTTGGGTACTCTCTCCAAAGCCACAACCGCTATAAATATAACCTGAAATAGTTCGTGCACTTTGTTGAGCCAATAAAACTTTTTCAAGTATTGATGCTACCTATTAGTTCATCACTGGCAGATAAATTAAATATCAAATCTGCTCCTGCAAGAGTTAATTGATTACTTGGAGGTGTTGGAGCCCCACACATCTTCACATATTTCGATGCCAAACAATACTCCAGAAGACGTACGAAAGAGTTGAGGTTCTGCAGAGATAACTACTGATTTACCACACAATATAATTTCAGTAGGGCGTAAATCTTGTGAAGAAACAAACCATCTTTTTCTCATAAAACTCACCATAATTAGGTAAAAACGTTTTTAACAACAACCCCTAAAATATCGCCTTTTTTGTATTACACATGCACAATTTAATAATAGATTTCCTGCTGTAATAGGAAGACCGATAATAGAGATTATATCAAAATCTTTTGTAAATTCTAAATAATGTTCAAGTGCTTTTTCCGCTGATTTTATTAAAACAGACTGTCGAAAAAGGTCTTGTCAAGTGTATCCTGTTAATGATAATTCAGGAAAAACGATGATTTTAGTATGTTCTTTTCTCTGCTTGTTGAGCTATTACTTCAATTTGTTTTTATATTAAAACTACAGTCAGCAACTTTTTAATGTAGGAACAGCACTTGCAACTTTTATTAAATGTAAATCTTCCATATTATTTGATTATTACCTGTGTTGCTCCATAACCATATTCCTGAAACAGAGCATCTTGATATTGATAACTCTTATACTTAAAGCGTAATTCATTTATAATGGCATTGCGTAGAATACCTTCTCCTTTTCCATGTATGAAAACTATCTTAGTATTTTTCTTCTTTCTATAATAATATAAGGTGTCTCTGAATTTTTCAATTGATAATTAAGGATATCAAGACTTGTCAACCCTTCTGTTTGTTCAAGCAACTTATTAGCATGAGATCTATAATAAGAAATTCATTTCCTTCTTTATCTTTCTTTATCGTCTCAATTATATTCTTTTTACATCACTTTTTTTGTACAGCAGAGTCTAAACTTTTTATTTTTGATTTTCTTTAAGTATAGCATCGTTATTAGTAAGCATACTTTCACTTATCTCTTCTACATTCATTTTGCAAAGGACGCACGACTTTGTCGTCTTTTACAATTGTATAAAGCAAAGCAGGTGCATCAAAGAACGGATTCTCTTGAAAAGAATTTTGCTTACAAAAACTTTTATTACGTCAATACGGAATTGAGTATTAATGCAAGGTTTTTAATATAAACTCTTTATCTTCTTTTGTAAGCAATAAGTTGAATACACACTTTCTCCAAGTCATTTTAATTGATTTCTATGAACTTCTGAAATAGAATTCTTTGGTATTAGGCTCTATTAATCCAGAAGAATACAATAACCAATTATTTTCTTTTTCAATACAATAAATATATTGTAGATAATAGTTTGAATCATTTATAAAATAATCTTTGAAAAAGTGTATTAGTAGAAATATCAGTTAAAGTGGGAATAAAAAGCAAGATAAGCTGTTAATTTATTCCTACCTTTTACTTCTTCTATAGGAGTTTTAAAAAGATACAATTTTATCTGCAGGGTCATCATTCTCCTCTTCTGAAAGAATACTTCCATTATCGTTATTGCCATTTAATATGGCTTTTAATAGAACGATTGTCACTTTCTTCAGACATTGCTTTTTCATCTTGAGCTATTGATTTTAATTCTTTTGCGGTGCTATAGTCATCGCTTGATACAACTACAATATCTGTTATTGAGATGGGAATTTCAAATCCATCTTCATCTTCTACTAAGACAATATTATTTTTGAAAGGCAACAATCTTGCCCCCACCGATTTTCATTAAGAAAATCTTACTTTATCACCTAATCTCATTTTTATATTCTTTTTATAATATTTCTTTTTAAGGAATAAGTAAAGAACTATCCCCATAACTCAAAAATCTAAAAATCATGTGCTAAGGCATAATCATGAGATAATTTTCCAATTTCCTTTTTACAAAAAGCACTAACCAATAATAGTAATGTACTTTGAGGTTGATGAAAATTAGTTATCAGTAATTTCACTATTTTATAATTGTAACCAGGAGCAATCATTATTTGTGCTTGAATGGAGTGTAGACACATTATTTCTATCTAAATACTTTTATAATTTCTTCGATAGACTCTGTTGCTGTTAATGATGACTTTACTTTATAAGGTTCCCATTGAGTTATATGTAATTCTTGTTCACTTAAATCAGGATTAGAATGTAATTTAACTCCCATATAATATAAACTCTCAAGCGTTCTAACACTGGTTGTACCAACTGCTATAGCAGATGCACCATAAGACAGTAACTTTTCTAAAGTTTGTTTACTAACACTTATGTATTCAGTATGCATATCATGTCCACTTAATTCTTCTGATTTTACAGGTTTAAATGTACCTGCTCCTACATGAAGTGTTAACTCTCTCTTTCAATCCCACTATTATCTAAATTCTGTAGTACATTATTCGTGAAATGAAGCCCTGCTGTTGGAGCAGCAACAGAGCCATTAATTTTAGAATAAACAGTTTGATATGTGGTTTTATCGCTTTCTTCTGTTTCTCTATTTAGATAGGGAGGAATAGGCATCCACCAATTAAATCTATTAGCTCGGCAAACGAAAGAGAGGTATTGTCCCACCTTTAAAGCCACTTTTATGAGATGTTCCTAAAGCTTTCCTTTTTAGTCACTTCCAATTTTAACAATTTCTCCATTATAAATAAATTCTTCAACCAATGTTCCTTCTTTCCATTTCTTTCAAATTACCAATTAAGCATAACCATTCACAATATCCCTTTGTTTGAAAACATCAATTCATAGTCTGTTAGGGCATACTTGGCTCTAATAAAAGATTTCTATTAAAGCGCCACTTACTTTCTTAAATGTAAGCGAGCTTGTATTACCTTTTGTGTTATTGAAAACCATTAGTGAGTTTTTAGGTAAATATTTAGGTAGATTATAGAAGATATCTTCCTTAATCTCACCCGATTGATACACTAATAATTTAGATTGGTCTCTTTTGCTCTTTGGGGAATTTTGCAATTTTTTCATCTGGTAAGAGATAATTATAATCGCTTATATGTATATTTTCTGTTTTCATAATTCGTTATAATATAATTTTTTTATATTCTACTTTAATGCTGATTATATGGCAAACAATAATCCTTTAATAAGTATATAAAAAGAATAGAAGTGAAAAGACAAATAATACAATTTGAATATCTTTTATTTCATACTTAGGCAATATTAAAATCGCATTTTGTCCTGTTCATGTGTCAAAAGTCTTTTTATATAATTTGCAATAGATAACATAGCTAGACACTTCCAATAAAACTACCATAGACAAGTCCTACAATAATATCACTTGGATAGTGTAGTCCTAAATACAAACGAGTATAGCAATTTATTATGGACCATGTGACCATGAACATTGTAAATGTTTTATTTTTACGATAAATGAAAATAAAATAGCTATTGAGAAAGTGTTTGCAGCATGAGAAGAAAAGAAACTATAACTATTCTCATATACTCCCTGAACCATATCAAGCTGTTCTTTGAATGAAGCATCATTTATCGGACGAAGACGAGCAATAAAAAGGTTTAACTCCAATCTCTATAAATCCGCCAGACAAGAATAGACATAAAAGCACAACAGAATATAATTATACCAATTTGCTCCATTGTTTCATTATTTCTTACGACAAGATAAAAGAGTGCAATGTATAGAGGAATCCAAGTAAACCCTGAAGTCCATGTTGTTATAATCCCATCTAATAAGATAGAATCAGAACCATTAAAGAACAATAAAAACGTCTTTATCTATGTCCAATAATACTTCTAACATTTAGTCGTAATTATCTTTTGTAAATTAAATAATAATAATGTTGTTAGAAGATATCCACCCTCTTCTACCATCACCTATTTCTATTTCCTTACCACCCCTTAATGTCTTTATCTATTATATACACTTTTTGTCGCTCCATGAGCTGTAAAAATCTGTTGCACTATTCACTTCTGGTGTTCTCTTTACATTTATCGTAGGAGACATAATTATAGCATCATTTTTTAGAATTTATCTTATTCTTTAAATGTAATGCAAAATAGAGTTGAAAAAGATAAAGCATAGTCCACAAATAAGTGAGAGATATAATCCCGTCGTCTGTTCCACCCTATTACGGCCTATCTTATATCCTATCATTCCTAAGAAACAAAGAGCAAGTGTAAATAAAGAAATATATGTCCAATTATCTATGTTTAAACAATACATTATATAATAATAAAGGTATAGTAAATAAATTATTGGGTGCTTCCACCACCTTATCTATTGTTTGTTTATTAACAAAAATCTATATTAAACCTATATATCCTCATTATTCGGCTCTAATCGCAAAGCTCTTTTCATAATTAACTAAGGCTAACGATAGCTTATTTGTTCTATAATATGCATTTCCTATATTGTAGTATAAATATGCAGAAGGGTTCTCTTTTAATAATGTGTTATACGCGTCAATAGCCTTTTCATATTCCTTATTATTATAAAAGTTGTCTGCTTGCTGTTTCGTTACTGCAAAAGTAGAGGATGAAAAACAGAGAAATAGGAATAAAAACACTCATTGTCCATAAAATTTCTTTTTATCCTTTTTTCTTATTTATTGTTTCTTCTATCTTGATAATAGCTTGTTTTGCCATGTTATAAGTCTTGTCCATATTACCAACAATATCTCCAGGTGCGTAACGTGCATATTCACATTCGTCTAATGCAGCTATAACATCTTTTATTACATTTTCTGCTATCTTATTATTAGATAGTTTATCTACAATGTTTTTCTCGATTAAGAGATGTAATAGAAATATTCAACTTATCACCCTAAATACTCCCATAAAGCACGAAGAACTTCATCGTAAAAAGCATCTGATGTATTATCAGACATCAAGGTAAGTGCCTTCTTTAAACGTTTTTACAGCTTCTTTATTCGCTCTTTTTCTTTATTATTAGTTATATTAAATAAACCTTTTGTTTTCTGAGAAAAATAATATTTGGCCTGCTATACCTATTCCTAATAAGAAAAAGAGTACAATCCAATAAGTTAAAGTTCCAAATAAAATATCATTTGCGTTTATACCTAAATTGACTCCGTTTTTTTATATCTCGAATATCAGTGTCTTGTTGTTCTGAATATTTATCGATAGAGTTTCTATTATATCGTCCTTTCTTTACATCTAAAGATATTGAATTGGTTGAAATTGTTTTTATATTGTTTTAGCGTTGTATCGAAATAGATAAATCGAATAGGAGGAATGCTATATTTACCTTGTTTAGTAGGAATTGCAACAAATTCATATATCATCTCACCTTCTACCCCATTAGATGTTACTTTTGTTTTTATCAATCACTTTGGGGTCATATTTATCAAATTCAGTAGGAAAGTCTACTTTAGGTTGTTTTAATAACTTTAAATTTCCATTTCCTTTACTGCACTTGCAGAGTTAGAGCATCTCCCACTTTACTTCCTTTTCCAATTAAATTAGCAGAAATAGCAAAATGTCCTACACCTCCAGAGAAGTTCTGCAGGTGCCTTAGGTAAAGGTAATACTGTCAAATCTAAGGTAGGTGATTTTATTACCTTTTCTACTTCATCAAAATTTGAACCACCATTTAAGAATTCTTCAATAGGGTCTACCGACATACGACGCTGAGGAACGCGTGCTTTAAAGCTAATAGATGGAATTTTTTGTTTGCCTGTTATTTGTGGAAACACTATATATTGACTCCATGTAACACAACGATAAGGGCGTCCATTAACGCTTTCTATGTGGAAACTTTTTTGTTGGGGTAATGGCACTTCTTGCGTATGAATGCCTGTAAGTTCGGGTATTTTACCATCTAAACTCGTAACTTCTACGAGTGAATAAACCTTATAAGTAAGTAGAATACCTTCTTGTTCATACACCGTTTTCTTATTTGCAAACACTTTTAAGAACAAGTCTCTATCTGTAATCCTACTTCCCTATTGGCTGAATATCATCAATAGTTTTTCTTTGTGAAGAATTAGTTGCTCCCTTTAATACGACAATTTTTACAGGTTTCGAAATTAATACTTTGCTATTAACAATTATCTTAGTAGAACCTATATTATAAGTACCTGCTTTCGATGCGTATAGAGTATATGTATAAGTTGCAGAAGAACTGCTACTCATTTTTCCATTGATAATAGATACACTTGATTGATTAGACGAATAAGGGTTGTTCTGTAAGCAACTCTAATTCTTTTTGGAATATCACCTAATTTTATATCTTTTACAGTCTGTTGATATACAGTATAAGATAATCTGAAATTCTCTCCTACTGAAACTGTTTTTAGGAGCTGAAACACTTATTGTTTGTGCATGGCTCTGCACAAGAATAAAAAGTGAGTTACTAATATGAGTATTATTTTCTTCATAAAAATCTGTTCTTTTGTCTTATTAACAGAAGTGCAATCTTTCATAAGATATCTACCAATTCTTTTTCAATATTTCGTGAACGAGGCCTTTGCATTGCCTTTTTCATTCGCTCTTGTGTTTCTTTTTCTTGTTGCATAACAGCATTAAGCAACTGTTCTGCATTGTCTTTGGTCATATCTTGTTTAGCAGATTTCTCTTTATTTTTGGGAGTCTTTATTTTCTTTTGTCAGACTTTTTATTTTTTATCTTGCTTATCCTTTTTTTGTCTTTATCCTCCTTCTTTTCATTTTTGTTGATTTGAGTTATTATCATTATTACTCTTAGGAGTATTCTTTAATTGACGCTTACATAATTCAAGATTATATCGAGTTTCATCATCTAAAGGATTATTTCTGAGGCTTTCTTTATAAGCAATAATCGCTTTATCGAACATCTTACTTTGTTGCAAAATAACTCCATATTATGGAAAACAGATGCTTTTCTTTTTAGGATTTTTGCTCTATCTTACTGGCTAATTCATAGTTTTTCATAGCAAGTGGGTATTTTTGTTGAGCCATTAAAGCACAACCTAAATTATAAAGAGCTTGAGAGTTTGTTGCGTTATTGGTCAATGCTTTTTTTATAAAACACTTCTGCTTGAGCATAATTATTCTTTTCTAAATGCTACATTTCCTTTTGCGAATATAGGCTCTATCATTCTGACCATATATATTGCAGATATGAATAGTTACTAATAAGAGTAATAAAATTTTTCTTCATTATTTCTTCTTAAATAGTTTAATATTACTGAATAATCCTCCCTTACTTTCTAATAGACAAACATCTACAATTAGCAATAAAAGCATGAAAATGGCAACTGCTTGAAACTGTTCATTGTATTCACTATATATAACAGTATTTGTTTCGCCTTTTTTGTAGCTTTGTTAATTCGTTGTTTAATTCTTCTTGTGCTAAACTTGTATTATTCACATTAATAAATGTTCCCTTACCAGCTTGTGCAATCTCTTTACACATATCTACATTTAAAGTTGTCGTAACAACATTTCCTTGTCTATCTTTTTAAATATTCACCATTAGGTAAAGGAATAACTGCACCTTCTTTTTTTCGCCTACTCCAAGAATAAAAGATATTAACACCTTTTTTTATAAGCTTCCTGCGCTTTTTCTATGGCTCCTCCTCATTATCTTCTCCATCTGTAATCAAAACAATAGCTCTCCCTATTCCTTCTTTTTGTGAAAAGCATTGTAACGATTGGTCTATGGCTTTAGAAATATCTGTTCCTTGTGCTCAATATACGAAGGAGTTAAACTGTTTAAAAACATTTTTTGCCGATATATAATCGCTTGTTATAGGCATTTGTATAAAAGGCATCTCCAGCAAAAACTACGATACCAATTTTTATCATTTTTCAAATTTATTGATAAGATTTTCTACTAATAATTTGCTCTTCTCTAATCGAGAGGGGTTAACATCTTGTGCTAACATAGAATTACTTATATCTATTGCAATAACCATCTCTATTCCTTGCCTCTTTTCGTTACTAATTTTTTGTACCAAATTGCGGACGAGCAAGTAGAATAATACTTAATGCAAGAATTGATATCTGTATGATAAACTTTATAAATGAACGTTTTTAGAAACATTAGGCATCAACAATTTCAGTAGAGATAATTCGCCAAACATTTCTATTTTCCTACGTTTTTATATTCTAAGATATATCTAATTATTACTACGATTGGTATCATACATAGTAACCATAAATATATAGGACTTTCAAATCTAAACATAACAGCTAATAAGCAAGTTTTTAAACAGTTTATTTTTTTATGGAATTCTTTTTCAGAATAACATAACGAGTGAATAATTCTATGATAAAGATAATGAGAGCAACGACCGCAAAAGGGAAGTAAAAGCTCATATCTTTTTGAGAAATTTTGAGATTCTATTTTACTCTTTTCTAATTTATCTATGTCTTTATAAATCTCTTTTAATTCGTTATTATTGGTAGCTCTATAAAAATGTCCGTTTGTTTTTTTGCTGCAATATCTGAGAGGGTTTTAGAATCAATCTCAGTAGGAACATTGATATATTGTTTTGTTCCTCCTACCATTATAGGATAAGGAGCTACCGTATTTGTACCAACCGCAATAGTGTAAACGCATATCCCTAATTTCAAAGCAATTGTTGCTGACGTTAAAGGAGACAAATCTCCCATGTTATTAGAGCCATCTGTTAATAAGATAACCACTTTACTTTTTGCTTTCGATTCTTTTTAGTCTTGATACAGCATTTGCTAACCCCATACCTATTGCTGTTCCATCAGAAATGATACCACGAGCTGCTATATCTGTTCTAACTTCATGTAACATTCTCAATAAAGACGCATGGTCTGTTGTCATCGGACACTGTGTAAAGGCTTCACCTGCAAAGATTGTTAAACCTATATTGTCGTTTTCTCTATCCGAAATAAACTCTGAAGCCACTTTTTTGGCAGCTTCTATTCTATTAGGCTTTAAATCTTCCGCCAACATAGAACGTGAAACGTCTATTGCAAGCATAATATCTATGCCGAAAACAGATTTCTTACTCCACGAATTAGGTGTTTGTGGACGGGCTAATACCATAACAAGAAAGAAAAAGAAAACGCATCTTAATATCATTGGTAAATGAATAATACGCATCTTCCAACTAACTGGCGCGTTCTCATAAGCACGCGTATCGCTTAGCAAAAGCGTTGGTTCGCTCTTCTTTCTATATAGCGTATACCACAATATATAAGGTATTAGCAGTAGTAAAAAGTAAGAAATATTCTTTATTTGCAAATTCCATATTATCTTAATATAATAGGTTCCACAAGTTATAAACGATGTATCCAAACGAACAAATTGTAGAAATAGCAAGGAAACAAACGACAACTTTTTCTATAATTCGCTGGTGCTGTGTCCTTTTTCTATATCTGTTGGCTCTATCGTAATAACCTCTATTTTTTCAGTATCTTCTCCTTTTGTTTGGTTGATAAATTCTATTGCATTGACCAAGTTAAAATCATTCTCGTTCATCGCTACCGAATACTTAGCAAATTTAACAAGGTCTGCCGTTTCAAAAAGTTCTTTTTAATTCTTGTATCATTTGCTTATTGCTCACAAGTTTTAGCTGTTCTATTATTTCAGAACTTGTCATTTCTAACGCATTAAACCCAAAACGTTCTTCTATATAACACCTCAAAATGTTTGTAAGCTTTGTATAATAAAGTTTTTGGTCATCAGAATTTGCCCACTTTTTATGCTTAACTTCTTCAATAGTACTAAGTGCTTTTTGTGAGCAGGAATGTGTTTTATCACTTTCTTCTTAGCAAAAATAGGCTTATTCTTTTTTAGTTTAACCGCACAATACAATAAAGCAATACAAGAAATGATAAGTAGTAGACTAAATAGAATAAGAGGTTGCCAATCACTCCACGCAAAAGGATTGTCTTGTACACCCTTAGGAGGATACATCTTATCTAAATGTAAAGTGTCTACATCTACTGCTATCACTTTTTAAAGATAAAAGCATTTGTTTGATAACTTTTACCATTTACTTTTTATTGTAAAGGAAGGAATAGGATAATTAAACTCATCAAAACTCGTGATTGTTAGTTGTTTAGATACTTTTTATTAAATTGTTTTCTAAACTTATAGTATCAGCTTTACTCACCTTTAAGAGTTCTACTCCAGAAACTAAATAATGATTTTCTTTGAGCGACGGAAAAGCTATTTTATCTCCTTTTTCTTGCCGTTACCTCTATTGTTACATGTGCTTGTTGCCCCATATAAATAGCGAACGAGTCGATAGAAGCAACAGCCTGCACTTGTGCATAGGAAGAAATGCAACTAAAAAAACAAAAGAGTATATAGATTAAAAACTTTTTCATGAATTATCTAAACAAAACGGTTAAACCCTTGGAGCAAATAGTAACATAAGGGCTTTTACATAATCTTGATGAGTGGCAATAGAGGTCCAATCCACCTTACTTTTATTGAAAACTGTCTTTTAAAAACTTGCTGTCTTTTCGTTCCAATAGCGTTGATGTGCTTTTTCTAAAGGCTCAGAACCTGTGTCAATCAGCATCTCATGACCTGTTTCTGCATCGCATACATTCATCAATCCCACGTTAGGGTAGCACTTTAGCTCTTTCATCGTACACTTGAATAGCTACGACATCGTGCTTTGAATTTGCTATTTGTAATGGCTTAACAAATGTGTCTTGTGTGTAAAAATCGCTAATAACAAAAAGCTGTGCATCTGCGTTTTATCACTTTAGTTAAATATTCTACTGCCTGACCTATATGGGTTTTACGACTTTTAGGCGTAAATGTTAGCATTTCTCTTATAAGATAAAGAATGTGTTTTCTACCTTTCTGTGGTGGAATATATTTCTCTATTTTTATCAGAAAAGAATATCAAACCTATCTTATCATTATTTTGAATAGCACTAAAAGCCAAAGTTGCTGCAATTTCTGTAACCATCTCTCGCTTATACATAGTCTTCGTTCCAAAGTCAAGCGACCCTGAAACATCTATTAAAAAGCATAACAGTTAACTCTCTTCTTCTTCAAATACTTTTACATAAGGGTGATGAAAGCGAGCAGTAACATTCAATCAATATCTCTCACATCGTCACCAAACTGGTATTCTCTTACTTCTGAAAATGCCATTCCTCGACCTTTAAACTTTGAATGATATTGACCTGCAAAGATATTCTGACTAAGTCCGCGAGCTTTTATCTCTATTTTGCGAACCCTTTTAAGCAACTCTGAAGTCTCCATTAAAGGAACCTCCACTTTGTTGATAATATTATTTATAATTTCTTCACTGCTGATATTCATCGCCTCAGACTCCGTATGATAATCCCTATACGATGGCGCAATACATCGTGAACAACCGCTCTTACATCTTCAGGAATTACATAACCACGACGTTTAATAAAAGCATAAGCACGAGCAGCCTTTGCTAAATTGATGCTTGCACGTGGTGAACCACCAAACGAAACAAAGTCTTTCATGTCTGTTAATCCATAACGTTCAGGATAACGAGTTGCAAAAACAATATCTGCAATGTATTGTTCTATCTTTTCATCTATATACACTTCGTTCACCACTTTTCGTGCATTGATAATTTCGTCGATACTTGTTACAGGAGAAACCATAGGCAATTCTGCCTTTTAAATTTTCTCTCATAATAAGCTTTTCTTCCTCTATGGTAGGATAACTAATAACCACTTTTAGCATAAATCGGTCTACCTGAGCTTCTGGAAGTTGATAAGTACCCTCTTGCTCTATTGGGTTTTGAGTGGCTAACACTAAGAAAAGGGTTAGGCAACATAAAAGGTGTTATCGCCAATAGTTACTTGATGTTCTTGCATAGCTTTCTAACAATGCACTTTGAACCTTTGCTGGAGCACGATTTATTTCATCTGCTAATATGAAGTTAGCAAATACAGGTCCTTTCTTAATTTGGAACTTTTCTTCTTTCTGAGAATAAATTTGTGTACCAATAACATCGGCAGGTAACAAGTCGGGAGTAAATTGAATTCGACTATAATCAGCATCAATTAACTTTGCAAGGGTCTTTATTGCCAATGTTTTAGCTAATCCGGGAACACCTTCTAACAAGATATGTCCATCGCTTAATAAAGAAATAAGTAGCGAATCTATTAAGTGTTTTTGTCCTACAATAACCCTGTTCATTCCTGTTACAAGGTTTGTTATAAAAGCCACTTTGTTGCTCTATTCGCATGTTTAGTTCTCTAATATCTATCATTTCTGCCATAATTTCTGGTTATTTTTAATGTAGAACAAAAGTAATAAATTAAGTTTGTTACACCTTAATATAGAACCCTAAATAATATTAAAACAGCCTATATATTACTATTATTTAACCTCATGTATTGCAATTTTACTTTTAATAAGGCATACTTTTATTTATTCGTTGTAACAAAATGGAAACTTAAATAGAAGAATATGGAATGAGAAAAAGATGTATTTCTACTGATTTTTGGAAAAACATTTACAAGAGGTTTAAAATAAAGAGTTATGAGTGAGTTTGGATAAAGAATAGTGCTAAAAAGTGCCGAAGAGAGAGATTTTCATGTAAAAGACAAGGGTTTATCTTGTAATAGATAGTGTTTTTGAAGTGTAAAACATAAGGTATTGACTATTAAAAGACTATGTATTAGGAGGTAAACTCTTAGCTATTGCACCGTAATACCTTGTATTTTCTTTTTCAAAGTTTACTTTTTAGAAGAATAAAACCTATATGTTTCACTTTAAATAATGGTATTTTTAATCCAGAAAAGCTACTTTGTAAGGGTTGTAAACCATGTAAAAAGCTTAGCTCATTTTTCTATTTCTGATTTTTGAAATGTAACAAAACACTCACAAAAACAGAGAAAAAAACGGATTAAATGATTTAACCTTTTTCTACCTCAAAACAAACACAATCTTCTTTTCAATAAACCTATATATATAAATATTTATCAAAAAGCAGTTTAAAAAGCAATTGATAGCCTCTACCACTCTATACACTTCGTCTTTTTGTCATAGTAGGATTAAGTGGTAAACTTAATTCTTGTTGGTGTATTTGCTCTGTTATGGGTAGAGAAAGTGCATTCCACTCATTATAACAAGTTTGCTGATGTGGAGGAATAGGATAATGAATAAGCGTGCTAATACCATGTTGCAAAAAGATGATTTTGCAAACTATCTCGCTGTACAGACAATATAGGAAAAATGTGATAAACATTTTGTAAAGAGCAAGGATAATTTGGTATATGCACTAAAATGGTTATTGATGTGGTTAAGATAAATGTTTGCCAGTTCTCTACGATAATGATTTTCTTCGTCAAGATATTTCAATTTCACACTTAAAAACAGCAGCGTGCAAAATCCTCTAATCTGCTATTTCTACCTTTCACTTCGCACTTATATTTTTTTGCTTAGAACCATAATTACCAAGCATTCTAACCATCTCTGCAAGAGCAATATCATTGGTAGTAACTGCTCCTCCATCACCTAATGCGCCTAAATTCTTGCCTGGATAAAAGCTATGAGCGGCTGCATCGCCTAATGCACCTGTGTGTTTATCGTTATAATAACAACCATGTGCCTGTGCATTATCTTCTATTAGTTTTAAATTATATCGTTTTACAAAGTGCTAACAGCTTATCGGTATAAGCACAACGACCATATAAATGAACAATCATAACTGCCTTAGTATTAGGCGTTATATGCTTTTCAATTAAATCAATATCTATCTGTAAAGTTTCAATATTAGGCTCTATTAAAACGGGTTTCAATCGGTTTTGAGTAATAGGAAGTATTGTTCCAATGTAAGTATTTGCTGGAACAATAATTTCATCTCCTTCTTTTAAAACACCAAGCTCTATATATGCACGCAAAATAAGCCAAATAGCATCTAAGCCGTTACCACATCCTATGCAGTGAGATGTACCAATATAGGTTGCATAAGCATCTTCAAAATGTTGTAATACTTGTCCTTGCAAATACCAACCGCTTTCTATTACCTTGTTAACAGCCTCTGTTATTTCGTCTTTATGCAATGCTGTTATCTTTTTCAAACTTAAATATTCTATCATAAGTTCCATTCGTATTTATCCCAACAAACGGCTCTTCCTCCAAAACCCTCTTTCTGATATATGAGCGATTCGTTTAAGTATATTCCGTCATCTTCGGTAGAACGTCCGAAATCGAAATAGCGAATATGCTGAAATTGTTGAGTGATAAGTTGGTAAAAAAATTAAGTCTAATGCCCCTAACTCTTTTCCCTTTTGCGTTAGCAGCAATGTATTGTACGTGAACAACTTGAGGGTAATGTATAAAACAACACCTGCTAATGTTTCATTTTTCCTGTTTAGCGATATAATGTAATATGTTTTTGGGAAATCTATTATGTAAAAGTGTTATTTCATTTAATGAGTGTACAGGATTAACCTTATAACGTTCTTGCAAGTTTTGCGTAAGAATTTGCCAAAAAGGAGCAAAAGTCTTTACTCTCTTCCACTTGTATTTTTGCTTGTTTTTGCTCGCCTCACTCCTCGCTCTCTAATGCGATACCATTTGTTAATATGTGTGTGTTCTATCACCGTTCCAACATCTCTGCCCACTAATCTTATATCTTTTATACGCCAAAGAGCATATAAATCTTCTTCTGAAGGCTGAAGATGAAAGATGTAAGGAATGGCTTTATAAATCACTTTCTTTATATTCTTTTCATGCAAAAATGATTTAATTCGTGAAAAAGGGTGATAGTTTTTGAAACAGTTGTATGCTCATTCATGATTAACCCACCATAGGTTAATCCTTGATGACTATGCAATGTATCTCCTTCTACATTCGCTGGTAGGATAGCATACAATCGTTTATCAATATAAAAGAGAAAAAAATCGGTAAAGCGGTGAGAATGATAATCCATATAGTGCCTATCAAACAAAAAACTTGTATTTTTTTGCTCGATAAACAAATTCATTCCACAACTGAAAGTGTTGTTCTGTATAGCGTTCTATACTAAACATTTACGTATTTAAGAAAGTCGTTATAATCGTAAATATAATCTTCTTCTTCGTACCAATCTGAGGCTAAGACGACACAAACAGCACCAGATGAAAAGTCATCTAATGTTCTCCAAATACCAGTATCTATCAATAAAGCTTGATAAGGGTGATTTAAAAGGTATGTTTGCTTTTCTTTTCCATTGTCTAAGGTAACATGAAAGCTCCCACTTACTGCTATTAAAAGCTCTTTTATCTGCTTATGAGCGTGTCCACCTCTACCCTCTCCAGCAGGAATATCATATAGCCAATAAACTCGTTTAATGTCAAAAGGAACATTCTTAAGCCCCTCTGCTACCGTTAAATTTCCTCTTGGGTCTACTATTTTAGGTAAGTCTATTAGTTTTCCGATGCTCATTCTTATGATGTTTTATCTATATATTGTAAGAGAAAAAGAACCTTAAAAGCGTTCAAATGTATAGCAAATAACAAATAAAAAGAGAATAGAACAATACTTGTAAAAGCATTATCCTACTCTCTCGCGATTATGGTTTAAGGAATAATTGTTGCTGCTAATCGTTTTGCTTTATCACGTAGTTGAGTCATATCACATCCGTTATTGCCGTAACAAAGTAAAACTCCCATACGTCTATTGATATGCTGTTCAGGTTTACCAAATATGCGTACAATGGTAAAATCTTCTTTTAATGCTTCTGCAAGTTGGTAATTTGGTAATTCACAGCTATCTTCCTTTGCTAAAATAACTGCACTACAACCGTATCGTTCTTGTCGTATTGCAGGAATAGGAAGACCTAATACTGCATATAAATGTAGTTCAAACTCGTTAAGATTAAGCGAACCTGATAACGTAACCATACCTGTATCGTGTGGACGGGGTGATAGTTCTGAGAAAATAACTTGATTATCGCGAGTTAAAAAGAACTCTACTCCCCATAAACCAGCACCAGTTAAAGCTGTTGTTACTTTCTTTGCCATCTCTTGTGCTTGCTTTAATGCGTCATCAGACATAGCAAATGGTTGCCAACTTTCTCGATAATCTCCGCCTTTTTGAATATGTCCAATGGGCGGACAGAAAAGAGTTTCACCGCTATTTTGCGTTACTGTGAGTAATGTAAACTCTGCAATGAAGTGTATAAACTCTTCTATAATCACTTCTTTTACATCTCCTCTACTACCTTCCATTGCTTCTTTAAAGGCTTGTTCAAGCTCTTCTTCAGCATAAACTGTTGTTTGTCCGTGTCCAGACGAAGACATTAAAGGCTTAATAACACAGGGATAGCCAATTTCTTTAGCTGCCTTTTTGTAGCTCATCGAAGGTCTTTGCATAGAAATATTTTGCAGTTTTAACGCCTAATTCCTTTGTTGCAAGGTCTCTAATAGCTTTTCTGTTCATTGTAAAGTTTACAGCTTTAGCACTCGGAGTTATTTGAATGCCACGCTTTTCATACTCCAATAAACGTTCAGTACGTATCGCTTCTATTTCAGAAACAATGATATCAGGTTGATGTTTGTCTACCATTGCATCTAAAGCATCACCATTAAGCATGTTAAAAACTTCATACTCATCAGCTACTTGCATAGCTGGTGCATTTTCATATCTATCACATGCAATGACATATTGCCCTATTCTTTTAGCTGCAATGACAAATTCTTTACCTAATTCGCCTGACCCTAACAACATTATTTTCTTCATATTGTAACGCGTTTTTATCGGTTATTATACATTTCTTCGTAATATTTTTGATAATCTCCACTCGTTACTTCAGCTATCCAATTTTGGTTTTCTAAATTCCAACGAATAGTTTTCACGATGCCATCTGCAAACTTTGTTTCGGGATACCAACCTAATTCATTCTTTATCTTTGTGGGATCGATAGCATAACGTTGGTCGTGTCCAAGTCTATCTGCAACAAATGAAATCAAATCTTCATTTATCCAATCTATCGAAATCTCTCCATTTGCAGTTAACTCTTGCTTCTTTAAGATTTTACGAAGCGAAGGTTCTGCTTCCATCATTGCTCTAATGGTTTTAATAGTGAGCTTAACAATATCTATATTCGTCATCTCATTATGTCCACCAACATTATATATACAGCCTTCTTTACCATTTCTTACCACCATATCTATGGCTTTTACAATGGTCTTCTACGTATAACCAATCTCTTACATTATCACCTTTTCCGTATACAGGGAGTGCTTTTTCCTGCTAAAAATATTATTGATAATAAGTGGAATAAGCTTTTTCAGGAAAATGATAAGGACCGTAGTTATTAGAACAACGAGTAATAGAACATGGTGCATGATACGTGTCGTGGTATGCCATAACTATGAAATCGGCACTTGCTTTAGGAAGCTGAATAAGGACTATGTGGGCACAATGGGGTGCTTTCAGTAAAGAAACCATCTGCTCCAAGACTCACTATATACTTCATCAGTAGATACCTGATGAAATCGTTTACCTTCTTTCCATGTTGGATATCCCTGCTCCGTTTTACCAATAACCCAGAACTTTTTTTGCCACATCTAATAAGTTCTGAGTACCTAAGATATTTGTTTGAAGGAATAATTGTGGGTTCTCAATACTTCTATCGACATGACTTTCTGCTGCAAAAATTAACAACATAATCTATTTCATGTTCTGTAAATATTTGTTCAACAAGTGCTTTATTTCCGATATCACCTTTTAACAAATAAGCATCTGTTATTATCAATATCATTCTTTATTGTGCCTAAATTTCCTGCATAAGTGAGCAAATCTAACACAATAACTTTTAATATCTTCATTCTTATACTTTTTGTATAATAAGTATTTAATAAAGTTTGCTCCAATAAAAACCAGAGCTCCTGTAACCAGATATGTTTTTCATTTTATTTCTGTTTTATAATCTATTTAGCACAAAAGCTAAATAACTATTTTGTTTTATACTAATGTAACGAATAAATACTATGTTTTATTATATGTGTAAAGAATTAAATATGAAGTGCAGACTTTATAAAGCAAGCAATCAATTCTGTGCTTTTATCTAATCCCAATATCGAAGTGTTAACACATAAGTCATACGAAGTAGCACTTCCCCACTTCTTTCCTGTGTAGAAATTGTAGAACGATGCTCGTTCATGCTCTTTTGCTTTCAATAAAAATTTTTCGAGCTTCTTTTTCTGCTACAATCTCTACGTTTCATAACGTTAGAAACTCTATCTTCAAAATGAGCCGTTATGAAAATATTAACAACATTATTATAATCTCTTAGAACATAGTCGGCAGCTCTTCCCACAAAAATTCCTCCTTCATCTATTGCAGCCTTTTTTTAATTGCATCACTTTGAAATTGAAATAACTTCTCTTCAGATAATCCATTATTATAAAAAGCCACCACTATTAAGATTTAATCCTCTAAAACTTGCAATCGTTTTTAAAGAGCCTTTATTCTCATCATTCTCTTCAAATAGCTTTTCACTAAATCCACTTTCCTTTGCAGCAAGGTTCAATATTTCCTTATCATGCAAAAGGAATTTGAAAAATATTGAGATAGTTTTTCTGCTACAATATGTCCGCCACTACCTATTTGACGTCCAATATTGATAATTATTTTTTTGCTTATTCATGAGGCCTGTTGTTTGTTTCTTTTTATTAAATCTCTTTTATAAATATTGCCATAAGAGCAATAGATACAATGGCAGAAGTCTATATCCGACAAAGGTAACGAATACCAAACTCCGTCTGCTCCGTAATATTTAGGAAGAATAATAAGCATAGGAAGTAAAAAAATAAAAGTTGTCGAGATAAGGACAAAAACATACTTAATTTTTGCTTTACCTATGCTTTGATAAAAAGGTACTTATTACCATTTGAAAAACCAATAAGTGGGAACGCACATATGTTTATTCTTATGCCTCGAATTGAAATAGCTATCAATTCGGCATCAGAAGTAAAAAGTCGAGCGCATTCATAAGGCAAGAACATGCCCACTAGAGTCCTATTGTCATAATAAAAGTAGCAACAAAAATAGAATATTTAAGCACCTTAAACAATCTATCATATTGTTGCGAGCCATAATTATAACCAGCTATTGGTTGCATACCTTGGTCAATTCCCATCGTAATCATCAAGAATAAAAACTCCACTTTGTTAGCTATTCCATAGCACCTACAGCCAAATCGCCACCATAGTTCACCAATCCTGTGTTAATAAATATCACAATAATACAAGCACACACATTCATTGCGAAAGGAGACATACCTATACTGATGATATTTTTACAACTTCTTTTTAAGAGAATAGATACCTTTTTTTAAAATGCACAATTTCTTGTTTGTTAGAAAACAATTTTAATTGCCAAATAAGAGCTACCATTTGCGATAAAATAGTTGCATAAGCTGCTCCACGAATACCTAATTTGAAATAAAAAAATAAAGAGTGGGTCTAAAATGGCATTTAAAAATAACTGTAAAAACAGTGGTATACATAGCGTGATGAGGACTTCCCACAGAGCGTAAAACTGCATTTTAAAACCATAATACATGTGAGAGAATACATTGCCAATAAGAATAATTTGCATATAATCTCTTGCATATTCTATCGTGTCTTTACTGGCTCCAAAGAACCAAAGAATAGGATTTAGAAATATATAGCATAACAATCCTACTCCAATACCTATAATAAGATTTAACACAATTGTGTTTCAAAGATAGATTGTGCATGAGTATAATCTCGCTGTCCAAGTTTTACAGATATACAAGTTGGAGCACTAACGCCAACAGCAGCACCAAATGCAGCCGTAAGATTCATAAATGGAAAGGTAATAGCTAAACCTGAGATAGCAATAGGCCCAACTCCTTGCCCTATAAATATGCTATCTACCATATTATAGAGCGACGCTGCAGTCATTGCAATTATGGCTGGAATAGCATATTGCAATAATAATTTACCAATAGGTTCAGTGCCCTAATGCCAATGTTGCTTCTTTATTATCCATAAATGTTATTGTTTTTGGCTATGCAAATATACATTATATTTACTTAATACACAATAGTTTTTGGAAAGACTAAGCAATAAAAAGGAGGAAAAAGATATAGTTTTTTTAGATAAAAACGACTATAAAAAAATCTTGTTTTAGCAAAAATAGCTAAGCTTTTTACCATTGTTTCACCTCTCTTTCGAGGAATTTTTGAAACAAAAAGATAAGGTAAAAATTCTTAAAGATATATGTTTTTACTTTTTCTAAAACACTCTTTTTTTATTTTTGTAGAAAAATAGACTTTTATGCTATAAAAAGCTTATCTTTTACCCTGCAATATACTATCTATTAGACCCCAATATGCCGTCTTTTACGTGCTAAAAACATTATCTTTTAAAGGGTAAAACACAAGCTATTACAACTTAAAAGCATAACAACATGATTTGTAAGTGGTTAATAATGATAATACAAAGCAATAGTGCAAGGGTTTTTAACAAATAAAAATATTTCAAAAAAAATAAGCACTATTTTTTTGAGCTCCAATAAGAAAAGCATTTATAACGATGAAAGAAATCGACTAAATACAAATAACTTTTTCTTTTCTGCTTCTTTTTTTATCTCCAATAAACGGCATAGATAAATATTTTTTTATAATTCATGTTTTTTTGTTCTTTTTCTATTATGCTCATTTTTCTTCCCTAAAAAGCATATTTTTAGAATTTTATCTTTTGCTATATTGAGAAGAATAACTATTTTTTGTGAATTGTACGAATTTGAGAATTTTAAAAGTAAACATAAATAGACATATTTTTCGTTATGAATAAAAAAAGTTATTATTCCTCTTATTATTGTAATCGTCATACTTATTGGTGGAGTTGGATATTTATATAATTCTCTACAAAAACATCAAGAAGAATCGGAGAAAAATGCAAGAATTGGCTGCTTTAGATAAGCAGGAAATGGAAAAACGAGTATCAGCAATTTGCCAACCAATATGGCGAAATGAGAACGCAAATAACTAACGATTCTATCATTGCTCAACTAACAGCTGAGCAAGAACGAACTGAGAAATTGCTTGCAGAATTAAAAGCAAGTGAAGAGTGATGATATAAAAGAAATAACTCGTTTAAAGAAAAGAATTAGCCACAGTGCGTGCAGTATTGCGTAGCTATGTGTATGAGATAGACTCGTTAAACAGATTAAAACCAAAGTTTAACAGCCGAAAACGTAAAAAGTGAAAGGACAGTATGAAGAGCCCACAAAGCAAATAGAAGGACTTAATACCGAAAAAGCTTCTCTCTCTCACAAAAAGTGGCTATTGCAGCACAATTAGATGCTGTTTCTATCGTGGCAACTGCTATTAACAAGCATGGAAAATCGACAAATAAAGTGAATAAAAGCCAAGAATATTCAACTTAATTTTTAGTATTGCTAAGAATGTAACTACAGCTGGTGGAATGAAAAAAATATTTATGTACGCATCATGACACCCTAATGGAACATTGTTAGGAAACGAAGGCTCTTTTAGTTATGAGAACAAGGAACTTGCGTGTTCTATGAAGAAAACTGTAGAATATAATGGGCAAGAAACACCCGTAGTGATGTATTTAAATGTTACTCAAACCTTGCTCCCTGGTACTTATCAAGTGTCTATTTTTGCAGAAGGTAATATGATTGGCTCTAAAAGCTTTGTATTGAATTAGGAAAATAATAATGGTTATGAAAACAAAAAAACAATTGTTATTGGCATTTGCTCCTTTGTTTCTTTATCTTTACAAGCGCAAACTAAGCTGTCGTTAGATAGTTGCAGAACACTTGCTCTGCAAAATAATAAGCAGCTAAGTATTGCTAAGGTAAAGAAAAAAATGTGAGCAAAGATGTTAAAAAGCAATAAGAACAAAGTATCTACCTAAAATAGATGTTGTTGCAGGATATGAATTCTTTAATAAAGAAGTATCGCTATTAAACGACCAACAAAAGGGTTCTTTATCTCATTTAGGAAGCAATTTCTCGCAAAATATCAGCTTCTACAATGGGAAGCGTATTAGGAACTTTAGCTCAACAAGGTGTTTTAAATCCACAAGTAGCAACGCAATTAGGGGCTATTGCACAAAAGTTAGGTTCTCCTCTTGCTAATTTTGGTGATAAAATAGGTGAAGAATTAACTCGTGCTTTCAGAACTGATACACGCAATATATGGAGCGGTGCTGTTATGATTAAGCAACCTATATACTTAGGGTGGAGCAATTGTTGCAGCAAATAAAATGGCTTCTATCGGGGAAGACTTTGCCGAAAACAACATCGAAGTAACACGTCAAAATGTATTATACAGCACAGACCAAGCATATTGGTTAGTGGTTTCTCTCAAACAAAAGCAGGCTTTAGCTAAAAGTTATTTAAGTTTGGTAAAGAAGCTACAAGAGGATGTGCATAAAATGATAAAAGAAGGAGTTGCAACTCGTGCTAATGGATTGAAAGTAGACGTGAAAGTGAACAGAAGCAGAAATGCAATTGATGCAAGTAGAAAATGGTGTTTCGCTTTCAAGAATGCTATTATGCCAACTTTGTGGATTATCTGAAGAACAAAAAATTGTGTTAACTGATGAAGACGAAGACGAAATAAATGTATTAAATAATACAGAAACTATCACAAAAGAAACAGCTTTCTCGTATAGACCTGAGAATAAAAATGTTGCAAAAATGCCATAGATTTAAGTAAACAAAATACCAAATTGGTAAGAGCAACACAGCGTCCTCAAATAGCTTTTAACAGGAGGTTATATCATTTCAAATCCTAAT
Organism: uncultured Prevotella sp.; assembly: GCA_916439115.1. Lineage (GTDB taxonomy): Bacteria > Bacteroidota > Bacteroidia > Bacteroidales > Bacteroidaceae > Prevotella. The sequence goes on from CAKAHO010000001.1 coordinate 1,746,393, forward strand.
ATGTTTAATGGATTTCAAAACAAATTTAGTGGTGTTTGGAATGTAGGTGTGTTGGTAAGAGTGCCTATTTGGAATTGGTTTTGAAGGTACTTACAAAATAAGAGCAAGTAAAAATGCAACAATTATAGCCACTTTAGATTTAGAAGAGGCTAAAGAAAAAGATTAATTTACAAATAACACAATGCAATTATAAATTAGTAGGAAGCTCAAAAACGATTAGTGGTTGCAAAACAAAACATAAAAAGTGCCAATGAAAACCTTAGATGTGCTAACATAGGATTTAAAGAAGGTGTAATGGAAACGACTGATGTTATGGCAGCACAAACAGCATGGCAACAAGCACAAAGTTTAAAAGATTGACGCAGAAATAGAACTTAAATTGGCGCAAGTGAACCTTAAAAAAAGCACTTGGAACATTATAAAAATAAAAGAAAGAAAAGACATGAATGCACAGAAAAATATACTTCTATCAACAATCATCTTTGTAGTTGTAATTACAATAATAGCTTTAGTAGGCCATTTTGCATTTAAAGAAGAAGAGAAGTTATTCAAGGACAAGTAGAAGTGTCGGAATATAGAGTGTCTTCTAAAATACCTGGACGCATAATTGAATTGCGTGTGAAAGAAGGTGACTATGTTCGTAAAGGGAGATACCTTAGCTATTTTGGAAGTTCCAGAGGTAGAAGCACAAAAAGAGCTACTGGAGCAGGCGTAGATGCAGCATCTGCTTTTTAATGCAATGACAAATAAAGGGGCAAGAAAAGAGCAAATACAGGCTACTTACCAAGTGTGGCAACAAGCATTAGTAGGAAAAGATATTGCCTTTAAATCTTATTCAAGAGTGCAAAAATCTGTTTGATGAAGGCGTTGTAACAGCTCAAAAAGAGATGAAGCATTTGCCGCTTATAAAGCAGCCGAAGCAGCTGTATTGGCAGCAAAAAGCCAATATGATATGGCAAGAAATGGTGCAAGAGAAGAGGAAAAGCAAAATAACAAGCGAAAAAGTTAAAATGGCTAAAGGCTCTGCCGACGTAGTTAAATCGTTATTAAAAAGAAGCTGTTCAGGTGTCACAATACGATGGTGAAGTTAGCGAAATTTATCCTAAGGTAGGTGAACTCATTGGTACAGGTTCTCCTATTATGAATATTTCTATTTTTAGCAGACTTGTGGGGAACTTTTTAATGTACGAGAAGACCAATTAAAGGACTTAACTGTGGGCAAAGTGTTTACTGTTTTTTTCTCCTGCATTTAATAAAGAGTTAAAAATGAAGGTTTGCTACTTGAAAGATAAAAGGAAGCTATGCGGCATGGAGAGCAACTAAGGGCACTCGGGTGAATACGACTTGAAAAACATTTGAGGTGAAAGCACGCTTTATTGATAAAAACGAGATCTTTAAGACCTGGAATGTCTTTGGTTCTAAAACGATAATCTTGTAAGATGATGACTGTATCTCCTTACCTTAATGCCTTATATAAGGTAATATGTAGGCAGGTTAAACAGATAATTAAAAATCCAATTTATTGGGTTTGCTTGGTTATAATTCCTCTTTTGGTGTCTTTTTCTTTGTAGATATGATGAAAGAGGGACTCCCTACGAATTTGCCTATTGGTGTTGTAGACCAAAAATAACTCAGCTACAACTCGTTCACTAATTAGAACTTTAGATAGTTTTTCAGGGTGTAAAAAGTGGTAGAAAATTATCGTTCATCTCTCGAAAGCACGTATAGAAATGCAATGTGGAACGATATATGGCTACTTCTTTATACCTAAAAAAATATGAGTGAAGACCTTATATCTGGGAAACAACCTACTATTTCTTTTTTTACTATAATTCAGGGAATTTTTATTAGCTGGTTCTTTTCGCCTATAAAGATATGAAAACAATTGCAACATTAGCCAATGCTTCTGTCGCAAAGGCTAAAATGACGGCATTAGGATATAGTGAAGAGCAAATAAAACGTTTCTTACAGCCTATAAAATTAGAGACACATATTATTCATAATCCCACAATGGATTATAATGTATTTAAGTACCACATTTATTCCTGCTTGCATCGGTCTTTTTTTATATTTTTTTAATGACGGCTTATTCGTTAGGGAACTGAACTAAAATGGAAGGGTGCAAAAGAATGGATAGATACTGCACATAACAATATTTATGTTGCTGTGATTGGTAAACTTATTCCTCAAACAATTTTTGTTCTCTGCTGTTTTTATGGTATACTTAATATACGCCTTTGGTTATTTAGACTTTCCTTATGCGTGCAATATATGGTTATTAGGCATCTCGGCATTATTATTGATACTTTCTATCGAGGGGTTAGCTGTTTTTTTATTCAGTTTTTATTCCATCTTTAAGAATGGCAATGAGCATTTGTGCGCTTTGGGGAGTTTTTAAGTTTTTTCTATTAGTGGCTTTACTTTTTCCTGTCAGAGCGATGGATGCACCTTTGCAAATGGTTTCGTGGTTGTTTCCACTCCGCCATTATTTTATGATTTACCAAATGAATATTTTAAATGGTTATCCTATCTATTATGCTTGGATACACTATCTATCACTCATTACATTCTGGTTAATTCCTATAATTCTCCTCCCTCGGTTGAAAAAAAGCAATGCTCACTTTTTCATTATATGCCTTAAATAAAAACAACAAAAATGTTTTTCTTTTTTTATTTCAAAATATTGCTCGTGTATGTGATGCCTATTTGCAAACGTTTAAGCAAATAATAAAAAGATAAGGGCGTACTCATATTCTTTGTTTTAGTACCTTTAGGATACCCATTGCTTTATGGATGGTTATATAATAATGAGGGCTTAAAAGATGTAACAACGGTGTTTGTAGATGAAGACTGTAGTGTTATGTCTAAATCTTTTATAAGAGACTGTGATGCCACAGAAGGAATAAAAAGTTGTTCAAGTAACAACTTCTTTAGATGAGGCAAAAAAAATGCAAGCCGAGCAAAAATGTCATGGTATTGTGTACTTACCGAATAATTTTGAAAAGGATATAAAACGAGGAGAAAGTGCATCTGTTATATTCTTTGCAGATTTAAGTGGTATGCTTTACTATAAACCAATATTAGGTACATTAACAGACGTTGTGCTTAAAACAGGCGAAAACATACAGATAAATGCTCTTAAAAAGATGACAGTAAAGGATGAAGAATTATCTACAATGCCTTTAAAGAGCGAGTCTGTTGCTATTTTTAATCCTCAAGGAGGCTATGGGAGTTATCTCTTACCAGCTGTATTGATGCTCGTCATTCATCAAACTCTTTTGTTAGGGATTGGAATGTTAGAAGCAAGCAAACGTGATAAGTCTGTTATTGGTATTTTATACGCTTCTGATAGCTCCTCAAACAAAAGTATCACATCTTTCTTAGGAATGGTTTTAGCATTACTTACACTATATGCTATCACTTCATTATATATAACAATAGGTATTCCACGATGGTTTAATCTTATTCATTTAGCGTCATTCATAGATTTGCTAATGTTGTTATTTCCTTATATTTTGTCTACAATTTTGTTTGGACAAATTATAGCTTGCTTTGTAAGCCATAGAGAGGATATAATATTGTTAGTGTTATTTAGTTCTATACCTCTTTTATTTTTTTAAGTGGTATATCATGGCCTGCAAGTGCTATTTCTCCCTTTTTGGAAATCGCTATCTTATATCTTTCCATCGACATTCGGTATAAATGGCTTTGTAAAAACTCAACAGTTTAGGTGCATCTTTCATAGATATAAAAAAACAGAATGGTTATCTCTTTTGGATTCAAATTGGTGTATACTTCATTATTTATATACTACTTAATATATTTAAAAAGATATAGAGCTAAAAATACATAGAAACATAAATAGTAAATAATAAATATATAAGTATATTCTTTATTTATCTTCACGTTATTTAATAAGCTATACAAAAGATGTATATAAATTAAATTGTATCTTTGTAAAATATTTATCGCACGTGGCATTATATTAAATAAAAAGAATACCACAAAAAGATAAAAGTAGGATAATAAATATAATATTGAAAAAAATAGTTTTTATTAAATGAATGAAATTCTAAAATACTTCCCTTATTTATCTGATACTCAAAAACAATTTGATTTATTAGGTGATTTATACAAAGACTGGAATCAAAAATTAATGTCATTTCTCGCAAGGATATAGATAATGTATATGAACATCATATATTACATTCACTCACTATTGCTAAATCAATAAACTTTAAAAGCAGGAACAAAAATATTAGATTTTTGGTACTGGTGGTGGATTTCCTGGTATTCCATTGGCTATTCTCTTTCCTGAATGCTCATTTAAACTCATTGATGGTACAGGAAAAATACTCGTAGCAACTGAAATAGCTAAAAGCATTGGCTTAACCAATGTAATAGCAGAACACTTAAAAGGGGCGAAGACGAAAAAGATACTTATCATTTCATTGTTAGTAGAGCGGTTATGCCTCTACCCGACTTAATAAAAAAATAGTAAAGAAGAATGTATCTAAAGAACAAATTAATGCTCTACCTAATGGTATCATCTGTTTAAAAAGGAGGGAATTTAGACTCTGAAATACATTCTTATAGAAAAGTTTAGTACTTTAACAGCTTTTATCTGACTTCTTTACAGAAAGTTGGTTTAAAGAAAAATCACTTATTTACGTACCATTATGATTAAAGTAAAGAAATTTACTTGTAATATGTTGCAAGAGAATTGCTATGTTGCAAGTGATGAAACAAATGAATGTATAATAATAGATTGTGGTGCATTTTTATTCTGAAGATCAAGAGGCTATCGTCAATTATATTGCAGAAAATAATTTAAAGCCTATACACTTATTATGCACTCACGCGCATATCGACCATAATTTTGGTAATGATTTTTGTGTTTGAAAAAGTATGGATTAAGACCTCAACTGCATCTTAAAGATAAGTTTTTAATGGAAAAACTTCCCGAACAAGCGCAATCTTTATTGGGAATGACCATAGAAAAAAACCAGGAAGCAAATGTTGAAAATTATTTGTCAGAATCTGATACTATCAGTTTTTGGAAATCAAGTGTTTAAAATTATAGAGACTCCTGGCCATACTCCTGGAAGCGTGTTCTTCTATAATGAAAAAAAGAGCGTATTGCGTTCTCAGGGAGATACAGTCTTTCATTATTCTATTGGAAGAACAGACTTAGAAGGTGGCTCTACATTTCAAATGATACAAACGCTTCGCTTTATATCTCAACTTCCTGATGATGTTACATTATATCCGGGACATGGAGATTATACTACAATTGGTGCTGAAGTTGAAGGAAATCCTTTATATGGATAGATAAAAGAAGGCTCTAATGCAACATGAAAAATTATATTAGGTATAGACCCTGGAACCAATATAATGGGTTATGGAGTATTGAAAATAATAGGAAATAAGCCTCAAATGGTTGCCATGGGAGTGATTGATATGCGCAAAATGTCAGACCCTTACTTACGTTTAGGAAATATATTTAAACGTGTCAAGGGTATCATAGATGAATATTTGCCTGATGAACTCGCAATAGAAGCTCCATTCTTTGGCAAAAACATTCAATCTATGCTTAAGCTGGGAAGGGCTCAAGGAGTAGCTATTGCAGCTGCAATCAATCACGATATTCCTATATTTGAGTATGCACCACTTAAAATAAAGATGGCTATAACAGGCAGAGGACAAGCAAGTAAGGAGCAAGTGGCTGGTATGCTACAACATTTATTGAAGTTAGATAAAAGCCAATTGCCCCAATTTATGGATGCAACAGATGCTTTAGGAGTGGCTTATTGTCATTTTTATGCAGAATTCAAGACCCGTATCTGACACTCATTACAATGGTTGGAAAGATTTTATGAATAAGAATAAAGACAGAGTAACTAAACAATAAAAAAATAAAGATTGTATGAAGAAAGTAGTTTTAATGATAATTATGTGTTTCGCATTTGTTACAAATAGTTTTTCACAAGCTATTTATAACGAAGTAACCAACTAATGAAACAGAATAGAGCAATAGCAAATAAAGATACAGAGAAATTAGAAACACGACTTGTTGCTGTGTTTAAAGCTGATGCTTTATATTATTTAATAACAAAAAGCAGGAGAAAAATGAAACTTTCACAGAACACGAATTAGGTGAACAAGCCAATGCTATGATTGAATTTGTCAATAAATTTGTGAAAGAATTATCTCAAACTAAAAAGAATAATGTACCAATGCTTAGAGTGCGTTATAAAGATGCAAGTCTTAAGAACTCTAAGTTTAATGATATGGAAAAAGGAAATAACATATGCTTATGTAGATAAACCTAATTATATAACTCCATTCTCTTTAGATACAGATTGGCTCAAAGCACTCGAAGAAGTCAAATAGTTGCATATTGAAAAATAGAACCAATAAGTATTCCCATAGGTATCTTTCAACTTATTTTTTCTTTCATTTAGGTTGAAGATACCTTTTTCTAATTTTATATAGTCTTGATAATCTGCTTCTAATATATTATCAGAATATACAATAGTTGGATGAGTATGAGTATGTGTATACCATAATAAAAGCCTCTCTATAATGCTTTGGTAAGGTAGTATTGATAGTATAATATTGCGGTAATAGCTTAACAAAAAGCTCCAAATTCTTGTCTGATAAGCAAGCAATAAGCAGATAGTCTCCCCAAAATTTTTCGGTCTTTATTCCCTTTTGCCAGAGACTTCTAACCTTTTATATATCGCTTCCCTTTTTCTAATTTATTTATTCTTTTTCAAGTGTAATCCTCCAATATTTTCATTCTTAGAATAAGAGAATAAAGGTTCAGCATTGAAAAACTGAGAACCCATACTTATACTACTTGAGAAAAAAATGCTCTCCTAATTTTTCCTTGTTTATTCAGTGAATAAGCCCTTAGGAGTGTTATAGAACTATCTGAATGCACTAATTTATTTGATATAAGATAGACTTTTTAAATATTCTCCTTTTAATATTAACCGTTCCATTTTAACACGATAATGAGTCATTTCTTTAGTATTTCCAAGTAAAACAAGTACCCAAACAAAATATTAAAGCAACCATTTCATCTTTCCAAATAGCTTTTATTAAAGGTATATCTATCTATAAATAAAAGTCTAATCTTTCTGTTCTTCTGTAATATAATTAGAATGTACAATGCTATAAATAAAAAGACAAAAAGAAAAGTCTTAATAAAAAGGTTCTCCATAGCTTGTAAGTATTCCTAAAAAGAAAAAGAGAAGGAGCATAAGAAAGATAATAATATTCTTTCTTTTTTGCGAAAGAAAAGGAAAAATAATAAAAATTAATAAATAGGCATAATAACGTACATAAAAGACTTATAACAAAAATCATTACATGTAATAAAGTCTTTACAAATAAACTGAAACTGCAAAGTAATCAAGTCTATTTGCAAAGCATAAATATAAGTAAATATAAACAAACAGAATGAAATAGTATAGAGAATGTTATTTCTTACTATACTATTTCTAAATAACTTATTTATCATTTAATTCATTCTTAATACCATTGCTGTTCTTGCAGGTATATAAAGTTTTCAGCCATTCCTTATGTTCTTTAACATATAGGGGTCGTATGTAGTGAAATGAGTGATAGAATCATCATTCAATTCATTACCTCCAAAGCATTTGGCGTCAGTATTTAATATTATATTATATGTACCAGTTGGCACCAATAAACCATAGTCTGTAAACGACTTTGTAGGAGAAAAAAATTAAAAACAAAGAGCAAATTACTTCGTTCAAAAAGCTAAAATTTGATCATCATCATTATGCCATATCTCCTGCAAAAGGTGTTTTTATTAAAGTTTTTACCTGCTCAATTGCTTCAATCATTCTTGCATCAAATAAATTAAGATACTTATAATTAAGCTCTTCATTATCGACTAAGCTCCATTGTCTACGAGCGTATTTGTGGCTCCAGCCATTACCTTCTCGAGGAAAATCAATCCACTCTGGATGTCCAAATTCATTTCCCATGAAGTTTAAGTAGCCTCCATTGATAGTTGATAAAGTAAGCAATCTAATTATTTTATGTAAGGCAATACCTCTATGAACCCTATCTGTTTCATCACCAAGCTTAAAATGCCAATACATATCTGAATCCACTAATCTAAAAATAAGCGTTTTATCTCCGACTAAGGCTTGGTCGTGACTTTCACAATACGATATTGTTTTTTTCATCGGCACGTCTATTTTTTTATTTCCCAGAACAAAGAACTTGGTTTCCAATCCTCATCTTGTTTTTCTTTAATAGTCTTTATCCAATAGTCTGGAATGTTCATTGCCATTCTATAATCGAATCCATATCCACCTGCTTTAAACAAGCATGCAAGTCCTGGCATACCGCTCACTTCTTCTGCTATCGTTATATTCTTAGAATTTAATTCATGAATAAGAATATTTGCAAGAGTAAGATAACAAATTGCATTATCATCTTGTCCTCCATTAAAATAATCTCCATAATTAGTAAAAAGCCTCTCCTAATCCATGACTATAGTACAGCATTGAGGTAACACCATCAAATCTAAAAGCCATCAAAATGGTATTCCTCCAACCAGTATTTACAATTACTTAACAGAAAATGGAGAACATTATCTTTTCCATAATCAAAGCATAAAGAATCCCAAGCAGGATGCTCTCTCCTATTATCTGGATAGAAATATTGTGCAACATCTCCTGCAAAGTTTCCTAATCCTTCGTTTTCATTCTTTACAGCATGCAGTGAACAATATCCATAATCACAGCAATACCCTTTTTATGTCTTCATCTATGAGTTCTTTTAGCTCTTCTGGAGTTCCAAAACGAGAAGACGGAGCAAAGAAAGAACTTACATGATAGCCAAAAAGAGCCATAATAAGGATGTTCTTGAATAGCCATAATTTGAATACAATTATAGCCAGCTTTTTATTACTCTTGGTAATATTTTTATCTTTAAATTCGATATAAGTACCAACCTTTTCTTCCTCTTGTGCCATACCAATATGACATTCATAAATAAGTAAAGGATTAGTTGTTGGCTTAAATCTCTTTATTTTTCCATTCATATTCTGCTTTTGGTTGCCACACTTGAGCTGAGAATATGTGTGTAATAGGGTCTTGAACAACTCGTTGAGTCCATGCAGGAATACGTTCACCAGAACCATTCTCCCAATATTTTTTTAATTTATAATGGTCTCCATGCTTAATAGCTTTCTCTGAAAGTTTTAATTCCCAGTTTCCTGTTTTTCTCATTTTTTCTTAGCTTTAAACTTATCTGTTTCTTGCCAATTATTAAAATCACCTATTAAATAAATAGCTGTTGCGTTCGGAGCCCATTCTCTAAATACCCATCCTTTTTTTAGCCTTATGCAAACCAAAATAATTGTATCCATTCGCAAAAATCAGATAGTTTTTGCTTTCCTTTATTAGTAAATTGTTCTAATTTCTTTAAAAACAAAATTATGTCTACCCTCTATTGCTTCTCTATAATCTCGCAAATAAGGGTCTTTTTCTAATAATTTCAAGTTCCTTAGAAATGTTTTTCTTTTTGTTTTGTAGACCTTTTTGTTATGTCTGCTTGAGTTTTTGTCTGTTTTTCCATAACAAATTTTTTTCATTTTTATGTTAGTATTCAATTCTTTTTACCTCTTTCATAACGTCCCTTTTTAGTTATAGTTCCATTACGATCTTTTTTCGATAAATTCGCCATCTCTGTTATCGTCTTTGTAGTTTCCTTCAAAACGAATACCATTCTTATCTTCCTCAATGGCTTTACCATTCCTCATTCCATTAGCATAGAAACCTTTGAATCTATTCCCATTTGCATAATGAACAATAACTTCTCCGTTTAGTTTTCCTTGCAAGAATGTTCCTTCAAAAGACATCGCCATTTTTCTTTATTAGCTTACCTTTACCTGTTTGTTTGTCTTGTTCCCAATTGCCAATGTAAGTATCTCCATTAGCCCAAAGAAGAGAACCAAAGCCTTCTTTATCTCCTTCTTTAAAGGTTCCAGTATATTTATCACCATTAGCATACTTAAAGATGCCTTCCCTGTACGTTCACCTTCAACGTAAGAGCCTTCATAAATATCGCCATTTTTGAAATTTATAAATGCCTCTCCCGTTTTGAATATCATGTTGCCAATCGCCTGTGTACACATCACCATCAGCATATTTATTTGTTCCTTTGCCTGAACGTTGATTATCTTGCCACATTCCATCGTAGGTTGTTCCTTCTCCCCAAGAGAAGAAACCTTTTCCATTTTTTCTTATCATTAGACCATTGTCCCTCATAGAATGCACCATTAGAAAAAGTATATTTTCCTTTTCCTTGTCGTTTATCTTGCATCCAATTACCTTCGTATTTATCACCATTATAATAGAACATTGTTCCTTGCCCTTGCTGATAATCTTGATACCAAAAAGCCTACATACTTATTATTATTAGAAAAAAATAGAATGTACCTTTTTCCGTGTTGATGTCCTTGAAACCACTGGCCTTCATACTTTTTCTCCATCGACAAAAAGTATAAACTCCATAGCCCTCTCGTTTTTCCTTTTATGTATTCACCTTCATAAACATCTCCATTTTTATAAGTTGTCGTGCCTTTTTCCATGTGGGCGTCCCGAAACAATTTCGCCTTTATATTGCCCTCCATCTTGTGTTATACACGAACCCAAACTAACCCTTTGAGCCCAAATAAAAAGTGGAGCTATTATAAACAAAGATGTTAATATTCTTTTCTTCACAGTATATTTCTTTTTAAAATAGTTGTTTTTATCTATTCTATTCTTTTTCAAAAAAATAGTGTTTTTTTACTTGTTCTACAAAAATTATTTAGTAATTATTAAGGAAGAAATTTCGCATGCAATAAGTATACAATTTACTTTATAAAAATATCTATATTTAGCAAAAAATAGTATCTTTGCACCATCTGGTATTCACCTTTTCGGTTTACCACTATTCAAATTATATCATTTATTTAATTACAAGTTTTATGAAATTTGTTGGCATTATCCCTGCTCGTTATAATTCTTCTCGCTTTCCAGGAAAGCCTCTTGCTAAGATAAATGGAGAAACAATGATTTCTTTAGTATATAAAAAAAGTAAATCAAACGCTTGAAAATGTATATGTTGCAACCGATGATGAACGTATTTATAATGAAGTTAAATCGTTTGGAGGAAATGTTTTAATGACTCGTTCCGACCATGAAAGTGGCACTGATAGAATAGAAGAAGCTGTTTCACAATTAAAAGAAGAATACGATGTTGTTATAAATATACAAGGTGACGAACCATTTATTCATGCACAACAAATTGAGTTATTATGTCAATCTTTCGAAGAGTCTCAAACACAAATAGCTACACTTGGAAAAACTATTTAATAACACTGACGAGGTTGTCAATCCTAATTCTCCTAAGATTGTAGTAGATAATAAAGGTTATGCTCTTTATTTTTTTCGCGTAATGTTATACCTTTTATAAAAGGAAAAAAACATTACAAACATTAGCAGAGGAGCCTAATCTTACTGACACTTTTTCCTTATTTAAAAACATATAGGAATTTATGCTTATCGTCGACAAGTGTTACACGAAATAACCCAATTACCTCAATCATCACTCGAAAAATAGAAGGGTTAGAACAATTAAGATGGCTTGAGAATGGATATAAAAATAAAGGTTTCTAAAACAAATATAGAAACCATTGGCATAGATACTCCTGAAGACCTTAAGAAAGCAGAGCTATTTTTATCACATTCTTTGTAGCATTATTCACACAAAAATGATTAGAAATACGGTGATTAACAAGCCATAATATATCTCCAGAGGTATCTGTTAAGACCAATGTTCGTTTTCTTTCTAACAAAGACACCTTGTTGTCCGAGAGAAAATCGCTCACTAATTTTGAACCTTTCATACCGAAAGGAACAAATTTATCTCCTCTTTTTATTAAACGGAGTGTTAAGGGAAAAGAAACTTTATCAGCATCTAAAAAAAGCATAATTCGACTTTTTTTATTAACTCAAAAATGAGGCGATAAGGTTTCTTTTTCCACCTCTAAAGTAACATTTTCTATAATAGAATATGTCCCTCTCCTATGATTTCAAAGCTTTGTATCTCTTCTTTCTTTTTTTCTTCCACAACTAAATAAACGGCATGATGCGTTGCATAATGTGTCTTACTCTCCCATAGTTTGCCCTGATTCCTTCGTAAAAGATACACACATTTCAGCTATTTGACTGCTATTAAAACCTTTATCATTTAATAGATACCATAACAAATAAGCCTCATTTTTTTGTGTTCAATAACCTCTTAATATCAATTTTAAGTTGACAATTGCTTTCTTGTACAATATTATTTAATAGTGGTTTAAGCGCATAAGCTAAAAAGTTGGGCGAGATCTTCCCAAATAATCTATTGTCTTTGAAATATGAGTATCTACCGCATTATTTATTGTTCTTAAAGCAGGAAGAATATTTAGTCGAACCTGATTTCTTTGAACATCATCAACAAAATTAGAACTATCTGTAACAAAAACTTATATCGTTTATCTTTAAGAAGTTAAGGATTTCTGCTCTTGTTACAGATAAGAAAGGACGTAAAATGAAACCGTTTTGCGGTTTTATTCCGCGCAATCCATTTACACCAGTTCCTCTAATAAGATTCAATAGAAAGGTTTCAACATTATCATTCTTATGATGTCCAACACAAATGCCATTAGCATTTAATTTTTATGCGTAAAGTCTTCAAAAATAAGCATAGCGTAGGTTTCTTGCGGCCATCTCTATACTTACTTTATTTTTTTCTTAGCATAATCTACTGTATTAAAGTGAGTTATATATAATTCTACACCTATGCATTTACAAAATTCCTTACAAAAGTTTTCATCTCTATCCGACTCTTCTTGACGCAAATGAAAGTTGCAATGAACAGCAATAACCTTATAACCTAATTGAAATAAAGCATATAATAAAAGCCACACTATCAGCTCCACCAGAGAGTGCAACCATATAAGTACCTGATAAATTTAATAGTTTCTGCTTTTTATATAAGCAGAAACTATTGCTAAAAAGTTATTTTTATTTTTCTTTTTGCCAACATTGTGTTTAGTCTTCAACATACAACACCAATCCTTTTTAAATATTCTCCTTCAGGATGATAAATATTGATAGGATGGTCGTTAGGTTGATGCAATTGATGCAGAATACGTACTTTTCTTTTAGCTTGAGCAGCAGCAGTAAAGACAGCATTTCTAAATAGTTCTTTTGTAACAATTTGTGAACAACTAAAAAGTAAATAGTATTCCACCTTTCTTTATCTTCTCAAATCCCTTTGTATTTAAACGAATATAGCCCTTCAAACCATTCCTTAAAAGCCGATTTATGTTTAGCAAATGCAGGTGGATCTAATATCACTAAGTCGTATAAATCATCGCTTTTTGTCTAAAAAAACTTAAAAAGCATCTTCACAATAACCTGTATGTCTGTTATCATCAGGGAAGTTAGTTACTATGTTTTTATTCGTTATATCTAAAGCCTTAGCACTACTATCTACTGAATGCACGAGTTTCGCATTTCCTCTCATAGCATACACTGAAAAGCCACCTGTGTAACAAAACATATTAAGCACAGATTTTTCCTTTTTGAATAGTGTTCCACTAAACTTCTATTATCTCGTTGGTCAATAAAAAGAAACCCGTTTTTGTCCTCTAAGCCAATCTATTTGAAAGTTTAATCCATTTTTCTTTAGCTATTGTTTCACCACCATCTCCTATGATAAAAGCCGTTTTTCTTGTTCAAGGTCTGCCTTATAAGGTAGTGTTGTTTCACTTTTATAATATACATTTTTTTATTCTACCATCTAACACCTTTACAATGGCATTAGCTATGTTAACACGAGCAAAAATGCATACCTACACTATGTGCTTGCATCACTGCTGTATCACCGTAACAATCAACAACAAGACCAGGTAAGAAATCACCTTCACCATGAATAAGGCGGTAAATAGTGTTTTTTAGGATTGTCTATTAAGCCCAAATTTTTTGCGTAAATTAGCAGCCGATTCTATACTCTTTTTCCCAAAATTCTTGGTCGATAGCCTCGTTTTTGAATGTTAATACACGAATCGCTATTGTGCCTATTTGATAATGTCCTATTGCAATAAACTGGTTATTATGCGTGAAAAGCTGAACAACTTCTCCTTCTTCTAACCCTTCTGTACCCTTTTGCTATTGCACCAGAAAAACACCCAAGGGTGAAATCTATTTAAGCTTTCTTCTTTTCCTTTTTAGATATACTTTTATTATATTGTGCCATTTTGTTTTTATTTCTTATAAGTTGTTTGTTGTTAAAAACAGTTGTTTTATTTTTCTTTTTGCTAATGCAAAGATAGTAAGATTTTTTTATTTTTACTAAGTAAACATTCATTTAACATGGTATAATTAAAAAGGTAATCCCACTGCAAAAGTGAAACGCCATATCCCTTTTTAGGTTAGGATGCCATATCGGATAATGTTCTTTTTCCGCTTCTATAAGCTGGATTAACAGCTTTCATACCTAAATCAAAACGCAAAATAAAATAGTCGAAATTAAATCGAAAACCTATTCCATAGCCCATAGCCAACTGTTTATAAAACTCATTCAACTTAAATTGACCTCCTTGTTGTTCTGCATACGAGTGCAAAGTCCAAATATTTCCTGCATCAACAAAGGCTGCTCCATAGAGTTTCCAGAATAAGAATGTGCGATATTCAACATTTAAATCGACTTTCATATCTCCTGTTTGATTTATAAAATCAATGCGTTTATCGGCACCAGCATAACTTCCTGGACCCAATGAACGTACACTCCAACCTCTCACAGAGTTAGCTCCACCAGAGAAATAACGCTTTTCAAAGGGCAATACATGGCTATTTCCATAAGGATAAGCAATACCAAATCCCACATGAAAAGCAAACGAATTTCGTTCATCTACTTGTAACAAATGCGTATAATCTACATCGCCTTTTATGTATTGTGCATAGGCTATATTAAATAAGGTGTATTGATTATCTTTATTTTGGGTAGCATTTGTCATTTTAGAGATAAAATGAACAGCATTTCCAGCCGACTCTATATTCAATTTTAAAGCGTTATTTGCGTTGTTAAATGCTAATCCAAAGCCCCATTTCACTATAAATAAATTCTGATAATTATAGCGTAATATTACGTTTCTACTGCTAACATTATCGAGATAATCTCTCTTAAATGTTTCTGATAACCACGGCATATAAATGTAATCTATATCTAATAGGTCCAAACGATAAGATAAGTTGTCTGTAAGAAACTTCCATTTATATCTCCACGATGTAGAGAATACACGTCTATGAAACTCTGGTCTATTCTGAAGATCATAACGAATAGTCCATTCAGATATAGCATTACTATTTCGTCTAAATGTTTTTGATAAGAAAGGAGCAACAAAACTTGGCAATGTTAGCTTTCCGTCTATGCTGTATTCTTGATAGTCTTTATCTTTATAACCTTCTAAACGAGTGATAGCTTCAAAAGCTCCACGAGCTTGAAAAGTTAGTTTTTCGCCCCCATGAAACAAGTTTCTGTTTTCATAAACAGCAGATACGGCAGCACCAAGGTCGCCTGCTGTATTTGTTCCTTCAGGACGTAAAGACAATGTATTTATTTTATTGGTACTAAAAGAGATATATGTATTTAATAAGTTTGTGTCAGGTAATTCTTCAAACTTAATATTTGTATAGCGAATAGCAGGTAAACGAGAAAATTTATGATAAGTGTAAAAGCAGTTTTTCGTTACTATAATAGTCGCCTTGTTCTATCATCGTGTTGTTTAATAATGTTTTTATTTCTAATATGAGTACTACCCGATTCGTTACCACCATATATAATTTGATTGATTTTATAACGCGAATGAAATCCTAAAAGACTCTTGTTTAGCATTTATATTTTTTTAAGTAAACGCAACGTTAAATTTATTCCATGCTCATAAGTAACCGAGTCGGCATGAAAGATAATAAAATCTTTATGAAAACGATAATACCCTTTGTCATTCAATAACTTAGTAATTCTTTTTACGTTCATTATCAAGCGTTTCAACCATAAAAGGCATTCCTTCTTTTTAGTCCTTGATTGCTTTCATCGTCTAAGCGCAACAATTTTGCAATACTATCATCTTCTATCAAATAGTTTATTTTTTCGTAAATAAAAAGGTGTTTTAGGGTCTAATAAATAATTCACCTTTACCTTTTTATTCTTTTTTTCTTAATACAACCTTTACATCTGCATTGATATATCCTCTATCTTGGAAGCACCTTTATAAGGTCGTTTTTAGACATTTCTGTCAATAAAGAATCGTATATAACAGGTGGTTCACCTATTTTTCAATGTTTTATTTATCCATTTAGTTGTATCTCTACCCGACAAATCGTAAACTCCCAAAGGAAGTTTAAACAAAGAGAACCATTTTTGAGTTTTCTTTTTGACGAATATAAGGTTTTAAAGACGAAACCTCAATTTGTTTATCCTTCGCCTTTATCTTTACACTCTTTTAAATAATAGCTGTTTTCTGGTATAAATTTGTCGCTCGAACACGCCGTTAATAAAAAAACGTAACAGCAATAAATAAAAATAAGAAACGTATATTTTTTTAAATCGTAAGTGCCTCTTCATAGTGCAAAATTACAAATAAAACTGCGTTCTTTTTGTTTTCAAAAATAAATACAAAATATTGCTATTTTTCGCACAAATTCTTTGTTCTGTATTTTTCATTTTTCGACAGTTAGTGCTTATTTCTTGCTGTTTTTTCTACGCTTTGTAGACTGCTAAGAAAAAGAGATTAAATTTTTGAAGTTCATTACATTAAAAGCTTGTTTTTAGTCTATTTATTCATCAATAAAAAGCCTCAACCGTGTAAAAGCTTAGGTTTTACAATGAAAAAGATAATGTTTTTAGGAGGTAAAAGACTGTATATTACCCCCTAAAACATAAGCTATTGCATGCTAAAACATTACCTTTTAAAAGGTTCAACTCTTATTTATTAGACAACCAAAAGTAGATTTTTAGTGTATTAAAAGATATATGTTTTACAAAAAAAGAAGATTTATTTTTGTAATAGATTTCATTCTTTTTACACTTTAAAAGACACTAAAAAGCTAAACTATTTTTAGCTATAACAACAAATCAGAATGTAACAAAACGCTCACAAAAAAATAAGGCATATAAAACTGAAAAAGATAGTCTATAAATTTACTCTTTCTTTATAATAAAAAAACATAAAGCTTAATCTTTTTCTCTCTATATAGATTATTATTTTTCTCTTGTTCTTATTTTTTTGTATCTTTTGCAATGTTATATGAATAACAATTACCAACAACATGTAAAAATACAAAAAAACTATTTTTATAAAAAGCGATATACAATGAATATAAAAAGCATTATTTTTGATATAGACGGAACTCTTGTTAGTTTTAAGACACACAAAATACAAAGTTCTACCATAGAAGCACTACAAAAGGCTAAAGAAAAGGGAATAAAAATTTATATTTCCACAGGAAGACCATTAGGATTTATTACGAATTTAAACGAAATTGAGCATCTTATAGATGGATATATCACCACTAATGGGGCTTTTAGTTTTACTAAAAACAGTGTTATTTCTAAGCACCCAATGAATAAAGAAGAGGTTTTATTGTTTATAGACTATGCTAAGAAATATGATTTTTGTAGTATTGTGATAGGAACAAAAGCATATCGCTGTGATAAATGCAAAGGAGATTTTAGAACGTATCTTTGTTAAAGGACTTCATATAACTACATTCGACCTTTCTATTCCTGTATCTAAAGTACTTGAAGACGATGTACTACAAATTACACCCTTTATTCGCAATCGCTACAAGATGAGATAATGCCTTCTCTTCCACATTGTATTGCAACAAGATGGCACCCTGAATTTATAGATGTCTCTCTACATTGGAGCCACCAAAGGAAAAGCTTTTAAAAAGAAGTAGCAATGTTTGAAAATATTTCATTAGATAACATTATGGCTTTTGGAGATGGTGAAAATGATATTTCTATATTAGTAAATTCGGGTATAGGTGTAGCCATGGGAAACAGCTTCCGACAATGTAAAAAGCGCATGCAAACTATGTAACTTCGTCGGTAGATGATAACGGTATTGCAAAGGCACTACACCATTTTAATGTTATATAATAAAAGGTCTATCACATACCATAAAGTGTATAGACCTTTCTTATAAGCATTTCTGCCCTACAATTTTACGTTTTATTTCTTAATCTTGAAAGTAGATACGTTTTTACACGCTGACTAATGGTGGTTAAAACCTCGTATGGAATAGTGTTTAATGCGTCAGAAAGCACTGTTACAGGCAGATTATTACCAAATATCTCTACCCTATCTCCTTCTTTACAATCAATATCTGTTACATCAATCATTGCTACATCCATACATATATTACCAACATATTCGGCTTTTTTCCATTCACTAAACAGTAACAATGCCTGTTTCCTAAATGTCTATTCAAACCATCTGCATAACCAATAGGTATAGATGCAATAACACTATCTTTGTTAAGTGTTCCTTTTCTACTATATCCTACCGTTTCATCTTTCGGAACTTTATGCAGTTGAAGTATGGTAGTGTAAAGCGAACACACGTTTGAAAGAATGTTATTGTTTCTACTATCAATGCCATATAAGCCTAAACCAAGCCTACACATATCGAGTTGACGAGCAGGAAAAATTAAGTATACCCGCACTATTGTCTATATGTTTCAATATATGATGTGAGAAAGCATCTTGCAATTGGTTAGATGCTTGCATAAATAAACTAAATTGTTGTTCTGAAAAGGTGTTGAACTTTTCATTATCAGCCCTCAACAAAATGAGAAAAACCGATTTAGGTATGAGGTTATTCTGATGCTTTAAACGCTCAATAAAGTAAGTCCATATCTTCTAATGGATTAAAACCCTAAGCGGTGCATACCTGTATCGAGTTTTAAATGAATAGGGAATTGAGTTACACCCTCTTTGTTTGCAGCCTCTATAAGTGCGTCAAGGAGACGGAACGAATAAACTTCTGGCTCTAAATCGAAATCGAATAATGTTTTTAAAAGACGACATTTCTGGATTCATCACCATAATATTTGCAGTAATACCACTCTTTCTTAACAGTACACCTTCATCTGCAACAGCCACTGCTAAATAGTCTACTCTATGGTCTTGTAGCGTTTTTTGCAATTTCAATAGCTCCCGCTCCGTAACCATCAGCCTTAATCATACACACTAACTTAGTGTCCTTTTTTTCATGTAAGAACGATAAAAAAATTAAGGTTCTCTATCATTGCGGTTAAGTTCACTTCGAGTGTTGTTTCGTGTACTTTCTGCACTAAAAAGCTCGGTTATTTGCTCAAATCAAACTTTCTTGCTCCCTTTAATAACACGATTTCATCTTTAAAGTTTTTTTCCATAAATCGCTCGCAATAAAGTCTTTTTACACTTGTAAAGAACACTTTATTATCTACCTTTATAAGGTCTTGGAAAGCAGTTATATTCTCTCCTATTCCTATTAGTTTATCTATTTTTCGGTTGATGAGGAGGTTTGAGACTTCGGTATAAAGTTGTTTTAAAGGCTTACCTGTTTCATAAATGTCACTTAAAATAAGCGTGTGCGCATAGCCTTTATGATTAGGACGCCTATTCATAAAATCTAAAGCAATATCAAGTGAATTTAAATCTGCATTATAAGCATCATTTATTAGCGTACATCCGTTAATTCCTTCTTTTACCTCTAAGCGCATAGCAACTGGCTCTAAATAAGTCATTCGTTCTGCTAATGTCGTAGAATCTATTCCTAAATAAAAGTGCAACAGCAGCACAAGTGATGGAGTTTTTGTATAGAAGCATCATCAATAAAAAGGCAGCGAATAGCAATAAGTTTGCCCTTTATATTGATATTCTATCACGCTCATTTTATCTTCTTTCTTTATGTTTTGACACATAAAAAAAGTGGGACTTCTTTTTTTGTTTTGTAGAAATAGTAAATAGCTCACCAGAAAAGTGCATATCTGCTATTGCCTCTTGTAAAAATAAACTCGTCTACATTATATATAAGCGTTTTTACCTCAGTGAAATAACTCAAGCTTTTTCTATACATTACTCTTCAACGATGAAAAATGCTCTGATGTGCATCAGCTTAATGTAGTGAAAAACCCCTATCGTAGGGTTGTATAATGGTTTTAAGAGCATTCATTTCTTGAGGCTCACTTATGCCTCTCTCGATAAGTGCTAACTGGGTATTTTCGTTCATTAACCAAACAGAAAGAGGAACTCCTGTTTGTGAATTATAGCTTTTAGGACTTCTTGTAATAACCATACTTGGACTTAAAAAGCTGATAAATCCACTCTTTTACCATGGTTTTTCCATTCTTCCCTGTTATGCCTACAACGGGTATAGAAAAGCTATCTCTATGTCGTTCGGCTAATCGTTGAAGTGCTTTTAATGAGCTTGTAACCTTTAAAAATTAGCTGTGGGATACAAACTGTCGTAATTTTGAGGTAAAGTGGTTACAACAAAGTTCTTAACACCTTTCTTATATAATTCTGAAATATAGCGATGACCATCGTTTCTATCTGTTTTAATGGCAAAAAAATAAAGTTTCTTCAGGAAAACAAACTGAACGACTATCGGTTAAAAAGAAAAGCAATCGTGGTTTCTACGCATCCATATCGGTGTGCGCCTATTAAGGTTGTAACTTGTTCTATCGTGTAAGTCATTGTTTTTATAAATATGTCTTAACTTAATACACTTATACTTTTTGTTGCTTATAAGAGGTCTAAATGCAATAATTTACTTATATTTAGAACATCTATTGCTACTATAATGATGCAAAGGTACAATAAAAAAATAAATGCTAAAAACCATCTTTCTCCATTTCTTTTTCTGTAACTTTGTGGCCTTATATATAATAATGTGTATGAATAAATTTACTCCTTTTATAACAGACAAGTTAGGGATTGATACTAAATATGTAGAAAAATACGCTTTCATTATTCGATTCTGGAGCCACAATTCCATTTATTTCTCGCTATAGAAAAGAAGCAACGGGAAACATGGACGAAGTGATGATAACCGAAGTAAAAGAGTATTACACTTATTTACTTGAGTTATTTAAAGAAAAGAAACCGTTATAAAAAAACAATAACGGAACAGGGTAAAATGACAAAAGAGTTGCAAGAACAAATTGAAAATTGCGTAGATGCAACTCTTTTGGAAGATATTACTTGCCCTATAAGCCTAAACGACGCACAAAAGCACAGGTTGCAAGAAAATGGATTAGAGCCTTTAGCTACAATTCTACTTCTTCAACGTGAAAAAAATCCACAACAAAAAGCAAAAGATTTTCTTTCTAACTCCGTTTTATCAGTGAAGAAGCAATAAAAGGTGCTCAACACATTATAGCAGAACAAGTGAGCGAGGAACAAAGTGTACGTGCAATGCTCCGAAAAGGATTTGACGAAGAAGCAAAACTTGTTGTTAAAGTAAAAAGGAAAAAGACATTGAAGAAGAAGCACATAAGTTTAGCGACTATTTTAATCACTCTGAGTTACTTAAACGTTGTTCTGCACACCGATATTTAGCCATTTTAAGAGGTGAAAACGAAGGTATTTTATCGGTAAATATAGAAGTTGATAACGATTTTTTTATAGAAAAGATACAACGAAAATACATTAGTTATAAAAACTGCTTGTAGTGCTTTTTTATTTCTGAAGCAATAGAAGATGCTTACAAGCGTTTACTCTTCCTGCTATAAAAAAACGAATTACTACAACAATATAAAAGAAAAAGGCAGATGAAGAAGCAATACATGTTTTTTTAGTGAAAACTTAAAACAATTGTTGTTATCTGCACCGTTAGGACAAAAGCGTGTGTTAGGAGTTGACCCCGGATTTAGAACAGGTTGTAAATTAGTTTGCGTAGATTCAGAAGGTAATCTATTAACTCATGATGTTATATATCCTCATCCTCCTCACTCAAAAATTAAAGAATCAGAAGAAAAACTAATCACACTGGTTCGTCAATATGATATTGGAAGCCATTGCGGTAGGTAATGGAACAGCAGGAAGAGAAACTCTTTCACTCATTAGAAACATATCTTTTTACAATTTCACCTAATATATTTATGGTGAGCGAAGATGGGAAACTCTATTTATTCAGCATCAAAAGATTGCAAGAGAAGAGTTTCCACATGAAGATGTAACTGTAAGGGGTGCTGTTTCTATTGCAAGACGTTTAATGGACCCATTAGCAGAGTTAGTAAAAATAGATGCTAAAAGTATTGGTGTAGGACAATATCAACATGATGTAGACCAAGCAAAGTTGAAAAGTAACTTAGATAGAGTTGTGGAGCATTGTGTTAACACTGTAGGTGTTAATTTAAACACAGCCAGCGTGCCATTACTTACTTATGTTAGCGGACTTGGTAGTTCTTTAGCTCAAAAAATTGTGAACTATAGAAAAGAGCATGGTGCTTTTAAAAGTAGAGAATCATTAAAAAAGGTTCCACGTTTAGGAGCTATTGCTTTTTCAACAATGTGCAGGTTTCTTGCGTATACCTCAATCAAAAATCCTTTAGATAATACATCAGTACATCCTGAAAGCTACTATTTGGTAGAGAAAATGGCAAAAGATTGTGGTGAAACAGTAGAAAGTTTAATTAAAAACAAAGAAAAGCAAAACACAATTAACCTTCAACAATATGTTACACAACAAGTAGGAATGCCTACATTACAAGATATTATGAGAGAGTGGATAAACCCGGAAGAGATCCACGTATGACATTAGAGCCTTTTTGAATATGATGAGAGGGTTAAAACAATAGACGATTTAGTGAAGGAATGGTTCTTTTCTGGCATTATCACCAACATAACCAATTTTGGTGTCTTTGTTGATATTGGTGTACATCAAGATGGTTTTGGTGCATATATCTCAAGTTTCAAATCAATATATAACTAATCTAACAGACGTAATTAAGCTACATGACCATGTTCAAGTGAAAGTGTTGGATATAGACCAACAAAGAAAACGAATATCGTTAACAATGAAAGATATTTAAAGAAAAGAGTTTGAATGTGTGCATTTATTTCCTTTAGTAATATTAGAAATAAAAACATAGTTGTTGGATAAAGATAAATGAAATGAAAGATGAATAATATTGCTATTATAGGTGGTGGTCTTCGAGATTTTTTGCAGCAATCAGAGCAAAAGAACTAAACCCTCAACTGAATATAACTATTTTTTTGAAAAAAAGGTAAAAACGACTTTAGCTAAAGTTCTTATTACAGGTGGTGGGCGTTGTAATCTCACTAACACATTTAATGAAGTAGACGATTTAAAGCAAGTATATCCACGAGGAGAAAAGCTATTAAAACGATTATTTAACCATTTTAATTATCAAGATACAGTTAAATGGTTTGAGAATAATGGTGTAAAAACTTATGACACAAGAAGACCAACGTTTGTTTCCAGCATCTCAAGATGCAAAAGACTATTGTTGATTGTTTACAAAGAAAAGCTCAAAGGTTAAATATAAATATTGCTTATAATCACCACTTTTTGAGTGTTGAACAAACTGCAGGAAATCGTTTAAAGGTTTGTTTTCAGACTCAAGAGTCTTGCATCTTTGATGCTGTTTTATTAGCAATGGGAGGTGTTCCTCATATTTCTAAGTTAGCATTTCTTACTTGCTCTGGGCATAAAAATAGTTCCTCCTGTTCCATCACTTTTTACTTTTAATATTAACAACAAGAATCTACTAAATTTAATGGGGGTAAGTGTGCCAACCGTATCGCTACGAATTGTAGGTACAAAGATTGAGAGTAAAGATTCTTTACTTATTACGCACTGGGGAATAAGTGGACCTGCAACACTGAAATTATCATCGTATGGAGCAATTGTTGCAAAAGAAAACAATTATAAATTTCAAGTATCTATAAACTGGATAAATGAGTCTAATGCCTCTAAAGTAGAAGAATACTTATTAGAAATATTTGAAATGAATAAAAAGAAACAACTATCAAGCTTGCATATTTATCATTTAACACAACGTGTCTGGAGCTATTTAGTAGAAAGAAGTGGCATAGAAGTAACCAAAAGATGTGAAGAGATTGGTAAGAAAAACTTAAATAAATTGATTGAAACACTGACAAACGACATTTATAATGTAGAAGGTAAAAGGAGCATTTAAAGATGAGTTTGTAACTTGTGGAGGGTTTCTTTAAAGAGCGTAAACCCTCAAACACTCGAAAGTAAACATATCCCTAATCTATATTTTTTCAGGAGAAATGCTCAATATAGATGCAATAACGGGAGGATTTAACTACAAGCTGCATGGACAACTGGGTTTGTTACTGGTACTGCACTTGGTAAGAAATAAAGCTATTTATTAGTGTACAGTTTTTCTATATTCCTATCTTTATTCTAAGTTTCAAAGTAATAGAAAGATGAAAAAATACACTTTTAAAAGTATTATCCTTATCTTATTAAGGTAGCCACTCAAAAAGTATTACCCCAATCTTTTCACACCTGTAATATCAAGATATGTATTTTGAAAACCAAAAACTTTTTATCTTCTTTCCTACATTCTCTGGATGGTCAACAAGATTAAGGGTGTTTCTTGCAATACTACGTCCCTTTTAGTTGTATTGAAATAAGTTTATTTTTACGAGTTTCTCCAATAGAATCTGCCAAAAGAATGGCAGACGTCCATCTAAAAAGGAGCTTTGAAAACGGCATTTTTATATTACCTGCACATGCTCCAACAATATAACCAGAAACCCAAACTTGCTGCTGATAATCGTTTACTAAAAAAATTCATTTTACACTTAGTACCTTATCATAATTATACTCATTTTGAGGTTTTTCTGTATTAGAAGAAGAATTATTTTTCGTCGCGATTATTAGGTTTATGCGGTTTATGAGGAGGAACATATGGAGTTACATCTTCATCCTCTACCTCGTAATATCTTCCCTCTTCTTTTTCTGTTTCTTCAGGAAGAGGTGGTTTCTGGCATGCTATAAACAAAATAGACATGAAAAATAGCATATAAAAGATTTGTATTTCATTAGGAATGTATGTATAATTATGTGGCAAATATAAAAGATATTATCTTATACTTGCAACCCATTATATGCTTTTTTTACTAAAAATGTATATCTTTTTACAACTTTTTAATCGTCGTATAACTTCAGGATAATCAGGATAAAGCTCTAATGCCTTCTCATAATTTCTTTTTAGCAGCATCACGAAAGCCTTCTTTTTCACACTCTCTACCCATCATAAAATATTCTACAGCAAGTTTTTTTAAGAAACGAATGTTGCTTCTTTAATTCTTTTTCAGAGTTTCATTTTCAGCTTTTTAGCGTATTTATCTTATTCAACTTTCGTTGAATGAAACGTTTTACGATGGGCTTTTTCTATATCATATCTACTATGAATTGCTACAAAGAAGTGATGTATAAACTCTGACATATTACCTTTATCAAGCTTTGATAGCAGAAAAAAATATTCTTGGTCTGCCTTTCCTTGCTGTAAAGCTTGCTCTATGACTTGTTTATCATTATACTGTTGAGCAAATTTTTAATACATCTGAACGAACAAAGATATCTTCTCTTTTTATGGGAGATTTTTAAAGTTATACCTTCTAAAGACTGACAACGACTTAATGCCACGTAAGTTTGTCCTCCTGCAAAAAAACACCTCCTGTAAGGTCTATCTGAACATTTTGAAAAAGTTAAACCTTGGCTTTTTATGAATGGTAATAGCCCATGCAAGTTTTATAGGGTATTGATGATAAGTACCAATTTCTTCCTCTTCTACTTTCTGTTCCTTGTCGTTAAAACTGTATTTTTATATTACTCCATATCTCTATATCTACATCTACTTCTCTCCCATCTTCTGTTTTTCACTTGAATGGAATCGTTTTTCTTCATTTCCAAAACTAATTATCGTACCCAAAGTTCCATTTACCCACCGTTTTTTTCTTTTATCATTCTTTATAAATAATACTTGTGCTCCTACTTTTTAAAGATAATTCCATGGGTGTGGGTAAACTATTTTCAGGAAACTCTCCTGAGATAAAACCTTTAAAAAGACGCTTTTTGACCTGAAAGTTTATTTAAACGTTCTTCATTTATAAAATCAACAGTGTCTCGACGTGCTGATAAAGTGATAGAGAGTTTGTCTTGAGAATTATCTGAGACCTTACCTACACGTTTATTTAATAAAAAATCTCTGACGCAGAGACCTGTGATACACGAATATTATCAAGAATACGAATAAATGAAGTGTCTGTTTGTCGATAGACTTTCTTTTAGTTCAATAGATACAAGTTGGAAAGTTCTAAAAGATATGTGCAGAGAAAAATAAATAGATGGATAAAAAGGCTGAACAAGTTGTCTATCTTCTTCTTTTTAAAACAGGTTCTAATTGATAAAGATCTCCTACGAACAGAAGTTGTTTTCCCTCCGAAGGGTTCGCGCATATTATTACAATAAACTCTTAAAACTTTATCAATGAAATCTATTATATCAGCTCTAACCATGGATATTTCATCTATGATAATAAGCTCAAGTTCTCGAATAAGTTTTACTTTTTCAGAATTATACTTAAGAGTTTTTCGTAAATACTTAATACTATACTTTTGATCTGTTGGCAACAAAGGATGAAAAGGCAATTTAAAAAAAGCTATGTAAAGTAGCACCTCCAACATTTATTGCTGCTATTCCCGTAGGTGCAAGAATAACATGTTTCTTCTTTGTGTGCGAAGAAATATAACGTAGAAAAGTGGATTTACCTGTTCCTGCCTTTCCTGTTAAAAATAAAGATTGATGTGTAAATTGGACAATCCTTAGTGCATTTTGCAATTCAGGATTGTCAATTCTATTATTTCATTATGCTCCATTAAAGTTCATCGAAAGTAACAGTTTGCTCTCTTCGCTTTTCTTTCTTCTTGTCTGTTTTATTTTGTTCCTTATCCGCCTCTTTACGGATATCAACAGACTTATCGTCTGAGGGTAGAAATGCGCAAATTATCATCATCGTCAAGCACTACTCCTTCTTCGCTATGACGAAGACTATCTACATTAGTCGTATCTCGTTTACTACTTGAATAATA
This sequence comes from uncultured Prevotella sp., assembly GCA_916439115.1. GTDB lineage: Bacteria > Bacteroidota > Bacteroidia > Bacteroidales > Bacteroidaceae > Prevotella. The sequence continues at coordinate 1,773,617 of CAKAHO010000001.1, forward strand.
ACTCTGACAATTATACATACTACTTGTGATATCACCGTCTTTAGGTTTATCAAACTGCCCATGATATTTCTTAAAAGCAGCATCAGCAAAGACTGATTGCAAAAAGTATCCACAAATAGGTAATGCCGTGCGTGAACCTTGTCCCAATGCCCCCGTTCTGAAGTGAATACTTCTATATTCACCACCTACCCAAGCACCAACAACAAGCTTAGGACTAACGCACATAAACCACGCATCAGAATGATTATTAGAAGTTCCAGTCTTACCTCCAAAATCAGTATCTCTGAAATTTCCAACATATCCCCATAGACTTTGAGATGTTCCTCCAGGCTCTTTCATACCTCCCATCAGAAGTTGTTGCATAAAAAGGCTGTCTTATAAGGTAACACTTGTTCATTTGTTCTTGGAGCTGTATAAACTTCTCTACCTTCTCTATCTACAATTTTTGTTACTAAAACAGGTTCTCTATGCACCCCATTATCAGCAATAACACTATAAGCATTAGCAAGTTCGAGCAAATTAACATCACTTGACCCTAAGGTTAAAGAAGGAGTTTCGTCTAATGGACTCTTTATACCCATTTTCTTTGCGGTTTCAGCAATTCTCTTAATGCCCATTTCTTGCCCTAAACGCACTGCAACAGAATTTATACTTCTCGCAAAAGCTGATTTTAAAGGTATAGAATCTCCACTAAAACGGCCATTTGCATTTGTTGGAGTCCATGTTACTTCTTTATTCTTTACTTTATCAAATACTTGCATTGAAATAAACTCATCTCTGCGCTTATCACAAGGAGTTAAACCTTGATTCATTGCTTCCGTATAAACAAAGAGTTTGAAAGTAGACCCTGGTTGACGCATAGCAGTAACCTTATCATATTTCCATGAATTAAAATCAACATCGCCTACCCACGCTTTTACTTCACCTGTTTGAGGCTCCATTGCTATGAATGAACAGTGCATAAAATGTACCATATAACGAATAGAATCCATGGTAGACATTTCTTTCTCTATCATTCCTTTTTGATAATCAAAAAAACCTGAACTTTGTGAGGTTTATTTAAATAATATGAAACGGAATCAGGATTATTGGGAAACTTTGCTAATAAAGTCTTATAATAAGGCTGACGTTGAGCTATCTTTTCTATAAATTGAGGAATAACTTTACCTGTTTCATCTATCCATGGCTCATTACTACCCCAATGGTTATTAAAATTTCTCTGCACTTGCTGCATCTGTTTGCGAGCAGGCTTCCTCAGCATATTTCTGCATGCGAGTATCAATAGTAGTATAAATCTTTAAACCACTATTATATAAATCGTATCCATTCTCTTGACACCAATCTTTTTAAATAATCTGCAACTCTTTCACGAAAGTATTGTGCCTTACCATCATAATTTTTTTCTCAACACGTATATCAAGTTTTATAGGTATTTGTTTTTAAAGAATCATATTCAGCAGCAGTAATATCTTTATGTTGTTTCATTTGCAATAAAACAACATTCCTTCTCTTTAAACTATTTTTTTGGATTAGAGATAGGATTATAAGAGGTTGTAGCTTTTTAGCATACCTACAAGAACAGCTGATTGCTCTATTGTTAAATTCTTAGGAGTAGTATTAAAATAAGTTTTTGCAAGCTGTTTTTAATACCATAAGAATTTGCTCCAAAAATCCACTGTATTAGCATACATCGCTAAAAATCTCATCTTTATTATACATCATTTCAAGCTTAGTGGCAATAATCCATTCTTTACTTTTTAATGATTAAAAGACGTATACCTGGCACTTTACCTAATAAACCTGTTGAATATTGGGTACGAACTCGAAACATATTTTTTTGCCAATTGCTGTGTAATTGTTGAGGCTCCTCTTGCATCATGATGTAAAACAGCGTCTTTTAAAAGCAGCAAACATTCCTGTAAAAATCAATACCAAAATGATGATAAAAGCGTTCATCTTCAGTATCTATAAGAGTCTTCCAAAACCAAGGATTAACATCTGAATATTTTTACGAGTGTTCTATTTTCATTAAAATATTTTTCCAATAAGAACACCATCTGAACTATATATTTCAGGAAAGCTTTCTGCAAGTTGTAGGTTTCCGTATCTCAGAAAAACCCAGGTGATTTACCAAATAACCATAAGAAATTTATATCTACCGCAACAAAATAAACAACAATAAGAAAAAGAAAAAGAGACTACACTTATACCAATTTTTAGTATACCAAGCACCTTCTTTAAATGTCTTTCTATACCAAACAAAGAAATTCTTTAATTTTTTTGAATAAGAAGACTACTGAATGCTTTCAATTTATGAATCATGATATTTTTAAATACTTTAGAATTAAATTATTTACTATCTATCTTTATAAAAACTGATAGATATAATTTAGTATATCTTGTTTTTGTGAGGGGTTAAACCATGTAATTTCTGTATCTTTTTTTAAACCATGTTAGCTGTTTTCTCATATATTGTCGAGTATTAGATTGAATTCGCCTAATCGCTTCTTCACAATCATAATCTCCATCAAAGTATTTAAATAGCTCTTTGTAGCCGACTGTATTTAAAAGCAGTTAAGTGCTTATTAGGATACATTCTTTTAGAAACTCATCAATAAGTCCTTTATCTATCATTGACAAAACCCTTTCATTTATACGGTCATAAAGTTCTTCTCGGGGTCTATTAAGGCCTATCTTAACAATTTTAAAAGGACGTTTAGATACAGAAGAAGTTCGGAAAGAAGTGTAAGTTTTACCCGTTTTGATTACAAATTTCTAAAAGCATGTACCACTCTACGATAATTTTTCTTATCAACAATTGAATAATATTCAGGATCTACTTTATTTAATTCAACAAGTAATTGTTCCAATCCTTCTGTTTCTAAACGTTCTTTATATTTCTGCCGTATATCTTCTTTTTATTGTAGGAATATCATCTATACCTTTACAAACAGCATCAATATACATCATACTTCCTCCTGCTAAGAGAGCTACATTATTTTCGACTAAAAACAGAATTCAATGTTTTAATAACATTTCTTCATATAAGGCAGCACTATAATAATCGTTGATACTATGAGAACCTACAAAAAAATGTTCAACTTGTGTTTGCTCTTCTTGAGTAGGAGCTGCTGTTCCAATAGGTATTTCTTTTAAAAGATTTGACGAGAATCAGCATTTATAATAGGTGTCTTTAACTCTTTTGCAAGAGCTAAAGACAATTCTGTTTTTCCTACACCTGTAGGTCCTAATAGAACAAAAAGAATTTTTATTACTAAGTGATAATTCCACGTTTTTGAACTTTGTACAGAAATCAATAATATATTGAATTTCAGGAGTTATCTGTAAATTCTTTTTTTATTTCTTGTATACCTTCTTCTTTTTATACCTTTAGAATAAAGAAGTCTATACGCATCATGTATTAAGGCTATTAGCTCATTACTAAATCCTCTACGTCTTAACCCAACTAAGTTAAGCCCAGCATACTTTGTAGGTTCTTTTTCCAGCAATAATAAATGGAGGAATGTCTTTGGAGAATCTAGAACCACCTTGTATCATTACATAACCTCCAATATGGCAAAATTGATGACAAAGAACGGGAAGCACTAATAATTGCATTATCGTCTACAATAACTTCTCCTGCAAATTTTTGTTGAATTTCCTATTATAATATTTGAGCCAATAATACAATCATGTGCCACATGCACACTTTCCATTAATAGATTATTGCTACCAACTAATGTCTTTCCACGAGATGCAGTACCTCGTGATATTGTAACATTTTTCTCTTATACTATTATTATTACCAATTTCGCATAAAAGGTATCTTCATCCTTATACTTTAAATCTTGTGGCTTAGTTGAAATACTCGCACCTGGGAAAAATTCGTTATTACTTCCTATTCGTGCTCCTCTTGCAATTGTAACGCTATTATGTAGCGTGTTATTATTTCCCAAAACAGCATTATCATCAATATAACAAAAAGGACCAATATAATTATTTTCTCCTAATTTTTGCATTTGGATGAATATAGGCTAAAAGGGCTTATTGTATTCATATATAATTATAATATTATTTATTCTTAATGATACTTGCTGTAAATGTTGCCTCAGACACAACTTTATCACCTACAAACATATATCCTTTCATCGAACTTATTCCATGTCGTACAGGACGCAATAACTCTACTTTAAATAATAATGTGTCCCCAGGCACAACTTTTTTTGACGGAATTTCACGTCGTCTATACTAAGAAAATAAGTTGACCATCGTTCGGGCTCTTCTACCTGATTTAAGACTAATAATCCCCCCACATTGAGCCATTGCTTCTATTTGTAAAACTCCTGGCATAACAGGTTCTGTTGGAAAATGTCCAGTAAAAAGGCTCATTGCTTGTTACATTTTTAACGCCAACAATACTATTTTGCACCCATTGCAATAATCTTATCAATTAATTGCATTGGATATCTATGAGGTAAAAGTTCCCTTATTTTTATTGTTATCCATAATGGGTTCATCATTAGGATCATAAATAGGAGCTTGTATCTCATGCTTACGAATTTCTTTACGGATAAGACGTGCAAACTTATTATTGATGGTATGCCCTGGACGTGTAGCAACAATTCGTCCCTTTAAAGGCTTTCCTATAAGTGCAACATCACCAATTATATCCAACAACTTATGGCGTGTACATTCATTTTCCCACATCAGTGGCTTATTTTGAATGTATCCTATTTTATCTGCATCGATATGAGGTACTTTTAAAAGATCGGCTAATTTATCCAATTGCTCTTGTGGGACTTGACGTTCATAGATAACAACTGCATTATCTAAATCACCACCTTTTATTAAATTTGCATCCAAAAGAGGAAGAATATCACGAACAAAAACAAATGTTCTTGCAGGTGCAATTTCTTTTTCATAGTTGTCTATATTATCTAAAGTCGCAAACTGACTATTGATAAATTTAGAATCAAAAGAACACATTGCTGTGATACTAAACTCTTCATCGGGAAGAATTGTTACACAACTTCCTGTCTTTTTCATCTTTGACCTCTATTTTATGGCGAATAATATAATAATCCTTAGGAGTATTTTTGTTCCACGATTCCTACCTGCTTTATTTTTCTCCATATAAGGCATAGCAGAGCCATCAAGAATAGAAATTCAGGTCCATTCACTTGAATTAAGCAGTTATCAATACCTAAAGCGTATAAAGCAGATAATCCATGTTCAATTGTTGACACTCGAGCCTCTCCAACTGCAAGCACTGTTCCTCGTGTTGTATCTATGACTTTTTCTGCTATAAACTTCAATAATAGGTTGGTCTTCGAGATCTATACGTTGTATCTTGTAGCCATGATTCTCGGGAGCAGGATTAAATGTAACTGTTAAATTTAGCCCTGTATGTAATCCTTTTCCACAGAGAAAAGACTCCTTTCAACGTTTTTTTGCTTTATTTTATCCATATATTATATGAAAATTATTTTTCTTATCTATTTTTTTAATTCTTCAATTTCTTTCTGTAATTCATTTAATTGCTTATAAATTTCAGGAAGTCGTTGAAATATTGCTTTGAGATTTAAAGAATGAACGCTGTGGCATAGGAGGTGTTCCTATGAGGGTTTGATTATCTTTTTAAACTGCCAGGAACACCAGATTGGGCGCCTAAAAACACTTTATTACCAATATTTATATGCCCAGCAACTCCTACTTGACCTCAAACATACACCATTGTCCTACAGTTGTACTACCCGCAATACCTACTTGAGCAGACATTACCGTGTTTTCACCTATATCTGTATTATGAGCTATTTGAACCAAATTATCAATTTTACTCCTTTTCTGATATAAGTACTTCCCATTGTAGACCTATCAACACATGTATTTGCCCCTATTTCAACATCATCTTCTATTGTTACAATTCCTATTTGAGGTATTTTTATTGTATCCATCTGAAGAAGGAGCAAATCCAAAACCATCTGCTCCGATAACACAACCAGCATGAAGGATTACATTATTCTTTATAATACAATCATGATAAATGGTTACATTTGGATAAATTATGGCATTGTCTCCTATTTTACAATTATCCTCTATTACTACGTGAGGATGAATATAACACCGTCACCCATTTTTACATTATCACCAATATAGCAAAAAGGTCCTATATCACATCTTCTCCAATCATTGCAGATGACGCGATATAAAGCCAAGCTATCTATTCCCTTCTTTTTAGACTTAGTACTTTCATATATTTGAAGTAACTTTGCCACAGGCTTCATAAGCATTTTTAACTCTAATTAGAGTCGTAGTTACAGGCTTATCAAGTACAAAAATTATCATCTAAAAGTACTATAGTCGATTTTTGTTGTATATAAATAATGTGAATATTTGGGATTAGACAAAAAGAAAATAGCCCCTTCTTTGCCCTCTTCTATCTTTTGCAAATGTATTTACAATAGCGTTTTCATCTCCTTCAACACGCCCCTTGTATTACTTGCGATATTTGTTTTTGCTGTAAGATTCATTTAAATATCGGAATATTTTTAGACTTGCAAATATAGTAAAAAAATCTTAATATCACGCTTGTTTTTTTGTAATATTTTCATAGTACAAGAGAATTTATAAGAAAAGTGATAAGAGAAAATATTTTCCCCTTACCACTTTTTTTATTTATAATTATCTAAAATTACTTAACTTCTATATTTTATTTAATTCTACTTCCATTTCTTGTTGCAATTCTTTAGCTTTATCAGCTGCAGCAATTGAAAAATCAATATCATTAGAGGCATATATAATACCACGCGAACTATTAATAAGTAATCCACAATCGAAGTTATACCATATTTACACACTTCTTGCAAACTTCCCCCTTGAGCACCTACACCTGGAACTAATAAGAAGTGATTTGGAGCATGCTTACGAATAGTAGTAAACATCTCTCCCTGTGTTGCACCCACTACAAACATAGTATTTTTCTATTGTACCCCATTGTTGTACTTGAGTTAACACTTCTTCGAATAATTTTTCTACCAGTAGGTGTTTCTATAAATTGAAAGTCGTGAGACCCTTTATTACTGGTTAGTGCTAAAACAATAGTCCATTTATCCTTATATGATAAAAAAAGGCTCAACACTGTCTTCACCCATATAAGAGCAACAGTAACAGCATCTACATTGTACTCTTCAAAAAGGTTTGTGCGTACATTTTAGATGTATTCCCGATATCACCTCTTTTTGCATCAGCAATAATAAAATGGTTTGGATAATTTACTTTCAAATATTCTATTGTTTTTTCAAAAGAAATTACCCCTTTTTAATCCCAAACTTTCATAAAAAGCCAAATTAGGTTTATAAGCGACACAATAAGGAGCTGTTCCGTCTATAATTCCTTTATTAAATTCAAAAATAGGGTCTTCTTTTTCCAATAAATGTTGTGGTATTTTTGCAAATCAGGATCTAACCCCACACATAAAAAAACTCTTTTTATCAAATATCTGCTTAACCAATTCTATTCTATTCATTCTATGAAAGTTTTTTTAAGTAAAAAAATAACTATATGTTATTTAATCTATGTAAGACAAGTTCTAAATAATTAGTTTATTCGTAATAATATAAATATCATCATCTTTACAATTCTGATTCCTTTAACTTTTTCTGCATTTTTCAGCAACAGTTAAGGCATCTATCAATGCTTGTATATCGCCTGATACAAATCCTTGTAAGTCGTGAGTTGTAAAACCTATGCGATGGTCAGTAACTCTTCCTTGAGGATAATTATAAGTTCTAATTTTTGGCAGATCTATCCCCTGTAGAGACAAGCGATTTTTCTTCTACTTGCAATATCATCTACATATTTCTGATGTTCTCTATCGTAAATAAATGTCCTCAAACGAGACAAAGCATGTTCCTTATTCTTTGGCTGATCTCTTGTTTTCAGTACATTCTATTAATATTTCTTCCACTTCACCTGTATTAGGATTCTTCCAAGGATAACGCAGACGAACACCCGATTCTACTTTATTAACATTCTGCCCTCCAGCTCCAGAACTTCTGAAAGTATCCCACTTTATATCACCTTCATTTATATTCACTTCAAACTTATCTGCTTCAGGTAATACTGCTACAGTTGCAGCCGACGTATGCATGCGACCTTGTGTTTCTGTTGCTGGAACTCGTTGAACACGATGAACACCCGATTCATATTTTCAAAGTACCATATACATTAGCACCTGTTACAGAGAAGACGATTTCTTTAAATCCTCCTACAGTTCCTTCTGAAGTGTTTGTTACAGATATGTTCCACCCCATAGAATCACAATATTTCTTATACATCTGAAACAAATCACCTGCAAATAAAGAGAACTCATCTCCTCCTGTTCCTGCACGTATTTCTACTTCTACATTCTTTGCATCTTCAGGATCTTTAGGAACAAGGGCTATTTTAATCTCTTCTTCTAATTTAGGTAGCATCAGCTTCATTTTTCCTGTAACTCTTCACGAGCTATTTCTTTCATATCAGAATCAGTCTCATTAGCTAAAATATCTTTTGCTTCTTTTATGACATTTAAGCAAGAGATATAGCGTTTACGTGCATCCATAATATCACCAAGGTCTTTATATTCCTTAGTTAAACGCACATATCTACTTTGATCTGCAATCACATTAGGGTCGGTAATAAGCGTTGATACCTCCTCAAATCTACTTTCTAACCCTTCTAACTTATTTAATAAACTATTTTTGTTCTGCCATTTTTTTAATAATTAAATATACCAAATTCTGATTTTTATTTGTAGACTCTTTTCGCCTTCTTCTACTCTTCCTATTACTTGAGCATCTATGTCAAACGACTTACTTATTTCAATAACTCTTTCTGCCAAAGCAGGGTCTACATAAATTTCTAATCGGTGTCCCATATTAAAAACTTGATACATCTCTTTCCAATCTGTTCCACTCTCTTCTTGTATCATTTTAAATAGTGGTGGAACTGGAAACATATTATCTTTTATCACCCTGCAATTATCATTTTACAAAAATGTAGCACTTTAGTTTGAGCACCACCTGTACAATGCACCATACCATGTATATTAGCTTTCATTTCTGCTAATAATTTTACAGATAACGGGAGCATAAGTTCGTGTTGGAGATAAAACCAACTTACCAGCATCTAAGCTCAAACCTGCTATCTTTTTCTTTCAATGTTTTTAGTACCACTATATACTAATTCATCAGGAATAGCATTATCAAAAGCTCTCTGGATATTTTTAAAGATAAGTATTTTGCAAAGACATCATGTCTGGCACTTGTCAAGCCATTACTACCCATTCCACCATTATAAGACTTTTCGTAAGTGGCTTGTCCTGAAGACGATAAACCTACAATAACATCTCCTGGCCTAATATTAGCATTGTTAATTACGTCAGAACGTTTCATGCGACAAGTTACAGTAGAGTCTACAATAATAGTACGAGACCAAATCTCCGACGTCAGCAGTTTCGCCTCCTGTTCCATAAATACCAATACCCATTTCTCGTAACTCAGAAAGTAATTCCTCTGTACCATTTATTATTGCAGAGATAACTTCACCGGGTATAAGTGTTTTATTTCGACCAATAGTACTAGAAACAAGAATATTATTCACTGCCCCAACACATAAAAAGGTCGTCCGTATTCATAACAATAGCATCTTGGGCAATACCCTTCCATACGCTAAGGTCTCCTGTTTCTTTCCAATACATGTAAGCAAGCGAGCTTTTTGTTCCACACCATCAGCGTGCATAATATTGCAATATTCCTCATTACCCCTAATATATCAGGAATAATCTTACAAAAAGCTTGAGGATAAATACCCTTATCTATATTTTTAATGGCATTATGCACGTCTTCTTTTTGCAGCAGAAACGCCGCGCAGTTTGTATCTATTATCCATATTTGTTTTTATTGTTTACATTGTCATTTACTATTCCAAATTTCCCAACTTTTTCTGTGCTTGAAGTTCTAACATCTCTGAACCATTTTTAGTTTTAGCTTGCTGTAACATTCCTTTATACAAAAAAATTGAGTTATTTCAGGGTTGTAGATTAAATCATATAATAAATACTCTGAGTTTAAAAACTCGTATGGTATTTCAGGAGAAGCATTTTTCCTCAGGATACATTCCTAATGGTGTTGTGTTTATTATAAGCTTATATTTTTTTCTATAACAGACTTTGTTATATCTTTATATGTCAAACTATTCGTCTCTGCTCACTAATTTTGCATTTACGCCTAAATGTTTCAATGCAACTAACACAGCTAAAGATGCTCCACCTGTTCCTAAAAACCAAAAGCATTTGTATGTTGTTCTCTTAATAAGGGTTCTAAACTGTGTTCAAATCCCCATACATCGGTATTATATCCTATTAAATAAAGGCTTACCTAACCTATGTTCTATTTTTTTATAACATTTACTGCTCCCACTTCTTGAGCTGTAAAATGTAACTCATTTAAATAAGGTATAATTATAAGGTATAGTTACATTTTAAGCCATGCAATTTTTTTATTCTTCTTTATCAGTTCTATAAAAAGAATTCAAGTTTTTCCAACTCAAAATTAAGGTATTGTGCATCTATATTTTTCATGTTGAAACTTATTTGAAAACCATTTTTCTCGAAAAAGAATGTTTGAGTGACTTACCTAATAAACCATATTCCTTCATAAATAAAGAAATTATTTTTGTGGCAAAATAGAGAGTGCAAACACCAAATGTTAAACGCTTAAACAAGACTTCGGAGAAACCTATTTTAGTTAAGATATCAACCATACGCTCGCCTTGTGGAAAAGCTTCTATCGTTTTTAGTGAGATAACTGTAAGCACTATTATCTTTAGATATAAGACGTCCATACAGTGGAAGAACTGAATGAGAATATATTTTAAAGAGTTGTTTCATTGGGAATGAAACAGGAGCAGTTAATTCAATAATACATAAATGTCCTCCTGTTTTTAATACTCTATACATCTCTGTAAGTCCTTGTTCTAAGTTTGAGAAGTTACGAATACCAAAGGCAGCAGTAACAGCATCAAACGATTCGCTCTCAAAAGACAAGTTTAAACAATCTTCTTTCTTAAAAGATATTGCATTTTGGAGCCCTAATTTTGCCACTTTTTCACGTCCTATTGCCATCATTCCTTCGGATATGTCAACACCCAACAACTCTTTAGAACGTAGAAGCTGAGCGGCGCGAATAATAAAATCGCCCGTTCCTGTTGCAATATCTAAAATTTGAGAAGGATTATAAGGCTTTAAATAGGCAATAGCAGTATCTCTCCAAAATTTATCTATATTTAAAGACAAACGATGATTTAAGCTATCATAAGTAGGAGCAATGTTATCAAACATTTGCTCCACTAAGATACCTATATCTTCTTGTTTATTATAAGGTTTTATTTCTTCTTGTTTATACATTTATATTTATTTTTCTTGTTGAGAGATAAGCTCTAACATTATCTTCAATACGTTTATTCAAATCGGACGTTTCGTCAGGGTTTTTACAAACTTACTACCTGTTATATTCTCATATAGTTCGATATAACGTTCGCTTACACTTTCTGCATATTCATCTGTTATCTCAGGCATTGTTTTGTCCTTCTTCATTCATAAAGTTATGATTGATTAACCACTGACGTACAAATTCCTTAGATAGTTGTTTTTGAGGTTCACCTTTTTCAAACTTTTTCTTCATAGCCTTCTGCATAAAAAAATAGCGACTACTATCAGGTGTATGGATTTCATCTATCAAATAAACTTGCCCATCTCTTTTTACCAAATTCATACTTGGTATCAACCAAAAATCAATCCTCGTTTAGCGGCAATTTCTTGTCCACGAGCAAAAATTTTTACGAGTATATTCCTCCATAACAGCATAATCTTCAGCAGAAACAATGCCTTGTTCTATGATTTCTTCTTTAGAGATATTTAAATCATGTCCTTCGTCTGCCTTTGTTGTTGGTGTGATAATAGGTTCAGGGAAACGTTCATTTTTTCTCATGCCATCAGGCAGTTTCACTCCACAAATTTCTCTTTTTACCATTTTTATAATCTCTCCAAGCACTGCCAGTGAGTATAGAACGAATTATCATCTCCACTTTAAAGCCTTCGCATTTCAAACCTATTGTTACCATAGGGTCTGGAGTTGCTAACTTCCAATTGGGACAAATATCTGTTGTTGCATCGAGGAATTGTGCTGCTATTTGATTTAATACTTGTCCTTTAAAAGGAATTCCTTTAGGTAAAACAACATCAAAAAGCCGATATTCTATCTGTTGCAACCATCACAATCAAATCGTCGTTAATGTTATATACATCTCTCACTTTGCCATGATACACGCCAATTTGACCATCAAACTTGAACTCGGTGTTTGTTAATGCTTTCATAATTTTTCTTTAAATTGGATTATTTATATAGTTCTCTTGAATGATTTCGTGTTCGTTATCGTGCTTTTCATAAGCATTAACAATCTTTTGTTACCAACTTATGACGCACTATATCTTTATTTTTTTAAGATGCACCATCGACACCCCTTCTACATCTTTTTAATACTACTAATGCTTCTTTTTAATCCACTCTTAGCCTTGTTTGGAAGGTCTATTTGGGTTATATCTCCAGTAATAATCATTTTGGTATTCCACCCATTCGAGTGAGAAACATTCTTATTTGAGCAGGTGTTGTGTTTTGGGCTTCATCTAATATAACAATAGCATCATTCAAAGTACGACCTCGCATAAAAGCTAAAGGAGCAATTTGAATGATGTCTTTCTCTATCATATCTTGTAGTTTCACCGCAGGAATCATATCTTCCAACGAATCATATAAAGGTTGTAAGTAAGGGTCTATCTTCTCTTTCATATCACCGGGTAAGAAACCAAGCTTTTTCTCCAGACTTCTACTGCGGGTCTACTCAATATTATTTTTGCGTACAACTTTATCTTTTAATGCTTTCACGGCTAAAAGCAATACTAAGATAAGTTTTACCTGTTCCTGCAGGACCGATAGCAAATATCATATCAGAAGATTGAAAGGCATCAACCAAACATTGTTGATTTTGCGATTTTGCTTTAATGGGTTTTCCATTTAAGCTATAAGTAATTACGCCTTTGGTTCCTTCTTTTTGTGGAGTTTCTCCATTGATAATATGAATAATATCTTCTTCTTTCAAAGCGTTATACTTAATCAAATGATTTTTTCATATCAAGTAAACGCTTCTCCACTTCTTCTACTTTTTGTTCATCTCCCAATACTTTTATGGTGTTTCCTCTTGCTATTATGCGCACATTAGGATACAAAGACTTTATCATTTGTAGGTTTATATTGTTAACACCATAAAACATAATGAGGTCAACCTCGTCTAATATGATATATTTCTCTATCAATGCTTTCTTTTTACTAAACGTTTATATGGTTGCAAATATACAAAAATAGTGAAACACACAAAGAAAAAAATAAACACAGACCATAAATTTATAAATATATATGATTAACTTTGTCGTAGGAAAAGAAATTGTTTAAAATGAAAAATATCAAAAAGATATATACAAGGCTTTTTATTAAGTGTGGTAGCATTGGGTATTGTGCGCTGTGTTTTTTCCTCAATTAGCAGATAATAACACAACGAATACACCTAAACAAAACATACCTATTGAAGAAAAAAAGACACTTACTCCCCTGCTCCATTAGCTTTCCTACTACAAAATCTCTCTCTGTAAATAAAAACAACCTCTTCTTTTTCGATGCAAATGGCAAAGAGGTAAAACATAAAAATTTATAGTGTTCCCAGCTATAAAGATGCTTTTTCCCGACCAAAACGATGTGCAATTGATTTCGGCAAATCAATATGGTGTACGTCCTGTTACTAATCGCGAAGATGCAGAAAAAAACGTAAAAACGAATTAGTATATATAGGTAGTAATCCTTTTTATGTAGAATCACTTAAACAAAGTATTCCTTATTTAGTGCCACGTGCCTCTGTTTTATTAGAAGAAATTGGTAAAACATTTTTTTGATAAAGCTTAGCTATTAAAGGCATTCCACTACATCAAATCATTGTAACCAGTGTGTTACGCACGCAAGAAGATGTAATGAAATTGCGTAATTATAACAGAAATGCAACAGAAAATAGTTGCCATCTCTATGGAACTACTTTTGATATTTGCTATAATCGCTACAGAACTGTTGCCGACCCACAAGGCATTAACAGGAGAAAAAGTTAGAAACGACACCTTAAAATGGGTTCTAAGTGAAGTATTAAAAGATATAAGAACGCAGAATAAATGCCATATAAAATACGAAGTGCATCAAGGTTGTTTTCATATAACCGTTAAATAAAACAATATATTATAGCCATTTTACAGTTTTAACAACATATATATAAAAGCATAATAATTAAGGTGAGCTGTGAACTCACCTTAATTATTTTTACATTTATTCTAAATAAATTATCAAAAATATAGCCTTCCTTTTTTGTGAGTGTTTTGTTACATTTATTTTTTTCTGCTTTAGAGAAAAAAAAGCTCATCTTTTACACTCTTTTTAGAAGGAGAAAAGAAGCTCATTTTTGCTCATTTTTAATAGCCTCAACGATAAAACATATAGCTTTTTCAAATCTAAAAACACACTACATAGTAAAAGCAATAAACAAGCATTTATAACGCAAAAAGCTTAGCTTTTAGGTTGCAATACATCATGTTTTAGAGCCTAATAGCTTATGTATTGGCATCTAATATATCGTCTTTTTGCAAAAGTAAACTCTAAGCTTTTACACCTTTTTTTCTCTTTAAAAGTCCATTTTTTATAGGATATAACCACAAAAAAACATTATCATAACTCTTTCTTTTCTGAAATAAATATTTTGAATATAAAAAAGGGGGCTAAAATAGTTTGTTTCATCTGTTTTTTTAAGTTTTCAAAAATAAGAGATAAAAACAACAAAAATATTTTTTTATAGCAAAAATGCTATTTTTGATAGACTTAAACACTTAATACGCACATAAAAAGAATTGTTAGCAATCTCTCTCACAGAAATCTTCTCGCGCAAACACCCGTACATAAATCGTTGATTAAACAACTTACAACAATAAAAATTCAATTTATTCCTTCTCAGAAAAAAATCATCTTTAAAACATTAAATAGATACTATCTATAAACGCATAGCTAATATTTATTGCTGAAATTTACAAATAACTATAACTTTGTAATACAAGACTAAGCACCTACAAATAAAACTATAAATAGGTATTAGTCTTTATATAGAAGTAAAACAAATTATTATTATTTCCTATGAAAACAAATAAAAAAACAACAACAAAGCGTTAATATTATTAACTTGCATGGTGTTTCTTTTTATATCATGCACGGCTAAAACAAAACAAATGAAAAGAACAAGCAATGAATGATAAAAGCAGAATTATATTTGGCAGGTGGTTGCTTTTTGGGGTACAGAACACTATTTAAAACAAATAAATGGTGTGTTAGAAACGCAAAACAGGATATGCCAATGGTAATATTAAAGACCCCACTTATCAAGATGTTTGCACAGATGCTACTGAGCTCGCAGAAACAGTTAAAGTGGTATATAACCCACAAGTGTTACCTCTTTCGCTGTTATTACAACTTTATTTTTCAAAGCGTAGACCCTACATCGGTTAATCAACAAGGAAACGATAAAGGTTCTCAATATCGCACAGGTATATACTATACAAACTCTGAAGACCTACCTTTAATTCGTGCTGAGATAATGAAATTAGAGGGACAGTGTAGCGATTACGTGGCTATAGAGGTGCTTCCGCTTAAAAATTTCTATGCTGCAGAAGAATATCATCAAGATTATTTAGATAAAAAATCCTACAGGGGTATTGTCATATTCCGAAAGCTTTATTCGATATGGCTCATAAAGCTAACAGAGAGAGACAACACTCTAAAATACAAAGTGCCTTCTCAAGATTCATTAAAGCAAGCATTAACGAAATTACAATACGAGGTTACGCAACATAATTCAACAGAAATGCCTTTTTCAAAATGAATATTACAACGAATTTAGGGAGGGTATTTATGTAGATATAACAACAGGAGAACCGCTCTTTTTATCGACAGATAAATTTGAATCGGGCTGTGGTTGGCCTGCATTTTCTAAGCCCATAGACAATCATTTACTACAGAATACAACTGATAATTCGCACAATATGAACAGAATAGAGGTGCGTAGCAAGACAGGAAATGCTCATTTAGGACACGTTTTCAATGATGGACCAACTGAAACAGGTGGACTTCGCTATTGTATCAATAGTGCTTCGCTTAAATTTATACCCAAAAGTGAAATGAAAGAAAAAGGATATGGTAGCTATATTAAGCTCATTACGCCTATAAAACCACGCAAGCATTAAGTTGTAAAACAAGTCAAACTTTTCGATTGGCATAACTTTTTGTTTATAAAAGCTACCGTCGGTAACGAATAACAAGACTATATATAAAAGGTAAGAACACTGACAATATATCATAAATAAGTGTTCTTACTTTTATTTATTTCTATACTTCTACGACAAATAAGATAAAGCAATAATTTTTAAAGATGAACTTACAACAGATTTTTAGAGCGTAGACGAGCAACTCGCATTTATGATAATACGAAAGAAATAGATGCTCAAATAGTAAAAAGAATGTATCGAAAAAGCGTGTTTAACACCCACAAGTTCGAATATGCAACTATGGGAAGCTTTATCATATAACTGATAAAGAAAACGCTCGAAAAAAACTAAGTGTTGCGTGTTTATCTCAACTATCTGCTAAAACAGCTAAGCAACTTGTTGTGTTCGTTACACGACAAGATAAATACAAAGAACATTCAAAAGCTGTGCTAAACTTTGAAGTGGATAAAATAGAAAAAAACATAGTCCTGCAAACAAAAAGAGTCGAGAAAGAAAGCAATCCTTACATATTATGGTAAACTAATGCCTTTTCTTTACTCACGAGGATTAGGTGTTTGGGGATTAGTACGCAAACTATTAGCACAAACAATAGGTGTTTTTTTCGTCCTATCTTACGACAAGTTTCCGAACAAGATATGCGTGTTACCGTGCAAAAAGAGTTGTGGAATGGTGGCGCAAACCTTTATGCTTGCAATGAGTGAACAAAAAAATATGACACTTGTCCTCTTGAAGGTTTTGATAGTTTAAGAGTAAAGAAAATACTTCATTTACCTAACTCTTGCGAAATAAATATGATTGTTTCGTGTGGAATTAGAGCAGAAAAAGGAGTGTTTGGAGAACGTTTTTCGATTACCATTCAACGAGTTTTATCATCGCATTTAAGAAACTCTGTAAATATTTTACCTACTCCTTTTAAAACATAAAAAGTTCTTTCCTTCTATCTAAAAAAAGATAAAGTGGGAAAGAACTTTCTATTTTCTACCTATATGAATAATAGTTTATAGTATAAAACTATTCTGCTGAGCTCATATTAGTATATACATTCTGAACGTCTTCGTCGTCTTCTAAGATGTCAACCATCTTATCTATCACTTCACGTTCTGCTTCAGTCACTTCTTTAGTGTCGTTAGGAATACGTGTAAACTCAGCACCTGTTACCTCAAAACCAGCTTCTTCTAAATGCTTTTGCAATTCTCCAAAGCTCTTAGGGTCGCCATAAATGGTTATTTCATTTGCTTCTTCATCTTCATCAAAGTCCTCCTCTACACCATAATCAATAAGCTCTAAGATGAGTTCTTCCATGTCTAAGCCTTCTTTTTTTCTTAAAGGTAAAGACACATTTTTGGTCGAATAAGAAAGAAAGACTTCCTGTGTACCCATATTTCCACCATATTTTATTGAATACAGCTCTTACATTTGCAACCGTACGAGTTGTGTTATCAGTAGCAGCATCTACAAATATTGCGATACCATGAGGTCCATATCCTTCGTAAGTAACTTCTTTAAAGTCTTTTGTATCCTTACCCATTGCGTTCTTAATAGCACGTTCAACGTTAGCATTGGGCATGTTTTTCTCTTTGCGGTTTGAATAATAGCACGCAAATGAGGGTTATTTTTCTGGTTCGGGACCACCTGCTTTCACTGCAATAGCTATTTGTTTACCTATTTTTAGTAAAGGTTCTTGCCATGTGTCCCCATCGTTTCATCTTCGCAGCTTTGCGATATTCAAAAAGCTCTTCCCATGGATTTGTTATGTATTTAAATGTTTTATAATTATCTTAATTCTGCATTTAGTTTCGTTGTAAGATTGCTAATAGAAACTGCTTCATGATAGCATCTATCTGCTTATCATTAAGTGTTTTTTTGCTCATCTTGCAACATAAAGTTCACAGCATAGCTCTTTTTACCTTCTGGTAGGTTCTTTCCTTCGTACACATCGAATAGCTCTACACTCTTTAACAACTTCTTTTTCAGGTTGCAAAAAGCAATATCTTTTATTTGTTCAAAGGTAATTGATTTATCTAATAATAGGGCTAAATCTCTGCTTACAACTGGGAATTTACTTATTTCTTTTATACTCTATTTTTGTTCTTACGAATAGTCTTTAATAAGTTATCCCAATAGAGGTCGGCATAAAAAAACAGGGACGTTAAGCTCTACAACTTTTTGTTTGTTGAGGAGCAACAACACCTAATTCTGCTAACAATTTACCCGCTTTTGTTTTAATACAAATGCTTTGTGAGAAGATATTATTAGTGCCTTCAACAACTGTAATAGAAGAATTTGAAACACCTAAGCGTATCAATATGTTTTCAACATAGCCTTTTAATTCATAGAAAGAAGCATCTTCTGTAACATGAGCCCAACTGTTTTCTACTCTTTTTACCTGTTATCCAAAGAGCCAAATGACTATCTTGTGTATATGCCTTTATAAGTTTTTCATCTTCTTTCTTTGAGGCATCATAATGATAACAATTACCAAATTCAAAGAAACGGAGGTTTGCATTACGTCTATTTACATTTCTTACAATGCTTTCTAAACCACCAAATAGCAAGGTTTGACGCATCACTCCAAGGTCACTACTTAAAGGATTAAGCACTTTAACCGTAGTTTCTTCAGTATAACAATTTAACTCTTTATAATAAGAAGTTTTTGGTAAGAGAGTTGTTTAATATCTCATTAAAGCCACTACCAACAAGCTGTTCTGCAATGATATTAGTAAGTTTATGATTTTCATCTTCAGCTCCTAAAACAGATAAACAGCTTTTTAACTGTGTAGGTATCTCTACATTATTATAACCATAAATACGTAGTATGTCTTCAACAACATCACATGCACGCTGAACATCTACTCTATAAGCTGGAACAAGTAGCTCTAAACTGCTTTCATTCTCGCTTAAAATAGTCATATCTAAGCTGGTTACAATATCTTTTTATGGTGTTTATTCCGATTTCTTTTTCCTATAATTGCATTCACATAATCATAAGATAAAGAAACCTTTGCACCCTCAATAGGATTAGGATAAACATCTTTTATTTGCATAGAAACTTTACCTCCTGCAAGTTCTTTACAAAGAATAGCAGCTTGTTTAAGCGCATATATTTGTCCATTAGGGTCGATACCACGTTCAAAACGATAGCTGGCATCGGTACTAAGTCCATGACGTCTTGCGCTTTTTCTTATCCATGTAGGGTGAAAGTAAGCACTTTCTAACACCACATTTCTTGTTGTTTCGTAAGTACCACTACCCTTTCCACCGAATATACCTGCTATACACATGGGTTCTTTAGCGTTACAAATGCTCAAATCTCTTTCTCCAAGAGAATGTTCTTCTCCATCTAATGTAACAAACTTAGTGCCTTCTTGCTGTGTTTTTAACTATGATTTTATTGCCTTCAACCATATCTGCATCAAAACAATGCATAGGTTGTCCATAAGCCAACATCACATAATTGGTGATATCTACGATATTATTGATGGGACGAATGCCCACTAAATTTAATTTATTTTGTAACCATTCGGGACTTTCTTTCACCTCACATCCTTCAATAGATACACAAGAATAGCGTTTACATGCTTCTGTATTTTTCTACTTCCACATCTATGATTATATTCTCATTATCTACTTGAAAAGCATCACAAGATGGTTTATGTAAACTTGTTTCATAACCATTTTGTTTTAACCAAGCATACAAATCTCTTGCAACACCATAGTGACTGAGTGCATCTGAACGGTTGGCTGTGATGTCAACCTCAATTATCCAATCGCTTTCTAAATGATAATACTCTGCAGCAGGCATACCAATAGGCGCATCTTCAGGAAGAACAATAATACCATCGTGGCTTGTTCCTACTCCAATCTCATCTTCGGCACAAATCATACCCAGACTTTCTACACCACGAAGTTTGCTTTTTCTTTATTACAAACTCTTTATCACCATCGTATAACACACAACCCTAAATCGGCAACAATCACCTTTTGTCCTGCTGCTACATTATGTGCGCCACACACTATTTGTTGTGGTTCTTCCTTACCTAAATCTACCGTTGTGATGTGTAAGTGGTCGCTATTAGGGTGTAATTCACAAGTGAGCACGTGTCCTACAAAAAGACCTTTTTAGTCCACCTTTTATCGATTGAACCTCTTCTACACTACCCACTTCAAGCCCAATAGACGTTAATGCTTCTGCAATATGTTGAGGAGTTAAGTTAAAATCTACATACTCCTTCAACCATTTATAAGAAATATTCATTCTAAAATCTTTTTATCTGTATACAAAATAATGCACAAAAATTACAAAAAGATATGCAGTTAAGCAAAACATTAAGTGTGAAAACACATCTTTTTTTATTTTATAAATAGTTTATTTACTGCTAAACGGTATCATTTTTAGAGAGGTTTCTTGCATCTCTTTTTATTATTTTTTTGCCTCAAAAACAAGGCACGTTCTACATGAAAGTGCATACAAGTAAAAAGAATGCCTCTATTTTATTATTATTTGTTAGAAAAGGTATAAAACAGAGCTAATTGACAGAAAAAAACGTGCAATAGCTTAGAGTTTACTCTACAAAAGACGATATATTAGTAGCCAAAACACAAGCTATTAGGCTCTAAAACATTATGTTTTTGCAACCTAAAAGTTAAGCTTTTGCGTTATAAATGCTGGTTTATAGCTTTACTATGTAGTGTGTTTTAGATATGAAAAACCTATATGTTTGGGCATTGATGCTACTAAAATGAGTAAAAAAATGAGTATCTTTTTCTCTCTAAAACAGTGTAAAAGATAAGCTTTTTCTCTAAAATCAAAAATTTTAAATGTAACAAAACACTCACAAAAATGCTATTTTTAAAGGTGACAAATTATGTTTGTTTTTTTCAAGATAGATTTTTTTATTTTTTCCTTTAAAAGAATAGATTTTTACAATTGTATTATCTAAAATTCAAAAGAAAAAAATAAATGCCTTGAACATTCTTTTTATAAAATAATGTATAGAACATTCAAATAATCACATTTTTTATTTGTATATTTGCATATATAATATCCCTTTTTTTATTTTTGAGTGTAATGAAAGATAAAATTCGCATAAAAAGACATTGCAGAGAAAGCAGGAGTTTCTGTTGGTACAGTGGACAGAGTGCTTCATAAACGCCCAAATGTTTCAAAAAAGCCTTAGAAAAAAAGTAGAGGCTGTATTGGAAGAGATGAATTATCAACCTAACGTATATGCCAGTGCATTGGCTTATAACAAATCTTATACGTTCTATTTGTTTATTCCTGACCATGGTTCGGAGACTTATTGGGAAGAAATAGAGAAAGGTGCTTATGCTGCAATGGAGGTTAGAAGAGACTTTAACATTCAGGTAGAAATTATTTATTACAAACGTTTTAACAATACATCGTATGCAGAACAAGCACAAAAAGTGTATTGAACAAAATCCTGATGGAGTGATTATTGTACCATCAGAATTAGAGCCAACACGAGCTTTTTTTCAGAAGCTTTTAAATGCGAAAGAGATACCTTTTATTTTGTTAGACTCTTATATGCCCTGACCTTAAACCCTTGTCGTTTTTGGTCAAGACTCTTTTTCAAGTGGCTATTTTGCGGCTAAAATGCTTATGTTATTAGCGAATAAAGAAAAACAACTAATGCTAATAGGCAAAAACAAAAGACGGAAGGGTATTAAGTAAACAACAAGCAAATAGAGAAGTAGGTTTTAGAACTTATATGACAGACCATTTCCTGAGATTGAAATAGTTGAGCTTCATCTTCCTACAGAAGGAAATAGAGCACTTTATGCACGTATCTTAGAAGACTTTTTTTGTTAGCCATCCAAACATTCATCATTGCATAACGCTCAATTCAAAAGCGCATATTGTGGGTGAATTCTTACAAAAAAACAAACCGCAGAGGCATACAAATAATGGGTTACGACATGGTTTCAAAGAATGCAGAATGCCTCAAACAAGGTAGTATATCTTTCCTTATAGCACAACATGCTTATCTTCAAGGATATAGTTGCATAGATACTCTCTTTAAAGCTGTAGTACTTAAAAAAAGCAGGTGGAGCCTATTAACTATATGCCCATTGAGCTTTTAACTAAAGAAAATGTGCAATTTTATCGTCGTTTGCAACTATAACAACTCTATTTTTTTATTATAGGAAAAATAGGTAAAAGGGTGTTTATGTTGAAACGGTACCTTAAAGAGATTATACAAAAAGATGACAATTCAAACGATAACAAACAAGAAGGGGTTCTTAGCTTTAAGTCCCCTCTTTGTCTTTATTACCCTTTATTTGGTAACTTCTATTCATACAAAAAGACTTCTACAAGTTACCTATAACCGTAGCTTTTTCTTATTGTTTCTATCTATTCTATTGTTATTTCAAGACAAGGAAGTTTAACTAAACGAATAGAAACATTTAGTGCAGGAGCAGGACAAAAAGAATATGTTACAAATGATTTGGATATTTATTTTTAGCTGGTGCCTTTGCACATTCGGCTAAAATGATGGGGAGTATTGATGCAACAGTTAATCTCACTTTAAATATATTACCAGGAAATATGCTCTTGGCAGGTTTGTTTTTAGCCACCTGTTTTATTAGTTTATCTATCGGAACCAGTGTTGGTACAATTGTAGCCCTTGTTCCTATTGCCTCAGGACTTTCTCATTCTCTTCATGTTTACGAACCTCTTGTCGTAGCACTTGTTGTGGGTGGTGCTTTCTTTGGCGACAATTTATCTTTCATTTCGGATACAACCATCGTTGCAACTAATAGTATGCACTGCAAAATGAAAGATAAATTTAAGGTAAATAGTCTTATTGTATTCCCTGCTGCACTTGTCATTTTTAAGTATATATATCATGATGGGAAGCGATATTAAGTCGCCAACCTATATTCCAGACTTTAACTTTATATTCGTACTTCCCTATTTAGTAGTAATTGTTTTAGCGATTATAGGTTTAAATGTGATGATAGTTTTAACCTCAGGAATTATCTGTACAGGCATTTTAGGCATTTATTTTTGACTGTTATGACCTTTATGGTTGGTTTGCATCTATGGGAGATGGCATTGTAGCTATGGGTGAACTAATTGTTATTACGATGCTTGCAGGTGGCTTATTAGAAACAATTAAGCACAACGGAGGTATAGAATTTGTTATTCAAAAAGATGACAAAGAAGATACATGGTAAGGTTGGTGCAGAATTATCTATTGGTTGTTTGGTTTCAATGGTTAATCTTTGCACAGCTAACAATACAGTAGCAATTATTACAATAGGTGAGATTGCAAATAAAATTAGTAAAAAAATTTGGTGTAGACAACAGAAAGGCCGCCAGTATATTAGATACATTTTTCTTGTGCAACACAAGGGCTATTACCTTATGGAGCACAAATACTTATGGCAGCAGGTTTAACTCAAATAAGCCCAATAAAGATAGTTGAATACACATACTATCCAATGGCTATTGCCTTTATGGCAATCCTTTCTATTTTTCATAAGATACCCCAAGCAATATTCATAAGCCCTCAATATGGATGTAATAAGACGTAATTATATAAGTTTGTTACGAACAGGTGCACTTCAACAATTTGATGTGTTAGAACCCATGTCTACTTTTTAAGTGGATTAAATTATACGAATTAGCTCTCTCACAAGCAGTATTACCTTTTTATTATAAAAGGAATGAAAGAGCATAAAAAAACGATGAGAATTTAAATGTACCACAAAGTATTCAAACGCAATTTGAACAACAAAAAGAATTAAATAATAAAAAAATGCTCCCAGTTTTGAGCTCAAATTGTTTAATAAAAATTCTTAATAATAGATATCTCAAAAATTCTTTATAAAGAAAAAACGAGCAACCGATTCTTCGCCTGCAACGCTCACGCTTTTTAAACTACATTATAGCAAATATTCACCATTTGTTAAGTAAAGACATATCTCTAAGATTATTGCTCGAGATGGCTCGTTGGATACGCACTGAAAAATAAAAATATAGATTTTTTTCAAAATTAGACAAATGGCTTTCACAATTGCATTTAGTGAATTTAACGTCGTTTTTTTAGGTAGCCTTTTAATGGTATTATTTAAATTAGAGAAAGAAGATTTACCCTTTATAAAAAAAGTATATCCACAAGCAGATGAAGTAGCACAAAAGGTTTTTACAAGTGTATAAAAAAAGAGATTGAGAAAGAAAAAAACAACAAAAAAATTAGCATGGGGGTATGATTCAAAATACACCAACCTCGATGACTAAGCACTTAAAACTATGCTCTCAGTATTTCTCTTATGCTCCCATTGAGGCTGGAAGTAGCTTTTTTTGTTAATTATTGGCAAAGTCTTTCTGATGGCGAAGATGAATAAATAAATGGACTTTTTATATCTATAATAATTGCAAAAACGCAAAAGTTAACTTTTTAGCTTTATCTACTTTTTGTTAACTTTGCATTCATGAAACATTTATTTATTCTCACGTTATTGTTTATTCTTCCCTCAGTGTTATATGCTCAAAGTGCATTTTACAATTGCGAAGACACATGTTCACATGTACATGGTATTGACTTAAGTCATTATCAAGGAAATATTTTCTGGGAAACAATTGGCGAGAATTCTAAAATGGCTTATGTATATTTAAAAGCAACAGAAGGTGGAGACAACATAGACCGTACCTATGCAAGCAATATAGCTATGGCTAAACAAAATGGTTTGAAAGTGGGTTCGTATCATTTCTTTCGCCCTAAAAACTAATCTCACTAAACAATTAGAGAATTTTTAGGGTCGCAATGTAGACCCGAAGACCAAGACTTGTTACCCATGATAGACATAGAAACAAAAAAAGCGGAATGGCAACAGAAGAGTTTTGCGACTCGCTTTTTAAAGTTCTTAGACTTAGTAGAAAAAGAATACAAACAAAAAGCCCCTACTCTATACTTTCACTAATTTTTTTATGATAATTATCTACAAGGTAAGTTAGATGGCTACAAACTAATGATAGCTCAATACACCCAAAGAGAACCCGTATTGAAAGACGGTAGAGACATTACGATGTGGCAATATACGGGTAAAGGACGTATTAACGGTATTAACAGCTATGTAGATAAAAAGTAGATTTATGAATAGATACGGAATGAGAGAAATTAGATTTATACATAAAAAAACGATAAATTTAGCTTACTAAACCACATTCTTTCTCTATACTTAACAATAAAATAAATAGCAGACACTGTATTTTATCTGCAATTTATAGAGAATATAACTTGTTTCTAATCTCTATGTTATTGCTTTTTAAAATGATATTTCTTTTCTATAAAAAAACAGTATTTAATGGCTTCCTCAATAAAGAAATATCATACCTAAAACAACTAAAAATTAAATCAATAGCCTTATTCTTAAGATTTTTCTCACGGAAAATAAAAAGCACCAAAGGAGAAACTCACAATAACACTTCCTCGACGTATCATTGATATTACTGAAATCATTGCTCCATCAAGACTAAGCGCATAAAAAGTAAAGTAGGTCGGCTAAACATAAGAAAAAAAGGTTATTCCTATAATATAATAATTCCACCTAAAAGGCGTGGTTTTATGTCTTGTAGGCAACCATAAGAAAACTAAAATAAGCCCCATCCACAAACATTGGTAAATATTAAACCAACTTTGTACCAACATTTTTATTTAGTCCTACACCTCCATTAGCAGGAGAAGCTCATTAAAAATTTATCATACAAGCCACTAATAGCACTCTAAAACTGCAGCAATAAAAAAAGAAAAAAATATCCACTTATTATGTGTAAAATGAATTCCTTCTTTCTTACCACTAATACTCAAAAAGAAACAAAGATAAGAGTGCAAGAACAACCCCTATCCATTGATACATATTTAAATGTCTCCATAAACACACATTGCACCAACTAAAACCATAATAGGACGCGTTGCATTTTATAGGTCCTACCATTGTTAGAGGTAAATGTTTCATCGAGATATAACCAAATATCCATGAAGAAAGCACGATAACACTTTTTCAGAATAATATACTGATGTTCGTACCACCCACCTTTGTTCTACATAAAAAGAAACTATTATCAAGACAATGAGTGTAAGAAGATAATATGATAAAAGGTAGAAAAAAATAAGGGATGAGAAAAATGTATTTAAGAAAAGAATAGGTAATACTGCATTATTTGTTAGTGCCTTCTTTTTGAATACATCATAAAAAGCCTCAAAAAGGTAGCTGAGATAAATGCTCCAATTAACCACATAATGTTTTTGTGTTTTTATTTATAAAAAGCAGAAAAAGAAGCTGAAATATACTTATCTTTTTCAGAACGATGTTAATATACTATTTTTTTCTAAGAAAAGTGCACATGCAGGCATACTTTCTCCAGCAGCTGTTCTCTTCTTTCCATCAACTATTTTCTTAAATTCTTCTATTGTTATTTTTGCCTTTTTCCGACATCAACAAGCGTTCCAACAACGGCTCTTACCATGTTTCTTAAAAAAACGATTAGCTGTTATTACAAAATACCAATGCACGTTATCTATTTGAATCCAACGAGCTTCTGTAACTTTACAAAGTGTGGTTTTGGCATCGGAATTACTTTTACAAAAGGCTCCAAAATCATCTACTTCAAGTAAATAGGTAGCAGCTTGATTCATTTTTTCAAAATCTAAATGAAAATGAAAAGCATAAGAATAGTTTCGGCAAAAAGGGTCTTTTATATTATGAACATAATAATGATAAGTTCTACTCTTAGCCGTAAAACGCGCATGGTCGTCTAAAGAGACTTCATAAACTTTATAAGTAGACATATCAGGAGGCAAGATACGATTTAATTTATATTGTAATTGCTCTACTGACATAGGTAATGTTCCTTCAAAATCAAAATGCGCAATCATCATTCTTGCATGAACACCTGTATCAGTTCTACCTGCTCCAACAACATGAATTGATGTCCTAAGAAGTAAAGACAATGCTTGTTGCAATTCAGCTTGCACAGAATGACCATTAGGCTGTATTTGCCAACCATGATAATGAGTGCCATCGTAAGC
This sequence comes from uncultured Prevotella sp., assembly GCA_916439115.1. GTDB lineage: Bacteria > Bacteroidota > Bacteroidia > Bacteroidales > Bacteroidaceae > Prevotella. The sequence goes on from CAKAHO010000001.1 coordinate 1,801,133, forward strand.
AAAAAGAAATAAAATATCTATGTTTAACTATATCTGTATTCATTTACATTACATTTAATCGTGATATATTATCTCACATAGTGAGAAAGAGTATTCCACATAGCTTTATCATATCCATACACATCAGGATACCTAATTAACTTACCATAATTATCGGGATAAACAGTAAAATAAGTGATAAATAGAGGAATATTTGGAGCTAAAGTTTTTGTTCCTATTATCTTCTTTTTTATCTATATGTAAATCATTATTTTTGTTTATTTATGGGTGCTGTCATAGAATAATGAAGTTTAGAAATAAATGTTGTATCTTTATTTTCTAAAAAGAAATACGGCTAATTCGAAAGGTTTTTTTCTACTCGCACACAACCATGAGAAACACCTCTATCAAAGCTTTTGAAAAAGCATTTTTAGATGGTGTATCGTGTAAATAAACAGAAAAAAATTATTAGGAAAACGAAAGACAATACGTCCTAAAGAATTACCATCTCCCCTTTCTGTACTATCTTATAAGTGCCAGAAGTAAGCATTTCAGCTGTTACTCTCTCGGGAGAAATAGTTTCACCAGTATTAAAAATTCTTTATAAAAATAATTATGTTTAGCAAAAATGTGGCATTTCAAGATGTGGAAGTATACTTTTCTTTACTATACTTAAAGGCATAATCCAAATAGGATTGATGTCCATTCTTTGTATATCACTATATAATAAAGGTGTTTTAGTTGCCAAAGTTCCACATGCTATACGCATTGAAAGAGTTTTAGTATTATCTTTTTGCAACCAATAAAAAAATGATGGTATATTCACTAAAACATATTTATTACAATTCTCAGATGCAGTTTGGTGACGCCAACGAGTACGCTCAATATTACACAATAACAAACGCTTATAAGATAAAGACTTTTGTTTTAGAGCTCTTTTGTCAATCGTTTATAAAGAGGATTGCGAGGTTTTATACTTACAAAAAATAGGATAAACTATCTGTTTGTACTTTTTTTGATTGCAAGATTTAAGAAATTTGTATCTGGATGTTCAGTAGGAATATCATAAAGTCGATGAAAAGACAAACGATTATCATCTGTCTCTATTTTTATCTAAACGATTAAAAAGAGAATTAGGATTTATAAAGCCATAACGTTGCCCTATACAATAACGCATCAATGCCTTTGTTAAATAAAACTCTAAACGTGCTAAAACAACATGAATAGGTTCTTTATCAGAAAAAAAGAAAGTGTGCGAATAGACTTCAAATCATCTATAATATTTTTTTACAAAAATCTCTTTTGAGAAAATCCCAATTGATGCACTGTCTCCAATTCGTTCACCAACTGTTCTGCCATAAAAGGAGACTCCTGTTCGAGAAATCCAAATAAAAAGAAGAATGAGTTCTATAAAAAAACGACGTGTTAAATAATCGGCATAAAAAGAATCTTTATCTGCTTTTACTAATCTATTTAAATCTTCCCGTACCTTGCTTACACTAACTTCGTAACCAGATATAGATAATGTAGCATACAAATCGGTAGTTAAACGTTCATTCGCATGCCCTTTTCTATCTCCACAAGAAATGAAGATAAAAAAATAAAAGAAAATATAAAAAGAATTCTCAGCAATATATAATGTCTAATATAACACTTATTTAAGTGCTATTTTACGAACTGTCTTTCCTACTTTTTACAATATAAAATCCTTTTAGGAAGTGCTAATTCGTAACGCTTATCACTACCTTCAACTTTGAAATTTTGCACACAAATACCTGCTACATTATATATTTGAAGAGTTTGTCCGTTAGCACCTAAAACATGAAGTATATTATCTGTTATTGAAATAGAGACTCCATTGAATTCAGGTTCTATTAGTGCTAAATTCATAGAAGGCTCAGCTTTTTAAAAGAGAAGTTGAGCATAAAGTTAATGAAAGTATAAAAAAAGAGTAAACGTATCATCATTTTTCTATCTATTTTTTTAATTCTACTTAACCGCGTCTTAAACACTATTTTAAATATATTATAATTGTAGATAACTACAAAAATCATAGTGTTTTTACAAAAAAATAAAGATTTTATATGATATTCCCTTTTAACCTTGTCTTAAAAGATTAAAGCCATTTAAATTATTTAACATCAAACACCATTCCTTCTATTGTTAAAGAAGTATTTGGAAAAATTTCTTTCGCTTCATTTAATAAAGTGGTTTCGTTTTTATAACGTGAGCTATAATGTCCTAATAATAATGTACCAACTTTTGCATCTTTAGCCACTGTAGCAGCCTGCTTAGCTGTACTATGAAAATATTTATCTGCAAATGTTTTTATGCTGTTCTTCATAAGTACTCTCATGATAAAGAACACTACTATTAGTAATAAGCTCATATAGTTGAGGAAGATATTTGGTATCGCTACAATAAGCGTAAGAACGTCCCTTATTAGCAGGAACAGTTAATTTAGAAGCTGAAATAGTTTCTCCTTCATCTGTAACCCAATCTACTCCATTTTTAATTGAATTGATTGCATAATGTGGAATTCGATAAAAATCTATCATATCCTTACGAATATGAGGTAAAGATTCTTTTTCTTTAAACAAAAAGCCACAACAATTGATACGATGTTCCAAAGGAATTGATTCTATAGTCAAACTCCCTATCTTCGTAAATAACTTTATGTTCAGTTGTAATAACTGGATGAAAAAAACAACTTCAAATTCAAGTCCTTTACAAAAGAAATTTATTTGAGCTCGCAATATATTTTCATATTCAGGAGTAGCATATACATGCAAAGGTGCTATTCTTCCTAACATTCCTAAAGTGGAAATAAAGCCCTATCACTCCAAAAACAATGGTCTCCATGTAAATGAGAAATGAGCAATACACTTATTTTCATGAAATTTATACCCGACTTTCTCAATTGTATTTGAGCACATTCGCCACAATCTATCATGAAATACTTTTCCCCTAATCTCAACTACTTGACAAGAGGGGGCATGTTGTAAAGTAGGTAATGCACTACCACAACCTAAAAATATGAATTCTGAACAGCTCCACCTTTTTATTTCTTATGATTATCTAATACGTTTATATACATATATTCCTGCACGATTCTCTAATGCTAAAGAGTCGGCACCAAGCGATACAATTGCAAATGTATCCTTGTTTAATAGAATATTTCCATTATATATTTTTCCAAGTATTCCAATTCTGTTTCTCACTAATAATTGCAGAACTAACAGTTCCCCCTCTTCTATTGAAAAATCTTTATCAACACTTTTTCCATCTTCCTAACAAGGTACTAATATTTAAAACCTTTAAAGCAATGTGTTCACCGTCTATAGTTGTACTAATTACAGCTATTTTTATCTCCTGCAAGTAAACCTCCTAACACGATGGAAGGTTTTTCAGTTTCTTCATCATTCAAGACGAAAGAAATGCTATCACCCGTGTCTGTCAAGAGTTCCAAGGTATGCATTGCTGTTCCTTCTCCACAAGTTCCATATATTGTAGAATCCTCTATTCCTGACTCGTTGATACTATCAGTTAACACAAGTCTATCTTTCTTCACTTTATGATGACAAGCACAGAACATTAAAAAGAACAAGTGAAAAACAGAATAAAATATATCTTTGTTTCATAATTATTTCTATTTTTAATTAACCATTATACTTTTTTTATTCTATATTCAAAAGAACGTTCTTTTCGTTTCGCTCTCGTTCCAAAGAATATCCATATCAACTAAAGATAAGTCCTTCAACGTTTTTGCCTTTTTTTATTGTTTCCGCCTCAACATAATTAAATCGTCGTATGAATTTACGATTTGTTCTTTTCTAAAGCATCATCTGGATTGATGTGATATAAACGAGCAGCATTAATAACACTGAATAAAAAAATCTCCTAATTCATCAATAGACTTCTCTTTGTTTTTCATTCTTAAGTTCATCTTTTTAGCTCATTTAACTCTTCTTCTACTTTCGCTCCAAACATCCTCCTTTTTCTCCCAATCAAATCCTACATTACGAGCTTTATCTTGTATTCTATAAGCTTTTTATGATACTTGGCAAAGCCTCAGGAACACCAGATAAGACTCTCTTATTTCCATCTTTTTCTGTTAATTTAATTTGTTCCCAAGTCTGTAATATAGCTTTCACGTCTTTAGTTGAATCAGGATTGCCATAAATATGTGGGTGTCTAAAAATCAATTTATCAGACTTCTGATTACAGACATCAGCAATATCAAAGTCATTCTTTTCTTTTTGCAATAATAGAATAAAAAGAACATGTAATAAAAACATCTCCTAATTCCTTACAAATATTAGCAGAATCACTCTTTTAATAATGCGTCACCCAGTTCATAAACTTCTTCAATCGTATTTGTTCTCAAACTTTCATTCGTCTGTTCTCTATCCCATGGACATTTATCTCTTAAGTTCTCAATAACATCAAGTAAACGTCCAAAAGCCTCTAACTTTTCTCTTCTTGTGTGCATAAAGCAATAATTATTTGTACAAAAATACAATATTTTCACTGAAAAAAATCGTAATTTTTGCAATGTTTTTTTCTTACATTCAAATAAACATAAAACAAGATATGAACTTAGCAAGTAAATACGATTCAAAAGAAGTTGAGTCGAAATGGTATCAATATTGGCTTGATAATAAACTTTTTTTCGAGCAAACCAGATGGTAGAGAACCTTACACTGTAGTAATTCCTCCACCAAATGTTACAGGAGTGTTACACATGGGACATATGTTAAATAACACCATTCAAGACATTCTTGTACGCCGTGCAAGAATGGAAGGGAAAAACGCTTGCTGGGTTCCTGGTACCGATCATGCTTCTATTGCCACAGAAGCAAAGGTTGTAAACAAACTTGCTCAACGAGGAATTAAAAAGACTGACATATCGAGGGATGAGTTTTTTTAGGCCATGCTTGGGACTGGACTAAAGAACATGGAGGCATTATTCTTCAACAATTACGCAAACTTGGTGCAAGTTGTGATTGGGATAGAACAGCTTTCACGATGGATGATGAACGTTCAAAAAGCGTTTTAAAGGTTTTCTGCGACTTATATAATAAAGGTCTAATCTATCGTGGTGTACGCATGGTTAATTGGGATCCTAAAGCACAAACTGCGTTAAGTGACGAAGAAGTAATATATAAAGAAGAACAATCTAAGCTCTATTACCTTAAATATATGGTAGTGGAAGAACCTGGGAAATATGCTATCGTCGCAACAACTCGCCCTGAAACCATTATGGGAGATACAGCTATGTGTATCAATCCCAATGACCCTAAAAATCAATGGTTAAAAAGGAAAACATGTAATAGTACCTCTTGTTAATCGTGAAATTCCTGTTATTGAAGACGAATATGTAGACATTGAATTCGGAACAGGTTGCTTAAAAGTGACTCCTGCTCACGATATAAATGACTATAATTTAGGAATTAAGCACAATCTTGCTACTATTGACATTTTTTAATGACAATGGAACTATCTCTGAAACAGCACAGATGTATGTGGGACAAGATAGAATGGATGTGAGAAAACAAATAGCAATAGACCTTCAAAAATCAGGTCTAATGGAAAAGATTGAAGACTATACTAACAAAAGTAGGCTGTTCAGAACGAACAAATGTACCGATTGAGCCTAAGTTGTCTACGCAATGGTTCCTTAAAATGCAACACTTTGCAGACCTTGCTCTCTCACCTGTTATGAATGATGAAATTCAATTTTTATCCTTTAAAATATAAGAACACTTATCGTCATTGGTTGGAGAACATCAAAGACTGGTGTATTTCTCGACAATTATGGTGGGGACATCGTATTCCTGCATATTATTTCACAGTCAGTGAAAAGCGAGAATTTGTTGTTGCAGAAACGATTGAAGACGCTTTAAAACAAATACAAGAAAAGTTTAATTGCCAACTAACTGCAAGTGATTTAGAACAAGATGAAGATTGTCTTGACACATGGTTCTCTTCATGGTTATGGCCTATATCAGTCTTTAATGGTATCAATCAACCAGATAATGAAGAACTGAATTATTATTATCCAACGAGTGTTCTCGTTACAGGACCTGATATTATTTTTCTTCTGGGTTGCAAGAATGATTATGGCAGGTTATGAATATAAAGGAAAGATGCCTTTCAAAAATGTTTATTTTACAGGTATTGTAAGAGATAAACTTGGTAGAAAGATGAGCAAGAGTCTTGGTAACTCTCCTGACCCTCTTATTCTTATAGACCAATATGGTGCAGATGGTGTACGCATGGGTATGATGCTTTCTGCTCCTGCTGGTAATGACATTTTATTTGATGAGGCTCTCTGCGAACAAGGAAGAAACTTCAATAATAAGATTTGGAATGCTTTCCGACTTATTAAAGGTTGGGAGGTAAGTGATGAAATTCAACCAGAAACAAGCAAGATAGCTATAGAATGGTTTGAAGCGAAACTAAAAAGAAACAAATACAGAGTTAAACGATTTATTTTTCTAAATATCGTATTTCAGAAGCATTAATGGTTGTTTATAAGTTATTCTGGGATGAGTTTTCAGGCTGGTATCTTGAAATGATAAAACCAAGTTATGGTTCTCCAATAGATAAAGAAACACTTAATACCACTCTTCATTTCTTCGATTCGCTATTAAAGATGTTACATCCTTTCATGCCATTTTATTACAGAAGAATTATGGCAACAAACCTTTGAAAGAAAAGAAGGTCAATCTATCATGAAAGAATGTTTAGCTATATCTTCTTGTACAGAGAAAGATAATATGCTCATTGCAAATATTGAACGTGTCAAACAAATTGTATCTGGCATCAGAACTGTACGCAATCAACGTAATATAGCCCCCTAAAGAAACATTAGAATTATGCGCTATCTCACAAAAACAACTATAATCAATACAATGGGATTATAGCTAAAATGGCCAATTTGAATAACATTTCTATAACACAAGATAAACCTGCTGATTGCGCACAATTCATGGTGGGGACAGATGAATTTGCTGTACCTATTGGAGATTTAATAGACTATGTTGCCGAAATAGAAAAAAACAAGAAGCACAATTAAAACATCTTGAAGGCTTTTTGAATGGCATTAAAAAGAAACTTTCTAACGAGAAGTTTGTTGCAAATGCACCTGAAAAATGTCGTAGCATTAGAGCGCAAAAACAAAGCGACTCTGAAGAAAAAAAATAGCTGCATTAAAAGAATCTATAGCTGCATTAAAAAAAGCAAACAATCCTAAATTTTAATAGAATTGGAAAGTGAAAACTATTTATTTTCCTTTCCAATTCTTTCATTTTTATTTATCATTCTTCATTACATCTCTTTTACATATAAAAAGGTTAGACTTATTTTTCTTATACCGCATTCATAAATACTCTTATAATATGTTCATTCATAAAAAAACAAGATGCTTAAAGACTTGTATAACTCTTTTTTTCATATTTTCTTTACTCACTTCATGCTGTAAAGACCCCTATGATAACTCCATAGATAATACACAAACTCAACAAACACAGGTTGAAAAAGAAGACAACTTGCCTACATTAAAAACTATTTTTTGTGTATATGCCATGGACAGCTTCTAAGAGTAATGATAATAATAGTTTGCACGATGACTTTATAAGAAACTTAGAAGATATAGAAGAAGCCATTGTAACAGAAGGAGGATTAAAACAAACCCGTGTACTTGTTTTTTTATAGATTCTTTAGCGCCTAAAAATGCGGAACTCTTTGAAATTAGATATAAGAATAATGCTTGTTACCATAAAAAGTATAAAAAAATACGACACAAGTAGTTCACCCTTTTATACAAAAACACAAGGTCTTACTTCTCTTTTGCAAGAAATTAAAAAAACATAGCTCCTGCGTCTATCTACTCTATGATTATAGGTTCTCATGGTGTAGGATGAGCTTCCTGCTAACTATCACACAAAACCTAAAACCCGATTCTTTGGAGGAACAACACTTGAGTATCAAACAGATATAAGTACACTAACACAAAGTATTAAAAATGCTAATATGAAAATGCAATACATTATGTTTGACGATTGTTACATGTCTACTATCGAAGTTGCTTACGACCTTAGAGAAGTTACACATTATTTAATAGGCTGTACAAGCGAAATAATGGCTTATGGAATGCCTTATAATAAGATGTGGAAAGAATTATCTTCTATTTCTCCTAATTACCAACAAATTACAGATATTTTTTATAATTTCTACTCTAACTATAACACTCCTAATTATAATTGCGGAGCAATTGGCATTACAGATTGTACCAAAACACAAGAAATGGCAACTCTTATGAAAAGAAATAAATGGAAGGTACAAAATGGATGAGAATAAAATAGACGTTGTTCAAAAATTAGACGGATATGCGCCCACAATATTTTTACGATATGGGAGACTATGTAGATAAGTTGTGTCAAGACAAAGCACTGTATCAACAATTTAGAAACCTTCTTTATCAGCTTACTCCCTTATCATGCTGCCACTCAAAGAATATACAGTTCAATGAATTATCTATCTAATCCATATATTCATATTCAAAATTTCAGTGGAATAACTATCAGCGATTTAACAGTATCTGATATATATAATGCAGAAACACATAAGCAATACACTAATTGGTGGCGTGCCACACACTAATATTTTCAATGAACTTAAAAAAAGAAATTAAACCTATAGCCACTTTTCACTCGCCTTTTCACAATAAATTCGGCGTTCCTAAACAAAAGTGGATTAGTTGAAGAGTTAGAAGGATACATTCTTTTTGAGAAAAGAATATGCCACAGAAGCTATAAGAGGTATTAAAGAGTTTGATTATTTATGGCTCATTTGGGGATTTTTCAGCTAATGCACATGAGCCTAATAGTTTAGTTGTTCGTCCTCCACTTTTGGGTGGAAATACTAAAATGGGTGTTTTTGCTACTCGTTCTCCCTTTCGTCCTAACGGCTTGGGACTTTCTTCTGTTAAGATTAAAGATATACAACATAATCGTAACGGACAACTAATCATCACAGTTTTAGGAGCCGATTTAATAGATAACACTCCCTATTTACGACATAAAACCTTACATCACTTACGCTGATTCTCACCCTTATGCTCGAAGTGGATTTGTAGATAAAGTGGCAATTAAACGTTTAAAAGTAGTTATAAATGAAGGATTATTAGCAGAACAGCCCACTCTTAATACTAAGACACTCATAAAAGTTCTTGAATTAGACCCTCGTCCACATTATCATGATGATGAAAATAAAATATACGGATTTATGTTTCAAGGTCATGAAATCAAGTTTAACGTAAAAAAAGACACCTTATATGTAACTCAAATTGTTACACTTTAACTAATTCTGCCATAATATTATCACTAATATAAAGCCCTTTCCGAGTTAATTTTTATATAGTTGTCAGCAGTTTTTTCCATTGTTCCATTCTTTAAAAAAAGCATCACTATTTTTTTCATTAAATAGTCTGCATATAAAGGAGATAAATCATTTATACATATACCTTCTTTTTGTACGTAAAAGCCGTTGTAATTAAATCGTTATACTGTGTATCTTTGTCTAATATCTCTTTTTCACAAGGCACTTCGCCCCTATTGATTCTTCTATATACTGTTGAATGTTAGCTATATTCCATTGACGAGATGTTTTTATCATACAGAATGTGCTGATGCTCCAATTCCTAAATAAGGAATTGCTCTCCAATAATTGCTATTATGAACCGACCGAAAACCTTGTTTAGCAAAAATTGCTTATTTCATAATGTTCATATCCATTAGCCACTAATTCATCTACTAAAGTATCAAACATACGCAAAGATAGTTCCTCGCTTATTGGCTTTATCTTTCCTTTTTTTCTAACAAATAATACAACTTTGTTCCTTCTTCATACATTAAACTATAAGCTGAAATATGCTGAACATTTAACGATAAAGCTTGGTTTATATCATTCTTCCAATCCTCTAATGTTTCATTAGGAAATCCAAAGATTAAATCTACACTGATATTAGACACTCCTTCACGCTGTAATAGCTTTACAGCATTTATTGCTTCATTGGCAGAATGTCTTCTGTTAATAATCTTCAATTGATTATCGTTAAAACTTTGAATACCAAGACTCACTCTATTAGCATAATGCTTTAACGTCTTAACATAATCAGGTGTAATATCATCTGGATTACATTCAATTGTAATCTCTTCTAAACTATCATTAAAATGCAAGTTTATAGCAGAGAAGATTTGTTCAAACTCTTCTTTAGTTAAACAACTTGGTGTTCCTCCTCCAAAGTAAATAGTAGTAAGAGACGTATCTCTTACCTCGTTATTATCTCCTGCTTGTGGCAACAATAAGTAGTCTTTACGCAAAGCAAGTTCTTTACATAAAGCATCTACGTATTGTTTTTTTAATTTTGTATCTATCGTACTATAAAATGAACAATAGCTACACCGAGATAAACAAAAAGGAATGTGAATATATAAACCTGCCATTACAATGTTTATTTCTTATGTCTCTTTTTTTAATTCTAATAATGGTATTTTTTTATACTTTCTCCTTCTTTCACTTCTGTTTTGCCATTGATAGCCTCAACATAACATTCCATATCAGGACCAAGAGTTTTCTTACTAATAGAAGACATTGTTTCTCCTGCTTTTCACAACTATTGTTTTTAGAAACTCCAATAATGCGATAAGCGCCTGTTCTTACGCGAACATCTTTTATCATATTGCTTAGCCTCTTCTATTTTTTTACGTTGTTCTTCTTGGGCTATTTCATGCGCTTTATTGATAGAATCTTCTTGTGCTTTGGCCATTGAATCGGCTTTATAAGCAACCATTTTAGCATGTTCTATACTATCTTTTATATATTGTTGCTGCTTTATCAATGTAGAATCTACCTCTTTTTCTATTGTAGCTTTAGCCTCAACAACAGGTTCTTTTAATTCTGTATCTACTTTTTGAAAGAAAGGAATAAGAAATACAAAAACAATAATACCAATAGCTACAAAATGAAAAATAAAAGTAAGATGTAAGTTTTATAAGATTTCTTAGGAGTAGAATTATTTTTCTTCTGAAATAGGCAAAATGGGAGTTTCAGATAGAACAACTTCTTCATTACCCATTTTTTCAACATCTGTATGAGCTTTTTCTGTTTCTTTTTTTCTATCAGAGTTTAATGCAGACAACTCACAAGGAGTTAGTTTATAAGAGACAGATACAGTTGGACTATCAGCTATTTCCGTGCTATTTAGTCCTACTTCACTACTATTATCAACCTCTTCTACTTGCTTTTTCTACTTCAATAGAATTTAAATTATCGGACTTCTTCTCTCGTATCTTCTTCTGGTGTCAACAACTCTGAAGATGCAATAGATTGTTTTTTTCTTGCTCATTCAAATTATATTTAGAAACATCATTATCTCTTTTTCTTTTAATAACTCTTGTACAAGCATTGTGTTATCATTGGCTGTTTCTAATCTTGAATAATAATTATCAATCTCAGAAAAAAATCAACTCCATCATTTAAAACTACCGTTTCAAACTGTGCAAAAGGACTATTAACCAAATCGCTTAACGAAGTGTCTGGAGTAAAACTTATCTTTTCTCTACTTTCAATTATAATGCGCTCTCCCGTGTTTACATCAACACTCTCACGAGCATTTACAGTTGTCAATTTAAAACTACCTAATCCTTTTACCTTTACCTGCTTATCTGTTTTTAGCGCATCTTCTATCAATTTAAACATCTCAGCAATAAAAATTGTTAGATTCTTGCTCAGAAATATTAAATTTAGACATTAGCATTTTCAGAAAGTCTTCCATATTTATTCATCGGTAAACTCTCCTTTCTTCATTTCTTCTTTGATTGCGGCAACAGGCTTAAAGTTAAGTACCAATTTGGGAGGAACTATAATATTTTGGCGTGTAGACGGATTTACCATGATACGTTCTAAACGCTTTTTCACCTCAAAAGTGCCAAAGTTAGGAATAAAAACATTTTCTCCTTCATCAAAAGTAGTGGCCATTGCATCTATTACATTACGCACAAGACTTTTGTGTATTGTCTTGTGTATAACCCATACGGCGAGATAATTCTGCAATAAACTCTTTGTTATTCATTGTTTCTAATTTATGATTCCATATAAATCAAACTCATCACTGTTTGTTATTTCTACTTCATAGAAATTTCCTACTTTTTAGTTTTTTTATCTGTAGAAATAAGCACTTCTGGGTCAACTTCAGGAGAACAGAATTCAGTTCGTCCTACATAATACTCTCCTTCTTTACGGTCTATAATCGTAAGTAGCGTTTTCACCCACTTTCTTAGGCTTCCCACTTCAGTCGCTATTTCTTGCTGTAAAGCCATCAATTGGTCTAAACGTTGTTGTTTAATCTCTGGCGAAATATCGTCGTTATAATGCGCTGCTCCATACGTACCGTCTTCTTCTGAATAAGTAAAAGCTCCCATTCTTTCAAACTTCATTTCACGTACAAAGTCTAATAACTCTTGAAAATCTTCTTCTGTTTCACCCTGGAAAACCCACCATAAGAGTAGTTCTTAAATGAATACCCGGAACCTCTTTACGTATTTTTCTTTAAGAGTTCAATTGTTTTCAACCTTAGATACATGACAGCTCATACGCGTTAACATGTTGTCAGAAATGTGTTGTAAAGCAATATCAAGATAGTTACAAACATTTGGTTTCTCACGTATTACCTTTAATAACTCTAACGGAAACTCGTTAGGATAAGCATAATGTAAACGCACCCACTTCACTCCCGGAACATCTGCAATAGCCTCTATTAACTCTGCAATTTGTCTTTTTGCCGTCTATATCTACTCCATAATAGGTTAACTCTTGTGCTATCACTTGAAATTCTTTCACACCTTGTGCTACTAACTCTTTCACTTCTGTCACTATATCTTCTTTTTTCTGCTGGTATGCTTTCCTGTGATAAGTGGAATAGCGCAATAAGCACACTGACGATTACAACCTTCGCTGATTTTTAGATAAGCATAATGACGTGGAGTGGTAAGATGTCGTTTACCATCGCATGAAGGTAAATCGGCTTTACCTAAATCATTTAATAATTGTTTATAGTTAAATTTGCCATAAAACTTATCCACTTGTGGCATTTCGACTCAAGTTCGTCTTTATAACGTTGCGACAAGCACCCCTATAACATAAAGTTTGCGAAGTCTACCTTCTTCCTTTGCTTGTATAAACTCTAATATTGTATTGATGCTTTTCTTCTTTTTGCACTCTCTATAAAACCGCAGGTGTTAATAACAGCTATCTCTCCTTGTGGACGTGTTGTATCGTGTGTACAATGGTATCCATTAGCTTCAAACTGCTTCATTAGCAACTCGCTGTCTACAAGATTTTTAGAACAGCCCATCGTTATAATGTCTACTTGATTTTTCTTCATCAATGTTTGTATATCTTCTATTTGTTTTTATCCTAATATGTTTCTACCTTTTTAGACAAATAAGAGAATAAAGAAGACACGTTTATCTTCTCTATTCTCTATTTATGCCTTATTTTTCTGCGTTATAGATTATCGCCAAAAAGCGATTCTACAAACTGTTTTTTATTAAATAATTGTAGATTTTCAATGCCTTCACCCAAACCAATATACTTAACAGGCACTTTCAATTGGTCTGAAATACCTATAACAACACCACCCTTTGCCGTACCATCTAATTTGGTAACTGCAAGTGATGTAATTTGAGTTACTTGTGAAAACTGACGTGCTTGCTCAAAAAGCATTCTGCCCAGTGCTACCATCTAATACCAAAAGAACTTCGTCTGGTGCAGTAGGAAACACTTTTTTTCATCACATCTTTTTATTTTTCTTTAATTCGTTCATCAAGCCCACTTTGTTATGTAATCTACCAGCTGTGTCTATTAAAACTACATCGAGCTCCATTTGCTTTTTGCTGATGAAAGAGTGTCGAAAAGCCACAGAGGCTGGGTCGGAACCCATTTGTTGTTTAACCACAGGAACACCCACTCTTTCGCCCCAAATGCTTATCTGTTCTACAGCAGCAGCTCTAAAAGTGTCGGCTGCTCCTAAGTAAACTTTCTTTCCAGCTTTCTTAAATTGATAAGCCAACTTGCCTATTGTGGTGGTTTTTCCCACACCATTTACACCAACAACAAGAATAACATAAGGTTTATGGTCTGATGGTAAATCCCACGAATCGCTGTCAAACGAATTGTTTTCTGTTAACAAAGACGCTATTTCATCTTTTTTAAAAATACCATTTAATTCGCTTGTAGAAACGTATTTATCTCTTGCTATGCGCTCTTCAATACGCTCTATAATTTTTAAGAGTAGTGTCAACTCCTACATCTGAAGATATGAGTATTTCTTCAAGATTATCTAACACTTCCTCGTCTACTTTCGACTTACCTGCAATAGCACGTGTTAGCTTACTAAATACGTTTTTGTTTTTGTTTTTCTAACCCCTTATCGAGGCGTTTCTTTTTTTATTCTTACTAAAAACCGAAAATTCCCATTCTATATTCTTTTTATATACTAACTCTACCCTCTTTAAATGCAAGATGTGCAAAAGTGTATTTATTACATAACAATGCTCAATAGTGCGTTTATGCTCACTATTAAATAAAAATATTATCGACAATAGCGTTACCTATTTTAGCAATGCAAAAGATACAGAAAAACTTTTTATATTTATTGGTTTTTATGTTTATTAAGGAACAGATAAAAAAGAAAATAATAATGCTTTCTTGAGATAGACACGAAGTTTTTAGATATTAGTTGGAATGTTATTGCAATGTAAAAGACTACTTTTTACACTTATTTATTAGCCTATTTTTGTGAGCGTTTTTTGTTACATTTTAATTTTTACATTATAGAGAAAAATAGCTTAGCTTTTTAGAACCCTTTTTACCTCTAATAAGGCATGTGATAAGATTGATTTTTATAGGCTATTATTGCAAAAAGATATATGTTTTTTCTTTCTAATAGTAGCATTATAAACTTCAATAAATAAGTGATTATGATGCAAAAAGCTTAGCTTTTTTACATGAAATAAACGGTGTTTTTAATGCTAATAGTTGATATTTTAACCTCTAATACATAAGCTATTGCACGTAAAACTCTTAGCTTTTTGCAACATTTTTCACCAAAACATGCTATTTAAGGGCTTTTCTTATAACTTCTAAAAAATAGCTCTTATCTTTTTCTGTCTATATTTATATTGCTCAGAAAGCAGCCAGAAATAAAAATGTAACACTATTTTTCGTTTTAAAATAGTGTTACAAATATGTTTTTAATCAATATAATAGAGTTTATTCTACTAAATAGCCAAAAAGCTCTTGTGTTGTATTTACAAAAAGTAGTAGCATCATGCTCTATTAAGAAATTTTTTTATCTCTAAATCCCCATAAAACGCTAATACAAGGTAAATTGCTGTTTTTTTGCTGTCGCTAACATCTACATCGCTATCGCCAACATACACTGCATTTTCACGAGAAACGCCCAATTGTTTAAAATGCTTCATCTACCGTATCAGGTGCTGGTTTCTTTCGTATATCCTCTCTTTCTCCAATTGCTACAGGTACTAAATCGCCGAAAAAATGCTTACATAGTTCTTGAGTGGCAGTATAAAATTTATTACTTACCACAGCTATGTGTTTCCCGTTATCTTGTAATGTTTTAAGCATTTCTATCACACCAGCATAAGGTTTAGTGGTATCTAAATTGTGTTCAAGATAATGTTCCTTAAAAAATGAGAAAACACTGTTAAACTGTGGGTTATCAAGTCCATTAGGAACAGCTAACTCCATTAAACGTTTTACACCATTTCCTACAAACATTCTCACTTCTTCAAATGTTCTTTCAGGCATATTATGAGCTGCTAACGCATAATTACAACTGCTTTTTAAATCTTCTAAAGTACTTAAAAAGTGTACCATCTAAATCAAATATATAGGTATCGTATTTCATCTTTTTATAAATTTAAATATAACTTTTTCTACCTGCAAATTTAATAAAAAGAATACTTTTTCTTTAGCTATTATCTTTTTTAAAAAAAGAAAGCTGTAAACTGTCACTCATGGCTTTCTTTCTGAAAGATAGTTTATCAAAATAAAAAGGCAACGAATGTTCTATACATTCATTGCCTTTTTACGTTATAATAAAATGTTTATAAGCATTTAATTATTGATAGAACCACCCACAATATCTAATAACTCGTTTGTTATAGCTTGTTGTCTACTCTTGTTATATTGCAAACTTAACTCTCTTAATATTTCATCTGCATTATCAGTAGCTGTTTGCATTGCAACCATTCGAGCTGCATGTTCACTTGCATTGCTATCTAATGCTGCTGTATAAAACATTAAATTGAGTTGCTTAGGAATAAGGTCTTTCAATACAACATGTATATTTGGTTCTACAATAAAAATTGTCATTCAAAGGTTCTGCCTGCTTTGTTGAGAGCTGCTTTGTGCGTTTTTGTGATGCTTCTTAAGATAAGCCTGAGACTCTGCGGTAGCAACTGTAGAGGTTAAGTCTCTTTCTTCTGCACGGTTTAACTCTGTGGTTAGGTCGATAGGGAGAAAGGTTCTACGTGTTAAAACCTGTGAGCCCGCACTCTTAAAGTGATGATAAATAAGTTCTATCTTATCTATCTTACCTTCTAAAAAAATTGCGATGCAAGACCTTCAGAAATAAGTTGACAAGTGTTTGCAGTGGGACTTTCTGCAAGATGAGCAAAATCTCCTGCACTAGTAAGTCCTAACTTTTTGTACCTTATCATACACTTTTTCTTCCCACGGGATACACCACTATATCTTCTTTAGAAAGATAACTATAAGAGTTAATGGCTTTGTAGCATTGCTTTAATGATATTAACATTAAAAACCGCCACACAAAGAACTATTAGAGGCAAAAAAACAACTAAAAGCAACTCTTTTTAATGGTAGAACGCTCAATACAATAAGGGCTATTTACTTGAGGCTCTGCTAATAAAAAGACTTTAAAATGTGTTCCAACATATCGTCGTAAGGCAACATGTTTTCTATCATTTGCTGTGCATGGCGCAACTTAGACGATGCTACCATCTTCATAGCACTTGTTATTTTGCGTGTGTTATTTACACTTGCAATCCTTGTTTTTATCTCTTTTAGTGATGGCATATAATTAACCTTTATATTGTTCAGTAATGCCTAACATCACTTCTTTAATGGTGTTTGTGGCAGTATCTGTCAAATCACCACTTGTAAGACTTGCTAAAAACATCACTATGGTTATTACGCATGGTTTCAATGAATAAATCTTGACAATTACGTATCTCGTCTACTGGTACGTCTTTCATCAATCCATTAACACCACAATATAAGATAGCAATCTGTTCACCTACAGGCATTGGACTATATTGAGACTGTATTAAGAGCTGGTTATTCTTTCGACCACGGTCTAATGTCATAGCTGTTACAGCATCCATATCGCTCGAAAACTTAGAGAAAGCCTCTAACTCACGATATTGTGCCATATCTATTTTAAGTGTACCAGCCACTTTTTCATACTCTTTATTTGTGCAGAACCTCCTACACGAGAAACTGATATACCTACATTGATGGCTGGTCGGAAACCTTGATTAAATAAATCGCTTTCCAAATATATCTGTCCATCTGTAATAGAAATTACGTTTGTAGGGATATAAGCAGATACGTCGCCTGCTTGGGTTTCAATAATAGGAAGAGCAGTGAGCGAACCTCCACCCTTTACATGTCCTTTTCATACATTCAGGCAAATCGTTCATTTGCTCTGCTACCTCTTGCTGATTATTTATTCGAGCAGCACGTTCTAACAAACGAGTGAAGATAAAAGACATCTCCAGGATAAAAGCTTTCACGACCTGAAGGACGACGAAGAATCAAACTAACTTCACGATATGCAACAGCTTGTTTTTGATAAATCATCGTATACAACCAAAGCAGAAAAAAACCTCTATCACGGAAGTATTCTCCAATAGCAGCTCCTGCAAATGGTGCATAATACTGCATTGCAGCAGAATCAGCGGCAGTTGCTGCTACTACAATGGTATACGGCATAGCACCACGCTCCTTAAGGTTTTTGAACCAAAGCTGCTACAGTTGATGCCTTTTGACCAATGGCTACATAAATACAATAAACAGGTTTTTCCTTGTTCATAGAAGCTCTTTTTGGTTTAAAATGGTATCAATAGCAATGGCTGTCTTACCTGTTTGACGGTCTCCAATGATAAGTTCTCGCTGTCCACGACCTATCGGTATCATTGAATCGACAGACTTTATACCTGTTTGTAAGGGTTCCTTAACTGGTTGACGATAAATAACACCAGGAGCTTTTACGGTCTAATGGCATCTCAAAAGAGTTGGTTAAATCCATCTCTCCTGACCGTCTATAGCTTGTCCAAGTGGGTTTATTACACGTCCAAGCATATTATCGTTTACCTTAATAGAAGCAATTCGATGAGTACGCTTTACTATCTGTCCTTCTTTTTATTCCTTCTGTTGAACCTAAAAGGATACAACCAACGTTATCTTCTTCTAAGTTCATTACAATTGCCATCGTTCCATTTTTCGAACTCAAGCAATTCACTTGTTTCTGCATTTTTTTCAATCCATAGACTCTGGCAACACCATCTCCTACGGTTAAAACAGTTCCTACTTCATCAAACTTTAATGAACTATCAAGCTCATTTAGCTGTTGAAGTAAAATTTCAGAAACTTCACTTGGTTTTATTTTTATCTGACATCCTCTTATCTTTAATCATTAAATTAAGATGTACACATAACTATAATAAGTATGCGAACGTCTAACTTTTTAAGTTCTGCAAGAATATGATTTAAGCGTTGTTTAACACTAGCATCCATTCTATAAGTATCATATTCCAAAAATGAATCCACCAAGAATTGAAGGGTCAACTTCTTTTTGTAACTCGACATTAGAATGATTCGTATTCTGTATCATTTTAGCTATTTTTTTGTTCTAAGCTATCAGACACTTGGGTTTGCAGTTATCAATTTACCACTTATAATATGCTTATGACGTTGGTATATGGTGATATAAGATGCAGCAATAAACTGTATCATATCTTCTCTCGAAACATCTAACACTAACCGAATGAATTTCTTTAATAGTTCAGATGATTGATTTCCACATGCTGTTAACAAAAGTCTCTCCTTATTATCCTTATGTAAAAATAGGATTAGATAAGGTTTTGCTAAGCTTTATTTTCTTCAAGAATTACATTGAAGAGAGTTTTCATGTTTTCATATATAGAGTCTTCTATATGTTGCTGTTGAGCAGCTTTAAAGAGGGCTCGAGCATATCGAACAGAGATTATACCTATATCCATAAAAACATGTTTTTTTATTTATCTTGTACAGAAACTTTACTAAGAACAGAATCTATTAAATCCATTTGTACGTCAGCATTTGATAATTTTTTGATGAAGAATCTTTTTCTGCCACTTGTACAGAGATAGTTGCTACGCTACTTTTTTTACATCACTTAAAGCATTTTTGTTTCTCTCTTTCAATCTGCATTTTAGCTTCCATCAACATTCTGTTGGCTTCTTCTCGTGCTTTAACACGCGCTTCCTCTATCATTTTATCTCGAGTTTCAGCAGCTTCTTTCAATATCTTTGTCTGCTTTTTCTCGTGCCTCCTGTAGTATGGATTCACCTTCTCTCTTTATATTAGCAAGTCTTTCATTAGCTCTCATGGGCCTTTTGTAAACTCGCATCAATATAAGCTTTTGCGCTCTTCTACCATATTTATAATAACAGGAAAAACCTTTTTTCCATAATATAAAAAAATACGGTAAGGAAGACAATTGTCATCCAAAAAGAACAAACCAAAGTCAGGAGTTATTAATGACATACTTTATCCTTTCAATTCTGAAAATAGAAAAATTAGTTTTTAAACGAAAAGTGCAAGCAAGGCAATAATTACAGCGAAGAACGCTACACCTTCAACTAAAAGCCGCAGCAATAATCATCGCAGAACGCAATTCACCTATCTTTTCAGGTTGGCGAGCCATTGCATCCATTGCATTTCCACCAATACGTCCAATACCAATACCTGCACCAATTGCAGCAATACTACCACCAATAGCGGCTCCGAATTTTGCAACAGCATCTGCTGCTAATAATAATGATAACATAATCTTTTAGTTTTTATTATTACTTAATATATTTACTGATAAATTTATTCTTTTTACTTTTCTCATGTTCAATGTTAGACAATGAAATAAACACTGCACTTAACATTGTAAACACAAGTGCTTGAATATAGCAAACTAAGAATTCTAATAACATCATAAAAATGCTCATTGCCACACTTGCAAAAGTCATCATACTTCCTGCTACAGCGTTTAATGCAAACATAATAAATATGGTACATGTTAATGATAACGCTATAGCATGTCCTGCCATCATGTTAGCAAAAAGACGAATCATTAAAGCTAAAGGCTTTGTAAATATGCTAAAGAATTCTATAAATGGCATTAAAGGAACTGGAACCTTAAGCCATGTTGGCACTTCTGGCCAAAATATTTCTTTCCAATATTCACGTGTTCCTGTTACATTGGTAATAATAAATGTACACAAAGCTAAAAACAATGTAATTGTAATATTACCTGTTACATTTCCTCCACCCGGTGGGAATGGCATTACTCCTAATAAATTAGAAATAAAAATGAAGAAAAAAACAAGTGAGAAGATAAGGTGCATACTTCTTTGCATGTTTGCCTAAAGCAGTCCACTATAACATCTTCGTAAACAGAAAGAATAAACATATTCATCAAACCCACAAACCCTCTTGGTGCTGGATCGTCAGGTTTATGCTTTTTTTATACCAATTTGCTGGAATTAAAATACATAACAAAAAGAACGATTGCATTTATAAATAATACAACAACACTTTTTTTGTGATTGAAATATCAAAAAGGTCTTACTTCTGTACCATTTACATATTCACAAACTTTATTTTCGTGCGTTTCATTATTCGCAATATAGAGTCCGTATGGACCGCAACGATTTCCTTTTTGAGTCTGCTTCTTCTGCAAATTCATTACTTAAGAACATATGCCAACCCGTAGAACTCTTGACTATAATAGGCAAAAGGAAGTGTTATATGTTTATCTCCTATTGACGTTATATGCCATTCATACGAATCTTTAATATGTCCAAGTAGTATTTCTTTTAAATCAATTCTTCCTCCTTCTGAATGCTTAGAAGCAAAAGTTGGTACACTTATCATTAAAAAGAAATAGAACAATACCAAGGGAAACAATATGTTTACGTAGAGAAATCATTTTTATTCTTTTTTTGTTCTATAACTACAAAATAAGTTGTTTCAAAAAAATCATCATGACAAAATAATAAAGAGAAAATATTACTACAAAAGAGATAATATCTGTTTTTTTCTTTTGTTAATAAGCATGCTATTATCACAATAAAAACACTTAATAAAAAAATCTCATACCCATGCCTACAAAAATAAAACATCGTCTTTTTTTCTGAGAACTTTTTATTCGCAAAAGTATTTCCATATTTCAAGATAAGCAAAGCTAAAGAACAAAGAGAATAAAGCACTCACAACAATTGCATGAACTACATGAGGATAGTTAAATACATTTGAAAGTAACAAGAAGAGCAAAGACACTCCTGCTACAATAGTCGTAGACAGTCTTCTATACTTACGAGCAATCGTTGTTATATCAAACTCTTTTCATCTTTTATTTCATTGTCATTTATCTTTATAATTCAACACAAACATTAACGTTGTTTTTGTTGAACTTCTACAAATCCACCTTTCACAGTTTTTCATCTTTCGTTCGCCTGCAAAGGTCTTTGTAGATAACTTCTCCAGCTTCTAAGAGAGAAATAATAGGTGCATGATTGTTCAATATTTGAAACTGACCAAGAGAACCTGGTACAGATACACTTTCTACATTTCCTTCATAAGCCACTCCTTCAGGAGAAACAATCTTAAGTTTCAACATCGTTTATTTATGTATAAGATTTATTTGAAACGTTCTATGGTTTGCTACAAGAAAAATAAAAACTAAGCTGTTGCTTGTTCCATTAACTTACGACCTTTTTTTCTATTGCATCTTCAATTGTACCTACATTTAAGAAAGCTTGTTCAGGAAGGTCGTCCACTTTTACCATCAAGAATCATATTAAATCCTTTAATAGTATCTTCAATTGGAACCATTACACCTTTGATTCCTGTAAACTGTTCCGCAACAGCAAAAGGCTGAGATAAGAAACGTTGAACCCTTCTTGCTCTGTTTACAACAAGACGATCTTCATCTGATAACTCATCCATACCAAGAATTGCAATAATATCTTGTAATTCTTTTATAACGTTGTAGTATTTGTTTTTACGCGTTGTGCACATTCATAATGCTCTTTACCAACAATGAGTGGATCAAGAATTCGAGATGTACTTCCAAGTGGATCTACAGCAGGATAAATTCCAAGCTCTGTAATTTTACGACTTAATTCAGTTGTTGCGTCTAAGTGAGTAAAGGTTGTTGCAGGTGCAGGGTCTGTTAAGTCGTCTGCAGGAACATAAACAGCTTGCACAGAAGTGATAGAGCCATGCTTAGTAGACGTAATACGTTCTTGCATCAATCCCATTTCAGAAGCAAGTGTAGGCTGATATCCTACTGCAGAAGGCATACGTCCAAGCAAAGCAGAAACTTCAGAACCAGCTTGTGTAAAACGGAAGATATTATCAATAAAGAGCATGATGTCTGCCGCTTCTCCATCTTTTCCTCCATGGTCTCTAAAGCCTTCAGCTACTGTTAAACCAGATAATGCAACAGAAGCACGTGCTCCTGGCGGCTCATTCATCTGTCCATAAACAAGTGTTGCCTGAGATTTTTTCAACTCTTCTTTATCGACAAGAGATAAATCCCATTTACCTTCTTCCATTGCTTTCTTAAAAGCTTCGCCGTATTTGATAACACCCGATTCTAACATATCTCGTAAAAGGTCGTTTCCTTCACGAGTTCTTTCACCGACACCAGCAAACACCGAATAACCATTATGTCCTTTGGCGATGTTATTTATAAGCTCCATAATAAGCACAGTCTTACCTACACCAGCACCACCAAACAAGCCTATTTTACCTCCTTTCATATAAGGTTCAAGTAAATCTATAACCTTTATACCCGTAGCAAGCATCTCTTTACGGGTAGAGAGTTCAGAGAATTTTGGTGGTTCTCTATGTATTGGGTAAGCTCCTTGCATGTTTAATGTATCCATACCGTCAATGGGTTTCCCTGATAACATTAAGCATTCTACCCTTAATTTGCTCACCTCCAGGCATTATAATAGGATGACCTGTGGCAACAACTTCTAAGCCTCTTTGTAAACCATCGGTGTTATCCATAGCCACACAACGTACAGTATCTTCACCTATATGCTGTTGCACTTCTATAATCAATTCGTCACCATTAGCACGTTTTAATGTTAGTGCTTCGTGAATTTTGGGTAAAACCTTATCGGCAACTTGGTCTTTAACGTCAAAATGAACGTCGATAACAGGACCAATGATTTGCGAAATATGTCCGATTGTTTGTAACATATACTTATTATATTTTACAAGATATATTATCTTTTGTTGTTCTTATCTATACAAAAGTAGTATTTTTTTATGGAAAGACAAGCATAAAAACAATGTTTTTACATCTTCTTTCCTAATATTATAACATACTTTTACATTAGCTTTCTATATACTTAATTCGTCTAAGACGTTAATAAGTTTTCTATCAAAAGGTTTTATCGCTTCTAATTGCCTCAGACAATGGAACATAAACCACTTCATTATTGCGTACACCAATCATTACATTTCGTTGTCCTTGCATAATTGCTTCAATGGCGCCAACACCTGTTCTACTTGCAAGAATTCGGTCATGAGCCGTAGGACGACCACCTCTTTGTAAGTGTCCAAGAATAGATACACGCACATCATACTGTGGGAACTCGTTTCTTACACGGTCAGCATAGTATAAAAGCTCCACACTTTGGACTTTCAGAAACAATCACAATACAAGATTTTTTTAGACTTTCTGATACCTCTTTCCATGAAGTTTGCTAATTGGTCTACATCGGTACTATCTTCTGGAATGATAGCTGCTTCTGCTCCACATGCTATCGCACTGTTCTGAGCTAAAAAGCCCGCATCTCTTCCCATCACCTCAACAAAGAATATACGTTCATGACTTTGAGCCGTATCTCTTATGCGGTCTACACATTCTACAATAGTATTTAAAGTAGTATCATAACCAATTGTAGAATCTGTTCCATAGAGGTCGTTATCTATTGTACCAGGCAATCAATACAACAAACATCAAATTCTCTCGCAAAATTCATTGCACCTGTTAGCGAACCATTACCTCCTATTACAACTAAAGCATCTATTCCATGTTTTTACCATATTGTCATAGGCTTTTTGTTGACCTTCTTTTGTAAAGAATTCTTTCGAACGTGCACTTTTTTTAAAAACAGTACCACCAGACATAATAATACCACTTACATTTTCAGTAGTAAAGTCTTTTATTTCGTCATGAATCAATCCTTCATAACCACGATAAATACCTTTTATATTAAAACCATTGCAAATACCAGCACGTGTTACGGCACGTATAGCAGCATTCATACCAGGAGCATCGCCCCTGAAGTTAAGATTCCGATTGTATTTATTTTTAGCCATAATTGTTATATTTTTTTATATTCTTATATCATTATATACAGTGCAATCATTCCTAAAATCACACCAATTAGTGCTTTTAAAGCCTACATTTCTAAAGTACCAACCTATTTTTTTATATGTTCAGCTTTAATCAGTGCTAATCCACTAACAGAACTTATTAGCAGAATATTTCCTCCCATAGCCGCTGCATAAGCAATAACAGCCCAATAAGAATGATTTAATGCGACAGAAGAATTTAAAGAAATAAAACTCAAAGCCGTAGCAAAACCATCTAAGAAAACAGAGAAGAAAGCAACGATTAATCCTAAAATGAATTCATTTTCTATAAAAGGAGATATTTTTATTCATAAGCCATTCTGTTGCACCTATTTCTTGTATTGCGCCAAGAGCCAACATCATTCCGAGTACAAAGAATATCATTTGTAGCACTCCATACTGTAAAAACGCGTGGCATTCTACGATGAATCATATCATCTGCATTCATCAGTTTGCGGTTAAATATTTCATTCACTATCCACAAAAGAGCCAGCACACATAACGCACCTAAGAAGGGACTTAATTTAGTTATATTGTGGAACGTAGGAATAAAACCATAATCCTCCGATACCAACAACAAACATAACTAAGCGTTGCCACACATTTAATCGTGTATCATCTCCCCTATAAGGCATTCCTTGCCACTCTATATCAGCATATTCAGGCAATGCTCTACCCATCAAAAAGATAGGAATAAACCACGCTATTAAACAAGGAATAAACAATAAAAGAGAAAAGTTTGTAGCACTAACATGACCATTATTCCACAAAACTAAGCCTATTGGGTCTCCAATAACCGTAAAAGCTCCTCCACAATTAGCAGATATTAGTACAGCAGAACCATAATACATGCGTTGTTTTCTATTAACCACAAGATTATGAACAAGGGTTAACATAAGAACCGTAGTACTTAAATTATCAAGATTTGCAGAAAGAATAAAAAGTGATAACAGATAAAAACCATAATAATTTTTTTACTGCTCTGAGTGCGTAATAAACGAGAGAGAAAATCAAAAACACCCATTGTTATTTAATATTTCTACAATAGACATAGTCGCTAAAAAGAAAGAGAACTATCTCAGATGCTTTACCCTACATAGCCTATAAAAATATTTTTTTGCAATATAACATTTCACCGCAACACTTGTTGCTCCTGCTCCATTTAAGAAATCAAAGTAATCCGTTTGGTGCCGACTCATTACATAATCGGTCCCATAACAAATGTATAACACCCAGCACAAAGTACCCATAAACACAGCGACAGCCACTTTGTTTATTTTTAGTTACATTCTCTGTTGCAATAAGAAGGTAACCCAAGAGCAATATGATAACCATTATAAGTGTCATTACTATGCAAAGATAACAAAATATTATGGTTATAAACAATACTAAAGTAGAAGATTTTTTTGTTTTTAACATAATAAAATATTAGGTCTTGCTGTCTTTATACTTTATTTATATTTTCTTTTCAACACACACAATAATAATAATAAGAATAATATTAACATATACATTTTAATTCAATAAATTATACCTAACACACTAATAATAAAAGCAATTAAACAACCAACTTAAATTAAAAATTTCACTAATTAAAAAAACATTCTATTTCTACAACAAGCATTATAAATCTATTTCTAATATATTACATTTATTTTTCGTACTCAAAAAAACAATATCTTTTCAACTACAATGAATAAAGGGTGAAAAATATGCGAGTTTTACGATACGTTTTTTTGTCGACTTTTTCGCCTATTTTTTTACCTTATAACATTTAAAAATCAAACACTTATAAAAATAACCGATTATATTTTTAACGTGTAATAGCTTAGAGTTTACCATGCAATACATAAGCTTTTAGCCCATAAAACACCGTCTATTGCACCCTAAAAACCTTATCTTTTACACCCTAAAACATATACCTTTAACAAAAAAATGCTTCTTTTTATATTTCAAAATTTCGTTTTTAAAAAAATGGAAAACATATATCTTTAAAACCTTACGGCTTCTTTTTCCTTCAAAAAACGTCTCCCTATTGACCCTCAAACCAACTAAAAAGCATAGCTATTTTTTTCTATTTTCTCATTTTTAACAGAGCATTTTTATACCAATAAAGCAACATTATAATGGAATAAAGCAACAATTTTAAGAACAAGTAAATAAAATAAAGAAACCAATAAAAACATGAACAACAAGAAAACACAAACCACTTATTTTTAACAGTAAAACAACAATATAAATCACTAAAAATAAACATATTACAATAAATATATTTATCATTTTATTTAAAGAAAACACATCTACGACAGATTAAGTTCTTTAAATAACAATTGAATTCTCATGTTAATAAAATAAAGGAGAGCAGATTATCAGTTTCTACTCTCCTCTATTTCATCTTTTTTTCCAGTCATTCCGTTTATATTTCCCCCTCTGTTCTCTGTAATCTTTCAACTTGTTTCATCACAAAGACAGTTGGTATAAAAAGGAATTAACCACATGATACACTTTTAGAGCCCAAGATATTCCACTAAAAACTCTTCTCTTCCCTTTCATCATAGCATTAAAACCATCTTTTGCAACGCTATGTGCAGACACCATTTTTCTAAATAATTTTGCTTGAGTCATTCGTGCAGTAGTCGCAAAAGCTGTGTTAGTAGGACCTGGGAGTAAAGTGGTTACGGTTACACTGGTGCCTTTTGTTTCTAGATAAAGGGCATAAGAAAAAGAGGTTACATAGGCTTTTGTAGCAAAAATAAACTGCTTGTAATGGCCCCGGAAATTCGCCTGCAATAGACGAAACATTTAATATTCTACCTGAATTTCGTGCTATAAATAAAGGTAAAAACAACTTTGTTAGAGCGGTTAAAAGCCACTATATTGACATTTATCATAGACAAATCGTCTGCGAAATTTCGAGTGGCAAACATTCCAACTCCTCCAAATCCTGCATTATTGATAAGGTAGTCTACCTCTATTCCTTTTCTTACAATCTCATGAAAAAAACATCTTCTGCAGCAGAAGAAATAGAAAAATCTTTAACTATCACTTCCACTTTTATTCCATATCTCCTTCTAATTCATTCTTTAGTTGCAACATTTTATCTTCTACTACGTGCTACTAAAACTAAATTATCTTTTATTTTTGCGCGTGCAATTTAGCAAATTCTACTCCTAAACCACTCGATGCACCTGTTATTAAAGCAGTTTTTATCATTGCGTATATTATATATAATAATGTGTATTTATAAGATACAAAGATAAGAATTTTTATTTAATTAAATAGGATTTACCAAACTATTAAGATTTATCGTTTACGGTGAAAAAAACAAAAATCTTTTAGCACTGAAAAACAAAGGAGATACATAAAAGAAATAATACGAACAGTAAAAGGTAGTTTTATCGTTTAAGCACATTTTTCTTGCAAGTGAGCAATAAAAGTAGTATTTTTTTGCACCAATATTTTATTTATCGTACAAAAATATGGCATACAATTTATTAAAAAGGTAAACGTGGAATTATATTCGGTGCATTAAACGACATGTCTATTGCATGGAAAGTAGCAGAAAGATGCGTAGAAGAAGGAGCAACCATAGCACTAAGTAACACAGAAATGGCACTTAGAATGGGCGAAGTAGATGAGTTATCTAAAAACTTAACGCTCCTGTTATTGCAGCAGATGCAACAAACTACGCAGATTTAGAAAACGTTTTTACCAAAGCGCAAGAACTATTAGGTGGTAAAATAGACTTTGTTTTACACTCTATTGGCATGAGTCCTAACGTTCGTAAACATAGAACTTATGACGATTTAGATTACAACTGGCTTAATAAAACACTCGATATTTCAGCTATATCATTCCACAAGATGCTCCAAGCAGCTAAAAACTTGATGCAATTGCTGAATATGGTTCGGTTGTAGCGTTAACTTATGTAGCTCTCACCGTACATTCTTTGGTTATAACGACATGGCAGACGCTAAAAGTTTGTTAGAAAGCATAGGAAGAAGCTTTGGTTATATATATGGTCGTGAGAAAAATGTTCGTATCAATACCATTTCTCAATCACCTACTCCAACAACAGCTGGTAAAGGTATTAAAGATATTGACGACATGATGGACTTTGCAGATAAGATGTCGCCATTAGGAAACGCATCTGCTGACGATTGTGCAGACTATTGTGTAACTCTATTCAGCGACTTAACGCGCAAAGTTACTATGCAAACACTCTTCCACGATGGTGGTTTCTCTAACATGGGTATGAGTTTGCGCGCAATGAATCAATATAGTAAAGACTTAACTCCATTTGAAGACGAAAAACGGAAAAAGTGGTTTATGGTTAATAAACTCTTCTTTTTCTCTTTCATTAAACGAGGAGAATAAACAAATGAAACTTCACTATGACAATAAATAGTGAAGTTTCTTTCATTACCCATAATCCATTTACGCATATAACCTACGTTCTATCTACACAACACTCATTTTAAATATTTTTGAATTAACCAGATATAATTCATCACCAATCTTATTAAAGAAAGAACAAGAACAAGAGAACAAAAGGATTTTTCTATTACTTTTTAATGACTACATAAATATTTTTTTCTGTTATAAACCTCTCTTTTCTTGGAGATAGAAATCTATTCTTTATATAAAAAGATAATCTTCGAAATATCATTTTACACCTTATTTATATATAAGAGAATAGTTTCTCATAAATACTTTCTCATTTTTCAGATAAAAAGATTTTGCACAGTAAAGAATAAATTTCTACCTTTGCAAAACATAAAGAGGGCAGATAAAAATTATATTATTATTCTTTCTTTATATTTATACTAAGGTGGATTCATCTAACGGTTAGGATACAAGATTCTCAATCTTGGCATAGGGGTTCGATTCCCCTATCCACTACTTCTCATAATACCTACAAAAATATATTCTAAAAACTTTATTCTTTTTATCCATAAACAATATGCCTTCATATTGTCTACTTTGCTTTTTCAACTTATAAAGTCTACTTATTTGTGTTATTATGAGTAATATTGGGAGGCTTGAATAAATAAAGATTTTTAAATGTAAAAATAATAATTTCTTAAATTCTTTGGGTGTATCAAATAAAAGCAGTATATTCGCATTGCATAACTTAAGAATATTCAATTTCAACAAAAAGGAATAGCAATGAAAAAAAGTATAACTTTAATGCTGGTCCCTCTATGCTACCACAAGAGGTGATCGAAAATACAGCTAAACAACTGCTCGATTTTAATCAAAGTGGCTTATCTCTTATGGAAATAAGTCATCGTTCCAAAGAGTTTCAGCCAGTGATAGACGAGAGTGTTGCACTTATTAAAGAACTATTAAACATTCCGAAAGGCTATTCTGTATTATTTCTCGGTGGTGGTGCATCTCTTCAATTTACACAAGTTCCTTGCAATTTCTTGAAAACAAAAGCCGCATACCTTAACACTGGTGTGTGGGCAAAGAATGCAATGAAAGAAGCAAAGCTATATGGTGAGGTGTTAGAACTTGCATCTTCTGAGGATAAAAATTATACTTATTTACCAAAGGATTGGACTTGTCCGACTGATGTAGACTATCTTCATATTACAACTAATAATACTATTTATGGCACAGAGATAAGAAAAGATTACGAAGTTCCTGTTCCTATGATTGCAGATATGAGCTCAGACATCTTTAGTCGTGCAATAGATGTGTCTAAATATGATTGCATTTATGCAGGAGCTCAGAAGAATTTAGCAATGGCTGGTGTAACAGTTGTGATTGTAAAAGATGAGAAATTAAACCAAATGAACAGACAAATTCCTACAATGCTTAATTATCAAACGCATGTAGACAAAGGTTCTATGTTTAATACCCCCGTTGTACCCATTTACTCTGCCCTTGAAAATTTAAAATGGATAAAGAAACAAGGCGGAGTTGATAAGATGGATAAGTTAGCACACCAACGTGCAGAACTTCTCTATACAGAGATTGATAGAAATAAGCTATTTAAAGGAACTGTAAACACTGAAGACCGCTCTTTGATGAATATATGTTTTGTGATGCAAGACGAATATGTAGAGCTTGAAAAAGACTTTTTAAGTTTTGCAACAGAACAAGGAATGGTAGGTATAAAAGGGCACCGTTCTGTTGGAGGATTTAGAGCAAGTTGCTATAATGCACAAACGATTGAGGGCGTACAAGCACTTGTTGACTGCATGAAAACATTTTGAAAGCAAATTATTAAAACAAAAAGGTAATGAAAAAGATATACAATAAAGTAAATATCCTCATTACCTTTTTTTATTTTAAATATAACTATTATGGAAGAAATAAACATAAAAAAATTTAATTATAGGCTTTGGAAAAGCTGGTAAAACCTTAGCTGCTGATTTAGCAAAGCATGGAGAAGAAGTTATATTAGTTGAAAAAGTAGTTCAATGTATGGTGGAACTTGCATCAATATAGGCTGTATTCCTTCTAAAAAAACTATTAGTTGAGCAGAAAGAAAACCTTCTGATGCTAATCAAAGCATTTATTTTTCAACAAGCAATGGAAAGAAAGAATGCTTTAATATCTGCGTTAAGAGCCGCTAATTATAAGAAACTTGACGATATAGAAGGTGTTAAAATTATCACTGCAACAGCATCTTTCATAAATAAGAATACAGTATTATTAAAAGGAGAAAATAAAGAAATTGAAGTTACCGCACAACGTATTTTTTTATCAATACAGGAAGTACTTCTGTTGCATTAAACATACAAGGAGCAGACGGAAAACACGTTTATAACAGTACACAGCTATTATCTTTAGAAACACTTCCTAAACGTCTTGTTATTATTGGAGGTGGTTATATATCATTAGAATTTGCATGTATGTTCCAAGCTTTTGGAAGTCAAGTAACTATTTTTAGAAGCAAGTGGAACGTTTTTTTAGCACGCGAAGACAGAGATGTTGCTGATGAAATGTTACGAATTCTCAATGCTCGTGGTATTGAAGTTATACTTAATTCACAAACCAAAGAATTACAAGAGCAAGACAATTATACAACAGTAGTAACATCAAATGGCAACTTTGATGCCGAAGCAGTATTGGTTGCTATTGGCAGAAAGCCTGCAACAGAAGAACTACAACTACACAATGCTGATATAAAAACAGACGAAAGAGGATATGTTATTACAAATGATTATCTCCAAGTGTGCGACAATATATGGGCTATGGGCGATGTAGCTAAAAACTCCACAATTCACCTATATGTCATTAGATGATTACAGAATTGTACGTAATCAACTATTTGGTAACTCTACAAGAAATAGACTCGACCGTCAAAACATTGCAACTTCCAGTGTTCACCTACCCTACACTTGCACAAGTAGGTTTAACCGAACAACAAGCAAATGCTTCACATTTAGAATTTGAAGTGAAAAAGATTATGGCTAATTCTATACCTAAAGCAAAGGTATTAGGTGAAACCAATGGTTTATTAAAAGCTATAGTTGAAAAGAAAACTAATCGCATTTTGGGCGTAACTCTTTTTCTGTGCAGAAGCTCACGAACTAATCAATATCTGTAAGATGGCTATTGATAATAACTTAACAGCTGATTATTTAAGAAATCAAATATTCACCCATCCAACAATGGCGGAGGCTTTAAACGATTTATTTGCATAAGCAATAAAGTCTTAACACTGTAATATATTGGTATAAACAAAAAGACATGAAAGTACTAATTGCAACCGAAAAGCCTTTTGCAAAAGAGGCATTAGAAACTATTAAACAAGAAATAAAAAACGGAGGACACTCTGTTGAAGTATTAGAAAAGTACACTGAAAAGTCTCAACTCATATCTGCTGTTGCTCAAGCAAATGCTATTATCATTCGTTCAGACATCATAGATGAAGAGGTTTTAGCAGCTGCTAAGGAATTAAAGATTGTTGTTCGAGCTGGAGCAGGCTATGATAACGTAGACATTCAATGTGCAAAAGAACACAAAATAGTAGTAGAAAACACTCCAGGACAAAATGCAAATGCTGTTGCAGAACTTGTTTTAGGCTTATTAGTGTATACAGTACGAAACTTTTATAATGGTAAATCGGGTTCCGAACTCAAAGGAAAAAAAGTTAGGATTATTAGCCTATGGAAACGTAAGTAGAAATGTTGCACGCATAGCAAAAAGGCTTTGGAATGAACATTTATGCTTACGATGCTTATTGTTCTCCAAAAGCAAATAGAAGATGACGGTGTAGTAGCTGTTAATTCTCCAAGCGAGTTATTTTACACAATGCGATATTGTTTCTCTTCATATTCCCGCAACCCCTGAAACAACAAAGAGCATCAATTATGAGTTAGTAAACAAGCTTCCCTAAACATGGAATCTTAATAAATACAGCTCGTAAAGAGGTTATTAACGAGGAAGAACTATTAAACTTAATGAACGAAAGACAAGATATTAAGTTTATAACCGATATAAAACCAAATGCCGATGCAATGTTTTCACAATTAGAAGGTCGTTATTTCTCTACTCCAAAGAAGATGGGAGCTCAAACAAGCAAAGCTAATAATAACGCAGGAATAGCAGCGGCAAAACAAATAAATGCTTTCTTTAATGAAGGTATCACTAAGTATCAAGTAAATAAATAAAAAGATAATGAATGCGTTATCTATAAAAAAATTCATTATTTCAAACCACTATTATAGCATAAAAAAACATAATGGCAACAATAAAAACCTTTTTTAAAGGAATTCGTCCTCCAGAGCATCTTGTAGAACAAATTCAATCACGTCCTTACGACGTACTCAACTCTGATGAAGCAAGAGAAGAGGCTAAAGGAAATGAAAAAAGTTTATACCATATTATTAAACCTGAGATAGATTTTGAAATAGGAACAAGTGAATACGACCCTCGTGTATACGATAAAGCAGCCGAAAACTTTAAATTATTTCAAGAAAAAGGGTTGGTTACAGCAAGACGATAAAGAGCAATATTACATCTACGCACAAACCATGAATGGTAAAACTCAATATGGATTGGTTGTAGGAGCTTATGTAAACGATTATTTAAACGAAACCATAAAAGAAACACGAACTTACTCGAAAGGATAAAGAAGAAGACCGTATGAAGCATGTTCGTGTATGCAATGCAAACATAGAACCTGTATTTTTTGCTTATCCTGATAATGCTGTTCTCGACCAACTTATTATGGGTTATGCGACAACAGAACCCGAATACGACTTTATTGCACCAATAGATGGTTTCAGACACCAGTTGTGGATTATCGAAAACGATGAACATATCAAACTAATAACAGAAGAGTTTGCCAAGATGCCTGCGTTATATATTGCCGACGGACATCATCGTTCTGCCGCTGCCGCCTTAGTGGGAGCAGAGAAAGCTCGCAACAATCCTAACCACAAAGGCAATGAAGAATATAACTATTTCATGGCTGTTTGCTTTCCAAAAGCTTCTCAACTTACTATCCTTGATTATAATAGAGTTGTTACAGATTTGAACGGATTAACAGACCAAGAATTTCTTGTTCGTTTGGAAAAAAAGACTTTTATTGTAGAAGACAAAGGAACAGAAATATATCACCCAAATACACTTCATAACTTCTCACTCTACTTAAACAATCATTGGTATAGCTTAACTGCTAAAAAGCGGAACATTTGATGATAGCGACCCCTATTGGCGTGTTAGACGTAGATATTTCAAGTAGATTGATTTTTGATAACCTATTAGGTATTAAAGATTTTTAGAACGGATAAGCGCATAGACTTTGTGGGTGGACTTCGTGGTTTACAAGAACTTAAACGTCGAGTAGATAGCGGTGAAATGAAAATGGCTTTTAGCTTTATACCCTGTTTCAATGACTCAAATAATGGATATTGCAAACTCTGGAAATATAATGCCTCCTAAAAGCCACTTGGTTTGAACCTAAATTACGTTCAGGATTGGTCATTCATAAATTAGATTAGTGTTATCTAAAATGACCGATATATATAAAACAATTGCTCAAAAAAAGTGAAGGCACTTACACCGAAAAGCGTAGTAAGTTCCTTGCTTTTGCACATCCTGTAGAAACACTCGACCAAATAAAAGAACTTATAGAAGGCTATAAAAAGAAATATTATGATGCTCGACACGTGTGCTACGCTTACATGTTAGGTGCCGATAGAGCAACTTTTTAGAGCTAACGATGATGGAGAACCAAGTTCTACAGCAGGTAAACCCATCTTAGGACAAATAAATTCTAAAGAATTAACAAATATCCTTGTAGTGGTTATTCGTTATTTTTGGTGGTGTTAAATTAGGCACAAGTGGACTAATAATAGCATATAAAGAAGCTACAATAGCAGCACTATCTAATGCAAATGTTATAGAAAAACAAGTCGAAGAGCTTATTTCTTACACCTTTCCTTATGTCATGATGAATAGCGTGATGAAAGTTGTAAAAGAGTTAAAATCCCCAAATCGTGAGTCAAACTTACGACCAAACTTGCCAAATAACCCTTTCTATTCGTCGTTCCATGGCACCCATTTTGCAGGAAAGACTTAATAAACTTGCTTTTTAATTTTTCAATGATTACAAGGTTAATACCATTTGTTTTTGTTAATCTTTTTATCTAAACTAAACACTAAAAAAAGAAGAACTATTTATAGAAGAAATCTCACCTTATATATTCGTTACATTAAGATATTATATTTTAAAAAGTTAAAAACTATTACATTCTTCTTTTTAAAATTTTATCGAAGAGCCTTTTAACTATACATTTCAACGTATAAAATATTTTTGTTTTAAGAAACAAAAACGAGGTAAAAATAAAGCCCATTTTTTTCAACCTTAACGCACAAGAGTTCAAAAAAAGAACCGTTTTGAGATAATTTTTTTATAAATACTCACTAAAATTCATCTTTTTAACAAAAAAATGGTACAATAGCTTAACTTTTACCTCGCAAAAAGCTTATCTTTTAGCACGCAATACATAAGGTTTTTATCATGCAATACATAAGCTATTACACCGTAAAAACATAAGCTTTTTACGGGTAAAACAACAAATTCTATCTTTTCAAAACTTCCATAATAAAATTGCAATAGATATATGTTTTAGTTTCATTTGCCTATTTTTTTGAGATATAAAAATCATTCTCGCTCGCAATAAAAACGATGCAAAAACCTTAGCTATTTTTCTATTTCGAACATTTTTCAGGGCTTGTTTTTTTCATCTCTATTTTTTTCAGTCCTTTTTCAGCACACAATGTTCTCTTTTTCTTCCTCACCCTTTAAGCTTTTATAGCTTTCTAAAATCATTTTATTCATATAAAAAGATGATAGTTATCTAAAAAAAGAAAATAGCCCACTACATACAATATATTTATAACAATAAAGCACCCATCAACATAAATAACACTCATCTTAAACTTTTCATTCTTTACCTAATAGACCATTATAAAAAAAGAATGTTTTTATATACACAAATATGAAAATTAACAATAAAAAGCATAAAAGTTTTATCAGTTAATTCTATTCTTTTTTTAGTAACTTTGTAAAATAATAAAAATTTTATCATTAAAAGAAATGGCAAATAATAAAGACAGATACATAGCTGTGGCTTATAAGCTATATACCGTAAACGGCGACCAAGTAGAGTTAATAGAAGAAGCACCTGCCGATAAAACCATTTTAACTTTTATAAGTGGTTTCGGAACAACTATTGATGCTTTTTGAAAGAGAAGTGGGACTCGTTAAATCAAGGAGACTCTTTTAACTTTACATTGCTACCTGCTGAGGCCTATGGAGAGCATTTATCAGAACGCGTTTTAGACTTAGAAAAAGAAATATTTTTCTGTAAATGGTCATTTCGACCACGAGAATATATTTGTAGATGCAATAGTTCCGTTGCAGAATGAAGATGGCCATCGCTTTAATGGACGTGTGTTAGAAATAACAGATAACATTGTTAAGATGGATTTAAATCACCCACTTGCTGGCAAAACTCTTAATTTTAAAGGAGAAATAGTTGAAAGCTCGTGAGGGCTCAAAAGAAGAAATTCAAGAAATGATTAACCGCATTTCTGGAGAACATAGTTGCGGTTGTGGCGGTGGAAGTTGTGGTTCTGGTTGCGGAGACCATCGCCATGAAGAGGGCCATAGCTGTGGTTGTGGTCACTAAACTTATACTTGTAAATGTATTAATATAAAGAGCTGAGAGACGTATATTTTTTATGTTCTCTTAGTTCTTTTGCTTTTCTTTAGCCTCCTAATTATTCTTTTTCATTATAAAAGCTATGGCTTGTAATTCTTTTGGCACTATTTTTAAGCTAACATCTTTTGGCGAAAGTCATGGAGAAGCTATTGGTGGAATTATAGACGGAATGCCTTCGGGCATTGAGATTGATATTGATTTTGTTCAAAAAGAATTAAACAGACGACGTCCTGGACAAAGTATTATCACAACATCTCGTAAAGAAAAAGACACAATACATTTCTTAAGTGGGTTAAAAAAATAATGTTACTACAGGTTGCCCAATAGCCTTTATTGTAAATAACACCAATCAACAAAGTAGAGATTACGAAGAGTTAAAGAATGTTTTTAGACCTTCTCATGCTGATTTTTACTTATCAACAAAAAAATATAATATAAGAGATGAGAGAGGTGGCGGACGCTCTTCTGCCAGAATAACCATTGCTCGCTGTGTAGCAGGAGCCTTAGCTAAAATTGTGCTAAATAAGCTCAATATCAATATCACTGCTTTTGTTTCTCGTGTTGGTAGTGTATCTCTACCCTATCCTTACACTTATTATAATCTCTCATCTATAGAAGAAAACGACATAAGATGTCCTGAATGTTCTGAAAAAGAACAAATGAGAAGTGTTATTTTAGAAGCTAAAGAAGCTGGAGACACTGTAGGTGGAGTCATTACTTGCGTAATAAAAAGGCTGTTCAAGCGGATTGGGAGAACCAGAATTTGGTAAACTTCATGCGCAATTAGGAGCTGCCATGCTCAGCATAAATGCAGTGAAAGGGTTTGAATATGGAGCGGATTTGAGGGAACAAAACAAAGAGGAAGTCCAACAAAACGATTCTTTTTGTTATGAAAAATGGCAAAATTATCACTCAAACAAATAATAGCGGAGGTATTCAAGGGGGAATTAGTAACGGTCAAGACATTTATTTTAATGTTGCATTTAAACCCGTTGCTACACTTCTACAACCACAACAAACAGTGAATATGCAAGGAGAAAACATATCGTTTACAGCCAAAGGAAGACACGACCCTTGTGTTCTTCCTCGTGCAGTTCCTATAGTTGAGTCCATGGCAGCTATGGTTATTTTTTAGACAATTACTTAATAAACAAAGCCAGTAGATTATAAACCTACTGGCTTTTGCTTTATGCTATAAGTGCTGTATCGTTGATGATATAAAACTCTACTTATTTTCTTACAACACTCCCACGATACCCATTACATCTTTAACTCCATGTTCGTCAAGCCAATGGTTAATACCATCACGCACTTTAATGGTTATTGTAGGGTCTATAAAATTAGCTGTTCCTATCTGAATAGCAGTGGCACCTGCCATTAAAAAAATTCAATAGCATCGGTGGCAGAGCTTATTCCTCCTAAACCTATAACAGGGATATTAACTGCTTTAGCCACTTGCCATACCATACGAAGTGCAATAGGTTTAACCGCAGGACCACTTAAACCTCCCTGTTTGAATACTAAGCAACGACTTACGTTTTTCTATATCTATTGCCATACCCATTAAGGTATTTATAAGCGAAACACTATCGGCTCCTGAGGCTTCGCAGGCTTTTGCTATTTCAGAAACACTGGTAACATTGGGAGAAAGTTTCACTATAAGCGTTTTATCGTACACTTTTCTTACAGCTTTTACTACACTTTCAGCTCCTGCACACGTAACTCCAAAAGCCATACCTCCCTCCCTTTACATTCGGACAAGATATGTTTAATTCAATTGCAGGAATACATTCAAGAGTATTAATGCGTGCAGCACATTCTACATAATCTTCTAAAGTAGAACCACTCACATTAACAATCATGTTTGTATTGACCTCTTTGATGGTAGGATATATGTGTTCACAAAAATAATCTACACCCTTATTTTGGAGTCCAACGCAATTTAACATTCCCGAAGAAGTTTCTGCCATTCGAGGATAATCATTACCTTGACGAGGTTCAAGCGTTGTTCCTTTTACAATAATTCCCCCTATCTCATCAATCGGAATAAAATCGTTAAACTCTAAACCATATCCAAATGTACCTGAAGCAGTCATGATAGGGTTTTTCATTTTCAGGTTATTTATAGTTACATTTAGCTTTGCCATAACAATTGTTTAATATTAAAAACAGGTCCATCTGTACATACACAAAGATTTCCCTCTACTGTTTTTTTCTACACAACACAAGCATGCTCCAACACCACATGCCATTAAATTTTCTAAAAGAAACTTCGCATTCAATATCGTTCTTGCGTGCAAATGTTGCCACAGCTTTCATCATTGGTGTAGGGACCACATGTACAAATAAAATCGAATGATTCGTTTTTTTAAAATAGAATGATTAGTTACAAAACCTTTTCTCTCCTGATGTTCCGTCTTCAGTAGTTGTAAAAACACGACCTATTTTTCTTAAAATATTCAATTTCAAGTAGGTCGTTTTCTGTTCTTGCTCCTAATAAGAAAGTGGGTTCAATACCCATTTCTGCAATTTGTTTGCCTAAATATAACATCGGAGCAGTTCCTACTCCACCGCCTATTAACAAGAACTTATCGGTTTTATGCTTTAGGCATTGAGAAACTTTTTCCTAATGGTAAAACACAATTTAATATATCTCCTGTTTTTCAAACGAGCCATTTTATGCGTTCCTTCTCCCACTGTTGCCACCAAAAAGCCATAATTCGTTAGCCTCTTTATCTACATAATTGATAGAAATAGGACGTCTTAAGAATGTCGAAGGTGAATCTTTTACTTGTACTTCTACAAACTGTCCTGGCTCCATAGCAGGTAAAGGATTGTGATGTGTGAGCTTTATAAGCACATAACGTGAGTTTATTTGCGTTACAGAAACCACCACAAGATTTAGACAAAACTTCTTCATGATTGCTTAAACATTTTTCAATGCAAAAATACATAGCGAACTATTAAAGAAACCTTTATCTTTCTAACTATAAACCTATAAGCATAAAGAAAGAGAGCTGTTTTAATAAAGGTTCGATGTCTTTGTATTTGCGTAACTAAAAATATAATGGTATATTTGCATAATACCTTTTCTTTTTAAGGGAACATTATTATTTAAATAATAAACAATATTTATATAAGTATGCGCTATTGGATATTTTTATTAGGGTATAATCTTATTTTTTGTTACGAACCAAGTGTTGCACAAAAATAAAAAGACAAAAGACGATAGCTAAAAAGGTTGAGAAAAACAATTGCAAAATCACAACCTTCAGAAAATATTTTATTTCAAACAATGCTACAAAATGCTGATAAAATTATGGTAATAGAACAGCGTTGTGGTAGATAAAGACGACTTTATTAAACATATACCTTTAAATTCTAATAATGGTACTATTATACAATCACAAGATAAAACCATATTTACCAATGGGTTTAATAATAAACGTATAATAGCAGATGGTGATAGTATCAGTGGTAGAGGCTTATATAAGACAGAACTAACAAATAAGGGTTGGGAACAAAATAAAGCCATAAAAGAGCTAAATAAGGCTTTTTCAATGATAGATTTTTCCTTTTTATATTAAGCGACGGAACAACTCTGTTCTTTTGCAGGAAAGGGAGAAAAATAGTTTAGGAGGATACGATATTTTTACAACAAGATTTGATGCAGAAAATGGTGTTTTTTTATGTTGCTGAAAACTATGGTATGCCTTATAGTTCTACTGCAAACGACTATTTATTAGCCATAGACGACATTTACAATATAGGTTGGTTAGTGTCTGATAGGTATCAACCTGCAAATAAAGTGTGTGTTACACTTTTATACCTAATAAAAGTGGAGAAAAACTATCACAAGAAAAATTATCAGAACACGAAAAACGTGCTTTGGCTATGCTTAATTCAATAAAAGACACATGGAAATTTGGCAATATAGAGCAAGCAAAAACTCGCTTATCGCTATTCAACGATATAAATAAACGCCAAAAATTCAACAACAGAAAATGTTTCTTTTGTTATCAATGATAAGATTATTTACACAAATAAATCTTCTTTTAAAAGTGCTAAAGCAAAGGAGTTATTTTGCAATTTATGAGCGAATGCAAAAAGAATTAGAAACAACCCAAACACATCTTAATAAATTAAGAACCTTACTTATAAATAATAATAAACAAAAACTGACAAACATTTCATCGGAGATTTTTAATGTTAGAAAAGAGCTATTGTTGAGAAGAAAAATAGTCTGATACAATGCGAAAAAAAGACATTAGAATACAAGAAAACAAAAATGCTAAAACCTTAAAAAACAAAATATATGAAAAATACTTTGCAGAATCTGAACTCATCATCAATAATGATGGTAGTATCTTTCATCTACATTTAAAACCAGAACAATTGGCTGATAAAGTGATATTGGTGGGTGACCCTGGACGCGTTTCATTAGTTGCAAGCCATTTTGATTCAATTGAATGTGATGTTGAAAATAGAGAATTTAGAACAATTACGGGTACATATAATAATAAAAGAATTACCGTTTTTAAGTACAGGAATAGGTTGCGACAATATTGATATTGTGGTAAACGAATTAGATGCCTTAGCTAATATTGATTTTAAAAACACGCAATGAAAAAGAAAATCTGCGTTCTTTTAACATTGGTTCGCATAGGAACATGTGGCGGTTTACAACCTTATGTACCTGCAGGAACATTTATTGCAAGCGAAAAAGTATTGGTTTTGATGGTCTACTCAACTTTTACTCTGGACGAAACGATGTATGCGACTTAGCATTTGAAGAGGCTTTTAAGAAACATCTTAAATGGAATAACTTGTTAGGAGCTCCTTATGTCATTGATGCCAACAAAGAATTATTAAACAAAATAGGCTCCAAATGATATGGTAAAAAGGTGTAACCATTGCTTGTGGAGGTTTCTTTGGACCTCAAGGAAGAGAGTTAAGAGTGCCTCTCGCTAATCCAAAATCAAAAATAAAGATGTTATGTCGTTTGAATATGACGGATACAAAAATAACCAACTTTGAAATGGAAAGTAGTGCATTAGCAGGTTTGAGTAAACTTATGGGACACAAAGCTTTAACATGCTGTATGGTTATTGCAAACAGAGTAGCAAAAGAAGTGAATTCTGACTATAAGAATTCTATTGATGGTTTAATTAAATTGGTTTTTAAATAGAATTTAAATATTATAATATTAAAAAGGTGTAAAGGGGTATCGTTGTTATTATTAAGAATAAATGTAATAATATATTTCTCTTTACACTTTTATTCTTATTTATAGCATTATAGCATATAAGCAATTATATATGAATTATAACGAAACAATATGTGCATTGGCAACAGCTCAAGGAGGAGCAATAGGTGTTATAAGAGTTTCTGGTGAAGAAGCTATTAGCATTGTTAATAAAAGTTTTGTATCAGCATCTCGTATTTCGTTAGAAGATGCCAAAGCTCAAAGCATTCTATATGGAACAATTAACGATGCAAACAAGGAAATTATAGACGAAGTGTTAGTGTCTATTTTTCGTTCCCCACACTCATACACAGGCGAAAACTCTATTGAAATATCTTGTCATGGGTCGACTTATATTTTAAAAAAAGTATTGGAAAGACTTTATTCAAACAGGATGTAGACAAGCTAATCCTGGAGAATTTACTCAACGAGCTTATTTTAAATGGTAAATTAGAATCTTAGTCAAGCAGAAGCTGTTGCCGATCTTATTGCTCCAACAAATAAAAGCTACTCATCAAATAGCTTTTAGGTCAATTAAGAGGTCATTTTTCGTCAGAATTAGCAGACTTACGTGATAAATTGCTTAAAAATAACTTCATTAATAGAACTAGAACTCGATTTTTAGTGACCAAGATGTAACATTTGCAGACAGAGAAGAATTAGCTCAGTTATCTAAACAGATAGATAAAAATAAGTTCATTAGCTACTTCTTTTTGAAACAGGACGCGCCATAAAAAAATGGTGTATCGGTAGCTATTGTAGAGAAAAACAAATGTTGGTAAAAAGTACCCTACTAAACTGTCTACTAAAAGAAGAAAAAAAGCTATTGTCAGCAACATACATGGCACAACGCGCGATGTAATAGAAGATACAATAGAAATAAATAACATTACATTCCGCTTTATAGACACCGCAGGCATAAGAAATACAACAGATACAATTGAAAATTTAGGTATTGAAAGAACTTATAGAAACTATCTGAGGCGTCTATCATACTTTGGGTAATTGATAAAGAGCCTTCCTTAGAGGAAATAAAAAGAAATGGAAGAGGCTACAAAGCATAAAAACTCATCGTTGTAGCAAATAAAATGGATGAAACACCATGTTGTTTATCTCCTCAAACATGGGCTACAACTTCCCATTTCATCTCTATTTCAGCTAAATTAAAAACAAAATATAGAACAATTAGAACAAACTATTTTACGATTCGGCAAATATACCTGAAATCCACGAAAACGACGTAATTATCACGAACATTCGTCATTATGAGGCTTTATTACATGCACAAGAAAGTATAAAACGCGTCATAGAAGGAATAAATATGAATTTAAGTGGAGATTTATTAAGCGAAGATCTCCGTCAATGTCTATTCTATTTAGGCGATATCACAGGTGGTTCTATCACATCAAACGAGGTCTTAGGAAATATTTTCAAACATTTTTGTATCGGGAAATAGAACCCCTAATAATGAATTCAAATGTCAAAATGATTCTATAACATTTTTGTGCATCTTGACGAGTTATCAAAACAAATCCATAGATATCGGTTTTAAGTAAAATAAAAAGGCTATCGTAATTGTATTGATTTTCGTTTTACAATTATCATTTTTCTTCTTCCAAATCTTCATTTCTAAGAATTGGAAGTGAAATATGAAATCGAACTGCCCAAAAACGGATTGTGCATATAACAAAGAAAGTGATAACTG
This sequence comes from uncultured Prevotella sp., assembly GCA_916439115.1. GTDB lineage: Bacteria > Bacteroidota > Bacteroidia > Bacteroidales > Bacteroidaceae > Prevotella. Next base: position 1,845,063 of record CAKAHO010000001.1, read on the forward strand.
TACTTGCAACAATATTAACATCTAAGAGCAATAACAAGCAATAAACAACTCCCCCAGCTACACTTGCCATCGCATAAATTTCTTTTTGAAAAAAATAACAGGCACATGATTTAATAATACATCTCTTATCACTCCACCTGCTGCTCCTGTAATACTACCCATAATGATAGCAACCCAAAAAGGATGATGGTATAATAATGTCTTTTGCATTCCGACAATTGTAAACAAAGCTAGACCGAGAGTATCAAAGACCATCCAAGCATTATTTAACTTTTTCATATAACGTGCAAAAACAATAAGAAAAAGCTGTGCTATAATAGTACAAATGATATATGAATAAGAAGTCATCCAAAAAGGAGTTACACCTAACATTAGGGTCTCTAATAGTTCCTCCTCCTATAGCTACTGCAAATCCACAAACAAATCCTCCAAACCAATCAAATTTCTTTGCAGCAGCTTGTCTTATCCCAGATATAGCAAAAAGCAAATGTACCAATAAATTCTATAATTTGTTGCACTGTATTTACCATGCTTTCATTATTTGTCCACAATTCTGGATTTGGCATCATATATTATACAGATTAAGAGTTTACCACATTCACAGGGTTTTTCATTAATAAATGCTGCGACATTATTAAGAGCAATAGTAATAAGTCTATTCAATGCTTCTACACTAGCCCATGCTACATGTGGAGTAATGTATGCATTCTTACATTGAAATAATGGATTATTTATAGCAGGCGGTTCTTTACTCATCACATCCGTACCATAAGCAGCTAATCTATTACTATTCAATGCTTTCGGCTACATCTATTTCATTTACCAAAGGTCCTCTACCTGTATTTATTAAGATAGCAGTAGGTTTCATCTTTTGTAATGCTTCTTTATTTATCATCTCACGAGTGTCTTCCGTTAATGGACAATGTAAAGATAATATATCAGAGGAAGTTAATAATCCGTCTAATGTAGCTTTTTGCACATAAGGAGGTAACTCTGATGAATGTTTACTGGTAAAAGCATGAGGTAAACATTCCAAATTCATGTGCTATTTTAGCAACCTTTAGGCCAATATTTCCTAATCCAACTATACCTAATACCTTACCTGCTAATTCTTGAATAGGCGTATCTACATAACAGAAATCGCTTTGATTACTCCATCTTCCATCACGATTAAGACGAGCATAATGTTCTACACGGTTTGTTATATTTAAAATATGGGCAAAAGTCATTTGCGCAACACTATCAGTACTATAATTAGGAATATTAGTAACAACTATTCCTAAAGATTTTGCAAATTCAACATCTACAACATTATATCCAGTAGCTAAAACTCCAATATATTTAAGTTTAGGTAATTGTTTTTAACATGTCTGCACGCATAGGAACTTTATTCAACAATATTATTTCCGCGTTCTTAGCACGCTCCAAAACTTCTTCAACAGACGTTCTCGCATAAACAGTAAGTTCACCAAGTCTTCAAATCCACTCCAAGATATATCTCCATTATTGATGGCATAACCATCTAAAACTACAATCTTCATATCTTATCTCTTCTATAGTTATACTTTAAATCTATCTCCCCAACATTCTAACATTCTCTGATAAAGTTTTTCTTCTCCTACAGAATGTTGAGCATACCAAAAACGTTCATTTAAAAGCGTTTCTGGCAAGAACTGTTGGTTTTGTAAAAATGTTTAGGATAATCATGAGAATATTTATATCCTACTCCATATCCTATTTCTTTCATTAAAGGTGTTGACGCATTTCTTAAGTGTAGAGGTACACTTTTTATGTCCTGTTTCTTTTTACAAGAGAGAGAGCTTTATTTATCGCTAAATAAGCAGAGTTACTTTTTTCTGATGTGGCTAAATAAATAGTGGCTTGCGCTAAAGGAATTCTTCCCTCGGGTAATCCTATACGCTCTACCGCATCAAATGCCGCATTAGCCATTAACAAAGCATTAGGATTTGCCAATCCAATATCTTCTGATGCACTAATAACCAATCTACGAGCTATAAATTTAGGGTCTTCTCCTCCCTCTATCATACGTGCTAACCAATAAAGTGCTGCATCAGGGTCACTTCCTCTAATACTTTTTATAAAAGCAGAAACGATATCATAGTGCATCTCTCCTTCTTTATCATAAGCTAAAGGATTTTGCAACAAACACTCATTCACAAGTTTATTTGTTATTATTACCGATTTTTGCTCCTTGCAAGCATCTACTACTATCTCAAAAATATTAAGTAACTTACGTGCATCTCCACCACTATAATATAATAAGGTGTCTACTTCCGATAATTCAATCTTTAGTTCTTTTAATTTCTCATCTTTAGTTATAGCTTTAAAAAGTAGATTTCTCAATTCTTTTTTTCTCTAAAGATTTTAATATATACAATTGACATCGAGATAAAAGAGGACGAATAATTTCAAATGAAGGATTTTTCAGTTGTAGCTCCTATAAGTGTTATAACTCCTTTCTCTACGGCTCCCAAAAGAGAATCCTGTTGAGATTTACTAAAACGATGAATTTCATCTATAAATAAGATAGGAGAACAACTACCAAAAAATCGTTCTTTTTCGGCACGGTCTATTACCTCTCTAATTTCTTTTACTCCACAGTTTATAGCACTTAAAGTATAGAACATTGCATTTTGTGTTCTTTTGCTATAATCATGGCCAAAAGTAGTTTTACCAACACCAGGTGGTCCCCATAAGATAAAAGATGGAAGGTTCTTTTGAGAGTCAATCATTCGTCTTAAAGGAGCTTCTTTACCAATAATGTGCTGTTGTCCGACATAATCATCAAGAGTATGTGGACGCATTCTTTCTGCCAATGGTATACTCATACTGCAAAGATATAATAAAAAAACCCGATTAGCAATACACTAAGATCTAAGAAAATAATAGATTTATTTGTTTTTATACTAAACAAATCGTATAGCAAACAACATTTTTCCTTTCTTTTTTATTATTGATATGTTTTTTTACAATAAAAAGCTTGGAAATTAAAAATTAAGTAACTATTTTTGCACCCACAAAAATAAAAAGGGGCTATAATTAGTAGCAAAATCATGCCACTGAAATAGTTCTAAAAATAGAACAAAGGTGTCGTTATTAATAAACCTTTATAAAACAAGAAAGAAATTTATACAAATGAAAAAGAAAAAGGCTTTTAACCATTAAAACACTCTCAAAAAGCAATGTTTGGGAATTACAAGAAAATGATATTTTTCGTCTTTGGGATGCTGCAGAAAAAGATATTGATTTAACCGATAACGTTAGACAATATACATCTATTATTAAAAAGTGCATTCGAAATAGAAGACATAAAAATAGACAAACCCTGAAATTATTGCAAAAATACGAAGTACGTGGTTTTAAAATAGGAGAAGTCAAAATAGACAATAATGAAAGGGTTAAATGGGCGATTAAGAAACGTCCCATTATGCGCGTTACAGATTTAACCTATGATAATATACATCATATCTCAGCAGAAAAACTAATAGAAGTACTTGAACGAAACTTTGGTGGTGGCTGGGATTCACTTTCTCAAAACGTTAAAGACATTATAACATCGGTTTTTTTGATATTAGTACCACTACACTTCCTAAAGACCGTTTACACAAAATTGGCGGCTTATACGAAACAAAAAGTAGCTAATGGATTTCAAGTTTTAGAAATAGAAAAAGGTACTTGGACAGGAGCTATTTTTGCAAAAAGAAAAACCAGAGGTTGAAACTATAAAAGTTGAAAAAAACCCAAAGAGATTATAAAAAAATGAGGAAGATGACGAAGAAGATGAAATAGACCTATCTGATAATTATGATGATGATTACGAAGATGAATTAGATGACGAGCAGTTAACAGAAGAAAGTTATCGAACAACTTTCGATACTGACCCTGAAGATTTGGATATGGCAGATAGTGAAATTTCTGATGATAGCGATGCTTATTAAAGGCTATACTTCATCTTGATTATAGGGATATTTATTAAAATCATCACTATATTTCATAGGAAATAATAGGAATATGAAATTACTAATAATGCTTTTTAATCATACATTATAACCCCTTATACTCTGAAAACAAGAATAAAAAGAAATTCGACCTTTATAAACAAAAGAAAAAGTTTATAAAGGTCGAATTTTCTATTTAAAGTAAGATAGAATACTACAGTTTTGTTATAATATTCATACCTTCTTCAACAGCTTTCATATTAAGAGGTATTAAATGATGATGGCGTTCAGGTAAACTTTTTAAAAAGAGCTTTCTCTAATCCCTTCACGCTTACTACAGGACAAACTTTTTAATACTCCCCCAATACTATCATGTTAAATACTTTCGCATTTTTCATTTCTATTGCTTTACGCATAGCATCTATTCGATACACCTGTATGTCAGTTCGTGTAGGTGGATGACTTATTCCATTTCCATCATATACTAATATTCCACCCTCTTTCACTTTAGGTTCAAACTTGTCTAATGAGGGTTGATTTAATACAATAGCGACGTCATACTTACTCAGAATAGGAGACGAAATGCGTTGTTCACTCACAATAACAGTTACATTGGCTGTTCCTCCACGTTGCTCGGGTCCATAAGCAGGCATCCATGTTACCTCTTTATCTTCCATTAGACCTGTATAAGCAAGCATTTTTCCCATAGATAATACGCCTTGCCCTCCAAATCCTGCAATGATAAACTCTTTTTCATTCTTTTGTAGTGTCTTTTAAATCTCCCTTAGGATAATGTTCAAACATGTGGTCTTGCATCCATTTATTAGCATCAACAGGTGTTAATTTCCACCCACTACTACAAGTAGCAACTATTTCTACCAAAGAAGAACCTTTACCAGACATAGACAATTCAAATGCTTTTCGTATTGCTTTCTTCGCTTTATTGATGGCTGCAACTGTTTCTACACTCTGACGTGTTACTAACAAGTTCCCATCTAAACGACTGGCAAGGTCACTCATATTTAAAGGATAACCATGTAAATCAGCTTCACGACCAAAGGGACATGTCGCGGTTACCTGCCCTAAAAGAGTGGTAGGTGCCATCTGTCCACCCGTCATTCCATAAATTGCATTATTGATAAAAATAATAGTGATATTCTCACCTCTATTTAATGCGTGTATTGTTTCTGCTGTTCCGATACAAGCAAGGTCTCCATCTCCTTGATAAGTAAAAGACTAAACGCTCTGGCCAAAGACGTTTTATACCTGTTGCAATTGCAGGAGCACGACCATGAGGAGCCTCTTGCCAATCTATATCTAAATAACGATAAGCAAAAACAGCACAGCCCACAGGAGATACTCCAATAGTTTTATGTTCCATACCCATATCCTTTATTACTTCTGCCACTAACTTATGGACTACTCCATGAGAACATCCTGGACAATAGTGCATCTTACTATCGTTCATCAAAGCGGGCTTTTTCGTACACTAAATTCTTTGGGCTTATAATTGCATCTTTATTCATACGAGTCTCTCCTTTAATGCTTTTTATTATTTCATCTGGTTCTGGTACAATTCCTCCTAAGCGTCCAAATTGTGCAATAGGTAAAATTGTTACCTAACGACAACTTTACATCTTCTACCATTTGACCAGCATTTATCTCTACCACCAACAAGCCTTTCTTATTTTTCTGCCACTTCTTTTTAATTCTTTTTCAGGGAAAGGCCAAAGAGTAATAGGACGAAAAAGAGCAATTTTTAGGCCTTCTTCTTTTTGCTAATTCTATAGCATTTTTCTGCAATACGAGCAGCACTACCAAAAAGCCACAATTAAATATTCAGCATCTTCATTGTGCGTTAATTCATAACGCACTTCTCGTTTTTCACTTCTGCATATTTAGCCTGCAGATGATGATTGTGCTTTTCCATCGCATCTGGCATAAGCTCTAACGACGTAATTACATTAGAAACACGGCTAACAGGTTTGCCTGTAGTAGCCCAAGGACATTCTTCTATAACTTGTTCATCGGTTCTTCTTGGTTTTAAAGGTGGCAAAACAACCTTTTTCCATCATTTGACCTATGATACCATCGCTAAAGTATCATTACAGGATTACGATAACGAAAAAGCCAATTCAAAAGAAAGGTCTACAAAATCAGCCATTTCTTGTACTGAGTTCGGCGCCAATACAATGACATTATAGTCACCATTTCCACCTCCACGGGTTGCTTGAAAATAATCACTTTGAGATGGTTGTATCGTACCCTAACCCAGGACCTCCACGCTGAACATTAACTATCACTCCAGGCACTTCAGCACCTGCCATATACGATATACCTTCTTGCATTAAGGCTATACCGGGCGACGACGAAGTAGTCATTACTTTCTTTCCAGCTCCTCCGCCACCGTAAAAGCATATTAATAGAAAGCCCACTTCACTTTCTGCTTGTAGAACCACCATACCTGTTGTTTCCCAAGGTTTTAATTGTGCAAGTGTTTCAATTATTTCACTTTGAGGGTGTAATAGGATAACCAAAATAACCATCAGTGCCACATCTCACTGCAGCATGTGCAATGGCTTCATTACCCTTCATCAACCTCACTTCTTGTTCTTCCATAAAGTTATTCTTTATCTTCTTTCATTCTATAAACAGTGATACATCCGTCAGGGCATACAATTCCACATGCAGCACACCCTACACAATCGTCTGGACGTATTGGTTCTGCATAAGCATAACCAGATGTATTCACCGAATTTTTGTGCCAATGAGATTACATTTTTGGGGCAAGCAACAACACAGAGCATACATCCCTTGCACCTATCTGTATCTACCACAATGGCACCTCTCATCTTACTCATTCTAAACTACGGATTATAAATGTCTTTGCAATAAAAGTCAAAAATGCCCTCAAGCATGCTTCTCCTGCAGGAGAAAGAGGGTCGAGTTCTAAAGCCTTCATATAACTATTCATAGACTCATGCAATTTTTCCCTCTCGTTGGTATTGATTGCCTAACTCATACAATTCATTTGCAGTCATTATTTATAATATTCTTTTTTACCTGCTGCAAGTGTATTTTTCATAAAGAGAACATATTGTCATAGGTCCTACTCCACCCGGAACAGGTGTAATATACGAACATAAAGGAGCTACATTTTCAAAATCTACATCACCATTTAAGCGATAGCCCGACTTTCTTGTATCATCTTTTACACGAGTAGTTCCAACATCTATTATTACAGCTCCTTGCTTCACCATTTCTTTCTTAACAAAATTAGGGATACCAATGGCAGCAATAATAATATCAGACTCACGACAAATAGCATCTATATTTTTGTATGAGAATGACACACTGTTACAGTAGAATCGCCATATTGTTTTTGCATCATTAGTTGCGCCATGGGTTTTCCCACAATGTTGCTACGTCCTAAAACAACACATTGCTTTCCAGATGTTTCAATATTATAATGTTTAAGCAATGTAATGATACCTAAAGGTGTTGCCGAAATAAAGCAAGGAAGACCAATTGCCATTCGTCCGACATTAACAGGATGAAAACCATCAACATCTTTTTATAGTCGATTCTTCTATTATCTTTTTGCTCATCTATATGTTTAGGAAGAGGCAATTGAACAATAAAAACCATCAACATCATCATCATTATTTAATTGGTCTACACATTTTAGTAGTTCTTCTTCTGTTATAGTGTCTTCAAAGCGAATAAGTGTAGATTTAAAACCACATTGTTCGCAAGCTATCACCTTATTTTTCACATAAGTTTCACTACCTCCATCATGCCCAACAAGTACAGCAGCTAAGTGAGGTTGTTTACCTCCTGCAGCTAAAATATTTTTACTTCTTGTGCAATTTCTTGCTTAATAGCACTTGCGGTTGCTTTTTCCATCTATTAACTGCATGTCTTTCTCCTTTTTTTATTTTTATCCTAATCCAGGCATCTTCATGCCTTTCATACGTCCCATCATACTTGCCATGTTGTTACCAGTAACCATTTTCATCATTTTACGTGTTTGGTCAAACTGCTTTATCAGTTTGTTTACCTCTTGAATACTGGTACCTGAACCTTTTTGCAATACGTTGTCTACGACTGGTATTAAGTATTTCAGGGTTTGTTCTTTCTTTAGGTGTCATACTTTTGATAATCGCTTCAACGCCTTTAAAAGCATTATCATCTATTTCAATATCCTTAATTGCTTTTCCAACTCCTGGAATCATAGATGCCAAATCTTTAAGATTACCCATCTTTTTAATTTGTTCTATTTGCTTTAGAAGTCATTAAAATCAAATTTGTTTTTGTATCTTCTTTTTGAAGTCGTTTAGCTTCTTCTTCATCAAATTGTTCTTGAGCACGTTCTACAAGAGATACGATGTCTCCCATACCTAATATGCGGTCTGCCATACGTGAAGGATGGAATACATCAATAGCTTCCATCTTTTCACCTGTACCAACAAATTTGATAGGCTTTGTAACAATAGTGCGTATAGACAAAGCTGCACCACCACGAGTATCACCATCTAATTTTTGTTAACACCACTCCATCAAAAATCTAATGTATCATTAAATTCTTTAGCAGTGTTAACCGCATCTTGTCCTGTCATTGAGTCTACAACGAACAAGGTTTCGTTAGGTTTAACAGTTTCTTTAAGAGATGCAATCTCATTCATCATCTCTTCATCTACAGCAAGTCTACCTGCAGTGTCTATAATCACAACATCGTAACTTTTTAGCTTTTGCCTCTTGAATACCATGCAACGCTATTTCTACGACGTTTTTATTTCCATCTTCAGTATAAACAGGAACTCCTACTTGCTCTCCTACCACCTTTAACTGTTCAATAGCAGCTGGACGATACACGTCGCACGCTACAAGAAGGGGCTTTTTGTGGTTTTTATTTTTAAGCATGTTAGCTAATTTGCCCGAGAAAGTGGTTTTTACCAGAACCTTGAAGACCGCTCATCAATATAATAGAAGGGTGTCCATCGAGTTTTTAATTCAGTTGCTTCTCCACCCCATCAATTCAGCTAACTCATCGTGAACTATCTTCACCATAAGTTGACTTGGCTTAACTGCAGTGAGTACATTCATACCCATTGCTTTTTGCTTTACAGTATCTGTAAAGCTTTTTAGCTACTTTTAAAAGTTAACATCGGCATCAAGTAATGCACGACGAACATCTTTCAATGTTTCTGCAACATTTATCTCAGTGATTTTTCCTTCACCCTTTAATATCTTAAAAGACCTTTCTAATCTATCGCTTAAATTTTTCAAACATAGTTGCTTTTTTTCCTATTTTTTATTTTTATTTTCCTACAAAAAGTAAAGAATTAAAACACGATAAAAAGAAACTAACACAATTGTTTTTAATTTATTTTTAAAAACACTTTTTCTATAAAAAAATGCACATAATTTTGCAATGTGCAAAATTAAAGGTTTCACATTATAAATAAAAAGAAACCACGAACATAGATAAAAAGTATCTACATTCGTGATTTACATTTAATTATAGCATAATAGTTTCTTTTTTTCAGGGTATATATTATTCTACAACAAATTAGTTAATAACCCATTATCATTTATCACTATTTGTTTCTTTTAAACAATTCTTTAATTCCTCCTATACTACCCAATAAGTTAGTAGCTCCATAAGGCAAGTAAACTGTTTTTCGTTTTTATCTCCTTTTTGCCAAATCTTGCATCATGTTTATATACTTTTTGTGCTAAAAGATAATTAGCAGGATTAGACGTTTTTTCCCACAGCATCAGTTATTTTTGAATAGCAACAGAAACTTCTCTTCTGCCTTTTTGAATACGAGCTTGTGCCTCTCCTTCGGCACGTAAAATTGCTTGTTGTTTATCTGCTTCCTGCACGGTTAATCATAGATGCTCTCTCACCCTCTGAGCGTAAAACAACGGCTGCTTTTTCACCTTCTGAGTTTAATATTGTTGCACGTTTATTACGCTCTGCTTGCATTTGTTTTTCCATTGCCTGAAGAACACTCGAAGGAGGAGTTATATCTTGTAATTCTACACGATTAACTTTTTATACCCCATTTATTAGTGGCATCATCTAAAAACTGCACGCAGTTTTTGTGTTAATAGTATCTCTTGAGGTGAGTGTTTGGTCGAGTTCTAACTCTCCAATAATATTTCTAAGTGTGGTTTGTGTTAACTTTTCAATTGCATTAGGCAAAATTATTTATTTCGTAAACAGCTTTAAAAGGGTCTACAATCTGAAAATATAACAAAGCATTTATTTGCATCTGAATATTATCTTTGGTAATAACATTCTGTTTATCAAAAGTCGTACACTTGTTCTCTAAGGTCTATTTTTATCAGAAAAAGTATAACGTCCACGACTCAAAGTGACGATAGATTTTGAACGATCTATAAAAGGAATAATAATATTAACACGGAGATAGAGTTGAAAAATATTTTCCTAAACGCTCAATAATCTTCGTTTCCGACTGTGAAAATAATCACTAAAGACATCTTTAAAAATATCACTACCAAAACAATAAGGGCAATGATAATCATTGGTAAAATTTCCATTTTTATTCTATTTTATAAGGTTAATAAACAAAATTGTCTACATCATACATACACTTTATTATGTATATAAAAAGTTGTTATTATATGGGTTTAACTGTAACAATAAGACTATCCATACTCACTATTTCTACTTTTTGAACCCACGGGTATAGCAATTTGTGCTAAAGACACTGCTCTCCACTCGTCGCCATCTACCTTAACATAACCATAATCATTTTTCTGTTATAGATTCAATCACAACTCCTTGACGACCGATTAAAGCATCTACATTGCTCGCTCTTTTCATTATTTGGACGATGCAACCAACGCATAATAGCAGGACGAATAGCGTAAATACTTAAAAAGACGCCACTGCAAAAAGTGAAAATTGTGCTAAGAATGACATTTAGAGCAATGAACCAAACATGGTAACAAAAAGCTCCTATGGCCATACAAATAGGAAGAAACTGCCTAAACTTATTTCTAATATTAGAAAAAGAGCGTAATCAAAAATCCAACATAGCCACATATGTTCAAATAAATAATGATGTATCATATCTCTTTTATAAAAGTTTATAATTATCACCTCAAAGATAAATATTTTTCTTACATAAACAATAAATATTTATTTTTATTTAAAAACTTCTTTTACTCTATTGTGTTTACTATAACTAAAACGACATATTTTTTTCCACTGAAAACATATCTTTTAAATAACACATTTAAAAAGCAAGAATCCAGAAACATACATATAAAAAGACAAACGTTTATTTAATAAATCGTAATCGCTAATTATAAAGAAAATAAATTGAACTTTTTGTGAGTGTTTTGTTACATTTTATTTTTGCATTATAGCTTAAAAATTCACCTATGCACATAGCTATTAAGATACATTTTATAGACTTTTCTTGTTATAAAAAGAGCTATATTGCTTTTAAACATATAGGTTTTACATTTCTATAATGCAACTTATCATTTTACAAAAACAAGCTTTTTAAAGTGCAATAGCTTAACTTTTTATCACTCACAAGCTATTAACACCTAAAAGCTTATGTTTTTAGTGCTAATAGACGATATATTACATTACAAAAACACAAGATATTACACTCATTTTTCAACATTTTTATCTATTTTATAGTCTTATTTTCTTTCTCCTAATCTGATAATTTCATTTTTCAAGTCTTAGCTCGTTTCACTCAAAAAAAGTGGCTTTATTTTTAAGGTTTTCTTCAAACAAAACTATCTCAACACACCTGTTCTCAACATCTTATTTTTCACCTAAAAAGCAATAATCTATCTTCTATTTCATTTTTAACCGTTTAGCAACCTTCTCACTTCTCGCCCCTTTTATTATATTAAATAAGGTGTAAAAAAACAATTCATAACTCAAAAATGCCACTTTTTCAAGTTTATATTTTAATCAGAAAAGAAAAAGATAATAATATATTTTTCTAAGACTTAAATATTGCAAAAATTTTATCTTTTCGTTTATATCAAATACACTGTGTGCCTACACAAACAAGTCTTTTCGTTTTTAAAAATAACTATATTTTTGTTTAAAAACACATTTATAACGTAAATAAAGCATTAAACGAATAAAAGATAACACCGTATATATCAAGATATTAAAAAAACAGATAAAAGCACTACAAACTAATCCGTTTCATTATATTCTAAGTTCCATTTTTATGGAATAAAGTTATTGATTTCTATCTTATTCCAATCGAAATAAAGTTATAAATTTAAGCTATAAATAAACTAATATCAATAAATAGAAAGTTTTTATATAAATATTTGATAACAAAATTTGGAGTTTTGTCTTTTTATATTATCTTTGTGGCAAAACATTCATAATTGTATGAAGAAAGAAAAGCTTAACACCTGATTATATATTTGAATCGAGTTGGGAAGTGTGTAACAAAGTGGGCGGCATTTATACCGTTCTTTCTACACGTGCAAAAACACTACAAGAACGCTTAAAAAATCGCGTTATTTTTATTGGTCCTGATTGTTGGAAAGAGTCAAATAGTCCTTATTTTTATAGAAGATAAGAAGCTCTTTAATGATTGGAAAAAGACACTCTCAAACAATTTAACACTAAAAATAGGTCGATGGAATATACCTGGTAATCCCATTGCTATTTTGGTTAACTTCGATTCTTTCTATGCAAAGAAAGATGAAATATATACAGAAATGTGGGAGAAATTCCAAGTTGACGGTCTTCATGCCTATGGCGATTCATGATGGAGCGTCTATGTTTTTCGTATGCAGCCGCTAAAGTTGTAGAAAGTTTTTATCATCATTATTTAGATAAAAAGCCAAAAGGTTGTGTATCATGCAAACGAATGGATGACGTGCTTAGGCGTGCTTTATTTGCATGAATATCTTCCTCAAGTGGGTACAATATTTACAACTCATGCTACAAGTATTGGTAGAAGTATCGCAGGAAACAATAAACCTCTTTACGAATATCTTTTATGCTTATAATGGCAACCAAAATGGCTTATGAGCTAAATATGCAAAAGCAAACATTCTATTGAACGTCAAACCGCACATTTCGTAGATTGCTTTACAACGGTGAGTAATATTACTGCTTTAGAATGTAAAGAGCTGTTAGATAAAAGAAGTAGATGTAGTTACTCCTAATGGTTTTTGAAGATAATTTTGTGCCTAAAGGTGCTACATTCACACAAAAAGAAAAAGAGGCTCGTGCTTATCTTCTAAAACTTGCTAATGCACTTACAGGAAAAACATTTACCGATGATACACTTATTATTTCTACAAGCGGACGTTATGAATTTAGAAAACTAAAGGTATTGATGTTTTCATTGAGGCTATAAACAAACTTCGTTGCGATGCTTCTTTCAATAAAAATCTTGTAGCTTTTATCGAAGTTCCTGCATGGGTAGCAGCACCTCGTGAAGACTTAGTAAATCGTTTACAAAGCAACGATGTGTTTAACAGTCCGTTAGAAAATCCTTATATTACACATTCTTTACATCAACCAGAAAGTGATAATGTTTTAAACATGCTTCGTTATTTAGATATGCTTAATCAATCTAACGAGAATGTTTCTATTATTTTTATTCCATCTTATCTAAATGGAAACGATGGAGTTATCAATAAAGAATATTATGACTTAATTTTAGGTAAAGATTTATGCGTATATCCTTCTTATTATGAGCCTTGGGGATACACTCCTCTCGAAGCAGTTGCTTTTAAAGTGCCTTGTATTACCACTAATTTAGCAGGCTTTGGACTTTGGGTAGAAAGCTTAAAAAGACTTTCATAACACAATAGAAGAAGGGGTAAAAGGTAGTTCATAGAACTGATTATAATTATTGGGATGTTGCAGAAAGTATTGCCGAAACAATTAAACACTTTGCGTCTTTAGATGCAAATATGGTTAAAACAGCTCGTGCAAACGCATCTAAAAATATCTAAAAAGCTTTGTAGGAATAAGTTTATCGCATATTATGATGAAAGCTTATCACATTGCTTTAGAGAAAGCAGAAAAAAAGAAAATAACAAAATATACATAAATAAACGAACATCGAATTTTTTATGAAAATTAAAGCAGATTATACTAACGTTCCTGTCTGGAAAGAACTTACAATTAAGTCAAAACTACCAGAAGAGTTGAAATGTCTTGATGAGTTAGCACACAATTTATGGTGGGCTTGGAACTATGATGCTCAAAACTTGTTCCAAAAGTCTTGATGAAGAACTCTACAAAGAAGTAGCAGGTAACCCTGTATTACTTTTAGATCGTCTTAGCTACGACCGTAAAATGGCTGTAGTAAAAGATAAAGGAATGATGAAAAAGGTAAAAGATATATATGCAAAATTCCGTGCATATATGGACGAAAAACCTAATAAGAAACGTCCTTCTGTTGCTTATTTCTGTATGGAATATGGCTTGAACCAAACCCTTAAAAATATATTCTGGTGGTTTAGGTGTTCTCGCTGGAGACTATATAAAAGAAGCATCAGACAGTAATGTAGACTTGTGTGCTGTTGGTTTCTTTATATCGTTATGGTTATTTCACTCAATCTTTGAGCATAGATGGTCAACAGGTTGCAGAATACAATGCTCAAAATTTCAACTCACTTCCTATCGAACGTGTGTATGATAGCAATGGAGAACCTATGGTTGTTGAGGTTCCTTACCTTAATTATAATGTGTATGCATACGTTTGGTGTGCAAATGTAGGTCGCGTAAAAATTATATCTTCTCGATACAGATAATGACCTTAACTCTGAATTTGATAAGCCTATTACTCACTCTTTATATGGTGGTGATTGGGAAAATCGCTTGAAACAAGAGATTCTTTTAGGTATTGGTGGTATATTGATGCTAAAGAAACTTGGCATTAAAAAAGACATTTATCACTGTAACGAGGGTCACGCAGCTCTTTGTAACTTGCAAAGATTGTGCGATTATGTAGAAAGTGGACTTTCATTTAACCAAGCTATGGAGCTTGTGCGCGCATCTTCATTATACACAGTACATACTCCTGTTCCTGCTGGACACGACTATTTTGATGAAACTTTATTTGGTAAATACATGGGAGGTTACCCTCAACGACTCGGAATCTCTTGGGATGAATTCATCGGAATGGGACGTGAAAACCCTGAAGATCATAACGAACGTTTCTGCTTATCTATCTTTGCATGCAACACTTGTCAAGAAGTTAATGGTGTAAGTAAACTCCATGGTTGGGTAAGTCAAAAGATGTTTGCTAACATTTGGAAAGGTTATTATCCTGAAGAAAACCATGTTGGATATGTAACAAATGGTGTTCACTTACCTACTTGGACTTCTTCTGAATTTAGAGAACTTTACGATAAATACTTCGATAAGAACTTTATTAAGGACCAAAGCAATGAAAAAATATGGCATGCTATATACAATGCGCCTAATACAGAGATTTGGCAAACACGCATGACCTTAAAGAAAAAGCTTGTAAAATATATCCGTGAAAAGTTCACAGAAAACTGGTTGAAGAATCAAGGAGACCCTTCAAGAGTAATGTCGCTATTAGAACGTATCAATCCTAACGCACTTATGATTGGTTTCTGTCGCCGTTTTGCAACTTATAAACGTGCACATCTTTTTATTTACTGACTTGGAACGTTTATCTAAAATCGTAAATAATCCAGAAAGACCAGTATTATTCTTCTTCTCAGGAAAGGCTCATCCAGCTGATGGAGCAGGTCAAGGATTGATTAAAAAGAATATATGAAATAAGCCAAAGACCTGAATTCTTGGGTAAAATTATCTTCTTAGAAGATTATGATATGCAGTTGGCACGTCGCTTAGTAAGTGGTGTTGATATTTGGATGAACACTCCAACACGTCCTTTAGAAGCATCTGGTACATCTGGAGAAAAAGCAGAAATGAATGGTGTTGTTAACCTTTCTGTGTTAGACGGTTGGTGGTTAGAAGGCTATCGCGAAGGTGCTGGCTGGGCATTAACAGAAAAAAACGCACTTACGAAAACCAAGAATACCAAGACCAATTAGATGCTGCAACCATCTATAGTCTGCTGAGAATGAAATTCTTCCTATGTATTATGCAAAAGAATGAGCAAGGATTTAGCGATGAATGGGTTAAGGTTATCAAGAATTCTGTTGCTACAATTGCACCTAATTACACTATGAAGAGACAATTAGATGACTACTATGATAAGTTCTACTAACAAACAAGCAAAACGTTTTAAAGAACTATCTGCAAACAATAATGCACTTGCTAAAGAAATAGCACTATGGAAAGAAACCGTAGCAGAGCGTTGGGATAACATTCATGTAGTATCTAAAGAAGCAGACACACTTATAGACGGTGTTGAAACAGGAACTCCTTACAAACTTCAATACGTAATTGATGAGCAAGGATTGAATGATGCTATTGGCTTAGAACTTGTGGCTTTAAAGGGTAATCAAGAAGGTGATGACCACAAACTTTACAGCGTTCACGAGTTTAAGATGGTGAAACAAGAAGGTAATCTTTACACCTTTGAAACAGAAATTGAACCTGCTAAGGCTGGAGCTTATCGTGTTTGTGTTCGTATGTATCCAAAGAATGTAAACTTACCTCACAGACAAGACTTCGGTTATATTAAGTGGTTAAACTAAGATAAAAGCATTATCTTTAAGTTTATAATAAACAAAAACAAGTATCTATTTTTACAAATAAATAGGTACTTGTTTTTCTTTTATATAAAGAAAAAGTAATATATAATGGTAAGTAAGAAGAATTATAAGCAGGCAAATATCGATTGGTTAGCAGAAAAAGAGTAAAGAAGAAGGTGTTAAAAGTTTAGGACGAGGGTATATATTATAAAGGTATTAAAAAGTGAAACAAAAGACATACACCCCACTCCACGAAGTATAGTAACCGTACATTACACAGGTTGGACTATCAATGGCAAGAAGTTTGATACCAGTAAGAGTGGTGTTCCCCTTGCAATGCGTTTATCTGACTTAATAGATGGTTGGATTTATAGTCTTCAAGAAATGTATATAGGAGACTAATGAGCTCGTTTTTATTCCTTTAGAACCTGGTTACGGTAAATACGCCCTAACAAGGTATTCCTGCTCATTCTACTCTTATTTTCGGTACTGTTTTAAAAAGTGTGTAAGTACATATTTTTCTTATCCTTGTATTTGGAAATATTAAAATAAATAAACAATGGAACTTACACACTTTTTAGTACACTACCCATTAAAGTGATTCAACTCAAGTTTATGGTGCGCAAAGATGGAAAGCTAAAGAGCATTGTTGTGTATGCAAAGATGTGCAGAGGAATGATGACTATATATATCATTGAGAATGAATGTAAGCACATCGACCAGCTAAAAGACTTCAAGTTTGAAGGTTTCGAGTTTCATTCTGAAGATAAAAAGGCAGGTAAACTGCTCTTCACGTTCTAATAACCATCTTGCCAATATACCCCGTTTGCAAGTCGAAAAACATCTGTTTGTATATCCCCCAAAAGCTATATATATAATAGGTATACCCCGTTTTCAACGGAACGACACAAAAATATACATATCAAACTTAACTTTTTTTATAGCTCCAAAGTAACAATTGTTACTCTTGGGGTTTTCTTTTTAGATCTAATTTTTGCACCCAACAAGATTAAATTATACAAAAAGATTATAGAAAATAAGATGTTTTTGTTTCCAATGTCAGGAAACAGCTAAGGGTGTGGCTTGCACCATTAAAGGAGTTTGTGGCAAAGAAGCTCAACCCTCAAACTATATGGATTTACTTTTTAGGAGTTGTGAGAGGCGTCTCTACTATCGAGCATCTTTTGCGTCAAAACAATGTTCAAAGCGTTGAAGGAGTAGACAGTTTCGTTATCGATTCATTGTTCTCTACCATCACAAACGCTAACTTCGACGATGCATCTATCTTGCGCAGAGTAGACAAAGGTGTAGCACTTTAAAAAGCAGTTGTTGGCTATCGCTGCTCAAAATAATATTCAACTTCCCGACTATCAAGAAGTTACTTGGGGCGGAGAAAAAGCCGATTACGATGCAGAAAGCTTGAGAGAAAACATTCTTCGCAATGAAAACGAAGACCTTCGCTCGTTAAAAAGAGCTAACTGTTCTTGGCTTAAAGGGTATGGCAGCCTATGCAGAACACGCTGGAAGACTTGGTTATGCCGATCAAGAGGTGAACAACTTTATACATAAAGCATTGCAACCATCGCCGATCCTAATGCAGATATGAACACATTACTAAATATTGTGCTCGAAACTGGTAGCAAAGGCGTTAGCGCAATGGCTGTTCTCGATAAGGCAAACACCATTTCTTATGGTAATCCTGAAATCACAAAGGTGAACATTGGAGTTGGTAAAAACCCTGGAATCCTTATCAGTGGACACGATTTACACGACATTGAAGAGCTATTAAAACAAACAGAAGGCACTGGGTGGACGTTTATACACACGGAGAGATGCTCCCTGCACACTATTATCCACAACTAAAGAAATACAAACACCTTATTGGTAACTACGGAAACGCATGGTGGAAGCAAAGAGAAGAGTTCGCTGCATTCAACGGACCTATTATCTTTACAACCAACTGTATCGTTCCTCCAACAGCAAGAGACAACTATCGTGACCGTGTTTTCACTCTTAACTCAACTGGTTTCCCTGGTTGGAAGCACATCGAAGCAGACGAAAACGGACACAAAGACTTCTCTGAAGTAATCGAGTTGGCAAAGACTTGCAAGCTCCTACAGAGATTGAGACAGGTGAAATAGTTGGAGGTTTCGCACACAATCAGGTATTTGCCCTTGCAGACAAAAATCATTGAGGCTGTGAAGAGCGGTGCTATTCGTAAGTTTGTAGTGATGGGTGGATGCGACGGAAGAATGAAGAGTCGTGACTACTACACTGAGTTTGCAAAAACAATTGCCTCAAGATGTGGTGATACTAACATCTGGTTGCGCTAAATTCAAATATAATAAACTAAATCTTGGAGATATAAATGGCATACCAAGAGTGCTCGATGCAGGTCAATGTAACGACTCTACACATGGGCTGTGGTGGCTCTTAAGTTGAAAGAGATATTCGGTGCTGCCGATATCAACGACCTTCCATTGGCATTCAACATTGCGTGGTATGAACAAAAGCCGTTATTGTTCTCCTTGCACTATTAAGCTTAGGGCGTTAAGAACATTCACATTGGTCCTACTCTTCCTGCTTTCGTTTCACCAGCAGTACTCAAAAGTACTTGTAGAACAATTCGGATTAGGAGGCATTACAACAGTAGAAGAAGACCTTCAGAAAGATGATTGGATAATAAAAAGTAGAAAAGATTACTTATAATCCATTCGTAAACATTGTTTTCAACATAAATAAAAAAATAATTGTATTAAAGTTTCTCACCCCTTAAAACATTGTCTTTTTCTCATTCACCTTTGCTTGTCGTCTCCCATATTTATTGACTTTTTAGGTGTAATGGACATTTGGTAGGCTGGTCATTCCAGCCTACTTTTTGCATTTATAAATCCATCTATAAACTTCTTCTTGTTAGCCTATTCAATCCATTATGATTATGCAGTGCTCTTTTTAGTTGTGAGTTAAATCCTTCCAACAGGTTTGTTGTATTAGGTATTTGTATATCTGAATGTTCCTCAGACGTATAGAGCCATATTAGATGTGTCTTAATAGAACGCCTTGCCCGTTCTCAGCCTTCTATGTGTATAGGTTGTCTTGCCTGAAGTCAATAGAGTTCGTTCATATAGAAACTCTTTCCATTTATCACACCATTTCATAAAAGCTGTTATAAACTCGTTTTTTCTCAAAGAGAACATCCTTCTAATTAAAGCCAATAGTTCAACGCCTGCTGACAAATGTGGATTGACACCTATTGAATAAGAAAGAAAGCCCCTAAAAATGTGGTGTTTCAGTCGCATTTTAGGGGCTTTATAATATATGTTTACTCTTTATTTTTATTGAATTCCATCTTCACGAAGCTTCAATTGCCACTTCCAAGCAGACAATAATACATCTTCAATAGGAGTATCTGCACGCCATTCTAACACCTTGTTAGCCTTATCGACATTACCCCATACCTTTTCAATATCGCCTTCTCTACGAGGTGCAAACGCATAATTTACCTTTTACTCCCGTAGCCTTTTTCAAATTTTTGAACCACTCTAAGGTTGAAAGTCCGCGTCCTGTACCTATATTAAAAAATATTCTATTGGCTCTGCTTCCCTTATCTAACACACGCTCCATAGCTTTCACATGTGCTTTTGCAAGGTCTACTACATAAATATAATCTCTTATACAAGTACCGTCAGCAGTATTATAATCATTACCAAAAATCTTTAATTGCTCTCTTATACCCATTGCAGTTTGTGTTACAAAAGGAATAAGATTCATAGGAACACCGTTAGGTAATTCTCCAATGATAGCACTTGGATGCGCACCAATAGGATTGAAATAACGCAAAACAATACTCTTAATTGCGGCACCACTGTGTATATAATCTCTTATCATCTCTTCGTTTATCTGCTTTGTATTACCGTAAGGAGACAACGCTTGTTGTATCGGTGCATCTTCAGTTACAGGAAGATATTGTGCTTTGGGCTGTCCATAAACTGTACAAGAAGAAGAGAATATAATACCTTTGACATTATGTTTAGGCATCAACTCTAATAAGTTTAATAAAGACACCACATTATTGCGATAGTAAAGAAGTGGTTTTTCAACGCTTTCACCTACGGCTTTACTTTGCAGCAAAATGAATAATTCCACTTATATTTGGATATTTTTCAAATACAGATTCTGTTGCTTGATAATCTCTTAAATCAACATTTTCGTAAAAAGGTCTTATCCCTGTAATCTTTTCTATACCATCTAATACTTCTATACGAGAGTTAGAAAGATTATCAATTACCACTACTTGATAACCAGCTTGTAATAATTCAACTGTTGTATGAGAACCTATAAATCCTAATCCTCCAGTTACAAAGAATTGTTTGTTTCATATTTTTATTTTTCTATTTTTGAGATTGCTTATTTGTTATTTTTATCTTTCTTCAGAAGTCATAGCACTCTTTATACCTTTGAAAGTCGTTAAAAATGCTTTTTGCACTACCAAACTTTAAATTCATATCTAAGCGTATGGGAATATGATTTTTATCGTCGCTTATAAAGAAACGAATAATTTCTTTATTCTTACCATCTTCCTTTTTATAATAAGAAAGCTCTAAACAACGATATTTTTTTACCATTGTCAGCTTTTATAACACTCTTTCCATGATACACAATCATAGCATTTTTCTATGTTTTTACCATCGGCAATAGTATATAAAAATTGCTTTCCTTTTTGTCCAATTGTCAGGATTTAACGAGCGCGAACGTAAAACAATGCTCAACATATCATAAACACATTCGCCACTTGTAGCATTCTTCCATGTCTTTATTCCATCTTTTCCTTGTCGTCCTTGCTTAAGATGTGTCTTACCATTGTTATGAGAGAATATCACTTCATCTACGGTATAATGTTCTCCATGCTTAGAGCCTTTGTGAAAATATAAAGGTTCTAAATTAGAACTTCACATAAGAAATAATGCTATCTCTCAACACAAAAAAACTTATCAGCTCTATCACTTCCACGTGTTAAAAGCGAAGCACGAAAAAGCCTTTTTACCTGCATAATGAGTTTGAACAACCGACATTGATGCGCTACCAGCTTTCACCCAAATGAATTTCCAATTGTAATACATATTGTAACTAAGAAACTCACCTGAATTAAAAGCAAGATTCTGTTGTTCACACTGCGCGTTTACTTTACCAATAAACAAAAACATTAACAGTGAAATCACTATGCCATAAAATTTTATTTTTCATGTGTATTGATTGTTTTATGTTTTTATCTTAAAAACCTACTTTTTCACTATATTCTATTCCTTTTTCTCGCGCTCTATCCTCGTTTCTATGCTGAATAGTGCGCTTTTTGTTCTTCCTTTTTGTTGTTGTAATGCAGACGGTTTATTGTTTGCATGAACGTCTTTATCAATATTCCAATCCTAACAATGTCCCACTTTGCTTTACATTGTAGTTTGTCTGGATAATAATAAAGTGCTTAGGTTGCTTATTTAAAGCATAATCTCCCGTATCCCACACACCATTGTCATTATCATCTTCGAAAATACGTAGATAATAATCACCAGGTTCCAAGTATAAAAACTCAACAACACCTGCTTTTGATTTTCTTGTAGCTACCACTTTATCACTCGAATTGAGCAATTCTGCCACCACACTTTTATCCTTCATTCCTCTTAAAGTAAAGAGAATTGAACCAAAATCGGTTTCAGCTTTCTAACCTTAAACATTAAAGTTTCTTTTCCATTAGACCTTTTATACATGTCTACAAACGCAAGAGAATCCATTTCTATCTTGTAGTCATTACCTGGAACCCATGTAGACGATATGCTAAAATAGCGATGCACAAGCATATCTTTCGGCACAATATCAGGTTGTTTTAAATGCGTTAAAGTGTCTAAAACATAAGGAATTGAATGCCACAACGTATCTTTTTTCATCAATAAACGCACTTTCGTTATATCAACTCCTGTGATTGGCGTTTCAAAAGCCAATTGCATTTTCTGATTAGGTGCCAATTGACTTCCATTTTTCTGTTCCACTCTAAGTTTAGGAACAGGCATTATCGTTTCAAAAAGGCTCACCTTTCTTTTTGTTTTTTTATCTTGTTTCTTCTTCCAATCGTTAAATGCTTGTTGTTCTAACTTTAAACGTCTTTCCAATGGTAAAGGCGGAATAAGTTGCAAAGTATCTACCTTATCCACTAATTTTCCTATGCTATCACTTCCCAAATAGTTTAGTTCAATCTCTAAACTATCCGTATTTATCAACATAGAATCTTTTTAACCAATAGGTTAAAAGTATCGCCACGATAAAGAAGGTTCTATGTAATATTCATTACCCTTACTAAACTTTTTCGCCTTTAATAATGGGCAGTTTTGTATTTTTCGCTACTAAAGAATAAACTAAACCTATTAGGATTTTTTACGCTCACTCTTTATGAGATACTGGTTTGTATTCTTTTCTGTAAAAGCGTGTAATACAATATTATCGGGGAAGAAATGCGTGTAATGAGTTTGCACGATGTTCTTAATACGCAACGAATCTTTCCATATTGTATCTTGTCTTACATCGGGTTTAAATGTAGGAATTACAATTTGACTTGTAAAAAGCAATCTTTTTCTGTTTTTCTGATTAAAAAGAAATTAGCGTCAGCATCTTGTAAAGCATACACCTTATACTTACCTTCTGCCACCCCTTTTATAACAAATTTACCTCTACTGTCTGTTCGTGAAAATCTAACCATTGGCATTTTCTGAAATGCTACATGAGAGGTATCGGCATACAATCCCACCAATATCCCCTTAATAGGCTCTAAATTCTCTGCATCAAGCACCTTTCCACTCACCTCCAAAGTATCTATTTGGTTACTTGTAGAAAAAGGTATAAGTGTAATTTCCTAACGGATTTGATTCGTTGTTATCTTTAATAGCGTCACTAAAATCTACCGTATAAGTGGTATTTGCTTTTAAAGAATCGTTTAGTTTTATCTCTATTTTCTTTCCAGACGACTTTATTTCTGGAACTTCTAACTGTGGAGGAGATATAACAACCTTCTCTGTTGGATTTTCTAAAGTGACATATTCATCAAAGAAAATCTGTATGTATTTACATTAACTGCTTTATCCTCAGGAAATGTTTTTTTATTACCTTAGGAGGGGATTCATCGTACCAACCACCATCAGGTTGTCCCATTTTTTTGCGCAAGCATTTAACGTAAGTAAAGCTATCATTAAACACAAATAAAATAAAGATAATGAGCGTTTTATCATATTTTTTTGTTCACGTTATTTTCTTTCTATTTTCACAACTATATCACATCTTTTAAAGACTAATATCTAAGCATTATTAAGTGTAATAAGCTCGTCTATATTCTTTCTTTCATTGCTTAAACGAGGCACTTTTGTGCTGTCCGCCCAACTTACCTTTTTACCTTTTAACCATTCTTCAAACAAGCCATTGCGTGCCACTATCACCTCTAAACATTGCAAAGTGATGTCGTTATGTCGCTTAGCTTCATAGTCACTATTTATTTGTTGCAAATGTTTATCCAATTCTTTTTGAAACAATAGCAAGTCGTTAGGCATTTTATTAAATTCAATAAGCCACTGATGTCTACAATGTGCGTTAGCATCCATATACACAGGAGCAGCCGTATATTCTTTCACTTCAGCCCCTGTTAGCTCACAAGCATGTATCAATCCTTTCTCAGCATTATCCATAATAAGCTCTTCTCCAAAGGCATTGATGAAATATTTAGTACGTCCTGTTATAACAAACTTATAAGGATTAAGCGAAGTGAAACGTATAGTATCTCCTATTATATAACGCCATAAGCCACAAGATGTAGTTATTACCATGGCATAGTTAACCCCTATTTTCACACCCTCTAAAAGGAATAACGCTTGCATTATCGTTTCCAAACTCGCTCATAGGTATAAATTCATAGAACACACCATAGTCTAACATCAACAACATACTACGTTCTGTTAGGTCGTTTTGTATCCCGAAAAATCCTTCGCTTGCATTATAAGTCTCCATATAATGCATATTAGAACTCGATATAATGTTTTTATATTGTTCGCGATAAGGGTTAAAAGCTATTCCTCCATGAAAAACACCTCTAAATTAGGCCATACTTCGCTAATATCTTGTTTACCACTTTTCTTTAACACCTCTACTAACACCGAAAGCATCCACGATGGAACGCCAGAAATATTGGTAATGTTCTTAGAAAGCGTTTCTTGTGCTATTAAAAGTCGCTTTTGTTCAAAATCACTTAACAAAGCAATACTTTTCTTTGGAGCTCGAATTAAGTTAACAATAGGATTGATATTTTCGATTAAAATAGCACTTAAATCGCCTACCAAACTATTTTTTTACATTATAATTAGGCGCATGACTTTCCTCCCAGAATTAGGCTTTTTCCATCGAAAATAGAACTATTAGGCACATTTTTTTCAAGTAGAATGCAACACAATCAGCTCCCACCTTTATAGTGTATGTTTTGCAATCCGTCTTTCGATACAGGAATAAATTTACTTTTTATCATTGGTTGTTCCCGACGATTTTGCATACCATTTAACATGTCCAGGCCACAAAACATTAGGGTTCTCCATGACGCATTTGGTCTATAAATTCCTTTTAAATCGTCGTATGTATTCAATGGAATTGCCTTTTAGAAAAATCTTCATATCCATTCACTACATTCGAGAAACGTTGCGAACAATACTGCGTTTTTACCTTTTTCTATCAGGCTTTTCAACACATTATATTGTAATTCAACTCCGTGATTATTGTGAAATTCTAATTGTGTTTGTCGCTTTTTTAAATAGTTTGCTTGCAAAACTTGTTATATTCATTGATAAGTGTGCTATATTTTTATATGCAAAATTTACTCTAAACTTTTTAAGAATTAACGCATAATTTAGGTATTTTTAAGTGTGAAAAAGCATGTTTATACTCCTTTTGTCTTAATGCCTTAGGTATTAAAATGTACAACATGAATGATTTAAGAAAAACTTTTTAGAGGTATTCATCAGTCTTTTTACATACAATGTTTATACAATGTTTATGTCTTTGTTCTCTTTTCTTTATATGTTTTTGTTTGCAATATATATTTTTTATAAGTGCATTTTTTTATCCCCAAAGAATGGTATATATAGTTTATAAAAAGAACTTTTTTTGTGAGCGTTTTGTTACATTTTTTTAAATTCACTTTTAGCTAAAATAGCTTAGCTTTAGTCGGTTTTATAAGCCTTTTAAAGTGCATATAAACATCTATTTTATAACCTCAAAGCCCCAAAGATATAGGTTTTACCTTTTCTAAAAACATAACCTATACAAACATAATAAATAAGCTATTAAGACGTAAAACCATAACTTTTTACCCTGCAAAAGCTTATGTTTTAGGACGCAATAGCTTGTGTTTTACCTCCTAAAAAGCTTATGTTTTGCAGGATAAAATACAAGAGATTACACTGATTTTTCAATAAAATGAGCGATTTAACCCACCTAACATTTGTTTTTTTACTCTATAACTCTATTATTTTAATGTCGCACACACTATTATTAAAAAGTGGGGAGAAATAATGGTTTATTTTCTATTTTTAGAAAAATAAAAACACAGCCATTTTTTTATAGAAACTTAGTGAGTATTTTTCCCCAGTTTTTATTGTACTTTTTGCACGAGATATAAAAAAATAACAAAAAAAGATGAATAAAGAAAAAGAAAAAGGCTACTTAGGTATTTTTGTTTGTAGTGCTTGTTTTTTTATTACAGGTATCGTTTATTATTACTTTTTATCTTCTTTTTCTCGACTAAACACTTCGCACTATGTTTATATTGATAAAGATGATAATATAGATTCTGTTAACCATAAATTAGAGGCTATTGCTTCGCCTCATACGCCTCATAGTTTTTAAGCTACTTACAAAATGTACGAGTTATAGCACTCGTATTCGTGAGGACGATACGAGATTACACCAAATATGATGACAATAACCGTATTTAGAAAGCTAAAAAAACGGACTTCAAACATCGGTAAATCTCACAATTCCGTCTGTAAGAACCTTAGATAAATTAACAGAAGAATTATCTAAACACTTAATGGTAGATAAAACCTCATTGTTAAATAGCTTACAAGATGAAACGCTATTAGCGAAATATGGTTATGATTCTACTACTGTTATTGGTTTATTTATTCCTAATACATACGACATTTATTGGACAATTTCACCCGAAGGTTTAATAAAACGCATGAATAAGGAAAGTGAAGCTGTTTTGGACTAAGGACAGATTAAACAAAGCGAAACAGTTAAATTTAACACAAAACCAAGTATTAACTTTGGCAAGTATTGTAGATGAAGAGACTGCCAACAATGCAGAAAAAGCCTATGATTGCAGGTATGTATTATAAAAGACTTACCATGCACACGGCAGAATATCCCAAAGGAATGCCTTTTACAAGCAGACCCTACAATTAAATTTGCTTTGGAAACGCTTTTGAATTAAAAACGCATTTACAACAATTTGTTACAGATAAATAGTCCTTATAACACATATAAAAACGTGGGATTACCTCCTGGTCCTATTCGTATTCCATCAGTTGCTGGCATAGATGCAGTGCTTAATATGGTTCATCATGATTATATATATATGTGTGCAAAAGAAGATTTTAGTGGCACACATAACTTTGCGAGTACTTATGAAGAGCATTTAAAAGAATGCTGCAAAATATACTGCTGCCCTCAATAAACGAGGTATTAAATAAAAAGCAATAACAATTAAAGACTTTAGTTAATAAAAAGGTTTGTAGTGAACATATATCTAACACTACAAACCTTTTTATTTACTTGTATTTCTTGAAACCCTACAAGCTTTAGTGAAACGTTCTGACTGTCCTTTATAATAAATATAAATTTGATATTTATTTTCTGTTTCATAAAAACAGCCTTCGCTTGGTAGCCCATTCACTTGTCCGTTGCTCTGCTTTTTCTACATATTGGTACGAATAATAACCTTGCTTTAACGGTACAATAGCTTTTATAAACCCTGTTCAGCCTCATCGTATATCATTTTATAAGGTGTGGTAAAGCATCGTTTGTCCATCGTCCGTTAAGATAAATATCATAAGGCGAACGCGGACATTTAAGTGTAAAATGCACTTTAATATAGTCGGAAGTGATGTTATTTAAATAATTATCACTGTTTCTAATGTAAAAAGCTCCGTTGGCATCTTCATCATATATATACGAAAAACGAGGTGTGTCTTGCCATAAATAAGCATTATATTCGTTATTCTCCCAACGCATTTTCTCTACACCCATTGATGAATGATTTACATCTAACAGTTCAAACTTTCTATATTCATTACCTGCATCAAAGATTAACGCTGTATTATGGCTCCATATCATCTTATCTCCAGTGGTTATTTGAGTAGGTATTCCTACCCTTCTACTATCCCATGTGTTGTTAATAGTTACCACTGTTGTAAATTCTTGACGAGGATTAAAGCTACGAATGTTAGAATAATTGAGCTGAAAAGCCAGTTGTTGATGTTTATTATTGATGTCTTTATCGGTATTAGTGGTAACTTCTGCTTGTACACTCACTAAGGGTTCTACAACCATAAAACAAGCTGTGAAAACAGGTTCTTTATGATAAGTGTCGTCGAACACTGTCACTTTATAGTTTCCACTCTTTGTTATTTGACAATTCTCGTTAGGAATTGAAAAAGCTATAATGTGTGTATTGCGTGTTTGTATTGATAGACTTTTCTCCCTCTCCTACTAACAAGTCATTGGCAAACCCAGCAATAAAATCGCTCGTAAACATTCCCTTTGTTTCGTTCCAGTTGGCATCACAATGTGTTATCTCATAACTATATCGTTTATAATCGTGCGATTTTTTTCGTCGAAAGAAATATGTATCGGTGTGCCATCATTTAAGCCTATAACAGGCGGTGCAAGCCATTTTGTGCCTGCAACAACTTGCAATGAAGCGATATTAGCATGAAGAATTTTCGTTTTTTTGTGCTTTAGTTGTACAATAAACATTAGCAACTAAAGCACAAAGAAATATGTGTTTTTATAAGTCAATAAGAAGTTTCGCATTTATTTGTCGTCCTGTTAAATAGTTAGGTACAGCATATTGTTGGTTTTGTTACATCGGTAATCCAATAATAAGAATTAACATTATTGATACCAAAGAGGTTCAAACAATCGACACCCAACCACATATTTTTAATTAACCTTTGCTTATCGGTATGCTTTAATACACTGTAACTAAGTCCTATATCTACACGCCTATAAGCAGAAGTGCGAAATGTAAAGTCTTCAAATTCTTTATGTGGTGCGCTAAAAGGAAGTCCATCTGCAAACGCAAGCTTAAGAGACATCTTCCAACGTTCAGTTCCTGGAAAATAATCTGTAAAGAATAGGTTTACAGCATATCGTTGGTCGGTGGGCAGAGGCAAACGCTTTCCGTTTATATTCATCTGTGTTTTCATTAAAGAAAAGCTCATCCACGAATCTGTTCCAGGCACAAATTCACCATAAAGTTTAAAATCTACTCCCGTAGCAAAGCCGTTTGTAATCTTATCGGTATAGTAAGTTAGCTTTACATTGTTAACAGTGTAAGGAATAAAACGATTGAGATACTTGTAATAAGCCTCTGCTGTGAATTTAAACGGACGCTGATTAAGTTTAAAATGATAATCAAATCCACTTATAAACTGCCATGAGAGTTGGCTTTTTATCTTATCATTTAACCAATAAGACGTGTGATTATTTACATTAGAAAACAGCTCTTAATTCTTTAAAGAAAGGAGCTTGATAGTATAAACCTGTGGCAAAATCGCATGGTAACATGATGATTAAAGGCGGGTGTTATACCCAAAGAAATGCGTGGACTAAGTAGGGTTTTCTTTTATTATAAGACCAATTACTAAATCTTATTCCATAATTTAATGTAAATAAAGAATGTTCTCCTGAACTTGTAAAACGATAAGTGTCTTGCAATAGAGTTTCAACTCTTTGCGCTTTTAATTCATTATAAGCTCGCAAAGAATATATCATATTTAAAAAGCATAAGGATTATTGGGCATGGTGTATCCACTTGAATCTCTCATTTCATACTCTGATAAACTTTCTTTTATACTCTCCCATTTAAGCGTTAAACCGCTTTCTATTTCATGCTTTTTTTATTCGATGTTTAAAGAGCAATTTTAGGCTCTGTATTTGCGCATTTAACAAGTTTCGAGTGTGCAAAAATAAGTTCCTACCCCAAGGTCTTCACTCGTTTCTGTTTGTGTTAACCAATATTGTCCTTGTATATCATAGGTTTCTTTGCTCTTTAGTGTTAAATGCTGATAAAATAAGAGACAGAGAGGTGTTTGTAGTAATATTCCTCTTTAAAGATAAAGAACCAAAAGTAAGTGCGAAACAAATCTTTTTCTGTTCCATCAAAAATAAACCTTAAACGATTTTTACATTCTCTTGTGTTCCGAAATTTGTTTCGCGGTTTGTTGGTGTAAAATTATATAGGTTATGAGCAATATTACCTATAAAAAGAAAGTTCCCAACGCTCGTTTGGTTGATAAGTAAAGAATGTTTGATAATCTAAAAAAGTGGGTTCGTATTCTCCCTTTGTTTGAAGTGTTCCTAATAAATATTTATTGGTTTTATAGCGAACACTATTGCTCCAAGCCATTTTTATTAGCTAACACACCATAAGCAGTAGCTCCTAATAAACTAAGTGATAACGAAGCAGCATTAAAAGTGGGACGTTTATAGGTGATATCGAGCGCAGAAGACATCTTATCACCATATTTAGCATCAAATCCTCCAGTAGAGAATTCAACCTTTTTCTACCATATTTGGATTGATAACCGACAATCCTTCTTGCTGTCCACTACGCACTAAGAAAGGGCGATATACTTCTACATTATTTATATATACGCTGTTTTCATCGAACGAACCACCACGAACATTATATTGAGACGATAGTTCATTATGCGTAGAAACGCCTGCTTGACTTTGTATAAGTTCTTCTATTGCATTTCCAGATGCTGAAGGTGAATGCTTTTAGGTCTTCTATTTTGAGTTCTTGTACTTGCTTTGTTTGTTTCTTTTATTCCTGTAACTTTTTACTTCGTCTAACACGTTCTCAGAGTGTAACACAATCTGTATTGTTTGTTTAGAACGTGGATTTCTAAGTACACGAGTCTTGGTTTTTATAGCCCACCATTGAATATTTTACAACAACAGAATCTGCAGATTGTAGCGTTAAAGAATATTCTCCTTTTTAGCGAAGTGAATGTTATTTTTTTCCTTGACTAATAACCGATATAGTGGCAAGCTCAATGGGGTTAGACTGCTCATCCATCACTTTTCCTTGCAAAACAAATGTTTGTGCTTGCAAAGAAATGATGCTAAGAGTTATAAAAAGAAAAAGAGATGTTACAAATTTCATACTATATATAACGAAAATATTCTTTTTATATTGCATATATAAATGGTGTATTTCACCTTAAATAAACAATATAAAAAGAATATTTATTGGGAGTATAATGGACTTATTTTTGTTTCTTTTTCTTTCAATAATCCATGACTATAAGCATAAAGCAATGCTTTTAAGGTCGGCTATTTGCTTGTTTAGTTCTTTTTCCTTTATCGGTATCTGCCACCAAAATACGATGTGCAATAGTTTCAATTATTTGAGTGGTACTCTTAATATCTGTTCCCTTTTCTATCGCATCATTTGCACTTGTAAAAGGCTCATGCTGAACTAAAAGCAAAACTACGACTATGATATACAAGCGTATAACCTGCAATTCCTGTTTCTTTATGATATGCTTGTGAGAAACCACCATCTATCACCATGAGCTTACCATTTTGCTTTAATTGGATTTTTCTCCATTAGCTACATGCACAGGAACATGGCCATTTATAATGTGTTTATTTATGCCTTCTACCTTAAACTCATCGAGAATTTTATCTATAATCTCTTCATTCTCACGAAGTGTAAAATAGTTTCCTTTCTCTTCTTTATGTATTGTTTTATCAGCAATAAAATAGCGTTCAAAGGTTGCCATCTTAGATTTGTCGAATAAAGGACTATTCGGTCCACACCAAAGATACAAGAAATAATCTTGAGCATAAGCACGTTCTGCAGGCTCAGAGTCGGTTTGAAAAAGCTGTACGAACTACCATTTCGATATTTTCCATCAACTCTTTTCCCTTATATTTCTGCCCATTTATCACTTCAACTTCTTTCAATTCACCATTTTCTTCCAAAGGTAATGAGGCGTGAAATAGAAGATTATTGTTATAAACAGCATACATACTGCCGTGTTGTAACAATAAACGAATGTGTTTTTGAGGCTTTTCACTAATTTGAAACGAATGCACTAAACGGTTCATTAACACTTCTTCTTCTGCTGTTAACGCATTCGGATTCTTTGCATTGATAGTAGGAAAAGAATTACTCTTTAGTTCGTAAACATTTCCTTCTATGTTTATTGTACCTTTATCATAATCGATATAATTAAATAAAGAGCGATTATCCATCTTCCATTCGGGATGTTTTTGCATAAATCGCGGGCTTTCCTCTTTAAACTGAATCACTGCTATTGCTTTGTGCATCATAGCTGTTAATCGGTGTGTTTTCTCATCTATTTGTTTCACACCACCCGATAAACGAGGGATAAATTCCTCACATGGGTCGTCTCCATAGGTCTCCATTGCAAACGTTGCTAACGGCACTAAGTTAATTCCATAACCCTCTTCTAAAGTAGCAAGGTTAGCATATCGAAGCGATAAACGAATGACATTGCAGATACAAGCTCTGTTCCCAGCGCACGAACCCATCCATAACATATCGTGATTACCCCACTGTATGTCCCAACTATGATAGTTCTCGAGCGTATCCATTATGATATGAGCGCCTGGACCCCCTATCGTAAATGTCACCAAGAAGATGCAATTGGTCGATAATCAATCGTTGAATGACATTTTGCAAGAGCAACAATAAAGTCGTCAGCTCTACCTGTTGAAATAATAGTATCTATAATAACGTTTACATAAGCCGTTTTATCTACATCTTCAGTTCTTTCATGTAAGAGCTCTTGAATAATGTAACTAAAATCCTTCGGCAAAGACTTACGAACTTTTAGAGCGAGTGTATTTACTTGAAACCTCACGACAAACTGCCACTAAACGATGAAGTGTTATGTGATACCAGTCCTTTATTTCTTTCTCATTTTCTTTTTACAAGTTCCAGCTTTTGTTCAGGATAATAAATCAAAGTGCATAATTCTTTTTTTCTCTGAATCTCGTAAAGTAGTTCCAAATAGTTCGTTCACTTTACGCTTAATGTTACCCAGAAGCATTCTTAAGAATATGTTGAAATGCTTCATGTTCACCATGAATATCTGCTAAAAAAAGTGTTCTGTTCCTTTTTGGAAGATTTAGTATAGCTTGTAAGTTTATTATTTCTGTACTGGCTTTAGCAATCGTTGGAAACGATTGTGATAATAACTCTAAATATCTCAAATCTTTAATAATATTTTTGTATTTCACGGCTATATATATTTTAATGTGTATAATCTGTTATTCTTTCTTCTATCTCCTTTGCTATTTTTTTCCACTACCAAATGGAATAGGCATGAGAGCCTTCTAACAATGAAAAACGTTCTTTTTAACACGCCTTCTAATTCTGCTATAAAAGAAATAAGTTTTTAGTTCTTCAATCACTTCTTTCATCTTATCTTCATCATATTCACTATGGTGTAACTTGTTTACAAGTGCCGACAATAGCGTTTTAGATATGTTTTTTTCTTTCCATAAAGATAATGTATATAAAAGAAAATCGTGGCATAACGACGCAATAGGTTCTGATATTTCTTTTAAGTTTGCCACTTGTTTTACAATACTTTCTTAATACTTATATCGTATTGACGAATAGTTTTCAACGTATAAACTTCTCATTTTTCAACCATTTCTTTATCGGTTAATTGCGAAGTTATAACGCTATTGGCTATTAAAGACACAGAGTGATGTTCCGTTTTTTGTTCTATTACTTCTTTTTCTATCTTGTTACAAACATGAAATGCTGCTATATTTTTGTAACAAGTAGTTAGATAACGACTTATTTAAAAACTGTAGTATGGGTTAAAGAAGATACTTCCCAAGGCTGTAAAGCACTTAATGGAGAATAGAGAACAGGAATTTTTTAAGCGATTACATTCTGCTATTTTTCATTTTATTTGCAGAAGTAATCCCACCAAAAATATGAACTAAATCTGGATTTACATCGGTTAATTCTACATCAGTAAACGTAGAAAGATAATGACGCAATACAACTATAAACTTATGATGAATGCTCTTTTCGTCTAATGTACTGGGGGTATATAGTTGTATTCTCATATTGTTCAAAGCATCTAAAATGTATTATTCAGTCTATCTTCCCAATCTCTATAATCTTTATTTGGGTTTATTATTTAAACGAAAAAAACAAATTGTATTCCACAGTCTTGTTTCTTTTTCTTCTCTTCAACGCATAAATGTATAAACCTAAGAGTACAAATAAAAAGTTATATAACTCAAACAAAGGGGTTCTGCAAAGATAATAATTTATTATTAAACAATATAGGTATAAAAAGAAATTGTTTTTATCTTCTCAATCAAAAGAAACAATAATTTTACACACAACTATATTCGTTTGAATAAGCGAATAACAAAACCCAAAAGTTTTTATAGCATACACTCTGAATGTATTTGTTTCATAAAAGAAAGAGCCAACTACAAACTCCTTATCCCACTTCTATATTTTTATGAGTTGTAAAACTCTCTTTTTGCTGTGCGTTTATACTTTAATTGAAGGTATAAATTATGCCAAAAATGTAGTAGAAGATTGCACCATACAAAACCTAAAGACACACGAGATTGAAAGAAATCTAAGTATCTTTTTAGCCCAAAATATTTGCAAGAAAACTCCCCAAAAGAAAGAAAAATATAGACACAATAAGCAATAACCAGTTTTGCATAACACTTGCATAAACACCTGCTCCTATGGTTAACAAGAAATGAAGATACAAAAAAACTATTATCTAACCTTTGCCATAAACGAATAGAAAAACCATTACTTAAAAAGCGTTTAGTGTGCTGATAAGCCAATTGTTGGTCGGCTCTTTGTTTTTTTAGATATTGTTTCTTCTATCACCCAAGCATCTTTATTATCGGCAAATTGTATATTTCCGAATGTAGCATATTTATTGATTAAGAAATCATATTCACCATAAACATGCTCTAAAAAGCCCCTAAATCCGTCTTCTGCAATAAACAGTT
Organism: uncultured Prevotella sp.; assembly: GCA_916439115.1. Classification (GTDB taxonomy): domain Bacteria; phylum Bacteroidota; class Bacteroidia; order Bacteroidales; family Bacteroidaceae; genus Prevotella. The sequence continues at coordinate 1,880,051 of CAKAHO010000001.1, forward strand.
CTTTCTTTAAAGCCAAACATTTAGAAATAGCTCCATACCCTTTTTTATTGCCATAACCCTTTATTTCGTAAGCTGATTGATGCAATTGAAGAAACTGAAAATAAGTGTTCACCTCATCACCATATAGCGTATAAGGAACAACAACAGATGTTTCTTCATTTAAATATTTAGAAAACGATTGTAACCATATGGTGCTCTGTGGTTTACAACACGCATCCATCAACACAACATCGTTATATTTTGCAGCCTTAACACCCAGTGTTATTGCCAATTTTTATTGCTCATATAACGTGAAGACGTAGGAACAAAGGTAGAATAGAAATTGCTTTGTTGTGCAAAAAACTCTAAAATGTCTTTTGTTTCTGCATCTCCTTTCTCTACCACAACAATCACTTGTGTTGCCTCATCATAGTTTTGTTTTGAACAATAAAGGCAACAATGTGCGTAATTCTTTATTGTTTTTCATTCGCAATAACTACTATTGAGAGGTTTATTATCAACAGATACATCGTTATGAGCAGAATTTTCATTTGAAAAATTCTTTAAACGAACGCGAAAGAAAGGACTCATAAAGCCAGAAATAACGCTTATGAGCAACACTACAGCACAACAAATAAGTGTTGTTATTGTATAATCAAACATTTAAATTCTTTTTAAATCGTCTTCTTTTTTTAATATTTTTATTCTGCATAGAAAAGAGCATCACTCAAGTGTTGGAGTGCTTTTTCTTATCTTCTGCTTTCACTAAAAAGATATATTATAGTTAGAACCACCGTAAGAAATCATTCTGATAGGAATATCTTTTAAGGCATTGTGAATAACAGACTCAGCTCCTACGTTGTGCCAGTTAAGGTCTCCTACCACACACACTATGCACATATTCTCTTCTGTGGTAACTGTTCCATACTTTTTAAGTTCAGATACAATGTCAGAAATATGTGTACTATGGTCTACACTCATAGATATACTCACTTCACTGGTAGCAACCATGTCGATAGGTGTTTGATAACTCTCAAAAAAACCTCAAACACTTTTCGCATAAATCCAGCAGCAAATAGCATTCTACTCGATTTAATTTTTATAGCAGTGATATTGTCTTTTGCTGCAATGGCTTTAATCTTACCTTCTATCTTGGTGCCATTTATCAGCGTACCTTCTGCTTTTGGCTCCATTGTATACTTTAAACGAACAGGAATATTTGCGTATTGAGCAGGCTGAATACAAGTGGGGTGCAATATTTTTGCACCAAAATAAGCCAATTCGGCTCTTCTTCAAAAATGCAACTGACGCACTGCCTCTGTTTTTATTTACCACTCGTGGGTCGTTATTATGCAATCCGTCAATGTCTGTCCATATCTGTATTTCATCTGCATTGATAGCTGCTCCTATCAAAGAAGCTGTGTAATCTGAGCCTCCGCGCTGAAGGTTATCCACTTCGCCGTAAGCATTTTTACAGATAAAACCTTGTGTGAGATAAATTTGATTATCAGGGTTCTCCTCTAATTTTTGCTGTAAGCAACTGTTTAATGGCGTTTAAATTTGGCTCAGAATTTTTGTCGGTTCGCATAAAAATCTAAAAGCCGATAATAACACTGCTTTTATGCCTTGTTCTTGTAAATAGTTCACTACAAAGGGTGGTAGAGATTATCTCTCCCTGCGCAACAATGCTTTTTCTTCAAAACTGGTGAATAGTTCTGTAGTAAAAGAGCGTAAATAAGCAAACTCTTCTACTAGAAGTGGTGCGCTTTTTTTCTTTTTCTTCTTGGGTTGTATAAAGTTCTTCTACAACCTTATTATATTTTGTTTCGAGCAAGCTAATCACTTCGTTTGCTCCTTCTACATTCTTTTTATAAAGATAATCGGCTATTTCTACCAAAAGAATTGGTTGTACCCGACATGGCTGAAAGCACTACAAATGTAGGTTCACCACTTTCTGTTATAATAGAAAACAACTTCTTTCATGCGTTCTGGAGAACCAACTGATGTACCTCAAACTTCATCACTTTCATGTTCATATTTAAACTTATCAATAGCAAAAGAATGTGTTTTATTAACTTCTTTGTAATATTATTTTTGTTAATTTTTAATATTATAAGTGTCAAAAGACAGGAAATGCGACCTTTATAAGGTGGGGTTGTAATGAGCTGTGATGTCTTCTATCACTCCATTTTCACAACGATAAACTATTCCGGGGTGCTTATCTAACATTAAAAGGTTATGTGTAGACATGATAACAGCTGTGCCTTGTAGGGTTATTTCTTTTAATAGTTTCACTATATTGCTTGCTGTTTCGGCATCTAAATTACCCGTAGGTTCGTCTGCAATAATAACCTTTGGTTTGTTTTAATAGTGCTCTTGCAATGGCTATACGCTGTTGTTCTCCTCCTGATAGTTCGTGTGTTTTTTTATCTTTTTTATCACTCATGCCCACATCTTTCAACACTTCGTTTATTCGTTGCTCAATTTCTGTTTTGTTTTTCCAACCAGTTGCCTTTAAAACAAACTCTAAATTTCCGTGTACAGTGAATTCATGTAGCAGTTGAAAGTCTTGAAAAATAATGCCCATCTCTCGTCGCAACAACGGCACTTCCTTACGTTTTAATTTAAATAAGTTTCGTTCTAAAACGTCTGCTGTCGCTTCTTCATTATCTGCTTCTACATCTAACTCGGCATAAATAGTCTTCAATAGCGAGCTTTTACCTGAGCCCACTTTACCTATTACATAAATAAATTCGCTATTATCTACTCGGAAATTTACATTATTCAGAATAGTTTTTATCATCTTGAAAGATGTTTTACATTATGATAGTTTATCAACATATTCTATTTTTTTATTTTTATCAAGATTGACTTCTCCTTTTATAGCTTATAGCCTATCTTATGCAAAGATATAAAAAAATAGTGTGATAACCCTACCTTTATGATAGCTTAATTTTTGAGAATGATAAAGATTAAGACTTGAAAACAAACGAATTTCTTTTTATTTTTATATAAAAACATCTATTTATACGCCTTTATATACAATATTTATTTATTACACTTTATATCTTTGTTTTTTTATAAAAAAAGTGATTGCTATTTAAGCAAAGAGTTTCTATGTGCTAACAGAATGTTTTTTTATCCTTACGTCTATCAAACTTATTTCTTATTTTTTGTGCGCATTTTTCAAGTTGAAAAGATAAGAACTATATTACATTAGTTTTTGAAACAGCATTTCAATAAAATATCGTTTTAAATGGCGTTTTTTTCGACTAAAAAGGTGCAAAAAGCTAAGAGTTTGCCACATAAAAAGCTAAGGGTTTTAGGGGTGCAATATACAAGGTTTTACCCTCTAATAGATAAGAGTTTTTCATGCTAAAAACACAAGCTTTTTAAGTGCAAAAAGATGATTTTTTTAGATTTTTAATAGTTGGTTTCTACAATTGTAAAAATCTATATGTTTTAGGTTTAAAGGTATAAATGTAGGTGGCATTCTGCCCGTATTTATACACTAAAAAAACCATATAAAAGCTTAGCTATTTTAGCTAAAACAGAAAAAAATAAAATGTAACAAAACGCTCACAAAAAAAGGTAACAAAAAGAGCTATATAGTATTCGTTTTTGTTACCTTTTTAACTAGCTATAAATGTTTTACACCTCAATCTCTAAACCATCATAAGCCAAGAATACGTTTTTTAGGCAATTGTTTCTGCACGTCTTCATGGCGCCCTATTTCGTGTGTAACATGTACCAAATAGGTTTTTCTTTGCTCCTATTTGTTGAGAAAAAAAGCTATGGGCTCTCGTTTATTAAAATGTGAGAGTGATGCTCTTTTTCCCATCTTAATCCATTTATAACCAATGTTTCTACTCCGTTAAGTGTTTGTAAGTTGGCCTCATCTATATGCTTCATGTCGGTGATATAGGCTAATGTTCCAAAGCGATAAGCTAAGATTGGGAGTTTGCCATGAAAGACTTTAAAAGGCAACACTTGAACATCTTTCACTGTAAATATTTGCTGTGGCTCGATAGTATGTAGGTTTAAACGAGGAACACCTGGGTATAATGTGTCTGTAAAGCAATAAGGCATGGTTTTGTTTTTAAGCCTCTTACGGTGTCTTCGTTAGCAAATATTTCGATGTCACCAAAGGTACAATAGGGTCGTAAATCATCTATTCCTGAAACATGGTCGTAATGAATATGCGTTAAAAGAACAGCATCTATACGTTTAAAAGGAAGAGGCATAAGTTGCATACGCACGTCGGGACCGCAATCAATAAGCACCCGTGTAGTGTCTGTTTCTAATAAAGCAGAAGTGCGATAACGCTTATCTTTATTGTCAGTGCTTGTACAAACGGCACAATGGCAACCTAATACGGGCACACCATTTGATGTTCCTGTTCCTAAAAACGAAGTTTCATGGTTTCACTCTTCTTTTTTCTAAGGCAAAAACTTTTACCTTAACTATAAAATATTCACTTCTGGAGATATAGAAATACCAAACTTGTTTTTCTATATCCTTTCTTATCGTATTACAAAGCGTTACAACTTCTGCGCCTGTAGCTCCTCCTTTATTCACCAAAACAAGTGCTTGTTTATGATGAACTCCTGCTCTTCCTAACGTTTTACCTTTTCCAACCGCATTCTTCTATCAACCAACCTGCAGGAATTTTTTTCATGCTCTTCGTTAATAAAATAGTGCGGCATTTCAGGATATAAAGGCTTCTAATGCTTCGTATTTAGCTCTTTCTACAATGGGATTCATAAAGAAACTACCTGCATTTCCTTCGTCTTTTTGGGTCAGGAAGTTTGGCTTTTCTTATTTCAATAATCACATCTCTCACTTGCGAAACAGTGGGTGTTACAATACCTTTTGTGGCTAATGTACTCAAAAATATTTCCATAATGAAGATTAGGAATAAATGTTTTTGACAAACGATAGGTTACATGAGTGATGAAAAAAAGTCCCTTCCACGCTTTCTTAAACTTGCTATCACGATAAGCATATCCACACTCTTCATTTGTAAAAGTGCGTATCTCTCCTGTGAAAAAGATTTACGAGTTCAATTGTTTCTATTACATCTTTAGCCTCAGCACCATAAGCTCCGATGTTTTGAACAGCAGATGCTCCAACCATACCCCGGTATATATGAAAGGTTTTCTAAGCCACTATAACCTCTTTCAACACTATATTTTACCACGTCGTCCCATATCTCTCCTGAACCACAACGCATTAAAAATATGGTCTTCTTTGTCGATTATTTCAATTCCTTTAATAGTAGAATAAAGAATAATTCCTTTATAGTTTTGCGTAAAAAAAGCAAGTTCTTCCCTCTCCTATCACCATAAAAGGCTTTTTTTATAAGTGGCCAATAAAGGGGCTACTGTTTGCACATCGTTTACAGAACTACAAACAATAAAATGGTCGCACTTAACGTCTATACCAAAAAGTGTTATGCTTTAATAGACTATAATCTGCATATTTCTCCATATAAATATTAGGTGCTAAGTTTTTACAAGCATCCATTTACCTGCTTTCTTTTTAAACGTTAACTCTGTTTGAAAGCCGTTAGCAATGCCTCGTATCATTAGTATTTTTTTGAGAACTCTGCGTATATTTCTGTCCATAAAGAATGTTATAAATCATTCCTTTGAGGGAGTTCTGTGCAAAAAGTTACCCACTGTTCTGGTGCTAAAGAACCTGTAATACTTCCAAAAATCGTCGTTAGGGTCAGGGACCAATAAACGTTAATGGGTCGCTCACACTATGCACTTGAAAGGTAGAATCGGTTGTAAATTTCTTATAAAAAGCTAAGAAAGATGAGTTTTGATGGTTATCGATAGGCTTTTGAACAATAGATGTTAGCTTCCCATTCTCCATTTAATCTATCGAAAAGATATTGTTTAATATGGTTGCTATTAAGGTATATTTTCTCTACCACAACATGCTTTATAGAGGTATCTTTCGACCATTCAAGTTGTTTTTACATTATCTAAAAATAAGCGTGTAAAACTCTTGTCGCATAAAGAAAACGCTCCATTTTCCACTCGTTTTTCTTAATTAAAAGTAGTTTTTATTTCCCTTTGTAAATGGCAAAGGAAAGTTGATTCTTTTATACTGAAGTTTCTTATTTGCACAAAAATTAAATACAAAAATCATCGAATAACTCATCTGCTGCTTTTAGGGCAATGGAGCCTCAGAAATAAGTTCATCGGTGCTATCTTGTGCCGTAGTATCTGCCGCAATAGAGTCTACGGAGGTGGGTTCTGTGTTCTTTTTCTTATCAGAACAACTCGTTGTAAACACTCCAATATAGGTGCAAAAGCACCACTAATACAATAAAAATACTTTTTCTCATGATAACATCACAGCAACAATATTTTTAAAATGTTGCTTTACAAGTACAAAAAGTATAATTTTATTTCGATAAACTTCTTATTTACAAGCTAAAATATTACCTTTGCATAGAAAAATTAAAGCGTATGATTACAAATAAGATAGAAGAGACTCTAAAACGAAGTGAAAAGGTCTTACGGCGAACAATGCCGAAGAAATAGAACAACTACGTATAAAGTATTTGAGCAAGAAAGGCGAAATTTCTCAGCTCATGAACGACTTTAGAACGGTTCCAGCAGAGCTTAAAAAAAGACTGTAGGAATGAAGATTAACGAACTGAAACAAGCGGCTATTGATAAGATAAACACCTTAAAAGAAAGCACAGTTTCTAATGAACAAAGCACTTCTTTTTAGATTTAACTCGCACAGCCTACCCTGTTAAGCTCGGAACAAGGCACCCTTTGATTATTGTAAAGAACGAAATAGTAGACATTTTTTTCAACGTTTAGGGCTTTACATTAGCAGAAGGTCCAGAGATAGACGACGACCTTCATGTGTTTACAAAACTAAACTTTGCAGCTGATCATCCTGCCAGAGATATGCAAGATACATTCTTTATTGAGCTAATGGCAAAGAGGTAATAAACAATGTGATACTTCGTTCACACACATCTAACGACCAAAGTCATTACATGGAAACACATAATCCGCCTATAAGGGTTATCTGTCCAGGTCGTGTTTATCGTAATGAAGCGATTTCAGCACGAGCTCATTGCTTCTTTTCATCAGCTCGAAGGACTTTATATAGATAAGAATGTAAGCTTTACAGACTTAAAACAAGTCTTCTAACCTTTGCTCGTGAAATGTTCGGAACAGACACTAAAATCCGTTTACGTCCGAGTTATTTCCCATTTACAGAACCTTCTGCAGAAATGGATATATCTTGTAACATCTGTGGAGGTGAGGGTTGTGGCTTTTGTAAACACACTGGTTGGGTAGAAATTTTTAGGCTGTGGAATGGTTGACCCTAATGTGTTAGGAAGCTTGTGGCATAGATAGTAAAGAATATACAGGCTATGCTTTTGGTATGGGAGTTGAAAGAATAACCAACTTAAAATATCGTGTAAAGCGATTTACGTTTATTCTCTGAAAACGATACTCGTTTCCTTGAAGAGTTTGAATCGGCTCATTAATCGTTCTTTTTGCTTACTATTTATTATTAAATAGATAATTACAAATACTAAAAAGGCTCATAAAGATTTATTCTTTTATGAGCCTTTTCTATTATATATAATAAGGTGTAAACGCTTTTTATCTTTATTTACAAGAACCAAAGGTAACGGCTATTCTACAAACATCTATTTCTGTTTCATCGTTTGTAGATTGCTTTGTAATACGAATATGATAAACTCCTTCTCCCATATCTTCACGATAAAAGCATAGAATATCTCCAAAAATAACTCTCTGCCATATAAGCCACTTCTAACCTTTTAATGGTATTCTTTGTATAAAAGGTTGTTTCCCAAAGATTTAAGACATGCTCAATATACTTCACACTGTTAACATGTCCATTCATATCAATATCGCTATAAGCAGTTATATGCTAGCTATTAACTCAGCATCTTTGCCTATTTTAACGTGAGAAGGTTTGTTAATTGGACATTCTTTTTTTCAGTTTCTACATAATCACCTATCGTTCCATTACCCACTAACATTAAGTCGCAAGGCTTTCTATCCTTAGTATCTATGAGAGCCCAAATACTTTTTCCGTAGCCCACAGGTTGTTTATTTTTATTTAATACAGAAAAGTTTCTGGTAGTAAAGCATTTTAATAAACCATCAACCCATGTTTCTATATAAAATTTATCGTAAGCTTTTGGAAACGTAGTCATATCAATTACAAGTCGAGAAAGCACCCATGTTTTTTCCTTCAGGCAAAAAGAACACTCATTCCATAACCACGTTCATCTGAATGAAAATCGGCTGCATTGAGCATAGAATTGCCCAAATGTCCCATTGAAAGACGACCTAAGAAATCACAATGAAAAGGCTCTGCCATAAAAACATACTGTCCCACCTTAGGTAATAACTTATTCATATTACTTTAATATACTTGTGTTCATATAAAACAAACTCCCGATGTTGTACTACAAAACATCGGGAGCATGATAAAGAAATATAGTATTTAAATTAGAATACTACAAAAATTATTTTTGTGCTATCGTTAAATGTAGCTACACGGTTGAAAGATACTTCTTCAAACAACTTGTCTGTAACACCCATACCCTTAGCTGTTAAAACGATTAGCTGCAATCTTATATTTGTTTATAAGTGCATTCTTTACAGCTTCTGCACGAGCAGTTGAAAGACGTTGGTTAAGGTCTGCACCTCCTTCTGGTGAAGCATAACCTTTAATTTTCAACCTTAGCTGTTGGATATTTCTTCATGTATGAAGCAATCATCTCTATTGGAGCATATTGTGCTGGGTCGATAACTGATTGACCAACACGGAAGATAACAGTAGGTTGAAGATTAGTAACTGTTGTTTCAGTTACATTCTTTACAACTTGTGAAGGTTTGTTGTTAGCTTCTTCTAACGCATTTTGAAGGTCTGCAATTTGCTTATCTTTATTAGAAAGTTGAGCATCTTTACCTTCAAGATTGCTACGTAAGTTGTTTATCTTAGCGTTTAATGCATCAATTTCGCTTTGGTTTACACCTTGAGCAAATGTAAAGTTGTGCGCTCCGTTAGAACCTTTAAACTTGTAAACAACACCTGCATTTAATTGAACGAATGAGCGTCTAACGTCCATACGCATAGGTTCCATACCATCAAAGTCATTCAAAGCATAAGTAATAGAAGGCTCAACGTATAGTTGCCATTGCTTTTTAGCACCTAAATTAAATGCTAAATCAAGTCCTAACTTAGCAGTTGCTGCGTTATCAGGTATTGCATTAAAGCTGTTAAATGTATGTAACCAACCAAGACCATACACACCAATTACTTCAAAAAGCACGTGGTTCACCTTTTATAACCTGTAAACCAATTAGAGAAGTTTGTTGTACCTAATAAAGATGTATTAAGCAACTTTACAGCTACATTATTACCTTTTTAAAGGCTTTTTCAGTGAAGTATGCATTGCTTTCAACAGCAAGACCAAACACTGGAGTAAACCAACGACCAATGCGTAAACCCGCATTAGCATTAAGGTCATCTTTCCACTTGTGGCCTGTTGAAAACGTCATTACACCACCATTAACACCAACGTACATGTTATCAAATGTTTTGCTTTCTTTCAAGATTTTGCGCAGAAGCAGACACTGCCATAGTAGCGGCAGCTAACATAAGTCCCTAACTTTTTCATTGTTCTATTAAAATTTATTATTGTTATTTTTATTATCCGTGAATAAATCAATGCAAAGTAACACATTTTTTTCTATTAGCCAAATAATTCATTTATTATTTTATTATTCAGTTCAGTTTTTACATTATTATATTTCAACAATTTTCTTTTTTAATTTCTCACATCTGTTTTTATAAAATAGAACTTACACATTATTTATTTAATAGAGTTCTTCACAAAAGAAGAAAAACTTCTATTTTTCGTTATCATGCCCCTACCCTTTAACTGTAAAACAGTTTCTAAAAATGATGATTATTTTTTTGTACAATAAAAAAACACATTATAGAGAAAAATAGCTAAGGTTTTTACAAAGTTAAGATGCCTCAAACACACATTTTTTGAATGCAATTTTATTGCCATAAGAGCAAAAACATATAGGTTTTTACATTTACAGAATACACTTTTTTTAATTTACTAAAAACACGACTTTAGCTACAAAAACATATAGGTTTTAACACACAAAAGACTATCTTTTAAGTGCTAAAAACACAAGAGTTTAGCCCCTAAAAGCTTATCTATTGCATCATAAAAACACAAGCTATTGCACGTTTTTGAGCTTATTTTATGCCCTTTTAGAGCATTTTTATTGATTTTATACAAAAATAACGGTCAGTATTTCAACTCAAAAAGAAATTCATTCAAAAACAGGCAAAAAAATCAAAAACATTTTTTCGGTTATTCAAGTCTTAAAGTAGCAGATATATCGCTGTAAAAATTTCACCTATTTTAGTACTTTTTCACAATATAAATATTAAATATAAATAGGTTGTAATTAAATTTATTATCGTATCTTTGCACATTATATAAGGCCATTTATTAAAAACAAAAATTTCAGTTTTACCATCAATAAAAATGACCTTTAAACAAGATGTTTAATGAATGAGCATCTTTTTCGTTGCTTTATAAAGACAAAAAGATAACAAGTTATAACAAAAATAAGAATTAAACCGCAAATATGGAATTTGAACTTATAGCCAAAACCTTTATGGGTTTGGAAGAGGTTTTTAGCACAAGAGCTAACACAATTAGGCGCAAACAACGTTAAAATAGGTAGAAGAATGGTGTCTTTTACGGGCGATAAAGAAATGATGTATCGTGCAAATTTTCAGCTACATACAGCCATTCGCATTTTAAAACCTATTAAACATTTTTCGTGCAAGCTCTGCCGATGACGTGTACGAGAGCTGTTAAAAACATTGATTGGAGCGAATATATAGAACGTGGTAAAACCTTTTCTGTAGATTCAGTGGTATATTCTGAAGAGTTTAGAAACTCTCGTTTTGTTACATATAAAGTAAAAAGATGCAATTGTAGACCAATTCCGTGAAACCACTGGAACTCGTCCAAACATATCTATTTCGAACCCAGATATTCGCTTACATATTCATATTTCTGACGACCAAGCTACGCTTTCACTCGATTCAAGTGGAGAAAGTTTGCACCGAAGAGGCTACCGTCAAGAAAACAACAGAGGCTCCTTTGAACGAAGTTTTAGCAGCTGGTATGATTTTTAAAGAGTGGTTGGAAGGGCGAAAAAGACTTTATAGACCCAATGTGTGGCTCAGGTACATTACTCATAGAAGCAGCCTTAATAGCAAGAAACATTAGTCCTGGCGTTTTCAGAAAAAGAGTTTGCTTTTTGAAAAATGGAACGACTTTGATGCAGAACTTTTCGATAATATTTACAACGACGACAGTAGAGAACGAGAGTTTGAACATCATATTTATGGCTACGACATTGATATGCGCGCTGTAAAACACTGCTCTATTGAATGTTCGTGCAGCAGGATTTTTGAAAGACATCACGGTTAAAGAAGGCGATTTTAAGAACTTTAAAACACCCGAAAAAGCCTGCTATTATGATTACAAATCCACCTTACGGTGAACGTATATCTACCCCTAACTTACTCGGAACCTATAAAATGATAGGCGAAAGACTGAAACACGCTTTTACAGGAAACGAGGCTTGGGTGCTTAGTTATCGTGAAGAATGCTTTTGAACAAATTGGTCTTAAACCTTCTATTAAGATACCTTTATTTAATGGTTCGTTAGAGTGTGAATTTAGAAAGTATGCTATTTTTCGATGGAAAAAAATGCGTGAATTTAGGAAGCGAAGGCGGTGTAGTGAAAACCGAAACTGAAAAGCGTGCCATGGCAGAAAAAGCATCGTTTTTAAAAAGAATAGAGAGTTTAAAAAGCGATTAGAAGAAGATGAAGAAAACGGAGAAGCTGATATACGTTCGTTTAAATTCTTATCGCTCGAACGAAAAAAACATCTCTTCTAATCGTTCTGAAAAAACGCTTTAACAGAGAAGATAGAGACGAAAAACGTTTTGAAAAGAAAACAGGAAAAACTGATAGAAGAGAACGCCAAGAACAACGAAAAACAATTTTTTAGTGGCGCAAAAACAAACGCTCGCAGGAAAGATAGTAAATATGTTAAAAACGAAAAATAAACAATTAGCCACAACATTGCTTTGTATTGCCATGTTGTGGCTCAACTGTTCTGTTGCAATGATGGCTCAAAAACAGTTTAGTTTAGAAGATTTAAATTTTGGAGGTCGCAACTATAAGCAAATGATTCCCCAGAATATAGCGACAACTTGGTGGGGAGATGAACTTATTAGAACAAATGATGACGCTTGTTTGCTTGTAAATAAAACAACAGGAAAGGAACAAACTCTGTTTACAACCGAACAAGTTAACACCGCATTAAAAGCAAATGGTGTTGAATTACTTTCGGGTTCACCTTACGAAATAACATCGTTTGTTGGCACTTTGTTTCCTTTATTCTAATCAACCTCTTGCTTATATAAAATCATTTAAGCAACAAATGCTATATAATTGGGTTACAAAGACAATTGAATGGATACAATATAATGAAGGTACAGAGGCTCAATCATGGTGTGCAAGTAATAAATTTACTGCTTATGTGCAATATAACAACTTGTTTGTTATAGACGATAAAGGAAATAAAACCCAACTATCTACCGACGGAAGTTCTGATATTGTATACGGACAGAGTGTACATAGAGATGAATTTGGTATATATAAAGGCTTGTTTTTGGAATAACAATGGTAGCAAATTAGCTTTCTATCGTATGGATCAAAGTATGGTAGAAGACTATCCACAAAACAAACTTTTTTCGACGATATTGCTAAGGTAGAGAACGAAAAAAATACCCAATGGTAGGTCGCACAAGTCATGAGGTTTCTGTGGGTATATATAATGTTCAAACTAAAAAAACAATTTATCTTAATACAGGAAATCCTCGCGATAGATATTTCACAAACATTCAATGGAGTCCCGATGGGTCTACTCTTTATTTAATAGAGCTAAACCGTGCTCAAAATAAAATGCAGTTAGATGCTTACAATGCCTCAACGGGTAATAAAATAAAAACACTCTACACAGAAACAAGTGATAAATATGTTCATCCTGTAACACCTATCACTTTTATTCCATGGAATAAGAATTTATTCATTCTTCAAAGCGAAAAAAAGATGGTTATAATCATCTTTATTTAATGAATACAAATGGTAAAATCATTCGTCAAATAACAGAAGGTAAATGGGTTGTGTTAGACCTTATGGGCTTTGACGCACAACTAAAACGTGTCTTTATCTTATCTACAGAATGTCATCCACTACAAAATAACATCTTTGCAGTAGACATTGAAACAGGTAAACGAACGTTATTAGACAATGGAAAGGGTTGCCATGCAAACACATTTGACGAAAACAGAAAGCATCGTTTGGCTCTGTCTGAAAGTGGAAAGTGGCTCATCGACAATTATACAGAGCCTTATGTTCCTCGTAATATCAACATTGTAAATACACAAACCCATAAACATTTTGCTTATTTCTCTGCTGAAAATCCGTGGAAAGGATATGATGTTCCTGAGTTTTCGAGCGGTAGTTTGAAGGCAGCCGATGGGGTTACAGACCTTTATTACAGAATGGTTAAGCCTGTAAACTTTAACCCTAACAAGAAATATCCTACTATTATATATGTTTACGGAGGGCCTGGAACAAGAAATGTAGAAGCTCGTTGGAACTTTATGTCTCGTGGTTGGGAAACTTATATGGCGCAAAAAGGATATTTATTATTTATCTTAGACAACAGAGGCTCAAGTGATAGAGGTCGCAATTTTGAGCAAGCTACATTTCATCAGTTAGGAGTTGAAGAGATGAAAGACCAGATGAAAGGTGTAGACTTCTTACGTTCTTTACCCTATGTAGATGCTAATCGTATTGGTATTCACGGTTGGAGCTTTTGGAGGTTTCATGACTATTAACTTGCTAACTACACACAATGATGTTTTTTTAAAGTGGGTGTTGCAGGTGGTCCAGTGATAAATTGGAAGTGGTATGAAGTAATGTATGGCGAGCGTTATATGGGCAAAACCAAGTGATAATAAGAAGGGTTATAACAATAGTAACTTGTTATATAAAAGCAAAAAGACTTAAAAGGTAAGCTCCAAATTATTATAGGAATGAACGACCCAGTAGTAGTTCCTCAACATGCAATAAACTTCATTCATGAATGTATCATTTATAATACACAACCCGATTTCTTTATCTATCCAGGTGAAGAACATAACATGAGAGGTCGTTCAAGTGTACATTTACACGAAAGGATATCGCAATATTTTTGATGATTATCTTAAACCTATTACATCTACAAACAACAAATAATACACGCTAAAACAAATAATACGAATATGAAAAATTTTTGCTATTAGGAAGTGGTGGACGCGAACATGCACTCGCATGGAAGATAGCTCAAAGTCCAAAAAGTCGATAAATTATACATCGCTCCAGGTAATGCTGGCACTCAAAACATAGGTGAAAAACGTTTCAATAAACGACACAGATTTTGATGCTATCAAATCTTTTGCGCTTGAAAAAAAGATATAAACATGGTGGTTGTAGGGTCCAGAAGTTCCGCTTGTAAAGGGTATCTATGATGCTTTTTAAGAACGACACCCAAACAGCACATATATCTATTATTGGACCTTCAAAAGCAGGTGCTGAACTCGAAGGAAGTAAAGATTTTGCAAAATCTTTTCATGCAAAGACACAACATACCAACTGCAAAAATATAAAACAATCACTGCTGAAACGCTCCAAGAGGGCATTACTTTTTTAGAATCACTACAAGCTCCTTATGTTTTAAAAGCCGATGGTTTGTGCGCTGGTAAAGGAGTTTTAATTCTTCCAACTCTCGAAGAAGAAAGAAAGAACTCACTGAAATGCTCGACGGAATGTTTGGTAATGCCTCTAAATCTGTTGTTATTGAAGAGTTTTTAAGTGGTATTGAATGTTCTGTTTTTTGTGTTAACTGACGGAAAAAAAGCTACAAGATATTACCCAGAAGAAAAAGATTATAAACGAATAGGAGAAGGTGATACAGGCTTAAATACAGGTGGTATGGGTAGCGTAACTCCTGTTCCCTTTGCTACAAAAGAGTGGATGCAAAAAGGTTGAAGAACAAATTATTAAGCCCACAGTAGATGGACTTCGTAGCGAAAATATCACTTATAAAGGCTTTATTTTCTTTGGTCTTATCAATGTAAAGGGCAACCCTATGGTGATAGAATACAACTGTAGAATGGGTGATCCCGAAACAGAAAGCGTTATGTTACGCATAAAAAGCGACTTAGTAGACTTGCTCGAAGGGGTTGCAAACGAAGATTTACACACTAAATCGATTGTTTTTGATGAGCGTTCCGCTGTGTGTGTAATGCTCGTTAGTGGAGGTTATCCAGAGCATTATGAGAAAGGTTATCCCTATAAAAAGGCATTGAAAAGGTTGAAAATTCTATTGTTTTTCATGCAGGAACAACCACTTGTAATGGCGAAATAGTTACACAAGGCGGACGCGTTATAGCAGTGTCTTCGTATGGAAAAAGATAAAGATGACGCCTTAAAAAGAGTTTTTGAAAGCAGCTAACACAATAGATTTTTCAAAAATAAATATTTTAGAAGTCGACATAGGAAAAGACTTATAATATGCCGATTAAACGACTGCAAAACACGGTTGCCGAAGGTAGATTTACGCTTATTTTTCACTTGCATTTATGCCCTAATCGTTACCTTACCGCAAACCATAAACATAGAAAACATGTGGATACAGTTAATTCTTTTTAGCTGTTTCCACATTGCTTATGATGGAGTTTAACAATGCCAATGCACTAATAAGAATATACTCTGCATGGTATCTTGTTCTTTTTAGCTCTATCAGTGATAGACTCTACCCTCCTATCTTCTATCAAAGGTGGTGCTTTTTCAGTTGTTTTTATTCTGTTTTTACTATTTCTTTTTCAGGGCATATCAAGACAAAAAGGCACATGGATATATTTACTATGCTTTTTATCATTGAGTATTTCATCGCTATGCTTTTGTTCAAGTGTTGTTTATTGTGCCTTTTTTTATGGGTTCTTTTATTCACTAATGTATTAGCAGGAAGCATAAAAACCTTTCAGCATCTATTCTTGGACTTCTTACACCCTACTGGTTAGCGTTAGGATATTCACTTTATTCTAACAATATAGACCCTCTTTTTCAATCATTTTTTTCGGTGTTATCTCAGTTTGAAGAACCATTCAATATGGCATTATTGTCTAATAATAGTCTACTGATATTAAGTTTCTTATCTCTTCTTTCACTAACAGGTATCATTCATTTCCTTCGCAATAGCTTTTTTTAGATAAGATAAAAACACGAATGATATACAGAGCTTTTAATAGCATTAAACATCATTATTTTTGTGTTCATCGTTTTACAACCACAACATTACTCTTATCTTATTCGTCTATTCATCATTACAGTTTCTCCACTCATAGCTCATTTTGTGGCTCTTACCCGTACAAAGATAACCAATATTGCATTTATTGTTTTCAGTTTAATAACCCTCATAATCACTATTTATTCATTATGGATACACTCATAGCACTTCTTTATTAGCTATGGTTATATAGGAATGTTTATCTCTGCATTTGTAGCAGGTAGCGTGCTTCCTTTTAGTAGCGAACTTGTTTTAGCAGGACTTATTCCAACTCATTTAAATACCAATCTACTCATCTTAGCAGCCACTTTAGGAAACGTTGCAGGAGGTATGTTTAATTATTGGATAGGTTCTTTTGGTAGAATAGATTGGATTGAACGCTATTTACATGTAAAGAAAGAGAAGTTAGAACGTACCCAAGCATTCATGGAAGGTAAGGGAGCATGGATGGGTTTCTTTGCTTTTTTACCCATAATAGGTAGTGCTATTACCGTTGTTTTGGGTTATACACGAGCTAATATCCCCATTTCAATCGCCTCAATGACCATAGGTAAACTATTGAGATATGCTCTATTAGCTTACGGAGTGAGCTTTATATTTTAATATTATGAACAAATTTATATTCACACTACTCGGTTTTGTATGTTTATTTTCTGCTTGTAAAAACACAGAAAAGCCATCTAAACCCATTATTTGTGTTAGCATTGAACCGCTCAGATATTTCACTGAACAAATAGCAGGCAACCGTTTTAAGGTGGTTACGCTTGTACCTAACAATGCAAATGCTGAAACCTACGAGCCTACTGCCAAACAAATGGTAGACTTATCGCATAGTGTTTTCTTTTGTAAAAGTAGGAAAAATAGGATTTGAACGCACATGGATGGAGCGTTTACAAGAAAGTTCTCCACACTTAAAGGTGGTTGATACTTCGTAGGGAATTAAGCCTATTGAATATTCAAAAAGGCATAGAAGACCCTCACACATGGATGAGTGCTGTTAATGCAACTATTATTTCGCAAAAACATTTATAAGGCTATTGTAAAAGAAAAGCCACAAGATAGCGTTTATTTCAAGAAAAACTTAAATGCTCTTTTACAAGATATTGCAAATACACATCGCACTATTCAGCAGATGTTAGCAAAGAACAAAACAAAAACTTTTTTTGATATTTCACCCCACGCTCACCTATTTTTGCGCACGATTATGGACTTCATCAACTCTCTGTAGAGGAAGAAGAACGAGAGCCAAGTGCAGCTCAATTAAAAAGAAGTGATTGTAAAGGCTACTCAACAAAAGGCTCAAATCATGTTTATACAAAAAGAGTATATCAGTAGAAATACAGAAATTGTAACAAAAAGCATGTAAGGTGAAACGAGTTAGTATTAACCCTCAAAGCTATCAATGGAGCAAAGAATTATTACAAATAGCCAATAGCTTGAAATAACAAACATAGGGTTCTCTTCCCTATTCTCTCACAATGTCATTACATGGAAACAAATCCTATTATTCAAATAAACAACCTTTCAGCAGGTTACGACGGAAAAAAATTGTTATAGAAGACGTAAACCTTACTATTTATGAAAAACGACTTTTTAGGAATTATTGGACCCTAATGGTGGAGGAAAAAAACAACGCTTCTTCGCACCTTGTTAGGTTTGTTAAAGCCCTGCAAAGGCTCTATTTCTTTCACCGATAATGGTTGCTCTGTAAAGAATATAAGCATGGGTTACTTGCCTCAATATAACAAGATTGATAAAGAATTTCCTATTTCTGTGTACGATGTTGTGTTGTCGGGATTAGCAAAAAAACAAGTCGATTTTTTTAAGTCATACACAAAGGAACAACACCAACAAGTGCAACAAACATTGC
Organism: uncultured Prevotella sp.; assembly: GCA_916439115.1. Classification (GTDB taxonomy): domain Bacteria; phylum Bacteroidota; class Bacteroidia; order Bacteroidales; family Bacteroidaceae; genus Prevotella. Next base: position 1,898,430 of record CAKAHO010000001.1, read on the forward strand.
ACGAAATGGAAATAGAAAGCTTTCAAAACAAACACATTGGCGCACTTAGTGGTGGACAGTTGCAACGTGTTCTCTTAGCTCGTGCCATTGTATCTCAACCTAAACTACTTGTTTTTAGACGAGCCTAACACCTATATAGACCGCAGATTTCAAGACCAAATGTATGAAATGTTAAACACTATAAACAAGCATTGTGCTATTGTTATGACAAATCATGATATAGGAACGATTATTCAGAACGTTAAAAAAACATTGCTTGTATCAATCGCACTTTACACTATCATGCCAGCTCCGAACTATCCGAAGAATGGATAGAAAAGCACTTTGGTTGTCCGATAGAAATGATTGCACACGGAGATATACCACATAGAGTGCTTAAAAAAACACAATTCATAACATAGCCATCGGTATTTTTTTAAACTGCTTATAACAAAAATAAAAACATAAAAAGCCCTTTTTATAAAGCCATAACCCATAGGTTGTTAGCTTATAAAAAGGGCATTTTTGTTGTAAACAAACGGTATAGTTTATTGAAAACTACACTTAAAAATTCGTCGTTAGCATATAAGAAATCGAAGGTAGCAGGGCGATATTCAAATATTTCTTCTGGTTTAAAGAAACGTTTTAACTCTACTTCTGCTGTTTCTAAGCTATCACTTGCATGCACAATATTCTCTTGAAAAGACATACTATAATCACCTCTTATGGTTCCAGCAGGTGCTTTTTCTACCCGTTGTAGGTCCTGTAATAGTGCGAACAGCCTCAACTGCTCCAACGCCTTCGAGTGCTAATGCTACCACAGGAGTTACCATCATACTGTCTTTTACACGCTGAAAAATTCTTTTTTCTGCTAAATGTGCATAGTGTTCCGACAACACTTCATCTGTTAATTGCATCATTTTCATTCCACAAATGCGAAGTCCTTTCTTTTCAAATCGCTGTATAATTTCTCCCATCAATGCACGTTGAACAGTGCAAGGTTTAAGCAATACTAATGTTTTTTCTAAAGCCATAGTGTTTAATGTTTAATGAGTTTAAATAGATGATAAATGGTTTACCACAAAGATAAGTATTTTTTTAAAGACACAAAAATGTAATATCACAATTCTTCTCCTTATGGTTGGTTGTTTAACGAATTGATTTTTAAGAAATCAACCAATTAGGAAAATGATTATTTCTACCCACTTTTTAAGCGGACATGTACAACGTGCAAAAACAGAATAGTTTTTGAGATAAAAACGACTATGATAGCATAAATAACGAACATTTTATTGAAAATCAGTGCAATAGCTTGTGTTTTACCACTAAATAAACAAGCTATTAGCCCCCTAAAACATAAGGTTTTTACACGCTAATACATTATCTTTTTCAACCTAAAACCTATGCTTTTAACCCATAATAGCTTATTTATGACATTTCGAAACAATTAGTTCTGTAATGGTAAAACCTCTATGTTTAGCATTTTTAGATAGGTTTCAAGTTGTTTTTCAACTTTCTTTTGGCAATAAATATATAGGTGTATAGGTGCTTATACAAGCTAAAACGAGTTTTACAAATGTAACAAAACACTCACAAAACCATGTCATTTTATGCTTCATAAAAGGCAAAAAGTGGCACTATTTATTTAACACTGAAACTTAATAAATAGCACACACTTTTCAGGATATCTTTTGTCTTTTTCTTTTTAGAGCATATTACACAAAAACGTAAATATGCTCCTCTTTTATCACTCGCCCAACAAGTCTTTTTCTCATCACTTTTCAAGCGGAACCCATAGTTTTTGTTTATTAGCTATAAACTTATTAGTGATATATTGCGCCCCATAAATGTTTAAATGGTTTTTATTTTGCAATAAAGTTCTACCTTTATACATCATTGTAGGTGGCAAATAAGCTGTTAAGTTTAACACTTCTACATCGGGATATTTTTGCTTTTTATACGACTAACCAACACTTTAAAATCTGCTATATCTTTACGATATTCTTCGCCTTGCATCTCTGTTTTGGTGAGTCTATCTTCTTTTATCCATCTAAATCCACGAAGGGTTAAACTGGTTTCAGGTAAACGTGAACAAGCATAATTAAACGAAGAAGAAACCAAAAACCACCTTTTTATGGTGACGAGTGAAAAAAGTGTATCAATGTATTTAATCTCTTCCAATTGTTTTTCTAAACCATTAGATGCAAAGCAAGCTGTTGAAATGTAAATAGTAGAAAACCCATCATACTGATTCAATAAATAGCAACTTCGCAAATAGTTGAGCTTCTTCTTACTACCTAACTCATTTCCACAATTAGCCAACTCGTCTTTAAACTGCAGCTTCTGTCATAGGTTTTTACACGATTATCTACTATCGGTGTTCCTGAAGATACACCCGAAAACACGCCACTCCACCCTTCTTTTCTTTGCCATTTTATCAAAGAAATCGTACAATTGAATGCAAAACGAATCACCAATAAACAAGGCTTTAGGGGTTTGGGTAGTATCTCCTATGACTTGATAAGCATAATTGTTCTCTGCAATTCTTTTTCTCGCTTTCCTCTATGTACATAATTATAATAAGGCTCTGTGTTAGGTTTTTACCATATAAAGACCCAACACAAGCATCGACGGAACAACATAATATGCCATAAAGGTGAAGCGAAAAGCCATAAGAACGATGGCGTAAAGGCTGTTCGATAGTGTAAAACGAAATGCAAGCACAAAGCTATTATAGGAATAAGAATATATAACTGCACATTAGTTAAAGGAATACCCCAATAATAACGAGCAAAACCTAATATTCCCCAATGCCATAAATAAAGCGAATAGGATATTTTTACCTATAAACACTATTGGTTTTAAACTTAAAAAGTTATTGAGATAGGTTCCACGAACGCTTGAAAAGGCTATAATTAAAGCTGTTGCACTACAGGGAATAAGAGCTAATAAACCCGGGAACCAAGGTTTTGAGAATGCTGTAGTCGGCAAAAACAAACACAATAAAAAGAATTATTGTTGCAATAAAACCAATGATATTAACTTGCTTAATGCTTTTATTTTTACTTCGGGAATAGCTATTGCAAGAATAGCTCCTATCAATATTTCGCCAAATCGCACATGAGGAAGATAATACATCAAAACTTCTTCACCTCCAACATATAGCGGAAAGAACGCCATAGCAAAAGATAATAGGGTTAGCTACTAAGAATAATGAGTAAACCACGTTTGTTTTTCTGTATTCCCTGAGAGCTTTTAACACCTAAAAAGTCTTAAGATTATTCCTAAAATAATGGGATAAAGAAAATAAAACTGCTCTTCGACAGCCAACGACCACATATGTTTCAAGGCATCAAGTTCGAGTGTTGATGCAAAATAATCAATATTCAAAGCATCAAAAATATTACCCGAAAAATGCCACACTCCATAAAGCTGAGCGACGCAAAATATTAAATTCGTCGCTATCTGGAACAACAAATAGAATATTGGCAATAAGGGTTATCAAAATAACAGCAAAAAAAGCTGGAAGAATTCGGCGCATTCTTCGAATATAAAATTGCTGATAACTAAAAGTGTTATTCAACTTCTCTCTATACAATATTCCACCAATAAGATAACCAGAGATAACAAAAAGATGTCGACACCTAAAAATCCATTAGGTATCCATGTTTCTTTTAAGTGATAAAAATTACAGATAAAACTGCTATGGCACGCAAACCATCTATATCTAAACGATATTTTAACTGTGTATTTGTTTCCATTTAACTGTATTTGGAGCTTATTTCTAAATAAAAGAGTTTTTAATGTAAGGGTTCTATAGATGAGAATTGTTTACGCTTTTTTATGTAATATTGCCATAAAATAGAATACATTCTACGCTCTGTTTTAGGCTCTTGTGTGCTTTGCGAGTGTAAACGCTGTCGTTGTTTTTAAGTTTTGGTATTCTCTTTTTAAACTCTCTTCGTGCTTTTAACACTGCAACAAAGTTTTTCCAACTGCGTTTTTGTATTAAAAAAACTGAAGTGCTGCTACATAATCCAAGAAACATCTTACGCGCAAAACCTTATGCAACTCTGCTCTGGGGAGGTTCTTATAAAGCATTGCAAGGTTGTTTCTAAAATTTAAAAACGTTTTCATGGGGTTGCTTTTAGGCAATGTTCCACCACCAACATGATACACAACACTGCTTGGCAAACAATAAATTTTTCTTTCCTAAGAGTTGCAAACGCCAACAAAAATCTATCTCTTCATTGTGAGCAAAGAAAGAGTTATCTAATCCATTTACAGCCCAATAATCGGAAGACCTTACCATTAAACAGGCTCCGGTAGCCCAAAAACAGACATAGGCTTATCGTATTGTCCCTTATCTACCTCTATCGTGTCAAAAAAATACGTCCTCTACAAAAAGGATAACCATACTTATCTATAAATCCACCGCTACCTCCTGCATACTCAAAAAGATATTTTATCTTGTTCTGAAAGTAGCTTAGGTTGGCAAGCAGCAACCTCTAAATGCGTCTCCATAAAGCTAATTAAAGGTGTTAACCACCCTTCTGTTACCTCTACATCGCTATTTAATAATACATAATAATCGGCTTTTACTTGCGCTAATGCTTTTATTATATCCTCCTGCAAAACCATAGTTTTTAGACAAAACAATGGTGCTACAATTAGAAAACTCTTTCTCAAGAACTTCTAATGAATTATCGGTAGAAAGCATTATCTGCCACAATCACAGTGGCTTGTTGCGAGGAATAACGCATTACTGTGGGAAGAAAAACGGCGCAACATGTTACTCCCATTCCAGTTTAAAATAACAACTGCAACTTTCATGGTTTATCTTTTAGTCTATCAATTCTACACGTAAAAGCTGTTTTATCGTGATTAAAATCGCCTAATTTTTACTGTCATTATTTGATTATCAAACTCTGATTTTTGATAAATGTGCGAGACAATTCTACACGAATATAGTTATCCGTAAAAGCCGTGCATAGCTTTGCCACGAATGTTCTTTTCAAATAACACTTGAGCTTGTTGTCCTATGTGTTTTGCGTAAAAAGCTTGCGTCTTAGCATCTGACAACTCTAATAAACGACGAGAACGGAGCTTTTTATCTTTATCGTTTACTACATAAGGAATAGAAAGAGCTGCTGTTCCCGGACGCTCACTATAAGGAAATACGTGTAATTGGGTTATATCTAATTCGTTCAAAAAGTTGTAACAATCTTCAAAATATTGTGGTTCTTCACCTCTACAACCTACCATCATCACATCTACACCAATAAAGGCATTAGGAATAAGTGTCTTAATGCGTTTCACTTTATCGGCAAAGAGTTCGCGATTATATTTTCGCTTCATAAACTTCAAAACCTCATTAGAACCACTCTGTAAAGGCAAATGAAAATGAGGCATAAAAGCTCTACTATTGGCACAATATTCTATAATTCTGTCTTTAAGAAGATTGGGCTCAAGACTCGATATGCGAAATCTTTTTAATTCCTTCTACTGCATCTAAAAGCCTTTTATAAGGTCGAAAAAGGTTTCATTTGTACTAACACCAAAAATCTCCAATGTTCACTCCTGTTAATACAATTTCTTTCCCCTTCGCTTGCTGCTTGTTCTGCTTGAGCCACTAACAGAGCTATTGTAGGATTTCGAGAAAACCCTCGCGCAAAAGGTATTGTACAATAAGTGCAAAAAGTAACTGCAACCGTCTTGTACTTTTTAAGAAATAACGAGTTCTATTACCACGAGAACAAGAATGAGCAAAAGCTCTTTATGTCTTTTTGTCTTTACTGAATGAAATCTGTTAAGATGGTCTTTCTTGCCTTCACCATTGCTCCATGCATCAGAAAAGGTACTGAATAAGATGAGCTTTTTCATTACTTCCCAAAACTAAATCTACCCCTTCCATCTTACTAATCTTTTCTGACTCGAGCTGTGCATAACAACCCGTTACAATTACAAAAGAACCTGGATTTTCTCTCACCATTCGGTTAATGGCTTGCCTACATTTATGGTCTGCCACTTCTGTTACTGAACAAGTGTTTATTAAACAAATGTCTGCACGCTCGCCACGTTCTACCGTTCGAACGCCCATATCTTGTAACATTTTACCAAAAGTAGAGGTCTCAGAAAAGTTTAACTTACAACCTAAGGTGTAATAAGCCGCTGTTTTGCCTTGAAAGGCAGATGTATCTATCATTGTTCGTTATCGTATATTAGTTATGCAGCAATCCATTTCAAACGTCTGCGCTATTATATAATAATGTATAGTATATATATAAAGAGATGCAAAAGTTACACATTTAGTTTACATTTTAAGTGTTTTAGCACAGCTTTTTACGCTTTTCTAAGAACTATTTAACGAGAGATTAAAACTTTTAACATTTATTCACCATTTTCAAATTACTGATAATCAACGATTTACAAAATAGTTACAGAAAACAGTAAAAACATATAAAAACATGATAGCATATAAAAAGTCTTACCTTTGCATCGTTTTAATAAACAAATGATTGTTTTTACAGTAATTTTTAAAAAGAAAAGAAAATGAAAAAAATTAGTTTTAATGTTCGTAGCTGTTGCAGCTATCTCTTTAGCTTCTTGTGGTAACAAAACTGAAAAAGCAGCTACAGCTGACACAACAACAGTTGACACAACAGCAGTTGATACAGCAGCAGCTGACACAGCAGCAGCTGATACAGCAGCAGTTAAGTAATTAGTGAATCAAAAGTAACTAATACGAACAATTGAGAGACAAATCCGTTATGCTATTAAGTGTAACGGATTTTTATTTTATCCTTATCTTCACCAATCCAGAACATATTCCCTCTTTTTCTTAAAGTCTTGTTATTCAGGATTAACTCCAAGCCTCTATTTGTTTATACATTTATTACATTCTCTAAAAACAATATCTTCTAAAACAAACAATAAATTGCAGTTCTATCAAAAGATAGTAAAACTATTGTATCAAAAAGCATAAGAGGTTATCTTTTTGTTAATATGTTATAAAACACAACAGATGAATATAAAAAAAGATAGAAAAAGATAAGTTTATTTTTAGTATCTTTGCGCCGATTTAGTCCGTTTTAGGCTCGAATAAGTGATAACAAAGAGAGTTGTCCGCCTATCGGAAATAATATTTATTATTATAAATAATGTACGCAATCGTAGAGATTAAAGGTCAACAATTCAAAGTTGAAGAAGGAAACAAGCTTTATGTGCATCACATTCAAAATGCAACAGAAGGTGCAACTCTTGAATTTGACAAAGTATTGCTCGTAGAAAAAGACGGCAATGTAACAGTAGGAACTCCCACTGTGAGTGGAGCAAAAGTTGTTTTAGAGGTAGTGAATCCTCTTGTAAAAGGTGACAAAGTTATCGTTTTTCAAGATGAAACGTCGCAAAGACTATCGTAAAAAGAATGGTCATCGTGCACAATTCACTCAAGTATTAGTTAAACAAGTAATCGCTTAAAAAGAGGAGGATTTAAGAATGGCACATAAAAAAGGTGTTGGTAGTTCTAAGAACGGACGTGAATCAGCTTCACAAAGATTAGGAGTTAAGATTTGGGGAGGTCAAAAAGTTATCGCTGGAAACATTATTGTTCGCCAACGAGGAACAAAAGCATAACCCAGGTGAAAACGTAGGTATTGGTAAAGACGACACATTGTTTGCACTTACAGATGGTATTGTAAACTTCCGTAAAGGTCGTAAAAACAAGAGCTCGTTTCAGTTATTCCTAACACAGAAGTAGAAGCTTAAATTATAAAGTTAAAACTTATTCCAAACAAACAACAATAAATCTCGGATGTATAACTACATTCGAGATTTATTGCATTTATAACCTATCATCTTACCATTTTTATCAAATATGCCCTATTCTCTCGTTTCTTTTTTCTCAACTACAAAAGTATTTAACGCCTAATGATTGAATAAAACCAGACTCAAAAAAACAGAAAATAAACCAAAATAATACGATGTTTATTAGCGTAAATGCAGTATATATTTTTGTTAGTACAAAGATATTTTTCGTAAATTTGCGTAAAATAATAAACCAAATAACAAACAAAAGAAAACTATGCTTACACTAAAACTCATCAATGAGGAAACCGAGCGAGTAATAAAAGGCTTGGAAAAAGCATTTTAAAGGGGCTAAAGAGCCATTGAAAATGTTTTATTGATAGATAAAAACGTAAAGAAGCGCAACAAAAAAACTCGATAAGAACAAACAAGAATCTAACCTTCTATCAAAACAAATAGGCGCTTTTAATGAAAGAAGGCAAGAAAGAAGAAGCTGAAACAACTAAACAAAAGGTGGCTGAATTAAAAAGCTAATGATAAGCTTTTTACAAACTGAAATGGATAATGCAGAGCAAGAATTAACAGAACTTCTTTGCACTATTCCTAACATTCCAAGTAGCGAAGTACCCGAAGGAGCTACTGCTGAAGACAATGTTGTTGTAGCAGAAGGAGGCACAAAGCCTGTTCTTCCTGAAGATGCACTTTGTCATTGGGACCTTGCTAAGAAATATAATTTGATTGATTTCGACCTTGGTACTAAAGTAACAGGTGCGGGTTTTCCTTTCTATATAGGAAAAATGGCACGTTTACAGCGAGCACTTGAGCTTTCTTTTCTCGAAGAAGCAAGAAAGAATGGCTACTTAGAAGTACAACCACCTTATGTTGTTAATCAGGCATCAGGTTATGGAACAGGACAATTACCCGATAAAGAAGGACAGATGTATCATGCTCAATTAGACAATTTATACCTCATTCCTACTGCTGAAGTACCTGTAACAAATATATTTAGAGACGTTATTCTCGATGAAAAAGACCTTCCCATTAAGCGTTGTGCTTATTCTGCTTTGCTTCAGAAGAGAGGCTGGTTCTTACGGAAAAAGATGTACGTGGATTAAACAGACTACATCAGTTTGACAAAGTGGAGATTGTTCGTATAGACAAACCTGAACACTCTTATGATTCATTAAAAGAGATGTTGAATCATGTAGAGAATATATGTAAGAAGTTAGAACTTCCCTATCGCATCTTAAAATTATGTGGTGGAGACATCAGTTTCACAGCAGCACTATGCTTTGACTTTGAAGTTTGGAGTGCAGCACAACAAAGATGGTTAGAAGTTTCATCTGTTTCTAACTTTGAAAGTTATCAAGCTAACCGCTTAAAATGTCGTTACAGACACACAGAAGATAAGAAAAATAGAACTCTGTCATACACTAAATGGCTCTGCACTTGCTCTTCCTCGCATTGTAGCAGCTATTATGGAAAACAACCAAACACCAGAAGGAATACGAGTACCTCAAGTGCTTGTTCCTTATTGTGGCTTTGAAATGCTTGACGATAAGAATTTCTAAAGAAGTACACAAAGTAGTTTTTAAGAGCAAAACAACAAACTATCTTTTTATAACGTAATGTTTTACTGTTATAGAAAGATAGTTTTTATTATAAAACAAGGCTCTACCCCTTAAAAAAAGATTAGTGTATATAAAACTACATTTGCCTATTTTATCATTACTTTTTTTACCATCTATTATATAAATGCCATGATGAGGATTAACCACTTCTACCCCATTAAGTTCATAAATATGAGATTTTTTCTGTTTTGCTATAATAGATTGAGAAATAGAAGTGGGCAGTGAATTTAATAAATAACTTTGTGACAAGCCTAAGTTGGCAGGTACTTCCAAATAGGCTCTATGCGCTTTTGTCGTAATAGAATGACCATTAGGAGAATCCCAATAGAATCCTACACTATTTAATTCATTCTTTTTCATTTAAAGATAACTTATAAAATAATGATTTTTGCGACTCTATTGTAAGCTGTTGTTCCTTTCCTTTTTAATTTATTATTAGTGTCAATAGGAAGTGAATTGGTGTCGGGAGTAAGTTCATAGAGGTGAGATGGTCCTTGAAGAATTACCGCTCCACCTTTTCGGTATAGGTTGTCCTGACACATAAGTACGCCCTTTTATCATTTTATTATTATGTAAATAAACATTATAAGCAGTTAACGACTGAGGCACTAAATGAGATTTTTGTTTCATAATATAGCGTCGCATATCCTTCTTCCCCTATTCTCACAGCTTCCTACTTCTTTATCTCTTAAAAAAATAATTGTACACTATAAAAATTTCTATTAGTGTCATAACAAGAAAAAAATAAGTATCAGCAAATAAATCAATACATCTTTTGTTTCCTTTAAAAATAATATTACAATGAGTTCCATCTTTATCCTTCATTATTTGTACAAGAGATGTCTTCTTCCTTTCTTTAAACACCTTTGTCTCAGCTGTCAGTTCATTTTTTTATCAGGGTCAGGTGACGTAATATATCCCTTAGCATCTTTCAAAGTCCAATAATCACCATTGATTTCTCCAAGTGAAAGTTCAGACACTAAACTATCAGGAGATATCAAAAATAACATCATCTTGTGTAGGGAACACCTCAACGGCAGCACGATTTTTCGTCCTTTATTGTAGGTATATTGTGCCATTGCCTTTAGTGTGAGTATCGTTTACAATAATCACTACATCACCATTCTTTAAAGTGTTATAATCATGTACAGCTGTATATTTAATGTAAGTGTCAGCCTTACAAGCACAAAAATGGCAACAATGCTAAAATAAATAATTGTACAATAATCGTTCGTTTCATATTTCTTACTTAGGTAATAGTTTGTAACAAATTTAAGAATAATATACTAAATAACAAAAACAAACATTTATTCTTTTACATTATTAAATATAAGAAGAAGATGAAAGCTCCATAAAATGCAAAAAGTAAAACAAGAGATAGATGGGTTTATTTCGCCCCTATTAAAAACTATAAGTTCTTTTTGGGATAACTCCTCTTCTATAAAAGAAAAAGCCGTAATACAACAGCTATTGTGTACTACGGCTTTAGTCTTATCTTATAAAACTTAGATTTATTTCTTTTTAATCTATCGTCTACGGGCTACTTTAAATTTGTCTTTACTAAATGCAGCGTCATTGTTTCGCCAACTATTATCAGTATCCCAACGCCTTACTATATATCTATTATAATCGGGAACATTTTTAATCTTAGGAGAATCCTGACCTCTTTCTGGATAATCTTGCTTAATAATTGCCATAATAGGAATTTGCCTATAAATAGCAGCTTGGTCAAAACTTCTACCAAAATCATCATTACAGAAGCGACGAACATATCTATCAGCAAATACAGTTCCACTTGGATCATAAAAAGTTTCCATAGCCAGTTATTTTACGGAAGGTACGAGATAAATAAAGACCATATACCATTTTGCGTCTTCTTGCTACGTTATAACCAATACAAGGGAAGATTCTATAACAGTCTACATTTTTTTAAAATCGCCTTCTTCTATACTTGCTTTTTCCCCCACCATGTTTCACTTTGTAAAGAATCAAGTGGTATATAAGCATTACCAATCCAACGACTTTGAACCACCATACGTCGTGCAGGTTGGCTTTCCGCCTTCTCCTTTTAAATCATCAAATGTTGCTACTCGTCCATCGTCATTACCTCTATAACCAAAATCACCCATGTTAATAAATCTATAACGGTAAGCACAACGATAACGACGGCCATAAAGATTTCCATCTCTGTGCGCATCAAGACGAATTGCATACATTTCACGTATAGACTTATTGGGGAAGTAATAACTCCAAAATCTATTGCGATCTTTCATATCATTTGCACGTTGTTCTTCTCTGTCTTTCATCTATCGGATAAGCAGAATCATCTTCTAAAGAGAGTATTTCCTCATAAGCTTTTACGCTCAAAAACCATAACATCACTACCAGTATAGCCGAAATCTTTGTTTTGTGTATAGAAATCATTTCCTAAAACAACGTTAGGGAAGACTATTTCCCATTGCTCACCTGACGGAATCATATAGTTATCAGAAACTACTTGTTTTCCACTTAGCTCTTTACGCTTAAGTTCCACTGGACTGATAGTGTGTCCATTCACTTTTCCCCAGTTCCTATCTGTACTATTAAAATACACTCTATCAGAAAAGCCTACATAATCCGTTCGGCTATTAGTCTTAGCAAAACGTTCAAGCTGATTAGGCCATGGATATTTAGGTTTATTGTTTTTCTTTGGCAGAAAATTCAGGATACATCACTTTAAGTTCAACATCAAAAGCTTTACCCGCTTGTGCTCTCATGTTAAAAAGGCTTCCCATTCATTAGTTCCACCATCTCCATAACACCACTCATCAGCATAGTATACGGTACCATTCTTTGCTTTATGTTTCTTTCCAAGCATTGCTCCTCCTTTCTCAAGAGTTATACAAGTCATGTTATCAAGTCTTGCATTTTTTTCTTGAGTCTGGGTGTAAGGCATACCCCAAACATAAAAATTCATCATACGCATCCTGCTTTTTTTACCACGTAATTTGCTCGAATCATATATATAATGAAACTCGTAACTACGGTCATTATTACCCGTAGCTTTTTCGGTTTGATTTAGCCAAAAGAATTTCGTTTCATCTTCTGTATTATCCCAGAACCATGTAGATGCAAGAGAAGGTGCATCAAAGTTAATACCAGTATTATTATATCCATTCGCGATTTTTATTACCTAGAGCAAAACCACCACTTGCAGACATTTGCGAACTAACAAAGCGATAACAATGAGCATTAGCACCTACAAGAGTAGTATTTCTATGCACTTTAACGCGAAACAGTGTTCCTAAGAATTTAAAATTGAAGTATCTTAAAAGCTATTTTGTTACGTCCCAAAATTCTTAACTTTTTCCCATTTTTGTAGCAAAAGGAACTGCCACTTGAATGCGTCCAGCTTTATCTATGGTGTTATGTTTCTTAATTATTTCTTCATTATTGGGACTAAAAAGATACATAAGTGTAATACAATTTATAGGAACCATTACTATTTTTTCAGGATCAAAAGAAGGATTGTATGCTCCACCAATAATTCCAGCAACACGCCAATCTTCTCCGGGGTTAATATTTACTGGTTTATCTCTTTCATTCACCCAATGTAAGGTAACATTTTGTAGTTTTGCATCGAGCTGAAGTGAACCTGTCCCTTTAGTAATCGTATTCCATTTAACCTCTGCAACAGCTAATTTACATTTATCAGGGTCTAAAATGCCGTCAGAACCTATTAAACTTTTATCATACTTTACAAAGAATACTCTTGCAGTTAAGTCTGAACCCTCTTGTATAGGTAAGAAATTATTGTCAAGTGTAACAGTTCTGGTTGGATTACCGTTTTCGTCTATTGCCGTAATAGGCGTACGAGTAAGGTCTGCATCACCCGTAATAGAAACAACAGACGTGATATCTTTTCCCGGTCCATTATGATTTCCATTAAGCAATCCTCCACCGTTATTTTGAGTATTTAGCTCATTATTAACAATGACATCTTTATCGGAACACGCACTAAAGAAAGACGTTGCAACCATTAAAGACATAATAGACATACTACTGAATAAGCAATAAGACCTACGCGACACGTTTATTGCTTTTTTTACAAAGTGTTTCATATTAGTTGTATACATAATACTATGTTTTATTATATTGGCAGAAATAATTAAGTTTCTATTTAATTTATACTTGATTAGAATATAATGAATAGAATTTGTTAATACCTATTTTTATATATAGGCTACAAATTTACAATAAATTATTGGTATTTATCATGTAAAAAGCCATAAATAGCACGAAAACACCTATTTTTATGATGAAGAATAAACAAAATAGCGTAAAATGTTACACACTTATATACCTTTTTCCCCTTCTCATTTTTTTATATTTAGTCTCTTTACACTACATTTTCAAAAAAGCTCCTTCATCTACTTATATCTGTATTGAAGGAGCTTTTTATATGTATTAAAAAAATAAACGTGTGTTAGCGTGTTTTGTAAGTCTACACCCTTGTTTAGCTTAATAACAGCTTTTGTTAATCCATTGTCATACCAGCCTGCAAAATTAAACAATAACACACCAGACGACTTTAATTTGTTACTACCTTCTAAGAAATCTTTTTATTTTAGGGTCTATATATCCAGTAGTTGTAGAAGGCCAACTGATACCCCAAGGTCCTGTATAAGACGAAAAAGTGATGAACCATTCGGGGCTTTCATTGTTTTGAGAGAAAGCTGCATCTGCTTTTAAGAATATTTTTGTTTAACGTAATTTTCTTTATCTCCTGCGTGCGCTTTATAATGGTCTTCAACAGTAAGTGTGGCTTGTTTATCATTATTAGAGATAATATTAGAAGAGAAACTTTGATTATCTGGCCAGCTATTTACCCTACCAGACTTTGTTGGATACCAACCTTCTCGACTAATTATAAGCATTTTTTCCACGCAAATCTTTCATCTTAAAGTCGGGTTGAAAGTCTTCTACCATGTAAGAAGATATTGATTTATCGTCATTAAGAGCCTTTGTTAAAGCCGTATAATACTTAAGTCCCCTATCCTTATCATAATCATGATCACGTTTTACCGTCATAATTACCGTTTCAGAAGGATGCTCTTTCAAAGAAATTAACAGTAGTTTGTAACACATCTTTCACAAAAAGTAGTATTAAAAACATAAGAACTATGGCAAAGTTTAAGCGTTCCATTATCGTGTACTAAGCGTATATCAAAGAAACGAATACCCTTTTCAAGTTGCGTTTTAATATCCAAGTCTTGTGTTTTAACCCATGCATTTCCAGTATTTGCAGCAGTGTCGTGTGTACCGGGAATAGACATTTTTTTGCCACAACACGATTGCCTTCGAGGTCTTGCATCCAGTTGTTAAGACCAGTATCTATCAACTTGCGTAGTCGAAAAAGAAAATGTATAACTTTTTTTCCTGCAGTAGGTCCTTGCGAATTACTTTTTACCATCTATCGGTGTATTATACACCCACCAAGGCAATTTTTGCTTATCTGTTTCAGCATCAGTAACAGCATATATATCGGTAGAATAGCCTTTTATTTTTTACCTATAGGCATCACCCAAAAGCCATACCAACCCGATTTTTCGTTAGGCTTTAGCTCAATAGTTTTTCGGAAAAGTGCATATAAAATCATCTTCTACATTTGTAGATAAGAGCGCATTAACCCCTTCGTTTTCATTACCACCTACATTCCATGAACCTTTCCAAACAAAGGGTGCAGCAGACATGGAAGCATCTGTTGCATGTAAACGTAGAGATTTTTACCGAAATAGTTTGGTTGGTTTGATTTGTTATTTGTGTACGAATAAAAAGAACCTTGAGGGCGAAATGCTACCTGAGTAACTCGCATTTTGTTATCTTTTTCCAATCTCTAAAGTAGCCCAATTAGATAAATAAAGGTAGTTCCCATTGTTGTTCTTCTCCTTTATTTATAGCACGTATTGCTTTTTTTCAGCCTCTAAAGTTAGCAACTTTGTTTTTCTCGTTATAATCACCATGCCCCAAGTAAAAACACACCTTCCAAGCACCCACTTTTTTTGGTTTGAAGGATATTTTTATATCTGCTGTTATACCATGACATACAAGATTATCGCCTTCTGCTATCCATTTAACCCTCGTCATAACAAGAGGTATTGCTTTTATTTTTCATTCTTAATAAAACAATAAGATGGCGTCTCGTCTCCTTGTTTTTAAATGGAGTTTAGGAAACACATTTTCGCCTTCAAAATTAAAGGTTAAAGATTGCGAAGAAGCTGGTTTCTTTTTATCTTGTTTAATGGTTCCAACAGCCTCATCTATGTGTAACCGAATGGTTGTTAGTGGTTCGTTTACTGAAACACCTTTTTTCTGTAATTTCATTGCTACAACCATAAACTAAAAAAATAACATGAAAGCATATAAAAAAATCATTTTATTGGTTATCCATAATGCACTTTTCACGTCTTAAAAATTGCTTTTCTATCATATTATTCTTTTTGTTTCTAATTCTTAAAATATAACTATTTTAAATATTCTTTCGTTTTGTTTCTACAACACTATTGGGCGTTATTGCGATATGTTTGCGCCTTGTTTACATTTTAACGAAAACAATTATTGTTTTTTTAATAACACACCCTTACAAACAAATTACGTTCTTTATATACACCAATATACGCAGTATTTACTTTTTCAACCTAACATTATAAATGTTCGTTTTTATTTTATAAATATGCAAAGTTAATAAAAAAACAACACTTACAGTACCTCTGACACAATAAAAAAACGAAATGATAACACAAAAAAACATTTGTATTATCTATGTTTTATGAGTTGTTGTTTTTCGTTTTTATTATTCTTACTTTGATGAGCAAGAACACAAGTTTTAAAAATAAAATGCAATTGAAAAAGGCAAAACAATAAGTGTTAGTGGCACTCTTTAACTAAAATAAAGTAGTGTAGAATACCCCCAACAAAGTGTATATAAAGACGTAACAACCAAGCTACGAATTATATATTAACCAATTAGTTATAAAGCATTTATAGCTATTGTTTCATGTTTTTTTATACATCTTATTTTTATTTCATACTTAATAACGAATAATAGATATAAAAATGATGAGTGTAAAGAGAGCCGTTATTTACTATTTATATTTAATTTATAATAGCAAAAATGTAATATTTATTTATAGGTATATGGGTAAGTAGGCATCTTATTCTCTACCCAAAAATTGCATATTTTTATGCAATACCGAATAAAAATAAACGCTTATTTTTTTGGTGCTATTTGAAAAAAAGAAAAAAAGAACATTTCTTTGTATAACCTCTATGAGATAAAGTTTTTTTATAAAAAAAGCTCTTATTTCCATAAAATTGAGTCTAAAATGTGCAAAAAGCTTAGAGTTTTACACGCAATAGATAAGCTATTGACCCATAAAAGATAAGCTTTTTAGTAGCCAATACATAAGCTATTGCACGGTAAACTCTAAGCTTTTGCACGTATAAACACCATTTTTTTGTTTTTTTCATTTCCTTTGTTTTAGAAAAAGCAAAACCTATATGTTTAAGCATAAACGGTTATTTTTTTCACGACTAAAAAAATGCTATTTATTAGTCGCTTAAAAACACGTAAAACCTTAGCTATTTTTCTCTAAAACACAAGTTTTATTCAACAAAAATAGACTTCACTTTTTTATTGTTTTATGCAAGAAAAGTAAATATTTATTGAATATATGCACCTAAATAAAAGCAGATAATCAAATAACGTTTCAATGAATAATTGTAAGTTTATAATAAGTAGTAAGTTATTTATTTACGACATATTTCAGTAGCTTTTATAACTCTGTTATACATGCAATATTGTTCATTTACATGGATATTATTTATTATTTTTCACCAGATAAAAAAACACAAAACAATTGTTCTTTATTTATTAGTAAGCCACAATAATAAATTAAAAACACATCATCAAAAAGATGGAAAAACACTTTTTATGAAAAACTCATAAAAAGCATTTTTCCACCTTTACATGTAAAAAGTATATAACTTTATTCTAATTACTTAATAAGACTAATTGAACGCTTTTAAGAACGCATTTAACGCAGCTCCTTTCAACATTCCGTTTTTGCAATAATGCTAAATCTATTAACTGATGAATAACATCGTTTGTTTTAGCATAAGCAGAAAGAATGTTGTTTCGCTTAGTGCGTTCGTTGTTTATAGCCTCTTCTGTTTGTTTTTACGCTATCTTTTCTCTTCTTGTGTAATCTCTTCAGGCTTTTTGTTTGATTGCTGTTGACGTAGTGCTGCCAATCGAGCATCTAAACCTTTCATTTCGCTTAACACAGGTTTCAACTCTTCGTCGGTAGCCTTTTTGAGTGTTCGAAAGAATGTTTTTAACCAATTCATGGTCGGTGTTAAGCACAAGAGTGTAGCTATCTGGCATTTGAGAATAGAAGCTCATGCCTGCTTGGAACTTACCCATTTCTTTCATACGACGCATAAATTCGTTTTTGAGTGATGAGTACGGGAGACGCATTTTCACCCTAATGCTTGCACATCAACCATAAACTCTACATTATTTAATGTTGGCATCTGAGAATGAAAGACCCTAGTGTTAGTGCGTCTTTTTCATCGCCTTTTATGTTAGATTCTTTTTGCATCTTCTTTTGCAATAAGCTTGTTGGCAATGTCTGCATCTACACGAGTAAAACGACTCTTTTTCTAACTTTTTGTTCCAATAGGTTTATCATCGGAACATCTAACTGACCATCGAATAATAAAACACTATACCCCTTTTCTTTTCGCAGCTTCTATGTAAGTGTATTGCTCATCTTTATCGATAGCATATAAATAGATAGTCTGACCATCTTTATCGGTTTGATTATCTTTTATAAGTGTCTTGTATTCTTCATATGTAAAGTTTTTACCTTCAGTGTCAGTAAACAACGCAAAATCTTTCGCTTTTTCGTAGAAATCTTCTTGAGAAAGCATTCCATATTCGATAAAGATTTTTCATGTCGTTCCATTTTTTTCTTCGTAGTTTTTTTACGGTCATCTTTAAAGATTGACGTCAAACGGTCTGCCACTTTCTTTTGTGATGTAAGTAGATATTTTTCTTTACATTTGCATCGCTTTGTAAATAACTTCTGCTTACATTAAGAGGAATATCAGGACTGTCGATAACACCATGTAGCAATGTTAAGAATTCAGGAACAATGCCATCAACTTGGTCGGTAACAAATACTTGATTGCAATAAAGTTGGATTTTGTTTTTTTGCAACTCTATATTGTTCTTAATAAGTGGGAAATATAGAATACCAGTGAGGTTAAATGGATAGTCTACATTTAGATGAATCCAAAACAAAGGTTCATCTTGCATGGGATAAAGAGTGCGATAAAAGGTCTTATAATCTTCGTCTGCAAGCGTCGAAGGAGCCTTTGTCCACAATGGTTCAATGCTGTTTATAACATTATCCTCACTTGTTTCTACTTGTTTACCCTCTTTCCACTCTGTTTTTTCTTACCAAAGATTACAGGCACAGGCATAAACTTGCAATATTTATTTAACAAGCTCTCTATCTTTGAAGTCTCAAGAAATTCTTTTTGATTCATCGTCTATATATAATATAATGTCTGAACCACGATTTTTCTTTTTTTCAGTGTCTTCAATCTCGTAAGCGGGGCTTCCATCACAACTCCACTTAACTGCTTTTTGCTCCTTCTTTATAGCTCTTGGTTACAATTTCAACCTTTTTACTTACCATAAACGAGCTATAAAAAGCCCAAACCAAAGTGTCCGATAATAGCATTGGCATTGTCTTTATACTTATCTAAGAAGTCTGTTACACCCGAAAAAGCAATCTGATTGATGTATTTATCTATCTCTTCTTCGGTCATACCAATACCATTATCACTAATAGTTAGCGTTCCTTTATCGGTATCCAACTTAACACTCACTTGCAATTCACCAAGCTCTCCGGCATAATCTCCCTTTTCTTTTAACGTTTTAAGCTTTTGTGTAGCGTCTACTGCATTAGATACTAACTCTCTTAAGAAGATGTCGTGGTCTGAATAGAGAAACTTTTTAATAACGGGGAATATGTTCTCTGTTGTAACCCCAATGTTTCCTTTTTGCATAATACTATATGTTTTTGTTTAAATTTTTCTATAAAATACGTCGTAAAAAGCATATAATACGCCTTAAACGCAATTTTACCAATAACAAATTGCGTGCCAAAGAAAACGACAAAAAAACGTGGAGAAAAAAAGAAAAAAACAACAAAGTTTTTTACCTTAATCGCTAAATAATATAAAATTAAACACTAAAAAAGCGATGACCTTCACAGGTAACCGCTCCAAATCTTCAATAGGTATTAGTTTTTCTCTTAAGGTAAAAAGATTGTTTTCAGGATAACACTGCAAAGGTAAAACTTTTTCTTTTAACCGAACAATGTTTTATTGAGTTTTTACAAAAATAATAGATTTACCCCCTATATTTTTTTGAAATACAGATAAAATTAACGGTTTATTTACGCTAAAATGTTTATAAAAAGTAAATTTAAGTTTAAATAAACAAACGTAAAAAAATATTACAAACAAAATCGTTTAATACATTTATATTCAATGATTTAAATATAAAATTCAAGTTTTAAAAAGTTGCTTATTTATAAGATATTTAGCTTTCTTTTGAAAAAAATTAGGTTTGAACAATTTGTTTCTCAAAGTTTATTCATTTATTTTTAACTCTTATAAACAAAAATACCACCCGTTTAAAGAGGATAGTTCAATGATATTTAGGCGTTTGTTTTAAAAAGGTTAAAGATTTATTCTTTATTCATACACCTTTATTTATAGCAATAAAAAAAGCGATAAGGATAGCAATTTAAGCAAGTGGCGTTAGTTGCTTCTTTAAAAGAGAATAATAAGTCTACCTTTATTTTATTGCCCATAAAGTAAAAAGTAATAGAAAAATACAACTCACAAACGTTTCTAAAAAAATACATTCATCAGATTATTTAATTTTTATATTCAAAGATTATAGCCCCAAAGAAAGCCTCAACTCGCTCTTTAAATTCTATTATTAACAGAATAAGGATTGCCAAAAATAGCCTTCAAAAATACTCCTTTTTTTAATCATCTCGTTTCCTTTTATAGAAGTGTTTACCCTCATTTTTATCGTAAAACATCATTTTTTTATACCTTATATATATATTAAAAAGATATAATTTAGTAGCAAAACATATAAATAACGTTTACGTTAACAGTCTAAACACCTATTTATCAAAATAAAAAGTCTACCTTTGCAGGGTTTTTATTACATTGTACAAGTAATATATTTTTATAAATTCTAAGTTTAGAAAAGGCCAAGGTATTTAGAATGAGACAGCTAAAAATTCAGAAGAGTATCACCAACCGTTCCAGTGAAGCACTTGATAAATATTTGGTGGAAATAGGACGTGCTCCACTTATTTCGATTGACGATGAGATTGAATTAGCACAAAAAATAAAGAAAGGTGGACCAGAGGGTGAGCGTGCAAAGGATAAACTTGTAACCGCAAACCTAAGATTCGTTGTTTCTGTTGCTAAGCAATATCAACATCAAGGCTTAACTCTTACCGACTTAATCGATGAAGGTAACATCGGATTGATTAAAGCGGCGCAGAAATTTGATGAGACTCGAGGATTTAAATTCATCTCTTATGCAGTGTGGTGGATAAGACAAAGTATTCTTCAAGCTATTGCAGAACAAAGTCGTATTGTACGTTTGCCGTTAAATCAGGTGGGTTCTTTAAATAAAATAAACCACGAAATAAATAAGTTTGAGCAAGAAAAATCAACGACATCCTTCTGTTTCTGAGCTTTCCAGGCTACCAATATTGACGAAGAAAAGATAGGTCAGAGCCTTATGGCTGATGGACATCACGTTAGTATAGATGCTCCTTTCCAAGACGGAGAAGATAATTGTATGCTCGATGTAATGCCTTCCAGCGATGATACACGTACTGATAGAATGGTTGACCACGAGTCGATGGCACTTGAATTAAATTCAGTTTTAAGCAAAGTTCTTAAGGATAGAGAGATTACTATCATAAGAGAATGCTTTGGAATAGGTTGCCATGAGAAGGGATTAGAAGAGATTGGAGACCAATTAGGCTTTAACAAGAGAGCGTGTAAGACAAATCAGAGAGAAGAGTATTGCTAAGCTAAGAGATAGCGGTAACGCAAAAAAATTTTGATGAAATATTTAGGATAAACCTCCTTTATATACAACTAAAAAAAGGCATTGACCCTATGGTTAATGCCTTTATTTTTTATAGATACTGTTTTTTTATCAACTTATTCTTCGCTCACAAGGTCTATTAAAACAAATTGTTCTTGCACGGTTATATTATATCGATGAAGTAGTTTTTTATCGTTTTCAAAACACTCTTTTAATAATGTTTTTCATAGCGATTGAATCATTCTTTTGCTTATCTATATAACGTTTAAAGAACATAATAGCGTCTACCACTTGGCTTTGAAACCATTTAGCATAAGCCATATTAAGATAATCTGATAACAACACAGAACCCGACTCTATAATATTATCGTATAATTTCTCCGATTCGTCAGGTCTACCTTCATACAAATAAGCCCATGCCAACGCCCCTTTTCACATTCACATCTTCGCTATATTCGTAATACAATTTAAACAACACAGCCATTGCATCTTTTGTTTTTCCTGCATATATCTGCGCAATTGCTTTATTCAGTAAAAACTTTTTATGGTTAGCATCTATTTCTAACAGACGGTCATAAATAGCTATCACCTCGTTTAAAAGACCTTCTTCGCTGTCCATCGCTATTGAAGAGAGAGAGACCGACTTATTTTTTTGATTTATTATCGATAATAAATCCCAGTTTAGCCTGTGCCAATCCAGCCAACGCCCGTTTATCATTAAAGTCTTTTAAGACCGCTTTTGAGAATGCCTCTATTGCTTTGTCGTAATTTAAAACACGAAGATAATAATTTCCAGATACAACATAAAAAGTCGACACTACATACACCTTTTTCGTGACACGACACCACCCTGTCTCTAACAACGTATATTCTTTTTTTCTTTAATAAAAACTTAGCCACCTCTTCCCTATTGCTACTCACCTCTGTATTATCGAACAAAGGATTAACAGAAAAAGAAAGCATCTTTTTCGGTTCCAACATATACAAATGGATTATAAAAAGAGGTGCGATGTGTAAATAAACGGAAGAACCGATACAAGTTTTGAAGATACATTCTGCGTTTATAAGGCAAAAGTGTTTTTCGTCTCCAGTAGTCATCAACTGTCCCATTCCCTCTCCTTTTTTTCATCATTTTCTTTCATGTTTTCGGGCAAGCTATTAAACACTTGCGACAACGAAAAGAACAAACGAATACTTATCAGAATCACAAAAGGGACCATCGTTCATAAGCCTTTCAAAAAAACTTATTATCTTGCATATTTTCTACCACACTTGCAAGGTCGGGATGCTCAAAGCTAAAATCGCAAAACCAATTCATTAAGCGATAGAAAAAAAGAAAAAAACGCTCATTTGGGCAAAACCACCAAAATAAATATCAGAACCAGCTCGTTGCATATCCATCATTTTACGCATACTTTCTTCTACCTTCTCCATGTTTTCTTCGGTATTCGATAGCTCGTTCAAGTCGTCATCATTCGTATCTTCTATTTCAATAATGTTTGTTCCTCTTATTTTTAGTCCACTTTGATTAGCTAAATGAGGCATTATGTTTTGTTGAATTTCTTGTGTATCAGCATCTGCATTTGTACAATAAAAACACTTGAATTTGTAGTTCTATGAGTTGCTTAGCCACCCTCTTTTTGTTACCACCTCTTGCATTTTATTTTTTTCAATTGCGGATATAAAAAGCCTCATCGGTAGGCATTGTAAAGGCAACACCCACCAATGCACGTTGTTGCAATTCGCCATCTGACGCCTCTTTCACCAATGTTAAGAGCAATAAGAACTTGTTATAATCGAAGAATTGAAGATTGGAAAGCATAATAGCACTTACCAATAAACGCGCATCCATAGGTTCAATGGTAGGCGATAACAACAATTCTGTGAAGAAAGAGCTTGTTTCTTTGCTCCATTGATACGACGAAACAATGGCATTAAACAAGTTTGAAAGATAATCGTAATGCAGTTTATACAATTCTTTACGATTGGTTTCTTGCACTTCGGGAGCATCTAACGACAGCAGAGCCACATCTTGTACAAAGTTTTCCAACTGCTTTTTAATGGCTTCTTGCGTAAATATTCCTTCGCCTATATTACCTTTTAAAAACGTGTAAAGCGAATCTTTATAACGTACAACATCTGTTTTTGCATTACTCAAAAAGCTGATATGCTCGTTCTAACAAAGCATTATACATATTGCTACGCATAGGGTCTTTAAACCCACGTCGCATATAATCTTTCATTAAAGCATATTCGTTAGCCAACACCTCTAAGGATTCGCCAATAGAAACAAAGTCGTGTGTTTCACAAAAAGAATGCAATTCTGCAATAGCAAGTCCTAAATCTTGTTCTTTTTAAAATAATGTTTTTGTATTTTTTTGTAGATGCTCTGATTGTATCATACCTTATTATATAATATAGTATAACCTATTATTGTTTTATATACCGCAATGCTTCTTGGTCGTCGGCAATAGCAATTGGCGTTATTTTTGAATAGCGTAAACGTGGTAAAGCATTTATAGTTTGAGCATTACAGTGAATGTTTTTTACCAATAAATGAGCATAATGACGAATACCCCACTTGTTAATAGAGTCGCAAGCCTCGTTATACACCTTGCTAAACACTTGCAATTGTTGTTGCTTTTTGCCTACTTTTTATTTTCTTTGAATTAAAAGCAATAGCTCCAAGTCTTATGTTTTTCTTTTTCGTGTATCTGCTATAACCACATGATTTTTGTTGGCGCATAGCAGTTGCAAAAAGGTTCTTTTAACCACACCGCATCCATTTCGTTATTCTTCAACATATCTCTTCTTATAAACACATCGTTTACCGTTATTTGAAAGAAAGGCGATTTTAAAGCCACTTTTTTAAACAGTTTATCGGTGCAATAGCTCAGAGCCGAATGTTTTTGTTAACGCTATCATTTTATCAGAAAACTGCTCCACTTTGTGCAAACGAGCCTTTTTTTATTGGCTATTAACTGCCAATAAGCATCTGTATAGGTTAAAGGAGTTATGGCTATACCCTTTTTGTTTTAAATAGGCAATTTTTTTATTAAATCGGTTATCATTCCGTCTGCTGTTGTGCCTACAAATGCCGTATCACAATCCATATCGGCTGTAAAAAGAGTAAAGCGTTACATTGAGTTTTTGCTTTTTTTCAAAAAGTTTCTTTTCTTTTGCAACCCATAAAGGTAAAGCCTCTAACGAGGGAGTTAATGCTATTTTTTTAAACTTTTTCTGTATGCTGTCGTTTTTTTAACTTTTTGTGCTTTTTTTATTGTTGCTATCGCCTGCGTCGCCTTTTGGTATTACACGAAAAAAAGAGCCGATACAAGAGTTAAAAACAATGAGAAGGTTTTTCATAAAATATACCTTATTATTATAGTGTTTACGCTTATTGCAAAAAAATACAAATTATTTTCTAAATAAGGAAATAATCGTTTGTTTTTCGTGCAGTGTTTCAATACTAAGATAAAAAAACATTGATGCTTGTAGGGATAATGTTTTTTTGCATTTTTGCAAATGGAGAGTAGAAATGTGGCAAGAAAACACCTTATTTCTTACCCCTTTTTATTTTTTTATTCCTACTTCGTTACAAATTAGACCTTTATTTTTTTAAACACTATCTAAACATCATAAAATGTCTATTTTTTTATAACTCACTGAATTTCAAACGTTTTTCATTTCACCCCTTATTCTTTATGTTGCAATTGCTTGTGTTTTTAGCGCGCAATAGCTTATGTTTTTAGGTGGTAAAAAAACAAGAGTTTAGGGTGCAATACATCGTCTTTTACACACTAAACCCTAAGCTATTGCACATTAAAACACTATTTTATTGAAAAACAAAATGGTTATTATAGAAATGCAAAAACCTATATGTTTTAAAAGCACACCGCTTATTTTTTTCGCTCAAAAAAAGTAGAGAAACAACCACAAAAACACTATAAAAGCTTAGCTATTTTTTTGTTAGAATTCACTTTTTTTATCTACAAAAAAATATCGGTGTAAAAAGAGAATATTAACACCATTTTTTTCAGGATTCTTTATTTTTTTATTTAAGCTAAATAAATAGATATTTTTTTAGAGTAGAAAAAGTGTTTATTAAGTGATGATATAATAAAATATTCGTACTTTTTGCATAAAATAACAACGCATTTTTATGGCAAAAGATAAAATAGCTTATGTTTGTTCTAACTGTGGACTGGACTCACCTAAATGGGTTGGCAAATGTCCCTCTTGTGGTTTATGGAACACTTTTCAAGAGATTAAAATAGCAGGAACAAAATCTACCAGTGCTACAAAAGCTCTGTCGCGTCATCATGCCCACCCTTCTATATCGAAAGAAAAATATTCCTTTACGCTTAAAAAGATATTTCGGGAGAAGCTCAACCACGCATCAATATGAACGATGAGGAGCTAAACAGAGTGTTAGGAGGCGGTTTAGTTCGTGGCTCAATCACCCTTTTAGGCGGTGAACCAGGCATAGGTAAGAGTACGCTAACAATGCAAACGGTTCTTGGATTGCAAGCGTTAAAAGTGCTATATGTTAGTGGAGAAGAAAGTGCTTACCAACTAAAAAAATGCGTGCAGAACGCTTGTCGGTGGCACAAAATGCTAATATTGAAGATAAAGACAATTTGGTGATATTGTGCGAAACATCGCTCGAACAGATATTTGAGCATATAAAAACCATCTCACCAGACCTTATTATTATAGACTCGATACAAACCATTGCCACCGAAGAAGTAGACAGTAGCCCAGGAAGTATTAGCCAAGTGAAGGAATGTGCTGTGCAATTACTTCATTATGCCAAAACTACTCATGTGCCAGTTATACTTATTGGACACATAAATAAAGAAGGTTCGTTTGCTGGACCCAAAGTGTTAGAACACATAGTAGATACAGTTATATTGTTTGAAGGCGACCAACAACATCTTTATCGCATACTTCGTTCAATGAAAAACCGCTTTGGTAGTACGTCTGAATTGGGTATTTATGAAATGAGACACACAGGTTTAAGACAGGTAAATAATCCGTCTGAGCTTTTATTATCTCAAGAACATGAAGGTCTTTCAGGCATAGCTATAAGTAGTTCGATAGAAGGTAATCGCCCATTACTTCTCGAAACGCAAGCATTAGTGTCAACTGCTGCGTATGGAACTCCACAACGTTCTGCCACAGGATTTGAACAACGCCGACTAAACATGTTGCTCGCTGTTCTCGAAAAAAACGTGTGGGTTTTAAACTTATTCAGAAAGATGTTTTTCTTAAATATAGCAGGCGGTTTGCGTGTAACCGACCTTGCCATGGATTTAAGTGTGATAGCAGCTGTTTTGTCGAGTAATGTAGATACGCCAATAGAAGCAGGCTGGTGCATGGCAGGAGAAGTGGGTTTGAGTGGTGAAGTGCGCTCTGTTAGTAGAATAGAACAAAGAATAGCCGAGGCAGAAAAGTTGGGATTTACGCACATGATAGTGCCTAAACACAATTTACAAGGCTTCGATTGGCGCAAATATAACATTCAATTACACCCCGTAAAGAAAGTGGAAGAGGCTTTTAAGAACTCTCTTTGGATAAAAATAAAACATAGAAAAAAATGAAAGATAGTATTATTATAGTAAGCGGTGGAATGGATTCTATTACGCTTCTATACGATAAGAAAGATGAAATAGCCATGGGCATTTCGTTTAATTATGGCAGTAATCATAACGCAAAAGAAATACCCTTTGCAAAAACTACATTGCGAGCGTTTGGGCATAAAACACATTACTATTGACTTAGATTTTATGCACCAATATTTCAAAAAGCTCTTTGCTCGAAGGTGCCGAAAACATTCCCGAAGGACATTATGCAAGCGACAATATGAAGTCTACCGTTGTGCCTTTTCGCAACGGAATCATGCTTTCTATTGCCATAGGTATAGCCGAAAGTAATCATCTAAAAAAGGTTTTAATTGCTAATCACGGAGGAGACCACACCATATATCCCGACTGTAGAGATTCATTTATTAAGGCAATGAACCAAGCATCCATAGAGGGCACATTTGTAAACATAGAAATTTCTGCTCCTTACACATCTTTCTAAAGGAGATATTGCAGCTATTGGCAAAAAACTGCATTTAGATTATACCGAAACATGGAGCTGTTATAAAGGAAATGAACAACATTGTGGCGTTTGTGGTACATGTATTGAACGAAAAGAAGCACTTAACGAAGCACAAATAGAAGATAAAACCGTTTATTTAAACGCATAATTAGACCTATTATTCGTTTTCTTTTTCATCTTAAAAAGAAAAAAACAAAAAAATTATCAATGAAACAACCTTTCATATCATTTTTGTTATATTTGCCTAAGAATTAGTAGTATTATCGAATAAAATAAAAAGAAACAATGAAAAATCAATGATTTTTAACTTTGCTGGTAAGAAAGCAATTGTTCGTGTAGACTTTAATGTGCCTTTAGATAAAGAAGGTAACGTAACAGACGATACCCGTATTCGCGGTGCTTTACCTACTTTAAAGAAGGTATTGGCAGATGGTGGCGCACTTATTATGATGAGCCACATGGGTAAACCTAAAGGTAAAAGTGAAACCAGAGCTTTCTCTTGGACAAATAGTTAAGAATGTTTCTCTTGCTCTTGGTGTAGACGTAAAGTTTGCAAACGATTGTGGTAAAGCACAAAAAGAAGTGGAAGAACTAAAAAGCTGGCGAAGCTTTTATTGTTAGAAAACCTTCGTTTCTATGCTGAAGAAGAAGGTAAACCTGTAGGCATAGACAAAGCTGATCCTGCTTTTGCAGATGCCAAAAAAAGAAATGAAAGAACGTCAAACAGCATTTGCTAAAACGCTTGCTCTGTATGCAGATGTTTATGTTAACGACGCATTTGGTACTGCTCACCGTCGTCATGCCTCAACTGCTGTTATTGCAGACTTCTTTGATAAAGACTCAAAAATGTTGGGTTACTTAATGGAAAAAGAAGTTACTGCTATTGATAACGTGTTGAAAAAAACGCTAAACATCCTTTCACTGCTATCATCGGTGGCTCAAAAAGTTAGCTCTAAACTTGCTGTTATTAAGAACCTTTTAGATAAGGTAGATAACCTTATTATAGGTGGTGGTATGGGCTATACCTTTATCAAAGCACAAGGTGGACACATTGGTGAATCACTTCACGAAGATGATTTAATGCCAGAAGCACTTAACGTTATTGCTGCAGCTAAAGAAAAAGGAGTGAACCTTTCACTATCTACTGCAACTGTAATAGCAGATTCTTTCTCTAACGACGCTAATAGAAAAGTTGTAGATATCTATAATATTCCTGAAGGATGGGAAGGTATGGACGCCTCAGAAGAGTCTCTTGCAGCTTGGAAAAAGATTATATTAGAATCTAAAACTATTCTTTGGAATGGTCCAGTGGGTGTATTTGAATTTGAAAACTTTGCTCACGGAACAGGCGAAATAGCAAAATATGTAGCACAAGCAACACAAGAAAATGGCGCATTCTCTCTCGTTGGAGGTGGCGATTCGGTAGCTGCTGTTAACAAATTCTCGTTAGCAGACAAGGTATCTTATGTTTCTACTGGTGGTGGTGCTATGTTAGAAGTCTATCGAAGGTAAAGTTCTTCCGGGTGTAGCTGCTATCGAAGGATAATAAAACGATAACAAGATTAACTCGAAAGGGTTAGTTTATATAATTGAAGATTGAAGGGATACGACTTACAAACATAAGTCTATCCCTTTTTTTAATGATGCTATTATGAGGATTATAAGCGACATTTTTACAGCTAATAGCTCCTAACTCGTGTGTTATTTGTGAAGAAAGAACAATGCAACCCGATATATGTTTATGTGAAAGGTGCAATTTGTTTCTGCCCAGAACACACTTTGCAAAGAATGCTTATCACAACAATTTAGCTAAAATGTTTTGGGGACGATTGCCAATAGAACGAGCAACAGCCTTGTTTTTATTATGAGTCAGGTTCTGAAGTGAGTAGACTTATTCAACAAATGAAATATTTTAATAATCCTGAATTAGCAGAGAATATGGGTTATTTTTGCCGCAAAAAGAATTTGAAAAAGACAATTTCTTTCAAGACATTAACTTTATTATTCCGTTACCATTAGCACCTAATAGACAGAAACAAAGGGGTTATAATCAAAGTGAAAAATAGCTCAAGGGGTTTCAAAGCTCACACATATTCCGCTACTTAATCATATTGTTAAACGTAAAACCTTTGTAGAAAGTCAAACACATAAAGGAGTTAATGAGCGAAGAGAGAACGTAGAAGACGCTTTTTCAACTGGAAAATAAACACAACTTAGCAGGTAAACACTTGTTATTGATAGACGATATTATTACAACAGGTGCCACAATGGGCTCCATTTGGACGAGCTTTATCGCAAATAGAAGATATTAAAATAAGTGTTATGTGTTTGGGTTATACTCGCCCATAAGAAGTCTGTTTGTTTCTATTTTTTTATAAGTCTTTTAAAAACAAATCTTTTGCTATTTCTCTCTATTTTTAGACTACACAACACGCTTTTTTTATTCACAATACTTATCTAACAAGTCGTTTATGATGCTTCTTTCTTTTATGAGAGCTGTGTTTCTTATGCTTAATTACCACAGACTTCAGTTGCTTTAAAGTCTCAGAAGAGTCGAGTGGGTCTTTTGTTTCCTGATATTTACTATAAGAATGAGTAAACGAATTAAGCGTCCAACACTCTGTTTCATACTTCTTTGTCTGCTTTTTCTTTCACCTCTTTCACTATCTCAATAAGCAAAAAAATCGGCTTTATTTATCAACGAAACATTCTTAATGCGGTCATAACCTCCTGTACAAAAGTTTACTTCTTCTTCTTTATTTTTGCTTAACATCATACAAATATAATCTGTTATTTGCAACATAATAAACGCAATGACGTTTGGTATCTGTAAACTTTGCCACAACTTTTTGAAGTCGTAGGTAGCATTGATACCTTCGCTTTTATTCTGTTTGCATAAGGCGTTTGAGCCACTATTTCTGTACAAAAAAACAAAGAAAATACTTAACAACATTAAGTGATAAAAAAACAGAAAAATGACCTTTTAAAATAGCAAACATAAAGAAAATAATTTTAAGAAACCTTTTAACGTTGCGAAATTACTACTTATTTATGTAATAAAACAAACTTACCTAAAACTTTCACACAGCATTTCAATAACACAACAAACTATCCATTACTTTTTCATTCGCATAACAAAGCCCTTTTTAAATATTCTTTTTGTATCTTTGCAAATAGAACTAATTATTGAAAATAAAAATGGGCAAATGCGCCCTTTAATATATTATTTTATGAAAATATATGTGGCAAATGTAATATCAAGAGACGAGATTCCTGCTTTATATAAAGAAGGAGTAGACATGATTGGACTTAACTTTATTAAAGAAGATTCATGCTGTGTAAAGTCTATTAACTCTCATGTAGGCACCATACCCAACTACTCTATTGAAGAAATAAACCAAAGAAAAAAACAATAATACCACAGCAGAAACACCCATAATAAAAAGAGTTGGCTCTTTTTAAAGACGATATGCCACAAACCATTATCAC
Source organism: uncultured Prevotella sp. (assembly GCA_916439115.1). Classification (GTDB taxonomy): domain Bacteria; phylum Bacteroidota; class Bacteroidia; order Bacteroidales; family Bacteroidaceae; genus Prevotella. The sequence goes on from CAKAHO010000001.1 coordinate 1,929,645, forward strand.
ACAAATGATGGTTTATAAGCTTTAGTGTTATTCATTTTAATGGGCGACGAATTACCACTCATGATAGATAATTTAAAAAAATAGTGTGATACCCGATTTAAAAAGAAGATATAAAGGTTTATAAAAAAATATTACCATAAAGACAAGTGATGATTGGATTAAATCTAAAACCTTTTTGAAAAACCATGCCGATGCACTTATTTTTTTGACTTAAATGAAACTTATTGTCAATGCGATAAGATGGAAGAAATTAAGAAACAATTAAATCAATTACATCTTTCTACACCTTATTATATATGTGGTGAATTGTCACCTGCTTTTTTTGTTTCTTGCTTAAAAAAAGCTCTTTATCTTCCCGCTTTCAAGGCATTGTTTTAGATAAAGAAATCACTAACGACAACAAAAAGAAAAGATATTTCTACCCTACAAAACTTTTACAAAAAGCACTAAAATAATCAACGTTTTTTACAACACAAATGTTTATATACAACATTTGTAATAGCATTTTTGTTAATACAAGATAAATACAATAATTTTTTATTAACTCTTTGCTGTTAAAAATCTAAAAGGCTTATTGTATCTTTGCGAATATGAAGAAAAGAACAATTAGCGTTATAGCTTTTATCATGGGATTTTCATTCCTTGCACTGCTATTTTTGCAACTACGATACATGCAAAAAAATGGTGGTTATGGAAGCAAGAGCAATTCAATGAGTCGGTTAGTAAGGCTCTCGACCAAGCTTCAAGAAACTTAGAATTGAATGAAACAAAACGCTATTTGGAAGAAAATGTTAATGAAACAAAGCGCAAAGCCTTCTCGGTAGACTCTGTAGGAACAGGCTCTCGTAAAACAGGAAACACTATTCAACATTCACATCAGTATGCTGTTGCAGGAAAAGATGGCACAGTTTATTCTTCTTTCGAATTAAAAACAATCACCATAAAAACCATCAGAAATCCCTAAAGGAATGATTCTTAATAGAGATAAAAACTCTATAACAGAAGCATCAAAAACATTCCAAGAAGAGATAAAAGAGCGTTATTTATACCAAAAAGGGATTGTTAGACGAGGTGGTTTATACCATTCTTTATTCTGCATTGGATAAGCCTTTGAAAGAAAGAATTAACTTTAAGTTGCTTGATCAAGACTTAAAAGCAGAGTTAATGAATAACGGTATAGACATTCCCTACCACTTTACAGTGTCTACACAAGATGGAAGAGAAGTGTATAGATGCCCCTGATTATAGCGAAGAAGGTGAGGAATACAGTTATACACAAGTGTTATTTAAGAAAGATCCTCAATCGAAAATAGGCATTATAAAGGTACATTTTCCAGAAATTGATAAGTATATCTACTCCACAGTTTGGTTTGTTATACCTTCATTCATCTTCACTGTTGTTCTATTGATAACCTTTATTTTTACGCTTGTTATTATTTTTAGACAAAAGAAATACACCGAAATAAAGAACGACTTTATCAATAACATGACACACGAGCTTAAAACGCCAATATCGAGCATATCTCTGGCGTCTCAAATGCTCAACGATGAAAGCGTAGCGAAGAGTCCTAATATGCTAAAACACATAGGAACAGTTATCAATGAAGAGTCTAAACGCTTACGTTTCTTGGTAGATAAGGTGCTTTCAAATTTCTATGTTCGACAAGAATAAAGCCATATTTAAGCCCAAAGAACTCGATTTAAACGAAACTGTTGAAACAATTGCTAACACTTTTACGCTACGTGTTGAACACACAGGAGGAAAGATTTTCACAGACATTGGAGCCATAAATTCTACAATATATGTAGACGAAATGCACTTTCAAAATGCCGTTTTTCAATCTTTTTAGACAACGCTATTAAATACAGAAAACCCGAAGTTCCACTAAATATATACATTAAAAACATGGGACGACGAACAACATATTTATTTGTCAATAAAAAGACACTGGACGCGGAATAAAGAAGGAAGACCAAAAGAAAATATTTGATAAGTTCTATCGAGTACACACAGGTAATGTTCATGATGTAAAGGGATTTGGACTTGGTTTTAGCTTATGTTAAACAAATAGTTACTGCCCATGACGGTGAAATTACTATTGAAAGTGAGTACGGAAAAAGGAACTACATTTAAAATAAAGTTACCAATTATAAAAAAACTAAGATTATGGATGAGAAATTAAAGATTTTACTTTGCGAAGATGACGAGAACTTAGGAATCTTCTTCGTGAATATTTACAAGCTAAAGGATATGCTGCTACACTTTGTCCCGATGGTGAAGCAGGTTATAAAGAGTTCTTAAAAAGCAAATTTGATATTTGCGTTTTAGACGTTATGATGCCTAAAAAGGACGGTTTTACTTTAGCTCAAGAGATTAGACAAAGCAACAGTGAAATGCCAATTATCTTCTTAACAGCGAAAACTTTAAAAGAGGATATACTCGAAGGCTTTAAACTTGGTGCTGATGATTACATCACCAAACCTTTCTCTATGGAAGAGTTAGTGTTCCGTATTGAAGCTATTTTTACGCCGTGTACATGGCAAAAAGAGCAAAGAAAGTACGCTTTATAACATTGGACGTTTTTACTTTCGACACTCAAAAACAATTGCTTACAATAGACGGTAAACAAACTAAACTTACCACAAAAAGAGAACGAATTGCTCGCTCTTCTTTGTTCTCATGCAAACGAAATACTACAAAGAGACTTTGCATTGAAAACCATTTGGATAGACGATAACTATTTTAATGCACGTTCTATGGATGTTTATATCACAAAACTACGTAAACATTTGAAAGACGACGAACAAATAGAAATTATCAATATCCACGGAAAAAGGATACAAACTTATCACTCCTGATAAGGAATAATACGCTAAAAGCGTCTTGAAGTTTTTTATTCAAGACGCTTTTTATTTTTTATTGTTTTGGCTCATTTCTAATTAGAAATAGGTTTATAAAAAGGATTTTTCACAGAAACATAAAAACCTTTTATTTATATTTATTGCATACCGAAGAAAAAAACATTGTTTCAATTGTGTTTCATCTTCTATCACACGCCTAATTTGTTGTAAATTATCGGCATTTTTGCGATTTAGGAATCCACAATTTTTATATAACCATTAACGCCATATTTTTTTCTTTTTAAATGCCGTTTAAATAGTTCGTAAAAGCGCATCTTCATCGGCATGCTCGTGATGTTTTTAACACTTTCTGCATAGCATCTTCAAACACCACCGACGGGGTAATCACTCTCACTGCCTCTGCTATTATCTTGCCATAAATGCTTCGTGGCGCATGAGAGAGCGTTGCTCTGTGGTCTTCCACAGCTTCTTTTTATAAGTTTTATCTGCTCCATAGAGAACCAACGCTTTAGCCGTGCATCTTTTTCTACTATCTTTCCACCTGTTAAATGGTGAATGGCTTTGGGTCCACTCATACCCAAATCGTGATAAGCTCCTATCACATAAGCCATATTAACATCTGCTCCAACCGCATTAGCAAGCGTAACACAACGTGTCATTGTTTGTAAAATAAAAGCTAAATTGCCACCTTCTTCCATTTCATTATATCGTGGAAGAATATGAATTTCTACAAAAGACATGAGGTCAAGACTAACAGAAGATGCTGCCATAAATACATTTGTTTTTCTTTTTAATGCGACGATTAAACACATTAAAAACAAAAGCTTTAATTTTATTTGCTAATACTATTTCTTACAAAGATAGTGATAATTGTTTGGTTTAGCAAACTTATACAGCTGTTTCTCTTCGCTATCTACCATATATAAGTGGTGCTTTCATCACATTTTTACTTTTGTTATATTTCAAATTATTCGTATTTTTTTGTACGTAAACAATATCATCTTTTTCTTACTCATTAAAGAGAAAAAAAGACAAAAATGCAATATAATGATAGAAAAACATAGCTAAAAATTCTTTTAGAGCTTGGCTTTTAGCTACCAGACCTAAAACACTTATGGGTGCAGCTGTGCCTGTTTGTGTTGCCACAGCTTGGGCTTGCGCACACACAAACTATTGCATTGCTATAACACCTACCCTCTTATGCTTACTTTTTTTGCATTGGTAATGCAAGTTGATGCCAATTTTATAAACGACTATTTTGATTGTTTAAAAAGGCAATGATAACGAAACCCGATTAGGTCCTAAACGAGCTTGTTCGCAAGGTTGGATAAGTCTTAATGCCATGAAATGGGGCATTTTTACCACCATCTTAGCAAGTGTTATAGGATTACCGCTTATTTATTACGGAGGAATAAAGCTCATAATCGTGGGAATGTTATGTATTATTTTTTTGTTTTCTATACACTACACACCTTTCTTATAAGGGTTTAGGAGATGTTTTAGTGATTATCTTCTTTGGATTCATACCGCTTTTTGGCTACTTACTACCTTGCTATGGGAACAAATTTCGTAGCATTTAATGCTGAAGTGGTTATGAGTGGGTTCACTTGTGGCTTAGTTACCGACTTGCTTTTTGGTGGTAAATAATCACAGAGATATAGAGAATGATTTGAAAGCAGGTAAGATTACGCTCTCTGTGAGATTAGGTATAAAGCGTTCATTGCAACTTTATGGTGCAATAGGCTTTGTGGTTTGTTTGCTGGGTTGTGTATTTATTTTCACACAAAACTATCTTTGTTTTGTGCTTCCCCTACTCTTTTTAGTGCCTCATACACAAACGTTTAAACAAATGAAACGCATTAACAAGGGAAAAGACCTTAACCTTATACTCGGCAAAACAGCAAGAAACATAGCTATTTATGGCCTCCTTTTTAATTGTTGCTATTTTGCTTTCTACGCTTTAAACGTTAAAAAAAGTATTTCATATTTGTTTAATCTTATAAAGTGAGTTTGGTCTTTTTGTTAGTTTGAAACAAAAACAAGCTCATTTTTGTACACTTTTTTCGTGATTATAACTAAAATAGCTAAGCTTTTTACCATGTTTATCGCTCTCATTTCAATGTGTTTTTAATACCTTATGTTTTTATGTCGCAATAGCTTGTATATTGAAGGCTAAAAACAAGCTTTTTGCATGGTAAAACCTTAGTTATTAAAAACAAACAAATTATCCATTTTCTTTAAACGCTCATTATCAACAAGTTACAAATTTTACATTTTTTTAGGGTCTATCTCACATTTCTTTTCTCCCTAAAAATTACGGTCTATTTTAGGAGCAACCCCTCTTTCATTTCAAAAAAACAAGAATTATAGACCCGTCTTACAAGTGCATTTTCTATAAAAAAAGCATCGTTATAAAATAAAAAAAGAAGAGATGGCAACACAAAATAAAGAGTCTTTTTAACATTCACTCACATTATAATAAGGTAAATCTATATTCTCATAACACATTTCGTAAGGTATAAACTCTTTATCTCTTTTTCCTGCGTCCCTTACAATCTTACGCATAAGAATAAATAGAACAATGACATAAAATATAAAACAAAAATCTCTGTTTGCGTTAACAGCTATGACGATTTGCAAAAAAATATAAAATAAAAAAACAAATAAAACACGCATAAAATTTGCAAGATATATACATAATTATTATTTTTTTGGTGCAGATAATTGATATTAAACAATTGAATAAGAAAATTCATTTAGATATAAACTTTGTATTGTTTTTTTCTGAAATGTTATACAGAGTATTCTCATAAATACTTCTCTTAAAAAGGCCTCATAAAAAGACAAAAAAACATAAAATATAAATACAAACTAAAAAAACAACAAAGCTATGAAATTTAAATTTTTACCCATCTTTTTTTAACCTTCGGATTAACATTATCTACATTTACTAATACTATTGCACAGCAATATTCTCAACCCTCACAAACAAATCCTGAATGGGCACACGCCAACACGCAGTGCTTATACAGCATAAATATTAAGTCAGGAGAAAATGTTCTTTTAGACTATCAAGATACTCAAACCAATTATGCTTACAATTGGTTACAAGACGAAAAAGATTATAAATGTAAATCCAGGTCAAACACTTACGATTGATACTCGCGCTGGAATATGGGCTTGGGACATAGAATTAGGATTTGACTGGGATGCAGATGGCTCTTTTGAAACCTTGTATCGAGCGTTTTGTCCGATAGATAAAGAAATGTCACAAGCAAACTGTTCTTGGGGAGTATCTCCTTGGAAAGACGCTGAATACAGAAAAGCAGAAAAAGAAAAGATAGGCAATTCTGGTGTTTTACATTATGTATTCACTGTTAAAGTGCCAGAGAATGCAAAAAAAGTAGGAAAAAGCCGTTTACGCGTATTATCTGATGGAGACGGATATAAAGTGGGAGGAGTTCCTCCATTTGACATAAATGGTAACGTTGGTTATGCTGGTTCAATGACCGACTTTTGGCATAAATGTAACAAAGCCAGACAATACAACAACAGCTATAAACAATATAAAAAGATGTATTTAAAAGTAAAGATAAAACAAATATTTACACACTTAATGGCATAAAATAAATAAATCTTTTAATGAATTACCAAGTGGTATTTACATTGTAAACGGAAAGAAAATAGTAAAATAAAGTGAGTATATATTGTTTTTATCTCTTATATTTTTGATAGATTGTAAGAAATAAAATTCACCTTTTTATACAACCTAAAAGCATTTTTTTCTCGCTTTCATTTATTCAATCAACAAAAGCTCTTTTGTAAACAAATACAAAGGGCTTTATTGCGATATACAAAAATTATGTAGGATAAAAATTTCGTTTCTTCGCTTATTCAACTCCTAAAACGAAACGTTATTAGCTATCCCTTATTTTATTATTTATTCATAAAAATAAATACAAAAACAACATACACAAGGAAAATTCATCAATAGAAATTCTGGAAAAACAACAAAGAAAAACGAATAATAAACTAAGGAAAGAAATTTAAGATTACATACTTTTTTAGGAAAAACACCATTGCTTATGTACTTCAATTACATTGCTTTTTAGTCTCAAAAATCAATGACTTTTTTTCTCCTTATTATTCTTCACATATTTCTTAAATGTAAAATATCTCATAGATATTATTTTTTTATTCATATTAAGAACTTATTTTTTTATCTTTTTATTTGTAACTTTGTATGAACAATCTAAAATAAGTAGCATTTATATGAAAAATGATTTATTTTTAAAGCGTTTATGGATATTTGTAGCATTCTTCACTTGCTCTTTTTATGTCTTAAGGCTCAAGAATGGGACGATAAAGTTATCATCTCACAAATGTAAAGACAACTATCAAATTATAGAAAATAAAGGGAATCCAATTGTAAAAAAACGAAAAAGACATCATCTTTCAATCTAATTCTGTATCAATAGTAAAACCTAGAAGAGATGTTTTTGTATGGAGAATTTATCACGTTAGATGACGTTTCGTGTAAAGGAGACAAGCTATACAAGAACATAACTCCTGAAAAATGTATTCTATGATGACACTAAAGTTTGCATAGCACAAGGCTATATCACTAAAAAAAGGAAAAACTTGTAATACTTCTTATAAGCGTACTTTTTTAAGGATATAAAAATACTTTACTCGTGTATATTTGCTCGAAGATTATCTTACACAAAATAAGGTAGTAACACTCACTATCTCCTAAATCTTTGAAAGGATATCGCATTCAAGAGATGAATTTTAAGGGCTTTCCTATTGTAAGCAAGCACGAATCAACTGCCGATGCTGATGTTTATACCTATACAATAACCAATGCAAAACGCATGAAAGAAGACCCAAGTATGCCTCCTTTTGCTAATATTTATCCCTATTTGCTTATTGTTGGACCTTTCCCAACTGTGAATGCTCTTTACACTTGGTCGTTGGATATGTCAAATGTTGATTGTAATGTTCCTAATATGACTGCTCTTTTAAACGAAATTAACGCCAATAGTAAAACTGATGAAGACCGTATAAGTAATACATTTAAGTGGGTTCAGGAGCATATTCGCTATGTAGCTTTTTGAGCATGGAATATCAGGACACCGACCAGATACACCTAAAGAAGTTATAAGAAAGCGATATGGAGATTGTAAAGGTATGGCATTATTGCTTAAAACCCTATTGAAAGCGCAAGGCTTTGATGCTCGTTTAACAGATATTGGAACAAATGAAGTGCCTTATAAAATGAGTGATATTCCTGCCTTAGGAGCTGCTAATCACGCTATATGCACACTTTTCTTTAAGGGAAAAACTTATTTCCTTGATGCTACATGTGACTATATTCCTTATAATTATGTGCCACAATACATTCAAGGTCTCTGAAAGCAATGATTGAGAACGGAGAGAGTCCTTTGCTTAAAATTGTGCCTAAAAGCTAATCCCGATCAATCGTTAGATAGTCTTAGTTATACTTATCATTTCGTTAATAATACATTGCAAGGAAAAGCTACTTACATGCTTCGTGGGGATATGAAAGAATGGTTTATGAGTTCTATGGCTGCTTCTTCTCAAAAATCACGAAGAATATTTGGCTAATAACCTTAATACTGATAGTCATAATATGAAGGTGTCTAATGTAAAATGGACAGATAAAGAACCTCAACACGAATGGACTCGCTTTGAAGGTGATGTGGTTAATGATGCGGCATGGCAAGAAGATGGAAAAGAAGTGTATGTAGATTTAAATCCACATAATAATTTATTTGACAGACGTATAGACACAGTTAGACGTACACACGACTATTATTTCCCTATACGTTGTAACATTGTTCGTAGAGCTTCGTTCACTATTCCAGAAGAATACAAGGTTGAATCTCTACCTGCTTCTGCTACATTCACTACTCCAGAAGGAATTCTTAGTTGCTCATTTACACGTAAAGGCAATGTTATAGTCTTCCATCAAAAAATGCAAATAAACAAACGTAGAATACCACTTGCAAGTATTCCTAAATGGAATGAAACTATAAGAAAATGGAAAGACGCATGTAATGAACAAGTGGTTTTTACATAAGTAATTTACAGGCCTTTACAATTATCATCTTTTTAATGCAATCGAATTTATAACAAAATAAATATTAGTCCTATGAAGAAGATTTTTATTTTCATTATTATGCATCTTTATTGCCCTACCTTCATTGGCGTTTGACAATAATGACTACAAGAAATTTGTAGAAAAAGTTAAGGAAGAAGTATGGGGACAAGAGCTTCCACAGTTTAAAAAAATCGCAATGTCCCAGCAAAGTATAAGAATGAATCTGCGGTGATTCTTGCTCGTTATGAGGAGGTAATTGTCGACCAAAAACATAAATTTAGTTTTTGGCACACGACAAATTCGTTAAACAAATCAATGGAACTCAGATTCAACGTTATCTAATTCAAATAAAAGATAAAGCTGCATTAGATAAGTTCTCAACTTTTGATTTTTAGAACTTATAATCGTTCTTATAGTTACTTCGGCCGTGATGATCATAGAACTGTTCTTGGTGTTAAGGTGATTAAAGCCGATGGAACAGAAAGAATTATCGATAGTAGTGATTATCAAGATGTTGAAGAAGGTAAGAAAGGTAAGGATAAGCGAGCAAAATTAGCTGTTCCCGATTTGCAAATTGGAGATTTCATTGACTATTTCTTCTACGACCTCGACTATATTAAAGAAGAGAATATGCCTCCTTTTACATTTGTATTTCGTTCTAAATACCCTACTCTAGATTATCAGATACATTGTGCTATCGATAAAAAAATGTGTACACAATATCGTGCAATGAATGGAGCTCCAAACTTTACTGCTTCTAAAGATGATGATAATGTTATTTTAGATGTACGCGTAAAGGATATTGAAAAGACGCTTCCGCAGTATGCTTACAAAAAAACTATGCAAACACCATATACTGCTTTATACGTAACAGGTAAAGTGGCAGTGGGCTATATTCCTAAGAGTACAAAAGAAAAGGGACTTCATGCCAATCCATCTGCAAAAGAAATACAGTTAGATGCATGGAAACGTTGGAAAGATAGATATGATAAATGGATCTTTGAAGACATACTTAGAAAGACTATTGCTCAATCAAAAAGATGAAAAAGTGATGAAGAGAAAGCTAATTTCATATATGACTACATGGTAATGCGGTCTTTGGTATTTAAAGAAGAATATATGAATTATGATATTCAATTTGGAACTTTCTTCTCGCAAGCATTGAAAAAGGCTAAAGTTCCATTCACAAGAGTTATCTCAACCACATGGAGCGATGAAGCATTAAGTAATATTATTAACTTTGATAACGCAGTATCATTGATAGAACTTAAGAATGGTCAGCTCTTTTTCTAATCCTAATGTATATTCAGTTAGTGGAAAAGTGTTATATAGCCAGTTGCAAAATAGAGAAGCACAACGCTCGAAATCTACCAATAACTTTTCAGATGGACCATTTGAAGACTTCAAAACTTTAGCATCGAAATCATCTGATAATGTCGAAAAAATTGAAGTAAATGCTACAATTGATGATGCTATTTTACATATAAATCGTACAGAAACACTTACAGGAAACGAGAAAGAAGGTGTTATTCCTACTTATGCTACAGCAGAAGAAATCTGTAAGGCATGGGGTGAACCATATGGCGTTCACGGCTATGCAGATATTTTTGAGCTATACAAAGAGTAGGGAGAGGCTGCAGCTAAAGAGCGTGCAGAGGCTGACAAAAAGAAATAAGTGAGAACTTCCAAGAAGAAATAAAGAATTATCACGATAAAGCACCTGTTAGTATTGAGTCTACTGAAGTTACAAGTGTAGGTCAAAATAACACTCCTTTTACCTATAAGGTTGCTTATACAATGGACGGATTGGTTAAAAAGGCGGGAAAAAACCTTACTCTTTCAGTGGGACAACTTATAGGACAACAAACACATATAGAAGGAAAAGAACGCCAACGTACTGATGATATTATCTTCTCTTATCCTCGTACTTTTGTTGCGACTATTAACGTTGAACTTCCTTCAGGATATAGTGTTACTCCTGAAAGCCTACAAAAGCTCAATACTAATTTAGATAATGAGGATATGCGATTTGTAACCAAAGCAGAAGTAATGGGTAATAAACTATTTATTCACTTTGAAAAAGAATACAAAAACAAATAGTTCCTGTTGCTCGTTGGCAAAAATATTCTTGAAATATTAGATAGAGCCTATGAGATTTAACAACCAACAAGTAATTCTTAGAAAAATAAATTATAAATATTGGTGTAATTAAAATTCTTACTTCCTTCTAAAAAGGAAAAATCTCAGAGGACTTTTTGAACACCAACAGAAAAATAGTTATATACTAAAAAGGAAAGTTCCACTTAATTTTTGGAGCTTTCCTTTTTCTTTATTGTTGATAAAGTGAATACGTTATACTTTTCTATGGCATATTTAATGATATTTTCTTTATCTTTTGAGTTGATTTTTAAATCTTAAACAATACACCAAAAACTTAGAACCATTTGGTTATAATGTCCAACTAGTTGAAACTTGGGTTCAAAGTTCAATTTCATGTTTTTGTTAATCGAATAGTCAACTCCTCCACCGAAGTTAAGACCCATTCTGGTAGAGTTGCGTGTGTGACAAAAGGTTACACCCTGCAAGAGGATAGAGGGTAAACTTGCTGCTTTTGGGGAGACAAATAGTGCACATCAGCATTGACATTCCATGCCCAATCTTCGGAGTTTGCAAAGAGGTAGTCGAACGAGGCTGCTCCTCTAAATTGTTTCTCGAGCATTGTTCTACCCTTTGATACCTAACCTAACTGATCCAAGTCGGTGCCATATACTATCTGAGCACCTATCTCTTGTCCAAAAGCAAGGCTACTTGTGATGGCAAAAAGCGCCATTAAAAGAAAATTTTTCTCATCATTTTTTTCTAGTGATTTTTAATTAATATTTTTAAGTTCTAATCGTTTAATCCTATTTTAAATCATTTGCAGAGGAAAGTTAATCCATCGACATTCATTATAAGAAAAGACCATTTATTACGCAAAAATAACAAAACTAAAATCAGCCAATTAAAAATCTACTAATTTTTACATTTCTGTTCCTATTCTCTTTCTAAAAAAACTCTACACCTTATCAAATCAATAAAAACCACATTTTATACAATACTTGCGTTGTAATCGACAATCAAGTCCTTTTCTTTTCGTATTAAAAGCATTGATATTGCAAACCTAAAAGCCATGCAATTGCTCGCTAAAAAAACAATGCTTTTGGCGAATAAAGTCGATGCTTTTGCTTTGTGCTTGTGTGTTGTATTTACAAAAAGTAGTCGTCCTTTTTCTTTATAGGGACTATCTTCTTTGGTTGGTTGAACTAAGTAATAAAGTAGAATAGCCAAACCAACATAAGTAATCAAGCAAATGAAAGAGTAAATTCCTGGCTTTGCCAATGTCGTGTAATCTACGCACTGTTACACATATAGAAACAGGTAATATGCAGAGATTGAATATGGCTAAGGCTCCAAAACCCAGTAAATTTGCTGTTTCACTGTAATGATCTCCTATACTTGCAACAACTACAATGAGAAGAATAATCCATGCAAATACAGTTAAAAAGAATGAATAGTGCGAAGTACCAATATTCACTTCTTGATGCAGTTCCTTTGAGTGTGAATGACTTTCTGAAACAGGTTTGAATAGATTCTGTAAATGTCATAATAATGATGTTTTATTAATTAATAATTGTTTTTTTAAGTTCTAATCGTCAATCCTATTTTTAAATCATTTTGCAGAGGAAGGTTAATCCATCTACATTCCTTGTAAAAGATCATTTATTACGCAAAAATAACAAAAAAACTAAAAACCATCCAATTAAAAATCTACTAATTTTACATTTCTGTTCCTATTCTCTTTCTAAAAAAACTCTACACCCTATCAAATCAATAAAACCACATTTTATACAATACTTGCGTTGTAATCGACAATCAAGTCCTTTTCTTTTCGTATTAAAAGCATTGATATTGCAACCTAAAAGCCATGCAATTGCTCGCTAAAAACAATGCTTTTGGCGAATAAAGTCGATGCTTTTGCTTTGTGCTTGTGTGTTGTATTTACAAAAAGTAGTCGTCCTTTTCTTTATAGGGACTATCTTCTTTGGTTGGTTGAACTAAGTAATAAAGTAGAATAGCCAAACCAACATAAGTAATCAAGCAAATGAAAGAGTAAATTCCTGGCTTGCCAATGTCGTGTAATCGGCGTACTGTTGCACATATAAAAGCAGGTAACATGCAGAGATAGAATATGCCTAAGGCTCCAAGAAACAGTGAATTTGCTGTTTCACTGTAACGATCTTCTATATTTACAGCAACTACAACGAGAAGAATAGTCCATGCAAATACAGTTAAAAGAATGAATAGTGCGAAGTACCAATATTCACTTCTTGATGCAGTTCCTTTGAGTGTGAATGACTTTCTGAAACAGGTTTGAATAGATTCTGTAAATGTCATAATAGTGATGTTTTATTAATTAATAATTGTTTTTTTAAGTTCTAATCGTCAATCCTATTTTTAAATCATTTGCAGAGGAAGGTTAATCCATCTACATTCCTTGTAAAAAGACCATTTATTACACAAAAATAACAAAAACTAAAATCAGCCAATTAAAAATCTACTAATTTCAGGATAGTGTACTAAAAAGTGTGTAAGTCCATATTTCTCTTATCTTTATATAAGTAAAATATGGACTTACACATTCCTACATTTCGAAATCATTTCCGATTACACAAGCAGTAGTAAGGGTTTTTGCTACTCTTCGGTCGTTAATTATGAATTCTTTTATGAAGAAAGAACGAAAATTATTCATTAAGGAACATGAAGACGAACAATGTTATTATGCCATTTTAGGAGTCTTAGAAGATAGAAATAGAGAAGTGTTAAGCGTTGTAAATCGCCCCTACTGAAGAGGTGATGTACTGGAAAGAAGAGTTTGAGGCTAAAGTATCGGTAGAACTAATGATGTTTTTACAAAATAGCAATGAAAGTAACTATTCGGTGGTAAGATGTATAAATTGGTATTGACTGCCCATAAGTGATAGAGCAGAGATATACAGACTTAGGTAAAACAATGTCTTTTCAAGCCTTTTTACCACAATGTTATATTTTGTAAATTATTGATATTAAATATTCATAATCTCTGAATATATACAAATGAAAGAACTCGTAAGGCTATTTTTATAAAAGTCTTCTCACAAGAGATGATGTGGCGGAATTAAGATAAATGAAAGTTTTGCAGAAACCTTGATACCTAAAAAAATAATGGCAATATAGATAATTTTCAGAGTGTTATGATAAATTTTGAAATATAATATCATCAAAATTAGGTATTGTTGTTTTTATTTAGAAATTTCTAACTTTGCACTCAATTTATAAATAATAACACAATGATAAACTTACAACTTATTTCTGAGATAACTTTCTCCATGCTTCTTTTGGGGAACGACTAATGTACATGCCCACGTAAATTCTGCTGATTCTGTTGTGACACATACTAAAGACAATAAGCTAAGTCTTGACGGATATGGTGAAGCTGCTTATTCTCGTAATTTTTATAGTGATAATGGAAATCGTTACACTACACCTGGCCTTTACAAGAAAGACCCAAGCCATGGAAGATTTGATATTCCACATGCTGGTATCTATCTTGGATATGATTTTGGAAAAGGCTGGTCGTTAGGTTCTGAAATCGAATTTGAGCATGGTGGCTCTGGTTCTGCTATAGAATATAAGTCAGACGAGGGGCGATTGAGTTAGAACATGAAACAGAGAAAGGTGGAGAAGTTGAATTTGAACAGTTCTGGGCTTTAGAAATCATTTAGTAAAAGCCTTTAATATTAGAGCTGGTCATATTATTGTTCCATTTGGTTTAGTGAATGCATATCATGAGCCATTAGACTTCTTTACAGTATATCGTCCTGAAGGGGAAAATACAATTCTTCCAAATACATGGCATCAAACAGGTATTTCTTTCTGGGGTAAGGCTGGTGATTTTTAATTATGTTGCACAGATGATTGCAGATTGGATGCTTATCATTTCAGTCGCGCTAACTGGATTCAGAAAGGAACATCAAGTCCTTTTTGAGTTCGAGGTAGCTAATAAGTATGGTTTCCTTGCACGTGTAGACAATCATACTCTTCCTGGTCTTCGTATTGGTGTTAGCGGCTATGTAGGTCAAGCTATGCATAACAACGTTCCGCATGATAGTGAAAAGGGAGAGAAGAAGAAGATTAAGGGAAATGTCTATCTTGGTAGTTTAGACTTCACCTATAATAAGTATAATTGGATTGCACGCGGAAATATTGACTATGGTTATGTAAGCAATGCACAAGAAATTTCGCAACTTTCATACCCTAATGTACAAGATGTTAAGCCAGATGAATCTGGTGATGGTAAATACTTCGGAAGTCATGCAATGGTAATGATGTTTGAGGTAGGTTATGATGTTTTCTCTCAGATTCACAAGTTGCGTGAGGACAATCAGAAACTTTATGTTTTCGGACATATTGAACATTATGATTCTTATATTCATGCTGTAACTAATCAGTGGACGAATAGAACCGTTTTTGCAACAGGTATTAACTATCATCCTATTCCACAGATTGCTATCAAGGCAGAATACAACTATCGTAATCTAAAGAAAGGATATAACGATGAACCTTCTATAAACATTGGTATAGCATACGAAGGTTCCTTCTTATAAGAAAAAAAGAAAAAAAGATTGTATAACTATTATAAAGAAAAGGAATATAATGAAAAAAAGTAACATTTAGTAAAAATATTATTATCCGCAAAATATTTAATCTCACTAGCTCATCCCCCTTACGCATGGGGATGAGCTTTTTCTCTGAGGAAAGTTCAACACCGCACCACAATAAAAATAATCATAAATGAAACTTACGCAATTACAAATTTGCGGAAATTCTTTTGAATTACATAAGCAGTAATAAGGCTTTTTCGAACTCTTCAGTCTTTAATCTTTAATTCTCTTGTGAAACATGAATAGGATTTATTTATCAGCAAGAACGTACAATAGTTTTCGTTCTCATCATTGGTATAGTCATGCTTTTTGACCTATCCTCGTAGTCGTAGTGGTAATTTCCATCCTATTCTTTTAGGTTTCATCCGTAGCTAAAGCGAAGACCGTGCAAAGTTATTCAATCTACTTTATACCAAAGGTCTTACCACAGAAGAGATAGGTGAAATATCTGATGCTATTTATGGACGCACTTATAGTAAAACAACAAGTGTCTTATTTGAGCACCAATTGCCGTGAAGATGTTGAACAATGGCTCAATCCTAGACTTTCTTCTCATTACTTAGCCATTTTATATTGATGCTACTTTCATTGCTACTCGTAGAGATAAACAGGTTTCTAAAGAGCTTTTATTATACCCTTTTAGGGGTTTTTAGAAGATGGAAGTAGAGAGATGTTAAGTGTTGTAAATCACCCTACTGAAGGGGCAATATGCTGGAAAGAAGAGCTTGAGGCATTGAAAGAAAGAGGAGTAACTCAAATAGATTTAGTGGTATCGGATGCACTTCAAGGAATAGAGAACGCTGTCTGTGCAGCTTTTTCCTCAAAAGCTTCACATCAATTTTTGCGTTGCTCACGTTAAGCGACAAATACTTAATTGCGCCTCTCATAAAGACAAATCACAAATAGCAGAAGAACTCGATGAAGTATTTACTTTAGAAAACAAAGGGATGAAATCTTTTATTAGAATATCAACAATTTATTACTTTTGTAATCAGATGGGAAAAAGAAATATCCAGTATTAAAGAAGTATAAAGCAGAAAGGAACATAGCTTACTTTACTTATATGGACTTTCCTATACAAGTACAAAGGTGTATATATACGACAAATTGGATTGAAAGACTCAATAGAAAGTACAAAAGAACAATAAAAAAATGAGAACATCAATGCCATCAAATACCCTCAGCATTATTTCTCTTAGCAAGTGTTGCTATGCAAGAAACAAAAACAACATATGAAAGAAAAAAATTATCAATGGAAGTTCTGGAAACAAAAAAAGGAAAATGAATAAGACGCAAAAGAAAAGAAAGAGAAAACTTACACACTTTTTAGGGACACTACCATTTAACCATATTTGAATACCTTTTTTAATAAAAAAAATAACTCTTTTAAAGATACACTTCGTTTTTAGAATATTTGTCCCATCGTTTCAAAAACTCAATACCCCTTCGTTTTGCGGATTGTACAATCAACAAAGCAAGCAATTACAATAAAAACAAATAGCCAGTTTAAATAAAAAAGACGATTCTTTTTTTAATATTTCCAGTGTGTAAAACGAACATCACCATAAAATTCACTCTTTCATTAAAGCCTTCACTCTTTTCTACAATGCTATATATTCTATAAAAAAACTATCTCATTATTTGTTTTTCAAAAAAATATTTACTGACTTTTTGTATATAAATAAATAATGTTTGGAGTGGGAAAAGCACACAAAACAAGTGCTTTATACACCAATAAACACGTGTTTAACACAAAACAAATTACATCAAAAACTACCATGAAAAAGAAATACATACAACCATGCTGTTGCGTGTTTCCAATAGAAGAGCCTCAGTGTCTTTTCTGTTAAATTCTAAGGGAAATGTCATTATCATTAAGGAAGAACATTCTCCATCACGACAACTCGACAATTTTTCCTAACAGCAATAACACCAACACCGACGACTTTTTTTATTCCATAAAAATAAGACTATTAAAACAAAAAAAGGCATAAAACATGTAGTCATTCGCTTTTTTTATAGTCTTTTTGCTGTCTTGGCTTTTTCTTTGCAAAAATAGACATTGTAAAGAAAAAGTCGTTATGATTATACCATAAAACTGAATATTTTTATGCAACACTGCATAAAATATGTCCTTTATTTTTTTCCGTGTGTTTTGAAAAACAAAAACGCCATTCACAGATATAAGCATTATGCAACAACGTGGGCATAAAAAGCCTTTTATTTCAGAGAAAACAACTAAAAAGTGGCAATAGCTTAGCGTTTAGCACGCAATATATAAGGTTTTAGCACCCAAATTCTTATCTATTACCCCCCAATAGTTTATATATTGCAGCATAAAAACCCTAAGCTTTTTAGCGCATAAAAGCACGCAACTGCTATTTCTATATATCACGTTTTTAGAAATGCAAAACCTATATGTTTTACATCTGTTGTCCTGTCTTTCACTCTTTTTTTCGTCCTGCTTTTCATCTTAAAACTATGTAAAACTCTTAGCTATTTTTCTCTAAAACTCTCTTTTCGTAGCACAAAAATCATCTCAAAATATTCTCTTTTTATGCAGAAATCGCTCTTTTATTCCATTTAAACCTCTATCTGCATACAAAAAGAAATCCCAGCAACTCATAAAAGTCACTGGAGTTTCATTATATTTACTCGTGTAGTTCACTAAAAACTCACTTCATGTTGTCAAATAACTATGTTAGATTTTGTTGTTTCAATATAGATCTCTTTTTAGAAAAATCCTACATTGCTCTCTATGTCTACTCCAATCACTCTCTTTATCTTAATATTCTATTGCAGTGATACTTTCTTTATGAGATTCTTGTGAGGCTTGAAGAGGGAGGAATGAAAGTACAAAATCTACATATAACCACATCAAATACTTTTTATATGATAGATTTTGTGCTTTTTTTCTTCTGTGATTGCCTAAATATCACTATCTTTACATACAAACTTATGCAATATGTTTTTGGAACAAAACAAGGTATTTACTACTTTAGACTTTGCAACTGAACTTAATAGAAAATTGCAAGATTCCTCCAATCAAATATTAACCCATAATCCTACAAAATATGCAACCAGCAAAAGTCAGCATAACTCAGCTATTAGCTGATAGACATACGTTTTATGTACCATTCTACCAAAGAGCATATGTATGGACGGATAAACTATGGAGTAGATTTATCCGCGATATGGAGTACATATCAAAGACTGGCGAGGAGTACTTTATTGATTCTATCATCTTAAAGAAATTAGGTGCAAAGGGAATTGAAACAGCAAGATGGTCTGTTGTAGATGGTCAGCAAAGACTAACTACATTGGCTATTTTCTATAAAGTTTTAAGCCTCAAAGCCTCCAATGTACATAATACATTTGATAAAAGATTTAGATTAGAGGATGGCACATTGAGCATAAAACATTCGCTTAATGATAAGGATGCATTTGAAAAAATTGCTGATTTGAAGGAAGACGTAGAACTTGATGGAGCAGAAACCAGCAATCTCATTAAGGCATACAATTACTTTAGAGAATATATAGATGTTGCAAAAATCGATGATATCAAAATCCAAGGACAACTTTGGTTTATAGCAATCTATCTTGAGGCAAATGAGAATGAGCACAAGATATTTGATACCATCAACTCTTTGGGTATGAATCTCAATCCAGAGGAGTTGCTAAAAAACTATTTATTTACTCAAGCTACCCTTGATGACTATAAGTCTATATGGAGACCTGTATTTGAGGCGGATGATGAAATAATTAGATATTGGAAAGAAACCACATCAAATGGTAGAACTATCGGGAAATCAAACTCTGATAGTTTTTTTCATATCCTACTCCAAATATTAATGCTGGATTCTAGAAATAAAATCTCATCAGCTGATAAGTTGGACTTTAGAAAGTATGATGAGGAAAACGAGTTTAACTATTATCAGAAAATTATAGAACAAGGAGAATGGAATAAAAATAGAGCTAGCAAGGGAGATTGCGACATATGCATCTCTCTTTAAAAATCTCTATTCTAAGAAAGGAATACTTGAAATATCAGATTCATACAAGACTCCTCTTAATAGGATGTTGCTAGTAATCTTTACTATAGATGTCAATACAGCAATACCCTACATTCTTTATATCTTGAAAAATGTGAGTAAGCAGGAAGAGCAAGATCAAATATTCACCCTTCTTGAATCTTATATTATAAGGAGACAAATATGTAACAAGGCAAACAATAATTATAGTAACTTGTTCACTGAGGGGCTTATTGGTCAACAAGTACTCTCATATGACAAATTAGTTGACTACTTAAAAGGTAAAAAGCCAACTGAGTCATTGCATATGCCTTACGACACTGAGGTTGCAGATAGTATCAGTGGAAATCCCAGCATTGCAACTAGCAAAGCAAGAAGTATTTTGTATTTACTCGAGTCAAAACTTAGAGAAAAAGAGAATTGTCAAACAATCTTACTTCCATATAACAAATATACATTAGAGCACATTATGCCTAAAAGTTGGCAAACTAATTGGCCAGTTCCTGATAATCTAAGTGAGGTGGAACTTTTTGAATTTAAAAATGAGCGAAACCGCATAATAGCCACTTTAGGTAATATGGCTATCATCACTCAAGGACTAAATACATCAGCTAGTAACTATAAATGGCAAAAGAAACTTGATAGTGGTCTTAGGGATAAAGCTGGTGACTTGCTTACAATGAAAGATGTTGTGAACAAGTCAAAGTGGAATGAAAACACCATTGCTGATAGAGCTGAATGGCTGACAGATGTAGCTAATGAGATTTGGGCAAATGTTGTTTCCTCAGGAGAGTTAGAAGAGCAACAAATGGAAAAGGCTAAAATCACATTAGATTACACTCAATACTCTTTAGCAGGAGGAGATTATACCAGCAAATCCACATTTTGTGCCAAATGCCATAAAGGCATACGCCCAAAAACATAATGCTACAATTGATGAGTTAAAACTCATCTTTCCAGACAATCTTTTAAAAGGCTTTAAGAGGCTGGGATTAGTTTGCCCAAAAGATGAAATTGAGAGCAACGCCCTAAAAAATGGTCGCATTCCAACATACAAAGAAAAAAAGTAAATTGGTATCATATCAATGATGAAAAAGCTTGGGTTACTGATAGTGCTGGTGCAGAATATATTGAAGTACTCAAATAACAAAGGATTTGGCTGAGGCTGTAAGAAAAATCTTGGAGGCTGATGGATTTGTTATTAAGACAAAATAAATATGACACAACAAATAGACATACAAAATACACCTGATGACATCAATACAAAAGGTGACAATTACGTAGACAGGGTTGTTTTCACACTCTGAAAGACTATCTGTCTAGCTACTTCTTTAGTGGTATTGGAGCTATTGAATATGACTTTAAGAGCTTGGGTTAAATATTGAGATAGTCTTTGCTAGTGACATTGTTCAAATTGTAAAAAAATATTTTTACCAATTACAAAATCAAAAATGAACAATGCCATAAAAAAATATAAAGGAGCTTAATGCAACTCTATATAAAGGAAGGTAGAACTCTTTGTTGGTAGTGCTCCTTTATAGTAAGAAAAGCAAGTTGGATTTGCTGACACAAGAGACACTTTTATTTAGAGAGTTTACTATAGCTGTGAAAGGATGCTAGCCAAAGGTTGTACGTTGGCAAATAAAATTACATAACTGTAAATATAGTTATTTACTCTGAACTTTCATTGTTTTTATTATCAATAATTCTTTTTATTGATAGAATTTTTGCTTTATTATTTCTTGATATTTGGTAGTCTCCTAAAAAGTGCGTAAGTCCAAAGTTCTCTTATCATTAAAATAACAATAAAATATGGACTTACACACTTTTTTTAATACACTCAAATTATTTCTGATTACACAAGCAGTAGTGAGGGTTTTGTTACGCCTCTGCCTTTAATTATTAACCTCTCCTATAAACCTTGAACGTAAATTATTCATTATTATCTACCAAACGAGATTTTTTCTTTATCACTTAAAAAACTACTACTTAAATCGAGATTAGACTTTTCATGTTTTCAATATAGAAGCATGAAGATTAATTTCTATCCTCTTCTTTTTAGGTTTCATCCAGAAAGCAAAAGACCGTGCAAAAGTTATTCAATCTACTTTACAGCAAAGGTCTCTTACCATCTATCTATTTCATCACTATATATACAAAAAGAGAGTCTAATTGATTAATCAACTAAACTCTCTAATAAAAAGGCAGCTACCTACTCTCCCGCATTGCATTGCAGTACCATCGGCGCAAGTGGGCTTTAACTTCTCTGTTCGGAATGGGAAGAGGTGGAACACCACCGCTATAACCGCCTGATAAATCATTTATACTTAATACATAAGTATTGATATATCGCACAAGAAAACTATAAATAAATCAAATATCAACGGAGGAAAAAAATGATACGTCTGAAAGCTTTTGGGCAATTAGTAGTGCTCGGCTTTGACATCACTGTCTTTACACCTACACCCTATCAACGTCGTCGTCTACAACGACCCTCAAAGGAGTTCTAATCTTGCAGATGGCTCTGCACTTAGATGCTTTCAGCGCTTATCCAAAACCAGACTCGGATACCCAGCGGTGCACCTGGCGGCACAACTGGTAAACCGGAGGTCTGTCCATCACGGTCCTCTCGTACTAGTGACGGCTCCACGCAAAACTCCAACGCCCGCGATAGATAGAGACCGAACTGTCTCACGACGTTCTGAACCCAGCTCGCGTGCCACTTTAATGGGCGAACAGCCCAACCCTTGGGACCTTCTCCAGCCCCAGGATGTGACGAGCCGACATCGAGGTGCCAAACCACCCCGTCGATATGAGCTCTTGGGGGATCAGCCTGTTATCCCCGGAGTACCTTTTATCCTTTGAGCGACGGAGTTTCCATCACATCCGCCGGATCACTATGCCCTAGTTTCCTACCTGGTCGGCATGTCTGCCTCCCAGTCAAGCGCCCTTATGCCATTACACTCTATAAGGTCGGTTACCAATCGACCCGAGGGCACCTTTGGAAGCCTCCGTTACGCTTTTGGAGGCGACCACCCCAGTCAAACTACCCACCAAACAATGTCCTCGTAAATCACGAGTTAGACCTCAGACAGCCAAAGGGCCGTATTTCAAGCGATGGCTCCACAAACGCTAGCGCGCCCTGCCTAAAGCCTCCGGCCTATCCTACACATCGGATGACCAAGGTCAATGCTAAGCTGTAGTAAAGGTTCACGGGGTCTTTTTCGTCCCATCGCGGGTAATCGGCATCTTCACCGATACTACAATTTCACTGAGATCATGGTTGAGACAGTGTCCAGATCATTACACCATTCGTGCAGGTCGGAACTTACCCGACAAGGAATTTCGCTACCTTAGGACCGTTATAGTTACGGCCGCCGTTTACTGGGGCTCAATTCAAACCGTCTTCCGAAGAATAAGCTCTCCTCTTAACCTTCCAGCACCGGGCAGGTGTCAGACTGTATACATCATCTTTCGAGTTAGCACAGCCCTGTGTTTTTGTTAAACAGTTGCCTGGACCGATTCTCTGCGCCTCATAAAATATGAGGACCCCTTATCCCGAAGTTACGGGGTCAATTTGCCTAGTTCCTTAACCATGAATCTCTCAACGCCTTAGTATATTCTACCCGACTACGTGTGTCCGTTTACGGTACGGGTGCTTTAACAATATGTTTAGAGCATTTTCTTGGAAGCAGGATTACCCACACTATTAAAATACTACGAGTAGTATTCTATACTATCAAGGTCGGATCTGAACGTGGATTTGCCTGCGTTCATCAACTCCTACACTCTTTAACGAGGACTTCCGTCGCCCTCGCGGTGGTGTCACTTCTTCGTCTGCCCATCACTCATTAAAAGCAGTAACGGAATATTAACCGTTTCTACCATCGCCATCGCCATTCGGCTGAGACTTAGGACCCTGACTAACCCTGGGGTGATTGACATTGCCCGGGAAACCTTGGTCTTACGGCGGAGGGAATCTTACCCTCCTTATCGTTACTTATACCTACATTTGCTTTTCCATAAGCTCCAGCTAGAGTCGTCCTCTAACATTCTACGCTGATGGAATGCTCCCCTACCGATACTTTTTTAAATTCTATCCCGCGCCTTCGGTATCTGACTTATACCCGATTATTATCCATGCCCGGACCCTCGACCAGTGAGCTGTTACGCACTCTTTGAATGAATGGCTGCTTCCCAAGCCAACATCCTGGCTGTCATGGGGACCAGACTTCGTTAGACTAACTTAGTCAGAATTTGGGGACCTTAAACGACGGTCTGGATTCTTCTCCTCTCGGGGACGGACCTTAGCACCCGCCCCCTTACTGCACAACTTCATAACTTAAGCATTCGGAGTTCGTCAGGTCTCGATAGGCGGTGAAGCCCTCTTGACCTATCGGTCGCTCTACCTCTTAAGAAAAAAACATTGTACGCGGCACCCAAATGCCTTTCGGGGAGTACGAGCTATCTCCAAGTTTGATTGGCCTTTCACTCCTACACTCACCTCATCCAGAGCTTTTTCAACGCTTATTGGTTCGGACCTCCATTCCGTGTTACCGGAACTTCATCCTGGACAAGTGTAGATCACTTGGTTTCGCGTCTACCACCACCAACTTAATACGCCCTGTTAAGGCTCGCTTTCACTGCGGTTGCTCCACTCAAGAGGATTAACCTTGCTGGTGACGGTAACTCGTAGGTTCATTATGCAAAAAGGCACGCCGTCACATTATAAAATGCTCCGACCGCTTGTAGGCGCATGGGTTCAGGATCTCATTTCACTCTTCTTATCGAAGTTCTTTTTCACCTTTCCCTCACGGTACTGGTACGCTATCGGTCCCATGGGAGTATTTAGCCTTACCGGATGGGCCCGGCAGATTCATACAGGATTACTCGTGTCCCGCACTACTCAGGAGTACACTATGTCTTCTCATGCTTCGAATAAGGGACTATCACCCGCTATGGTTATTCTTTCCAAAATATTCTTCTCACAATCAAAGTACAACAACGTGGTCCTACAACCCCTTCAATGCAAATACAATGAAGGTTTGGGCTAATCCCCGTTCGCTCGCCACTACTAGGGGAATCATTAGTTTATTTTTCTTTTCCTACAGGTACTAAGATGTTTCAGTTCCCTGCGTTTGCCTCACTTAATCTTTTTTAGTGATAAACACATAAAGTGTTTGGGTTGTCCCATTCGGAAAATCCATGGGTCAAAGGGTATTTGCACCTTACCGCAGCTTATCGCAGCTTATCACGTCCTTCATCGCCTCCATGAGCCAAGGCATCCGCCATGCGCCCTTAATTACTTTCTAAACTTTTACTATAATATAAATCAATAAAATTAATCTATATTAAGCTCATACTTTCAGCTGTTGATTATTGTTTTGATTAAATCTACAGTTTTGCTTGTGTCAATATGTCAAAGAACGATGTATTAAATATACAAGTGGAGAATAACGGATTCGAACCGTTGACCCCCTGCGTGCAAAGCAGGTGCTCTAGCCAGCTGAGCTAATCCCCATTTAAATAAGGTAGTCCCAGGCAGACTTGAACTGCCGACCTCCACATTATCAGTGTGGCGCTCTAACCAACTGAGCTATAGGACTTCAATTCCGGCATTCAAGCTGCAAGAGTCTTAAACTCCGCATCATCAATTCCCTTTAACTAAACTAGACAAGTAAGGTAGCACAAGATTAAGTATAAAAGAACTCAATAATTCTTTACATTCAACATCTCGTCTCCAGAAAGGAGGGTTCCAGCCGCACCTTCCGGTACGGCTACCTTTGTTACGACTTAGCCCCAATCACCGGTTTCACCCTAGGCCGACCCTCGCGGTCACGGACTTTAGGCGCCCCCGGCTTTCATGGCTTGACGGGCGGTGTGTACAAGGCCCGGGAACGTATTCACCGCGCCATGGCTGATGCGCGATTACTAGCGAATCCAGCTCTGTGGGGTCGGGTTGCAGACCCCAGTCCGAACTGAGAAGCACTTTGAAGATTAGATTACATTTACATGCAACCAACACTCTGTATGCCCCATTGTAACACGTGTGTAGCCCCGGACGTAAGGGCCGTGCTGATTTGACGTCATCCCCACCTTCCCTCACACCTTACGGTGGCAGTATCCTCAGAGTGCCCGGCATTACCCGATGGCAACTAAGAAGGGGTTGCGCTCGTTATGGCACTTAAGCCGACACCTCACGGCACGAGCTGACGACAACCATGCAGCACCTCCACAGGAGTCCTGAAGGACCTCATCATCTCTGAATCGTTCTCCTGCAGTTCAAGCCCGGGTAAGGTTCCTCGCGTATCATCGAATTAAACCACATGTTCCTCCGCTTGTGCGGGCCCCCGTCAATTCCTTTGAGTTTCACCGTTGCCGGCGTACTCCCCAGGTGGGATGCTTAACGCTTTCGCTAAGCCACTGACTATAAAAGCCAACAGCGAGCATCCATCGTTTACTGTGCGGACTACCAGGGTATCTAATCCTGTTCGATACCCGCACCTTCGAGCATCAGCGTCAGTTGCGATACGGTAAGCTGCCTTCGCAATCGGAGTTCTTCGTGATATCTAAGCATTTCACCGCTACACCACGAATTCCGCCTACCTACTACGCACTCAAGTCTGACAGTTCGCGCTGCACGGTAGAGGTTGAGCCTCTAAATTTCACAGCACGCTTATCAAACGGCCTACGCTCCCTTTAAACCCAATAAATCCGGATAACGCCTGGACCTTCCGTATTACCGCGGCTGCTGGCACGGAATTAGCCGGTCCTTATTCATGTGATACATGCAAATAACTACACGTAGTTAACTTTATTCTCACATAAAAGCAGTTTTACAACCCATAGGGCCGTCATCCTGCACGCTACTTAGCTGGTTCAGACTTACGTCCATTGACCAATATTCCTCACTGCTGCCTCCTGTAGGAGTTTGGACCGTGTCTCAGTTCCAATGTGGGGGACCTTCCTCTCAGAACCCCCTACTGATCGATGCCTTGGTGAGCCGTTACCTCACCAACTAACTAATCAGACGCATCCCTATCTTATACCGATAAATCTTTATTATAACAGTCATGCAACTATTATAAACCATTAGGTATTAGGCCGTCTTTCAACGGGTTATCCCTAAGTATAAGCCAAGTTGGATACGCGTTACTCACCCGTGCGCCGGTCGTCATCATCGGTTGCAAGCAACCAATATGCTACCCCTCGACTTGCATGTGTTAAGCCTGTAGCTAGCGTTCATCCTGAGCCAGGATCAAACTCTACATTGTAAAGTATCTTGTATGTTAGTTGTAACTAACTAAATTATCTGTTCAGAACGAATGCCGAATATATTGTAAAAAGAATTAAAACGGTTCGTTTTATTACCCCTTGTTATCTAATGAATAAATAACAAGACTCTTGTACTAACTTGTCTGTTTATGTAAATCTTTTCAAAGAACTCTATTCTATGTTGCTTATAAGTTTGTAACTCAAAAGCGAATGCAAAAGTAAAGCTTTTTACAATAACACACAACTATTAAAAACCAAAAAGATAAGCTTTTTTTATACCATTTTTATGCATACAAACGAAATAAATCAAGAGCAATAAACTTTTTCACATTTATAATTATATATATAAGAGAAAGAAAAACCCATTGTAAGAATTGAGATGTAGTAAGAAGTTCCGATAAAGGATACTACATACTAAATTCTAACAATGGGTTTAATTGATGTTATATGATGAATAACACTTTGTAGTTAGCGCACCACTGAAAAGTGATGACGCTTTTATTGTTATTCAATATTTAACGCCCAAAAATGGTTTACGCTAATACTTTTTACCATTCAACACCACCTGCTCTCGAAATCACCTTCATCATCAAAGCCTTCTGTTGAGAATGTTGCGTCGCCTGAAGCCCACAACACTTGTGCAAATGATGTTTATTGATTCGACATCCATATCCGCTACTTCAACACGTGGTTTTTAAGTAGGTTTTCTTTTTATCTATCATATTTTAAAACTATTCTAATTTTTATATTCGCCTTAATTATTAGTATTTAATGAAAGGTCTAACAAGCCCCTGACTATTCGTTGCCATTCCACCAAAGTATGCACCAGTAGGAGTTGCTGTTACAGTAAGGGCTTTATAACCACTCCATTCCTGTGCTCCCCAATAAGTACCATTTAATGGTTTACCACCAACTTGATAAAAGAGTGCCTCTTGTAATCCATATCCGAAATCTCCACCCCATCTATTTTCCACTGCAGTAGGAGCATTAAAAACCATTTGAAGGGTTCGTTATTCCAAGATATTTAAGCGCAGCATCCCATTCACCACCACCGGGTATATATCTTACGACATAATCAACCATTAAAAGGTTAGACACATTATTGAAAGCAGTAAACTTATATTCATAATCTCTGGCAATACCTCTACCTTTATTATTCATTGTGTAGTTCTTATTAGATGACTCCAGATATCCTTCATATTTACCCACAATCAGAGCCAATCCTTCAACAGTTTGAGGATAAAGAGTTTTTGCATGATAAGCATTATCCGTAACCCAAGGTGCAGTTCCATTAAGGTCTTTTATTGCTATAGCTAATTTCTTATCTTTATTTACCACGAGCGCAACTGGTGTTTTTCCCTTATTAGCAAGAATTGAACCAACAGAAAGATTTCCCGTACCATCATTAAATACATAATCTGCTTTTTTATACATCGTATAAACAAGGGTATAGCTCTTTCCTCCTTTAAGTATTACCTCTTTATTAAGTGTAGTAGGAATCTTTATATCACCAACACTGTTTCCATAAAGCCACGCACCTGTACCTCGAGGAAATTCGAAAGATATTTGACTCAACTTGGTTCCTTCTAAGAAAAAGTTTCCAGTATAGTCGGGAGAAATTATATAATAGTATGGTATTTCATTATTTTTTTAACTTCATGAGCTCTCTTGGGTTATCCTTAAACTGACCATAATTTAAACGACCTTCTTGTCTTGCAGTAGTATGAGTTGTATCTCCTGTGGCAGGATCAATATAAAGTTCTTCAAATGTACCTTGTTGATATACTGAATTACCATTAAAATTACCTCTAAAAGCTCCTTTTGTATATGCTTTAATTTTCGTACGAACTCTTGCATACATTGGTTTTAACACAAACTCAAGCTTATGTTTTTTTACATCTGGTATAGTTACATTTCCTACAAAAGAATAAGCATCTCTCGAACCTTTTTTCGTTATATCTGTTTTAATCTTTCCATCAGTGATGTAGATACGATTAGTATTAAAGACATAGAACTTATATGTACCAGGCTGAAGATGTTTCATTGCAGGGTCAGGAGAATCATTAGAAAGAACAAAACTTGTTCCTTTATCTAATTCTGTACCCGTTTTTGGAAATTCAACTGGAACGCGACCTTTCCATTCTGCCATTTTCTTTCCGTCTTTATACGCTAATATTATATAGTTTGCAGAAGGAACAGGTCCTCTTCCTGCACGAGTTTTAGGTGCATTATCTTCTACCACTTCGGTCAACACCTCTAAATCGTTACCTAAACTGGCAGTAGAAGTGGCGATTACACGTCCTGATTGAGCATTAGAAATGCCACGTGTACCCACTTCAGTGTCGGTTCCATAGTCTTCAGCCGACAAGCCAAACGAAATAAGAACACCCTCAGGTCCTGCCTTTTCTTGTTGCTCATTAGCCACTAAATCTGTTTGATTACTACAACTTGTATTAACAATAGACGTCATACCGATACATGCTATCATCAATACATAAAAAGATTTTTCTTCATATATTAAATTTTATTTTTATAATAATGTTATTTCATATAAAAAAATATCATGTCACTTTCCTAAATTCTATAAGTTGCGCACCCTACATGCGTTAACAAAAAAACACATTCTTTAACAATTTGCAAAGATACGTCTATTTTCTTATATATGAACCACTTACCTGCTAATATTTCATAAATTATTCATTTCTTGCAGTTTATTTTTTGCTCTACAAGCTGTTTTTACCTACACTTTTTATGAGCATTTTGTTACATTTAGAATTGTTATTTTTAGAGAAAAAGCTAAGGTTTTACAACCATTTTAAGCAGAAAAAGAAGATATCGAGACGAAAGAACACCCTTACACCCCTAAAAGCATAGGTTTTGCATTTCTAAAACGCAAATAATGAAATGCCATAAATGGTGTTTTACGATGCAAAAGCTAAGAGTTTTGCACACAAAACATAAGCTATTAGCCCCTAAAACACAAGAGTTTTGCCCCCAAACCCTTATGTTTTACACCCTAAACCCTAAGCTTTTACACCTTTTTACCTAAAAAACACCCTTTTAACCCCTCATCTACAACAAAACAACCCCATAACTCTGCTATTTAGAACCACAGGAAACAAAAAGCGAAAAGAGGGCAGAAATACTCTATATTTCTACTTATTTATAAATCCAAAACAAAACCTATTGCAAACCATATTATAGCTGTAAAAACAATGTTACTTACTGAAATAGCATAAAAACCTTAAAATATTTGCGATTATCATGACTGTGTATAATTCGTATTTTTGTAATTCATAAACATTCAATTGTGTGGCTAATAAAGACCCTTTTTTATAGCCCTTAACAATAAATAGTAAACAAAATAGAATTAAAATGCCCAAGATTTCAGTACGAGGTATTGAGATGCCCTGAATCGCCCATTAGAAAGCTTTCTCCTTTAGCATTAAAGGCTAAAAAAAGCGTGGTGTAAAGGTGTATCACTTAAATATTGGTCAGCCAGACCTCCCCACTCCACAGATAGGATTAGATGCTTTAAAGAATATAGAACGAAATATATTAGAATATTCTCCAAGCCAAGGCATTGCAAGTTATCGTGAGAAACTTGTAAGCTACTATCAGAAATATAAAAATAAACGTAGAAACTGAAGACATCATCACTAACCACTGGTGGTTCAGAAGCAGTGCTATTTGCCTTTTTCATGCTTAAATCCGGGTGATGAGATTATTATTCCAGAGCCAGCTTACGCCAATTACATGGCATTTGCCATAGCGGCAGGCGCGAAAATACGCACCATTACAACCACCATAGAAGAGGGTTTCTGTCTTCCGAAAGTAGAACAATTTGAAGAATTGATTAACGAACGCACTCGTGCTATTCTCATTTGTAACCCCAACAACCCAACTGGTTACCTTTATACTAAAAGAGAAATGAACCAAATAAGAGATTTGGTAAAGAAATACGACTTGTATTTATTCTCCGACGAAGTGTATCGTGAATACATTTATACAGGCTCTCCTTACATATCAGCTTGTCATTTAGAAGGAATTGAACAAAAACGTTATATTGATAGACTCTGTTTCTAAACGTTATAGTGAATGTGGAATACGCGTAGGAGCCTTAATTACGAAGAATAAAGAAGTGCGTTCTGCTGTCATGAAGTTTTGTCAAGCGCGTTTATCTCCCCCACTCTTAGGCCAAATAGTAGCAGAGGCTTCGCTCGATGCACCAGAAGATTATTACCGAGATGTTTTACGATGAATACGTAGAAAGACGCAATACACTTATCGATGGTCTTAACCGTATTCCCGGAGTTTACTCTCCTATTCCTATGGGAGCCTTTTTATACAGTAGCGCAATTGCCCATAGATAATGCCGAAAACTTTTGCCGTTGGTGCTTAGAAGAATTTGAATACGAAGGTCAAACCATTATGATGGCTCCTGCTTCTGGCTTTTATACCACCCCAAATGCAGGTATCAATCAAGTTCGTTTAGCCTATGTTTTTGAAGAAAAAGAATTAGAAAAAGGCTCTTATTGTTTTTAAGAAAAGCTTTAGAAAGTTATCCCCATAAAAATTTAATATAGCATGAGTTTATCTCTTTTTCTTACTAAAAGAATTTATAAAGACCCACAAAATAAAGAACAGGCATCACGTCCTGCCATCAGAATAGCCACCATAGGAGTGGCTATTGGCATTTGTAATGCTCCTTTCTACCTGCATTATTTTAGGATTTAAGCAAACCATTAAAGATAAGGTAGTAGGGTTTGGCGGACATATACAAGTGGCTAATTTCTTAACACACCAAACAACAGACTCTTATCCTATCATTGTAAACGATTCGATAAAAAGAGTTATTGAAAAGATTGATGGGGGTTCAGCACGTTAGCACTTTTGCTTTGAAACAAGGAATATTAAAAAAACAAATACCGATTTCTTGGGCATTTCATTCAAAGGAGTTACCAAAGATTTTGACAATAGCTTTATAACACAACACTTAATAAGCGGAAAATTTCCTTTATTTGGCAACCCTGAAAGTAAAAAGCATTGTTATTTCTGCCACAATTGCTAATAAGCTCAACTTAAAAAGAGGGCGACAAAGTGTTTTGCTTACTTCATCGATGATAATGATGTACGCATAAGAACGTTTCGTGTAGCAGGCATTTACGAAACAAACTTATCTTTATTTGATAATGTTACTTGCTTTTATCGACTTGCAAAACGTTATAAAGCTAAACAATTGGACTAACAATCAAGCTACAGGAATGGAAGCTACTATCAATAATTTTGATAGACTAAACGAGGTATCTGCTCAGTTTGTTAACAAAATAAACAGAACAGTTGACGCAGAAGGTAATACCTATTCTTCGCAAACCATTAAAGAGTTAGTTCCTCAGATATTTTCTTGGCTCAACTTGTTAGATATAAATGTGTGGATAATTC
The DNA here is from genome assembly GCA_916439115.1 of uncultured Prevotella sp. Classification (GTDB taxonomy): domain Bacteria; phylum Bacteroidota; class Bacteroidia; order Bacteroidales; family Bacteroidaceae; genus Prevotella. The sequence continues at coordinate 1,962,119 of CAKAHO010000001.1, forward strand.
TTAGTTTAATGATTTTAGTAGCCAGTGTAACAATGGTGTCGGGCTTACTTTATTATTATTTTAGAGCGTACCAATATGATTGGTTTATTAAAGGCCTTAGGAGCTAAAAATAAGGTTATACGCTCCACATTCTTATATTTTGCTTTCTTCATTATTGTTAGAGGCATGATAATAGGTAATTCCATTGCATTTTTATTACTACTTATACAAAAGTATATGGGCGTAGTTAAGCTTGATGCAAACATTTATTATGTCAGTGTTGTACCAGTGCAATTAAATATTCCGATTATCGTTTTAATCAATTTAGCAACTGTTATTATTAGTATATTGGTGCTTATTATTCCCAGTTATCTAATAGCTCATATTCATCCTTCTAAGTCAATTAAATACGAATAAAATTCTTTATAAACAATAACACTTATTTATTAAGACTATATAAACGAAAAGTACTTGCAACATTCATTGCAAGCACTTTTTATTTTAATAATAAATGATGAAAAAAAGAAACTTATTTAGAAACTTCTTCTAAACAGCTTCCATAATAGACATAATGAAAAGGAATGAAAGTACACAAAGTGCAATAAGAACACCCCAAATAACAATTAAAGAGGTTCTATCCCATAATAACGATGGAACCACTGTTAGATAATTACCAATTGCAGTAGCAACAAACCAACCTCCCATCATCATTCCTTTATACTTAGGAGGTGCTACCTTAGAGACAAAACTAATGCCAATAGGCGACAAAAGGAGTTCTCCAAACGTTAAAACTAAATAGGTTCCAAGCAACCAATTAGGCGAAACAAAACTTGCAGAATTAGTTTCTACTGCTGCATGTTGTTCTACAGGAGAGAGTAAACCCATTGAACCAACAGCTATTACCACAAATCCAAGAGCAGCAACAAGCATTCCATAAGCTATTTTACGTGGTGCTGAAGGTTCTTTTCCTTTCTTCCCTAACCATGAGAACAAAGACATTGCCACTGGAGTTAATGCTATTACAAAGAAAAGGATTAAACTGTTGGAAGATAGATGCTTTAAATTCTACATCTCCAGCAGTGGTATATTCCCAACCCTAAGATAATAAGTGAGAGAACAATAAGCAAACAAGAAATGGCTTTTCCCTTAGTTTCTTTTACTTTGGAAGATACTAAAAAACAGAATAAACAATAACAATTGTAAGCACTAAGTTCCACACATTAAAGAGCATTCCCTCGCCTCCTGTAACATTCTTAAGCGTGTAATCTCTTGCAAAGAATGTGAGAGTAAGACCGTTTTGATGGAAAGCCATCCAAAAAGAATACTACTACTGTAAACACAAGAACTAAGGCTTGAATACGCTTTTTGGTATCTGCTGGCGATAATTCCACTTCATCTACATTATTAGTAGCTGTGGTAGTAGCAACGCTCTTCTTACCTCCTTCAACGTGTTTAAATGTAGTTCTAAACGCATAATAAATGCCCATAGACACTATAAGAGAAATACAAGCCACAGCAAAAAGCAGCATGATAAGAGTCGTTCTCTGATATTTGATACTGTTGTTGCACATACTTCATAATAAAGCTGGCAGTACTTGGTGCAAAAAGAGCACCAATATTGATAGCCATATAGAAGAGTGAGAATGCAGAATCTCGTTTATCAGAATAGCGAGGGTCGTCGTATAAGTTTCCAACCATCACTTGTAAATTTCCTTTAAACAATCCTGTACCGAGTGCAATCATAGCCAATGCACCAAACATTGCAAGCATTGCAATGGCATTTTGTCCTAAAGGAAGTGCTAAAAGCACATATCCTAAGAACATAACAATAATTCCTACGGTTACCATCTTACCATATCCAAAACTTATCAGCTAATATTCCACCGACAAAAGGTAAGAAATAAACCGATGCAAGGAATATTCCATAGATGTTACCTGCCTCTCCTGACGTTAATCCAAAGTTGGCTTGAAGAAACAAAACGAAAATAGCAAGCATGGTATAATAACCAAATCGCTCGCCAGTGTTAGCCAAAGCTAAGGCAAAAAGCCCCTTAGGTTGATTTTCAAACATAATTTTTTTATTATTTTTTTAGTTTTGGTTAAATCGAATAAATATGAAACTTTTACGACAATACTATTATGGTTTGAACGTGCAAAAAGTCTTTTTTCTATCTCCATAGATGTTTCCTAAACCATAATAATAACGTCCTTCTAACAAGAAATGTCCCACTTTAGGAACAAAATACTCTACTCCTAATCCTGCAGCAATACCATAATCAAAGTTATTTTCTACTTTCATAGTGTCTTGAGCAGTAGTTTTATTTAATCTATCTTTTAAGTTTAGCGACTTAAAAATCAAAGTTTGTTTTGGTAGACTCACTAAGTAATAACCCGAATTGAGGCCCCACTTTAAAGAAGAATTGCGCTCCCTTACGTTCTTTACCCCATGCCAAATGAGCAAAAACAGGCATCTGTAAATAGCCAATGTTTCGTTCATAAGTTTCTGGCATATTGGTTATAGCATTTATAACTACATTTTTATTAGCATCTACAATATTTTCTTTCCAGCCAAAAGAAGCATAGTTAAGCTCTCCATATACAGAACAAATAGTATTAAAATACTTTTCACAAACATATTTTTAAAGAAAGTCCTGCCGTTAAACCGCCATGTTGTTGCTGAGTAACAATGGGTATAAAGCTCACTTTAGAACTAACATAACCAGCATTAAAAACCCACCGACAACATATTTCGATGCTGTCCTACCTGAGCTTGAAGTGCATTTTTATATCCAAAAAGAAATAAAAAAACACAATGATAATTCTATAAAAGAAATGCCATACACTAATAACTAATTGCTTGAACTGTTCTATTATTTAAATAATGAATAAGCATAAAAAGCATTGTTTTGTAATCCTCCTTCTTTACTCACACGAACAAACTTCAAAGGCGTTTTGCAACGCTTTATAAGTGCTTTCAGAAGCAGAGCCTGTAAAGCTTTTTGTTATATTGTGAGTAGCCCTTTTTATAAAAGAAGTTTGCATGGTCGAAAACCCGTTATTGCAAAACGAGGAAGTGCCAATTGCATATTTGTTTTAAAGTTATTAAGATATTGTTTCTCAAAGTTCTGAGTAGCACTATTCGCTCCATTATAATAAAAAGCAGTAGGAATATAAGTGTCATACTTAAAGAAGTAATCGCTATAAACCTTGGTATACATAAGCCATTCTGTATATCCGAAGATAGAAATGGCTACATTTGGATAATTACTCTTTAATATATCGAGTTTAGCTAACACACTGTTTAGCTCTGGAGACCTACCTGTGTTAAGAATAACTACATTAGGTTTTGTGCTATGAAAGCTCTTAGCAAACATTCCATCACTCGACTTTAAATTTGTAATACTATAAGCTATTCCCTTTTGTTCGAGCTTTTTTCTTAATCCAAAAGTAAATATTCCCTTTCTGCTTGTTGTATCATTGCAATCTACAAACACCACATGCGAACCCGAAAAACGAGATAAGAAAATATCAATGCTACGTTCTGTAAACTTTGAAGGTTCTTGATACACTTGAAAAATATTTCCATTCGATGCAACATCATTATCAGTTATAGAGAAAGGAATAACGAGTTTTATTTTTCGAGGCTTACAAAAATCAACCAAAGGTTTTACATGTTTTGTATATAAAGGACCTATAATAAAATCACATTTATCAACTCCTGATTGTGATAACACCGAATTTACATCGCTATCAAAAGCCAAATTCCACGCTCTAACATTAACAGAGATGTTTTTCTTTTTAGATTTTCGCACGCCATAAGCACTCCTCTGTAATATTCTATCATGCGCTTTCCATCACCATCTTTTGTCGTGTAAAGGCAACATAACGCCTACATTGATACCTTTTTAGCCACTTCTACAGTTTGAATAGTTGCTGTTTCAATCTTTTTAGCTGTTTCATTTAATCCTGCATTGGCATCTTTATGATAAGGAATAAAAAGATATTCGTCTTTCTTTTAGCACATAATTATTGTTAGCTAAGTCTGGATTAGCCTCTACCAATTCGTCTACGGTGATATTATAGCTTTTTGCTATACCATAAATAGTGTCTTTCTTTTTCACTTGATACATATCTCTCCACTTCACATTTTGAGCTTTTTAATCCATAAAAAAGAAAAAAACAAAATAAGAAGAAAAAAACAAGAATTTTTAATATTCGTTGCATACTTTTCATTTAATCACATTATAAAAATAAGTACAATCTATTTACAAATACGAATACTTTTTGCTACTTAATTGCACTCTACTATAGTAAATGCAAAAATACAAAAAGCCCCTCATAAATCAACTTTATTGCGTATTTTTGCACAAATATCTATATAGTTTATGACAAAAAGAATATTTTTAGCCTTTTTATGTGTTTATTTTACACTCATAAAAAGCCATGCACAAAACTATACCAACCATAGCTCCTACTGCCACATTTACATCGTCTAATGGTAAAAACAGAAACGTCTGAAGCCTTTCAAGGTTCTGCTCCGATAAATGTTTTTATTAGAAGCGAAAGCTGAAAAATGTAGCCAACTGGACGCCACACTACGAGTGGAGGTTTTATTTGAACAATGCCAATGAACCTTATTTAATTAGATACGAAGAGAACACTCAATATGTTATTGCACAAACAGGAACACATAAAATAGTGTTATATGCCACTTTTACAAACGGGAAAGATGTGATAAACTACACACAAGACTATTGGGTGAGAACACACCTATCACACTTACTGTTTCTGCAAGTAAGTTAGAAATGCCCAATGAGCTTCTCTCCTAACGGCGATGGCATTAACGATATTTACAAAAGCAAAAAGAGGGTTTTCAAAGTATTATATCGTTTCGTGCCATTATATATAATAGGTGGGGACAGAAATTATACCAATGGACAGACCCATATAGTGGGTGGGACGGACAATATAATGGTAAAGATGTAAAAGAAGGAGTTTATTTTGTATGGGTTGAAGCACAAGGAGCAGACGGACAAAAGTTTACAATAAAAGAGATGTAAACTTGCTAGAAGCTACACAGAAGGCTCGTCTACCACACATTAACTAAGTAAAAAGTAAGTCTGAAAAGGTTTAAGATAAACAAAAATAGAATGAATAACGAAGAAGAAAAAAATAAATATTTGAGGGTGCAAGAGTACATAATTTAAAGAATATAGATGTAGAAATTCCTCGTAATAAGCTAACTGTTATCACGGGTTTATCGGGTTCTGGTAAATCATCGTTGGCCTTCGACACCATTTTTGCAGAAGGGCAACGTCGCTATATAGAAACTTTTTTCAGCTTATGCACGAAACTTTTTAGGCAATTTGGAGCGTCCTGATGTTGATAAAAATAACAGGATTAAGCCCCGTTATTAGCATCGAACAAAAAAACAACTAACAAGAATCCACGCTCTACCGTTGGTACAACAACCGAGATTTACGACTTTCTTCGTCTTTTATATGCACGCGCAGGAACTGCTTACAGTTATCTTTCGGGCGAAAAATGGTAAAATACACCGAAGAAAAGATATTAGACATGATTTTGTCTAACTATAACAACGCACCTATTTATATTCTTTCTCCTCTTGTTCGACAACGAAAAGGACATTATAGAGAGCTTTTTGAGAGCATGAGGAAAAAGGGTTATCTAAACATTAGAGTAGATGGTGAATTGTTAGAGATAACTCGTGGCATGAAGGTGAGACCGCTATAAAAACCATAATATTGAAGTAGTTATAGATAAATTAAAGGTGAAAGAGAAAGATTTTTGAGCGTCTTAAAAACAGCATTAAAACAGCTATGAAGCAAGGAGATGGTGTTGTTATGATTATGAATAAGGACACTCAAGAAATAAAAAACTTCTCTAAACGCCTGATGGACCCTATCACTGGTTTGTCTTATGGTGAGCCTGCACCTAACATTTTCTCGTTTAATTCGCTAGAAGGTGCATGCCCTCATTGTAAAGGGTTGGGCATTATTAACGAAATATCTTTTAAAGAAAGTAATTCCAAATACAGCCATTAGTATTTACGAAGGGGCTATTTTGCCCTTAGGAAAAATATAAAAATCAAAATGATTTTTTTGGCAAATTGAGCTTTTATTGAAGAAATACGACTGCACACTTAAAACTCCTTTTTCTTCTATTCCACAAGAGGCAGTAGACGAAATACTATACGGTTCGCTCGAAACAATTAAGATTGATAAAGAAATAGTTAAAACCTCTTCCGATTATTTTGTGTCTTTCGATGGTGTTATTAAATATCTTCGCACCGTAATGGAAACAGATGAAACGCCGGCAGGTAAGAAATGGGCAGACCAGTTCTTAGCTACTACCACTTGTAACGAATGCCATGGAATGAGATTAAAGCAAGAATCGTTGTGCTACAAGTTGGATAATAAAAATATATCTGAAGTGGCTAACATGGATATAGCCGAATTATATCAGTGGATAACGAGCTTAGAAGAAAAGTTAGACACCAAACAACAGCACATAGCCAAAGAGATAATTAAAGAAATTAGCACACGAATAAACTTTTTTATTAGAAGTGGGTTTAAGTTATTTAAGCCTCAACAGACAGTCTCTTCACTATCGGGTGGAGAGTCAGCGTATCCGTTTAGCCACTCAAATAGGTTCTCAACTTGTTAATGTGCTATATATTTTAGATGAACCAAGTATTGGTTTGCACCAAAGAGATAACGAACGACTTATTCATTCACTAAAAGAATTGCGCGATATAGGTAACACTGTGATTGTTGTTGAGCATGATAAAGACATGATTTTAAATGCAGATTATGTGGTAGACATTGGTCCTAAAGCTGGTAGAAAAGGTGGACAAGTGGTTTATCAAGGAAATGTAGATAATATGTTAACGCAAAACACAATAACAGCAGGTTATCTCAACAATCGTCTTAGCATAGCTATTCCATCGAAGAGACGAAAGGGAAATGGCAAGGTGATAAGCATTAAAGGTGCCACAGGCAATAATTTGAAAGATGTAAACGTAGATTTTTCCTCTTGGAACCTTAACTGTTGTAACAGGAGTGTCGGGTTCTGGCAAATCAACGCTTATTAACGAAAACGACTTCAACCTTTCTTATCGCATCATTTTTATCGCTCTATTAAGAAGCCAATGCCTTATAAAAGCATTACAGGAGTTGAGCATATAGACAAGATAGTGAATGTAGACCAATCGCCATTAGGCCGTACTCCGCGCAGTAATCCTGCCACTTACACAGGTGTTTTTAACGACATTAGAGCTTTTATATGTTAGCTTGCCCGAGCTAAAATTCGTGGTTATAAACCCGGACGCTTTTTCTTTTAACGTTAAAGGTGGGCGTTGCGAAACTTGTGGAGGTAATGGTTACAAAACAATAGAAATGAATTTCTTGCCTGATGTGTTAGTGCCTTGCGAGGTATGTCATGGCAAACGCTATAACAGAGAAACGCTTGCCGTGCGTTATAAAGGCAAAAGTATAGCCGATGTGCTAAACATGACAATCAATCAAGCTGTAGAATTCTTCGAAAATGTACCATCTATTTTGCAAAAAAATTAAAACTATTCAAGACGTAGGATTGGGTTATATAAAATTAGGTCAACCGTCTACTACGCTCTCAGGTGGTGAAAGTCAGCGTGTAAAACTTGCTACCGAACTAAGCAAAAAAGATACAGGAAACACTTTATTTATTCTCGATGAACCTACCACGGGTTTGCATTTTGAAGATGTACGCATATTGATGGACGTGCTACAACGATTAGTTGATAAGGGAAACACTGTGATTGTTATTGAACACAACTTAGATGTTATTAAGATAGCTGATTACATTATAGACATGGGACCTGAAGGTGGAAGAGCTGGAGGCTTAGTGATGGCAACAGGAACGCCCGAAGAAGTGGCTACGCATAAACAAAGTGCTACGGCTCAGTTTGTTGCTAACGAACTTAAAAACGGTGTGTACACAGAAAGTTAGTGACACATAAATAGTTTTTCCCTTCTTATTGTTTCAATTAAAAGGACAAAAAGAAAAGCAGGATAATTGTTAATTTTTGTAACAATTATCCTGCTTTTCGTTTCATAAAAACGCATAAATGGTGCCACACTTTTGTAGGTTAACAAATATAGGCTCTATTTTATTACAAACTTATAAAATAGCTTTGAAAACGCACAAAATGGTGTTTTTTTGTTGCAATAGCTTAGAGTTTAGCACGCAATAGATAAGGTTTTTAGCGTGTAATACCTAAGAGTTTAGCTACTAATAGTTAAGGTATTGAGTGGTAAAAGATTAGCTTTTACACTGTAAAGGCTTACAAACGTTCTAACAGCATTCTACATTATAGAATTGTAAAAGCTATATGTTTTTGCATTTTTTAGGCAATAAAAATAACACCATACCATGTTTTTTTGCTCATTAAAAACATGTAAAAACCTTAGCTATTTTTCGCTATAATTACATTTTTTTCTACATAAAAAGTCGTTCTTTTTCTTTTCCTTTTTCTATAAAAATGTTAATTTTTCGCACGTATAAAGAAGGGAAAAAGGAAAGAATGAACAAAAAATGCTCGTATTCAATGAAGAATATGAGCATTTTTACACGTTTATATCGTAAAACAAACGTTTACAAGGCGAATATTATTTGTATTCTTCCCAACTCTTTATATCTATTTCGTCTAAAAGAAACTGCACAGAAGGCATGAATAAAGGCACTTGCTAAACGAGAATTTGTTATCAACGGAATGTTATGGTCTATCGCTGCACGACGAATAGCATAACCATTTGTTAGTTCGTGAACAGTTAAGTCTTTTGGCATATTTATCACCATATCTATTTTTCTTTTCACGAATAAGCTCTAAAGCTTTGTGGTTGTTTATCGCTATCAGACGACCAATACACGCGTGTATTCTCCACTCCATTCTCTGAAAGATACTTACTTGTTCCTTCAGTAGCATAAAGTTCGTAGCCTTTTTCTTTAAGTATTTTAGCAGCATCGAGCATCTCTGCTTTCTGTTTTGCTCCACCATTAGACATTAGAACAGTGCGTTTAGGTATGCGCATACCAACACTTAACATACTCTTTAATAGAGCTTGGTTCGTATCATCTCCTAAACAACCCACTTCTCCAGTAGATGCCATGTCTACACCAAGCACAGGGTCTGCCTTTTTGTAAGCGATTAAATGAGAACTGTGAGTTCTTTATTCCAACGTAATCTATATCGAATAGGTTTTTATTGGGCTTTTCTACTGGCACATTTAACATCACTTTCGTTGCTAAGTCGATAAGGTTCATCTTTAAAACCTTACTAACAAATGGGAACGAACGTGAGGCTCTTAAATTACATTCAATAACAAGAATGTCGTTATCTCTTGCCATAAATTGAATGTTAAACGGACCGTTAATGTGAAGGGCTTGCGCTATTTGGCGACTAATGCGTTTTATTCTACGCATAGTTTCTACATACAACTTCTGTGGTGGGAACTGTATTGTAGCATCACCTGAATGCACTCCCGCAAATTCGATATGCTCTGAGATGGCATAAGCTAACACTTCGCCGTTTCGAGCTACACCGTCCATTTCTATTTCCTTAGCATTTTCAATGAACTTACTTACCACTACGGGGTGGTCTTCTGATACATTGGCAGCCAACTTCAAGAATTTTTTTCTAACTCATCTCTATTAGAACAAACGTTCATAGCTGCTCCTGAAAAGAACGTAAGAAGGACGAACAAGCACTGGGAAACCTACTCTTTCAACAAATTGGTCTATGTCTTCCATCGTTGTTAAGGCACTCCATTCGGGCTGATGCACATTGTTATGAGTGAGCATAGACGAGAATTTAGCTCGGTCTTCAGCATTATCTATGTCTTTCGCAGCTGTACCTAAAAGCGGAACATGTTGTTCATCGAGCTTAACTGCTAAGTTATTAGGAATTTGTCCACCCGTAGAAACAATCACACCATGTGGTGCTTCAAGGTCGATAATATCCATTACACGCTCAAAAGTCAACTCATCAAAATATAACCTATCACACATATCATAATCGGTAGATACTGTTTCTGGGTTATAATTTATCATGATAGAACGATAACCTTCTTTTCTGATAGTGTTAAGTGCTTGCACTCCGCACCAATCAAACTCTACACTACTTCCTATTCTATAAGCTCCTGACCCTAAAACAATGATAGAACGCTTGTCGTTTTGGAACTCTATATCGTTTTGAACACCAGCATAAGTAAGGTATAAATAGTTGGTTTGAGCAGGATATTCAGCAGCTAATGTGTCTATTTGTTTAACCACTGGTAAGATGCCAAACGCTTTTTCTGATGTTTCTAACAGCAAGAGATGCTTTGTGCATGCTACCTAATTCTTTCTCAAGACCTACTGCACGAGCTATCTGAAAATCGGTAAATCCATACACTTTCGCTTCCTTTAATAAGTTCTTATCTAACACATTGATACTTGTACAAGCACGCAATTGCTCATCAATGTCGATAATATGCTTTAATTTAGCTAAGAACCAACGGTCTATCTTGGTTAAATTGTGTATCTGGTCGATAGTGTATCCTTTGTGCATAGCTTTAGAAATGATAAACACGCGCTTATCTGTTGGTTCTCTTAAAGCTTTATCTATATCGGCAATTTCTAATTCTTTATTCTCAACAAAACCATGCATTCCTTGTCCAATCATACGTAGACCTTTCTGCATTGCCTCCTCAAAATTGCGTCCAATAGCCATCACTTCACCCACAGACTTCATGCTTGAACCGAGTTCTTTATCAACTCCATGGAATTTACTAAGGTCCCATCGTGGTATCTTACACACTACATAATCGAGCGCAGGCTCAAAGAATGCACTTGTAGTTTTTGTTACTGAATTCTTTAACTCAAACAAACCGTAGCCCATACCTAATTTCGCAGCCACAAAAAGCTAAGGGATAACCTGTTGCTTTTAGAAGTCTAAAAGCAGAAGAACGGCTTAAACGTGCATTCACTTCTATCACTCTATAATCTTCACTTTGTGGGTCGAATGCGTATTGAACGTTACACTCTCCTACTATACCAATGTGTCGAATAATCTTAATAGACAAAGCTCTTAACTTGTGATACTCGCTATTTGTGAGTGTTTGAGATGGTGCAACAACAATACTTTCACCAGTGTGTATGCCTAATGGGTCGAAGTTTTTCCATGTTACACACTGTGATACAATTGTCGTATCTATCGCGAACTACTTCGTATTCCACCTCTTTCCAACCTTTCAAACTCTTCTCTACTAACACCTGAGGAGAGAAAGAAAAGGCCTTTTCTGCTAATGTATTGAGTTCTTCTTCGGTATCACAGAAACCACTACCAAGACCTCCTAAGGCATAAGCAGCACGTATAATAACAGGATAACCCAATTCTTTTTGCTGCTTTACGAGCTTGCTCTATGGTTTCACAAGCTTTCACTCTTAATGGTCTTAACATCAATCTCATTAAGCTTATTTACAAATATTTCTCGGTCTTCTGTATCAATAATTGCTTGTACAGGAGTACCCAATACTTGCACATTATACTTATCTAAAACGCCCTGATTTGAAGAGTTCTACACCACAGTTTAATGCTGTTTGACCTCCAAAAGATAGCAAAAATACCATCTGGACGCTCTTTTTCTATCACTCGTTCTACGAAATAAGGCTGAACAGGTAAGAAGTAAATATGGTCTGCAACACCCTCAGATGTTTGTACAGTGGCAATATTTGGATTGATAAGAATTGTTTCTACACCTTCTTCTCGTAAAGCTTTTTAAGGCTTGAGAACCTGAATAATCAAACTCACCAGCTTCTCCAATCTTCAATGCTCCAGAGCCTAATAAAAGAACTTTCTTTATATTTTTCGTATTTCATAACTGCTTGTTTCTAAAAAAATGAATAAGTGTTTAAAGTGAATTTACAAACTTATCGAAAATAAATTCGGTGTCTACAGGGCCTGAACAAGCCTCTGGATGAAACTGAGAAGAGAACCAAGGACGATGTTTATGACGTATTCCTTCGTTTGAACCATCATTCATATTAACAAATAACTCTTCCCAATCGCTTCCCTAAGGTTTTAGCATCTACTGCATAACCATGGTTCTGACTGGTAATAAAACATTGTTCTGTTCCAACCATACGTACGGGTTGGTTGTGTGAACGATGACCATATTTGAGTTTATAAATAGTTGCTCCACCTGCTTTAGCTAAGAGTTGATTACCCATACAAATACCACAAATAGGTTTAGTTGTCGAACTCATAAACTTTCGAAGAATAGCTACTGCCTCTTCACATGTATCAGGATCGCCTGGTCCATTTGCTAAAAACAAACCATCAAACTGCATATTTGTGTAGTCATAGTTCCATGGTACGCGTATCACCTCTACCCCTCTATTGATTAAACAACGAATAATATTGGCTTTAACACCACAATCTACCAATACAACCTTTTTGCTTGCACCTTCATTGTATCGTTTTTATTTCTTTACAAGAAACACGGTCTACAAAGTTGATACCTTCATAATTTGCTTCCTGGAATATTATTAGGTTCATCATCAAAGATAATTTTTCCCATCATCACTCCATGATTTCTAAGCACCTTTGTAAGCTCTCTTGTGTCGATACCTGTTATTCCTGGCACCTTTTTCTCTTTGTAACCAAGCAGCTCAAACTCTCGTTTGCATTCCAATGAGAATAGGTTTCACAATAATCAGAAACAATGATTGCAGAGGCATGAATCTTATCGCTTTCCATATAAGTGGGTAGCCCATTCTCTTCAAAAAGAGAAAGGAGGAACTCCATAATTTCCAACTAATGGATAAGTGAGTGTCATCAATTGACCTGCATAAGATGGGTCTGTTAAACTTTCTGGATAACCCATCATGGCAGTATTAAATACCACTTCTCCTGCAACTGGAGCCTCATAGCCAAAACTTTTTACCATGAAATTTTTGTGCCATCGCTCAAAAGTAATGTTACATTCTTCATTGTTCTTTATTCTTGTTTATTGTTATTTTTGTGGATAATGATGATGAACAAAGTTTACAAAAGCTTGATTGCAAAGTTTTTGTTCCACCAGGTGTTGGATAATGACCTGTGAAATACCAATCGCCTTTTATGATGTGGAATAGCCGCATGTAAGCCTTCTATCGATTGGAAAAACAAGGTCAATTGGTGTTATAACACCTTCTGGTCTGAGCATTTCCACTATCTTTTTTTATTTATCTCTTCTACTGTAAATGGTTCGTAAATAGCTCTTACGCAATTCGTCATTTCATTTACATCTTTCTTTAATTCGTTTACACAATCGTTATACACCTTATATATAATATGTGTCATATTGCGTTCTTCTAAAAAGTGCAATAGTAGCTCTAAACACGCAAAAACTCTTCTAAACGAGGCATATCTATGCCGTAATAATCGGATAACGAATTTGCGGTGCACTACTTACTACTACTATTTTTTTGGGGTGAAGACGGTCTAAGATACGAAGAATACTTTTTCTTTAATGTTGTTCCACGCACAATACTATCGTCTATAACCACTAAGTTATCTTTGTAAGGAGTGATACTTCCATACGTAATATCGTACACATGAGAAGCTAAATCATTACGCGAATTGCCTTCTGCAATAAAGGTTCTTAATTTAATATCCTTAATAGCAACCTTTTCGCTACGCACATAATTATGTAAAATAGCAGTCAATTCTTCGTGTGTAGGCTTTATGTCCTAAAAGCTCAATCTGCTTTATTTTCTCATTATCCACATAGCGATTAAAGCCATCGAGCATACCATAAAACGCCACTTCGGCTGTATTTGGAATAAAAGAAAAACACGGTGTGAGCCACATCATTATCAATAACATTGAGGATAGACGACGTGAGTTGTTCGCCAAGCTTTTTTCTTTCGTTATATATATCTTGGTCGGAACCGCGACTAAAATAAATCCTTTCGAACGAACATTTCGAGTCGCCACGTTGTTCTAACACACGTTTTATGGCACATTCTCCTTTTTTACTTACAAAAATAGCTTTGCCTGCATCGAGTTCTTTCACATCGTTACAAGATAAATTAAAAGCTGTTTGCAATACAGGACGTTCACTGGCAATAGCCACTATCTCATCGTCCATATAATAAAAGGCAGGACGTATTCCCCATGGGTCTCTCATAACGAAAGACTCTCCACTACCTGTTAAGCCACAAACTACATATCCTCCATCGAACAAAGACATAGATGTTTGCAGAACATTCGCCATATTTACATTATCTTCAATGTAGTTTGTAATATCAGTGTTCTGCATTTTTCAGGGCATTAGCAGCGACAAAGTTTCTTTCTACCTCACGGTCTAAGCGATGACCGAGGAACTCTAACATGATATAAGTGTCGCTATAAATGCGTGGGAACTGTCCTTGTTTAGTTAAATGTTTAAACACTTGTTCTACATTTGTCATGTTAAAGTTGCCACACAAGCACAAGTTTTTAGCTCTCCAGTTGTTTCTTCTCAAGAAAGGATGCACATAAGTAAGTCCTTTTTTTCCTGTTGTAGAATATCGGAGATGACCCATATACATTTCTCCAGCAAACGGTAATTGTTCTTTAGCATAGCTTGCATCGGCTAATTGTTCGGCAGTACAATCTTTAAAATTAGCATGAACACGAGAAAAGATTTCGGTAATAGCGTTTGTTCCTTCGGCTCTTTCACGAAACATATATTCGTTTCCGGGCTCACCATCTAATTTTACACAAGCTAATCCTGCACCTTCTTGTCCACGGTTATGTTGTTTTTCCATCAACAAATATAGCTTATTTAAACCATACATCCATGTGCCATACTTTTTCTTGATAATAAGATAATGGTTTAAGAAGTCGCACCATTGCTATTCCACATTCATGCTTTAACTGTTCCATATTTAAAGATATGCTTTAATCGTATAAACTAAATTATAAAAGACTATTGCCTTTTACGCTATAAATAAAAAGCCAAGAAGAACAAACTTCTCAGCTTTTATTTCTTATTTCCTTAAAATTCCTATCAAAATACCTGCTAAACCTGTTGCAACACCTAAGAAACTAAATACCATACTACTAACGGGACCAAACCCAGCGTTCGATGCTTGAACTTTATTAGGCTGTATATAGAGTACATCATTTTGTCGCAAATAGAAATAAGGAGAATTAATGATATTAGCATCGTTAAGATTTAAACGATAAATAGACTTCTGTCCGCTTGCATCTTCACGAATAAGCATCACGTTATCTCTTTTTCCATATAACGTAAGGTCTCCTGCACTTGCTATCGCTTCCAAAACACTTATCTTCTCAGTTGCTACAGGAATAACACCAGGAGCTTTCACTTCGCCTAATATTGTAATATGATAACTCGACATTCTCACTATTACTAATGGGTTTTCTGTTTTAGACATGTAAGGCAATATCTTCGATTTTATTAAATCTTGACATTGTGTTTTTGTTAAACCTGCTACATGAATACGACCAATTAAAGGGAATTCTATATTTCCGTTATTATCAACTAAATATCCTTCTCCTGTAGAAGAATGGGTTGAAGCACTACTTCCTGGAGCTGATGCACTCACTGTTCCACGATTAAAAAGGTGCCGATGCATCTGCATTAAGTGTACTTACGCTTATAGAAAGCATATCCTTAGGCATTATTTTAGCATCGTATAAGCCTTTAGAGTCTGTTAAATCTACATAATCTGCATTTTGAAAATAAGGCACTTTACGCATACTTGAACAACTGGTTAATAGCAGTAACCCTACACAAAACGAAAGAAGTGTTTGTAACGTTTTATTCATAACAAGGATTTATTATATATTTAATCTGTGCAAAAATAAAGATAATTATTCATAATGACAAGAATTTAAAAGACTTTATTCATTATAAATAGGTAAGTTTTACATTTATCATCTGTTTTTAGGTATTGAGATAGGTTGTAAAAATGCGAGTGTTGTAATTTTTAATTTCTGAGAAATAGCTACAATAAAGACAATTCGTTTTATTTTTAAAAGAAAACTCCTTTAAATGGCATTTTTTTCAGTAAAAACTGTGCAATAGCTTAGCTTTTAGCATGCAAAAAGATAAGAGTTTAGTGTGCAATATCTAAGACTTTTATATAACAAAAGATAATGTATTGTATAGTAAAACCTTATCTTTTACACTATAAAGTCTCGATTTTTTTCATGTTTTAAATTCTCCATTATAGAAATTCAAAAACATATATGTTTAAGCAGTAACACTTATATTTTTTTACTCTTTCTTTACACGCATAAGAAGCATAAAAGAGCATAAAAGCTTAGCTATTTTTTTGCTATAATTCAACTATTTCTATACAAAAATAAAGGTTCATTTTTTTCTATATAAAAGCATAAAATGCTCAAAGCAAATACCTAAAAATAGGTATTTTTCGCTTTACATAAAAAAACATTTCATTAAATATAAAAATATTTATTCATTACCTTTTGCAAATAAATCCGCTTTTTAGGTTTGTTTATAAACAAAAAGCACGTAACTATTGGTAAACATTATGAGATTATCTGATTTACACAACGGTAATAAAGGGGTTATTATAAAAGTAACAGGACATGGTGCGTTTAGAAAAACGCATTGTTGAGATGGGCTTTATTAAAGGTAAAGAGGTGGAAGTGCTACTTAATGCGCCTTTACAAGACCCTGTTAAGTATCGCATTATGGGCTATGAAGTGTCGTTAAGACGTGCTGAGCCTGAAATGATAGAAGTTGTTTTACTCGAAGAAAGTACCGATATTAGTTCTGAAACAACACCTTTACGAAGGTTATCTTAATAAAGAAATTAAGATAAACCAACCAACTGCGCCTATAAACAAGCAAGATTTAAACACCGTTCTAAAAAGAAAAAGTAAACATATAAATATTGCATTGGTAGGCAATCCCAATTGTGGTAAAACGTCTTTATTTAACTTTGCAAGTGGAGCTCACGAGCGAGTAGGAAACTATTCGGGCGTTACAGTAGACGCAAAAAGAAGGTATTGCGCACTATAAGGGCTACGAATTTCATTTAACAGACTTGCCCGGAACGTATAGTTTATCAGCCTATTCGCCAGAAGAACTGTATGTTCGTAAACAACTAACAGACGAAACGCCCGATATTGTTATAAATGTGATTGATGCAAGCAACTTAGAACGCAATTTATATCTTACAACGCAACTCATGGAAATGAACATTCAAATGGTTTGCGCATTAAATATGTTCGATGAAACGGAAAGACGTGGAGACAATATAGATTATAAAGAATTGGGCAAAAAAACTAAATATGCCTGTTACACCTACGGTATTTAAATCGGGAAAAGGGTGTGCATAGTTTGTTTGAAAGCGTTATAAATGTTTACGAAAAACGAGTACGATAAAGAGTCTTCAGATACACTCTCAACATATTACAAACCAGTGATTTATGACGAAGAACTTGAACAAGGCATTCAAACCTTACAACAGTTGCTTCTCCCTCACGAAACTTTACATCGATATTCGTCTACTCGTTATTTAGCTATTAAGCTGTTAGAGGGCGACAAGGATGTTGAAAAATCAACTGGAAAGTATTAAAGATAAACAGGAAATTATCAATGCTCGCAAACCAACTGACACAAGCTATAAAATGCCATAAACACGAAGATTGCGAAACAATTATCATGGATACCAAGTATGGTTTCATTCGTCATCTACTTCAAGAAATAGACTACAAACAAGGCAAAAAGCAAGATATTTACCAACTAACCCGCAGAATTGATGCTATCATCACTAATAAATGGGTGGGGTTCCCTTTGTTTATTGCTATTTTATGGCTTATGTTTCAAACCACTTTCTCTTTAGGACAATATCCTATGGACTGGATTGAAGCAGGGGTAAATATTATCGGCGAAAACGTGTCGAACTATCTTCCCGATGGTTCTCTCAAAGCAATGACTGTAGACGGAATAATCGGTGGTGTAGGTGCAGTTATCGTTTTTTTCTTCCACAAATCTTAATTTTATATGCGTTTATATCGTTTATGGAAGACAGTGGATACATGGCTCGAACAGCATTTATTATGGATAAACTAATGCACAAAATGGGTTTGCACGGAAAGTCTTTCATTCCACTCATTATGGGCTTTGGTTGTAATGTTCCAGCTATCATGTCTACCCGCACAATAGAAAGCAGGAGAAGTAGATTAGTCACAATGCTTATCTTACCACTGATGAGCTGTTCTGCCCGTCTACCTGTTTATATTATGATAATAGGCACCTTTTTTTGCCCCTAAATATAGATCGTCTGTTATGATATCTTTATATATAATAGGTATTCTCATTGCAGTGATTATGAGTAAACTATTCATATCTACACTTGCAAAAGGAGAAGATACTCCCTTTGTAATGGAGCTTCCACCCTACCGATTTCCTACATGGAAAGCCATGGGAAGACACACTTGGGAAAAAGGAAAGCAGTATTTAAAGAAAATGGGAGGGTTCATTTTTGGTGGCAAGTATTATTGTTTTGGGCTTTAGGTTACTTTCCTTATGGAGAAAGTTTAAGTAGCGATAAACGCTTAGAAAAGAGCTATATAGGACAAATAGGTAAAACCATAGAACCAATATTCAAAGCGCAAGGTTTCGATTGGAAGTTAGATGTAGGTCTATTAGCTGGTACAGCAGCAAAAGAGGTGGTAGCTTCTACAATGGGAGTGATATACACTTCCGACAATAGTTTTAGTGATGACGATAGCTATAGTCAAGACACTGTGAAATATTCAAAGCTATATAAGCAGATGCATGCTGATGGTATAACACCTATCTCAGCGTATGCTTTCTTATTATTTGTGCTTCTTTATTTCCCTTGCATTGCTACTATAGCCGCTATAAAAGGAGAAACAGGCTCGTGGAAATGGGCTTTATTTGCATCAGTTTACACTACAGCATTAGCTTGGGGAGTATCGGCTGCTTTCTATCAAATAGCTTCTCACATTATATAATATAAGAGATAAGATTGTTGATAAAAAGCTTGTGTAAAAAGTAGTTTCTACGTTAAAAAAACAATAAAGATTAAGAGATTATCTTTGATAATTAAAAGTAAGATTATTATAAAAAGCCGTATCTTTGTAGCAGATTTTTTTGCCTTTTATAAGGCGTAAGGTCTAACTTTATTAATTTATTTTTATTAACATTATGTCAAACTTAAAGAACGTACAACCATTAGACGACTTCAATTGGGAAGAATTTGAAAATGGTTCAAGCATGGATGCTAACAAAGCAGCTCTTTAGTAAAGGCTTATGATGAAACCTTAAACAAAGTGGCAGAACACCAAGTTGTTGAAGGTGTTGTTAGCCATATCGACAAGAAAAGAAGTTATTGTCAATATCGGTTACAAGAGTGATGGTATCATTCCAGCTTCTGAATTCCGCTACAATCCCGAACTAAAAGTAGGCGATACTGTAGAGGTTTATGTAGAAATGCAAGAAGATAAAAAGGTCAGCTTGAACTATCTCATAAGAAGGCACGCTTAAACAAGAGCTGGGACCGTGTAAACGCTGCGCTTGAAAGCGAAGAAGTGGTACAAGGTTACATCAAATGTCGCACTAAGGGCGGTATGATTGTTGACGTATTTGGCATTGAGGCTTTCTTGCCTGGAAGTCAAATCGACGTTCATCCTATTCGTGACTACGACGTATTCGTAGGGAAAAACAATGGAATTCAAGATTGTAAAAATCAACCAAGAATTCCGCAATGTTGTTGTTTCTCATAAAGCTCTTATTGAAGCCTGAACTTGAAGCACAAAAAGAAAGAAATTATTAGCAAGCTCGAAAAAGGTCAAATTCTCGAAGGTACTGTTAAGAACATTACTTCTTATGGTGTATTCATCGACCTTGGTGGAGTAGACGGACTTATTCATATTACTGACTTATCTTGGGGTCGTGTAAGTGATCCACACGAAGTTGTAGCACTTGACGAAAAGATAAATGTTGTTATTCTTGACTTCGATGACGAAAAGAAACGTATCGCATTAGGATTGAAACAACTTACTCCTCACCCATGGGATGCACTAAATGCAGACCTTAAAGTGAGCGACCATGTGAAAGGTAAAGTAGTGGTTATTGCTGACTATGGTGCATTTTGTTGAAATTGCTCCTGGTGTTGAAGGTCTTATCCACGTGTCAGAAATGTCTTGGAGCCAACACTTACGCTCTGCACAAGAGTTCTTACATGTAGGCGACGAGGTTGGAGCTGTTATTTTAACACTCGACCGTGACGAACGTAAGATGTCTCTTGGTATCAAACAACTCAAAAGAAGATCCATGGGAAACAATCGAAGTTAAATATCCTATCGGTAGCAAACACACTGCTAAAGTGCGTAACTTTACCAACTTCGGTATCTTTGTTGAATTAGAAGAAGGTGTTGATGGACTTATCCATATCTCAGACTTATCTTGGACAAAGAAGGTTAAACATCCTTCAGAATTTACTCAAGTAGGTGCTCAAATAGACGTAATGGTTCTTGAAATAGACAAGGAAAATCGTCGTCTAAGCTTTAGGTCATAAGCAATTAGAAGATAATCCTTGGGATGCTTATGAAAACTCTTTACACTCCAGGTTCATTACATAAAGGTAAAATAACTGATATGATGGACAAAGGTGCTGTTATCACTTTAAACGAAGGTGGTGAAGGTTTTGCAACTCCTAAACATCTTGTTAAGGAAGACGGAACACAAGCACAAGTAGGTGAAGAATTAGATTTCAAAGTTATCGAATTCGTAAAAGAAAACTAAGAGAATTATCCTTTCTCATAGCCGTACTTTTGAAGAAGGTAAAGAAGTCTAAACCTCGTAAGCAACACAACAATAACACTAAGAAGAATGACTCAGCTCAAATCAACAATGTTGCTGCAAAAACTTCTTTAGGTGATATTGATGCACTTGCTGCTTTGAAAGCTAAAATGGAAGAAGGTAAATAATCTTTTATCTTAGTTATAAAAGTATTTAATCTATAAAGGGTGAACATTTCTTTTAATGTTCACCCTTTCTTTTGTATATATCTTATCATTTTTATCTACACTATTCCCCCTCTCCTATTATATAATAAGGTGTCATTCACTGCATCATTTAGCTTATTACATTCTATCTCTTCTATTTTAATTCATTGAAGATAATCAAACAAGAAATAAAGAGCATAAAAGGAGCAATTCTACAGTTTCATAATCAAGAAGAATTATTTATATTCTTCTCTTTAAATCCACCTATAACACAAAGAAAAAGCTTGTTATTTCGTCTAATTCAAGGGTCATTTACTAAATAAAATAGAGGTAAATAAAAGTTCTCTTTCTCAACGTTTCTATCATTATCTTTTAGTGCAAAAGATATTAACATGCCCCTATAAGAATATTGGAAAGATTAAAATAAAAACAAGAAGTTTATAATAGACACTTATAGAGACAAAATAAAAAGAGAACAAACACAATTTCTTCAGTGTTTGCTCTCTTCTTTTATATAAATAAAAGATAACTTTTTATGAAAAAGTAAGTACTATATTACACACTCCATAAGAAGGTTCTAATAATCCAATACGAACCTATTCCAGCTAAATATCCAACTAATGCTGCCAAAGATACTCGTTTTCATATACCAGCCGAAACTAATCTTTTCGAGCCCCATAACAACAACTCCAGCCGCACTTCCTATGATAAGAATGAGATCCACCCACACCTGCACAATACGCAAGAAGCTGCCAGAAGATACCATCAACAGCCATATCACCCATAGGAGTTACATTATACATTCCCCATGCAACCAGCAACAAGAGGAACATTATCTACAATACTTGATAAAACACCAATGATACCAGTGACCATATAATGGTTTTGATTAGATATGTCGTTAAGCCATACACCCATCATCTCTAACACCTTAATTTCTTCCAAACAAGCTACAGCCATCAAAATACCAAGGAAGAAGAGAATAGTAGACATATCTATCTTAGAAATAAGATTAGCTACACGATTTTGAAGTCCCTCATTATCCCCATGTTCAGCACGATAAAACACTTCAGTAACAGTCCAAAGTAGACCAAGAACTAATATAATACCAACAAAAGGAGGAAGATGAGTGATTGATTTAAAGATGGGTACAAAGATAAGACCACCTACTCCGAGTACAAAAATAATCTTTCTTTGCGTCCCATTAAAGTCTAATACTTCATAATCAGTAGCCATTTTTGCTTCAACAGGAACCAAATTTCCTTTTAAGAAACGTTGCATAACCAATGTAGGAACAATCATTGAGATGAGTGAAGGTATAAAGATTTCTTCCATTACGCCCAATGCAGTAATCACACCTTTATTCCATAACATAATAGTTGTTACGTCTCCAATAGGAGAAAAAGCACCTCCTGAGTTAGCAGCAATAATCACCAAAGACGCATATACCATTCTATCCTTATGGTCTTCCACAAGTTTTCTAAGAATCATCACCATCACAATGCTCGTTGTTAGGTTATCTAAAACAGCAGAAAGGAAGAAAGTGATGAACACAATACGCCACAATAATCCACGCTTACTTGTTGTTTGAAGTACATCACGTACAAAATTAAATCCTCCATTCTTATCTACAACCTCAACAATTGTCATTGCTCCCATCAAGAAAAAAACAATGTTTCCGCCGTAGACCCTAAATGGTGGTCTATAATTCCTGTAACAACAGAGCCACATTTCCATCAGATAAGTTTGTAAGATACGCTGTTGGGTCTACCATAAAGAGAGTCCAACACCCTACAAACATCAGCAATGCCACTGCAGCTTTATTCACTTTTGTAACACTTTCCAATGCGATACAAAAGATAGCCGATAGCAAAAAAATAGCGACTATCAATAAAGTTAAAGACGTCATTTTTATTTTTTTATATTTATAATTATTAAATCGTTGCAAAGTTAACAATTATATCTAAAATATTACACATAAAGCTCAAAGATAATATAAGGTTGTGTTTTTTCGTTTTATCAAGCATCTTTTTTAGTTCATAGCTTTCATTTCTACCGTTTATTCATAATCTTTTTGTATCTTTGCAATTGATGAAAGAACAATTCACAAATACAGAAAAAGTGGAGTGAAAAATGTAATTCTTATCGATGCAGAATATATTGATAATGTTGCATTTAACCTCATTGTAAACTTTTGAACGCATGCTTGGCAGACGTATTCCCCAAGCAGATATAGCACATTGGCTCGATTGTATAGCCTTAGATGGTGGCTTACGCGAAGGTGAAAACAACATACAAGTGTTTTTTATACACGATAAAAAGAAAAAGCAGTTTGACAATTTCACCCCATCTAATATCACAGAAGAACTAAACAATAAAGCTTTTAAGGATAATATAGGAGAGTTTGTTCTTTCATCTCTCACCCGTGAAGATATTATAGACCGTCAAACATTTTTTTTAGACGTTGCTTATACCATTTGTGAGCAAGCCGATGTAAAGAAAGTGATGATTATTCCTAATGCCGAAGACGAATTTACATGGAATGAGTTACGAAATATTCTTCACAAACTCAAAGACGATGAAAAGAGAATAACCTTGTTTTCAATGCAACCTATGCAAGGGGGAAACTTCCGACAAGAAATATTAGGATACTCTATCACCAGTGCATTAGGCATTAAAGGGTCAGAATTTTTCAGAATAAGTACACACATATAAAACTAAATAAAAAAAGAAATAATGGGAAAAAGTATTGATGATTGGCGCAGGAGGAGTTGCTACAGTAGCAGCTTTTTAAGATAGCACAAAACATGAATGTGTTTACCGATTTTATGATTGCATCTCGTAGAAAAGAAAAAAATGCGATAAGATAGTAGAGGCTATTGGCAATCCTAATATAAAAAAACAGCGCAAGTAGATGCAGACGATGTAGAGCAACTTAAAGAGCTCTTCAACAGTTACCAACCCGAATTAGTGATAAATCTTGCACTTCCATATCAAGACTTAACTATCATGGAAGCTTGTCTTGCATGTGGAGTAAACTATCTCGATACCGCTAATTACGAACCAAAAAGACAGAAGCACATTTTTGAATATAGCTGGCAATGGGCTTATAAGAAACGCTTTGAAGAAGCAGGATTAACAGCCATTTTTAGGTTGTGGTTTCGACCCAGGAGTATCTGGAATATTCACTGCTTATGCAGCTAAACACTATTTTTGATGAAATACATTACCTCGATATAGTTGATTGTAATGCTGGTAATCACCACAAGGCTTTTGCAACAAACTTTAACCCTGAAATCAACATTAGAGAAATTACACAAAAAGGACTTTATTACAAAGATGGTGAATGGGTAGAAACTGAACCGTTAGAGCTACACCAGCCACTCACCTACCCTAATATCGGACCAAGAGAAAGTTATCTTTTACATCACGAAGAGCTTGAAAGTTTAGTTAAAAACTATCCTACTATTAAGCAAGCACGCTTCTGGATGACTTTCGGACAAGAGTATTTAACTCATTTAAGAGTAATTGAGAACATCGGAATGGCAAGCATTGTCCCCATTGACTATAACGGACAACAAATTGTTCCATTACAATTTTTTTGAAAGCAGTGCTACCTAATCCACAAGAATTGGGCGAAAACTACGAGGGAGAAACAAGTATTGGTTGCCGTATTCGTGGAATTAAAGATGGTAAAGAACTCACCTATTATGTTTATAACAACTGTAAACACCAAGATGCTTACAATGAAACTGGAATGCAAGGTGTAAGCTATACCACAGGAGTACCTGCCATGATTGGTGCAATGATGTTCTTTAAAGGTCTTTGGAAACGTCCCGGTGTATGGAATGTAGAAGAGTTTGACCCAGACCCATTTATGGAAGAACTCAATAAACACGGTCTTCCTTGGCACGAAGTCTTTAATGGCGACTTAGAGTTGGAGCCTTTTTAAATCGTCATTGTTATCCAAGACAACACACACATATATATAAATAAGGTGTGAACGTTCATATTTAATCAATAAAATTTATGGCAAAAGAAAAAGCAGAAGCTACACAAGGCAGTCCCCAAGAGAATAAACTTAAGGCACTACAAGCAGCCATGGCAAAGATAGAAAAAGACTTTGGTAAGGGTGCTATTATGAAGATGGGCGATAAAAGTGTAGAAAATATAGACATTATACACACTGGTAGCATTGGTTTAGACCTTGCATTAGGAATTGGAGGTTACCCTCGTGGACGTATAATAGAGATATTTGGACCTGAATCTTCTGGTAAAACAACATTAGCTATACATGCTATTGCAGAAGCACAGAAAGCTGGTGGCATTGCAGCGTTTATAGATGCTGAGCATGCTTTTGATAGTTCTTACGCTGAACGACTTGGTGTTAATATAAAAGAACTATGGGTTTCTCAACCCGACAATGGTGAACAAGCACTTGAAATAGCAGAACAACTCATTCGTTCATCGGCTGTAGACATTCTTGTTGTCGACTCAGTAGCGGCTCTTACTCCAAAGAAAGAGTTAGAAGGTATTATGGGTGATAGCAATGTAGGTTTGCAAGCACGTCTTATGAGTCAAGCATTAAGAAAGCTAACCAGTACCATTAACAAAACAAATACCACTTGTATATTCATCAACCAACTACGTGAAAAAGATTGGAGTGCTATTCGGTAATCCTGAAACAACTACGGGTGGAAATGCTTTGAAGTTTTATGCAAGCGTTCGTTTAGATATCCGTCGTGCTGGAAGTATTAAAGAAGGAGACGATATTATAGGAAACAAAACGCGCGTAAAGGTTGTTAAAAACAAATTAGCACCCCCATTTAAGAGTATAGAATTTGAGATAATGTTCGGTGA
The DNA here is from genome assembly GCA_916439115.1 of uncultured Prevotella sp. Classification (GTDB taxonomy): domain Bacteria; phylum Bacteroidota; class Bacteroidia; order Bacteroidales; family Bacteroidaceae; genus Prevotella. The sequence goes on from CAKAHO010000001.1 coordinate 1,988,001, forward strand.
AGGCATATCTAAAAATAGGAGAAATTATAGACCTTGGTGTTGAATACAACATTATAGAGAAGAGTGGTTCATGGTTCTCTTATGGCGATTCTAAGCTTGGACAAGGAAAAAGAAGCTGTGAAAAAAACTCTTAAAAAGACAACCCCGAATTAGTTGAAGAGTTAGAAAACGCAATTAAAGAGTTTATCAATAAAGAAAAACGAATAAAGCGTTTGCTTTGTTGAACAATATAAAAAGGAATGATGTTTATCCATCATTCCTTTTTTATGTATATAGCCTTTTGTTTGTTTTGTTTTTATTATAAGAGGTAACAGCCTATCTTTCAACACTAAAAAAACTTTTTATTTAGCGCTTTCTACCTTATCATTTAAGTTATCGTCTACAAACGAAAAAGGTAATAAATCTTTAATACTATCAATACAATACACCCCTTTTTCGCCATACAATAACACTTTTATAGGCGTTTTATAACGGTCTTCCACCTCTAAAATTACCTGTCGACATGCTCCGCAAGGTGTTATCGGATTAAACAAAAAAACTTATCGTCTGTACGAGCAGCAATAGCAATTATCTTTACACACTCTTTTCGGATATTGCGATTGAGCCGCAAATATAGCAGTTCTTTCAGCACATAACGACGACGGAAAAGCTGCATTTTCTTGATTAGAGCCCTGCACTATTACACCATTATTGAGCAATAAAGCTGCTCCAACATAAAACCTACTATATTTAGCATAAGCGGTGTTTGTAGCTTCCTTTGCCTTCTCTATCAGTGCTCTTTCTATCTCTGATAGTTCTTCCACCTTACAAAGTGAATAGTTAATAACAATTTTATGATACTCCATAATGCTATTGTTCTTTTAAGATATACGCTCCAATATCGTTATGATTTAACCTTTCAGTGCCATTTCTGTCGTGCGTTGGTAAGCTTAAAGCATTTGCTTTTCCGATAGCTAACGAGGTTTTAGAAAGATTAAAATCAAACTTCATATTGGTAAAATCTATCTGTTTAAAATTCTTTCGTCCGCCTATGGTTGTGTCGTTAGGTGCTTCATAGAATATATTTTCTAACTGTGCACCCGAAAAGTTTTCAATTTTAGGCGTACGCATCACATTATTTTTTTAAGTGTAAAAGCAGAAAAAAATCTTTTATGTTTAGTGTCGATAAGAATAGACATTTCATCAGACAATAAGCCCGTAATAAGCGAGTTGATACATTCAAAACGTTCCACCTTTTTATTTTTATCATCTACCCAAAGCGCCACTCCTCTTTGCGATGTAAAAGGATAAAATTGCGCTATTGTACAAGCGTTTAGCAACGTTTTTTCCACCGATAACAGCTAAACAGTTTTTGTGCATTGCTTATTTGCGAATTTATCACAGATATATTAGCGTTGGTAGCTCGTAATCCATCGCCTAAACAGTTGTGAATTGAAACAGCATTAAGCGTTAGTTTTTTTCTTTTTGAAACATCAGAAGAATCTACCTCGATACCTGTAAATGTACTATGAATATCTGTAAATTCCAACTTATTTCCATACGAAGAAGAAGCTATTTTTTATACCTTTCCATTGTCCACTCACCCTATCATAAGGCAAATTTTTCAAACAATTTATCAAGTCTATCTCCTCTTAACACCACATTGTTTGTAGATGTTCCTTTGCACAAAAGTGTTCCTTTTACATTTAACGCTGCACCTGAATGAAAAATAAAGTGTTGTTCCTTCTGCTATTGTTAGTACACTATTCTCGTTAACAGTTATGCCTCCATACACCACAATAGGCGGTTGCGAACTAATAGTGGTATCTTTTTCACTTGCAACGAACGTAATACGTGCGCATCCCATGCCCAAGCACGCAAGTTTATCTTTTTGTTCTTTACCATCGTCGTAAGTAAAAATCAAATTATCTGTTAGCAATTGAGGGTCTTTTTCCTGCGTTGCTGTGGCTAACACCTTTACATAAATACGAATACTATCTTGTTCTCTAACCGCAATTTCGTTTGTTTGATAACCCAAATTGCTTCCTAAAAAAACACCATCTACATTCACTTGAAAGCCCAACTGGTTACCTCTTTCTAATCGAACGCTTCTGCATTTCACCCCCTTACCATTATGGTTATAAGCCCAAAAACTTTTAGTGGGGGTAGAAGTGTTAGAAAAAACAGTATCAAGACGAAGGGTATCAACAGAAAAAGAAAGGCGTCCACCAGACGAAATATTAAATAATTCGTCTTGCATACAAGCCGAAAAGAGCGTTAATACCCAACAAAGAAATATATAAATTCGTGCTATTTTTCATGTATTATAATAACGTTTAATAAAAAAATATTTATTGTAGAATGAGCCTTTAAAAACACAGCTTCTTTTTATAGAAAGACGGGCGGGTTTACGGAAAAAAAGAGGAAAGATAAGGTACGACAAAAAAACAAAAAAACATTGAAAATTGTCTTTACCACTTTTTAGCACAAGATGGTAAATTTATTGCTTTATTTATATAAAAACAGATAAAGACAAAAAGAGCTGTTCTACGTTTTTATAGAATGTTTTTCAACTTTTTAACGCCTCATTTTTTTAGACAAAAAGAAATGACGTTTTTAAAGAAAAAGAGCGTTAGATTTGTGAGCGTTTTTGTTACATTTAAAATATTTATTTTTAGCAAAAAAATAGCTAAGGTTTTATCGTGTTTTCCGAAAAAGAAATCAAGATGTTTGTAAGCATTTTTATGCATTGATAGTTGTTAAACATATAGGTTTTTAAAATTTTTAAAACACAAGTACTAAAAATGCCATTGATGGTGCATTATGCGCTAAACTCTTATGTTTTAGCACGAAAACTACGATGTTTTACATGCTAATAGCTTGTATTTTACACGCTAAAAACACTATCTTTTGCATGGTAAAAACACAAGCTATTGCATATTTTTTTCTATAATAAGTGCTTTTTATACCCCTTTTTGTTTTATCTTTCAAGGTCAAAAAAACAATTTATTTTGCACACTTGGTTTATTTTTTCTAAAAGAGGCAGAGAAATACGTTTTTTTCGATATTCTTTTTTGCTATAATATCAGGCTTATTTACTTGCTTTTTATTTTACATAAAACCAATACTCCCATAGCTACTACGCTACACAAAAAAATAGCAATAATAACGAAAACACGATTAAATGTAAAGAACCAACCTACAAATAAACCGACATACAAGCCCAACTCTCTACCTAAAATAAAGGTGTTTTGAGCCGTACTTCTTTCTGCATGAGAAACAGAAAGGGTAAAGAATTGTTGCAATATTCGCCCTAAATTGCCTACTGTCATACCTAAAAGAACATAACAAAAGTTGGTTAGTAGAGCGTTTTTCACTTAAAATGCTTCCTCCTAAAAAGCCTAAAAACAAAATGCTTTCTATTAGCAGTTCTTTCTTTAACAAACGTGTTTCCACCTGAAAAAACAATCGTACGAAAGACAAGAGTAATCCTACAAAAAACAAAAAGCTTAAAGGTTTTTGACCAACTTGCGCAAACAATAAACCTACAATAAAAGTGATAAAGATTGTAATGGCAAACAATGCTACATCTTTTAAATGAAAAAAATCTATCTAACGAACACCTCTTTTACCTCTTCATAAGGAACCCTAAAGGGGAATTTAACGCATAAAAAGTAGAAATATAGACAGCCCAACGGTGATAATAGGCACAAATAATACTCCACTAATTAAGAAGCGAGCAACACCAAAATAAAGAATAAAAGCCAATGGAAAACTAAGTCGACTCGTCCACGAAATGTATTCGTTAGCTAACGAACGGTCGGCAGATTTGCATTTATCTGTAATGAGTGTTCCTGCTAAAACCATTTTTAGAAAGCCCCCAAAAAGCTCCCATAGCAAACCTTAAAATATGGTTTAAAGGCGCAAAAAACACGTCGGTAGCATATAAATGCAAGGCAAAGACAACAAAGAAACATATTTGCGAAACAATACAAATGGTTCTTCGTCTGTAAACTTGCACTAAATAGTTATTAAATGCACCCAATGCAAACAGGCCAACACCAAAGAAAAGCATGTATAAGGCTTGTTGCGAGGCTTGAATAATGTGAGGATAATGGTTAAATAAACCAAGTGGAATGAGGTAATAAGCAGACAAATCCCACAAAATGTTTGCTATAAGAAGGCAAACAAAATGGGGTTGTCTTAGTAGATATAATTTAGATAATAGGCTATTTTCCATCTAAATAACACATTAGTTAAACACTTATCAGACACTTAATACGATTCTGATTCGTTAGGAAAGCTACCATTTTTTTAGTATCGGTAATATAACTTCCTATGGCATCTGTCATCACTTCGGAAAGCTGAGCATAACGACGTAAAAACTTAGGGCTAAAACCTTGTGTCATTCCTAACATATCTGTAGAAACTAATATTTGCCCATCGGTGTGATTACCTGCACCAATTCCAATAGTAGGACATGAGACACTTTCAGACACTTGCTTTGCTAATGTAGCGGGAATCTTCTCTAATACAATGGCAAAACAGCCAGCATTAGAAAGTAGAAACGCATCGGTTAAAAGTTTTTTAGCCTCTTTTTCTTGCTTTGCTTGCAAACTATAACCGCCTAATTGATGCACACTTTGAGGGGTAAGTCCAAGGTGTCCCATTACAGGAATACCTGCATTTACAAGTGCTTTAACAGTTTCTATAATCTCTTCTCCACCTTCTAACTTTAAAGCATCTACTCCTGTTTCTTTCATTATGCGTATGGCACTGCGCAAGGCCTCATCTTTATTCACTTGATAACTACCAAATGGCATATCACAAACCACCATTGCACGCTTCACTCCATTCATAACACAACGCGCATGATAAATCATTTGGTCTAAAGTAATAGGCAATGTGGTGTTAGCACCAAGCATAACATTTGCTGCAGAGTCGCCCACAAGAATGCCATCTATACCTGCTTGGTCTATAATTGTTGCGCTGGTAAAGTCGTATGCGGTAAGCATTGAGATTTTTTTCTCCTGCCTTTTTTTCATCTCAATAAACTTACGTGTAGTTATTTTCTTTGTATCGGTAACTAAATACTTACTCATTACTTCTGATTTTTATATAAAGAGTTTTTTTAGGAGATGTTTGCATGTTCTACAATCATTATAAGACTATTTTTTTCTTTCTTATAGCCTCAACATTGAAATGTTCTCCCTGATTATTTTTTTCAACAAAAAAATCTCATTTAGAGACAGAAACTATCTCCAAACGAGATTTTTATAAAGTATAATAAAATGCCTTATTTAAGTCTTTCTGCTACAAATTTTCGTAGGTCTTCTCCTCTAAGGTCTTGTGCTAACAGTTTGCCTTCAGCATCAACAACGATAATATAAGGAATACTTTGAACGCCATAAAGTCGTGCAGCAAAGTTGTCCCAGCCCTTTAAATCAGACAAATGGGTCCACTCCATGCCTTCTTCTTTTACTGTTTTCTTCCAATCTTCTTCGTTTTTCATCGAGAGAAATACTCACAATTCCAAGTCCTTTATCTTTATAGTCGTGGTGTATTTGCACAAGGTTTGGCACTTCATGCATACATGGTCCACACCAAGTAGCCCAGAAATCAATAATAGTAATCTTATTTTTAAGTTCACTATTTAGCGAAACTTCTTTTCCCTCTATGTTCGTCATTGTAAAAGTAGGAACAACAAGGTCTTCCACTTTATCTTCTGCTACGACAGTTTCGCTTTTAGGCTGAATTTCTTTAGTAGGTTTTGATTTACAACCAACTAAAAGAGAAGACAAACAAAATATGCTTTGCAAGAAAAAAATGTGCACTTCATTTTTATGTTCGTTTTTTAAACAATATACTGTGAAGAAATACTTTCGTTAGAAACAACTCGGCGAATAGTTTCTGCAAACATATCGGCAACAGAAAGTTGTTTCACCTTTGCACAACGGTTACTATAAGGTATAGAATCTGTGAATACAATTTCTTCTAAAGCAGATTTTTCTACTCTTTCAGATGCAGGACCACTCATCACACAGTGAGATGCACATGCTCTTACGCTCAATGCTCCTGCTTCTTTCATTATATCGGCTGCCTTTGTAATGGTTCCTGCTGTATCTACCATGTCGTCAATAATAATAACATTCTTTCCTACAACATCACCAATGATTTGCATACTTTCAACTACATTGGCACGAGCACGTGTTTTATTACACAATACTAACGGACAACCAAGATATTTAGCATAAGTGTTTGCACGTTTACTGCCACCCTACATCAGGGCTTGCAATTACTAAATTCTCCAATTGAAGACTTTGAAGATAAGGCAAAATAACACCCGATGCATAAAGATGGTCTACTGGTACATCGAAGAAACCTTGTATTTGGTCTGCATGAAGGTCCATTGTGATAACACGATCGATACCTGCTACCATCAACAAGTCTGCTATAAGTTTAGCACCAATACTAACTCTTGGCTTATCTTTACGGTCTTGTCTTGCCCAACCAAAGTAGGGAATAACAGCTATAATGTTACGAGCAGATGCACGTTTTGCTGCATCTATCATTAACAAAAGCTCCATTAAGTTATCCGAATTAGGAAATGTACTCTGCACTAAGAATACATCTCTACCTCTGATAGACTCTTCGTAAGACACTGCGAACTCACCATCAGAGAAACGAGTAACCACCAAATTACCTAAAGGACAGTTCAAACTGTTACAGATTTTCTCTGCAAGATATCTCGAACTGGTGCCCGAGAAAAACTAAAAAAAGAGTTATTCTCACTCATTGTTTTAATGTTTACAATTATGATTTATTATATTGTTTCAATCTTAATTCGTGTAATCTTTCTCTCCTATTTTTATTCTCTTTATTAACCCACTGCTTGTTTTATTTTTCACAAAATGAGCGATTAAATCTCTATAATCTTTATGGCTCACTATGTTAAACTTTTTGCCAAAGGTCTTCGCAAAGAACAACTCCACCAAAAGCCTAACTTCTTTGCTAAGGGAATAGTGTCTAAGAAACACCGCCTAAGGCATAAACATGTTTGTTTATATAGCCTTTTTGATGCTTCTTCGAGCTGTGAAAGAGAATATTTGGGATTGTTATTGGGACTTGAAAGCGTGTTAAAGGTGTCTTTTAAGAATACATATTTGGCTTTCTTTGTTGCTTCTTTTAGGCTTTCTAACCTGTCGCATGTCTTAGTAATACGACCTTTATAACCTTCAGGAGGACAACAATTTGAGTTCTCTAAATGAATTCCTGACAACTCAAACTCGTTTTTTCAAGTAGAAATTTTTTCGTGTACAGTAATCTTCTTTCTATAATCTTCTGAGATTAAAAGAAAGTAATCGTTCAAAAATAAATAGGTGTATTTCCAGGTTTGCAAAGATGTAGGTTCTCCAACCCTTCTTCAAAGAGAGTAGAGAGTATTTTGTCTTCTTCCACAAAGAAAGTGGATTGAGTCATCACTACGAGTTTCATCTTATACAAACTTGATTTGCGATACAAAAAGTATAAAAAAACGGCAAATCAACAATTATCTTTATAACAAAAATAGAAAAGGGTGTTATTGTTCAGCCACTTTCATGTAAACAATACCACCCTTCTCCTTATTTTATTATAAATTTAAATGGTTACAATTAACATTATTGAGTTATTTGATTCATTCGTGTAATATACTTTCCAATGATATCAAATTCAAGATTAACAACAGCTTTCCCTATCGCAATATTGCAGAAATTTGTATGTTCTTTTTGTATAAGGAATAATTGCTACAGTGAATGAATCTTTTGTAGGATAACATACTGTTAACGACACTCCATTTACTGTAACTGAGCCTTTATCTACAGTAAAAATATCCTTTTTGAGCCATATCTTTATTAAATGTATAGCTAAAAGTGTAATAAGTAGACCCTTCTGCATCTTCTATTGCGGTGCAAAAGTGCTGTTGTGTCTACATGACCTTGCACGATATGACCATCTAATCTACCGTTCATCATCATAGAACGCTCTACATTTACCTTTTTCTCCGACAGTCCATAAGCGCAAATTAGAGCGGTCGAGACTTTCTTTCATGGCTGTTACTGTGTAACGATTACCATCTATTTTTTTACTACTGTTAAGCACACTCCATTATGCGCAACACTTTGGTCTATCTTTAATTCGCTTGTAAACGAACACTCTAATGTAAAGTGTCTATTTTCTAATTCGTGTTCAATAGCCACTACAACAGCCATTTCTTCTACTATTCCAGAGAACATATTATCTTTTATTTATAATACATTAAAAGGCAGGTAAATAATATCCTGCCTTATAAAAAAATATGGGGTTGTTCGATGATGTGATGAAACTCCGAGCTATAAAAGATTTGAGTGCTCTCCGTCTTTGTAATCCATCGGCTTTACAGCTTAGTTCTTTTTCAGAATTTTATATGGCCCGCCATTAACAAAAGAAACGTTCTCGGTTTTCTAAAAATTATTGATGAGTATCCCAATCGAATCGACACAACCCCAATATGGTTACCTAATAATGTTGCAAAAGATAGGTGTTTTTAGTTAATAAACAAAATAAATGAAAAAGAAAAACGTTGATTTTAATATCAAAAATAATGCCTTTGTTTATAATTATTGAACGTATCTTCTTAACTCAAAAACTCCATAGTTTATAACCTTGTTCGCTTAAATGTAAACCATCTATTGTTAGCTCTTTACGCAATTCATTACTTCCTTTTTCGTACAAACTTATCGAAAAGAGGAATAAAAAGTGATCGACTTTTTTTCTACAATAACTCTCTAACAATTGGTTGATAAGAGGTATATCATTTGTTTTTTTCCTTCTAAGAGTTTCCAACGATTAAAAGCTCTCGTTTATAGGCAATAAACTTTGAATATATAATTGTGTTTTTGGGGCTTTGTGTACGAATTGTGTTTATCACTTTAACACAACGAACATATACCTGTTGTGGTGTTTGGCCCTGACTTAAATCGTTAATGCCTATCATTAAAAAAATATAGTATGGGGCTTTCCTGGTAGTATTTGTTGCAATCTATTGAGTATTCCAATGGCATTATCTCCTGATATTCCACGATTTTTCACTCTTTTTACACCCAGTTTTATATTCCAATCGCCTCCATTTTCTGTTAAACTATTGCCTAACATTACTATATTTGTACTGTCAATGGGAACCATTTTTCTAAACTCTTCTACCCTATCATTATAATGTTGAAAAACTTTTTATAGCTAACTTTTTGCTACTTGTGCACTTATCTGTGCTATTACAAACATACAAAAACAACATAATGCTACTATTCTTTTCATCTAAAATTGTTCTAATATTTCAATTCGTTTACGCACATCTGGATGCGTACTAAATAGTGAATCTATCATTCCAACCAAACCTGTTTCCATATTATCAGGGGTGCATGATAAACATTTGAGCTATGTCTTCACGATTTACATCATCAAGACCTGGGTCTTGCGATATCTTCTTTAATGCCGAGCTAATGCTAAAAGGATTTCCACAAAGCTCAGCTCCTCCCGCGTCTGCCATGTATTCTCTACGACGAGAGATTGCAAAAACGTGTAATAACAGTGAAGAAATACGCCACAATAGCTAACACCGCACCTATTAAAAAGAACGAATATGATACCACCACCTTTCTCTGATTTGTCTCTTCTTCGTCCTCCAAATAAAACGTTATAATAAATCATTCTAAGCAATAAGGTCATCACTGTAGACACGATTCCAACAAAAAAACAACACTTGTTATCAATAATCTTGTGTCGTGATTACGGATATGGGTTAGTTCATGTCCTATCACTCCAGCTAATTCTTCATCGTTTAATCGACTAATAATACCAGTAGTAAGAGTTACAGCGTAGGTCTTTTTGATTGATACCACTTGCAAAAAGCATTCAGCTGAGGGTCGTCTACTACATATATTTTTGGTGTTTCCATTCCACCAACAATACATAAATTCTCTACTAAATTATATACTCTTGGATTTTCACGACGCGTTAATGGACGAGAATGCGTAGCTCGTTGAATCATCGTAGCATGTCCCCAATAGGCTATAATAAACCATATTGCCACTACACCTATCACATAAGGAGCTACCGACAAGAAGGTTTTATAAACCATTGTCCAATTAACAGTGCCCACCCACTCACCTGTTTCTGCATAATAGCCATTCTCTATATACGACATAAGAATGAGAAACACTCCTATCGTACCAAGAATTATAAGAGGAAACATAAGAAGTAACAACACGCTCAATTGGTTATTACGTCTTATTTGGGTTTGCATTCCTACATATTGCATACACTAAAAGGTTATTTCGGGTGCTTTATTTAAGACTGCTTGCATGTCTTGTGGAACTTCAAACATAGGTTCTTTATGAAATCCAAACACATTTGCAATGATATTAGACGGGAATGTTTGCACTGAATTATTTAGTTCGCGAGTGGTAGAATTAAAGAAACGACGAGATGCCGACAACTTGTTTTTCCATGTCAGATATCTCCATTTGAAGATTCATAAAGTTTTCATTTGCCTTTTAATTCAGGATAAAAGCTTCGATTGAAACGCGTAAACCTGCAAGTGCACTTGTTAAGGCATTGTCTGCCGATATTTTTATCGTTTATGTTTCCAGCATTCATAGCCAAGGCTCTTGCTTGTGTCACTTTTTTTCGAGTAATTCTTTTTCATGAGACGCATAACCTTTCACAGTTGAAACTAATTGAGGAATGAGGTCGTAACGTTGTTGAAGCTGAACAGAGATATTAGAGAACGCATTTTTCTCTGTTATTTCTTAATTTCACTAAGTTGTTATAAATGCCAACAAGCCATAACACCATAACTATCACGATGGCTACAATAATAAGTAAAGTTGTCATATCTTTCATTTTTTTATTATAATAAAACTATTTTTCTTTATTATTTTTTTCTATACTACTATATATATAATTAGGTGTATATACAAATTAAATGCCAAGTTTATTTTATTCAATAATATCTTTTTTTGTTTTTGTGCTAATAAGTGTTTTTTAAAAATAAACAGATGCTCCAAACAGCGTTTTTCTACACCTTATATAATATACAAAGGTAAGAAATATATAATGATTGACTTAATGATTAAAGCATAAACTATAAAAAGGTTGCCTCTATTTACACAAAAGACAACCTTTTTAAACATTTTATTTCTTAATTGAAGAGAATATCTATATTGATTTATCTCTTCATCACTTTTTTTACCATCTACAATATATATACCAGCAGGAAGTTGTTCCCATGATTTATTTTGACGTACTCCTGCAATATTAAATATATTCTTTGGAGCCTTATTTTCCTGTCCAACGCCTTCAATAGCAGTAGTACTTAATTCGTTTACGGTGTAGAACACATTACGGAAGACATTAGGATTCCATACATCTTCTCGTTTTCCACCTCGTTCTATTTCTATGTGTACTTCATAAGAATGATTTGGTTTTAACGTAGAAGCATCAAAAATTGATTCGTGTTTTACTTGCATCATTAGCTCTTTCACAAGGTAAATAAACACCATAAACAGAGTTTAAGTTTATCCATTGATTGTCTGTTAAATCAAGCAACTTATAATGAATAGGTCCAGTATAACCATCTTTTATTTGCCAACCATACACATTTGAATGCACTTGCAAACCTATCTTCTTTATTTTGTCAAGTTGGAAAGTGCTATAATTAGCATTTTCACCATCTACAAGAAAGTCTACAAAAAGTAAATTGTATTATTCCTTGGCTTGGGTCAGGCATCACTTCAATCTCAAAAGGTTCTTTCATGTCAATAGGAACATTCGTCTCTGAACCTTTTTTTGTAACCTTTATACCAAATGTAACATCATATTTTCCTGCTTTTAAATTACCTAATTTACCTGGATTATTGTATTGTGCTAACATTCTTATTACAAAAGAAGTGTTTCCAAGACGCTGTGCTACAACATTAGGGGTAAGTAATAAACCATTAAACTGCTCCTTTGTTTCTTTATTTACCAATGTCATTACTAAATCTCCACGCACCTCTTCGAGACCAGGATTAGACATTGTAAAAGCTAAATGCAGCATATTTACCTGAATTTTTCATAAAAAGGAGAAAGCACACTTGGTCTCTTTTTCCATGATAACAACATTCTGTGGATTATTTGTTTTTAATTAGAACATCGTTATTATTTACCTCTACTTCCATTTCATTAGCATACTGAATAGGCTTCCATTCACCATTCTTTCTACTTTGTAAATCGAGCATTTCAGAATAAACAGGTACCAAACGATAATTACCATCAGCAATATTTTTCAAACCCTAATATTTGGTATTTCAAATGACATGTTTGTGAAAAATAGATGCCCATTCTATATTATCTGAAATTGAATTAAATATCTTCACTTGTTCATTTTTACTATTATAAAGTGCAACAGCTACCTTTCCATAAAACACACCCAATCCTTCTTTCACAGCACTATACGTTCCTAATTTCTTAATATCAGCTTTAAAATCGTCTGTTCGAGAACCTTTTTGTTTTTATCAATAGTAAATGCTACTGGAATACGAGCATCTAAGCCACGGGCAATATCAGGAAGCGAGTTGCCTTACCATTATTAGGATGTGCAAAAACAACAGATATATCATCCCAGAAAGTTCCACTATTTAATGCGAATCCATGAACATTCAAATAAACTGTATTTATATCGAAATACCCATTAAGGTCACCGTCCCATCCCCAGTTAATATGTATGAATCCTTGTTCATCATAACCATCATACACAAAGGCATGAGGACCTCCTACGACCAAAAATAGGGTAACCGTCAGAGAGTTCTTGCATAACTTCTTTAAGAAAAAGCATTAGCAGGTAAAACATTTTTTTATCAAGATATCTTACAGAATAATCAAACTTATGTCGAAGTGCATTGCATGCATATTGCAAGTTTGAATTACTACCTTCACGATAATATGTCATATTAACTGCACTACCAATGTCACGCAATAACACGCCAGCACCTTGTTGAGAACGCTCTGTAGACATTTCTCTTCCGGTGTCTTTCATATCATTCCACCAATAAGAATCACTTTTCCAAGCATCATCACCCGCGGTCTTTACATACTCAGAAGGACGTCTTTGAGGCCATTTATGATAATACATCACTTGTGCAGTAGCAGTTGCTACACATCCACAAGGCACACGTTGACCATACGAAAAAGTGTATTTATTAAATGGTTCTGATTGTCCCCACTTACTTGTTAGCAATGGTTCAACCTTACGCTTTAATGTATGAGGAACGGTTGTAGTAGCTTGTATGCCATTAGCTCTTACTGCTTTTACTACAGTGGTATAATCTTTTAAGAATTGTTTAAAAGAAGGTGATTCTTCATTGTTACTCTTCGATATATTATCCCCATAGCCAACCACTTCGTTCATCTTACTTTCTCCCGATATAATGACAAACTTTTTTTATCATTATCACTTTTTGAAAATATAATAAGCAGGTTGTTCGTTTGCATCTAACGAACGAGTTTTAGGAGCATCATTAGATAGTTTTGGATTGCTAATATATTTAGAAGCAATACTTAAAGCTTGCCCTTTTTGTAACAGGGTTTGCACTCACAAGTGCAACATTAGCTAACAATGTTAGCATTGAAAAATAATGTTTTGTTCATTTTTTTCTTCATTCTATTAGTAACGTTTTTTTGTTTTTTTGATATTCTAACACTACATCAAAAAAATAAATATGAGAGTATTTTTCTAAATTAAAGTAAACACTCTTTTTACCTATCTTAATTATTATCTAAGAAAATACATCTAATTTCGTTCTTAGATAATCCACTAAGATTTTTCTTTATCTTCTTTGTATATTGCAAAAAGTAATATTATTTATTGAAACAAACAAATACATACCTATTAAATATCAAGAACATCACATTGTTATAAAAATATCTGCATTTAAGAAGTTATCAGTACATCATAAAAACTCAAAAAAATCACTCGTATCAACTACCTTTTTTTATCTATTTATATTGCATTTATATACACTTGGCACAATGTTTGATGCAAGAATAAAAGATATTAGTTTAAAAAGAAAGGTATAAAAACATGGCCAATCAGTTTTCACCGAGCTTTTTCTGGGATTGTAGCTTCAAGTCGTTCAGAAGCTATCCGACTGGCAAGTAATGCCATATCTCCCGAACATTTACTACTCGGAATAATAAAAGAAAACTCACATATTATTAGTAGTTTATTTGAAAATTTTCATATAAATCCTAACGAAATGTGTGCCCAATTAGAACAAAAGGTTCTCAATAGTGCCAGTCTTAATGCACTATCGTCAACCAACATCACCCTTAACGAAGATGCAAGCAATGTTTTTAAAGCGTTCTGTTCTTGAGGCAAGAATTCATCACACCTCTATTGTAGACATTGAACACCTTATTCTTGCAATTCTACATAAAGACGAAAAAGAACGGAGCAAAAGAAGTTTTAGCATTATACAATATGAACTACGAAGATACAGAAGCCTACTTAAATAAGCTCAATATGCCTACTCAAGACGGATTAGAATTGTCTGATGAAGAGGAAGAAATGCACGAATCGCCTTTCAATGGGGCAAATAATCAACATTCGAAAGCCACGAATACAGCCACAAAAAGCAGTAAAGGCGACAGTAAAAACCCCTATTTTAGACAACTTTTCTACCGACCTTACTCAAGCAGCCATTGAGGGTTTACTCGACCCAGTGGTAGGTAGAGAAAACGAAATTCTACGTTTAGCAGAGATATTATGCCGTAGAAAGAAAAACAACCCCATACTTATAGGAGAACCGGGAGTAGGAAAAAGTGCCATTGTAGAGAGTTTAGCACAACTCATTGTACAGCATAAAACATCGCCAGTGCTATTTAATAAGCGTTTAGTGTCTTTAGATATGGCTTCAATGGTAGCAGGTACGAAGTATCGAGGACAGTTTGAAGACCGCATAAAAGCATTGATGAAAGAATTAAGAAACAATCCTAACATTATTGTATTTATAGACGAAATACACACAATCATTGGTGCTGGAGGAACTCCGGGTAGTATGGATGCAGCCAATATAATGAAACCTGAATTAGCAAGAGGCGACATTCAATGTATAGGAGCTACCACAATAGACGAATATAGAAAAACAATTGAGAAAGACGGAGCATTAGAAAGACGCTTTCAAAAGATATTAGTAGAACCTACAAGCAATGAGGAAACAGCTTCAAATTCTACGAAACATAAAAAAAGCAGATACGAAGAACACCATCATGTTATCTACACAGATGAGGCGTTACAAGCATGTGTCAATTTGACAGAACGCTATCTTACAGACCGTTCTTTCCCAGATAAAGCCATTGATGCGTTAGACGAAGTGGGCTCAAAAGTGCATTTACAAAACATTAAAATGCCCCCTTCTATCGAAGAAAAAGAAAAAGAAGTGGCTGAAGTTACACAAAAGAAGCGCGAAGCAGTTAAAAATCAAAACTTTGAATTAGCAGCTAAATTCCGCGATGAGCAAAAGCCGTTTTAGAGCAAGAACTTAACCAATTAAAACCAATCATGGTTAAAGGGAGAACACAACGAACCTGCTATTATCACCGAAAAAGAAGTTGCTAAAACAATATCTTTAATAGCTGGTGTGCCTGTGGAGCGAATAGAAGAAGCTGAAGGCAAACGACTTAAAGATATGGAAAGCCTACTTAAAAAGAGTGTTATTGCTCAAGATGCTGCCATTAGCAAAATGGTTAAAGCCATACAGCGTAACCGTGTGGGCTTAAAAGACCCTAACCACCCCCATTGGTGTGTTTATGTTTTTAGGTCCAACGGGTATAGGTAAAACGCATTTAGCTAAGAAATTGGCAGAAATGATGTTTGGGTCTAACGATTCGTTAATAAGAATTGACATGAGCGAATACACCGAAGCGTTTAACACTTCACGACTTATTGGCTCGCCACCAGGCTATGTTGGATACGAAGAAGGTGGGCAATTGACCGAGAAAGTGCGACGTCATCCTTATTCAATCATCTTACTTGATGAGATAGAAAAGGCTCATGGAAACATTTTTAACCTACTTCTTCAGGTGTTAGACGAAGGACGTTTAACCGATGGAAATGGTAGATTGGTAGATTTTAGAAACACTATTATCATCATGACCTCAAATGCTGGAACACGACAGCTAAAAAGATTTTTGGTCGTGGTGTTGGTTTTTAATGCGGGTGGCAACTTTGGTTCTGACTTAAACGACACTGATAAAGAATATGCAAGAGGCATTATTCAAAAAGAGTTTAAGTAAACAATTTGCGCCTGAATTTCTTAATCGTTTAGAACAGAAATAATTATGTTCGACCAATTAGATAAACAAGCCATTTTAAAGATTACCGACATAGAATTGGCTATATTATTTAAACGTATAAACGATTTAGGCTACCAAATTGAGATAACAGATAAGGCAAAAGAGTTTATTGCCACTAAGGGTTATGATGTTCAGTTTGGTGTTCGTCCGCTTAAAAGAGCTATACAAAACTACATTGAAAACGGCATTGCAGAACTTATCTTACACGAGAAAGTGTCTCAAGGAGATACCATTTATATAGGAAAGGTGCCTAATAAAGAGGAACTTTCTTTTTAAATAGTTTCTGTGTTAGCTATTTTTTTCAAAAAAATAATATTTAATATTAAACGCGAACTTGTTAAGTTCGCGTTTAATTGTTTATAACAGTTTGTAATAAAAAGCCTCATCAAATGCTATTTTAAGACTTATTTTTTTGTGAGTGTTTTGTTACATTTTTCAACTTTCGTTTTTAGAGAAAAAAAGCTAAGCTATTGCAAGTGTTTTTTTGTAAGAATTATTTGGTTTTCTGTCGCTTATTTTTTCGTAAAATATGCAAAACATATAGGTTTTTTTCTTTTCTAAAAACAAAACCTATACTATCCTATAAATGGTGTTTAATAACGCAAAAGCTTAGGTTTTTAGCATGCAATAGTTAATGTTTTGACACTCAATAGCTTATGTTTTTACACCTTAAAAAGCTTATCTATTGCATGCTAAAACCTAAACTTTTGCAACTTTTTCCTTAAAAACCTATTTTTTTAAGGGCTTATTTTTTTAATTTTATGCGTGCATAACTATTGCGTTTGAAGAGTAAAGAGAATAAGAATGAAATGCGGGAATATATACGTTTTTATTTTTTTGCACTTTTGGTTCCTTAAGCACAATGACAACGAAACAGAAAAAAAGGCATATAAAACATGACTATGTCCAAACATTTGTTTTAATCTCTACCCTATTTCAGTTTAGCATCTTAAAGAATAAAGATAAATAAAAAAAGTATGAGCTTTTTCTACTCTAAACCATTAAGCAATAATGAGTAGATTTATCACCTGAAAAACAAGTCATTTTACGTTATCCTCAAGGTTATTCAGTTTATTTTTTTACGATAAAGAGATAAAGAAAAAAGGGCTGTTATTCTTTAAAAATAAACTCAGCAAAACACCATTTATAGGTTATAAACAACACGCACTTTCTTGTTTATTACGTATAACATTTGGGTTTATACTCACAAAGAAACCATGTAGGTGATGATGAAATGGTCGTTTGTTTCGTAATAAACAGGGTGTTTGGTGTGTAGTTTTAAATTTTCAATATAAAAAAATACCTTTGTTTTGCAAACAAAAAGGCAAAACACGCATTTCAGAAAAAAAGCCAAATCGCACTCAGAAGCATATTTGTAAAGCGTTTCTTTTGCCGTCCAATGAAGCAATAAAGCAAATAAACTGTCGGGTGTTTCTTCTTCTCTTAAAAACTTATGGCGTATTTTTTCTACCCTATTGCTAATATATTCTATGTCTATTGCCACCTGATTATTGGTAGAGAGAATAAGGGCTACATAGTTTTTTTGGTGTGACTTATACTGATAAAACCATGCGAAGAAAGTGGCTTGCCAGATGAGTTATGGGTGATAGTGGCAGTGTTATCGTTTGTAAGTGTTTGCAATAAGGCATAAGTAGCTAACACTTCAAGTCGCCTACTTTCGCTTTTATAATTGCTCAATGTGGCATTTAAGCTATCAGGAAAAATCATGTTTTGCAAAAACCACTGCTCTGTTTCAGTTATTTTCCATATACCTAAACAGGTTTCTGCATTGATAGAACAAACAGACAATAAAGGCATAAGCAAGGAAATTATGACTTGATGGTTATTTTTAACCTTACTAATTCTGCGACCTTCTACTGCCAATATTTCAAAAATAAATTGGTTATATTCTATTTTTTTCACGAACGGTTGGAAAATCGCCTTTAATCTCTAACAATAAACCAGCTAAGCTATCGGCATCTCCTTCTACCTCCGAAAAATATTCATCGCTAAGGTCTAATGTTCTACAAAGGTCGCTTAAAAGCGTCTTTCCATCAAAGATATAGGTGTTATGGTTTAACTTTTCTATACCAAATGTCTTCTTCGTCGTATTCATCGTTTATCTCTCCTACAATCTCTTCGAGTATGTCTTCTAACGTAATCAATCCGCTTGTTCCTCCAAACTCATCTACAACAATGGCAATATGCACCTTGTTTTTGAAATCTTGCATCATATCGTCTAATGGTTTGGTTTCAGGAACAAAGTAAGGAGAGCGTATTAAGCTCTGCCAACGAAAGGTTGCAGGCTTAGAAAGATGAGGCAATAGGTCTTTAATGTAGAGCACTCCTCGTATATTATCTCCATTATCTTGATACACAGGAATACGACTATAATTGTTTTCTACAATGCTTTTTTAACACATCGGCATAGCTTGTGCGTATTTCTATACCCACAATGTCTTGTCTGCCTGTCATCACTTCTTTCACTGTTTCATCTCCAAATCGCACAATTCCTTGCAACATTCGTTGCTCATCTTTAATGTCTTCTTTGTCTGTAAGCTCTAATGCTTGTTCTAATTCGTCTACACTAAGCACTCTATTGTCGTCGTGTATCACTTTAGGAAGCTAAAAATGCCACTGCGCAACAAAAATGTTTTTCAAATAGCCAAAAATAGTTTTTCTTACAAACAAAAACACCTGATACAACACGACGACAAAAAGGCAAAGAGGTTTTTTTGTCTACTATATACCTTTGGAATGATTTCTCCAAAGAGAAGAAGAAGAAAAGTGAGAAGAATGGTTATGCAAAAGAAATTGTAACCAATAGGCATTAGCTCCAAATTTAATGGTCGATTCGAATATAAAATTGCATAACATAATGATGGTTACATTCACAAAGTTATTGGTAATGAGAATTGTAGCTAATGTTCTTTCGCTATCATCACGCAACATTTGAATGTTTTTTTATCTGCTTCATTACGCTCTTTTTTTCAAGCTCTGAAAGGTCGGAAGGAGATAAACTAAAAAAACGCAATCTCTGATGCACTCGCAAATGCAGAAACACCTAATAAAAACAATAGTAAGCACTAACGATACATAAACTCCTACACTGGGGGCTTGGAAAGAAACGTCGGCTAATGCACTAATTATAAAAATCTTTATTCACTTTATAATATCAATAAAAATAAAAGATGATGCTAACTACCTTAAAAAAAGGCAGATTAGCATCATCTGTATCTATTGTTGTAGTAGAGGTTGTAGGAGCTGTATTTGTAGATGAGGGCTGTGGTTCTGTGGTTGAAACACGAGGCGAAAGAAGTTCCATATTGTCTACATACACTTCTGTTATATTATGTCTTACACCTCGCTGGTCATCATATGTGCGATAACGAACTTTGCCTTCAACATAAATTTTATCGCCTTTATGGACGTATTTCTCAACAATCTTAGCCAATCCTCGATAAAAATAACATTATGCCAATCGGTTCTATCAGGCACTTTCGTACCATTTGGGAAGCGTATACCCTCGTTCGGTAGTAGCTAAAGACAATTGGGCTACTGCCTGATCGGCATCATAATAGCGCACATCGGGGTCTTTTCCAACGTTTCCTATCAACATAATTTTATTCATAACGCTAACCTCCTACTTTTAAGAAATCGTATTTTTATGCTTACAACACTTATCTATAAAACATAAAATAAAAAAACAATAGTGTTGTAATATAACTGTTGGGTATTATCTATAACTTGTCGTTACGACTTCCACATGCCAAGATATTTAAACTGAAAGTTCTTTCCTTTTGCAGCAGGAAACTGTGAACGACCGTCAACTCTATCTCTTAAATGGTCTACAATTCTGTTATAACACTCTAAACCTGATGTAGCTTTACAATGAACAACAAAGCGAGTATCTCTGTATTCAAACTTTCCTGTTGCAGGAATCATTACCACTCGTTTAAAATCTAACGTGCCTTCATACCAGCCTTCACGATATTCATTCATACGACTGACAGAATTATTAAGCATTTCTCTTCGTTCATTAATATTCGAAGGCATAGGCATTGGGTGTAAAGCTTTCTTCTGTTTGAAGTCATTCATTGTTGCTGCCGTCGTTTTTATCATGATAAAATACACACGTTGACGCACTTTATAACGCTTAGGATAAAACACATCGCTCGCAACATAATCTCTTATATCGGCTTCAAGTTCAGGGTTCATACCAATTTCAGGTATAGAATACAAAAAATCTAAAGCTTCTTCGACACTATAAGCTAATGCTTCATTGTCAAAATAGCGAATATATAAATTCATTGAGAATACAATTTTCTGAGAAAAATAAGAAATATAAAAGAGCGGAAAACGAGACTCGAACTCGCGACCCCAACCTTGGCAAGGTTGTGCTCTACCAACTGAGCTATTTCCGCAATTAAGTTATGACATAAAAAATAAGTGAAGAGGAGGAGACTCGAACTCCCACGAAGCAATTTTCACTACCCCCTCAAAGTAGCGCGTCTACCAATTCCGCCACCTCTCCAAAACTATTAGATAACAAAAGAGTGGAGTGCCCGGAACAGGAATCGAACCTGCACGTCCTAAAACACACGCACCTGAAACGTGCGCGTCTACCAATTTCGCCACCCGGGCTATTCTTTTTATCATTAACTATATTATCTTTAATGATTTTTAAAGAGCGGAAAACGAGACTCGAACTCGCGACCCCAACCTTGGCAAGGTTGTGCTCTACCAACTGAGCTATTTCCGCTTTTTACTTCACAAAGGCATTTCTCTAAATGCGAATGCAAAATTACAATATTTTTTTCTCAACTACCAAATAATTCGTTATCTTTTTATTATTTGGCATTAAAAATAGAATTTTTAGAACGTATTTAAGCATTTAATCCATTCTATTTTTTATAGTCTTCGTATGTATATTCTCGCAAGATTTCCAATTCACCATTCGTTTTTTAATAGTGCAATAGATGGATGAGTAATGCCATTAAACATGTTTGTTTTAACAGTAGTATAATGTAACATATCTTCAAAAAAATAATGTTTTCGCCTATTTGTAGTTCATGGTCAAAGAGCCAATCGCCCATGAAATCTCCCGAAAGACAACTGTTTCCACCTAAACGATAACGATGTTTATGAGTGTCTGTTCTTGTTTCTTCTCCGTCTATCACTTGTGCATTACGCACCATTGGCATGTAAGGCATCTCTAAACAATCGGGCATATGACAAGTGAAACTTACGTTTAATATAGCTGTTTTAATACCTTTATCTTCTACAACATCTATCACTTGCGACACTAAAGGGCCTGTTTGCCATGCAAAAGCACTACCCGGTTCTAATATAATATGAAGATGTGGATAACGATGGTGAAACTTTTGAAGTAGTGTTATTAGTTTTTCTACATCATAATCGTTGCGTGTCATGAGATGACCACCACCAAAATTTATCCATTTCAGTTGTGAAAACCATGCAGAAAACTTATCTTCGATGTGTTTTTAATGTACGTTCAAACACATCAGAACCACTTTCGCAATGACAATGACAATGAAATCCTTCGATATAAGGAGGCAATTCTTGTGGCAATTTATCTGCTGTTACACCAAAACGAGTACCAGCGGCACAAGGATTATAGAGGTCAGTTCCCACTTCTGAATACTCTGGATTTACTCTTAATCCTATACTGATAGAAGGTTTAACGCTTTTTCACCTTATCTGCCAAACGCACATATTGAGAAAGCGAATTAAAAGAGATATGACTTGAACAACGTGTTATTTCATCTATTTCGTCATCGGTATAAGCAGGCGAAAAAGTGTGTGTTGGTGCTTGAAACTCCTCAAATCCTAATTTAGTTTCAAATAAAGAACTGGCTGTTGTAGCCTTTATATATTCTCTAAAAATAGGAAATGTTTTCCAAAGAGCATAGGCCTTGAAAGCTAAAATAATTTCTACTTGGGCTTTATTGGCTACGTTTGCAATTAAAGAAAGGTTCTTTCTTAACTTTTTCTTCTTCTAACACATACACTGCACGATTTAAGCCTTCAAATGTTTCTTTATTTATTTTCATTTTTGTTTTATACCTTAACGTGTTACACACATCTTGTTTTTACCTTATTTATATATAGGACTTTGTTGTAACACTTACATTTTTATTATTTTATAACAGAAATGCTTTTGTTTGCTTACGACAAATATTCGGCACACATATCTGCACACTTTTTCTCCGTCCATAGCTGCTGAAACAATTCCTCCAGCATAACCTGCTCCCTCTCCACAAGGGAACAATCCAGCGATACGAACATGTTGAAGAGTGTCTTTTTCACGAAGAATTCTAACAGGAGATGATGTTCTTGTTTCGGCAGCAATCATCAAAGCATCGTTTGTTAGAAAACCTCTACTCATTTTACCAAACTTCTTAAAGCCCTCTTGTAAGCGTGAAACAACGTGTTCGGGCATCCAAAAATGAAGTGGACTGCTTATCAATCCCGGTTTATAAGAGCTTTTTAGGAAGGTCGAAAACTCAATTTTTATTAACAAAATCTACCATTCGTTGTGCGGGAGCTGTTTGTTTTTCTGTTTCCTTGTTGCCAACAGTTTTTGTTCTATTTCCTCCTGAAATTTCATCATTTTAAGCACATCATCGCCTGCAATATCTTCGGGTCTGGTTTCTACAACCATACCGCTATTGCTCCATTTGCTACCTCTATTGCTCGGACTCATACCATTTACAACCAGTTGAGATGGTCCTGTTGCAGCAGGAATAACAAATCCACCGGGACACATACAGAAAGAATACACGCCTCTTTCTTTCACTTGCGTAACAAAACTATATTCAGCAGCAGGCAAATATAAGCCTCTTCCTTCCTTATTATGATATTGAATTTGGTCTATTAGTTCAGCTTGATGCTCTAAACGAACGCCCACAGCTATTCCTTTAGCTTCCATTTCTATTCCATCATCATGCAAATAACGATACACATCTCTTGCACTATGCCCTGTAGCTAATATAACAGCACCTTTAAAAATCTTTTCGTTCGCCGTTTTAAGGTCGATAGCTTTCACCCCTTCTACCACATTATTATTGTATAAAAGAGAAGTCATTTTAGTTTGAAACAACACTTGTCCGCCACATCTTTCTATGGTTTTACGCATATTTTCTATCACCACAGGAAGTTTATCGGTACCTATATGCGGATGAGCATCTACCAATATAGACGTTGAGCTCCATGTTGACACAACACATTTAATATTTTTGAAACAGAACCTCTTTTTCTTTGAACGTGTATAGAGCTTACCATCAGGAAAGCTCCTGCTCCTCCTTCGCTAAAACTGTAATTACTTTCCTCGTCTACAACCTGAGTTGTGGCAATTAAAAGCAATGTCTTTTTTTGCGTTCGTTCACGCTTTTACCTCTTTCTAAAAACAATTGGTCGAAAGCCTTTTTCTATCAATCTAAGCGACGCAAACAAACCCGCAGGCCCCTCGCCCACTACAATTACGGCGGGTTTATGGCTCACATCGCTGTATTGGGTGTATTCAAATTCCTCATCAGAGGGTAGTTCGTTTACATAAACACGCAAACTAAGATTAACAAAAATAGTGCGTTGTCGGGCATCTATACTGCGCTTTAACACTCTAACTTTTTTTATATTCTTTCTGTTTATGCCTTTATCTCGTGCTATATAATTAGCTATTGCCTCTTCGTTATGAGCTTGTTGGGGCAAAACCCTTACATTATATTCGTGTATCATTTTATATTTTTTTATCAACAAAAAAACGCTTTTGTTTTTTTCTATAATATTCACAGATAGATGTTAAAGCATAGTGTTTTTTTATCGCCTTAACCTTATCCCCTTTAATTTGCAAAAATAACTATAATGTTTTTAATATAGCACTGCATAAGTAAAAAAATATTGATATTTTTTTATGCTAAAAAGCAAGTGGTTTACAACCCCAAATGCACACATTGCACCCATAAAACAACAATGGTTACAAATAAAATTCTTTTTTTGTTTTAATGGTATCATTGCACTTTTATTTTTTTAACAAGATATTTCGTAAAAACATAAAAAGAAGCACTTATTTTTTTAACAATTAAACTTCAATATAATAGCGTATAATTGTTTGTTTTTCAAAATCAATGAATACGAGTTGAAAAAGCGAGTGTTATAAAAGTGTTATTTTAAGGTTTAAAAGTCAGCTTTTTAACACTAACATACTCATTATCAAAACCTTACCATTTTATAACCTTATGTTTTTAAGTTGCAATAGCTAAGAGTTTACCTTGCAATAGCTTATCTTTTTAGGGGCTAAACCCTTGTGTTTTTAGCATTCAATAGCTTATCTTTTTCACCTTAAAACATATATCTTTTTAAAGAGCAGGTCTTGTTTTTCTTATTTTTCTAAAACACATTATTAGAAATGCAAAAAGCTATATGTTTTAGTTGTTTTTCGCTTATTTTTTTAAGTCGCAAAAGAGGTTTATTCTCCATTTAAAAAGCCATAAAAAGCTTAGCTATTTTTGCTAAAAACAACACAAATAACAAACAGTTTTTCGCCTTATTTTTCCATTGTTTCTAAAAACAAAAAAATAAACATATTATAACACTTCTTTTCCCCCGTCTTTTCTCATTCTTTTCAATCATCGGTCTATTTCTTATTATTATACATTATTTATAAAAAGGTTTCGCATTAAAATCTTTGTTCTTTTAGTATTTTTTTCTGTAACTTTGCAAGAGTTAGAGGGGAGGCTTAAGATTGTAAGTTATTACACTTTTGCTTTACTTCCGATAAAACAAAAAGTAACAATTTTATCTACACATAGTAATAAATTATTTTACAGCATGACCTACACTGAAACAAAACTTAAAGGGGTTTGGATAATAGAACCTAAGGTGTTTCAAGACGAAAGAGGATATTTCTTTGAATCGTGGAATGAAGCCGATTTTAATGCTCATATAGGCAAAACAACCTTTGTTCAAGATAACGAATCACGCTCTTCTTATGGTGTTTTGCGTGGTCTTCATTATCAAAAAGGCGATAAAGCACAAGCCAAATTGGTGCGCGTTATTAAAGGTAAGGTGCTCGATGTGGCTGTAGACCTTCGTAAAAAGTTCGCCCACTTTTTGGACAATATGTAGCAGTAGAGCTTAGCGAAGAAAACAAAAAACAATTGTTTATTCCTCGTGGTTTTGCACATGGTTTCGTGGTATTAAGCCCCGAAGCTATCTTCACTTACAAGGTAGATAATCACTATGCACCAGAGGTGAAGCAGGATTGGTATGGAATGATGCTACCGTAGGTGTAGAATGGGGCATTGATGCTTCAGATATTATCATCAATAAGAAAGATTTAAACAACTTCAACATTAGCAGAAGCAGAACTATTTGATTAACGAACATGAATATAGCTGTTGTAGGAACAGGATATGTAGGTTTGGTTTCAGGGTGCTTGTTTTGCTGAAACAGGTGCTGTGGTTACATGCGTAGACATCGACAAAGATAAGGTGGAACGCTTAACTCGTGGTGAAATTCCTATTTACGAACCAGGGTTAGACGAACTGTGCTTAAAAATATTAAAAGCAGGACGTTTGAAGTTTACCACTTCTTTAGCAGACATTTTGAACGAACAAGAAGTGGTTTTCTCTGCCGTAGGCACTCCACCAGACGAAGATGGCAGTGCCGATTTAAAGTATGTCTTACAAGTTGCACAAACAATAGGCGAACATTTAAACCGTCATTTGGTAGTAGTTACAAAGAGTACTGTGCCTGTTGGAACGTCTAAAAAGGTGAAAGAAACCATTCAAAAAGCCTTAGATAAACAGAAATGTTAATGTATCTTTCGACGTTGCAAGCAATCCCGAGTTCTTAAAAAGAAGGAAATGCTATAAAAGATTTTATGAGCCCCGACCGCGTTGTTGTGGGCGTTGAAAGCGAAAAAGCTAAGCAAATATTGTCTCGTTTATACAAGCCTTTCTTATTAAACAATTTCCGTGTGCTCTTTATGGATATTCCAAGTGCTGAAATGACTAAGTATGCAGCTAACTCAATGCTTGCTACTCGCATTTTCATTCATGAACGATATTGCCAATTTATGCGAACTTGTTGGAGCTGATGTAAACATGGTTAGAGCTGGAATAGGTAGCGACACACGCATAGGACGTAAGTTTTTATATGCTGGTTGTGGGTATGGTGGCTCTTGTTTTCCTAAAGATGTAAAGGCTCTTATTAAGACTGCAGAAGACAATGGATATAATCTGCAAGTGTTAAAGGCGGTAGAAGAGGTGAACAAAAGCCAAAAACAGGTGCTATTTAATAAGCTCTGCAAGGTGTATGGCAAAGATAATTTAAAAGGAAAAACCATTGCTCTATGGGGATTAGCTTTTAAACCAGACACTGACGACATGAGAGATTCGACGGCATTGGTTGTGATTAACTTGCTATTAGAAGCTGGTTGCCACATTAAAGCCTACGACCCTATTGCAATGAACGAATGCAAACGTAGATTAGGTGATAAGATTACTTATTGCAAAGATATGTATGAAGCTACCTTAGATGCTGATGCTTTTATTGCTATTAACTGAATGGCAAGAGTTTCGTTTACCCACTTGGGACGTCATAAAACGAGTGATGAAAACACCATTGCTTATAGATGGCAGAAACATATTTGATGCAAAAGAGTTGAACGAAGCAGGATTTACCTATTATGGTATAGGTAAATAAGTTTTTCAATAATAAACGCAATGTATTACACGGGTATTAAACTTAAAAATATAGCTCCATGGTTGTTAGTAGGCTCGCTCTTTATGGCGTGCAACTCTAACTCTAAACAGACTATTACCGAGAAACAAGAAGACCTTAAAGCAAAAGAAATGCTACAAGGTATTTGGATTAACGATGAAGATGGTAGTGTTGCCTTTCGTGCAAAAGGAGATTCTATCTTCTATCCTGACTCTGTTAGTGTTCCAGTAGCTTTCAAAATTATAGACGATTCTATTGCTTTCATAGGCACAAGCACAACAAAATATGCTATAAAAAGGCAGGCTGAACACTTGTTTGAGTTTACAAATACAAACAATGAGCTTGTTAGATTGGTGAAAAGCGATAATCCCGAAGATGTTTATGCGTTTGAAAATAAACCTGCTGTAACGCTTAATCAAGGTACATTGATTAAGAACGACACGGTTGTATCTATGGGTCAAGATAAGTATCACAGCTATATTCAAATTAACCCTACTACTTATAAAGTTATTAAAGCTAATTATAACGATGAAGGTGTAGAGGTTTCTAATGTTTACTATGATAACATTATCCATTTAAGTGTATTCAAAGGAAATAATAAAGTGTTCTCTAAAGACTTTTATAAACAAGACTTCTCTCATTATGTTCCTGCTAAATTTCTCGAAGAAAGCATACTCAACGAAATATCATTGTTATATGCTGACGCACAAGGAATGCACTATAAGGCGGTATTAGGTATGCCCGACTCGCCTCTTAACTATGTTATCGAGATGATTTTTAACAAGTAAAGGGCAACTTAAAATGCACATTAAAAAAACGATTAACACCTTATTATATTTATATAAAAAAAACGACTCGTTAGTAGACTATACCTAACAGGCGTTTTTTTATTTTTACCTTTCTTTATGCTTAACCACAGAAGAAAAGAACTAATAACTGTGCAGTGAATATTCTTAAAAACATAGTGAGTGGATACACTGTAGAGTAGCCCACAGACGCTGCTTCACGAGAACATAACTGATTAGCGTATGCCAATGCAGGTGGATCTGTATAGGTTCCAGCAAGCATACCCATAATAGTGAAGTAATTAAACTTATACTTTAATCGAGCAATAGTTCCAACAATAAGAATTGGAATGATAGTTATAAAGGAAACCAGTGTAAACATATTTCAAGCCATCTCCTGCTATAACAGTGTCCCAGAAATGAGCTCCTGCCTTAATACCTACACAAGCTAAGAACAACACTAAGCCTATTTCTCTAAGCATCATATTAGCCGATGTGGTGGTATAGCTAACCAATTTGAACTTATAACCAAACCTTCCAATCAAAATAGATATGATTAAAGGTCCTCCTGCAATACCTAATTTAAGAGGAACTGGCATGTTTGGAATGCTAAAAGGAATGCTTCCGAAGATAATTCCTACGATAATGCCAATAAATATGGTAGCAATATTAGGAGCATCAAGGTGTCTTGTAGAGTTACCCACTAAGCTTTCTACACGATGAACATTATCTTCTGGACCTACAACCATAAGCCTATCACCTATTTGACATCTGTGACTGCTACATGCAAACATATCCATTCCCTGACGAGTGATACGTGTTATATTCACACCATACACACTTGAGAAGTGCATTTGAGCAAGTGTTTTTACCATTGATAGCAGGGTTTGTTATGATTAAACGCTTAGAAATAAGTGGTTGACTTTCGTCTTCTTGCTCCCATTCCATAGTTATTTCAGGTCCAATAAAGGCTTGTATCGCCTCAGCATCTCCTTCTGCACACACCACAAGCATCTCATCTTCGAGATTAAAGATTGTATCTGCATTAGGAATAGATATCTTTCCACTTTGTTTAATACGAGTGCATACCATTTCACGGTTAAGGAATTCTGATATTTGTTGTAGACTTCTGCCTGCAATAAACGAGTTCTCAACCTTTAATAGCATTTGATGTGGTTTAGCATGAGGGTTCTCTGCTTCTGCTTCTATCACTTGTTTTTCTTCTGTTTCCAAGTTTACACGACAAATATACCTAATAGCTATAGTTGCACCAATAATGCCTAAAACGCCTAAGGGATAAGCACAAGCGTAACCACTGGCAATCTGTGGCATATCGGTTTCTTTGAAAACAGACAATAATGCTTCGTTGGCAGCACCCAAACCTGGGGTGTTTGTCACAGCACCAAATAGAGTTCCAATCATCATAGGTAAGTTATGGTGATTAGAAGTGTCGAAAAATAGATAGTAACAAGCAAACATCACTACAATGTTTAATAAGATTGTTACCACTGAAAGTGCGTTAAGTGTGATACCACCTTTACGGAAACTCTCGAAGAAACCCGGTCCAACTTGAAGTCCGATACAAAAGACAAAGAGAATAAGTCCAAAGTCTTGCACGAAAGTTAATATCTCAAAGGGTGCAGTAAAGTTGACATGACCAGCAATAATACCAGCAAATAAAACAAATGTTACACCTAATGAGATACCTCCAATTTTGATTTTTCCAAGTAAAACACCTGCCGATATAACGACCGCAAATAGCAGTGCGATGTGCGCCACTGAGGTTGTGTTAGTAAATAGATTGTTTAGCCAATCCATAATGATTATTTATTTATTAGTTAATAAACTGCTTGCAATGATTACACGGCATTTAGATGGCTTGCCAGAAACCATGTCTATACCTTCTGTTTGTTCGTAAGCAAAAGGTACACAACGTATAGTTGCTTGTGTATCTTCTTTGATTTTAGCTTCTGTTTCTTCTGTTCCGTCCCAATGACAAAGGAAGAATCCACCTTCTTTCACTCGCTCTTTAAACTCTTCATAGTTATCGCATTCGTACACACGAGCATCACGATAAGCACGTGCTTTTTCGTAGATATTGTTTTTGAATGTCGGTTAATAAGGTTTTCAATGTATTGTTCGAGACCGTTTAAAGACACTGTTTCTTTTTCCAAGGTGTCGCGTCTCATAATTTCAACCGTATTGTTTTCAAGGTCTCTTCCTCCCATTACAACACGCACGGGAACACCTTTTAGCTCGTAATCGGCAAACTTAAAGCCGGGTCGTTTATTGTCGTTATCGTCTAACTTAACAGATATACCCTTTGCTCTTAGCGCATCTACAATAGGATTTAGCTTATCTTTAATAGCATTTAGTTGCTCTTCACCTTTATTGATAGGTATCATTACCACCTGAATAGGTGCAAGTTTTTGGAGGAAGAACCAAACCATTGTCGTCGCTATGTGTCATGATTAAAGCACCAATCAAGCGAGTAGAAACACCCCAAGAGGTAGCCCATACATATTCTGGTTTATTCTCTTTATTAAGGAATGTTACATCAAATGACTTTGCAAAGTTTTGACCTAAGAAGTGAGATGTTCCACTTTGAAGTGCTTTACCATCTTGCATCATTGCTTCGATAGTGTAAGTATCGAGTGCACCTGCAAACTTTTCACTCTCACTCTTTACTCCTTGCAACACAGGAACAGCCATCCATTCTTCTGCAAACTTAGCATATACCTTTAACATCTTTCTTGCTTCATCTTCTGCCTCTTCTTTTGTAGCATGTGCAGTGTGACCTTCTTGCCATAAAAACTCAGATGTTCTTAGGAAAGAACGTGTTCTCATCTCCCATCGCATCACGTTACACCACTGATTACACATTAAAGGTAGGTCTCTCCAAGACTTAATCCAACCTTTATAAGTGTTCCAAATAATGGTTTTCAGATGTGGGACGTATGATGAGTTCTTCTTCTAATCGAGCCGTAGGGGTCTACTACAACGCCACTTCCGTTAGAGTCGTTTTTAAGTCGATAGTGTGTAACTACAGCGCATTCTTTTGCAAAACCTTCTACATGTTCAGCCTCTCTACTGAGAAAAGACTTTGGTATAAGCATTGGAAAAATAGGCATTCTGCGCTCCTGTTTCTTTAAACATTTTTATCGAGTTGCTGTTGCATTTTTTTCCCAAATAGCATAGCCGTAGGGGCTTTATAACCATACAACCACGCACTGCAGATTGCTCTGCCAGCTCTGCTTTTACCACTAAATCGTTGTACCACTGACTATAATTGTCAGCTCTTTTGGTAAGTTCTTTCAGTTCTTTTGCCATTATATAAAATGATAATTTATTATTTCGTTCTAAATTAAAGGATAGTTAAAACCCAGTAACTGTGTTTCTTTTTCGCACTTCAGCTATAAGCCACTATCTACTGCAAAAAAATACAAAAATGGTTATCTCTCATGTTTTTACAGATGAGAAAGCAAGAAAATAGAGAAAAAAACTTTAATAGGTAGATTTTATTATCCTAAAAGTGAATAAAAAAACAGATAAACGAAAGATGCTAAAAAGATTTATTTCTTGTTTTTTTAACAAAAACATTTTTATATGTTTTTAATGGGCAAGAATAAAAACTTTTATTTAATATTTTTAAGGTTGTAAACAACACATTTTTTTGTGAGTGTTTTTGTTACATTTTATTTTTTTCATTCTACACAAAAATCCCCCTATCTACCCAACTATTTAAGACTAATAAACAAGGTGTATGGAGGTAGAAAATAAGCGAAAACACCAAAAACTCATAGGTCTTAGAAACGTAGAATGAAAAGCGATAAGGAGGTAATAAAAATAGGGTTTAGCCTTTAATAGCTTATCTTTTAAGGCGTAATACATAAGCTTTTACACCCTAATATACAAGATTTTAGGTGGCAAAACACTATCTATTGCAAGGTAAAACCTAAGCTATTGCGTTGTTTTTCAACAAAATAGGCATTTAAAGGTGTTTGGTTTCATTTTTTTATAAGCAAAACTATCACGTTTTAGGCTATCATTTAGTTCGTTTCAAAAAGAGCCCTTAATTTGAGCTTATCTTTTATTTTTTTCAACACAAAAAAATGGGATAGAAAACCAAGTGTTCTCTACCCCATTTATAATAAGAAAATATAAGAATTACATCATACCACCCATTGCTGGATTAGCCATAGCTGGCATTGGGTTCTCTTCTGGCTTATCTACTATGATACATTCTGTTGTTAAGAACATTCCAGCAATTGATGCTGCATTCTCTAAAAGCCACACGAGATACCTTTGCAGGGTCTATCACTCCAGCTTTACGCATGTCTTCATAAACACCTGTTCGAGCGTTATATCCAAAGTCACCTTTACCTTCTCGCACCTTTTGAACTACTACTGCACCTTCTCCTCCAGCGTTTGCTACAATTTGACGGAGGGGTTCTTCAATGGCACGCTCTACGATATTAACACCTGTTTGTTCGTCTTGATTGTCGCCCTTAAGGTCTTTTAATACATCTAAAGCATGGATATAAGTTGAACCTCCACCAGCTACAACGCCTTCTTCGATAGCTGCACGAGTTGCACAAAGCGCATCATCTACTCGGTCTTTCTTTTCTTTTCATCTCTACTTCGCTATTCGCTCCAACGTAAAGAACTGCTACTCCACCTGCTAATTTAGCAAGGCGTTCTTGTAATTTCTCTTTATCATAAGCACTTGTAGTGTTACTTATTTCGCTCTTTATTTGGTTTACGCGGTCTGCAATAACAGTTTTTTTCTCCTGCACCATTTACGATTGTAGTATTTTCTTTACCAACAGTAGCCTTCTCACAAGTACCTAACATTTCGATAGTAGCTTGTTCTAATTTAAGTCCTTTCTCCTCACTTATCACAGTAGCTCCTGTTAATACAGCGATATCTTCTAACATTGCTTTTACGACGATCACCAAATCCTGGTGCCTTCACTGCACATATTTTTAAGCCTGCACGTAAGCGATTAACCACTAAAGTGGTAAGTCTTTCGCTGTCAACATCTTCTGCTATAACAAGTAAAGAGCGTCCGCTTTCTGCAACGGGTTGTAAAATAGGAAGAAAATCTTTAATATTGCTAATCTTTTTATCGTAAAGAAGAATGTAAGGATTATCCATTACACACTCCATTTTTCTCTGCATCTGTAACGAAATATCCTGATAAGTAGCCTCTGTCAAACTGCATTCCTTCTACTACATCAATGTAGGTTTCGCGACTCTTGCTTTCTTCTATTGTTATAACTCCATCTTTACTTACACGACGCATAGCGTCTGCAAGGAGCTTACCTATTTCAGGGTCGTTGTTAGCCGACACTGTTGCTACTTGTTCTATCTTATCGTAATTATCTCCAACAAGTTGAGCTGAATTCTTAATATGTTCTACAACAGCTTTTTACAGCCTTATCAATTCCTTTTTTTAAGATCTAACGGATTAGCACCTGCTGTTACGTTTTTTTAAACCTTCACGAACAATAGCTTGTGTTAAAATAGTTGCAGTTGTGGTTCCATCACCAGCATCATCACCAGTTTTGCTGGCTACACTTTTAACCAACTGAGCTCCTGTATTTTCAAACTTATCTTCAAGTTCTATCTCTTTAGCAACACTCACTCCGTCTTTTTGTAATTAAGGGTGCGCCAAACTTTTTCTCAATAACTACGTTACGACCTTTAGGACCTAATGTTACTTTTAACTGCATCTGCTAATTGGTCTACACCACGTTTTTAAGAGTTCACGTGCATCTATGTTAAATTTTTATATCTTTAGCCATAATAAAAAAATAATTGCTTTGTTTATATTTATTTGTTTATTTTTGTGATAACTGCTAATACATCGCTTTGACGCATCATTAAATACTTTTTCACCATCAAGTTCTAATTCGGTACCACTATATTTTACCATAAAGAACCTCATCACCTGCCTTTAATAGCATTCTTCGTCTTTGGTTCCTTCGCCAACAGCTACAACACTTCCTCTTAAAGGCTTTTTCTTTTGCTGTATCAGGAATAATAATTCCACCTACTTTTTCTTCTGCTTGTGCTGGTAAAATCAACACTCTATCTGCCAATGGTTTAATATTCATAGTTTTATTATTTATTTGTTTGTTTTTTTATTCGCTTATATACAAACACCGTGCCAAACGATATTTTTTATGACAAAAATGGCAAGAAAAATGGGAGCATTAACAAGAGAGTATTTCTCATAAAATAAGCACTACAAAACAAACAAAAAGAGGTTATATTTTTATAGGATTATGCTTTAAATTATTACTCCTTTTTGATGGTAAAAAAAGCTGTGTGCGTAAACAATCAAACATAAGCCTTGATTTAACTAAATTTTTCATTCTAAACAACTAAAAAAACATTTGTAATTTGTTGGTAGTTTTTAAATAAATACGTAAATTTGACAGTAAATAAAGGTGTTTTACTTATGATTATCTGCTTTAACAACAGTATATTATAAAAATAAAAAAAGCACGCTTATATATAATATATAATGTACATAGGACAACCTAACACATGTTAAACATTGTGTTTATTAGTTCTTAATCAATGAAAATTTTAAACAAACCAACAGAAAAGTTAAGTAACTCATTTCTTAGCTTATTATGAATAAAAACAATACATTACAACAAAAAAATTTATCTATGAAAAATGACCTAAAAAAAGAGTGTACTTCCTCTCTTTATCGTAGCAGGCGCACTCGCTTTTTCGAGTTGTTCAAAAGATGCTTCTGCTATTTTAGACTCTTCTCTCAGTAAAGAAGAAGTAAAAGACAATGTTCAAGATGAAAATATTCTTGAAGCAAACCAAGTAAAAGGTTACCTTCAAAATCTTAAAGTAGGTAGCGGTTTACTTAAAGGTTCTGCCCCTTCCGACATCGGAGAGCCTATTCCTACCACTGAACCAGAAGATGTTCAGCAAGGAGAAAAGGACAATGTGAATGGTATTCCTGGATATTGGGTTAGCAAAACAAAGAAATATACCATTTCACAAGCTTTCGATGAAACGATTCTTTTAGACCCAACAACAGACATTATCTATCCTGGTTGTGCGTTAAAAGGTAATTCTATTGGTGATGGAACTTATGCTGCTATCACAGATTGTCAATTAGGAGATATCACATTTTCTATCAATTTAAGTCCTGAAAACCCTGCAGAAAAGTCAAAAACAAAATACACTATAAAGAATATTCGTAAGAGTGATTACCAAGATGCACTTAACGAATGGGCTAATATGCAATTCAAAGAAGGCGCACAAACAACAATTCAATCGGTAGAAAAAATAACAAATAACACAGAATTGGTAGTTAAATTGGGTGCCGCTGTTAAGAGTTCTATTGCTGATGTGTCTACAAGTTTTGGCTTTAACTTTAATAAAAAGAAAAAAATCATATCTTAGCAAAAAGTTATCCAAAAGGTATTTTTCTGTTTCAACAGACTTTTCCACGAAAATACTCCTACTATCTTTAATAAGGTAGACAAAACTTATTTTTGAAAACTACCAACCTGTTTATGTTTCTAACATTAACTACGGACGTATTCTCTATTTATGTATCGATACAGATGAAAGCGAAAAAGATGTTCAAGCAGCATTAGACTTTGCTATTAAAAAGATTAAAAAAACACCGATGTTACTATCGATGCCAATGCTGAAACTAAATATAAGAATATCTTAAGCAAGAGTGATATTCATATAACAATGCTTGGTGGAGGTGCTACTTTACAAAGAGAGGTAACAAATGCAAACTTAGGAAGCTGTGAAACGTTTCTTGGATCAACATGTTCCTATCAACCAATTGCAACCTATCAGTTTCAGTTTACGCTTTGCTGTAGACAATTCTCAAGCACGTGTTTTAACATCTAATGTATATACTATTACACAAAAAGATTTCGTACAAGACTTTTAAACGCATTCGTCTTAGACTCAGAGTTGTGGGTGCAAAGGCTACAAAAAGATGATGGACGCCTACCTAACATGAACTGGAAAAGCAGTTTTAAACGGTTCTTTAGGCATGCAAGCGAATGGTGAAGAAGAAACAACTTTATGGACTGTTAATAATTTAGATGTACCTTACAAGACTCTAAAAAGAAAAATAAAACAGTTGCAATAAACGGTGATGATGCTTATCTTGAGATTACTCGTAAGAAAGACGAAACTGTGCAAGATATGACTGAAACACGCAGTGTTGTCTTTACATCTCACATGAAGAATAACATGGGTGCTTATGGTGCAACTTATACAGACACAAAGAAACAGAAGCTTAGCAAGTTTATTTGAGATTTATAATTCACAAGAAGAGTTACCTATAACCTTAACACAATCAGGAAAAGAAATTACAGTATTTGTTAAAATCACTAATATTTCATATCTTCAAAAATAAAGAATAAAACATCTCTTCACCTATAATATAAATAGGTGGAGGGGCGTTTTAATGTTTCACATATAAATCAATTAAAGAAAAATGAAAAGATATACAAGCTTATTTATTCTTTTTTTGTTACCCTCACATTGCAAGCTCTGGCAGCACCAATAGGGGCCACATAAAAGCTTTGCAATTAGCTCAATCATTCTTTAATAAGCATAAGAATGGGAGCAAAAAGAGTTAACAATGGCTTACACACCACATGTAGAACAAAACAAACTCAGCGGTTCTTTAACACGAGGTTTGCAAGGTTCTGAAATTCAGAGAACTTATATTATGTAATCAATAATGGTAAAGAGAATGGTTATGTTGTAGTTTCTGGCGACGACAGAGTACGTACTATTCTTGCTTATGCAGATAAAGGAAACATTACTGAAGAAGACATTCAAAATCATCCATCTATCCATTGGCTCTTCGAAGAGTATAAATCTCAAATGCAATGGGCAATAGAAAACGTTCCTTCTAACAATAATCGTCTTCTAACTCGTACACTTCCTGATGATGAACGCATAGAAGTTGAGCCTCTACTTGCTTATAGTAACGACAGAGTAACAAAAACTTGAAGAAGCTATATCATGGGGACAAGCATGGCCATTTAACCTTTATGCACCTAATTACAAGTATAAAAGGAACACTTTATCCCTACTGTTTCTGGTTGTGTAGCAACAGCAATGTCTACCGTTATGCGTTGGCATAAATGGCCTAATAAAGCAAAAGGACAGGTGTCATACTATTGGAAAGGCAAATATATGTCTCTTAATTTTGAAGGTGATGGCAAAGAAAATGCGCCTTATGATTGGAGCAATATGCCTGCTGCAGTTACTGGTGGAGGATATGACCGTGAGACTCTTAGAATGCTAAACGACACACAAGCAGACAACATTGGTCGTCTTCTTAGAGATGTTGGCTATGCAATGCAAATGGATTATAACCCTGCTGTAACTGGAGGTAGTGGTGCTTATGTTTACAATGCACCAGCTGCTTTGAGAGACCACTTTGGATATAAATCTACAGTTAAGTTCTTAGAAAGAAACAATTATTACACAAATGATTGGTTAAAGAACATAAAAAAAGCGAAATGGAAACTTACGGTCCAGTGGTTTATGCAGAACTTCTCTACAGGCGGTGGACACTGTTTTGTGTTAGACGGATTTGCTACTGGAGGTTATGTGCATGTAGATTGGGGCTGGAATAGGTCTCAAAATGGTTGGTATGCCCTTGATGTATTGAAACCAGGACAAGAAGGTATTGGTGGAGGACGTGGTGGTTATTCATCAAGTCAACAAATGCTTCGCTACTTAGAACCCGACAGACAAGTTGAACCAAAGCCACAACCTAAACCTCAACCAGAGCCAAAACCACAACCCAAACCTACTCCAATAGAAAAGAAATCTAATCTTTATATCTATGGAGAGAAACCTACTTATGAGTTTATAAACACAGAAAATCGTGCTACTATAAAGATTACTGTTGCAAATAATGGTAACGATAACTATGTAGGTCGCCTTTCTTTAGCAATATATAAGAGCGATGAAGACGAACAATCTACAACCATTTCAAATGTCTCAAGTACTCTTATCAGTGCTGGAAGATATAGAACTATAGAATTCCAGATAACTCCTAATACCATTTCAGAAGGTAAATATTATCTTGCAGTGAACTATATGGCAAACAATAAGTTCACCGCTATACAAGAAGATGCAGGTACTTTAACAATCAAGGCCCCAGCTCCTAAACCAGAACCAAAGCCTCAACCTAAACCAAAACCAGAGCCTAAGCCACAACCTCAACCCATTGTTGTAGAAAAACCAACGATGTTAGTAGCGTTTAAAGCTTTTGTTTATGCTAAGGAAAAAGAAACAGTTAAAATACCTATCACCGTTTCTAACGATAGCAAACACAACTACGAAGGAACCGTTATGTTATATGCTATTCCTTCAGGTGCAAGCGATACCTCTGAAAAAGATTCTTATTTCATCAGGAAAAAAACTGCAATTAAAGTAGGACAAAGAGTTAATTATTCTTTCTATCCTAACGATAATTTCAAGGAATTAAGAAACACTTCTCACTCTGAAAATGGAACTAAATACGACCTTGCTTTAGCATTTACACACGAAAAAGGTACTTTCTATGCAAGTCTTGGCTATGATAAAAAAGAACTATAAGGTAGGAGAACTTACCATTACTTCTGAAGAAAAAGAAGCCCAGAACCCAAACCAGAACCAAGACCAACACCACGTGTTGAAAGAGGAGACATTGCATTACTCACAGCTTACTTCTATCAAAATAGAGAATACAGAGGTAGTGATAATGCTTCAACCACTAAGTTGGTTAATAACCTAACCGTACGTTTCTATATAAAGAGTATTGATGGTTATAATGGAGATGTTAATTTCTACATTACACAAACACGTGGAGGACACATTCCAGTAGAAAGCATGATGGTTACAAAAACAGTGAAAATGTCTGCTGGTAAGACAGGTTATGTAGACATACCTTTCAGCACTAAGAACCTTCGTCCTGGTAAAGCTTATGCTAATATACAATACCAAGTTACAGGAAAAAAACAAACTTCTTCTATCGTGGATACGATGAAGTATCATTTAATGTGAAACGTGGTTTTGTATTACGACTTTATCGTTCCAGGTGAAAATGATGAATATTCTAAGGTTGATTTATACACTAAGACACAAGGACCTACCTTTGATTTCTATGATGAACCTATTTCTTATGGTAAGATGCAGTCGATTGGTATCGACGTTGTAGACCAAGACATTAGCGAAGATGTCATCACAAACGTAGAAGAAAAACGTTGCAGTTAACAAGTTCAGCGTTTATCCTAAAGTGGTTAAACAACAAGTTACACTCACCGTTTCAACAGCATCTAAAGTTGAGTTCTTTTAATGCATCAGGTGCTCAAGTGCTAACTCAAGACCTCAAAGCAGGAGAAAAATATCATCGATTTATCTATGTTAGTAAAAGGTGTTTACATTCTTAAAAACTCCATTTGGCGTAGAGAAAATAGTAAAACAATAAATCAATAAGTTGTTTTAACAACCCTCTTTAACGTGAGTTCAACAAAGTGTTTTCATACAGAACACATTTTATAAGTTGAACTCACGTTCTTTCTATAGCCCCTCAAATGCACCTTAAAAGAAGTACAGAAAACACATCACACCCACTATTTATAACGTAAATTAAGCCATAAAATCATTTATTTTTTATACTTATATCATTATTAGAAATCTTCTTTTTATACCTATTATATAGAATAGAAAGACAACTTTTTACAATTATAATATGATGAATGCTGAAAAAGATATACTACAATGTATGAATATCATGGCAATCGTTTAAAAAGCTCATTATAAAGAATAAAAGAAAGTATACACAAAAAGAGATAAGCCATAAACGAGAAAGAAGATAAAGAAAAAGGGAGAATAATAAGTACAAACCTATTATTCTCCCTTTTATATAAATGTATATTTTATTACTTCAACTCTTCAAGAAAGAAGTTTGATATTTGACGTAATAAATGATTACGTGTATTCTTTCCGTAGATAGAGTGGTTGCGATTGGTGTATAAAAGTTCCTTAAAATCTTTATCAGCTTGCACCAATGCCTCTGTATATTCATACATATTTTGAGGGTGTACATTATCGTCTGCTGTTCCATGACATAACAATAAAGTCCCAGACATGTTGTTTACACGAGTAATTGGATTATCGGTATATCCATCAGGGTTTTCTTTTGGCGTACGCATATATCGTTCAGTGTAAACAGAATCATAGAATTTCCAATTTGTAGGAGGTGCAACTGCAACACCAGCTTTAAACACCTTTCTTCCTTCACTCATCGCCATAAGCGTTGTAAATCCACCAAAGCTCCAGCCCCAAATTCCTATTTTGTTTTTATCAACATAAGACTGTTTGCCTAACCAGATAGCTGTTTCCACTTGGTCAGCTGCCTCTAAACGACCTAATTGCTGATATGTACACTTTTCAAAGTTGGCATCTCTGCCACCAGTACCTCGTCCATCAACGCAAACCACTATTATATTATGTTGAGCAAAGTACACATCAAAGGCACCACCATTACGCATTGACCCTGCATTCCACGAATTCATTACCTGCTGACTACCAGGTCCACTGTATTGATACATTAACACTGCATACTTTTTAGACGGATTAAAGTCGGTAGGTTTCATTATCCAACCATCTAAAACAACCCCTTCCGATGTTGTAAAAGAAAAAGGTTCTTTTTTGCACCACCCCACTTTTGCCATTTCGTTTTTAAGCTTTTCATTCTTAATAGGTGTCGCTAAAACCCGTCCTTGCTCATTTCTTACCGTATAAACATAAGGATTATTATAATCACTCCATGTGTTTATAAAGTATTTATAATCTCCTGAAAATAGAGACTCGTTAGTTCCTATCTCAGAAGTAAGTATCTCTATTTTTTTCCATTTTTACGACTTACGCACACCTGTCTATTATGTGCATCGGGTAAAGCAGCTTGAAAATATACATCTTCTGTTTGTTCATTTATTCCATAAACATCTGTAATAACCATTTTATTCGTACCAATTTTACGCTTCAATAAGCCGTTTAATCCATATAAATAAAGGTTCATTGTTCCCTCTTTATCGCTTGGAACGAGTAAATAGTTAGACGTTATCTTTATATTTTCTATAGCTTCTTCCTTTTATATATTTAGGAGAAGTTTCCTTTAATATAAGTTGTGCCATCGTACTACGAGGGTTTACACCATACAAGCACAATTCGTCTTGGTGTCTATTCAGCGTATATGCCACCACCATAGCAGGATTATTGGTAGCCTTAATACGAGGAATATAATCTTCAACCCCTAAAGGCAACTGCATTTTTTGTATTCTTTTTGCCTTTATATCATAGCTCCATAAGCTAACAACACTATTATCGTAGCCCGCCTTAGGATATTTATAAGTGTACAAAGACGGATAATCGGCGTCTTCTTTTCCTTTATTTAATGATGCTTGAAACAATTGTAACGAATACGATTTCACTTTTGTTTCATCATATTTTACCCACACTAACATTGTTCCATCTGCATTAAATACAAGCGATTTATTGTGAGAAAACTCCTCTTCGTTAACCCAATCAGGTATACCATTTATTATTTTATTCTCTTTTCCATCGGTTGTAACCGCACTTTCTGCATTATCATAAAGCAGTTTCACTAAGTAAATGTTGTTCTGACGCACAAATGCTACCTGCATACCATCAGGAGACCAAGTGGGAACTTGTTGTTTACCTCCTTCTGATAAACGTTCTAATTTTTTATTAGCAATAGTATAAATGTAGTAAGTAGCTTTAAAAGAACGACGATAAATAGGTTCTGTTTGTGTTTGAATAAGCATTCGTTTACCATCAGGAGACAAGATATAGCCTTCCACCTTATCTATTTTCTGTCCCATTGTGTTGTTTGCATCAAATAACACAGCTGTTGTTTGCCCTGTTTTGAACGAACATTGAAGCACTTGTTTACCATCATCACTAATGCGTGCATACTGGTCTGTACCTGCAATCACATCTATTCCGTGCATTGTTTCACTGGCAAAAGAACCATTTGTTATTTGCTTTTATACTTATTTGAGCTTGTGTGGTAATACTAAAAACTCATTACAAACGAGGTTAAAAGTAGTGATACTTTTTTTCATATTTTTAAAGGATTATATGCCCACAAAGTTACACAAAAAAATGTTTACTTTTTGCAATAACAAAATCTCTCGTAAAGCGCATAACACCTTTTATATAATAGGTGTTTTTTTACAAGAGAAAGATGCAATAACTATAATAAATAAACATTTGTGAATACACCTTTTTTATATAATGACTTTTGGGTCTTGGATGAAAAACATTTTTTCCTTTTAAGGTTCAAAAGATATCTATCGACGCAGGATTTTTCATGCCCTAACAGAGATGGAACTATTGCTCGAGGCGGTTGTACCTATTGCGATAACCGAACATTTAACCCCTCTTATTGTCATAAAAAGAGATAGTGTAACAGAACAACTCAGAGCGGGTAAGCGTTTTTTAGTACGAAATACCCCGAAATGAAGTATTTAGCCTACTTTCAAGCCTACACAAATACGTATTCTCCAACATCTAAATTGCGCGCAATGTACGAAGAAGCACTTGCTGTTAAAGATGTTGTTGGCTTAGTAATAGGCACTCGTCCCGATTGTGTTTCTAACGATTTGTTGGACTATTTACAAGAATTAAATAAAGAAACGTTTATACTTGTGGAGTATGGAATTGAGAGTGCTAACAATAAAACCTTAGAATATATCAACCGTGGACATACCTTTGAATGCAGTATTGATGCGTTAGAACGAACACATAGCAGAGGTATTGCCACAGGAGGACATATCATTTTAGGACTACCGGGTGAAGATAAGAACGAAAGTATTCGTCAGGCAAAACTCATTTCAGCACTTCCGATGGACATATTAAAGATACATCAAATGCAAATTATTAAGGGAACACTTCTTGCTCGACAATATAACGAAACACCTTTTTCATCTTTTATAGTGTAGACGAATACATTGAATTGATTGCAGAATACATACAACATTTACGACAAGACTTAGTGCTTGAGCGTTTTGTTAGTCAATCGCCAGCAGAATTTCTCATAGGTCCTAAATGGGGATTAAAGAACTATGAGTTTACCAATAAGTTGGTTAACTATCTCAAACAAAATGGTATTTATCAAGGTATGCTTGTTAAATAACCCTTTACACACTATCTTTACACAAAAAGAGCAAACAAATAAAACGCTAAATATTTTTTTGTTTGCCCCTTTTTATATTATTTAGAATGATAAATATGCGTGTTTAACTTTCAAAAAAATAAAGCGATAAT
Organism: uncultured Prevotella sp.; assembly: GCA_916439115.1. GTDB lineage: Bacteria > Bacteroidota > Bacteroidia > Bacteroidales > Bacteroidaceae > Prevotella. Next base: position 2,031,282 of record CAKAHO010000001.1, read on the forward strand.
TGCACACTTCTAATAGTTTTTGCACACTAAAAATCTTTTATTTTTTTGCATATACACTTGCACTTTTCTCACCTCGTCTGTTTGAAAAATAGGTTTTTACCCGATAAGTGGTTCACCACCCATTGCACCACTGCTATATGCCATTGTTTTTTTCTTCTTCTGTTTTTATACTTATCGCAACAAGTGGGATATAAACTAAATAAATAAAAAGCCTAAAACAATCTGCTACGATATAATCTCTTGTCATTGTAGCCCTTTGTTCTTGGTTATAAAAACGTTTATATAAAAGCATAATCAGCTTCCTAAATACTTATCTAAGCTAATGCCAATGGTGTTTTTATTCACAACAACACTTTGGTCTAACGAACCTATCTGAGCATATACGGTAGGAATGGTCATGTTTGGCAATGCTTTTTTTGCGCTCTTTGAAAAGATTTAGACAAAGCTTTGTTTATATCACTCATATCACTGTATTGCACTTCTACTTCGGATATTAGGTTCTGAAAGCAATGTATCTTGAAAGAAAGTGAGAAACTTACTGGTGATATTAGGTTCATTACTACTCCCCTATTTTTTTGTAACATCTTCTATTAAAGAGCGTGTTTCTTCGGTATATTCTGTTTGCATATCTTGGAGTGCAGAAAAAGTCTCCTGTGGTAAGATAACGACTCTCCAACTGGTCGAAACGTACCACTTCAACCAGCATTTTATCTTTCTTTGTGGCTCCTGTACCTACGTTTAAATCGCAAGCAAAGCAACAAAGACTTGCCACTAACAATATGTAATACAAATATTTCAAAGTGAGAGAGAAATTGACTATTAACGGTTGCAAAATTAAAAAAGCTGTCAAAAATCCAAACTTTTCTATAAAAAAACATAAAATTACAGCTAATAACATGGGTTTTTAACTTTATTTTTAATCAACAAAATTTACCTACAACGCTTGACATCTTTATAGTTAACATGTCTTTATTTCGTCTTTACCTATTATATATATAACATTTACTTTTTTTATTTTTAATACATAGAAGAAACACAAACATTTAGTCTTCTATTTTAAGATTTTAATAAACGCATAAACACTCCCCAACGTTTTGTGTTTTTTTCAGAATGTTTACAACATAAAAAAATATACGTTTTTTTGTGAGCGTTTTGTTACATTTCTGTTTTTTTCATTTTAGCGCAAAAAGCAGCTATCTACCCCCACTATAAAGAGCTAATAAAACATTTTTTTGAGCTTTTAAAAACATCGTTTTATGGTTAAAGATATATGTTTTTAAAATGTAAAACACAAATTGCAAAAATAACAAACATAAGCTTTTTTTAGCCCTAATAGCTTAGAGTTTACCCCTGCAATACATCATGTATTAGCCTCTAATCTCTTATGTTTTATATGCCAATAGCTTATGTTTTGCAGTGTAAACCCTAAGCTATTGCAACAAAAATCACTATTTTCGCTGTTTTCAAAGGTATTTTCTTATTTCTTCACTCAATAACTCCCCTATTTCAAGACAAAAGAAAAATGCGTGAGAAATAACGAAAGAAATAACGCATAACAAGTTGCATTTTTCTCATTTATCGTTTCTATTTTTCAATCTTATTTATAAGCCACACCCCCCCCAACTACAATTCTATAAAAACAAAACAAGTGTGCTAATGAATTGTCATTAAGCACACTTGTTTCTATATATCACATCATTTTGCACTATTTAATCTCTTCTATCACAGTCTTAACATTCTTAATTTTTTCTCCGTTTGTTAATCGTAACACTTGTTTAAGTTTGTTCCTTGCAATAGCAACATAGGTGTATCGGTCTTTCACGTCTATACGTCCTATTTCGTTTTTTTATCAAGATTTCCTTTTTTACAAAGAAATCCTACCACGTCCATTTTGCTTATTTTGTCTTTCTTTTCCCTTACCCTATATAGAGCGTAACCATTTTAGGTGGAGCTATTTTTAGACGGCGTCTCAGGCAATAAATAGTCGATTGCTTTCTGTTAAAACATACGTAGGAAGTGTTTCTTCGGGAGCTAAAATAAAGAATGTTTTACCCTCTTTTTCCCATCGAGCAGTGCGTCCTACACGATGAATATAGTTGTCTTCTGTTTCAGGAAGATGATAGTTTATCACATTATTAAGGTCTGGAATGTCTAAACCTCGTGAGGCTAAATCTGTTAGAATCAATATGTTTGCGCTTCCGTTAGCAAACTTATAAAGGGCAGCCTCTCGCTCTTTTTTGTTCAAATCCACCATGATACGAACTTGTATAAAAAGCCTTCTTCTTTCAAAAATTATTCACTCTTTCTACACTCTCGCGATAGTTTAAAAAAACACAATGCTACTCTCATTATTTAAAGAATGCAACAGTTTTGATAATATTTTCAACTTATCTTTCTCATCGCTGTTAACAGTAAAAAGCGCAATGCGCGATGAAATGTTTTCATCTTGCGCAAGAAATGAGAGTTTTGTAGTACGATTTAATTGCACAAAACGTGGTATCTCTTCGGCTTCGGTAGCAGATAATAGAACCTTTCGTTGCACGTTTGGCAAGGCATTTATTGCTTTTTATCATCTCTTCATGAAAGCCCATTGCCAAACATTTGTCAAACTCGTCTATCACTAACAACGAAACATTATCAGGCAAGATGTTTTCTTTTAAGAGGTGGTCGTTAAGTCTTCCGGGAGTAGCAAACACCACATGAGGAGCTATTTTTTTAAGTGTTTTATGCTCTTCCATAGCTGTTCGGCCTCCATAACATGCACAACAACGCACGCCGCACGCCATTTTTTGCAACACTTCGCTTGATTGTAGAGCCAATTCTCTACTTGGAACAACCACTATCATTTGCACCTTGTCGCTTTCTTTTATCTATCTTTTTCAACCAAAGGCAGAATAAGCCAATGTTTTACCACTACCCGTTGGCGACAATATAACAATGTCTTTCTCGGTAGTAAGAATGTTGTGATAGGCTTGTTGTTGCATTTCGTTAAGCTCACTAATGCCTAACGTTTGTAAAATGGTTTTGTGTGTTTGGTGTTATGTTCATTTCTTTTTAAGATTTACTGCGTAATATTTTTATCTATTTCGTCGAACTCTTTTTCCCATATTTAAGTTAAGATATATGGTATATAAAGGGTATCCCCACTTTTTCTTTATCGGTAGGTTCTAACTTTCTATAACTCTCTAAATAGGTTCTTGCCTTTTTGATAAAAAAACCTTTTATTTGTGCCTCTTGTTTAGCATAATTGGTGCTTTTTATCGAGCATCACAGCTTTATTATAGTAAGACAAGCCCACATTTAAATAAGCATCTGCCAACAAATCGTTTTTCTGCTAATAGTCTTTCGCCTAACGAAATGCAATCGTCAAAACGCTTTTAACTCAAACAAAAACACTCACTTTTGCTAATAAAAATTCTTCTTTTTCTCCCTCTTTTTGAGCTGCATTATCTACCAAATTAAGCGCATCGGTGTAACGTTCGTGTTCAAGATAATAGGCTAATAAACGCGAAAAAGAAAAAAAGGTAGGTTAGGATACATCGTAAATCCTTCCTTTAAAAGCGTTTTCGTAACGCTCCATATCTTGGTCTAAATGGTAAGCTTCTGCTAAGAATTGTAATAAATAAGCATGGTGTGTAGTGTCTTTTAAAGCTAAGTAAGCATGGCGAAGTGTGCGCTTTGCATCTTCCATTTTGTATCCACAATACACAGAAAGATAAGCTGCTTCTGCCAATTTAGGGTCGTTTTTTTCGTAATGAAAGCGTGAAAAAAAGCGGTGTATAAAGCTCATGTTTATATAAGAATCGAGCATTTTATAGGACTTTCATCGTAGCGTTGTTTACCTATAAAAAAACATTCCTCCTTTAATTAAATTAGCGCGATAAACATGAAAAGACTCTACATTTTTATCTATATTTTTAGAACGTTCTTTCTTCTTATTATTATGCAACAATGAAATAGAGTCTGCCTTTTCGAGTGTTCTAAGCATATCATAAGTGAGCGAAAAAGAGTTGAGCTGTATCGTATTTTTTTGCTTTAAATACAATTTCTCATTACCTTGTTCATACTGCTTATTTAGCACCTCGTATAACACATTCCATAACGTTTCGTTTTTGTTGATACACACTATCGGCAAGCAAACTTGTTATAGATTGTTGCGCTTGTGCTAAGTTTGTGCCTTTTTTTAATGGCTGTTTTAGCCATCGAAATTTCCTTTTTTTGAGCCTTTATCCATGTAATATTAAACACACTAAGCCCAAATATCATCAAAAAAATAAAACAATCTTTTTTTCATCTTATATTCTTATTCGTTAGCATCTAACAATGCTTTAATTTCTTTTTGCTTTTATCACGTTCATGTAGTGCATAATACACCATATAAAGCGTGCATTTCCAGTTCATTTTATTTGTTTCGCTATCACTTTGCTTCACTTGTTCTAAAACAGTTTTTTTGGCTTTTATCAATAGCTTTCTAATATCTTCTCTTTGCTTTGAGGTGAGTTTTCCTCGTTTATCCATGCCTTGTTCTCTTTGTTCAAAAGCATAAGAGGCATAACTTATGCCTAAATTACACAGTATACGAATATTTTGTGGTTGCTTTTTCTTTGGCTTGTTCCCAAAAAGTATATCACCTCTTTCCACTGTTTTTTTGCTCATCATCAGTTCACCTTTTAGCAATAAACTTCTAATGTCTGTACTATCTCGTAAATATTCATCTTCTACAAAAAGTTCAAGTTCGTTTACTTTATTAGGTGCAGATAAATATTCAATTAACAGGTTAAAAAAACACTGTGTTGTTAGGTTTTAAATGATGAAGGTTAAGCAATGCTAAGGCATACATTGCCGAATCGACAGGTGTTTGCATGTTCTTTTTCATACATAACACCTTTATTTCGGTTGCGTTCTCTGCACTTTGTTGAAACAACAGAGCTTTTATCGGCACAATATTCGGCATGTTTATAATGCTCTAAATTGTAGTGATGAGTGGCTAAACTAAGCATTTTATTGCCCAATGAATGTGTAGATTGTGGGTTAAAAAGACGTGTTAAAACTTTCCATATACACATTAACAAAACGTTTATAAATGCTCAGTGGCTCGGTTGCGGTGTGTATGTGATGCGCTAAAATGTTATAGCACTGTGTTAATTTTGGTAGATAAGGAAGAAGAACAGACGAGTGATTGGTGTATTTTTTTTCGCATTCTTTACCCAATAAAAGCGCATTAGACATCATTAAATAATAGCTCTGCGAGTCGGTTGGTTGTTTTAAACAATTCAACACACTATCGAGTTTTGCCACAAAAAAAGGCTTTTTGTGGCGTTTTGTTGTGCTTTTGTGCCACTAAAGAAATGGTTATAAAACACAAAACCCATAGAGTTATTATTTTTTGTTTCATTGTTTCTACGTTTTTAGTAAACATTATTTATACAATTAGGTGTTACGTTCTGCACATTATATAATATGCTTTGCTTTGTTTACACACCCTTATTTACAACGTTACACTGCAAATGTTTCATGCCATGACCTCCCCATTCTGCATCGTTTACATAACGAAATCCCACTTTATGGTATAGCTTTTTCTGCCAACGGATTTCCTTTATCTACCAGTAAACCCACAGCAGGAATGTTTTGTTCGTGGGCTTTTTTTATCGTAGCTTGCAACAGTTTTGTTGCTATTCCCTTACCCCTAAACTGCGGTTTCACAGCTAAACTGTCTACATAAAGTTCTCCTTGTTGTGTTTCGTCTTGCATTTTTTTGAATGGTCTCTATTAAAGTATTGTAAGGCAAACTGTAAAAAAACATTTCGTAATGTTTTTAGTTTGGCACCATCATAAGCCACCACTATGCCCACCACTTCGCTTTCGTGAAGGGCTACAAAGGTGTTTTTATAGCTGTATTGACTGTCGTCTCGTTTCACAAGCAGCGTCATCACTTCCTTAAAATGATGTATATTCTGGTTTTCTCCCACAAAATGTAAACAACATTCGTGGGTCATTGCCAACATTATAAGTTCGGCTATTGCCTCAGACTGACTTTTGTTTTGCGGGTTCTATCGTCATTTTTTTCAACTATTCTGTGTTATTTCTTATGCTTTCTTTTCTTCTATATCTCGTTTCGATTTAGAACGGATAACAAGCCAAACACCTGCAAAAATGAAAGCAATGGCTAAGAAGTGGAAACTCGTAAAAATGGCTAAACCTAACGAAATACTCACTAACACTGCCATTACAGGTTGCATATAATTGTACATACTCACCACTGTGGGACGCAAAAACTCGTTGCCCTTTTATCATGAGTAGATAACAAATAAATGTTCCAAAACACACAACATACCCCACTTCGAGATAGGTTTTTAAGCGAAATAGCTTGAAAATTAGTGCTTAACACGTGGGGGGCTGTAAAAGGAAGAAGCAATAATGATGCCCAAAGAAACATCCATCGATTGACGGTAAACACTGAATAACGCTTTACAAGCGGGTTAAAAGTGGTGAGATAGAGCGTGTACGACAGTTGAGAAGCAAGACAAAGAAGGTCGCCTTGTATGTTTCCTACCTTTGAACTTCCACCATTCGACACACTGATAGCTATTAAAATGAGTGCTCCACAACAACCCATAAACACGCCTAATGCCTTTTGTGTGGTGATTGGCTCTTTTAAAATAAGAGCCGACATGATAAGTGCAAAGATGGGCATGGTGGTAGTTACAATGCCTGCATTTATGGGTGAAGTGAGACTTAAACCAATGGTATAACAACATTGGTTACACACTAAACCTAATAAAGCTGCTCCTGCAAAACGCAATTTATCGGCTAATGGCACTTTCTCTGTTTTGACAAATAGACCTGAAAGACCAAAAAGAAGGGCGCCACCTATCACTCTGAATGTTACAAGAGTTATGCCATCAATACCATTATTCATAGCATCTTTACCTAAAAGGAGCCATTATTCCGAAGAAAGCGGCTGCCGCTAACAAGCTAAGGTGGGCAGTCCACGGAGCAGATATCTTTTGTTTTCATATTTGCAAAGTTACGCATTTATCGTTAAGGGTGCAAATGCTTTGCTCATAAAAGAAAGTGAGATGATTTGTGAAAAAGATTTTAAGATTGGAAATAAAAGGTGAGGTTTGAAGTGGTATAAGGTATTTATTAAAAAGAATAACATTTCTTATTTTTTTCTACTTTAACCATGAAATAACACGGAGATAAAACTTGCATTATTCTTTTTAAAAATAGTTAAAAATTCGCAAGTAAAATTGTTCGTTTTGTCACCTGACATAGGTGATTTTAATGCTCATTTTTTTGTTTCGTTGAAAAGAATATTCCTTAGGGTTTGAAAAACAAATAAGCATTTTATACTTATTTAAAGCTAATAGATGGCGTTTTAGAATACCAATAACATTTGTCTTTAAAAAAATATGACTTTTATGTGCAATAGCTTAGAGTTTACCATGCAATAGCTTATGTTTTATGCTCTAATACCTTATATATTAGAAGACAAAACACAAGAGTTTGCAACCCTAAAACCTTAACTTTTTACAGGTGTAGAAATGTGCTTTGGCAGTTTGTTGAAACTTTATTTTACAAACAAAATGCTAAAAAAATAACATTTCAAAAAGCTATATGTTTAAAGAGCAAGAATTTTGTTTTTTTGCTATTTTACAAATAAGTTTCGTGAGAAAAAAAGCATAAAAAGCTTAGCTATTTTTTTGCTAAAAACTTATTTTTTTACATACAAAGAATAAGGCACAAATTGTTCTCGGATTTCACAAAAACACTTTTTAACACTAACAGCGCTTTTCAACTTCTTCAATAAGAACCTTCTCATCGGTTATCTGTTAGCGTACTAAAAACGTAAAACGGCATGTTTTTTTATTTTTTTATAAATAATTATATGAGAAACACTGCCTTGTATTTTTACTCTTTCACACTTACTATCTGCACGCATTTGTGATAACACATTTAAGTTTATAATATATAAAAAGGTGGAGATTAAACATGTTAATCTCCACCTTTCAGTATAATAATTTACGATTAAAAATATTCTTATTTAACTAATGCTTTCAAGTTCTTTTGTGCGAGAATCTTTTTCTCCATACAAAGAATAATAGCATTGATAAAGAGGATATTTCCAGTTTGCACGTTCGCAAGTTGGGTCTACATCGCGAGCAATCTCAAGGAAAACGAGCTGATTCATTGTAAAGTTTTTGTTTGCTCAGCCTTATTTCCATTAAGGTTTGCAGCCTTTCTATTGAGCGAGAAACCAAGATAGGTTAACACCAAAGAGTCGTCTTTCTTTGTTTCTAAAGCTTTCTTAAAGTAAGTGATAGCCCTCATCGTCTTTACCTTCGTCCATTGCCTCTTTAGCACGAAGAGATAATGCCATAAAGTCGTTAGGATTAGCTCTTAGTTTTTTTCATTTATCATCTCGTTTTTGTTCAGCTTTCATGCCAAGATAACCATACATTTGAGCTAAGTTACCAAAAAAACTTGTTCGTTTTCTTTTTTTCAGTAGCATAAAGGTCTTTTTAGCTTAGCCACATAACCTAAGGAGTCTTCTCTTGTTTTTTTAATCCTTGTTGCATTAAGTAAAAGCTTCATTCCTAAAGCATCTTTACGAGCTTCAGGGGTCTGCCATTGCAATGTCAACATATTTGCTTGCAGCATCAAAATCTTTATCTTGAAAGCATAAAAAAGCAGAAACACGTGCTATTTCTCCTAAATATTGGTCAGGATTTTTTTGTTTTATCAACATCTGCAAACAAAGGTGCAGTAGCACTTTCTACATACATTTTAAAGTTAGAATAAGCCCCTTTATTGTTCTGTACCTTCATAGCATCTTGTCCTGCACTAATAAGATAAGGACGGAAACCATATAAACGGTCTTGGTTTGTCTTATGGAATTTAGGCTTAACCTTTCCTTTTTCGTTAGGCTGAACATCAAAATTATCAGCTAAAATGGCATTATCTAATGCGTTATAAACAGCGGTGTAAAAGCCCAAAGTGTCGTATGCTTCTACCTTACCTGTTTTCATTTGTTCTGCCATTTGGTTGGCTGTAATGGTTTGTTGCTCTTTTATTTATTTTTCTCAACAGAAAGGTCTACAAGCTTATTGTAGGCTTTTAGCTGTTTGTTCTGCATTAAAAGAAGACTTGCTATTGTTAAGCAATGTTTTTGCTTCGTCGTAGCTTTTAGCTTTTAAAATGCTTTTTAGTGCATCTTCTTGTGCAAAGGCTGTGCTGGTAATACCTGCCACCAATGCCATCATCATTAACTTTTTCATTGTGTTATAACTTTTAGTGATTAGTTTTCTTCATTATTAAACAAGTCTAAATGGTTACCTTCGTTAGCATTATTAACTTGTTCATTGGTTGTTTGTTCTGCCGATGTTGTTTCGTTAACAGGGGCATTTTGCTCTGCATCTACAGGTGTTTCGGCTTGTTCTTCCTCTGTTTCTTCTAAACCAGAACTTAGCACTTTGCACACACTTGCTATGACATCGTTCTTTTTAGAAAGGTTTATTAAGCGTACACCTTGTGTTGCACGTCCCATAACTCGACATTCGGAAACAGCTAAACGAATGGTGATACCGCTCTTGTTGATAATCATTAAATCGTTATCATCTGTAACATTCTTGATAGCAACCAAACGTCCTGTCTTATCAGTTACGTTTAATGTCTTCACACCTTTACCTCCACGATTCGTTACACGATAGTCTTCAACAAGCGAACGTTTACCATATCCTGTTTCACTCACTACCATTACGTTTTTCTGTTTCGGCATCGTTTACAACAATCATACCTACCACTTGGTCGTTATCATCATCGAGTTTCATGCCTCGAACACCAGTGGCTGTACGTCCCATAACACGCACTGTGTTCTCATTAAAGCGTACGGCACGACCATTTTTTTATTAGCCATGATAATTTCGTTGTTACCATTTGTCAAACGAACATCTACCACTTCATCGCCTTCGGCAATATTGATTGCAATAACACCATTAGCACGTGGACGAGAATAAGCCTCTAAACAGGTTTTCTTAACAGTACCATTTTTTAGTTGCAAAAAAACAACATAATGAGAGTTAACAAAGTTGCTATCATCGAGTCCTTTCAAACGTAAAATAGCGTTAATGCCATCATCTCCTTCTATATTTAATAGGTTCTGAATAGCGCGTCCCTTAGAGTCTTTCGTTCCTTCGGGTATATTATAGCACTTCAACCAATAGCAACGACCTTTCTTAGTGAAGAATAACATGGTTTGATGCATGGTTGCTGGATAAATAAACTCTGTGAAGTCTTGGTCTCTATGACGAACTCCTTTACTTCCAACTCCACCTCTTGCTTGCTCACGGAACTCTGAAAGTGGTGTACGTTTGATATATCCTAAATGACTAACGGTAATAACTACAGGGTCGTTAGGATAGAAATCTTCTGCATTAAACTCGTGTTCTGCAGGGATAATCATTGTTTTACGCGCGTCACCGTAGTTCTCTTTCACTTCGTTTAGCTCGTCTTTTATCACTTTCTTACATAACTCATCATCTACAAGAATTTGTTTTTAGATAAGCTATACGCGCTTGTATTTCATCGTATTGTGCATGTAATTCGTCAACTTTCAATCCTGTTAATTGAGACAAACGCATGTCTACAATTGCCTGAGATTGTATCTCATCTAAGTTGAAACGTTGTTCGAGATTGGTTCGAGCAATAGCTGGTGTGCGACTACTTTTAATGATTTGCACCACTTCGTCTATGTTGTCGCTGGCAACAATCATTCCTTCTAAGATGTGTGCACGCTCTTCTGCTTTCTTAAGTTCAAACTTTGTACGACGAATAGTTACATCGTGACGATGCTCAACGAAATATTTTTATACAGTCTTTTAATGTTAATAAGCGTGGACGACCTTTCACTAAGGCGATGTTATTAACAGAGAATGAGCTTTTGAAGTGCTGTCATTTTGAACAACTTATTCAAAAATAACGTTGGCATTAGCATCACGTTTTACATCAATAACAATACGCATTCCTTGTCTACCCGACTCGTCGTTAGCATTAGAAATACCTTCTAATTTGCCTTCTTTTACAAGGTCTGCAATGTATTCTATTAACTGTTGCTTGTTAACACCATAAGGAATTTCTGTGATAATAATCTTATCATGATTTTTCACCACTTTCTATTTCAGCCTTTGCACGCATAACAATTCGGCCTTTACCTGTTTCGTATGCGTCTTTAACACCTTGCAATCCATAAATATAACCACCAGTGGGGAAGTCGGGAGCTTGTATGTATTGCATCAATTCTTCTGTTGTTATATCATTATTATCAATATAAGCACAACAGCCATCAATTACTTCTGTAAGATTATGCGTTGGCATATTTGTCGCCATACCTACTGCAATACCGTTTCCACCATTAACAAGTAGATTAGGAATCTTTGTTGGCATCACGGTTGGCTCTAATAATGTTTCATCAAAGTTACTGGTCATATCAACCGTATCTTTGTCCAAATCGTCCATCACATGCTCACCAATCTTGGCTAAACGACATTCGGTATAACGCATAGCAGCTGCTCCATCACCGTCTACGCTACCAAAGTTTCCTTGTCCATCAACAAGCGTATAACGCATATTCCAGTCTTGTGCAAGTCGAACTAAAGCACCATAAATAGATGAATCTCCATGTGGATGATACTTACCAAGCACCTCTCCTACTACACGAGCACATTTCTTATAAGGACTTGTACTGGTATTTCCAATACCACGCATACCATATAAGATTCTTCTATGTACAGGTTTAAATCCATCTCTCACATCAGGAAGAGCACGAGCAACAATCACCGACATTGAATAATCAATGTAAGAAGACTTCATTTCTTCCTCAATGTTAATCTTAATTATTCTATCTTTTATCGATAGTTTGATTTTCATCCATATATAAATTGGTTATTTTTTAAAAGTCTATTTTTTTACCAAATTTTTCGCTCTAAGGGGCTTTATTTTAGTTATAAGAGCTTTTTGTTGATTATTTTAGGTGTAAAATTACACTTTATTTTTTTGATATATACAACGTTTATAAAAGCTAAAAAAACAAGCTTATTAAGCATTAAAAAGAAAATAAATGAAGATAATACTCTATAAACGCAAAAAGAATAAACCATCTTTTTTATAAATATACGATAAGAAGAATATTATATAGGTATAAAAAAAATAAGTCATACACAAAAAGAAGTGTATGACTTTATTTTTATAAGATAATTCTTTTATCAATTAGTTCTTAAAGAAATCCTTAACTGCTTTCATTAGGTACCATTTGTTCGTCAAAAAAACATAAGCACCTGTTTTAGGACTCTTCACCATTTTGATTACTTTTGAATACGCACGTCCGTCTGTTGAACCTTCATGTAGAGATGCGACCGCTTTCTTTTGCCATAGTTATTTATAATTAAATGGATTAGAAAATATTATATTACTTAATCTCTTTATGAATAGTCATCTTTCTCAAGATGGGATTATACTTCTTCATTTCGAGACGTTCTGGAGTGTTTTTACGGTTCTTTGTCGTTACATAACGGCTTGTTCCGGGCAATCCACTGCTTTTTAATTTCGGTACATTCGAGTATAACTTGTACTCTATTGCCTTTTGCTTTCTTTTGCCATAATTGATTATTCTCCTATAACTTTAATATCTTTCCAGTCGCAATAACCTTTAGAAACGGCTTGTCTCAAGGCAGCATCGAGACCAACTTTATTGATAAGACGAAGACCAGCTGCACTGATCTTTAGGCTAATCCAACAAGACTCTTCAACATAATAGAATTTCTTTTTTTGAAGAGATTCACATCAAAACTACGCTTTGTACGATGCTTTGAGTGAGATACATTGTTGCCTATTTGGGCTTTTTACCCGTAATTTGACAAATCTTAGACATTGCTATCTTTAATTTTTGTATTCGACTTTTTGATACTTATTCCAAAACAGTTTGCAAAAATTACAAATATTTATTGGATTCACAAAAAGATTAGCTATTGTATCTCAAATAATTAAGTTTTCTTTTTGAATAGCTATTTATTGCCTTTTAACAAGCAAAAATCTTACTCTTCTACTTCTATATTTTCTTTTTAAGAACTCAAGAAATAAGTGTAAAGACTTTATGGTTGCACCTAAAAATATTAAGGTCTCGTCCCTTATTTTTCTGTTATTTGGAAAGTTCTTATATCTGTTTTTGAGCCATAAGCTATCCATATTGTTCCTACAGGAGCATTGGGAAGTTCACCTCCTGGACCAGCTATTCCTGTTGTAGCAATAGCATAATCCACGTTTAAAGCATCGCAAGCACCTTTCACCATTTCAATAGCAACCTCTTCGCTTACAGCTGTTTTTTTCTTCAATTAAAGATGAATTCACCTTTAACAAGTTCTCTTTTACCTCATTAGAGTAGCAAATTATGCTACCTTTATAATAGTTTGAAGAACCTGGAACACTCATTATTGTCTCTGCAATCTTACCACCTGTACAGCTTTCTACTGTGCCTATAGTACGTGCTTTTACCATCACTTTCGTAAAGATAATGTTGTATTTCTTTACTTAAAAATTTTTGCTTTCTAATTCCATTATTCAAATGTTACTTTACTAAATGCGGGTTTATCTATAGAGCAATAAATGCCATCAAGGAACTTAAAGTAGCCTGTTATGCCAATCATTGCTGCGTTATCGGTTGTATAACTAAACTTAGGAATGTATATATTCCAACCATATTTATCGGCATGTTCTTTGAAAGCGTTACGCAATCCATTATTTGCCGACACGCCACCTGCAACAGCTACATGTTTAATACCTGTGTCTTTAACTGCTGCACGAAGTTTTTTCATCAAAATATCTACAATTGTAAATTCCAAACTGGCTGCTATATCTTCTTTATGTTTTTCAATAAAATCGGGTTCATCTGCCATCCATTTACGCATATTATATAAGAAAGATGTCTTTAAACCCGAGAGTCTATAATCATAACCAGGGATATTTGGTTCTGCAAACTTATAAGCATGAGGATTTCCTTGACGAGCTAAACGGTCAATAATAGGACCACCCGGATAGCCTAAACCCATCACTTTAGAACATTTATCAATTGCTTCTCCAGCGGCATCATCTATAGTTTGACCTAATACTTCTATATTATTATAAGCATTTACCTTTACTATTTGAGAGTTTCCACCACTCACTAATAAGCAAATAAATGGCAATGGTGGAATTGCTTTCGATGTGTCTTCGTCTTTTATGAAGTGTGCTAAGACATGACCTTGTAGATGATTAACATCTATCAGTGGAATATTTAGCGAACGAGACAACCCTTTTGCAAAACTCACTCCTACTAATAATGACCCCATAAGCCCCGGACCACGAGTAAAAAGCAATAGCAGATAATTGTTCTTTCGTTATGCCTGCACGTTTAAGAGCTAAGTCTACAACAGGAACAATATTTTGTTGATGCGCACGAGAGGCAAGCTCTGGAACCACTCCACCATAGGCTTTATGCACATCTTGCGAAGAAGTTACATTACTTAATAACACATCATTATGTAAAACTGCTGCCGAAGTGTCGTCACAACTACTCTCTATACCTAATATATATACATCTTTTTTTCTTTCATACCTTTTTTTATATTTTTAATAGGTAAGAATTTCTACTCCATGTTCTGTCATCACAAAGGTATGTTCCCATTGTGCCGATGGTAATTCATCACCAGATATGATTTCCCATCCAAAGGGGTCTTCTTTATCAAGAAAAAAACTTTCCATGTTCCCATGTTTATCATTGGTTCAATCGTAAACACCATACCAGGAACAAGAAGATACCTGTACCCGGTTTGCCGTAATGATTTACTTGTGGTTCTTCATGAAATTTAAGACCTACGCCATGACCGCATAAATCTCTCACCACACCATAATTATATTTGTCTGCATGTTTTTTTGAATAGCATGACCAATATCTCCTACAAATGAATAAGGTTTAGCTGCTTCCATTCCCACTTCTAAACATTCTTTTGCCACTTTAACAAGTTGTTCTTTTTCGGGAGTAGTTTTGCCAATGATAAACATTCGCGAAGCATCTGCATAATAACCATCAAGAATTGTGGTAAAAATCTACATTTATAATATCTCCTTCTTGCAACACATCTTCTTCCTTAGGAATACCATGACACACCACTTCATTTATGCTTGTACAAACACTTTTAGGAAATCCTTCGTAGTTAAGACATGCTGGTATTGCGCCATGCGATGTGCAATAATCGTAACAAATCTTATCTATTTCGAGTGTATTCATACCTGCTTTAATGTGTTTAGCCACTTCATCAAGTACACCAGTATTAACTATACCACTTCTACGAATACCTTCTATTTGTTCAGGGGTCTTTATTAAGTCTCTTGTTGGAACTTCTCTACCTTTGTTTTGCCAAAACATCACTTTTTATCAAGCTCTGTTATTGGTTGACCAGGTATAAGATTCCATTTTTGTTTCTTAAATTTCATTTTATTATTCTCATTAAAATATAGTACAAAGGTACTATTTTTACCTGTTCTTTTATTGTTTTTAATTGATATATTTCACATTAAAAAGCACAAAAAGAAAGCACATTGCCATATAAACCCTAAAAAGCGTTTAATGGCTCTATCCATCTCTCGGCGGTCTTCTTTTTGCTTTTTAATGTTTGTCGTTTGTCGTATTCTTTCTTTCCTTTTGCTAATGCTATGTCCACTTTAGCATGTCCTTTTGCGGTCTATGAACACCAAAGTAGGAATTAAAGTCACGCCCACTGCTTTTTGTTTCTTCTTGCAATCGCCTTATTTCTCTTTTCGTTAAGAGGAGTTTTCTATCACGTCTTGCTTCATGATTAGCAAACGAACCATAGAAATAAGGTGATATATTCATACCTTTCAACCACATTTCACCATTATGAATATAGCAAAAGGTGTCTACAAGTGAGGCTTTTTCCTTGTCTTATCGACTTTATTTCAGTACCTGTTAGCACAATTCCTGCCGTATAGGTATCTATAAAGAAATAATCGAAAGAGGCTTTTTTATTTCTTATTTGTATCGAACTTTTCTTTCTAATTTCTTGTTGTTCTTTATTCATCGTTGCTCTTTTATTTTTCTATTACAGCAAATTCGTCTATATGTTCATCGATATAATAAGCCACCTTAGCAGTCCATTCTTCTTCATTTTCTATGAATTTATCATCAAAATCGTCAAATTCTGCATATTGTTCAAATAGAGCCATAAACTCATCATCTGAACATTCGGCTTCTATTTCTTCGTGATATTTAAAGTATAATTTCCTACATTTATTCACTAACCTTGCCAATTCGTCTATTCCCCATTCGTTTATTGCCTTCGCAAAGGGGTTTAAGAAGATGAAACCTCCATAGCCATTATGAATTAACTGCACAAATCCTCCGTTCATCACCTCATCTCTTAAAGTGTGATAAGCTATCAATGTAAGTTGATTAGCATTTAAACGAGCCATATTCTCTGCTGTTAATTGCCCGTTTATACTGTTTGTTATGGCTTGAACAAACACATCTACAAATTCATCCATTCCCTTTTGGGCGAGCTTCTTGCAAGAGGTTTTTCTTGCACCACTATTTGCTTTTATCTCATTCATGTGCATCTTTTTTTATCAATATACCCTAATTTTTTCGCCCACTGTTGGCACATAATCGGGCATAAATCCATTCATATAGTATAAACTTTCTAAGCGAATTCCGTAGCGTTGTGCTATACTATACATGCTATCTCCTTCTTTAACAACATAAGGTTTACCCTTTAAATTGCTTATCAGCTTTATGCTTTTTTTACGCTTTAAATATATTATTTCGCCCACTTCTAAGGGGGAATTTAGCGAACGTTCGTTGTTATGTGCTAACTTACGAGCAGAGATATTCAATTCTTTTTGCTAAGCTTTCTAAAAAGTGTCTCCTTTACGAACATTTAAATAATAATTATCATTATACATATAAATAGCATGCAAAGAAGCATTCTCAGGCACAACTGTTTGCGTGTTTAATATCTCATTTTTTCGACATAGAAGAAGATTCATCGTGTCAAATCTGTATAATTCGTAGCACTCAATAATGTCTATTAGTCTGTGAGCATAATTGGGATTGGTGGCATAACCTGCACCTTTTAAGCCATAAGCCCAACCTTTATAATCGGTTGTATTTAACGAAAAGAGTGAGCGATAACGAACTTTATTCACCAAAAAAGTGCTATGGTCTTCAAAACTTTGTAAGGGATTATCATACGAACGAAAACATTCATTTCGCTCATCATCATCTTTATACATCTTAGCCCCTTGCCAATCGTGACACTTTATACCAAAAATGATTATTTGCAAACACGGCTAATCTGCTTTGTCCTGCTCCGCTTTCTAACAATCCTTGTGCAAGAGTTATACTTGCAGGAATGCCATATTTTGCCATTTCTTTTATGGCAATGTCTTTATATTGTTCAATATATGCGTCGAAAAGTTCATTACGTTTTAGCTGTGCATCTATCTTTATACAGGTGCATAACAAAACCATTAAGAATATATATTTTATTTTTTTGCATATATTTGTCTACTATCATCTTATGCCATTTAGCACAAATCATTTCTATATTTACAAGAATAAAAAGGAAAAACCCCTTGTTGCAAAAGTTACGCATATTTTTTTCTAATTTAGCCTCGTTTCTCTCCACTTTTCACCTCTTATTATTATTGTTTAAATGCAAGCTAATCGCTATTAAGACCTTTTAAAACATAGTTTTTGTATCTTTGTGTGCTTTTTAAAAAGATAGGCTTTAGGTTAAAGCCTTTAACAAACGGTATAAAAAAAAACAAAGATGAAGCAAACTCTTTCTCCTAATCAAGGTATTAAAAGAGGAGTGTTATGGATGTGGACACTCATTTCAGGTATAACGGTGGCTAATCTCTATTATAGTCAACCTGTTCTTAATAAGATTGCAACAGAATTAAATATATCTGAGCTAACAGCTAATAATATTTCTATTGCTACCCAACTGGGTTATGCGTCGGGATTGCTATTTATTGTGCCCTTAGGAGATTTGTTTAAAGCCACTAAAATTTTAACGGTTAGCTTTATTTCTCTCATCATTTCGTTGGCAATCACTGCTGTAAGCACTCATCTATACACACTCATTATCACCTCTTTTATTATAGGTGCGTGTTCTGTTATGCCTCATATCTTTATTCCAATGGCATCTCAGTTCTCTAAACCTCAACGCAAAACACAAAATGTTGGTATGCTTTTAAGCGGACTCCTCACGGGTATTTTAACTTCACGAGTTATTAGTGGATTTGTAGGAGAACATTTTTCGTGGCGCGTAATGTATGGCATTGCCACGCTATCGAGCCTACTTTGTTTGTTAGCCATTTGGTTTTTATATGCCTAAAAAGCAGCCAAAAATTTCTCTGGTTCTGTATGGGTCTTTAATGAAATCTCTTTACAATATTGTGAAAGAAAACAAGCTGTTGCAAAACGTTTCATTGCGTGCTGCATTGTGTTTTGCAAGTTTTCAAGGCATGTGGGCTATGTTAGCGTTTAAAATGTGTAGCGAACCGTTTTATGCTAACAATGATATTATTGGTTTGTTGGGCTTTTTGTGGAATTGTAGGAGCTATCACTGCATCGAGTGTTGGAGGGGCTGTTAACAAATTAGGGGCAAGAAATTTTCACTTCATAGGCTGTTTTTATTATTGTTTTGTCGTGGACTATCATGTGGATTTTTTTCAAAAACTCTTATGTGGGATTTATTACGGGTATATTGTTCATAGATGCAGGTATTCAGTGCATACAACTAAGCAATCAGAGCAAGGCTCTTTCGCTTTTACCTTCGGCAGCTAATAGAGTGAACACCATTTTTATGACTTCTTTTTTCTTAGGGGCTTCGTTTGGCACTTTCATTGCTGGTGTGTGCTGGGCTAATTGGAAATGGAATGGAGTGGTTATAGCTGGTATTGTGCTTACATTGCTTTCGTTTATCATTACCATAGGCTATAAAAAAAGAACGATTAAACGACTTTTTTTATGCTTTTTACTGATGTGCATTTTTAGAAAGAAACGCTAAAAAAATGCACTTTATTTTTGCCTCTTTTTTGTGTCACGCTTGCCAACGTTTAAAATATTGCCTTTATTTTTTAGTTGCGCACAAAATAACACTTAAAAACACTGTTTTTAAGCAAAAAACGTGTAAAAGCTTAGGGTTTACCGTGTAATACATAAGGTTTTAAGGGGCAATATATAAGAGTTTTGCTCCTAATATATAAGCTATTGCAACCCTAAAAATACGGTGTTTTAGCACTTAACACCTACTTATTACGTTTTTTTGTTTAGGGTGTTTTTAGAAATGCAAAACCTATATGTTTTAGCATTAACTACTAAAAACAGACTTGTTTTTTTCCTTGTTTCTTCGTTCATAAAAAGGTGTAAAAGCTTAGCTATTTTTCTCTAAAAATCACTTTTTTTAGAAGTAAAAATAGATAAAAAATGATAATTGGCAGCTAACCAATTATCATTTTTTTGTCATAAAACCCTACTTTATTTTTATTTTTGCTTTTTACATATCAGAAGCTGATAAGTTAAGGTTAAAAAGAACCTTGTTGGTGTTATTGTTCACCTTAACACCCATAGGGGTCATCACAAGGTCTTCTTTTATTTGTGTTCCCTTGTCATCTTTTTCCCTTATATTCGGTTACACTTCCACCCATAAAAGGATAAAATGTTCCATTTGTTACACTATGAACATAGGCTAAATCTACATTCACTTTCTTTTCCTACATAGCCTAAAACCTAAGGTAAATCTGTTAGTGCTTTCCCAGTTAGTGTAATCGGTTGCAGAGCTATAAACAGAGCCATAACTTTCTATTATGCCGTCTTTATAAGCACCTTTCTTAAACATTGGCGACACATAATTATAACCTGTGCGCACAGCCAAATGGTTGTTAAATTTTAATTCGGCACCTAATTTAAGCGTAGAAACACCCTTTAAGCTCTGTTGTGTGTGTGCATTCATGGCTTTATCACTACTGCTTGTGGTTTCATAAGTGCCTGTGTAAGAGTCATAATATCCTCCTGCATCGTTCACTCGTGTGTCTGTTGTTCCATAATCAGCATATTCGTAGCTTGCTCCTAAAGCCAATTTGTTGCCAAAGGTGTGTCCTGCACTAAGACCAAAGACCCACGGTGTAAACACTTTATACGAATAACTCTCGTTAGAATAGTTTGTTTTTTGAATGTTATCAGCTATGATTGTATGCGCTAAAGCGGTGGCATTAGACGTTGTTAAATCGTACCATGTAGGTGTAGCGATAGACAATCCAAAGCGAAAAGGTGAAGTGGCAAAGGGGCGTATAATAGCTCCTGCAACCACATTGAAACCTGTTCCCGTTATCACTCGTCGGTCTGTAACTATTGCTTCACCAGTGAATGCATTGTTTTTATCTATCAATCGTTCGGTATAAACGCTGTTTTCGGTGTAATTAACATCGTAAAAACCAAAGGTAAGTCCCCAATAAAAACGCTCATTAGATGTTCCGCTTATATTAAAAGAATACTCTCCTACGTGCCCGCTATTCGTTTTTACTCATATTATAACTTGTTCCTTGATTGTAGCCCAAAGTGTTTGTTTTTGTCTACAATAAGGTTGTTATAATACAAATTATCTAATTGATTGGTGTAAGGTGCAGTACCCATAATGCCTTCTTTCCTCTTTTTCTAAATTAAAAATCAGACACCCTTTATCGTTTGTTCCACCAATAGCTTTCATGTAAGAAAGTTTGTTTTGTGTTCCATCACCTAAACTGCCAGCTACAAAAACAATGAATTTAAGTCGGAACGATTGCGATAATTAAATGCAACACCTATGCGAGAGATGTTTGAACTACGCCAAACATAAGTTCCACCTATCTGGTCGAAAGCGAAACGTGTGTTGCTATTGCCGTTTTGTGTATGGTTATTTGTTTGAGAACGAACACCCAACGAAGTGGCAACCACTGAACGACGATATAACGAAAGACCTGCGGGGTTGGTTGAAATCGTACTTAAATCGGCTCCAAGTGATTCCATTGCTCCACCCATTCTCACGTATCTTGCCGTTCCGTTAAGGTCGTTTTTGCATTATTTTTTGTATTCTCATAGGTTTCTTGTGCCATAGCATTTACGCTTAAAAAGCTCAATGCCACTGCATAAATATAAGTGTATTTCATATTCTATCCCTTGTTTAAAAATCGTTTTATTTATAATTCTTACACACCATAAAAAGGGGTTATCGGCGTCCTCCGCCTGAGAAACCTCCACCTCCTCCACTATGTGTTGAGCCTCCAAAGCCACCACCAGATGAGCTTCCCTCCTGAGAAACCACCTCCTGAAAAACCACCAGATGAGCGGAAAGAACCACCCGAACGAGTGCTTTCAAAGTCGCTTCCACCAAACGAAGTGTTGTTATAAGTGCGTGAAGAGCTTTCGCTTCTTCCACCAAAACTGCGCATATTACTTCGTGAATAAGAACGGTTTTTCGTTTTTCTTGGCTATAAGATGAATTTCTATAACGTTCTCCATAAGCGTTTGTCTCGATAGTTAGAACGGTCGTAATAGTTGAGTGTTCCAGTGTGTCCTCTTTGAGAAATGTACACTCGAGGAGCGTATCCATAATACCCACCCCAACCATAATAAGCGTAAGGAGAATACCAATTCATTCCATAATAACCATAAGGTGTTCCATAATAATAAGGAGAATACCACGAATTGTAATAAGGATAACCGTAATAATTGGCAACCCATGGACTATAATAGCCGTATCTCCAACCAAAAGAACCTCCCCAATAACCGTCCCAATCGTAAGCATAAGAGTCCCAATAAGGGTCGTAATAATTATAAAAACGACGCATACGACGAGTCATAACAAAGTCGTCTTCATTGTTATAATTAAAGTTTTTTTCGTTCAATAAAGGTGGTATCAACATACATTGAATCGGGATATACGCCCTTTCCTTTGCGTAATACCACTATTTTACGTCCGTTTTTGTCTTCTCCTAACTCTTGATAATGAGTCCACGAACGACCTCTTCTGTTATATTCGTCTATATCTCTACCGCTTCCCGAGTAGTAAACGGTTTCTTCTTCTTGCTCGATAGGAGCCATACGCACACTCTTTTTCTCTTTATTCACTTTAGGAATAAAGTAAACATCATCGCTTTGTGCATAACTAAACATAGGCAATGCCATTAAAAGGGTGGCTAAAATAAGATTCTTTTTTCATATATTTTTCTCCTTTCTCTTTTCTATTTTTTTAGGCTAAAAAAAGCTCATCTTTATGCAAAAATAAAGTTTCTTTTTGTACAAAAATACGGAAAATCCCTTTAATCGCAAATAGGGTTTTCCTATTTTTGTATTTTTTTGCAAATGTTTTTTTAGAAAATAAGATGAAATATAACAAAAACCCTATTTATAATATCGTGTGAAGATGTACTTTTTGCAGAGTGTTCGTGAGTTGTTAATAGATGCTTGCGCAGAGATTGGTTACGAATCATTTGAAGAAGAAGATAAAAAAAGGTATGTGCTTACATTCAAACCCTCTTTGTATGACAAAGCAAAAAGTAGATGAGATGTTGCATCATTTTTCCTATTCCTAACATTTCTATTACATATGAAACAGAAGAATTGGAAGAACAAAATTGGAATGAAGAGTGGGAAAAACAAGGCTTTGAAACTATCAACATAAATAATAAGGTGTTTATTTATGATGCAAGAAACAATGCTGATGAAGCTGAAAAAGCTCACTCAAGAAGATACAATAAACATCGGAATTGAAGCTTTAAACAAGCTTTTTGGAACAGGCACACACGAAACAACAAGAATGGTAATTGCCAGTTTGTTAAATCTCTCTTTACAAGGTAAAAGGGTGTTAGACTGTGGCTGTGGAACTGGTATCTTGGGTATTACAGCCTCTAAATTAGGCGCAAGTGATGTTATAGGATACGACATTGACGAATGGAGTGTTACTAATAGTGAGCATAATGCACAACTAAATAAGGTTACAAACATGGAGGTGTTGCATGGCGATTCTAATATTCTTTCGCATGTATGTGGGCTCTTTGATGTCGTCATTGCTAACATCAACAGAAATATTCTATTAGCTGATATTCCTCATTTTGTTAACGTTATGGCTGAAACATCTACGCTTATATTAAGTGGTTTCTATACAGAAGACATCTCATTGTTAGTAGAAAAGGCTAAGGAATACGGCTTTCATGAATACGCTCATCAAGAGGAAAACAATTGGGCGTGCGTTTCTTTCACTCGCAAAGCATAATGATTAAGATATGAAAAACCACGTTCTTTATTTTTAAAATATAGTTGATAAACAATAACAAGCAACCAAAATAACTTTATAAAACAAACACTTCTCTCCTTGTATTCGTGTTTACTACATAAAAACAAACTTTAAAACACGCTATACAAGGAGAGAAGTGTTTTTATTTTCTAACTATCACAACTCTTTCTATTATCTACTAACTCTAAAAACACCAATTCTTTTTACGCATGATATCCTTTTCTAAAATCGAGGTAAGCCATCTTTTATTATTTCAAAAACAGGTTTCTCAAAACCATAATAACAAGATATTTCATAGAGAATAATAGGTATACAATAAAAATATGCCACATCTTAACGCAATAACAACAAGCCATCGTTTGTAACCGCTTACCATTTAAAATAACAACTCCCACCTATCCTATTATAATCTCTCCCATTTCACCATAAAATAAAGCGTCATAAAACGCTTAACCCCAAAAATAATATAAGTGAATAAACAGGTCATAAAACCAAAAAACAAAAAAAGAGATAACCTTTATAAAGTTATCTCTTTTCGCTTTGTCGGGGCGACAGGACTCGAACCTGCGACCACCTGGTCCCAAACCAGGTACACTACCAACTGTGTTACACCCCGCAATTTGCAAGCATTATCTGTTTTTAATTGCGATGCAAAGGTAAAACAAATAATTTATTCCTGCAAATTTTTTTCTGAATTATTTTTATAATTTCTTGTTCAACAAATATCTTCTTCAAGATGTCTACTCCTCTATCAACTTGTTCTTTAGTGTAGTGTTGCCATAAGTGCCATACGCACTAAAAGTGTCTTGATGGAGCACAAGCTGGTGGGATTACAGGGTTTATAAATACACCTGCTTTCGAACGCCATTTTTTGTTACAATAAACGTTTTATCAATATCTCGAACATAAAGAGGAATGATAGGACTCTCTGTTTCTCCTATTTCAAAAACCTTCTTCACGGAAACGTTTTAACGCATAATTTGTGATATTCCACAAGTTTTTCTATGCGTTCAGGTTCTGCTTGTAGAATGTGTAAAAGCTTCTAAAGCAGCAGCTGTTGCAGCAGGAGTATTAGATGCACTAAATATATATGAGCGACAAGAATGGCGTAGATAGTTAATTGTATCCCTTATCTCCTGCGATGAAACCTCCTATTGATGCAAGACTTTTAGAGAAAGTTCCCATAATTAAGTCTACTTCATCTAATAAGCCAAAATGGTCGCAAAACGCCTCGTCCTTGTTCACCGAATACACCTAAAGAGTGTGCTTTCATCAACCATGATAGAGCAGTTATACTTTTTCTTTAGACGCACTATTTCAGGAAGATTAGCTAAATCTCCTTCCATTGAGAACACACCATCTACAACGATAAGCTTAACTGCTTCTTGTGGAAGTTTTTGCAATATGCGTTCTAAATCTTCCATATCGTTGTGTTTATAACGAAGTTGTGTAGCAAAAGAAAGACGTCTTCCGTCTACAATACTTGCATGGTCGCGGTCATCACATATTATATAATCACCTCTTCCAGCAACTACTGCGAGCACACCTTGGTTCACTGAGAAGCCAGTAGAGAAGCAAAGAGCGTCGTCTTTGCGCTCAAATGCAGCTAATTCTTTTTCTAATTGAACATGAATATCTAATGTTCCATTTAAGAAACGACTACCTGCGCAACCTGAACCGTACTTATCTAATGCCGCTTTAGCTGCATCTATCACTCGTTGATCACCAGTTAAACCAGTATAACAATTAGACCCGAACATAAGAACCTTATGTCCTTCCATGTCTACTTCTTCGCCTTGTTTGCTTGTAATTGCACGAAAATAAGGATATACACCTGCTTCAATAAACTTCTGAGGTTCTCTATATGCCTTATATCTTTCTTGTAATTGTCCCATTTTTAATAGGTCTGTAAAACTTTTAATTATATTTTTTTCAGTTTGCAAAGATACAAAAAGATACTATAAACCATATCTTTAACAAGAAAAATATACAATTATTTGTTTTTCACACCTATAAAAATATAGCTATCAATCTTTTTATTTAACTTTGCAAAAGATGGGCTACACAAAACAATAAACAGTGTTTTTTCTGTTTCACTTTTACCCTATTTATATTTTATATGCCCTACCCTACTTCTAAAAACACGCAAAAATGAAGAAAAAAATAGTGTTTATAATGAATCCCATATCTGGCACTTCGAGCAAGAAAAACATTCCACAAGCCATAGAAGAGGTGTTAGATAAAGATTTATTTGATTATGATATAAAGCTAACTGAATATGCAGGACATGCTTGTGTCTTAGCTCCTGAGGCGAAAGATGCAGGAGTAGACATTGTGGTGGCTGTAGGTGGAGACGGAACCGTTAACGAAGTGGGACGTGCTTTGGTACATTCTCGCACCGCATTGGGCATCATTCCCACTGGTTCGGGCAATGGTTTAGCTCGTCATCTACTCATTCCTATCAACGTAAAGGGGGCTTTAAAGGTGATAAACGATTGTCAGATTAACGCGCTCGACTATGGAATTATAAACGATTATCCATTTTTTTGCACTTGCGGAATGGGTTTTGATGCTTTTATCAGCAAGAAGTTTGCCGAATGTGGCAAGCGAGGACCGATTGCTTACGCAGAGAATATACTAAAAGTAGGACTATCTTACGAGCCTGAAACTTACGAAATAAAAGATGAACACGGAGTGATTAAAATGAAAGCCTTTTCTCATTTCGTGTGCCAATGCTTTCTCAATACGGAAACAATGCCTATATTGCGCCACAAGCATCTATGAGCGATGGAATGATGGACATTATTATTATGGAGCCTTTTTGATGCGCTCGATGCACCTCAAATTAGCATCGAAATGTTTAATAAAACGCTCGACAGAAACTCTAAAATTAAATCGTTTAGGGGTAAAAAGCTTTATGTGCATCGAAGTAAACCCGGTGTTATTCACTACGATGGAGACCCTGTGATGACAGGAGAAGATATTTTTATTGAGTTAAAAGAAAAGGGAATAAACATAGTGGTTAATAAAAATGCAGACAGAAGTTTAAGAAAACCTAATGCATTGCAAACAGCTGCAACCGAATTGTTTGAGGAAATAACGAATATGCGAAAAGATTTTACCAAACAAACTCGAAACTTTAAAGCCATAAGTAAGAAAATTCAGCGAAAGCTTAATTTATAATTTATCTACTAAAAAGCTATTTTTTTAGAAGAAAAACACACAAGAAACTGCTTTTATTTTTGCCCACTTTTTAAACAAAACAAACCACAGTGCAAAATAAAGCAGTTTTTTTGTTTTATATTTTTGTTGAATAGCTAATAAAAACCTCTTATTTATTGAAAATCATTGCAATAGCTTAGAGTTTAGCGTGCAATATATAAGCTATTACGTGCTAAAACACAAGAGTTTACACTACAAAACACAAGCTATTGCACCCTAAAACCTTAGCTTTTAAGGGCTAACAGCTCAACTATTGCATTACAATAGGTGCTGTTTTACAAATTAAAAACCTATATGTTTTAGCATTACACACCAGCTAAAAAGCGCAAAAAGGCTTCACCTTTTCACACTAAAAAAACATTGTAAACTCTTAGCTTTTTTTATCTATTTTCAGAAATAAAAATGTAACAAAACACTCACAAAAAGAGTCGATTTTTTTCGTAAAAACAAGTCCATTTTATTTCATCTTTTTTTGTCTTTTTCTTTTATCAACAACTCCCCTATAAACACCATTCTTTTGTATTAACATATTTATTCGTTGTTTCTAAGAATAAAAAGAAACAAAAAGCATTATTTTACACCATTTTGTTATCTCTGTAAAGCTATTTTTTTCAACATTCAATAGCTGCCATTTAGCTTTATAATCCCTTAATAATGAAAAAGTTTACTTATCTACCAACAACACATAAGAAAAAAAGTAAAAACACCTATAAATAAAAATCTTTTGTAAGCTCTTCATACCACCCCTGAACGTCCGTTCAACTTATCTGCTAACAGCTCTTCTCTTTGTTCGCAAACCCCATTAGCTTGTTTCTGAAAAGCTAATAAATGCCGTTTGGGCGTTTTTGTTCTCTGTTGTTTTAATAGCAACATCTTTCACTAAATGCAACGATGCCTTGTTTGCTTCTTCTAAAAACGACCCTAAACAATCGGTAGGAAGAATGCAACTAAATGTTCCTTGCGGAGCTAATAACAACGAAACCCCTACACACAATTGTTCATAAGGCAGTTCGTGTGTGTGTCTGGCTTGTGCTTTTGCTTGCAAAGGGTTCTTTAAAGAGTGTTCAAAAAAAGGTGGATTGCTTACAATGGCATCGTAAAGAACGGTTTTGTTTTGTGTTTGTTGCGCATAAAACGTTTGAAAATCAACACAAAACACCCGAATGTTAGAGGAAAAAACACTATTTGTTACATTTTCACATGCTTGCTTATAAGCGTCGGTGTTAAGGTCATGGCATCTATCAACGCTTGCTTAAAACGTTGTGCCATCATCATAGCAATTAAACCCGTACCCGTTCCTATGTCTAAAATGCGTTTTCCACCTGTTGCCCATGCACCTAACAAAACACCATCTGTACCCACTTTCATGGCTGTTTGGTTTTGTTTCACCGTAAATTGCTTAAAAGTGAAAACATCTTTGTTTCTTTTTTTCAACCTTTCTCTGCATGGCTTTTTCTTTTGTTTAAACACGTTATTTTCTTCTACAAAGAAAACACATTTTTTCGTTTTAATTATCTTATGTAAACATAAAAACCGTCCTTAACAAGTTTTTCAAACACCTTATTTATATAATATCAATATTTATTTGTATCTTTGTTCGCTTAAAAATAGAAATATGAATAATAGACCAAATACTTCAATTCAAATGATAGCCGATTACGACGGCGATGTTTCTACACTTTTCGAGACAAACATTGAGGGTGAATTGCCTGTTCTTGCAACTCGAAACCTGATGCTTTTTCCAGGTGTTTTGACACCCATTTTAATTGGAAGAAAAGAAAGTCTAAACTTGATAAACAAGTTGGCAGAGAAAGATAATCAGCATTTTGCCATCTTTTGTCAGATAGATGCTAACGAAGAAAAGCCCAAACAAAGCAATTTATACAAATATGGTGTATATGCAAAGCTTGTTCGTGTGTTAGATATGCCTGGTCCTGGACGCAATGTAACAGCAGTGGTTCAAGGCTTAGGTCGTTGTTCTTTGGAGCAATTAACTAAAACAAAGCCTTTCTTTAAAGGCATTGTAGCACCCCAAAAAGAGGAATTTCCGAGCGAAACCGACGAAGAGTTTACCACTGCTATAGCAGACCTTCGCAAACAAACAAACGATTATATTGCTCGTAACGAGGAACTTCCCTGATGAGAGTCGCTTTGCTTTAAACAACATTTCTAACGATATTGTTACGCTAAACTACATTTGTTCTAATCTTCCTTTCAGCGTAGACGACAAGTTTTCTCTGCTCTCTTCAAACTCAATAAAAGAGCGTGCGTTTTTAACTCTTCAGGTGTTGCACAAAGAAATGCAAAAGCTTGAATTGATACACGAAATACGTTCAAAAACAAGAGAAGAGTTAGACGAACAACAAAAAGAGTATTTTTACAACAACAAATAAAAGACTATTAAGTCGGAGCTTAGCAATGGCGAGGGTTCTCCTGAACAAAAAGGCACTAAAAGAAAAAGCTCAAAACAAGAAATGGACAGAAGAAACAGCTGAAATATTTAATAGAGAGCTTGAAAAACTCGATTTATACAACCCACAAAGTCCTGAATATAGCATTCAAATAAACTATCTTCAACAGTTTGTTTCCTTACCTTGGAACGAATATACTACAGACGATTTAAGTTTTTAAACGTGCCAAAAAAAGCACTCGACCAAGACCATTATGGCATGGAAAAAAAGTGAAGGAACGCATTTTTAGAACACTTAGCCGTTCTGCAATTAAGAGGCGATTTAAAGTCGCCAATCATTTGTCTTTATGGACCTCCGGGAGTAGGTAAAACAAGTTTAGGACGAAGCATTGCTGCCTCAATGAATCGTAAATATATTCGTGTTTCATTAGGAGGTGTTCACGATGAATCAGAGATTAGAGGTCATCGTCGTACATATATTGGTGCAATGCCCGGTAGAATTATTAAGAGTTTACAAAAAGCTGGCTCTTCAAACCCTGTATTTATTTTAGACGAAATAGATAAAGTGGGTCAAAATTCACATCATGGCGACCCATCATCTGCACTTCTTGAAGTGTTAGACCCTGAACAAAACAACGCTTTTCACGATAACTTTTTAGATGTAGACTACGACCTTTCTAAGGTATTATTTATCGCTACAGCTAACGATATCAGTGCTATTCCACGCCCATTGTTAGACCGTATGGAACTAATAGAGGTGAGTGGTTACATAACAGAAGAGAAAGTAGAGATTGCTAAAAGGCATCTTGTTCCTAAAACACTTAAAGAAACAGGTTTAGATAAAGAGCCTTTGAAAATTAGTTTCACAAATGCTACGCTTGTAAAGTTAATAGAAAACTACACAAGAGAAAGCGGTGTGCGTCAATTAGAGAAGCAAATAAACAAAGCTCTACGAAAGGTTGCTTACTATAAAGCCAAAGAAGGCGAAATTCCTTTACGAGAAAATAACGCCAAACCAATTAGAAACATTATTAGGAAAGCCTATCTTTAGTCGCGATATATACCAAGGAAATCAGTATGCTGGTGTAGTTACTGGCTTAGCATGGACAAGCGTCGGCGGTGAAATTCTTTACATTGAAACGTCTTTAAGCAAAGGTAAACCGGGCAAATTAACACTCACAGGAAATCTTGGAGATGTGATGAAAGAGAGTGCAATCATTGCTCTTGAATACATAAAAGCACACATTAATACATTAAAAGTGGGATTATCGAATATTCGAACAATGGAATATTCACATTCATGTACCAGAAGGTGCAACCCCAAAAGATGGTCCATCGGCAGGTATAACCATTGCAACAAGCATTGCATCGGCATTAACTCAACGCAAAGTGCGTAAGAATATAGCGATGACAGGTGAGATAACGCTTCGTGGAAAAGTGCTTCCTGTGGGTGGAATTAAAGAGAAAATACTCGCAGCAAAGCGTGCTGGCATCACAGATATTATGCTTTGTAAAGATAATAAGAAAGATATTGAAGAAATACCTGCAATGTATCTTAAAGGTTTAACCTTTCATTATGTAGAAAAATGTGCAAGATGTTTTAGCCTTTGCACTTACAAACGAAAAAGTAGATGATGCTATATCATTTACATTTAACGAAGATAATAAGGAAGAAAAAGCATCATGAAGTTTCAATTACAATCAACTGATACAAACTCAAATGCACGTGCTGGACTCATAACAACCGACCACGGACAAATAGAAACACCTATTTTTATGCCCGTAGGAACATGTGCCAGTGTGAAAGGAGTTCATCAAACAGAACTTAAAAACCAAATAAACGCGCAAATAATATTAGGCAATACATATCATTTATACCTCCGTCCAGGTCTCGATGTACTACAATCTGCAGGTGGATTGCATAAGTTTAATGGTTGGGACCGTCCTATATTAACCGATAGCGGAGGCTTTCAAGTGTTCTCATTAACGGGCATTAGAAAGTTAAAAGAAGAGGGTTGTGAGTTTCGTTCACACATAGATGGCTCTAAACACTTCTTCACTCCTGAGAATGTTATGGACACTCAACGAGTTATTGGAGCAGATATTATCATGGCATTCGATGAATGTCCGCCGGGAAAGAGCGACTATCAATATGCAAAGAATAGTTTATTGATGACTCAACGTTGGTTAGATAGATGTTTGAAACGCTTATCTGAAACACAACCGCTATACGGTTATCATCAAAGTCTTTTCCCTATTGTGCAAGGATGCACTTATAAAGACTTAAGAAGAGAAGCTGCTAAGTTCATAGCTGATAAAGATGCAGACGGAAATGCTATTGGTGGACTTGCTGTTGGAGAACCTACTGAGGTGATGTATGAGATGATTGAAACCGTTAACGATATTCTTCCAACCGATAAACCACGATATTTAATGGGTGTAGGAACCCCTCAAAACATTCTTGAAGGCATAGCTCGTGGCGTTGATATGTTCGATTGTGTAATGCCAACTCGTAATGGAAGAAACGCTATGCTCTTTTACTTATGAAGGCACAATGAATATGCGTAATAAGAAATGGGAGAAGGATTTTAGCCCTATAGACATAGATGGTTGCGAAACAGACCTTATCTATACCAAAGCATACCTTCACCATTTATATAAAGCACAAGAGCTTTTAGCAATGCAAATAGGTAGTATTCACAATCTTTCTTTCTATCTTCGACTCGTAAAAGATGCAAGAAAACACATTATACAAGGCGATTTTAACGCATGGAAAAATAGTGTTATTGAGAAATTAGGCAGAAGATTATAAGAAAAAAACGATAGATTATACAGAAATAAAGTTTCATGTTTTTTTAACAACATAACACAAGCAAAGAAACTACAAAAGATAAGAACAAAAGGCGTCAAAGTTTTTTTCTTATCTGCGTAGAGACTTTTGCTCTTTTTACAAAGAAAACTTGGGTTTCTTTTCATTCTTAGCCCCTAACAGATATATAAAACGTTTAGATTGGTACATCATTAAGAAGTTTATTGGTACCCTATCTTTTATTCTATTTTGCTCATTATATCTATTGCAATAGTGTTTGATGTGAATGAGAATTTGGCTCGTTTTTGCACAATATCACGCACCATTAAAGGCTATTGTATTTGATTATTACGCAAACTTTGTGCCTTATTTTGCTAACCTTTTAGCCCATTGTTTGTTTTTATTGCCGTAATCTTTTTTTCACTTCTAAGCTTGCAAGCAACTCCGAAATCATCTCAATCCTTGCCGCTGGCGTTTCTTTTAAGCGTTTAATGCGTCCTTATATGATTTCGTGTGTTCTTATATCTGCGCTTTCTTATTATTTAAGTTCTAACGTTATTCCTCATGGAACAGTGATACGTCAGAACTTTGAGCCCTTTATAAGAATAAAACAAAGAACACTTCTGCAGATAATGTAATGTTGAATGTAAACAAAGGGGTTATTGCTTACATTCAACATTACGACAACAATTACAAACGTGGATATGGTTTTTCGCTCGACAAGTTTAACAATAAGAAGTTGGTAAGCCACATGACAGCAAGCGAAATACAATATGATACGATATCGGAAACAAAATATAAGTGGACGGTATCTAATTGGAAGATTAGAAAATTGGAAGGATTAAAGGAACAAATCACCACAGGTACGCAAAAAGACACGGTTATTATGATGGAACCAACCGACCTTGTTTACTCAAAAGGACAACAAGAAACCTTTACAAGTGCCGAGTTGAAAGATTATATTTCTAAACAAATAGACCGCGGAAGTAGTATTGTTGTGCAATATCAGGTAGAGTATTATAAAAGAATAGCCACCTCTTTTGCCTCATTTATCTTAACCACTATTGGTTTATCTCTATCTGCTCGAAAGCGAAAAGGTGGTATGGGGCTTTACTTAGGCATAGGTCTTGCACTTAGTTTCGGGTATATTATGCTTTCAAACAGTATCGGCTACATTCGCTATAAACGCTAACACGCCACCAATGATTGCTGCTTGGATTCCTAATATCATATTTGCCATCGTGGCATATTTCTGCTATAAGAAAGCACCCAACTAACTTTTTTACACATTATTTATATATAGGCAGTTCATCATCGTTCTGTCATAAACAAGTGATATTCATGTTTTTGAAGATTTAAACTTAACCGATAATATATTAGATGCCCTCTACGATATGCGTTTCGACGAATGTACACCCATTCAAGAAGCATGTATTCCTGCCATATTGCAAAGGAAAGACGTGTTAGGAGTGGCACAAACAGGAACAGGAAAGACAGCTGCTTACCTCTTACCTATGCTTTCTTTTAATAGATGAAGGCAACTTTCCAAAAGATAAGATTAACTGCATTATCATGTCGCCAACAAGAGAATTGGCTCAACAAATAGACCAAGCGATGCAAGGTTTCAGCTATTATTTAAATTCAGTGAGTAGCGTTGCTGTGTATGGAGGTAATGATGGAAACCGATATAATCAAGAGTTTAAATCGTTAAAGTTGGGTGCAGATGTCGTTATAGCTACTCCCCGGACGTCTTATTTCACACCTTTCATTAGGAAATATAGATATGAGTGGCGTTTCATTCTTTATTCTTGATGAAGCAGATAGAATGCTCGACATGGGCTTTTATGAAGACATTACAACCATAGCAAAGCATCTTCCAGCTTCTTGTCAAACAATTATGTTCTCTGCAACAATGCCTCCTAAGATTGAAAACCTTGCTAACACGCTACTTAAAACTCCCTGAGATTATAAAATTAGCTGTAAGCAAACCTGCCGAAAAAAATTAAGCAATCGGCGTTTATCTGTTACGAATCGCAGAAAATGGGCATTGTAACAAACCTCTTTAACCAAGCTTCTTTGCAACGAGTAATTATCTTTTCTGGTAAAAAAGATAAGGTGAAAGAGCTTCACCGTGCGTTGGTTAAAAACAAAATCAATTGTGGTGCCATGCATTCCGACCTTTCTCAAGCCGAAAGAGATGAGGTTATGTTTGCATTTAAGTCAGGTAAAACAGATGTATTGATAGCTACCGATATTGTTTCTCGTGGTATAGATATAGACGATATTTCGCTTGTTATTAACTATGATGTGCCGACTGATGTTGAAGATTACATTCACAGAATAGGAAGAACAGCACGTGCCGACCGCGACGGAGAAGCCATTACGTTAGTAAACGAAAAAGATATGTTTTTCATTCTCTCAGATAGAACGTTTCTTAGAAAAAGAGATTGAAAAACAACCTCTACCCCATGAAATGGGAGAAGGTCCTGCTTATGTAGTGAAAACAAAAGATAACAGAAAGAAACAACCTGCTCGTAATAGCAAAGGAAAGCACTACGGAAAGCGTAAGCCACAAGCAAACGCAGCGCATAAGGGTTCGACCGAAGGAAAGAAACCTTATAAACACAAGCATTATAAGCGCAATAACAGCAAACCAAACAATGCGCAATAGGCTATAAAAGAGCTATAAAAAGAGAATATACTCTTGCATATATCAATCATATATATTATATATAAAACAACAAAAAAATAAACACAAAAAGTTATGTTAAAGAAAACCGTTGAAGACGCATTAAATGCGCAAATAAATGCCGAAATGTGGTCGGCTTATTTATATTTGTCTATGGCTGCACACTGCCACTCTATTGGTCAACCGGGTATGGGCAAATGGTTTGAGGTTCAATTTAAAGAAGAACAAGACCATGCAAAAGATTTTATTTAACTATGTTATCTCTCGCAATGGAAAAAGTAAACCTTAAACCTATTGATAGTGTACCTACTGAATGGAACTCTCTTCAGGCTATTTTTGAAGATACATTACAACACGAACAAGCAGTAACAGAGATGATAAACAACCTCTTTGCTTTAACTTCTAAAAGAAAAACGACTATGCAACTCAAAAGTATGTTGCAATGGTTTATAGACGAGCAAGTTGAAGAAGAAGAAAGTGTTCAAACAATTCTTGACAATCTGCACATGATAAAAGACAATGGTTATGGTGTGTATATGTTAGATAAAGAATTAGGTTCAAGAAGCTACACAGAGGCTTCTCCTCTTTCAGGCAAATAATAATAACAGTGCATCAGGCTATATTTATACCATTTACAAAAAAATGTATTTATAGCAATAAATGCAAACATCTGTGTTATAAAATGCGATAGGCAATAAAAGCTTATTGCATTTTTATTTTTTGTCTATTTAGCCACCTACTCTCTTTTGTATTGCTCGCTATTTCATTCCGTTTTTCTTCTTTTAAGCCAACAGAAGTTTATAAGAACAAATATAAAGATAAGAATACAAGAAGAAAACAAACTTTGTTTTTGCAAGGTACTCGCTACCTTTTTGGAGGTTTCATGATTCGTTTTTCATGCTTACATTTCTACTTTTCTACAATAAAAAGCACAAAATAATGATGCCCAACGCAAAGAGATTTTTTTGTGAGCGTTTTTGTTACATTTAGTTTTTCTTATTTTAGAGAAAAAGCTAAGGTTTTATAGTAGAATAACACCAAACAAACACCACTTAAAGCTACTTTTTAGGCATAATAAAACTAAACATATAGGTTTTTACATTTCTAAAATACAAATAATAAAAACACAAAAGCAAGCTTTTAAGGTGCAAAACACCTATCTTTTTAGCACGCAATAGCTTATGTTTTGGCATGCAAAAACACGGTGTTTTTAGGTCTTAATAGCTTATATATTGCACAACAAAACACAAGCTATTACACTGAAAATCAATAAAAAGCACATTTTTACAGGTTTTGATGCAAGAAAACAACTCAAAACTTTTTATTTTCCAACTATTTGTTTTTACTTGTGAAAAAGTAGAGCAAAAATAAAGGAGAAAAACGCATGGCTTTTCTCCTTTATCGTTTCGTAAATGTATATATACCTTTAATATTTATCTACCAAAGCTCGCATGGTAAGAAAAATTTACCCACTTCTACGTGGCTATGGCGTGCTAACCACAAAAGTGCTTTATAGAGTTTGCTACGATGGTTCATTGCTCTCACCATATAATAAATGCCCACTGTGTTAAAACTTCCTACACAAAAAACAACGATAAACTGGCTTGTAACACTTCCACCAAGTAGATATGTAATGAACCAAATAAAGACAGTGAGACCGTTAATACCAAGAACCATAATAGAAGTGCCTATATATGAAAATCCCACCTCTAAGAATAAATGATGCAAATGGCTCTGTCTGGACTGAAAGGGCTTTTCTTTTTTAATATTCTACCCACCATAACACGCAGTGTATCGAATACAGGAACCGATAAAACGGCTAAACAAAAAGCAATAATTCCTACCTTTGGCAACCTTAAAGCCACTAAAGAGGTGTTGTCAATAGCGTGTAAACAAAATGTAAACATAAGGGTTCCCATCATCATGGTTCCACTATCGCCTATAAACATTTTTGATTTTGCACCAAAAAAACATTATGAAAGAAAAAGGAATAATTGAGCCTAAACCTAACATGGCCATAACTACCATTTGATAATCGCGAGCTTGTAAAAAAACAAAAACAAATGAAAAAAACAAGCCATGATACAAAAATCCTGATGATAAACCATCTACCCCATCAATCATATTTACTGCATTGATAATGCCTACACAAGCAACTGTACAAAGCGGAATAGATAGATATACGGGTAGTTTCTCTATGCCAAATAGTCCGTGAAAGTGGTTCAAATTCACGGTATCCATATACACAATAAATGCTACTACTATGATTTCAAAAATCAATCGACTAATAGCACTTATGCCTAAGGTATCGTCTAATGCTCCCATATACATCATAACAGTGAGTGCAACCACAGATGTAAAGAGTACATCGGTATGAAAAAAATAACGCTTGTTAAGCCTGCCCCAATAACAATTCCCCCAGTAAACTGCAAGTCCACCAAGCACAGGAACAGGTCTAATCTGTAGTTTTCTATGGTTTGGTTTATCAACTATTTTCTTCAGTAATGCCACTTTTACCACCAAAGGATGTATCAATGCCACTAAAAGCAACGAGCATATAAAAGGTAAAAGTACTGTTCCGAGCCACATTCTTAAACTAACTTGTGCCATATCTATTATGTTATTAGAACGTATTACTATATTTTTTTCGTTTATTATTTAAGCTGTATATCGCTTTACTTACCACTTTTTTGTGTTTATTTAAACTCTTAAAAAAATCGTTCAAATCCATCTTTTAAAGAAAGAAGGAATATTAAAAACAGACTCTTGAGGAAACATTTTTAAAAGTTTCTTATCTGCATTTTTAAGATGCCCATTAAGCGCAACCATCTTCTGAACGATTTTTGTTTTTAGAATTAGTTTGAGCTCTTTTGTCGTAATAACCAAAGTTTCCTGAGTCTAAAATAAAGCGCAACACGGTGGCAGCCTCTTTGCTATACTTTTCATTATACAAAGGTATAATGTTTTTTTAGGACAACCTA
Organism: uncultured Prevotella sp.; assembly: GCA_916439115.1. Taxonomy (GTDB): domain Bacteria; phylum Bacteroidota; class Bacteroidia; order Bacteroidales; family Bacteroidaceae; genus Prevotella. The sequence goes on from CAKAHO010000001.1 coordinate 2,068,780, forward strand.
AATGGTTTACAACCATTGTGCTAAACACGCTCCACACCTTTGTTAAACCTAATTTATGTAAGTCTCTCAACAATTCTTTTTCATTGATATTATGTTTTTGTGCCTTATAATATAACATCCAATCGGTTATTTGTCGTAAGCCAACAGCACACGAAAAATAGTGTCGAACGTAGTGAATAAAAATAAAAAGCGCATCGAAATTGGGCGACGGAAATAACATTTCATCATCTGCCATCTTACCTTTTAAAGGTTGTTGGGTTAAGAAACAATTGTCTACCCATGTTTGTGTATATTTAGAACTCTTTACATTGATAGCTCCATGTATGCTTCCATGCAATTCCACTAATATGTTTTTATACATAAAATGTGCATGTTTTCTATTCACATCTTCGTGTATCACTCCCCCGTTCAACGCAGAATAAAGTTGTGTTTTAGCCTTTTCATAATGGTCTTTATCAGGGAAAAAAACAAATCAATATCTCCCGAAGTTCTCAATAAAGGGTCGGGATAATATTGTGCAACACTTTGCCCTTTTAACAAAAACACTTGTAAACCAAGCTCTTCACACTTATGATATAACTCGCGAAACACCTCGTTCATCTTTTTATTTTTCTGCTATAATATGTTGTGTTTGAGCTAACATATTAAAATAAATAGATGCTTGTGGACGCAAATCGGACGGCATTTTACTCACAGAATGGGTAATAATTCCATTCATGGTTTGCATCGTTGACAATTCAGAAATATGTTTCCAATCAACTTTTTTTCTTAAATAATTCTACAGAAATGGTCGTATTCCACACGCCCATTTTATAAAGTTCTAAGAATTGTTTTTCTGCTATTGTGAACATAATTCTTTATATGTAAAAATTAAACGTTAAACGATTTATTGTTTACGAATGAACTTTGTATAAAACAAAGGTTCGTAACGCATTAGGTAAAAGAAGCTGAACAATGCCTCGAACAGCTAAGTTGAGAAGTAAACGAGGTAATGAAATAAGGCCATGTTTATAAAAACCATGTGTTTAAACCCTAACACATCTTTATAATATGTTAAGCCTCCACGACGTGCAAACTGCTCGTAACCAGAACGAACATTAACAACCACTTGTGGCACATTTTTTTAAAGGTACAACCTGCTAATATCATTCGTCCCCACAAATAATAGTCTTCTTGTAGAAACTTTTTATCATAAGAACCCGCCTTTAAAAGTGCATCTTTTTTTCATGATAACTGTTACATGATTCATTGCACAACGCGAACGCATTAAACGCTGTATATCGTTATTGAGCAACGGAAGCATACGTTTTGCAACAATATTATTAGGTTCTTCCACAAATTCTGTTATCATTCCACCTACCACACTCACGTCTTTATCTTCCTCGAAAACACGCATCTGCCACTCAAAACGTTGTGGATGTGAAATGTCATCGCTATCCATACGAGCAAGATAATCGTACTTTGCTTTGCTCACAGCTATGTTTAAAGCGGCTCCTAAACCTTTGTTTACAGGCTCATAATGCACCTGTAAATGAGCATACTCTTGCGAAATATCTTTTAAAACATTATCAAGTGAGGCGGGAATAGCACCATCTACCACCACAACTATTTCGTTTGGAGGTAGTGTTTGGTTAATGATTGAATGTAAAGCCGTACGCAATTGCTCAGGATTATCATTCTTATAAACCGACATGATAACAGAAAATGGATAACTATTCATGTGTTCTATTCTTTTTAATTCTATTATTATAACCTTTCTTGTATCACTCTTCTACTTTATTGCTCCTTGTCTTTTTCCTTTAAAGAGATGTTTTTCTTGATAAGAAATGTGTTTTTTTCAAAAAGCAATTGTCTTGGTTTTGTGCTATAACTTAACTACCGATAAATGCCTTAAATCGTTTTAAATAGTTTTTTTCGTAACGCACTAATATTTCTTCCATTCCTCGTTTAACACGAAAGAATGTTTTAGGTTTAAAGCTAAATGACACTGTCCGTATGCTTCTAATCGGTCAACTATCATACCAACAGATATATTTTCTGGAGATTTAATAGGCAAATAAATGGGGTCTGATTGTCCTTGAACTAAGATACTTTTGCTCAATAATCGAGCCTCAACAAGTTTGTCTAATAAGCTTTGAACCACTCTTATTGAAAGTCCAAACTCTAACTTTAACTCTTTTTGCCGTGTAGGGATTAGCACCAACCTCAAAGCGTTTACATATTTTACTCAACAACATTGTGCATAAAAACATTTTATATCTGTGGCTCACTTCATTCACATTGGTGTTTAAATCTATTCGTTCTAAGTTTTGATGAGTGTAACATAATTCTGCACCAAACAAACAAATAGTCCACGAAAGTTGCAACCAAAGCATGAAAAAGTGGTAGTGCTGCAAACGAACCATATATGGCATTATAACTCGAAAGGAAGATTTGACTGTTGATATAAACAAATTGTAGCAGTTGCATAGCTATTCCTGAGAAGATTCCAGGCAAGATAGTAGAACTTATTTTTACATTTGTATTAGGCATAAAGATGTAAAATAAGATAAATACAACCGACATAATAACAAATGGGAGCAAAGATAATACCACTTCTACCATTGTTCCTAACACCATATATTGCGACGTTTCATGGCTCATTGCAGCAAGATATATGGATAAACCCGATGTTAATACAATGAGAATAGGAATGATAAAGAACATTGCCACATAATCGATAAAGGTGCGAATAATGTTTCTATCGCTTTTTACATTCCATATATCATTAAATGTTTGCTCTGCTTTTCGAGTTAACATAATAATGGTATAAAGCATAAAAACTAAACCAACACCTAAAAACACTCCGCTTTTTGTGTGTACTAAATAAGAGTTTACAAAACCAATAATGGTGTTTGCCACCTGAGGTTGACTATTTAATACACTTCTAAACCATGTTTCAATGTAAATAGAATAACCAAATCCACGCGCAATAGCAAACACTACGGCGCAAATAGGTACAATAGCAAGCAACGTGCTATAAGTTAATGCAGAAGCATAGTCGATAATTCGCTTTGTTGTAAAGAAGCGAATAGATAAATAAAGAGTTTTTTATTAACTTATAAAACATATAACGCCATGTTGAAACATCTGCTGATGAAATGTTCCAAATGTCTACTGTAAGAAACTGTTTTTATAAGATTTAATTTATTACTCACAATCTTCTTATAACTACAATGTTCAACTTTATTCTTATAATAAACAAAAAAAAGAAGCAGTGTTCTTATAAGCCGGATTCTGTTCCATGTGCTATGTTACCATAAACACAGGCATCTGTCATTTATCTAGATTACAAATTGCTTTGCAACTCAAGCATTCTACCCTCCATCGCACTTACGTTTGAGCGGGCAACTCTCTAACGATGGTTTACATGAACTTGCAGCTTCCGGACGGTACAGCTTAACGATCACCCGTTAACTGGTGGTCTCTTATACCACCTTCTCACCCTTACCATCATACAATGGCGGTTCTTTTCTTCTACCAAACCTCACTGTTACCAACGACTTCTACTTTCAGAAGCGGAACACCCTACGCTGTCCGGACTTTCCTTTCGCCTCCTTTTAGAGGCCAACGACAGAACCAGAACACTGCTCTCTCTTCACTTTATTGCATTAAAGAAATACCTTTTTAAATGGTATATCTTTACAATATATTCTATTTATACATCTTTATGAAAGACAAAAAAACTAAGTTATAAACACTTACAACAAAGCCTTTTTGGCTCCTGTATCTTTTGCAAAGATACGTCTTTTTATTGAGAAACAACAAGCTTTTTAGCGAGTTAAATACAAGTAAAAAGCCAAATTGACGATTATCAAAACATAAATACACCTTATTTTTATTATACACGAATAGAAATCAAAAAAACCTCATCAATCATATTTCTACCTTTAAGGAGTTTATGCACATATCAACGAATGTAAAAAAACAACCCATAAGCGTTTAATAGCTGTTAAGCTAACTATTGCAACTGTTAAATTGAAAGAACAAACGAGCATATTTTATCTATTTTACGCCTAATACCTATATATTTGCAACAAATCGAAGAGATAACATCTATCACATGTTTACTCTTTTTCAATCAAAAACTAAAATATATAAACTATAAATATACAAAAGAAATGAAAAACTATTCTATGTTTTTTTATGCCAAGCCTTATGCGCTGGTTCTATTGTTTTAGGTAGTGCTTCTTTTACAAAAAGCTTATGCTACAACGCCTGCATCTGTTGCTGTAGGACAACCTGTAGACCTCACTTATGCAGCCGATAAAGCTCTGCCTGCGGTAGTATATATTAAATATGTACAGAATTCTAAGACTCAATTGATTGATGCTCCATCAGATCCTTTCTCTGATTTCTTTAGCGATCCATTCGGATTCTTTGGTAATCCACAAGGACAACAAGAAGGAACTCAGAAACGAAAGGTGCAAACTCCTAAGCGTGAAGCAAGTGGAAGCGGTGTTATTATTTCGTCTGATGGATATATTGTTACTAACAATCACGTTGTAGAAGGTGCCGACCAACTCACCGTTACACTAAATGATAATAGTGAATATTCTGCTCGTATTATTGGAACAGATAAGACTTCCGACTTAGCTCTTTATCAAAATAGAAGGTAAAAACTTACCTGCTATAACAATAGGAAACTCCGATAACCTCAAAGTTGGCGAATGGGTACTTGCTGTTGGAAACCCTTTTAACCTTAATAATACTGTAACTGCGGGTATTGTTAGTGCTAAAGCACGCTCATTGGGAGCAAATGGTGTGGAATCATTTATACAAACTGACGCGGCTATTAACCGTGGAAATTCTGGTGGTGCATTAGTAAATACACGTGGAGAGCTTGTAGGTATTAACGCAATGTTGTATTCACAAACGGGTTCTTATAGTGGTTATGGGTTTGCCATACCAACAACTATTATGACAAAGGTGGTAGACGACCTTAAAAAGTTTGGAACAGTGCAACGTGCTGTCTTAGGTATTATGGGACAAAACGTAATTGATTATGCTGATAAACAGAAAGAAGACGGCAAAGAAATTGACCTTGGAACGAACGATGGCATATATGTTGCAAAGGTAGAAGATAACAGTGCAGGCTCAGCAGCTGGTCTTAAAGAAGGCGATGTGATTGTGGCTATAGATGGAAAGAAAGTGTCTAAGATGTCGGAACTTCAAGAATTGATGGCTACAAAACGTCCTGGTGATAAGTTGTCTATATCTTATTTACGCAAAAAAGTGCGCGAAACAAAAAAACGGTTACTTTAAAGAATGCACAAGGAAACACCGACGTTGTGAAGTCTGCCGACTTAGATGTGTTAGGTGGAAACTTCCGTTCTGTAACTCAAAAGCAAAAAGACGATCTTAAAATTAGCTATGGTCTTGAGGTTATTAAGGTGAATAATGGTGCCTTAAAACAAGCTGGTATTAACAAGGGACTTATTATTTTAGATGTAAACGACATTCCTATGAAGAGTTTAAGCGACCTTCAAACGGCTGTGAAGAATGCTTCTACGGCTAAAGACCCTGTGCTTTATATAAAAGGTATGTGGCCTACTGGAAAGAAAGATTATTTTGCTATTCAGATAAAACCTTAATAAGTGGTTTATACACATTTAACTATTTAGGTAAAAGTAAACATAAGAACAACTTTTTACCTATAACATACAATCATAAAAAGAGGTGAGTTTTTAAGCTCATCTCTTTTTCTTTCTCATTTCTTTTTAGTCTATTCATGTTTAATATCTTTGCCCTTTCTCCCCTATCTACCACAAACAAGACTGCAACCTTTTATTGTTATAAATAAACAACATGATAGATTTTTAATGGAAAATGTTTTCATATATCTAATTTGCGTTAAAAAGAATAAACAAATAGAATTTTCATTCAGTTAAACTGCTATTTAATAGAAATACAATAATTTTGCAATCCTGATAAAAAAATTACAGATAGTAATAATCTATTCAAATAAAAAGAAAGGTAAAAATTGGCATAAATTAAAATCTTATTTTTGATTTTTAGCTTATTTTTATGACATAATAAACTCATAGTTAAGATGAGAGATTTTATTTTTAAAAAGGTTTTTAAAAACAAATATATAAGCGAGCAAAATTTATAGTATTTATTATCATTAAAGTAATAATTAAAAAGGTTATGAAAAAGATACATAAAACCAGACACATCAATGGTTAAACTTGATATAGAAACATATTTTATGGTGAATAGTACAGGTGCAGATTCTCACGAAGGATTTACTCCCAGCACTGATGACCCTGTGATTATTGATGATGCAAATGATGAGGATACACCATTTTAATTGAGTAATTAAATTATAAGAACTTATAAAGAATAGATATAAATGAAGAAAATAATATCTTTTTTTATTATGCGTATGCATGGCATTTGGTGCCACTTCTTGCGCTAACGACTATGGAGTTTTCGAACAAAAACACACAAAGTGAAATTCTTGTAGACCTTTCATTCTTTAGTAAAGACGGACATGCTATAACAAGAACAGCCCTTGCTACTGATGGTAATAGCGTGATTTGGAAAAGCAAGCGATGTTATTGGTATTGGTTATAAAGGAACTCCCGAAGGAGAAACAAAGCCCTTTAAAACCTCAAAGAATGGTAACGTAGCGCGTTTCTTTTGGTAAAGCAGAGGATAATAAACCTGCTTATTATGCCATATATCCTTACCAACAAACAGGAAAAATTCAATACAAATCAACCACAGAAGCTGTATTTAAATATACACTTTCAAACAAACAAGTTGCTATAGCCAACACTTTCGACCCACAAGCAAACAAATCTGTGGCACTCATTCCAAAGCCCGAAGACAACTTTAAGGCGTATAATTTAGGGTGGATTGCTTAAATTTAAATTCACAGGGTCTTCTAATGTAAAGCAAGTAACCTTGCTTTCTATTAACCAAGAGGCTCTCTCTGGAAGCTTTGAATCTACAGTTAAATTCGACGGAAACAAAGCAATAGCAACATTAAACAATAAAGTTGTGTCGGGTTCTCCTGTTCTTACATACAAGCCAGAAGCAGGTTCTTTTGAACAAGATACACCTTATTATATTGCATTACCTGTAACTACACTTCAAAAACGGCTTAACTTTAGCTTTTGTTTTTAAACAATGGTAAAGCTGTACAATATAAAGTTCGCTCGGCTATTACTATCAAACGTGGAGAAATAAAAGACTTAGGTAAGCTTACAATAGACGAAAGTAAGGCGAAAGAACACATCTTAAAGAATCAAGCTTTTGATTGATGCTGTCGCTAAAAATGTACCTGGTTTAGTGAGAGAAGACAATGGACATCTCGACATTTACCGTGAAAATAACTTTGAAAAGATACTTTCTTATAAAGGAGAATTAAAGATAGAGAATCAAGACAACCTAACTTCTCTCGATGAATTGCAATACTATCGTAATGTTACGGAAGTTAAATTATTAAATAATAAAAACCTTGCAGGTAAGTTAGACTTCAAAAAAATCTCCTCAATTAGTTAAGGTTACGGTAGAGAATAGTCCTCTTGTAACCTCTATTGACATTACTGGACTTGAGAAGATTACCAGACTTTATGCTAATTATTTAAATGGAATGACTGATGCATTTATTAAAGGTAATAAAAATCTTGAGTACATTGAGCTTCATCATAACGATGTATTAAAAAGTAGATGTACGAGATTTACCTGAATTAAGAAAAGCTTATAGTTGACCATAATCCACAAGTAACAGTTATTCACACAGAAGGTTCACCCAAATTAGACAAACTTAATGCTATGAATAATAAAGGTGTTACTTCTATACCCGGACTAAGTGAAAATCCACAGCTTGCTGAATTCTATGCAGATGAGATTAAATTAGAGTCAATAGACTTTAGTCATAATCCTAAATTGAAAGAGATTCAAATAAACAATTCAAGAACATTGAAAAATATTATAGGATTAAATGCTGCAGGTGCAAACCTACTCAAATTAAGACTACATACTACATCTATAACAAGTTTAGATATTTCTAAGAATACATCTTTGGAACAGCTGATGTTAAAAAGATTCTAAAATAACAAGTTTAAATGTATCTAATAACACTAAACTAAAAGAGCTTTTGTTAGAACGAACACCAATAGCAAGTTTAGATGTATCTCGTAACACCGAATTAGAGAAACTTTATACAGAAAAAAACACAACTAACTCAGCTTGATATTAGGGCAAATACAAAGCTAAAAGAGTTGAAATCATCTCTCTGTCCTATAACAACATTCGTATTAGGAGATAACACTGCGCTTGAACATCTTGATATTTCGGCTTGCAAGCTTAGCACTATTGACATAAGAAAGCTCACTGCTTTAAAAAGCAATTTATGCTGGAGCACAAGGAAATAGTTCTGGCACAGATCAACTAATGACTATTTATTATACAGCAAGTCAACAGGCTACTTTAACTGAAATAATTAAAAGTTCAAAAAATAAACCTAGTGGTCCACAATCTAATAGGAACACGAGTTATGTAGTACAGAACTAATTGATAATCTGTATCGATTATAACATAGAAAATAAAGAGGTAACTTTTACAGGTTACCTCTTTATTTTTTTATGTCCAAAAACTGTATAACATTTTCATCAAAAATAGATAAAAAAAGCTAAGAGTTTGCAACCCTTTTTAGCGTAAAGGGCAAAAGCACTTTTTCATCTTTTTGGGTGTTCAACACCAAAACATATAGGTTTTTAATTTCTAAAACAACATTTTTCACCATGCTATAAATAACACATTGGTACCTAAAAGCTAAGAGTTTTGCATGCAATAGATAAGAGTTTTTGGGTCTAATACCTTATCTATTAGGGGCTAAACGCTTATCTTTTACACCATAAACTCTTAGCTTTTTGCAATGTTTTTTTCATCAAAAACCACTTTTTTTAAGGCTATTTTTCTTACAACATCATCAAAATACTCCTATTTTTTTCGAACCATGATACACTTTGTTTTAAAAAGAAGGCAAAAATACGAGTTTTTCTTTCACATGTTTCTATTCATAAAAACAACACTGCACCTCCCCACTCCTTTCATGTTTACTTTTACATTGTTTTCGTTTTATTTCCTCGTGCCTCATCTTTCTACCATAAACTTATTATTTTTATATATTAAAATCAATCTACAAACAGGTCAATAAATAACAACATATAGTTTTGTTCATATAAAATAAAATATGTATATTTGCACAAACCACCTAATAGAAATAGCAGATGAAACAATTAAAAAAATATCATCAAAAGCATCACGCAACGAGAAGACTCGATGCTTGATAAATATCTGCAAGAAATAGCACAAGAAAGACTTCTTACCATTGAAGAGGAAATAGAATTGGCACGTCGCATACAAAAAGGCGACAAAAATGCTTTGGAACAACTCGTAAAAAGCTAATTTGCGCTTTGTTGTTTCGGTAGCTAAACAATACTAACACCAAGGATTAAGCCTTGCAGACCTTATAAACGAAGGCAATATAGGCTAATGAAAGCAGCCCAAAAGTTTGACGACACTCGTGGATTTAAGTTTATTTCGTATGCCGTTTGGTGGATAAGACAAAGCATATTGCAAGCTTTGGCAGAACAAAAAGTAGAGATGGTTCAGTGTGCCAACAAACCAAATGGGGAAAGTCTAATAAAAATAAGAAAAAGCCACTTTAAAGTTTGAACAAGAACACGAAAGACGCCCCAGTATTAACGAAATATCAGAAGATATAAACATATCTGAAGATAAGGTTATGGCGGCAATAAAGAGTAACACACGACACATTTCTATGGACGCTCCACTCTCAGACAATAGCAGTAGTGGAATGATAGATTTGCTACCGGGAAATGATAGCACAAATATAGACGAAGAGTTTTTTAAAAGAATCGCTCAAACAAGAACTCTCTATGGCGTTAAAAGCATTGAACGAAAGAGAACGTTTTGAGTGTTAGAAGCCTTTTTATGGGATAAACCAACCAGAACTAACGCTTAAAGAAATAGGCGAAAAATATGGTATGTCGCGCGAAAGAGCACGACAAGTGAGAGAACGAGCAATAAGAAGATTAAGACAAAGCACACAAAAACAAAAGAGCTTAAAACCTATTTGGGTAAATAGCCAATCGCCCATTTTTTTATAACAATATATATGCAAATTAACAATTTACGCACAAAACTTTTTAGGTGCTTTTTACTCACGCTTATCAACATAGGCATGAGCTTTGGAGCCGACAAACAAACTAAAAATTTATATGTATGGCATAGCCACATCTCTTACAGATTCTGTGGTTTATGTTACAAATATTCAAGAGTTGCCCGATGCTTGGCTAACAAATAAAACGGGATTTCTTGTCGGACGAGATAATTATTCTTACCAATTAAAAAACCATCTAAAAGAAACGATGCTGAAATCTACCACCGTTTCGGTGATATTCGCTACAAAACCAAAAGATATAGAGAAGCGTTTTTTAAAGTTTAGGAATAAAATTTTCCCCACAACCTTTACCAAAGTGGTGTATCTTTCACCAGAACAATTCCAGTTTAAAAGCCATCTCTCCTATACAAAACAAATTAATGTTTAAGGCTTAATGGGTTAAAACACAAAAAGAACAAAGAATGCTTTTTGCACAATTACACCTATTTATAATAGAGGCAATAAAAACATTCTTACACTAAGTGAAAGGAACAAATTACGCATGAATAGCACAAACGTTTATCATTATAACATAGCCGAACACAACATAAAAAAATAACATTCGAAAGTTATAATAACGAGGTTTCTCTTTTATTAAAATCGTTCAAAAATTTTGAAACAACAAAGAGTGAAAACAATTATTTCTTTTCTTTTTACCATAAAAAGAAGAGAAAGATATTACACTTACAAACGACTTTCAGTTGCTCACAAAATCAAACAATGGCAACGGAGATGTAGAATATTTTTCAAGCGTCAGACGGTAGTTATAAAATAATAATCAAAAATTATAAAGACGAAGATTGTGCTTATTTATACAGCAATAGCACTTTTTACAAACTACGAGTGTGTGCTAATGAACGACCACAACAGCAGATGTTACGGAATAAATAATACGCTTTTTAATGGCTTTTTCTTTATCGGGAGCAGCTCACCAAACGGCACTTATACACGCATCGGTGGTTCGTTACAACAATAAGGCTTATGCTTTTATTGCAAAAAGCGGAACAGGAAAGAGTACACAAGTGAGTTCGTGGGCTCTGATACATAGCTAATTGCGACCTTGTTAACGACGATAGTCCTATTATTCGCCTTGTTAATAACGAGGTATGGCTATATGGTTCTCCTTGGAGTGGTAAGACAACATGTTATAGAAACATAAAGGTTAAGTTAGGAGCAATAACTCGTATTGTTAGAGACGACCACAACGAAGTAGAAGAAAAACCACTTATAGCAAACATAGCATCGCTTCTTCCTTCGCTATCTACAATGAAATGGGATTCTTTTATCTACACAGAATCGCACAAAATAGCTATAAATATTCTGAAAAGAGTTCCTCATTATCATTTACATTGTTTACCCAATAAAGAAGCAGCACTTATATGTCATCAAACAATAGCTCAATAACAAAAGGCTCAATAACTTATGCCGACATGATGCCTTTAATGCTTGATAAGCTCAATAAGGGCTATTCTATCACATTAAAGCTAAGAGGTATAAGCATGAGACCTTTCCTTGAAGACGGAAGAGACAGAGGTGTTTTAACGAAACCTACTACCTTTAAAGTGGGAGATGTTGTGTTTGCTCTGCTTCCACAAGGCTATTATGTGCTTCCATCGAATTATAAAAATTGATGGAGAAAACCTCACTTTAAGAGGTGATGGCAACTTTGCTTGCGAATATTGTACGAAGAGTGATGTTAAAGCAACTGCTGTTGCGTTTTACAGAAAAGGCAGAAACACATTGGATAAAACAACAGATTTAAAGTGGAAAGTGTATTCTTTTCTCTGGATGCGCTTGTTTTTTTATGAGACGAATATTACTCTTTTTATATAGAAAACTGTGCTTAAAAACAATCTCAGTAATCATATCTAAACATTAAATAATATCATTATGCGCTTAAAAGAAGGTCTTGTATTAGAAGAAGTATGTGGCGAATATATCCTCATTTTAGTAGGAAAAGAGAATGTAGATTTTTAGTAATATCGTTAATTTTTAACGAATCGTCTGCACTCATTTGGAAAGAAATTCACGGAAAAGAGTTTACGCTTGAAGATATGCAAAAAGGTTCTTTTAGACAATTATGAAGTAGAAGAACAAGAAGCATTGAGCGACTGTGAAGAGCTTATTAACTAGTGGAAAAAGTCTTGATTTCATAGTATAAACCCATTAACAAAAAGGGTTTCTACTATAAATCAACACAAAAAGAAAAAGCTTATTCTCTAAAAATTCCTAATTTATTTGCTACAACAATTCATTATAAAGAAATATCATATACCTTTGCAAAGGTGGGATGCGATATGGCAATATCCCTTTTTAAGAAATAAAAATAGCTCCATAGTAATCGTTAATGAAAGCCACTAACAACATAAAAACGTTTCTATGCGTGGGTGTTATTACTAACATTTACGCTGATGTTGAGTGTAAAAACCATTCACGTTCACTATGAACATGGCCATAATCACACCAATTCTACGGAACAATCGCATAGTCATGCAAGCGTTAAAGCGTCTTGTTATGTGTGCGATTTTGTGTTTCAAAAAGGCTGATGCTGTTAAAACTATCACTTATTTTCTTACACAAAAACAGCATTATAGTAAAGCTCTTATCGTTTAGTGAGCAACTTGTTTACCACTTTATATTATCTATAAAGGCTAACTCTCCCCCTCTTTTCTAAGCATTTGTTTAGAAAACACATCTTATTATATATGTTCAGAAAGGCTTTTTAAAGGCTCTTTATACGCTATTATACCCTTTTATCTACTAAAAAGGAGAACTAATAACGCATAACGAGTGCTTAATATGTTTTTTACATAACGCAAATAAAAGTCTTATTTCTGCTCTTTTTAAGGCATTTAAAGTGTTTTATAAAACATTTTATAGTGTTCTTTGAAAAGAAACTCATTTAATTTATACAAGAAAATGACACAAACAAGAAAAATTACGCTTGCTTTGTATGCTTTGCTATGTGGTGTTTTTATAGCAATAGGCTATGCACAAACAGCACAAAATGGTTCTAATAACAACGAAATAACTCTTCGATTTATCGACGAAGAAACGTTATCTGCAGTGAAAGATGTGAGTGTTATAGACTTAAATCACACACACATAACCAATAAGTATGGAATAATAACGTTACCAAACTCGCTTAAAAAGAACGATATTATTACGATTAAAAAAGTATAGGATACAAAAACATTACAATTGCATTTACAAGACATTCAACAAGAAAACGGAATATATGTAGTGCAAATGAAGCTCGAAACAAAGCAACTAAAAAGAAGTGGTTGTGCGTGGAATAAAGAACAATGTGAGTGTAAATGCTGTTTCGTCACAATTAAAACAGCAAAGACATTGAAAGCTATATGGGCAAATCTTTGGCTTCATTACTTGAACAAGTGAGTGGTGTTAGCTCTATTCAAACAGGTACAAGCACAGCTAAACCCGTTATACAAGGTATGTATGGAAACAGAATACTTATGGTTAATAACGGTGCAAGACAAACTGGACAACAGTGGGGGCTTGACCATTCACCCGAAATAGATAAGAATGCAAGTGCTACTATCAAAAGTGATTAAAGGAGCAGAGAGTGTTCGTTATGGTTCAGAAGCACTCGGTGGCATTGTTGTTATGGAGCAAAAAGCACTTCCTTACCAAGAAACTAAATCGTCAGGAAGCATCTCTACGCTTTATGGAACTAATGGAAAGCGTTATAATATGGTGGCAACAATAGAAGGAACAGCACCTTTCTTACGCGATATTGCTTGGCGTTTACAAGGCACTTACATCAATTCTGGCGATGCAAAAACTGCTAATTATCTTCTTAATAACACGGGTTATAGAGAAAACAATGTATCTACAACCATTGGATATAAGCATAGTAATTTTTTAAAATAGAAGGTTTTTATAGTTTCTATCATCGAAAAGAAGGCGTGCTATTTAGCTCTCAAATGGGTAGCGAAGAGTTGCTTCAAGAGCGTATAACCTTAGGTAAACCTGTGTATGTAACGCCTTTTTATCGCACCATCACTTATCCTTTTTCATGATGTAAACCATCACACTGCCATTGGAAAAGTGTATTTTGATGGTGGAAAGTTGGGAAATTATTTTTTTATCAAGCTGCTTTTTCAAAGCGACAATAGAGAAGAAAAACAGAATGCGAAGAGCAGGACCTTCGTCTATTCCAGTTGTGAGTATGCACCTCAATTCGTTTCAACATCTACTTAAATGGGATAAGACTTACAACCGTTGGAACACCGAATTAGGTGCTTCTTATCTGCATATTAGAAATAAAAATCAAGCAGGTACAGGCATTGTTCCTATCATTCCCAACTACACGGGAGTATGATTTTGGCGCTTATTTCATACAAAAATACATGTATAAGCAATGGAATGCAGAATTAGGAGTTCGTTTCGACAATCAAGAAACACAAGCCAGAGGCTACGATTACACATCGAAACCATACGGAAAGAGCCACTCTTTTAGCAATTTATCTTATAATTTAGGGTGTTCATTACACGCCTTCTGCTCACTGGAGCTTAACTTCAACCTTGGATTAGCATGGCGTGCACCCTCATGTTTACAGAGCTATATAGCAACGGAAGCGAGTTGGGGTCGGGAATGTTTTACCATTGGTAACGACTCAATGCGTTCTGAACAAAGCACTAAATGGATAACCTCTGCCACCTATAAAAATAACGTTATCAACTTAAAAAGTTGATGCTTATTTACAATGGATAAATGGTATATATACGATGAGCCAAGCCATCAACTCATAACTGTTATTTCTGGAGCCTATCCTCTCTTTCGTTATAAGCAAACAAATGCTTTTTAGAGGTATAGATGTCGACCCTAACACTAAAACCAACAGCAAATATTGAGTATCATTTGCTCACCTCTTTCATCAAAGCAAACGAGCAACACACTCACAATTATTTGCCTTATATTCCTTCAACACGCATCGATCACAACCTACATGGCATAACATTAAGGTAGGAAAAGCCTCTTTATGGATTCAAGCGAAGCACCGTTTTGTAGCTAAACAAAACCGCTTTAACCCAGAAAGCGACCTTATTAGCTTTACACCTCCTGCTTATCATCTGTTTGGAGGTGAATGTGGAGCCGAATATAAAATAGGTACAACACAGAAACTACGTTTTGTTTTAGCCGCAGACAACCTTTTAAATAAAGAATATAAAGAATATACTAACCGCTCAAGGTATTACGCTCACGACATGGGACGTGATATTAGATGCACCTTAAGTTGGTATTTTTAATCAAAACATCTCGATAAAAACAACATTAAATAAAAAAAGAACAATGAGAAAAATGTATTTTCTACAATGGCAAAACATGCCACATCGGTAGCAATTGCACTAACAGTTGTAGCTTGTAACACCAAGCCCGACGAGGCAGTAGACGAGACTAAGAACAAACTTCACGAAGACCCTGCACGCATAGAGTTAGTACTTACAGAAGTAAACACTGCACAATCGTGGGAAGAACTGTCAAAAACAGGAAAATTAGTGGTGAGCAATACCAGTGCAAATAATGAGAAACAAAACACTCAAACCATATCTTACGAAACACAAACAGGTAAAGGTTGGGTTACATCTCCTAATAGTGCAAGCAAGTTTGTGGTATCTTCTACCAAACAAAGCACCGTTGATAACAAGCAACTCACAGCTCCTGTGTACACACTTGCTATAAAATATTATAACAACAAAGGAGAGTTAATGAACTATCAGTTCCTCGCTAACGGGCAAGATGCTATTCATCAACATTTCTTTCGCTTACCAAGAAACTCGAAAGTGATGGTCAATGGAGAGGAAAAGGCTACTTTAAAAGCTGAGAACTTAATAGACTATCTCTATGCAGACACCGATTTAAAAGACGGTAGTTTTATAGGTTCTACCAATCCAATAGGGCTTAATGGAATAATAAGATTTTTTAATTCCTAATGCCGATTACACGCTTAGAGTGGAGTTATTTCATGGATATATCGGCAAAAAAGACCCTCGCACGCAGTCGTTCTCGCCTTTTTACCACCCTTCTCCTTTAATGATTCAAACAGGAACATGGGACGTTCAGGTGAATATTCCTATCGAAGTGAAATAAACAAAAACTATATTATAACGCTTTTTTTATTACTCAATTATTCTTTAAAAACTCAGAAAAACAATGAAAAATGTATTAAACCCAGTTCGTTGGTTAGAATTTTTAGGTGTGTTTGCAACCCTATTTACTGCTTGTTGCAAAGATATTGACGACCAAATGCCAACTAAAACCGCGCAAGAGCAAACCAATGGAGCTTCAAACGCTAACAAATCGGAGGAAGAAGAAGATATGCCAGCGAAGGTTTCTGTAGAGTTAGTAGAATGTCACATGCATGGTTCGTGGACAAAAGTGCAAACTCAGGTGGCACACATCAAAACCCTGAAAGCAAAGCGAAGTATATGCGACGTATACAAACCGTAACTTATAACTACGATAAGCAAAAGGGTTGGACTTTAGCAGAAGGTAGTCAGGCTAAATTCTACACGATAGAAGCTGCAAGATTATGGAACTGAAGACGCTCCAAACCCCTGCTCCTGTGTATCTTATGTTTATAAAATACTACAACGACAAAGGAGAAGTTATCAATCAACAGTTTATAGACAACGGTGCAGATGCGCAACATCAACATTTCTTTACCATAGAGAATGCTTCTGATATGTTCACGGGTAAACCTTTAACAACTAAGAACTCTATAAACGATTTGATGGAATATAAGTATGCAGACACCACTCCTTGGAACAAAACCTATCACAGTGGCGAAGCTAAACTCACAGGCATTACAAACCCAATGGGCTTCAAAGGTGTTTTAAGATTTATGCAAAATCGTGTTACTTTTAATCTTAAAATAACCTTAGTTCATGCTCATAAAGGCAAGAAAGATGCGCAAACAGGCGATTTTAGTCCGTTCTTTGCGCCTTCAAAAGCACTTCTTGCTGCTTCAGATGTAGACATTACATTTAGTATTCCAGTAGTGACTTACGCTAATAGAGAGGAATATATTGAAGAACTCGAGGAGACTACAGACACAAAAACGATTGCGGAAAACAGTTTAAGTGCTAACAGTAATCGCTTTATTCAGTCTATTATGAAGGCATTTGGCTTATCGTGGACAGAAGCGATTAACCGACTATCAAACACTTTTCTACACTCAAGGAGAGGTTGAATCGGGACATATTTGGCTATAAAGACCCATTCTACTTAATTATATATAATAAGGTGTAAATGCGCATAAAGGTGCTTTTACACCTTATTTCTTTATAAATATGTTTTGTAAAGAGTGTTTATAACAAACATTTTCTACCGCTTTTTTTATTTATCAGTCAAACTATTTTTCATTGGTTATTTTCATGAAAATAAAACACACGTCTTCGTCTTTTTACAAGTAAACTAACAAGACATTCACTCTTTAAAAGCATTTTATAAAACCTTTGTGGTTTGCTTGCTACAATACACAATGCAACAAAAACAATAAAATGGTGCCGTGTTTTTGTCAGTTCACCCTCATTTTTCAAATTAACCAAGCTAAAAACTCTCTATAAAAAGAACCTTAATCATAACGTATCTATCAAGAAAGTAAAACAGTCAATATCTTTTTTTATAATAAATAAGTTTATAGCTTTACAATTATGGGTTTACACATAAAATAAACAAAGAAAATATTTAGGCTTTAAAAAGCATATAGAATTTATTTTTACAGCTTTTTAAACCAAGAGAGAAAAAGGAAAAATAGGCGCAAAAATCGCTACTTTTTCACTTGGTTAATGCTCTCTTCAAATAAAAGAGTTTTCGTGTTGTTTATACACAAAAAAAGCTATTTAAAAGCCATTTTTAGCCAAAAAGCGTGCAAAAAGCTTAGGTTTTTACGCTACAAAAGATAAGCTATTAGAGGGGTAAAAACATAAGAGTTTAGGCTGTAAAAACACTATATATTAGAGCCTAAAAAGACAAGCTTTTTAGTCCACAAACACTTATTTTTTTATTTTTAAAAGTGTCATTATAGAAATGCAAAACATATAGGTTTTAGCTTTTAAGTAGAAAAATAAGCCCTTATTTTCTTTGCAACACCAGTTTAAAAAGTTGCAAAAAGCTTAGCTTTTTCTCTATTTCTCACTTTTTTTATATATACATGGCACTAAAAAGCGGTCTTTCCGTCCTTAAAAAAACACACATAAAAACAGTAATAACGGCATCTTTTTCGCTTTTTAAGTAGTTTTTCAACACTCAGAAGCCTTTGTTTTTTACCACACAACACCAAAGGCTATGCCTCCTAAAAACAATAAACAACATTAAAAGTCCACTTTTCTTTTATCAATAAAAGCATAGAAAAATAACAACAAAACACCCTTTTTTCAACATTATTTTTGTACTTTTGCAAGCCAATACAAACCATTAAAAAACGAAAGAATAAAACATGCAAGAGCAAAACGTTCACCAAGACCTCAAAGAAAAAGCTATTTTCTTGGCAGAATATGCCGCAACTTTAGAGCTCGTAGGCGCACTAAACATCTCGTATGCATCATTGTACTAAACGTATAGCAAAGTCGTTTGGCTATTGGTGTAACATGATTATGCTACCTCAATGCCATAAGTGTTACACTGCATAACGAAAACCGTGAACACTCTTACACTTATGTTAAGAAGATTCCAGAAATGGGTTTAAACTTTAATATCAATATGAAGTTGTCTCATTTATCTTGGACTGCTGCAGATAAAAACTATTCTCTTGAACAATTATGGGAAAAGTTTGAAGATATTAGAACTGGAACCCCGAGAAAGCAGATGGACTGTTCTTATCCTTGTAGCCTTTGCTAATGCAGCCTTCTGTCGTTTGTTTGATGGAAACTATACCTCAATTGCTTTTGGTATGGATTGCTACATTTGTGAGCTTCTTTATTCGTCAAGAGCTACTTAAACGCAAATGGCATATACTTTCAGTGTTTACCATTTGTTCGTTTGTTTCTACCATGATTGGTGCAACAGACTTCTTATTTTTCCATGGAGGAACAGAAGATATGTCGATGGGTACTTCTATGTTGTATCTCGTTCCGGTGTTCCTATCATCAATGGGGTAATGGATATGATTGACCATCATGTGATAAATGGCATCGCACGCTTAGCTAAAGCATTTATGTTGGTGGTTTGTATTGCCGTTGGACTTACATTTACGGTTATCTTATTAGATGTTAATCCACTCACTGTAACAAAGGTTTCTTATCCTAATGTGATGTTAGCTGCCATTAAAGACGGCTTGTTTGCAATTATAGCAGGTCTTGGTTTCGCTATCATCTCTAATCCTCCACGCAAAGCTCTCTTAGTTTCTGCACTCTTAGCATGCGCTGGTCACGGCACAAGATATTTCTTAATGCATCATCAAAGCATTATGCTCGACCAAGTAACGGCATCAAGTATCGCAGGATTAGTTATTGGTTTATTGGCTATTCCAGCAGCTATGAAAATTCATTATCCTGCCGAAGGATTTGCATTCCCTGCTCTATTGCCAATGGTTCCCGGTATGTTTGCCTATAAAGCCATAAGAGATTTAATTGGAATTGTAAGAACTCCAGACACAACAAACGATTATGTTAATCTGTTTTTCCATAATGCTACACTCATACTTCTTGTAATGATGGGTATGGTTGCTTGTTGCGTAATTCCTATTTTTGTGTTCCATAAATATTCATACTCTGTAACAAGAGACGAATAAAACAAAAACAAGGCGCATAAAGGTGCTATTGATAAGATAATAAAAGAAGAACTATATCACTTGTGATTACCTTAGAAAGACATATAGAAATACTATTGCTGAATAATGATTGTGTCATTATTCCTAACTTGAGTGGATTTATGGTTCATCATGTTGAGGCACGATACGACGAAAAAAGACCAAATGTTCTTACCACCATATAGAACTTTGGGCTTTAACCCGCAACTAACAATGAACGATTATTTGTTAGTTCAATCGTATATCGGAGCTTTATGACATGAGCTACCCTGAGGCTATGAAACGCATTGGAGCAGAGGTGGAAGAACTAAAGCAAATACTTGAAAAACGAAGGAGAATACGAATTAAAACGACATTGGCACGCTTTCGAGATTGGATAATGGTAGCCTTCACTTCTCACCATGTGAGGCTGGCATTCTCACTCCATCGCTTTATGGGCTTTCATCGTTCGAGTTTGAACCTCTAAACACTACTTCGGTTAATAGTAATACGGCTGTTGTTCAACTAAATGTAACGCCTATATCAGACGAAAAACAGAAGAGTTGGCTGTTGAAAACCCTTCTTCATTAGAAGAGTTTTTTTCACCAATAACGAAGAAATCAACACGAAACAATCAACAGAAAAGCAAATTACGCTGTCGGTAAATATGCTTAGAAATGTTGCAGCTGTTATCATCAGTTTATTGTTTTCATGCTTATTCCCTACTCCATCGAGCACTTCTCAAAGCGTATTTATCAAGAGTAATATCAATACAGACTTATTATATCGTTTGTATCCTAAAGATGTTATCAACGAAAAAAAGTGGTGCATCTACTTTTTAAAGAGGCTATAAAAGCGCAAAAGAAAGATAGCGTTGTAGTCGCAAAAGATAGTGTTACAAACAATAAACACATAGAAAAATAACTTCTGAAGATGTTTATTGCGTGGTTTTTAGCTAGCAGAATAACACGTAAGAACGCTGAAATTTATGTGCAATCTCTACACAATAAAGGCTACAAAGAGGTGTCTATAGCTCAAAGTGGCAAACATCTTAAAAGTGGTATATGGTGCCTATGAAACCGAA
The DNA here is from genome assembly GCA_916439115.1 of uncultured Prevotella sp. Lineage (GTDB taxonomy): Bacteria > Bacteroidota > Bacteroidia > Bacteroidales > Bacteroidaceae > Prevotella. Next base: position 2,089,859 of record CAKAHO010000001.1, read on the forward strand.
AAAGAGGCTCAAAAACGATGAATGAACTAAATAATGAGCCTGAATTTGCGGGTTGTTGGGTAACAAAAATAAACAAAATGTCATGAAAAGAGCCAGATGTCCTAAGTGTGATAACTATATTACATTCGACGAAACGAAATATAAAGCAGGGCAATCGCTTATCTTTTCTTGTCCCGACTGTGGTAAAAGAATTTGGTATTCGTTTAGGGTACTTCGCAATTAAAAAGCACTCAAAAGGAGGAAGTTCTTAATGAAAATGCCAACGAAAAAGGAGCAGGTTCAATTGTAGTGATAGAAAATGTGTTCCATTATAAGCAGGTTATTCCTCTTCAAATGGGAGATAATGTGATAGGAAGATACATGAAGAATAGTGGTATCACTTGTCCTATCGAAACAAACGACCCAAGTATCGACATGAATCACTGTGTTATTACGGTGAGCAAAGATAAGAAAGGCAACTTAAAATACACTTTAAAAGATGGTCCAAGCTACACTGGTACGTTCGTAGATAATGAGATTTTAGGCGAAAAAGAACGTAGAGTGTTACAAGAAGGTAGCTTATTTACCATTGGAGCAACAAGCATTATTCTTAGAGTTGCTGACAGTTCTACCGAAAACGAACAATAAATAACACATTTATTTACATATTAAAGTCCTTACCACTCATCATCAAGTGTGTAAGGACTTTTTTTCTTTGCTTTATAAAAGTGATTTATTATGCACAAAAAGACCTTCACGTTTGTTGTGAAGGTCTTTTTACGTATAAAGTTATTAACCAATAAGGTTTTATTTAGCATAAGCAACCGAACGAGTTTCACGTATTACTGTTATTTTTAACTTGTCCCGGATACGTCATTTCATTCTGTATTTTTTCTCTGCAATCTCAGCACCTAGCTTCTCACTCTCTGCATCATCCATCTTATCAGCTCCTACAATAACGCGTAATTCACGACCTGCTTGAATGGCATAAGTCTTAGTTACGCCGGGATAGCTCATCGCTATTGCTTCAAAGGTCATTCAAACGTTTGATATAAGCCTCAACTATTTCACGTCTTGCACCAGGTCTTGCACCTGAAATAGCATCACATACTTGCACAATAGGTGCTAAAAGAGTGTTCATTTCTATCTCATCATGGTGCGCACCGATGGCATTACATATATCAGCCTTTTCTTTATAACGCTCTGCAAGCTTAGCTCCGTAGAGTGCATGAGGTAGTTCTGACTCTTCATCGGGCACTTTTTCCGATGTCATGTAACAAGCCTGCACGTTTTGCTTTCTTAGGGTTTAATCCTAATTCTGATGCCATTACGGCACAAAGATTAGCTGTTTCACGAGAGTGTTGCAATAAGTTTTGACCATAAGAAGAGCGATATTTCATCTTACCCACTATGCGAACAAGCTCTGGATGCAAACCATGAATACCCAAATCGATAACTGTTCGTTTACCAGTTTCTATGATTTCGTTTTCTAATTGCTTCTTAACTTTAGCAACAACTTCTTCTATTCGAGCAGGATGAATACGTCCATCTGCCACCAATTGATGAAGTGCAAGACGACAAATCTCGCGTCTTACGGGGTCGAAAGCAGAGATAACAATTGCTTCGGGAGTATCATCTACCACAATCTCCACACCAGTTGCTGCTTCAAGAGCACGTATATTACGTCCTTCACGACCAATAATACGTCCTTTAATCTCGTCGTTTTCAATATGAAACACGCTCACAGAGTTTTTCAATAGCTGTTTCTGTTGCGACACGTTGAATAGTTTGAATAACGATTTTTCTTTGCTTGTGCATTTGCATTTAAGCGTGCTTCGTCCATTATTTCGTTAATGTATCCAGCTGCATTTGTTTTTAGCTTCGTCCTTCAAACTTTCTATTAAAACGTTCTTTAGCCCTCATCTGCACTGAGTCCAGAAAGCTCTTCTAACTTTGCACGCTCTTGTGTTTGCATTTTATCAAGCTCGTGTTGTTTAGTTTTGAAAGCATCTTTCTTTCGTTTTCAATACGCACTTGTTCTTGTTCAACGTCTTGTTTTTTTACGTCCTAATTCCTCTTGACGTTGGTTTAAAAGAAAGCTCTCTTTGCTTTTAAACGGTTTTCACTTTGCTGTATTTTTTTGGTTGCGTTGTTGCACTTCGCGCTCTAATTCAGCCTTTTTATTTAAGAACTTTTCTTTTATTTCTAATAGTTTTTCTTTAATAACCTCTGCATCTTTATTAGCAGTGGCAAGCATTTCGTTATAAGTTCCTTTCATTACATAACGAAAAAGAACATATCCCGCTCCACCACCGATAAGGAGCATGATTACAGAAACAATCAATGTTACAATCATTTACTTATATTTTTTGTTTGTTTTACAATGTTTTAGTATATCTATTATTCACACGTTTTTTTGTATTATTCCTTATATATAATAATGTATAAGACATAATCATTATTGTCAATTTACCTATTTTTCGCTTAACGACTCTTCTATTTGCGAAGTTAATTTATTAAGCATTTGCTCGAAACTTGCTTTATCTGAACGTTGTGTATCTTGTTCGTATCGCAACCCAATATCTAACAAATGTCATATATAAGAGGTCTTCTTTTGCTTTTTGTTTTGGTAAACATTAGCATAAGAGTTTATGGTTTCTGTAATAAGTTTCTGCAGCTCACGATAATATATTTCGTCTTCTACGTTTACATTTACAGCCATATCTCTATCATATACGCGCAAATTTATCCTTCTTTGTTCAGTTTTTGCTCTTCCATTTATTCTATTATTTCTCACTTAATAGCGTAATACATTTATTAACGTCTCTAATGAGCTTTGCAATCTTCTTCTGTGTAGCCTCAACATCTTCGTCGGTAACATGCAACATTTTTAGCCATTTTTCAAGCTATCGAAATCATTTTGAGCTTGCGACAGTTTTGCTTTCAAGGCGTTCAATCTTTTGTTCCAAGTCGGAAATGATGCCATATAATTCAGCATTTTCGCTTTTTATATCCTTATATTGCAATATAAGTTGCTGAATACGGGCAGAAAATTGCATTAAAAGCTTTTTCGTTATTGCTCATTATGTTTTAGCATTTATTATACCTAAAATATGTTTTTAAGGTTTCTCTGCTCACTTGTTTGTGTTAAAACAACACATCGTTATAAGTGAGGAACCCACTTTCATTCGCAAAAGTAGCGCAAATATACGATAACGACAAATAAATTATTTAAATTTACCTACTTGTTTGTTCCCTCGTTAGATGGTTTAGGTTCTTTCTTTGCAAGCATCACTACATGATACACAAAGTTAGATATCCAATCTTGAGAGAGCCTCAAACGCTTTTTGATATTGGCGTATTCCTAACACCACTTTCATTGCTCCCGGGTCAGAAAAAAATCATTCTTTGTAAAAATATCGTTTACCGTTTTAACAGTCATTGTTTTTAATCATTCCTTTAAAGAAAGAGGGCAAACGTAGTTTAAACTTCATCACATTTCCCACTAACATGAGCAAGTCTTGACAAAAGTTTTTGAAACTGAATAAGATAAGTTTGTACATCTTGAATTTTTATGACAGTTTTTTCTTAATGCTCTTATCTATTTCTTTAAAGAATTCATCGTCTAACGAATAAAGTTCTTGCATCATTCGTTTACAATGTGTTTTTCACCCATTCCAAGTTTATTTCCTAACGTTGGAACTTTAAGAGTTGTTTTAAAGGTGCGTAAATCAGGGGAGCATTGCCAAATTGGTAATACCTATATTTGCTGCAATAGACGCTTGAAAATAAACACGAACAAGCGTCATAAAGTCTTCCATTCCGCCTGTTTTTTTGCTTTATTTTCTGTCTTTCCAAATAGTCGTGAAATAATTCCCATTTCGTTTTTAATTAAATATTTATGCCACTAAAAATTAGTTATCTGCAAATTTACAACAAAATATGCAATTATCAAAATTTATAAAACCACCTTATTCATTTAAGTGATATATATTTTACATAAAAGCATTTTTTTCGCCTTTACTGTTTTGTTTTTCGTATAATTATTTATAGGGTTTAAGATTATGCCTTGTTTTTTTGTTTTTAAGATAGCATAAAATGCAATATACAACCCTCGTTTTTGTTTTTGAGAACATTTTTTACATAAAAATCATTTGTTTATTTTTTTCTCTTTTTTTAACAATAACAATCAAAAAGAATAAACATTATAAAGAGAGAAAGAAAGCAACAAGAAAACCCTAACCAAAGAAACAAATATTTTTCACTCAAAAATTGTTCGTTTTTTTCCGTTTTTTTATCATCGTATTTTTTTCGTTCTTTTTCAACACAATTCTTCTTCTATGCTTAAAAACAATAGAAATGAAAAGGGTAAAAACATTGCATTTACGCATTGATTTATAACTCACTGATAATCAAGTGTAAAAACAACGAACAACATTTCACCTCTTAATAGCTTAGGTTTTTACCATGCAATAGCTTATCTTTTTAGCACACAAAACATAAGGTTTTAGCTCTCAATAGCTTATGTATTGCGTCCTAAAACCCTAAGCTATTGCAAGCCTTTTTACTTATATTTTTGTTTTTCAAAAACGTGTTATAGATTTACAAAAACCTATATGTTTTACATTTATATGCTTATTTTTCTACTTATTTTTTTACTCTTTTTTACGCTTTAAAACAATGCAAAAGCTAAGCTATTTTTGCTAAAACAAACATTTTAGTTAGCCGTTTTTCAAGTGTAATTTGTTCATTTTTCCGTTTCTCTTTACATGCTGTAATACCTCTTTGTTCTACTCTTTGTTTCTACAAAATTCGCATCTGCATTTCCTTTTTATTAGCCTTTATTTTTTTACGTTTATTAAGAAAAAAATAAACAAGACCTTTATTTCCCTATCTTATTTATAACACGTTTATTTCTTAAAAACGCTTTTTCTTTCGTTTTCGTTAAGCGTCTTTTCATCTTCTTCTCTTTTTTTCTCGCAACATAAAACATTATCTTTGTTCTTTCTACAACTTTTTATCTAACATTATTATATAGTTTCGGTTTATTTTTTTGTAACTTTTGCCAATCGTGTATAAAGAAGGGTGTTACAACCTTTCAATATGCTTTTCATTAGCCTTAAAAAGAATTAGTTATTATATCAATATTCCATACAATGAAAGGAATTATATTAGCAGGTGGGTCGGGAACAAGACTGTATCCCATAACAAAAGGCATTAGCAAACAGCTCATGCCTATTTATGATAAACCCATGATTTATTATCCCTTATCGGTGTTAATGCTTGCTGGCATTAAAGAAATTCTTGTTATTTCTACTCCCTGATGACTTACCTTCTTTCCAACGTTTGCTCGGCGATGGGAGCTCATGGGGCATTTCTTTAAGCTATGCAGAACAACCTTCTCCCGATGGATTAGCTCAAGCTTTTATCATAGGAAAAGACTTTATAAAGAACGATAGTGTATGCCTTGTGTTGGGAGATAACATTTTTTTATGGCTCTGGATTTACGGGTATGCTCAAACAAAGCGTGGCAGAAGCTGAACAAAAACCAAAAAGCCACTGTTTTTGGTTATTATGTAAACGACCCAGAACGCTATGGGGTAGCAGAGTTTGACGATAACAACAACTGCATAAGTATTGAAGAAAAACCCGCTAATCCTAAAAGCAATTACGCCGTAGTAGGTTTATATTTCTATCCAAACAGTGTGGTTCAAGTGGCTCAAAAACATTCAACCAAGCGCACGAGGAGAATTAGAAATTACATCGGTAAACCAAACTTTTTAGCACAACAAGCGTTAAAAGTGCAAACACTACAAAGAGGTTTTGCTTGGTTAGACACGGGAACGCACGAAAAGTTTATATGAAGCAAGCACTTTTTATACAAACTATTGAGAAGAGACAAGGGCTTAAAATAGCTTGTTTAGAAGAGATTGCATTAGACAATGGTTGGATTACACCACAACAAGTGATGGAACTTGCACAGCCAATGGCTAAAAACCAATATGGTAAATATTTAATGAATATCATTAAAAACAAATAAATAGAAATAGTTTAGCTAATAGTTATTAAAAATAAGAGAACACAAAACATGAAAGAAAATCACTTATTTGAAGAAGAAAGAAGAAAGTGCCCTTCCTATATTCGACGTAAAGGAACTCTACACTTCTATTTATCTTAATTGGCAATGGTTTATCGTGTCTGTTATCCTTTGCCTTTTAGTAGCGTTTACTTTCCTACGCTACACAACTCCTATATATAATGTGTCTGCAAAGATGCAGGTTAAGGAAGAAGAACGCACTCGCAGAACCACAAACACTTTTACAAACATCAGCAATAACAGGAACTATTAGTAACTCAACAGGACTTCGTAACGAGATAGAAATTATCAATTCTCACGATTTAGCAGCAGAGGTTATCAGAGATTTAAAGCTCTATACACAATATTTCTCTAAGGGTAGAATACAAAACAAAATGTATTATACCACTCAACCTGTTAGTGTAGACATCGACCCAGCCAGTTTAGACCGTCTCGAAAGTCCTATCAATTTACAGATAACACGCGAGGGTAATTCTTATCACATCACAGGTTCTTACACGCTACCTGTTAGCGATAACAAGGAAACAGGTCCCTTTGAAATAAATAAAACAATAGCTAAATTGCCCGAAAACATAAATACTCGAGCAGGTGTATTAACTTTTTCTCCTAATGGTATATACTCTTTAGAAGATGGAGAAACCGAATTGGTAAGCATACAATCGCCTTCTTCATTAGCTTATAATTATGCTGGCGCACTTTCAATAACACCTAATCCTGAAACAACCACTATTGCAATGATAAGTCTTAACGACCAAATTCCACAACGTGCGCAAGACTATTTACGCCAATTAGTGGTGGTTTATAATCGTCAAGCCAATGATGATAAAAACGAAATAGCACGCCGTACGGAGGAATTTATCAATAGTCGTCTCGAAAAAATCAATGCAGAATTAGGTGCAACAGAAGGGGCTTTAGAGTCATTTAAGCGTAGAAACAACATTATTCAAGTAGAAACTAACGCTGGACAAGCTATGGATAATGCCAATGTATACGACCAAAAACTGCACGAAGCAAATACACAAGTGGCATTATTAAATAGCATTAGCGACTACATGAACCAAAGTGGAAACAAATATCAAACACTTCCTTCGAATGTAGGATTAAGCGACCAAAGTGCAACAGAGCTGATTAACAAATATAACGAATTGGTGTTAGAACGTAACCGACGCTTAAATAGCGCATCGGAAACAAGCCCTGTTGTAACAACTCTTACTACTCAACTCGACGAACTCACAAGTAGTATTCGTCGTGCAATGAGCCAAGCACGTAAAAGTCTTGATATCCAAAGAAACAGTATAGCGTCTCAGTTTGGCAAATATCAAGGACAGATAAGCTCAAGTCCTGAACAAGAACGCATCATGACGCAGATAGGAAGACAACAAGATGTTAAATCTGGTCTTTATTTAATGCTCCTTCAAAAGCGTGAAGAAAACTCTATTTCGCTTGCAGCAACAGCAGATAAAGGTAGACTTATTGATGCTCCAAGTATTGGCGGACAAATAAGTCCAAAACCAAACACGGTATGGTTAATTGCAATTATCATAGGTTTAGCACTTCCTTTAGGTATTATTGTGCTATTACAACTACTTCATTACAAGATAGAAGGTAGAAAAAGATGTGGAAAAACTAACAAGCCTTCCTATCCTTGCAGACGTGGCTGTAGCCAACGATAGTGCAAAAACAAGAGGCGACATTGTGGTTCATGAGAACAAAAACAACCAAATGGAGGAAATATTCCGCTCAATAAGAACAAACTTACAGTTTATGATTACAGAGACTCAAAAGGTGATAATGTTTACTTCTACCACGTCGGGTGAAGGTAAAAACGTTCAACGCTGCCAACTTAGCTGTTAGTTTTGCGCTTCTAATAAAAAGTTATTTTTGGTTGGTTTAGATATTCGTAAACCTCGTTTAGCAGAACTTTTTGAAATAGATAATCATCATAATGGTATAACAAACCTATTAGGGTTAGATACAATTACCAAGCAAGAACTGCACAAGGAAATTATTTCATCAGAAGTAAATAACAACTTAGATTTGTTAATGTCTGGTCCAATTCCTCCTAATCCCGCTGAATTAGTAGCAAGACACACGCTTGATGAAGTGATAAATATGTTGAAAGAAGAATACGATTACATTATTATAGACACTGCACCAATAGGCCTAGTCACCGATACTATGCAGATAGGGACGTGTAGCAGATGCAACTGTTTATGTGTGTAGAGCCGACTATACTCCTAAAGACAGCTTCATTTTTATCAATAAACTTGCAGCTGAAAAGAAATTACCAAACATGAGTTTGATAATAAACGGTATAGATATGTCGAAGAAAAACATAGTTACTATTATGGATATGGTAAATATGGAAAGTATGGACGTTATGGTCACTACGGCAAACACAACTCTTATGGCTCGTATGGTGCTGGTTATGGAAACTATGCAAACAGTCATTACGGAGATAAAAACGACACCTCAATTAAACAATAAGGTGTAGATTTGACAATAAAATTTTTAAAAACATAAACGAATAAAGATGGTTATAGCAGTAGACTTTGACGGAACAATTGTAGAACATAGATACCCTGAAATAGGCAAAGAAGTGCCCTTTGCTATACAAACACTGAAGATGCTCATAAAAGAACAACATCGTTTAATACTATGGACAGTAAGAGAAGGTGAGTTATTAGACGAGAGCAGTGGAATGGTGTAAACAAAGAGGTGTGGAGTTTTGGGCTATCAATAAAGACTATCCCGAAGAAGAAAAAGAGAACAATAACAACTATTCTCGTAAGCTAAAAAGCCGATCTCTTTATAGATGATAGAAATGTTGGAGGATTACCAGAATGGGGCTTAATATACCAAATGGTTCAAACTAAAAGAGCTATAAACAAATTATTAAGGAACAACTCTCTGCGCATTCGGAACCTATAAAGAAGAAACGCTGGTGGCAATTCTAAGCTATTCAATAAATAATTAAACGTCTGTTTTTCAGAAATAAAAAGTCTTTTCAAGAAAAACAGACGTTTATTTTTTCACCTATTATATATAGGCATTCTCACTTTAAATAATTGCTTTTTTTGTAAATTTGCACTGATAAAATAAAAATAAATGATTGTTTGTATTGCAGAGAAACCCAGTGTTGCAAGAGATATTGCACACGTTATAGGCGCGACACAAAGTAGAGATGGCTACATGGAAGGTAACGGTTATCAAGTTACTTGGACGTTCGGACACTTATGTACGCTTAAAGAACCCAACGATTACACTACACAATGGAAACGTTGGAGCTTATCTTCTTTACCAATGATTCCTGTTCGTTTTGGCATAAAACTTATTAACGACAAAGGAATAGAAAAGCAGTTTGCTGTGATAGAAAAGCTAATGACGCATGCCGACACAATTATTAACTGTGGAGATGCTGGACAAGAAGGAGAACTTATTCAACGTTGGGTGATGCAAAAAGCACAAGTAAAGTGTCCAGTGAAACGTTTATGGATTTCATCTCTTACAGAAGAAGCCATAAAACAAGGCTTTCAATCGCTTAAAGACCAAGAGGAATATCGTCCATTGTATTTAGCTGGACTCTCAAGAGCTATCGGTGATTGGATATTAGGCATAAATGCAACACGTCTTTATACACTTAAATATGGTAAAAACAGTCAGGTTTTATCTATTGGTAGAGTGCAAACTCCTACATTAGCACTAATTGTTAGCCGTCAAAAGGAAATAGAACAATTCGTTCCAGAGCCTTATTAGGGTTCTTTCAACTATATATAAAGACACTTTATTTACAGCTACTTCAGGTAAATTTACGAATAAAGAAGAAGGCGAAAAAGGCTTTTTCTACCATCGAAAATCATTTATTTACAGTTACTGATGTACAGAAAAAAAAGAGTATGGAATCACCTCCAAAACTCTTCGACCTTACATCTTTACAAGTAGAATGTAATAAGAAATTTTCTTATTCAGCAGAAACAACCCTTAATTTAATACAAGGTTTATACGAAAAAGAAGTATACAACATATCCAAGAGTAGACACTCAATACCTCAGTGAAGATATCTATGCAAAGTGTCCCTCTATTCTTTTTAAATCTAAAGGGATATGAAAGTTTCATTCAACCTCTTAATGGTAAGAGGTTAATTAAGAGTAAAAAGGTATTTGATAACAGTAAGATTACCGATCACCATGCCATCATTCCAACGGGTATACCTGCTCAACATTTAACCGATATGGAACGAAATGTACGATTTGATATGCAAACGATTCATTGGAGCTTTTTATCCAGACTGTAAACTATCAACGACTACGGTTTTAGGTCAAGTTAATAATTGCGAATTTAAGGCAAATGGAAAGGAAATACTTGAGCCCGGTTGGCGTATTATTTATGCAAAAGACACTTCAACAACAAGCGAAGACGAGAATAAAGCTAATGCAGAAGAGCGTACACTACCAACATTTACGAAAGGAGAACAAGGAAATCACACTCCAACTTTAAGCGAAAAAGTTACAAGTCCTCCTAAATATTACACCGAAGCAACGCTTCCTAGAGCAATGGAAACGGCAGGTAAGTTTGTTGAAGACGAAACTTTACGCAATGCTCTTAAAGAGAATGGCATCGGAAGACCGTCTTCAAGAGCAGGAATTATAGAAACTTTATTTAAAAAGGAATTATATTAAACGAGAAAGACGCAACATTTTTAGCAACTCCAACAGGCATTGCTTTTAATTGATACTATTAAGGAAGAACTATTAAAGAGTTGCGAATTAACGGGCATTTGGGAAAAAGAAATTACGCGATATAGAGCAACAAAAAAATACGACCCAGCCTTGTTTATTAACGAACTAAAGCAACAAATTATGCAAATAGTTCATCAGGTATTAAGCGATAATAGCAACCGTCAAGTTGTTTTATCAACACCCAATGAGCAACAAAAAGGAGACTAAAAAAAGATTGTTAGACGAGCTAAAAAGAAAGATAACACCACACAAACAAGCGAAGAAGCTACACCAAAAGAACGTAAAACCCATAACAGGAAGCGTGTGTCCGCTATGCCAACAAGGCATTATTATTAAGGGAAAAAAACAGCTTATGGCTGTAGTAATTGGAGAACAAGGGATGTACCTATCGTGTGCCATTCGCTGATAAATAAAGACACATTTCACTAAAAAGTTATATCAAACACATCATCATTTTTGATAGATGTGTTTGTTTTTTTAGGCATATTCTTCGACTTAATATTTCCTTTTTTTCATCAAATAATCCATAAGTAGTACGTAGCACTATAAACTCAGTTCTTCGGTTTAATTGATTGCAAATCTCTTGTTTTTCCTTATCAAACTTAACAATCAATTCTTCAGTTAACACATCATTTTCTTTTTAACCAATTATATTTCTCCGCCAATTTCTTACGCACTACCTTTGCTTTATCTTTTTCCATAGCCCACAGGAGTTAGTCTTTCAGAAGCAATCCCCTTAGACACAAGATAATTAACAACAGACTCTGCACGCTTTTGAGATAATATTTTATTATACTCTACCCCACCTCTAAAATCTGTATGCGAGCTTAATTCAATCGTAATATTGGGATTTTCGTTTAATAACTTCACCAATTCATCGAGTGCTTTTGTAGACTCTGGACGTAGAGAAGCTTTGTCAAAGTCATAAAAAATATTATCTATCAACACTGGAGCAGTAATAGATGCAAGCGGAAACTGCAACACATATTCTTTAGATTGTAGCAACTTAGGTACAAAAAGCTCTTCTGTATGATTTAAAAATCCTTTACAACTCGCCATTAAAAGATAGTGAGCATTAGGTTCAACCTCAATTGTAAACGAGCCATCGAGCTTTAAGTTTACGGTTTTATTTTGTGCCATTATCGCCTATTACACTAACTTGTGCAGCTGGAAGCTCATATCCTTCGGCTTCATATACCCACCCTTTAATGCTTTGCACTATTTCTTCGCGTTCAAAACTATAAATATGGTCGTAACCACGAGCATCGTTTCTATTCGACGAAAAGAAGCCTTTATTTTTCAATCCCTCAAAGGTAATACCAAAATCGTCTGCCGAACTATTCATTGGAGCAGGTAAATGTTCTACAAACACCTTATTGTTAAGGTTCATTTTTGCGACATATAGGTCTAAACCTCCTAAGCCAATATGCCCATTACTCGCAAAATATAAGTCGCCATTAGGTCTAAAACAAGGAAAAAACTCATTGCCTTGGGTATTTATTGGCTCACCTAAATTCTCAATAAAGCTCACACCTGCAGACGTTAAACGCGCTCTCCAAAGGTCAAAACCACCTTTTCCACCAGGCATATCCGAAGAGAAATAAAGCCATTGTCCATCTGGTGATACCGCAGGATGTGCATAAGTAGAAAGCGAATCGCGAGTGATTGCTACATTAGAAGGGCTTCCCCATGTTGCATCACTACGCGAACAACTCATAATTTGCGCATATCGAGGAAACAAAGGGTCTGTCACATTGTGTAAAATAAAGTGTTTTATTATCAGGAGAAAAGCAACAAGCTCCTTCATCATTCACCGTATTGAGAGAAGCATGTAGCGGTTCAGGCTTACTCAATTGCCTTTGTCGTTTAATTCTGATACAAATATATCAGAATTCTTTGTTCCTATAATATTATTTAGGTCTTCTCCCGTTGCTTCATTTCGTGTAGACGAAAAGAATAGCTTATCAGTTTCGCCATTCATTAACATCGGTGCATAGTCTGCTCTTCGCGAATTAAAGACGTCCATACGCTTTACTTGATAATGAATGGTGTCTTTTTTAGGTTGCAAAGCCCACTTTGCAGAAGTTAAAGCATTAGCCACAAGCTTATTATTAGGCATAGAATCTACCAAAACCTCCAAATATTCTAATGCCATTTTATAGTTTCCAGCTTTCAAAAGTTGCAGTGCTAACGCTAATTTATCGTTATTCGACACAAAACCATAACGCAATGCATTGTTAAAAGCCGATATCGATTTAGGCGTAAAATTGATTTTTCATAACAATGTGCCATATATATAGCCGCTTTCGCTCTCGTTTCACGCTCCTTACTCGGTGTTTTTGTATAAGCTTTCTTAAACTGTTCTGCTGCAGAAAAGTATTCTCCTAATTGCCATAGACTTCTCCCCTTTCTTCATGTTTACCTCTGCTCCACACGAAACAAGACACAAACAAACAATTAAGGCTATATATATAGGTGCTGTTTTGGTCATTTCTTTTTTTCTTATTTAAACGTTTGTAATGCGTTTTTATTGCAGTTATTACACACTTAAAAAGCACATTTAATGTGCATATTCATCTTTCTTTATTGCCACACTCGTTGTTCCAGTACCCATAAAAAGCCACATAAAAAGCAAAAAGTTCTCTTGTTCATTCATCAGAACAAAAGAACTTTATATATAAAACATCTTATAACCTTATTATATATTATAAAACTTCGTCTTCAGGCTTTTTCTATTTGCCTAACACGAGTTGTTTTTTTATTTTTCTTTTTAGCTAACCATTGTGCCTTACGTTGTTCGTATTCGGCGCGCTGACGCTCTAAATAATTATCTGCCACAGCTTATTTAAATTTACTATAAACCACAGATATAGTGATTGGTGCGTTTGTGTTTTCAGCTTCCTCCCACTAATTTTACATTGGTTAAAGACATGTTATTAAACACGCCAGATAATATTCTTGTGCCAGAAGAGCATCTGTGTTATAACGTGGAGTAACAGGAATTAAAACCACTTTGTTCCAATCTTCTGTTGCCTTTCCTGTTTTCTTTAAATCATATAAATGCTTAATCAACTCAAAATATTAGTAAACACATATTGATTAAGACTTTTTATCGAAGGTTGAAATAAAAGACCCTCTATTATCAACCATATTCTTCGACTCAAAGAAACTATTCATTTCTGCTTTTGAAACCATCATAATTGTTTGAGGAACACTAAACAATTGTGATGGCGAAGATGTGGAATTGATACGTGTAAAAGCAATTTTTGCACTATTTATCGAGTCTTTTTCGTGTCCTTTCACTATTTCTTCAATAGGCAATGTAACCTCTGTAAAAAAATACCAGAAGGTGTTTTTAAGTAAAGTACACGACTTGTCATTAGCCAACGTTTGCATTTGTGTTTTATCATTATTTACATACGTTGCCGACAGAACTTCTTCTGTTCCAGAGAACGTCATCACCCCTTTATGCGTTTTACCACCATGATTATAGCTGTAATACACAGATAAACGTGCTAACAAAATATTAGCCATAGCACCTTTTCCACCAGTAGGTTTAAAGTAGAAACCGGGGATAACATTTGTTATAAAAGAATATGTATTACGGAAATTCTCTTTGTTTTTATAATATGTATTTAAGAGATAAGAACCATAATTGCTATAAGTGGTGTTATCTTTAGCTGTATAAGGTTCGTTCAAAGCAAAAGTCTATACTACGCAAATAACCATTAGCTGCACGCTGAGCCGCTGTTTCTAAAGAGTTTACAAGCGTATAAACCTTGTTCACTTGCAAACCATTGGTGCGTAAATAGTTTTTCTTTTTCAGGATTAAAGTTAGAATAATATTTTTCTATTTTCTAACATCGGACGATCCATTTCGTAAGCTGTTACCTTCATCACAGCAAGCGAATCGCCATAATAATCTTCGTATATAAGCGAAAGAATACAAGAGTCTGCCACCAATTTATCACCATCTCTCCCTACAATATCTTTTACTTTCTACGGGCAAAGAAAAAGTTTTTCTAACGTGTGGAATTGTGTAGAGAAGCCACAAGAAACCACTGTGTTTGTTTCAGGGTCTTGCACTGTTCCGAGATAATTCAGTGGCGATTGAGATAAAACAGAGTCTATTTTAAGCGATTGACTCTTCACCGTAAAGGTTTCGGTGCTAACGCTTAGTTTATCAAAATCGTTTATAATGGTTGTCCCTATTTCGTTTGTTGTGTCGCTACAAGCTGTCAATGCAAGGGTAACAAGTGCGCAACCAAAACCAATTTTTTTCATGTTTTTTTCATAACATTAAATATGCAATAGTTTGCAAAAAGCAAAGTTTATGTAGCTTTTTGTTTCTGACCTTTGCTATCAAACTTATAAAACAGTTTTTATTCTTCTGGTGCTATTTGGTTATAGAAATCAGCATAAGCAGCTGTAAAATCGTCTCCCGAATAGTTTAAAACAGGAATGTTTTTTTGTGTTGCATAAGCAAGTAGTTCTTCGTTAGAGTTGGGCAATGCAGCCACTACGCCATCACTATAATCTAGTTGCTAATTTACTTAATTCGTTAAAATCGAAATTGTTTTGATAACCTGCCAATAGCTTTTCGTCTACATCTTTATAAGCAACACTGTTCTTAAAGTTTGTTCCGAAACCTTTTTCTAACTTATCGTTAAATATAGAAGTAACCACTTTTTGTGTTAGCAAACGAAGGTTCATCGCGATAAGCAGTTTTGATGTAAAAGCGGAATAACGCTTGCCATCCAACCTTTACAATGTATAACATCGGGCGTCCAACGTAGTTTTTTTCACGGTTTCAAGCACACCTCTTGCAAAGAACACGGCACGTTCTCCGTTATCATCATATTCGTTTCCACTTTCATCGGTAGCCATCTGACGTTTCAAAAAGAAGTCGTCATTATCAATAAAAGTAAACCTGTACGCGTGCTTGAGGTATCAGAGCAACCTTAATAATCAAAGGGTGGTCAGTATCATCTATTATCAAGTTCATTCCAGAAAGGCGTATCACTTCGTGCAATTGTCCTCTTCTTTCGTTAATAATGCCTCTACTTTGGCATAAAGGTTCTTATTTCAAAGCCTTTTTCTTGTATCTTTTTAGGCACTTCAAGTCCCTTTAAAGACAATTCTGTTTCTGGTACATAAGGCGTTATCTCCTGATTGATAAATAATACTTTCTTTGCCATATTTGTTTAGTTTTATTATCTGCAAAGATACTAATTTTTTTATTGGTATAGCTGTTATTTTTTATTATTTATTCACTATTTTATAGGTGCTTTCTCTTTATTTTTTATTCGTTTTTGTGCGCTATTAAACAAAAAAAGTTGTTATTTTTGCAGTTGCTTTATCATGATATAAAAAGCATATTAAGTAGTGAAAAGATGAAAAATTTTTGAGAAGATTATCGACTTACAAAACGAGCTTTTTACACACCGAAAAACAAGGTAAAAAGCTTGGTTTAGTACCCACAATGGGTGCCCTTCATGCAGGACATGGCTCACTTGTAAAGCGTTCAGTGGCCGAAAACGACATTACAATTGTTTCTGTTTTTCTTAATCCTACACAGTTTAACGACCCCAAAGACCTTGAAAGATATCCCAGAACTCTCGATAAAGATTGCGCTTTATTAGAAACTATTGGAGCCGATTATGTGTTTGCTCCTACTGTAAAAGACATGTATCCCTACACCCGACACACGCTCTTTTGAATTTCCACCCGTATCTACTGTGATGGAAGGTGCCAAACGTCCGGGGCATTTCAATGGTGTTTGTCAAGTGGTGTCGCGCTTGTTTTACATTGTAAAGCCTAATCGTGCTTATTTTTGGAGAAAAGGATTGGCAACAAATTTGTGTAGTGAAAGCACTTGTAAAGCATCTTAATTTGCCCATAGAGATTGTGGAATGCGACATTATTAGAGAAGAAAATGGGTTGGCAATGAGCTCACGTAATGCGCTTCTTTCTAACGAAGAAAGAAACATTGCACCACATATTTACAAAACATTAAAGGCAAGTAAAGACACAATAGATAAGCTATCGGTGCAAGAAACCAAACAATGGGTGATTAAAACCATAAATGCTGTAGACGATTTAACGGTAGAATATTTTGAAATTGTAGACGGTAACACCTTAACAGAGGTAGAAAATTGGAACAATTCTCCATATATAGTGGGTTGTATCACGGTGTATTGTGGTAAAACACCCATTCGACTAATAGACCATATAAAGTATAAAGAAGACTAAAAAGATATGATGATTCAAGTACTTAAATCTAAAATTGCATCGCATTAAAGTAACTGATGCCAATTTAAACTATATAGGTAGTATTACAATCGACCAAGATTTAATGGACAGAGCTAATATTATTGCAGGAGAAAAGGTGCAAATTGTAGACAATAACAATGGTGAGCGTTTTTGAAACTTATGTTATTGCTGGCGAAAAGAGGTAGCGGATGTGTGTGCTTAAACGGAGCGGCTGCACGCAAAGTGCAAATAGGCGACACTATTATTGTTATTTCTTATGCGCTAATGGACTTTGAAGAAGCTAAAAACTTTCAACCTTGGGTGGTATTTCCCGATAATAATAAAGTTGTGAAATAAACTTTATTGGTAAAGTTTTTCATGGCAAACGTCTTTTTAAGATGGAGCAAACAATGTTTTAACAACAAAAACATTTATAATGCTAAACCTTAAAAAGACGTTTGTTTTTACTAAAAGCACAAACCTAAAAAAAGCACAGAAAAACATCAAAATAAGGGCTTTGTTTTGGCAAAACATTTTTTTAGTTTTAATGATAGCCTTTATTTTGTTATTATTTATTGAGAAAGCTCTTAAAACGCAAAAAAATAAGGATTTTTGTTGCAATAGCTTGTGTTTTACCTTCTAATATATAAGAGTTTAGGAGCTAAAACATGGTATATTAGGGTGCAATAGTTAAGCTATTACATGCTAAAACCTATGCTTTTTACACTCTAAATGCTCATTTGTGGGTTTTCTTTTATCAACGTTCTGTATTTGCAAAACCTATATGTTTTACGTTAAAACAACTTTTTAGGAGCATTTTTCATCGCATAATTGTGACTAAAAAGAGGCTAAAAAGCTAAGCTATTTTTTTCTATTTCTCACTTTTTTTATCAACAAAAATTGCGAAGAAAAAAACACAACATTTTTCTCTTTTTATTTGCACAACTAAAACATTAAACGTATCTTTGTAGTTCACATAAAAGGCATCTTGTTTAACAAAACACAAGCCGTGTAAACAAAAAAGGGGTTGACTGGATTTGACAGCGAGATGAGATGATGTGTAAGCACGTAGAGCATTGGATGTTGGCTCTTTAATATTAACGTTCAAAAAATTTAATTGGCGAAACAAATTACGCTCTCGCTGCTTAATCGAAGTATAGTAGATTAAAAGCTTAATTCGTGCATTAGATGCGTGAACGAGACATCACTCAAGAAATCTTTTTCCGAATTATCTTGACTAAGTGGTGCTGTTAAATCGGAGATAGTTGTGTTGGTCTCGAAGCACAAGCGAACTTTTTAGAGACTAAGATTGTAATTGGTGGCTCAGGTCTTGTTACAGTTTGAAAACCAAAGGCTGAGATAAACGTGTAGAAAGCATGTTGTTTCCTTGTTTGGACGTGGGTTCGAAACCCACCAGCTCCACAAGTATATCTTCTAAGATATAAAGGTATAAACACTCGTTTCTAAGCATTTAGCAAAGAAATGGGTGTTTTTTTATTTGTGAAAAATTAAAGTTTTACAGTTTAAGCTCTACCCTATCCACGCCTTTTTTTGTATCTTTTGCACAAAACAAAGTGTATCTTTAAAGGGCATTAAAAATTCTTCTTTAATGGCATATACTCATTGAGGTGTTACACACATCTTTACGCTTTATATAACAAAAACACATTTATTACGTTATAAAAAAATAAGATGTGTAAACATTGCCTTATATATATAAGGTGTACATAAGTCGTAAAATAAGTAGTTAAAACAATATGAAAAAGTTTTTCTATCTCTTTCTCTTCTTTGTATGTGGTTTAGAACTACATGCTCAATCGTCTATGAGCGATGAACAGGTAATGAAAATGATATTAAAAGAGCAGAAAGCAGGTACATCACAATCGCAAATTGTAACCAAACTCATTCAAAATGGTGTTGATATTTTCGCAGATAAGACGCTTAAAAAGCTAAATACGAACGCTATAAAGACAATAAGGGAATGGGCAATTTAACCGACGAAAATTTGCCACAAACCGATGATAGGCTGAGAAAAAAACAATGCTAAAGAAAAAGATAGCAAAGAAAAAGACTTTTCTAACCTAAAACTTCAAGACACAAAAGAAAAAATAAAAACCTACGATAAGAAAAATAATAACTTCTTAGAAATGGAAAATGAATTGGGCACATTTATGCCTACCGACTCTATTAAGTGGTTAAAAGAATTATTGGCAGAAAGAGATAAAGAAAAAAAGAAAGATTTTTTTGGACGAGATATTTTCAATAATAAAGAACTCTCGTTTGAGCCTAATATGAATATAAGCACTCCACAAAAATATGTTTTAGGAGCAGGAGATGCTGTTATTATAGATATTTATGGAGCATCTCAAAAAAACAATAAATAGCACTGTATCTCCAGATGGTGATATTACAATTGAGAACTCGGACCTGTAAAAGGTGGCAGGGTTTAACGGTTGAACAGGCTAACGCTCGACTAAAAATCAGCTTGGTGCGCGTTATAGTAGCTCTAAAAATACGTCTTACAGTAGGGCAAACAAAAACCATCATGATAAACGTTATGGGCGAAGTGTCTACACCCGGAACCTACACTTTGTCTGCTTTTTGCCACTGTTTTTCATGCGCTTTACATGGCAGGAGGTGTTAACGACTTAGGTACTTTACGAAATATTAAGGTGTACAGACAAAACAAACTCGTTTCTGTGGTAGACATTTATGATTATATTCTCAATGGTAAACTAACAGGAAACATTCGTTTAACCGACAATGATGTAATTGTTGTGGGGCCTTACGACTGCTTAGTTACGGTTACAGGTAAGGTGAAACGACCCATGATTTACGAAATGAAGAAGAACGAAAGTGTGGGTACATTACTAAAATATGCAGGTGGGCTTTCACTGGAGATGCTTACAGAAAAAGCGGTCAGACTATTACGCAAAACAGGTAGAGAATTGTCTGTTTATAATGTAGGAGAATTCGATTTTAATACATTTCACATTGCTGATGGCGACTCAATAGGTGTAGATTCTATTCTTAATCGCTATGAAAATAAAATAGAAATTAAAGGTGCTGTGTTCCGTCCAGGCTTTTTACAACATAGGAAAAAGATATTCACAGTGTTCGCACTTTAATAGAACATGCCGAAGGATTAACCGAAGATGCTTTTACTAATCGTGCTATTATTCACCGAATGAAAGAAGATAGAACGCTCGAAGTGATAGCTGTAGACGTTAAAGGGATACTAAAAGGAACGGTTGCCGACATTCCTTTAAAGAAAAAAATGATGTTGTTTATTCCTACAAAGAGCGAAAGTCAAACTCAAAAACTCTCACCATACGGCGAAGTGCATTATCCCGGTGTGTATGTGTATGCAGATAATGAGACATTAGAAGACCTTGTGCTACAAGCTGGAGGGTTAAAAGACAAAGCATCGACGGTGAAAGTAGACGTTTCTCGTCGTATTGTTAATCCTAAAGCCTTATCTACCGACAGCCTAATATCGCACACTTTCACCTTCGCACTTAAAGATGGATTTGTAATAGACGGCACATCGGGTTTCACTCTCTTACCTTTCGACGAAGTGTATGTACGTAAAAGTCCTGGATATAGCGAACAACAAAACGTAAGTGGTAGGAAATGTAATGTTTGCAGGTACTTATACGCTATCAACAAAGAATGAACGATTG
This sequence comes from uncultured Prevotella sp., assembly GCA_916439115.1. Lineage (GTDB taxonomy): Bacteria > Bacteroidota > Bacteroidia > Bacteroidales > Bacteroidaceae > Prevotella. The sequence goes on from CAKAHO010000001.1 coordinate 2,110,609, forward strand.
AGTGATATCATAAAGAAAGCAGGTGGAGTGACAGACCTTGCTTATGTTAAAGGCGCACGTTTGGAACGTAGAATTACACCTGATGAGCGATTAAGAATGAACAGTCTACTGAAAATGGCTGAAAGACAAAACAGCAAAAAGATTCTCTCGACACTAAAAAAGCTAAATATTGGAGATACTTATTTTGTGGGTATTGAATTAGATAAAGCCTTAAAAAGAACCCGGAGGTGATGCAGATATTGTGCTAAGAGAGCACGACAGAATTATTGTTCAGAGTTTAATGGAACTGTAAAAATAAGCGGTGAAGTGATGTATCCTAATACAGTGTCGTTTGAAAAGAATAAAAAGTGTGCGCTGGTATATCAACCAAGCTGGTGGTTGGGGTAATAGAGCAAAGAGAAATCACACATATATTATTTATATGAATGGTACTGTTGCTAAGAAAAGTTACAAAACAAAAAGTGCGTCCAGGCTGTGAGATTGTTGTACCAACAAAAACCTGAAAAAGGTGGAAACTCTTTGGCTCAATGGCTCTCTATTGGCACTTCTGTAGCCTCAATTGCTACCATGGTTGCTACAATGACAAACCTTCTTCGCAAATAAAGAAGAGACATATAAACACAATATAATTCATTCAATAAAAATCCTACTATCGTTTATCGTCTGATAGTAGGATTTTTATATTTAAACTAATTGCCTTTGACAGTCCATTAAAAAGTGTTTTTCCTCCTATACTTCAATATATTTCTAAAAAGAAGTTCTCTTTTTACGAAAAGAACGTAAAAGACAAGCTATACGTGCTATTGTTTTCCACCTATAAGCTAAAGCATCTACTACAATAACACCTTTATAATGATTAAAAGTGTGAATTCCAAGAGGATATTGCAAAGTAGAAGGGGTTATTCTTCTTACTTCTTTAAATTTCCATTCCTTCTGTTCATTAAGTTGAACTGTTTGAATTGATAAAGCATGACCATAAGAATTATTACATTCTTGAGCTGGTCTATACACCTTATCTCCTACTTTAAAGAAGTTACCAGCATTGCGTGCAATATTTTTCTTTAAACGTTATTGATGTATTGAAGACATATGTTTCTTGTTCTTCATTCCATCGATAAATATCTAATACATTTCCATTATCATGAGGATGGGTCGTTGAAAATAACAGTTTATCTCCAAAATAATTACAACAAACAGCATCAGTTACAGGAGCATGACAAAGTGTTATTAGCTTATTACATTTGTTTTCTTTAGACAAGAATTCATATAAGGAAAGTTTACCACTTGCATAATTCTCGGGATAAATAAAAAGTGTATCTTGTTTTTCTTTCAATAATAGGAAAAACTAAGATGTGTATCAACCTCCAATACTTCCTCTCTTTTTAATTATGATTAAAAGTTTTCTATCTATCGTAAGCTTTAACTATTAGTCCTTTTCTACGTGTATAAGTGTACTCCTCAACTAATAAATAAACATAATCATCATTTACATCTAAGACAAAGGGATCAGCAAACCAACGGTCTGTATAATGATTTTTAATCCAGACATATCGTAAAGGTTTATTATTTACTACGTCTTCTAATGTATTTTCAATAAAACCTATTGTCCAAAAAAAGAATCTGTAATACGGTCATAAATATTTCCAATAAGGCTCATAAACTCTTTTATTTTTATATAAATTTTTCATACCCTTATTTATTTCTCTCATTATCTTCTTCTCCATAAAGAGCCTGATAAGTTTTTGTAAAATTCTGTTGGAGAGAAAGTTGATTCAAACTTATGTTGAGCATTAACACCTATATCGGGACGTTTTTTTCTGCATGTAATATGCCCTTAGCGAACTACTCAAATAACTATAATACAGGCTATTTTTATTCCATAAACTAAGAGCTGAAGATGTGATTTTATGTGCAATAAACGATAATAGAATATTAAAACACAACACACTTATAAGCAATAAATAAATTTTTCTCTATTCCTATCTTAGTAATTATCAGGATAGTTACACCTTGAAACAAATACATTTCGTAACTAATAGACGAAAAGAATTGAATAAGTTTATTTGCCTTTAACGCTGCTATTCGTGTAAATAAAAGTAATAAACGCTACAACATAAAAAGGCACTCAATAACTCCAAATCCTTTAAATAAAGGTTTCTGCTCAATATAAGATACAGAAATAAGTCCTAAAACAATAAAGGAGAGCACATAAATCTTTTTGTAAGAAGTCTATTTTTTTAACCATTTCTTTTTCATTCTGTTTCATTGCTATTCCCTACTATAAAAAGCATAATTACTGGTGTAAAGATGGCTGTTATGAGAGTTATGAATAACAATGATAAAAAGAGTAAAAAACAGCAAACATAAATAATAAGAAATAATTATTATTCTTAAATAAGTTGCGAGTGAGATAATAACAAATATACATTCCCACTAAAATTGTTATAAACCAAGTGTATGGGAGCTAATAGTTGAGCATCAATAAACCCGCCTGTCGTTAAATAATTAAATGGTTCATTATAAAAATTATATACTAAAACGAGATAAAAAAACAGTTGGAAGAATAAAGGAATAAATATCTTTTTAAGCCGATAAGGTAATTTTTATCTGCACCTTATGCTGATTATATTGATATTCTAAGCCATAACCACTCATAAAAAGAATAAACCAACAACATAAGGACCAGTAAAAGTGAAAATCGGAAATTATCGCTTGAGGCATTTCAAACGATAAATGATGAATAATTATGATAAAAGGTAGTACAGCTTTTTAATATATTTACCTTATTTAAGGTAAACTCATAAGGTATGAAAGTTGTACTTTTAAAAGCAATAAAACAAAAGATAAAAGTAAAGAAAATAAATATAGATAACATAAAAAGAAAAGTGTTTTTGTATTTTTCTACGACACACTAAACAACCATGGCGTTTCTGTATAACGTGCAGAACAATTTTCTTTTTATCACTCTTGCAGGGTTTCCTACTACAAAAGAACCCTTCATTCTGTAATAATCACTTTGTATAAAAGTCCAAATATCTTTTATAATTTTCTGCTACAGGCATGTAAATATTCACCTCTTTTTATATAGTCGTATTTCATAAAAAAATAGTTTTTTTAAGTATTTAAAGCATTTCCCCTCAGTTTATTAAGAGCTTTATTTATGAATTTTGGAGAAAAACTATCTATACAACAAAGCATAAGTCCCGGAATAAAACTTAATAAGGTTAACGAGAAAGGAATTTTTACTTATAATCACAGAAAGTTTTTCTTTTTGTACTCAAAAGCAAAACGATAATAGTTGATACTATTTTTGATAATTTCCTTTTGCACCTTATATCCTTCACGTTGTTTTTTTCTCAACACATTTATATAATGCGAATAAGTTAGCATAGTTCCCTTAGGATTATTACGCAAAACATTCGTGAGATTAGACGTAATACTCACTTCATTATATTCTCGCACATAAATAGCAGTGGGAATATAAAGCGCATTATAATGTTCAGCAATGCTATTCCACATCAAAGACTCAAGCAAAACTTCTCATTTTCTATTTCTATCATTGGATATTCTATAAACACAGAACGCTTCACCACTTCTAAACGGTCTCCAAATGCCTTATCTTTTATTCTATAATCTATGAAATTTGAAATGGTAGGTACGCTATATGGATGATAACCTACAATGCGATTATTACTAAATTGAGTTAAGAAACACACGGCACAAAGCTGTGGATTATCTTCAAGAGTTTGTTGATGAGCTATCACTTGCTCAATAGCAGTAGGCAAAAGATAGTCGTCTGGGTCTAAACAGAGCACTAAATAACCTTTTCGACTCTCTCACTCCAAGATTAAAAGTTCTATTTAATCCTTCGTTTTTTTTATGAATAACACGAATAGGAAAAAGAGATGTTTTAAATGTATCTACAATATTTTGAGTGTTATCTGTACTACCATCGTTCACAATAAGCCACTCAAAATCGAAACAAGTTTGTGCCTTTAAACTCTCAAATGTTCGTTCTATTGTTGCACCCTTATTATATGCAGGACTTAAAACAGTAATCATATTATATTAGTATATTGTTCGTATATCATGACGATTATAATCGTAAAAATGGTAGAGTTATAATTTAAATATTTTTAATGGAAAATAATTATTTATGAATTCGCAAAGAAATCAAATGATTTTTATTGGGTAGAATTCTTTAATTTCTGAATTAAAACAATATAGATTAGGGAGAATCATTCGTATAAAAACAGCACAAAAAGTCTTTTTGGAGGGAGACACACAAGTGTCTGTATAGCACTTAATTACATGAGTTTAGTCGCTTATTTTTAGTTGATTAGTATACCCTAAAGGATTAAATATTGTTTATATCTTTATAATTATTCCTTATAATTGAGTGCAAATTTACACATTTTATTTTAAGAACACAACCATTATCATTGAAGACTTTAATTATAAATACTCCAATTCCCTACACCATTTTGGAACATTTTTATGAGCGTTTTGTTACATTTTTGTTTTTATGTTTTAGCGTAAAAATTTACCTATGAAACCAACTATTAGGGCATAAATAACAAACTTAAAACAGCAAAAAAATGCTATAAAACAGCTAAACCTATATGTTTTTGTTTTCTAAAACACGCCATATAAAAACATAAGAAACAAGCTATTAGGGTGAAAACTCTTAGAGTTTACACTACAATATACAAGGTTTTATCGTCTAAAAGCTTATGTTTTAGCATTCAAACTCTTGTGTTTTTCACGCTAAACTCTAAGCTATTGCGCCTTTTTTGCATAAAAACACCATTTAAACAAGTCTTTTCTACAATATAAAACGAAAAACTCTTTATTTTCGCTCCTTTATGTTTATCAATTAAAAAGTGGGCAGAAATACGCTATTTCTTTTTATATTATTTCGTTCATAAACAAAAATAAAAACATCATTAAAGCAATCGTTTTACAATCAATACAAAATATTAAATCTAACAAATACCACATCTTAATAAAAAAACATATTTATATACACACAGATAAAAGGCAACTTTGTTTATATTAAAAATAAATTATATATCTTTGCATGCTGAAAACAAATAAAGGCAATTATTTTCACAATGAAAGTATCTGTTATAACCGTTACCTACAACAACGCCAACACCTTGGTACACACAATGCAATCTGTATTAACACAAACTTATGCTAATATAGAATACATTGTTATAGACGGAGGTTCTACCGATAACACTTTTGCAAGTGATAGAACAATATAAACCTTTATTTGGTGAAAGACTTATTTATGTTTCGGAGCCTGATAATGGCATTTACGATGCAATGAATAAAGGTATAAAGCTAAGTAGTGGAGAGGTGATAGGCATACTCAATTTCGACGATTTCTTTACTTCTAACCGCATAATAGAAACGGTTGTAAGTGGTTTCGATAACGACATTGAGGGCTATTTACGGGGATATTCATTTTGTTCACCCTAATAATTTAAATAAAACCACACGCTATTATTCTGGAAAACTTTTCCGTCCATGGCTTGTAAAATATGGCTTTATCGCTCCTCACCCTTCTTTTTACATCAGAAAATGTATATACGAACGTCTTGGTAATTATAATATAAACTATAAAAATAGCTGCCGATTTTTGAGCTAATAGCTCGTCTTTGTTACATTCATAACATAAAAACTCGCTACATTTCGGTAGATATGGTAACCATGAGAATGGGAGGAATTAGCACACATGCGTCTTTTAGGATTAAAAAGAAACAATTGAAGCTTTTTGCAAACAATTAGGCATAAAAACAAATAGCTTTAAAGTGAGTTGCAAATATTTTATTAAGTTTTTTGAAAGTATTTTTATTACAAAAGCCTAATTTATACAACACTTTTAATAACCTAAAAATATAATATAAAAGAGTATTATGCGTTATTAAATTATAAAAAAACTTAATAATGACAACAGAAGAATTTAACTACAATAACATGCCTATCGAATTAAAAACGAATATATTTTTGACGGTATGAGTGGTATAGGAAGACGTTTAAAGAGATTTAGCGACTTCTTTATAGCTTTATTTTTGTATTATTATCTTCTCGCCATTATTCTTAATTTGTTATATCCTAATAAAACGAGAAGATAAAGGTGTAGCCATATTTAAGCAAGAACGTATCGGAAGATTTGGTCGTCCGTTCTACATTTACAAGTTTCGTAGCATGAAAGAAGATGCCGAATGCAACGGACCAGAGCTGTTTCAACACGAAAACGACACAGTTTAACCCAAATTGGTAAGTTTTTACGTAGCCATCATCTCGACGAATTACCTCAATTATGGAATGTTTTAAAAAGGTGACATGTCTTTTGTAGGACCACGACCAGAAAGAAAAATACTATATAGATAAGATTATACAACACGATAATCGCTACACTTATTTGTATCAAATTCGTCCCGGTGTAACCTCGTATGCAACCCTTTATAATGGTTATACAGACACTATGGAAAAGATGTTACGCAGACTTGAACTTGATTTATACTATCTTGAACACCGCTCTTGGTGGTTCGATATAAAGATATTAACCAACACTTTCTTAAATATAGCCATAGGAAAAAAAGTTTTTAAACGCATACATTTTAGCTATTACCAGACTATTATGACAGATAGAATTAGCATTATAACCGTTGTATATAATAATGTTTTCAGAGATTAAAGACACCATAGAAAGTGCCTTAAATCAAACCTATCCACATATAGAATATATCATACTAGACGGCGGGAAGCACTGATGGAACAGCTCAAATAATAGAGCAATACAGCAACAAACTTGCCTTTTGGTGTTCTGAAAAAGATGCTGGTTTGTATGATGCGATGAACAAAGGAATTGCAAAAAGCTACTGGCAAGTGGATTAGTGTATTAAATAGTGGCGACGTGTATACCACGAATAACGCCTTAGAAATGGCTCTAAAACAAGTTGAAGGCAAAAACGTAGACGTTATTTATGGTGATAGTATGGAAGATAACAACGGTATTTTTAACCCCTATGTTGGCAGATGGTTACACACAAAAATTATCGTTTGCTCCTACGTTCCGACACGGTTCATCACTTATTAGAACAGAAATTCAAAAACAGTTCTTATTTAATTTAGATAAAAAACAAGTTAGGTTATTCGTTAGACTGGGAGATGTTATACAGATTATATGTTTCTAATAAAACAATTTTTATAAAATAAAAGGTTTTATAGAAACACTATAAAAAGACGATTTATCGAACAATGCTTTCAAAAATCTTTTGGTACAATTATCTTATTACATCGCAAGAACGTTTTCATTATAAAAAGTTTATCTTCTTTTTAAAAGAGGTTTTATTACTTATATTACGTTCAATAGGGTTATATGCTCTCATAAAAAGCATTCTTTATAGAATATCTTCCTAATTCATTTTACCTCTATTCCTTTTTGGAACATAAGAAAAAGAGTTTTAAAAACATTGGGATTAAAAATAGGTAAACACTCTTTTATCATGAAAGATAATTATATAATGAATACAAATAGGCTTAATGTAGGAAATGATACACATATAAATAGAGGGTTGTTTGATAGACGCTCGAGGCGGAATAACTCATACAAAACAGTGTTTCAATATCGCATAATGTAAGTATTATAACAGGTAGTCACGATGTTCAATCACCTATATTTATGGGCGTTTTTAAGCCTATTATCATCGAAGATTATGTATGGATAGGAGCCAATGCAACTATTTTTGCAAGGTGTAACATTAGGGAAAGGAGCTGTAATAAGTGCTGGTGCTGTGGTAACTAAAGATGTAGAGCCTTATAGTATAGTAGCAGGTGTGCCTGCAAAAAACTATAGGCAAAACGCACTACCGACCTACATTATCAGGCAAAATGGGAAACTCCACTCACTTAATTACCTATTTAAGATAGTTCATACTATGACTTCTCTCAAAGGAAATATTATTCTTAATTATCTTAATACCCTCACAGGTATTCTTTTTCCTCTTATCACTTTTCCTTATGCAACACGTATTCTACACCCAGAAGGCATTGGAACAATAGACTTTCTCAACTCTATTATTAACTATATCTTATTATTTTCGGCATTAGGAATTCCTTTTTATGGTGTTAGAGAAATAGCTAAATACCGAGATAACGCAACATTAAGGCAGCAAAAGCTAATAGAAATAGCAGGTTTAAACATGCTTTTAGCTTTTATTGCCTATATAGTGGTGTTTTTATTAGCCACCTTCGTGCCACGAATAACACAAAACAACACCACATTTTACATTCTTAGCTTAGCTATTTTCTTCTCTGTTATCGGTGTTCAGTGGTTCTATCAGGGCATAGAAGACTTTAAGTTGATTACTATTCGTGGCATCTTGGTTAGAATAGTTTGTGCTTTGGGGCTTTTTATCTTTGTAAAAACACCTCAAGACCTTATTCCGTATGCCTTTATTGTTGTAGCAACAAGTGTAGGAAACAATGTTATTAACTTTTTATATCTAAAAATACATTAGTTTTTTACTATTTTCGTGGAAAACACTCAATATATATCAACATATAAAAGCCCTCTTTTAAGTTCTTTGTAATGTTTATATTTATTAGTGTTTTTATTTATTTAAACAGTGTTATCTTAGGATTTTTTAAAGGAAATGAAGCTCGTTGGCTTTTATACCGCAGGTTTTAGAATTTCCCTATATCTTAAAAACTGTGATTGCATCGTTAGGCGCTGTAATGCTTCCACGTGCTACAAACTTATTAGAAAAAGCAAGAGTTTGAACAATTTAATAGTCTAACAAGAAAGAGTTATCACTTTGTTTTTTCTCTTTGCTTTACCTTTTTTTCTGTGGCATTAATGCTTTTCTCTTACATTATTACAATCACACTTTGTGGCAAACTCTTCATAAATTCTGTGGCAGTAGTGCTGATTACTACTCCTACAATTCTTATTGTAGGTTTATCAGATGTAATAGGTATGCACATTTTATTACCTAAAAATAAAGACAATATTGTGCTAAAATCTATTGCTATAGCCTCATTCATTAGCCTTCTACTTAATTTCTCTTTAATTCCTTTCTTTGCAGAAAAAAAGGTGCTGCCATTGCAACTTTGCTCACTGAAACAGCTATACTTGTGTTTTGAAATTATATGGGGATACAAATATATACCTTTCAAATTGTTTAGTAAAAACATACAATTATATATTATTTCAACACTTATAATGTTACCTTTTATACTTATTTGTTTGCTAATTCCTAATTATTTTATATCTTTGAGCGTTGCTCTTATAAGTGGAGGTTTTGTTTATTTCACTTTTTCTCTACTATAAGAAAGAAGAGATTACGGTTGAATTACTGCATTTTATTGGTAGAATAATAAAAAAATAAAATCATGAGTATTCCAAAAATTCATTTTATTTGGCTTGGTAAAGGTAACTTTACGCCTGCTATTAAGCAATGTATTAAAAAGCTGGAAAAGAGTAATGCCTGATTACGAAATTAAGTGTTGGAATGAAGATTGCTTTGATTTAGACTCTGTACCTTGGGTAAAAGAGGCCATAGAGAAAAAGAAATGGTCGCTTGCTTTGGATTATATTAGACATTATGCGATATATAATGAAGGTGGAATATATCTTGATACAGATGTTACAACTTATCGTAGTTTCGATGATTTACTAAACTATTCTTTTTACAGGCATTGAATATCATCCAAGTCTATTTAATGAGAGAGGGACAAATAGTATAAATACAGACGGAACACTTAAGGAAGACAAAATAGGAGTTACTGGTTTTGCAGTATTAGCAGCTGCCTTTGGAGCAGAAAAAGGCAATCCTTTTATCAAAGAATGTATGGATTTTTCGGTTCAAGACACTATATAAAAGACGATGGGACTCTGTTTGAAGACATTATAAACCCAGATATCATGGCTTATTTACTTATTAAATATGGCTTTAAATACATTGATAAAGACCAACACCTAACAAAAAAATATGTTTATAAAATCATCACGTAGCTTTGTTTCTCAACCTAAATTATATAATAAAGAGAGTTATCTTATCCATTGGTGCGATAACTCTTGGAATCAAAAATCACCTCAATTGGAAAAGGAAAGCTACGAGTTTTTATAAATAAATATTTTCCTCTGTTAAGTAGAAAAATCAGAAAATAATATAATAAGAACAATGGAATATAACGAACATAAGAAAGAGTTTCCATCTAAAATACAAGAAATAGATGTAATAGGTGTAATACAAAAAGTTTTAAAAGCAAAGAAAACATTAGCTATATTTGTAGTTGTATTTGCTTTTATGAGGGTGTAGTTGTGGCTTTTAAACACGCCTAAAGAATACACTTCACAAGTGGTTCTTGCACCTGAAATAAGTGGAGCTGGAGGCATGGCAGAGAGTCTTTCAAGTCTTGCTCAATGGTAGGTGTAAATTTAAATAGTAAAGGTTCAAGTGTAGATGCTATTTATCCAGAGATATATCCTGATGTAATGTCATCTAACGACTTTATTATTAGTTTATTTAATATAAAAGTTCGTCGCGAAAAAGAAGTACAAGAAAGAACTTACTACGACCATTTAACAAAAGATTTATTTATTCCTTTCTGGGCTTATCCTCAAATAATGATAGGCAAAATCTTTGCGAGTAAAAAAAATGAGACCGTTGATAATACTAAAATAAATAAATTTCAACTCACTCAACAACAAAATGATGTATGCAATAACATACGTTCTAAGATTTCATGTTTAGTAGATAAAAACAAGTATTATCACTTTAAATGTAAAAGACAATGATAGAAGAGTTGCAGCCATTGTAGCAGACACCATTCAAAAGCGTTTACAACAATACATTACATTGTATAGAACGAAGAAAGCACGAAACGATTTGGCTTATACACAAAAAAGCTTTTTAAGGAAGCAAAAGAACGTTATATACGTTCACAACAAAGCTATGGAGCTTATGCCGATGCTAATGAAGATTTGATTTTACAGTCGTTTCAGAACAAAAAGAATGCGATGGAAAAACGAAATGCAACTTCGTTATAACATATACACTCAGGTTTCTCAACAGCTACAATTAGCTCAAGCAAAAGTACAAGAGCGTACTCCCTGTCTTCACAGTTATTCAATCAGCCTCTATACCCTTAAAGGCTCTGGGCACACCACGTTCTTATATTGTGTTTATATACACGTTCTTAGGCGTTATAGCAGATGCTATTTGGGTGTTATGGATAAAAGATTTTATACAAAAACACAAATCGTAATACATGTATAGCCTGCCTTACATCTTTATTATATTGTGTTTGGGCATTGCAGCCATTGCTCATCAATCTGCAATAAGTAATAAAACAAAACACTACATAACGGTGTTTTGCTATATTTTATTGCTTTTTTTCTTTGGATTTAGAGGCTTTATTGCAGACGATTGGCAAATATATTATGTCGCATTCAACCAATGTTCTACTAATGTTTTATCGTTTAATTTAGTTAATACGGTAGAAGATTGGATTTTTTTGAACCTGGTTTTTACGTGGCTCATGTTTGCCTGTAAAAGCATTTATAACAACTATTTTGCATTTTCAATTTTGTATGTGCTTGCATCAATATAGTCCTCTCTACTTGTTTTTAAGGAAAAAGGTAGAAAATCAAGCATTTGCTCTTTTGCTCTTTATATGCTTTGGAGGATACGGCATGATGACAAACATGGTGCGTAATTCTATTGCCATTTTAATCTTTGCAAATGCACTACAATACATAGATAAACGAAAACCTATCACTTATTTTCTGCTGATTACCATTGCAGTTCTTTTTTCATTCATCGTCATTTACATATTATCCTGTCTACTTTTTATTTAGATTTAAATATAACAAATGGATTTTCTTAAGCCTCTTTATAGTAGGTTGTGCATTCTTTTTAAGCAATGCTAAGATATTATTGCCTATCGACTTCTATCATATTTGGAGGTGATGGAAGCAAAATTACAAGTAGCATTTGTGCTTATTCCACTGGTTCTTTAGAAGAAGGAGCTAAGCTATCTATTGGTTTCCTCGAACGTTTAATAACAGGATTACTTATTTTTTTGTTATTATAAAAAAAGCTACAAAAAGAACGAAAAATGCCTATCTTTATATAAATTGTTTTATTGCTTATTTCTTAATGACCTTTTTCTTAAAAAGAATTTTTCATACTAAGTGTACGCATGTCTACCCCTATTTATTATCGCTTATTGGATTCTTTGGGCAGACTTAGTGAAGTGTTTTCATTTCAAAAAAACAATAGATTATTATTCATTGGATTTATCACTATTTATTGCACTTTAAAGATGATTGGAATGACAAACATTATTACTTCCGACTACGATAATGTGCTTTTTGGAGCCAAATCGTACCAAGAAAGATTGATTATTCATCATCGTTCAGGAGATGATAAGTAAGAAATTCTTTTGTATATCGCACTTTTAACTTCTCTTCTAACACACTATTTAATATGAAACAACATGCTTTTTTAGTTTTAGCTCATAAACAACCGCTACTATTACAGCGTATATTAAAACATTTAAGTAATGACAATCATTACTTTTTTGTGCATATCGACGCTAAAAACACTCATTTTGAAGAATTTAAGGAAGCATTAAAAAACATTCCCAACTTGGCTCTTTTGTCAAATAAATATAAGGTATATCATGCAGGAATATCAATAGTAGACGCCACATTATGGGTGTTTAATAAAATAATGTGCCATAGTATGAGACTTTGATTATATTCACTTAATAAGTGGACAAGATTATCCTTTACGCTCAAATGAACAGTTTGATGCATTCTTCGAAACAACCAATCACAGTTTTACTTATAGAGACCAAGGCGCATTTAAGCAACAAATGGAGATAAACTATCATAGAAAAGCTAATCAATACCATTTTAATTGCACCAACACTCTTTATTCACGCATATATGAAAAGTTAGGTTTAGGAAATATTCTTGCAATAATTTGCAAACGAACACCTATAAATAATCTTGTAGGGGTTGGCAATGGTTCTCTTGGAACAAAAAGGTTGCCACTTATGTGCATCATTTTTTACAAGAAAATCCTACTTATTTAAAGCGTTTTAACTACACTCAATCGCCCGATGAAATTATCTTTCATAGCATATTATACGCTAAAGAAGAAGAGTTAGAGATAGAAATTAACAACCCATTGCGTTATATTAGTTGGCATCCTCACCGTCCAATAGACACCAATTATCGCCCTTTCGATTTCACAGAAGAAGACTATGAGTATATCATAAACAGTAAAAGCATTCTTTTGTAGAAAAGTAGATGAAGTGAAATCTGCTACCCTTTTAAACATGATTGATGCTCAACGAGGAGATAATTACAACATTGCAGAGCACAAACACTATGTGTAAATAAACAAATATGAATATTCTTATTATCACACCTCTATTGCCTTATCCCTTAAACTCTGGTGGAGCGCAAGCACAATATAACATGATTGATGTGTTAAGGCATCACCATCTGTATAACAATGGTATATCCACAAAATGGCAATAACTCTGTAAGTGCTTGTGCAGAGCTTAAAAAGCAATGGCCAGAAGTGCAATTCTTGCATTTCTCTTATACATCTCAGTTGGCTCATTTACCTTTTTTTCTTTAGCAAAATAAAGCGTGCATTTAATTTTATATATGCGCTCAAACACTCGTTCATTTAAGGTAGAACGCATTTTTATCCGACTATGGTTATCCCGCTTCATTCACAATTTATTTTTGTTTTTACAAAAGGTTATTCAACAAGTAAAGCCAGACATTATACAAACAGAATTTTATCCTTATCTTCCTTTAATCACCCTATTTAAAAGGCCATTTTAAAACCTTGTTTGTACATCACGAAATAAGATATATTCGTAATAAACGAATGATGCAAGAGCTTTGTCCCACCTTAGAAGAACAACAAAGGATAGAAAAAAATAAGACCAAAGAGTTGGCTTTGCTCAATCAGTATGATGGTGTTATAACATTAACGCCTATCGACAAAAACATTTTAGCTAACGATGGAGTGTATAAACCCCTGTTTGTATCTCCTGCAGCCGTCAATTCTTTCTCCTATCCTACCAAGAAAAGCCTCATCACTTATGCTTTTTAGGCTCTGCAAACCATGCTCCTAACGTAGAAGGAATGCAGTGGTTTACCAATAAAAGTGCTACCTTTAATAAGCAAAGACTTACAAAAAAAGCTCACCATACATATTATAGGAGCTAATTGGAATAAAACGATTTTACCTCAACAGCACGAAACAAACATTATATTTCATGGGTTTGTAAAAGATTTAAGCCAAGTTGTTAGTGGTTCAATGATGATTGTTCCTATCTTATCGGGCAGTGGAATGCGTATGAAAAATACTCGAGGCAGCCGCTCTATCGCTACCCTGTTATCACCACATCGGTGGGTGTAGAAGGATTATTATTTAAACATAATGAAGATTGTTTAATCGCAAATTCGCCTCAAGAATTTGCCGATGCAATAGAAAATCTTTCACAAAATAAGAACTTAAAACAAACACTTGCCAACCACGCACAACAGGTTTTTACTCTTAATTATTCGGTAGAAGCCACAGCAAACATAAGAAATAACATTTACAAAACCATTACACTCAGTATGATTTCAGTGTGCATTGCAACCTTTAATGGCGAACGTTTTTATTGCAGAACAATTAGTCGTCTATCCTTCACCAATTAGGCGATGAAGACGAAATTATTATTTCCGACGATGGTTCTACTGATAAAACTAAAGATATTGTTTTAGGCTTTCAGTCGCCAAATATTAAATGGTTTGTCAATAAAGGTGAACATGGATACACTCCTAACTTTGAGAATGCGTTGAGAAAAGCAAAAGGAGATGTTATATTTTTGTGCGACCAAGACGATATTTGGGAACCTTTTAAAGTGTCTCACACACTTAATTTGCTTCAAACACGATTGTATAATAAGCGATGCTTGTATTGTTAACGAACAAGGAGAAGTTATTTTTCCCTCATTTTTGAGCAACGACACTCCAAGGGAGGATTGTTTAACACCTTTGTGCGCTTTTTCTTTTTAGGCTGTTGTATGAGTTTTTAAACGAAAGGTGTTAGAAAAACTATTCCTTTTCCTAACAATCACACGCTTGCCACACACGACAATTGGATTGCTTTAATGAGTTTTGCTTTCTATAAAACCTATGTAGACACCACAAAAACTATTCGCTACAGACGTCATGGAGCAAATGTTTCTATGGGAGGGGCTAAAAGTAATACATCGTTTGCTTTCAAACTACATTATCGTTTATACCTTTTTAAAGCACCTCATTTTAAGATTTTTACGCTCTCAAAGCAAAAATAATGAGAACAAAGGGCGATAGAGTGTTTGCCTTATAAAAGCATGCAAACGAGAAACTATCTTTTAGCTCTTTTCATTACACTTAAAACCTTTTGAAGGTTAAGCGCAAGTCTTTTCCTTTCAAAATCATGGTGTTTGTTTGCAATTTCTCTATATTAAAATGTTTCGTCTAACTGGTTAATACCAAAAGGTTGTAGGCTCTTTACGTCTGTTATAGATGGGTCGTCGTGTGCTCGGTCGTTATTTACTGGCGCATAACAACGAAGTCGTTTTTATTTGTTTTTCAAAACGCATTAAAAATCAATGCACTGTGTTCATCGTATCCATTTAGTTGCATTAAATTCACCTGAAATGCCCAAAATCTACGTTCTTGTTTCACATTTAAGTGTCCACCTGTAGATAATGTGTCTACACTTTCTAAGTGCCAAAAGCCATCAAGAGTACTATTTTGCGATGGTTCTATGCTACACGAAGCCATTATTAGGCAACAAAACAAACCTGCGATATAGTATTTTATCATTTTAATACGCCTTTCTTTGTTATAGTCAACTGTAATCCGTAGTTATTTCCCATTGTTTTTCCCTTATCTAAACCAAGAGCTAAGCCCACAAACCATTTATTTTTTTAACGCATAGTTTGTTTCTAATAAAAGATGTACGCTTTTCTTTTCGTTGGCATAAGGGTTATGATAAGTGCCTAATCCACATCTGTAAGTGCTTAGAAATCTATAATTTATATTTCTCGCAACATTGCCTTCAACCCCTAAATGATAAGCTACAAACCTATTATCTTTAATCTCTATTCTACCATCGCTATTATATTGTGGCGAAAAGGTATAGAGGATTGCCTATAACTTGTCCCCAATGTTGCCAGCCAGAATAAATAGAATGATTGTAAAACTGGTCTACTCCGCCAATATGGTCTGCCATTACCTTGGTTCTATCATGATAAATAGGCCCACTCTGATACTTTGTATAAACATATTCTACTACAATGTTTCTCAACCAAGAGCCGTTTTTAAGATTAAATTCGGCACCTAAAAGAATATCTTTAAAGTCGTATAACAGATATTTATTTCGTGTTCTTTCGTCCCATCTCTCCCCTTCTCCGTATCCATCAAAATCTAATTGCAACATAGAAGAATGGTCTTCAAAAAAACTTATCGGCATAAACAGAGTCCTTCCAGTTGGCTGTTTCGTAATTTAAACGTACTAACCAACTGCCTAAATGGTCGCCTTCTACATTTTTATATACAATATCTTTTTCGTTTATTTCATGTCCTCCGGGCAAAAAAAGCATGCAAATAATCTCTAAAAATTAGTACCCGATTGAGCATGAGAAAGTGGGAAAGAGCCACCAAAAAGAGCCGACATTTCCAAACCAAGTTCTAACGATAAAGGTTTTTCAGCATTGTTTTTACCTATCTTTATATAACCCGCTTTGGCATGATAAAGCACATTTTTAGAATATTTCGATTGTCTTTTTGGTAAATGTTTCTTGCCAATTGTCGTCGGTTAGCCGTCCAAACGATGCGTAACCCTTAAAAATGTATCCAGCCATTGGTAAGAGGCACTTGCCAATATTGTGGTAACGACAAGCGCACTTGCGGAATGGTTCGAGCATTGATGCCAAAGGTTTGTCCACCAGAACTTAAACGATTGTTTTTTAATTCCATAGGCATATCTTTACTTCCTACGGTGAGTGCGCCGTGTAACCATCTCACTTCGGCATAGGCTTGTTGCACTATTAGCTTACTATTGTAATGCCATGGAGCCACAACATCTAAGCCTATAGCCTATTGCCCAACGCTTAGCAGAGTCGGTTTGTAAAGCTCTTTCAACCCCAACACGCACATAACCATTGGCAGACTCTAAAGAAGAAAGTCCGTATTTATTAGCATTGAGCCATAAAGGTGTGCGATGATTAGATGCAGAGACCTGTGTTTCTGCCTTATACTCTATATTTTTTAAAAGGGCTGTAAAACGGTTTCTTGGTTAGCATCGTCTTTTGTTTTTGCGCTTGAGCAGAAGCACCCACTAAGCATGCAAAAACAAAACATGTTATATTTTTTCATATACAGTTTAACTTTATAGTTATAACGTATACAAGTTTATACATATTATAAATAGGAAGCATTTTTGAAAGAATAATATTGTAGAGAGAGGCAAATTTACAGCATATTGAGCTTTTTGTGAGCGTTTTTGTTACATTTCGTTTTTCATTTTTAGCACGAAAAAAACACCCTATGAACCTACCTCTTGCAGGCTCATTTTTAGGCATATTGAAACCTAAAAAATAAGCAAAAATAGCAAAACACATAGGTTTTACATTTCTATTTTACAAGTTGTATCATCATAAAAAATAAGACTTTTGATGCAAAACACCTATCTTTTAGGTTGCAATAGCTTATATATTGCATGCTAAAACCTAAGCTATTAGCACTTAAAACACGATATATTGCATGATAAAACACAAGCTATTGCATTATTTTTCAGCATTTTACGTATTTTAGAAACCTAAAGAGCTATTTTAAAGAACAAAACTATGAATTAGAAAGAACCTTAGGCAGAACAATTGAAAAATAGATAGAAATACGACAAACGACGAAATGACATTCACCACCACTATAAAACAAAAAGCCCACTAACAAAAATTAAATCTGTTAGCGGGCTTATCACCAAAAACATTTTTTGTTTTTGTCAACTCAAAACTATCAATCGCATATATTTACGCATTTCTAAACACAAGACTATTATTTTGAGCATCTATCACAATAGGTTTCTCTCGCGAAACCTCATCGGCTAAGAGCTTTTTAGCAAGGTCGTTTAACACATAACGCTGTATAGCACGTTTCTACAGGACGAGCTCCAAACTCTGGGTCGTAGCCCACTTCTGTTAAGAATGATAGAGCTTGAGGTGTGTATTGCAAGGTAAAGCCTTGTGGAAGAAGCATATTTTTCTACCAAATGCAATTGCAATTGAACCACCTTACCTATCTCTTCACGACTTAAAGGCAAGAACATAATGGTTTTCGTCTATACGATTTAAGAACTCAGGACGAATGGTTTTGTTTTCAACATTTTCCATTACTTCTTGCTTGGTTTGCACAATCACTTCGTCTTTATTCTGTGGCGTCATACCTGCTATTCGTTGCTGAATGAGCGAGCTACCCATGTTAGATGTCATGATAATAATGGTGTTCTTAAAATTAACTGTTCTACCTTTATTATCCGTAAGTCTACCATCGTCTAACACTTGCAATAAGATGTTAAACACATCGGGATGCGCTTTTTCAATCTCATCGAACAACACTACGCTATAAGGTTTATGTCTTACAGCCTCAGTCAACTGTCCTCCTTCGTCGTAACCCACATATCCCGGAGGCGCACCAATAAGTCGTGACACACTAAACTTTTTCTTGATATTCGCTCATGTCTATGCGTGTAAGCATTGTTTCATCGTTAAATAAATACTCAGCCAATGCTTTTGCAAGTTCAGTTTTACCTACTCCTGTCGTTCCTAAGAAGATATAGAAGCAATAGGACGCTTTGGGTCTTGCATACCTGCACGACTTCTACGCACAGAATCTGCTACTGCAGCGATTCGCTCTTCTTGTCCTATCACACGTTTGTGCAACTCTTCTTCTAAATGTAACAACTTTTCGCGCTCGCTTTGCAACATTCTTGACACAGGAATACCTGTCCATCTACTTACAACCTCTGCTATATCGTCGGCAGTTACCTCCTCTCTTACCATTGCTTCGGCACCTTGTGCTTCGCTCAACTGCTGTTTTATAGCGTTCATTTGCTCTTGTAAATCTTTCAATTTACCATATCTTATTTTCAGCAACCCTTTCGTATTGTCCCTCACGCTCTGCTTTTTTTCGAGCTCTGTGTTTGAGCTGTTCCATGGCTTGTTTGCTTTGCTGAATGCTATTCACCAAATGCTTTTCGCCTTCCCATTTAGCACGATAAGCGTGTTCTTGCTCCTTTAATTCGGCAATATCTTTATCTAATTGTGCTATTTTAGCTGTGTCGTTTTTCTCGCTTAATAGCCTCCCTTTCAATTTCAAGTTGCTTTAATCGTCTTGTAATCTCATCTAATTCCTCAGGCACAGAGTCGCGTTCCATTCTCAATTTAGCAGCCAGCTTCATCCATTAAGTCAATCGCCTTATCAGGCAAAAACGGTCGGATATGTAGCGTTCACTTAACTTTACCGCTGCAATGCAAGCATCATCTTGTATTCTTACTTTGTGATGAGACTCATATCTCTCCTTTATACCACGCAAAATAGAAATGGCATCAAGCTCATCGGGCTCTTCTACTAACACAGTTTGAAAGCGTCTTTCTAATGCTTTATCCTTTTCAAAGTACTTTTTAGTATTCGTTTAAAGTGGTAGCACCTATGGCTCTTAACTCTCCACGAGCAAGTGCTGGCTTTAAAAATGTTAGCCGCATCCATGGCTCCCTCTCCTCCTCCAGCACCTACTAAGGTGTGAATTTCGTCTATAAACAAAAATAATTTCGCCGTTAGCGTTTGTTACTTCTTTTCACAACACCTTTCAAACGTTCTTCAAATTCGCCCTTATATTTGGCTCCCGCAACAAGTGCTCCCATATCAAGAGAATACACTTTTTTTATCTTAAGGTTCTCTGGAACATCTCCTCTTACTATCCGTTCTGCCAAACCTTCTATGATTGCAGTCTTTCCTGTTCCCGGTTCACCAATCAAAATAGGGTTGTTTTTGGTTCTACGTGATAAGATTTGAGCAATCTTCTTATCTCTTCATCACGTCCAATCACAGGGTCGAGCTTTCCATTGTGCGCCTCTTCTACCAAATTCTTTGCATATTTATTTAATGCTTGATAGTTTTCGTCGCCCGAAGAAGTTTGCACTTTTTCGCCTTTACGTAGTTCTTTTATGGCTTATAACAAAGACTTTTTCTGTAAATCCTGCATCTTTTTAATAGTCGAGAAGCAGTAGAAGAAACGCTCAAAAGAGCCATTAAAAGAGGTTCTACTGATACAAATTCATCTCCTAAAGACTTTTGCATATTCTTCTGCTTTCATTAAAATTGCATTTGCTTCACTATAAATAAGGTTCTCCCCTTGTACCTTAGCAAGATGAAGTATATCTTGTTCTACCAAATTGGTAACATGCGATAAGTTTGCACCTATCTTTTGAAAAATAAACGGCATAGTGTCGGCAGACTTAGAAAGCAATGCTTTTAAGATATGAACTGCTTCGATAGACTGTTGTCCGTTGCGTGTTGCAAGATTAACACTCTCTTGTATAACGCTTTGAGCCTTAATTGTATATTTATCTAAAGTCATTTTTAATTCTCCTTTTCGTTTTATGTTTTACACCTAAAATCTTACAACTTTTATGCCCATAGGTACATTGTGCCATTTTGTCAGTTAAGCTATTCACCTTATATTATATAATGTGTAAAAAGAAAAGAAGAGAAGAAATAAACCTGAATGTTTGTGTCTAAAAAACAATAAAGTGAATATTAAAGCATGAAAGGCATTATTATAAATCAAAAAAAGCATCGAGATAAAGGGTTACAGCTTATAAAACGCACTCATATTAACAGCATTTAACTCAATATTCTTTGTATTTTTAAGTTTAACCTTTGCGATATTCGTCGCTTACTTTGCATAAACATAAAAACTAAACAATTTATGACAAACTTAGAAGTAAAAACACCTCTTTGTGGCTTGAAACGCGAAGATTTTCAGGCTGTAATAGACGGTAAAAAAACAGACCTTTATTTCTTAACCAACGACAATGGTAATGAAATAGCTATCACAAACTATGGTGGTGCATTAGTGGCTATAATGGTACCTGATAAGAATGGAAAACATGCTAACATCATTCAAGGACATGACAACTTAGAAGATGTAATTCATTCTCCAGAACCTTATCTTTCAACACTTGTGGGAAGATATGCTAATCGCATTACTAAAGGACGTTTTTCAACTAAATAATAAAGAGCATTTCCTTTATATAAATAATGGTCCAAACTCGCTCCATGGAGGTAAAAAGGGCTTTAATGCTAAGGTGTGGGACGCCTCGACAAAATGAACAATCACACGCCTCGTTTTAGACTATATAAGCCCTTATGGAGAGGAAGGATACTCAGGAGAAGTGAAGATAACTGTTATCTATTCGTTTACAAACGACGACGAATTGGTTATAGAATATTTTGCTACTACAAATAAAAAAACAGTTATCAATCTCACCAGTCATGGTTTCTTTTTCGCTCGCTGGCATAGCTAATCCAACACCAGCTATCGACAATTTGATATGCGAAATCAATGCTGATTTCTATTTACCAATAGACGATACATCTATTCCTACTGGTGAAATACTTCGCGTTAAAGGAACTCCTTTCGACTTTACTACACCTAAAGAAGTGGGAAAAGATATTGATGCAGACCATGAACAAATAAAATATGGAGCAGGATACGACCACTGTTTCGTATTAAATAAAGAGGAAGAAGGACAATTGAGCTTTTGCTGCTAAAGTAACAGAGCCTAACTCTGGACGCACAATGGAAGTGTATACAACAGAACCAGGCATTCAGTTTTACTCTGATAACTGGGCAGATGGCTACGCAGGACAGCATGGAGCAACCTTCCCAAGACGAAGTGCTGTGTGCTTTGAAGCACAACATTTCCCCGATAGTCCTAATCATTCATACTTCCCTTCGGTAGTTTTAAGACCAGGAGAACAATATTCTCAGAAAACAATATATAAGTTTGGTGTGCAAAAATAAGCCTATCTTTTACCAATAACACTAAACAAAAACTTCTCTTTAAGAAATAAATAATAAAAACAATAAAATAAAAATGGAAAAATACAAACAAACAACAAGGGAAGCATTATTGCTATTATAACGATGATGTTTCTCTATGCTATGATTTCATTTGTTACAAACCTTGCTGCTCCAATTGGTGTCATTTGGAAGGGTGCTTTTCAAGGAGAAAGCGCCAATGTAGTAGGTATGTTAGGTAATGCAATGAACTTTTTAGCTTATCTATTTATGGGTATTCCTGCAGGAAAAGCTTCTTACTAAGATTGGATATAAGAAGACTGCACTCGTAGGAATTGCTTTTTTGGATTCGTAGGAGTCTTTGTTCAATTCCTTTCAGGAATAGTAGGTGCCGACTCAAATACTGTTGGTTTCTCTACTTATTTATTAGGTGCATTCATTGCAGGTTTTGCTGTTTGTATTCTAAACACTGTGGTTAATCCTATGCTTAACTTACTTGGTGGCGGTGGAAATCGTGGTAATCAACTTAATCTTATTGGTGGAACACTCAACTCTTTATCAGGTACATTAACACCAATCTTTGTTGGTTCACTTATAGGAACTGTAACAGCAAACACTAAAAATAGTAGATGTTAATCTTGTATTATATATTGCTATGGCTGTATTTGCTGCTGCTTTTTGCGTTCTTTTTCTTTGTTCCTATCTCAGATCCTGAAGCAGGTAAGACCTCTGCCAACACTGTTTTTGAACATAGTCCTTGGGCTTTCCGTCATTTTGTGTTAGGTGTTATCGGTATATTTCTTTATGTTGGTATCGAAGTTGGTATTCCTGGAACACTTATTTTCTATCTTTCTGACACAACAGAGAAAGGTGGTGGCATTATAGGAAACGCTGCTTCTATTGCAGGAACAGTAGCTGCTACTTATTGGTTCTTAATGCTTGTAGGCCGTTTTTGTTGCTGGTTTCATTGCAAAACAAAGTGTCAAGTAAAGCCATGATGATAACCACAAGTGGTGTTGGAGTGTTGCTTATGCTTGCTGCCATGTTAGTGGGAAGCACAGAAAAGATATTTATGCCAGTGTTTACAGGTCAATCTTTCGAAATGGTTCAAGTGCCATTAGCAGCATTATTCCTTGTTCTTTGTGGTTTATGCACTTCGGTAATGTGGCCTTCGGTATTTAACCTTGCAACAGAAGGATTAGGAAAAATACACTGCAGCCAGCTCTGGGTATATTCATGATGATGGTAGTAGGTGGCGGAATATTACCACTTATTCAATCGTTCATAGCAGACAAATCAGGTTATCTCCTTTCATACATTGTGCCATTGGCAGGTGTTGCTTACCTCTTCTTCTACGCATTAGTAGGTAGCAAAAATGTAAATAAAGACATACCAGTGTAAATAAAATAACGTGGAGAAAGCACTCACATGAGGCTTTCTCCTTATTTATATAAAACCACTTAAACATTTAATATTATGGATTTAGAATACGTAAGAAGTAGATTTATCAAGCATTTTGATGGAAAAAACAGGAAATGTTTATGCTTCACCAGGTCGTATAAACCTTATCGGAGAACACACCGATTATAATGGAGGATTTGTTTTTCCGGGTGCAGTAGATAAGGGTATTATGGCAGAAGTTCGTCCTAATGGAACCGATACCATCATGTGTTACTCAATAGACCTTAAAGACCGTGTTGAATTTAAGGTGGACGACCCTCAAGGTCCACACACTTCTTGGGCAAGATACATTTATGGTATTGTTCAAGAAATGCGCAAATTAGGTGTAGACGTGAAAGGTTTTTAACACTGCATTTGCAGGAGATGTACCCTTTAGGAGCAGGCATGTCATCGTCTGCAGCCTTAGAGAGTTGTTTTTGCATTTGCCCTTAACGACCTTTTTGGAGACAACAAAAGTGTCTAAATGGGACATGGTTTTAGCAGGACAAGCTACAGAACATAACTACTGCGGAGTTAAGTGTGGAATAATGGATCAGTTTGCAAGTGTGTTTGGACAAGCAGGAAAAATTGATGCGTTTAGACTGTCGTTCACGCGAATTTGAATACTTTCCTTTCAATCCAGAAGGCTACAAACTTGTTTTATTAGACTCTAAAGTGGAGCACGAATTAGCGTCTTCTGCTTACAACGACCGTCGCCATAGTTGCGAAAAACGTTGTTGCAACACTTCAAAAGAAATATACAGATAAGAAGATAGAAACCCTTCGTGATGCTGATTGGGCTATGTTAGAAAGCGTAAAAGGCGAAGTGAGTGAAGAAGATTATCTACGCGCTACATTTGTTTTAGGGTGAGAAAGACCGTGTTCTTGCAGTGTGCGATGCACTTGAAAAAGGCGACTATGAAACCGTAGGTAAGAAGATGTATGAAACTCACCACGGCTTAAGTAAAGAATATGAAGTATCTTGTGAAGAGTTAGACTACCTTAATGAGTTAGCAAAAGAAAAACAATGTTACAGGTTCACGCATTATGGGTGGTGGCTTTGGAGGTTGCACAATCAACCTTGTTAAAGAAGAACTTTACGATACATTTGTAGTAAATGCAAGCAAAAAAATACAGAGCTAAATATGGCAGAAAACCAGGTGTTTATAACGTAGTTATAGGCGATGGTTCAAGAAAAATTTGCTAATATCGGTCTTCATTTTTCTTTTAGATATAAAGAGGTAATAACAAAAAGGTTATTACCTCTTTTTTATGCGCTATAAAACCATTTTTTACGTTTCAAAACAAGGTTATTTAAAATGTTTCCACACTCCACAACACCCTAAAAATGAAGACAGAACAAAAGAAAACGCTGTGTTTGTTAGAGCAAAAGAAAGATATTTAAATGCTTTTTCAAAAAGACGATACAAAAACAACTCCTTGTTTGTTTTGGTGCGTTATAACGTTATTTGTTTTTAATAATCCCCAAAGACAGAAATAAAAATCAAAAAAAGAATGCTTTTTATAGCTCATTTTTGTGAGCGTTTTGTTACATTTCAAATTTCTATTTTTAGCACAAAAACAGACTATCAACCTAACTATATGCAGTTTATTACCCCCATTTTAAGTATAAGATAAAAATGCAAAACATATAGGTTTTTGCTTTCTAAAATACAACTGTTTAAAACTTAACAAACAGCCTATTATGGTGTAAAAGCTTAGAGTTTAGCATTAAAAACACAAGACTTTTTCCCCCTAAACTCTTATAGTTTATGCCCCTAATAGCTTATCTTTTACAACCAAAACCCTAAGCTATTGCACCATTTTTACTAAAAAAACACCTCATATAGAACCATCTTTCACTTCTGGGTTCATTATATTCTCTATTTTTGAAGAACAAACTATAAAAAGAATAAAAAGCAAGCAGAAATAAGAAATAAAAGATATTTTTCACTCACAAAAATACAAATCAACACAGAAAAATATAAGGTGTAGATTTTTTAAAACAAAAGTCTATTAAAAACCTACACCTATATATTCGTTCATAAAGAAACAATTGACAAAGGTATAACCTCTCCCCTCTTTGTTTTTTTATGTTATGATAAAAAAACGGTCATTACACCTAATGCAATATTCATAAAAACAAAGCTTTTTCAAACAGCATATTTTTTTGTTTCTTCTGCCATTTAGTCAGCAACAACACCCCCATTCACTAACGCAATAAATGACGATAAGCCCCAATTGCTTCTTTTACAATTTGTTCAGCTTGCTCTATCGAACAATGTAAACGTCCACCACTGGCGTTTAAATGTCCGCCACCATTAAAGAAACGAGCCGCCATTTCATCGCAAGGAAAATTGTCAACCGACCGTAAACTAACCAAAACAACATTCTCTTTCACGCTATCTTCTCGTAAAGCAATCGACAGTTTCAAACCTTTTATGCGCAAAGGTTCGTTCACCAAGCCCTCAGCATCTCCTTTTATAAAATGAAAAGTGTCCATATCTTCGCGCGTAATGGTGAAATAAGCCGCATTATCATCTTGTAAAACGTTTAGTTTCTGACACATCATATACCCTCTAAAACGTATTGCCCACGAGCTATAATTATTAAAAACATTACGGTATATTTTGTCTTTATCAAAGCCTTTTGTTAAGAGTTGACTAATAATAAAGAAGATTTCGGGCTTAGACGAATTATAAGTAAACCCACCAGTGTCGGTCATCATTCCACAATAAATAGGGATTGCACAGTTATTTTTTTATGCTATCAAAATAACCAAGTTGCCAAATTAGTCGGAGAAAATCATTTCGCATGTGCTACTCATCGTTGGGTGCGAAAATGGTTAAAACCGTATCCATGCAAGGCGATAAATGGTGGTCTATCATTATTTTTAGCCTTTGAGGTGAGCAAAAGTCTCTTTTAAATCTTCTACACGTTCAGGTGTATTAAAATCAAGGCAAAACACTAATTGTGCATCAGCAAAGAGTTTTTTTCGGCTTTTTCAGGGTGTTTGTCGTGTCGAACAATAACCTCTGTATGTGGTAAACCATCGAAGAAAAATCGGGAAACATATCGGGAATGACCACCGAAACATTTTTTTATGTAGCTCGGTTGTTAAAAAGCTATACCATGCAAGCGACGAACCAATGGCATCTCCATCGGGACTTTTATGACAGGTTATAACAATATTTTTGAGCCTCATCTAAGTGTTTTCGCAGAGCATTTAACTCGTCTTCTGTCAACAAATTGATATTCATAGAATAAAAATAAAACTAACTTTTTAGTGTTTTACAAATAAATAAAAACATTGCTTTTCTACTATATTACACCTGTTAACATAGCAGAAAAACAAAGTTTTTTTAACCCTATATTAGGCAAGACAACACAGCACTTTAAAGCCGTGTGTTGCCTCACCTAATAAACAAAACTACATTAAAAAAGTTTAGAAGGATAAACCCCTTCGTTCACCAATGTTTGAATACGGTTTACAGTAGCTTCTCTATCAGCAGCATAAGTAACACCGAACCACTTACTTGTAGTGTCTAATACCTTTACAGAAGCAGTGCCATTATTAACAAGTTCGTTAACCATTAAAGGAATAAAGAACTCTGCTTTAAGGTTTGTTTGGTTTTTAGGGTCGCTTAAAAACTGCTTAAAATAAGCATCGCTGTGTTCAAAATAGTCGGGAGTAAAGCCCCACATATTCATAGAAACAGGTGTATTATCGGCTATATTCACCCATTCTCCTGCTCCATCTTTATAAGCAACACTACCTTCTACACGCATAATATCGGTACGTTCTACAACAGATGTAAGTAAATCGTTGGCATCTTTAGAACAAACGCCTCGTGCAACGGTTCCGTTTTCGCTAAGTGTATTACCTACACGGAAGCCCACCATGGCATAAGTGTTTTTTGCTATTGTCGGGCAATTCTGAAAGAAATTTACCAATAACCATAAACGAATCTCTGTTATAAAAGTCGTCGCAATTGATAACACAGAAAGGTTCTTTAATTAAATCCTTTAGCCATCATCACAGCATGGTTTTGTTCCCCAAGGCTTTTCTCTACCTTCTGGCACGCTAAAACCTTCGGGAAGAGCGTCTAACGATTGGTAGCATAACTCAGCAGGTATGTGACCTTCGTATTTAGAAAAGCACTTTATCACGAAATTCTTGTTCAAAGTCTTTACGAATAACAAATACAATTTTACCAAATCCTGCTTTGATTGCATCATAAATAGAATAGTCCATAATAGTTTCACCGTTAGGGACCTAAGCCATCAAGTTGTTTTTAAGCCACCATAACGACTACCCATTCCTGCAGCTAAAAGTAATAATGTAGGTTTCATACTTATAATATTTTAATGTGTTATATAAAGTTTATATTGTTACAATTTATGTGGTTTAACCATTTAACACCTCATGTATTGGTGCATTTTTTAGAAGGGATAACCAATAGCAAAATGAAGTGTTTGAGCCTCTTTAAAGCTTTTTAATATTATAAAATCCCTTGTTATAAGGCGTATGAGGCAGCTCCCCCAATCTACACGGATTACTAAAAAAACTGCATATCATATCGTATTCCTATTCCTGTTCCCAAAGCCATTTGGTTAAAAAAATGTTTCGAGCTTGAAATTTAGAACCCTGCTCTATAATCGTCTTTCATCGTCCAAACATTACCCGCATCTACAAACAATGCACCGTAAAAGGTTGCCTAATAAATGCGGACGATACTCTAAATTAGCTAAGAACTTTATGTCGCCAGTTTGGTCGAGATAAGAGTTTTTAGATTGTTCTACATGATATGAGCCTGGACCAATGGTGCGAATGTTAAATGCTCGAACGCTATTTGCACCTCCAACATAAAACTGTTCACTATAAGGAGCCATGACTGAGTTTCCATAACTCCAAACAATTCCGCTATTTAAGTGCGCTACTAATGCGCTCTTAGATGTAGTTTTTCCATGTTTTAGTGAAATCTATTTCTATCTTACTAAATTGAGCATAAGGGTTTTTAAATATCTTTTTATCTTTTTCTTTCCAAGATTTTTCCTAATGCTAACTGCCCTAATGAGAGTAAGTTTCCTCTCTGCTTAACGACACTTGAAAGCGAATAGGGTTTAAGAAGAAAGAGGGAGAAGTGTAGGTGTAAGAGTAATAAGTTTTTAGGGATAAACTTATCTTGCATAGAATAGCGCAAATAAGGGCTTTGTTCTATGATTTCTTTAAACTTATTGCTCGACTTTGTCATGTAATCGAACTGTAAAAATAAAGGGACTAAACTCAAATTTCGACATGCCAGATGTTTGCCATGTAAAGGTTAACTCTCCCGAAACAATGTGTCGTTTAAAGTAGCCTGCACGATTAACAATATCTGATGAGAATTTAATGATTGATAAAGGCGGTCTAAATAAATATCTTTTCTTAACAATGGGCAATAGCAATCGTGGTAGTTTTAACGACACATTGCCACCATACTCATACGAATTAAATCCTGAGCGACTACTGTCTCGAGTAGTTACCCATCTCCCATTCGTAGTTACCATTTAAGTTAAATTCTAATATTTCACCACCTCTAAAAAGCATTACGTTTAGCAAATCCTAAAACCATACCTGGGCCTAAACGTCCACTGGTCTTACCTTTTACGTTTGCTTCTAAATAAAAGTCATACTTTTTATCTAACATACAATTTATTTGCATGTCGAGTGTATCGCTATTCTGGGTGGTATCTCGTGGCACTAATTTAGCTCAACAGAGCTATAAAGCCCTGTTTCATTAAGTTTAGAAATAGACTCTAAATAGTCGTTATAGCGATAAGCACGGCCAGGAACAAAGCGAATATGCTTTTAATACATCACGAGAACGAATGGGAGGTTTCTTTCCCTGAAAAGTGAACATTAAAGCGATTAGACACAATACTATCGGTTGTTTCTGTCGGTATAGTTGCGTTTTAACACTAAATTAGCTTTTACCAATATACCATTTTTCGCATAGCTAATTGTGGCAAACTGTCTGCCAATTGCAGTTTTACCCACACTTTGTTGGGAGCAGAAAGGGTGTCGGCAAGATAGGAAGCTGTAAATTGATTGATAATAAAATAAACCCTGATTGCGAAATAAACGCCCTATTCTTTCACGCTCTGCCTCGAGATTTGTAACATCAAAAGCATCACCCTTATGCAATAAACTCTGAATGGCACGCGTTTCAAGTAGTCGTTTTTTTCTCTATCTGGGAAGCTCTATATACGACAACGAATCTATACGAAAAAGATGATTAGGAACAACATCATAAGCCACTTTCACTTTTTTTATCATTCTTTTGAGGGATAACTTCATAGGTTACATTTCCTCGTAAATAACCATGAGAACGTAGTATCTGACTTGCAACAGATGAGCGTAAAGCGGGATTTATGTTCTTTAATAAAATAGGTTTCTTGCCAAATGACTTGGTTATCCATTTACCAAAAAGCCTTTTTGAATTGCTAAATGCGTTCCAAATCCATAAACCTACGGGGAAAGGAGAACGTAAAGAACTACTTCCAAATAAAGCTCCATTAGGCTGAGATGCTAACGCTACTTCTATTTCTTCTTTCACTTGAGAGAAATGTTCAGCATCTTCTGTCTTGTCGTAGTGAATATTATCTACGCCAATAAAACAACTTATCTTCGGGAGATATGAGTCTTGTTGTAGAACAAGAAACAAGACATAATCCTAAAAACCAAACTGTTATATATTTATATAAGGTGTGCTTAACCATGTTTGTTTTGCTATTTTTATATAGTAAAGAGATTTTTATTACACACTATTTCACTTGTTTTTACAGAGTCAAGTTTCAGACGACGAAGACTCTCTACCTCAGTGTTAAAGCGGAAAAGTTCTTTTAAAATGTTCTAATTTTTCGTCGCCACATAAAGCCTCCACCATACTCTCCAACATAGCCTTCGAGCCAATCGTGGGTGTCTTTATTATAGAAAACTTTAAGGTATTTATTAGAGATTGGACTCAAACGATATTCTAACGTCACGTTATCTAAGAAAGTATTGTTTGCTTTTTCTAAGTTTCCACTTCCCTGAAGAAACACTTCCTCCTACCACAACATTCAAGCGATTATTCAAGAAACGTTTAGAGAATTTAAACGAATAATCGGTTCGTGTTGCTCCTAAAGCATTTGTTTTATTGTCCATTCCCACGCTTAAATCGAGTGTTTTAAGGGCATTTCCTGTGATAGAAGTTATTTGACTTTGTAAGAAATCATTAAGAGCAGAGTTCATAGAGAAAGCTCCTGCATTGTTTCCGCTTAAGAACATACCCGTAGTAAGCATAGCTACTGCCACCTTTCCACGCTCTTCTTTACCCATAGCCTGTAATTGATTTGTTACAGAAATGTCTTCTGGACAAGATATAATAAACTCTAATCCCATGTTTTCGAGCGTCTTTTGTAACCACAACTCCACAGTTAAAATAAACGGTTCGCTTAACTCCTGTATCTGAAGTGATTGACGATTTTGTGCGTTCTGTAGCAGTGATATGAAGCGTAGGATTCATCGGATTACCCGTAAAGTCTACATAACTTCCTTCCTGAATGGTAAATGTTTTAAGTGGAATAACAGGTAACGAATATTTCATTGTTCCACTATTGATGGTATAACGTCCACTCATTACCACATTATCTATATTATTATAACGCATTCTTAAATCGCCTCCACCCACTAAGGCTAAATAATTAGAGTGGTTAGTGTTAAGGTCGCAACGTATATTAGCTCCATTATCAATACTTACAGCCAAATCTATATCAAGACCATTAACCGTAGGCTTCTTCACCACTTGATGCACTTTTTCTCTAAAATCTACAAACTTAACCAAGCCTTCAAAGCGATTATCGTTGTTCAATGGAGAGTCTAACATAACGTAAGTCATATTGGTTGAACCCAACACATCTAACTTACCACGCATCTTTATACCCTCTAATGGTCCTGAAACTCTACCTGCGAAATTAACAAATGCTTTACCAAATGTAGTCGAATGGCTACTTTCTTGTGCATCTATTAACAAGTAATTATTAGCTCGTAGTTGTACATCCATGGTCATTCTGTCTAAATTTGAGAAATCAAAAATAGCCATGGCATAAAAAGTGGTTCATCGTTATGTGAGTAGAGATTAAAGTCTCTAAAAAGCAATCTACTATTAACTATTCTAACAGGATCGTCGTCCATTTTCAACTCAATACCATAGGGAACACTCACTAAATAAGCAGAATCTAAGAAGACTTCTCCATTCACTATGGGCTTTTCTGATGTTCCTTTTATTCCTATTTCACCATCGGCATAACCTTTAAGACCCATTAGTTTATCGGGAATAAACCCATTCACCATGTCCATTGGTGTGTGATTTAAAACCATACGAACATCTAATGCGTCTTTTTATTTGGATTAAAAGTTCCTTCAACCGTAGCTACTTCGGCTCCATCTTTCATAAGTTGTCCACTCATCGTATGGCTTCCATCACTTAAAGGAATATAAACAAGCTCTGTAGAGAGGTTTCCCATGGCGTTATTTTCATACTCCATATTCTCTACATTTACAGCAGACGACATGGCAAACTCATTGTTCTTTTGAGTTATATGCACATCTCCACTGAATACACCTTTCATCTTTGGAAGATAAGGAATTGTAGCTAGATAGGTTCCATATCAAACTTTTGTAGTCCAATAGTCATATCTTGTTGAAAAGAAGGCTCGTTATCGTTGGTATAAAAGTGAATACCTGTACCCTTATCTGATAATAACGACACGTCACCATACACTCTTCCACTCTTCGATGAGATAAACATAATTGTTTTTCATTCACCTTAAATAGCTCGTAACCAATTATCGTACTATCTCCTATTAGCTTAGCATTAAAGCTATTAGCACGCATCTCTGCCAAGGCAGAAAGTTGTACACCAAGCTTATTTTTAGCGTCAAACATCTTTGCACCTATCGACATTTCGTTTTCCTCGAATATATCCATTTAGCAATGCATTAAAGGTGTATTGAGGGTTCTTCTTATTGTTTTGAACTTGTGCAAAATAGTTAATACGAGTACTATCGCTAAACAATTTAAATCTAATCGTATCTATCTTTTATGCTGTTTAACGTTAGTTTTTGTGCCAACGCATTAGCCTTTATTCCATTATAAGGGTCTGATTGGAAATCAACATTTAGCTTTCCCACTCCATAACCATAACGCTTTAACACTTTCATGAAAACATTATTGTTTCCACTATTTATCGTTAAACGCGCAATAGGTAATATTTTTTGTAGCTTTTGTTGGTCTAAATGCTTATGAGCGACTTGCTTTTAATAATACATCAGCAAAGTTTATTTCCTTGCATCATTAAGCGTTTATACCCTCCTTGAGCATCTATTTTAAGATGAAAGTCCCCACAATCTAACGATGCGAACGTACTATCACGACGCGTTATAGCATCAAAACTAACATCATTTGGCTGATATTGTTTCGCACTATCATTGAGAACAATGTTATCTAAACGACCAATAGCTCTGTAATTGTATCTTAAATCGGTTAATAAATCAGCACTTCCTTTTAATGATAAAGTAGCTGGCTGACTTAATAAGCCTAACTTATAAAGATTAGCCGATCTCAAATCGCACCACAATCTTCCGTCTATCTTATGTTTATTTATAAGTAGTTCAACGCCAATAAGTCCCTTTTAACCATTCATGTTTACTGTCAATCATCGCATTAGCCTTACCATTTTTTGATAATAGCCTTTTGCTGAAAGACCATGTAAACGATATTTTTCCATAACTAAAATGACGTATATTTGCTTGCGCTGTTAATTGCATCTTAGGAGAAAACACATCGGTTCCAGAACCTTGTATCTTCACATTTCCACTAAAAAGGAGATAAGTTTTTATGTGCAATAAAATGTCCAAAAAGCCATTGAACGAACATCTAAAAAGGGCGTTATAGCTCATTCTTTTTGCATCAAAGAATAGTTTTTCCTACTAAATTCCCCTTGCCTTCTGCCACCTTAAAATTAGCTCATAACGCTTTCCTTTGGTCTTTATATTCGCATTTAATAATATCCCCAAAGGTATTCTCACTTCTTTTTCAGTGAAGAGGGAGCAAATACTTTACAAAAGATAAATTTTGCGTATGCGCTTTTACACTAATATTACTTTCCAACACACTTGGTTTCATCATATTAGCTATAGAACCGTGTGCATTTAGTTGGAATGCAGAGGGCAAAAGACACTTGTAATTTTGAGATAGAAACACTCTTCATGTTTCCTTCTATATCACCTTTTATATTTAAAGGAGCAGACGGAAAAGCATTGATGAATTGTTTAGAAAGATTCATATCCATAAAGAATAAATCTTTCTTTCCTATTGATGCATCTACTACTGCTTTTTATTTTTACCTGGATTATCCTTTTGCAAAAAGCATTAAAATTCATAGCTAAGTTTAATGCTACTTTTGAACTTTTTTTGTTTGTAATAATAAAGATGATAAATGCAAAGACGTACTATCCATAAATACTTTTCCTTGCATATTTATTATTGCTAATCCACTTTTTTTCTTGCAAAAGCCATTTGATTTACATTCAAACGAAGTATAGGTGAACAGAATAAAAAGATTGTTAACACCTAATGATAGACGAGAAAAAGCAAGATGATTAGCATCTAATCCCTTTGTAGGAGTTGCAAATTTATTATTATAAAGCAAAGACTTTAAAGAACTATCAAATGTTTTTTTATCGCATATAATCCTCGTCCTAAATTAAAATAACCCTTAGTAGCAAACCGCTTTATCTATATGTGTTTGAATATTAAAAGTGTCTTTTATGCAAACTTACATCTATAGCTGTGTTCTCTACAGATAAAGCATTTTACCCATATTTTCCAATAGTTTTTTTGTTTTTAGAAGTATCAGGGTGGAACAGTATCACTCACTTCTACTTTTTACCCTTGCATTTTGTAGAATTGCACTATTTACTGTAACTTTTTCACCAGACAAGTCTATCCCTCTACTCCTCACATACAAACGTTGAGCACGACCTTGCACACGTGCTCAGGAATAAAGTTGGTTGTATTAAATGCAAAATCGTGTAAAGATAGTTCGTTTAGTTGCACTTGATGGTGTAAAAGTGGCAATAACTCCATTTCTACCACTATCTTTTTGCTCGCGCTACCGTATCTTTTTTGTTGTACAATACTATCATTTTGTTGCAACACTTCTACTCCTTCGACCCCCAAGATTACAAGGAAAAACCAGTCGAACATGATTAACAGATATAGCAAGTCCTGTTTTTTTCGGATGCAATAACAGCTGCTCTCATTCACCATAAAAATTCTGAATTGGTGGCAAATAAAGCATCAATGCTACAACAAGAAATAACACCAAAGGCGTTAAAAAGCGTAATGATAATATATCGAGTGTATTTATTCATAAAAAGAGATGTAACTATTCTTACTAAAAATAGATTAACTTATTAGAATGCAAAGTAAGCTATGAATAATTCACTCTTTTCGTTTAAGAAAGTTGGTTATAAAAATGCTACAAGATATGCTTTTAAATCAATAATAGAACATATCTTTTGTTTTTTTAATGAGGGTTAAATAAAAGACAATGGTTCCTATTATATAATATAAGGTGTAATTTTTTCCAACTTTCAACCCTATGCTTTTTATCTTCTTTTGCTCATATTATAGCTGTGCAGATAAGGCATTCCATAACGTATCTTGTGGTGTTGGAGCTTCTAATTCAATGTTTTCTTTTTGAAACAGGATGCACAAATTGAACCTTTCGAGCTAACAAACTAATCGCTTCCATCATCGTTACTACGCTTTGCACCATACTTTAAATCGCCTTTAATAACGCAACCCATATTGGCTAATTGACAACGAATTTGATGATGACGACCTGTTAACAACGTTACTTCTAACAACGAATAACGTTCTGTTTTGCTCAATAGTTTATAGCAAAGACGTGCTTTTTTTGCTCCTTTTGTTCGCCTTTAACCACATAACTCTTGTTTTGTTTTTCGTTTCTTATGAGCCAATCTTCTAATAAGTCTTCTTCTTTTTGGTGGACATCCAGCCACTACAGCCCAATAAGTTTTATGCACTTGTCCTTCACTAAACATCTTGTTAAGTCGCGAAAGAGCCTTAGATGTTTTAGCAAAAACAACTAATCCCGACACAGGACGGTCTAAACGGTGCGCTACTCCTATAAATACATTACCCGGTTTTGCATACTTTTCTTTGATATAAGCTTTCACTATATCGCTTAAAGGAGTGTCGCCTGTTTTATCGCCTTGTACTATTTCTCCACTTTTTAAGACAATAATAGATGATTATCTTCGTAAACAACTTGCATAATTATATTTTTAAGAGCCAACAATTAAGATAGAAAAATGAGTTTTCAATCCTTTTTTAGGGTTTCATAACAAAGCGATTGAAACACAAAGAAAGATTGAAAACTCACTAAATAGATGTCTGGTAATTACATATTCATACCACCATCTACCTGAATTACTTGTCCACTGATGTAGCTTGACATATCTGATGCCAAGAAAAGTGCGCAATCTGCAATATCATTTACATGTCCACCACGACGCAAAGGAATTTTACTTGTCCATTCTTTTCTTACTTCGTCAGACAAAGCTTGTGTCATTGCAGTGTCAATAAAACCGGGAGCAATAGCATTAGCACGCACACCTTTAGGTCCCATTTCTTGTGCAACACTCTTTGCCAAAGCAATCATAGCAGCCTTAGATGCAGCATAATTAGCCTGACCAGCATTGCCATGAACACCTACAACCGAAGCCATATTGATGATAGAGCCACCACGTTGACGCATCATAATTGGTGTACAAGCGTGAATAAAGTTGAAAGCACTCTTTAAGTTAACACCTATTACAGCGTCCCATTGTGCTTCTGTCATTCTAAGCATCAAGCCATCTTTCGTTATACCAGCATTGTTTACAAGAATATCAATGCTACCAAATTCTTCTTTAACTTGGTTTACAACTTCAGCAGATTGTGCAAAGTCGGCTGCATTACTTGCATATCCCTTTGCTTTAACGCCTAATGCAATTAGTTCTGCTTCTGTTTCTTTTCCGTTTTCATCAATTACTAAATCGGTAAATGCTACATTTGCACCTTCAGAAGCAAACTTTAAAGCAATTGCTTTACCAATTCCACGTGCAGCACCTGTTACGAGTGCTGTCTTACCTGTTAATAATCCCATGTGTTATTTATTAAATGATAAAATATTTTTTTATAATCTCTTATTTTTAATATGTATTGCTTTTTGCAATCATTCACCCTATACATTTAAAAGGCCATTCCACTTTTTCCAAGCGCACCATATACCACCTTTGCAACCATTGGTTTACTTGTTTCTTCGGTTAATCCGTGTCCCAATCGTCCATAAATAAATGGCACTTCTAAACCTTTTATACAGTAGTGTGTGATATCTGCTACAAGATCTACGCTCTCAATATCAAACTCTCCGTCTTTTTTCCCTTCGGCATACACTTTTCTAAAAAGTTCTATTTCGTCTTCATCGAAGTTCTTTCTCACCTTTTCCACCATCCAAATATTTCTAAAAACTCAGCGCGTAAGTTTCCATTACGCACCACTGTTTCTTTAATCATACTGAGATGAGTGTAAATAAGTTCAATAATTTTTATCTTGAGGGCGCATCTTTTTAGCCGCTACTTCGTCTAATTTATCAGATAACCGTTCGAGTTCCGATTCTATTACAGCATAATAAACATCTTCTTTCTTACTAAAATAAGTGTAAAGAGTTCGTCTACCCTTTCCTGAAGCCACTGCAATATCGTTCATAGTGGTGTTAGCTAAACCATTTTTAGCAAACAACTGTCTTGCTACCTCTACTAATTTCTGTCGTGTTTTAGATATTGACATAATGTGTTATCTAACGTTATTCTTATGTTGCACTATACTTATTGTGCTGTGCAAAAGTAGTTTTTATTTTTATATGCACAAATATTTTTAGCTTGTTTGTAGGTTTGTTCCTTTTTATTGATTGTTTTTTCGGTTTTCACCTTTTTATATTTAAGAAAATAAAATATCCCATATTTCAAAAAGAATATGGGACATGAAGATTTATAGGTTTGTTAAAACGAATTCATGCCATGCATTGTAAAGCGTTGTTCGGCAAGCTTTTTCGTATTTTGTATTTGGCATTCCATAGTTAGCAAAAGGGTAAATACTAATGCCACCACGTGGAGTAAAGAGCCCTATCACTTCTATATATTTAGGTTGCATCAAAGCTATAAGGTCTTTTCATGATAATGTTTATACAGTCTTCATGAAAGTCTCCATGATTTCTAAAACTAAATAAATAAAGTTTTAAGCTTTTACTTTCTACCATTTTTTCTGCTGGAATATACGATATTCTTATCTCTGCAAAAGTCTGGTTGACCTGTAATTGGACACAAAGACGTAAATTCTGGACAGTTAAAAACGCACCCAATAATCATTTTCGGGGTGTTTATTTATAAATGTTTCTGAGCACTTCTGGCGCATAATCATCACGATATGTGGTGTTATTACCCAAATGTTTTTAGCCCTTCTTTTTTCTCTTTCTGTAAACATATTTGTGGTTTTATAATAATTTTCTTACAACATAAATTCGTTTCAAAGGCAATACACATTATATAATATAGGCATTTATTAGAACGAAAAAAATCTTCCAAATGCTATAATTTATATGATTATCATACACGTCTTCTCCTTCTTTTTTTGCTTTTACATATTGCACCAATTTTATGGTAAAAGGCAATACAATAATTTCGTAAACGGTTTTTAATATCACTTGCCAAAAACATCAAACGGGGCAATTCTGATGTAGGAACAACACCATAAAGAGCCAAAGGAAAGAACAAAATAGAGTCGGTTGTTTCTCCAAAGATAGTACTCACGACAGCACGAACTGAAAAGTGTTTACCCTTAGAAGCTATTTTCATGCGACTCATTACATAAGCATTTACAAACGAACCACACAAAAAGCCACAAAAGACGCTATTGCTATGCGCGGTGCTAAAGTCGAAAATGGCATGAAATCCCTCGTCGTTTGTCCAATAAGCAGCCCCCGGAATAGCGTCGCACAAAGCTCCAACAAGCACAAAAAAGAAGTTCATTACAAAGCCCAACCATATCAACAAGCGTGCTTTTTGATAGCCCCACACTTCGCAAATGCAGTCGTTTATAATATAAGATACAGGAAATACAATTAAACCACCTGTCAACGAGATAGTTCCTACGGCTATTTGCTTTGTTTCTAACACGTTTGCAGCAATAAGACAAACGCTAAAAAGAACACTAAAAAGCATGAATAGCACACTCACTTTGTTTTCTTTTTAATTTTCATTTTTCTTGTTTTTACGAGGTTTACCAAGCACTCTTTTGCTAAAAAAAGCGTTGCAAAGTTACTAAAATAAAACAAAATATAGCCTCTTAAAAATTTTTATTTTTATACCTTTTGTACTTATGTTAAATGGCTCTTTTTAATAACAACAACAAGAAAAGGAGCTTTATTATCATAAAAATAATTGTAATATATGAAGAAACTCATAATGTGTTTCGCTCTAATGGTGGGTGTTTTACCCTCATGGGCGCAAAAAGAAAACAACAAAGAAAGGTGTAACAACGGCTTAAAAACAACCACTTCTACCATATCGGGTGTGGTATCGCCAGATGTAAAGGTGGTTTATAAGCTCGATTTGCAAAAACAATAACAACATAGTAGATAGTGCTAAGGTAGAAAATGGAGCGTTTTCTTTTAAATATAATGCCACAGAAAAAGATAATTTCTACGGCATCGGTTATAACGATACCTTTGTTATGATTGTTTGCGAACCTAATGTTAAGGTTAATCTTATAAACAAAAACAATTGAAAAGGGGTCGTTATTAAATCAAAAATTAAATACTTATAGTCAACAACTCGACTCGATAAAACAAGCCCGGAGAAAAGATTTACGAAGAATACCAACGTGTTTTTTTCAAGACCAAACGCTAAGCGAAGAGGCGAAAAACGGAAAAGATGAACCATTGCAGAGAACAGTTTGCCAACTTGCAAAAACAAAATGCCGACTATGTTAGGGGTGTTATAAAAAGCCAACCAAGACAACATTTTACCAGCATTATTTATTCAATATTTTGCCCAGCAACGACAACTTTGAAGAACTTAAAGAGCTATTAAACGATAAATATGTGTATAGCCATCACCCTGCACTTGCTGCTATTAAAGCAAACATTGCACAAGAAGAAAAGAAACAAGCAATTATAGGTAAAGATTTTATAGACCTCACTTTGAACGACACCAACGGTGTATCGCACAAGTTAAGCGACTATGTAGGAAAAGGAAACTATGTGTTGTTAGACTTCTGGGCAAGTTGGTGTGGTCCTTGTAGAGCAGAGATGCCCAACGTGGTAGCAAACTATAACAAGTATCACGACAAGGGTTTTTAACATTGTGGGCATTTCTTTTGACAGCAATTCGGAGGCTTGGAAGAAGGCAATTGCAGATATGAAGATGAACTGGATACACCTTTCAGACCTTAAAGCATGGCACTCTGACGCTGGTAAAGCTTATGGTGTAGATGCTATTCCTGCATCTATTTTGGTAGACCCACAAGGTAAAGTGGTTGCAAGAGACCTTCGTGGTGAGGAATTAGGTGCTAAACTAAGCGAAATATACGGCTTTTAAGCACAATTAAAAACTACATAAAAAGCGATTTGCACTTACTTAAACAGAGTGCAAATCGCTTTATTTTTTTAGGTATCAACAAGTGTTTTTTTGTTTAACGGCTGGTAGCTCTGCTTAAAAAGCATAAATAAATAAATGCCAAAAACAGCCACTAAAACAGCTCCTTCTATGCGGTTCAACTTGTATTTGGTAAACGAAAAGAGCCACAAAAGAAGCACTGAGAGCAACAAGAAAACAAAGTCGAGCGAGGTGATACCCGATATATTCATGGGCGAGATAATGCCTGTTACACCTAAAATAGCTAAAATGTTAAAACACATTAGAGCCTAAAACATTTCCTATTGCTATACCACTCATTACCCCTTACGAGCAGCTACTATGCTCGTTGCAAGTTCGGGTAAAGAGGTTCCTCCAGCAACAATTGTAAGTCCAATAACAGCTTCGCTCACCCCAAGATATTGCGCAACTGCTGTTGCATGACGAACAAACACATCACTACCAATAATGAGTGCTGCCAATCCTGCAATGATATAAGTCCATGCTTTCCATGTTTTTTTATAGGTTCTATAGGGGGCATTTTTCTTCTTCATCATTTGCTTTTGCATTGCGCAAAGTGAAAGCCATAAACAAAATAAAGATGATAAACAAAAAGCCAGCATCTACACGAGAAAGGGTTTCGTTCCAACATAATGCCCACAAAAAGAAGGCTCGAAAACACGGCAAAGGGAAGGTCTTTTTTTACCGAAATCTTACTTATGGCAATAGGGAGAAACCAATGCCGATAAGCCAATTATTAGTAGTGTATTAAAAATATTACTACCTACTACGTTACCAACGGCTAAGTCTGGCGATTGTTTAACAGCAGAAACCAAGCTAACACAAAAACTCTGGCATTGACGTTCCGATAGCTACAATGGTTAAACCTATAATTAGTTGTGGCACTTTAAAGCGTTGTGCCACTGCCACTGCTCCTTTTGTTAAGCCATTAGCACCTAACAAAACAACAGTTATACTCTACAATAATTAAAAATAAATGAAGTGTCATAGTGGGTGCAAAAATAATAAAAATGTAT
Source organism: uncultured Prevotella sp. (assembly GCA_916439115.1). Lineage (GTDB taxonomy): Bacteria > Bacteroidota > Bacteroidia > Bacteroidales > Bacteroidaceae > Prevotella. The sequence goes on from CAKAHO010000001.1 coordinate 2,152,046, forward strand.
TAAAAAACAAATCCATTTAAGGGCTTATTTTTTACTTTTTATGTTGTTTTTTCTGTATACAAAAAATGGAATTATAGCATAAATAGCTAAGGTTTTAGGCATTTTTTTAAGGGCATAACAAGCAATAAAAACACATAAAAACAAGTTTTTGAGCTAAAACATATAGCTTTTTGTTTTCTATAATCTCAACAAACACACAACACATTTTTTAAGGGTTACGCTCTAAAAGCTAAGGTTTTTGCGATGAAAACATAAGAGTTTGACACTTAATAGCTTATGTTTTTAGCCTCTAATAGCTTTATATATTGCATGCTAAAACCTTAGCTTTTTGCATGCTTTTTTCCTTATTTTTTTGCCTTTTTAAAGGCTTATCTGTTATTTCCTCACAGCATAACTCTCATTTTTTTACACACGTTATAAAATGTATTTAAAACAGTGGCAGTTTTTAAGTATTTTTTACCCTCCTTTTCCCCGCAAACAAATTTTTAAATTAAGACACATTTGTTAACATTTTTAAAATATCTTATCTATCATCTTAAAAACCAAGTCACACCACTCTATACCTAAAAAAAGAAGGTCTTACACCATTGTGCAAGACCCTTTCGTTACAAATTATATAAAAAAATGAATATTCGTTTATAAAAAGAAAATCATCACTCCTAATACCGAAACTAATGCGCCTATAATGTTTTTGAAGAGTTATTTTTTTGATGAAATAAATAATGCGATGGAATTAAAATAAGTACGGGAGTGAGGCACATAATGGTGTTTGCAATGCCCACAGCTGTATATTGTACCGACATAATAGACAAGCCTACACCCACCAAAGGCCCTGTTATAACAGCAATAAGCATAGAAATCATGCCCAATTTGCTTTTCATTCCTGCCACAAAAACATGCGTTTGCTTTTTAAAAATAAGTAAAATAGCAAAACAAATAAAGCCCGCACAACATCTAACAAAGTTGGCACTAAACGCCACATACATAGGGTTATCCTGCAAAAACTCAGCAGTCATAGCCGAACAGTAAAGGTCTAAGCCTTTTTTACTTAACACTAAGCCCAGTCCCGAACCCAAAGAACCACCTAAAACATATAACACTCCCTTAAAAGGTAAATGCAATCGAACTTTTTTTCCTTCTTCTTTACGAAACACGGCAATAGCTATTCCCAACATAGTTACAAATATTGCAAACACACTTTGCAAGCTTAATGTTTGTTTTAAAAGCATCCATGCAAAGAAAGAAGCAAACATAGGTGTGAGTGTTAACAAGAGTTGTCCATAATGAGAACCTATCAATAAGTAGCCTTTTAACAAGCACCAATCGCCCCAGAAATAGCCAACTACCCCCGAAACAACAAACCATAAGCATGCTTCTGTGCTAAGATGAATGGGTAACCAACTGCCCGTTACAATCCACATAAAAGCCATTAACGGCAAAATGCTTAACAACATTCGCCAAACATTTAACGATAACACGCCTAATTTCTTACCGCCTACCTCACAAGCAAGCGACGCTATGGTCCATAAAAAGGCTACCCCTAGCGCAATAAATTCTCCTATATATTGCATTTCGACTGCAAAGATACATAGAATTTTATAAACAAAGAGAACTTAAAGCAACACATTTACCACCTTTTTCTTACCAAATAAAGAACATTTAATAAAAGTGGTATCACTTTTTTAGTAAATTTGCACCATAATAATATAAAATAGAAAAACTAAAAAGATGAACGTTTTTAGAATTAAGTGAGCAAGAAATCATTAGAAGACAGAGCTTGCAAGAATTAAAAAAATATGGGTGTTGACCCTTATCCCGCAGCTGAATATCCTACTAATGCTTTCTCAACCGAAATAAAAGAGAACTTTAACGAGAACGAAAATCGTGAAGTGTGTATCGCTGGAAGAATGATGACAAGACGCATCATGGGTAAGGCTCGTTTGCAGAACTACAAGACTCTAAAGGTAGAATACAAGTGTATATCACCCGAGATGATATTTGTGGCGAAGAAAAATAAAGACCTTTACAACGTTATCTTTAAACGCTTAATGGATATTGGCGACTTTATTGGCGTTAAAGGATTTGTGTTTAAAACTCAAACTGGCGAGATTTCTGTACACGCTAAAGAGCTTGTATTACTAAGTAAGAGCTTAAAACCGCTTCCAGTGGTTAAATATAAAGACGATGTAGCTTACGATAAGTTCGACGATCCAGAGCTTCGTTATCGCAGACGTTATGTAGATTTAGTGGTAAACGATGGCGTAAAAGACACTTTTCTTGAAACGTGCAAAAGGCTATATCTACACTCCGTAAAGTGTTAGACGATGCAGGATATACTGAAGTGGAAACACCTACTTTGCAACAAATTGCTGGTGGTGCAAGCGCAAGACCTTTCATCACTCACTTTAATGCCTTAAACACACCCATGTATATGCGTATCGCTACAGAGCTTTACCTTAAACGTTTAATCGTAGGAGGCTTTGAAGGTGTGTACGAAATAGGTAAGAATTTCCGCAATGAAGGTATGGATAGAACTCATAATCCTGAGTTCACTTGCATGGAACTATATGTTCAATACAAGGATTATAACTGGATGATGAGCTTCACCGAAAAGCTTTTAGAAACCATCTGTATAGCTGTAAACGGCTCAACAGAAACAGTTGTAGACGGAAAAACTATCAGCTTTAAAGCTCCTTATCGTCGTTTACCCATCTTAGATGCTATCAAAGAAAAAAACAGGTTACGACCTTAACAACGCTACTGAAGAGGAGATAAGGGAGATATGCAAAAAGCTTGAATTAGAAGTAGACGAGAGTATGGGTAAAGGAAAGATGATAGATGAAATCTTCGGAGAGTTCTGTGAAGGTTCATTTATTCAACCTACATTCATAACAGACTATCCTGTTGAGATGTCTCCACTAACTAAAATGCACCGTTCTAAGCCCGGTTTAACAGAAAGATTTGAGCTAATGGTAAACGGAAAAGAACTTGCTAACGCTTATTCTGAGCTTAACGACCCCATAGATCAAGAGGAACGATTTGTAGAACAAATGCGTTTAGCCGACAAAGGTGATGACGAAGCAATGATAATTGATAAAGACTTTCTTCGTGCTTTTACAATATGGTATGCCTCCAACATCGGGTATTGGTATCGGAATAGACCGTATGGTAATGCTCATGACAGGACAAACTGCTATTCAAGAAGTTCTTTTTCTTCCCTCAAATGCGTCCCGAAAAACAAATTCCAAAAAGCACTATTGCAGAATGGAAGGCTATCGGTGTAAGCGAAGAATGGGTGCCTGTGTTTAATAAAGCAGGGTATAATTTAGTGTCAGATATACAAAATGTCAAAGCACAAAAAGCTACAAATGGACGTTTGTGGCATAAATAAAAAGTTTAAATTGGGATACGATAATCCTAAAGTAGACGATTTCCAAACTTGGATAGACAAGGCATCTCAGAATGCTTAATTAGTGTTTGAACCTTATCTCTTAGTTCTTTTTAAATATAATATCCTATAACGAACACATCTGTTTACACCTTATTATATATAGGGGAACTAAAAAGATAAGGATTCACAAACCTATTATCATTTTATAACATTATGTTTTTTCTTGCGGTAAAATAGCAATCATTGGTGGTGGTAGTTGGGACTACAGCAATCGCCAAAATCGTGATAAAAAAACACGAAACACATTGGCTGGTATATGAGAAGAGACGACCAAATAGACGCTTTTTAAACGCTTAGGGTCACAATCCATCGTACCTTATGAGTGTGCATTTTGACGTAGACCAAATATGCTTTTCATCAGATATTAACACCATAGTGGAAAACTATGACACTTTAATATTTGTTACTCCATCTCCTTATATCAAGAATCATCTGCGCAAACTCAAAACAAATATCCGTAATAAGTTTATTATTACTGCTATTAAAGGTATTGTACCAGAAGAAAACTTGGTGTGTTCCGACTATTTTTCATCAAGCTTATGACATTCCATACGATAACCTTGCGTGCATAGGGAGGCCCTTCTCATGCCGAAGAAGTGGCGTTAGAACGTCTTTCATACCTTACCATTGCTTGTTCAGATGTTGAGAAAGCAGAAGAATTTGCACAAGTTCTTACCACTAATTTTATTAAGACTAAAGTGAGCAACGATGTGATAGGAATAGAATATTCATCGGTTCTTAAAAACGTATATGCTATTGCTGCTGGTATATGTAATGGTCTTCAATACGGCGATAACTTTCAATCGGTACTCATATCCAATGCTGTTCAAGAAATGAATAGGTTCCTTTCTGCCGTAAAAGATATGCCCCGACACATTTACGACTCTGCTTATTTGGGTGATTTGCTTGTTACTGGATACTCAAACTTTTCTCGAAATAGAACTTTTGGCACAATGATTGGCAAAAGGATATAGCGTTAAAAGTGCGCAAATGGAAATGGAAATGATTGCCGAAGGCTATTATGGAACGAAATGTATGAAAGAGATTAACAGACACATGCACGTTAATATGCCCATACTCGATGCTGTTTATAACATTTTATACGAACGTATTTCTCCTCATATAGAGATTAAATTATTAACAGACTCATTTTAGATAACCCGTAACATTTCAAAAAAATGAAGAAAAATAACATTAAACATTAGTAAGGCATCTTCTTTCTTACAAGAAGGTGCTGTTAAAGCTTTTTGAAACTCAAGTGAAGAATGCTCACGAAGCATTAGAAAAGGGAACATGTCCCGAAACGACTTTTTTTAGGGTTGGTTACATCTACCCTCTTCTATTACACCCGCCTTTCTTCAAGACATTCAGAATTGTGCAAATACACTTCGAGAAAAATGCGATACGATTGTTGTTGCTGGTATTGGAGGTAGTTATTTAGGAGCTCGTGCCGTTATAGAAGCACTTGGTAACTCTTTCGCATGGTTAGTTAAAGACGAAAAGAACCCAACCATTCTATTTGCAGGAAACAACATTGGCGAAGATTATCTTTACGAATTAAGCGAATATCTCAAAGATAAGAAGTTTGGTGTCATAAACATTTCTAAATCGGGAACAACCACTGAAACAGCATTAGCTTTCCGTTTATTAAAGAAACAATGCGAAGAACAACGTGGAAAAGAAGAAGCTAAACACGTAATTGTTGCCATTACAGACGCTAATAAAGGAGCTGCACGTGCCGCAGCAACAAAAGAAGGATACACAACATTTGTTATTCCCGACAATGTGGGAGGACGTTTTTTCTGTGTTAACTCCTGTTGGTTTGCTTCCTATTGCATGTGCAGGATTTGATATTAAAGCATTAGTTGAAGGTGCAACAGACATGGAGAAAGAAACAGCTCTCGATGTTCCATTTAACAATAACATAGCTGAACAATATGCAGCCATAAGAAATGCACTCTACACTCAAGCTAATAAGAAAATTGAAATTATGGTTAACTACCAACCTAAACTACATTTTATTAGCGAATGGTGGAAACAATTGTTCGGAGAAAGCGAAGGAAAAGAAAACAAAGGCATATTCCCTGCTTCTTGCGACTTTACAACCGACCTTCATTCTATGGGTCAATGGATTCAAGAAGGAGAACGTTCTATCTTTGAAACCGTTATCAGTGTAGACACAACAAACCACACTATGCTCTTCCCAAGCGATGAGGAAAACCTCGATGGACTTAACTTCTTAGCTGGAAAACGTGTTGATGAGGTGAACAAGATGGCAGAACTTGGAACAAAACTTGCACACGTTGACGGTGGTGTTCCTAACATTCTACTTACCATTCCACAGTTAAACGAATATTACATTGGTCAACTTCTCTACTTCTTCGAAGTGTCTTGTGGAATTAGTGGCAATGTTTTAGGCGTTAATCCATTTAACCAACCGGGCGTAGAGGCTTATAAAAAGAACATGTTTGCCTTTGCTTAATAAACCCGGATACGAAGTCTGAAAGCAAAGCGATTAAAGAACGTTTAGCTAACGAACAATAATTTATTTTGTTAACAAAAGGGGCTTTTTATGCTCTCTTTAACAAATGAAACATATTAAAACGACTCGTAAATGGCAAATATAGCTCTATTCTTTTTATACCAAAAGAACAGCTAAAAGCCATTTATGAGTCGTTTTTGCTAAACACCCTCATTATATAAAAGTATAACAGTTGTATGATAACATTTCAACCCCTCATGAAAAAAATATAAAAAGATAATCACCAAAGCACTTTTTACCAAAGGCTGTACTCTTCGATATGGACGGTGTGCTATACGACTCTATGGAAAACCACGCCTATGCATGGGAGGAAGCTATGAAAAATTTGAGCTTAAACGTTCCTGCACCTATCACTTACAAGCACGAAGGAATGCGTGGTGTAGAAACAATACAAATATTGATGAAGGAACAACTGGGCAAATTTGTTTCTGAAGAAGAAGTTTTAGAGATGTATCATGAAAAGGCTCGTGTGTTTGAAACTTTGCCAAAAGCGCAAATTATGCCCGGTATTACCACGCTAATGCAAACGCTTAAGGCGCAAGGGCTCGATATTGTGGTGGTTACAGGCAGTGCACAACGACCTTTAATAGAACGACTTTTAACCGATTTTTGAGGGTTATATTGTACGAGAAAAAAATTGTTTCTGCCTACGATGTTACACGAGGTAAACCTGCACCTGACCCTTATTTAAAAGGTCTTTTTAAAAAGCTGGTGGACTTCAACCTAACGAAGCTATTGTAGTAGAAAATGCGCCTTTAGGTGTTAGTGCAGGGGTGGCAGCAGGCATTTTTACCATAGCTGTTAACAGTGGACCTTTGCCTAATGAGGTTCTTTTTCGTCGAGAGGTGCAGCCATTGTGTTTAATAGTATGACCGAACTGGCTAACGAATGGAACCGTAAGTGGTGGGAATTATAACCACTACCCATTCACCAAAAAGGTGCTTATATGTAAGTTACAATAACATAAAAGCACTTTTTATTGATTACAAACAAATAAAAAAAGAAAGGGCTTGGGGCTTATTTTTAAAGCGCATTGTTTAGCCCTATAAAAACAAGAAGAATGTAAAGCCTATTAAATGTTTTTACATTCTTTTTTTATGCTTACCATGTATTTATTAAGCTATTAAATGAAAGCTGATTGCTCAAAATGGTATTGTTCTTTTTTTATGTTACACGCAAAACAATAAGTCGTTTACAAGTGTAAAACACCTTTTTAGTTCACTTTCTTGTGAGTGTTTTGTTACATTTCACTTTCTTGTTTTAGCGTAAAAAAATGGGGCTATCTACCCCGCTATATCTTGCTTGTTAACCCTCATTTTTAACACGAAAAACAACAGAAAAGCACAAAACATATAGGTTTTTTGTTTTCTAAAACGCAACCTCTTACAATCTAATAAACAAGTCTTTTACATGCAAAAGCTTAGAGTTTAGCATTAAAAAAACACCATGTATTGCACCCTAAACTCTTATGTTTTTAGGGAGCTAAACTCTTATCTTTTTTCACGCTAAACTCTAAGCTTTTGCAACATTTTTTTCATTAAAACAATGTTTTTATCGCTTATCGGTTCACTTTCTTTCTCAAAACTACAGAAATATCACCGCTTGGCTGTTTCGTATAAAAAGTGGGTAGAAATACGAAAAAAACTTTGTTAAATAATGCCGCAAAACATCTTCCTCTCTATTCTCATTTTTTCTCGTTTGTATCAACACACACAAAGTCTTAACAGCTTATAGCTTGCCGTCTATTTGTTCACCCTTCAATTCTTAACAAGCAAACAAATATCGCAAAACAACAAAAAAACATTATATAAAAACTTTTGATATTTTAATGCTTTAATACCTAAAAGTAGGCATAAAAGCACTTAAAACAAAAAATAATTCTAATAAAATACACATTTATAGGTATTGCAAACCTTAAATATAACACCTAATTTTTTGCAAACCGATAAAACTTATATTATTTAATCAAACAACGAAAAAGAAAAGTATGAAGAAAGTAAAACTACTTTTTAACTATGCTTTTATGCTCGTTATAGGGGCATATAATGGCAAACAATAATGAAACAATAGCTAAGAAAGAATATGGTGCAAGCATACAAGGCCATGTTATAAGCAAAAAAAGTGGCGAGTCACTTCCTTATGTTATTGTAAACGTTAAAGGAACTACTTTGGCAACAACTACAGATGCTAAAGGTCATTTTTGTTTTTGAAAGGCCTTCCCTGAAGGCAAAACTACACTCGAAGTAAAACTAATTGGTTACTGCACTTCTACAGCTGTTTTTAACATTGCAGAACAATCAAACAGCAGAACAAAACTTTACACTTAAAGAAGATGCCATTAGCTTAGACGAGATTGTTCTTACTGCTAACAGACAACAAACCTTACGTCGTGAGGCTCCTGTGCTTGTTAATGTGGTAGATACAAGAATGTATAACTTAACAAACTCTGCTACTTTGGCACAAGGTCTTAACTTTCAACCGGGTGTAAGAACCGAAAACCAACTGCCAAAACTGTGGTTTTAACTCAAGTTCGTATCAATGGTTTAGATGGTCACTACTCACAAATTTTTGATAGACTCTCGCCCTGTTTTCTCTGCATTAAACGGTATTTATGGTCTTGAACAAATACCTGCAAGCATGGTAGAACGTGTAGAAGTTGTTCGTGGTGGTGGTTCTTCTCTTTATGGTGCTCTGCTATTGGCGGTACTATCAATGTTATTACAAAAGAACCTGTAAGAAATTCTGCTGATTTTAGCCACACTGTAACTTCAATCGGTGGTTCTGCAGCTCTCGAAAACAACACAAACGTAAATGCTTCTATCATTACAGACGATGCTAAAGCTGGTTTGTTTGTTTACGGAAACCATCACTATCGCCCCGGATACGACCACGATGGAGACGGATTTACAGAGCTTCCTAACCTTAATAACCGCACTGTGGGCTTTAGTTCTTTCTACAAATTTAACCCATATTCTCGCTTAACGCTTCGTTATCACAACGTAGGTGAATTCAGAAGAGGTGGTAATATGCTTTATAAAGCACCTCACGAAACTGATATCACTGAACAATTGGAACACGATATCAATGGTGGTAACTTAGGATACGATTTCTTCTCTCGCGATGGAAAAGACTTATTTAAGGCTTACTATTCATTTGAAAACACTGCAAGAAAAAGCTATTATGGCGGTCGCGCTGGGGAAACAACAGCAGAAGCTATTGATAAAGCAAACAGAGCTTATGGTACTACAAAAGAATTGAACTATATTTTTAGGTACACAATACGTACACAATTTTTGACAAGCTGTTGTTTATGCCTTCGTCATTAACATTAGGTGCTGAATATAGCTACGACAAAATGAACGATGAAGTAGTAGGTTATGACCACTATTTGAAAACAACATGTTCGTGTATGGAGTGGTTATTTCCAAAAACGAATGGAAAAATGATAAGTTCACATTCTTGCTCGGTGCGCGCGTAGATAAGAACAATTATATCAACAAAGCTATTCTTTTCTCCCTCGTGTTAACTTCCGTTATAACCCATCAGAAGAACTTAGCTTACGCTTTGAGTTATGCTGAAGGTTTCCGTGCTCCACAAGCTTTCGACGAAGATTTACACACTGGTTGGACTGATGGAACTCGTAAAAATTATCGTTAGAAATCCTAACTTAAAAGAAGAACGCTCTAAATCTGTAAGTGCTTCTGCTGACTTCTATCACACCTTTGGTTCAGTTCAAACAAACTTCTTAATAGAAGGTTTCTACACAAAACTTATAAACACTTTTGCTACAACACAAAAGGATAAAGGTGAAGAAGGTACTCCTGAATACCAAGAAAACATTAAACGTTACATGCAAGACTATGGTTTGAGCTTGATAGATGTAACACATAATGAAATAGAAGAACGTTACAATGCTAACAGTGCCAACATTTTTGGTATTAACTTAGAGGCAAAAGCTGCATTCACTAAGTGGTTAGAAGTGCAAGCTGGCTTAACTCTTCAAAAGAACTTGTATAAAGATTCTGTTGAATGGAGCGAAGAAGGTGGAAAGAAAGAACGTCGTTTCTTAAAGACTCCTAACACTTATGGCTACTTCACAATTAAGACTACACCATTTAAAAACTTCACTGCTGCACTTACAGGTACTTACACTGGTAGCATGTTAGTTGGTCACCAAAAAACAAGTGATTATGAAGGAACACTTAACGGACAAGCTGTTAGCTACAAAGGTTGGAGCGAAGCTAAGGCAGTAAATACTCCTACATTCCTTACAATGAACCTAAAATTGGCTTACGACTTTTGCTCTTTTCTGAATATCTAAAGCTACAAGTGAATGCTGGTATTCAAAAATATTACAAACGCATATCAAAAAGATTTCGACAAAGGTCCTAATCGTGATGTTGATTACATCTATGGTCCTGCACAACCAAGAAGCTATTTTGTAGGTGTTAAGTTTAGCTACTAAACTTCATAAGTGTAATAAAATAAATAATAAAAACTCTCTATGTTATCTCAATACATGAGAGTTTTTGTAGTGATTGATAAGATATAATAATATAAGGTGTAAAGAGAAGATGGTTTTACTTCTTTTTACACCTTATTTATATATAGCCTACAAGCTAATTCTGTTCTTTATTTACTTAAATAGTAAATGTTTGTTTTGTAAAGTTTGCCATATTGAGCTGTTAATCTACTATTTTTGTATGTTTCCCAAACAGAGTTTCTGTGTCAATAGGGGGTATTTTTCACATCTAATAATGTGTTTCTAATCTTGCAATATCTTTTTGTTTTTAGTGTTATCACTTGCAAAGTGTTCCACTTCTTTTTAGCGAATAATAAGTGTTTTTATCACTTATTATACAAGTGTTCATTAGCAAAAATTGTTGTAAAGAATAAAGATATACGGCTGCAGCAGGTATCGCTAATAAAGAACTATCAAAGCGATCGAGCATTCCACCATGACCCGGAAGAATGTTTCCACTATCTTTTATGCCAATAGTTCTTTTAATTAAACTCTCAACAAGGTCGCCCCTAAGTGCCAAAAAAATACTCACAACAAGTCCTAAACCTAACCACTGATACAGATTTATTCCTGAGAGATTACTTCCTTTTTGGTCGCAATAAGAAAGAATAGAAGCTACTAATAATACCACAATTCCTCCTCCGATACTTCCTTCCCAACTCTTTTGCTGGACTAATACGGGGAACAATTTATGTTTACCCAACAAGCTTCCCAAAGCAATAAGCACCTGTATCGTTAGCCCATAAAAAAATATAAAGATACTCAAAGGTAACAAGTAATAAAAATGTATTTTCGCCTTTTATATCGCTTCCTGAAAGCTAATACGCTTATCATTGAAAGTGGTAAAGCAACATACATTTGACCTAACATGGTGTAAGAAAGGTCGTCAATGCGTTCTTATTGTTAGCATATAACTCGCTTACCAATAAATAAATAATGGTTAATAAATAAGGTATAAACGCTGCATTGCTTTTGAACAAAGCCGCTATTAACACCCGAAATAGCTAAAAGAGATACACGCCTGCAACGGTAGAGATAAAACGATTAACAGTAACGTCTTTCACTTTATTTACTAATCCCGTGTATTCCCACATGCTAAGTGCTGTTATCAATGCAAATAAAAAAACACCAAAGAAAAGGGCTTTTAACATGCCTACTACCATTATAGTAACAAAGATGATACCCGTAATAGCACGCACAATCATGTTTTTTTAGTTTATCACTCATATAATAAATGTTTAGGTTAAAGAATTACAAATAGGACTTATCGTAAAAGAAACCAATGCTTTCTAAAAATGGTGAAAAGCATTGGTTTGCTTATTATTCTTCTGTTTTTTCAACTTCGTTTAGCAAGCGTTGATGCTCTTCTTCTGCTTTGTTTAACAGCTCGAGCATATCTTCTAAACGCAACTCATTTGCTTTTTTCGTTTGCTCGATAAGCTCTTGCGTTCTACTTACCCACGGACGCTTACCAAATATCTGTTCTACGTCTTCAGCAAAAATAACTTCTTTAGTCATTAACAACTCTGTTAAGCGCGCATGACCTTCTTTATGTTCAGTTAATATCTGCTTAGCTCTGTCGTATTGTTCATTCAACATCTTCAGAACCTCTTCGTCTATCAATCGTGCTGTAGTGTCGGAATAAGGACGCTGATACATGTATTCATTGTTATTATAATAACTAATGTTAGGCAATTTGTCGCTCATTCCAGCATAAGCTATCATTCCGTATGCACTCTTAGTGGCTCTTTCTAAATCGTTTATAGCACCTGTTGAGATGTGACCCGTAAACAATTCTTCTGCAGCACGTCCTCCAAAAAGAGCACACATCTCGTCTAATAACTGTTCTTTTGTAGTTATTTGACGTTCTTCTGGTATATACTCAAGCGGCTCCCAACGCTTGTCCACGAGGTACAATACTAACTTTTACGAGTGGATTAGCATGCTCACAGAACCAAGAGATGGTTGCATGACCCGCTTCATGTAAGGCTATTGTGCGCTTTTCACCCATTGTCATCACCTTAGTCTTCTTCTCTAATCCGCCAATAATTCTGTCTACAGCGTCTAAGAAGTCTTGTTTGCTCACTTGTTTCTTATCGTGTCGTGCGGCAATAAGTGCTGCTTCGTTGCAAACATTCGCTATATCAGCTCCAGAAAAACCAGGTGTTTGACGAGAAAGGAAATCAATATCAACGCTATCATCTATCTTTACACGACGCAAATGCACGTTAAAGACCTCTCACGTTCTTGCAAATCGGGTAAATCAACATTGATTTGACGGTCGAAACGTCCAGCTCTTAACAACGCACTATCAAGCATATCCACTCTATTAGTTGCTGCAAGAATAATCACTCCACTGTTCGTTCCGAAACCATCCATCTCTGTTAAGAGCGCATTAAGTGTGTTTTCACGTTCATCATTACCACCCATTGAAGGGTTTTTGCTACGTGCTCTACCCACAGCATCTATCTCATCGATGAATATAATACAAGGAGATTTCTCCTTAGCTTGCCTAAATAAATCTCTTACACGTGAGGCTCCAACGCCTACAAACATCTCAACAAAGTCTGAACCACTCATAGAAAAGAACGGTACACCTGCTTCTCCAGCCACTGCTTTAGCAAGTAATGTCTTACCAGTTCCTGGCGGTCCAACCAATAAAGCTCCTTTAGGAATCTTTTCCACCCAGCTCTGTAAACTTGTCAGGTGTTCTTAAGAATTCCACAATCTCTTGTACTTCTTGCTTTGCTCCAGCTTGTCCTGCAACGTCTTTGAATGTTATTCCAAGCTCATCTCCTTTCTCATGCATTCTTGCTTTACTCTTTCCTACGCTAAAAACACCAGCTCCGCCACCTGCACCGCCAGTCATTCGTCGCATTAAGAAGTAGCCAAAACCAATAAAAAGAGCAAGAGGAAGAACATTTGTGATAAGGTCGAATAAACTATTATCTTTTTATTATCGTAAGAATAGTCATTTATTCGTCCTGTTTTTTGCGCCCATTTTAGTTGAGTTTCTAAGTTATCGAGAGCTCCTATTTCAACTTTCACATACGGATCTGAGCCTAATGAGCGTGCATCTTTATTGAAAACATCTCTAAAAAACTGAGGCTTAATGTACATTTTAAGAAACTTCTCGCCTGTTTTCACTTCTACATTAGACGCATATCCCTTTTCGAGATACTTGTTAAACTGTGCTATTGATGCTTCTTTTGCTACCGAACCAGACGTTAATCTATCGGGTGCACCAGTAAAAAATAGCACCGCTAACACTACAAGAACAATCGCATACACCCAATTCATATTAAATTTAGGCATCTTAGGTTGCTCTGTATTGTTATTGTTTTTTTTGTTTTGATAATTCATCGTTTAAAGTGTATTTATTTACACAATATCTATTCTAAAAGTATGCCAATTAGTTTAAGTCTTCAATTTGTGTCAAATTGGCATCTTCCCATAATCCTTCAAGATTATAGAAAGCTCTTGTTTCGGGCATAAAGATATGCACTAACACGTCAGAATAGTCCATTGCAACCCATTCGTTATTACCTAATCCAATGGTTTTAATAGGCTTTTCACCTGCATCTATGCGTGCTATCTCTTCTACAGAGCCACTAATAGCTTCTACTTGTGTAGGCGATGAGCCTTCACATATAACAAAATAGTTTGCAATACTTCCGTCTACGTTACGTAAATCGATAATTGTTATACCCGAACCTTTTTTCTCTTGAATGCCTTTTACTATGGCATCAACTAATGTGTTCTTTTTGTTCCATCTATTAAAAATCTACTTTTATAATAATGTGTACAAAGATACTGTTATTTTTATAGAAGATAGGTAAAAAGACTTTATCTTTTGGGTATTTTTTTAGAAAAACCAACATCTTTGGTTGCCATTTCGTTTTTTTTCTTTACCTTTGCAATATACATAAAGGCAGTAGATATGCTTTATGAATGGGATATGGTGTAATGGTAACACTACAGATCTCTGGTCCTGTCATTCTTGGTTCGAACTGAGTATCCCAGCAAAGAGATGTTATTACGTTGTAATAGCATCTTTTTATGTTCATCATGAAGAGATAAAACGGTAAGGATTTAGATAAAGCGAAAAGAAAGACTATAATTTGACGAGAAGTGCTATTATATATAAGGTGAAAAAACAATGCAAGAAAGTGTAAAAAGAAAGAGAAGCCTTGTTAATAAGCCTCTCTGTATTTGTTTCCCTCTTTGTCTTCGAGCATACTTAAATAAGATTGAAACCTACTATTAGCGATATAATGATTTTTCAATAGCTCTCTTACGGCGCAACCCGGTTCGTGTGTATGCGTGCAATTGCTAAACTTACAATCTTTTAGAAAAGGTGAATATCTCCTTAAAATAACCACAAATTTCTTCTGGTTCCATATCAAACGACCCAAAACCTTTTATTCCCCGGTGTATCAATAAGGTATCCACCAGCGGGCAAAGCTAACATTTCGCTGAATGTAGTGGTGTGCATTCCCGTATCGTGAACATCAGATATTTCGGCAGTTTTCATGCAAGCATGGGGGTAAAAACACGATTGATAAGCGTACTTTTACCAACTCCACTGTTTCCACTAAGCAGTGTTATTTTTGTTTTTCTAAATGTTTTTCGAGTGTAGAAACCCCATCTCCCTGTTACAGCAGAGATAGCTAAACACTTGTAACCTATTGTTTCGTAGAGTGTTACCATTAAGTTTTTGGTAATGCTTTTTCATCATCGGTTAGCAAGTCGGTTTTATTAAATACGAGTGTAACAGGCACATTATAGGCTTCCTGCCGATGCTAAGAAACGGTCTATAAACATAGTTGATGTTTGTGGGTGGTTTACAGTTACCACCAGAAAAGCTTGGTCGACGTTAGCTGCTAAGATATGACTTTGCTTACTAAGGTTTTGAGATTTACGTATAATATAGTTTCGTCTGTCTTCAATAGCAGTAATAAAGCCTTGTCCTTCGTTGTTAATAACCACTTCTACCCTATCGCCTACTGCCACAGGGTTTTGTGCTTTTAATGCCTTTTTAAACGAAATTTTTCCTTTTTATCTTACTTTCAATTACACGTTCATCTTCTGTTTTTACAGAATACCAACTACCCGTGTTTTTAATTACAAGTCCACGCACTATGTTTATATTTGCTTTTCAATTAAAAAATTGGCAATTAAAGAAACACGCTTATGATGTTATATGTTGAGCCCATTAGCTCCATTTATTTTTAACATCACAAATGTTTATTTAATTGCCAACCATAGGTTTATTATCTTCTTGTAAAAGAACTATAACCGACTATACAGTCATAATTTCTTTTTTTCTTTTTCTGTGAGAAGGTCTTCTACTCTTTTTAATGTATTTATCGTGAAGTTTTTGCAATTCAGCCTCAGCATCTTTTTTTCATTATCTTCCGATAAACCATCTTTAATAGCTTTTTTTAAGTTTATCTTTTAATATCGCTACGCACGTTTCTCACTTCAATCTTTGTTTTTTCGCCTATCTTGTTACATTGTTTTGCTAATTCACGACGGCGTTCTTCAGTGGGTTGAGGAATGTTTAAGCGAATCACTTCACCATTGTTTTCGGGAGTAATACCTACATCAGAGTCCATAATAGCTTTTTTCAATATCTCTTATAGTCTTCTTTATCCCAGGGTGCAATAGCAATGGTTCGTGCATCAGGAGCTGACACATTTGCCACTTGATTCAAAGGAACCATAGAGCCATACGAGCTTACACGAACGCCATCTAATATGGCTATATTAGCACGTCCAGCACGTATTCTCGACAATTGTTCGTCTAAATACATGGCAGCCATTTCCATTCTATCGCCTGCATCCTTTAATGTACTCTTAACGTCTATCATTTTTTATTTTTATATTAGATTGTTTCTACAAAAATAACGAATAATCTGCAATTACACAATAAGTTAGCTATAAAATGTGCTTTTTGTGTTTTTTTGTAAAACAAAACGGTTTTTGTTTCACCTATTTATTATTAGTCCACTTTTTATTTTGCCACAAAACACTCATCAAACACTTAGTTATAACCTCACTTAACCAACCCTATTAAAGTCGGAAGGAACAGGTGTTTCAAACTCCATTCGCTTACCTGTTATGGGGTGATAAAAAGCTAATACATAAGCATGGAGGCACAATCTGCCAATAGGATTATCTCCGTTACCATACTTAACATCACCACAAATGGGATAACCCATATCTGCCGAATGCACACGAATTTGGTTTTTGCGTCCTGTCTCTAATTTGTATTCTATTAACGAATAGTTAGCATTGCGTTTTAACACGCGAAAATGAGTAACAGCATACTTGCCTCCGTTGTCGTAAGGCGAAGAGTAAGTAACATAAGCTTTATTATCTTTTAGCCAATTAGCTATGGTTCCTTCGTTTTTGTAACACTTCTCCGCTCACCACACCCATATATCTGCGGTCGTAAACTATGTTATGCCAATCTTCTTCAAACAATTGTTCCACTCGTTTATCTTTGGCATACACCATTAAACCACTGGTATCTCTGTCTAAACGATGCACTACATGAGCGTTACACTTTTGTTTTGAACGAGTTAAATAATCGTCGAGAACCATTTTAACGTTAAGAGATGCTTTGCCAACGGGCATAGAAAGAATGCCTGCTTTTTTGAGAATAACCATTATGTGATTATCTTCGTAGAGCAAATCTACATACTTACTTTTTAAATAAGTTGTTGCGTTTGGTTTTTGCTAACGGCTATTTTTCATGCCTTCGATGAGTGGATAATCGTATTTAGTAACTATTTTTTTCCATTCACCTTTATGCCTTGTCCTGCGAGTGTATCTTTTATTTTGTTTTTGTCTCATTCCTTTTAAATTAGCTAATAACCAATTTAAAAAGTGTGTTTTTTTCTGTTACAACATAACGGTCGTATTCTCCTTTTTTTATATCAAAAGCCATTGTGTTTTTGTTTTTATATTCTGTTGTTATGATGCCTTTGTTTTTAATTCTTTTTCCATCTACGTTTAACATCTCTCCACCAAAGACGTCTTGCTCTACGTTGCCAACGCATAAAATATTTCCAGAAAATGGGGTCTAACAAAAAGTTATCGGCTTGTGGCTTTAAGCCTAAAAACTGCTGTAAATATTTGGTAACACTCATGTAGAACGGACCTAACCACGCTTCTATTTTATACATGCTATGATGAATATCTACATAAAACCACTTGTGTTTCTGCCAAATGGTCTGCTAACAATTGATGTTGATAACACCAATCTATCTTATTTAATAGTATCATTTGTGTGTTAGCATTGGCAAAGATAGACACATGCGACACGCTTCCTACGGTTGCAGCAATATGTTTTGCAGTCATTGCTATGTATATTTGTTGTTCTAACGGAATGTTTTCGGGGTGCAAAGCCACATAACCTTTACTTACAAAAAGCATCTTCTACGGCTTGTTCACCATAGTCGCGAGTGCGTTGCCAACCATGTCCTTCTTTATTAGCAAGCGTTGTTCGCGACAAATACACTTTGTTATAAGTTTCCACTGTGGGTTCACATTCTTCAAAAACATTTTCTTTTATAGCCTCAATGCTTGTTTTGAAGGTGGCAGTGTAATAAAGTTTTTTGTCTTTTTCTAAATAAACTATTAGAAGGAAAGTTTCAAATTTTTTTAAAAGCGAGTGGGCTTTAAAATAGGGATAGCAGACGAGATATTAAAGTTGGCAAGCTCAGCTAATCGCTTAGAATAGCTTGGCATTTCTTCGCCTTGAAACACGTTATAAACCATTTTAACACCTCTATTGAGCAACTCTTTGCCCTCGTTGGTGTGCAAAAACCAGAGCTTTTTGAAGGTTATCGGTAAAAGCATGACCAAAAGCATAATACATATAACCTATGTATATCACTTCTTCGTCTTTATATTCTATTTCGTCTAAACTCACATCATACGCACCTACTACTTCTTGTTCAGTGTCTACTAAAACGCCATCGTTATTTATAACGCCTCCCGCCCCTTTTGTTGTATGGTTGGGAAGGATAAGGCCTTGCTCGTAAGGGTGTACAGTTAAGGGTATGTCTACTAAGCGACAAATTTGTAGTTCGGCTTCTAATTTAGCCTTGTTTGCCCTACTTACATAATCTAAACAATATTTTTGTAGCTGTCATTTTTTTGGTTTTCTTTTTAGTGGTTTACACACTTTTGTGCAAAGTTACAATAAAAATATAACATTAAAGGGGTTTTTATGCACGCTTTCAGTGTATCAACCATTTTTTTGAAAAACGAAAACATTTGTAATTTAAAAAGCAATACAAACACTTATTTACAACTTTTTTCGTAGTGTTTTAAGTGAGTGTTTTTGTTTTTATTTTAAAGGCTGATTTACGATTTTTATTCAGGCTATAAATACAACAACGGTTTCAACTTTTTTTGCTTATTTCTGCGCTCATTTTAAACAAAAAGGTACAAGAGTAGAAATGCGATAGTTTTTTAATTGCTTTTTACAAATAAAGGCTTTTAAAACGCACTTTTTTAGCAAAAAAACATGCAATAGCTTAGAGTTTAGGTTGTAAAACATAAGCTATTAGGACATAAACTATAAGAGTTTAGAGGGCAATATGTTGTGTTTTTAACACTAAACTCTAAGTTTTTTACATCCCTAAGGGCTTGTTTATTTGTTTTTAAGAGGTTGCGTTTTAGAAAACAAAAATCTATATGTTTTGTGTTTTTTTCGTGTTTTTTTGTATTCAAAAAGCAGATTAACAAGAGGCATATAGATGGGTAGATAGCTATATTTTTTTACGCTAAAAACGAAAAATTTAAAAATGTAACAAAAACGCTCACAAATTTCACCGCTTTTGGTTGTACTTTATAACTCTTTAAAAATGCTGTTTGATTACAATTATTTTATGATATATTAAATAAGGTAAGCGCACAAGATGTTTGTGCCATTGTTATTAAGAACAAACTTGTAGAAAAACATTACACTAACCTTCTTAAAAAGCAATTGTGTAAAACGGTAAAGAATAAAAACAAACAAGATGTTTTACACATGTTTGCATCACAACATCTTATTCTCCCAAAGGTTATAGGTTGCTTGTTTCACTTACATTTTTTATTTGTTTAACTCTCAAAAAGGAGGTATCTAAAGACAAAAAAAGGAGGTATCTAAAGACAAAAAAAGGAGGTATCTAAAGACAAAAAGGAGGTATCTAAAGACAAAAAGGAGGTATCTAAAGACAAAAAAAGGAGGTATCTAAAGACAAAAAGGAGGTATCTAAAGATAAAAGAAATAAGCAGACCACACTTTTTCTTTTTAAAGTGTAATCCACTTATTTCTTTTTATATCTATTTACAAATTATTCTATTCGTACACTCTTCTATTCCAAATTCATCGAGCCTCGTTTCAGTTCTTGCACACGGGTCGAAATGCGGCGGAAGGTTAAATGTGGCGTCTTTATCGTAGCCCAATGATGGGTCTGCCAACACTTTTTTCATAAACAAAGCCCAAATAGGAAGAGCCATAGTAGCACCTTGTCCCATGTTAGTTGTATCGAAGTGAATGTCTCTATCCTCACCTCCTACCCAAGCACCGCTTACTAATTGAGGCGTAAATCCAATGAACCACGCATCAGAATTGCGGTTGGTAGTTCCAGTTTTTCCACCTATTTCATTCTTTAAATCAAACTTATAGCGAAGTCGTCCAGCGGTTCCTTCGTTTACAACCGCTTGTAAAAGCACTAACATTTTATTAGCACTTTTCGGCATTTATCACCCTCGTTCATTCGTGGTTGAAGCTGTAATAACATTTCCTTGATTGTCTTCTATTCGCAACAAATAAAGGTGCAACGTGAATACCATTGTTAACAAAGGCTGTGTAAGCACTTACCATCTCGCCAACAGAGGCTCTGCAAGGTCCTAAAAGCTAATGCCATAGACGCATGAATGTCGGGATTATTCAATCCAAAGCTATGCAGAATATCTACAAACTGTCGCGGATTAAGCTTACTCATGAGGTATGCTGAAATCCAATTGTTCGATTGTGCTAAGCCCCACTTTAAGGTAACCATTTGTCCATAACGACTTCTACTACCATTACGGGGCGTCCATGGTTGTCCTGCCACCATGTAAGTGCGTTGCACATTAGGAGCTTTATCGCATGGAGAAAAGCCATTTTCCATAGCCAAAGCATATAAGAAAGGTTTAATAGTAGAACCTATTTGGCGTCTTCCTCCCATCACCATGTCGTACATAAAGTGTCTATAATCTACTCCACCCACATAGGCTTTCACCTGACCTGTCGTTCCGTCCATGCTCATAAAGCCTGCTCTTAGAAACGATTTAACGTATTTAATAGAATCGAGAGGGGTCATTATGGTGTCTATATCTCCGTGATAAGAGAACACTTCCATGTCTACTGGCGTTCTAAAAGAACGTTTTATCTCTTCATCGCTTGCTCCTTTCGCCTTCAACACTCTGTAACGCTCTGCTTTTCATCATAGCTGCTTTCAGAATATCTTTTAGCTGTTTACTCGTTAAGTTATCAGAAAAAGGCGCATTTTTCTTGTGTTTATTTGCTTGATTAAAGGCTGGTTGAAGGTTTCTTGCTACTTGTGCATACACTGCTTCTTCAGCATATTGTTGCATACGGCTATCAATTGATGTGTAAACCTTTAATCCATCTGTGTAAAGATTATAAGGTGAGCCGTCTTTTTTGAAGTTCTTATTGCACCAACCATACAAGGGATCGGTTTCCCAAGCAATAGAGTCTATTGTGTATTGTCGCTTATTCCACGATGGATAATCATCTATATTAGGTCGTTTAGCCATCATATATTGACGCAAAAACTCACGGAAATAAGTTGCAATACCATCTTTATGGTCTACTCGACGGAAGTTTAATACGAGCTTTTCGCTACACAATTTGTTGCATTCAGCTAATGAAATGTAACCTGCTTTCTGCATCTGATGCAACACAACATTTCGTCTATTTAAAGCTCGTTCAGGGTATCTTACGGGATTAAAGAGTGATGGATTTTTACATAAACCTATTAAAGTGGCAGCTTCCTACCTCGTTTAAATCGCGTGGTTCTTTATTAAAATAAGTGTTAGTAGCTGTTTTAATTCCCACCGAATTATGCAAAAAAATCGAAGTAATTAAGATACAATGCAATGAGTTCCTCTTTGGTATAAGTGCGTTCTAACTTCACTGCAATGACCCACTCGATAGGCTTTTGTAGCATACGCTCTAAGCTACTGTGCGCAGTAGACGAATAAAGCTGCTTTGCTAACTGCTGAGTTATGGTTGAACCACCACCTGCATTCGCCTGACCGAGTAGACCTCGTTTGATAATAGCTCGTCCGAGAGCGTAAAAAAATCAATACCCGAATGCTCGTAAAAGCGTGCATCTTCTGTTGCAACAAGTGCTTTTACAAGGTGTGGAGACAACTGACTATAAGGCACACAAATGCGATTTTCACGGTTAATATTCCATGTTCTCATCACTTTTCCATCAGCACTATACACTTGAGTAGCGTATCTACTGATTGGATTCTGTAAGTCTTCTAACGGTGGCATGTAGCCTATCCAACCAAAACCAGATAGCTGTAAAGCTCCAAAGAGCATATCACTAAAAAAACGTGATAAGAACTAACCATAATCCATGTACAAAAAGCTTTTTTCGCATATATTTTTCTCAATATAAATTGCTACAAAAATACAATATTCTTTCCAATTATCGCATATATCTATCAAATTATGCTTACCTTAGTGCGCAGAATACAACTTTTATAAAGTGATAATATGGTTAAGAACGATTTTGTAACAATTGCCAATTTATCGAGAGAAGACATTCTTTATCTCTTAAAAATGGCAGAAGAATTTGAGAAAAATCCTAACAGAGAACTCTTAAAAAGGAAAGATTGTTGCCACTCTTTTCTATGAACCTTCCACTCGAACACGTCTTAGTTTTGAAACAGCAGCTAACCGATTAGGAGCTAAAGTGATTGGTTTTTCCGACGCAAAAGCGTCGAGTGTGGCAAAAGGTGAAACCCTTAAAGACACAATTCTTATGGTTTCAAATTATGCCGACATCATTGTAATGCGTCATTTCTTAGAGGGTGCAGCGTTATATGCTGCCGAAGTGGCTCCTGTTGCTATCGTTAATGCTGGCGATGGCTCACATATGCACCCTTCACAATGCCTTCTCGACCTCTATTCTATTTATAAAACGCAGGGAACACTCTGATAATTTAAACATTTATTTAGTAGGAGATTTAAAGTATGGACGCACTGTTCACTCGCTCATAACTGCTATGCGACACTTTAATCCCACGTTTTTATTTCGTATCACCTACCGAACTTGCTAATGCCTGAAGAGTATAAAACAATATTGCAAAAGAACACAACATTAAATATTATGAGTGTAGCGATTTTAACGAAGATGTTATTTCTGGAGCAGATATTATTTATATGACAAGAGTGCAAAAAGAGCGTTTTTCTGACTTAATGGAATATGAAAAAGTGAAAAATGTGTATATTCTAAAGAGTGATATGCTTAATAAAGCTAAAAGAAAACATGAAGATTTTGCACCCACTTCCACGCGTAAATGAAATTGCATACGATGTAGATGAAAACCCACATGCTTACTATATATTGAACAAGCACGCAATGGTTTATATGCCAGAGAAGCTATCTTTGCTAAGGTTTTGGGATACACATTAGAAGATATTAAACAAGATAAAACCATTTTATAAAGCAACTATGATGAAGAAAGAACGACTTGTTGCTGCGATTGAAAACGGCACAGTGATAGACCATATACCAGCCGAAAAAGACTTATCAGGTGGTTAGTTTATTAGGATTAGAGCATACAACAGAACCTGTTACCATTGGTTATAACTATCCATCGAGCAGATTTGGCAAGAAAGGAATTGTGAAAATATCGGATAAATTCTTTACTGATGAAGAAATAAATAGGCTTTCTGTGGTAGCACCGAAGATTGTTTTAAACACAATTCATAATTTTGAAATCACTCAAAAACGAATGGTAGAAACACCAGATGTGCTCAGTGGTATTATAAAATGTAATAATCCTAAGTGTATAACCAATAATGAACCCATGAAAACTCTTTTTCATGCTATAGGAAAAAGACAAGCACATATTGCGTTGTCACTATTGCGATAAAGAGCAAGAAATAAACAAAAGTGGAATTATTATAAAAACTTTTTAAGTGTTGAAACATCACTTACTTTTTTATTTTATAAAATGTTTCTACCTTATTTATATACCGCAAAAATAAAAAGTTAAAGAAATGTTTTTTTAGCTGTTTATTTTGCGGTTTTATATTATTTATTTACGACCCCACAATGCGGACATCGTGTTTTTTTCGTGCAATAAAGTGCCACAATTTCCGCACACATATTTCATTTTTCGATGTTTTATATAGCGTTTCACCGAGAAATAAAGATAAGCCACTAACAAAACATAGCCCACATAATACAGCGTAGAAATACTAAAAATGATATAATTTAAAGCGCATATTGCGGCTAAACCTGCTACATATCGAATGCCATTTGTAAACGACAAGAGGTGTCGAACCTCGTCTATTGTGGCAATACCCACAATAAGTATACTCCAAACCAAGCCTAAAAACACGTTTAACGGAAAGGCTAATGAGAAGGGATTGAGTGTAGGATGAAAATAAAAACCGCGCCAAATATCGGGTGCAAACTGCTGAATACCTGCATAAAAAGTGGCAGATGTTGCAACAAGCATTGCAAACAAGGTGGGATAAAAAGAAGGAATATCTTTAAAATGTACTAACGGAATACTCTCACTTAACAGCTTACGAACAATATAATAAATAGAGATAAGACTAAAAACAATAAGGAATAAGAGTAAATGAATGTCTGAAAAGGTGGAAATAAACTGCGAAATAGGGTCATCGGGAACAACATTTGAGAGTAGTTTGCTTTCATGTATCCACCCAAAAAGAATGTTGGTCGCGAGCCACTTGCACCCAAACAGAGTCGATAGAATCGGTTGGTAATATTCTAATCTCTGCCACAACGAGTGGTGTATTTTTTTGTAAATAACGAGCGAATCGGCTGTTAAGTCCGACAAAACTTCTTCGGGTTGTTGTTTCAAAAGCAATAAAGAATCGGTTTTAACCACAAAGTTATAGTTCAAAACCATAATGATGTGAGCGTTCAAAAAGCTTGCTTAGCACTATCTGCATGCTGTTCTGTTAAGGCATAACCATTGTGTTCTGTTCCTTTTTTTATAGCAAGAACAAAACAACAAAAAGCACCGCCGTAAGGGCTACAATCAATATGTTTTTGAAACTTATTAGTCGGTTGCATAAATGTCCATTTGGCATTGTGAGCAATTAAAATTGAGCTTAAATTTACGCCCATCAGAAAGTCTTAAAAACAAAGGTTCTTTCCATTTAGGGAGCTATTCCTCCGTTTTTTTCACGCAATAACCTAATGAATATTTTTATACAATGTTTGCATTGCATAGAAGCTGATTGAGGCACTTTTTCGTTACCTTTCACCTCAAAAAGCATCTTCAGGAGCTTGCATTCCTTGTTCTTTATAAAACTCTTTTGCTAAGCTATTCGATATATTATACATGTAAGGAAAGCGTTTATATTCTGGTTGCCACACCATGTTTGTGTCGTTTGCACATGGCTTTTCCTGTGTTCTTAATCGCTTGTTCTCTATTGGTTGCAAGTGTTCTATGGCATCACGACGAAGTTCTGCTAACACGCTCGATGGTATAAAACACTTCTCTACCTCGTTTTTAAAGGTTACATCACTACAACAATAAATGGTATTGCCTAATTTTAGCAATTGCCTTTGTATGTTTTCTCGTTGTGGTTTTTGTGCTATTTCGTGCTTAAATACCACCTCTGCCCTACTTTCTTTCAAGCCTTTTTCCGCTTATGGTCAAAAGCAAATCCATTAGAAGAAGGTGCCAATTCCATTTCAATAGCTATCTTTTCGGGTGGCTGTGGGCTTAGACAATATCTTTTCAAAAAGCCTCATCATTATTACGAAACAAAGAGTGTTCCAGCTTTTAAATCTTTAGGCATAGTGAGCGGAAAGAGCTTGTTTCCGTCGGCACGGTTCACCCTAAAGCCCTCTAAACGTTTCATGTTATTTATAAAACACAAGCCATCTCCGTTGGCAAAGTTGTGTGTTCCTGCCACCGTAAAATAGTTTTTCTTCACCTCTTTTACATGTCCTACAGGTTCACCAATAGCTTTTGGCGTATTAAAAGACGTGATATTTTTCGCGTTGATGCAAAAATAAGTGGTAAACCCACGATTAAAGGTTTTTATTTAGGTTGAGCTCAAAAGAATATTTCACCTCTCAAGCGATGCACGTTCATACTTTTGAGGATATTTCGCTATCACCTTATCGAGTTGTTTACGATAAGCCGACACCACATTTTTAACATACGACACATCTTTCAATCGTCCTTCTATCTTGAAAGAAGTAGCTCCTGCTTCAGCCAACTCTTCCAATTCGCTTATTCTACACATATCTTTCAGCGATAAAAGATGACGTTGTTTCTCTATTTCTTCGCCCGCTGAATCGAGAAGGTCGAAGCTCATACGGCAGAATTGCGAACATTCTCCACGGTTAGCACTTCTCTTAAAGCTGTGTTGCGACACATAACACACGCCCGAATAACTAACACATAAAGCACCATGAACAAACACTTCGAGTTCTACCGTTGGGTTTTGCGCATGAATAGCTTTAATCACATCGGTTGATAGCTCACGGGCAAGCACCACACGGGTAAACCCTAACTGTTTTAACCACGACACTTTTGCGGGTGTTCTGTTGTCTGTTTGCGTACTGGCATGTAGTTCTATGGGTGGAATATTCATTTTTAACACACCCATATCTTGAATAATAAGCGCATCTACCCCAGCTTTTATATAATTTGGCAATGAGAGATTCTGTGTAAGAAAGTTCTTTTTCGTAGATAATGGTATTAAGTGTTACATACACCTTCACACCAAACTGTTTGGCATAAGCACATAGTTTGGCAATATCTTCGATAGAGTTTCCTGCCGCAGCTCTTGCTCCTAAATGTTCAGCACCTATGTAAACAGCGTCTGCCCCATGGTCTATGGCCGCCAAACCTGTTTCTAAATTCTTAGCAGGAGCAAGTAGTTCTAATTGTGTCATTGTATAATTTAAAGGGTATTGCCTGTGTTGTTTGCAATAAGAAATAAGCATTTTTCTGTTTTAAGAAAATGCTTTATGTCTGTTGTTTGTTCCTTTCTACACGCTATAAAAGTGTAGCAAAAGAAATGTGTTTTTGCAGGTAGAAACACACAAAACCGTGTAAACAGAATTGTTTACCTCTTAAACTTTCGGTATAATTTCAACCTAATAAAGCTCCGTCTATTATTCCTCCACTCATAGAAAGAAAATTACTGAGCTTTTGCGAAGGGCTTTTATATGTAGAAGAAGGCTTTTTAAAAAGACTATTCCACATTTTTTTCATTTCTTTTTCGTCTTGTTCAATGAGCTGCTTTTCAAATGTTTTTTTATACGTAGCTAATTGTGCCAAAGAAGTGCATTCTTGAGGTTTCACCTCGTTTGTGTTTTCTGTTATAAGCATAAAAACATAATTTTTATAACACCTAAAAGGGTGTTTTTAGCTTTTTAAACAAGGCTTTTTGCTCGGTTGTTTATTCCATAAACATCGACGATAAAAAAAGCGCACCAAAGGCCTTTCTATCCAGCGTTTTTCGTTTTATAATAAAAGAGCAAAAACAATATAAAATATACTCCTGCTACTGCTAAAAAGGCAGTGGCTGTTCCTATAAATGTAGCTAAACCAAACGCAAGGGCAAACGACAAATAAATAAGAACAAGGATTAACAAAAACGATAGCACAACTACCATGGCTGCAACAGTAAGAAGTTTAACTATTTTCTCTGCTAAATCAACCTTTAAATAGTCTGCTTTCAGCCCTATATAGTGCTTTTAACACCTCTACAAGCTGTGCTATCGTTTCAATATTTTTATCGTTTGAAAACATGTTTATTAGTCAACTATATTTTCAGGTGCAGCTTCTTTAATTTCATCTACTAAGTCTGCAACTTCTTTACGAGAAAGTTTTATGTTGTGTTTATCCAAAAAGTCTTCTACTGCTCCTGTGAGTTTAGAACGTGTATCAGTACCTGCTCTGGGTGCAACTAATAAACCTAACGCTGTACCTGCAATGGCTCCGCCAAGGAAAGCACAAATATAACCTAATGACTTCATAGCTTTTTCTTTTTTTATTTGTTAAACATTTATGTTATCTTGATATGTGCAAAGATACAAAAAACAAGTGAATGTTGCACGTATTTATATGCTTTTAAATGTTAATTATATAGCTAATTACGCACCATAACAATGCTTTTTTGTGTATTCTCTCTCATTTTATGTTGTAACTATTTGTGGTTTTTCAACACAAAAACTTTTTAATCAATAACAACAATAAAGAGTATAAAATGCGCTCTATAATTGTTTGTGTTTGAAAAACTATGCTACTCAATAAAAAAATGGGGGTGTTTTTAAAGGCTGTTTTTGAGCTTTATTTTTCACTATATTTTATCTTAAACAATTCATTATCAGCCATTTAATATTTTTAATAGCTTGTTTTTTTAACACGCAAAAAGCTTAGGGTTTACCTTTTGCAAAACATAAGCTATTGCACCCTAAACCCTTATATATTGCGTGTTAAAACATAGCTATTACATGCTAAAACCTAAGCTTTTAGCACAAAAAGGGTTATTTTTTTGTTTTTTTGAAAATAGAATTATAAAAATGCAAAACCTATATGTTTTAGGGTTTACAGCTTATTTTTAAGAGCCAAAACTGTTTTTTTCGGGACTTTAATGGTTGCAAAAGTTGAGCTTTTTGCTATAATCTCATTTTTTTATGTACAAAAATGAAGACGAAAAAAAGGATATTTTTAAAAAATGCTCTTTTTGCTCTCTCTTTATATACATTTTTATTTACAATGTTCCATTAAACCACTAAAAAAAATGCGACCATAAAAAACAAAAGGATTGAAACATTTTTCTCGTTTCAATCCCTTTTATCACATTAAATCTTTTACTTTGTCTTAAACATCATTGCGGTGTAAAACCATAAACGCATAAGGTTATAGCCTAAATGGTAGAGGGTTGTAAACTTATAAAAGGCACACAACGCAAAAAACACTCACTTTATACAAGTGTTTTAATAAGCCGATATAAGCCAAGCGCACACACCATCAGCCACAAACAGCGTTTTATTTAGCATTTACGGCTACACCACGACGCAACATATCTTGCACCAATGGCTCTAAAACGACGTTGAAAAATCGGTATAATTTCGTTGTTCAGGAACACTCCAACCCGCTTCTGCTAAAGCCGCAGCACGAGGAAATGCTTGATAAAAAAGTCGTTCGGTAGAGTTAATACACTCGCTCCATAGCGTTCCACTCACGCCCAATAGGTTGTTACGAACAAAACTATTATCTTGTCCCCAAGCAGGGTCGAGCTGATAAGCTCTTTTCGAGTGATGTTGCAGGCATTCCCCAATTCACTTCTGGCATATCGCCTTTTTTGCTCAGGATAGTCGAGATAACAGTGTTCACCGGGGCAAAGCATAATTTGTGCTTTATTACGTATTGCGGCATCAATAGCCACCTTTGTTAATCCATTTCGCCACGCATAAACCACACAACCCGGCTGTATTGTTTTTAAATTCTTGCTCATACCAGTACATAGGCTTTTTGCCTAAACGTTTCAAATGCTCAATAATTCGGTCGAAAAGATATTTTTGTAGCTCCCAATTTTCAGTAAATCCTTCTTTCTTTTTTAGTTCTTTACACGCAGAACACTTGCTCCATGCTCCCAATGGAGGCTGTCCTGCCTCATCACCTCCTAAGTGTACATAAGGCGCAGGAAAGATATTGGCGAGTTCTGTTAATACATTATTGAGAAATTCGTAAACAAATGGTTCAGCAGGACAAAGCAGTTCGTTGCTAACTCCGCAAGTGAGACGAATAGGAACTGGCTTTTTCGCACGATAGTTGAGGGAAACAATGTATAGCAGCTATCTCATGTCCCGGAAGTTCTATCTCAGGAATAACCATTACATGATATTTTTGCGGCAAACTGCACAAGTTCTCTCATTTCATTTTGTGTATAATAACCGCTAATACGTTCGGGCATATCGTCCATACCCACACGGTCTGAGGCCTTTTCTACAAGCTCTGGATATATATTTCTATTCTCCACGCTTGGTCGTCAACTAAATGCAGGTGAAGAGCATTATATTTATAACGAGCCATTTCTTTTTATAAACGCTTTTAAGGTGGTTAAATGGAATGAAATGACGCACGGGGTCTACCATTAACTCTCGTATAGCCGTTCGTGGTTGGTCGGCTATATGCAGTGCAGGTATGGTTTGCGAAGGGGCTAAAGAGCCGTTACCAATGCACAATTGTTCGAGTGTCATCAATCCACAGAACACTCCTGCGGGTGTTTTACCTTTAATATTGATTCCTTGATGAGATACATCTAAAAACGTATGCTCTGCTGTTTGGCAGGCTATTATCGAGCTGTAAACGCACAATGGCTCCTTTCTTTCGGTTTCTTTTCTTATAAACAGTGCGTTCAGAGAGTATTCTTTCGACTTGTTCTCTTTCGTTTTGCAAAGCAAGTGGGGCTTCAACACCTATCACATCAGTCCAATTAAGCGGAAGAGATTTTGGTTTTTCGCTTGATTGATTGGTAGAATACACTTTAAGTGTGAGTGGTTTTGGCACGAGTAGTTGCTCGAGAATGCACACATTTTCTATCTTTTGTTTTGCAAAAATGTTCCAACCTTTCGCTTTACGATATTTATTTCGCGATTGAGCAGGAACAACAAGTTTAACGCTACTAAAATTAACGCCATCGAACGCATTGTCGGCACAAACAGGTGGTTCTTTTGCCGATAACTCAATAGCTCATAGGTCGTAACAATTGGCAAAAGCAAATGTTTCTAAGCGGGTGTTGCCGCAAAAAAACAGTTTGTTTAGCTTTTTGCAACTGTTAAATGCCGATGCACCTACAACCCTTGTGGTAGCAGGAAAGCGCAGTTCTCCTTTTCAATTGGTCGCAAGCAAAGAAGGCTTTGGCTACCTATTGAATCGAGTAAAGAGGGTAAAATGAGCGATTGAAGACGATGACGTGAGTGCATAGCATTGCGTGGTATAACCTTACAAGACGTAGAAGAAAGGTCGAGAATGGTTTGGTTTATGTTAATATCGCGTAAAGTTCTGAAGTTTTTGTGCATGGTTAGATAAACAAAAAGCATAGCACAAAACACAAGAAAGCTATATGTGTAAAGGTTAATCTATTTTTTTCTTTTATGCCATTAGACAAAAGATGATAAAGCAAAAAAAGGACTTTGTTTAGGTGTTTTCTTGTTATTCGTTGCCATAAAAAAGAGAGTGCTGTTTGGGACAAAAAAACTTGTTTTTACCTCTTTTTAGGTATAAAACTGGAAATAAAAAAAGCTGTGTTAAAGCTTTTTAACAAGGTGTTTTCTTTTTAATATCATCTTACTTGTTCGAGTTTAATTATTCAATAATAATGATTTATGTTTCTTCTTTTTCAATGAAAACCACAAGTAGGTGGCGTTGTTTTTTTACAGCAAACAACCCTAATATAAGAGGTTTCTTTTAAACACAAATATACAAATAAGTATTGATATATATACTTGTTTTTTATTACATATTATTTCACAAACAAAAACATAACTCTTTTCGATTGTACGGTAAAAAGAACAGAAAAAGAATGGAAAAGCCTGTTTAATGTTACCTTAAATGTAGGTTTATACGTTATTTAAGTCACTGTTCTTGTATTGAAAATATCCTCTAGTGTTTATAATAAAAAGCATTGAAAAACAACGTTCTTTTCAATGCTTTTTATGCGCTAAAAATTATTTTTAATTCGTCGCAATAATAGCTTATTTGTCCACCAGTGTCTCCTATTTCAACATCGGCTTTATACCAACTTATAATTTGAAGTTTTAAAAGTATTTCTGTCCATCGGCTGTTCTTATAACGTAAGCATGAAAGGAAGGAGAATACACAGAGGAGGTCCCTGTGAACGACATTGCCGTTGCTAACACCGGATTAGCATCTGTTTTTAGTGGTTGCAGGACCTCTATTTGGGTCGAACCAAGGGTACTGTTGAAAGTCAAGATGATTGACTATTAGTATTTATTCCAATCGTTTCTCGACATAGTGATAGAAACAGAATGGTCGTCTACTGTCCATTGAAGGTTAGAAGGTAATTGAGAAACTCTTTTCCACTTGTCATAATCCACATAACCGAGGTCTGCTGCAGCGCACATACCTTTGCCCGATGTGCCAGAATTGGTACGTATTCTGTAACCACAGAAAGCAATATCCCAGTCTAAACGGTCTTTTTGCGCTCCTTCAACAATGTCTTCATTCACATTATATTTATT
This sequence comes from uncultured Prevotella sp., assembly GCA_916439115.1. Lineage (GTDB taxonomy): Bacteria > Bacteroidota > Bacteroidia > Bacteroidales > Bacteroidaceae > Prevotella. The sequence continues at coordinate 2,184,087 of CAKAHO010000001.1, forward strand.
GAACATCTGTCCTGTTCGTAAGTTAATATAAAGCCAATCGTTAGTTACACCCGTTGAATAGCCTGTAGTTCTGGGTAAAACTCTCCCTTTAAAAGGTTCTGCATCATACTTTACACACGAACTTAATAGCGTTAATAAACAAATAAAGAAATAGTGCTTCATTTCTTATGTCTTAATGATTTAATAATATCTTCTACTAAAAACTCTACTTGTAGATAGCCTCTTGCACCAGAAGTGGCAGGAACATTAAACAAAGTTATGCCCGAACCTAAGGTGCGAGGTACATAATTAAAGATGTTATCTACACCCATTGTGAGCTTAACTTTATTATAAAACGTTTGAACCACTGAGAGATTACAAAGAACATAAGTAGGAAGTGTGCAACGAAAAATAAGCATCATAGCTCTTATTATGCTCTTTTACCCACACTCTATCTTGTACATCGAAATTCTTTTTCACCCATGATTGAGGTGCTAAAAATGGTTTTTTTAATCTGTAATTAGGTAAGTTTAAAAGAATAATCTATACTACCTGTAGCGGCGTGAGGAGAAGTGGTATTAACCTGAATGCCTTTTTGTTTGCTCACATTTACATAGCTATAAGTGGCATTAAGCATGAAATTGTCGGTTAATCTCCATTTCATTATCGCCCTCAACTCCCTAACATTCGTTGGCTATTGAGGTTCTTATACTGAAATTATACTGCATATCATAAATTCGCCACACACCTTCTATCTTCTTATGAAAGAAGTTTCCGTAGGCATTTACATTGATAAAGAAACGGTCTTTACTGTATTCTGTACCCAAAGAAAAGTAGTTATTCTTCTCAGGTCTAAGCTCTTCGCTTCCTCTTATTTGAAACATTCCCTAAATGATCCCAGTTAAAAAGAGCTCTTTTATGCTCGGTGCGCGATAACCCATTGAGTAGTTAGCACGTAATGCCCAATGATTATCGGGTGAATATTTAACAGCTATCTTCGGCATCCACATGAAACCAAACGCTTTAGAGAAGTTTGTTCGCACTCCAGAAGAAAGCATCCAATGCTCATTAGCTGTCCATTCTGTCTTGAAAGAAATATTCTGTTTCGTGCAAAGAGCGCGTTGTCATTCTTCTATTTTACAAAGCGGTCGCTCGTTAAATCGTCTGTTGTATGCTCCACACCGAGTATGATGCTATGCCCAGTGAAGTAGTTACTTGTGAGTGTTAAACGAGGTTCAAGAATCTCTACTTTTTATACACTTTCTTTCTTTCATCTATGCGTTCGTGCCGTTTAAAGCGGTCGTAAAAGTCGCCATGTAGATCTTAAATTAAGCGTAAACCAGTCTTTAACATCGTATTTAGCCTTAACTCCTGCCATGAAATCACGACTTTGTGAGAAGTTCATATCTTGTATTAAATCATACGAATTCATGAAGAATAGCGAACCATAAGCTTTGCAATAAGAGGTTTTTTAGTTGGTTCATAATAAAGTTTTTGAGCAACTGTTAGATGTTCAGTGCCTTCTATTCCCATCGGAGAACGTGCTGCAATACCTGTTAAAGTGATGTCGTGAGGCAGCAAAGGGTTAGCTTTTTGTATAAACCTTTTTGTCTTTATCTGATTGATACATGTAGAAAGCATCGCTTGAGCTATACCATACATCTGTTTGCGACGTTATTTTACCTTGATTGATACCAGCAGATAGCCACGCCTGACCGTTCATTCTGTCGCTATTCTTTTTCGAACATATACAAAAAGTCTTTAGGATTAGGCTGTTTATAATTACGTTCATTCATTTGAGCGAGCCTCATTCCCTGCTTGTATATCTAATGGTTTTACTGCTTTTTAGATATAAGATTGATAACAGCACCTGATGCTCTACTTCCATAAAGCGTGCTACTTGCTCCTTTTAACAATCTCTATTCGGTCGATAGCGTGAAGGTTAAAGCGTTCATAGTCGAGATTTCCAGCCATATCTCCTGTCATTCTTTCTCCATCTTGCAGAAATAATACATGACGAGCGTCTAACCCTTGCATTGAAATCTCATTGCCAAAACCCACCTTTTGTATGTTCATTCCAGGGCGTCTCCTGCTGTAATGCGTGTTGTAAGTCGCTATATCCTGCGTCAACAAGTGCTTTACCACCCAACACTTGTGTAGTTATTGGCGACAACTTAATAGGGTCTTTCTGTTCGAGAACCAGTAACTACAACCCCATTAAGGTGCATAACATCTTCTTTTAAGGTGATGTTTAGGGTCTTGTTCGGTAGTAGATAATGTTCCTGACGTGGGATATAGCCCATTAAACTCACCCTATAATAATATAAAGGTGTGTTCCTTTTTCTAAATTGATGATTGCTTTTTCCGTCGTTATTAGTGATAGCGATTAAAGTGTCGGTATGCGCTTTATTGGGCGAAAAACTCACCTTAGCCCCTCACTAATAATTGTTGAGTTCCTGCTTCTTCACTGTTATTTTTCACCACACGTTGTGCTAAAATATTGATAGAAAGAGCAAGAAACAACAGAATAAATATAATATTTTTTTCTTTTGCATACTTTGTTAATAATAAGAAAAGAGAAAGAGAATATGCTTTTCATCTTTCTCTTTATATTCTTGCTTACATGGTTTTACAAGCTATGTTCCTTTTTATAAGCAGCAAGGTCTGCTCTGTATTGTTTAAATTCGGCTTCGTAATTATTGATACGAGCTTTGTTTATGGTTTGCAAAAAGCATTCAGAACGCACGTTCATCATGTTATAATTGACAATAAAGTTAATCTCATGGGTCTTCGCATTGTAGTAACCCTTCACAAAACTACCTTTCGCTATCATTGCCTGAGCACCTTCTCCTAACGCAAGATAACCGTCTTCGCCCACAAATTTCATCCAATCTTCGCCCTTATACTCATCCTTTTCCCATGAACTTAGTTGTATTATCTTCACGTCACAATAGTAGGTTATAGAAAAAGGCATTTGACCTACAGAGAAATTTTCTAATCTAATGGTGAGCACATTCTTGTCTGTTTCGCTCCAACGGAAATTAAATTTGGTAGGACAGCCTTGTGGTAAGAGTGTTTTATTTACTCCATTCATCGTTGCATGAGTACCTAAAATAATATCACCATTTAGATATTGATGCGCCATAGCTACTAAGTCTTCAGATGCATTTTTCTTTTCTAAGTTGTCATCTGATTGACATGATGCAATAAGAAATAAGAAACTGAAGATAAACAGATACTTCATGCCTTGCAAAATACACTTTTTCATAGTTTTTATATAAAAACATGAGGGCACTATATCAGTGAATTTATCACTGAATAGACCTCATGTAGAGTTTAATTAGTTGATTATCGCGTTCCTTTAAAGCCTACTATTGCAGTAAAAGGAACTCTCCAGAACCTCGCATCTACACTCTCAATAGTGTAAGTTAATACATTGTTCTTTAATGTTCCTGTTACTTTTGCTGTATAAAGACCATCTAATACTACAGGTATATGCAAATGTATTCCTTTATTAACCGTTTGTTCAAAGCTACCATCTTCTTTCAATACAATATCATTTGCATTGACTTCTATAAACCCAGGCATCCTTCCTATTTTGAAAGGGGCTATATGTAAACTGATTAAAGAGTTGTTTTGCGACACCGTAGTAGTGAAGTTTTGTTCTGGTAAGCTCTTTTCTCCTCGCATATAAACACGTGTAAACTTACCAACATAGTCACCACTTACGTTTTTGTTGAGCAGATACTGTGAGAACCATTGATAGAATCATCACAGCGATACATAGTATTTTTCATTTTTCTTTATGTGTTTTTAATTAAAATGAATGTTAATTTATCTATTTTTATTACTTCTTTTTTTCCACGCAACAGCTCCATATTCAGCCTCAGCATATGCCTTTCCATCACTACAATATTGTCCATACTCTTTAATAAACTCCTTAAAAGCAGAACTTTCCAGTGTTTTTGAGATACTGTTACTGATACTGTTTCTTCTCCTTCAGTTAATTTTGTTACTTTTTTGTGTTTGAATCATAAAAACTATTTAGTTTTGGATAAACCACCTCAGTGTTATCTAAAAATATACCCAAGTCTCCTAATGTAGTAATGCTGCTTAAATCAACTTTCTTTAGCTTAGGTAAGTCTACTAAAAGCACACGATTTGTAGCGCCTTTTGCAGGATTTGCAAGTGTTATGGTTTCTACATTAGGACAATGTACAAGATTTAATGAATTGTCAGCCATAGGATGAAAAGTCCTTAATATCTTGATTACATACTTTAGTATGTGATAAATCAAGATGTTTAACACTTGGACATTTTTACTAAACCTAACACATCTAAAGAGGTGGCCTTTGAGAAATCAATTTCTCCTTCTGCTTCTATTGAAAACAAAGCAAATACATCTATGTTCTTACGTGGCATTAAATATCCCACTTTGTAACTTCTTCCTGTGTTTAACATTACCATAAATTTTGCCAAGAAAGGATTATTTATGAAATATTCTACCCCCTCAATAGATGCAGGATTTTCTTTTTCTTCAGGTAAAAAGAAGATAGATGTTTTGACCTTGTTCTGTAAGTTTTTGGCATTTTTAGAGAAGTCTATATGATTTTTATCTATAAACATACTGGGATATAATGTTTTGAGATATTCACAAAATATAGGGTCTGGAATTTCTCTAACAGTAGTATATTTCTCCATTTTGCCTGTAGAATCAGCCATTTTAAGGTCGGTTTCTTGTCCTTGAACCATATTAAAAGGCATCAAATCTTCTACGTTATATTTTGCAGAAGAGGTAGATAAAGTTTCTTTAAAGGGTGAAGAACCGTTGTTTTAAGCTCTTCATTCTCTGTTTTTGTTTCTACTAATCCTTCAAAAATCATAAATGTTATTACCTGTTAAGTCTACACTTGTAATTTGAGAAGGCAAGGTAGAAAAAAATCGAATACAGGTCCATAATCATTATTAGAGAGCTTCACTTCTTTCAAATTTGGCAAAATATCCAAACCCGAAAGGTCTTTTTTAATTTGGTATTACTAAGGTCGAGTGAAACGGTAGAAGTAGCCAAATTGTTAAGTTCTAACTTGCCATCTTTATCGAAAGAGAGCCTCTTTGACGTTAGAATAGTTTTTTAACTCTGAGTTTTTTTAACACGGTAGAACTGTAAGTAAGTCCTTCTTTTTCATCACAACAAGAACTAAGTCCCTAATACAAATAAAGCCACTAAGGGCAATAAAATTTTTTGTTTTCATCTTTAAAAATTTAATAACGATAGCAAAAAGTATAGTTATTTGCTAACATGTGCAATACTTTTTATGATGATTTTTATAAGTAAAAAAACAACAAAAAGACTTTTTAAGGATTATCCACAGCACACTATCATCACAAATGGGGATAGTTATAACTAAAGCAATAATAACCAAGAAGACACAACGCCCATTTTTTTGCGCTTAATTTTTAAAAGGTGTTATTAGTGCATATTTTACATTAAACCTCTTATTATCAACCACTTAGCAAATAAATAGCTTATATTTTACCTTGCAAAAGCTTAGAGTTTAGGGTGTAAAACATAAGCTATTGCCCCCTAAACCCTTATATATTGCATGTTAAAAACACTATGTTTTTGCACGCTAAAACACAAGCTTTTTAGCGCAAAAGAGCTATTTTTTTATTTTTCAAAAATGTTATTACAGAAATGCAAAAACCTATATGTTTTTAAAGTTTTTTTCACCATTTTATCAGCGCAAAAACACATTTCATAGGCATATAAAAAGAAGTAAAAAGCTTAGCTATTTTTTTCTATAATTAGAATTTTTACGAACAAAAACAAAGCGTTTTTAGGTTATAGATAATGAAAAAAATAAGCATAAAAACAAGAAAGTTTAGAAGTCGAGAAAAAAAGAAGAGATAAAACCATGTATTTAGTTTTGAAACATAAACCTATAGAATGCAACAAAACCCTCTGCCATAAATACAACATTTGCATTTGGCAGAGGGTTTGTTATGTTATAGGGTTATAAGACTTAAGCACTACAAAAAGAAAACCTTATTTATGGCTTTCGTATTGTTGTGCTGTTATCGCCTATGAGTGTTTATTTTTTTCAAAAAGTTTTAATAACACTTCCATCAGATAGCTTAATGATGTTTAGTCCCTTTGTGCGTGTTGTTACCTTTTGTTCCGTCTACATTGTAACGAGCAGTTTCAAACACATTTCCATCGAAAGAAGGGTTTAATACACCATCTGTGGTATCACCTAACACTTGATATTTAGAACCTAATACTGCTGGTTTCTTTTCTATTTTTTCTTTATACTTATCTACGTATCCGCTGGGAACATATATTTTAAGTTCTACAATTTTGGGTGTGAATACATATTTACCAAAAATCAGGAATTGAAGTTCCCTACAAATTTAACTGTAGATAACTTTCTATCGTTTTGGAAAAGCACCATCTCCAATACTTGCAATAGCCCCTTTAAAGTCTACAGTTGTTAAGTTTAAACAATTGCTAAAAAGCATGTTTTGCAATGGCAAGATTTGAAGCTAAAGTGGTAACACTTGTAAGTTTTGAGAACACAAAAGCAGAGTCGTTAATGTTAGTAAGACCACTTGGAAGCTCAATTGACTTTAAGTTTTTTGCATAAGCAAAGGCATACTTCGCTATAGAAGAAACTGTTTCTGGTATATTTAATGTTTCTGAATCACGACCAGCTGGATAAAGTTGGAGAATTTGTCTATCTTTATCATATAAAACACCATCTACAACAGAAAAAGTCTTCATTTTTCGATACACTAAATGCAGTTACAGCTGTATTAAAAAAACGCTTTATCGTCTATCGTTTCAAGAGTTTTAGGAAAAGCTGAAAGAGTTGTCAGTGCAAGACAATTCTCAAACGCACTAACACCTATGCTTGTTAAGCTTGAAGGGAAAGTGATTGAGGCAAGAGAATAGTTTTCATAAAATGCAAGGTCTCCTATTTCAGTCACACTTTTTAGGAAGAGTTATAGTGGTAAGGCTACTGTTATTAGAGAATACCTCTTTTCCTATTTTTTCAAGTTGTATGCCTTGTGCAAAGGTAACATTAGTAACTGCTTCGCAACCTTTAAAAGCTGCCACACCAAGACTTGTTACTGCGCTTGGAATGGCTATTGTTTTAAGTTTGCTACATTGAGCAAAAAGCATTGTCGCCAATAGTTGTTACACTTTCAGGAATAGCACATTCAGTTAAATTACTACAACCAGCAAAGGCAAACATTTCAATTTTTGTAATATTTGTAGGCAACTTTAATGTAGTAAGGGTTGTAAGTCCTGTAAACATATAAGGAGCTATAACATTATCTTCGGTAGGTTGATAATATTTTGAAGATAAGCCACGTTTAATTACATAATAATTATCTCCACCTTTAACGATTTGCGCTTGTGATAAATCGAGCGAAGATAATCTTTCCGTTTGTCTTAACATTTGTTTCGTAAGCCTTGCCAGCCATTTTTTTCTTAACAACTGTATATCAGACCCGTTTATCTTACCTGTTATCTTTTAAAGAAGTTAGAGTGGTTTGCTCTGCCTCTGAAATTTGTTCAGACAACTTTCCAGCTTCTATATTTACTTCTTTTTGTTTGTGAAAAAGCAGTGCTGCATAAACAGAAGAAAAACACTGCCAACATTGTTTTTGTTTGTAAAAAAATCTCATAAATTTTGATTATTATTATTATTAAAAACAATCTTCTATACTAACACAAAGAGATATATCATTTATTTCTTTTCGTAAGGTATTACGATTTTAAAACCACGTCCACGCAACACAGCCGTGCTTTCTCTCACTTCTTCTACCCATAGTTTTTGTTTGCCTTCTCTTATTCCTGTGTTGGCAAATGCCTCGGGATAAACCATCGAGAAATTAAGTTCTATCTGTGTACCTGCAATGGGATTAACCACAGAAGGAGTGATTTTAAGTGATTTTTGAGAAAAGTATGGACGCGCACCATTGCATAACCACACTCCTACTCCTTGTCGTTTAACTGCCATAATGGTGTTCATTTGCTCGTAAAGACTATGAGATGTGGTTCCATAGATGCCCACTCTACTCGCAGTTCCTTCGCAACGAACAACCACCTTTAGTGTTTTTTTCTTTATTATCCTGAGATATTATCTTTATTTTTAGCCTCCCTTCGTAGAAAGCTTGTATCTCAAGAATGTTTGTTTTTAGCGTTCCATTTGGCGTTAATCACCTTATCTGGGTCGTCAATTTTTTAAGGTTGCAACGTCTCCTCCACCGTTTAAACTAACAAACTTGCTTTCGTCTCGTGGGAAAAGTCTTATTTCCGACTGGCTAATGCTTAGCTCTGGAACAACAACATTTATGTTTAGTTTCTTTTTTATGTCGCCCGATATAATTGTAGCGTAAGTGTTTCCTTCTAAAAATACCACTAATGCGCAATGTGTCTTTATTGATGTTTACACTTGCAATCTTAGAATCTGCAACATTAACGGTGTACTTTCCTGTTCCTCCTTTTAATAAAATCATTCGTGTAGAAAGCTTATTTAACGACACTTCGCTTAGGTTCTCTTCTCCAAAACGAATGTCGTTTAGCTCGCTATTCACATCTTTATCACAGGCAAAAAGAACAAAACTGCAACATAAAAAGCAGTGCATAATAAAAATATATGTTTCTTCATTTTGTTTTTAATCCACATTCAGTTTGTATTCTATTTCTCACTTGCGTTCGGGTGTTTCTACTATCTCTATTTGCAACAAATGCTGTCCCTTATTGGCAAAGGTTATCGTTGCATTGGTTGGTGTAACAATGTTTCCGTCTATTTTATAAACCATTTGAGCATTAGGATTGGCTAAATCGTGATAAAACAAACGAAGGGTGCGTGGGCAAGTTCCATTTTCTCGCACGGTATATAAATAAGGTATACGTCCTTCATCTTCAACTCCTCATATTCATAGGTTGTGTTTGTTGAGTAACAAGAGCTGAAGGTTCTGATGTTTCTTCGCCTTTTTATTGTGCGTACACTTATTTTATATGACTTGTTTGGCTCTAAACCTTCAACCGTATAAGAGGTTTGTTTTTGTGGTAGCAACTGTTTCTCCATTCACCAATATTTGGTAGCTCACGTTGTCTATCGCAACACTATTCCACGACAAAAACCATTTCTCTTTGCTCAGGACGAGCCACAACATTAGCGGGAGCTCCAAGCGTTATGGCAGATGTTCCCTTTTTAGTTTGCACAAAAGAAATATCGTCTATAAGGATATAACCATCTGATGCAGCTGTTTCGGCATCGTTTTCTATATAAATACCAACACCCGCTTTGTTTACTCCCGATGGTGCCTTAAACGTAAAAGTCTTTTTTGCCACTCGTTAGTAAAGCTCTTTGCTTTGTCTTTATCTCGTGTGTCTTTCTTTTATAGATTTCTTATCTTTATACCAATCTACTGTTACGATGATGTTAGGATTTTTGGTTTTTCCTTTATACCAATATTCTAAACGATATTCACCGCCAGCCTCTACATCTATATGATAGGGATTAAAGTCGTTATCTCGTGAAAAGAATGAACCACCATTGGTATATAGTTTAACCGCATAAGTTCCACTATGAGCTTCTTGTATCCTTGCAGGAAACAAAGAAGAGTTAAAGTACCAAGAGTTAGGCTTTAAGTAAGGACCAAAGTTGGTGAGGTCTCTTTGAGGTTTATCTTCTTCATCATCTTCTCCTAAATCTGGTGGTGTAAGAATGGTATAATCCTCAAATCCCCCATTAAGAATAAGCTCTTTTCCTAACTGAGCTTTAGCAATAAAAGGAAAAGCCAATAATAGTAAAACGAAATAAATTCTATGTATCATTGATATGTAATGTTATTTTAGTTGGAATGTTTAATATCGTCGAGTGTTAAGCCGTAGCGTTTGCCAATAGACGCAGCTACATTTTTGAGCGAACCTTCAGTTGTTTCAGAACCAAGTAGGCGTTCTTTATCCCATAATCCCTTTCCTGCAGTGAGCGCATTGATATAAGATTTCACTTCGTTATAGGTGAAATAAGGTTTTCCAGAAGGCTGTACAGTGAACTGTAAACAATAAATAGAGCCACAACCTTTAGAAAGAAAAACCAAAGAATTGTTGATATCTTCATCTAAATTGGCAAGTGTTATATCGCCAACTAATAAACTCATTGTTCTAACAGCAACCACCTTAGACAATTCGGACTTAATAAAATTAAGCTGTTCTTGCATATCTTGATAACGAAACTCTGTGAGTGCAAGGCGTCCAATAGCAAAGGCATTATATATTTTGATGCGACTTTCTCTCAAAACCGATAGCCCACTGGTTTGAATAAAGGGCAACCAATATTGATAATAACCATAAGCTAAATCCCAATGATGCTCTAATTCGGTGTAATTTCTACCGGGAAGTAACGCTGTAGCTTCGTGTTCGCGACGCAAACGAACATCGTTATAAAGACTGTCGTTAAGATGTACGTTGAGAATCTTATCTAAATAAATTCCTCCTAACATCATTCCGTTGAACATTTTCGGCAACAACTAAACCTTTATCGTTGGCAAAAGCAATGTTTACATCGCCAATATGTGTTCCTACATAACCACCCATTCCAGGTACAGCTCTCACGACTTCGATAAGTTCCAGGACTGCTTTGACCCAATCCGCCCAATGTTCCTGTGGTTGTAAATACGTCTTCTACATCTTGTAATATGTGTATTCTATCTGCTTGATGCAATGAAGAAGTGGCTATTTCTTCCTTAGGTTTTAAGCCAAACTCTCCATTTGTGTAGTAAGATTGCACCTTATCCATGTTTGCAGGATACATGATTGTTGCTATTTTAAGATAGCTATTATAGATATAGTCTATGGGATCGCGTAACAAACTCACACTCAAGATAATCGACACTCACTGCCTCCATTTCGTTTAAACTGGTAGCTTGGGTCGGGCATTGTAGGAAGTATATAAGAACTTTCTACAGTTTCTCCTTCCCATTGCTCACACGAATTGCAGGTAAATGAAATAAGAAGTAGGGTAAAAATAAAAATATAATTCTTTTTCATACGTTGTTATTTTATGCTCTAAGGAAGAATGATATAACCGCAAAAAGGAGCCTTTAATTTTTATCAATTCCTTCTTCGTTTTTGATGTTCGTTCACAGTTAAAGGTTTCACAATGGTGAGTCCGTCTTCTGAAACAGCAGAGATTGTAGCCTTAATAGAAGAACCTCTTGGACCTACTCCGTTTTACACAAATGTACATGGGATAACCAGACTTTTGCTGTGAAGGTTACTGTTTTTTCTTGTCCATTGCTTAAAAAAACTCTTGCGCTGTTTCATCGTGCTTATTGGCAGAAATAACACGCAACCGCTTGTCGGGAGCAATGTATCTAACAAAAATAACGCGAAGAAATGTCGCCTTCTTCGACACGCTTTCCAAGAATATCTACTTCGTTAAACGAACAAACCAATGTTACTTTATATTCTCGTACGTTATCGGTTATGTTTACACCAGGGTACACATAACTCGTAACAGACGCATCAGGGTCGCCTAATTGTATGGTTTTTCTGGTCTTCGTAAGAAATCTTCGGTTTCTCTATTCCAGCAAAGGGAAAATAAAGTGTCATAATCTTCATCTACATAGTTATCTCTACTTCTTGAGCAACTAAGAGTGAGCAAGCTAAGACCTATTAAAGCATATTTTATTAAGTTCATGTTCATTATATTAAAGTATGTGGCGTGTTTTTCTATTTAGTATTTACGGGTTCGTCCCATATTTCTGCTTTTAAACCAGTAAAAACACCTTCGGATGCAAGTGTTTGCTCACTAATCGTGTTGTACGCAACAAGGGATCGTAAACAGAAACAAGCTCTGCAACAAAGCGATTGCCTTCGCGTTGAAAATCGAAAAACATGGTTTTACTATCATAACGAAGACCTGCTCTAAACGTAAGTCCTTGCTCTGTACCCGAATAACCTGAACCTAAACCCGTCATTTCCTTAGCAGGATAATCTGGAATAGGGTTCTTCTTCTGTGTGAAAAGGAAAAGATAATATTTCTTTTCTTTTATCTCTTTGAGTAAAGATTGGTTGGTTTCTACATCGCGTTTAACATAGATATCACTTCTAAAAAATGTTCTTCCACCTCGATGAATTAAGAGTTGGGGATTTATCATCTTCTCAAAAAGGTACGATTTTCGTAAGATTTCTGCACCACTCCTATTGTATCGTCCGCATTTTTCAGCTTAGTAAACACTATATATTCGCGTGCTGGTTGTAAATAAGTTGCGGTACGAAACACCAAATCGCCATCTTCATTCTTTCCCATGTAAAGAAAATCAGAGCTACCAGCAAAGCGGTCGTTCACCAATTGATGTATATAATTATAGGTAGAGAACGTTAATTGAGTGAAACTATTTCGGTTAATAACGTATTCACTCTTGGTAGATTGTGTTACAGTTTGCTCTGTAAAATCGGCTCGCATACTAACTGTATTGTCGTGTGAGAACTTCATTACAAAACAATCTCCACCATATCCGTAGTTATTTCTAAAGCTATGTTGCGGAATAAGCTCAGAAGGATTAGAGAAAAGCAAAGAATCTGTTTTAGGAAAGTAAAGCACTCGCCAGCCATAAGGTGCTTTCACAAGTTCATCTTTCAATGTTGTTATGCTCTCTTTGTTACGCTCTGAAGGCGTTTTCTCAAAAATATTATCGTTAGATGAACAGCCAATAATCAATGAAGCAACCAGAATGATGCTATATATAATATGTGTTCTTTTCATTTTTCTTAATGTTGATTGATATAGTTATTGATTCTTCGAACGCTAATAACTTGCATTTGTTTAAGATTTATATGCCATTCTTTTTGCACATATTCATTCACAAAAGTTTGCTTTGCGATAAATTCTTTGTAGGCTTGTTCTGCTTCTTTTGCATAACGAGCATTAACTTCTGGGTCAACATCTGTATCAGGTGTACTCGCAGCAACTCCCTGCATCGTAAACTTCTTTTCGGTGTACTTGTGAGTGTAGAGCTAATAATTTCAGCGAAATCATCTTCTGCAGAAAGGAAAGAAAGCATAGTGTAGAGTCTCGTTTGTTTGCATAGTTATCGAGTCCAAATCGTTCTTTACCTGTTTTAGCATAACCTAATGGAGCCGCAATTGGCTCTGTTGTACCTGTATAACGATGTCCACTAATGGCATAAAATTTATCTCTATCGTAACTAACAAACTGCATTAAGCGTTTAGCTAACTGATGATGAACGCTACGCATTAGCACAAATACTTTATCAAAGTCGGTAGGATCAAACTCATTTACATTATATATACACATTTCAGCCGCAGTTAATTGTGGATTATAAAGGCGTTCTACTCCGTTTTCATCTGGATTTCCACCTCCATAAAGATAAAGTTTGATGGGCAAACGACCAAGTAAGAAGTCTTTACCACCTACTTCTTTTAACAAATAAGTGTCTAATCCTAATTCTTTAACAGCCTCTAATACGGCGCGAACCTTTTCTATCTTTGGAGGATAAATGTAAACTCCATCAGCATTAGAGTTTTTCTCCCATCGATAAATCACTTCTATTCCATAGGGTTTTGTGATGTTATTTAAAATCCAATTATCAAGCTCTGTTGCTTCTATTTGCGTTTTATTTTCATCAATAACACTATTTCCACTTAGTTTATCTTCGCTACAAGCAACACAACTAAGTATAAAAGAAAGAATAAATGCTATCTTTGTTATCTTTATTTTCATTGTTCTTATTCTTTATTAGGATAGAATTAACGAATGATTGTTTTACGTTCACGAGGATTAGCGACAAGACCTCTATTGATTGCTTCTATAGGAATTTGCAACACTTTTCTTGGGTCTTCTTTCTCTAAAGGAAAATAATAAGCACTTTTTGAAGTACGTTTTACGGCTAAATGAAAGCGTCTTATATCGAACCAACGTAAGCCTTCTTGATAAAATTCCTTTTGACGGAAGTCGAGAAAGAGCTTCACCATAGCCAATTGTTTTAGTGTTAAGCCATAGAATGGAGTGTAAACATTATAGTTATCGCTATTCGTTGATAAATAAACAGCACGGTCTACTGAAGGCATAAAACCAAACTTTCCTTGTGTATATTGCAAGAAATCGTCAATTGCTCTACTGTAGTTTCTTAACATAGCATAGGGCTTCCATACGATTTAAAAGCACTTCATCTACCGTAAATAGTACGTTTGTTACATAAAGTCCACGAGGTTTTGTTCCTGTACTTTCTGTTGTTGACTAACTCATTAAACTTGGCTAAATAACGTCCAGTAGTAACAGGAGAAGGCGAAGAGGTAAAGATATACGTTCCAATAAAATTCATTTTAGAATAATCTCCTCCACCTTCTATTCCTTTTTGAGCAAAGATTTTTATCTACAATATTAAAGGTAGAACCAAACTTTTCCGTAGGAATTGCACGTGCCAAACGCGACTCTGTTGTTGTTAATACAGATTAGCAGGTTCTTCAACAGACGAATATTTACGATAAAGGTTTTGATGATTAAATTCAAATTCATCAGCATATTGTCTCCATGAACGAAGTTGTGTCTTAGCATCTCCACCAAGTACATAATCAGAATACGCTATAACTTCTTTCCATTCACCTTTTCATTAAATAGAAACGAGAAGCAAAATGCGTAAGCAGCTTTCTTATTAAAGTGGAATTTAGGTTGTTTATAATAGTTATCAGAAACCAAAGTAACACCCAACTTCAAATCTTTTTCTATCTTATCATACACTTCATTCACTGTTCCTCTATTATAATCTACCAACGCATTCTTTTCAGGTTTAGTTATATAAGGTATGCCTGGATTAGTCGATTTACCACCATAAGGCTCCGACCAGATATTAACAAGCATGAAATGTAAGTAAGCTCTTAATAAAAACAACTCCGCCATATAAAAGCCTTTTACACGTTCTGTTTTCGGACGAGTGCTTAACAGTTCTAATGCTTTTATTCACTTGCGCAATGCCTTTATAACAACTATTCCAATAGTTAAGTGGTGTATCAAGGTCTTCTTGGTCATAGTCTTCCCAGTAGAACATCGATTCATTTAACTGTGAATGTACGCCATTTACACGTTCTTCCACATTGTCTGTACGAGGTTCTAAGAAAGGAATATAACTTGCTTCAGGATAAGCTCCAGTGAGTAATTCTGCTATTTTTTCTTCTGAGTTGATGTCTACATCTAAATCAGAATCTGGACTTTTATCCAAAAATCATTGCAACTGGTACATAAACCGAGTGCAAAAAATAGCAATAATGATATATATTTTTTCATACTTCGTCGTAATTAGAAACCAATATTCAATGTTAGTGTATATTGTTTTGGCGTTAGAAGCGATACACCTCCCTGACTTATAATACTCTGGGTCTTGTCCTTTCAATTTCTTATCAGAATAAATGAGAACAGGATTCGTTACATTTAAACGCACACTTGCAGAGTGTATCTTCATTTTTTTCTAATAGTTTATTAGGCACATTATATTCTAATGACACATTTTTTTAAGCGTACAAAGCTACCATCTGCCACCATATTTTTTGTGAGTAGTTATAAGTGTTATAGGTTCGTTCTATATTCTCTTTACCAATTTTTGCTATCAATTCATGCGAAGGTAACACAGGAACATCGGTTATATATTCATCTCCGGGGTTGAGCCAACGATTATAATACTGATTTAGAGAACACATTTAAATCGCCAAATTCTGGGTCGAAGGTAGGATTTAAACGTATTTTATTACCTGCTTGCATTGTTAAGAAGAACGATAAAGTCCAATCTTTATATTTTTAAAGTATTAGACAAACCGCCTATCACTTGTGGTTCTATCGGACCATGATATAGCAAATAAGTCTTCGTATATTGAGTGTCAAGGAAGTCAGCTCCTGCTATATTTGAGTATTCTCCTTTGTTAGAAGGATAAAGTCCGAAGTCGAAAGTAGGCAAACCATTATTATTTAATCCCTGATAATTAAACGAAAAGAGCGAGCCTTTAGCATAACCAACAATATTACCTCGCCCTCTTCCTACCACCATATCAAAGGCATTAGGTGTATTTAACAAGCGTGTTATCTTCTGATTCATTGCACTTAATGTTACACTGGTGTTCCAACTAAACTTGTCTGTTACAATATTTTTGGTATGTAAACCCAATTCAATACCTTGTGTACGCATATCCCCAAAGTTAGCATATTTATAATATTGCCCTCCTACTCCCGATGTTCTAACAAGGTCTATCAAATCGAATGTGTTACGTTGGTAAACATCTAAGGTCGTACTTATACGATTATCGAACAGTCCAAGTTCTAAACCTATGTTTAGTTCATACATCTTTTCCCATGTAAGGTCTCTGTTTTCTAAATGTATAATATTAAGTTTGTTTTCTCTATTATTAAAGTCGTAACGATTTACGATACCACTTTTATAAATAGAATTAGCGCTTACTGCTTCTTCATTCATTTTGGCTGTTAAACCATAACTTGCACGTAAAGCCAAACGAGAAATTGTTTTATACTCTTTCATAAACGCCTCTTGGTCTATGTTCCATTTAGCTCCAACGTTCCAAGTGGGCAACCATAAAGCGCGCACCTTTGCCCGAGGTGTTAGAACCTTCGGTGTTTAGCACCATATTAAAAAACATATTTTCCAGCATATCCATAAGTTCCATTAAACGAGAACGTAACTCCTCTGTCGTATCTGTTTTGCAAATTAAAATAAGTATTGCCTTCGTTTATCAGCTTACTAAAGATTAAAGGATTGGTATAAATCTGATTTCCTCTGTCATACTGAATGCCATAACCTTGGAAAAGGATTTACAACACGGTCTGCAGAGCGTAGTTCTGTAAATACAAAAGCTTTCAAATCATGATTTTCAATACGCTTATCAAAGTCGAAAGCAATACGTGCTAAAAAGCTTTTTAACGATGCTTTCGGTTTTATTAAGTATGCCTCCATGCGTTAATCCCACCTTAGGTTGAAGCTGAGGATTATCGGTATCGCGCACTAAATAAATGTTTTGTTGAGCTACATAAGGGTTTTCATTGGCTCTAAAAGCCTGCACTATGTTCGAACCTTCATGTATTTCGTGAGCCGTACTTGTGTAGGCTTGACGCATAGAGAGTAGTCCTTTTATTGCCATATCTTTATTTAAACGATATGTTCCCTCACCTTGAATCTTAAAATCGAGTACAGATATATTCATTTTATTATTTTCATATTCATTGAAAATATTAAATGGTGCCCAGTTGTTTCGATAATATTCAAGCGTACCATCTTCGTTATAAGGACGTAAAGTGCGACTTGTTCCTAAGGCATAAGAGAAAGGATTGATATCAAAATCGCGTTCAAACACACCCAAAGTGTTATTTTTTCGTTGTGGCATAGTGCCTGGTGCTTTCTGAGAACGTATGTTAGCTTGTGTTGTAAGCGTAGCTGTAAACTTATCATTTACATAAAATGTGTTCTTTACATTTGCTGTAAATCGGCTCACTTTATCAGCAATAGTCCAACCACCATCATTATAAAAGCCTATCGAGAGATAGGTTCCTGTATTTTTCCACCACCCGATATGGTTATAGCATGATTTGTTATTGGCTTTTAAAGTAAATAAATAATCAAACCAATTGGTGTTAGCATACTCGCGTTGACGCAAGAAATTCATTCGTGCTTCTGGCGTATTAGGCAAATAATAATTACCTGTGGCAGGGTTAATGCTACTTAAATTGCGATACAACTGATAATAAATACCAGCTCTGTCTGCCATATAATGAATTTGCAATACCAAAATATCCCTTATCATTCATCTCTTGATAAAAGCGACATTTGTCTCTTGAGAATTAAGCAAATCAAAGTCGTTATATCTTTGGTTTTTAAGCGTATTGTGTTTTTCAGTAGAATAACTAATACGCAATGGGGTGTCTCGTTTTCCGCTCTTAGTTGTAATCACTATCACGCCATTGAGTGCTCTTGCTCCATAAACAGATGTGGCAGAAGCTGTCTTTTTAGCACTTGTATATCTTGTATATCTGTTGGGTTTAGTCCCGAAATAGCAGAACTAATAAGCGTTACAGCATCACCCGATGCCAATTGATCGAGGCTTAAATGAACCAATTCTTCATATATAGCACCATCAATAACCCACAAAGGTTGAACGTTACCGATAATAGATGCACCTCCTCTAATATTGATTCGAGGGGCTGAACCGAATGTTCCTGAGATGTTTTGAATCGATAAACCAGGTACACGTCCTTCAAGCATTCTGCGACACATCAGCAATACCTTCGAGTTTAATGTCGTCCATTTTCACCGATGTGGCAGCACCTGTATACACTCTATTGCGAATGTTTTGATAACCCGTTACCACCACTTCGTCTATTAGTTTACTATCACTTTTAAGTGTAATGTTTAACGAATGGCTCACCACTTTCACTTTTTTCGTGAGCATTCCTAAGTAACTGGCTTGCAAGGTCTGTCCTATATTTGCCTTAATTGTAAACTTTCCGTCTATATCGGTTGTTACTTTCTCTTTTGTTTCTAACACTTGCACGTAAGCTCCAATCAGTGTTTCGCCTTGTTCATTCTTTTATTACACCCGAAACGCTTTCTACTGTTTGCGCTGAAACTGAAAGAAGGCAACACAACAATGCTACAATACCAAATAGTCTGTTTGCTTTTGTAAATCTATACATTACTTTTCTATAATGATTATTCTACTATTTATCTTCTGTTATAACTGTAAACGAAATCCTCCATAAACGCCCAATGGGTGTCCAGCTCTTAAACCTGATGGATGACGAGATGCTAAATATTTTTATTTGTCAAGTTAATTGCATTCAAACTAAAGGTGAGATACTTATTTACATGCACTTTTAACGACGCATCTAAGATAACATGAGCAGGTATTTTCTCAAGTTCTGCTATCCTTCCTTGCCCCGGAGTAGTGCGCATATCACCATTATAACGCGCACCAAAGTTGGCTTCTACACGTTTATGCTCCAAGCTTATTTGCGCATTAAAAGCGTGTTTATATATATAAGGTATCTCATCTCCATAGTGAACATATCCCCAAGCAGAGCTTTCAAACCTCGTTTTTTTCATCTTTGTATTAGTATAAGTGTAAGACAGCTGGATAGGCATTTGAAAAAGCAAAGTGTTTAGGGAATGGAAGATATTGAAACATCACTTCTAAACCATTTACCACAGCTTTACCCACATTAAACTGCTCTAATGTGCCTTGACCTCCTTGAGCTGCCAAGTCGCTTCCTAACATATTAGAATATTTATTATTAAAAGCAATGGCTTCAAACTTCATTGTTTTGGTGGTTAAACGCATACCTGTTTCAACATTTACACTGCTTTCTGGCTTTTGATAAAGTGTTGCACTGGGCGGAGCAAAGCCTTTATGAATACCTCCGAAGATAGATAATATAGGTAAAGCTTTTATATTAAAGCCGAACCCTGGTAATAAAGCGCGTGCATGATTAGGAGTTTCTATGCGTATTTTTCCTGTTCGTCGTGGGTCTTCTTTTGTGTAGTTGCGGTTTAAAAGCTCTACATTTTCGTAGCGCATACCTGCTGTTAAGGTTACAATACCTTTCGACCATTTGCCTAACCAATAGCCCGACCACGCATGAGCCGTTGTTATACGGTTGGCATTGCTACCCGGTAATCCTTTAAGAAACAAGTTCATGCGTCCATGTTGCATAGAATAAGCATCGTCTTGTTGGTATCTGTCTTCACTATCGGCATGATAACGTAGTCCTAACTCTGCTGTTAAGTAGCCTCCTCCTAACATTGTGCGATATTCTCCCTTTGTTTGTATGCCTCGAGAATGATACATTCTGTGGTTAGCACGTAGCATTAAGGCTGCTCCAAGATAATCTTTTTCGCCTGTAACAATATCAAAATAATCTTTATTTGTTTCTGGGTCTGCAAGCACAGCCTTCGATAGAACAGCGTTCATTCTTTGTGTATCCTGCTCTCACTTCATTAAGTTTTGTACCAGTTACGGAAAAAGAAATTGTAATAAAAATTAGTGGTTATCTTCAATTTGTTATTAGCTTCTATCAAGTAAGTACCCACCCATTGCGTGTGGCGAGTTACTAAATTGTCTTTTTGTGCGCCTGCATAACGATAGTAAGGGACGCATGGCAAAAATCGCTTTCGCTTAGTCCCTAAATAGGTTTCATCTGAAGTTTCGTTTGCAAAACCAAACTTCAATTCAAAAATATGGTTTAACCCTTGTTCGTTATTGGTTTGCGCTGAGAATTTAACCAACAAATCGTTACGTTTAAATCCCGTACGTTCATTGGGTTCATCTTTACGAAATCCGTCCGATTGATAGCGTAAATATTCTACCAAGAAACCTGTATATTTAAAGCTATTTCCTATGCTTGCATAGGTTTTTAAAGGGTGTTATAGCTACCATAAGCAGCGTTGAGTTTGGCACTAAACTTGGTAGGTATGGGCGTAGAAACCATGTTTATGGCTCCACCTGTGGTAAATGGACCGTATTGCACTTGGCTACTTCCTTTCAATACCTCAATGGCATACATGCGACCTGCATTAGGAAAGTAGTAAGCAGCTGGTGCTGAATAAGGTGCAGGAGCAGCTAATACGCCGTCTTCCATTAACGATATTCTCTCACTTCGTTCGGCTTTTGTTCCTCGCAAACTAATATTTGGACGCAAACCAAATCCATCTTCTTCGTAAACATTCACTCCCGGCACACTTTTTTTAGCATACGGTTAATATCGGTATAACCAAACTTTCCGAGTTCTTTAGGAGAGACATAATAAGCTGAACCTGTTCTGTTTTGAGCTTCAAACTTACTTCCTAACATTTGATTAGAACGTACAACCACCTCTTTTATATTATATACAGAGTCGGTCATTGTGTGCTCTTTTTGTACAGTAGACTGCACTTGACTATACACACTTAACGGCATAAGTGTAACAAGTAAGGGGAGTATCCTCTTTGTAAAATACATCATAAAAGTGTAAGACTTATTGTGCTACGATTATTCTGAAAACAATTCTAAAACAACACGTTTATGCATATATGCTACCATAAATAAGCACAATGTCAATTTAATATATGTGAAAGGTGTTAAATTTTTGGCGCAAAGTTAAGGCGATTTATCTGCTCCTACAATACCTACTTTTTAGGTATTTTATAAATCTGTTTGCACTTTATAAATCAATAAATAGCACTAAACACCATAGAAAATGTAGCATAAAGGCATTGCGTTTCATCATTTATCTGCCATAAAATGTGCCACCGTTTTTGTTTTTTATATTTTTATAAGATATGCGTTTTGTGAGCGTTTTTGTTACATTTGATTTTTGCTGTTTTAGATAAAATAGCTATGCTTTTAGCCTATTTTTAGAGAACAAAGGGGTGTCTTTGTAGGCTTTTTCGTTCTTAAAGTGCAAACTCATAGGTTTTTGCTACATAGAATGAAAGGTATTGCCATGCTATCAATAAGCTTTTAAGGTGCAATAGCTTAGGTTTTAGCATTAAAAACACCATGTATTGCCCCCTAAACTCTTATGTTTTAACACCAAAACTCTTATATATTGCATGCAAAACTCTAAGCTATTACACCATTTTGGCTTAAAAACACCTGTTAAAAGGCTTTTTATAGAAAAAAACAAGCGCATAACTCTTTTATTTTACGGAAACAAAGGAAACGAGGCGAGAAAAATGGGCAGAAAAAAAGACATTTCGCGACTTTTTAAATGGTTAGTTTGGTTCTTTTTAGTTATAAAAAGTGTTATTTATGCTTTATTTTATCCTCATTATGGAGGACATTTGTTAAGACTTCATCACAAATAAGGATTGTCAATAAAAATAAACCTTTTAATTTTGCACCCCAGAAAATAACATTTTTATTTAATCCGTTATGAATAATAAAAACATAGTGCTTTTATTTTGGGGCTTGCTATCTCGTTAACAGCAAGTGCAAATAGCAATGTTAACACTACAAAATTAGAAAGTAAATTAGATACAACTCGTGTTATAGACATCGACGAAGTGCTTGTTGTGTCGCAACCCAAAGAGAATTTCCGACTAAGAAAGCAGCCTTTAAGCACCTCTTTCTTTGGTTCGCAAGACTTAAATGCGCTTAATATTCGCGATTTAAAGAGAACTATCTTATTATGTTCCCTCGTTTTTCTATGCCTAATTATGGTAGTCGTTACACCTCATCTATGTATGCTCGTGGCATCGGTTCACGCGTTAATAACCCTGCAATGGGTATTTATGTAGACGGAATGCCTTTAATGTCGAAGTCGTCTTTCACACATCATATCTACGAGAACTCAACGTGTTGACATTTTAAAAGGTCCACAAGGAACACTTTACGGACAAAATGCCGAAGGTGGTTTAATGCGTATTCACACGCTTAACCCTATGAATTATCAAGGCACCGATGTGCGTTTAGGTTGGGGAACACATGCTTTTCGCACGGCAGAAATGGCTCACTATAACAAAGTGAACAATAGGGTTGCTTTTAGTGTAGCTGGTTTTTATGAGGGACAAGATGGATTTTTTCGCAATGAAAACACGGGAACACATGCCGATAAATATAATGAAGCGGGCGGACGCTTTCGTCTTGTAACCAAACCTACGAAATATTGGACAACAGACTTTATTGCTAACTACCAATATACCCGACAAAATGCGCAACCATACGGTGTGTTAGATGCTGTAACGGGTTTGGCTTTACCTACTTCTACCACGTTTCAAAGCAATTATAAACGTAACATTTTTAACACATCGCTTAATCTTTCATACGAGAAAAACGGACTTGCATTCAGTTCTATTAGCTCGTATCAATACATGAGAGATGACCTTTCGCAAGATGCCGACTTCTTAAAAGAAGACCTTGTGAAGGTTAATCAACACCAATTGCACAATGCTTTTACACAAGAATTGGTGTTAAAAGGCAATGTAAACAATGTGTGGCATTCTACAACTGGTGCTTTTTATGGCGTTGCAATGGCTAAAAACAACAGCACCAGTGTCGTTTGGTAACGATTTTACAAACCGCATTTCTGCAGCTGTTAGCAAGCAAATGTACGATGCAATGCTCAATGGTATGGTGGCAAAAAATGATGCAAGGAGGAATGCCAGAAAGCAGCTGCAAGAGCACAAAGCTATACAACAAATAAACGCAATGGGTGGTGTGGTGATGAATATGAACATGTTTTCTCCGGGTGTATATCGCACTCCTGAGGTGAATATAGGTTTTTATCACGAGTCTAATCTTAATATAACAAAGCGTTTAATTGCTACACTTGGCTTGCGTTACGATTATCACAATGCAGATATTCACTATCTTCAAGAAGGTTATGTGGTGTCTACTGGTGGCACAGGAAGACGTGTTGTTACGACAACTCTTAGCAGTGTGTATGACGGTGGTGCATCTAACAAGTTCGAACAGTTCTTCCTAAATTCGGAATTACCTATATGTTAGGCAATAAAGGTAGCAATGTGTATGCTTTAACAAGCAAGGGTTATCGTGCAGGTGGCTATAACATGCAAACATTTGCAGATATTGTTCGCCTCAACCTCAATGCTAATACACAAAAAGCAAAGCAGACAAGATTATAACATTCCTCATTCATTAGAAGAATATAACAAGCTAAATGAGGCTATTACTTATAAACCTGAAACGAGTTGGAACTACGAAGTGGGCGCACATATCAACTTGCTCAACCAAAAGTTGCTTATTGATTTTGCTGCTTACTACATGGATATAAAGAATCAACAATTATCGGTAATGGTGCCTGAGCTTGGCTTTGGTAGAAAAATTGTAAACGCTGGCAAAACAGAGTCTTATGGTTTAGAAACAACACTGAAAGGTCTTGCTGTTAACAATCGCTTATCGTGGATGCTAAGCTATGGTTACACACCGCCACTTTCAAAGCATATACAGACAAAGTGGTGGGTGTTCGTGGTGCAATAAACGAGGTGAATTATAAAGGAAACTTTGTTCCTTACATTCCAACTCACACACTTGCTGCGATGGTTGATTATCGCTTCGACCTTAAAAACTGTGTAGCTCAATCGTTCTCTATTGGTTTTAATGGCTTTGCACAAGGTAAAACACAATGGAATGCAGCCAACTCTTACGCACAAAAGTTGTATGCTAATGTGGGTGCGCACGCTAATGTAGACTTTAAAGTGGCTACACTTAGCTTCTGGGCAAGAAACATTGCTAACACAAAAATATAATGTGTTTGCTTTCGATAATGCGTCGGCTGGTCACACAACCTACTTCGGTCAACTTGGAAATCCTTTCCAATGTGGTGTAGACCTTCGCTTACATTTCTAAAAGAAAAGGGCTTTTCGTTCTTTTATTATCATGTAGATGAATAAAAACAAAAATGGGTTTCACCTTATATTATATAGGAGCGTAAAAAGCTAATACGACATTTTTTAATTTAATTATACTAACTGTTAATGGGGCGACACAGACTTTTATAGTTCTTTGTCGCCTTTTTTTGTTTCTTTATCTCTGTAAAAAACAAAAAACGCCTCTTTCCTTTGGGCAAACAACGAAAAAGCAATAAATTTGTATAATCAATGGTTTCGTAATATAAAAAATGAATAATAATACAACATTACATATTGACCCTCTCCCCTTTTTACCATCTACTAAACTTCCGTTTATTATTGCTGGACCTTGTAGTGCTGAAACACAAGAACAAGTGTTATGCACTGCTAAGCAACTAAAAAACGCTGGTTTTACGCTATTTCGTGCAGGTGTTTGGAAACCAAGAACTAAACCCGGAGGCTTTGAAGGTAATGGAGAAAAGGCTTTTGCCATGGTTAAAACAAGTGCAATCGTCGCTAAATATGCCTGTAGCAATAGAGGTAGCAACGCCAGAACATGTGCATTTAGCTCTTAAACACGGCATAACTATTTTATGGATTGGTGCAAGAACCACCACAAACCCTTTTGCTATACAAGCTATTGCAGATGCTCTTGAGGGACATTCTGATGTGTGTGTGTTGGTAAAAACCCTATTAGTCCCGACCTTGAACTGTGGTTGGGAGCTTTAGAACGCATCAACAGAGCAGGGAATAACTAAATTAGCTGCCATACATAGAGGCTTTTTCGAGCTATCAAAAACAAGCTATATCGCAATGTTCCTATGTGGCAAATACCCATAGAACTACGCCGAAGAGTGCCAGAACTTCCTGTTTTTGCGACCCAAGTCATATCGGTGGTGCTCGTCATTTGGTAGCTCCCATCTCTCAACAAGCACTCGATTTAGGCACTGAAGGTCTTATTATTGAAACACATTGTGCGCCCGATGAGGCGTGGAGTGATGCTGCTCAGCAGATAACTCCCGATGTTTTTAGCAGAATATTGTTAAATCTTTAACGCTTAAAACGGCAAACAATGGTGCCGAAGAAATTGCAGTAGTGCGAACACAAATAGACGAACTCGATAAGCAATTACTCGAACTTTTTAGGCGAACGTATGAGTATTTCACGGGAAATAGGCAAATATAAAAAGCAACGAAAACATGACGGTTTTTACAGTCGATACGTTATAACGAATTGCTAAAAATCAAGATGTGAACAAGGAAAGATTTATCATCTTAGCTGTTCGTTTGTAGAATCTCTCTTTGAAAATATTCACGAAGAAAGTGTAAAACAACAATTATAAAAAGCAAACAAGATTCTTAATATTAACCAATTAAAACAAATTAAAAACAATGAAAAGAATGAATTTATCAAAATGGACTATGGCTTTTACTCTGTGTATGCTTTGTTTTCTTTTACCTCATGTGATAAGGATAATTTCGACACAAAAACAAAAAGAAAGAGGTGAAGAAACAAGAAAACAAAGACAACAAAGAGAAGGAAGAAAAGCAAAAACAAGAGGAAAATAAAAAGAAAGAAGAAGAGGAAAAAAAGAAAAAGAGGAGGAAATGAAGAAAAACCAACTCACTCTTAACCCTACTTCACTAACAGTTTCTCCCTTGGAAACAAAAGAATGTAAACATACAAAAACGGTGAAGCTCCTTATGAGGTTACTGCATTAGGCAAACAAACGGCTGTAATAACAATCAATAACGAAGGTAATTTCTTTACTGTTACAGGTGTTCTTGAAGGTGAAACCGAATTTCGTGTAACCGATAAAAAAACAAGAAAACAGCAAAGATTACAGTAACGGTTAAAAGTGAAAAAAATAATCAATAAAAACGTGAAAGCCTCTTCTCTTTTTAGAGTATAGAGGCTTTCTTTATTTCATATCTCTACTATTCTGGCTCTACATCATAGCCTAATCCTTCTCCACTATAATCCTTTCCAGTGGTATATCCACTCACCATATCTTTTTAATGTTGCTATCATTTCTTGTCTAAACCATTCAGGAGAAAGAACAATTAAACCTCTCCCATTACTTAAAAGTTCTTGCTTTTAAATCGAAAGTGGGTTTGCACTTTTATTTCATATTCTCGATATTCACCATCTCCAGAATCTTTTTACTAACTGTTGAGAATGGTGTAATGGACGCTCTTCTAAGAATATATATTGAGGCCAAAAAGCTCTTAATCTTATCTTCTCTGCTTTATTGTTATCTAACTTAATAATGCCATAACAGTCTTTAAAGAATTGCTCTGGAACAACAGATTTTATTTCTTCTGAAACAATTTCATCTAAAATTTCTGACGAAATAATTCGATTAACTGCTAAAATACAATTGTTATGGTTCTCTTTATCTTTCCTATAACATACCATCGATGCTTAAAAAGGCGAACAAACAAAGGGATAAGGGTGTATATTTTTTCGTACTCCATAAGGATTGAGATAGTCTACCTTAATATATTTCTTATGGTCTATTGCGTCTAAGAGGTCATCTAAGAAAGTAGTATCTTGTGGAGCATCTTCTAACATGACAACACTACGATTTTGTAATCTATGACCTAACATTGACAACTTAAAAGAATTGAGCAACCAATCTTTCATCTTTGGATTATCTTGGTATGTGTGTTCTATATAATACACATTACCTGCAGACTGATTACACCCAATAAAGATTCCTAATTCTGTTGCTATATTTTTCACGATATCTATGAAATGTTCTGCCTGTAAGCTCTTTCCTTTCGATATTACGCGAAGAGTTTATCCACTTTCTCTTAATTTCTTCTAAGGTTAGCCCTTTATCTTTCAAAGCAGAAAGCAACCATAAATAAAAACTAAACCGTCTGTCCATAAAGATAGTTTTATACAGATTAAAGAATAAATAAAGGTTATAACTGCTTCAACTGTATAGCTTTTTATAAATAATGCAGAGTGTAATTACTCCGCATTATTTATAAAAAGAATCGATAACAGGATACCATTCATGAGGAATAAATTTTTGGTGATGATGGATGCATCATATCTAAAAATCTCACTTCTTTACCATCTTTTTAATTGATATACCCATGTTTCACTTTCGCAACAATCAGGTCCTTGATGTCCCACTTTAGGTAGATTGTTATACAAACGGTGCCCCCATACAATGACAACATCTGGACGATATTGTTCCAAAACTTCCCAAAATGCAGGTTCAGAATCTGTAATTTCCTTAGATGTAGGTTCTACTCTTGCAGCTGAAATGGGAAACTGTACATAATTATAAAACATCACTTCGTCCCAAATAGGCTTAACATCAAAACGTGATACATCTGCACCAGACAATGCACGGATAAACTTTGTGTAGGTATTCTTATAAGGTTCAAACTCGCTTTCGTTATCAAAAAGGTCTGTAATTATGTCGTTTGTCAAAGTTGGCACAGCCTCTTCAGCATTAGCACAATAATGACTTTCGCCCTAAAACTAACACTCTTTTTCCATATTTTGAGTGGGTATAATTCTCACCAACCCAAGGATTAAACTTTATATTACTCATTTCTTTTTTATTTTTATCTATTTCTTTTCCATAAACGTTTATAAGTGAAATTCTCTAACAAGCTCAAAAATTAAAGAACCGAGCTGGTTTTGTATGCATTCCTCCACACTTCGGACAAGGCTGTGGAACGCTATAAACTGTAGCATTCCATTCTATATCAGGTGCCTTAAACTTATTTCCACAGTCGTTACACACAAATTTAATTATACCTCGATACATATATTTGAAATGATTATACTATAATAAGAATTGTCTAAAGATTTACTCTTCCTAAGTAGACACATACATTATATATATCTACTTAAGAAAAAAATAAACCATTTATTACATTACTTTCGTTTACCTGTAAGTGTTTTTAAATATTGTCAGTATAACACCTAATATTGTCAGTAGAGTGTCTAACTTGGAGATCCAGCCCTCGTTTTTTTCAGGATTTGGTTTCATTTTCACATTTAATATAATTCAACTTTTTCTTCTTTCATTTAGGGTGTCAAATATAGTTTTTACCTATAGCAACTATAAAAATCTATTATAGCCTCTGTCTTTGGATTCTTTTCTTTGTTTTTCGTTTCCCATAATTATTATTTTTAATTAAATAATTAATAATGTGTCATAAAACCACATTACCGTTAGATTATAGTTATGTATTGTTGAAACAATACGTTCATTACATTTAATTTATATTATTGTTTAGGTAAAAAGGAAAGACGCAAACCTCACCTTCTACTTTTTTCTAAGAGTAAGGTTCTGGTAAAACCCGAAATAAAGAAAAGAAGAAGAAATCCACGCCCTATACGGGAGTGAACTCGCTCTAACTTTCATATTCATCATTTCAAGTTTGAATTTACAAGATTCTACTCCTTGAATATATACGTCATTGCAAGCACACCTTTTTTCGGTTGCTAACATATTGATGCAAATATCAATAAAAATTTAATATACACCAACTATAAGCCATACAATTTAAGTAGATTTCTCTCATATCTTTATTCTTTTTCGATGCAAAAGTAAACATCCACTATGCCATAACGTGACATAATAGAGGATAAACTATAAAAAGATTCATTAGGAGTTATATTTCATACCAGTGGAGCAAAATATATCCCTCTCCGTCTTTATAAATTACTTACATAAGATGAATTTCTTCCAACTCAAAGCATTAATGAGCCTCTTGCACATCTAAAAGAGCTAACCTTGCGCTCTATTCTTAACAAGATTCAGAGCCAATTCGTTTAACTTTTTATTCAATTGCTTTTTGCTCTTTCTTCTCCAAAGCACCATACAACTCACCATGTTCTTTCATGAAGTCTATCAAAACATCTTTCAAAAGAGCACCCATCACCATAAAAACGTCTTTTGACCAATCTACTTCACCTATATGGCTCAACACATTGTTTAGTCTATTCTCGGTTACATACAGCTCCATTTCCTCCAAAACAGGTTGCAAAACAGCATCGTTCATTTTCACTTTTGGTAGTTTTAAGCCCTTATGACCACCCTTTTTCTTTTCAGAAAACCTTTCATTCTTATTCTTAATGAGCACTCTGCTACCATTTCGAAAGAACTTTGGCACAACAGGGTCTAATCACAACGCCCTCACAAATATTGTCGTTTATGGCAGGAAAGCCCAACCATTCTGCCACTTTTGTAGGGAAGGCATTCGGATAATCCAAACATTCGTCTAATGAACCTTTAAAAAGTGTTTTAGCATAGAATAGTTTTTCGCTCTCAAAAAGAGTGTTGGCATCTTCTACTGATAAGAAAAAGTTTTCTGTTGCGGTAACAACCAAGATGTCAAAGCAATAAAGTTCGTGGTTTGGGGTGTAGTAAACACCTTGCTGAATCAACCTAACCGACTTGTTTTTTAACACCTCTGAATGGGGATATAAACCACCAAACATTTCACCAAACAGTGTCATTTTGAATCATTTCGGGATACTGTTCTTTCACTTTTGCAAAGAGATCTAATACCTTCAGTGGTATCTTTCCAATAATTCTTCATAGTCATAGAAGTTTTCACCAGTGCTTACAAAGGCTGTTCGCTTTGCAAATTTCACCTCTTCGCCATCGCAAATAAACGAAACATTGGTACCATGCACTTTCTCTTGAACCACATATTGCAAATCGTGTGGCATTTCTAATCTCACTTTCGACATAAACTTCTCTTCAAACGAGTTGTCTATCGAGGTTATACTTCTTAAATTCTAACATAATTGTTACGTTTTTTTCTAATTCTAAATTTATTATTCTTAATAGGGAGAAGAAACAAAGCGTTTGTTTAATATAAAGGAAAAATAGTTGGAAAGTGCGGTAACTACTTTCCCAACTACTATAAGGATTTAATTTGATTCTCTAACTTATTAATTGCTTTTTCTAATTACAATAAAGTTCTTTTAGTTCAAACATTTCCATAGGAAAGCTAGTAAACATTCCGACCAAACGAGCATACACATTTAGCAAATATCCACGATAAAACACTACACTTCCCAAACTTTGAAATATAGTTATAAAGGCGATATTTTGTAATTGTATATTCATTCTCTGCTTGAACTAATTATTTTTCGGTTGCAAAGATATAAGCAATTTATCAAATAATGCAAAATTTTATGCTATTTTTTTCTATTTTTATTCATACAAAAGGAAGCGAAAAAAGAGATTTTAAAAGAGCATTTTTGACTAATGTGAACATATAAAACAACAGAAAAAGATAAGGAGGGATAGACTTGAACATCAAAAATATTTGCACTAATAAAATTAAATCTCATTTTTAGACACAAAAACAAATGAAAGAGAATACACAATTTCTTGGTTATGCTTTGGTGCTAACACTTCTTTTTCCTTTTAATGCCAAGTAAGAGTGAAGCAAGAGCAAGAATACCCATCGGTATTCGTGAAATTATAGAGATTGTTTATAAAACTCCTGAAAAAGATAGTATCTATCAAGATAATGAGAAATTGGATATCGCGTGTTATTATAAGCTATTTGACATCGCTTACATTCTTCCTCTTTATGTTGTTAACGAGCCAAAACTTGTTTTTTTACAATGCAGAAAGCAATATGATTTACGAACCAACAACAACTGAACAAAAAAAGTTCTTGAACGAATATCTTAAAGAAAAAAGGTCTTAACAAAGAAGAATTGACAAAAATTGGCTGGTATAAACGCTGGGGTGGCAAGGCTGTATTGTCCCTATTACTCGCACTTGTCTTAGGAGGTGCTCTCCTCAAGAATAAAGATGAAATAAAAGAACCAATAAAATTATAAACTTTAAATAAAAATATTTATTATTATGCCAACAACACAAATTATCATTATTGCTGTATTTATCGTAGTAGCATTCTCTTTTAGTTTTCTCTACAGCAAGTTCTTTAGCGCTAAAGGTTATACTAAAGAAGACTTGAGACAACCGCATTAAGAACACAGGCGAACAAGAGATTAAAGAGTTCTATACTTTAGAAATGGGAGACTACATAAAGCAATTAAATGGCAAAAAGCTTATTGCTGTAAGTTGTTTATTTCACGCTCCTGACACAAAAGAACACATGAAGAATGGTGTAAAAAACTATTTATATGGCTTACTTACATTGGGTATGGTGAAATTTAGAACTGTTTATGTTGCAACTCCTTTGTTTTTAGCTGAAGACGGCTTACACGTTATTGAGCTTGACAAAGATGATGAGGTAAAAAATCACTACCTTTTTGACAATGACCGCCTAGCTAACGCTAAGATCTTCCCTAAAGATGATCAAGCAGCAAGCAAACAATTGGGCGAAAATGCGGCTTTCTTTACACTTTCTATTCCAAGCGAATCGGGAACTAAAGAATTGGAGTTATGCACTGAGTTCTATCCAACTCAAGAAAAATATATGCAATACACCTTCAATAAAAAGCTTATAGCAGCAGCTACAGGCCGTCATTTCCTAAAGAAATTAGGGCGAGCATTTCAGTAATCTTCAAGTGAGATTCTAAAAAAACGCAAAGCCTATCTTTTATCAAAGATACAGCGTAAACAGGAATAGCCACAATGGCTATTCCTATTTTTATTTTTGTCCTTACTTTTTACCCACACTGGTCTTTTTAGTTACTTACACCCTTTTTGATTCTCTGTTTACATATATCTATATTCTATCAACAAATCATTTATATAAACTTCTGTCTCATTTTATGGCACTGTCTTAAAAAGAGTGTAAGCCCATATTTTTCTTATCTTTGTATTTGGAATACATTAAAATAAAGAAACAATGGAACTTACACTATTACAAAATCCGAAAATTCTTTCGAATTACACAAGTAGTAGCGAAGTTTTTGTTACGCTTCAGTCTTTAATCATGAATTCTCTTATGAAACATGAACATGATTTATTTGTCAACGAGAATGCCCATGAACAATGTAATGGCTTTCGTTCTCGCCCTTGTTACAGTCATGGTTTTGAGTTTTCTCTTCGTATTTCACGCAGCCGCAGTGGTAATTTCTATGCTGTTCTTTTAGGGTTCATCCGTAGCGAAAGCGAAGAGCGTGCAAAGTTATTCAACCTTCTTTACACCAAGGGTCTTACCACTGAGCAGATAGGTGAAATATCTGAAACCATTTATGGACGCAGTTATAGTAAACAACAAGTGTCTTATTTGAACACCAATTGCCGTGAAGATGTTGAACAATGGCTTAATCGCCCGTTTTATTCTCATTATTTAGCTGTTTATATCAATGCACTCTCCATTTGCCACTCGTAGGGGCAAACAGGTTTCTAAAGAGTCTTATTATACCATTTTAGGAATGTTGGAAGATGGAAACCGAGAGGTGTTAAGTGTACCCAGTGAGGGAGCTATATGCTGGAAGGAAGATCTTGAAATATTGAAAGAACAAGGAGTTACTCCAATAAACTTAGTAATATCTGATACACTTCAAGGAATAGAAAATGCGGTTTGTCAGCTTTCCCTCAGTCATCTCATCAGTTTTGCGTAGCTCATATTAAGCAAAAAAATACTAATTTGTGTCTCACATAAAGATAAACCGCAGATGGCAGAAGAACTTAATGAGGTCTTTACTTTAGAAAACAAAGAGATAAAATCTTTGTTGAGATATGAACAAATTATTACTTTTGTAGCCAAATGGAAAAAGAAATACCCAATATTGAAAAAGTATAAAACGGATCGAAACATCGCTTACTTTACATATATGGACTTATCTGTGCAAGTGCAAAAGGCGCATATATACAACTAACTGGATTGAAAGACTCAAGAGAAAAGTACAAGAGAACAAAAAAATGAGGACATCAATGCCAACAAGTAAGTCAGTGCTTTTCCTACTTGCAAGTGTTGCTATGCAAGAAACAAAAACAACATATGAAAGAAAAAAATTTATCAATGGAAATTCTGGAAACAAGAAAAAGGAAAATGAATAAGACACAAAGAAAAGAAAGAAAACTTACACACTTTTTTTAGGACAGTACCATTTAACCATATTTGAATACCTTTTTTTAATAAAAAAATAACTCTTTAAAGATACACTTCGTTTTAGAATATTTGTCCCATCGTTTTCAAAACTCAATAACCCTTCGTTTTACGGATTGTACAATCAACAAAGCAAGCAATTACAATAAAACAAAATAGCCAGTTTAAATAAAAAGACGATTCTTTTTAAATATTTCCAGTGTGTAAAAACGAACATCACCATAAAATTCACTCTTTCATTAAAGCCTTCACTCTTTTCTACAATGCTATATATTCTATAAAAACTATCTCATTATTTGTTTTTTCGAAAATATTTACTGACTTTTGCATATATCTTAATGATGTTTAGAGTGCTAAAAGCGCATAAAACAAATGCTTTATACACCGCAAAACATGTGATTTTATACAAACAATTCACATCAAAAACTACCATGAAAAAGAAATACATACAACCATGTTGTTGCGTGGTTCCAATAAAAGAGCCTGTGTCTTTTCTGTTAAATTCTAAGGAAAATGCCATTATCATTAAGGAAGAACATTCTCCATCACGACAACTCGACAATTTTCCTAACAGCAACAACACCAACACCGACGACTTTTTTATTCCATCAGAATAAGACTATTAAAACAAAAAGGCACAAACATGTAGTCATTCGCTTTTTTTATAGTTTGTTGTTGTCCTGACCTTTCTTTGCAAAAAATAGACTTTGCAAAGAAAAGTCGTTATGCTTATACCGTAAAACCGAATATTTTTATGCAACACTGCATAAAATATATCCTTTATTTTTCTTTGTGTTTTTAAAAACAAGAACGCCATTCACAGATATAAGTATTATGCAATAACGTGGGCATAAAAAAGCCTTTATTTCAGAGAAAACAACTAAAAAAGTGGCAATAGCTTAGAGTTTAGCACGCAATATATAAGGTTTTAGCACCCAAACTCTTATCTATTACCCCCCAATAGCTTATATATTGCAGCGTAAAAACCCTAAGCTTTTAGGGCATAAAAAGCACGCGACTGCCATTTCTTTCTGTAACATTTTAGAAATACAAAACCTATATGTTTTGCATCTGTTACTCCCCTTTTCACTCTTTTTTTCGCCCTGCTTTTCATCTTAAAAACATGTAAACTCTTAGCTATTTTCTCTAAAACACTCTTTTTATCACACAAAAATTCTCTCC
The DNA here is from genome assembly GCA_916439115.1 of uncultured Prevotella sp. Lineage (GTDB taxonomy): Bacteria > Bacteroidota > Bacteroidia > Bacteroidales > Bacteroidaceae > Prevotella. The sequence goes on from CAKAHO010000001.1 coordinate 2,218,658, forward strand.
AAAACATTCCTCTTTTTATGCAAAAATCGCTCCCATTTATTCCATATAAATATCTATTTGTATACAAAAAGAGAAATCCCAGTAGGTCATAAAGCCACTGGGGTTTCATTATATTTACTCATGTAGTTCACAAAAACTCACTGTACTTCCTAAAATATATTTAACACTAACTGTCAACAAGTTATATTCTTATAATACAAAAATGTTTTTCTCATTTTTAGTAGTATTAAATAGAAAACGTCTTAGATGTTATTGTCCTGCTGATTATGAGCATAATAAAATGTCCCTTTTTGCTAATCTGAGTCTTATTTAATATATGTCGAACAAACTAACTTCATCAATATCAATTATAGGAGTAATTTTTGTCTCTTATCTTCTTGATACAAATATCATATTGCGGAAACGCATCTTTATAAAGCATCAGCGACCCAATCATTATTCCATAATTCTACATTTTTCTTCGTTGTTCACAATTTTACATATATCCTCAGTATATGCAATAGGATGAGGCAAATTGAAAGTAATGTGTTGCATCCAAATTTGAATTTCACCGATATTTGGAAATCTCTGAAATTTTTATATAAATATTATTAACAATTTGCTCCTTTTTCATCAGGCATTGAAATCTTATTAACAAGTTTACTGATAATAACTAAAGCAATCTTATACGCTTTGAGGGCTAAATAGGGCAATATCAGTAAAAGAGATATTAAAACATGGATATTATTGCAATCTTCAAATTTATTAGCTAATCTATAAGTAAATATAGTTAATAATTTAGTTAGAGTACCACTATTAGGATACCTCTTTGAAAACTGATGGATATACAGAGCCTCTTGTTGAAGATTTGACATTGTGGAATATATTCTCTTCTGTTTTTTTCTATACATGGGTATTTCTGAAATATATGCCACCTTGTCTGGCTTTATAGACTCGGTTATCACATCTTCTGTCAAATATGTCTTTTTAACATTTAATTGAAAATTAAGTTCTGCAAGGACTTCTTGGAGGCAGAATGCGATACGTTCTGATTCCTCTTTAGAATTACAAAAAGATGCGATAATCATCTCTGTATCTTAAAAATACGATAGTTATTTATATCTTCATCACTTAATTTATCTCCAAGTTTTTTATCTGCATATGCAAGTATCATTTCTGCTATAAAATCTGATAAGACACTACCCTGTGGAATACCGTTAGTTTGACCATATTGCATATGTCGTATATAGTCATCTATTAAGTTACCCAACAACCCATGTTTATCACGTTTTTGTTTAGCCTCTTCTTTCCCCATGAAAGCCCATGCAATAGTGTGGGTATATATAGTACCATAGCAATTTGCAATATCTGTAGCAAATAGATACCTATACGACAATGCTAACTCAAGACTTCTTTGTTCCACATTCTCCCACCAAGAATTTATCGATGCTGATAAATATGATTTGCATGTCTTCCCTTTAATTTTTGGAATGCTTGCAACTTCTATGTTAGGCACTTTTAGGGCGGCAAATCTATCTTTTATCTTTTTCCAATTACATTTGTTTGTCATAGCTCTGACAAGGAGGTAATATAGATAAGGATTTATAAGTTGAATAGGTCTATAAGAATACGGTGCATCTTTCTTTATTAATATCTTGTGATTTACATTCTCAAAGGAGGAAGGCAGATTACCAGTATCCTTGAGAATAGCTTTAAGTTCTTTTGTACCAACAATCTTCTGAACATAATCTAACACAGGTTTAAAAGTCTATATAAACAGGTATTGTATATTGCAGTAATTCTGTGATTCCAAGAAATACTGTTTGGCCTTTATTGGTGAAAGTTCTAAAATTGTCTGCATTTTATTACTCATATTTTCTTCTCACATAGTGTTACTTTTCCAAATGATATTCTACTTACCATACTACTAATCCGTTTCCTTTCTATCGCAATATTCTGTTTTCTTTATTCTTGTCATAATCTCATTAAAGGACACTTACTTGATGCTAAACTTCAGCATATCGTGGCCTTTCTTTTACTATCGTAACATCACTACCATCGAAGTGTAGGCGTGGCAATTGTTCCACAATTTCAATTGTTTGCAGGCTTACACTCATCACCGATAACAACAAATTGAGAATATAGCGTGGCTCTTTATGCTCTTTGCTCCAAAGGTTAGGGTCGTTCTTTATAAGGCTTTTTCTTATCGATGGTCACGGCATATCGCTCCATTATCCATTCCACCGCACTCTTGCCATTTACCACATATTGATAAACACGTGTTGGAATATCGTCAATGCGCAGATAGTCGTTGTAAATAATCGTGCTTTTTCACCTTTCTTTGAAAGCGCATTTTGCTCACTGCATAGTGTTCGTATTCGTCATCTCCCGCATAGGTGTCGCTAATGGTTACCTTGCATGGCTCAATATTTTCGTAATTTAAATGTAGCTCTGCCAACATCTTGCCCGCATTGCAAAAGCTCATCCACTCTGTTTCGTCTGTAATAATAGGAATACGAGGTAGAGATTTCTTTAAATCCGACGCAAAAGTTTCGCGATAGTCGGAGAATGTAGCAAACCGTAGACATAATAGAATATCATTTCTTTTGTGATTTTTCTTATTTCCTATACGGTTTCTTACTTCTTTCAACATCCAATCGCTGATACCATCATGGCATATATAATCGTCTTCTTCTTGTTCAAACAAACCTTGTTGCTTGTTTTCTTCGTACCAATAGAGAGGATATAAGTGGGTATCTCCCGCTTCATGATAGTCTACAAGAATATTAGAGATAGAAACGGAAAGTTCTTTTGTGCTACCAATACAAGATAAACAGATAACTAAATTCTTGTTTTTTGGGGGTTGGGAAGAGCTTTTTGCTCAGTCCGGGACGTTCAATAAATCTCTTTATCAAAATATAGATATTGTTTACAGAAAGGACGGTAAAGACCACTTCTATAATCAGTTTGAACAGACAATGCAAGCCCTTTTTTTCCAAATATCTTTTGAGGTTTTTCAGTCCAACTAATCTTTTGTGGATTAGTATCAATAAAAGTCTTCTACTGATAAATTCGCATTTGTACTCAAAGCATGTTGATAGTTTCTGCATTGAACATTATAAAAGTCTATCATTCTTTTGCATATTTTGATTGATTGTCTCTTTAGAGAAACCATATGCCCAATTATCTCGTCCCGATGCTATAGCTGGTCCCTTTATCGTAAACACACTTTGCGTTTTTGCATCAAACTTTTTCCTTTGGTGCCAATGGTATCAATTCTGAGGAGCCTTCGTTGCGTGAGTTTATCCAATCGCCATGCTTGTTTGGTTGAATAATAGTCCAATTGAGTTTAGGAGAACTAATGCTTTTAAAATTATGCACCATCTTCAATTTATCCTCACGTTCTAAGTAGTCGCCAATGTCCTGATAGTATATTGTAGCACGATTATCGTCTGTTTGATTCGGTTTCTTAACCAATAGTGTAATAGCAATGGGAGTTCGAGAACCAGAACCAAAGACATTATCTTTCTCCTTACTTCTTAATTCTCCAGTTGTTCTTGCATTTCCTCTCAAATTTAATACATAGATAGTAGAAAACTCACGCTCTAAACATTTGCGAAAACCATCGTTGGCATTAGCATCTATCCATGCTCCATTGCTAATAAATGCCACTATGCCTCCTTCTTCTTTATTGATAGAGAGACGATCCGTTGCCCATCTAAATGCTTTGATATAAAGATCGTACGTAGATTTATTCAATCCTGCAACAGATGCATCTACATAAGTATCCTTAATACGCTTGTCGAGCATTTCATAGCTTTGGTTCTGTGCATTGTCGTTGGCAGACTTCTGACCGATAGAATAAGGCGGATTTCCTATAATAACACGTATAGGTGCTTTGAGTTGTTGCTCTACATTGGCACTATTTTCAGCAAACCATGATTTATCAAAAACAGACTCTCGTTGTTCAGTTGTTTGAAAGGTATCTGTGAGACATATATTATTATAAGGTAAATACTCTGTTCGTTTTGTCATTTCATGAAACACACTCTCTATATTAACATCGGCAATATAGTAAGCCAATAACATAATTTCATTGCAATGAATTTCGTACATATACTTACGTTCTATATCAGCAGGCAAAATAAGTCCGCTTTGTAGTAGACGTGTAATAAAAGTTCCTGTGCCTGTAAAGGGGTCTAATATATGCACATTTTCATCGGTTAAAGAGCTATTAAACTCCTTTTTCAAAACATCGTTCACCGAGTGTATAATAAAATCGACACATTCTATCGGCGTATAAACAATACCTAACTTCTCTACCGTTTTAGGAAAAGCTACCTTAAAAACTTTTCGTACAACGTTTTAATAATGGTTTGTTTTCCCTCCAAATTATCTATTGTACCCACATATTTGCTCACATTGTTGTAGAAATCTTCAAGCAAAGAAGTGTCTTTGTTAACCTCTTCGCTCTCTAAAAGTTCCAACATACGTTGCATGCTTTGGCTTACCGTGTTGTTAGTAGCAAAATGATATTCTTTGAAAAGAGCTTCAAACACGGGTCGGGTAATCATGTGTTGAGCCAACATTTCAATGGTCTGTTCTGCCGTAATCGAAGGGTTGAGGTTTTTGTTGCAACACATGTAGAAAGGTTTCAAACTTATCTTTATGTACACCCCTTTGAACAAGTTTCTCGATACGAGCAATAAATTTTTGTGGCAATATCACCTACTTTAGCCGCCCAATTCTCCCAATACATTCGGTCGCCTACCTTTTCTACCATTTTAGCATATATGCCATCTTGCAATTCACCAAATCGAAGTGTGAGTTGGGTAGCCACCTCCTCATTGGAAAGTTGTGCAAGGTCTTTCTCATTGTCATAATGTGTAGGTTGTATATCACCGCCAATCATCTGGAACGAATCCCTTGGCACTCCAGCAACAACAATCTTTGACGGACGTTCTTTATTCAAACTTATTTTGTTAACCGTAGCATTAAACTGTTCATCGTGCGCACGGAGAGCATTGAGAATATCCCAAACCACTTTAAATCTATCGTTGTTGTCGAGAATAAGATTAGGTTCGGTGTTGGGCGGAACCACTACTGGAATGATAATGTATCCGTATTTCTTTGGTTCTTGCGTTTTAGGATCTTTAAAACTACGCATCACTCGTCCAACACTCTGCACTACATCTACTTGGCTATCACGAGCCGATGCAAAAATAACAGCATCAAGTGCTGGCACGTCTACACCTTTCTGACAAACAGCGCACATTGCTTAATATACGACACTGACCATCGGCAATGTTCTCATCTTTCAACCAGTCTATGGCTCAGCTCTTATCTCTGCACTCATTCCACCGTCGATATGGCGTGCTTCTACATTTACCACTTTATTACGTTCGCTTTTTATCTACATCGTTTTCTTTATAGTATTTAGCCAATTCGGGGAACTGCTTGGCAAAGTCGGTTGATGCGATGCCACTGGAACGCTTTGAACGATTGATAGTGGAACAAAAGACTACAGCACGCTTCATCATCTTGTAATCTTCTGCCACCGTAACACCGTTATCTCCTTTGATACGTTTAGAAAGTGCATTGACACACCCCACCAGTTTTGAAGCATCATCTAACGTAAGCTCATTGTTACCTTTGAGGTTCTCTTTCATGTCCTCTGACAAATCTTCTTCACTCAACGTCAACACCAATACCTTATAATCTGTAAGTAAACCAAGATTAACCAGCTTCTCCAAATCCTATACGATAAAACTCCTTTCCAAAGAATTCTTCATTATCCATACTCCATAAAAGCATGTTCTTTTCCTTAGCTGTTTCTTTGATATTGGCATTGTAATAACGTGGTGTTGCCGTCATGTACATGCGCTTCTTACCTTGAATAAAGTTATTATCGTGAATCTTTGTGAAAGAACTTTCTTCCTTATACTTACTCTTCGCACCAGTAGTGCGATGTGCTTCATCGCATACAATCATATCAAACACACCAAAAGTGCCATTGGTTTCTTCGAGTATCTGCCGTTGTGCTTCTGATACTACCTCAATACTCTGATAAGTAGAAAACACAACAATCAACGCATCACTCTTTTTATATTGCAACAAATGCTTTACAGTAGTAGGAATATTGGTGGTAGCTGGGTATGGCATATCTACAATACTGATATCGATGTCTTCATTGAGTTTAGACGCTTTTGAGTCAGAACAAATACAAATAGGTTTTATAGTAGCAGAAGTGTCAGCCATCCAGCTATTTAATCCTTGACCCAATAAAGCAATACTCGGCACAAGAAATAAAACAAGCCCTTTTTATTTGTTTCCTGTTCAACGATTTTTCAGCGAGGTATAAGTTTTACCAGTTCCACATGCCATAATGAGTTTTCCACGATTATGCTCCATGAAATGTTTCTTAGCACACTCCATCGCTTTTTTTCTGATGGTCACGAGGACTTTTTCCCTGATAATAAAGTTGTCTTCCCTCTTGCCCACTATTGAGCTTTTTCCCAATCAACATTAGACTCTCGCAAATCAAATTGATTGATACGAGTAAAAGGAATGCTTTTGATTTTTTTATTTTTTTCTTCAGCTTGAGAAGTCCATTTCGACGTCGTTGAAACCCACAGCATATTGGAAAAATTAATATTTTTCTTTCATGTCAGGATGCGTAAATGTACGCATAGCTTGTGAAATAAAAAGAATCAACTTTAGCCATATCAATAACTGCATCTTCACTATAGAATTTGCATTGGATAGCCCAAAACTCTTTTTGCTCAGTCTCAGCAACAAGGTCAATGCCTAAATCGTGTTTCTCTGACTCGGCTTTTAGCAGAAAAACTCATTCCACAGCCACACCCTTTTTTTACAGTATTGCGATAACGTGGGTCAGAAAGAAGCTCAACGCTGTATTAACCGTTCAAACTTACACCCTTTTTTTCTAATTCCGTTGTAGAAGATTCACGGAATAAATTTAGTATCTCGTCAAATGTTCTCATTTGTCTAATTCTCTATGGATTTCATTTACTCTTATTGGCAATGTACTCTAAAAATATATAAGTCAAATATAGACTTACACATTCACAAATTTCGGAAATTATTTCTGATTACACAAGCAATAGCAAGGGTTTTCTTTCTCTTCAGTCTTTAATTATGAATTCTTTAATGAATCATGAACCCTAAATTATTCATTAAAGAACATGAAGATAAAGATGAAGACGAACAATGTTATAACTTTCGTTCTTGTCGTTGATATAGTCATGGCTTTGAGTTTTTCTCTTCGTATTCCTCGTAGTCGTAGTGGTAATTTCCATCCTGTTCTTTTTAGGTTTCATTCGTAGTGAAGGAGAAGAGCGTACAAAGTTATTCAATCTCTTTATACCAAAGATCTTACCACTTGTCTATGTCATCATTATATATACAAAAAAAGAGAGTCTAATTGATTACTCAACTAAACTCTCTAATAAAAAGGCAGCTACCTACTCTCCCGCATTGCATTGCAGTACCATCGGCGCAAGTGGGCTTAACTTCTCTGTTCGGAATGGGAAGAGGTGGAACACCACCGCTATAACCGCCTGATAAATCATTTATACTTAATACATAAGTATTGATATATCGCACAAGAAAACTATAAATAAATCAAATATCAACGGAGGAAAAATGATACGTCTGAAAGCTTTGGGCAATTAGTAGTGCTCGGCTTTGACATCACTGTCTTTACACCCTACACCCTATCAACGTCGTCGTCTACAACGACCCTCAAAGGAGTTCTAATCTTGCAGATGGCTCGCACTTAGATGCTTTCAGCGCTTATCCAAACCAGACTCGGATACCCAGCGGTGCCCCTGGCGGAACAACTGGTAAACCGGAGGTCTGTCCATCACGGTCCTCTCGTACTAGTGACGGCTCCACGCAAAACTCCAACGCCCGCGATAGATAGAGACCGAACTGTCTCACGACGTTCTGAACCCAGCTCGCGTGCCACTTTAATGGGCGAACAGCCCAACCCTTGGGACCTTCTCCAGCCCCAGGATGTGACGAGCCGACATCGAGGTGCCAAACCACCCCCGTCGATATGAGCTCTTGGGGGATCAGCCTGTTATCCCCGGAGTACCTTTTTATCCTTTGAGCGACGGAGTTTCCATACACATCCGCCGGATCACTATGCCCCTAGTTTCCTACCTGGTCGGCATGTCTGCCTCACAGTCAAGCACCCTTATGCCATTGCACTCTAATAGGTCGGTTACCAATCGACCTGAGGGTACTCTTGGAGCCTCCGTTACGCTTTTGGAGGCGACCACCCCAGTCAAACTACCCACCAAACAATGTCCTCGTAAATCACGAGTTAGACCTCAGACAGCCAAAAGGGCCGTATTTCAAGGATGGCTCCACAAACGCTAGCGCGCTCGCCTTAAAGCCTCCGGCCTATCCTACACATCGGATGACCAAGGTCAATGCTAAGCTGTAGTAAAGGTTCACGGGGTCTTTTCGTCCCATCGCGGGTAATCGGCATCTTCACCGATACTACAATTTCACTGAGATCATGGTTGAGACAGTGTCCAGATCATTACACCATTCGTGCAGGTCGGAACTTACCCGACAAGGAATTTCGCTACCTTAGGACCGTTATAGTTACGGCCGCCGTTTACTGGGGCTTCAATTCAAACCGTCTTCCGAAGAATAAGCTCTCCTCTTAACCTTCCAGCACCGGGCAGGTGTCAGACTGTATACATCATCTTTCGAGTTAGCACAGCCCTGTGTTTTTGTTAAACAGTTGCCTGGACCGATTCTCTGCGCCTCATAAAATATGAGGACCCCTTATCCCGAAGTTACGGGGTCAATTTGCCTAGTTCCTTAACCATGAATCTCTCAACGCCTTAGTATATTCTACCCGACTACGTGTGTCCGTTTACGGTACGGGTGCTTTTAACAATATGTTTAGAGCATTTTTCTTGGAAGCAGGATTACCCACACTATTAAAATACTACGAGTAGTATTCTATACTATCAAGGTCGGATCTGAACGTGGATTTGCCTGCGTTCATCAACTCCTACACTCTTTAACGAGGACTTCCGTCGCCTCGCGGTGGTGTCACTTCTTCGTCTGCCCATCACTCATTAAAAGCAGTAACGGAATATTAACCGTTTCTACCATCGCCATCGCCATTCGGCTGAGACTTAGGACCCGACTAACCCCGGGGTGATTGACATTGCCCGGGAAACCTTGGTCTTACGGCGGGAGGGAATCTTACCCTCCTTATCGTTACTTATACCTACATTTGCTTTTCCATAAGCTCCAGCTAGAGTCGTCCTCTAACATTCTACGCTGATGGAATGCTCCCCCTACCGATACTTTTTTTAAATTCTATCCCGCGCCTTCGGTATCTGACTTATACCCGATTATTATCCATGCCCGGACCCTCGACCAGTGAGCTGTTACGCACTCTTTGAATGAATGGCTGCTTCCAAGCCAACATCCTGGCTGTCATGGGGACCAGACTTCGTTAGACTAACTTAGTCAGAATTTGGGGACCTTAAACGACGGTCTGGATTCTTCTCCTCTCGAGGACGGACCTTAGCACCCGCCCCCTTACTGCACAACTTCATAACTTAAGCATTCGGAGTTCGTCAGGTCTCGATAGGCGGTGAGCCCTCTTGACCTATCGGTCGCTCTACCTCTTAAGAAAAAAACATTGTACGCGGCACCCTAAATGCCTTTCGGGGAGTACGAGCTATCTCCAAGTTTGATTGGCCTTTCACTCCTACACTCACCTCATCCAGAAGCTTTCAACGCTTATTGGTTCGGACCTCCATTCCGTGTTACCGGAACTTCATCCTGGACAAGTGTAGATCACTTGGTTTCGCGTCTACCACCACCAACTTAATACGCCCTGTTAAGGCTCGCTTTCACTGCGGTTGCTCCACTCAAGAGGATTAACCTTGCTGGTGACGGTAACTCGTAGGTTCATTATGCAAAAGGCACGCCGTCACATTATAAAATGCTCCGACCGCTTGTAGGCGCATGGGTTCAGGATCTATTTCACTCTTCTTATCGAAGTTCTTTTCACCTTTCCCTCACGGTACTGGTACGCTATCGGTCTCATGGGAGTATTTAGCCTTACCGGATGGGCCCGGCAGATTCATACAGGATTACTCGTGTCCCGCACTACTCAGGAGTACACTATGTCTTCTCATGCTTCGAATAAGGGACTATCACCCGCTATGGTTATTCTTTCCAAAATATTCTTCTCACAATCAAAGTACAACAACGTGGTCCTACAACCCCTTCAATGCAAATACAATGAAGGTTTGGGCTAATCCCCGTTCGCTCGCCACTACTAGGGGAATCATTAGTTTATTTTCTTTTCCTACAGGTACTAAGATGTTTCAGTTCCCTGCGTTTGCCTCACTTAATCTTTAAGTGATAAACACATAAAGTGTTTGGGTTGTCCCATTCGGAAATCCGCGGGTCAAAGGGTATTTGCACCTTACCGCAGCTTATCGCAGCTTATCACGTCCTTCATCGCCTCCATGAGCCAAGGCATCCGCCATGCGCCCTTAATTACTTTCTAAACTTTTACTATAATATAAATCAATAAAATTAATCTATATTAAGCTCATACTTTCAGCTGTTGATTATTGTTTTGATTAAATCTACAGTTTTGCTTGTGTCAATATGTCAAAGAACGATGTATTAAATATACAAGTGGAGAATAACGGATTCGAACCGTTGACCCCCTGCGTGCAAAGCAGGTGCTCTAGCCAGCTGAGCTAATCCCCCATTTAAATAAGGTAGTCCCAGGCAGACTTGAACTGCCGACCTCCACATTATCAGTGTGGCGCTCTAACCAACTGAGCTATAGGACTTCAATTCCGGCATTCAAGCTGCAAGAGTCTTAAACTCCGCATCATCAATTCCCTTTAACTAAACTAGACAAGTAAGGTAGCACAAGATTAAGTATAAAAGAACTCAATAATTCTTTACATTCAACATCTCGTCTCCAGAAAGGAGGTGTTCCAGCCGCACCTTCCGGTACGGCTACCTTGTTACGACTTAGCCCCAATCACCGGTTTCACCCTAGGCCGACCCTCGCGGTCACGGACTTTAGGCGCCCCCGGCTTTCATGGCTTGACGGGCGGTGTGTACAAGGCCCGGGAACGTATTCACCGCGCCATGGCTGATGCGCGATTACTAGCGAATCCAGGCTCGTGGGGTCGGGTTGCAGACCCCAGTCCGAACTGAGAAGCACTTTGAAGATTAGATTACATTTACATGCAACCAACACTCTGTATGCCCCATTGTAACACGTGTGTAGCCCCGGACGTAAGGGCCGTGCTGATTTGACGTCATCCCCACCTTCCTCACACCTTACGGTGGCAGTATCCTCAGAGTGCCCGGCATTACCCGATGGCAACTAAGAAAAAGGGGTTGCGCTCGTTATGGCACTTAAGCCGACACCTCACGGCACGAGCTGACGACAACCATGCAGCACCTCCACAGGAGTCCCGAAGGACCTCATCATCTCTGAATCGTTCTCCTGCAGTTCAAGCCCGGGTAAGGTTCCTCGCGTATCATCGAATTAAACCACATGTTCCTCCGCTTGTGCGGGCCCCCGTCAATTCCTTTGAGTTTCACCGTTGCCGGCGTACTCCCCAGGTGGGATGCTTAACGCTTTCGCTAAGCCACTGACTATAAAAAGCCAACAGCGAGCATCCATCGTTTACTGTGCGGACTACCAGGGTATCTAATCCCTGTTCGATACCCGCACCTTCGAGCATCAGCGTCAGTTGCGATACGGTAAGCTGCCTTCGCAATCGGAGTTCTTCGTGATATCTAAGCATTTCACCGCTACACCACGAATTCCGCCTACCTACTACGCACTCAAGTCTGACAGTTCGCGCTGCACGGTAGAGGTTGAGCCTCTAAATTTCACAGCACGCTTATCAAACGGCCTACGCTCCCTTTAAACCCAATAAATCCGGATAACGCCTGGACCTTCCGTATTACCGCGGCTGCTGGCACGGAATTAGCCGGTCCTTATTCATGTGATACATGCAAATAACTACACGTAGTTAACTTTATTCTCACATAAAAGCAGTTTACAACCCATAGGGCCGTCATCCTGCACGCTACTTGGCTGGTTCAGACTTACGTCCATTGACCAATATTCCTCACTGCTGCCTCCCGTAGGAGTTTGGACCGTGTCTCAGTTCCAATGTGGGGGACCTTCCTCTCAGAACCCCTACTGATCGATGCCTTGGTGAGCCGTTACCTCACCAACTAACTAATCAGACGCATCCCTATCTTATACCGATAAATCTTTATTATAACAGTCATGCAACTATTATAAACCATTAGGTATTAGGCCGTCTTTCAACGGGTTATCCCTAAGTATAAGCCAAGTTGGATACGCGTTACTCACCCGTGCGCCGGTCGTCATCATCGGTTGCAAGCAACCAACATGCTACCCCTCGACTTGCATGTGTTAAGCCTGTAGCTAGCGTTCATCCTGAGCCAGGATCAAACTCTACATTGTAAAGTATCTTGTATGTTAGTTGTAACTAACTAAATTATCTGTTCAGAACGAATGCCGAATATATTGTAAAAGAATTAAAACGGTTCGTTTTATTACCCCTTGTTATCTAATGAATAAATAACAAGACTCTTGTACTAACTTGTCTGTTTATGTAAATCTTTTCAAAGAACTCTATTCTATCTTGCTTATAAGTTTATAACTCAAAAGCGAATGCAAAAAGTAAAAGCTTTTTAATATAACACACAACTATTAAAAACCAAAAAGATAAGCTTTTTTTATACCATTTTTATGCATACAAACGAAATAAATCAAGAGCAATAAACTTTTTCACATTTATAATTATATATATAAGAGAGAAAAGAAGGAGAAAAAGCTATAATTCGTATTACAGAATTTAGTTGTATTTGTAGATTCGTTTAATATAAAAGTTAAGTATGTCATCATAATCCCCTAGAAAATTGCCACAATACCATTAAAGGAATAAAAAGTCAGTTTTTCTTCAGATAATGTATTAAAAAGCGTGTAAGATTATATTTGTTTTTTTCTTACCACATCCCCTCTATTCTATTTCCTTTTTAAGGTCTATTTATAGAAGGATTAGATTCTAAAAGATTGCAATATATTTCTTTATCTTCATTTTTATATGCGGTAGTGTAAGAAGACATCACCAATGGTAAAATTTCAAGGGAGACGGATAGCTTGTAGTGAAAACGTGAAAAAGCGGGTGAAGGAAATGCAATACAGACATTTCCTTCACTAGAACATTTATGCTCTATTTTATTTTTAATGTTCTGTATGCCCGATTTTTATCCATATATGTAATACCCAAAGCGGACAAAACAAATACAATATGAATACTAATTTGCATTATTGTATGTTGTGTTTCAATATTATCAGCTACAAACGTTTCCAATAAATGAACGGCAGAAATACTGATTAGAGAAATCAATAATTTGTGCTTTTAATGCATTTGGATTTATCTTACCAAGATAACAAAACTGATTACTATCTTTGTCTTTTTCTATAATCTCTATTCTGCTGACATACGACCAATACTCCCCAATTACGCACACAATGATTAAATTCATAACCATAGATACATCCACAATACCTATAGCCAGCATAAGCATGGTCTCTTCTGTAAAAGTTCCTATATTTATCAAACTATGTACGATTTCTTTACAAAAAACATAAGAATACATTCCCATCACTACGCACATACCAATATACACAGGAACTTGAAGCCATCGACTTTGAAAGATACACCACTCAACAGCCTTTTTCTAATTTATTCCCCATAAAATTTATGTTTAAAGTATTTGCATTAAATAATCAACTATCTTTGTGTGACGTTGGCGAATCTTTTCCTTGTCCCAAAGTTGGTCTTGTTCCGTCATTTTTTTGACTTCCAACTGTTGTTGCAAGTGTTTATAACTATCGCGTTTTATCTGAAATCTGCCATTGCTCAACGACTTATTATGACTACCTGACAGAAGCAAGTAGTTACCCAAACATTCCAAATACTGGTTACGGAAATCATCGTCATAGGCGCAATAACCATTATCATCTTCTGTATTTTTCAGTCTGTGGAGCAATATGTTCAAGATTAGGCTCCACTATGGCGTCATATCTCAACGGATTGTAACCACCTTTTTCCATTCTGCTTAAGGTGATTTTCATATTTCCACAAAAGTAGCTTAGCAACACCGTAGTACATCCGCATATTGAGAGTACGCGATAATTCATCATTATTCCAATAGCCCCACCAGTCATTTCTACCCTTCATCCACTGAATATGATTGACTACAGGCTTTTGCACTCTTTTTCATTTTCTGAAAAACATTCATTTTAAGCGACTCTTAATACTTGCCCTTGTACCTATAACATAATGGCGGAGGAATATTTGCTCCAGTTCTTTTGCCAATTTATTCATATCCTCTTGTGACATTTCTTTCAACATTGCTTTAATAACGAATGGAAACATTATGCCCTTATATACAGAAATAAATAGTTCGTGATAAGTGAAGTTTATCTTTTTCTTCATCCATAAATCTACTTATTTGACTGAAACAAAATGGCAATTGCAATGTAAATTCCCTTATGAACGAGATGCAATTATCTGCTTTCTCTAATTCCTCATCAACAAAGGTCGTTGAGCTTACATTATCCAGAGAATTTCGATAAACTTTTTATTGTGTAATTCAACACATTATCTTCATCTATTTCTCCTCAATCTTTGCAATTGATTTATAGATGTGTTGAAATCGTTCTGTAATTTCAGATATTATGTGGTGCTTATCCTCCACAGGAGCATGCAAATGTATGTGATACATAAGCTGTGCTTTGATAATCTCCAAATTTGTGGGTTTCCTCCCACGATTATTTTTGAAACATGAACAGCTGCACAGCGTCACACTCATCCTTCCACAACATGGTAAGTACAAGAAGCTTTTTATAATTGCATCAGAGAGTTGTATCAGTTCGTCTTCGCTTTTATTAGCAAGTTTATTGCAGAAATAGTCAAAAGCATCAGCAATCCTTTCTTTTGAAAAAGTATCCATGCCACTCCTATCATGAATTCTTTGGTCTATCACATAATCTCGGAACATTTGATTAACATACTCTACTGTAGAAAACATGTATCTACATCCAGACTTGATAATTTTTGTGTAAAAACCCTATACAAATCGTTATCAAAAACACGAAAGGTTCTCGATATCTGCTATATGCCCTTTATTCCATTGTTTGCGAATAATTTAATTCCTGTGCTTATATATTTTCTTTTTCCTGCAAAAATATACTTCAATTTGCACAATTGCTTTTTCTTGTTTGTAGCATTTTTCTATCAAAGATGATTTTTTTATTGTTGGAAAATTCATAAAATAAAATTTTAATGATTGGTTATATTTTTGGTATCAAAAATGGTAGCAAATTGGTATCAAAAAAAGGTATAACAATATATGATATAATATAATAATATATACCATATCGAATAAAAAGAAATCCTTAAACAAAAAGGAACTCAAAGGGTTAGTCTATAAGGATTCTATATAAACAAAAATAAGGTATCTGAATTAGATACCTTATAGTGATTCCGTTGAGTTCGAACCCAAGACCCACAGCTTAGAAGGCTGTTGCTCTAATCCAACTGAGCTACGGAACCATCCTTTGTTTTTGCAAATAAGGTGTTATGTGTTAACAACCTTATGAAAATTGCGATGCAAAGATAATAGATTATTACCTACATTTTTTCACGAAAATATATCTATTTGTTGGCGTTTTTTAACAATAAACACGCTCATTATAGCCCTTCACTCACTACCTATGTAACAAACAATTACCTGCTAAATTGTTATCAGTTCATTTTCTTTTTCGTATTTTTGCAGAACTCATAAAGGGCATTTTTTTGCCCCATTTTTATTATTTACCATTTTATAAAAACACAAAAATTTTTATGCAAATAGGAGATAAAGTGCCCGACTTTTTAGGCATTGATACAAACGGAAACGAAGTTAAAAGGCGATTATGCTGGTAAAACAATAGCTCTCTACTTTTTATCCAAAGGATAATACAAGCGGTTGTACAAGTCAAGCATGTAGTTTAAGAGATGGTTATAGCGAGCTCCGTAAGAACAATATAGAAGTGATTGGCGTGAGTGTAGACGACCAAAAATCGCATAAGAAGTTTGTAGAAAAATACGAACTTCCTTTTCCTTTAATTGCAGACACCGACAAAAAGTTAGTAGAACTCTTTGGTGTTTGGGGAGAAAAAGAAGATGTACGGTCGCACTTATTTTTGGAACTTATCGCACCACTTTCGTGATAGATGAGACAGGAACCATCACCCATATTCTCCAACCCAAGCAAATTAAGACAAAAAGAACATGCAGACCAACTGCTTCAGTTGCTTACAAAATAGAAATAAACGAACAAATTATAACATTCTTACAATGTAAAGACGTAACTGTTTACAACTATTTTTTTATATTTGTAAGATGTATTTTTTATTTACAACCCCATAATGATTAACATTTTTCATTATGGGGCTATTTTTATTAAATAAGACATTTTTGTGAGCGTTTTTGTTACATTTTAGAATTTCATTTTAGCACAAAAATACCCTATCCCACTACCTATTAGTCCACTAAAAAAAGTAGAAAAAGAAACAACAAAACGCCTCTTTTTCTCAAAACCTATATCTTTTTACATTTCTAAAAAAATACTTCTCAAAACACAAAGAAGCATTGTTTAACGTGTAAAAGCTTAGAGTTTACCACACAATAGCTTATCTATTACCTCCCTAAAAACCTTATGTTTTTGCCTCCTAATAGCTTATCTTTTAGCACACAAAAATACAAGCTATTACACTGATTTTTCAATATAAAGCATCATTTAATAGCTTTTTTTCAGCGAAAAACCCATCTCAAAACTTCTAATTTTCCATTAACAGTTCATTAAAAAAATAAAAACACGACAAAAAAATATTCGTTTTTTTCTTCGTTCTTTGCTCATAAAAAAATCGTAGGTTTAATGGTTATTTTTGCAGATTACAATAAAAAAACACTACTTTTGCGCTCAAATTAAAACGTGCCTTGCTTACAAACAAACACTAAGCAGTGTTCAACACATTGTAAAATGTGCCACAACAAGCCCTAACGGCACAATTATTATTTAAGTTAAAACAAAATTATGGACGATTATCATTCGGAAAGTAAATACCTTTCAGGAGAACGATAATGCCCTTTATGGCTTATCTTCACCTGATATTATTTGCATGGAGATAAGCAATTATGAAGACATACTGGAACACTAATGGCCAATTAAAGCCTATTTCAGAGTGGCAACCCAATGCTTGGATACAAGTAACTTGCCCCACTGATGAGGATAAACGTGAGTTAGAAGAACGTTTTAACATACCCGATTACTTCTTTCCTGATATTAGCGACACCGATGAACGTGCTCGTTATGAATACGATGATGGGTGGATGCTCATTATATTGCGTATTCCTTACGTCAAAGAAATTCGGTCGAGAACGCCCTACACCACCGTTCCTATTGGTATAATTCATAAAAGAGATGTTACCATTACGGTGTGTTATTACGAGACAAACATGATGATAGACTTTGTTAGCTATCAACAAAAACGCGGTGTAGGCTTTACTGATTACGTTGATATGATATTCCGTTTGTTCCTATCGTCGGCTGTTTGGTATCTAAAACGTTTGAAACAAATAAACACACTCATAGAGAGTGCGAAGCATAACCTCGACCACGACGTGAATAACGAAAGTCTTATAGGATTAAGTCGACTACAAGATTCGCTCACTTATTTCACCACTTCTATTCGTGGAAACGAAAACTTGCTGGCTAAATTAAAGTTTAAACTGCAAGTAGACGAGCTTGATGCCGACCTTATAGAAGATGTTAATATTGAGATGACACAGGCAAGAGAAACCACATCTATATACTCTGACATCTTAGAATCTACTATGGAAACCTATTCGAGCATTATCAATAACAACATGAATACCGTGATGAGAACGCTCACCTCTGTGAGTATTATCATGATGGTGCCAACGCTTATATCGTCATTCCTTGGTATGAACCTCATAAATGGTATGGAACATAACAAGTGGGGCTTTCCCTTTGGCGTTGATAATATCGTTTGTTGTTTCGAGTGCCTCTTGGTGGATTCTTAAAAGAAAAAGACTTCTTTAAAAAGCAATAAAATAGCTTTATTACTAATAATAATAAAAAAAGACCTCCTTAAAAACCAACTTTTTCATGTTTTAGAGGGTCTTTTTCTATTTTTGTTAAGTTTGCAGAAAACAAAAACTAAAAACCCAAACAATAATCAACATTATTAAGTATGAAGGACACTCACGAAAAAGTCTTTAGAACAAGTTAAAGATAGAGTAACAAATACCGATGAACTTCAAAACACGCTTGTTTCCTCTCAAGAATTGCCTCTATCTGCCAACTCACATAGTGCAAAAAGAAAACACTAATACCACTACAAACGAAGAAAAATAAGGCTATGTTTACAACCAATTATAACACAAAAGAAGAGGTAATTGAACGCTTAAAAGAAATTGCAAGCAATGAAGAAACACCTCAAAAAGGAAGAAATAGACCTATTAAAATCTGCATTCTATCGCCTTCATTTAGCAGAAAGAGAAGCAGAACAAAAAAAGCATTTATTGAAGCAGGGGTGCTCCTGAAGACTATAAAGCATTGCCTTCAGAAAGCGAACAAATATTTAAAGCGGAATTGTCTTTAATAAAAAGAAAAGCGTGCTAAGTATCTTTTAAAGCTCGAAGAAGAAAAAGAAAGAGAACTTAACAAAGAAACTTGCTATCATTGGAAGTCTATTAAAGAAATATCTACTTCACCAGATGTTGCCAACAAATCGTATAACCATTTCAAGGAACTTCAGCAACAATGGAAAGAAATTAAGGCTGTTCCTGCCGATAAAGCCAACGACCTTTTGGCGCAATTATCACCTTTATACAGAACAATTCTACGACTTATTAAAGTTGAATAACAGAGCTCGTGAGTATGATTTCAAGAAAAATTTAGAGCTAAAAACAAAACTCTGCGAATTAGCAGAAGCGCTTAACGACGAGAAAGATGTTATTTCTGCGTCGGCAAAACTTCAAGAATTACATCATCAATATCGCGAGATTGGCCCCTGTAGCAAAGGAACTTAGAGAAGAAGTTTGAGCACTGTTTTAAGAATGCTTCCACTGTTATTAACAAAAAAACATCAGGCTTATTTTTGAAACATTACAGTGCTAAAGAAGCCGATAATTTGAAAAGAAAAACAGCTTTATGCGAAAGACTTGAGGCACTAAACACCAATAAAAAGCACCACTATAAACGCATGGGAAGCACAATCAAAAAGAGGTTCTCGATATTCAAAAAGAGTGGAAAACAATAGGTTATGCCACACAAAAAAATGAATGTAAAGATATTTGAACAGCTTCCAGAAAAGCTTGCGATGAGTTTTTTTGAAAACAAAAGCAATGTTCTTTAAAGACATGAAAGACACATTTGCCATAAACATTGAGAAAAAAGAAAAAAACTCATTGAAACAGCAAAACAATTAGTTACAAGTACCGATTGGAACGCTACTGGTGAGAAGTTTATTCGCTTACAAAAAGAATGGAAAACAATAGGCCATGTGCCACGAAAAACAGGCGATAAACTTTGGGAAGAGTTTAATTCTACTTGTAATAAGTTCTTTGATGCACGAAAAAGAAGCAGGTGCTGATGCTCACGAAAACGAGCATAAGAATCTTGAAAGAAAACAAAATATAGTGCAACAGCTAAAAAAACTTTTGTGGAAGAAAAGGCCGAAGATGTGCAAGAAAAAGGTTCTTTCGTTAATGAAAGAATATAACAATATTGGTCATGTTCCTTATAAAGAAAAAGGACAAGATTTATGCAGAATACCAAAAAGTGGTAGACCGTTTAAAGAAAGAACTTAACATTTCAATTGCTCGTAAACGTTTAGATGCCTTTAAAAACAATCTCAAAAAAAGTGGTAGAACAAGGCGAAAAACGCACTCGAAAGCGAACGTAATCGCTTGTTTAGAGCATACGAACGTATTACACAAGAATTGAAAACATACGAAAAACAACTTAGGTTTCTTTAATGCATCGAGCAAGAAAGGAAACTCACTTGTTGATGAAATGAACCATAAAATAAATAAGTTAAAAAGACGAAATAGAACTTCTTAAGAATAAAATTAAGGAGATTGACAAACAATTAACAGAAGAGATGAACGACGAATAACACACATTTTTCGCATCATCGTTCTTACGATTTAAACACATAAAGATAATGCCCAAAGACTCATTAAAAGGTCTTTGGGCATTTTTTTATATCGTTTATTTTCTACCTTATTATAATAACATAAGAGGTAAAAACATCTGTCTTAACTATATAATAAGGTGTTATTTACTACAAACTCATTAAAAAAACGTTTGGTTATATCAAACGAACCGTTAGCTAAACGCTCCCAAAAATCATAATATTGAGCAGCCTTTTCATCTTTTAAAGGTACATCACTAATAATTCTAAAACTAACAAAAGGCACCTTATATATATAACACACTTGCGCAATAGAACAGCTCTCCATGTCTACTGCCATAGCATTAGGGAAACAATCTAAAATGTTTTGCATCTTTAATCGGCTGTCTACAAACCAATCTCCCGTAACAATTAAACCTTCATGCACCTTTGTTTCTGCATTTAAAGATAAAAGCCTTGTCTACCCATTCGCGAGATGTTTCAAAAACAAGCAGGCATACCTAACACTTGTCCCGCTTCGCATTCAGTGCCACAATACACGTCATGAAATCTGCAAGAGCTACTCACCACCACTTCTGTTGTATTTAGTTTAGGGTTTGCACCACCAGCTACACCAGTTGAAATAACAAGGTCTGGTTCATAAGCAGCTAACATTTCAGTGGTTCCTACAGCACTGTTTACCTTTCCAATGCCACATTGTTGTAGCACAATAGTGTGTTTACCAAGCTCTCCAAGTGTAAATGTTTTCGTTCCATGAAGCTCTTCTTTACAATTATCGAGCAAACTTTTAAGTTGGATAAACTCTTTATCCATTGCCACAATCACACCTATTTTCATTTTTCTATCTTGTTTATCGTTAATACATCACTAAGTTTGTGTGCCTCTATTTCTTAAAATTGAAAGTAGATAAAAGGCTGAATTGCGCTGCTTTTCACTTGAATTACAATGTAAATCATTATCACCAAACACAACGCTTGCACCACAACACTACTTTTATTTAGTAGAGATATACACGCTTCTTGCCAACTATTAGGAATAAAAATGCGTTACATATCCTAATAACATCAAAGCAAAAACATATTTATAGCCCACCAACAATTGCGGAAGAAGTTCTATATGAAAGTTAGTAAACACACCTGTTAGCATATTTAAGCTATCTTGAAACGATGTATTTCTAAAGAAAAGCCACGAGAAACACACAAAGTGAAAGGTTAAAACAACAGCAAAAAATTTCTTTATGCCTTTGCTCTTATAATGTTTATCATGATGAAGAACCTCTGTTCGGAACCACTTATGTAACGCCAAAGCTAAGCCATGAAAACCTCCCCACACAACAAAATTAAGACTGGCTCCATGCCATAAACCGCCAAGAAGCATGGTTATTATAAGATTGATATATTGTCTTACCTTTCCATGTCTATTTCCTCCAAACGAAACATAAATGTAATCACGTATCCAAGTTGAAAGAGATATGTGCCATCGACGCCAAAAATCGGTTACACTCACACTTGTGTAAGGCGCATTAAAGTTGAGTGGGAAATGAAAACCCAACCATAAAGCAATACCAATGGCCATATCTGAGTAGCCAGAAAAGTCGCAATAAATTTGTAAAGCATAGCCATAAATACCCCAAAAAGGTTTTCTATACCACTATAAAGACTTGGATTATCAAAGATACGGTCTACAAAGTTAAGACTAATATAATCGCTAATAACAGCCTTTTTTAAATAAGCCTATAAGAATAAAAAACGCACCACGAGCAAACATTTCGTTGGTTATTTGCACTGGTTTTTCTTATTTGTGGCGCAAAATCGCTTGCTCGCACTATCGGTCCTGCTACTAATTGAGGGAAGAAAGACACATAAAAAGCATAGTCTAACAAGCTGGGTAAGGGTTTTAAATCTCCACGATACACGTCTATTGTATAGCTTAAACTCTGGAAAGTGAAGAAACTTATGCCCACAGGAAGGAAGATGTCGTAGGGTTGAAAGTTGTTTCCTAACACATTAGCAACCATTCCTGCAAAGAAATTGGTGTATTTAAAATAGCCTAACAAACCAAGGTCTACAATCAAACTCACAGCCACCAAGCCTCTTCCCAACCATCGTTTACTTCTAAACTTATCTATAAAGAAAGCCAACACATAATCGCTAACAGTTACAAAAGGCTAATAATGTAAAATACATTCCACTACTTTTTGTAGTAGAAATAGTAAGAAAAGAGAGTAACAAAAAGAAGTCTGGCTGTTAATTTTCTTTGCAAACACATGTAAACAAAGCTGAAACAAAAGAACAGAACCAAAAATATGCCACTCGAAAAAATCATCGGTTCTTGCGCATGATAGCGCAACACATTCACTAAATTCTCAATCATTGTCTTTCAAGAGCTTTTCTCTGTTTATAATTTTTTTCAATCCTTCTTGAAACGAAGGGAACACCTTTTGCGCCAAAAACCTTTCCTCCACCAAAAACTCAAATGCGTGTAATCTTTGTTCGCTAAATTCTTTTCTACTAATTTGTTTACACTCTCTGCGCCTCCCATAGACTTCGTAAAAGTTATAAAAAGCCACATGTTCTTGCTCTGCCAATTGCTCTTGTAAAGCCACAAGAGTTTTCACTTCTTTCATCGTTTTAATACCTTCTGCGCGTCGTTGGTCTCTATCTGGAACGCTCATCACTAAGATAGAAGTTTGTGGATAAGCCTTTTTTAAAGTGTTCAATCACTGCCTTCATTTTTATTAACATAGCCTTTCATTACGCTCACAGGATTACCTGCTGCAGCTACATTTAAACCAAAAATGCAAGACAATAAGACTGTAAGGACGAAGTTTAGCAAAGTCTTTAAGGGTTGTTTCAGGGTATATCCGATAAGGTTAAACCCGACGAACCACGAACACTGAAATTATCTAATATCACACCATTCTTGCCTTCTAAAGCCATACCTAAGGCATAACTGTTGCCTCCAGAAGGGTTAAAAGTGAGCGAAACGCTGGTTGTTGTGTCGTTAAAGGTTTGCATTTGCACCGACGATGAACCACCGAATGCCATTGTTTTTGCTTCGTCCGTTACTTAAAACGGCTTGCACATTCATGGCAGAAACGGTGCGAACAAAGAGCGAAGACACTAACCATTGTTTGCTATGAGCATGAAAACGAGTGCCAAAGGTCTTGGCTTTTGCACCATTAGACACAGCAAAAATAACGCTCGTTTATGCCTTGTAACGACCTATTAAAAGGGCTTTTTAACCACAACATATTCGGTAATTCCGCTCGATGTCTGACCAATAGAACGTCTACTCTTTAATATTGCTGAACCAACATCTACCCAACCAACGCCAACACCGCCATAATGCGACTGAAAAAGTTCGCGTAAATCGGCTGTAAGTATATCTCCTTCAATGTAAGAATCTCAAAATAAGCTATTCGCACAGGCTCTTTTGCCGTTTTTAGCATTAAGCAGTTTACTATAAAAATAGTCCATTCCACCTGCCTTTTGCTCAGAGAAATCAACAATAGGTTGCACCCCTTTGCTCCATTTTTTTCTTTTGAAAACCACTGTTTTTTCCCTTTTCGTTTTTGTGTGTAAATGGGCTTTGGGTGCTTCACAACGAGCAATACATCTATTTCTTTTTGTTCGGCTTCTGGAAGTATTGAACTAAGAATTGTTACTGGTCGCAAAGAGATATTGCCATACGAAAGCATAGGCAATTGATAGAGCATGAGCAACACAAAAAAATGATAATGCCCATACAAATAAAAAGTTCGAGAGCGTTATTCATGAAAAACAATGATGATATAGTGCTTTTTATTACAAAAATTTTTGATGCGCAAAGGTAGTTAAAAATATACGAAATAAAGACATGGTTTTGCCATTATGTTCACTAAAAAAA
Organism: uncultured Prevotella sp.; assembly: GCA_916439115.1. Classification (GTDB taxonomy): domain Bacteria; phylum Bacteroidota; class Bacteroidia; order Bacteroidales; family Bacteroidaceae; genus Prevotella. Next base: position 2,242,881 of record CAKAHO010000001.1, read on the forward strand.
TGAGATTATAGAGAAAAATAGCTTAGCTTTTTACGATGTTTTAATGCGCTTAACAACGTGTTTTTATTCTTTTTAAAAAAAGGCTTTTTCACTAAAACATATAGGTTTTGCGTTTACAGAACATGAGGTTTGTAAAAACTAAAAACGTAAAGGGTTTGCTCTTAAAAAGCATAGCTTTTTAGCATTAAAAAGACGATGTTTTACACCCTAATAGCTTGTGTTTTATAGGCTAAAAGCTTATCTATTAGGAGGTAAACCCTAAGCTTTTTGCACGTTTTTTTCTCTTATTTTTATGCGTTTTAAAAAGGTTTTTTTCGTGATGTTTTTAGAAAAATAGAGGCTATATTTGAAACGAAAAACTTTTTACAGCGAAAATAAGGCAGAAATAAGGCAATAAAACCTTGTTATATATGTTTATTTATGTTAATTTTAAAGCGATATGTTTTACCTATATACACAAAAAGCAAACTTATGAGGGTTCATAAATTTGCTTTTACACCGTAGGAAAAAAATTTCTTTTAGAGGAATCATTACAAACTCTCTCTCTCTCATATAAGGGTGTGGAATTTTTAAATCAGGCTCATTCACCTTTATATCGTCATACAACAAAATGTCTATATCTATCACTCTGTCTTGGTATTGCTCACCTATTGTCTTCCCCACTCTACCCATCTGCTGTTCAATGCTTTGCAGTTTTCTCATTAAAGCTCGTGGAGCAAGTTCTGTTTCGCAACATATAGCCGCGTTGATAAAGTCGTTTGGCGATTCAAATCCCCATGGTTTTTGTTTCATAAAGAGCAGATTGGCGCACCACAACGCCAACCTGCTTGTTTATATTTTTCAATGGCTTGAGCTATCATTCGCTTTCTGTTTCCAATGTTAGAAACCCAAGCCTAAATAAACGGTATGTATCATTTAATCGTTTAAAATTAAAAGTCCATCACCAAAACAACCAAACATATAACCATGTTTCACTGCCAAATTGTAGGCTTCCATCACAAGGTCGTAACCACCAAAGGCAGCTGTTTCCATCAATAAAGGTGAATAAGGGTGATAGAAGTTAGCAACCATGCTGTTAGAAAGTCCAAAGTCGTAAGGTGGGAAAATAAACTTATTTGTCCAACCTTCAAACTCTTTTAGCATTCCATCTGTACCCACTGCTGTTTCAGTGGCTTTCACAACGCTTGTTCCAACAGCACATACTTTGTGTCCATTGCGTTTTGTTTCATTCACAATGTTGCATGCTTCCCGCAGTAATGTGCATTTGTTCAGAGTCCATTTTATGCTTTGTTAGGTCTTCCACTTCAATATCATTAAAGCAACCTAAGCCACAATGCAAGGTGATAAACGCACTATTGATGCCTTTAATCTCCATTCTTTTAAGTAGTTCTCTTGTAAAATGAAGTCCAGTAGCTGGTGCAGTAACAGCTCCTTCATGCTTAGCAAACATACATTGAAAGTGTTCTAAGTCTTCAGGAGTAGCATTTACACTCTCTATTATCTATAATGTATCTCGGAAGTGGAGCTTCTCCGAGTTTATAAAGGTCTTTTTTAAACTCTTCATGGTCGTAATCGTATAGAAAACGTAAGGTTCTACCTCTACTTGTAGTGTTATCTATCACTTCAGCAACCATCGAACCACTCTTATCAAAAAGAGTTTATTTCCTATTCTTATCTTTCTGGCAGGTTCAACAAGCACGTCCCATAATCTCATCTCTTGGTTTAATTCTCTCAAAAGAAACACTTCAATCTTAGCATCTGTCTTTTCTTTTGTTCCATAAAGTCGTGCAGGGAACACTTTGGTGTCGTTAAATATAAACGTATCTCCCTCATCAAAGTAGTTAATAATGTCTTTAAACTGTATAAACTCTCCTTCAATAGGGTTTCCATCTTGGTCTTTTTTATACATATCGATGGTTTGTGAGCGTTTATGTAACACCATTAACCTACTTTCATCTTGACGTGTTACCCTAAAAAGAGCCTTTTTGTTCCATCTTCATTTGTATATTCTCTTTCAAAGTAATGAGGATATAATGCCACTTGTTCTTGTGGTAATTTAAACTTAAACTGTGATAATTTCATGCTTGTTTATCTGTTTATGGGGATTTCAAAGGATGTTATTTTTTTGTTTATCAAAGGTGTTTTGCTACAACACATTCACCTTTTTACACTTTATTTACTTAACATTCGGTTCTTTTTCAAGCCCTTCTATTTCTTGTTTATCTAACCATTCTTGAAACGTTTCATAGTTAATGCAGTTTTCAACGCATACCTCTCCCACTCTTGTTCGTCGTAGAGCAGTGAGATAAGCACCACTATTTAACGCTCTGCCGAGGTCTCTTGCCAAGGCTCTTATGTAGGTTCCTTTGCCACAAACCACACGAATGGTGAGTTGATAGTTTGTGTTATCAAAGTTAAGAACCTCTATTTCATCTATTCGTATCTGCTTTGCTGAGAGTTCAACGCTTTCACCTGAACGCTTTAAATCGTAGGCTCTGGCTCCATTCACTTTGCAAGCACTATACGAAGGAGGCACTTGTTTAACATCACCGATAAACAAAGGCAACACTTCATTTATCTTTTCGCGTGTAATATGATGCACTTCAAAGGTTTCACTAACAGGGTGTTCCATGTCGTAACTTGGTGTTGTGGCGCCTAATTGAAGGGTTGCTACATATTCTTTTTGTGTAATTGAAGTCGTTCTATCTGCTTTGTTGCTCGCCCAGTGCATAGCGTTAATACGCCAGTGGCTAAGGGATCGAGTGTTCCTGCATGACCTGTTTTGAGTCGTTTAACACCCTAATTTTTCTACTTAAAAGATAGCGCACATGTGCCAAAGCCCCAAAGCTTGTAATGCCATAAGGCTTATCTATGCTTATAATTTCTCCTTCTATAAAGTTCATTTAGTCGACCATTGAGAGATTATGACCCAATAATAACCATGTAAGAATAAAGAGTCCTAAAAGTATTCTATAAACACCAAACATTTTAAAGCCATACTTTGCTAAAACATTTACAAACCATTTCATGGCAAATAATGCTACAAAGAACGCTACCACACAACCTATTAAGAGCATTAAAAGGTTATGTGAACTTGCCCACAACGCTCCGTTATCGCCTTTTAGCATAAGTTCTAACACATCAAGTGCCGTTGCTGCTGCCATAGTAGGTACTGCTAAGAAGAATGAAAACTCAGCTGCTGTCTTACGAGTGAGCCTCTGTGACATTCCACCAACTATGGTTGCCATCGAACGAGACACACCCGGTATCATTGCAAGGCATTGATATAAACCTATCATAAAGGCTCTTTTGTTTGTTAATGGTGTGTCTTCGCTGGTTTTATTGGCAAACAGTTTATCGCAGAAAAGCATAAAAATGCCACCTAAAACGAGCATAATCGCCACCACTTCTACGCTTTCTAAAAAAATCTATCTATTAAGCCTGTTTTCTTTGCAACAGCACCTATTAGCATTGCAGGGATAAAAGCTATGAGCAGTTTATAATAAAAATTGTACTGATATTTCAATGCTTTAAAGCCCGACAATTGTGTGTTTTGAGGTAAAGGTTCTATTTTTAAAGAAGCTGTTTACGATATAAACAAACCACCGACAAGATAGCTCCAAACTGAATAATAATGGTATATGCTTTCACAAAAGGGGTGCTTTCCATTCCCAACAGACCTTGTGTTATTATCATATGTCCTGTAGATGAAATGGGCAAAAACTCTGTTAAACCTTCTATAATAGCAAGAATGAGTGTTTGTAAAAAGTGTCATATAAATGTGAATTATAAAGATAAAGACAACAAAATAGCGAGCCTTTGCCCGTCTATCGTCAAAAGTTTTTTAACTTAAAAAAACAATATATTTTTGTTTGCTTTTTAAAGCTTATTTTTTTCTGTCTTATCTTCTACTTTCTTTTCTATTGATTGGGTAGATTTTTGGTTTCTTCATAATGGCATATATGATGAAAAATAAAAGCCAAAGAAAGACACTACAGGGAGCAACTTTTATGCGTCGAACGCTAAACACATCGGCATTAAAAAGAGGCTCTGGTAGAAGAGAACCACTCATCAATATAAAACCAAGAATAACAATAAGCACGCCCACTGCTATTAAAATGAAGTTGATTTTGCCAAATGCAAAAATTTTTATTTTTCCATATATAAATAATGTGTAATGTTGTTATTAACCGACAAAACCCCACTTAGTATAACGTTCTAACCTTGTTTGTAGAAGATTATTGTTAGTAAGATAATTATATATTATGCAATTCTCCTGCTGGCAAACGCAAGAAACTATTAACAGAAATGTTGGTACAAATCACCGTAATAAGCACCCCTAACACCACCACCGCTATGCCCGTGATGGCTAAAATCTGCCAAGTTACAACAGAAAGTACCGTTGCATCATAGTTATAAAGTGCCAAAACACTTGCTCCAAGCACCGCATTAGCAATAATAGAGGCTAACAAGCCAATACCCACAGCACGTTTCAAGAAAGGTTTTTTAATAAAGTTCCACGATGCACCGACCAACTTCATGGTGTGAATAGAAAATCTACGAGCGTAAATATTTAGTCGAACAGTGTTATTTATTAAAGAGAACGACACAAAAAGCAATAACCCTGCTAACACCAAAAGCACTATATTTATTTTTTGCAGGTTGTTATTAACACTATCAATAAGATTTTTTTGATAGGTAACCTGACTCACCTTAGGATACTTTTTCAAGTCGGTTGAAATCCAAGAAATAGAGTCGTTATTGGCATAATCTGCTTTTGGACGAAGCTCAATAGAAGATAAGAAAGGATTTTCTCCTATAAATTCTGCAGGATTAGCTCCTAAGAAAGCCGTTTGTTCCTTTAATGCTTGCTCTTTTAGATATAAATTCTAAATGCGCCACATAGTCTTTTTTTCTCAATAGTTTTTGCACAATTGCGACGCTTCAAAACCAGTGGTTTCGCCATCGAGCGTAAGGGTTATAACGATATTTTCTTTAAAATAATCGGATAAATTACGTGCTGTTAGCACCGAAAAAACAACCATACCCAACAAAATGAGTACCATTGCCGTACTAATACAAAGTGTTACGCCCTGCAATCTGTTACGATTGGAGGTTTTATTACGTTTCTTTCTCATTGTTTGCAAAACACATTTTGAGTGATAATGGCTACAAAGTAACAAAAACATTAAAGAACCAACATATTAACGACAATTAACCACATTATATATATAGATTTTTTTATATCTTTGTGCATAGTCATTTGTGCTACAAACACTCATAAAAAAACTTTTTATAAATACAAACTTTAAAAGAAAGGATAACCCATGAAAACAAACACACAAACTGCTTTTTTTATTTGCATGATAGCCTTTATAAACGGTGTTTATATGTTCGCCTCAACATGCAAAAACACTTGCTGTTCTACGAAGAAAGTGGCTTATATTGAACTTAAAAAAACTATTTTGTTAACAACAATGCACCAAACAAAAATGCCAGAAAAGTTTACATCTGAAAAAGCAACTGTATAGATATTTTTAGCGAAGCTGGCTTATATGGGACGTGGTGGTGAACCAACAAAAAGTGAATTTTAAGACGCATTTTGTGGTGCCTCTTATTTTGCCTGAAACAGCAAGAGAAACAACAATTAAGGTAAAAGATGTAAGAATTGAACACGATAAAATTCTTGTTATTACTTACAAAATAAAGTCGAAAGAACTAAGAACTTTTTAGCATTCGACCAATGATGAGCATTGTTTTTAGAAAAATAAATATAAAAGATTTAAAAATTAGAAAAGGTGATGTTATAAGTGGCTCATTACGCTAAAACTACTGACAAACAAACACCATTTAAAGTTAAAACGGAGAGAAATACTACAGGTTTCTCTCCGTGCTTACTCCCTACCCTTTTCGTATTATTTCACAACACATTATATTTTTTAAAAAGCAACGTTTCTTATACAAAGATGCACACAATACAATTTGAAACAATAAAGAACACGTCGAAAAAGCATTAACATTTAACAATTAAACTTTTTAACACAAGCCTCATAAAACAGTCTATTTTTAACTACATTTTCGTTGCAAACAAGCATTTAAGTGCTACAAAGCAATAGCGACATATTTCAGCCTTTAACTTTTAAAAATAAAAAGCTCTTAAAACATAAAAAAATTATCTCTTAAATTGCAATAGCTAAGGTTTTACCTTGCAAAAGATAAGAGTTTAGGAGCTAAAACACAAGACTTTTGATGCCAATACATAAGCTATTGCATTATAAAAACCTAAGGTTTTACAAGAATTAAAAAAACATAGATAGGGAAAGAAAATACTAAAACCTTAGGTTTTGCGAACTATATTTATGACACAAAATATAATAATATTCGCATAAAGAGATAAGTAAAACATATAGGTTTTTACATTTCTGTGCTTTTTCAGTAAGCTTTTTCACTTTGAAAAGTATGTGCAGTGAGATAAAAAGTGAGTGTTTTTTTATTTTTTTAGAGCTAAAAATTTCGTACAAAAATAAAGTACCATTTATTAACAAATATCGTAAAGCTATGCAATATACACACATAATTAAAACATAACAACAATAAACCATATTAGACATAAAAACCACAGAAAAACAAAAATAAACCTCTTAAAGAGGCATTATTGCGCTATTTTTGTTTAACCCATATCGGTAGACGATTTCTTTTTCAGTTAAAAAGTAATTAAATCTATGAACGATAAAAACAAGTTATTAAAAGATAATTCCTATTTTTGCAAAAAGGGAAACTCAAAAAAACATCAATAAGTTTTTCCACATTAAATAAAAAGATAAATAAAAAAATTTCAAAATAACATAATAATAAAAACAAACTTATCTTATGAAGCATAAAGCAATATTTTGCCATTGCATCACTCGCTTTATTGTTAACAGCGTGTGGAGGAAGCTGGAAAAAGAAACATGGATTTCAGTGATAACGAATACCCAGTAAGAACTATTGAGGCACAAGGAAGCAATTCTGAGACTTTATACCCTGCTATTATTCGCGGTGTTCAAGATGTAGAAATACGCGCAAAGGTATCGGGTTTTATTACCAAACTTATGGTAAAAAGAAGGTGAAAAGAGTGCGTGCAGGTCAGTTGTTGTTTGTTATAGATAACGAAACATACCAAGCAACAGTGCGCCAAGCTACAGCTTTCTGTAAATGCAGCAAAAGCCCAATTAAACACAGCAAAGCTAACTTTGGATAACAGCAAACAGCTTTTTTACCAATCATGTAATAGGACAATACGAGTTAGAAACAGCTAAAAACAGCTACGAAAGCGCACAAGCAGCCTTTATTACAAGCAAAAAGCTGGTTTGGCATCGGCTAAAGAAAATGCTAAGCTATTGCTATGTTAAAAAGTCCTGTATCGGGTCTTGTTGGAAGTCTTCCCTATAAGGTTGGAGCTCTTGTAAGTCCATCGAGTGTGGAACCATTAACCACCGTTTCAGACAATAATGTTATGGAAGTGTTCTTTTCTGTTACAGAGAAAGACGTGTTAACCATGACCCGTAACGCAGGCGGAGTTAAGGGTAGCATAGACAATTATCCAATTGTTAAGTTAAAATTGGCAGATGGTAGCATGTATAACCTTCCCGGAAAAGTGGCAAAAATGAGTGGTGTTATCGACCGTTCAACAGGTTCTGTTTCAATGATAGCTCGTTTTTCAAACCCCTAATCACATACTTCGTAGCGGTGCATCAGGCTCAATTGTCGTTCCATTTGTTGCTTCTAATGCTATTGTTATACCACAAGATGCAGTGGCACAGATACAAGATAAATATTTTGTTTATGTGGTAGATAACAAAAACAAAGCACGTTATACAGAAATAAAGGTAAACCCTGATAACGATGGAGAGAACTATGTGGTAACCGAAGGCTTACATGTAGGCGACAAAATAGTGCTTAAAGGTATTTCAGCTCTTAACGAAGGAGCAGATGTTACACCACTTACCGAAGCACAATATGAGGCTAAGTTAAAGAAAAATGCAGAGATGGGAAGTCATCAAAGCGACTTAAGTAAACTAAAAAAAGACTTTGGTAAGTAATCGTTAATTACACTTCTAACACGGCAAAGCAAAGGTTGCTATATTATATATAAGGTGTATAATGTGCCTACACATATATAATATAATCCCAAAATTCGCTTTGCTCGGGTTAAAAACATACATGATATGAGATTAGAAACATTTATTCATCGCCCCGTTTTATCAACAGTTATCTCGATAGTTGTTGTTATTCTTGGTGTAATAGGTTTAACATCTTTGCCTATTGAGCAATATCCGAACATTGCACCTCCTACTGTTCAGGTTCATGCCACTTATCCCGGAGCTAATGCTCAAACAGTGTTAAACTCAGTAGTAGTGCCACTTGAAGAGAGTATAAACGGTGTAGAAGGAATGACTTACATGACTTCTTCGGCAACAAACAATGGTGGTGCAGACATAACGGTTTATTTTTAAAGAAGGAAGTAACGCAGATATGGCACAAGTAAACGTGCAAAATCGTGTTACACAAGCCAGTGCTTTATTGCCAGCAGAGGTAACTCAAGCAGGCGTTCTCGTAGGAAAACGACAGAATTCTCAAGTAGTTATCTTCTCATTAGCAAGTAAAGGCGGTAAATATGATGAGCAATTCTTAACAAACTATGCAGACATTAACGTCATACCTGCTATTAAACGTATTAAAGGTGTGGGTTCTTGTCAGAGTTTCGGTAGTAAAACATACTCAATAAGAATATGGCTCGACCCTGCAAAGATGCGTCTTCACAACATGATACCTTCTGATTTATTAGGTATTTTTAGCGCAACAAAACATTGAAGCAGCCCCCGGTTCGCTCGGAGAACAAAGCAATACGCAGTATGAATACACGCTTCGTTATCGGGGTAGACTACAATCTCCAGAAGAATTTGCCAACATGATTATCACATCTAACGCTAATGGACAAACGATTAGAGTGAAAGATGTGGCAAAAGTGGAAATGGGTTCGGTTGGATATGGTAATGAGATGCACTCTAATGGCGACCCTTCGGTGGTTATGATGGTAACTCAAACGGCAGGAAGTAATGCTACTGAGATTGCAACAAACGTGAAAAAGGTTCTCGAAGAACAAACGAAATTGATGCCACCAAGTATGGAATTTCGCGTTATTCAAGATGTTACAGAATTCTTAGACGCGTCTATTCACGAGCTAATAAAAAAACACTTATCGAGGCATTTATCTTGGTTTTCATCGTGGTTTACATCTTCTTGCAAGATTTCCGCTCAACTCTTGTGCCTTTAATTGCTGTTCCTGTATCGCTCATCGGTACATTCTTCTTCTTAAATGTTTTTCGGTTTCACCATTAACCTATTAACATTATCGGCTTTTAGTGCTTGCCATTGCTATCGTAGTAGACGACGCAATTGTGGTAGTAGAAGTCTGTTCATGCGAAGCTCGACCTTGGATATAAATCTGCAAAAGACAGCTTCCTATTGATGCAATGAGCGAGATATCGGGTGCTATTATCTCAATTACATTGGTAATGGCGTCTGTATTTATTCCCGTATCGTTTATGGGTGGCACGTCAGGAACATTCTATCGCGAGTTTGGAATTACGATGGCAATCTCTATTGTCATATCTGCTGTAAAACGCATTAACACTCTCTCCTGCTTTATGTGCTATCTTATTAAAGCCTCACGACGAAAATAATAAAGAGCGAAAGATGTCGTTTATAGACCGTTTTAATGCGTCTTTCAATGCTTCTTACGATAAGATTTTAAAGAAATATACCAAAGGTGTTTCGTTTATAGTTAAGCGTCCGATAATGGGTTGCTTAGCTGTTTTAATTGGAATAGCTGTATTGGGCATTTCATCGATGAACACTAAGAGCGGATTTGTGCCTAATGAAGACACTGGAACCTTGTTTGTTAATATTTCAACTCCACCGGGTACGGGTCTTGAAAAGACTAAAAAAGTGGTAAAACAAGTAGATGCTATGCTCGAAACGAACCCTGCTATAGCACAAAGAACAGTGCTAACAGGCTTTAGTTTGATGGGTGGTGCAGGTTCAAATCAAGCTACTATCTTTATTAGATTAAAGAGTTTTTGAAGAAAGAAGTAAAGAAGAAACCTTATTAAAAGTATATCGGTGTACACAATGAAGGTAGCATGATGGTACTCGGAATGATATATAAACAAGTGGCAGCGATAAAAAGGTGCGCAGATAATAGCTTTCCCTGCACCAATGGTTCAAGGGTATTCTATGACTGGTGGATTAACGTTTTTCACTTCAAGACCGCACAGGTGGGAAGCGTAGAAAAGTTCTTTTCAAACCACAAAAAAACCTTCTTAGAAGAGTTGAATAAGCGTGAAGAAATAACCAATGCCATTACTTCTTACGATGTGAATTACCCACAATATATGCTCGATGTAGATGTTGCTCGTTGCAAACAAAGTGGCATTTCTCCTCGTGATGTATTACAAACAATGCAAGGATACTTTGGAGGTTTATACGCTTCTAACTTCAATGCATACGGAAAACTCTATCGTGTTTACGTTCAAGCACTACCCGAAAGTCGTACAGATGAGAAGAGTTTAAACAACATTTTTTTGTACGAACAAACGCAGGAATGGCACCTATTAAAGAGTTTGTAAACATGAAACGAGTGTATGGTCCACAAAACATTAACCGTTTTAACCTATTCACTTCTATCAATATTAACGCTAATGCAGCCGATGGTTATTCAACGGGTGATGCATTAAAGGCAATTAGTGAAGTGGCAGAAAAGAGTTTACCACAAGGTTATTCATATGAGTATTCAGGTTTAACACGTGCCGAACAAGAGTCAAGTAGCTCAACAATAATGATATTTGTGTTGTGTTTAACCTTTGTATATCTTATATTGAGTGCGCAATACGAAAAGCTATTTGCTTCCTTTATCTGTTATTTTTATCTATTCCTTTTTGGGCTTGCAGGCTCGTTTTTTGTTCACCCTTTTTGTTTGGAAAGAGCAACGACATATACATGCAAATTGCGTTAATTATGCTCATAGGTTTGCTTGCTAAGAACGCAATTCTTATTGTTGAGTTTGCATTAGAGCGTAGAAGAACAGGTATGGCCATATCTTGGTCGGCTATATTGGGTGCAAGTGCTCGTTTAAGACCTATCCTTATGACCTCTTTAGCCATGATTATAGGTTTGTTACCTCTACTTATTCCAAACGGAGTAGGTTATAATGGAAACATGACTTTAGGAGCTGCTGCCATTGGAGGTATGCTTATTGGAACTCTATGTCAGGTGCTAATAGTTCCAAGTCTCTTCTATATTTTCCAATCATTGCAAGAGAAAATAAGTCCAATGCGTTTCGATGACGAAGTTAATAACGAAGTGTCTGTAGATTTAAAGAAATATGCTAAGCGTCGTTATGGCACTAAATAACACCCTAATTATGAAGACAAAGAAACTTAATATATTATATGTGGCGTTAGCACTCTTAACTTTTTCGAGTTGCAAGAGCCTCTATGGAAAGTATGAACGTCCCGAAGTGAACACTTGGAGCAAAGACTCTGCGGTGCAAAAAGACACCACTTCGTTTGGAAACCTTGCTTGGAAGACCGTATTTACCGACCCTTTGTTGCAAAATTTAGTAGATACTGCTTTTACAAAGTAATAACGATTTACTGAATGCAGCTTTGAATGTGAAAGCAGCAGAGGCTCAATTGATGAGTGCCAAACTATCTTTTTTGCCTTCGTTTGTATTCTCTCCACAAGGAACCATTAGTTCTTGGGACGGCAATCCAGCCACAAAGACCTACCAAATGCCCGTTTCTGCAAGTTGGAATATCGACCTTTTTGGCAACCTTTTAAGTCAGAAACGTGCTTCACAAATGGCTCTTTTAGCCTCAAAAAGACTATCAGTTGGTTGTAAAAACAAAGCTCATAGGCGGTGTAGCCAATCTTTATTACACTCTTTTAATGCTCGATAAGCAATTAAACATTGTTACCAGCATGGAAAAACTCGCCAAAGAAACATTAGACATGATGGTTCTACAGAAACAATTAGGCAGAGTTCGTTCTACAGCAGTGCAGAGTGCAGAGAGCAATTTGTATAGTGTACAAAAGTCAGAAGGTAGACCTTATTCGCCAAATAGGTGAAACAGAGAATGCTCTTTCCTTGCTTTTTAGGCAGGTCGTCACAACACTTTAAGCGTGGAAATATAGACGAACAAAACCTACCAACACAGTTTTTCTACGGGCATTGCACTTAATGTTTTAAACAACAGACCTGATGTTCATGCTTTCAGAAATGGCTCTTGCGCAATGCTTTTACAATGTTCAAACAGCAAGAAGTAGGTTCTATCCTAATTTAACCATTAGTGGAACAGGCATCTTTACCAATAGTGCTGGCATGGGAATAGTAAACCCCGGTAAGTTATTACTTAATGCAGTAGGCTCTTTTAGTGCAACCTATTTTTTTCAGAAAGGTCAGATTGTTGCAGGTTTAAAAGTGGCTAAAATTCAGTATGAAAAAGCCTATAACACATGGCAACAAATGGTTCTTTCGGCAGGAAGTGAGGTGAGTAATGCCCTCATTATGTATCATTCGTCGAACGAAAAAAGCGCATTAGAGGCGAAACGAATAAGCATTTTAACGCAGAATGTAGAAGATACCAAGCAACTATTGCAACAATCTCGAAGCACATATCTCGAAGTTATTACCGCTCAACAAGCCTTATTAAATGCCGAAACAACAAAGATAAGAAGCTGATTTTAACAAGATGCAAGCCATTGTTAGCCTATATCAGGCACTTGGTGGAGGTGTAAAATAAACGGCTTTTTATGTAAGATAAAAGAGCAACGAGAAAGATTTTTTATAAATAAAACCAACATAAAGAAACCTTTTTTCCAACCTTTATACTGTTAGTAAGCAGTGTAAACAAAAGAAAAAGGTTTCTTGAAAAAACATAAAACTATGGCAAGCGAAATTAGTAACAAGGCTGAAATAGACCCCCAAAGCGAGGATTGGAAACAACTGTAAGATATATCCTTTTGCGTATATTGAGGGTGATGTGGTGATTGGAGACAACTGTGTTATTTATCCATTTGTAAGCGTTATGAATGGTACACGTATGGGAAATAACAACACTATTTATCAGAACACGGTGTTAGGAGCTGTTCCTCAAGACTTTGATTACGCTGGAGCAGACACCGAACTCATAATAGGTAACCATAATACCATAAGAGAAAACGTGGTTATAAACCGTGCAACAAACAGCGAAGGCAAAACTGTTTTGGGCAATGAGAACTTCCTTTTAGAGGGAGCACACGTGTCTCACGACACCATTATAGGAGATAAATGCGTGTTAGGTTATGGCACTAAGATTGCAGGCGATTGTTACATTGGTAACGATGTTGTGTTTTCTGCCAACGTAATTATGAGTGCTAAGGCGCGTGTAGGTAATGCCTCGTTTATTAAACCCGGCTCTACATTCCGTCAAGATGTACCCCCTTATGTGGTAGCAGGCGGTGAACCAATGGAATATTGTGGTCTTAACAGCGTTATTTTAAATGCTTTAAATGTAACAGAGAAGAACCAAAAGCACATTGCTAACGCTTACAGACTGCTCTTTCATGGGCAAACAAGCGTGATAGATGCTATTCAGCAAATAAAAGAACAAGTGCCTATGAGCGATGAGATAGAAACAATTATTTCATTTATGACAAGCTCTACAAACGGCTTAATCACTAAGTTGTAAATAAAACGCTGAGCTTTCTGCTTTTATTTTGTTTACACAAAAGCATAACAAACACACATTTCATGGCTTAAATGCTTATATTGAAATGCTAAAACCCTAAGGAGCGGGTTTCTTTAAATAGAGTGGTTCTCGCTATATCAAGTAAATATTGTTGATAAAAGTCCACTCCTTCTCTTTGCGTTTTGTTTCCTTATAAAAGTCACTCGCTCCTATTATAAGTCTGTATCTATGGTTTAACCATATATGCAGACTTCTTTTTTTTGCTCCCTTTAACCCCAAAACAAGCGTATTCGGGGGGTCTTTATTGATTGAAGAACAAAGAGGTTTCACTTTGTTTACTTATCAACACGTTTTTAAACTACTATTTTTTTGTGCTTTCTCTACCCCATTTTTAAAAAGATGTGTTCATTTGTTTTTTTCTTCTTTTAAACCTTGTTTGCCAGTGTCAGTACATGGTGTTTATCGTTATTTTTTTGTCGTAAGGTTTATGTTTTTTTAAGAACAGCACAACTCCATTTATAAGATTTGTTTTTTTATAGATATTTTTTTATCAATAGAAAGAAAAGAAGGGGTGAAATATGGAATAAAAAGAAAGTCAACATAGTGCGAAAAAAACAGGTGATTTTTTTGTGAGCGTTTTTGTTACATTTTTATTTTTTTCGTTTTAGAGAAAATAGCTAAGCTTTTAGTGTGTTTTTAAACTTCAAAAAGCACACCTGTTTTTGTGTCGTTTTTTCCCCCTTTAAGTACAAAACTCATAGGTTTTTACATTTGTAGAATGCAAGATGTTACAATGCAATAAATGGTTAATTAGGGTGCAATAGCTTAGGTTTTAAGACGAAAAACACGATGTATTAGCCCCTAAACTCTTATGTTTTTAGGGGTAAACTCTTATGTATTGCATGCTAAACCCTAAGCTTTTTGCACGTTTTTAGCTAAAAAAACACCTATTTAAGAGGTTAAGATAGGAATAAAAAAACATGATAGGGGTTGTTTTTTTCAGTGCAAAGGTGTTACGATGAAAAAGTGGACTAAAAATACGACTTTATTTTTGCCTTTTCTCTGCATAAAAAAACGCTTTCTAAATACCTTATCTATGGTTTTATGGTCTTGCCCTCATTCTTTTTAAGAACATGTAAGTGCGTGTTTGAACACTTTTTTTATAGCATAAAACCAACCGCTTTATGTGTTCTTTTTCGTATCTTTGTAGTCAATATAAAAATAAAAATAAGACACATGTTTACACTAAAAAGCACTTATGCTGTGCCTTGTAAGCTCAGTTTGTTTGCATCAAACCAGCGTTTATGCTCACACAGCATTGAAAGACCACACAGAGAAAAAAGATTCTGTGATGCAAGAAGGTGTTAAAAACGACACAAAGAAAGACAAAGTCACCCCAAAAAGAGGCAGACAAAAAGCCATCGGAATATGAGACTTTAATTAAAAAGGTGGTACATACAAGCAGGGAATGTTTGGTGTTAGACACATAGACAATAAATGGTATTTCGATATTCCACAACAAACAGTGGGGCGTTACTTTTTTTGTTTGTAACACGATTTAATGCCGTTCCACAGCGTTTTAATAAGTTTAGTGGCGAAGAAGTGTCGCATCACACGCTTTATTTTTGAACATAAAGACGACAAATTGTTGCTCCGTTCGTTTGTAGAAACGCAGATAGCAGACCCCAAAGACGCCATTGCTGTGGCATTAAAACAATCGACAATAGACCCTATTATTGCTCTGTTTAACATTATTAAAAGCGATAATAAGAGAGATTCTTTATTGATTGATATAACAAACTTTTATTTCAAAAAGATAACAATTTTTACAGGTTTACCTAACAACTTAAAAAAACAATCAAAAAGTTGGGAGGTATGATAGACGAGCGCAGTTTTGTAGACACTGTAAAAACATATCCACTAAATATAGAGATAAGCTCTACACGAACATATAGCGCAAGTCCAAGTCCTATGATAGCATCTACAACAGGTTCTGCCACAATGGGGCTTAACACGTCTATCGTTATGCTACCTGAGAAGCCAATGAAAAGACGCATTTGGGACGAACGAGTGGGTTATTTTGTTAACCGTTTCACCTTGTTTTTCAGATAAAGAGCAAAGCACTGAGAAGGAAGCCTTTATCTCTCGCTATCGTTTAGTGCCAAAGAATGTGAAAGAATATGCCAAAGGTAAATTGGTTGAACCTATAAAACCTATTGTTTACTACATAGACCCTGCCACACCAAAGAAATGGGTTCCTTACCTTATTGCTGGTATAAACGACTGGAATAAGGCGTTCGAAGCGGCAGGATTTAAGAATGCTATTGTTGGAAAAGAATGGCCAAACGACTCGAATATGAGCTTAGATGATGCGCGTTATAGTGTTATTCGCTATCTTCCTGCCGAGATAGAAAACGCTTACGGCCCACGTATTACCGACCCACGAAGTGGAGAAATTATCGAAAGTCATATTTGTTGGTATCACAATGTGATGCGCATTTTGAAAGAATGGTATCTCATTCAGTGCGCTCTTAACGACAAATCGGCGCAAACAATGCAGTTTAGCGACGAACTAATGGGTCAACTTATTCGCTTTGTATCTTCGCACGAGGTGGGTCATAGCTTAGGTTTAAGGCATAACATGGGTGCAAGTTTTGCTACACCTGTTGAAAAGTTGCGCGATAAAGCATGGGTTGAAAAGCATGGACACACAGCTTCTATCATGGATTATGCACGCTTTAACTATGTTGCTCAGCCCGAAGATAACATTAGTAGAGCAGGTTTATTTCCACGAATAAACGACTATGACATCTGGGCTATTAAGTGGGGATATAGTTACCGACCAGAGTTTAAAGACGAATATGCTGAACGTGATGCCTTAAAGAACGAAACAACAAAGGTGTTACAAGCAAATCCTCGTTTGTGGTTTGGTGGAGAAGGACGCAACGAAGACCCTCGTTCGCAACCAGAAGACTTAGGCGATAACAGCGTAAAGGCAAGCGATTATGGCATAAAAAAACTTAAAACGTGTGGTAAAAAAACTTGCCTTTATGGACAAAACAAGATAACGACGACTACACACATCTTGGTCAGATGTATCGTGCTGCACAAGCTCAATTCAAGCGTTATTTAGGACATGTTATTAACAATATCGCCTCTCGTTACATCAATAACATGCCTTCGCGTGTTCCTTTTGAAGATACACCCTGCCGAAAGACAAAGAGAAGCAGTGGATTATATTAACCGTCAAGAGTTTGAAGCACCGCTTTGGTTGTATCCAGAAGAAATAGTTAATAAGCTCGGTATTGATGTTTCAAAAGAAATAATTAGTCTTCAAGACAAGGTATTAAATGATGCTTTATCGGCAACAACGCTCTCTAAACTTTATCAATCAAACACAATAACGGGCAAAAGGCTATCCTGTTGATGAGTATTTGAACGATATGTTTAATGGTGTTTGGGAAGCCCTTTAACGGCACAAAACGAACAAAAAAATATGTTTAGACGTGCTTTGCAACGCTCGTATTGGGAACATATTGAGAATTTATTGATACCAACCGATAAGGATAAAGCTAACGCAAACACTTCTTCTTTCAATTCAGATGCGTTGCTGTATGTAAATGCTCACGTTGCAAAAAAATTGAGAGTTTTATTACAAACGAGCTTAAAAAGCTACTCCAAACTCGATAAATGCGTTGCATTATGCCGACCTTTTAAATCGTATTTCGATATTAAAAAGATAAGAAAAGTGGCAAAAATAAGCGGTAAACTCTACCCTATTTATAAACAAAAGTCCTTTGAAAAAGGTTTAAAACCTACTTTCAAGGGACTTTTTGTTTCAGTATAAAAAAATGGTTTCGCTTAAAAGATTACACGAAACAAGGACAGATTTAACAAAACAATATAGCCATTTTAGAAGTGTAATAAAAGTGTTCTTTTATGAGAAAAACTTCTACCATTGAGCATAAAAAGAGGAAATAAAAACAACAAGAATAGTTTATTGGGTATGTAAACAGCATTTTGTTTTTTTACGCATAACACTCCTTTTTATGGCATAAAAGAAAAGTGGCTCGATTGCAAAGAAACAATCAAGCCACCTAAAAAAAATAATATTATCAATCTGAAGATTTTTACTTTTTCACCCCTACCAGCGTTAAGTCTACAACCAATGTACTACCCAAAGGAATATTGAGCATTGTAGATTCGCTTTCAGAATAGCCTAATTTAGCAGGAATATACACCAACCAACGGTCGCCAACATGCATATTTTTGCAACGCAGTACTTAGTCCATCGGTAACAGAAACTTGTTTATCTCCCCATATTCTCATGTTTCCTGTAACAGGAATGGTTACGGGTGCGTTGGTATTCGCATTATATTCGCCTTCAAATGTTTTTGAGATACACTTTTCCCTGAGGGTAGTTTGTAGACGGAATAATGCGTGCTTTATAGCTAACAAGTACGCTGTCTGTGGTAAATGCACGGTCTGTAGAAGTTCCACTGCTTAGCACTTGTGCCACAATATGGTCGTCGTTTGCAGGCGAAAAAGTGGTATTTTCTTGTGGTAACGACCACTTTCGCAACACCTTCCACGAGGTATTTCCTTTTTCTATTTGGGCTTTGGCATTAGCAAAAGTGGTAGAAAAAGAACGCACTACTTTTGCTTTCCCAATTGTCAAACTCGTTTATGGTGTTGTCATCGCTACTACAACTCATTGCAAGAAGAGTGGTAAATAGTGCTAACACCATATATATAAAGGTTCTCTTTTTCATTTATTGCAGTTTTTAAGTAGACTTGCAATGCTCACTTTATCTTCTATAATGTTGCAAAGGTCGGCAATATCTACTCTTTCTTGTTCCATTGTATCTCTGAAACGCAAGGTAACTTTGTTATCATTAAGCGTGTCGTGGTCTACAGTTACACAATAAGGAGTTCCTATTGCATCTTGTCTACGGTAACGTTTACCAATAGAATCTTTCTCTTCATAGTGACAATTGAAGTGGAATTTAAGGTCGTCTATGATTTGACGAGCCTTTTCTGGTAGTCCATCTTTCTTCACTAAAGGCATTACACACAACTTAACTGGAGCTAAAGCAGCAGGTAGTTTAAGCACAACACGTGTTTCTCCGTTTTCTAATTTCTCCTCTGTATAAGCGTGAGACATAATAGAAAGGAACATACGGTCTACACCAATAGAGGTTTCAATAACGTATGGTGTGTAGCTTTCGTTTGTTTGTGGGTCGAAATACTTTATTGAACGACCGCTATATTGCTCGTGCTGTGAAAGGTCGAAGTTGGTTCGTGAGTGAATACCTTCTACTTCTTTAAATCCAAATGGCATCTTAAATTCAACATCAGTAGCCGCATTTGCATAGTGAGCAAGCTTCTCATGGTCGTGGAAACGATAGTTTTCTGAACCAAAACCCTAATGCTTGATGCCATTTCATACGTAGCTCTTTTCCATTTGTTGAAATGCTCCATTTCGGTTCCGGGACTTACAAAATATTGCATTTCCATTTGTTCAAACTCACGCATACGGAAGATAAATTGACGTGCAACGATTTCGTTTCTGAATGCTTTTACCTATCTGCGCAATACCAAAAAGGCAACTTCATTCTGCCTGTTTTTTTGTACATTTAGGTAGTTAACAAATATACCCTGAGCTGTTTCTGGACGAAGATATATCTTATTAGCAGCATCAGATAATGAACCCATCTCTGTAGAAAACATCAAATTAAACTGACGAACATCTGTCCAATTCTTTGTTCCACTAATTGGATCTACTATCTCTTCGTCTATAATTATTTGCTTTAATTCTTCTAAGTTAGATGCTTGCATTGCTTCAGCAAAGCGTGTGTGTAGCGCATCTTTCTTACTTTGAATTTCGAGTACACGAGCATTTGTTTCTTTAAACTTAGCCTCATCGAAGTTTTCTCCAAAGCGTTTAGCAGCTTTAGCCACCTCTTTTTCAATCTTTTCTTCGTATTTTGCTAATTGGTCTTCTATTAAAACGTCTGCACGATAACGCTTTTTTGAGTCTTTATTATCAATCAAAGGATCGTTAAAAGCATCAACGTGTCCCTGATGCTTTCCAAATGGTTGGGTGCATAAAGATAGCAGAATCAATCCCAACAATGTTCTCATGAAGCAATACCATGCTCTTCCACCAATACTCTTTTATATTGTTTTTAAGCTCAACACCATTCTGTCCGTAATCATATACGGCAGCTAAGCCATCGTAAATGTCGCTACTTGGAAAAACAAATCCATATTCTTTACAGTGAGAAATAATCTTCTTAAAAACGTCTTCTTGTGCCATTGTATATTGAAAATTTAATTTATTGGGCAAAGATAAGCTATTTTTCCGAATATTCTTTGTATTTTTGCGTTAAAATAGAGTTAATCAGTTACTTTTCAATTTCTCAATGAACAACGATAAAGAGGTGAATATTCACCTTGAAAACCCCGAAGATTTAACAAACGAAACCCTACACTCCGACTATACACCTGTGAGCCGTTTCGACGCATCAGCTGTGCATCATCTTAGTGGAATGTATCAGGGTTGGTTCTTAGCTTATGCTTCTTATGTTATATTAGAGCGTGCTGTGCCTCATATTGAAGATGGTTTAAAAGCCCGTTCAGCGTCGCATTTTTGCACTCAATGAAGTCGTATGGACGACGGAAGATACAACAAAGTGGCAAACATTGTAGGACATACAATGCAATTTCACCCACACGGTGACGCCTCAATAGGTGACGCTTTGGTGCAAATGGGACAGAAAAAAATCTGCTCATAGACACACAAGGTAACTGGGGAAATATTCTCACTGGAGACCGTGCAGCTGCTCCTCGATACATTGAAGCACGACTTTCTCAATTTGCACTCGATGTTATTTTTTTAATCCTAAGACTACTGATTGGCAACTTAGTTACGATGGAAGAAACCAAGAACCGATAACACTTCCTGCTAAATTTCCTTTGCTCTTAGCGCAAGGTGCTGAGGGTATTGCGGTAGGTTTATCGTCTAAAAATCCTTCCACACAACCCTCTTGAACTGTGCCAAGCAGCTATTTCTTACCTCAAAGGAGAACCTTTTGAGCTTTATCCCGACTTTCCTACGGGCGGTTCGATAGACGTTAGTAAGTATAACGATGGTCTTCGTGGAGGAAGTGTGAAAGTTCGTGCAAAGATAGAAAAAGCTCGATAATAAAACACTTGTTATCAAAGAAATTCCTTATAGCAAAACTACAACATCGCTTATTGACTCTATTTTAAAAAGCAATTGATAAGGGAAAGATTAAAAGCAAAGAAGGTAGACGACAACACTGCAGCAGAGGTTGAAATTCAAGTGCATCTTGCTGGAGGTGTTTCATCTGATAAAACGATTGATGCCCTCTATGCTTTTTAGTGATTGTGAAGTGAACATTTCGCCCAATTGCTGTGTGATAGAAGAGAACAAACCCGTGTTTATGCCCGTTAGTCAGGTACTAAAACACTGTGTAGACTCTACTATGGGATTACTCAGAAGAGAGTTAACTATTCGTAAAGACGAACTTCTTTCCAGTTTATTTTTTGCGTCGTTAGAAAGTATTTTCATTGAAGAAAAGAATTTATAAGGATAAGAAATTTGAACAAGCTAACGACATTGGAGCTCGCTATTTTACACATTGATAACAGATTAGAGCCATTTAAGAACGACTTTATTAGAGAGGTTACAAGAGACGACATTTTACGTCTACTCGAAATAAAGATGCAACGTATCCTTAAATTTAATAAGGATAAAGCAAACGAACTCATGGCAAAAGATGCAGCAAGAGATTAAAGATATTGATTATAAACTTGCGCACATGGTAGATGTTACCATTGAGTGGTTCGCCTTTATCATGAATAAATATGGTAAAAACTATCCGAGATTAACCGAAATTAGAAACTTCGATACAATTGAAGCTACAAAGGTTGTTGAAGCAAACGAAAAACTTTATATTAACAGACAAGAAGGCTTTATTGGAACAGGATTAAAGAAAGACGAGTTTGTTTGCAACTGTTCTGACATCGATGACATTATTATTTTCTACAAAGATGGCCTTTATAAAGTGGTAAAAGTGGCTGATAAGATATTTGTAGGCAAAAAAATATTATCCATGTTCAGGTGTTTAAGAAGAACGATAAACGCACCATTTATAACGCTGTTTATCGAGATGGAAAGAAAGGAAACTACTTTATTAAACGCTTTAATGTGCCTACAATTACGCGCGACCGCGATTATAATCTCACCAACGGAACGCCCGGTTCGAGGGTTGTTTACTTCACTGCAAACCCTAATGGAGAAGTCTGAAATAATTAAAATCACACTCGACCCCTGCATCTAAAAAAAGGTAACTTGTTTATAGAGAAAGACTTTTCAGAGGTACTTATCAAAGCAAGAACAGCCAAAGGAAACATCTTAACGAAATTTAATGTGCAACGGATAGGACTTAAAAAGTCATGGTCATAGCACATTAGGAGGTAGAAAAGTGTGGTTCGACCCTGATGTTAACAGACTTAACTACGATGAGCATGGAACGTTCTTAGGCGAGTTTAACGAAGATGACTCTATTTTTAGTTGTGCTTAATAACGGCGACTTTTACATTACAAACTTTTGATGCAAATAATCATTATGAAGACAATATAATGATTATAGAGAAGTGGAATCCTAATAAAGTGTGGTCGTTGGCTCTCATAGATGCCGACAATAACAACTTTTATTATGTGAAACGATTCTGTATGGAAGCCACTAAAAAACACCAAAACTTTGTAGGTGAAAATGCTAAAAACCAAATGTTAATACTTACCGACCAAGCTTATCCACGACTATTAGTTACTTTTTGGAGGGGCAGATGCTTATAGAGAACCACTCGAAATAGATGTAGAAAGCTTCATAGGAGTAAAGGGTTTCAAGGCAAAAGGTAAACGCATTTCCACTTGGAATATTCATAAAATAGAACAATTAGAGCCACTCAGAACCGAAGAAAACAAGCCTTTAGACGGCAATGGAACTGATAACACTACTGAAGAAATAGGTGAAGAAGAGAATTTAGACCCCGATAAAGGGAAAAGTTCACAACAAGTAAGAGATGAATTAACAGGACAATTGTCTATTACATCTCGATGTTGAAGATAATGAATCTTAAACGTTTTATATTATTTACACTAACAATAAGTGCTGTTTTTACCCTCGCTTTGGGGGCAAGACAGCACTTCTGTTTATACGCAAAAAAACGCATCTATACACAAAAGAATGCAATTGTGGGGTGTCGGCATGTCGTCTGTTTTTAGATACATATCTCTCTCCTCGAACCTATAAAGGCGAAGAAATAAGATATATTTCGCAAACAGAACATCTCAAGTCTACTCGTTTTTTTAATCCTTTATGGCAACATCAAACCTCTGTTAGCTATGTTTCTAATGCCGTAAAAACAAATAAAGAGGTTCATGCTTTGTATCATTTAACCTTTTCTTTGCAACATTCTATCCCCTTACATCATCACCGTTTCACGCTACAAGTGGGTCCTATGGCAGACACCGCTTTGGGTTTTATCTATAATCCACAAAAATTCTAACAATCCAGCGCAAGCCATTGCTCACCTCAATGTGGGTGTTTTTGCACAAAGCAGCTATGCTTTTAAAGTGGGCAAAATGCCTTTTTCGCTACATTATCAATGCAGTGCACCTTTAATAGGTGTTATGTTTTTCGCCAAACTATGGTCAATCTTATTACGAAACCTTTAGTAAAGGCGTTTACAATCATAACATTGTATGCACTACCCCATTTAATCGCCCCTCTTTTTATCATCTCTTATCGCTTAACCCTATCGCTTTCAAACACAACATTGCAATTGTGTTATGCAGGAAACCATTTGCAATCAGAGGTAAACAAACTGCGTTCTGCCATTCATAGCCATAGCATAATGGTGGGTTTTGTTAAAACATTTTTCAGCTCATTCGTCAAAAAGCCATGAAACATATTAAGGTTGTTTTTAGCGTTCATCGGTTTATGTATATTGCTTTTTTATGCACCTCTTGTATTAAAGAAGAGCAATTTTCTAATAACACAAAAAGGAAACTTTCAAGCACTATGGCGCATCATTGATGAGCATTATTGCTTTTTCGATTACAAAGAAAAAGAATATGGATTAAACTGGAATGAGGTGTATGCACGTTACGAGCCACAAGCGACAGAAGATTTATCTACACGCCAGCAATTTGAATTATTCACTGAATGTTATCAGAACTCAAAGACGGACACGTTAATTTGTATAGCCCTTTTTAATGTAGGACGTTATTGGTCGTGAGAGAAAACTATCCGTCTCACTTTTCGGAAGACTTGTAGAGCATTATTTGGGCAACGATTATCAAATAAGTAGCGGACTTCAATATCGCATTTTGCCCGACAATGTGGGCTACATTCGTTGCGCTTCTGTTTGCATCGGCTAAGGGAGATGGCAATTTAGACGAGGTTTTACTATACCTATCTACTTGCAACGGACTCATTATAGACGTGCGAAACAATGGTGGTGGCTTAATATCGGCAGCAGAACAGTTGGCAAGTAGATTTACAAATACGCCTTTATTAGTGGGCTATATGAGGTATAAAACAGGAAAAGGGCATAATGATTTTTTTCTGAATTTCGCCCTCAATGGCTAAAAACCAAGCAAAGGTATTAGGTGGCAAAAACCTTTTGTTGTGCTATGCAACCGTGGTGTTTATAGTGCAGCTAACGACTTTATAAAAATACATTAAATGCTGTTCTAACGGCATAGTGATAGGAGATAAAAAGCGGTGGAGGTGCAGGAATGCCCTTTTTCTTCTGAACTTCCAAACGGTTGGAGCCTACGTTTTTCGGCATCACCTACTTTCGATAACAATAAAAAGATGTGGAGTTTGGCATTGAACCCCATTTATATGTTTCGTTATTAGCCAGCGATGAAATAAAAGGAAAAGACTCTTTAATAGAAGAAGTCTATAAAAATAATTACAGAAAAGTTTGGCAGTTACAAATAAAAGCCATATCTTTGCAACGCAATTAAAGCACTACCTTGCGCTTGTGGCGAAATTGGTAGACGCGCTAGACTTAGGATCTCAGTGTTTTTGCGACGTGTAGGTTCGAGTCCCTATCAAGTGCATAGTAAAAAGAGTATTAGTTATCTTTTAAGATTTCTAATACTCTTTTTTTCATTATAGAAATTGTATATTCAAGGGGGAAAAATAATCGTTTTTTTGTTTTTCTCATCTTTTTCATTTTTTTCTTCAAAAATAAGACCTGTTTTTTTGAATGCGAAAGATGAAGAGTGTTATTTTTCATTGTTTTGATTTAATAAAATAGGAAATAACACTATAAAACGCACTTTTTAGACTAAAATATCGTAAAAGCTTAGGTTTTAGGTTGAAAAACAAGAGTTTTGCTCGCAATACATAAGCTATTAGGACGTAAAACACTATCTATTGCACGCTAAAAACATAAGCTTTTTACAATACAAGGGCTTGTTATTAAGAATAAAACAGATGATATTCTGTAAACGTAAAACCTATATGTTTTTGCATTTATAGCTCATTTTTTTCTTCTTTTTTTAGTCCCAAAACACAAAAACAATAGGTAGGTGTATAGCTTTATTTTTTTACGCTAAAAACGAGAATTTGAAAATGTAACAAAAACGCTCACAAAAAAACGATACCAAAAACAATATTTCAAAAGCATTTAAATTTCATTTCATGAGTAATTTCTTTTTCATCATATAGCCTATAAAAGGAATAAAAAGAAAGTGTGAAAGATTAGCTTTTTATCGTTAATCTTTCACACCTTTATATATCCACTTAAAAAAACTATTTCTTTATGAAAGAACTCTCAATGAGAGCCATACTCTTAGCAAACTGTTTATCGGTTTTTAATCGTTTTTTTCTATTTGCGAACAACTGTAAAGAACAGTTGAATGGTCTCGTCCTCCCACCAGTCTTCCCTATGCGAGTAGTGGGCATCTGCATATGCTTTTGCATAAAAACATAACCACTTGTCGAGCCACCACAATGTCTTTTTTTCTACTTCTACCGCTTATTGTCGATGTAGCTACCTCAAAATGTTTGCATACAGCTTCCATTATTTCGTCTGAGGTAACACCTTTATCCTCCACCCTTACAAGTTTTTTAATACATTCTTCTGTAAACTTAACATCTATTTCGCATCCTTTGTTAATGCTAAATGCATATAATGTGTTTAATACACCTTCTAAATGGCGCACACTTCCATTAGCTTTCTCCGCAATTAAAGTTATCACTTCTGGCGACAACTCTAAGCCATCTCTATGAATTTTATTGTTAAGAATATCAATACACAATTGAATATTAGGTCTTCCCAACTCTTGAACTACTCCCCAAGAGAAACGTGTAAGCAAACGTTCTTCCATCGCTTCAAGTTCTGCAGGTGGACGGTCGCAAGCTAAAATAATGCGTTTTCCGTTTCTAAACAAATGATTAAACACATGAAAGAATGTTTCCAGTGTCTTTGTTTTCCCACTCCAAAACTGAATATCGTCAACAATAAGAATATCAATGCTTTGATAAAAATGTAAGAAATCGTTTATTTTATTATTGAATTGCGCACTGGTGTATTGAATTTCAAAGTCCTTTGCAGAAACATATAACACTCTCTTATCTGCGTATAGTTTAACAATTCGCAAACCAATAGCATTTATTAAGTGCGTTTTTACCACAGCCAGAAGGGCCAAAAAGAAACATAGGATTAAATCTACCATTAAGCGGATGTTCGGAAATGCTTAACGATACCGACAAAGCTACTGCGTTACTATCTCCTTTTACAAAGGTATCGAAACTGTAAAAAGGGTCTAAATAGTTGCGCCAATTGGTGCGCTGTGTCGTTGTAGAGCCTTCATTAGCACTTATATGCTTGGTAGGTTGTGGTTCATTATTCGGTTTAATAGGTGCTGAAGGCTGTGCTTTCAAAGGCTGTTCTGCCCCCTTTTGCCTGCTAATTTTATATTTTAATGAAAAGTCTTGTCCAAAGTTTTCTATCAAAACATTCACCAATACACGCCCAAAATGCTCCTCCACATAATCTTTTACGTGTTCGCTTGGCACTCTAAGAATAATTGTATTGCTTTCTTTATCGTACGAATCAAGTGTAATAGACTGAAACCAAGCATTAAATTGCTTGTCAGAAATTTGCACTCTAATGGTGCTTAAACAATTATTCCAAAGCGTTTCGGGGGTTGTTTGCATTTTATTTTTGGTATTTATAAGTGCCTTTTGGGATTGCAAAATTAAACATTTTATTTAGAAGAGGCAAATTTGGTTTTATCTATTTGTCGTCTTTTAAGAGTGAAAAGGAACATAAAAAAGCGTTTCTATTCAACATAATCGTCGAATAAAAACGCTACCTATATAATTTACGATAATGATGAAAAAGCTTATTGGCTTATTTATTTGTTTTTATTTCCAAAGATAGAGAAGTGTACATAACGCTTAGGACTCTTTCTAAGGTCTACCAATAGCGAGTCGGCACTGCGCATAGTAGAATTTAAATTGTTATATAATGAAGGGTCTCTAATTAAAAGTCCCATGCTTCCCTCTTTGCTATTAAGGCTTTGAGTGAGCATTTGTACGTTTTTCAATAGCATTATCTACCTTAGCCATCGTTGCTGAAACATCTACCTTAGCGAGGTTAGCTGTTAGCTTATTTGTGTTATCTAAGGTGGTATTAGCTTTACCCATCATTGTAGGAACATTACGATTTAAGCTTGCCATAAGCGTATTTAACTCTTTTGTAGAGGTCGTTAAATTGCTTGTTATACCTTCTACATTATGTAAAGAATGTGCCAATGCAGGGTCTGACAACAGGGTATTAACATTAAAAAGAATAGAGTCTAACTTGGGTAACATCTTTTCTACAAGAGGAATAAGTGCCGATGCTTTTTGTTAAAGCTCCTTCTGCAGTGTTCCCATAAATAATATCTCCAGCAGAAAGAACACCATTTGAACGATGAGGAAAGTTTAAATTTATCTTTACATTACCCAACATATCACTCATAATCTCAGCAGTTGTTCCCTTAGGTACTTTCATATCGCTGTTAAGCTCTATCTCTACACGAGGTTTACGCTGAATGGTGTAGTCGTAATCAATACTTTTTACAACACCTACACGATAACCATGTGCGTATATTGACTTGAGACAGAAACGCCACTAAGGTCGTCAAACTCTATCATATATTTATTATCGTTTGCAAGAAACGAAAGTCCTTTTAAGAAATTCATACCAAAGAACAGGGCTATAATACCTGCAATAACCACCAAGGCTATCTTGATTTCTTTTTGAAAAAAACGTTTTTCATTGTTGCTTATCCTTATTTGTTATTATTTTGAAATTCTTTTATTGCGTCGTTAATATTCATCTTTTCATTTCCTCTAAAGGCTACAATAAATGCTTGTGGAAACTTATCAATAACTTGTTTGCGAAGAGAACTTATTTCATAATAGTTGCTCGAAGCTCCATAAGTGTACTTTAGCGCATTCCCTTCTTCGTAATATTCGTAGTTTGTTAAGCCTTTTTAAATGTTGGTCATCAGCACGCAATTTGCGATTAGATGATAAAAAAACTGAACTTTAAACACTGGTTTTTCTTTTTACCACTTCAACCTTTTTGGCAGGCACTGTGTCTGCTTTTTGTGCCACCATAGGAGCTGGTTCGGGCTTTATTTCTCGTGCGACGACAACTCGTTCTTCATCTTTCACGGGTTCATAACCTTGTGGTAACACCGAAGGAATAGAGGTTTCTTGTGCCAAATGCTTTTTTATATGGCACCGAAATGCTACTATCGTATTTTTGCTTTTATAGGCTAAAAAGAGCTTTATAAAGTCCACTTGCAATAGCATCAATCGTAGGTTTTGAGTTGAGTGCTTGCTCTTCATCAGCAGTTGTTATAAAGCCTAATTCCACCAAACAACTTGGCATTGATGTTTCTCTTAACACCAAGAAACCAGCTTGATGCACTCCTTTATCAGCACGATTAGCTGCTAAACAGACATTACGCTGAATAAGTTTTGCCAATTCTACACTCTTTGTCATGTTCTGACTTTGTATCAATTCGAACATAATATAGCTTTCTGCGGAGCGTGGGTCAAAACCTTGATACGTTTGTTTATAATCTTTTTTCGACCAAGATAACTGAGTTTTTCTCTTTTTGCCACATCTAAATTAGAAGATGCACGGTGCATACCTAAGGTGTAAGTTTCAAATCCTTTTGCTATTCTTCCTGCTGGTAAAGCATTTGTATGCACAGATATAAACAGGTCTGCCTTATTTTTTTATTGGCAATATTAGCTCGTTCCATTAAAGGTATAAAAAAACATCTGTTTTTCGCGTATAGATAACCTTTATATCTGGAGAATTACGTTCAATAAGCTGTCCAAAAAGCCAGTGCAACGGTTAAGTTAATGTCTTTTTTTCTTTTTGAAATAGCTCCTGCTGCACCCGTATCTTTACCACCATGTCCTGCATCTATCACCAAGGTAAAAGGCTTTTTTAGATGCTTGCAAAGCTCCCCAAGAAATGCTTATAAGAACAAAGAGAAATAGGAGTTTTTTTCTTCATAACAAGTTATTTATCTCTGCAAAAATAGGTAAAAACCATTAAATAATGGGTTCTTATTGCTACATTTTATTATTTATTAAGGTGTAGAACCACACTTGCTCCTGCACAATTAGCCCCCCATTGGTGGGTTTTTTTCTTTATCACTTCTACCGTTATTTTTGGTGATTGTGGGAAAACGATGAAACAAATTCTGACCAATATTAGCTGCCACTTTTTCAATTAAACAACAAGGCTTTTTTTCCATCGTTGTTTTCACTTCTTCAAACACTTCGGCATAGTTAATAGTGTGTTCAACTTTATCTGTTTGAGCTGCCAAACTTATGTCGCAAGCCAGCGAAAGGTTTACTTCATAATGATTACCCACGATGCGTTCTTGTGGTAAAACACCATGAAAAGCCTTTATCTGTAAAACCTTTTTAAATGAATATAGCTTTCTGTTATGTGCATAAAAAAAGTGTGTTATAAAGGTTTAGAGCAACCACAGCTTTTTACAAACAAGGTTACCATCAATATAATAAAGTTCTTCTTTTTTCCACAGTTAGAACACATTTGTGCAGGTGCAAAAAGTGCCATTTGTTAAATATCTTTTCAAAGCTCTTTCTACCCCATTTGTCCATGTGTTAATACTTGCATCTTTTAAGTTGAAGCGAACCAACCAACCTAATTACATGAATAAGTGGCATTCTATAACGCAAAACACCTGATATGAGTTTTGCATAATTCCAATATTCAGGATTAAACTTTTCGCTTAATCCTTCTACTGTAGTTTTGTATCCACGTTTATTTTTCAAACTGAAAATCGTATCTCGAAGTGGCATTTGGAGAGGTTTTTCTTTATTATCTTTCCTTTCAAAACTGTTTTAGGAAGCACAATACCTTCTTCATCATCTTGCAAACCTGTAAAGATTTCATAAGGATAACCATCGAGCAATCCCACGAAAGCAACCCACTTTTCTTTATTATTCTGAAAGCGAACAACATCGCATTCCAATTCTTTTCGGACGATGAGTAACTACTTGAGAAGGCACAAAACTTTCTTCTGCGGAGAAAACAGGTAGGTTTGCTACATTTTGAAGATGAGCCTTTTCATGGGCAACAAGTAGGAAACCATGTTGTGAAAGCTCTTCTATATGCTCTTTAATAAGGGCACTATCGTTTTCGGTTGTAGGTAAAGTGAGAGTTATAACATTAGGTACAGACACATCATTATAGCGGTTACACATGGTAGCTAATGATGTTTGCAGAAAAAAATTAGGCGCATCGGGATTTAAAGTAATACCCAATGATAACACAGAAGAGAAACGAGGAGCTTGTGTTATAAGGTTTATATTGGCAGAAGTTAAATCATTATTCCACATTAAAGATTTGTTGTTATAGGCTTTCCTAATTCACTTTTTGTCAACAAAAGTGCTCCTCTTTCGGCACCTAAATATTTGTTTTTCGGTCCATACTGTGCAAGCCATTTCCTGTATAAAATTCTCTGCATAAGCTAAAATGGCCTTTTGTTTCTTGCCCTTTATTCGTATTAAGAAAAAAAGGTATAAAGGTCTTTTATACCCAACGACACTTGTCGCTTTTTTGTTTCCATTGTTCTAAAAAGAGCCTCATAAACATACAAATGTTGTGCTTTGAAAAGTGGCGTTAGGGGTATATTTTTTTAATTGTTCATAAATAGCAGAGTGCAAAACATCAACTAATGACAAGCATGTTTTTAAGTGCTTCTTTTCCATTCTGTTTCATTCAAAAACCATTTTTCCATTATCGTTAATCGTGCAATAAGGTTTTATTGAAAGCATGAAAAAAAGGCGGATGCGAAAGTGCCTTTTAACACTTTATCGCAAAGTTCATTAAAGTCACAAGTTAGCAAATCAAACCACACTTCTTCAATTTCTAAACCGTCTTGCACTGTCAATAAATCTTTTATAAAAAGAGTCTGTAACAAAAGGTTTACCATTCTTTTTCTGCTTTTTGATATGGTTTCTACTAACTGCACAGAAGAGCCAACAGAAACAGTGGGATAAGGTTGATAAGTGTATGCCATATTTTTTTGCCATCAATTAGATTGCGAAGTTACAATTATTTTCCGAGTTATCACCGCTTTAGGTATCATTTTTTTGTGAGTGTTTTGTTACATTTGCGTTCTCAATTATAGAGAAAATAGCTAAGGTTTTTACTATCGTTATCAAAGAAAAGGGAGGGCTATGTGATTCTTATTTGCGCAATAAAAAGACTAAAAACCTATATGTTTTGTTTTTTTCTATTATCAAGAAAAAGACGAATAAAACGGGCGAGATGAAAGTCATTTTTTTGCTTGTTTTTAAAAGTTTCAAACAGAATGAATGTTAGTCTATTTCACATAGATTATTCTACCTTATTTATAAAGACAACAAAAATAAAAAAAGACGTTGTTGCTTCACAAACAATCTGTCTCTTTGTTATAATTCATAGGATTCTTCTTAGCATAAGTGCAAAAAGAACAAGTAAAGATGTTTGTAATTCAAAGTTTTTTTATGATATAATAATTTGGTAGAAAGAGCGTTTTTTTGTTAACTTTGGATATTGGAATAAAATGAAAACAACAAGGCGATACTAACATTACCAACAGATTTGATGATGATATTAAGCCTAAACAATAAGATATATGACAACAAGAAATTTAATTATGGCAGGTGCATTGGCTTTTTTTCTTCAATAATGATTCATGCACAAAAAATGCTAACACCAAGTGGGAAAAACTACCCATACCCAGCAATAATTGGGTGGAAATGGTTTATAATGCTAAGGCTACAACATTTCAACTATGGGCTCCAACCGCCGAAGAAGTGTGTCTACGTTTATATAAAGAAGGCTCTAATGGAAAGGCATGGAAGACTATTCAACTTAAAAAGGAGCTGAAGGAACGTGGAGTAAACAGGTAGAAGGTAATCTAAAAAGGTTATTTTTATACTTTTGAAGTGAAAGTAGATGGCACATGGAGAGGTGAAACTCCCGGAATAAATGCTCGTGCTGTAGGTGTGAATGGACATCGTGCTGCAATTATAGACTTAAAAAGATACCAACCCAATAGGTTGGGAGAATGATAAAGCAGAGTATAGACTTTTTGAGAGTGGAGCTATCTATGAAATGCATCATCGTGATTTTTAGTATGAGCGAGAATGCCAACTTTAAACATCGTGGAAAGTTCTTGTCTTTAACTGAAAAGAATGTAAAAAAACGCTGAAAGGAAGTCCTGCAGGATTGGAACATATCAAACGTTTGGGAGTTTCTTATGTACATATTCTCCCTTCATTTGATTATGCTTCTATTGATGAAACAAAGCTTAATGAGCCTCAATACAACTGGGGTTATGACCCATTAAACTATAATGTGCCCGAAGGTTCTTATTCTACCAATCCTTATCAACCAGAGGTTCGTATTCGAGAGTTCAAACAAATGGTGCAAGCTTTGCACGAAGCAGGGTTAAAAGTGGTATTAGATGTGGTATATAATCACACATTTAACACAGAAGGGTCAAACTTTGAGCGCACTGTACCCGGCTATTTCTTCCGTCATAAAAAAGATGGTAGCTTGTGTGATGCTTCTGGTTGTGGAAATGAAACTGCATCTGAACGCGCAATGATGCGTAAATTTATGGTAGAAAGCGTAGAATATTGGATGAAAGAATATCATATTGATGGCTTTCGATTTGACTTAATGGGCATTCACGATATTGAAACAATGCGCCAAATTCGCTCTGTTGCAGAAAAATCAACCCAAGGGTGTTAATATATGGTGAAGGTTGGGCTGCAGGAACACCTGCTTTTACAAACCCAAAGAAGAGCCATGAAATCGGAAGTGTATCGTTTAAAAGGCATAGCAGCTTTTAGTGACGAACTTAGAGATGCACTCCGTGGTCCTTTTTAGTAATGACAAACAACCTGCAATGTTGGCTGGATTACTTGGAAATAAAGAAAGTATAAAGATGGGAATAGTTGGTGGTATCTCTCACCCTCAAATAGATTATAGCAAAGTGAATTATAGTAAGGCTCCTTGGGCTGAGCAACCAAACCAACTAATAGCCTATGTTTCATGTCATGACGATATGTGTCTTAATGACAGAATTAAGAATTCCATTCCTAATTTATCAGAACAAGAACTTATTCGCTTAAATCTTTTAGCACAAACACTTGTTTTTTTACATCTCAAGGAATTCCTTTTATTCAGGCAGGTGAGGAACTTTTCCGCGATAAAAAGATGGTGCATAACTCTTTTAACTCGCCCGACTCTATCAACACCATTGATTGGTCGCGTCGTGATACACATGCTGATGTATACAATTATTATCGGGATTTAATGAATCTCCGTAGTCAAGAATTAGCTTTTAGCCTTAATGATGCTCAAAAAGTGCGTGAGTATGTCAGTTTCTTTGCCTTCATCTGAAACAATGATAGCTTTTTCGCATCAATGGCAAAAAAACCCCTATAGAAGAGGGGGAATTTGATTATATTATTGCGGTTAATTTAGGAAATAAGAGTGAAGAATTACAACTTCCACATCAGGAGTATAGATTGATTATGGGATTAGGGGTTGATGCCTTAGGAAATCCTATCAAATCCAATGAAATCCAATCTTCAGAATATGATGGGTGCGTACCACAACGCTTTATGCTTCCTCCTAAATCATCTGTGATATTACGTCCTTATTCTGTTGAACGTATGGGAAACTAATAAAGATATTTTCATCATAAAAATGCTCTGTCCTACATTTATTTAATAGGACGAAGATTTTTTTATTATGATATAATGGATTTACAAAAGAGTGCCTAATCGTCAAAATCAAACTCGTCATCAAACCCAAACATAGCAGGTTCTTACAAAGGCATCAATAGCCCTTCGGTCTTTCTTTGTGGGTCTACCAGTACCCTTTTGCTCTGTCTATAAATCCACTAATACGAGACATCTCTAAGAGTTCATACTGTTTAGGATCGGTTACATTCTCATAAACTTCGGATAATAACTTCGCCCCCACTCGTTGTTCAATGGCTTTTGAGTACCTTAAATGAATAAGTAATAGGCGATTTCTTAACATTCACCACTTCTCCTTCTTTAATCATTCTGGCAGGTTTAACATTCATTCCATTAAGTGTTATCCTACCATTTTTTTACAAGCATCAGCTGCAATTGAACGAGTTTTAAAAGATACGAGCAGCCCATAACCACTTATCTATTCTGGCCTCTTTGGTATTATTTTTCCATTGCTTTAACAGTTTCATTTATTTCTTATTAAACTGGTTCATCGTAATATCTATACCAGCCAAAACAAAAACTTTTTAATGATTTCTATTGATGTTTCGAGAGCAGGTTGCAATATTTTTGTGGTCTTCATCACTAAACTGTCCTAACACCCAATCTACTTGTCCGCCTTTTTGGAAAGTCATTACCTATACCAACACGAGTCCCTTGCATACTGTTTACCAATAAGCTGTTGAATGTTTCCGGTTCCGTTATGACCTCCGTTACTACCACTTCCTTTAAGTCGAAGTGCACCCAATGGCAAAGCTAAGTCGTCTACAACAACAAGTAATCGCTGTTGTTCTATGTTTTCTTTATTAAGCCAATAGCGCACAGCATTACCACTTAGATTCATAAAAGTGGTAGTTTCAACAACAATAGCTTACGTCCTTTTATCGAAAGTTCGGCTATTGCACCATATCGCTTATCTTCAGAAAACAATATTGGACGCCTTTGCTAAAAGCGTCCAATACCATAAAAACCTGCATTGTGGCGAGTGTTTTTCATACTCTTTCCCTGGATTTCCCAGTCCCACAATTAAGTATTTTTTTCCATCTATATTTTTATTAAGATGTTCTTTTTTATGAATCAAGTAAGTTACAAATTACTTACCTTCTTTTGCAGCTTGAGCAGCCATAGACGCAGCACGTGTCATCTTAACAGAGCAAACCACAACGTCTTTACCTGTAACAAGTTCAAGACCTTCGTAGCTAAGCGCACCCTACCTTAATACTCTTACCTATCTTTTAATGCAGTAACATCTACATCAAGATGTTCAGGAAGCATAGGATATGTAGCTTTAACATTTATCTTACGTAATGACAAACTCATTCTACCACCATCTCTAACACCTTGTGCAAGACCTACAAGTTTCACTGGTAAACCAATAACAACTGGCTTTTCTTCGTTCACTTCTAAAAAGTCTACATGAAGAACTGCGTCTGTTACAGGGTGAAATTGTATTTCTTTTAACACAGCTTTGCGTGTTACACCATCAACAGTTAAGTTAATAAGATAGATGTGAGGAGTGTAAATAATTTTTACGAAGGTCTGACATAGAAACAGAGAATGATAAAAGCTTCTGGTTTACCATCATTCACAGTAAGACCATAAAGGTTACATGGAATGTTACCCTCTTTCTTAATAACTTTGATGCCTTCTTTCCAAGGTCGGTACGAACCTGACCTGCTAAACTAATTTCTTTCATTTTGTGTTACTCTAAATTAAGTTTGTTATTAAAAATACATTGCTTAATTCGCCATCACACTGAGTTTTCTCCGCATAGATGTGCTACAAAAAAAGCGGTGCAAAGATATAACTTTTTTTCTGTAATAGCTATCAAACTGTTTAAAAAAACATATAAAAGAAGAGCTTTTTGCAAGTTAAAAGAAAAAAACTACTTTTTGCAAAAACATTGTGCAAGGTAAAGAATAAAGAGTTATTCTCTGAGTTTGTATCGGGTTAAAAGCACATTTATATCATGTTTAATAATCCATAGATAAAACAGTCATACAAAGATGATAAATCGTGAACTAATAAGAATAAAGGTCTTACAACTGACCTATGCTTATTATCTAAAATGGTAATAAGAATATAGAAAATGCAGAAAAAGAGTTAATGTTTAGCATCTCGAAAGCATACGACCTTTATAATTATTTACTATCTTTAATAGTGACTATAACGCAAGAAGAACGCTTGCGCGTAGATATAGCTACACAACGTGCCAACCGAGAAGGCTCTGAAAAAGCCCTCAACAAAGTTTGTTAATAACAAATTTGCATTGCAATTAGAAAGTAATAACATGCTTAATGCGTTCTTGGAAAACCAAAAACAAACTTGGAAAGACGATATTGAATATGTTAGGGCGTTTATGTAACATGATTGAAGAGTCTGTATATTATCAAGACTATATGCAATCATCTGACAATACTTACGAAGCAGATAGAGAATTATGGCGGAAACTTTACAAGGTAATAATCCAAGAAAACCAAGATATTGACAGTGTCTTAGAAGAAAAGAGCTTATATTGGAATGATGATAAAGAAGTGGTTGACACCTTTGTTATTAAGACTATTAAGAAATTCGACCAAGTAAATGGAGCAGAACAAGAACTTTTGCCTGAGTTTAGAGATGAGGAAGACAAAAGATTTCGCTCGTAAAAGTATTCAAAAGCTTCAATACTAAATTCCGACCAATATCAAAGCTATATGCGTAATGCAAGTCGAAATTGGGATTTTTCTCGCTTAGCGTATATGGATATTGTGATTATGCAATTAGCACTCGCAGAAATGCTTACATTCCCTAATATACCTGTAAGTGTAACCATAAACGAGTATGTAAACTTAGCTAAACTCTATAGTACACCGCGTAGTGGAGGCTATATTAACGGTATGTTAGATGCTATTGCACGCTATTTGGCAGAAAACAATTTACTTTTAAAGCCTCTTGCCTATCCTAAAAGAAAAGAAAAAGACGTTACAAGAAGTAATTCTAACGCCCCAATAGCATAATAAGAAATTAATAAAAAGAGTTTACAAATTATTACATATAAACATTTTTAAGATTTAAACACTATGAACATGTTGTTTTTTTAGCTGCTCAAACAGCACAAAAAAAGGTGGAAGTACAAGCTTCATTTTTATGATGGTTGCCATCTTTGTAATTATGTGGTTCTTCATGATACGCCCACAACAAAAGCGTCAAAAAGAAGTTCGCAACTTTCAAAACTCAATCCAAGAAGGAACAAAGGTTGTTGTTGGTGGTGGCATCTATGGCACAGTGAAACGTATCGACTTAGAAAAATAATCGCATAGAAGTAGAAGTAGGCAAAGGTGTTGTTTTAACTGTAGACAAAACAAGCGTGTTTGCAGACATGGCATCTCAAGCCTCTAACAAGGCATAATGTAACTGATGAAGATTTTTTTAGAAAGCATAATAACGTATTCAAGAAACCTTTTGTTGGCAATGGTCAACAAGAAGTTTCTTGTTTTTTTGTTTTTTTTTATTTTAAGTGCTTTCTTTTGGCTCTTAATGGCATTAAACGAAACATGGGATAGAGAACTCTCAATACCCGTGGAGTTTTATAAATGCACCTAAAAATGTGATTATCACCACTCCACCCATCGACACTTTAAAAGTTACTCTACGCGATAAAGGGCTCATATTAGCCAATTATATGTATGGAGAGAAGCTAAGACCTATTTACATTAAGTTCGATTCTTATGCTAATAAAGAAACAAATATGGGGTTAGTGGCTACTTCTGAAATACAAAAAGTTATTATCTCAAAGTCTGTTTTCTTCTACAAAGATTGTTTCAATAAAGCCCGATAAATTAGATTTCTATTATAATTATGGACTCTCTAAAAGGGTTTCTATCGCACTATCAGGCCTTGTTAAACCTGGAAAAGGTTACTATTTATCACAAATAAGGTTTCAACCAGAGGTTATCACCATCTATGCAAACAAACATTTATTAGATAAAATAACTCATTTACGTACCGAACCCCCTACACATAACCAACTTTTTAGACTCAATAACACAAACCGTTAAATTGCAATCTATAAAAGGTGTAAAGATGGTTCCTAATGTTGTGCGCATTTCATTATATCCCGATGTACTAACAGAAGAAAGTGTTGAGGTACCAATAGAGGCTATCAACACACCCAACGGGAAAATACTGCGCACTTTTCCCTCACGAGTAAAGGTTATCTTTTCTGTTGGAGCAATGCTATATAGAAATGTTTCACCAAACGATTTCATTGTTGAGGCCGACTATAACTCTACGCATAATGGTACAAGCGACAAGTGTTCTCTTACATTAAAAGGTTATCCCACCAGCGTGTCGAATGTACGTTTAGAAACAAACATGGTAGATTATTTAGTGGAACAACCATAAATCTTACTTAAAAAAATATGCAAAACATAACAATAGCTCTAACAGGTGGTATTGGAGCAGGCAAAAGTTTTGTAGCCAAAAGTCTTAAAAAGAGGAATTGAGGTTTTCGATTGCGATGAGGCTGCTAAGTTATTGATGAGAAATAATGACGACTTAAAGCAACAAATAACAGAATTAGTCGGAAAAGAGGCCTATAAACATGGACAACTAAACAAACGCTATATCGCTCAATTCTTATTAAAAGACACTAACAACACGCAGGCTTTTAAACAACATAGTACACCCTGTTGTGGCAAAACTGTTTGAGAACAGTCCTCAACACTGGCTCGAAAGTGCCATTCTTTTTGAGAGTGAATTTTTATAAACGAACTCCTATCCATGTAATTATATGTGTCATTGCTCCACTAAACCTGCGCTTACAAAGAGTAATTAAACGAGATAATATATCTAAAGAACAAGCATTGGCATGGATAAATAAGCAAATGTTGCAAGAAGAAAAAGCTCAAAAAGCGACTTTCACCATTATAAACGATGGAGAAAAAGACATTGACACACAATTAGATTATATATTAGACAAAAATAAAAAAATACGAATAAATTTAATGAATATGGAAACAATTTTAGCTATTTCAGGTAAACCTGGATTGTATAAATTAGTATCAAGTAGCAACACTGGTCTAATTATTGAAATATTAGACGAGAGTAAAAAACGTACACCTGTCTTTCCTACCGACCGAGTAACAAGCCTTGCAGACATTGCAATGTACACCGATTCTGAAGATATTGCTCTATGGAAGGTACTTAAAAATCTTGGTGAAAAAGAAGGTAATAAAGAGTGTTTATTCAATTATAAGAAAAGCTTCTAAGGCTGAATTGCACGACTTTTTCTCTCAAGTGCTACCTTCTTACGACCGCGACCGTGTACACGATGGCGACATTAAGAAGCTTATTCAATGGTATAACATCTTAATAAAAAATGGATTTATCGATTTTGAAGAGCTCTTAAGCAACGAACAAACTGAAGAATAAACGTTTTTATTCCTTTTTAGAATATATCTCCAAAGATGGTGAAAAATCATCTTTGGAGATATTTTGTAATAATTATTCATCATTTGACAGCTTGCTCTAAATTAGTTCTTCTTCTATTTTTACCCCTTTATCTTATTCTATAATTACAATATTACTCCGTTTTATATATTACTCTTGTAGTAATATTTTTAGTTTAATTATTAAGTCTAGAAGTTCATCTGTATCACAAGTGATGCCATCATTAACAGGAGTCCATTAAAAGTTACTATAAGTTTATTCTTCAACGATTTTTGTACTCATAGTAAGAACTTAATCTCTGTTACAAAACCGAATTGAAAAATTGGTGTTACAATATTAAGATTTTTATAATTCATATTCTTGCTCATAGGCATGGCACATTGATATACAAGAGAAATTTCTAAAAAATATAGTTATGAAGTACTTCTTTGTTTATTGATGTAAGACTTGGTATCTTAACAGTTGCAATATCATCAAAAAAAGAGCGTTAATCTCGTCTCCAACATCATGATGTGATGGAATACTTGAAAGAATTGGTATCAATCCACATGCAATCCCTTCGCAAACAGCCATACTCATACCTTCACTTTTCGAATTGCTAATATAGAAATCAGATAATTGTAAAATAATTAACAACGTTGTTAATTCTACCTGTGAATAGAATATTACTAGCGTCCTTTGCTAATTCTTTTGCATTCTACGAGTTTGCTACCATCACCTACAATTATTAAGAATAGGTTCTTATTGGTAGTTGAAACACTATTGAACCATTGTATAAGAGATTCCACTCGTTTTTCTGGCTCTATACGTCCTGTTGAGACTAATATAGTGGCATCTTGTGGAATGTTATATATTTGTCTTAATTCTGCAATCCTTTGAACATTAACAGGCTGATAAATATTGGTGTTAATACCATTATTTATATAAGTGACATTTTTGAGATTTTTTTCTTGTAGAGTTCTTCTGCACTCTTTTGAAACTGCGATGTTGAGGTTAAATTTATTGAGAGCTTTTATAATACTTTCTCAACATATATCTTCCCACAATATTCCCAAAAAAACATTAATAAAGTCTTCGTTAGCTCTATTATGTAAGGTTGAAATCACTCTAACTTTTTTTAGTTTTTGAACCGACTAATACGGGATGATAACCATGACAATGCACTATATTTACATTCTCATTTTCTATCATTTGTTGTATAGTCTTTCCTATCTTTTTGATAACAAAATTCGTACTTAAAGTAAGAATTATTGAGAGAAACAATTGTAGCACCAAGTTCTTTTAAATCTTTGAATGTCGCTATTATGAGTTTCTTTGCGAAGACATACGATAAGAACATTTGTTCGCTGAATTATATAACTACAAATATTGTAGAGAACATCAGTTGGTCCTCCCTTTCGAAGGTGGGAAACTATATATAATATTTTTCATGTTATGGCATATCTAATATACTATGGTAAGGTACCATTCTTCCATAGTAATTTTCTTTTAAAGCACTATCGTAAATGCTTAAGGACCCTAAAGAATAAGAATATAAAATAAACAACAAATAATAATCGAATTATTTGCTGAATTAGTTTTTTTCTTTAGACAAATAGAATATTCCAGGCAGAATGAAACCATAAGAAATAACGTAATAATCTCTTAAACGCTTAATTATTCCAATATTTGAACCTGCTATTAAAAAAACTACAATATATTATAAACAAGTACAAAAAAAGAAATCATAGTAGGGTATTTTTCTTTACTGCTTCTTTTTCTCGCAAGAAGTGAAAGAAATAAAAATAAAAAAATTCTCTACATAATTAAGATAATTCATGGTATCTCCTACTGATGTTTTTAATGACATAATTACCTAAGCGTGTATTTATTAAATTACTAGCATCCATAGACACAGAAAAGAATGTTGCTGATGCATAACTTATAATTAAAGAAACAACTATAATGATAAGGGCTGTTATATAGCTAAACTTTCTTTTATAAAAACAATAAGCCAGGCAAAAACAATTAAAGCACTGGCGTGTAGAGAGTAAGAAATACCTATCATGATAATAAATATCGTCAAATTTCTTTTTTTCTAATAAAATCTTTATCGCCCACCATGCCACTGCCATTGCAAGAAATTGTCTTATCCCAGACATGGCATATAAAGTAAAAAAATCTTACCTAATATAACTGCTAAACAAAAAAATTAGGGAAATTATTGATACTAAAAAAATCTTTTTATAAGAATAAATAGCAAAAAGGGTTATTAAAAAAATACAAATGTTTGAAAAGATAAACCAAGCCCTTTTCCCCAATAATTGTATTTTGATAGTATCCCCAATCTCCCCTACATCTACTCCTTGATTATAAGCTACCTCGTAAGTACCATAATCTCCATGCCAATATCTAAAACCTGATACAAGGAGAATAAGAAATAATCCAATGTTGAAAAAGTTGATTATCTTTCTTAGAACGGTTACCAAATTCTTGGATTGCATTTAAACCTAAAACCAAAGCAAGGCTAATATAGATAAACATATTCTATCTTCTTATTTTTTTAATTTAAGTATTATTCTGTACAAATTAGGTCCCTATCATACGTATCAAGGCACGTATAAACTTATATTTGATAGGCATCCAAGTTCCAGCATAATGATGAATTGTACGTGTATTATCAGTTAACTTAAGCTGATTAATATGTTCTAAAGGATTGAAATATTCTTTAGGATAGATAGTAATACCGTCCACTTTCTGGATTCCTTTGGCTGTTGTTAAACCATGTTTCACTAAAGTTTCTGTCGTATAAGCTACAACTGTTTTTATATAATCCTGTACTAGCATCAGGGTTCTCTTGAGTAAAAGAAAATCCTTCATAAATAGAAAACAACTCTTTTATTATAGGATGATAAGGTTCGCAACCAACAATTAGTCCAGGAGCAACCTCAGGATAAGTGTATGCACCATCTCCATCTTTCTCGCATCCCATAAAAGAGCCTTTTAGAAATGAGGTCATCTAAGGGTTTTATTACTTCTACATCGATATCAAAATAAACTCCGCCTTCATTATAAAGAGCCCAAAAACGTGCATAATCACTTACATAAGCATATTTCTTTGCTTGATATGCTTCGGTGGTATATTGATTAGTGTACACATCGAAATTATCTTCATTCCATTCTTTTATTTCGTAATCTGGAAGATATTTCTTCCAAGATTCTATACATTTAACAGCTAATGGAGGGAGTGGATTTCTTCCAAACCAACAGTAATGAATAACTTTTTGGAATCATATTTCTATCTTATTTTTTTGAAAGTGCGTTTAATGTGAAATAAAGTGACAAGTATTTTATGAGCCATTCTATAATGCCCATTACATGCAAGAAGCATTAGTCTTTTTACAATAGATGGCTCATTGAATTGAGGGACGATTGCTTTGTAACTACTAAACTCTTGTTTGAACTCTTTAGAAGTAAAATATTTTCCTCCGAACCAAAATGCTCTTGTAAATATAGCATTATACATATAGGCATAAGCATCTTGCAAAACAGAAGTATCTTTTAACAAAGTTGTAAACATTCTAAGTATCTCTTTATCCATTTCATAAGTCTTATTGTCATAATATCGACTTAAAGAATTTTCGTTATACATATAATGATAGAACGCCACTGGACAATAAGCTATTTTTTTAAATCGTGCTTAGGAACTGAGCCATAACATACTGATCTTCGCAACCATAAATATTATTGGGGTAGCTAATACCTAATTCAGTATATAAAGAACGACGAATAAGTTTATTCACCGTGAATCCTTCGATATGATAAAATAAATCTTTTAGCACCTGAGACGACTCAAGAGAAGTTGGCTTTTTGGTGTAAATATTTACGTGAATACTCGTCTTCTTGGTATAAATCACAAATTGTGATGTCTGCATTTTCTTTTTATAGCTGTAGCGTATAACTCATCTAATCCCTCTGCATCAACATAATCATCTGGGTCAACAAATATAGTATATTCCCCTTGTGCCACGGCTAATCCTGCATTACGTGCGGAACTTAATCCTCCATTTTCTTTGTTAATCAGCTTAATACGCATGTTTTTTTGCAACATATTCATCACAAATTGCAGGACAAGTGTCGGGCGAACCATCATTAACTAAAATCAACTCATAGTTAGTAAAGGTTTGTGATAAGATGCTATCTAAGGCTTTTTCTTAATGTTTTTTTCTACCTTATAAATTGGAACAATGATTGATATTGCAACTGACATATTATGAGTTTAAAGTGCTTCTAAATAATTGAGAGTATAAAATATTTTTACTTTTTGTGACAAAGATAAGTATTTCCAAGTAAATTGATACATCTCTTTACATATTTATTCTTCCACCATTTTTTTAGGATTCTTATTTCTTTCATCTCTACAAATGAATTTAAAATATCCTAAATAAGAAATAAAACCTTTATTGGAGATTGATAGATGCCTTGTAATTGACGATATGCTTGAAACAACTTTTTAGCGACTCAATACAATAATCAATAGAAGAAGAATATTTTACATTTGATTCTTGTTCAGATAGGCGTATTATATAGTTAGCTTCATTTCCTATATATCGTATCGATTTGATCTTGCAAAGATATCTAAATATAAAATGTGAGTCTTCACCAACCTTCATATTAATATCAAATCGAATATCTTTTTATAAGTTCTTTTTTATAGAACTTTGCCCAAGG
The DNA here is from genome assembly GCA_916439115.1 of uncultured Prevotella sp. Classification (GTDB taxonomy): domain Bacteria; phylum Bacteroidota; class Bacteroidia; order Bacteroidales; family Bacteroidaceae; genus Prevotella. Next base: position 2,287,216 of record CAKAHO010000001.1, read on the forward strand.
AGCGCGAAAAAAAGAGCATTGTCAATATTATTAGAAATAAAATGAGTGATACTACTCTTTTTGTGTAATTGATTATCGGTTTTACTAAAAAAATACTATCACCAATATCACCAGATAAAGAGAGAGTTTTTACTATTTAGAATAATGAGGTCTTCATTATAAATATTTAAACAACTAAAAATACCCATCTTCAATATAATCATCAGAATCAATAAATGTAATCCAATCTCCTTTTTGCTACATCTAAACCTGCATTGCGAGCAGTGCTTACACCCGCATTATTTTTGGTTGAAAACAAAAATATTATTATATTTAGAAAGATATTCTTTGCATATATCCAAAGAAGAGTCTTTACTTCCATCATTCACTAAAATAATTTCATAGTTATTAAAGTCTTGCGTTAATATACTATCCAAACATTTGCAGAGCGTGCTCTTTTGCATTATACACAGGAATAATTATGGATACGAATTGAGACATATTGAATGAATTATATTTGCGAATATAGGAGAATGTGAGACAAGCGTATAATAATTTAAAGCCTCTTAATGGGTGAATCCTTTTGCAATAAGGATAATCCTATTATATTTTTTTGTATTATAGTATATAAAACTTATTATTTATCTTGTCCTGGATTTTTATAATATTTTTCGTGGATAAGTATGCTAGGATTTATTTTTATTAAAAATAAGTATGTATTGCCTTATAAAGAGAATATCTATATCTTGCAATCTTCCTAAATGTTGAAACATCTTTGATCGGTTTAAATTCTTCAGGGTTAGATATAAGAATTGATATTTTTTTGTAGCTTTCTTTATCCTTATTTATAATACCCTCTAAGAAGGTGAAATAGCTACTTTCTGTAACAATTTTTTTCTAAGTTTGTTTTATATCTAGTTTTTTTCTTTTCTATAGAAAAAAATCATTTCATTAATAATTTCAATAAACTTATTTGTACAATCACCAATAGCCTTAGAATCTTCGGGATAAAAATCTTTTTCTGCCAATTTATAAGGTCATAGAAAGCTCAACTTTAGCAGGAAATACTTTTTCCCATTTCCAATTAGACGAAACGGAATTAGAATTTACACGCAATATACTAAAAGAAAACTCATCAGAGTAGCATAATTTCTTTGCAGCATATTGGGACATATATCTGAAAGTCGTTTCAATATCAATAGGAATAGGAAAGAAACGTACCTCTCTATTGGCCTCTTCATCAATTTCAAATAGAGTTCTATTGTATATGTTCGCATGAAAACAACATGTCGTATTTAACGAATAATAACTGTCTTTACCTGAAAATATCCCTTTTCTTTGGTTTTCTATAGTTCTGAATAGAATGGTTGTTAGGTTATGGTTGGCAGGATAACACCCCGGAAGAATTACTTCTATACCTTCTTTGAAAAGATTTAATATCTTATCTCTCATTTCTTCTGTATAGAATTCTTTTCTTTATCATATCATCTTGGTCTGAGAATATGATAATTTTTTTCCTCGTGAAATTTCAATTCCTTTATTACGAGTTTTTTTGAGACTCCTAAATTATTTTTGGGTCTCGATTCTTAAATTAGGTCCTTGAAATTCTTTACATATTTCAAGAGAATTATCAGTAGACCCATCATCAATAAGTATTAATTCAAAAATCTTTACAAGGTTGCAATAAAAAAACTCTTAATAGTTTCTCTTAAATATTTAGAACCATTGTAAACAGGAACAATAATAGATAGTGTGGGATTTTTCTATAAGTTGCTTATTTGAATTTGTTTGCATTTCTTATTTCTTGTGTGTAAATCTCTTTTTTTATAATATTTATAATTAGATGTTTTTTTCTACACTTGTTAGACCTAATAAATATATAGAAACAAGAGTAGAAATAGCACTCATAGTTATAACGAATAAAAAGTCGTAGAAATGATGAGTCTAAGATTATATATATTAAATAAGGAAGAATAAAAAGCAACTATAGAGACTAAGAAAACTTTTTAGAAATACTTCCTTTAAATATAATTTTACAGATAATTCTATATAATTCTTTACTAAAAAAATATTTTTCAAAAACTGCAATAATGAGTATAATATGAAATGAACAATATAACACGAGGTGGGAGAATATCCAATCTTAAACACAAAATAAGACAGAGGAAAATCTAAGAATGTAAGAAAACTTGTCACCATTGAAGAATATTTTTATATGTCCAGTTGCACTTTGTGATGTTGTTAATGTGCTTCCTAAAGCCGTCATCATACTCGTAAGTAGAGCTAAACGCACAAAAGAAACTGAGTATTCTGGAACTTGTTTTTAGCCACAAAGTAAGTATAAAGTTTGTTTCTAAACATATCGGGATGGCAAAAAAATAACATTAAGAAATAAGCAAATTTTGAGCCTGATATAATCAGTTGGTGCATGTATTTCAAATCTTTTGTGGCATAAGATTTCATTATTTGCGGATTCATTGCTGTTGTAAAATTATTTACAAATCCTTGAATCATGGTATCAACCTGTGTTGCTATTCCTCTTGCCGCATTGATTGTTACTCCAAAGAAGATATTTATAAGTAGGTTGATTCCTTGAGTATTGATTATATACGAGGCATTTCCTGCAAAACTCCAACCAGAGAATGAAGACATTTCTTTGAGGAGCTGTTTGTCTAATAACCATGAAAAGCGACATTCCTGAAACTGTCTTCTGCAATAAATAAATTGTATAAGCTGAACAATCACACTCACTAACAAAAGTAAAACGGCATAAGTTTCGAGCTTATCAAATGGAGAGACATATAGTAAATACACCACAGCAAGTTTCAAAATAGCATCAAGTAGGGTAATATAAGAAAAAAATCCCCATCTTTTTCATGTGCTATAATAGTAGCATTGTAAGGCATAGTATTAAGTGAAACTGCAAATGTTATGACAGAACAATGCATAACAAAAAGTAGCTCATCGAGTCGTTCTGTGGGTATATTTATTTTGTTATGGAGAAACTACAGTCCAATTATCTCAATTAAAAATAACAATTATAACTGAGATAATAAGTTGCACTGTAACCGAAGTAGAAAATATTTTTTAAACGTTCAATGTTATTGGTTCCTAATTCTACCGTAATAAACCTACTAATCGACGATGAAAGAGAAGAGGTTATGATTCCAAACATTGCAACAATTCCACCTACAACGTTATAGATTCCATAATTCTCAACCCCCAATGTATTAAGAATTACTCTACTTGTAAATAGTCCAATGAATATCATTACAATCATTCTTATATACAAAAATAATTGTATTCTTGGCTATTCTATGTGTCTTGTCTGATGCTTGCATTCTTATATTTTAAATATATTGCTTCTAATTGGTTCTAAACTTATAGAGAAATCACTTGTGCTGCTTTTTTATCTTAAATGGGCAACTTTTTTTAAGATATCATTATAACTAATTGTAGGTTGTACCCATTGTCTACATTCCTCTATAATTTTACTAATATCATTGTGCATAGTAATAGGGCCATTGAAGATTCTATTTACTGATGAAGATAGTCGTAGAACTTAAAATATCCTCCTGAAATCTTACCCGATAATTCAATCCAGCAGTTAGGAATCCCATAAGTATCAGATGTAATAAGTCCGTGTAAAGAACTTGAAACAATGCATTCACAACTGTAAATTTGGTCAATAATATCTGTCCATTTATCAAACTTAGATAAGTCTATTATAAGCACTTCAGTACTATTTTTCAGATTGAATTTGTTTTATTATAGGATGTTTAAGGTCAATTACGTGAGGGATAATGCCTAACTTATATTTCTTTTCTTTATTTCTTGGTTGATAAAAAAGAGGAAGAATAAGGGCAGGATCACCTATTAGCGATGGATACGGCATATTCTTTTGTTGCAAAAACTCAATAGTTTTTTTACCACGTACAGAACAAATTTCGTTTGGAATGGTAAATAGTCTGTCTTTACCCGATACGCCTGTACCCCACACCACTGTGTAGAATAGTTTACAGCGTCTAAGAGTGTACCAATACAAAGATAGTTTCTAAAATTCAACTTCTTTGCCAACCAAAAGCGATGTAAAAAAACAATAGGACGTTTGGTAAGATAGTTTATAAAATAATAATTTAAATCATCTCCCCAATTACTATGTCTAACACCTGTCCAAGTATCATCATCAACATAGGCATTTATTAGTAATGCATTTCTACACCAATATAAATAAGCGCAACGTATTTGTTGCCATATCTTCTTTATTATTTTTCATGTACTTTGTATACTTTTTTTCTTCTTGAGTGATAACTATCTGTAACCTTTAAACTTCGGTTTTATATTATTATTCGACAATAATCGTTTGTGATATTTTTAAACATAAGGGATGAAACACTCCTCCTAAAAAGATAAGACCACTCAATAGGATAATTTTCATTTGTTCCAAAAAGGGTCAGTTGCAGGATTTTCTTTTTAAAACATCTGTTTTTTTCAATCACTCTCCTCTTCGTTTCTGCATACCATTCTGTTGTAAATTTAGTATAAGGACGACAGATATAAGCTCCATTCCCTATTAGATGTCTCCAATATACCCAAAGTTCAAATTTTTAAAAGTCTTTTCTTTCACAGTTTGATTTTGCTACTCCCCACCAACCCACTTCGTTATAACCAAGTGCATAAGCATCACTATTTTCAAGTTGCTCAAAGGCTTTCTATCCAAGAATGTTTATACAATTTAATATCCGCATAACCGCCTCCGTAATGGTACATAAAGTAAGTTCGTAAATAATCAGCTTTGTGAACGAGAGATAAATAATTATAAGCTTTCTGGAAGAGGGTCATCTTTTACAATATAATCATTTAAATTATTAGGGGTAATAAGCTGAACCCTCACACCACTATTCTTTTTTTAAAGACTCTATTCCCTTCAATCTATTGGGAGTTATTTCATTATGTCCTGTCCAAAAAAATATAAATCACTCTATCAACTTTCTCATTTTAATAATTCACGTTCTTTAATAAAACAAGAATTCTTTTAAGAATGAATTTTTGATATCTTTCCTCTTTATATTGATAAGGTTTTTATAATAGAACAAAGAAATGTTCTTATCTGTCGATAAGTGCAAGCTACATTATAATATAATTTACCAAAGCATGCTGATAGTATTTTTCTTTATCATAACTACACTCTTCCTTAAATACAAAAACAGTTTTAAATAGTATGTTTATCAAAGTATTCTATATTCACTGAAAAAAATATTTCTTTATCTCACTTTGTTCTTGTACACTTTATACCTTTGAATTTACAAAGAAGCATTCTCGTATTCGTTCTACTTTTTATATTATTTGTTATACTTTAAATATACAAGAAACAGCACCATCTTTTGCAAAGATAACAAAAACCTTCTATATATGCAATTAAAAGCAATAAGAGAGTAAAAAAATATCGAAATTAGTATTTAACCATATTGAAACGAAAGATATTATACACTAAACTTTATTCATTAAGAAGTTTTAAATACTATAACATTTTAATAAAAAAACGGATTTACCGATTTTGAAGAGCTTTTAAGCAACGAACAAACTGAAGAATAAACGTTTTATTCCCTTTTACAAAAATACCTCCAAAGATGGTTCTAATTGTCTTTGGAGATATTTTTTTGCGCTTTTAAAAGCCATATTATATTGTGAAATAAAAACACATTGCTATGAGCTTTATCTATAATTACTAATTATTGGTTTAATAATGTCATTCGCTATTAAGCGTTTATGGTACTTTTAAACACAAAGGATGAAATACTCCTCCTAAGATATAAGACCACTCTATTGGATAATTTTTATTTGTTCCAAAAGGGTCAGTTGCAGGATTTTCTTTTAAAACATCTGTTTTTTCAATCACTCTCCTCTTCGTTTCTGCATACCATTCTGTTGTAAATTTAGTATAAGGACGACAGATATAAGCTCCATTCCCTATTAGATGTCTCCAATATACCCAAAGTTCAAATTTTAAAAGTCTTTCTTTCACAGTTTGATTTGCTACTCCCCACCAACCCACTTCGTTATAACCAAGTGCATAAGCATCACTATTTTCAAGTTGTTCAAAGGCTTCCTTCCAAGAATACTGATACCTTTTAATATCCGCATAGCCTCCTCCATAATGATACATAAAGTATGTTCGTAAGTAATCTGCTTTATGAACAAGAGACAAATAATTATAAGCTTCTGGAAGCCGGATCGTCTTTTACGATATAATCATTTAAATTATTAGGTGTAATAAGCTGAACTTTCACTCCACAATTCTTTTGTAAAGACTCTATTCCTTTTTAATCTATTGGGAGTTATTTCATTATCTCCTGTCCAAAAAAATATAAATCGTTCTATTTATTTTTTTCATTCATCAAATCACGCTCTTTAATAGAAGACGTGTTTTTTTAAGAATGTATTTTGATATTTCTCTGCTTTATATTTATATGGTTTTTATAGTAGAATAAAGAAATGATATTAGTTCATAATATTTACAAACTAAACTACAAGAAACCATATCAAAGAATTTTTACAAGCTTTATTTATTATCATTATTTCATTATTTATATAAAAAAATCACGTTTACTTATTCATTGTGATCACAATGTTTAGTAATTTTACTTACATGAATAATTGTCTACACCTTTTATAACATTTGTAACTCTGCAAAAACATATTTTTGTTTTTTTCTCAATTCTTACATAATAAATATGTCCCACTTAAAAATCTATAAGAAATCATATTATATCTTGCAAAAGATAGCAAAAATAACAATATATACTAATGATAAAAGAAGAAAGACTCAATGTAATACCCCATCTACAAAACACAGACAACCATGGTTTTGGTAAGACAACTATTTATAGAATTTATATTTTTACAATCTAATCATCAATAAACATTTCATTCGTTATTGACGCATATTTTATCAAAAATATATGTATATTTGTATAACCATAAGATAACAAAACAGACATTTTTTTAGGGAAGATTTTTAGGATATGACCCTACACAGATATGTTTCTTTTTAGTGCTATATGCCATTACAATTGTAACCACTTGCATAACTCTTTTAATGGAAAATAGACAACCTACCAAAACATTGGCTTGGCTCATGATGCTCATTTTTTTGCCAATAGTGGGCTTTATTCTTTATTTTTTCTTTGGAGAAAATAGTAGAAAAAGACCGTTCTATTAGTAAAAAAAGAGTTTAGATAAACTAACCAAACAAACCATGTTCGAATATAATGAGCAACAAAATCTCACTCTTCCACCTCAATATAGCAGGCTCATTTATCTTTTTCAACAGCAAAACATGGCTTTTTCCGTTTAAAGATAACAACATAGAAGTTTACACTTCTGGCTATCAGTTCTTCTTATATCTTTTAAAAGAAATAGGACAATCTACCCAACACATTCACCTTTTAAGCTATATTTTTGAAGATGATGCCTTAGGAAATCTTATTGCCGATGCACTAATAGATAAGGCAAAACAAGGTGTGAAGGTGCGTGTTATATACGATGATGTGGGCTGTTGGAAGGTAAAAAACGCTTTCTGGACTCGTATGGAGCAAGCAGGAGTTATGATATATGCGTTTATGCCCGTGCGTTTTCCTGCTTTTAAGTAGAAAAATTAACTACCGAAATCACCGTAAGCTGTGTATTATAGATGGTAAAACGAGCTTTATTGGGGGCATGAATATTGCACTTAGATACATTAAAGGCACACCTAAAAGAGCATGGAGAGATACCCATTTGCGCATAACTGGTGGGGCTGTGTATGGCATTCAACGAGCTTTTTTGATAGATTGGCACTTTGTTAGTGGGGAACTACTTAACGACAACAGTTTATACCCTACCCTATCTCACACCATTAACAACAACTGTGTGGCGCAAGTTGTAACAAGTAGTCCTATTGCAGCTTATCCCGACATTATGCAGGGCTACATTCGTGTATTGTTAGAAGCAAAGAAATATGTGTATATAGAAACACCCTACTTTCTTCCTACCGAGCCTTTTATGTCGGCACTACGTATAGCTTCGCTTTCTGGAGTAGATGTTCAACTAATTATTCCCTTAAAAACCGACAGTAAAATAGTACACCGTGCATCTCTTTCTTACATGGAAGAAGCCCTTCATTCGGGTATAAAAGTGTTTTGTTATACAGCTGGTTTTAATCATTCAAAACTGCTTGTGTGCGACGATAGTTTGTGTTCGGTAGGTAGCACGAATATAGATTTTCGCAGTTTCGAGAACAATTTCGAATCGAATATTTTTTTATTTATAGTGAGCAATATGCCAAGAAGATGAAAGAAATATTTGAGCTCGACCTACAACAGAGCGTACCTTTTGAGTGCGTAAAAAGAGCCGTCGCTACTCTTTTTATCGCTCATTTATGGCAAGGAATAGTGCGTTTATTATCGCCATTGTTATAAAATAAAAACAAAAAAAGAAAGTGTGCAAATGCCACTTTCTTTTCTTTTTTTATTCGTCTGTATCCACCTTTTTAGGCTTTCTAAACAACGAAAAATTTACACTTCCATAAGCTCTATGCTCTAAAAAGTAAGGATTTTCAGAAAAATTATTATGTTTTCCGTGTTCTAACACCAATATTCCTCCCTCTTCTAAAAAGTCTTTTTCAAATATAATAGATGGTATTTCTGCCAAGTTAGGCAATGTGTATGGAGGGTCAGCAAATATAAATTGAAATTGTTGACGGCACGATTTAATAAACTTAAACACGTCTCCTTTCACCAAAAAGCAATTGTCTACCCCCAATTTTGTTACACACTGACGTATAAAAGCGTGGTGTTCACGGTCTAACTCTACACTCACCACTTGTTTACAGCCACGCGATAACAATTCGAGAGATATACTTCCTGTTCCCGAAAACAAGTCTAAGGCATTTACATCACTAAAATCTAAGTAGCCATTTAACACGTTAAAGATGTTTTTCTTTAGCAAAGTCTGTCGTGGGACGGGCTTTAAACGAACGTGGAATATCAAAGTGTCTACCCTTATATAATCCTGTTATTATGCGCATATCATCTTTTTATAAAGTGAATAATGAGGTCTAACGACATTCCTTTAACTTGTGTTATAGGGTGTCTATTAAATTCTGCTGTGAGGGTTAATAACATACACCTTATTTATATAGCGTTGCAAGTTATCAACATAAAGTTGTGGGTTTTCTATCTTTCCCATCATAAATAGTTCGTCATTTTTTTCACATCATAACCCATCAATTGCCAAACATGCATCATAAAATAAACGGCATCTTGTAGAATGCGACACATCGAAACTATTCGTAAATTTAAAACGATTTTTGTTAAAAACAAAATATATCTATCTTCTTATCATGAAAGTAAACAAACAGTTTTTTTACGCATTCCTGTAAAACTACGGCGGTGCATATAACGCCAAACAGAGCGCATAACAGGAGCAAAACGCACATCTTCAATATTATCTGTAAGCACCAATTTAAGGTCTTTATTTATCGGAAAGAGTGCCACAGCATTCACTTCGGGCATTACATGATGCAATATTTCTACTCCATTGTTGCTCGTTGTAACGCTATTATATAACACTTCTTTTCTTGAAACCACAAATTCTTCTAACGGAACCATAACAACGGGCGTATCTAAAAACACCCATGCTCGCTTAATACCTGAGCTAAGAAGTGCATTTTTCCTTAAAGGCTCTGCGCAAATTGGCCGACATTGAAATGCCACTATGCACCGTGTAAGGCTCATAAACAAAGCTATCGTGGTTTTTCGCCTTTGCAGAGTTGCAAACGAAAGGGTGTTTGCACCAATACGAAAAAAACAAAACGTGAATTTTTAAAAAGAAGAAATAGGTTTATTTTTGTTCCATGTAGAAAACAATATAAAGAGGTGTAAAAGACGATTTAACTAAGGTGCAACAGTGGGCATAAGACGTTGTTCTACGCTATCCATGGGCAACTCTATGCTGTCCACAGTTTGTTTTTTTGCCACTTGGGAAGTTTACTTATTTTGCCTGTTATGCTCAACCAACACAGCACAAACAACACGCAAGCCAATGCAAAAAGCACATGGTTATGATTTATTTTCATATTTTTGACACTTCGTATCGCACCTTTATAGGCTCATACACATAATAAATAGAAACTTTTGGTTATCTTTGTTCTACTATTTGTGCGCACTTAACACTTTATTTAAAGGATATTTCATAGCTCACACCTTTTATATAGTGGTAAAAAAAGCCCTCATGCAAAAAAATACAAAATAGTTTTTCAATAATCAATGATAACACAAGAAATAACATACCAAATAGAACGTTCGTTGGGCTTTACTCCTACTTCCGACCAACACAATGCTATCGAAATATTTGCTTCTTTTTATGGTTCATCGCGATAACAGAAGTGCTATGGTGCTAACAGGAAGTGCAGGTACGGGCAAAACAGCTTTTGGCTTGTGCCATCGTTAAAACGCTTTTACACTTTAAACAAAAAGGTAATTTTAATGGCACCCACTGGTAGAGCGGCTAAAAATTTTAGCCACAAATAGCGAACAAACGGCATTTACTATTCATCGAAAAAAATATACCGACAAAAAAAGTTTTTTTCGGGCTTAAACACGTCTTTTTAATCTAAAACGATAATCTGCATAAAGACACGCTATTTATTGTAGACGAGGCGTCGATGATTTCTAACGAAACAAACACTACAAGTTTGTTCGGAAGTGGTTGTTTGCTTAACGACCTTATTTCGTATGTTTACAATCAAAAACAATTGCAGATTATTACTTATTGGCGACAGTTCGCAGCTACCTCCTATTGGCGAAACAAACTCTCCTGCACTCGACATTTACACGCTCGAAAGCTATCATCTTTATATGTTTCAAGCCACACTCAACCAAGTGTTACGCCAAAAAAACAAAAGTGGAATATTGCATCATGCCACCCTTATTAAAGAAATCATTAAGGAACAGTGTTTTGGTTTGCCTGTTCCTATCACGTTAAAAAGGCTTTTAACGATGTAAAAATTGTTACGGGAGAAGACTTAATCGAAAGCACTTATAAGTTGTTATAACAATGTGGGTGTAGACGAAACCATGGTGATAACACGAAGTAATGCACGAGCAAAGGTGTACAATGAGGGCATTAGAAACAGGGTGTTAGAGCGTGAAGAAGAATTGTGTTCGGGAGATATTGTAATGGTAGTAAAGAACAATTACTACTGGACGGAGCAACAACGAGCGCCTTTTTCTTTTGTTGCAAATGGAGATAGGGCTATTATTAAGAAGGTGAAAAAAACAAAAAGAGATTTGTATGGTTTACGCTTTTGCAGACGTTGTGTTGCAAAATGATTGACTACGACAACTACGAACTAAATGCCACTGTGGTGTTAGATTGTTTGTACACAGATACACCCACTTTAACCAAAAGAACAAAAACGAAATGTTATATAATGGGGTACTTGCCGACTACGGAGATGTGAACCTTAAAAACGAAAAAAATGGAAGCAAGTGAGAGCCGATGCACACTTTAATGCGTTGCAAATTAAGTTTGCTTATGCTGTTACTTGCCATAAAGCACAAGGCGGACAATGGCATTCTGTGTTTATAGACCAAGGATATATTACCGAAGAAATGCTTACCGACGATTATTACCACTGGTTATATACGGCTGTTACACGAGCTTATGGTTGTTTGTTTTTAGTGAATTGGAAAAATAGAAGAATAGGTGTGCTTTTTCTTTTCTTCATAACTTCAACATTTTCAACTCATACAAACGAAAGGGTAAAAAGGGCTTGTTTTTAACGCTATTTTTTTAAAGGGTATTAAAAAGCAACATTTTACCTTAACCATCTTAATATCAAATATTTACAAAACAAATAGTTTCTTTTTTAAGATGTAAAAGATGGTGTTTTACCTCCTAAAAGATAAGCTTTTTAGCCCCTAAACTCTTATATATTGCATG